>CAVSJO010000006.1:0-1095000 GCA_963728445.1 uncultured Gemmatimonadales bacterium | reverse complement strand
CGGCCACGGGACGGGCGGCCTGGGGACTCGCGTCCGCCGGTGGCAGGTCGGTGGCGGGTCGGCCGGGGCGGCGGGCGCCGTCCGGGAGCTCAGCCCGCCTTGCGTCCGGCCTTCTTCCGCTGGTGGGCCTTCAGGTGCCGCTTGCGCAGGCGGATGGCCGCGGGTGTGATCTCCACGAGTTCGTCCTCCTCGATGAACTCGAGAGCGGCTTCGAGGGTCATCACCAAGGGGGGCTCGAGCATGATGTTGTCGTCGGAACCGGAGGCGCGGATGTTCGTCAGCTTCTTGCCCTTGGCGACGTTGACTTCCATGTCGCCGGGGCGTGCGTTCTCCCCGACGATCATGCCCTCGTAGCACTCGACGCCCGGGCGGATGAAGAGGGTGGCCCGGTCCTGGAGGTTGTAGAGAGCGTAGCCGACGGAGGTCCCGTCCACCATGGAGACGAGCACGCCGCGCTCGCGGCTGCGCAGGTCGCCGGCCCAGGGCCCGTATTCCAGGAACCGGTGGTGGAGCTGGCCCTCGCCCCGCGTTTCCGTGAGGAAGTCGCCCCGGTAGCCGAAGAGGCCACGGGCGGGGATGCGGTAGACCATGCGCACGAGCCCCGTGAGGGAGCCGGCGGCGGCGCCGGCGTTGCGCATCTCGAGCATCTGGCCCTTGCGCTGTCCGAGGGACTCGATGACGGTGCCGGTGAACCGCTCCGGCACGTCGATCGTCACCTCCTCGTACGGCTCCATGAGCTCGCCGTCCAGGCCGCGGCGGGTGATCACACGGGGCCGGGAGACGGCGAACTCGTAGCCTTCACGGCGCATCGTCTCCATGAGGATGCCCAGGTGCAGCTCGCCGCGACCGCTCACGGTGAAGGTGTCCGGCGACCCCGTGTCCTCCACTCGCAGGGCGACGTTGCGCTCGAGCTCCCGGTGCAGCCGCTCGCGGAGCTGGCGGGAGGTCACGTACTTCCCTTCCCTGCCGGCGAAGGGCGACATGTTGACGAGGAAGTCGACGGATACGGTCGGCTCCTCGACGGCGATCCCTTCCAGCCGATCCGGGTGCTCGGGGTCCGTCATGGTCGAGCCGATCTCGACTCCCTCGAGCCCGGCCAGGGAGACGATCTCGCCGGCGCCTGCGCTGTCCACCTCGACGCGTTCGAGCCCTTCGAAGGCGTACAGCCTGGCGACGCGGCCGGTCACGACGCCGGCACCCTCGTCGGCGTCGTCGCCAGGGAGGTCGTGTCCGGGATGGGGCAGGAGCGAGACGACGTCGCCAACGTGCACGGAGCCGCGCTCGATCCGCCCGATCGCCATCCGCCCGAGGTAGGGCGAGTGGTCGATGGTGGAGACGAGCATCTGGAACGTGGACTCGGCGTCCGACGGCGGCGCGGGCACCGTGTCGAGGATCGACTGGAAGAGCGGCGTGAGGTCCCGGGCCTCGTCGCCGATCTCCCGGACGGCGAAGCCGTCCCGCGCGGACGCGTAGAGGAACGGCGAGTCGAGCTGCCGCTCGTCGGCCTCCAGCTCCATGAACAGCTCGAGCACCTCGTCGTGTACGCGCAGCGGCTCGGAGTCCGTGCGGTCGATCTTGTTGATCACCACGATGGGCTGCAGCCCCAGCGACAGCGCCTTGCGGGTGACGAAGCGGGTCTGGGGCATGGGCCCTTCGAAGGCGTCCACCAGGAGGAGCACGCCGTCCACCATGCGCAGGATGCGCTCGACTTCTCCCCCGAAGTCAGCGTGACCGGGTGTGTCGACGATATTGATCTTGTGGCCGCCCCAGCGCACGGACGTGTTCTTCGACAGGATGGTGATGCCGCGCTCCCGCTCGAGCGGGTTCGAATCCATCACGCGATCCTCCACGGCCTGGTTCTCCCGGAAGGTCCCGGCCTGGCGGAGCATCTTGTCGACCAGCGTGGTCTTGCCGTGGTCGACGTGGGCGATGATGGCGACGTTGCGGATCATGGTCCTCGAAAGACGGTATGGGTGCGCGGGCCAATGGAACACCGGCGGCGTCCGAAAGATCCGTTTTCCTGACCGGCTTGCGGGCTGGATCGGTCGCGGGCTACGCGGGGAGGAAGCGGAGGGCGATCTCGCGGCTGCGGGGGCCGTCCCACTCGGCCAGGAAGACGGCCTGCCAGGTGCCGAGCACGAGCTCGCCGTCCTCGACCAGCAGCGTCTCGCCGGGGCCGCACAGCAGGGTCTTGATGTGGGCGTCGGAGTTGCCCTCGGCGTGTCGGTAGTCGCCGTGCGCGGGGGACCAGGCGGCGGAGCGTGGTCACCACGTCCCGGGCGACGTCCGGATCCGCGCCCTCGTTCACCGTGAGTCCGCACGTCGTGTGCAGGGACCACAGGTGCAGGACGCCCGTGCCCCTGCCGCCGGCGAGGGCGCCGCTCTCCCGCAGCCACCGACGCACCTCGGCGGTGACGTCCAGGAGCTGCTCCCGCTCCGTGGTTCGGACGCGGATGCGGTCCGTCACGGCGACGTCGCCCTCAGCCTACGGCGTGGAAGCCGCCGTCCACGTGGACGATCTCGCCCGTCGTGGCCGGGAACCACTCCGACATGAGGGCTACGCACGCGCGGGCGACGGGCTCCGTGTCGGTGAAGCTCCACTCGAGGGGCGCGCGATCCTTCCACGCGATCTCGAACTGATTGAAGCCGGGGATCCCCTTGGCGGCGATGGTCTTGAGCGGGCCGGCCGCTACCAGGTTGACCCGCACCTTCTTCGGGCCGAGCTCCCGGGCCAGATAGCGCGCCGTGGCCTCCAGGGCGGCCTTGGAGACGCCCATCCAGTCGTAGACGGGCCATGCGTGTGAGGCGTCGAAGTCGAGGCCGACGATGCCGCTGCCCTCGTTGAGGATGGGCAGCACCGCGACGGCCAGGGACTTGAGGGAGTAGGCGGAGACCTGGAGCGCGACGCCGACGTCCTCCCACGGCGCGGTCATGAAGCCGCCGCCCAGGCAGCTCGGGGGTGCGTAGGCGATGGAGTGCAGCACGCCGTCGAGGCGGCCGCCGATCCGTTCGGCCAGCGAGTCCAGGTGCTCCTGCCGGGTGACGTCCATCTCGACGACCTTCACCTCCTCCGGCAGCCGCCGAGCGGTGCGCTCGGTGAGCTTCGCGGCACGGCCGAAGGATGTCAGCACGACTTCGGCGCCCTGTTCCTGGGCGAGTCGGGCGACTCCGAAGGCGATGGACGCGTCGTTCAGCACCCCGGTCACGAGAACGCGCTTTCCGTTCAGTATCATGTCCTGTCATCGGTTCGGGTGGGGGGCCCCGCATCGGGTCCCTCGTTCTGTCGTCGCGGCTCGGCGTCGCTGTCGCACGGCACGCCTTCCGTGCGGACGAGCCCGTGCTCGCGGGCGTACATGGCTTCACGCTCGAGCTGGAACGTCACGTGGTCGATCCCGAATCGCTGGCGCATGCGCCCGTGGATCGCGTCCAGCGCCGCCTGATGGTCCGCCGGTTCGGGCACGACGGCGTGCCCGCTCATGGCCAGGACGCCGCTCGTCACCGTCCACACGTGCAGGTCGTGGACGTCCTCGACACCCGGGATGTCGTCGAGGGCGTCCCGCACCCGGGCCAGGTCGATGTGCCGAGGCACCGCCTCCAGCAGGATGTCAACCGACTCCCGGACCAGCTTCCAGCTGCCGGCGAGGATCAGAAGCCCCACCAGCACGGAGATCAGCGGATCCGCCGGCGTCCAGCCCGTCGTCATGATGACCACCGCGGCGACGATGGCGCCCACGGAGCCGAGCATGTCACCCAGCACGTGCAGGTACGCGCCCCGCACGTTCAGCGAGTGCCCGGCCGAACGCTGGAGCAGGACGGCGGCGACCACGTTCACCACCAGCCCGACGGCGGCCACGGCCAGCATCAGTCCGCCCCGGATCTCCATCGGCTCGTGCAGGCGCGCCCACGCCTCGTAGAAGATCACGAGAGAGATCACGATCAGCGCCGCGCCGTTCAGCAGGGCGGCGAGGATCTCGACCCGCAGCCAGCCATACGTCTTCTCTTCCGTCGCCGGCCTCTGCGCGAACCGCAGCGCGAACAGAGACAATCCGAGCGCCGCGACGTCCGTGAGCATGTGGCCCGCGTCGGCCAGCAGGGCCAGGGAATGGGAGAGGATCCCCCCCACGACCTCCGCGATCAGGAAGAGCCCCGTGAGCACGAGTACCGTCAGCAGCGCCTTCCGACTGGCCCCTCGGGCGTGGTCGTGGCCGTGCTCTCCGCGCTCGTGCCCGTGGTCATCGCCCCCTCCCGCCTCGTCGTCCCCGGCGGGCCGATGGCCGATCCCCGATCCCGACGTCTCGCGCTCCGGCGGCCACCTGCAGCTCGGTCCGGGCCCGATTCCGGACCCCACCGGATCGCGCGCGCCGTCCTCCCTCGAGTTCATGCCAGATCTCCCTCCCCGCTGTGCGCACGGGCCGGGGGAGTGTAGCAGGCGGCCGGCGCCGCCGTCCACCCCGCCGCCGTGCAGGCTCAGGCTCCCATGGAGGCAGGCGATGTGCCAGGCGCCGGGCTCCCGGCGACGCCGCCCGTCCCATTTCGGGCCCCTTCGGACTCGCCGGCACGGGACAGCGCCAGCTTCAGGAGGACGGGACCGACGAGCAGGTGGAAGATGATGATCGCGGTGGTGAACGCGATGAAGTCGCGGCCCCAGTCGGGGAACTCCCGGGCGACGAGCAGGGACAGTCCGAGGGTGACGCCGGCCTGGGATACGAGCCCCATCCAGGTGCGCCCGGCGACGGCGGGCGGGGTGTTCGCCATCCGGGCGCCGACGCGGACGCCGAGCCAGGTGAGGCCGCCGCGAACCAGCACGAACCCGAGGGCGAGGGCGCCGTAGGAGCGGAGGGCGCCCAGGTCCAGGGTGGCCCCGGCGAGGGCGAAGAAGAGGGCGAACACCACGAGGGCGTTGCTCTCCACGGCGTCCAGGAGCGCGTCCCCGGCGGACGAGAAGTTTTCCGTCGCGAAACCGGCGCCGACGGCGGTGAGGAGCAGCTCGACGTGGAGGGCGCCGGCGATCAGGGTCAGCAGGAACGCGAAGGCGAGGGTCGCCAGGACGCTGCGGGCGGCGACGCGATCGAGGTAGAGTGCGAACACGAGGCCGGCGAGGGTCCCCACCGCGAGGGCGCCGAGCACTTCCCAGAGCATCGAGGTCAGGAGAGCGACGTCGAAGCCGCCGGCGTCCGGGTTCGAGAGCGGCCGGGCGAGGGCGAGGACGGCGGCGAAGGCGATGATGACGAGCACGTCCTTCAGGATGGTGACGCCGACGATCGTTTCCGTGAGCGGCCCGCGCGCCCGCGATTCGTTGATCACGGCGATGGTCGCGTCCGGAGACGAGTTGGCGCACCAAACGCCGAGCAGGGCGGCCACAGCCACGGCCATCCCCGTGGACCGGCCCGCCAGGAACGGGATCAGCGGACGGGCGGCCAGGACGACCAGGAAGACGCCCACGCCCACGATCGCCATGACCGACAGCGAGACGGAGACGATGGAGGTCAGCTTCCCACGCAGCTCCCGCAGGCGCAGCTCCCCGCCTGCGGTGAGGGCGATGAGCGTCAGGGCCAGCTCGTCGATCGTCCGGAGCTCGGCGACGGTCTCCGGAAGCAGAACGCCCAGCACATGGGGCCCCACGAGGATCCCGCTGAGCACGTAGCCGGTGACGCGGGGTAGGCGGATGGAGGCTGCGACGTCGCCTGCGACGTACGCCGTCAGCAGGGTGAAGCCGAGGAACATGGCGGCGAGGGCGCCTGCGTGGGAGGGCGCCCGCACAGCGCCGAGGAGAGCGCCGACGCCGATGAGCGCGGCGAGCGTCAGGAGCCGGGCTATGGCGTTGTTCACGGGCCCTCGGCCAGGCGCTGGAGCAGCTCGGTCACGCGGGCGGGGTCCTCCACCTGGCAGGTGGCGGCCGTGCCGTCCCGAGGCACGGGACCCACGAGCACCGCGTCCCTGACCGTCCCCGCGGCTGCGTCCCGGATCGCCCGGAAGGCGTCCTCGTCGGTCCGGTCGTCTCCCACGAACACCGCGGGCACGTCGAGACCCTCGCCGAGGGCGTCGAGCAGGAACCGAATCGCACGCCCCTTGTCCCAGTCGATGGCGGGCCGGACCTCGACGACGCGCTTGCCGTACGTGGCGCGCAGACCGGGGTCGGCGCCGCACGCCTCCGCCACGGCGTCACGGACGATCTGCTCCGCGTCCGGATCGACGGCGCGCCGGTAGTGGACGCTCAGGGTGAGCCCCTTGTCCTCGACCTCCACCCCGTCGAGGGCGGACAGCCGGTCGCGGAGCGAATCGGCGCAGCGGTCCAGCGCCGGTCGCGCGTCTCGGGCCGGGGCGTGAACCCGATGGACGCCGGGGCCGTCGATCTCCATGCCGTGGTTGCCCGCGTAGTGGACGTCGGCGAGGCCGACGCGGCCGCGCACGTCGTCGAGGCCGCGGCCGCTGACCAGCGCCACGTCGGTGTCGCCCCGATCGAGGATCTGCTCCAGGGCACGCCTCGACGCGTCGGGCAGGGCGGCGTCTCCCGGGCGCGGCACGATGGGCGCGAGGGTGCCGTCGAAGTCCAGGGCGAGGAGGAATCGGCCCGCCGTCCGGCGGGCGTCGGTCCACGCGCTGAGGCGCTCGGATGCGTGGGGCAGGTGCACCGGACCCGTCTTTCCGGTTGGGGGTTGAAGGGTTCGTCTGGCGGCCGTGCGAGGCGCCCGCCGACGTCCAACAGTACCGCCCCGCGGAAGGCCTCCACAAGTTGCCGGTGGCGCTCCGCTCCGGTTACCTTTGAGCCGTTTGCCGCACTCCTTCCGCCCATTGGCAATGAGACCCCTTCTGGCCGCCGTGCTGCTCGGTGCCGCCCTCGTGAGCGGCTGCGACGTGGAGCGTCCCCCCGTGGCGTACGGCGATGCGAACAGCATCATCGCCGTCGTGCCGGACGAGTTCTGGAGCGCGGTGAAGGACACCGTGGAAGAGGCTCTCCAGCCGACCGTCTTCACGGTCCGGCGCGAGAAGACCTTCCGCCTGACGCAGGTTTCACCCTCCAGCAAGGACTGGATCAAGCTGCGGCGCTTTCGGCAGATCCTCGTCATCGGCAGGCCGGGGGAGACCTACGTCAAGGAGGTGCTGGACCACGTGGACGGGCCCGTTCCGGAGCCGCCGGCCATCGTGGAGGCCCACGACGTCTGGGCCGACCAGCAGGTAGTGAACGCGGTTCTGCTGCCGGAGGAGGGCAACGTGACCGCGCTCCAGGAGATGCTGCCGGAGCTTCACGACCTCATCGACGGGCGCTTCCGGCAGTACGTCCGGCAGCGGATGTTCATGAGCGGCGCGGACGAGGCACTGGCCGACAGCGTCATGCGCACGCGGGGCTGGTCGCTGACGCTGCCCACAGTCTACAAGCACGACCGCGAAGATTCCGTCTGGGTTTTCACGAATTCCATCGTGGACCCGAAAGAGCTCTATCGTGCGATCCTGGTCGATCGGCGCCCCGGCACGGGCCCGCTGACGGAGGCCGCGGTGCTGGCGTGGCGGTCGCGGCTCGTGGCGGCGCACTTCCCCCGGCCGCAGGTGATGGATACGGCGGCCGTCGAGGTGGACAGCACGGCGACGGAGGAGGGCCGTCCCGTCCTGGAGGTGCACGGCCCGTGGGGTTCGCCGGCCGGCATGACGCCGGCGGGCGGGCCGTTCGTCACCTGGATCGTCGCCTGCCCCGGGCAGGGGCGCACCTATCTGCTGGACGCGTCCCTGTACGCGCCTGCGTACGAGAAGTACGAGTACATGATCCAGCTCCGGACCATCCTGAGCACGTTCCGCTGCAGAGGAAGTTGACGTGTCGTTCGTCCATCTCCACACCCACAGCGAGTACTCGCTGCTCGACGGCGCCAACCGCATCTCGGACCTGATCCGCCGGGCTCAGGAGTTCGAGATGCCGGCCCTGGCCCTGACGGACCACGGCTGCATGTACGGCGCGTGGGACTTCATGCAGCAGGGACAGAAGGCGGGGATCAAGCCGATCGTCGGCATGGAAGCCTACGTCGCACCGGGGGACCGGCGCGAGCGGAAGATCGGCCGGGGCGAGGGGGAGCGGGCCTACTATCACCTCGTGCTGCTGGCCCGGGACCTCGAAGGCTACCGCAACCTCATCCGCCTGACCTCCATCGGCTACCGCGAGGGCTTCTACATGCGCCCGCGCATCGACCGGGAGGTGCTGGAACGGCACTCCGCGGGGCTGATCGTCTCGTCGGCGTGCATGGCGGGTGAGGTGGCCCGTCATCTCATGGCCGACGAAGGGGAAGCCGCCAGAGAGGCGGCGACGTGGTATGCCAACGTCTTCGACGGGCGCTACTACCTGGAGGTTCAGGCCCACGGCACCCCCGGACAGCAGGAGCTGAACCGCAAGGTCTTCCGCCTGGCGGACGAGCTCGGGCTTCCCGTGGTGGCGACCAACGACGCCCACTTCCTGCGCGCCGACGACCACGAGGCCCACGACGTCCTGCTGTGCATCGGCCTGGGGAAGGACCGGGAGGATCCGAACCGGATGCGCTACGACGGGGGGCTCTACTTCAAGAGCCCGGCCGAGATGGCGGACACGTTCCCGGACCGGCCGGACGTCGTCGAGAACACGCTGAGAATCGCGGACGAGGTCGACCTCTCCCTGGAGAAGAAGTACCACGTCCCGAAGTTCCCGCTCCCGGACGAGGTCTCCACGGAGGCGGAGCTGCTGCGCGTTCTGGCGACGGAGGGCGTGAAGGAGCGCTACGGCGATCCGCTCAGCGACGAGATCCGCGAGCGGCTGGACTACGAGCTGGGCGTCATCACGAACCCGAAGGCCGACTACGCCGGCTACTTCCTCATCACCCAGGACTTCATCAACTGGGCGAAGCGGAAGGGCATTCCCGTCGGCCCCGGCCGCGGCTCGGCAGCGGGGTCCATCGTCGCCTACTCCCTCGGCATCACGGACGTCGACCCGCTGCGCTTCGACCTGCTGTTCGAGCGCTTCCTGAACCCCGACCGGGTGTCGATGCCCGACATCGACATCGACTTCTGCTACGAGCGCCGTGGCGAGGTCATCGAGTACGTCCGTGAGAAGTACGGGCGGGACTCCGTGGGCCAGATCATCACGTTCGGCACGATGAAGTCCCGCGCCGTGATCCGGGACGTCGGCCGCGTGCTCGGCTTTCTTCCCGCGGAGACGGACACGCTCGCCAAGCTGGTCCCCAACGCGCCCAACAACTCGCTGACGGTCGAGGAGGCAGCCGAGCGCATTCCCGAGCTTCGGGAGGCGTACCGGTCGGACGAGCGGGTTCACCGGCTCATCGACTATGCGACGACGCTGGAAGGGCTGAGCCGCCACGCAAGCGTCCACGCCGCCGGCGTCGTCATCGCGCCCGGTCCCCTCGAGGATTACGTGCCCGTCTGCACGCAGACGACGCGTGGCTCCGGAGCCTCGTCCGGAGACGAGGCGACGCTCGTCACCCAGTGGGACATGATCGCGCTGGAGCAGGCGGGGATGCTGAAGATGGATTTCCTCGGCCTGAAGACGCTGACCGTGATCCACGACGCGGTAGCGTGGATCCGGCAGCGCCACGGCGCCCTGAAGCACCCGCGTACCGGCGAGGAGTACGGGCGGATCGAGGACGTGCCCCTGGACGATCCGGACGTCTACGACATGCTCGCGCGGGGCGGCACCACGGGCGTGTTCCAGTTCGAGTCGTCGCTGGCGACGGACAAGCTGCGGGCGATGCGGAGCGACCGGTTCGAGGACCTGGTCGCCCTCAACGCCCTGATCCGGCCGGGCCCACTGGACACGGGGATGACCGACGTCTTCATCCGCCGGAAGCTGGGCAAGGAGCCCGTGCGCTTCCCGCATCCACGGGTGGAGACGGTGCTGGAGCCGACGTACGGCGTCATCACCTATCAGGAGCAGGTGATGCGCATCGCGCAGGTCCTCGCCGGCTTCACCCTCGCCGAGGCCGACGTGCTGCGGAAGGCCGTCGGCAAGAAGGACGCGGAGCTGATTGCCAAGGAGCTGGAGAAGTTCCGCACGCGCGCCGTCGAGCGCGGGGTCGAGCGCCGGGTCGCCGACGAGATCGCGGAGCAGATCGCCACGTTCGGCCGCTACGGATTCAATCGGTCGCACTCGGTGGCGTACGCCCTCCTGTCGTATCAGACGGCGTGGCTGAAGCGGCACTACCCGGCGGAGTTCATGGCCGCGCTTCTCTCGTCCGTGGTCGACAAGACCGAGGACGTGGTGAAGTACATCGCCGAGTGCCGGGAGCTCGGGCGATACGTCCCCGAGCGGGGCGACGGCCTCCAGGTCCTGCCGCCGGACGTGAACGAGTCCTCATGGAAGTTCACACCCGTCTCGGACCGGGAGATTCGATTCGGTCTGGGCGCCGTGCGCGGCCTCGGCGAAGCCGCCGTCCATTCGATCCTCGCCGCCCGCGAGGAGGGCGGGGCATTCGAGTCCCTCTTCGGCTTCGCCCAGCGCGTCGACCTCAAGGCGGTCGGGAAGCGCGCCATGGAGGCCCTGATCCAGGCCGGGGCCCTGGACGGCTTCGGACACCGCGCCCAGCTCATGGCGGGCCTCGAGTCGGCGGTCCGGGAGGCGCAGCTCCGGCAGGAGGAGCAGGAGGCGGGACAGGGCTCCCTCTTCGACGCCTTCGGCGGCGGAGGCGAGGACGCCGAATCACTCCGGCCCGACCCCCAGCTCCCGGAGATCGGCCGCTGGCCCGAATCCGAGCGCCTCGCCCGGGAGAAGGAGATCCTCGGCTTCTTCATCAGCGGCCACCCGCTCGAGCGCTACCGGGACGTGATGCGCGCCTACGGAGACGTGAACACGGCGACGCTGCGCGAGCACAGGGACCAGCGCGTGGAGCTCGCCTGCGTCGTCACCTCCGTGAGTCGCAACTACGGCAAGCGGGACGGTGCCGAGTACGGGCGGGTGACCGTCGAGGACTTCCACGGCACCGCGCTCCTGCTCTGCTTCGGTGACGCGTGGGAGGCCGCGAAGGAGGTCCTCGTCCAGGACGCGCCGGTCCTCGTGAAGGGCGTCGTCTCCGGCCGCGAGCGGGACGAGGCCGACCCGCCGCTTCGGCTCTTCGAGGCCGTACCCCTTGCGACGCTGCGGGGAAGCGGCGCTCTTTCCATCGAGTTGGCTCTCTCGCCGGACCGGGCCGCCTCGGAGGAATCTATCGCCGCCGCCGCGCGCCTGTTCCGCGAGCATCCGGGCGAATCGGCCGTCTACGTTCGGTGGCACCGTGGCGGCCAGCGGGGGGCGGAGCAGCCGGCCGCCGACTCGCCGAACGGCGGCAACGGCGCCGAGCCGAACGGAAGCGGCACCGGCAACGGCAGCTCTCGGGAGGCCTCGAACGGTGGCGGTCACGATCGGGGAACGGCAAACGGCCGGACGTCCCGGTTCCGGTCCCGGACGCTCACGGTGACACCGGACGAGGCGCTCGTGGGAGGACTGCGTGAGCTGTTCGGCCCGGACGGCGTGTCCCTGGTACGGTCATAGGAGGAGGCATGAGTACGGCCCGCCTCGAGTTCGAGAAGGACATCGTGGAGCTGGAGCAGCAGATCGAGCGCCTGCAGCGTCTCGCCCGCCAGAGCGGGCTGGACGTGACGGGGGAGCTCGACGTGCTGGAGAACAAGCTGGAGGACCTGAAGACGGAGACGTTCCGAAATCTCGCGGCGGTGGAGCGCGTCCAGCTCGCGCGTCACCCCCGCCGGCCCTACACGATCGACTACGTCGAGCGCGTGTTCAGCGATTTCGTGGAGATGCACGGCGACCGTCTCTATCGGGACGACGAGGCGATCGTCGGCGGATGGGCACGCCTGAACGGCCGGACGGTGATGCTCATCGGCCACCAGAAGGGGCGCGACATGAAGGAGAACCTGCGCCGCTACTTCGGCATGCCCCATCCGGAGGGATACCGCAAGGCGCTCCGGCTGATGCGCATGGCGGAGAAGTTCGGGCGCCCGGTCGTGACGCTCATCGACACGCCCGGCGCCTACCCCGGCATCGGAGCGGAGGAGCGGGGTCAGGGCGAGGCCATCGCCCGCAACCTGCTGGCGATGGCTCGCCTGAGGGTTCCGATCGTGGCGGCGGTGATCGGAGAAGGCGGAAGCGGCGGAGCACTGGCGCTGGGGGTGGCCGACCGCGTGCTGATGTTCGAGAACTCGATCTACAGCGTGATCTCGCCCGAGGGGTGTGCGGCGATCCTGTGGAAGACGCCGGACGCACGGGACAAGGCTGCGGAGGCGATGAAGATCACGGCCAGGGACCTTGCGGAGCTCGGCGTGATCGACGAAGTCATGCCGGAGCCGCTCGGGGGAGCTCACACGGACTGGGAGGCGGCCGCGGACGCGCTCTCGGAGGCGCTGGAGCGGCACCTGTCGGAGCTCGAGGAGCTGGACGTCGACTCCCTGCTCGAGGGCCGCGCGGCGAAGTTCGAGACGATGGGTGAATGGCGCGGAGGGGAGGAGGCCTAGCCTCGCCATGTCCCAGATCGTGGAAGTGAGCTTCAAGGGCAACCGCCGGGACTACTTCGCCCATGACGGAACTCCCCTCGCGCTGGAGAGCAGCGTGATCGTGGAGGCGGACCGCGGCGAGGACCTCGGCCGGGTGACCGCGTCGGGCGCCGTCGCCGAACGGAAGTGCACGGGCTGCACGACCGGCTGCTCCGCTCCGGTGCCCGAGCGCCGCGTGCTGCGTCCGGCGGTCGAGGACGACGTGGAGCGCATGTCGGTCCTGCGGTCCGACGAGCCCCGTGTGCGGCGCACCACGCGCGAGCTCGTCCAGCGCCTGGGGCTGAAGATGAAGGTCACCGAGGCGGAGTGGCAGTTCGACCGCCGCAAGCTGACCATCTACTTCACGGCGGAGCGGCGGGTCGATTTCCGGGAGCTGGTGCGGGAGCTCGCGCGGACGTTCCGCACCCGGATCGAGTTGAAGCAGATCGGCGTGAGGGACGAGGCCGCGCTGCTGGGCGGCGTCGGTCGCTGCGGCAGGGAGCTGTGCTGCTCGACCTGGCTGCGGGAGCTGAAGCCCGTGAGCCTGCAACTGGCCAAGGACCAGCGGCTGTCGCTGAATCCCGCCCAGATCTCGGGGTGCTGCGGCCGCCTGATGTGCTGCCTGACGTACGAGCACGACGCCTACGTGCAGGCGCGCAAGCGGTTCCCGCGGGAGGGGCGGCACCTCGAAACGAAGAACGGACGGGAACGCGTCATCGGCATCGACATCTGGCGCGATCTCGTGCACCTCAAGGACGACGAGGGCAACCGTCGCACGGTGGCGCTCGACGACCTCAAGTCCGAAGTCCAGTCCGGCCCGCCGGGCCACCGATCCCCGAGCAACGACAGGAACTGACGCGTGCCGGATCGCGCATTCTACATCACGACCGCCATCGACTACGCCAACGGCGACCCCCACATGGGGCACGCACTCGAGAAGATCGGCGCCGACGCGATGGCCCGCTACCGGCGGCTGAGGGGTGAGGACGTCCGCTTCGTCATCGGCATGGACGAGCACGGGCTCAAGGTCCTCCAGAGCGCAGAAGCGGCCGGCATCTCCCCGACGAAGTGGGCGAACGGGATCGCCCGCCATTTTCTTGAGGCGTGGGAGCGGCTGCACATCAGCAACGACGACTTCGTCCGAACCACGGAGCCCCGCCACCGCCGCGCCGTGACGGCGATGATCGAGCGGTTCGAGGCCGCCGGAGACGTCTACCAGGGCACGTACGCGGGCTACTACTGTGTGGGCTGCGAGGCCTACAAGCGCGTCGAGGAGCTGGAGCCGGTGCCCGGCACGTCCCCCGAAGCCGAGGCCGACGGCGCGGAGCAGGCTCGCCTGCTGCGCTGCCCCATCCATCCCTCCCGCCCGCTGGAGTGGATGGAGGAGCAGAACTGGTTCTTCCGCCTGTCCCGCTACCAGGACCGCCTGCTGAACCTGCTGGACGAGCGTCCCGAGTTCGTCCAGCCCGAGAACCGGCGCAACGAGGTCCGCAACGTCATCGCCGGCGGCCTGGAGGACATCTCCGTGTCCCGGGCCGACCTGCCCTGGGGCATCCCGTGGCCCGGCGATCCCGACCACACCGTCTACGTCTGGCTGGACGCCCTGACGAACTACCTGTCGGCCACCGGCTTCCCCGAGGAAGGATTCGAGCGGGTCTGGCCGGCGGACGTGCACGTGATCGGCAAGGACATCACCCGCTTCCATTGCATCTACTGGCCCGCCTTCCTCCTGAGCGCGGGACTGGAGCTGCCGAGGACGGTATGGGCGCACGGGTTCCTGACGCTCGAGGGGCGCAAGATCTCCAAGTCCGAGGGCGTGTGGATCAGCCTCGAGGACGCCATCGAGCGCCACGGCCCCGAGCCCCTCCGCTACTACCTCATGCGGGACATGCCGTGGAACGGGGACGGCGACTTCTCCTGGGACCGCTTCGACGAGCGCTACACCTCCGATCTGGCCGACAACCTCGGCAACCTGGTCAACCGGACGCTCTCGATGGTCGAACGCTACCGCGACGGCGTGGTCCCGGAGCGCGCCGACACCCCCCTCGCCGCGCGCGTGGCCGACGCGCTCGTGCAGTACCGCGCCGCCATGGACGCGAACCTGCTCCACCAGGGCGCCGGCGTCGCCATCGACCTGGCCCGGGCGGCCAACGAGTTCGCTCAGGCACGGGAGCCGTGGAAGGCGGCCAAGGACCCGGCTCGGGCCGCGGAGCTCGACGCCACGCTGGCCGCGCTGGCGCACGCCGTCGCCTGCCTCTCCTCCCTGCTCTCCCCGTTCCTTCCGGAGACGATGAGCGAGCTGGCCACCCGCGTCGGGCTCGCGGATCCTCCCCTGCTCGGAGACCTCGCCGCCCTCGACCTCGCCGGACGCAGCGTCCATCGCGGCGACGTCCTCTTCCCCAAGGAGCCCACCTGAGGGATGCTCCTGCGCGTTGACGGGCCGGGGCGGCCCGCCTACAATATGCGCGACCCTGGAGTACCCCCGGCTGAGCTCACCGCGAAGGAGCGATCCGACCGATGGCTCGACGGCATTGGACCGTGGTCGTCGTATCCGACGAGGATACGGCGGTCCGACAGTACCGCTTCTCGCGCGAAGTCATTCGCGCGGCGATCGGCGGTGTTCTGCTGCTGTTCGCGGTGGCGACGTCGCTGGGCGCAGGCCTGATCGCCCACCGCGGCGCGGACTACCGCGTCCGGCGGCTGAAGAAGGAGAACGCGCTGCTGCGCGACGAAGTCGGCCACATCCGCCAGCGCGCCACCACGCTGGGCAAGGCCGTGCACCAGCTGCGCGAGCAGGACGAGGAGTTCCGCCTCGTGGCCGGTCTCGAGCCCCTTTCCGACGACGTGCTCCAGGTGGGCATCGGCGGACCGGGCACCGAAACACTCGAGGGGGACCCGATCTACCGCATGGACGCGCCCACGGGCAAGATCACGTTCAACACGCAGGAAGACATCGAGACGCTCATTCGCCGCGCCCGCCTGCTCCAGGCGAGCTGGTCGGAGGCGACGCGCTCTTTCCGCGAAGCCCAGGACGAGATGGCGTCCACGCCATCGATCATGCCGACGCGCGGGTTCATCACGAGCGGGTTCACGAACCGGCGCATGCACCCGATCCTGAACATCGCCCGGGCGCACGAGGGCATCGACATCGCCGCGCCCAAGGGCTCGCCGATCCGGGCAGCCGCGAACGGCGTCGTCTCGTTCGTCGGCCGGAACGGAGACTACGGGCTGATGATCGAGCTCGACCACGGGCACGGCTACACCACCCGCTACGCCCACGCCTCCCGCGCGGTGGTCCACGTCGGACAGCGCGTCCGGCGCGGCGACAAGATCGCCGAGGTGGGGGAGACGGGCCTGGCCATCGGGCCTCACGTGCACTACGAAGTCCTTGTCAACGGAGCGCCGCAGGATCCGCGCAACTTCCTGATCCTCGGCAAGGCAATTCCGGAATAGGCCGGCCTCGACGGGCCCGTGGCCGTCCGGACCGGCGGGAATGGTTGAATTCGGCATGTGGCCGGCTTACCTTCCCGCCCTCGATCCTTCCATTTTCGCCCGGAGCGATTCCATGAGACGACTGGTGCTGCTCGTTGCCATCGCGTCGTTCGCGACGACGCTTGGTGCCTGCGGCGGAGCGGATGTCGACGTGCTTGCACGTCTGGTCAACCCCAACGATGCCGGTGGCGCCGACACGGTCGCCCTCGCGGATCTGCCCGTCCACCTCCTGCCGTTCGACCGGGACGCCGTGTTCGACTCGCTCACGAAGGTGTCCTCGCAGCCGGAGCCGCAGATCCCCGACTCCCTGCTGCAGCTCCAGCAGCAGATCGCTTCGGCGCAGGAGCAGTGGCAGGACGCGGAGAATTCCTGGGCCCAGGCCCGCGACAGCCTGAAGACGATCAGCGACCGGCTCAAGTCCCTGAGCCGCGGCTCGCCGGAGTACCGGGTCCTCTTCCAGGATTTCGACGCCGTGGACCAGCGGGAGAAGACGGCGAGGCAGCGAATGGACCAGGCCTTTGCCCGCTTCACGGAGCTGCAGAGCCGGTTCTCCGCCCAGTCGCAGGAGATCAAGGCGCAACGGGACGCGTGGGGGAACGATGCGTTCGCTTCGGTGGATTCGGTCTTCCAGGCCAAGATGGACGCGATGGGCCGCGACGAGATGACCGACACCACCAACGCGGCCGGTGCCGCCGTGTTCCATCCGAAGAAGGGGAAGTGGTGGGTGTACGCCCGCTACGAGCTCCCCTACACGGAGCTCTACTGGAACGTACCCGTGGAGGTCGGGGGCGGCGATCCGATCCAGATCATCCTGAGCCGCGACAACGCGCAGAAGAGGCCGAAGCTGTAAGCAGGCCGACGAACGGCGGGCGGAGGACGTCCTCCGCCCGCTTTCTCGTTCCCGGGATCCGCCCATGGCAGCGACGAACGACACGGGCGCGAAACAGGCGACGCTGACGCTGGAGGTCGACGGCGACGGCGTCGCCTGTCTTACGTTCGACGACCCCGATTCGAAGCACAACATCCTCTCCACGCCGGTGATGGAGGCACTGGACGCGACGCTGGCGAGCCTGGAGAGGGACATCGCGGCGGGCCGGGTACGCGCCGTCGTGATCCGGAGCGGGAAGGAGAGAAGCTTCTTCGCGGGAGCCGACGTACGAGAGATCGCGTCCATCGAGGATCCGTCGGCGGGTGCGCGCGCGTCCGCGCAGGGCCAGCAGGTTTTCCAGCGTCTCGCGACGCTGGCGGTGCCGACGGTCGCGGCCGTGAACGGCGTCTGCCTGGGCGGCGGCACGGAGATGATCCTCGCCTGCGACCGGCGCATCGTGGCGGACACCGACGACGTGAAGATCGGGCTTCCCGAGGTCCGGCTCGGGATCATCCCCGGCTTCGGAGGCACCACCCGCCTGCCTCGCCTGATCGGCACCCGACAGGCCACCGAGATGATCGCCACGGGCAAGGCAGTCCGTGCGCGCAAGGCCGTGAAGATCGGGCTCGCCGACGAGCGCGTGCCCGGGGAGGTCCTCCGCGAGCGTGCGTTGGCGCTGGCGCGGGACCTGGCGCAGCGCCCGAAGGGCGACGTCGCCCCGCGGCGATCGACGGCGGATCGACTCCGCATCGCCGCGGAGAACTCCGCTCCGGGCCGCAAGGCGATCCTGTGGGCCGCCCGGAAGCAGGTCATGAAGGAGACGCGCGGAAACTACCCCGCCCCCCTCGTTGCGCTGGACACCATCGACCGGACGCTGGGAGTGGGTATCCGGGAGGCCCTCGGCCTCGAGTCGCAGGCGGTGGGCCGGCTCATCGCCGGAGAGGTCTCGAAGAACCTCATCCACGTCTTCTTCCTCATGGAGGGGGCGAAGAAGAAGCGTCCGGATGCGTCCGCGGCCGACGTGGAGCGTGCCGGCGTACTGGGCGCCGGCGTGATGGGAGGCGGAATCGCACAGCTCCTTGCCTACCATGGAATCTCAGTTCGCCTCAAGGACATCCGATCCGAGGCTCTCTCGGACGGGCTGCGCCACGCGCGCCAGCTCTTCGACAAGGCGGTGTCACGCCGGCGGCTCGAGCGACGGGAAGCGGACCAGGCAATGGGCCGCATCTCCGCCAGCCTCGACTACGCCGGGTTCGGCTCGTGTGATCTGGTGATCGAGGCCGTGGTCGAGCGGATGGACGTCAAGAAGACGGTCCTTCGGGAGGTCGAGACCCGCACCAGCGAAGAATGCGTGCTGACCACGAACACCTCCTCCCTCTCCGTGACGGAGATGCAGGGGGCGCTGACCCGGCCGGGCCGGTTCTGCGGCATGCACTTCTTCAATCCCGTGCACCGGATGCCGCTGGTGGAGGTGATCCGGGGGCGGGACAGCTCGGAGGAGGCGCTGGCCACGGTCTTTGCACTGACGCTGTCGCTCGGCAAGACTCCGGTTGTGGTGAACGACGGTCCCGGATTCCTCGTGAATCGGCTGCTGGCGCCGTATCTGAACGAAGCGGGGTGGCTGCTGGCGGACGGTGCGTCCATCGAGGAGGTGGACGGCGTCCTGAAGGACTTCGGCATGCCGATGGGGCCGTTCCGGCTGCTGGACGAGGTGGGCCTCGATATCTCCCGCCACGCGGGCGAGACGATGCACGAGGCCTTCGGGGAGCGGATGCGTCCGGCTCCGCCCCTCGTCGCCCTCGCGGGAACGGAGCGTCTGGGCCGGAAGAACGGACGCGGCTTCTACGTGTACGAGAACGGGCACGAAAAGAGCGTCGACGGCTCCGTGTACGGCGAGCTGGCCCCCGCCGTGCCGGCCGAGCGAGCCACGATCGCCCGATCCGAGATCCGCGATCGCACGGTGCTCGTCATGATCAACGAGGCTGCGCGTGTCCTCTCGGACGGCGTGGTCGAAGGACCCGGTGACGTGGATCTGGGTATGATCACCGGCACCGGATTCCCGCCGTTCCGGGGCGGACTGCTCCGGTACGCCGACGCTGTGGGGCTGCCCACGGTCGTCGCCCGTCTCGAGGCGCTGGCCCGGGACGTCGGACCCCGCTTCGAGCCGGCTCCCCTGCTGCGGGAGCTTGCCGAGGCCGGGAAGGGGTTCTACACCGCCCCGCCTGCCTGATGAGGAAGGAGGCCCACCCATGCGAAGCACGCTGATCGCCCTCTCGATGGGGGCCGTCGCCTTGGGCGCCTGCGCGCCCGCCTACTCGACCGCCACGCCGGACGTCGCCGGCGGCGAACGGGGCGCGGCGAACCGCATCGCCAACGTGGGTACGGCCGGCGGCCGGCAGTGCACGGAGTCGCGGGTTCCGGCCCGGCTGCCGGAGGCGGCCGATCTCGTGGACCCGCAGCAGGTCAGGGCCTCGCTCTCGTCCATCGACCAGCCTGGCACCACAGTGCTCAGCCTGCTCTTCGACGGGCACGGCACCCCGATCCGAAACGAGGTTGTCGTCGCAGGCGCGGGGTACACGACGTCGCTGGCAGTGCAGCAGGCCGTAACGAACGCAATGCTCCAGCAGCAGCCCGGCACCCGGTCATGGGGCGTCCGGCTCCTGGTCACGACCGGTCGGAACGGCTCACTCGCCGTGGGCCGACAGGAGGTCTGCCCCGCGCAGGCGCTCGCGGCGGAAGTGGAGACGGCCGAAGTCAGCGGCATCGGGGACGAGATGCCGCGCATCAGCGTCTTCCCGGTGGCGACGGGGCGCTACTCGCGGCCCGGCTACAGGGCCGTCCGCGCCGAGATCCTCGTGGACGCGAACGGCCGCGTGCGCAGCTACACCTTCACGCAGGGCGGGATCGCCTCGACGATCCGCTACGGCCGTGAGGGACCCCTGCAGTGGATCATGGACCTGAGTTTCGATCCCACCCTGATCGACGGCATTCCGGTTCAGAGCTGGGTCGACGCGTGGCTCTACGTGCCGGAAGGCCAGGCGATCGCCCTGAGTCGCGGCTACACGTCCGCCCTCGCGTACGGGTACGGCGCCTTCGGCTATCCCTTCGGCGTCGACTACTACGGCTACTCCGGCTACGGCTACCCGGGCTACGGCTACCGGTACGGCTACGGCTGGGACGGCTACGGGTACGGCTGGGGCAGCTGGCCCTGGGGATATGGCTGGGGCCGTCCACGGCCGACGCATCCCGAGCCCGTCGACACGGCGGGTCGCGGCCCGCTCCCGCAGCCGGGCTCCGACACCACGATGGTGGGCTTCCCGGTCGATCCGAGGCCGCCGATCGTCGCCGGGCCCGGCGGGAGTCAGCGCGGCGGAACGGAGAAGATCACGGGCGAGGCTCCGCCCCTGCGGTCAGGGGGCAGCCCGCTGGCAGACGACGGACGTCGCCCCGGCGACCATCGGGACGCAGGAATGGACCGGCCCTCGGACTCACCGCCACTCGCGCCGGTGCCTCCGTCGGAGCGGTCGACGGGCAAGGAATCCGACGGGGTGGACCGGCCGACGCCCCTGCCGTACCCCGTTCGCCCGGCAGCACCCGTCCGTTCGGAGCCACGTGCAGCTCCCGGCAGCCACCGGACGCCGGAGACGCGTGCGGCGGATGGTCCATCCACGCCTTCGCACGCTTCGCCGCCGAACCGTCCCGCGGCCCCGCCGCACGTGGAGCCCGTGACGCGGCAGGCCCCGACGCGGTCCGAGACCCAGAGCCACCCCGCGCCGCGGCCGCAGAATCATCCCGCGCCGAGGCCTCAGAGCCATCCCGCGCCGCGGCCGCAGAGCCATCCCGCGCCGCGGCCGCAGAGCCATCCCGCGTCGAGGCCTCAGAGCCATCCCGCGCCGCGGCCGCAGAGTCATCCCGCGCCGCGGCCGCAGCCGCGTTCGCAGCCGTCGCCGCCGCCCCACACGACGCCGCGGGACGGGTGCTGCAGCCTTCCGGGCTGAGGAGAGCTCCGACCATCCACTCCGATCCTGAGCGGGGAGTCCGTCGACGGCAGAACGGGCTCCCCGTTCGCATCCGGTACCTGCGCCCACCGGATCGGGAACAGGTCTTCGAGCAGATCCTCGTGCACGAGGCGCCGGAGGTGGTGGTCACGCTCCTCGAGCGAGCGGGTGTGTCCGGGCCGATGCGCGTCGACGGCCGGGTCGTGCTGGATGCGGAATCTCCCATCGTGTGGTTCACCTTCCCTGGCGCGTGGCACGACATCGGACGCTTCCACGATGGCGCGGGCCGGTTCACCGGCTACTACGCCAACGTCCTGACGCCCGTCCGGTTCGAGGACGGACGCTCGTGGAGCACCACGGACCTGTATCTGGACGTCTGGCGCGGCGCGGATGGATCGGTGCGCCTGCTGGACGAAGACGAGCTCGATGAAGCCCTGACGGCGGGCGACCTCGACCCGGTGCTGGGGGATCGAGCGAGGGCGGAGGCAGCCCGCCTCGTCGCCGCCGCCACGGCGGGCGACTGGCCGCCTCGGGTCACACGGGAGTGGACGCTGGAGCGGTGCAGACGAACGCTCGGCCGCGGGGCGAAACCCGGGGACGGTCCGAGGTGTTAGAACGCCAGACCCGAAGCGGAGGAATGTGGACGTGAAGCGGAAGTACCGGAAGTTCAGGTCCGTCGGCACGGCCGTGTCCGCGCTGCTCGTCGCCCTGGCGGCGCCGGCGGCTGTGGGCGCCCAGACGACCGGCGGCGCCACCGAAGGGCCGGGGGCGGGAGGCGCCAGGGCGGCGGCCCTCGCTTCGCTCCGGGCGCGCGCCCAGGCCGCCCGGGCGAGGGGCGACTCCGCGGCGGCGGTGACCGTCTACGAGATCGCCGACTTCCAGTGCCCGTTCTGCGCCCGGTTCGCCCGTGAGGTCGGGCCGAGGATCGACAGCGCCTACGTGCAGACGGGGAAGGTGAAGTGGGTCTTCGTCACGTTCCCGCTGCCGGGGCACTCCCTCGGATGGGCGGCGGCGGAGGCGGCGATGTGCGCCGGAGGGGCCGGCGGAAAGTTCTGGGCATACCACGACGAGCTCTATCAGCACCAGGACGCCTGGACCACGGCGGCCGATCCGTCGGCCGTGTTCCTCGGCTACGCGCGGCAGGCGGGGGTGCCGACCGACGCCTGGCAGAAGTGCGTGGACTCGGACGCCGTCGCGCCGCTGATCCTGGAGGACGTGATCGCCGCAGCCGCATCACAGGTCAGCGGAACGCCGACCTTCGTGGTCAACAACCAGGACATGGTCGTGGGACTGAAGACGTTCGACGAGTGGAAGTCGATCCTGGACAAGGCGCTGGCGAAGGCGCCCGCGTCTCACCCGCCTTCGGACTCCCGGTAGGCGGCGACGAGGCGGCGCGAGTCGACGAAGACCTCGTGCGTGATGCCGGGCTCTTCGCGCAGGGCATCGATGATGCGCTCGTAGCCTTCGAGCATTCCTGCGGGCAGCCGAACCACTACCTCGTGGAACGAACCGCGGTCGGCGAAGACGAGCCGGACGGGAACCCGGCCGTCGGCGTCGTGGGCAGCGTTGTCAGTCATGTGCGCGGTTTCTCAGCCGGGGGATCTCGGCGAGCGAAAGCAGGAAGACGAACACCATGATCGCCGCGGAGCCGAGGCACCACCGGCACCATGCGTGGATCACGAAGGCTTCGAGGTAGTTCAGGTACGCGGTGAATGCGAGCCCGGCGGTCGTCAGGGCCAGGAGCGCGGCAGGAACTCCGCGGCCATGGGCCCAGCGGGGCTGCAGTCCGGCAAGTGCGACGATGAGGACGGCGGCGTATCCGACGACCCCCCAGGCCGCCACGGGCAGTCCCAGCACTACGGCATACTTCGACTGCTGCACGTACTCACAGGACCCCGTGCCGCAGAGAAGGGCGCCGAACACGCCCAGCTTGTACAGCGTCAGATAGCCCGCCAGCAGGATGCCGAGGAGCGCCAGCAACGCGATGCCCATGCGGACGGCGGGCGGATTCTCATCCGGCGCGGACTCAGCGATGGGTTCCGCGGCGGTGGCTCCTTCCGGCCTCATCCCGTCTTGCCCAGCGCCTGATCGATCATCTCGGTGACCTGGCCCGGGTCCATCGGATTGGCCGGCTGCTTGCCGTTGATGATGACGGTCGGCGTCGAGTTCACGCCGAGCTGGTCGCCGAGCTGGCGGTTCGCCGTGACGACGTCCGCATACTTGTCGCTCTCGAGGCACGACCGGAACGCCGACGTGTCGAGACCGATCTCACCGGCGTAGTCGACGAAGGTGTCGGCGACGCTCCGCTGCGACGACCACGTCGCCTGGCGGGAGAAGAGCGTCTGCCGCAGGTCCGTCGCCTTCCCCTGATCGCCGGCGCACCGCACCGCCCGGGCGGCCAGGAACGAGTGGACGTGGGCGCCCCCCAGCGGAAAGTCGTAATAGACGATCTGGAGCTGACCGGAGTCGACGTACTTCTGCTTCAGCTCCGGAGCCACGTGCAGGGAGAACTCGGCGCAGGCGGGGCACATCATGTCCTCGAAGGCGACGAGCTTGACCGGGGCGTTCTCGTTCCCGATGACGATCGGCTTCGCCGCCGCATAGAGCTTCTCCGGATCGGTGATGGCTCCCATGTCGATGGGCTGCGTCGCCATCTGGCTCCGGTTGCGGGTCGCGGCCCACGCGATCACCGCGATCCCGAGCACCGCCACGATCCCGAGAACAACGTAGAACGGCTTCATCCCGGAGCCGCTCTTCTGTCCCTTTCTGTTCCGCTGGGCCACTCTGCTCTCCTTGCGTGTCGACGGGGTGAACGAAAAAGGTAGTCGCCGGGCGCGCGGGCGGAAAGTCCACCCGGCCGGGGCTCAGCCGAGCATCAGCTCCATCACGGCGGCCGTGTCGGCGAGGTCGTCGAGGACCACGTCGGCGCCGGCCTCGTGCAGGGCGGCGGCCGCGAAGTTGCCCGTGCACACGGCGACGGCCGTGACGCCCAGGGAGCGGCCGCACGTGACGTCGTACGGCGTGTCTCCGATGATGACGACGTCCCGGCCACGGAATTCCCGACCGGAATGGGCCCGGGCCCGGGCGACGGCGACGCCCGGGAGCTCATCCCGGCGCTCGGCATCCGACCCGTAGGCGCCGAAGGCGAACCGGTCCTCCAGCCCCACCGAGCGAAGCTTGAGGTCGGCCCCCGCGCGGATGTTGCCGGTGAGGAGGCCGAGCAGGACGTCGTCGGGGCGTTCTTCGAGGGCGTCGAGCAGCTCCCGCACTCCCGGCATCAGCGCCGAGGCGTGGTCCGGGCGGGCGAGCTCGGACTCGAGCTCGTCCAGATACGCGCGCCACAGGCTGGCGAAGCCGGCGTCGATCTGCCTACTCTCCAGTCCATGGCGGGACAGCAGCTCCCGGGCGATCTGGGGGTCCGTCTTGCCCGAGAAGTCGTGGCGGTCGATGGGGCCCGCCGTTCCGTATACGTCGATCATCGCCCGGTGGAACGCCCGCCGGGCCGCGCCATTCGTGCTTAGAAGCGTGCCATCGATGTCGAACAGGATGAGCCGTCGCATTCACGATCCATGCAGCTGAAGCGCCCGTTGGTGGCTCTCCCCCTTGCCACCGTCGGCGCGGTCTGGTTCTTCTTCCTGATCCTGCCGTGGCCGATCCTGCTCCGCTGGCACGATCCGGGGTCCACGTCCCTGATCCGCCAGCGGCGCGCCGAATACGGCGACTCTCTCGAGGTCCGGCAGTCGTGGGTGCCGCTGAGCCGCATCTCGCCCCGACTCCAGCGGGCCGTGATCGTCGCGGAAGACGCCCGCTTCCGGGAACACGCGGGCATCGACTGGCAGGCCCTCGCCCAGGAGTTCCACTACCGGGGCGACGACGACTTCTCCCTCCTCGACCCGTCGGACCTCCGGGCTCTCGCCGGATCCTTCTCCTATTACCGCCGCCACCCCGATCGGGTCCGCGGGCGAAGCACCATCACCCAGCAGCTCGCGAAGAACCTCTATTTCTCCACCGAGCGTTCCGTGCTGCGGAAGGTGGAGGAGGCCATCGTCGCGAAGCGCCTCGAATGGTTCCTCTCCAAGGACCGGATCCTGGAGATCTACCTGAACGTGGTGGAGCTCGGCCCCGGCGTCTTCGGCGTCCAGGCCGCGGCCGAGCACTACTACGGCCGAAGCGCCGCCGACCTCGACGCGACCCAGGCTGCCGCGCTGGCCGCGACGCTGCCCCACCCCCTCACCTCCAATCCGGACCTCCGGCCGGGCCGCCTGCACTGGCGGATGGACCTGATCCTCGCGCGCATGGGGGCGAAAGGGCCCGTGGAGACGGTGCCGCTGGAAGAGGACACGCTCCCCGCGCCCGAGATCGAGCCGTCCGACGTGCTCGGCGAGCCCGTAGCGCCCGCCGTGTCCGCACCCGACACGGGCGACACGATCTCCGACACGAGCGCCGTCACGAGCTCCGACACCAGCTCTGTGGCGGGTTCGGATACGACGTCGGGACCACGCCCGATTCGGATTCCTGCGCCCCAGCTGCCGGACACGGCAGCGCCCGACACTACGGCCGCGCGCCGATGACGCCGGGGTCCACGGCGCGCTCGATGGCCCGCTCGACGCACGCGGCGGCGGCCTCGCAGAGACCGAGTAGCGCCTCTGCGGAGACGGGAGCCGTCTCCGGAGCCGTCGAGAGAGCGAACGCGACGTCGCCGTCGAAGGGTGTGTGCACGGGCGCGATGCGACGGGCCATGGCCGTGGATCCGGCCCGGGCCAGCGCCCGGAGGGCGACGCGGTCCAGCGGCGCGTCCGTGGCCACGACCACGAGGGTGGTGTTGGCGCCGGGAGGCGGAGCGGACACCGCGGGCAACGGCGCGGCCCCTCGGGCGAGCACGGCCGCGGCGTTGAGGAAGGTGCCGTCCGCAGCGCGGGCGCCGGCGAGGATGCGGCCGTCGGGACCACGCACGTCACCGAGGGCGTTTACGACGGCGAGGGCTCCGACGGCGACGTCGCCCCTCTGCGCCCACGTACCCACGCCGGCGTCCATCGCCGCAGCGGGCCCCGCGAACTTGCCGACGCTGGCTCCCGCGCCGACGCCGACCCTGCCCTCACCCGCGGGGCGATCGCTCGCGGCGTCGCACGCCGCACGGCCCATGGCCGCGTCCGGGCGGCGGTCGGCCCGGCCCACGGCCAGATCGAAGATCACCGCCGCGGGGACGATGGGAACGCGGGCCACGCCCGTGTCGAAGCCGCGTCCGTGCTCCTCCAGCCACTGCGCCACACCGTCGGCCGCGGCGAGTCCGAATGCGGAGCCGCCGGTCAGGAGGACCGCGTCCGCCGTCGGGACCAGGTGGTCGGGCTCGAGCGTCGGCAGCTCGCGCGTTCCGGTGGCCGTGCCGCGCACGTCGCAGGCCCCGCGGAACGGTCCGAGAAGCACCGTGCACCCGGTCCGGGCGTCGGGGTCGGTCGCGTGGCCGAGCCGAATGCCCGGAACGGCCGTGATGGTCCGATTGTCGGTCACGCGGTCTTCTCCCTCCGTCGTCGATCGCCGGCCATGGCGTCGGAACGTAGGGACCGCCGCGGGCGACGGGCAATGACGCCCTCGCCGCGACTCACGGCCTTTCTGATTCCTGCCGCGCTGGCCTGGGCGGGAGCCGTCGGCCTCCTCGCCGCCTGGCTGCGCCTGCGGCGGGGCGTGCGGACGCCGTACACCCGCAAGATCTTCCACTTCTGCATCTTCACCAGTGCCGCCGGCGTCCAGCTCGTCTGGGGGCTGCCGGGGACCATCGTCTTCGGCAGCGTGGTGGCTGGGGTCGTCCTGTACGCGGTCGTACGCGGCGACGGACACGGACTCTACGAGGCTCTGGCTCGACCGTCGGATCGACCGCACCGCAGCCTCTTCATCCTCGTGCCCCTCGTGACGACTGCGGCAGGCGGTCTCGCCGCGAGCCTGCTCTTCCCGCCGTGGGGTTTCGTCGGCTACATGGTCGCGGGCTGGGGGGACGCCGTCGGAGAGCCCGTAGGAACGCGGTGGGGACACCATCGGTACCGCGTACCCTCCCTTGCCGGCGTGGCGGCAACGCGGAGTCTGGAAGGCAGCGCGGCGGTGATGCTCATGGGGACGGTCGCGGCGTTCCTCGCGCTGCTAGCCGCGGGCGTCGCCCCCGGCACGGCGGCGGTCGTCGGCGTGGCTGCGGGCGCAGCCGCAACGGGCGTGGAGGCGGTGAGCAGCCACGGGCTCGACAACCTGACGGTGCAGGTCGCGGCGTCAGGCGTCGCCTGGCTGCTGCTGCGATGAAGGGGCCGGAGCTGCCGATCAGAGATGCGTCAGCACCGGCGGGTCGGCGATCTCCTCGAGGAGCCCCGCCGCCTCGGAGCCGTCGATGTTGCCGCCGCTCAGGATGGCGACCGTCCGGACGCCGTTCGTGTCGACGGCGCCCGAGAGCAGCGCGGCCACGGTAGCGGCACCGGAGTACTCGACCATCAGCTTGCTTCTCGACATGAGACGGGCGGTGGCGTCGGCGATGGCGTCGTCCTCCACGAGCACGACGTCGTCGACGAGCTCCTTCACGTGGCGGAACGTGAGGTCCCCCGGCCGGACGGGCTTCAATCCGTCGGCGATGGTGTCCACGGACTCGAGGGTCACGGGCTTCCCCGCGTCGAGAGACGCGCGCATGGACGCGGCGCCGGTGGGCTCCACGCCGACGATGCGGCAGTCGGGGCGGTCCCTGCGGATCCAGCTCGCGACGCCCGACAGCAGCCCGCCGCCGCCGATGGGCACGACAACCAGGCCGACGGACGGCCAGTCCTCGAGGATCTCACGGCCGACGGTGCCCTGCCCCGCGATGATGTCCGGGTGCTCGAACGGCGGGATCATGGCCAGCCCACGATCTTCGGCGATCTGCTCCGCCCGCGTCTTCCGCTCGATGGACGTCGTCCCCTCGAAGACGACCTCCGCGCCGTAGGCCCGCGCGCCGCTGACCTTCACGGCGGGCGCCGTCGTCGGCATGACGACGACGGCGGGCACGCCGAACATCCCTGCGGCGAGAGCGACGGCCTGGGCGTGATTGCCCGAGGAGTACGTGATGACCCCGCGTCGCCTCTCGATGTCGGAGAGCCGCGCGATCATTGTGTAGGCGCCGCGCAGCTTGAAGGCGCCGCCGCGCTGGAGGCTCTCGCACTTGAGGCGCACCTCGGCGCCGAGAGCGTCGGAGATCCAGTCCGCGGGGATGAGTGGCGTGCGGACCGCCACGCCCTCCAGCCCCCTCGCCGCCGCCTCGATGGCGCCCGGCGAGACGAGCTCCAGCTCGGGGGCCGTGGCGCTCATCCGTCCTCCTCCGATTCCGCCGCGCCCTCCAGCTCGGCGACGTCGGTCCCGTCATCCTCCAGCCCGGTATCCTCCGCGGCGTCCTCTCCCTCATCCGGCGACGAATCGGCGTCCGCGCCTTCGACGTCGGCCTCCTCGTCGTCCTCGGGCACGAGACAGGCCACGTCGACGACGGTGTCGCCGTCGTCGAGCGCCATGATCCGGACCCCCTGCGTGTTGCGGCCGATCACCCGGATCTCCTCCACGCGCTGGCGGTTCACGACCCCATTCCGCGTCACCAGCATGAGCTCGTCGTCCGGCTGGACCTGCTTGATGCTGATGACCTTCCCCGTCGACGCGTTCAGCTTGAAGTTGATGACGCCCTTCCCGCCCCGGCGCTGGAGGCGGTAGTCGTCGATGCGGGTGCGTTTGCCGCGGCCGTTCTCGCTGACCACGAGGACGGTGGCCGAGTCGTGGGACTCGGGGCGGACCACGATCATTCCAACGACGACGTCGCCGGAGGACAGGTTGATGCCGCGCACGCCCGACGTCGCCCGGCCCATCTCCCGGGCGTCGGACTCGTTGAAGCGGATGGCCATGCCCTCGCGAGTGGCCAGGATGACCTCGTCGTCGCCGGTCGTGACCTGCACGTCGATGAGCTGGTCGTCGTCGGCAATGTTGATGGCGTTCACGCCGGTGACGCGAACGTTGCCGTAGGCGGACAGCGCCGTCTTCTTGACGACGCCCTTGCGGGTGGCGAAGAGCAGCGACCGGTCGTCGCTGAACTCCCGGACCGGGACGACGGCGGCGATCTGCTCCGAAGCGTCGAGGGCGAGCAGGTTGACGATGGGCTTGCCCCGTGCCGCACGGCCGGCCTGCGGGATCTCGTGGACCTTCAGCCAGTAGCAGTGGCCGCGGCGCGTGAAGACCATGAGGTAGTCGTGGGTGCGGGCGACGAACAGGTGCTCGACCCAGTCCTCCTCCTTCGTGTCCATGCCCTGCAGTCCGCGGCCGCCACGGCGCTGCTGCCGGTAGGTGTCCACGTGCAGCCGCTTGATGTAGCCGGTGTGGGAGATGGTGATGACCATCTCCTCGTCGGGCACGAGGTCCTCGATGCTCAGCTCGGTCGTGTCGCCCCGGATCGTGGTGCGACGGGCGTCGCCGTACGTCTTCGTCAGCCCCTCGAGCTCCTCCCGGATGATGCGCCAGCGCCGGGGCTCGTTGGAGAGGATGTCGCGGAGGTCGGCGATCGTCTCCCGGACCTCCGCCAGCTCCGCCTCGAGCTTCTCGATCTCGAGACCGGTGAGGCGGGCCAGCCGCATGTCGAGGATGGCCTTCGCCTGCCGCTCCGACAGGCCGAACGTCTCGCGCAGCCGCGATCCCGCCTCGTCCGTGTCGTTGCTGGAGCGGATGATCCGCACGACTTCGTCGATGTTGTCGACGGCGATCTTCAGGCCCTCGAGGATGTGCTCCCGATCGAGGGCGGCGTCCAGGTCGAACTGGCTGCGCCGGATCACCACCACGTGGCGGTGGTCCAGGAAGTAGCGCAGCATCTGCTTCAGCGTGAGCACCTGCGGGACGCCGTTCACCAGCGCCAGCATGATCACGCCGAACGTGGACTGCATCTGCGTGTGCTTGAAGAGCTGGTTCAGGACGATGTACGGAATCGCGTCCCGCTTCAGCTCGATGACCACGCGCAGGCCGTCCCGGTCCGACTCGTCCCGGATGTCCGTGATATCGGTGAGCTTCTTCTCCCGCACGAGCTGCGCGATCTGCTCGATCATGCGGGACTTGTTCACCATGAAGGGGATCTCGGTGATGATGATCCGCGGTTTGCGGTCGTCGTCCTCGATGTCCGCCTTCGCCCGCATGACCACCCGGCCGCGGCCCGTCTCGTAGGCCTCGCGGATGCCGTCACGCCCGTAGATGAAGCCGCCCGTCGGGAAGTCCGGCCCCTTCACGAAGGCCATCAGGTCGGCGATCGTGGCTTCCGGGTTCTCGATGAGGTGCACCGCCGCGTCCACCACCTCGTTCAGGTTGTGGGGCGGGATGTTCGTGGCCATGCCTACGGCGATGCCCGAGCTCCCGTTGATGAGCAGGTTCGGCGCCTTCGACGGCAGGACCGTCGGCTCCTGCAGCCGGTCGTCGAAGTTGGGCGCGAACTGGACGGTGTTCTTGTCGATGTCGCTGAGCAGCTCCGTCGCCAGCCGGGTCAGGCGCGCCTCGGTGTAGCGGTAGGCCGCCGCGCTGTCCCCGTCGATGGAGCCGAAGTTGCCCTGGCCGTCCACGAGTGGGTAGCGAAGGCTGAAGTCCTGCACCATGCGCACGAGGGAGTCGTAGACGGCCATGTCCCCGTGCGGGTGGTACTTGCCCAGCACCTCGCCGACCACGGTCGCGCTCTTCTTGTACGGTCGCGTCGGCCCGAGTCCGAGCTCGCTCATCGCGTACAGGATGCGACGATGCACGGGCTTCAGGCCGTCCCGGACGTCGGGCAGGGCGCGCTGCACGATGACGCTCATCGAGTAGTCGATGAACGAATCGCGCATCTCGTCTTCGATCAGTCGCGGGAGCACGCTCTCGCGATTTTCCGGCGTCGACATTGGGTGGGGTTCGGCTCCGTCGGGTGGGGTCAGGAATTTGCTTCCAAATTAACGGAATTTCGCCTCACACGCGAGGGCGCGCGCGTGTGGGGGCGGATCAGCCGCCGAGAGAGCGGAGGCCACGGCGGATCAGGGCGTCGCGCCAGCGGGTCGGCAGGAGCTCGAGGAGACGGCGCATGCGGGCCATGCGGCCGACGATCCGGTGGGCGGGAGGACGCCGGGCGGTGAGGGCGTGGGAGACGGCCCGGGCGATGTCGTCGGCGGGGATTCCCAGGTCCGTCATCCGGCCGGCTGCGCGGCGGACGAAATCGATGTCCAGACCGTAGACGGACTCGATCCGTTCGGCGCGGGACTCGAGGGCGGCGTCGGCGGCGGCCAGGCTGCGGTCCCAGATCGGGGTGGACACGGAGCCCGGCTCGAGGATCGTCACCTGCACGCCGAGTGGAGCGAGCTCGATGCGGAGGGCATCGGAGACCGCCTCCAGAGCGTGCTTCGAGGCGCTGTACGGACCCAGGAAGGGGACGGTGCTGAGGCCGGAGATCGAGCCGACGTTCACGATCCGACCGCGCGCCCGGCGGAGCATGGGCAGGAACGCCTGCGTCACGGCGACGACCCCGACCACGTTGACCTCGAGCTGGCGCCGCAGCTCGTCGATGGGCACGAACTCCATCGGTCCCGCCACGGCGATACCGGCGTTGTTGACGAGTCCGTCGAGCCCGGCGTCCGAACCGAGCTCCGCCCGGACCGTCTCGACCGCCGCGGCGATGTCCGACGCCACCGTGACGTCCAGCCGCACGGCCCGCACGCGGCCGGACGGATCGGCAGCAAGGCGCTCCGCGTCCGCGTCCTTCCGCACCCCCGCGAACACGGCCCACCCCTCCCCCGCCAGCCGCCGTGCACAGGCCTCACCGATCCCCGACGAGGCCCCCGTGATGAGCACCGATCTCGACATGTCCCCCCGGCGAGCAAAGCGCCTGCAAGCGAAGCGCAGCGAGCGCCCCCCTCGGAGGCGCCGCAGGCGCCGACCCCCTGGAAGCGAAGCGCAGCGAGCGCCCCCCCTCGGAGGCGCCGCAGGCGCCGACCCCCTGGAAGCGAAGCGCAGCGAGCGCCCCCTCGGAGGCGCCGCAGGCGCCGACCCCCTGCGGGGGCGCAGAGCGCCCCCGCCCCCACTACTTCAGATACTCCTCCAACTCCTCCGTATACACCTTCGTCATGAGCAGGTACGTGGTGCCGCTGTACGAAGCGCCGTGCGCGCCCGGCGGATAGAACCGGACCTCCACGTCCTTGCCGGCGTCCCCGAAGGCCGTGAGCATCTGCATCGTGTTCACCGGGTGGACGTTGTCGTCCATCATGGAGTGGACCATGAGCAGATGGCCCTTCAGGCTGTCGGCGTGCGTCGTCGCCGCGCTCTGCACGTATCCGCCGAGGTTGTCCGACAGCAGTCCCATGTAGCGCTCGGTGTAGATGCTGTCGTAGAGGCGAAAGTCCGTCACGCCCGAGTTGGCGATGCCCAGCCGGAAGACGTCCGGGTACATGAGCATCGTGTAGATGGTGCTGTATCCACCATAGCTGGTGCCCTGGATGGCCATGTGGTCCCCGTCCACGTACGGGAGGGTGGCCAGGTATTTCGCGGCTTCGGCAAAGTCACGGCTCTCGTACTTTCCGAGATGCTCGTAGACGACCTTCATGAAGTCGCGGCTGTAGTTCGCCGTCCCGCGATTGTTGAGCCCGACCACGATGAAGCCGTGCTGGGCCAGGTACTGGTCCCAGCCGTTCGTGGCGAAGGCATCGTAGACCTGCTGCGAGCCGGGTCCGCCGTAGATGGAGAACAGCACCGGATACCGCTTCCCCGCTTCCATGTCGGGCGGCTTGATCATCGAGCCATCGAGCGTGGCCCCGTCGGACGTGGTGAAGTGGAACATCTCGAGCGGCGAATACTGGTGACCGTCGAGCCAGGCGCTGACCGAAGCGTTGTCCTCCAGGGTGGCGAGCTTCCTTCCACCACCGGCGGTGGACCACAGCTCGACCTGTCGGGGTGTCTCGGTGTTGGACCAGGTGTCGATGTAGTACTTCGTGTTCGGCGACATGTCGATCCGATGGTTGCCCTCGGTCTTCGTCAGGCGCCGCTTGCCGGAACCGTCGAACCGGACGGAGTACACCTGCCGCTGGAGAGGCGAGGCCTCCGTTGACGTGAAATAGACCGTGCGTGACTTCGGGTCGATGCCTTCGACGCGGGTGACGGTCCAGTCCCCCTTCGTCACCTGGTTCTTCAGCTTGCCGTCGTAGCCGTAGCGATAGACGTGCTGGTGCCCGTCGCGGTCCGACACCCAGAAGAACTCGCGCATCCCCGGAGGGAAGTAGATCATGTCGTCCACGCCGGCGTAGAAGTCGTAGACGTCCAGCCACGTGTCCGACGTCTCGTCGAAGACCTTGCGCCGACCGCCGTCCTTCACGTCGAAGAAGAACACCTGGACGTGGTTCTGGGCCCGGTCGAGCGTCATGACCGCGAGCGTGTCGGGGCTGCTCGTCCAGTAGATGCGCGGGATGTACCCGCCGTCCGTGACGCCGGCGTCCAGCCAGGTCGTCCTGCCGGTCGCCACGTCGGCGACGCCGATCTTCACCGTCGGGTTGGGGTCCCCGACGAGGGGGATCGGAATGGTGACCCATTCGGGATGGAGGTCCCGATAATCGCTCAGATGCACCCACGGCACGCCGTGCTCGTCGGTGCGCCAGAAGGCGATGTGGCGGCTGTCCGGTGACCATTTCCAGGCCTGCGCCTGACCGAACTCCTCCTCGTAGACCCAGTCGAAGTGTCCGTCGAACACGCTGTCGGTGGACGGGCTGTCCGAGATCTGCTTCTCCTGCTTCGAGGCCAGATCGAAGACGAACATGTCCCCGTCCCGCTCATAGCCGAGCGTGTGGCCGTCGGGCGAGAGCTCGGCCGTACGGGCTCCGGCCGCGGCGAGCTGGAGCGTGTCCTTCGCCAGGGAGTAGACGTAGAAGTCCGAGATGCCCGAGCGGCGATAAATCTTCCGGAAGTTGTTCTGGAAGACCAGGAACTTCGAGTCCTGGGACCACTGGAAGGAGCGGTACTCGAACGGTTCACCGGTACCTGGCAGAGTGAGGGCGGGTCCTTCCAGGATGCGCTGGTCCTGGAGGGACTTCGGGTCGTACGCGCGGATCTCCTCGCGATTCGTCGCCGGGTTCCGGGTGGTGAAGGAGAAGCGCTCGCCGCCGTCGATCCAGTTCACGCTCGCCGGTCCTCGCCGGCCGGCGAGGATGGCCGAGGCCTGGAGCGCCTCCTCGATGCTGTCGAGACCCGCCTTCTGCTGCCCGACGAGGGCGCCGGGCAGCAGCAGGAGAGCTGACATCGCCGCCGGAAGGAGCGCCTTCCCGGCGGAAGGCCCGAGCGTCCGCCTGCGCGGCCGCCCGAACGTGCGGCGCCCGGCCGCGATCGACTTCGTCTTCATGTCTTTTCCCTTCATGTGTCCGCCCCGCCGCGGTTCTCCGCGGCGGGGCGGATCTTCGTGAATCCCTCGGCCCGCTAGTGCCTGTAGGCCGGCGGCATCGAGTCGCCGAGCGTACGGTAGCGCTCGAGCAGCTTGGTCTGCCGGGTGTCGTTCGGCAGCTCCTGACCCTGCACGAAGACGTGCTCCGGCCAGGTCGTGAGCTCGAACGGATCGCCCGTCCACACGACAACGTCGGCCTCCTTGCCGGCCTCCAGGGACCCGAAGCGGTCGGCGATGCCCCACAGCTCGGCCGGCCCGAGCGTCACCGCCCGGAGCGCCGCGTCGTAAGGCATTCCGTACGCGACGGCGTTGCCCGCGTCCTGGCGCAGGTCCCGCACGTTGTGGGCGTCGAAGGACGAGAGGATCACGTCGACGCCGGCCTTCTGCAGGCGACCCGCGTTCTCCAGCGTCGCCCCGAGCTCCTCGAAGGTGGGGATGTCCGTCATGGGGTTCAGCACGACGGGCACGCCCGCCTTCGCCAGGTCGTCGGCCATCATCCACCCGTCGGCAGCACCGACGAGGATCAGCTTGAGTCCGAACTCGTCCCGCAGCGCCAGCGCGTTCTGGATGTCCGTCGTGTGGTTCGCTTCCAGCGCCAGCGGCTCCCTGCCCTGGAGCACGGGGATGAGCGCCTCGAGGTCGAGGCGGCTCACCGAGTACTCGCGCCGGTTGCCGGCGTTGAAGGCCGCCTTGTTCGCCGCGTAGTCCTTCGCGTCCTGCAGGATCTCCCGCAGGCGCAGCATGGCGTCGCCGCGGCCGCCGCCCGTCTGCTCGGCGGCGCGCTCGTCCAGCGCCGCGAACATGGCGACGGGGTCCTTCTCGATCATCTTGGAGATCCGGTCGCCCGTCAGGTGGATGAGCGCCGCCTGGCCGCCGATGAGCGGCGTGCCGGGGGAGGGCGCCACCACGGCGCGCGTCACACCGCCGGTCCGGGCGATCGGGATCAGCGTCGAGTACGGGTTGATCCCGTAGCTGACCTTGTAGGCCGCGGTGATGCGATCGTTCGAGCTGCGCGTCTCGTTCGTGCCCTGGACGGCGCCGATCTCGACGATGCCGAGTTGCGTGACGGAGTCGAGGAAGCCGGGCGTGACGACCTTGCCGGTGCCGTCGATCACCTTCGCGCCGGCGGGGGCCTGCACGTCCGCGCCCACGGCGGTGATCTTCCCGTCCTTCATCACGACGGTGCCGCGCTCGATGACGGGGCCGGAGACGGGATAGATCTTCGCGTTCGTGATGGCCACCGTCTGGGCGGCGGCGGGCGCGACGCCGAAGGCGAGCGCCGTCGCCGTCGTGAGCGTGGCGGCCGCGACGAGGGCGAGGCCCCGGGCGGCGAATGCGAGGGGCGACGTCGCCCCGAATGTGCGGCGGCTCATCGGCTCACCCCCTCCGGCAGGATGCCGAGCTCGAAGTCGGTGACGGGCTGCTTCGAGGGGTCGCTCCGGTCGTAGACCAGGGCGCCGTCGATGAAGACGCGCTCCGCCTTGCTGTAGACGCTGAACGGGTCACCGGACCAGACGACGACGTCGGCCCGCTTGCCCTGCTCCAGCGAGCCTGTCTGGTCCTGGATGCCGAGGTCCTTCGCGGCGTTGATCGTGATCCACTTGATCGCGTCGTCCTCCGTGAGATGGATGCCGACCTCCTGCCCCGCGCGCAGCGCCTTGGCCGCGTCCTGGTTCATGCGCTGCGCGCCGTTCGGGTCGTCCGTGTGCAGCACCGTGCAGTTCCCGTCCTTGGCCAGCAGCGCGATGTTCTGCTCGATGCCGTCGTACGCCTCCAGCTTGAAGCCCCACCAGTCGGACCACATCATCGCGCAGATCCCCTCCTTCTTCAGGAGGTCCCGGACCTTGTACGCCTCCACGGCGTGATGGAAGCCGGCGATGTGGTAGCCGAATTCGTGGGACATCGCGATCATCTCGGCCATCTCATCGGCGCGATAGCAATGGTTCTGGATGAGGGTCTGGCCGTTGAGAACGCTCATCAGCGTCTCCATCTGCAGGTCCCGGTGCGGCATCTTCGCCGGATCCGAGCCGTTCTCCCGCCACTCGTCCCACTTCTTCTTGTACTCCGTCGCCGCGATCCACGCCTCGCGGAACCCGGCCATGTTGCCCATTCGGGTGGAGGGGAAGCGGCCGCGGCCGCCGTACACCCGCTTGGGGTTCTCCCCGCACGCCATCTTCAGCGCGTAGGGCGCGCCGGGGAACTTCATGTCCTGGACGGTGCGCTGGGGAATGTTGCGGACGACGACGCCGCGGCCGCCGAACAGGTTCGCCGAGCCGGGCAGGATGAGCATCGTGGTCACGCCGCCGGCCAGGGTCAGCGGGATCTGCGGATCCTGTGGCCAGACGGAGTGCTCGGCCCAGACCTGGGCGGTGTTGGGCGACGTCGCCTCGTTGCCGTCGGAGAGCGACGCGACGCCGGGGGCCGCGTACACTCCCAGGTGCGAGTGCGTGTCGATCAGGCCCGGGGTCACGTACTTGCCCGTTCCGTCGATGACAATGGCGTCCGACGGCGCGTCGACGCTGGCGCCGACCGCGACCACCTTTCCGTCCCGGAGCAGAACGGACGCGTTCTTCAGCGTCCCGCCGTCCGTGGCGGTCATCACCGTCGCGTTGCGGATCACGACCGGCCGGTAGGGGATCGGCTTGTACGTGGACGGATACGCCGTGGTGCTGTTGTTGATGGGCACGTCCTCCTCGGCGGCGTTGAACGGGCCGCTGACGGAGTTCGAGTCGGCGGCGCTCACGGCCTTCGTGGACTGCGGGCGCGCGGACGTCGTCGCGGCGGGCGCGCTGGCGCAGCCGGCGGCGACGAAAAGGGCCAGCGCCCACACGGCTGGCGGTCGCAGGTGCATGGAAAGATCTCCTGTGGGGGGTTGGAGCGTAACGGGGGGGAAACGTAGGAAAGAACCGCTCGCTCCGCGAGCGGGGCACCGCGCCGGGGGGCGCGGGGCACGGCGCTTCGCGCCGGGCACCGCCCTTCGGGCGGGGCACCGCCTGCGGCGGGGGGTCCGCCCTGCGGGCGGGGACACTGCGCGCTCGCTTCGCTTCGCGGGGTTCGGCCTTCGGCCGGGAGGGGGGACTACGGGCTTGGGAGCGTCCTCATCCTTGTCGTGTCGCGCTGGGGGAGGGCGCCCTTGCCGGTGGCGGCGGTGGGCTCGGGTGCGGCGGCGGGCTGGGGCCCGACGGGCGGCATGCCCTCGGGGCGCTTGGGCGCGCAGGCAGCGAGGGTCAGGGCCACGAGAGCGGTCGTCGTGATTCGATGGGGAGACACAGGACCTCCAGGATCGTAGGGACGTCTGTCCGCTACGCCTGCGAAAGCCACGCCAGCGGGAGAGTCCTCGGCCGCGCCCGGGTCTAGTCGACGCGCAGCGCCGCCATCGGGTCCACGTTCGCGGCGCGGCGGGCGGGGATCCAGCTCGCGAGGGCGGCCACGAGCGCGAAGATCAGCGACATTCCGCCGAAGATCGGCAGGTCGAGCGGGCTCACGTCGAGCAGCAGACCCTGCATGAGGCGGGTGGCGGCGGCGGCGAGGATCAGGCCGAGTACGACGCCGATCGCGGCGAGGCGGAGGCCTTCGCCGAGCACGAGGGAGACCACATCCCGGGGACGCGCGCCCAGGGCGACACGAACCCCGACCTCCCGGGTTCGTCGGCTGGCCGCATAGGCGATGACGCCATACAGGCCAACGGCCGCCAGGAGGAGCCCGACCGTCCCCATCCCTGCGGTCGTGAGTGCGGCCGCCCGCTGGGGCAGCAGAACCACGGCGGTCGCGCGCCTCATGGTCGTCACGACGGGCGGGGGGAGCGCGGGATCGATCTCGCTCACCGCGCGACGAATGCGCTCGGGCAGGGCGGCGGAGGCGGCGGAGCGCACGAGCAGGTGTCGACTCCCGGCGCTTCCCTGACCGAGCGCGTAGTACACGAAGGGCGGCGTCGTTTCCGACAGGTCCGCGTACTTCGCGTCCCGGGCCACGCCGACGATCCGGACCCGCTCGCCGTCGCTGCGGAAGGTCCGACCTACGGCGTCTCCGCCGGGCCACAGGCGCCGCGCCAGCGTCTGGTTGACGACGGCGACGGCCTGGGAGCCTTCCACGTCGTGTTCGTCGATGGCGCGACCGGCGAGTATCGGGATCCGGAGCGCGTCGAAGTAGCCGGCGGAGACCGTGCTGATCTCGACTCTCATGCCGTCCCGATCGTCCGCGGGTCCTCCGGCGGCGCCGTCGGGGTGAATGCGGCCGCCGCTGCTCCCCATCTGCAGGGGAAGCACGGTCGTATAGGCGACGGTCGAGATCTCGGGCATCTCGCGGAGGCGGGCGTCGAGGACGCGGTAGAACGCCTCGGCCTGCCGGGCGTCGTAGCCCCAGGACACGGGATCGAGATCGGCCGTGACGACGTGCTCGGAGTCGAACCCGGGATCGATCGCCCGGCCGCGGTCGAACGCCTTCAGAAACAGGCCTGCAGCCACGAGAAGGACGAGGGAGAACGCGAGCTGGCCGACCACGAGCCCGCCGCTCACGAGTCGGTGCCGGGCGGCGACGCGGCCGGTCCCCACGCCGAGGCGGGTGGCCAGGTCGGGGCGAGACGAACGCCAGGCGGGCACCAGCCCTGAGACGAGGCCCATCGCGAGGGAAAGGAGCAGCGCGAAGGCGAAGACCCGCCAGTCGGGCGAGAGATCGAGGCGGAGCGGGGCGTCCAGCGGCAGCGGCAGTCGCTCGAGCGCCGCCGTGGCGAGGACGCACAGGAGGAAGCCTCCGCCCGCGCCGAGCGTGAACAGGGCCGCCGTCTCGGTCAGCAGCTGCCGGACGAGCCGGCCGCGCTTCGCTCCCAGCGCCACGCGCACGGCCATCTCCTGTCGCCGGGCGACCGCCCGCGCCGACTGCATGGCCGCCACGTTGACGCTGGCGATGAGCAGGACCAGCGCGGCCGCGCCCAGGAAGAGGGCCATGAAGCCCAGTGCGGCACGACTCGCGTCGGGCGGCAGCCCCGTCAATGCGGACACGTCCACGCGATCGTAGGTCGCGAGGGAGGCGGGCTCGGCGCTCCGGTCGTGGAAGGCCGCCGTGAGCGCCGAAAGCTCGTCGCTCACCGCCGCCTCCGTCACGCCGGGCCGGCGCCGTCCGAACAGCCACAGCCAGTTCGCCGACGGGTCGTCGAGGTCGCGGCCCGGGCGCACGTGCGGCTGCATCATCAGGGGCACCCAGGCGTCCACGCGGAGAGGCGTGAACACGCCCATGAACGAGGAGGGCGCGACGCCGATGAGCGTGTAGCGGCGGCCGTTCACGCCGAGCTCCCGACCCACCAGGGACGGATCCGCGCCCAGCCGGTCCCTCCAGAACTCTTCGGACACCACGATGACGGGAGCGGCCAGGGGCGCGCGGTCCTCGTCCTCCGAGAAGAAGCGCCCCAGCAGCGGATGCACTCCCAGCACCGCGAAGTAGTTTCCGCTGACGATGTTGCCCGCCGCGGCGATGCCGGGCCCGTCCACGGCGATGGACAGCGAGGCCTTGCTGAAGGCCGCCACGTCCTGGAGCGTCTCCGTGCTCCGCCGCAGGGCATCGAAGTAGAGGTACGACGCCGACACGTTGTCGTCGACGGCGGGCGAACGGCGCTGCAGGAGGTCCAGCCCGGCGGGGTCCTCGACGCCGGGCAGCGGCCGCAGCAGAACGGCGTTCATGGCGCTGTACACGGTGGTCACTGCACCGCTCCCGAGGGCGATCACGCTCACCGCGACGACGGTGAACAGGGGGCGGCGGCGAAGATTCCGTAAGGCGAGTCGCAGGTCGGCTCGAACGGCGTCGATCATGGAGTTTCGGGTCAGGAGGAGTCGGACCGGAGGACGGCGTCGTTTAACTACGGGTTGACGAGCGCGGGAGTTTCGGACTGCGGGGACGGCAAGCGGGGACGGCGGGCTCAGGCGGGGGTGAGCAGGGCGTGCAGGTAGCGGCCGGTGTGGCTCGCGGGGACGGCGGCAACGTCTTCGGGCCTGCCGGCGGCGACGAGGCGGCCGCCGGCGTCTCCGGCCTCGGGGCCCAGGTCGATGACCCAGTCGGCCGCGCGGATGACGTCCAGGTTGTGCTCGATGACGAGGACGCTGTGGCCGGCGTCGAGGAGCCGGCCCAGGACCTGGAGCAGCTTCGCGACCTCGTTGCCGGACAGGCCCGTCGTCGGCTCGTCCATGATGTACATGCGGCGGCCGCGGCGGCGGCCGGCGCCCGCGAGCTCGCGGGCGATCTTCAGCCGCTGCGCCTCGCCGCCGGACAGGGTCGTCGCCGACTGGCCGAGCCGAAGGTAGCCGAGGCCGACCTGCTGTAGCTGCCAGAGCATGGTGCTCAGGCGGTCCTGCTTGAGGAAGAAGCGGATCGCCTCGTCGACGGTGAGATCGAGGACGTCCCGGATGTTCAGGCCGCGGAACTTCACTTCCAGCACTTCGGGCTTGTAGCGAGCGCCGCCGCATACGTCGCACGGCACGTAGACGTCGGCCATGAACACCATCTCGACCTGGACCACGCCGTCGCCCTTGCACGCCTCGCAGCGGCCGCCCTTCACGTTGAAGGAGAAGTGGCCGGGCTTGTAGCCCCGCTCCTTCGCGAGCGGCTGGGAGGCGAAGATCTCGCGGATGGGATCGAACGCCTTGATGTAGGTGATGGGGTTCGAGCGCGGCGTCCGGCCGATGGGCGACTGGTCGACGAGAACGACGGCGTCCAGGAGCCCGACGCCCTCCAGCACGTCGTACGCGCCCACGGCCTCGCCCAGGTGCTGCTTGGCGGAGGTCTCCCCGCTGCCCAGCTCGGACTCCAGGGCGCGGTAGAGCACGTCGTGGACGAGCGTGCTCTTGCCGGAGCCGCTCACGCCGGTGACGACCGTCAGTGCGCCCAGGGGGATCTCGACGTCGAGGCCTTCGACGTTGTGCAGGCGCGCGCCCTTCAGGCGAAGACGGCCGCCGTCCACCGCGCGGCGGCGGTTGGGCCGGCCGGTCTCGTGCTCGCCGGCGAGATAGTGGCCGGTCGCGGTGTCCGCCTCGGCGAGAGCGTCAGGCGTGCCCTGGAACACCACGTGGCCGCCCCGGGCGCCGCTGTGGGGCCCGAGCTCGACGACCTCGTCGGCGGCGCGGATGAGGGCCGGATCGTGCTCCACGACCAGCACCGTGTTGCCGCCCTGCCTCAGCCGGCGCAGCAGCGCCAGCATGCGGTCCGTGTCCCGGGGATGGAGACCGACGGTGGGCTCGTCGAGCACGTAGAGCGTGTCGACGAGCTTCGAGCCGAGGGAGTTCGCCAGGTTGATCCGCTGCGCCTCGCCGCCCGACAGCGTCCGCGTCTGACGGTCGAGCGCCAGGTAGCCGAGCCCCACCTCGTCGAGGAAGCCCAGGCGCGCGCACAGCTCACCCAGCACGAGCTGGGCGACGGAGCGCTCGTGCTCCGTGAGGGCTCCGTCCGGCGCCGCCAGCCCATCCACCCACTCCCGGAGGGAGGAGATCGGCTCCCGCCCCGCGTCGGCGATCGTGCGGCCGGCGATGCGCACGTAGAGCGCCTCCGGGCGGAGGCGGCCGCCGTCGCAGTCGGGACACGTGCGCGGGGTCTGGTACTGACGGAGGAAGACCCGGATGTACTGTTTGTAGCGCTTCTTCTCCCGCGACTTCAGAAAGGGGATCACGCCGCGGAACCCGCCGCGCTTCCCCTTCATCACGTCGCGGCGGAAGTCCTCGGGCAGATCCTTCCACGGTGCTTCGGGCGAAACGCCCCGCTCACGGGCAAAATCCAGCAGGCGCTTCCGCTCCTTCTTGTAGCGCGGCTTCTCCCAGGGGTCGACGGCGCCGTCGCGAAGAGAGCGATCCTCGATCGGAACGATGAGGGCGGGATCGTACTCCAGCACCGCGCCGAAGCCGGTGCAGCGGGGGCACGAGCCGTACGGGTTGTTGAACGAAAAGAGGCGCGGAGTCGGATCCCGGAACTCGACGTCCGGATGGTCCGGGCACCGGAATCGCTCGCTGAAGCGAAGCACGTGGGGCCCCGCGTCGCCGTGGACAACCACCTCGGCCTCGCCCTCGCCTTCGGCGAACGCCGTGGACAGGGAGTCGGCCAGGCGGCCGCGGTCGTCCGGCCGAACCACGAGGCGGTCGACGACGACCTGCAGCGCGCCCACCTGCGTGAGGTCGACGCCGAGGCCCTCCGGCGTCTCCGCGTCGGGAGCGTCCAGGTCGAGGAGCGCCTCGCCCGCGCGGACTCGCATGAAGCCCAGCGCCCGGAGGTTCTCGACCACGCCGGCGTGGGAGACGCGGGCGCTCAGCGGCAGCGGAAAGGCCACCAGGATGCGGGTCCCCTCCGGCTCGGCGAGGACGGCGTCGGTTGCGCTCTGTACGGTGTCGGGCCGGACTTCCCGGCCGCACTCCGGACAGTACGTCCGGCCGACGCGGGCCCAGAGCAGGCGCAGGTAGTCGTGCACCTCCGTCGCCGTCCCGACGGTCGACCGGCTCGTCTTCGTCGGGTTCTTCTGCTCGATCGCGACGGCCGGGCTGATCCCCTCGACCCGGTCGACGGCCGGCTTCTCCATCCGCTCCAGAAACTGCTTCGCGTACGTCGACAGCGACTCCACGTACCGACGCTGACCTTCGGCGTAGATCGTGTCGAACGCGAGGGACGACTTGCCCGAGCCGCTCGGTCCCGTGAAGACGATCAGCGAGCGGCGAGGCAGGTCCAGATCCACGCCCTTGAGGTTGTTCTGCCGGGCGTTGCGGATGAGGATGCGGTCTTTCAAGAAACCCGGGATCGGCGGTTCGGGGTCGGCGGGAGGACCGCTCCCGCCACGGGTGCTTCTGCTACCCCTGCGCCCCCTGAAAGGTCGATGGAGCAGCACCCGCAGAGGCGGGTATCACGCCGCCATGCGCCCGTTCGAGCCCAGCCCGTTCCGACCCTCCGCCTGGCTTCCCGGCGCCCACGCCCAGACGGTGGCCGGCAAGCTGCTCCGGCCGCATCCTGACGTGCCGCTGCGGCGCGAGCGATGGGATACTCCCGACGGCGACTTCCTGGACGTGGACTTCGCCTTCGAAGGCGACGTCGCCGACGACGCGCCCGTCGCTCTCGTCCTGCACGGCCTTGAAGGCTCCGCCCGCCGCCCCTACGTCCTGCTCACGTACCGGGCTCTGGCGCGGCACGGGGTCCGCCCCGTCGGACTCAACTTCCGCGGTTGCAGCGGAGAGCCGAACCGGACGCCGCGCTTCTACCACTCGGGCGAGACGGACGACGCCGCGCTCGTGCTCCGTCGCCTGCGCGACCGCTTCCCCGCTTCCGCCTTCGGCGGCATCGGGTTCTCCCTCGGCGGCAACGTGCTTCTCAAGCTGGTGGGCGAGGGGGACGGACGGGCCCACGGCCTGCTGGACGCCGCGGTGGGGGTGTCCGTTCCGTTCGACCTGTCCGCGGGGTCCCGCGGCCTCGAGTCGGGCCTCATGAACCGGCTCTACACGTACTACTTCATGCGCAGCCTGCGGCGGAAGGCCGCGGCGAAGCGGCAGCACATCGCGGACGCGTGCGACGTCGACGCGGTGCTGGCCGCGCCGACGCTGCGGGCGTTCGACGACGCGGCCACCGCACCGCTGCACGGCTTCGAGGACGCCGAGGACTACTACGGGCGCTCCAGCTCGAACCGCCTTCTCGAGCACATCCGCATCCCCACCCTGCTCCTCCACTCGCTGGACGACCCGTTCCTGCCGCCGCATGCACTGCCGCGTGACGTGGCCGAGTCGAATCCCTGCATCGTGACGGCGTTCACGGAGGGCGGCGGCCACGTCGGCTTCATCGAGGGCCCGCCGTGGTCTCCGCGGTTCTGGGCGGAGGAGGAGGCTGCGCGGTTCCTGGCGGCGCAGCTGGGAGGTGGGGAGGGGTAGGAGGGAAGGAGCGGTGCTGGGGGCGGGTTTGGGGGCGGGCTTGGGGGCGGGTTTCGGGGGCGGGTTTGGGGGCGGGCTTGGGGGCGGGCTTGGGGGAGCGGTCCGGGGGCGGGGTCGGCTTTGGGCTTCCGTCCCGATCGAAACGTCGATACCGGTGAGTTCGCAGCGGTCGGTTGGGCGATTTCGCTCGCCAGGCGAGACGAACGTGGATCGCGAGCGATAGTCTCTGGCCCATGCGCCACATTTCGCTCGCTCGGCGAGCGAAACGTCGCTCCCGCGATTCTCGGCGCGTCCGAATGTGGGATCGTGTGCGGTTGGCGCGCGGAAGCGCCACCGTCGCCGACCGCGATGCGGCCGTTTCGACCGGCCGTACGGGACGTCCGGACCGCCAGCTCACGCAGCGGTGCCTCGGTGTGGCGGCCCCTAGTGCAGTCCGATCACCATGGCGGTGCCGACCGCGATCATCCCCAGCCCGAACAGCGCGCCCCAGAGCGGGAGCGCGAAGCGCAGCCAGTCCTCGTAGCGGACTCCGGCTGCGGCGACGATGGCCATGAGCGCGCCGTTGGTGGGCGTGAGAATCTCGCACATCCCGGCGCCGTACTGGTAGGCGAGGACGACGACCTGCCGGGTGATGCCGAGGATGTCGCCGAGAGGGATGAGGATCGGCATCGTGAGGACCGCCTGCCCGCTCACGCTGGGGACCGGGACGTGCACGAGGGTGTGCACGACCATCATGCCGATGGCGGACGCGACGGGGGGCAGCCCGGCCAGCGGCAGCGAAAGCCCGTGCACGATGGTGTCCACGATCCGGCCGTCGGCGAGGACCACGTAGATGGCCCGGGCGAAGCCGATGAGCAGGCCGGCGAAGGCCATGTCCCGGAAGCCGTCGACGAACGCCTCGACCGTGCCCTCCACCCCGAGCCGCCCCACCACTCCGGCCAGCAGCCCCATCCCGAAGAAGACGGCAGCCATGGTCTCGAAGCCCCAGCCCAGCCGGATCACGCCGTAGATGAAGAGGGCGAACGCGCCGATGACGATGAGCAGCACGGCGACGCCGCGTGCGCCGAGGGGCTCGACTGGAGCCGCGTCCAGGGTCTCCGCCTCGGCCGCGGGTGCGCCGGTTCCCGGAGCGGGAGCGGAGAGGCCGTCGGGAGCGGCGGCGGCGAGGCCACCGGGCGCCGCCGCCCGATAGCGCAGCGCGTGGCGTACGGTGCCCCAGGACCAGATCGCAAGGGCGACGAGCAGGAATGCGGTGCGGAACACGGCCCCCGAGACGAGGGGCAGCTCGGCCAGCTTCTGCGCGATGCCGACCTGGAACGGGTTCACGGGCGAGAACGACGAGCCGACGGCCGCGGCGCCCAGGCTGATGGCGACGGCCGTCAGATCGTCGAAGCCGATGCGGCGGACGAGCAGCAGCAGGAGCGGCACGAGGGCGATGATCTCCTCCTGCATGTTCTCCAGCGCGCCGGCCGCGGCAAACGCGGCGACGCAGAGGGGGATCACGAGCACGTCGTGCCCGGCGAGGCTTCGGACCAGGCGGTCCAGTCCCGCGCGCAACGCGCCGGTGCGGTCCACCACCGTGAACGCACCGCCCACGAGGAAGACGAAGAAGATGACGGACGCGCCATCCACCATCCCCTTGGGGACGTCCACCAGTGCCTCGAAAAGCCCTACGGGCGCCGCCTCCACGGCGTGGTAGGTACCCGGCACGACCACTTCCCGTCCCGTTGCCGCGTCCTGGCGCCGCTGGTACTCGCCGGCGGGCAGAACCCAGCTCAGCACGGCGCCCAGTGCGATGCACGCGAGGAGCAGGGTCAGCGGGTGCGGGAACCGAAGACGGGTCATTGAGCCTCGACGAGGGAGAGGAGCGCCGACGCCGCGGTGTCGACCTCCCTCTCGGTGTTGTAGTAGTGGGGCGAGACGCGCACGATCGAGGACGCGCCCTTGTCGTCCATGTCCAGGACGGCGGCCGTGCGGTCCGCCGAGCTGGTGTTGATTCCCCACTCCCGCAGCTCGGTGACGAGGTCACCGGCGTCGCGCCCGGCGACGGCGACGGTCGCGATGGCGCAAAGCGCCGCCCCGCGGTCCAGCACGCGCACGCTGTCGCTGTCGGCGACGGCCGCCCGGAACCGGGCGGCCAGCTCCGCGGCGCGGCGCCCGCCCTCCTCGACATCGACGTCCAGCGCGTAGCGCGCGGCCGCGCCGGTGCCGAGCACGAGGGCCCACGCGAACTCCCAGTTCTCGAAACGGCGCGCGTCCGGGGCCAGCTCGAGGCGATCCTCGCCCGTCCACGTGGCGCCCCGCAGGTCCGGCAGCAACGGGTGCATGCCCGCGTCCAGCGTCCGATCCGATACGAACAGGAAGCCGCTGCCGCGTGGACCCCGGAGGAACTTGCGGGACGTCGCCGATAGGAAGTCGCAGCGGAGCCGGTCCACGTCGATGGGGATCTGTCCGACGGCCTGGCAGGCGTCCAGCAGGTAGGGCACGCCCGCCTCCTCGCACGCCACGCCCACCGCCTCGGCGTCCTGGACCAGGCCGCTGTTCGTGGGCACCCACGTCAGCGCGACGAGGGTCGGCCGCCGCTCACCGATCCGCTCGCGCACCGACTGCGGGTCGACGCCGCCCTCCGGCAGGTCGTCCGCCCGGACGACCTCGACGCCGCGGCGGCGGGCCAGGGAAAGGTAGGCGAGCTGGTTCGAGACGTAGTCGTTGCGGCTCGTCAGGATAACGTCGCCTGGACCGGGATCGAGGGCCGAGAGCGCCTGGGAGAATGCCACCGTCGCGTTCTCCACGAACGCCACGTTCCGGGGCGCAGCCCCCAGGAGACGGGCGACGTCGGCGTACGCGGCCTCGATCTCCGCCGCGGCCGCCGCGGCCGCCTCGTACCCGCCCAGGGCGACTTCCCTGTCCAGGTGGCTGCGGACCGCGTCGAGCACGGGGTCCGGCATGAGGGAGGCCCCGGCGTTGTTCAGGTGGACGAGCCCCTGGCGAACGGCGGGCGTCTCGGCACGGAATCGGTCGATACGCGTTGGGTCCATGGCCGGCGGATCCGGGGGTTTGGCGGGTCGGGAGCGGACATTATAGTACGGGGACCGCCGCGGCGCCCGACTCCGACCCGTCGACCGGGCTGCGCGGCTCCGCCCACACCCCGACCGACCGGCGCACCCGATGCACGCCCTCCGATCCCTGCTCCAGACGGCGACAATCGCCGCCGTCCTCGGCGCTCCTCTCCTCCTCCCGGGGAGTGCGGCCGTCGACGGCAACCGTCTGTCGCCCGGCACCGACACGCTTCACGTGCGTGTGCGACAGGGGGATCAGCGTCTCGAGATCGCCACGATGACGCAGGAGCTCACGGCGGTGCGTCGGGACGGTCGTCCGGCGTGGCTGCGCGTCCAGCGCATGGTCTCCTCCGTGGCGCCGACGGTGATCGACTCCGCATGGGTCGATCGGGCGACGCTCGCGCCCATCGAGCGCCGCTCCCACGACTCCCGGGAGGACGCCGCCTACTCGTTCCGCGGACGGGTGGTGGACGGGAGCGTGCGATCCGCGGACGGGTCGACGCGCGCGGTGAGCGACACGTTCGACGTCGCCCTCTTCGATTCGAACCCCCTCGACCTGGTGGTGCGGGCGCTGCCCCTGGAAGCGGGCTACGCCGCGCGGATCGCCGCATGGGAGCCCCAGCTCGGCGGGCGCATCGAGGTAGAGGCGCGGGTGGTGGGCGAGGCCACCGTGGAGGCGGCGGGCGGGCGACGTCGGGATGCCTGGATCGTCGAGATCGCCCGGGGTGATACCAAAGGAAGGCTGTGGGTCGGGAAGGAGAAACGGGACCTGCTTCGGCAGGAGTCGGAGGCGTCGGCCGGGATCGCGCTGGAGTTCGTCCGGCCGTAGCCGCACCGGCGCGGCGGCTTTCAATCGCCGTCCGGCGCGTCCTCTCCTTCCCACGCTTCGCGCGCCTCCGACAGCAGCCACGGGATCATGGCGAGCGCGGCGACGGGATCGGCCCATGCCCACCCGAATGCCGCGTTCAGCGCCAGGCCCAGGAGCAGCGTGAGGGACAGCCACGCGCAGGCGAGGGTCTCCTTCGCCTCGGAGCGAAGGGCGTGGCTGCCGAGGCGCGCGGCGACGCGCGTCTTGGCCAGGGCGAGGCCGGGCATGATGAGGAGGGAGGCGACGGCCAGTCCGATCCCGACCCACGACGTCCGGGGCTCAGCGGCACCGGTCAGAGACAGCACCGACTCGACCAGGACGTAGAGCGAGAGGGCGACGAAGCTGGCCCCCACGAACCTGCCGACGCGACGCTCCGTGCGTTCCAGGGCTTCCGCATCCCGGTCCTGCAGCTCGATCGACACCCTCCGCCAGGCGGCGAGAGACGCGGCGATCTCGATGGCGCTGTCCAGCCCGAACCCCATGAGCGCGACACTGCCGGCCGCGAGACCGGCGGCGACGGCGACGCCCGCCTCGACGGCGTTGTAGGCGCTCGTCGCGAGGAGCAGCGCGCGGGCGCGGCGGACGTCGGCGGTGCGCCGGGTCAGGAGTCGCCTCCGGCGGCGAGGCGGGGGTTCAGCCACTCCACGACGGCGGCGTAGCCGAGGCTGTCGGGATCCTCCGGCAGGTAGTGGGGCACGACCTTGAGCACGCGGAAGCCGTGCTTGAGCTGAAACGTGACGTTGGGGTCCCTGAACTGACCGCTCACGACCCGGTTCACGTATTCCTGGGCGCTCATCCGATCGGCGTGCTCGCGGTAGCCGGGGATACGGGCACCGGAGCGGATGCGTGGCATGTCGAGTCGGTCTGCGAGCTGGCGCCGGGCCTCGTAGAGGATCGAGCCGACTCCGCGGCCCTGGCACGCCGGGTCGACCATCACGCCGGCGCCGTAGAGGGTCCGGCCTTTGGCGAGATCGTGATTGGTGAACAGCCCATCGTCCGTGAACTCCCACCAGCTTCCCCGAATGTCGTAGTCGTCCCAGAGGATGACGAGGCTCGAGGCCGAGCCCACCACCTCGCCCGTCGCCGCGTCCTCGGCCACGAGCTGCCCCTCGGGAAAGACGTCCAGGTGCGAGCGGAGCTCACGCTCCGTCCACGCGCCGGCCTTGGGGTAGATGCGCCGCGACAGCTCGATGATGCGCGGGATGTCGTCGGCGTCCAGCGTTCGCACGCACGTCTGCCTCTGGCGGTCCGGACCTTCGTCGGCCATGCGGCTCCTCCCCTACAGCTCGACGACCTCGATCTCCCGGACGATCCGCTCGGTGTGCTCGCTGTCACGCAGCGGCAGGACCGTGCCGAACGAGCGGACCTCCTGGATGAGCTCGAGGTCGAGGTCGCCGATCACCATGCTCTCCTGGTTGTGCACGCCCTCCGCCAGGATCCCGTCCCGGGCGAAGCCGAAGTCGCTGGGCGTCAGGATCGACGCCTGTCCGTAGTTCAACGACACGGCGGGCACCATGGGCAGCGAGCCGACGGTGCTCGAGTGCACGACGTACATGTGGTTCTCGATGGCCCGTGCCTGGGCGCAGTAGCGCACGCGCAGGAAGCCGTGGCGGTCGTCGGTGCAGCTCGGAACGACGAGCACCTTCACCCCCTCCCGGGCGACGGCCCGGGCGATCTCGGGAAACTCCACGTCGTAGCAGATGGCGACGGCCATACGGCCGAACGCCGTTTCGAAGACGCGCAGCTTCGAGCGAGCCGAGACGCGCCACTCCTCCCGCTCGAAGCGGGTCATGTGCAGCTTGCCCTGGACGCCGTGCTCGCCGGAAGGATGGAAGACGCAGCACTCGTTGAAGACGTCGTCTCCATCGCCATCCATCGTCGGGATCGTTCCGGCCACGATGTAGAGTCCGTGGTCCCGGGCGAGGGCGGACATCATATGGACGAAGCGCGGACGCTCCCGTGCCAGATGGCGGATCTGCTCGTCCATCGGCCGCGTGACGTCGTTCAGCGTGAGGAGCTGGGCCGTGAAGTACTCGGGGAAGACGAGCAGGTGCGCATGGTAGTCGGCGGCGGTCTGCACGAGGCCCCGGACCTGCGATTCGAACTCGGCCCAGTCCTGGACGGGACGGATGTAGTACTGCAGCGACGCGACGCGAAGCGTCTTCATGGGCCTCCCGGCCGTCGGAATCGATGGCTTTCCCGGCGGTACCCGTCGACGGCGTGTAGGGTTCGGCCGACGTGTCGGGCTCGGCCGACGTCGAGGCAAGGAGTGCGCCGATTCTTGCGCCGGGACGGTGCGTCGCCGAACGTGAGGGCGCAACGTGTCCCGAGAGGAGAGTGAGATGCGCCACCGCCTCGTCGTCCTGATCGCCACGCTCGGCGCGTTCGGCTGCGCCGGAGCTTCCGCTCCGCCGGCGCCGCCGGCGCCGGCCGCTTCGCCCGCGCCGGCCGACACGGGAAGCGCGGCCGAGCGCCAGCGGCCCAGGCCCTACCCCGTCGTCCTGCCCCCCTACTTCCAGTACGCCATCCGCCAGGGCACGCGCACGGCCTCGGGCGCGCCGGGCCCGAACTACTGGGAGCAGGCCGCCGACTACACGATCGAGACGCGCGTGGACCCGTCCGCGAAGCGGCTGGAGGGCTCCGAGGACGTCGCCTACCACAACAACTCACCGGACACGCTGCCGGCCCTCTTCGTGAACCTGCTGCAGAACTTCCACGCGCCGGGCACGCAGCGCGGAGAGGCGGCGGAGATCACGGGCGGGATGAAGCTGACGCGGGTGTCGGTGGGCGGGCAGGACCTGAAGGCCGTGGACACGGGCATCGGCTACACGGTGGAAGGGACCGTCATGCGCATCGTGCCGCCGAGCCCTGTCCCACCCGGCACCAGCGTGAGGCTGTCGTTCGAGTGGTCGTTCAAGCTGCCGCAGGCCGGGATCAGCGGGCGGATGGGCTACGACGGGGACGACCTCCTCTTCCTCGCGTATTTCTTCCCGCAGATGGCCGTCTACGACGACGCGGTGGGCTGGGAGGCGGACCCGTTCATGGGGACGGCGGAGTTCTACGCGGACTTCGGCAACTACGACCTCACGGTCGAGGCGCCCGAGGGGTGGATCGTCAACGCGACGGGGACCCTGGCGAACCCGCAGGAGGTGCTCCAGCCCCGGGTCCTGCAGCGGCTCCGGGCCGCCGAGCGCAGCGACACGGTCGTGCACGTGGTCACCGCCGACGACTTCGGCCACGCGACGCAGCAGGAGCCGGGCGGCGAGCTGGCGTGGCACTTCGTCGCCGACTCGGTGCACGACGTGGCATTCAGCGTGACGCGCGCCTCGAACTGGGACGCGATGCGAACGGCCGTCGGTGACCGGGACGGCGACGGCGCCCCCGACTACGCCCGCGTGGACGCCGTGTGGCGTCCGAGCGCGAGCGCATGGAGCCACGCGGTCGAGTACGCGCAGAAGTCCATCGCGCAGCACTCGCAGTACACCGGCCTGTCGTACCCCTGGCCGCACATGACGGCCGTCGAGGCCGGCGCCATCATCGGCGGCGGCATGGAGTACCCGATGATGACGCTCATCGGCGACTACGACGGGGCGCCCGCGAGCTCGCTCTTCGGCGTCATCGCCCACGAGCTGGCTCACATGTGGATCCCGATGACGGTGAGCAGCGACGAGCGCCGCCACGCATGGATGGACGAGGGTACGACGGAGTACAACGAGGACGTCGCCAAGGACCGGTACTACCCGAACGTGAAGGCCTTCCAGGACGAGATGGACGGGTACCGCCGCGTCGCACTGACCGGCACCGAGGAGCCGATCATGCGCTGGTCGGACTACCACTACAATTCGTACTCCTACACGATGGCGACGTACAACAAGCCGGCCCTCCTGCTGCACGCGCTGCACGGGATCCTGGGCGACTCGACCTTCGCCCGCTCCTACCACGCGTTCTTCGACCGCTGGGCGTGGAAGCACCCCTACCCCTGGGACTTCTTCAACACGTTCAACGACGTCAGCGGCCGGAACCTCGACTGGTTCTGGCGTACGTGGTACTACGAGAGCACCTTCGACGGCCTCTGGCTCCTGGACCAGGCCGTGGCCTCCGTCACCGCCGAGGGGGACCAGACCCGCATCACCGTCCAGGACAACGGCTGGGCGCCCATGCCCGTGCTGATCCGCGTCACGTACGCCGGAGGCGACACCGCGCACGTCGAGATCCCCGTGGATCGGTGGCTCCAGGGGGCGACCCGGGCGTCCGTGACCGTGCCGACGAAGTCCGGCGTCACGAAGGTGGAGATCGATCCGGACGAGTGGTTTCCGGACGTGATTCGGAGGAACAACGTGTGGACGGGCGGCGCCTGAGGGCGCCGCAGGGGGTCGCTCGCCTTCGGCTTCGCTCCGAGGGGGTCGGGGCGCTGGCGCGCCCCTCCGAGGGGGGCGCTCGCCTTCGGCTTCGCTTCGAGGAGGTCGGGGCGCTGATGCGCCCCTCCGAGGGGGTCAGGGCGCTGGCGCGCCCTTCCGAGGCGGCGCGACGGCCGAACTGACCATGGCCACCCCGCCGCCCGCAGTTGCCTCGGAGGCCGCGAAGCCGCCGACCCCCTCGGAGGCCCGACAGGGCCGACCCCCTCGAAGGCGCCGCAGGCGCCGACCCCCTCGGAGGCCCGCAGGGCCGACCCCCTCGGAGCGGCGCGCCAGCGCCGCGACCCCCTGCGCGCCGGAGGCGCGCCTTCACCGAAGGAACACGAGCGCACCCAGCCCCAGAAAGTCCATGACGACGTGGGACACCAGGGTGGCCCGGATGCTTCCGGTCTTCCATGCGACCCAGCCCCAGGCCAGGCCGAGGAGGAAGGCGACGGCGACGAAGGCGACGGCGCCGCCGGCACCGGCGAAGGGGTGCACCGCCAGGGGGGCCAGGTGCCAGAGGGCGAAGCCCGCGGCGGGGTAGACGATGCCGAGCACCGCCGAGCGCGGGAAGAGCCGGGCGTAGACGCCGCGCCAGAGGACTTCCTCGGCGGCGCCGTTCACGAGGGCGATTGCGGCCGACAGCGCCAGTACGGACGCGGTCACGCGCGTCGCTCCCGGGAAGACGGCGAACGCCGCGAGCAGCGGGGGCGCGATGAGCAGGAGGCGTCCCGCGTCGCCCAGCGAAGCCAGTCGGGCGCGCCCTTCGGAGAACAGACGGCGGAAGGCGCGGCGGCCCAGCAGGACGCGCGGCAGCATCAGACACCAGAACGCCCAATAGACGACGAATCCGGCCAGGTAGCCCGCCGTGGTGCCCAGGGCGCGCGTCAGCAGCGGGAAGACGCCCAGCATCGACGCCAGGAGCACCGGCGGCAGCATGAGGGCGATGGTGCGGGCCATCGCCCGGACCGACTCCTTGTCCTCCTCCGCCTCCTCGATCCGCCGCAGCCTCTCGATCTCCAGCAGCTCCGCTTCGCACCACACGCGCCGCTCCCGGTCCTCCGCGGCCGCGTCGAGGTCCGCCGCCGCGTCGAGGTCCGCCGCCGCGCGGGGGGCCGCCGCCGCGCCCGCTCTCTCCATGGTCCCGATCATGTGCGCCTCCTGAAGCCGATTCGCCACATTTACGATGTCCATTGCCGGACCGCGCCGGTGTCGGGGAAAGGCTGGCGCTTCTGTGAGGGAGACTACGCAGCCCCCTGATCGATGTCGTGATTGAGGGCCGGCTTCTGTGCCCTCCACCCGTACCCGCCCTTCCGTTAGATTCCCCCTGCCGACGCACCGAACCCGCACACGCAAAGACATGGCGCTCGACACCTCGAAGTACATCTATGTGATGAAGGACCTCCGGAAGATCGTGCCCCCGAAGCGGGAGGTGCTCTCCGGCATCTGGCTGTCGTTCTATCCGGGCGCGAAGATCGGCGTGGTGGGCCCGAACGGGAGCGGGAAGTCGTCCCTGCTGCGCATCATGGCGGGCGTCGACGCCGACTTCCAGGGCGAGGCGTGGCCGATGAAGGGGATCCGGGTCGGCTACCTGCCGCAGGAGCCGCAGCTCGATCCGCAGCTGGACGTGAAGGGGAACGTGGAGGAGGGCGTGCGCGCGCAGCGGGACGTGCTGCGTCGCTTCGACGCGATCAACGCCCGCTTCGCCGAGCCGATGACGGACGACGAGATGCAGGCACTCATCGAGGAGCAGGCGAAGGTGCAGGAGCAGATCGACCACCAGAACCTGTGGGACCTGGACCGGAAGATCGAGATCGCCATGGACGCGCTGCGCCTGCCGCCGGCGGACGCGGACGTGACGACGCTGTCCGGCGGCGAGAAGCGCCGCGTCGCCCTGTGCCGGGTGCTCCTCGAGGAGCCGGACATGCTGCTGCTGGACGAGCCGACGAATCACCTGGACGCCGAGTCGGTGGCGTGGCTGGAGCACCATCTCGACCAGTTCGAGGGGACGATCGTGGCGGTGACGCACGACCGCTATTTCCTGGACAACGTGGCGAAGTGGATCCTCGAGCTGGACCGGGGCCAGGGCCACCCGTACGAGGGCAACTACTCGAGCTGGCTCGAGCAGAAGCAGGAGCGACTGCGGCTGGAGGAGAAGCAGGAGAGCAAGCGCCAGCAGACGTTGCAGCACGAGCTCGACTGGATCCGCATGGCGCCGACGGCCCGCCAGGCCAAGGGCAAGGCGCGCGTGAACAACTACGAGGCGCTGCTCCAGCAGGACGCCCGGGAGAAGATCCGCACGGCGGAGATCCTGATCCCGGCGGGGCCGCGGCTCGGCAGCGACGTCATCACTGCAAAGGCGCTGACCAAGGGCTACGGCGACCGGCTTCTCATCGACGGCGCGGATTTCGACGTCCCCGCGGGGGCCATCGTCGGGATCGTCGGGCCGAACGGGGCGGGCAAGACGACGCTGTTCCGCATGATCGTCGGCGAGGAGCAGCCCGACGGCGGGAGTCTGAGCGTCGGCCCGACCGTGGAGCTGGCGTACGTGGACCAGAGCCGTGACGCCCTCGACGCCGAGAAGACGGTGTACGAGGAGATCAGCGACGGCATGGACGAGATCGAGCTGGGCAAGGCGGAGGTGAACGCACGCGCCTACTGCTCGTGGTTCAACTTCCGCGGAGCGGAACAGCAGAAGAAGGTCGGCGTCCTGTCCGGCGGCGAGCGCAACCGCGTGCACCTGGCGAAGCTGCTCAGGCGCGGCGGCAACGTGATTCTGCTCGACGAGCCCACCAACGACCTGGACGTCGACACGCTGCGCGCGCTCGAGGACGCGCTGCTGGACTTCGCAGGCTGCGTCCTGGTGATCTCCCACGACCGGTGGTTCCTGGATCGCATCTCGACCCACACACTCGCCTTCGAGGGCGACAGCCGCGTCGTCTTCTACCCGGGCCCGTGGAGCGAGTACGAGGAGGACCGGAAGAAGCGGATGGGCGCCGACGCCGAGCAGCCCCACCGGATCCGCTACCGGAAGCTGGTGCGGGGATAGGCGACGTCCCCGATCGACGGGCGGGTCCGGATCCTGCATTCCTCGCTGTCGCCCATTATCCCACATCGGTTGGCGGCGGGACTGCCCGGGACCGCGCCGCCGGAGGTCTGCGGCCATGGATACCCGGATCCTCGTCGCCGCCGAGGCGGCGAGCGGCGACCGCATCGACTCCGCCCTGCGCCACCACGACCCCACGTGTGGCGTCACGCGGGCGGAGAGCCTGTCTTCCGCGCTGTCCCACCTGGGCGGCGCATCCTTCGACCTGGTGATCCTCGACCTCGACCTGCCGGACGCGCGCGGCCTGGCGGCGCTCGCGGCGGTGCAGGCGGAGGCCCCCTCGACCGCCGTCGTCGTCATGGCGGATGCGGCCGACGAGGCCGGCGCGCTGAAGGCGGTCCTCAACGGCGCGGCGGATCACCTGCTCAAGAACGAGCTGTTCGACACGCTCGTCGTGCGCTCCGCCCACCACGCCATCCAGTCCGCCCGGATGGAGCGGGCGCGGCGGGACGCGGAGGAGGCGCTGCGGCGCCACCGTGACCTGCACCGCGCCATCGTCGACACGGCGGCCGCGCTGATCGCCGTGTTCGATTCCGAGGGTCACGTCGTGGCGTTCAATCCCGCGGCGGAGAACCTGACGGGCGTCCGCTTCGAGGAGACGAACGGCCGCCCCTTCTGGGAGATCTTCGTGCCGGAGTCGGAGGAGGCGGAGACCCGGACGCGCTTCCAGGCGGTGCTCGCGGGTGGATTTCCCGCCCGTCACGAGAGCGCGTGGGTGGGATCCGACGGCGCTCCACGCTGGATCGCGTGGAGCCACACGGCGCTGCTGGACGACGCCGGCCGTGTCGAATACGTGGTCGCCACCGGGGTCGACGTCACGGAGCGGCGCGCGGCGGAGGAGCGGCTGCTCCACGACGCACTCCACGACGGACTGACGGGGCTCCCGAACCGGACGCTGTTCATGGACCGCCTCGAGCGTGCCCTGGCCCGCCGGCGCCGGAACGGCCCCGGCGTCGCCGTGCTGTTCCTGGACCTGGACCGATTCAAGATCGTCAACGACAGCCTCGGGCACCTGATGGGCGACGAGCTGCTCCGACGGGTGGGGCGCATCCTCAGCTGCTGCGTGCGAGCCCAGGACACGGTCGCGCGCCTGGGCGGCGACGAGTTCGCCGTCCTCGTCGAAGCCGTTGCCGAGCCGGCCGTCGCCACGCAACTGGCCGACCGCATTCGCGACGCGCTCCACGAGCCCGTCCGGCTGCACGGCCACGAGGTCTTCGCCAACGCCAGCATCGGCATCGCCCTCGACCACCCCGAGTCCCGGGCAGAGACCCTGCTGCGGGACGCGGACACTGCGATGTACCGGGCGAAGGCCCAGCGGAGCGGTGGCTACCAGATCTTCGATCGGGAGATGCACGCCCACATGGTCGACCAGCTCCGCCTGGAAACGGATCTGCGACGCGCCGTCGCGTCGGGCGAGTTCGTGCTCCACTACCAGCCGGTCGTCGCCTACGAGGACGAGCGCATCGTCGGCTTCGAAGCCCTCCTCCGCTGGCGCCATCCCCGGCAGGGCCTGCTCCAGCCCTCGGCCTTCATACCTGCGGCCGAGGACACGGGCCTGATCGTGCCGATCGGGCTGTGGGTGCTCACCGAGGCGTGCGAACGCCTGCGGCGCTGGCACGACCGCCTCAGGACGGCGAGCCACCGGCCGTGGGTCTCCGTGAACCTGTCCGCACGGCAGTTCGCGCAGCCCGACCTGGTGGAGAACGTGGAGGCGATTCTGCGCCGCACCGAATTGCCCCCGGAATGCCTTGCCCTGGAGATCACCGAGACGGCCGTCATGCACGACGCCGACGCCACGGCGCTCATGCTCGAACGGCTGCGGCGGCTGGGGGTCCGACTGTGGATCGACGACTTCGGGACGGGATACTCCTCGCTGGGTCTGCTGCAGAGGTTCCCCATCGACGGGCTCAAGGTGGACCGTTCCTTCGTGGCCCGTATCGGCGCGCACGAGTCGACGGAGCCGGCCGCCGGGTCCCGGGCCGGCGATCCCTCCGACGCGCTGGCCGCGACCGTCATCGGGCTCGCCCGCAACCTCGGGATCTCGTCCGTCGCCGAAGGCGTCGAGACCGCCGAGCAGCTCGAACGCGTCCGCCTGCTCCGCCCGACCCTGCTCCAGGGCTTCCTCTTCTCCCGGCCCCTCGAGGCGACCGCGGCGGGAGCGCTGCTGCGCGCGTGACCTGCCCGCCAGCCGGCGGGGCCGCGCCGCGAGCCGGCGGGGCCGCGCCTGGAGCGGCGCGAGCTAGGCGCCGCCTGCGGCCGCTACCCCGTCGAAGAACGCTCGCACGATGAACTCGGCCGTCCCCTCCCCCGCACCCGCGGGGGAGCGGGCGGCGAGCATGAACGGGTAGATCATGCCGAGGAACAGCCACGCGGCGCGCGCCGGCTCGACGTCGCCCCGGATCTCGCCCGCCGCGACGCCGTCGGCCATGATCGCCCGGAGCGGGTCCACGAAGCCGGCGTGGTACCGGCGCGTGAACGACGTGCGGGCCGACTCGTCCAGGTGCACGATCTCCTGGCTCGCCAGCCGGATGACCGCCCGCTGCTCCGGGCTCCACTCGAACATCGCGTCCAGCATGTGCTGCAGGCGACGTCGGGCCGTCGGCTGCGCCGCGCACTCCGTCATCAGCGCCGATAGCCGCTCCAGCGCGTCGTCCAGTATCGCCAGGAAGAGCGATTCCTTGTCCCGGAAGTGGTAGTACAACGCCGCCTTCGAGAGCCCCACGTCCTCGGCGATCTCCCGCATCGAGATGCCATGGAAGCCCGACTGCACGAAGCGCCGGGTCGCCACCCCCAGGATGCGGCTCCGAGGGGCCGTGGCCCCGCCGTCCATTCCTTCCACCATGCCGTGTCTCCTCCTTTCTCGGCAGGCCTCAGGCGCGGGCGGGGGTCGTGGCCGCCATCGCCGCCCGCTCCGCGGCCCGGGACTTCAGGCCGAGTGACGCCAGGGCGAGCACGCCCAGGGCGACGCCGATCATGATGAACGCTGCGCCATACCCCGCGATCCGGCTGGCATGGGAAGCGATCACGGCGCCGATCGCCGCGCTGCCGATGAGCTGGCCCGTGGACGTGAACACCGTCAGGATCCCCTGCGCCGAGCCCCGCTCCTCCGGCGGCGCCTCCGCGAGCATCACGTACCGCAAGGAGGAACCGAGCAGCGCCGCCTGCCCCAGCCCGATGAGCAGCCCGGCGGCGTAGAACAGAACCAGCGTCGCAGGGAAGATCCCGACCCCGGCCGTCCCCAGTCCGATCAGCGCGGTGCCGATGAAGACCACCACCCGCGAGCCTGCCCGGTCCAGCAGACGGCCGAACGTAGGAGCGCCGATGGCCATCGCCAGCACGATGGGCAGCAGCATGAACGCAGCGTTCGACTGCGACACGTGGAACGACGCCACGAGCAGCGCAGGCACGAAGATCACCGTTGCCTCCGAAAGCCCTGCACCGAAGGCGAGCCCGCTGGCCAGGACCACCTGGCGCGCGCCGAAGAGGCGCGGCCGGATCACGGGGTCCGCCGCCCTCCGCTCCAGGAAGACGAACGCGATCGCAGCCACCGCCGCCACCACCAGGAAGCCCCACACGCCGGGCGAGCCGACGCTCGTTCGCAGGTGCTGGGCGTCCAGGCGGTTCAGCGCGTACGCCATTCCGCCCAGCGCGACAGCCAATGTCGCCATTCCCCCCCAGTCGAACGGCCGCACGACCTCCGCCGGCTTCGACGGCAGCAGCCCCCGGGCTCCCCAGATCACGAACGCCGCGATGGGAAGATTCACGAGGAACAGCCACGGCCAGCCCAGGAGCAGGAGCACGCCACCGAGGATGGGACCCACCAGGAACGCGATCCCGAACACCGCCCCGATCAGACCCAATGCCCTCCCGCGGCGCTCCGGCGGGAAGACGTCCCCGATCACCGCGCTGGCCACGGGAAAGATTCCACCCGAGCCGAGGCCCTGGATCGCCCGTCCGGTGAGCACCCACCCGAACGTCGGAGACACCGCCACGAGCAGCGACCCGACCGCGAAGATCGCCACGTCCGCGATGTACACGGCCCGGCGACCGTACCGGTCCGACAGCTTCGCCATCAGCGGCGTGCCGATGAGGTTGAACAACACGTAGATCCCCAGCACCCACGCCGCCGCCCGCTCGTCGATGTGGAACGCCTCACGAAGGGCGGGCAGCGCGGGCCCGATGATCGCGATGTCGAGCGCGCCCATCAGCACGCCGACGAAGAGCAGGCCCAGCAGTTTCTTGCGGTGCTTGTCGTCCATTTTGGGAAGGCGGGTTGGGGCGAGTGGTTTTTGACCGACCGGTCGGTTGAAACTACGGGGGCTTTGCTGGGGACGCCAGTGGGGACTGCGGGCGAGCTACTACGGGCGAACTACTGCGGGCGAGGTACTGCGGGCTGGGTACTGCGGGCTGGGTACTGCGGGCTGGGTACTGCGGGCGGGGTACTGCGGGGCCGGGGTCAGGGGGTTCGGCGCTTCTCCTGGCGGTGGATGAGGGACGTGAGCATGGTGCAGATCATGTTGGCGGTGCGGCGGGCTTCGTCGATGAGTGGGGACGAGTGGCGCTGCTTCAGAATCGTGAGCGCGGCGGCGCATTCGGCGGCGGATCCACGAGCGATCTGGTAGCAGGCGATCTTCCGGCCGGGGCTGAAGTGTCCGGCGCCTTCCGCGATGTTGAGAACGACGGATTCGGCTGCCCGGCGGAGCTGATCGAGGATCGACCTGGCGATCGAGCGGTCCTCGGCGATGCGGTCGACCAGCGCCACAAGCTTCAGCGCCAGGTGGTAGACACGAAGCCTTTCGGGCCCGTGGAGGCGTGTTTCTGACATGCCCGCAAGAAACACGATCCGCCGGGGCACCGGAATAGCCGCAGCGGCCGCCTCCGCACCCCACCCGCAGTCCGTCGCCCGCAGTCCGTCGCCCGCAGTCCGTCGCCCGCAGTCCGTCGCCCGCAGTTCATCGCCCGCAGTCCTCCCGCAGTCCCACCCCGCAGTTCACCGCCCGCAGTTCACTCGCCCGCAGTCACTCGCCCGCAGTTCACCGCCCGCAGTCCTCCCGCAGTCCCAAGACGGCCGGCGACCCCGAGGAGCCGCCGGCCATCACACACAGCTGGGAATGTCCAACCTGCTGGACACCCGCCGTCAAACCCCCGCCGTCAAAAGATTATGCCGAACGTCACCGGAATCGTCTCGGCGTTGCCGTTGTCCTCGAAGACGTGGTGGAGGCGGGCCTCCACGTAGGTGTTCAGGGAACCCAGCGGGAGGCGGAGGCCGACACCGCCGTTCAGGCCGAAGTGCGTCTGCCAGTCGGTGCTGTAGGAACCATCGAAGACGCCGTTGCCACTGTAGGAGGCCCTGTCTCCGTAGACACCGACCCCCGCCACGACGTACGGAGCGAGACCGGGCGTGTCCATCACGTACTCTCCGTCCAGCGTTCCGAACAGCGTCTGGTAGTTCGCGTCGGCAATTTCGCTCTTGTAGGGCAGCTGCTCGAAGCCGGCGTCGACGCGCAGGCCGAACGGCAGGCTCATCGTGCCGAAGCGTAGGGACGCCTGGACGTTGAATCCGGTGTTCACCGCGTCGGAGAGGTCGCCGTTGGGGAAGCTGACTCCACCGCCGAGGGAGAAGTTCGTCTGAGCCTGGGCGGCGGCGGGCATGGCCGCCGCGAAAACGATCGCCGTGGCTGCTCCGAGAATGGACTTGCGCATGGTGTCACTCCGTTTGCGTGTCGAATCGGTCCGGTCCCCGTTCGGGGGCTCGGGCCAGAGGCACGGCCAAGTCATGGTCTATCAAAGCTTTACACTACAGGATGTCGGCCGTGGAAGAGTCCTTGGTGCAAACGACGGACCGTTCCGGCTTGCGGGAGCGTCAAAACGTGCCTCAATTGGCGTTCTGACGCGGAAATCCCCGATTCTACCGAGGACGGCTCCATGGGCGAGGGCGCGAAGGTGCGGCATTTCCGGTGGGACGACATGCCGCGGGAGAAGGTTACCGATTCACTGCATCGTCGGCTGATCACCGGGGAGCGGATGATGCTGGCGCACGTCTACCTCGACAAGGGCTGCGTCGTCCCGAAGCACGCCCACGAGAACGAGCAGCTCACCTACATCCTGGAAGGGGCGCTGCGGTTCTGGCTGGGGGAGGACGGCGCGGAGGAGGTGGTGGTGCGTGCGGGGGAGGTGCTGCACATCCCGTCGAACGTGCCGCACAGGGCGGAGGCGCTGGAGGACACGCTGGACGTGGACGTGTTCTCCCCGCCGCGCCAGGACTGGCTGGACCGGACGGACACGTACTTCCACGACGAGGGGTAGCCTCGGACGCTACTGCATCACGGCGCTCGAGGCCGCCTTCACGTAGCGGTCGAACCACGCCAGCTCCTCGGCGAAGACGTCCAGGACGTTCTCCCGGCCGCGATAGCCGTGAGCCTCGAACGGCAGGTAGACGAATCGGACCGTCTTGCCGAGCCCCTTCAGCGCGGCGTAGTAGCGCTCCGACTGGATGGGGAAGGTGCCCGAGTTGTCGTCGTTCATGCCATGCGTGAGGAGGATGGCGCCGCTCAGCGAATCGGCATTCTGGAAGGGCGACATCGCGTCGTAGATGTCGGGGATCTGCCAGTAGAAGCGGCGCTCGTTCTGGAACCCGAAGGGAGTGAGCGTGCGGTTGTACGCGCCGCTCTCGGCGACGCCGGCGCGAAACAGCTTCGAGTGCGTGAGCAGGTTCGCGGTCATGAACGCGCCGTAGCTGTGGCCGCCGACGCCGACGCGGTCGGGGTCGGTGACGCCCATCTCCGCGAGCTTGTCGATGGCGGCCCTGGCGTCGTCCACGAGCTGGTCGACGTAGTGGTTGTTCGCGGTGTCCCCACCGAGGATCGGCATGCTCGGCCCGTCGAAGACGGCGTAGCCCTGGAGGGCAAGGAGCAGGTGCATGCGGCCGGCGCCCTGGGGCAGGGTGAACCGGTTGGTGGACGCGGACACCTGGCCCGCCGCGTCGGCGGAAACGAACTCCCGCGGGTAGGCCCACAGGATGGTCGGGAGGGGCGTGCCCGGGGTGTAGTCGGGCGGCAGATAGAGCATGCCGTTGAGGGGCAGCCCGTCCGAACGGCGGTACACCACGAGCTGCTTCTTCACGCCCCGGGTGAAGCGTGGTGCCGGGTCCTCGAAGTGGGTGAGCGCCGTCGTGCGGCCGCCGCTGCGAACGAAATAGTTCGGCGGCTCCGAGGCCGATTCCCGCCGCGTGAGCATGCGGGCGCCGTCGTCGCCCAGCAGGGCGACGACGCTCTCATATCGATCCGCGCCGCTCCGCCACACGCGCCGGGTCCTGAACGTCTTCAGGTCCAGCCGGTCGAGGAAGGGCCGCTCGCCTTCGGGGCTCGCGCCGTCGCCTGCCAGGAAGATGGCGTTACCCCGCCGGACGGCCTCGCCGCCCCGATACCCGCCGGTCCCAGGCTTCAGGACCGGACGTCCGGGATCCCCGTATCTCGCCTCCGAGCTGCGATCGAAGGCCGGGATCAGGCGCGCCGCCGCCTCCGGGTGGTCCGCGTCCACGAGCCAGGTGCGCGTCCAGGCCTTCTTCCTGTCGTACTGGCTCACGAGGGCCAGGTCGTCGCCGGCCCAGACGATGGACGAGACGCGCTCGGGCGTCCGGATCAGCTCCACCGGCTCGCCCGTGAACGGCGCCGCGAGCTGGACGACGTGGTCCCGGTAGTCCGCCGGCTTCGACGGATCGCCGCCGTCGACGGCCTCCGGCCAGACCAGCGTAGCGCCGGAGGGCCTCCAGTCGATGCTTCGGGGACCCGTCCGCACCATCCCCCACGGGATCTCGGACAGGGGCAGGGACGCGATGGTGCGGACCCTCTCCCCCGTCGCGGCCCAGACTTCGATCTCCTTGGGGAATTCGCGCTCGGGAACGTGGTAGGAGTAGGGCCGCACGGTGCGGGTCACGAGGAGGAAGCGCCCGTCGGGGGACGGCGCCACGTCGTCCAGCACGCCAGGCTCCCCGATCGGCGTGCGGGCGCCGGTCGCCACGTCCACGCGGGCGAGGCGCGAGGTGAAGTAGTAGTCGAAGAGCGCCTCGTCGTGGGCGTCCGTGAGCAGGTCCTCATAGGTGGGCACCGGCGCAGCGTCCCCGAGGGACTGCTCGATAGTGGGTCCAGCCGGGACGTGCGGCGCCGACGGGGGCGCACCCCGGCCGTCGACCACGAACCGGCAGATCAGGGCCGCCGAATCCGGCGTCCACACGCATGGGTCCCCGGCGACGGCGTTCAGCGGCGCGTCGGTGAGCCGGCGTGCCGCTCCGGTGCGCGGGTCGGCCACCCACAGCTCGACCGCGTCGGCCGTGGTGCGGGTGAACGCGATCGCCTTTCCGTCGGGCGACCATTCCGGTGAGCCCAGCGTCGACCCGTCGGGCACCTGGATGCGATGCTCCGTCCCGTCCGGGACCGTTTCGACCTTCAGCCCGTCGATGTCCCCGTTCGTGCGCGCAGACCCGTTCGTCCGTGGGTTGATGCGGTAGCCCGCGAGTCGCAGCATCGGCTGCCCGACCTCCGCGACGGAAGGCATGCTCGGCCGCTCCACCAGCAGGATGGCCGAGTTGTCCGGGCTCACGAGTGCGCTCGGGAGCGGCGGCGCGTCCATGATCTTCACGATCTCCGCGGGCGGCAGGCGGTAGGGCTCCTGTGCACCCGCCGCCGCGGGAAGCCCCGCGGCAAGGAGCAGCACGAGGAGCGTGGCCGGCGCAGGGAGCGCGAGAAGCGGGGTTCGGGCCTGGGGGGCGACGCGCGAGCGCGCGCGTCCGGAGAGTCTGCGCATTATCGCATTTCCTGTCGAAAGGGCGACGCGGGAGGAGCGTCGGATGGCGGGGTGAAGCTATGGCAGAGTGTCGGGGGCGGCAACGCTCGGCAGGACGGCGGTGTGCGCCCGCGTCCTTTGCCGCGAAGGTCCGGCGTCCTTTGCCGGACCTCCACGAGCCCGCTACTCTACCTTCATGGATCTTGGACTCGAAGGCAGAATCGCGATCGTCGGGGGCTCCAGCCGCGGTCTCGGACGGGCGATCGCCGAGGCGCTGGCGGCGGAGGGTGTGGATCTCGTGCTGACGGCCCGGGGCGAAGACGCGCTCCGGGAGGCTGCCTCGGAGATCGCGGACGCGAGCGGCCGTCGCGTCGGGATCGTCGCAGCGGACCTCGCCGCGGAAGAGGGCCGCAGCACGGTCTTCGAGGGCGCCATCGACGCCTTCGGGCGCGTGGACATCCTCGTGAACAACACCGGCGGCCCGCCCGCCGGGCCGTTCGAGAGTCACGACGCGTCCGCGTGGGAGCGGGCGACCCACCTGCTCCTGGACAGCGCGGTCGGCATGTCGCGGCACGTGCTGCCGGGGATGCGCGAGCGCGGCTGGGGCCGCATCGTGAACGTCACGTCCATCACCGTGAAGCAGCCGGTGGAGAACCTCATCCTGTCGAACAGCCTGCGGGCCGCGGTGACGGGATTCTCGCGAACGCTGGCGAACGAGGTTGCGACCGACGGGATCACCGTGAACTGCGTGCTGCCGGGCTACACGCGCACGGAGCGTCTGGTCGACCTGGCCGATGCGAATGCCGCCGCGCACGGGACCAGCACGGACGAGGAGTGGGCGCGCTGGGAGTCGGAGATCCCCATGCGCCGGCTGGGCGAGCCCGAGGAGCTCGCCGCCCTCGTCGCCTTCCTCTGCTCGGAGCGCGCGAGCTACATCACGGCCGGGTCCATTCCCGTCGACGGCGGCTGGATCCGCTCGCTGTACTAGCGGCACGGCGACCGACGACCGGCGCGGCGGCCGAAAACCGGCGCGGCCTGGCGGGAAAACCCGCGGCGGCCGCGGAGCAGTCCCCTCTCACCCGAATCGGACGATGTCCAGCAAGCTCGTCGGCTCCGAATGGATCTGGAAGGACGGAGAACTGGTTCCCTGGGCCGAGGCCCGGGTCCACGTCCTCAGCCTCGCCGTCCAGTTCGGCTCGTCCATCTTCGAGGGGATCCGCGCCTACGAGACGGAAAGCGGACCCGCGATCTTCCGCCTCGACGCGCACCTGCGTCGACTCATGGACTCGTGCCGGACGTACCGCATGCTGCCGCCGCATTCCGAGGCGGATCTGGCGGGCGCCATCCTGGACCTCGTCGCGCGGAACGGTCTCGCCGAGTGCTACATCCGGCCGATGGTGATGTGGGGGTACGGATCCGCGGGGCTCAACCCGACGGACAGCCCGGTCGAGACCTGGATCGCCTGCTGGCCATGGGGCACGTACCTGGGGGAGGGAGCACTGGAGAAGGGCGTGGACGTGTGCGTCTCGAGCTGGCAGCGGGCACACCCGAACACCTTCCCCGTCGCCGCGAAGGCGGCCGGCCACTACGTGAACGCGCAGCTCATCAAAATGGAGGCGGCGGCGAACGGGTACGCCGAGGGGATCGCCGTGAGTCCGAGCGGCCTGGTGAGCGAGGGGAGCGGTCAGAACCTCTTCCTCGTGCGTGACGGCGTCCTGATCACGCCCGTCCTGGACGGCAGCTCCCTGAACGGAATCACGCGGAACGCGATCATCACCATCGCGGAGGACCTGGGCATCCCCACCCGTGAGCAGCCGGTTCCGCGGGAGACGCTGTATAGCGCGGACGAGCTGTTCTTCACGGGCACGGCCGCCGAGGTCACGCCCATCCGGAGCGTGGACCGGATCGAGGTCGGCAGCGGCCGCGCCGGGCCCGTCACGCTCAAGCTCCAGCGTCGCTTCATGGACATCGTGCACGGGCGGATCGAGGACGCGCGCGGCTGGCTCACGCCCGTGGAAGGTGCGCGGGAACGGGCCAGCGCCTGATCGGCAACAGCCCCTTGCAGCGACGGACGCTGGCCCACGGAGGGTGACCCGCCCGGGTGGCCCGGTCAGCTCCGGTTCGCCGGGTAGCCCGGTCAGGTCCCTTTCGCCCGGGCGCCCTCCAGCGCCACCTCCGCCTCGAGGCTCTCGACGTCACGGAAGATCGAGGCGACGGCGAGCACCCGTCCGGCGCGGCGATAGCGGACTGTGCAGTCGTTCTCGTCGGGATCCCCATCGAGGTCGGCGACGTCCCAGTCCCCGGCGTGTCCGACATAGTTGATGGACACGTCGTAGTGCTGGCTCCAGAAGAACGGGACGGCGTCGAACGGCTCGTCCGAGCCCAGTATGCTCCGGGCCGCCGCCCTTCCCTGCCGCTCCGCCACTACCCAGTGCTCGACCCGGATCCGCTCGCCCGTGTGCGGGTCGGGCCATGCGGCGATGTCTCCGGCGGCCCACACGTCCGGGAGCGTCGTCCGCAACCGCGCGTCCACGACGACGCCGCCGTCCACTTCCGCGCCTGCCTCCTCCAGCAGCGCGACGCGAGGCCGGACGCCGATCCCTGCGACGACCAGGTCGCACTCGATGCGCCGACCGTCGTCCAGCACGACGGCGTCCTCCTCCACCGACGCCACGGTGTGGCCGAGATGGAAGCGGACGCCCTTCTTCTCGTGCAGCCGTTTCACGTAGCCACCCAGCTCGTCGCCCAGGACCCGGCCCAGGGGCACCTCCTCGGGGGCGACCACGTACACCTTCAGGTCCCGGGCCCTCAATGACGCCGCCACTTCGAGACCGATGAAGCTGGCGCCGACGACGACTGCGCTCCGCGCATCGCGGGCCGCGTCGATGATCCGGCGGCTGTCCGCCCAGCTCCGCAGGTAGTGTATGCGGTCGCCGGCCGGTCCCGCGTCCTTCAGCCGGATCGGCTCGGCGCCCGTGGCGACCAGCAGGGCGCCGTAGTCGAGGCTCTCGCCGCCCTCGAGGGTGAGACGATGGGCGTCCGAGTCGAGCCTCACGACGCGGGTGTCCAGGCGCAGCTCGACGTCGTGCGCGGCCCACCCGTCGTCCCCGCGCAGCGGCATCCACGCCTCCTCGGCGGTACCCGCAAGGTAGTCCTTGGAAGCGTTCGGCCGGTCGTAGGGAGGATCGACGTCGTCGGACACGATCGTGATGGGTCCGGCGTAACCCGCCTCCCGCAGCCCGAGCGCGGCGCTCGCTCCCGCCGCGCCCCCGCCGACGATGACGACGGACGACAGAGCATCCCCACGATCGGCGCCGGGATCGGCGACGTCGCCCGAGTCGACGTCCGCGGGCTCCAGCTTCTCCCCCGCCCGGGCGACGCCGTCCGCGACGACGACGCTCCAGCGGGGCAGCGGATCGAGCGCCGGCGGCCGGAGCATGGCGCCGGTGCGCAGGGAGAAGCAGGCGTGGTGCCAGGGACAGCGGATGGTGTCGCCCACGACGAGCCCCTCCGCCAGCGGGCCGCCGTAGTGGGTGCAGGTGGCGCCCACGCAGAACAGCTCGTCCCCCAGCCGGACCAGCAGGGCGGCCTCTCCGTCCACGTGGCCCCGGACGCAGGCGTCCTCCCGTACGTCCTCCGCCGCGACCCCCTCACGCAGGTCGGGGCCTTCGGGTGCTCCCTTGGAATCGCTCATGTCACCTCATGCCGTCGGTCGGCCGGGCAGCGTCTTCGGCGGCTGGATGGGGGCGAGGCCGGCGGCGCGCAGCTTCGCGTTCAGAGCCGGCAGCATCGCGGCGACGGCATCGCCCAGCGCGTCGAGCTGGACGTTCAGCTTCGCCGAAAGGTTGTCCAGCACCTCGTAGGCCGCAGCGGTGGGCTTGGCGTCTCCCGTTTCGACGCTCCGCCGCAATGCCGCCAACCGGTTGTTGAGCTTGATCGGGAAGTTGAGCGGGTCCTGCCCGCTGCGGTTCTTCACCTGGTACAGGTTCCGCTCGATGGCGGATATCGTGTCGGAGAGGGCGGTCGCCTCCTTGCGGAAGGAGGAGGCCTTCGGCGACGTCAGGCGGTCGTCCACCTGACCGCGGACGTCGCGCACGTCGATGACTGCCTGGTCCGCGGCGCTCGTCCGGTCCCGAATCTTCATGGCCAGGTCGAACTGCGCCTTCAGGTCGGCGGCGGTGACGCCCTTCAGGCGCGGGTCCATGACCACGTCGAATCCGCGGGTCGCGACCTGGGTGCCGTTCACGGAAAGCCGCGCCTGGTAGTGCCCCGGAGGCGCCATCGGCCCGCGCTGCGGCCGGGCGCTCCAGATGATCATGCTGTCGAAGACGACGGCGCCGGGATACGTCAGGTCCCACTCGAAGCGGTTGAGCCCGACCTTCGCCGTCGGCGGCTGCGGGCCACGGCCGAAATAGTCCTCCTCCTCGTCGGCGGTCGTGTCCTTCGACGCGCTGGTGTAGCGCTGGACGACGTCGCCGCCTCCGTCCAGGATGGCGACGGAGACGGAGTCGGCGGGCTGCTTCAGGTAGTAGTAGATCGCGGCGTCGTCGAGCCCGCGGATCGCGGCGTGGGGCTGGAAGAGCCACGCGTCGGCGACCGCGACGCTGTCGCCGAGCTGCCGGAGCGGGTCGATGTCGTCGAGGACGTAGATGGAGCGCCCGTGCGTTCCGGCGACGAGGTCGTGGTCCTCGACGATCAGGTCGGCCACCTGCGTGTTCGGCAGGTTCAGGGACAGGGGCTGCCAGTGGTCGCCGTCGTCCCACGACACGTAGACACCGTGCTCCGTGCCGGCGTACAGCATGTGCGGCCGGACGACGTCCTCCCGGATCGTGCGGGAGAAGTCGTCGTCCGCCATCCCGCTGACGATCTTCGTCCACGTCCGGCCGTAGTCGTGGGTGCGCCAGAGGTACGGCCGGCGGTCGTCGAGCTGGTACATCGTGCCTGCGACGTACGCCGTGCCGGGATCATGGCGCGAAGCGTCGATCATGACGATTCGCGTGTACTTCGGCATGTCCTTCGGCGTCACGTTCGTCCAGTGCGCGCCGCCGTCCCGGGTGACGTGGACGAGCCCGTCGTCGCTGCCTGCCCAGATCGTGTTGGCGTCGAAGAAGCTGGGTGCCAGGGAGAAGACCGTGCCGTAGATCTCCGGCCCGTTCATGTCCATGGTGATCAGGCCGCCGGACATGCCGAGGGTCTTCGGGTCCGCAAGCGTCAGGTCGGGACTGATTTTCTTCCAGGTCTGGCCGTCGTCCGTCGTCTTCCACACGTGCTGGGAGGTGGTGTACATCGCCGTCGAGTCGACGGGCGAGAAGACGATGGGGAACGTCCACTGCCAGCGCTCCGGGAGAGCCGAGGCGGGCTCACCGCTGAAGAAGCGCGGATTCGGCTGGATGTCCCGGAACTGGCCGTTCGAGCGGTCGTACCGCGTCAGCAGCGCGCCCTGGCTGCCCGCGTAGAACACGTTCGGATCCGTGGGCGACTGGGTGATGTAGCCGCTCTCGCCACCGCCGACGTCGTAGTACCAGCCGTGGTTCGGACCGCGGGCCTGCATGTTGTCCCAGTCGGAGCTCGGAACGCAGACTGTCGAGTTGTCCTGCTGCGCGCCGCAGACGTGATAGGGGACGTCGCTCGTGGTCGTGATGTGGTAGAGCTGGGCCGTGGGGAAGTCCTGCTCCGTCCACGTCTTGCCGCCGTTCGTGGAGATGGTGCCGCCCCCGTCGTTGGAGCTGGCCAGCCGCTGGGGATCGTTGGGCGCGATCCAGAGGTCGTGCTGGTCCCCGTGCGGGACGGCCCGGATACGGTCGAACGTCTTGCCGCCGTCGGTCGAGCGATAGAGCGACGTGTTCAGCGCGTAGACCGTGTTCGGGTCCTTCGGGTCCGCGTAGATGCGGGAGTAGTAGAAGTGGCGCTGCCGGATCTTGCGCTCGTCGTTGGTGCGGGCCCACGTCTTCCCGCCGTCGTCGCTGCGGAATACGCCGCCCTCGTTCGCCTCGACGATGGCGTAGAGGCGATTCGGGTCCGCCGCCGAGACGGTGATCCCGATCTTGCCGATGGGCGGATCCGGCATTCCCGGGTTCTTCGTGAGATCTGTCCAGTGGTCGCCGCCGTCCGTGGACTTGAACAGCTTCGAGTGCGGCCCGCCGCCCCACATCTTCCAGGGCGTGCGGTACACCTGCCACGTCGACGCGTAGAGCGTGTTCGGGTTGGACGGGTCGATGACCAGGTCCTCGGCGCCCGCGCTGTCGCTCTCGAACAGGACCCTCGTCCACGTCTTCCCCCCGTCGAGGGTCCGGAAGACGCCGCGCTCGGGGTTCGGTCCGTAGGGATGACCGAGGGCCGCCACGAAGACGCGGTCCGGGTTCTTCGGATCCACGCGCACACGGGCGATCGCCTGGGTGTTCGCCAGCCCCACGTGCGACCACGTCTTGCCGCCGTCCGCGGTCCTGTAGACGCCGTCGCCCTGCATGATGTTGCCGCGCAGCTCCGTCTCGCCCATGCCGATGTAGACGACGTCGGGGTTCGACTCCGCGACCCCGACCGCGCTCACGGAGGAGCTGCCGAGCTGCCCGTCCGTGACGGGGCTCCAGTTCAGGCCCCCGTCCGTCGTCTTCCACAGGCCGCCGCCGACGGCCCCGAACCAGTACTCGTCCGGTCGGCTCGCGCTGCCGGCGATCGCCAGCGATCGGCCGCCGCGATCGGGGCCGATGTTGCGCCATTTCAGCGCCGCGAAGTACGTGCTGTCCCAGCTCGCGGGAGACTGGGCGGAGGCGAGGTTGGCGCGCGCCATTCCGGCGGCTGCGACGGAAAGGACGAGGAGAGCGCGAAGAACGCGGCGTGCGTGCATGGGAGAATCCTGTCGAGGGATGCTGGAACCGGAGCGCGCGGCCCCGTCGGCTGACGCCCGGGCGCCGGTCGGGGGAAACTAGGCCGGCGAGCTGCCCCGTTCAAGGACAGGGATCGGGCGGGATGGCACGCGATGCGACTGGGCAGACGCCGCGGCGGGATGAGCTGTGGATGCTTCTTCGCGATTTGCCGCGGCTGCCGGGGCTACGTGTCATACGCATGGCCGATTTTGCCATGGGGCCGCGCCCCGCAGCTGCCGCGTCCGCACCCGACCGGCGCCGATCACGGCCGCCAGCATGGCGCCGCCGCCGATCGCCAGGCCGGGCTGCGTCGCCACGACGACGCCGAGCACGAGGACGTAGAGGCCGACCGAACGTGCACGAAGGTCGGAAGTAGAGCGAACGTTTCGTCGGCCACCCCTAGGAGCCGCGCAGCGGCGACCCCCTCGGAGCGAAGCGAAGCGAGCGACCCCCTCGGAGCGAAGCGAAGCGAGCGACCCCCTCGGAGCGAAGCGAAGCGAGCGACCCCCTGCGCGCCGCCGGCGCGCCTGCTAGTCCACAGCCTTCTCCGCCGCCTCGCCTTCCTCCACGATGTCGCCCTCGGTGAAGAGCACCTTCCGACAGATCGCCCGCCAGTCGTCCTTGCGGCGGAGCAGGAACTCGAGGTCCATGGCGAAGTGCTTGAACTCTTCCTTCTGCGCGTTCTGCATGATGGCCCGGGCGGATGGGTCCTGCTCGACGTCGAGTCGCTGCTCGTACCAGTCGATGGCCTCCGCCTCCTCGATGAGGGAAAGGACCATGCGAGCGAAGGTGCGGGTCTCCTGCGACAGTTCGGAAGGCGGTTCGTGGTACTGGTCGAAGCCCATGCTTCATCTCCTCGTTGCGGTTGGGATGTCCGAACGAGGGCCTCCGCAGGCCGCGTGCCCGCGACCCTTGCACCGAGAGGCCTGCTCGGCGGGGCCTGCGAGAAGTCTATTCCCGTCGAAGCTGCTGGAGGGCCGCGTCGATGGCATTCACGACACGGCTTTCGAGCTCGACGCCGCGCCGCGCCTCGAGCGCCTTGATGCTGAACGCCTGTCCCAGCTCACCGAGAGCGCGAGCAACGTCGACGCGGATGTAGTGGTCGGCGTCGGACAGCAGGGGCTCGAGAGTGCGGGCGAGGGCGGGCTCGCGGCCGCGGGCGTTGCGGAGCAGCCCCGTGATGGCGGCCTCGCGGCTGGCCCGCTTGTTCCCCGGACCCAGGTACTTCTCGAGGGCCGGGACCGCGTCGGGTCCGCCGACGTCGGCGAGGGCTTCGATGGCGCTGCTCCGGAGCACGTCCAGCCATGAATCGCGCTGGAGCAGGTCGTCGATGACGGGCCGCGCGCGATCCGGGGCGACGCCGGCAAGTGCGCGCACCGCCGCGCCGCGGACGTAGTAGGAGCTGTCCGCGCGGGCGAGGTCGGAGAGGCGCGTGACGACGACGTCGCCGCCGAACGCACCGAGGGACGTCGCCGCCTGCTGGCGGACGCGGGCATCGGGGTCGTGCGTGGCGTCGAGCAGTGCGGCCCGGGCCGTATCGACGATCATGCGGGCGATGGAATCGGGCACGGGCCCGCTGGCGGTGTCGAGGGGCATGCGGCCTCGCATGGACGGCGGCGGACGCCTGCCCCGTCGCGGCCGCTCGCCTTCCTGCTCCGTGGTGTCCCGAGGCTGCGGCCGCGGGTGCCAGCCGCTGGACGGCCGGGCGAACGCCGCGAGCGCACGGGCGGCACGCTGGCGCACGCCCCAGAAGGAGTCGTCGCGCACGCGTGCGGCCACGGCGTTCGCCGCCGCGGGCTCGTCGGTACGAACGGCAAGCAGCGAGTCGGCCTCGATCCGATTGATCACGCTCTCCGCATGCTCCGCCTGGTAGGCGAGCATCGATGTCGGGCGTGGGAAGTCCGTCGCGTCGAGCAGCCATCCGCCCGCGTCCCACACGATGGCCCGCGGATCACCCGGCAGGTTGAGGGCCAGTCGACCGCGGCCGTCCCGAACCTTCAGACGCTGGTGCATGGTCGCCGAGTCCGTCAGAATGTCGACGTCCACGTCGACGTCGAACCAGCCGACCATGCTGTCCCGCGGCTGCACCTCGCTCGCCGTGACCACGAGGCTGCGGGACGGCCAGTCGTAATCGTAGGCCACCCTGAACATGGGGTAGCCGGCGCCGTACACCCACTGCTTGAAGAAGTCGTCGAAGCTTCGTCCCGTCTCGTCCTCGAACGCCTTCTGGAGATCGGCACTCGTCACGGTCTGGTACATGTGCTCCGTCGTGTAGCGGTGCATGGCCGCCCAGAACGTGGAGTCGCCGAGCTCGTGGCGGAGCATCTGCAGGACGGTGGCGCCCTTCGGGTAGATGTGGCCGCTGAAGAAGAGGTCGAAGGGATCGGCCACCCATCGATTCCACACAAGCGGGCGGAGCGCGCGGCGGTCCGCGTCGATGGCCTCCTCCTGCGCGCCGAGGCGGTCGAAGGCGCCCTCCTCCGGCCCCTTGTACTCCTCCCGGAAGATTTGCTCCATGAACGTGGCAAAGCCCTCGTTCAGCCAGATGTTCGACCAGTCGCGGGTCGTGAGCAGGTCGCCGTACCACTGATGGCCGAGCTCGTGGGCGACGAGGCCGCCGGACCACTGCTGCGGCTCCGCCCACTTCGGATGGAGGATTCCGTTGTCGAGTTGCGTCGTGGCGGTCACGTTCTCCATGCCGCCGAAGATGTAGTCGGGCGTGACGGACTGTGCGTACTTGCTCCAGGGGTAGGGGACGCCGGTCTTGCGCGAGAAGACGTCCACGGCGTCCGGCGTCATGCCGAACCCGCGGCGGCCGGCCTCGACGGAGTCCGGATACACCCAGTAGTCGACGGGGACGTCCTTCCAGTGGTCGTGGATCACGGTGTAGTCACCGGTCACGACGGACATGAGGTAGGTCGAGGCGGGGTGCTCGAGCACCCAGTGCCAGACGACCCCGTCCCTCGTGGTGTCCACGGAGGCGAGGCGGCCGTTGGAAAGCGCCTTCTCGCCGGGAGGCACGGTGACGTAGAACTCCCACGTCTCTTTGTCGTTCGGCTCGTCGTAGGTCGGGATCCAGTAGCGCGTGTAGCGGGTCTCGCCCTGGGTCCAGAGGGCATGGACACGGTCGATGAAGTACGCGCCCCGGCCGGGAGCGACGGACTGGTATTCGACGGTCACGCTCGCGGTGTCACCGACCGCGAGCTGCGCCGGAAGCTGTACGGTGAGGGTGTGCCCGTTGTAGACGTGCTGCAGCGCCGTTCCGTTCGCGTCCGTGACCCTGCCCATGGTCATGGCCTCGGCGTCGAGGGCGATCTGGCGGAGGGGAGCGTCGAGGGTCGTGAAGCGCACCGTCGTCGTGCCGACGACGGCGTGACGCTTCCAGTCGAAGCGAACGTGGGTGGTCTGGTGGACGAGATCGTAGGACCGCGGGCGCTCGCCGTGGGGCTCACCGGGCGGCGGCGCACCCCACTTCACCAGCGGAAGGGGTCGATAGGCCGGGACCCGCTCGGGCGGCATGGTGTCGTACGCCATCCGCTCCGGGTATCGAGCCTGTCCCATCCCGCCTTCGCCGGGCTCGCCCGCCTCCCCCGGCTCCGCTCCGCCGCTCGCACATGCCGCGGCAAAGCTCGCCGCGACGATGACGAAGAGAACCGACGTCGTACCCACCCTCTGCTTCAGTCCCATGGCCCACTGTCTTTCGATGTGCGTCCGGCCTAGTCCTCCCCGGCGAGCTGCTGCAACTCCCGGATCACGACGGAGAGCGCCGCAAGGCTCCGGCCATCCTCCGCACGGACCTCCTCGAAGAGGCCTTCGAAGGAGGACAGTTCCCGACCGTGTCCGTTCCGGATGCGGCGCATCAGCAGCGTCGGGTCGGTGGCGGGCGCCTCCCCCGTGACGATCCGCCGCGTGATACGGCGATGGGCCCTGGAAAGATCCTCGACGAGGGCTGTGGCGGATCGCTGCTCCCAGCGATCGTCGCCCGCTGCAGTGAGGACCGCGCTGCGGAGCCACGGAATGCCCAGCTCCTCGGACGCGAGATAGTAGGCGCGCCCGACCTCGACCGGGTCCGAGTCCAGGTCGCGAGCCACGCGCAGGATCTCGAGGAGCTGGTCGAGGAAGCGGAGGGTGATGAGTCGCTGCGCCAGGTCGTGCTTGTCGATGAGCGCCTGGATCTCGCGCACGCGGTCCTCGAAGAGGGAGCGTTCCTCGCCGGCCACGATGTCGCCGAAGCGCTCCCGGAGCTGCTCCAGTCCTTCGACGTGACGTCGGATCACGTCCGCCGCCGGCTCCTCCAGGTCGACGTTGGCCAGGATCCAGCGCACGGTCCGCTCGAGCACGCGTGCGAGGCCGAGGAGCCAGCGATAGACGAGGCCCGAGTCGATCTCACCCTCGACGTCCGTGAGACTGCTGCGGAGCTCCTCCGCCCCGCACAGCCGGTCGGCGATGAGCCACGCGCGCGCGACGTCGGCGGGCGTGTGACCGGTGTCCCGGACGATCCGCTGCACGAAGCCGGCGCCCATCAGGTCGACCAGACTGTTCGTGAGCTGACTGGCCACGATCTCGCGGCGCAGTCGGTGATTCCGGAGCGGCTCCTCGCCCGCGGCCTGGATCGCCGCGTCGGGGAAGTAGCCGTCGAGATAGACGGCGGCCGCGTCGTCGTCGGGGAGCTTGCTCGCAAGAAGGTGCTGCTTGAGAGCGAGCTTGCCGTACGCCAGCAGGACGGACAGCTCGGGCCGCGTGAGGGTGCCGCCGGCAGTGCGCCGCTCCGACAGCGCCTCGCGGCCCGGAAGCGTCTCGTCCGCGCGGTCGAGGAGACCCTGGCGCTCGAGTCCCGTCATGAGCTCCTGGAAGTCCTCGAGCATCTCCGTCGCCCGGATCTCCTCGAGCGAAACGGCCAGGGACTGCGACCGGTTGTCCGACAGGACGAGCTCCGTGACTGCGGGCGTGAGCTCCTCCAGCAGCAGGTTGCGCTCGTCCATGGACATGCTGCCCGCGGCGACCGCCCCGTTCAGCAGGATCTTCAGGTTGACTTCCCGATCGGACATGTCGACGCCGCCCGAGTTGTCGAGCGCGTCCGTGTTCAGGCGCCCGCCGAGCAGCGCGTACTCGACGCGGGCCTCCTGGGTGAGGCCCAGGTTGCCGCCCTCGCCGATCACCTTCGCGCGCAGCTCGGTGGCGACCACGCGCACGGCGTCGTTCGCCGAATCACCCACGTCCGTGTTGCTCTCGCTGCTGGCGCGCACATACGTGCCGATGCCGCCGTTCCAGAGCAGGTCGATGGGCGCCGTCAGGATGGCGCGGATCAGCAGCTCGCCGTCCACGCTGACGACGTCCTCGGACATGCCCAGCGCGTCCCGGGCCTCGGGTGTGAGCTCCACCTCCTTCACGCCGCGGGGAACGATGAACCCGCCCGGGCTGAGGGCGGAGCGGTCGTAGTCGTCCCAGCTCGTGCGGCCGGCGTGGAAGAGGCGCTCCCGCTCGGCGAAGGACCGGGCAGGGTCCGGATTCGGATCGATGAAGATGTGGCGGTGGTCGAAGGCTGCGATGAGCCGGATCTGCCGGGACAGCAGCATTCCGTTGCCGAAGACGTCGCCGCTCATGTCCCCGATCCCGACCACCGTGAACGGCTCGGTCTGGATGTCCCGGCCCATCTCCCGGAAATGGCGACGTACGCCCTCCCAGGCGCCGCGGGCGGTGATGGCGACCTCCTTGTGGTCGTAGCCGTGGGAGCCGCCGGAGGCGAAGGCGTCGCCGAGCCAGAAGTCGTACTCGTCGGCCACGGAATTGGCCACGTCCGACAGGTGGGCCGTGCCCTTGTCGGCGGCCACGACCAGGTAGGGGTCCGCCTCGTCGTAGATCATCACGTCGGGGGGATGGACGATCTCGCCGTCGACGAGGTTGTCCGTCACGTCCAGGAGTCCTCGCATGAGCGTGCGGTACTGCTCCGTCACCTCCGCGGCCATCGCGTCCCGTTCGGCGAACTGCCGGCGCGTGACGAACCCGCCCTTCGAGCCGCCGGGAACGATCACCGCGTTCTTGACCATCTGGGTCTTGACGAGGCCGAGGATCTCGGTCCGGAAGTCGTCGGGCCGGTCGCTGTAGCGGATACCGCCTCGGGCCACGTTGGAGCCCCGCAGGTGCACGCCCGCCATCCGGGACGAATGAACCCAGACCTCGTGGCGCAGCCGACTGCGGGCGATGCTCTGGAGGCGCGCGGACGAGAACTTCAGCGAGACGTACGGCACGCCGCCGGAGCGTCCCGTGGGGTGCGCGCCGCCGTGCCTGTAGTAGTTCGTGCGCACCGTGGCCCCGATGAGGGCCAGCAGACGGCGGAGCGCCCGGTCGTCCCCCAGCGAGCTGACGTGCTCGAGGGAGCGGATGAACTCCCGCTCGATGGAGCCCGCCTGTCGCTCCCGGTCCCGCTTCGAGAGGCCCGTGCCCGGATCGAAGCGGGTGGAGAAGAGGCGGAAGAGCAGCCGTGCGGCGCCAGGGTAGCTGCGAAGCGCCGTCACCAGGGACAGGCGGCTGGGGACGACCTCGAGCTGGAACGCGTACTCGGAGTAGGCGCGCAGGACGTCGATCTCGCGCCAGGACAGGCCTGCGGAGAGGACGAGAGCGTTGAAGGAATCGTTGGCGGCGTCGCCAGAGCGCACGGCAAGGATCGTGTCGGCGAGCTGCCCGCCATGCTCGACGAGGTCGATCTGCCGCCCCTGCTGGTCCTGGGCCGCGAAGACGTAGATCGCCGCGTCGTGGACGTCGGGCCCCTGCACCTCGAACGGCGTCATCGCGATGATGCGGAGCCCGGCGTTGTCCAGTATGGGCATGAAGTCGGAGAGCACCAGTCGCTCACTGCGCAGGAACAGCTTCAGCTGTGAGACGGGCTGGTCGACGGCCATCACCTCCGTCATCTCCGGGTTCGACAGGGTGACGGCCACGTTGCGATCCTCTGCGGCCATCGCCTCGAGCTCGAGGATGTCCTGCTCCGCCACGTCGGGCTCCGTCGCCGCCCGGTACTCGGCGCTGAAGGCGATGCTGTAGCGCTGCGCGAGGCGGCGCGCCTCCTCGCCCGGCCGCAGCCCCTCGAGGCCGGCCCGTACGCGGTCGGACCAGCTCCGGGTCAGCTTCCGGACGATCTGCTCGAGATCCTGCTGATTCGTGGACTGCAGGCGCTCGGTGTTCGCCGAAAAGTAGAAATGCAGCCGTGCCTGGTCTCCGCCGCCCAGGGCGAGGTGATAGTTCAGGACTTCGCCGCCGAGCGTCTCGACGAAGCCCTGCTCGATCGCCTTCCGGACCTCGCCCGAAAACTTCTCCTTGGGCATGATGACCATGACCGAGACGCCCCGCTCCAGCGGGTCGGGGCGCATCGTGACCTTCACTTCCTGCGTGTGGTACAGGGCCAGGACCGCCTGGATCTCCTCGCCGATCCGCTCCGCCGTCGAGAGGAAGAGCTCCTCCTTCGGCATGGAGTTGAAGATCGTGATGATCTCCTTGTAATCGTGGGAGCCGCGGATCGCGCCGGCTTCCTCGATGATCGAGCGCAGCTTCTCGCGCAGGATCGGGATCCGCTCGGCGTCCTCCGAGTAGGCCCGGGAGGTGAAGAGACCGATGAAGCGGCGTTCGCCGACGATCCGCCCGTCGTCGTCCAGCTTCTTCACGCCGATGTAGTCCATGCGCGCCCGGCGGTGGACCGTGGACAGGGCGTTCGTCTTGCTGGTGATCAGCAGCGGCCCGCCCTCCACGCGCTCGCGTAGCCCACTGGAAAGGGAGTCCAGACGGGTCGGCTCCGCGAAGCTGGACTCCGCCTCGTTGCGGAGGATCCCGAGGCCGGACCCGGGCTCGACGAGGATGATCGTGCCGTCGCCGGATTCGACGATGTCGTAGCCCCGGTAGCCGAGGAAGACGAAAGCGTCGTCGCGCAGCCAGGCGAGGAACTGCTGCACCTCGGCGACCTCGTCACGGCGCGCGGGCAGTCGGCGGGCCACGTCGCCGAGATAGTCGATGGTCGCGTCGAGCGACGAGATCATCTCGTCGAAGTCCTCGGTCGCCCGGACCACGTCCTGCAGGTTGTCGGCGACGGCGGAGCGGATGGCCTCCATCCGCTCGGCGTTCTCGATCCGGGAGACCTCGCAGTGGACGAGGGATTCCCGCGGCCCGCCGGAGGACGCGGAGCCGAGCTCGGTGATGTTGCCGTCGTCGTCGCGAACGACACGGAGCACGGGGTGCAGAAAGCGCTCGATGGCGAGGTCCTCGGCGTGGAGGTACTCGCGGATCGAGTCGACGATGAAGGGCCGCTCCGATACGTTCGTGCGTACGACCGTGACGGGAGCCCGCCAGCCTTCCTCCGCCTCGTCGGGATTGCAGACCTCGACGTTCACTCGATCCGGGCGGGCCCGCTGCATGAAGCGGAAGGCCCCGATCGCCACGGCCGCCAGCGCGTCCGGCGAGCGCCCGTGCATGAACTCGGGCGGCGCTTTCAGGAAGAAGAGGCGGGTGAAGCTTTCGGCCAGGTCGCGCTCATCGTCGGAGACGAGCGGGCCGAGGGCGTTGCAGATCGAGTCGAGGGAAATCGGCTCGGCGGTGGAGCGGGAGGCTCCGTCGGTTGTTGATTCCACGGTCAATGGTCGGAGGTTCGGCCCGAATCCGTTGCGTGCTCGCCGGGAAACTCACGGAAGGCCGCTGATGCCGCAAGGGTTTCCGGCGCCGGCGAAACGACGGAGGGCTCCCGTTCGTACGGTCTTCAGGAGCCCATCGAAGGAGGTCCACATGTTCGGTATCATCACAGCCCTGGTCGCCGGAGGCGCCGCGACCGGCGGATATCTGAAGACGCGCGAGTTCGTGCGGCGGCGCATGCGCTACATGGAGAAGGTGCAGTCGTCCAGTGCCCCGCTCGTCGCGGGCGCCGTCGCGGCGGCGGTCGCCGCACCGGTCGTCGCCGTGCTGCCGCTGGTCGGGGCGGGCACGGCCCTTCTGTTCGGGGGAGCGGTAGGGCTGGGTGCCCGCAGGGGGGCGCGGGACATCCGCGAGGGCCGCTGGGACGACGGGCTCGACTGACGCTCAGGTCGGCTCCGCGACACGGGCACGGAGCGGAACGCGGACGGTGAAGGTGGGCCAGGATCTGGTCGACCATGTTCACGATCTGATCCGCGGCGGTGCGGATTCGCCCCACCTGCCGGAGCTGCCCCACGTCGATGACGCACAGCGCCGCCAGGCCGTCGGCGCACAGGCGCGCGACGGCTTCGAGGTCCGGATCCGCGTGTGTGGGGGTCCCCAGGATGCGCCCGACGTCGAGCAGGAGGGTTCGGTGGTCCGACATCCGCGCACCGGACGTCGAGTCGACGGCTCGCGGCATGCAGCGTGAAGGGCTCGTGAAGCGAGTCGGGTGGCGTCGGTCACCCGCCGGTTTCACGGACAAGTTGCCCCCTGCCGGCGCGATCGACAAGCCCGTTCTCCTTGACCGGTGTGGAGCCGCCGGCTAGCTCACCTTCGCGGGCACGGTCTTCGCACAGGGCAGCGCCGGGAGCCGAGAGGCTGTGAGCGTCGGGCGGAGGAGGACCGAGACTGATGCTGCACAAGAGGATCATGGTGCGCCTGTGCGTCCGGGACGGGCGCGTGACGGACGACGTCCGGCGGGCGGGGCTCGGGGACCCGAGGGACCCGGCCGAGCTCGCCGCCCGTTACGCGGCCGACGGAGCCGACGGGATCGTGCTGCAGGACGACTCCGCCACGCACGACGGCCACCGCAGGTTCCTCGAGGCGCTTCGCCGCACGGCCGGGTCGCTGAACGTGCCCCTCACTGCGGCCACGGGCGTGGCCGACGTGAGCGGGATCGCGCAGGTGCTGCGGACAGGCGCCGACCGCGTCTGCCTGGGGGGCGCGGTGCTGGCGCGGCCGGACCTCCTGCGAGAGGCCGCGCAGCAGTTCGGAAGCGGGCGGATCGTCGCAGGCATCGAGGCGAAGGTCGAGCGCCGGCGCGGGGAGGTCTCGGCGGACCACGTGAAGCCCGGCGCCTCCCCGTACGACGAGATCGCCGTCGCCGTAGACTGGTACAGGGTTTTCACGCAGGGCGGCTCCACGCCGACGGACAGGAACGCGATCGCGTGGGCCCGGGAGTGCGTGGACCTCGGCGCCGGGGAGATCATGCTGCGCAGCCTGGGCCGGGGGGACGAACCGATGGGCTTCGACCTCGAGCTGACCGCGCGGGTGGTCGAGTGGGTGGACGTGCCTGTGGTCGCGGTCGGCGACGGCGCCCGCGTCGAGGACATGCGCGACGCGTTCGTCATCGCCGGCGCCGACGCGGTGCTCGCTTCGGGCCTCTTCCACGAAGGCGCACTCGGCATCGGGGAGGTGAAGCGCGTCCTGGCCGCCGCGGACATCCCGGTCCGGCTGGCGGATGCCCGGGAGGTGCAGGCACCGGGCGGCGAGCGCGCGGAAGGCGACAGCGCCGCCGCAGCATCCAGCCTCTGACTCCAAAGGCCATGACAGACGCAGAGCTGCGGGAGCTACACGACTTCGCCGTCGAGCTGGCGTGGCGCGCGGGACGCGTCACGCTCGCCCACTTCCAGACGGGCGTCGCGGCCGAAGCAAAGGCCGACGACAGTCCCGTCACCGTGGCCGACCGCGACGCCGAGCGGCTGTGCCGGGAATGGATCCAGCGCCGCTGCCCGGACGACGGGATCCTGGGTGAGGAGTTCGGAGAGACGCGGCCGGACGCGCCCCGCCGCTGGATCCTCGACCCCATCGACGGGACGCGCTCGTTCGTCCGGGGCGTGCCGCTCTATGGCGTGATGATCGCCCTCGAAGAGGCCGGAGAGGTGGTGCTCGGGGTGCTGCACTTCCCGCCCCTGCAGGAGACGGTCTCGGCGGCCCGGGGGCTGGGCTGTCTCTGGAACGGCCGTCGGGCGGAAGTCTCCGCAGTCGGCCGTCTGGAGGACGCCCTCGTCCTGACGACCGACGCCGAGCGGCTGCCGCGCCAGCAGAAGGGGGCGGCGTGGGACCGCCTGCGCTTCTCCGGCGTACTCGTCCGGACGTGGGGCGACTGCTACGGGCACGCCCTCGTGGCCACGGGCCGGGCCGAGGCCATGATCGATCCGGTCATGAAGCCGTGGGACGCGGCGGCCCTGAAGCCAATCGTGGAGGAGGCCGGCGGCGTCTACACGGACTGGGTCGGCCAGCCGACGCACCTCGGCGGCAGCGTCGTCAGCACGAACGCGGCGCTGGCGGCCGAGGTGCGGCGCCTGCTGGCGGAGACGGGCGACGTCGCCCCGAACGGCAGCGGCCCGGGCTCCTGAGCGCGGCACCCGCCGCCGTCAGTCGCGACGCTTGACGAGCAGGCGATAGATGAAGAGGAGGACGATCGAGCCGAGGATCGCGATCAGGAACGAGCGGATGTTGAAGCCGGTCACCTTCCCGAACGCGAAGACGGTCGAGCCGATGTAGCCGCCGATCAGCGCGCCGGCGATGCCGATCGCGACGGTGACGAGGCAGCCGCCGGGATCCTTCCCCGGCATGATCAGCTTCGCCAGCGCGCCCGCGATGAGACCGAACAGGATCCACGCAATGATGCCCATGGAACGAACAATCCCACGACGCCCCCCCGGTGTCAACCGCACCGCGCGCCGCTTCACCGCAGCCGGGTCCGCCGCTCCCGACGTCGCCACGCATGGCTGAGGGGGCCGCGGGGATCCACGAGGAGGAGGCGCTCGGAAAGGCGTACGACGGCCGTCTTATGCGCCGCCTGCTGGTCTACCTGCGACCGTACCGCGGGCGGGTCATCGTCGCGGTCATCGTCCTGCTGTCGGCGGCCGGGCTCGAACTCGTCGGGCCGTGGCTGATGAAGAAGGCGCTGGACGAGGCGGTGCCGCAGCGGGACGCACACCTTCTCACGGTCCTCGCGATCGCCTACGTCGCGTCCCTCGTCCTCTCGTTCGTCACCGACTACGCCCAGACGATCCTCACGACGTGGCTCGGCCAGCGGGTGATGTTCGACCTGAGGCGGGAGATCTTCGACCACCTCCAGCGGCTGCACCTGGGCTTCTTCGACAGGAACCCCGTCGGACGGCTGATGACCCGCGTGACGAACGACGTGGAAGTGCTGAACGAGCTCTTCAGCTCCGGCGTCGTGACGGTCTTCGGCGACCTCTTCACGCTCCTGTTCATCGTCGGCGCCATGCTGCTCCTCAACTGGGAGCTGGCGCTGGTCACCTTCGCCGTGCTGCCCCTCGTCGTCCTGTCCGCGTTCTACTTCCGGGGGCGAATCCGGGACGCCTTCCGGGACATCCGGACGCGGCTGGCGCGCATCAACGCCTACCTGCAGGAGCGGATCAGCGGCGTGGTCGTCGTCCAGCTCTTCGGCCGGGAGAACGACACCGACGAGCGCTTCCGCGAGATCGACCGGGACTACCTGGACGCACACCTCCGCTCCATCACCTACTACGCCCTCTTCTTCCCGGTCATCGAGTTCCTCACGTCGGTGGCGCTCGCCCTCATCCTCGCCTACGGCGGATTCGAGGCGCTGCAGGCGGCGCCAGGCGCTCCGGCTGCGGTCGGCGGCATCACGGTCGGCACCATCACCGCCTTCCTGTACTGGGCGCGGCGGTTCTTCCGGCCCATCCAGGATCTCTCCGAGAAGTACAACATGCTGCAGGGGGCGATGGCGTCCTCGGAGCGCATCTTCCGGCTGCTCGACACGCCGCCGGCGATCGCCGCGCCGGCCGACCCGCAGCCGCCGGCGCAGCCGGGCCGCGGCGAGATCGAGTTCCGCAACGTCTGGTTCGCCTACCAGCGGAACGCGGACGCCGGCCCCGATTCGGGCGACGAGGGCTGGAACTGGGTGCTGCGGGACATCAGCTTCGTCGCCCGTCCCGGCGAGCGGCTCGCCATCGTCGGCCACACGGGCGCGGGCAAGACGAGCATCATCAGCCTGCTAATGCGCTTCTATGCGCCGCAGAAGGGGCAGATCCTCTTCGACGGCGTTCCCATCGACCGGATGGACCCGAAGGAACTCCGACGCCGCATCGGACTCGTGCTCCAGGACGTGTTCGTCTTCAGCAGCAGCGTGGCGTACAACATCCGCCTCGGCCGGAGCGACATCGACGAGGAGCGCATGCTGACCGCCGCCCGTCGCGTGGGTGCGGACCGGTTCATCGAGCGGCTGCCCCACCGCTTCGACGAGGCGCTCGGGGAGCGGGGGGCCTCGCTGTCCGTGGGAGAGCGGCAACTCCTCTCCTTCGCCCGGGCGCTGGCCTTCGATCCGCTGGTCCTCGTCCTCGACGAGGCGACGAGCTCCGTCGACTCGGCGCTGGAAGAGCAGATCGAACGGGCGCTGGAGACGCTCATGCGCGGCCGAACGTCGCTGGTCATCGCCCACCGGCTCTCGACCGTGCAGAACGCCGATCGAATCCTCGTCCTGCACCACGGCGTGCTGCGTGAGAAGGGCACACACGCCGAGCTGCTGCGGGAGGGCGGACTGTACGCCAGGCTGTACGAGCTGCAGTTCGCGCCGACGCCCGCGGCGTGAGGGTCCCGGATCGGCGCAGATCTTGCCCCCAAGGGCGGTCACGGAGACGACTTACGAGCGATCGGATGCGACTGATACTGGCGATGATGGTGCTGGGCCTGGATGCCTGGGCTCTGGTGCGCCTGTACGGCACCCCCCGCTCGCGCACACGCAAGGCGGCGTGGAGCGCGCTGGTGGTGGTGCTCCCGGTCGCCGGCGCCCTGGCGGCGTATTCGAAGACCCGCGCCAATCGAGGCCGGCCATGACGGACGACGGCAGGAAGGACAAGATCCTGGTCGTGGACGACGACCCGGATGCGTTGAACATCGTGAAGACGTTCCTGGAGGCCGAGGGCTACCAGGTCGTGCTCGCACGGGACGGGACCGAGGCGCTGGCCGCGGTGCAGAACGAGCACCCGCGGCTGGTGCTTCTCGACGTGATGATGCCGGGGATGGACGGATGGGAGGTGGCGCGGACGGTGAAGACGCACCCGGAGCTGGACGACGTGCGCGTCGTCATGCTCACCGCCCGGAGCGACTTCGAGGACAAGCAGAAGGGCGTGCACTCGGGGGCGGACGACTACATCGTCAAGCCGATCCGGCTGGCTGAGCTGGGCCAGAAGGTGAAGCGCAATCTGGGGGCGGGAGACGGCCGCACGTGAAGATCCTGGGTCGAATTCACGACGAGGCGCTGCGCTCGACGCTCGCGGACGTCGCGAAGGAGATGGGCGCGGAGCTGATGGGCGCCGGGCCGCACCCGGCGGGCGTCACGAGCGAGGCGCTTCGCGAGGAGCCTGACCTGGTCGTGCTGGAGGCGGCGGATGCGTCCGAGATCGACCGGGCCGTGGCCGAAGTCCGCGCGACGGGTGCGGCGCTCGTGGTGGCCTGCGCGGACGCGGAGGCGTGCGACACCGCCGCGCTGGCCCGGGCGTCGGAATGGGTACGGCTGCCCGTCGGCCGTGCGGAGCTGGCCCTGCGGATCCGGACCGCCCTGGGGCGCCACGGCAAGGCGTCCCGTGGCGAGCCGCAGCCGGTCCGGGCGGAGCTGGTCCGCTATCAGGAGCTGCTCTACGACAAGCTGACGGGGCTGCCCACGCTGCCGGTCATGATCGAGACCGCCCAGCAGCTGCTGGATCGCGACGGCGAGCTCACGATCCTCTACATCCACTTCGTCTGGTACGAGAAGATCGAGGAGATCTACGGCTGGCAGAAGCTGGACGACGTGCTGGAGACGACGGCGGAGGGGCTGCGGGACTTCTACAACCGGGAACGACCGGGCGACCCGAACCTGATGATGGTCTCCCACACGGGGGACGACGACTTCATCCTCTTCGTGCAAATCCCGTCGACGGAGGTATCCGGTCGGGAGCGGCTCGACCAGCTCTCGAACCGGCTCGAGCAGAGCCTGCGCGACTGCATCGAGGACGTGCACGGAGAGGAGATCGCGGCGTTGTGCGGCATCTATGTCGGGACGTCCACGGTCTTCCGGAATCCGAAGATCCGCATGGAGCGGCTGATGTACCGCTCGCTGCGCGAGGCGGCGCAGGCGGCGCGCGGTGCCGAGGAGTGGGAGCGCTCGCAGAAGGTGGCGGACCTCCGTTCGACGCTGGACGAGGAAGCCGTCTTCATCGAGTACCATCCGATCATCGTCACGGAAACGGAGCGGGTCTTCGGCTACGAGGCGCTGGCGCGTGGTGTCCGGCGCGAGCTGCGCTCACCCGAGGTGCTCTTCGAGGTGGCCGAGGAGGCGAACCTCATCTGGGAGCTGAGCCGGCTGCTTCGCCGGCGAGCCGTGGAGGGCATCATCAACGAGCTCCGGGACGGCGAGCTGCTGTTCCTGAACGTCGACCCCCACGACTTCGACGACCCCTCGTTCCGTGACCTGGAGCCGGGCGACCTGGGCATCGAGGATCCCTCACGTGTGGTGCTGGAGATCACGGAGCGGACGGCGATCAAGGACTATCCCCGCTTCCAGAAGTACCTCGCCCGATTCCGCGAGATGGGCTTCCGCTTCGCCGTCGACGACGCCGGCAGCGGCTACGCGGGTCTCGGGTCCATCGCCAACCTCGCGCCCGACTTCATCAAGCTGGACATCTCGCTCATCTCCAACATCGACTCGAACTTCCTGAAGCAGCACCTCGTGGAGACGATGGTGAAGTTCGCCGACGAGCATGGCGCGATGGTCGTGGCCGAGGGCGTCGAGCGGCGCGAGGAATTCGAGACCGTCCGAGAGCTCGGGGTGCACCTCACGCAGGGATTCCTGTTCCATCGGCCGCGCTACAGCGGCCATCCGGACCGCGAGCACGCCCCGGCCTGATGCCGTGAGCCGCGCTCGACGCGACGGCCCCGCGCGTGCCGCCTCCATCGGCGAGCGCTACGCCCAGGCCGAAAAGACGCACGCCGAGCTACGACGCTCGCTGGTCCAGCGAATGGACGTGGTTGCGAACGCGCGCCTGTTCGCCTTCCTCGGCGTCCTCGCCGGGCTCGTGTGGCAGGAGGTGGCGACGCCGTCCGAACGCCTCGCCCCGCTGATCCTCACCCTCGTAGCCACCGCCACCTTTGTCACCCTCGTCATCGCGCACGGCGTGCTCCGCAGCCGCGCGGCGCGGGCCCGCGTCCGTGAGCGCCTCGCCGCCGAGGGGCTGCGCCGCCTCGAGCGGGACTGGGACGCGCTTCCGGCCTGGCGCGGCCCGGAGGCAGCCCCCGATCACCCGTACGCCGCCGACCTCGACGTCTTCGGCCGCGCGTCCCTCGTGCGGCTGTTCGGTCCCGTCGCGACCCCGGCGGGACGCGCTGCCCTCGTCCGCACACTCCTCGAGCCGGCCAAGCTCGAGGTCTGCCGCGCCAGGCGGGCGGCGGTGATCGAGCTGGCGGTCGAAGACGACCTGCGCGACGAGCTCGCCGCACGCGGGCGGCTGGCCGGCTCCCTGCGTACGGGCCGGGTCGAGCGCTTCCTCGACTGGACCGAGGGCGATCCGTGGCTCCGCGGCCGTCCCGCCCTCCTGGCGGGCGCCCGGCTGCTCACCGCAGCGACGCTGGCGCTCGTCGCTCTCGACGCCGCGGGCATCCTGCCCGGCCACTGGTGGGTCGCGACGGTCGCCGCGAACCTGCTGCTCACCGTGGCGTTCGGGAGCGATCTGAACCGGGTCCGACGGGACGCTTCGCCGGCCGACGGCCTCGCGGAGGTGGTATCGCTGCTGGACGCGGCGGCCACCCTGCGCCCCGAAGCGCCGCTGCTGCGGACAATTCGGGGCCGGCTGCGAAGCGTCGGCGCAGACGATCCGCCCGACCTGATCGCCGCCGGCGGAGGCGGCAAACCGACGCGTGCGCGGGACGCTGCGTCGGAGCTGCGTCGCCTGTCGCGCATTCTGCATCTGGCGGACCTGCGCCTGTCCCTCGTGCACCTCTTCGCGCAGCTGCTGGTTCTGTGGGACTTCCACGCCGAGGCCCGCCTCGAGGCGTGGGCGGAGCGGAACCGGGGTCGGCCCCGGGACTGGCTCGAGGGGCTCGGCGAGCTGGAGGCGCTCGCGGCGACGGCGACGCTGGCGCGGGAGCGGCCGGATTGGACGGGCCCGGAGCTGCGTGACGGGCCCGCGGGGCTGGACGCCCAGGGCCTCGCCCACCCTCTGCTGCCGCGGAAGGGCCGCGTCGGAAATGACGTGTCCCTGGGCCCGCCGGGCACGGCGCTCCTGGTGACCGGCTCGAACATGGCCGGAAAGAGCACGCTGCTACGGGCGATCGGTGCGAACGCCGTCCTCGCGGGCACGGGCGCCCCAGTGTGCGCCGGCCGCTACGTGGCCACGCCGCTCCGGCCGTTCACGAGCATGCGGATCCGGGACTCTCTCGCGGAGGGCGTGTCCCTGTTCATGGCGGAGGTCCGGCGACTCAAGGCACTCGTCGACGCGGCGGAGTCCGGCAGTGGCCGCGTGCTCTACCTGCTCGACGAGATCCTGCAGGGCACGAACGCGGAAGAGCACGGGGAAGGCGCACGGTGGGTGCTGAACCGACTGCTCCGAACGAAATCGATCGGCGCCCTCGCGACACACGACCTGAGTCTGGCCACCGATCCCGCCCTCGCTCCGGCGCTTCGTTCCGTTCACTTCAGGGAGGAGGTCGTCCCGGGCGACGAGGAGCCACGCATGGACTTCGACTATGCGCTGCGCCCCGGCCCCGCCACATCCCGCAACGCGCTCCGGCTGATGCGTCTTGCCGGCCTCGGGCCGCCTGACGAAGGCGCCGACCAGGAGGGCTGACACCCTCCGGACCGGGTGGCTGGCGCCCCGCGGACCGACCCGGCGGACGCCCTGCGGACCGGGGGCAGACCCGCGACTAATGCCCTCCCGGGCCCGTCCCGGCGGTGTCCGCGTGCACGGGCGCGCCGAGAACGTCCGGGCCATGCTCGGGAACCGGCGCCGGCGGAGCGGCCGGCGACCAGTGCGGGATCGGGTACCGCGGCGCTCGTGCGCCCTCGGACGTCAGGGCCGCCATCGTGTAGTCGCTCCCGGCGTTCCACAGCACCCACTCCGACAGGCCGACGTCGTACACCGCCTGGATCTGCGCGCGGACCCACTCGGGGCCATAATGAGGCTCTCCCAGGGTGAAGTCCTGGAGCCACGGCCGCACGGCGGCCGCGCTGTCCACTCCCGCGCTCCGGCGGATGGCGTGCTCGAGGGCCGTCTTCACGATCTCGTACGGGCTCCCGTTCGGATACGCGATGCCGTACGAGCCCTTCATGTAGTGCGACGGGTAGACCATGGGCAGGAGCACGTCGGTGGCGCCGACCATCTTCGGCCAGAACTGCCCGATCCCCATGTCGGTCCCGGCGGACGTCGTCAGCCCGAACACGTCGGCCGTGACCGGCGCCTGCAGGTCGCTGAGCTCCCGGCGCGAGTACGCCATGAACTCCGAGATCGCGTCCGACTTCGAGCGCCCGTTCGCCGCCGGCCACACGACCGAGCGCATGAGCCTCGCGGCCGTGTCCGGAAAGCGCACGTAGTCCCACTGCACCTCCGCGAAGCCCAGGCTCAGCGCCTCGCGGGCGATGGCGATGTCGTAGTCCCACACGTGCCGGTTGAAGGCGTCCACCCAGACGTCGTCGTAGCGGTCGTGCCAGACCGCGCCCGTCGTGTCCCGGATCGCCCAGTCCGGCCGCTCCTTCGCCAGCACGGGGTCCTTGAAGGCGACGATGCGCGCGATCGGGTAGATGCCGTGCTCCTTCAGCTCCGCCAGCATCCCCCGCACGTCCGCGATACGGCGCTCGCTCGACCCGATCGCCTTCGCCAGCGGCACCCGACTCTCGTAGCTGATGTAGCCGGTGGCGTCCTTCACGTCGATCACGAACGTGTTGATTTCCGTCCGGTCCGCCAGAGCGATGAGCTTCGCCCGCTTTCGGCTCGAGCCCGCCGCCCACGCATTCAGGTAGATGCCGTGCACGGCCGCGGGCTTCGCGACCCGTTCCGACGGCGCCATCGGCTCGATGGGCACCCGGAAGTCCGCGTTGGTCACCGCCGCGGGCGACGTCGCGGCCGGGCCGCCGTCCCGAGCATCACCCTCCGCGGCGTCAGGCGAACTCCCCGGTCCGACGTCGGACGGGTGCTGCAACACGCCAGGCGCGGCGGCGGCGCTCTTTGCCGCGTCCGCGCTGTCCGGCCCCGTGGCTGCGCCCACCCGGGCCGTGACCGCCCCGTCCATCGCCCGTACCGTGACCGCCGTGTCCCGGGCCGCGGCCGCCGGGGCCGGGCGGCCGTCCTTCGTCCGCGGCAGCGCCAGCGCGCCCGCCGCGACGATCACGGCGCCGACGACGATCATCATCATGGGCCGACCGGAGGGTGTGGGCTGCTGCGCCGGCGGCTGGTCCCTGCGATCCTTCACTCGGCTCTGCCTTCCGTGTCCGTGGTTTACAGCGTAATCGCTTGGAAGATAACGTGTTACGGCCTACGCGACCATGGCCGCGCAGGCCGTCCTGGCCCAGAACCGCCGACCCAACGGAGGCCCAATACCCCGCCTAGTACCGGCGCTTGCTGGGGTCGATCTGCTCCGACCAGGCCAGGATCCCGCCCTCGAGGTTCCACAGCCGCTCGTAGCCACGGGCCCGTAGCTGACGCACGAGGCGCGCGCTGCGGCTGCCCGATCGGCAGTAGACGACGGCCTCCTCGGCGGGATCGATCTCGTCGAGGCGCTGCGCCAGCTCGGAGAGCGGGATCAGCTTCGCGCCGAGCTCTTCGAGATTGGCGATGTCCCACTCGTATGGCTCGCGGATGTCCAGGACCTTGATGGGCTCGCCGCGCTCGAAGCGATCGCGGAGCTCGGTCACGGTCATCTCGGGCACTTCCTGAAAGCTCGATCGTTCCTGGTTCACGCCGCAGAACTCCTCGTAGTCGATGAGCGAATGTATGGTCGGCTCGTCGCCGCAGACGGGGCAGTCGGGGCTGCGGCGAAGGGACAGCTCGCGCCAGCGCAGGGCGAGGGCGTCGAAGATGACGAGGCGCCCGGCGAGGGAGTCGCCGGCGCGGAGGATCCACTTGATGGCCTCGAGGGCCTGGAGCGAGCCCACGACGCCAGGCAGGACGCCCAGCACGCCTCCTTCCGCGCAGCTCGGCACCGCCCCGGGAGGCGGCGGCTCGCGGAAGAGGCAGCGGTAGCAGGGCCCGTCGGGCGCCGCGAACACGGAGACCTGCCCCTCGAAGCGGAAGATGGCCCCATAGACGTACGGCTTGCCGAGGAGTACGCAGGCGTCGTTGACCAGGTAGCGCGTGGGGAAGTTGTCGCTGCCGTCCACGACGATGTCGTAATCCCCGAGAATCTCCAGGGCGTTGGAGCTGTCCAGGCGTACGGGGTGCTTCCTGATCCGCACGTGGGGGTTCGTCTGGGAGAGGCGTCGCTCCGCCGCGTCGACCTTCGGCGTACCGACGTCGCCGTCCCCGAAGAGCACCTGGCGATGCAGGTTCGTGGTGTCGACGTCGTCGAAGTCCACCAGGCCGAGCGTGCCGACGCCGGCCGCCGCCAGGTAGAGGGCGGCCGGCGAGCCGAGCCCTCCGGCGCCGATGAGCAGCACCCGGGCCGCCTTCAACCGGCGCTGCCCCTCGATTCCTACGTCGGGAAGCACGAGGTGGCGGCTGTAGCGCGCCAGCTCGTCCTGCCCGAGCTCGACCGTCCGTTCCGCTGTGGCCAATGCGTTCCTCCGTGCGCGCGTCGCGTCTTCCGGAAGAGTGAATACCGGCGCCGGCGCCGGAGGATCCCGGGGCGCGTCCGCTGCCGTCAGCGGATCGCGTCCAGGACCAGGCGAGCGTTCGCCTCGGCGCCACCCAGACGCTCCTGCACGAATGAGCGGGCCGTCCTCCCCCGCTCCCTGGCGGATTCCGGGGCGGCGGCCATGCCGACGATCGCCGCTCGAAGCTCGGCGACGGAGCGCACCTCGATGCCGCCGCCGACGCGGGCGAGTTCGGTGGCCTCCCTGCTGTTGCCGTGCCGAGGTCCGAACAGGACGGGCACTCCCAGCGCGGCGGGCTCCACGACGGAATGGAGCCCGTCGCGGCCGAAGCCGCCACCGACGTACGCGAGGTCGGCGGCGGCGTACGAGTCGGCGAGGACGCCGAGACGGTCCAGAACGAGCGCAGGCGGCAGGCGCACGTCGGGATCGGCGACCGCGGCCAGCTCCGCTGCCTCGAGCGGGCCCTGCCCGCCCTCGAGCTCCGACAGTCGCGCGTGGTCGAGCCCCGCGGCGCCGAGGCTTCGCTCCAGCTCCGCCAGGTGCGCCGAGTCGGGCTCGTGCGGGGCAACGACGAGGCGGAGGCGCACCTGCCGCGCTGCTTCGGCGATCGCGGGCACGAGGCGGCGGTGGTCCTCCGGCCACGTCGAGCCGGCGACGACGGTGAAGCGGCCATCGTCGCCAGGGCCGAAGGCATGGCGAACGCCGCCCGCGGCGTGGCCGACCACGCGCTGCCACACCTGATCGAAGCGGGCGTCCCCCGTGACGTGGATGCGCCCGCGCGCGACCCCGAGCCGGGTGAAGAGGCGCGCGTCCTCGGCCGAAACCGCGCCGACGGCGCTCAGGCTCTCGTACGCCGGACCGAGCAGCCACCGTCCCGGACCGCCCAACCGGCCGGAGCCTTCGGCGAGCACCGCGTTCACCAGGACCGACGGAATCCCGCGCTCCTGCGCCTCCGCGACCAGCTCGGGCCAGATCTCCGTGCGGACGAAGGACAGGGCCGTCGGTCGCAGCGCGTCGAGCGCCGCCCCCACGTCGGCCGGCAGATCCCATGGAAGGTAGCCGAAGCAATCGGCCCCGAGCTGCCCCTTCAGCCGCTCGGCCGAGGGAGAGAAGTGCGTGAAGGCGATCTGCACGTCCGGCCGGTTCCGGCGCATCGCCGCGATGATCGCCTGCGCCATGAGCGCTTCCCCCACCGAGGGCGCATGGACCCAGACCAGGGGACGACTCGGCTCCCGCTCCCGTTCCGCCCACTCGGCGAGCGAGGCAATCGCTTCGCGGCGCCCCTCGAGGCCCCGGCGGAGCTTGGCGTTCAGCGGCGCGACCAGCGGCAGCGTCCGACGCGCGAGGCGAAGAGCCCCCCGGTAGAGTACCGTGCGCACGACTACTCCGGCGTGTAGACGCGCTGATCGGGCGCCGTCTGCTTCCGAACCTCGAGCAGGTCCGCGCTCAGGTCTGCGTCCCGGGGAAAGCGCTCCGCGATCTCACGCAGCGCCGCGCGCAGCGAATCGGCCTCCACGTCCACGACGTGGTACGTGTGCGGAGCGCCGTAGCGGAGGGTCGCGCGGAAGCGGGGCATGGCCAGCCGTCGTGAGGGGTGCACACGGGTCGAGGGCCCGTATATTCGGGGAGCCGGCGCTCCGAAGCAACAGGACCCGCGGCCGGTTTCCCGCCGCGGGCCCCCACGCTCATGAACCCGGTTCGCCCACCCCGGCCGGCGCGACGGCCGGAGAGGATCAGTGCTTCAGCGTGATCTCGATCACGCCGCCCGCTGCGGACGCCCCAAACAGCCTCTCCGCGGCGCCCCCCTTGATCACCTCGACCTTCTGGATCGCGTTCGCATCGAGACTCCGGATGCCGCTCCAGTCGGACGGCTGTCGTACGCCGTCCACGAAGAAGATCGGTGCGGGGGCATCCTGATTCGCGCGCCGGCGATTCTCCGGGTCCGGCTCCTTCGCCGCACCCGCGGAACCGGCAGCCGGCTGGAACACGATCGGAAGCGCGACCCAGACGGGCACTCGCGTCCCCCCATTGAGGGCAGGCGTGAACTGCATGGTGCCGGCCACCTCGAGGGCCGCCTGGTCCAGAGGCGCGTGCCCGCTCGACTTCTGGATTTCGGTCTTCGCGACCCGCCCGTTCGTGTCGATGAAGAACCACACGTTCACCGTCCCGCCGATCCCGGCGTTCCTGAGCAGCGGCGGGTAGAACCGGTCCAGGGCGGCCGCGACCTCGGTCCGGTTCTCCAGGTCCGGCGCCTTCGTGAACGGCGTGAACGTCGGATTCTCGGCCACGGCAGGGTCCACCGCCCGGGCCGCATTTCCCTCCGTCGCCGTCGTCGCAGCCTGCGGTGACCGCATCGCGGCCGCCGCGCCGTCGCTCGTCGGGTCCTCCGCGCACATGGCCGTCGCCACCAGAACCAGGGCGACGCCGCCCGCCGCGCACGCCCGCCGCATCCGCCGTCCCTGCATCCGCTCGATCATCGCTTCCATCCTCCGCTCGAGAAAAGTTTTCGGCTCGCCCAGCGCGGTCGAGGGCAGCGCGGGTCGGGAGCGACGTCGCCCAACTTCCAGCAGCAGCGCTCCGTAATCCCGCACGTCCGTCCGCTCCGCCAGCACCCGGCCGTCGCAGTCCCGCTCGACGGCCAGCCGCATCCGGCGGAGCTGCCACCACGTCAGCGGGTTCCACGGCAGCAGCGCGGCGATGAGGAATCCACTAAGCAGCACCAGCGGGTCACCCGTGCGCAGGTGCTGCTCCTCGTGCCGAAGCATCAGCTCCCGCTGCCCGTCAGCGAGCCCGAGCGCCCACTCCGGCACCACGATCTCGCTCCGCAGCCATCCGACGACAGCCGGTCCCGCGGCCTCCGAGACCCACACGTCGCGCCCGTCCACCTCCGCCCTGCGCCACCGCCTTCGCTCCCGAAGCAGGCGCCACGAAGACACAAGGATCCAGGCCACCACGACTGCACTGGCTGTGGCCCATACGGAGAGAGCGATCTGCACCGCCCCCGGACCCGCGCCCGCCCCGGGAGCGGCCGCCGTCGGCACGGACCCGACCACCAGCGGCGGCAGCACCCGAACCGCCACCGGTCCGCTCACGCCCGCCCTCGCCAGCATCGGCAGCGCGACGGAGCCCACCATCGACGCCAGCCACGGCCAGCGCGTCGGCAGCCCGGTCCATCGCAGCGCCTCTTCCGCCGTCCGCGCGCCCAGCGCGAGCAGGCCCGACACCACCAGGGCGTACATCAGCCACGCGGTCATTCGCCGCCTCCCTTCCCCTCGTGGGTCTCGTGGTGCGGCCCGTCGTGGGGTCCGTGCGTGCTCTCGCGCAGTCCCGCGCCCGCGCCCTTCCCCTGCTCCGGCGCGCCCCGTGCGTCCCCGTCGCGCCGGTCCAGCGCGTCGTCCAGAAGCCGGCGCATTCGCTCCAGGCTACGATCCGACACGCCCCGCTCCGACACGAGCTGCGTCAGCAGAGCCTCCGGCGACCCGGCGAAGATCTTCCCCATGATGCGCCGCAGCTCGCTCGCGCCCGCCGCCTCCCGAGGCACCGTGGGGCGGTACACGTACGCCCTCCCCTCCTCCCGGTGCGCCACGTGGCCCTTCTCCTCCAGCGTCCGCAGGACCGTCAGCACAGTCGTGTAGGCTAGCGTGTCCACCAGCCGCTCCTGCACCTGGGCGACCGTCCCCTCGCCGCGCTCCCAGAGCACGGCCATGACGTCCAGCTCCCGTTCCGTGAAGGCGATCTCGGTCATTGGGCACAGCCTCCGGGGGGTTCTACTAGTTTCGTAGTAGTACGATAGCGGCGCGCCAGCCGCGTGTCAACTAGTTCGTTAGTAGACAGCGCCGGGCGGGGGGGAGTACGGTGGGGGCGCGGGTGCGGTGGAGGGCGCGTGCGTGGGCGGGCGGGCGTGCGTTGGGTGGCGCGTCCAAGGGGGCGGTGGTCACGGGGCGGGGCCGTGCGCAGTGGGGCGCAAAGGGGGGTGGGCGGGCGGCGCGTCGAGGGCGGCCCCAGCCCCCGGGCGCGGGCCGTCGGGGTCGTGGGCTCGACGCCGTCCCCGGCAGGTTCCGCCGCGGAGCGCTCCTTCGAACGCTCCGTGTCGCATCCGGCCGCGAATGGCGGCATGATTCGCCGCGCCGGCGTTTTCTTTCTGCTCCGCGGCGGATCCGGCCGGGTCACGCGGCCCGATGCGACAGGCGCCGAGGCAACGTCCCGCCCGCGTCGAATCGTGCCGCGCCGCCGCCCTTCCCCACCCGGGACGGCTGTGCTTCCTACGGCCGGGTGCTCGCCAGCGCGGCCCAGGCGAGACACGCCCAGCCGCCGATGAAGGCGACGCCCCCGAGCGGCGTCACCGCGCCGAGCCAGCGGGGTGCGCCGAACGCCAGGGCGTAGAGGGTGCCGCAGAAGACGAGGACGCCGGCGACGAAGAGCCAGCCGGCGTAGGCCAGGCCCGCGGGCCGCGCAGTGAAGGTGCGCGCGAGGATGCCGACGCCAACGAGCGCCAGCGCGTGGTACATCTGATAGCGCGCGGCCGTCTGGTAGACGTCCATGCGCTCCAGCGAGAGGCGTCCCTCGAGGGCGTGTGCACCGAAAGCGCCGGCAGCCACCGCGAGTCCGCCGAGGAGGGCGCCGATCGCGACGAAGGTACGGTCCATGGCTCCGTGATCAGGCGTGGGCAGCGTTGCGGCTCTCGAGCGCCGCCGCCTCCCGGACGAGTTCCACGATGGGGCGGCGGGGCAGATCGCCGGTTCGGCAGAGTCGATCGACACCGTTCTTCAGGGCGGCCATCTCCTCCGCCGAGAGCTCGGCCTGAGAATAGGCGACGACGGGCAGGTCGCGACAGTGGCGATCGCTGCGCAGCCGGGCGAGGAACTCGAAGCTGGCGCCGTCGGGAAGGAGCAGATCGACGACGACGGCGCTGGGATGATCCGTGGTGCAGCGGTTCATCGCGTCCCGGGGACTCCCCGTCGTGTGGACGGGAACGCCGTCCGCCCGCAGCGTCTCCGCGATGATCCGGCGATCGTCGACGTCGTCGCCGAGAACGAGGACCGGGGCGCCGTGGTCGTTCTGGACGGAGCGGACGGCGGAGGCGACGCGATCGAGCTCCAGGGGCAGAGGCAGGATGTGCAGGGATCCCAGGTCCGCGGCGGTCTCCGGGAGGTCGGGCTCACAGACGAGGAAGAGCGTCCGGGCCTCGGACGTGCGGGGATCGGACAGCACGGCACTCAGGGCGCGCCACGCGCCGAAATCGTCGCTGTCGGTATCGAGGACGACGAGAGATGCGCCTTCCTGCCGGGCGACGGAGGCGACGCGGGCCGGCTCGTCGACGCAGACGAGGCGGACGCGACCGTCGAGTTCGCGCTCGACGGAGCGGCGGACGAGCTCGGACTCGAAGAGGGCGACGGCAACGAGTCCTCCGGTCGGCTCGTCGAGCTCGATCCGTTCCTCGGGGACGGGGATCTCGACGGTGAACTCGGAGCCCTCGCCGACGGTGCTCTCGACGCCGACGTCGCCGCCCATGAGGCGCGCGAAGCGACGGGCGATCGCGAGGCCGAGACCGGTCCCGCCGCGGGAACGGGAGAGGCCGCTGTCGACCTGGTAGAACTCCTCGAAGACGCGGTCGATCTGGTCCTGCGGGATGCCGGGCCCGGTGTCCCGGACGCGGATGGCGGCGCGGCCGTTGGACCGGTCGAGGCGGACGTCGATGCGGCCGCGCTCGGTGAACTTCACGGCGTTCGAGAGCAGGTTGATGACGATCTGCGTGAACCGGGTCTCGTCGGCGAGGACCGGAAGGGGGCCAGTTGCATCGGGCTCGTGGACCACGAGTTCGAGTCCCTTTGCGTTCGCCAGGGGCATGACCTGGGCGACGGCGCGGTCGACGACTTCGCGGGCGTCGAGCTCCGCCGGCACGAGATCGACCTGTCCGGCCCCGATCTTCGCGAGGTCCAGCACCTCGTTGATGAGGCCGAGGAGGTGGCGGGACGTCTCGCGCACACGGCCGAGCATCGTCTTCTGCTCGTCGTTCAGGTCCCCCTTGACGCCGAGATCCAGAAGGTCGGAGTAGCCCATGATGGCGTTGATGGGCGTGCGCAGCTCGTGGCTCATGACGGCGAGGAACTGGTCCTTCGCCGCCGTCGCCTCCCGGAGCTGCTGGTTCATCCGCTCCAGGACGTCGGCCTGCTGGCGCAGCTCCCGGTTCGTGTGGCGCAGCATCTCGGCGTACTGATGCTCGTCCGTCACGTCACGGAAGACCATGGCGGCGCCGGCGCTCTCGCCGGCCGTCGTCGCGATGGGCGCCGCCGAGCCCGACAGGTATCGCTCCGTCCCGCCGACCGACCGGAGGATGAACTGTGAACGGTCGACGCGCTCCCCCTTCATGGCCCGGACCAGGGGGAAGTCGGCAGGCGGGAACGACCGGCCCTCGACGGTCGCCATGCGGAAGACCGTCGGCCATTCGCGCACCGGCACCTCGGAGAGGCCGAGTCCGAGGAGCTCCTGCGCCGCCTTGTTCGACAGATCGACGCGGCCGCGGGAGTCAACGACCACGACGCCGTCGGCCATCTGGTCGAGCACGGTGCCGAAGCGGAGCGCCTCCCGTGTGGCACGGGCGCGGGCGGACTCGAGGGACTCGAACAGCTCGGCCGCGCGCAGCGCCGCCGCCGCGGGCGCCGCCAACGCCTGCGCAAAGGCGACCTTCGCGGGCCCGAACGACGCCGCCCGCCCGAACACCTCCCAGGAGGCGACGCCCACGAGGTGGCCGCCGACCAGGAGCGGGAGCGTCACCGACGCGGGACCGCCATCGACGCCGCCCCCGAGGGCGGATGCGGCGGCGCCCGCGTGGCCGCCCTGGGTCACGTGCGGCTCGCCCGTGGCGACCGCCTCGGCCAGCGCCGGCAGCATCGCGACGGGCGCCCGCACCTGCTGGAAGTCCTCCGAGCGGAGTCGCTCGGTGGCGGGCCCGACCTCGCGCAGCACCATCCGCTTCCGCCCCACCACCACCTCGCCGTCCTCCTCGAACGTGTAGAGCGAGGCGACGTCCGCGTCCAGACTCTCGGCGACGCCGCCGAGGAAGAGCTCCAGCACGTCGTCCGGATCGAGGGACGTCGACAGCCGCTCCGCCGCCCGCTGCGCGCTCTCGAGCTGAGCGGCGAGCTCCCGCGCCTCCCGCGCCCGGACGCGCGCCTCCTCGGCGCTCCGCCTCGCCTCCCGCTCCGCCTCCTCACGGCGGCCGATCTCCTCGTCCTGGCGCGCGACGGTCTGACGCAGAAGCAGCAGGATCGCGGCGAGGGCGAGGCCCACGGCCAGCCCGGTCACCCAGATGGCGATGCGGACCGTCCGGAACGTGCTCGCGTTGACCGGCGGATAGGCCAGGCGGACGGTCCACTGCCGGTCGGCGACGGCGACGGGTCGCTCGACGCGCGGCCAGTCCGGCGGCGCTCCCGGGACGGCGTTGATGCGCACGCCGTTCGGGCCGAAAATCGAGTAGAAGGGGGACGAGACCGTGTCGGCCGGCGGCGTGGAGAGGGCGGTCCGCAGAACCGCCTGCGGGTCGATCTCCGCGGCCAGGACGCCGAGCACGCGGGCGGAGTCCGGGCTCGTTACGGGCTCGAATACCACGATGCGCCGCCCCTCGGGCACGTCGAGGACGCCGCTGGCCGTGGTCCGCTTCTGCGCGAGCGCGCGATGATAGGCGTTGCCGAGGGAGGTGTCTCCGTCCAGGGTGAGGCCCCGGCGGCCGATCATGGCGCCCGCGCCCCCCGTGAGGTGACCGGCCGAGTCGACCACGGAGATGGCGGTCAGCCCGACTTGCGCCGCGATGGCGCTGTCCACGGCGGCGGCGAACGTCGCCTCCCCGATGGAGTCCGCGGCCGGCGTGAACTTGAGGCGCGCCGCGCCCAGCGCCCCCAGTCGGCGACTGATGGTGCTTCCCACGGCCTCGGCCAGCGCGCCGGCGCGCCGCCCTGCGTTCTCCTGCGCATCGGCCCGGGCGGCCTCGGCACCCACACGGGTGTCGCGGTCGTAGACGAACAGACCCGCCACGACCAGCAGGAAGGTGGCGAGCGGCACGATCCAACCGTACCGTCCCAGGATCCACCGCATCGCGATGCTGCGCTTGCGAGCCGCTTTCACCGTCCCGACCGTCGCCCGGGGAAATTCCGTGGGCCGGGCGAGGGCTTCGCGCGCGGCGCACAGCGTTCTGAAGGGCCCGGAGGCGCATGAAGCATACCCGCATCCTCACGCTCGCCGCGGCGCTGGCCCTGGCCGCGTCCGCATGCTCGCCCATCTACGTGCTCCGAGCCGGCGTCGCCGAGGCGAAGCTCCTCAGCCGACGCCAGTCCATCGCCGGACTGCTCTCCAGCCCGGACACGCCCCCGCAGCTGCGGCGGAAGCTCCTGCTCGTGGAGGACGCCCGCACGTACGCGCGCGAGCGCCTAGGCCTCGACGTCGGCGACAGCTACACGACCTACGCCGCCGTCGAGAGCGACACGCTCATGCTCGTGCTCTCCGCCGCCCGAAAGGATCGGTTCGAGCAGCTCACGTGGTGGTTCCCCATCGTCGGCCGCATCCCCTACAAGGGCTACTTCGACCCGGACGACGCCCTCGACGCCGCGCGCCGCTACGAGGAGAACGGCTACGACGCCTACGTCCGACCCACGACGGCCTTCAGCACCCTGGGCTGGTTCAGCGACCCCCTGCTGTCCACCATCGTCCGCTTCGACAGCGTCGCCCTCTTCTCGACCGTCGTCCACGAGCTGACGCACAACACGCTCTACCTGCCCAGCCAGGCGAGCTTCAACGAGAGCTTCGCAAGCTTCGTCGGCGACGTCGCCGCCATCGACTACTTCTGCCGTCTCGAGGGCGACGCCGGCCGCCGCTGTCACCTCGCCCGCTCCGTCTGGCACGACAACCTCGTCTTCGGCGCCTTCCTCGAGGACCTGGTGCACCGCCTCGAGGCCCTCTACGGCCGGAAGGATCTGACCCGCGATCAGATCCTCGAGCGCAGGCAGCCGGTTTTCGAGGACGCCCGCCGCCGCTTCCGGGACGAGGTCCAGCCCCGCTTCGAGGTCCTGTCCTACGACAGCTTCCTGACGATGCCCCTCAACAACGCGACCCTCATCGCCCGACGCCTCTACTACGACCGCCTCGAGCTCTTCGACGCCGCGTGGAAACGGCACGATCAGAACCTGCCGGGGACGGTCGCCGATATCCTGAGGGAGGCCCGGGCGCACGCCGAGAGGCCGTATGAGCGGGTCGGGGCGCGAGCGCCCCTCCCAGGGGGGCGCCCCTGACGGGGCTTCGAGGGGGTCGGGCGCGGTGCGCCCCTCCGAGGGGGTCGGGCGCTGCGCGCCCTTCCGAGGGGGTCGGGGCGCGTGGCGCCCCTCCGAGGGGGGCGCCCCTGACGGGGGCTTCGAGGAACGCGGGAGGACGGGCGCTTCCGTGGGTGCGCAGGTGCCGAGCATGCGCCTCTCCGCTCGGAGGGGCGCGCAGCGCCCGACCCCCTCGGAGCGGAGCCGCAGGCGAAGCGACCCCCTCGGAAGGGCGCGCAGCGCCCCGACCCCCTTCGGAGCGGAGCCGCAGGCGAAGCGACCCCCTCGGAGGGGCGCGCAGCGCCCCGACCCCCTGCGGCGGCGCCAGCCGCCGCCTTTCCACCCGGTTGCGCGCTCCGTTACCTTTCCGCCTTCCACGACATCGCCAATCGCAGACGTGAAACGAATGAGCCAGGAAGACAGGGCGCCGTACGCGCCGTCGGACGTCGAGGAGAAGTGGCAGGCCCGGTGGGAGGCGGACGGGACGAATCGCTGGAGCGACGAGGCGCTCGCTGCGGCCGATCGGCCGTTCTACAACCTCATGATGTTCCCCTATCCGTCGGCGGAGGGGCTGCACGTGGGCAACCTCTACGCGTTCACGGGGGCGGACATCCACGGGCGCTTCCGGCGGCTCCGGGGCGACGACGTCTTCGAGCCGATCGGCTTCGACGCGTTCGGCATCCACTCCGAGAACTTCGCCCTGAAGACCGGCACGCACCCGATGGAGCTGATCCCGCGCAACGTCGCGAACTTCACGCGGCAGCTGAAGCGGGTCGGCGCGATGTACGACTGGAACCACACGGTCAATACGACGGATCCGGCGTACTACAAGTGGACGCAGTGGATCTTCCTGAAGCTGTACGAAGCCGGTCTGGCGGTGAAGAAGGAGGCGCCGGTCAACTGGTGCCCGTCGTGCCACACGGTGCTGGCGAACGAGCAGGTCATCGCGGGCGCGTGCGAGCGGTGCGGCACGGTGGTGGAGCAGCGCTTCCTGTCGCAATGGTTCTTCCGCATCACGGAGTACTCCGAGCGTCTGCTGAAGAACCTCGACTGGATCGACTGGTCGGAAACGACGACGAAGGCCCAGGAGAACTGGATCGGGAGGAGCGACGGAGCGGAGCTCGTCTTCCCGCTGGCCCGCAGGCGCGCGGCGCCGGACCGGCACGAGCCGGCGGAGCTGCACGCCGAGCTGCCGGCCATCCGCGTCTTCACGACGCGCCCGGACACCACGTTCGGCGCCACGTTCATGGTGCTGGCGCCGGAGCACCCGCTCGTGGAGGCCCTGATCTCCGACGAGCAGAGGGACGAGGTGGAGGCGTACCGGCGGCGGGCGGGGGCCATGGACCTGGTCAGCCGCCGGAAGGCGGACAAGGAGAAGACGGGCGTCTTCACCGGCGGGTTTGCGGTGAATCCGGCCACGGGCGAGGACATCCCCGTGTGGATCGCCGACTACGTGCTGATGGAGTACGGGACGGGCGCCATCATGGCGGTGCCGGGCCACGACGAGCGCGACTTCGAGTTCGCGACGAAGTACGACCTGTCGATCCGGCGCGTCGTCGCCGGGCCGGACGAGGACGCGAAGTCGCCTCTCCGGGAGGCGTACGTGGGAGACGGCACGCTGGTAAACTCCGGCGAGTTCGACGGGCTGGAATGGCAGGAGGGCAAGCGCCGCATCACGGCGTGGCTGGCCGAGCGCCGGCTGGCCGAGCCGCGCGTGAACTACCGGCTGCACGACTGGTGCATCTCGCGACAGCGATACTGGGGTCCGCCGATCCCGGTGATCGATTGCGACGCGTGCGGCACGGTCCCGGTCCCCGAGGAGGACCTGCCGGTCGAGCTCCCGTACGTGGAGGACTACAAGCCGGACGAGAGCGGCGTCAGCCCTCTCGCCCGCGCCGAGGACTGGTACCGGGTGAGCTGCCCTGCGTGCGGGGGCGAGGCACGGCGGGAGACGGACGTGAGCGACACGTTCCTGGACAGCGCCTGGTACTTCCTGCGCTACCCGTCGGCGAACCGGGACGACGTGGCGTTCGACGCCGCGCTGACGAAGAAGTGGCTGCCCGTGGACATGTACATCGGCGGCGAGGAGCACGCGGTGCTGCACCTGCTCTACTCGCGGTTCGTGACCATGGTGCTGCACGACCTCGGCCTGCTGCCCTTCGAGGAACCGTACGAGCGCTTCCGCAAGCACGGACTCATCATCAAGGACGGCGCGAAGATGTCCAAGAGCCGGGGCAACGTGGTGATCCCGGACGAGTACATCGCGCGCTGGGGCGCAGACGCGTTCCGTACCTATCTCATGTTTCTCGGCCCGTACCAGGAGGGCGGCGACTTCCGCGACCAGGGTCTTCAGGGACCCTTCGGCTTCCTGAGCCGCCTGTGGGACAGCGTGCTGCCCGTCGAGTCGCTGGAGGACGGCGCACCGGAGGGCGAGCTGGAGCAGAAGCTCCATGCAACGATCCGGAAGGTGACGGAAGACGTCGACGGGCTGCGCTACAACACCGCCATCGCGGCGATGATGGAGTACCTGAACGCGGTGCGGGAGGGCGGCCGCACGGCGCGACGCAACGAGGTCGAGCCCCTGGTCCTCCTCGTCGCGCCCTTCGCGCCGCACCTGGCGGAGGAGTTGTGGGAACGCCTCGGCCACGAGGGCGGCCTGTTCGCGTCCGCACGCTGGCCCGGCTTCGATGCCGCGAAGGCGACGGCCGACACCATCGAGTTCGTCGTGCAGGTGAACGGCAAGGTGAGGGCCCGCATGGCGGCCCCGCGCGGGCTGGATCGCGACGCCGCCCGGGACGCCGCGCTCGCTGACGAGAACGTGCGTCGATTCGTCGACGAGGGAGAGGTCAGGAAGGTCGTTTTCGTGCCCGATCGCCTGATCAATCTGGTGGTGGCGTGAGGCGGCGGAGGAGGCGGCGGCGAGCGGTTTCCCGCGGCCCTCCCGGCACCCCTCGCGACGAGCGAAAGTGGCCCCCCGTGAGGGGTTGACACCCCCCGGCGAGTCGGTTATCGTTTCCGTCTCGACGCGGGGTGGAGCAGTCTGGTAGCTCGCCGGGCTCATAACCCGGAGGTCGCGGGTTCGAATCCCGCCCCCGCTATTCGCCAAGCCCCGGATTCGTCCGGGGCTTGCGCGCCTCGGAGGGTTGAGGTTGCCGCCGGGACGGAAAACGACAGCGCCGGCCGGGTAGCTCAGTTGGTAGAGCACACGACTGAAAATCGTGGTGTCGACAGTTCGATTCTGTCCCCGGCCACTGGTGTAGGTCCGTAGCTCAATTGGTAGAGCACCGGTCTCCAAAACCGGCGGTTGGGGGTTCGATTCCCTCCGGGCCTGTGCGAGAGCGGTCGGACGGATCGCAGCGAGAAAGAAACAGGCCCCCATCGTCTAGTGGCCTAGGACATCTGGTTCTCAGCCAGAAAACCGGGGTTCGATTCCCCGTGGGGGTATGGAGAGGCGGGCGTATCGCCGCCGGTCGCACAGGCCTGCTCGCGTAGCTCAGTGGTAGAGCGCTTCCTTGGTAAGGAAGAGGTCATGGGTTCAATCCCCATCGCGAGCTTCGCGGCGGGGCCGGCGGACGGGAAGGCCGAACAAGTGGCCCCCATCGTCTAACGGTCAGGACGCCAGGCTTTCAATCTGGTAATAGGGGTTCGATTCCCCTTGGGGGTATGGGCGCGGGCGTAGCTCAGTTGGTAGAGCGTCACGTTGCCAACGTGAAGGTCGCCGGTTCGAACCCGGTCGCCCGCTCTGAAAGGGCGAGAAGCAGCAGGGGGCTGTAGCTCAGCTGGTTAGAGTGCCGGTCTGTCACACCGGAGGTCGCGGGTTCAAGTCCCGTCAGCCCCGCTGGTCGCTCCGAGCAGGATCCGGAGCCGGTCGCATGGAAGGCACAGACAGGAGCAGGACTCGGCCGCGCGGCGGCGGAGCGGGAGCGGCTCGCGGAAGCGACGTCGCCCGGCTGATTGAAAGCACGGGGCTGTAGCTCAGTTGGGAGAGCGCCTGAATGGCATTCAGGAGGTCAGGGGTTCGACTCCCCTCAGCTCCACTCGGCCAGGGTTGAGGCACGAGGCTCGGATGGCGGAATTGGCAGACGCGCAGGATTCAGGATCCTGTGGGGGCAACCTCGTGAGGGTTCGAGTCCCTCTCCGAGCATTTTCACCTCGATCCGGCGCGGCTCGCCGCGCATGGCCGGCGCCCACGTGCTGGAATTGGTAGACAGGCTGGTTTGAGGGACCAGTGCCGGAAACGGCGTACAGGTTCGAGTCCTGTCGTGGGCATGGCGAAATCAGAAAGCGAGCGGGTCGGGCCTGACACGGAAAGGCCTGACCCGCTCGTTTTCGTACATGGAGACTACGCCACGGTGACACACGTATGATCCCGCCCCTGCCCCCCCCGTGGCGGCGCGTCCTCGGCGAGGAGACGCGCGAGCCCTACATGCGGAAGCTGTACGCGTTCCTGGAGGCGGAAGCCGAGCGGCACGAGATCCTACCGGCAGCGCCGCTCGTCTTTCGCGCGCTGGAGCTGACGCCGCCCGGGCGTGTGAAGGTCGTGCTCCTCGGGCAGGACCCCTATCCGACGCCCGGTCACGCGGAGGGAATGGCGTTCTCCGTGGCGCCGGGCGTGAAGCCGCCGGTCTCGCTCCGCAACGTATTCGAGGAGTTGCACGCCGACACCGGCTGCCCCGTCCCGACGTCCGGTCACCTGGCGGCATGGGCGGAGCGCGGGGTGCTGCTCCTCAACACGGTACTGACCGTCCGCGCAGGAGAATCCGGCTCCCATCGCGGCCACGGCTGGGAGCGCTTCACGGACGGCGTGATCCGCGCCGTCGTCCGCAAACGCACCCCCGTCGCGTTCCTGCTCTGGGGCAGACACGCGCAGGAAAAGGCGCCTCTGGTCGAAGGGACCCGCCACACCATGATCACGGGCTCGCATCCGTCCTTCTACTCGGCCCGGCGCGGCTTCTTCGGCAGCCGACCGTTCACGCGGGCGAATGCATCCCTGCAGGAGAACGGCCGCGATGCCGTCGACTGGTGCCTGGGCTGAGGGCTGGGGCGGCCGGGACGGTGTCGCATTCCGAGCGGATCCTGCGCTTGTGTGTTTGAGCAGTGGGACCGGGCTTCCCCTCGCGTGCCGGAGACTTCCATGCCGAAGAGCATCACACTGGCCGCCCTGGCCTCGATGGCGCTGGCAGCGCCTCTGACGGCGCAGGACGCGCAGACCATCCTGCGGACGATGCGTGAGAAGCAGCTCGAGCGATGGCAGGGCGTCGAGAACTACACGATCCGGCAGGTGGCCGCGGGAGTGCCCGACCTGCAGGCCGGCGGCGTGAAGGGGACGCCGGTCTACTACGAGAAGACTTCGATCGCGGGAGAGCCGGGGTTCCGAATGGTCCCGCAGCGGGAGTACATGCGGGAGGCGATGCGAGCGGCCGGCTGTGCGGAAATGACTCCCGATCAGATGAGGCAGTTTGCCACCGGATACGATATGCTCGGCAGCGCTCTGTCCAGGGGCGGCGGCGACATGCCCGCGAGCGGAGGGATCCCGGGCCTCGATCTCGGTGAGCAGGCGCACCAGATGGCGGAAATGCTGCGCGGCGTGGCGGAAGCCGAAGATTCGGACACCAGCCCGGACGCCACCGTAGCCGCGGGCCCGCTTGCGGAGTTCGCGCGCCGTGCGCGGCTCGCGGGAAGAGAGGCCGTGCTCGCGACCGGCTACCTGCCGGGGAGGCCGGGGCAGAAGCGCGACGCCTACCGAATCGTCGCCGAGGATCTTTCGGACGTGCCGCTGCAGCAGGCGGAGGGAGGGGGCCGGTTCACGCTGGACAGCATCAGCCTCTGGATCGACGCAGAGGAGTACGTTCCCCTGCGGATGGTGATGGGCGGGCGGCTCGAATCGGACGGGAAAGTCGCTCCGATGACCATAGAAAAGTGGGACCTCTCCTACGCTTCCGCAGGTCCGCTCTACGAGGCCCGCCAGCACGTGTATCACATCTCCGGTCTGATGGCGGGTCTGAGCGACAAGGACCGCCGCGAGATGGAGAAGGCGCGCAGACAGGTCGCGGAGATGAAGGAGAAGCTCGCCGCGATGCCCGACGGACCGCAGAAGAAGATGATGCTGAAGATGATGGGGCCCCAGATGTCGCGCCTCGAGCAGATGACCGAGGGCGGAGATCTGACGTCGACGATCGACGTGGTCGACATCGAGGTGAATGCCGGTCCCCCGCTCCCGGTCGGTCCGGACGGCAGGCCGGTCGACTGCAGGAACTGAGGCTCCCGGGTCAGCCGCCGAAGGCGCGTTCGTGCCCGACGCCGGCGGCGGCGAGGCTGTCGCCGAAGACGGCGAACAGCGAATCGGGCGCCGTCGCCTCACGACGTCGACCTCGTCCACGTCCTCCTCGGCGGCGCCTGGCGGCGACCCACTACTCCGATCGGAGAACGCTTGCGGGGTCGAGGCGGCTGGCGCGCCAGGCCGGAACGGCGATCGCGGCCACGCCGACGGCGCCGAGCACGACCACCGCTGCGGCGAAGCTCACCGGGTCCGTCGCGCCGATGCCAAACAGCAGACTCGTGAGCAGGCGCGTGCCGAGCAACGCACCGAGCAACCCGACGGCGAGGCCGACGACGACGGGGACCGCGCCGGACAGAAGGGCGCCGCGAAGCACGTTGGCGCTCGTCGCCCCGAAGGCCATGCGGACGCCGAACTCGGGACGGCGTGTCCCCATCCGGTAGGCCATGACGCCGTAGACGCCGACGGCGCCCAGGGCGAGGGCCAGGACCGCGAAGAACGTGAGGATGCCGGCGAAGAACGACCGCTGTCGCATGGAATCGCCGAGGACGTCCTCGAGCGGCCGGATGCGGACGACGGGGACGTCGCCGGCCACCTCGTTCACGGCCCGGCGCACGGCCGGACCGAGCGAAGACGGGGGCACCGATGCCTCCACCATCATGACCATCTGCGTCACGCGGGAGCCGCCCTGCGGGAAGTACATTTCCGGACGCGGCTTTCGGTCCAGGCCCTCCTGGTGCACGTCGCCGACCACCCCCACCACGCGGAAGGGATCGCTGCCGAAGAGCAGGATCTGCTTTCCGATCGGGTCCTCGCCCGGCCAGAGCTGCTCGGCCATCGCGCGATTGAGAAGCGCCGACTTCCAGCCGTCGTCCGACCAGGAGACGTCGCGTCCTTCGAGGAGCGGGATGCCCGCCGCGCGGAAGTATCCGGGCGTGACGACGCGGAAGTTCGCGCTCGGCAGGGGCGCGTTCGCCGGCGGCTCGTGGCCCTCGGCGAGGTAGGGGAAGGCCCAGTTCCCCTGGGCGAACGGGAGCAGGTGGATACCGCCGACGTGCTTCACGCCGGGCAGCGCCAGGAGCCGGTCCGTCAGCTCACGGTAGTAGGTGCGGGCGGCCTCTCCCTCGTAGCGGGCGGCGGGCGGCTCGAGCTGCACCGCGAGCACGTCGTGAGCGTCGAGGCCGGGATCGACCGAGCGCAGGGCGTGCAGGCTTCCCAGGAGCAGCGTGGCGCCCGTCACCACGATCAGGGCAAGAGCGACCTCGCCGCCGATGAGCACCGCCCCGAGCCGCCGCCGCGCGGGCGTGCGACCATGCGTTCGCCCGCCGGATCCGAGGGATTCGCGCAGGTCCACGGAGGTGGAGCGCAGCGCCGGCACAAGCCCGAAGCCGATGGCGCACAGCAGAGACACGCCGACGGCGAAGCCAACCACCCGCGCGTCCAGGCCGAGGCCCTCGATGCGAGGCAGCCCGGACGCGTCGGATACGCGGAGTGCGGCGAGAACCAGCCGGGCCACCAGCACGCCGAGTGCTCCGCCCGCCACGGCCAGGAGCACGCTCTCGCCGAGGCGCTCCCGGACGAGCGTCGAGCGCGGCGCACCGAGGGCGGCGCGGACGGCGAACTCCTGGCGATGCCGATCCGCCCGGGCCAGCAGCAGACTGGCCAGGTTGGCGCAGGCGAGCAGCAGGACGAGGGCGACGGCTGCGAGAAGGACGAGCAGCGTCCCGCGCACGTCGCCCACCATGGAGTCGAGAAGCCCGCTCGCTCCGAGGGTGCGCGCGTCCTCCGCCGTGAGGAGTTGCGGCGCCGTCGCCCTGAGGCGAGCCATGGCCGTGCGCGCCTCCTGCGCAACCCCCTCGACCGTCGCGCCGGGGCGCATGCGGCCGATCACCCAGTTGACGTACCAGGTACTGTCCGTCGCGAACGTCGCACCCGGCGGGAGGGAGAGCGGGATCCAGAGCTGAACGTCCGCCTCCGGCGGGGCGACGGGCGGCACGAAGCCGCGCGGCATGACGCCGACCACCGTTCGCGCCTCCGTTCCGTAGCCGTCCAGCCGCACGCGCCTCCCGATGATGTCGGGATCGGCGCTGAATCGCCGGCGCCAGAGGGCGTCGCTGAGAATCACGACGTCCGAACGGGACGGATCCCGCTCCTCCGGCGTGAACGGCCGGCCGAGGGTCGGGCGCACGCCGAACACCCGGAAGAAGGACGGGTCCACCACCTGCGTAGAAAGAGAGACCGGGTCGCCGGCACCCGTCAGCGTCAGGCTCCAGACGGCCACGCCCGTGGAAGCCTCCAGCGAGGGGATCGCGCCGACGGCGTCGGACAGCGTCGCGTTGAAATTCCTGTCCGGCCCGATCCGGACGAGACGGTCGGCGGCGGGGTACGGGAGCGGCCGGAGGAGCACGGCGTTCACGACCGTGAAGATGGCGACCGACGCGCCGATGCCGAGGGCGAGGGTCGCCAGCGCGGTGATCGTGAAGCCCTTGTCCTTCCGGAGTCGACGAAGATGGTGGCGCATGGGTCCGTGGGGCGTCAGGTGAACAGGCTGCGGCCTCGGGAGATTGGACGTGCTGACAGGAGGAAGGGTTGCAGCGGGCGCGGCGCTGCGTCGCTCGGGGGGGGCGCCGCACCGCTTCGGGACGGCGGGATCCTTAACGACTTGAGAAGAGGCCGGTGTCAGCGTACCCGCTCCCACCGCTCCGGTCGCGCGACCAGCCCCCAGACCGTGCCCACCGGGATACCGATGACGATTCCCGACGCGACTGCCCCTTCCACGAAGGCGCCGGCCGCCGTCCGGGGCTGGAACCAGCACTCTCCCGTGCAGGGTTCGAACGCCGCGGCTTCCACGATTCCCCCGATGAGGGCCGCGCTCCCCATTGACAGGAGCAGCGCCCGGCCAAAGCGGCGGTGACGGCCCGCGCTCCGCTCGATCGCGCGTAGCGCATCCGGCCGGAAGACCCGGGTCGAGTTTCCGGAAGCAACCATTAGTCGGTCCGGCGCGAGATCCACGAGTCGCCCGGTGGTCCGCTCTCCCGTCGGCTCGGTCACCCGGATCCGGTCACCCTCGGCCAGCGGCGGCGTGGCCTGTCCGATCAGAGGAGCCGACGGGAGGAGCACGAGAGCGAGAACCACGAGAGATCGGCGCAACAAGAGGGACTCCGGTGAGCGTCAGGCGGATCCGCCGCTCCCATCGGAGCGGCATCGAACAGCGGGGAAATCTACGCTGCCGGAGCACGGGCAGGAAGCGCGCCGTTCCCGGCACGATCGGCCCTCGGGAGGGGTTGATCTCGGTCCCCGGCTCTACTATCTTTTCAGGCTCGCGTCCACGGCTTCGGAGGCGTCCCCACCGGGGTCGCGGGGAGCGGGGGAGGCGAAGGTTCGGACGGATCCGTCGCCCGGCCGACGGGTACGGTCGAAGAACCGGACGGACGGTGGGGTACCGAAGCGGCCAACCGGGGCAGACTGTAAATCTGCTGGCGCTACGCCTACGAAGGTTCGAATCCTTCCCCCACCACTGAGGGCGCGTAGCTCAGTTGGTTAGAGCGCTACGTTGACATCGTAGAGGTCACAGGTTCGAGTCCTGTCGCGCCCATGGCAAGGCAGCGAAGCAGGGGCAGGAAGACGGCCCGAGGGCCGGCTGAACACGCGGGGCTGTAGCTCAGTTGGGAGAGCGCTGCAATCGCACTGCAGAGGTCAGGGGTTCGACTCCCCTCAGCTCCATCGCCGCCACCTTAGCTCAGTCGGTAGAGCACATCATTCGTAATGATGGGGTCGTCGGTTCGAGTCCGACAGGTGGCTCTGAGGTGCGGGAGTAGCTCAGTTGGCAGAGCATCAGCTTCCCAAGCTGAGGGTCGCGGGTTCGAGCCCCGTCTCCCGCTTCGAGGTGAGCGCCCGGGCCGTCGGACGAGGCCGACGGGTCGCGATGATTGACAAGGCTGGATGCCCCTTGGTGTAATTGGCAACACGCCTGACTCTGGATCAGGAGAGTCCTGGTTCGATCCCAGGAGGGGCAATGCGAACGGGGCGGGCTGCGGCGCGTCCCGTGCGGCGAGCCCGGCCCTCGGCCGTTCGCCGCACTGGAGAGGTGGCCGAGCGGCTTAAGGCGGCGCCCTGCTAAGGCGTTTGGGCCGAAAGGCTCTCGAGGGTTCGAATCCCTCCCTCTCCGTACGGGCCGCGGCGGCCCGGAGGAACGAGTCGGCGGGACGCCGAACCCGCGCGCCGGTCGCGCGGGCCGACCGCTCGAAGGACGGGTGGCCGAGCGGCTTAAGGCGCACGATTGGAAATCGTGTGGGGTGAAAGCTCTCGTGGGTTCGAATCCCACCCCGTCCGCTGCAGGAATCGGGGAGTAGCTCAGCCTGGCAGAGCACTGCGTTCGGGACGCAGGGGTCGCTGGTTCAAATCCAGTCTCCCCGACTGGGTAGGGCCCGGTGAGAACGATGGTTCTCGCCGGGCTCTTTTCATTTTTCGGGAATTTCCCCGCAGACCATCCTTGTCGATTCCGCCGTAGAGTCCAGTATTGCAGGATACTGGCATGCAGCTCCAGCACCTGAAGGGAAAGCATGCGAGCGCTCCTCTACTGGCGATGGGCCGAGTGGCTTCTGCTCGCGGCCGTTCTGTCCGCCGGCGCGCTGGTGATGGCGGAGGTGCAGGGCGGATTCGCGACGAGCCACATGGCGGACATCACCGGCCCCGCGTGGCTCTATGTCACCACCCGCGGGCTGGGGTACCCCGACCGGCGAACGGTGGTGGGTCGGCTGTTCGGCGCCACGGCCGAGCGCGCCGTGACCGTCATCTTCCTGGCCAGCGCCGCGACCGAGGTGGCGCAGCTCTACTGGCCGGAGGGGCTGTTCCGGGGACGGTTCGATCCGATCGACATCGCGTGCTTTGCCGCCGGGCTGCTGCCGCTCTACCTCATCGATCGCATCACCGGCCGGCGCCCGGCGGGCGGCGGTCACCGGCCTGTCTCGTGATCCTCACCTTCCGCACCGGGTGCGGCGCCAGCGGGTCGGCGCCCCGATCCGGCTCGGCGCGTTGACCGCGACACGCGCGGGGCCGTACCCTCCGAGCATGGAATACACGACTCTCGGCGCCACGGGCGTCACGGTCTCCCGCATCTGTCTGGGCTGCATGAGCTACGGCACGTCGAAGTGGCGGCCCTGGGTGCTGGACGAGGAAGAGGCGCGCCCGTTCTACCGACGGGCCATCGAGGCGGGGATCAACTTCTTCGACACCGCCGACATGTACTCGCTCGGGGTGAGCGAGCAGGTCACCGGTCGGGCGCTGCGGGAGTACGGCAGGCGGGAAGAACTCGTCATCGCGACCAAGGTCTTCAACCCCATGGGCGAGGGCCCGAACCTGCGCGGGCTGTCCCGGAAGCACATCATCGAGGCCTGCGAGGCCAGCCTTCGACGACTGGGCATCGAGGCCATCGACCTGTACCAGATCCATCGCTGGGACCGCAGGACCCCGATCGAGGAGACGCTGGCCGCCCTCGATCACCTCGTCCACACCGGGAAGGTGCGCTACATCGGCGCGAGCTCCGGCTGGGCGTGGCAGATGGCGCGGGGGCTCGGTGTCTCAGAACGGAACGGCTGGGCCCGCTTCGTCTCCATGCAGAACCACTACAACCTGATTTACCGGGAGGAGGAGCGGGAGATGATCCCGCTCTGCGAGGCGGAGGGCATCGCCGTCATCCCCTGGTCGCCTCTCGCCCGTGGCATGCTGGCCGGCACGCGCAGCTCCATCGAGGACCGCTCCGCCACGAAACGGGCCGAGACGGACACATACGGCCACGACCTCTACGGCGGCCCCGGCGACTGGGAGATCGTCGAGGCCGTTCAGGCCATCGCGGAGGAGCACGAGGTCTCGGCCGCCGAGGTCGCGCTGGCGTGGCTCCTCTCGAAGCCGTCCGTGACCGCCCCCATCGTCGGCGCGACGAAGCTGCCACACCTGGATGCCGCCGTTCGGGCCGTGGACCTGAAGCTGTCCGACGACGAGGTCGGCCGCCTCCAGGCCCCATACCGGCCCCACGAGATCCGCGGACACAGGTAGGGCCGCGGCTGCGCCGCGGGGCACCGCCGGAGGCGGGGCACCGCGCCGGAGGCGCGGGGCACGCCCCCTTGGGGCGGGCACGCCTGCGGCGGGGTTCCGCCTGCGGCGGGGCATCTGCGGCGGGGCTCCACATGCGGCGCGGCGTCCCCTCCGGCGCGGCTCCGCACGCGGTGGGTCGAACCCTCAACGCTGATAGCCATCGGTCGTCTCCCTCCGATCCGTGCCGAGCGCCGTCGCGCCGCGGATCCGCCGCACGGTGTACCCACCACCCCCGCCCGCCGGGCGGAACCCCGCCGAAGGCGCCCCTCCGTGCGAGCAAAGCGACGCACGCCCCGCCCGCAGGGCGGAACCCCGCCGAAGGCGTGCCCGCCCCGGAGGGGCGTGCCCCGCGCCGCAGGCGCGGTGCCCCGCCGAAGGCGGTGCCCGCGCGCAGCGCGCCTCCAGCGCTACCTCACCGAGTCGGCCGTCGTCCCGTCCTGAGGTGCCGCCCGCCCGGACCCACCCCCGATCCACATGCGCACGGCGACGATCACCATGAAGACGGCGAACAGCCGGCGCAGCGTGCCGGTGGGAACGTGCTGGGCGGCGATGGCGCCGAAGTACGCGCCGATGAACAGGCCGAGGGCGATCCCGGCGGATGCCCGGAAGTTCAGGTCACCTGCGCGCCAGTAGGTCCAGGCGCCCAGCGCGCCGACGGGGAGCAGGAGGGCGCCGAGGGACGTCCCCAGTGCCGTGCGGACGGGCATTGCGGCGACGTAGAGCAGCGCCGGCACAATGACGATGCCGCCGCCGATGCCGAACAATCCGGACAGCACGCCCGCGGCGAGACCGATGGCGAGGAAGAGGATCATGGGAACGAAGACTCCGGTTCGCGGGTTTGGATCGGATGCGTCTCGCGTTGCAGCGAAAGCTAGCGCGCGACGGCCCGGCGCGCCCGTGGGAGCGGCGCGGCCTCAACGTTTTCGGACCTCTGGGCGTCCTGAGAGGACACTCGATGGTCGAGGCCGCGCGCGTGCGCATGGTCTCGGGCGCCCCCGCGAAGGGGGTACTCCGAACGGACGACGCCAGGGGAAAGGCACGTGGTGACCCTCTCGACCCGCCTCGCGGTGGCCCTCCCGACCCGCCACGGCCAGCGGCATCCTCCTCTGCGCGGCGCGATCGGCGCCCGGGCAGCGGCAGGGGCGATATCTCTCGTGCTGGCGGCGGCGTCGATCCTGCTGGTGCCGACGGGGCCGTCCGCCCTGGGCGGGCGGGTGGCGGCCCAGGAGGCTCCGCTGGTGGCCGCGGGGGACACGGCGGCGGCGGTGATCGATCTGCCGGAGGCGATCCGGCTGTCGCTGCAGGTCAGCCCGGCCGCGGTGGCGTCCCGCTCGGCGGTCTCGAACGCTGAAGCCACGCTCATGCAGGCGAAGGGTGCGTGGCTGCCGTCGCTGACCATGAACACGTCCTACCTCAACTCCAGCAACCAGCGCTTCGACCAGTCGACGGGCCGGCTCGTGTCCGAGAACTACACGGCGACGGCGTCGGGAAGCTACGACCTGTTCTCCGGCGGGCGGCGATTCACGGACCTGCGGTCGGCCTCGGCGGGCGTGGGCGCGGCGGAGGCGAACCGAACGGCCCAGCGCTTCCAGACGACGCTGCAGACGACGCAGATCTACTTCGAGGCGGCGGCGGCCCGGGAGGTGGTGACGGCGGCGGAGCAGCGGCTCGAGCGGGCGCGTCAGCAGCTGGAGTTCGCGCGCACGCGGCTGGAGGTGGGGACGGCGACGCGCTCCGACGAGCTGCGGGCGGAGCTGGAGGTCGGCAACGCCGAGCTCGCCCTCGTGGACGCCCGGTCGGCCATGCGGGACGCCCGGCTGCGCCTGGGGCGTCAGGTCGGGCTGCCAAGGGCCGTGCAGCCGGCGGATGGCGCGCTGCCGGATTCGGCGCCAGCGCTGCCGCCGACGGAGTCGCTGGTGACACGGGCGGGCCGGACGTCGCCTTCGGTGGTCGCGGCGGAGGCGACGCTGAAGAGCCGCCGGGCGGACCGGCTGGGCAGCTTCACCTCGTACCTGCCCACCATCCGGCTTTCCGGGGGGTACGACTGGTTCGGCTTCGACTTCCCGCCGAACCAGCAGAGCTGGAGCATGCGGGTCTTCGCTTCCCTGCCGCTGTTCAACGGTTTCCAGCGGGAGGCGACGCTGCAGCGCACGGCGGCGGCGGAGACCGCGGCGCAGGCGGCGGCGCGGGACGCGGTGCTCGCCTCCCGGGTGCAGGTCGAGTCGGCGGTGGAGCAGATCGGCGCGGCGCAGCAGCGGGTCGAGATCTCGCGGCGGGCGGTGCAGCTGGCGGAGGAAGACCTGCGGGTCCAGGAGGAGCGGTACCGGATCGGCAACGCGACGATCCTGGAGCTTCAGGCGTCCCAGGTTTCACTCACGGATGCGCAGGTGCAGGCGGTGCGGGCGCGACAGGGACTGGGTACCGCCGTGGCCCAGCTCGAGGCGATTCTCGGTGGCGACATTTCGGGAGATGAGGCGTGAATAGATCGGACCTGCGCCGCGCGGCGGCCGGACTGGCCGCGGCGCTCGCGCTCGTGGCCGTGGCCGCGTGCGGAAGGAGCGAGGCGGAACCCGCCTCCGGCGGCACGAGCGGGCGGGGCCGCCCCGGCGGCGGCGCCGACCGTGTCGTGTCGGTGGAGGCCGTGCCCGTCGAGCGGGGCTCCATCGCCCGCTCCGTTACGGTCTCCGGGATCGTGGAGCCGATCCGGACGATCGCCGTGAACAGCCGCCTCTCGGGCGCGCTGCTGTCGGTGAACGTCGAGGAGGGCTCCGTCGTCCGGCGAGGCGACGTGCTGGCGCGCGTGGACGATCGGGAGCTGCAGGCGCAGCTCGCGGCCGCGAAGGCGCAGTACGACGTCGCCAAGGCGGCGCTCGACCGCTCCACGCGGCTGCGGCAGGAGAAGGTGATCACGGAGCCCGAGTTCGAGCGGGATCGCACCGCGTTCGCGGCGGCGAAGGCCTCCCTCGAGCAGATCCAGACCCGGATCTCCTACGCGACCGTGCAGTCGCCCATCGACGGGGTCGTGACCGAGAAGCTCGTCGAGCAGGGGGACGCCCTCGGCGTGCAGGCCAAGATGTTCTCCGTCGCGGACGTCTCGACCATGGTCGTGCGGGTGGGCGTCTCGGAGCTGGACGTCGGCGAGTTGCGCGCGGGCGACGTCGTCGACCTCGGGCTCGACGCGCTGCCGCAGCGCGCGCTGCAGGGCCGAATCCGGCGCGTCTTCCCGTCGGGCGACCCGAACACGCGGCTCGTCACCGTGGAGGTCGCGCTCAGCGCGGAGGCCCGGCAGGCGGCGAGGCCGGGCTACCTGGCCCGCGCCACCTTCGCCCTGAACGCCCGGAATGGCGTGCTGCTGGTTCCGGCCGCCGCCATCGTGAGCGGCGCCGGCTCCCAGTCGGTGTTCGTCGTCCAGGAGGGCAAGGCCCTGAGGCGCTCGGTCTCCACGGGTCTGACGTCCAACGGGAAGGTCGAGATCGTGAGCGGCCTCGACGAGGGGGAGGTGGTGGTCACGGCGGGGAACAACAACCTCCGCGATGGAACCTCCGTCCGCGTTACGGAGCGGACCGACAAGCCGCTGGAGAGCGCGCCCGCCGTGCGCGGGGAGGACGGGTGAGCACCGGGTCCGGAGGCGGGCCGGACCGCAAGCGCGGCGGACTGCCGAGCTTCTCGATCCGGCGACCGGTCGGCACGCTCATGCTCACGTCGGTCGTCATCGTCCTCGGACTGTTCTTCCTGTCCGGGCTCCCGCTGGACCTGCTGCCGACCATCGTCTACCCCGAGGTCCGCGTCTCGGTGAGCGACCAGGGCGTGGAGCCGGAGGTGCTGGAGGAGACCGTCGCCAAGCCCCTCGAGGCCGCACTCGCCACGACCGAGGACCTCGAGGAGATGGAGACGGAGATCCAGGCCGACCGGGTCGGCGTGAACCTCCACTTCGCCTACGGGACCAACATCGACTTCGCGCTGCAGGACGCGGCGAAGAACATGGAGCGGGCGCGCGGGCGGCTGCCGGAGGAGGCGGACCCGCCGACGATCTACAAGTTCGACCCGTCGCAGTCCCCCATCTACGAGGTCGGCTTCTCGTCCGGTACGCGGGACCTGATCTCGCTGCGCGACTGGGTGGAGTACCGGCTGCGACCGCAGCTGCTGACCATCGACGGGGTCGCGTCCGTGGACGTCTCGGGCGGCCTCGTGCGGGAGATCCAGGTCGTCCTGGACCAGGAGCGGCTGCGCTCGTACGGGCTGACAGTCTCCCAGGTCATCGAGTCGCTCCGCAACGCGAACCAGGACATCGCCGCGGGGCGCGTCGCGTCCGCGACGCGGGAGGTGATCGGAAAGACGGCGGGCAAGTTCCGCAGCATCGACGACGTCCGGAACGTGCTGCTTCCCGTGCCCGGCCGCGGCCGCATCCCGCTCACGGAAGTGGCGAGCGTGGCCGACACCCACCAGGAGCAGCGGCTGTGGGCGCGGCTGAACGGCACGCCGGCGGTGAAGCTGTCCATCCGCAAGCAGCCCAACGCGAACACGGTGGCAGGTCGCGGACGACGTCGCGAAGCGGCTGTCGAGCCTGCACGAATCCGGGTTCGTGCCGCCGGACGTGACGTTCCACACGATCCAGGACCAGTCCAGCTTCATCCGCAACTCCGTGAACTCGGTGCGGGACGCGGCGCTGCTCGGCGCGCTGCTGGCGATGCTGGTCGTGTTCCTGTTCCTGGGCTCGCTGCGCAAGACGTTCATCATCGGGCTGAGCATTCCCATCGCCATCCTGGGCACGTTCGTGATGATGGGGCTCGGTCACCTCACGCTGAACGTCATGTCCCTCGGCGGGCTCGCCCTCGGCGTCGGGCTGCTGATCGACAACTCCATCGTGATGCTGGAGAACATCTTCCGCCACCGGGAGGAGGGGCACGAAGGCGTGGAGGAGTCGGCGCACACGGGAGCCGGGGAAGTCACCAGCGCGGTCGTCGCCTCGACGGCCACCAACCTTGCCGCCGTCGTGCCGTTCCTGCTCATCAGCGGGCTCGCGGCCCTCATCTTCCGGGAGCTGATCCTGACCATCTCGTTCGCGATCTTCGCGAGCCTCGCGGTGGCCCTGACGGTGGTGCCGATGCTGTCCGCGCAGCTCGCCAAGGTGCGATTCGAGAGCGGGCTCAAGAGGTGGCGGCCCATCACCGCATTCGACCGGGGCATGGAGGGCGCGCGCAACCTGTACCGGCGCGTGGCGCGGAAGGCGCTGCACCGGTGGCGCTGGCCGATCCTGGGCGGCGCCGCGGCGGCCCTCGCCGTGGCGGCGATCGCGTCCCGCAACCTCGGAAGCGAGTTCCTGCCCCAGGTCGACGACGGGAACGTGGGCGTCTACGTCTCGCTGCCCCCGGGCGCGTCCGCGGAGGAGACCAACCGCATCACGCTCCAGATCGAGGACCTGGTCGGCGAGATGCCGTACGTGAAGGACGTGTTCGCCACGGCTGGCGGATTCCTGTTCGGCGGCTCCACGGCCGCCCGGGCGGGGCGTGGCTCCCTCGACATCGTGCTGGCCCCCGCAGACCAGCGGGACATCACGGCGGACGAATGGGTGCAGCGGCTGCAGGCGAAGATCGACGAGCACGGCTTCCCCGGCGCCCGCATCTTCGTCCGGCCGCCGCGCATCCGCGGGCTGCGCACGTCGTCGGCCGGATCGGCGGTGGCACTGAGCGTCCAGGGGGACGACCTGAACGAGCTGCGTCGCATCGCGGAAGAGATCTCGCGACGCGTGCAGGGCATCCCGGGCCTGGAGAACCTGGAGCCCTCCGCCGAGGAGGCGAGCCCGCAGCTCTCCATCGTCCTGGACCGGGACCGGGCGTCGTACCTGGGCCTCAACGTCGCCGCGGTCGGGCAGACGCTGCGGACGGCGCTGGACGGGACCATCGCCACGCGCTACACGTCCGGCAACCAGGAATACGATCTGCGCGTCATGTTCCCCCGGGACCGCTTCCGCAGCCCCGAGGACCTCGCCTCCATCGCCCTCTTCCCGGGCGGCACCGGGGGAGCGCCGATCTACCTGCGGGACGTCGCCCGCGTCTACAACTCCCTCGGACCGACGAACATCCTGCGCGTGAACCAGAACCGCGTCCTGCGCCTTACCGGCGACGTCATCACGGACGTGGCCAGCGTGGGCGAGGTCAACGACTCGATCCGGGCACGCATTGCCGGTATCGCCATGCCCGACGGCTACGGCGTCATCTTCGGCGGCGACGAGGAGGCGATCCGTGACAACAACCGGCAGCTCACGATCGTGGTGCTGCTGGCCATCTTCCTCGTCTTCGTCGTCATGGCGGTGCAGTACGAGAGCGTCGTGAACCCCCTCGTGATCCTGATCGCCATCCCGCTCTCGCTCATCGGCGTCGGCGCCGCGCTGAACATCACGGGGACCCCTCTCAGCGCACCGGTCATGCTGGGCGTCATCCTCCTGGCAGGCATCGTGGTGAACAACGCGATCCTGCTGGTGGAGTACATCGAGATGGGCCGCAGGCAGAAAGGGCTCACCGCGCACGAAGCGGCCATCGAGGCCGGCGCGGTCCGCCTGCGGCCCATCCTGATGACCACGCTGACGACGCTGTTCGGCATGCTGCCGCTGGCCATGGGCATCGGCAGCGGCTCCGAGCTGATGCAGCCCCTGGCCATCGCGGTGGTCGGCGGCCTGTCGGTGTCGACGCTGCTCACGCTCTTCGTGGTGCCGAGCGCATACCTGATCTTCACCGACGGCGCGGCGCGGCTGCGCGCGTTCCTCATCGGCGCGCCCGCGGAGACGCCGGCCCCGGAGGGCGTGGGCGCCGCGAGCGTGGGTTGATGCGAAGAGCGGGGCGACCCGCGGCACTGGGTGTGGGTGTGGGTGTGGGTGTGGGTGTGGGTGGGCGGACCCGGTAGCGCCGCCCCTCGTCCGGGGCGGCGCCAAGACATCATTGCGAGCGCTCCCGCCGTCGATTGCCACCTTGTCCCCGCTGGGTGGATCGAATGTGTCATGCGTGCCCGGGAAGGATCGAGCCGCACGTCACGTTAGGCCCGCGTATCCGCGCAAACGTGCCTCTCGAGTCCAGAAGCGTCATCGTTTGGTCGATTGCGCCCGGTGCGCCCGCCCGCGCCGGTCCGCCCCGCTCACTCACCTTCGCGCAGCCTCACTCGATCCCGCCGCTCCCGCCTCGCCCGCTGGGCCGCTCCGCGGCGCCGCCTCTCTCGCACGCGCCACCCGCTTGCCGTGCGAAGCGTCCCGCCCCAGGATCAGTCGTCCTCCCGCGCGGCGATGTTGCCCCGCGGCGACGTCGCCCCGCTTCTCGTTCCCGGACGGTCCATGACCCGCTTCGACTCTGCCGCTTCGCTCCTGGTCCTGGCGCTCACGCCGATGGCTCGCGCGCGCGCAGGACGCGAACGGCGACGTCGCCTACGACGCCCACGCGCTCTTCGATCCGAGCCACGACCTGGACCCGGGCACCGCGTTCCGCACGGGGGGCGGGAAGCCCGGGGCCGCGTACTGGCAGAACAGGGCGGACTACTCGGTGCGTGCGACGCTGGACCCCGACGCGCACCGGCTCAGCGGCGACGTGACGATCACGTACACGAACGAGAGCCCGACGCCGCTGCGCTTCCTCTGGCTCCAGCTCGACCAGAACGCGTTCGCGGACACGTCCCGGTCCTTCCGGACGACCGCCGGGCCGCCCGCCGGCGTTACCAAGGGCTACGATCTCAGCTCGGTGCGCGTGGAGCAGGACGGCCGGACGAGCGACGCGGACTACGTCGTCGACGACACGCGCATGCAGGTGCGCCTCGCCCGGCCGGTGCCGGCGGACGGCGGTGTCGTGACGCTGCGCATCGTGTACGCCTTCGTCGTCCACGGCGAGAACACCGGCCGCATGGGGTGGCGGCAGACGAAGAACGGGCCGATCTACGACATGGCCCAGTGGTTCCCGCGCATGCACGTCTACGACGACGTGCGGGGATGGGACACGCTGCCCTACCTCGGCTCCGGCGAGTTCTACCTGGACTACGGGGACATCGACTACGCCGTGACCGTGCCGTGGAACTACGTGGTCGTGGGATCGGGCACGCTGCAGAACCCTGACGAGGTGCTGACGCAGCGGGAGCGCGACCGGCTCGAGCAGGCGCGGCAGAGCGACCGGACGGTCACGATCATCGGTGCGGACGAGGTGGGCGACGCCGCCACGCGCCCCGCGCGCTCGGGGACGCTCACGTGGCGCTTCACGATGCACGACACACGCGACGTCGCCTGGGCCGCCTCACCGGCGTTCGTCTGGGACGCGGCGAAGATCGACCTGCCGGCCGGGAAGACGGCCCTGGCGCAGTCGGCCTACCCGGTGGAGAGCGCGGGCCCCGAGGCGTGGGGCAGGTCGACGGAGTACACGAAGGCGAGCATCGAGATCTTCTCGCGCATGCTGTTCCCCTACCCGTGGGAGAACGCCGTCAACGTGGGCGGCCCCGTCGGCGGAATGGAGTATCCCGGCCTCGTGTTCTGCTCGATGCGCTCGCGGGGCAAGGGGCTGTGGGGCGTGACGGCCCACGAGTTCGGGCACGAGTGGTTCCCGATGATCGTCGGCTCCGACGAGCGACGCTTCGCGTTCATGGACGAGGGCTTCAACACGTTCATCGACATCTACGCGTCGGAGCAGTTCAACCACGGCGAGTTCGCGCCGAAGCGGGACGGCGAGTACGCGCCGAAGGGCGGCAATCCGGCGCAGGAGATCACACCGCTGCTGGCGGACCCCGACGCGCCGCCGATCCTCAGCTACGCCGACGCCGTGCCCGAGCAGTACCGTCACCCGGTCGAGTACTACAAGCCGGCTCTCGGTCTCGTGCTGCTGCGGGAGCAGATCGTCGGCCCGGAGCGCTTCGACTACGCATTCCGGGAGTACGTGCGGCGCTGGGCGTTCAAGCATCCCACTCCGCGGGATTTCTTCCGCACGATGGACAGCGCGGCAGGCGAGGACCTGGGGTGGTTCTGGACGGAGTGGTTCGCCCACAACTGGGCGTACGACGTGGCGATCGACTCGGTGAGCTACGTGGACGGCGATCCGTCGAAGGGCGCGCTCATCACGCTGACGAACCGGGACCGCATGGCCTTCCCGGTCACACTGGCGATCACCGAGCAGGGCGGCGCCATGCGCACCGTGAGAGTGCCGGTGGAGGCGTGGCAGGAGGGCGCGACGTGGACGGAGTACGTCGCGACGACGAAGCCGCTCACGAAGGTGGTGGCCGATCCGGAGGAGGCACTGCCGGACGGAGACAGGGCGAACAACCTCTGGAGCGGGGCCGGGGCAGACCGCGATCGATGACAATGGAGGTGCTCCGGCCGCAGCCCGGAGCGCCCGCGACAACCGGACGCCCCCAGCCCCGCGCGCCCGGCCCCTGACTCTGTCCCGCGCGGTCAGTCTGCGCCGGCTCGATCCGATTGGCCGCTCGGCGGCTCCTCCACGAGGAGATCCTGGAACGCCGGTTCGGTGCGAAGCGGATCCCAGACCGGGTCGATGCGCAGGAGGGAGGGAGAGATGGTGCCGCCCGTCGGCGCATCCATGGCCCGTCGCAGCGACTCCAGCGCGTGGGCGTCGTCGCCGACCCGGACGTAGAGCCGTGCCAGCCAGACGAGGTAGTCCCCTCCCGTGACGGCATCGCGGCTCATCGGCATGCCGGCCGCCGCCGTTCGGGCCTCGGTCACCGCCTCGCCTCGCAGGCCGAGGCCGGCGTCGGCGAAGGCTAGGGCCAGATGCAGGTCGGGGTCGTCGGGTCGCTCCCGGAGCTGCTCCTGGGCCCGGGCGCGGAGCCTGGAATAGAGGCGGCGGGCTTCGACGGCGTCTCCCGCGGCCTGTCGCGCCCAGGCGAGGAACAACTGGCGAGGGAGCACCACGTTGCTCGGCGACGTCCAGGACCGCGTCGTATCCTCCCTGGCGATGCGCGTCGCCGCGGCGTAGTCGCGCGAGGCCCACTCGACGAAGTAGCGCACCCCGAAGAACGATCGATAGTCCTCCGTGGCCGGCTCCAGCGTCGACAATTCCCTGCGCAGCGGCGCGAGATCGCCGGAACGCAGGACGGTATTCCAGGCGCGGAGGCGGCGAACTCCGGCCGGGTTCGGATGCACCTCCTCGACGCGATGCCAGACCGAGTCCGCGTCGGCGTAGCGGCGAAGCATCTCGTAGGTCAGGGCGAGCTGCTGGAGCGGCGCGGTGTTGCGCGGATCGAGGATCGCCGCGTTCAGGAAGCCGTCGACCGCCCGTCCCCACTCCCCCTGGCGACGGGCGATGGCACCGTAGAGGTACTCGACCTGGGAATTGCCCGGCATGACGCGCCGGGCCTTCTGGAGCTCGTCGAGCGCACGGGCGTAATCTCGGTGCCCCCAATACTGGAGGAGGCCGAGCGCCAGGTGCGCCTCACCCATGTCCGGATCGATCGCGAGGGCCCGGTCGACGGCCACCTTCGCTGCGGCGAGCCGCGAGTCCGTCCGGTCCAGGCCGAACCAGTACATGTTCAGGTGGGCCTGGGCCAGGGCGGCGGCGGCGAGTCCGAACGCCGTGTCGCGCGCGAGCGCCTGCTGGAAGAGCGGGATGGCCTGGGGGAGCTCCTCCATCGCCAGGCGATTGTCGTCGCTGGCCTTCCGCGCGTGTGCGTCGGCCCGCAGATACAGGTCGTAGGCGACGGCGTCCGACGTGGGCGCCGTCGCGACCCGACGCCGTTCCGCCGGGGTCAGCCGCGCGCGCAGGGCGTCGGCTACCTTCTGCGCCACCTCTCCCTCGACGCCGAACACGCTTTCCAGCGTACGCGTGTAGTCCTGGGCCCAGACGTGGGCGTCGCTGCCGGCGTCGATGAGCTGCACGTTGATGAGGACCTGGTCACCGTCCCTCTGCACGGTACCCTCGAGAATCGTCGCGACGCCCAGCTCCAGTGCGACCGAGCGAAGGTTCGCCGGCCGACTCCCGTACGGCTCCGTCGAGGCACGGGAGATGACCCGCAGGCCCTGGATCGCCGCCAGCTTGGTGAGGATCATGTCCTGCATGCCGCTGGCGAAATACGCGTTCGACGCGTCCGCGCTCAGGCTTTCGAACGGGAGGACCGCCACCGACCGGGAGGGGATGGTGTCGGCCCCGGCCATCGGTTCGGCGGCAGGCGTGCCGGCACGGTCCGAACCGTACGTCCCGGAGCGAGCCGGACCGAACGTCCTCCACGCCAGAAGTCCCACGGCAAGCACGAGGAGGAGTACGGTGACGTAGTCCAGGGCCCGGCCGACCCGCCGGCCGGCGGCCTCGGGGCGCGCGTCATCCGCCTCCGCCGGCACCGTACGGCGCACGCCCTCCGGCGTCAGCTCGAACGCCCAGGACAGGATCAACGCGACCGGGAAGAACAACGCGAGGAGGGCGATGACGACCTTTAACACCCAGTCGGGCGCACCGAACGTGGGCAGCACGGTGGCGGCCAGCTGGATCAGAAGCCAGGCGGTGACACCGTAGGCGACGGCCACCCGGTACACGTGCCGGCGCCGGAGCTCGCGCAGGAAGTTCGGGGTCATCGCCTTTCGGCGTATTGGGGAATTCGGTGCTCGGCGGAGACGCCGCGGGAAAGGTGCGCCCAAGATAGAGCCGCGCCATCAGGACCGGAAGATCCGTGTGCGGGCGTTCGGCCGGTTTCCGGCCCGCGCGCGAGCCGGCGCGCGGGGTTGAGCGGCGCCGCGGTTTCCGGTAAATTGCGTGGCTCGGGAGATGCGGCCGGCACGCATCCTCCGGGTTTCCGGAGGAGTAGTCTAACTGGTAAGGCACCGCACTCGAAATGCGGCGGGCGCAAGCCTTTGAGGGTTCGAGTCCCTCCTCCTCCGCTGCGCGTCACCGTGCGCTGACGGCCTGTTCTCCGCACCCGCGGGCGCAGGCCGTTGTCGTGCGGCCCGTCACCGAAGCCGCCGCTAGATTCGCCACCTGGACTTGAGCGTGAGCCCCGTGGCACATTGTTGCGAGTACCCCGTGGCTCCCTGAGGAGCACGAGCCCGCGCAGGCCCTCGAATCCCGCGCATGACGAAGCCGAGCGAAGTCACGCTGCTGCTGGAGCGAGCCCGAGATGGCGACGACGAAGCCGTCGACACCCTTTTCACCATTGTGTATGGTGAGCTGCGCCGATTGGCTCGCATCCATCTGCGGGGTGGGGACGGCGGCGGCACTCTGAACGCCACCGCCCTCGTCCATGAAGCCTCGCTGAGGCTGCTCGGGCCGGCCTCCAGCGGCGCGCTGAACGACCGGGCACATTTCTTCGCCGTCGCCTCCCGAGCCATGCGGCAGGTGCTGCTGGATCATGCCCGGGCGCGGCAGGCGCACAAGCGGGGCGGCGGCGCGGTGGTGGTGACGTTCCGGGACGATCTCGCGGGCGAGGCGCGCGACGAGGAGCAGATCATCGCGCTGAACGAAGCCCTGACGGCTTTGGCCCGGCGCAGTGAGCGGCTTGCCCGACTCGTCGAGATGCGCTTCTTCGCGGGCCTCCGCGACGTGGAAATCGCCGAGGCGCTCGGCACTTCGCCGCGCACCGTACAGCGCGACTGGCGTACGGCGCGGGCGTTCCTCAGCCGCCATTTGCAGGACATCGACTGACCGGAGCTGTCCATGGACGATCAGGCATGGATGCGCATCCAGAGCATTCTGGAGAAGGCGCTCGAGCTGCCGCCGGACGCGGCCGAGGCGTTCGTCGCCGATGCGTGCGCCGGCGATGACGCGCTTCGCCACGAGATCGAGGCCCTGATCGCGGCGGATCGCTCGGCGCCCGGCTTCCTCGACCGGCGCGGCTTCGTCGTCTCGTCGGAGCCGGAGCCTGACCGATCCGGCACGATGTTGGGGCCCTTCAGGATAGGACGCGAAATCGGCCGCGGCGGCATGAGTGCGGTGTTCGAAGCTGTCCGCACCGAGCCCTTCGAGCAGGTCGTCGCCATCAAGATCCTCCAGCGCGACGGCTCGAGCGGCGACCTCGCCGCGCGGCTCCACGCAGAGCGGCAGATCCTCGCCCTGCTCGACCATCCTGGCATCGTGCGCATCCTCGACGGCGGAATCACGCCGGACGGCCGGCCGTACCTCGTGATGGATCGGGTCGACGGGGAGCGCATCGACGCATGGTGCGACCGTCGCCGCCTGTCCGTACGGCAGCGGCTTCGGCTGCTCCTGCAGGTGATCGACGCCGTCGCCTACGCGCACCGCTCCCTGATCGTGCACCGCGATCTCAAGCCCGCGAACCTCCTCGTCACGGAGGCCGGGGAGGCGAAGCTCCTCGACTTCGGGATCGCCAAGATCCTGCAGCCCGGCAGCGGCATGGAGGCCGTCACGCGCACCGGCGTGCGTGCGCTCACGCCGGAGTACGCGGCCCCGGAGCAGATCCGCGGTGAGCGGATCACCACGGCGTGTGACATCTACGCGCTGGGCGTGCTGCTCTTCGAGATCCTCACAGGCGAGCGGCCGTACCGCCTCGAGTCGCCGACGCCGTGGGAAGTGGAGCAGGCTGTGCTCGAGACGGAGCCGGAACGGCCATCGATGGCGGTCGACCGGACGATCCGATCCGCCACCGGCACCGCCGAGGCCATCGCACGCGCACGGCGCACGGAGCCGGCCCGACTGCGGATGACGCTGGATGGCGACCTCGATGCGATCGTGCTGAAGGCGCTTCGGAAGGAGCCGGAGGAGCGCTACGCGTCCGCGGACGCCATGGCCGAGGACATCGAGCGCTATCTCGGCTCGCTGCCCGTCGTCGCGCGGCGCGGATCGCGCGCCTACCGTGCCCGCAAGTTCGTCGCAAGGCACCGCAGGGGCGTGGGCATCGGTATCGTCCTCGTCGTCCTCGCGATCAGCGGCATGGCCGCCATCATCTCGGCCTGGGGCGCAGCGGAACGGGCGCGTGATCGCGCGCAGCGGGAGGCTCGCACGGCCACAGAGGTGACGGAATTCCTCGTGGACGTGTTCGGCGGCAGCGATCCTCTGGCGCAGCTGGGCGAATCCGTGGACGCCGGCACGCTGCTTACACGCGGTCGGGAGCGCATTCGTGTCGAGCTGCTGGACGAGCCGGGTGTCCGCGCATCGATGCTCGCCGCGATCGGCGAGGTCTATTCGAACCTCGGTCGATACGAGACGGCGGACACGCTGCTACGGGAGGCGCTGGCCGTGCGAGCGGCGCAGCTGGGAAAGCGACGACATCTCGGTCGCGGAGACCCTGGCGAAGATCGCCGAAAACGAGGCGCTCGCGCACGACTATCCGACGGCAGAAAAGTACGCGCGGCAGGCGCTCGCCGCGTATGCTGCGTTTCCGGAGACCGCGGACCGGCGCGCCTCCCTCCTCTCCGAGCTCGCCGTCGCGCTCCGGGAAACGGGCCAGCCGGATTCCGCGAGGGTCGCGATCGAGGAGTCGCTGCAGCTCGACCGCACTGCGGGGGATACGGCGTCGGAGGGACACCTCAGGCGGGTGCTCACGCTGGCCACGGTGCTGCGCGCAGAGGAGAAGTACGACAGCGCCGCCGACGTGTATCGGAAGCTGCTGCCGGCGATGGCCGAGACCTTCGGGCGCGAGCACGACACGTATGGCCTGGCCCTGAATAATGCGGCCTTTCTCCTGACGCGTACCGACCGTGCAGCCGAGGCCGTCCCGCTGTACCGGGAGGCTCTGGCGATCCGCCGCGCCGTCTACGGCCCCGATCATCCCGCGGTCTGGCTGGCGCTGCAGAATCTCGGCGCCGCCTACTACTACATCGGGGAGTTGGACCAGGCCATCGCAATCGCCCGGCAGCGCGCGGCGTCCATCGAGCGGGCATATCCCGACGGCCACTGGCGCGTCCCGGCCGCGCACGAAGGGATCGGCGAGCTGCTGCTGGGCGCGGGCCGTTTCGCCGAGGCGGAAACGGAGTTCCGCACCGCCATCCCGTCGTACAGGACTATCCTCGGCCTCGACCACACCTGGACCCGCGTCGCCGAGGCGTGGGCAGTGCTCGCCATGACGCTGCAGGGCGACGAGCGAGGTCCCGCCCTTCTGGACCGGTCGATCGCGACCCTCGATGGGATGCGCTTCGACGGCGATACGACCGCCGATGTGCGCAAGATCGCCGACTTCCTGGACGCCGCCGGCATGGCCCACCACGCACGTGCGTTCCGCGGCCTCGTCGAGGGCAACGGGTGACCTGGGTCCCGACGGATGGCGAAGATTCCGGCAAAACCGCGTTCTGGACGGTGAAGGCGTAGCGCCTGCCGGGTTCGGGGGCGCTGCCACCGCCACCCGAACGCCGGAGCAGCCGGATGATCTCCACTCCACCACGTGCCCGCACGTTGCTGGCCCTCATCTTCGCCGCGGCACTGCTGCCGGGCTGCCAGGACAACACCGCACCGCTGACGACTGCGGCCACGCAGTGCAAGGACGGCGCGTGCGGTCCACCGCCGACCGTGGCCGCCGTCACGGTGCCCACCTCGCCGCTGACGATCGAGCCGACCACGATATCGACGACCGGCGTCCCCATGCTGGTGCTGCCGATGGGTGCCGAGGGGCCCCTCGATCTCAACGATGGCCACTACGCGCTCGCGAACGGCGTCTCGCCCTCGCATGGCTTTCCGACCCCTCTGTTGTGGGAGGGCGGCACCTCCTACACCGATCTGCTGCCCGGCCGTCCCTTCGTGAGCGGCGCCACGGGTTACGGGCTCAACGACGCCGGCGTCGTCGCGGGCGAGGGGCGAGGATCGACAGGGTTGCAGAGCGGATTCGTGCTGACCGGGGGCACGGTCGTGTCCCTGCCGGTGCCGCCCCATTCGGTGACGTTGAACGGCTTCAGCGCCCGCGCCATCGACGAGGGCGGCGCCGTGCTCGTCCGGTACACGCGCAGCTCGCCCGGCGGCGCCACGGGTGCCGTGACCTCAGCACCCTACACGACCTACGCGGAGATGCCGGTTCCCGACCCGAGCAGCTCCAGCAGTCAGGCGGTTTCGGTCACCGACATCGGCGGAGGGCTCGTCACGGGCGGGTACGCGGGCAGTGCCCTGACGTGGGCGCCGGGGGGGTCGCTGGTTTACATGGATGGCCTCTTCGCCGACGCGACGAACGGCACCGACGTCGTCGGCCGGATCCGCGTCGGCACCGACATCCACGCCGCACGCCTCGGCGGCACCCCAGTCGAGATCGGCACGCTCGGGGGCTACAGCGTCCCCACCGACATCAACGATTCGGGCTGGGTCACGGGCTATTCTGAGAATGGCGACGGCTTCGATCGCGCATTCCTTGCGCGACCGGGGGAGGACCTGATCGACCTCGGGACGCTGGCGGGCGACGTGGCAAGCTCGGCCCACGCCATCGACAGCCACGGCCACATCATCGGCCTGAGCCGCAGTACCACGAACACGGACATCGCACCGAGGATCGTGATCTGGTTCCCCGAAGCGACGTCGACCAACGCCGCGCCCGACGTCACGCCGATCCCGGCGCAGGTCGCCACGGTGGGCAACCTCTTCGTCCTCGAACCGTCCGTCTCCGACGCCGAGGACGATCCCTGGACGCTCTCGTGGTCCGGTGACATCCCGCCGGCCGCCATCATCAACGGCATCTTCGAGTGGCGGCCCACGGCCGACGACGTCGGCGACTACGAGATCACGGTGACGGCAACACAGGACGGCGACCCGTCCCTGAGCGACTCCGAGACCTTCACGCTCACCGTCGTTCCCGCGCCGCCCGCCAATGCTGACCTGCAGGTGACGCTGTCGCGGGCCGCGAGCGGAAGGCAGAAGGTCGGCGACGCCGTCGCCTACATCGCGACGGTGCACAACGCCGGCCCCGATGCGGCCTCCGCGGACCTGACCGTCTCCCTCGAGTTCCGCGACCAGGCCGAGTGGGGCGCCGTGCCGCCCGAGGCCATCATCAACGGCATCTTCTTCATCGACGTGGGCGAGCTCGCCGCCGGCGAGTCCGCCGAGGTGGCGCTCGAGGTCATCTTCGGAGCATTCGGTCTTCAGGACGTCACCGCGACCGTCGGCGGCGCGCGCACCGACGGCGACGCTTCGAACGACGGCGACGTCCTCGCACAGGCCGTCGACCTGCCGCTCGACGCCGCGGGGCTCACGGCCGGCACTCTCACCGTTCCCGGTGAGGAGACGGCCGACGGGGAGGCGCTGACCATTATCGGCGTGCGTGTGCCCGCGGCGCTCGTCGCGGGCACGGAGCCGGGCATGCCCGACATGTTCGTGCCCCTCACGCTGACGCCGTCCGACCTCGTTGCCGGGGATCAGTACGTCCCGGGCGACCAGTACGTCCCGGGCGACCAGTACGTCCCCGGCGACCAGTACGTCCCCGGCGACCAGTACGTCCCCGGCGACCAGTACGTCCCCGGCGACCAGTACGTCCCCGGCGACCAGTACGTCCCCGGCGACCAGTACGTCCCCGGCGACCAGTACGTCGCGCCGGAGTCGATCTGGATCGCCGGCACCGCGCGCATCAGCGCCGCATCCGTTCCGGGCGGGCGCCTCATCTTCGAGGGCGCCGATGGCACGCAGGTCCTGGTGGGCGACGCCGGGGACAGCGAGCTCCGCTTCGGCCGAACCGATGCCGGTGTCCTCGCCGTCGTCGCGTCTGGCGGCGCGCTCGACGCCACCCTGTCCTTCTGCGACGGCGCCTACGCCGTTCTTCTGGGCGACGGCGGCGCCGGCACGTTCGTGTGCGGATCGCTGACGGTCGACGCCCTGGCGGGTGAAGTCGTCGTCGAGCTCGCCGACGGCACGCGAATCCTGGTGGCCGCCGGAGCCGTCGTGCGGATCAACGGAACGAGCGCGGCCGACCTCGACATCGAGATCCTCGCCGGCACCGAGAATGACGTCACGGTGATCCCGCCGTCGACGGACAACCACGCGCCGGTCGCCGACGCGGGCGGTGCATACGTGGCGGAGATCGGATCGATGCTCACGCTCGATGGCACGGGCTCGACGGATCCGGATGGCGATGCCCTGCAGTATTCGTGGGCGCTCGAGGATGGCGCGGGCGGCAGCACCGCGGCGTCGGGCGCCACCGCTGCGGTGACGGTGCCGTCCGCGTCCGGGCTGTACGCTCTGACGCTGACCGTGACCGATCCCCAAGGTTCAGCCGATGCCCAAACCGTCGAGGTCGCCGTCTACGATCCGGATGCCTCGTCGATCGCCGGGGGCGGCTGGTTCGACTCGCCCGCCGGCGCGCTCGTCGCGGTTCCCGCCGCGCAGGGCCGCGCGTCGTTCGCGTTCCACGTGAAGTATCGCAAGGGCCGCAGCACGCCGGACGGCAACGCGCGCGTGGTCTTCGACGCCGGCGACCTCCGCCTCACCAGCACGGCGTTCGATTGGCTCGTGGTCGGCGGTTCCATGGCGCGCTTCCGTGGCACGGGCACGCTCGAGGGCCGGACGGACCCGGTTTCCTTCGAGATCGTGGGGCGCGATCCGGACGGCATCCGCGTCCGCATCTGGGATAGGGTGGGGACGATCTACGACAGCGGGGACGTCGAGATCGGCGGAGGGCGCATCGTCATTCACAAGTAACGCGTGAGAGAGCGGGCGACCGCCGGTCGCCCGCTCTCTCGCCCTGCGCTCGGCCGCCGATCGAGTCCGCGCGGCCGCCGCCTCGCCGGCCTGGCCTACTTCCGACGCAGCGTGAGCCCCACCACGTGCACGGCGTCCGCTCGACCGTCGGGGCCGACGTCGAATGTGAAGGACGTGCCGCTTGCGAGGCCCACGGCGCTGTCGGGCGCGACGAGGACGATCTCCTCCTTCGCGGCGTTGCCCGGCGCGTCGGCGTACAGCGAGGTTCCCTCGTGGGTTACCCGGAGCGTCACGGGGGCTTCGGACGTGGCATACTCGCCCACGAACGACTCCAGCGCCTCGGAGTCCAGCGTGAGGGCGTCGACCGTTCGGGGCCCGTAGTCCGGCCAGTCGTACTCGGCTGCGATGGAGAGGACGATCTCCCGTGCGAGCGTGTTGCCGGCGTCGCCGTTCGTCATGACGGCGGCGCCCTGGCCGGTCTCCGGGAAGTAGATCACGAAGCAGCGGTAGCCTTCGTTGGCGCCCCCGTGCGAGAAGTTGAAGCCCTGCCCCTCGCCGCCGAGCCCCGGACCCAGGCCGAAGTCGTCCTTCTGGCGCGTGAGCATCTCGGTGGCCGTGGCCTGCGAGAGGATCGCGCCGGGCGCGCCGGCCCGGGCCGCGGCGATGGCCATGGCCCACTTCATCAGGTCCGTCGGCGTGGTCCAGAGGCCTGCGGCGGCCATCTCGGGATACGTGTGCCAGCCGCCCTCCACGGGAAGGCCGGTGGAGCGGTACGGCGTGGCTTCCTCCCCGCGGCGGCTCTGAGGGAGCGGCTGCTCGTACGTCGAGGACGTCATGCCGACCGGATCGAGAACGAGCCGCTTCATGAGCTCGGGAAACGGCTCTCCGGTGACGTCGGTCATGACGAGCTGCTCCACGGTGACACCGCCGCCGGAATAGCGCCCGATGGCGCCAGGCACGGTGTCGACGCGGACCGGTCGCGTGTTGGCCGGCGGTTCTCCGTCCAGCACCTGCGGCACCGTGGGCACCGGCTCGCCGGCGGCGTAGCCGGGGAACCCGTGGATGGTCATTCCGGCGCTGTGCGAGACCAGCCGCCGGAGTGTCACAGGCGCCTGCGCGGTGAAGCGGTTGTCCGGCACTTTCCAGCTCGTCAGATACGTGTTGACTGGCGTATCGAGGTCGAGCTTCCCCTGCTCCACGAGGCGGAGCATGGCCGTGGCAGCAACCGGCTTGGAAATCGACGCCGCCTGGAAGAGCGTCGTCGCCGTCACCGAGTCCGCCGTGCCCGCGGTCGTCACGCCGAAGCCCCGCGCCCACGCGATCCGTCCGCTGTCCACGACCGCGACGGAGACGGCGGGAACGTGGTAGTGGGCCATGCGGGCGGCCAGATCGTAGGTGACGAGCGGGCGGCCCGAAACCTGGATGCCGGACCGGAGACCGGCGGCGACGCGGGCGACGACGGCGTCCTGATTCGCCCCGGAATCGTTGTCTCCCGCAGCCTCGCCGCCTCCCGTCCGACCGCACGACGCGAGGAACGCGGCCACCATGATCCAGCCGAATCGCTTCGTTGCGAGCACACCGACCTCCAGTAAGAATGGGTTCGGAGAAACTTGCTGCGGGTGGGGTGTTGCGGCAATCGCGAATGGGCGCCTGGCCTGAGCGATGTCGCCACGGCCGAACCGCCGCCGGACCCGCGGAGGCGCCGCACGTGGAGCAGTGGTAATCTTACGATTCGCGGACGGACCCCACCCACCCGAACGGAAATGATGACCGCATTCGGCCGAGGACTCGCAAGGTTGGGATGCCTGCTGCTCGCGGCGGCCTCAGCGCCCCGAGCCGTGACGGCCCAGGACACGACCGCGGTGCCGGTCCCCCAGACCGTGCGGGAGCAGGCCGAGAAGCTCGCGGTGGCAGAGAAGAAGCTCGCCGCAGACGAGGCGCGGCTCGCGGACTGGGCGCAGCTCGGCCGCTACCGGGAGGCGAACGCGGAGCTCGGGCCGCCGGCGCCCGGCGAGCACCGCGTCGTCTTCTACGGCAACTCCATCACGGACTCGTGGGCGCAGTTCTTCCCGAAGGAGTTCCCGGGCAGGCCGTACGTGGGCCGGGGCATCAGCGGGCAGACGACGCCGCAGATGCTGGTCCGCTTCCGGCAGGACGTGATCGATCTGGAGCCGGCTGCGGTGGTGATCCTGGCGGGAACGAACGACATCGCGGGGAACACGGGCCCGTCGACGCTGGAGATGATCGAGGACAACCTCCGCTCCATGGTGGAGCTGGCGCGGGCGAACCGAATTCGGGTAGTGCTGTGCTCGGTGCTGCCGGCGTTCGCATACCCGTGGAAGCCCGAGCTGCGGCCCGCCGAGAAGATCGTTGCGTTGAACGCGTGGATGACGGAGTACGCGGCACGGAACGGCTTGGAATACGTGGACTACTGGTCGGCCATGGCCGACGGTCGCAAGGGCATGCGCGCGGAGCTCACGCTGGATGGCGTGCACCCGAACGAAGCGGGGTACCGGGTGATGGCGCGACTGGTCGAGCCGGCCATCGAGAAGGCGCTGCAGACGGCCTCGCCCCGACCAACGCCGTGATCGTCGTCGTCTCCGGCGTGGCGGGCTCGGGGAAGAGCACCGTCGGCGCCGCGCTGGCCGAGCGACTCGGCTGGGACTTCGTCGAGGGGGACGCGTTCCACCCGGAGGAGAACGTCGCCCGCATGCGCGAGGGCGAGCCACTCACGGACGCTCACCGCGGCCCGTGGCTCGACTCGCTCCGGGCGGAGATCACCACGCGCCTGCGGGAGCACCGGCCGGCGGTGGTCGCCGCCTCGGCGCTCAAGGCCCGACACCGCGCGCGCCTGCTCCCGGACGACCCGCGCGTGCTCCTCGTGTTCCTCGAGACCTCACCCGCCCTGGCAGCGCGGCGGCTCCGGGCGCGGGCGGGCCACTTCTTCGGCCCCGCATTGGTGGAGTCCCAGTTCGCGGCACTCGAGCCGCCCGCGGATGCCCTGGTGCTGCCGGCGGACGCTGCGGTGGACGACCTCGTGACGGCAATCCGCCGCCGGCTCCCGGGCCGGAGCTCCTGACCCCGCAGCGCTACGCCTTCGGACGCCGCGGCCCGAGGGCCGACGCGGCGCCGTCCAGGCGCTCCTCCAGCTCCCGCAGCCGGCGCTCGACGACGGCGAGGTCTGCGACGTTGGCGACGGCTCCTGCGTCGGCGGCGCCGCCGGCTCCTGCGGGCACGCTCCGAGCGACGTCGCCCATCGACGCCGGTTCCCTTCCCTTCCGAACGAAGCGCAGGTAGCCGAGCCCCAGCGTGATGACGAGGGCCGCGCTCATCACGGCGAAGCGGGAGACCGACGTGTCCGTCGCGATGATCCAGCCGACGCCGTAGATCATGGTGAAGAGGCCGCCGAGGAGCAGTCCGTTGCTGATGACGGGGAGCTGATCGGCGCGCACGAGGGACACGCTCATGGTGAGGGTGGCGAGGATGACGAGGGCGATGCTCGTGCTGCGGCCCCACGGCTTTCGCGCGTTTTCGGCGCTGTCGGAAAGCTCGCTGCGTCGGTCCTGGATCTCCTGCAGGCGCGCCTGCTGTTCGGCGGAGAGCTCACCGCCCCGAGTCGCGTTCCGGATCGCCATGTCTTCCTGATCGAGCTTGCGGATCTCGGCCGTCTGCCGCTCCGGAGGCGGGTGGAATGTATAGACGCCCACGCCGAAGAAGGCCGTGACCATGAGGCCGAGGAAGAAGGCGAAGATGACTCCGAGTCCGGATCGGGCGACGTCGCTCACGCAGGTCTCCGGTGTCGGCGGATCGCGGCCGCGATCGTCGCGCGCCGCTGGGTGGAATCACGCGTCGGAGGCGGCGGATCGCAAGGGTCCGCTATCGCCTCATTTCATTCCGGATCAGTTCGAGCCGCCGCCCTGCTGCTCCATCAGCATCTGCTTGAACTTCTCGCGCAGGGCTTCGTCGTGGTTCAGGCGGTTTACGATGGCCGTGTACTGCGACATCGTCATGTCGGCGTCCTCGACCACGTCCGCGATCTTCTCCGTGAGCTCCGACCGGATCTCCTTCTTGTCCTCGACGTCGTCCGCGGCGGCGATCCTGGCCTGCGCCACCTGGGTGACCTTCATCACCTCCGGGTAGACCGAAGCGAACTGCTGGAGGAGAGTGTCGGTGACGACCACCGGGGACGCGTCCGCCGGCGCCGGCGTCTGTTGCGCGGAAGCCGCCACGGGTGTGACCAGCGCCACGAGCCCGATGACGGCCACGGCTCCTGCGATGTTCCTGAACCTCATACCTGCTCCTGGAGTGGCGAAAGAGTCGAGCGTCGGAACGCCGGGGCCGCAACTCACATGCCGGCTCCCGCCCGGCTCCCGCCCGGCTTCCGACCGGCTCCCGACCGGCGCGCGCCCGGCTCCCGCCCGGCTCCCGCCCGGCTTCCGACCGGCTCCCGACCGGCGCGCGCCCCCCTCCCGCCCGGCGCGCGTGCGGGCAGGCGGGCGCGGCAGGATCGTTGCACGGGTACGGCGCATGACAAGCGAATACGAAACGGCACGCAGTCCCCGTCGGAGCTGTCGGGCCGCCTGGCTCATCGTGGCCGTCATGGCCGCGGCCTGCTCGGGCGGGAGCGGCGACGCGGGCGGGCGTCCGGAAGGCGGCGCCCCGAGGGTGGAGTCGGTGCCGCGGGCGGATTCGGCGGCGGCGGCGCAGGCGGCGGCACAGGACTCCGCGCAGGGGGCTGCGCCGGGCACCACGCCGGGCACCACGCCGGGTTCCACGCCGGGTTCCACGCCGGGGGCGGACGAAGGGGCCGCCTCGGAAGCGGCTTCACCGACGCCGACGGAGGTCGTCCGCCGCTACTACGAGGCCATCAACGCCCGCGACTATGGGCGGGCGTACGCGCTATGGGGCGACGGAGGAAGGGCCAGCGGCCAGACGCTCGAGGTGTTCGAGGCGGGTTACGCGCAGACGGACAGCGTGGAAGTGCGAATCGGGCAGCCAGGCCGCGTGGAGGGAGCGGCGGGCTCCCGCTACGTGGACGTGCCGGTCGAGATCTGGGCGAAGACGAGGACGGGCCGCGTTCAGCGATTCGCGGGGACGTACACGCTCCGCCGGGCCGTCGTCACGGGTGCTTCCGCCGCGGACCGCCGCTGGCACCTCGCATCGGCCGACATCCACCGGTCCGGCGGTTAGCGCGGCAGGATGCGACGCGCGCGACGGCGTGCGTGGACGGTTGTCGCTTCCTACCGACTGTGGCGGCTCGATTCGCCTCGCAGGCGCCGCCGAGCAGTCGCGCGTCGAATTGTGCCGGATACCGGGGCCGGATTCGACGCGCAGCGAGGTCAGCCGTGCTTCGTGTCGAATCCGGCCGACGCGGGGCCGCGCCACGCGCCCGGGCCGCGCCACGCCCCGCCCCACGCCGCGCCACATCGCCCACGCCGCGCCACCGCGCCCACGCCACACCGCCGCGCATCGACGTCAGCGGTGCCGCGTGGCGAATCCGGCCGAGGTGGGGCCAGCCCGCACGGGCGCACCAGCCCGCTCGGGCGCACCAGCCCGCTCGGGCGCACCAGCCCGCTCGGGCGCACCAGCCCGCTCGGGCGCACCAGCCCGCCCCGGCCGCTCAGCCCTCCAGGTGCTTCCGGAACCAGGCGATGGTGAGGGGCCACGCCTGCCGGCTCGCGTCCATGTTGGCGCCGTCGCGGCCGTCCTGCTGGCGCAGGAAGCCGTGACCGGCGCCGTTGAAGACGTGGGGCTCGTACGTCTTGCCCATCTCCTGCATGGCGCTGTCCGCCGGCGCGACCGTGGACGTCACCCGGTTGTCGTCGCCGCCATAGAGCCCGAGGACGGGCGCCTCCACGTGCGACAGCGCCTCCCGGTCGGGAGACGTGCCGTAGTAGACGACGGCGGCGTCGAGGTTCGGGTCGCGGGTCGCCTGGGCGTAGGACGTCGTTCCGCCCCAGCAGAAGCCGACGATGCCGTAGCGGTCGGTGGTGGACGGCAGCGCCGTGGCCCACTTCGCCGCGGCCTTCAGGCGGCGATCCACCTGCGCCGGGTCGAGGGCGCGGATCGCGGCGACGGCGGCGTCCCGCTCCGGATCGCCGGACGAGTCGGCGGGGATCGTCTGGCCGGTGAGCAGGTCCGGCGCCACGGCCACGAAGCCTTCGGCCGCCAGCCGGTCCGCCACGGCACGTGCCCAGTTCGTAAGCCCGTAGATCTCGTGGACGACCAGGACGACGGGGGCGGAGTCGCTGCGCTCGGGATAGACGACCCAGGCGCGCACGCTGTCGCCGCCCTCGACGGGGATCGTGTCCCACTCGCCGTGGCGGGGCGAGCTGTTGAGGGCCGGCTTCGCGCCCGCCGCGTCCGGCGGGAGCTCGACGCCCTGTACGGGCGCGTCATCGGACATGGTGGCCTCCTGGGCGGATGGCGCGTTGGCGGCCGAAGCATCGTCGTCCGGAGCCGCGGAGCACGCCGCCACGAGAGCGGCGAGGGAGAGGGCCAGCACGGATTCGGGACGTCGCATGGAGCCTCCTGGGGGATGGGGAGGGGTTCACAGTAGCAGGTCGACGCCCGCCGATCCAGCATCGCTCCCCGGCCCCTGGACCCGGCGCGACCTACGCCTTCCCGCCCGTCCTGCGGATCGCTTCGCGGATCGCCGCTGCGGCGTCAACGATGGCGCCGGTGCGGGACAGCGTGGCGAACGGCACCATCTCGTCCGGCGTTCCGGGCAGGATGGTGTTGCCCGGATACGTCCGGGCGGTCTTCATGAGGACGTCCTTCACGTCCGCCGCGTGGAGGCTCGGGAAGTAGGCCATGAGCACGGCGGCGACGCCGGTTACGACGGGAGAGGCCATGCTCGTGCCGCTCTCACGCTTGTAGCCGCCGCCGGGTACGCTCGAGAGGATGTCCACCCCGGGCGCGAAGACGTCCACCTGCTCCTTCCCGTAGTTCGAGAACGAGGCGGCGAGGGTGTCGGCGCCCTTCCACGACGCGGCGCCGATCTCCATCCAGTTCTCCGCGCTGCCGCCGCTCACGTAGTTGCGGTTCGGGTAGTCGGTGTTCTGCGCCAGGTCCTCGGCGTCGTTGCCCGCCGCGTGGATCATGAGCACGCCCTTCGACTGCGCGTAGCGCACCGCGTCGTCCACCACCGGCTTCGAAGGGGAGTACGGCTTTCCGAACGACATGTTGATGACGTTCGCGCCGTGATCGGCCGCAAAGCGGATGGCGTTGGCGACGTCCTTGTCGCGCTCGTCGCCGTCGGGCACTGTCCGCACGACCATGATGCGCACGCTGTCGGCGGCGCCGGCCGTGGACGCCTCCTTCATGACGATCCCGCTCACGTGGGTCCCGTGCATGGCCTCGGGTCCGACGACGTCGGAGTTGCCGTAGCTGCGCTGCGTCTTGTCGGCGTAGTCGTCGCCGACGATGTGCCGCGGGTCATAGGACGTATTGAGTCCGTACTGGAGCTGGTTGCCGTACTCGTCCTTCGCCTCGGCGATGACGTCCGGGTTGACCCCGTGGTCGGCCAGGTTCAGGTAGATCGCCCGGGCGCGCTGCACGCTCATGTCCGGGCTGCTCAGGGACCGGACGGCCTCCACCGTCACCGAGTCGCCGCCCAGGGCCTGGCGCAGGACGGGCACGATCTGCTTCAGCGCCTGGTCGATCTTCTCGACCTGATCCATCGTCTGCTCCGCCTCCTGCCGCTTCTGGTCGAAGGCGGAGGCGATGCTGTCGCAGGAAACCTGACGCGTGTCCCCCGCTACCGGCACCGATGCGGGCGCCGATCCGGCGGCGGCCGTGCACCGCACGTGCAGCCGGGTGACCTCGAACGTGTCGTGGTCGACGTCGCCGTCGGGGCCGCCGATGTAGTTCCAGCCACGGTAGTCATCGACGTAGCCGTCGCCGTCGTCGTCGCGCCCGTTGCCCGGGACTTCCTTCGGATTGGCCCACAGGTGCGCATGCAGCGCGGCGTGCGCCGTGTCGATGCCGGAGTCGATGATCGCGACGACGACGCTGCGCTTCGGCTGGCGGCCGGCGAGGATCGAACGGGCCGCCTCCATGCCGATGCCCGGGTAGCCGGCCTCGGGCCCCTGCAGCCACCAGGTGTCGGAAGGCCGGGCCGCTGCGGGTGCGACGGCGGAATCGGGAGCGGGCGCGGCTGGCGTCGGGCGGGCGGCCGGCGCGGGCGACGGCGACGGAGCGGGCTGGGCCGGGGGTGTCGCGCTCGGGGCGCACGCGGCCAGGCCGAAGACGGGGATCGCGATGCGAAGGAGACGGTTCATTCGATGTTCGTCCGGTTTTCGGGTTCAGTCGGAATGGGTACACCGGGAGAGGCCGGGGGTTCGAGGCTGAGGCTGAGGCTGAGGCTGAGGCTGAGGCTGAGGCTGAGGCTGAGGCTGAGGCTGAGGCTGAGGCGAGGCGGGCTAGGGCTAGGGCTAGGGCTAGGGCTAGGGCTAGGGCTGGGGCTAGGCGCGTGCGCGGGCGCGGACGGAGGGGTTGACCGTAGACGGCACCGGCTCGCCAAAACGGCACCATCGCAGGGCTCGGGCAGCCCAATCGTCACGTTGATGTCGCGTAGCGTGCGGAACGCGGCGATCGAGCAAGGTCGTCGGAAGACGCAAGTCACGTTGATAGAGCCAGGCGACTACTCTCTGCCATCCCGGGCCACGGCGGCCTTGATGGGTCGATCCTGCCCGAGGGGAAACGCGCCCCCGGCCCCACAAGCGCCCCGGGCCCCACAAGCGCCCGCCCATCCAAGAGCGCCCGCGGCTGCACCGCTCCCCTCCCTACGCCGCGCGCTCCAGGGGGGCGAACGTCGGCGTGATCTCCCGGTCCGTGCCGAGGAAGATGAAGTGGTCGAAGTAGTAGTGGACCAGCAGAAACGATAGGATGACGCTGTAGAAGGCGAAGTAGTGCTGATCCGAGTATACGGGGCCGAACATGAAGTTGTTCATGACGGGCCCGGTGGCGAAGGCGCCGAGCCTGACGACGAGGCCGAGCACGGCTAGGAACACGAGTCCGGCGCCGACGGTGAAGCCAAGGCACATGGCGTACAGGCGCCAGCCGCGCCGGGAGAGGCGGCGCACGACGTCCGAGCCGATGAGCCCCTTCTCCGCCCGGAGTCGGTTCAGGTAGAGCACGACGGCGAGGTACTGGAAGGAGTGCCAGACGTTCAGGCCCTGGAAGGCGACGTCGAGGTTCTTCAGCATGGGAGTGGCGAAGAAGAGCGCCGTCGCCAGGGACATGTGCAGCGTCTTGGGGCCGTGAAAGAGGCCGTGGCGGAGCTCCCAGGCGGTCTTCACGACGAAGGCGACGAGGAACGACAGGAACGCGACCCAGAGCAGCGCCGGGATGACGGGCAGCTTCAGGAACGACGGGAAGAGGAGGTGCCGGCCGCCCGTGATGAAGTCGCCGTTCATCAGCTTCGACGTGGCGATGGGATACATGCACGTGAAGAGCAGGCCGTAGTCGATGACGCGGGAGGTCCAGCGCCAGCCGCGTGGGTCCTTCATGCGGTAGGCGTCGGCGATGAACGCGGCTTGGTGGATGACGTGGATGGAGGCCCAGAAGAAGAAGATCGTTACGAGCAGGGTCAGGTTCCAGACGGCAAGGGCGACGATGATCAGCGGGAGCAGGTAGGCGCCCTTCGAGTAGATCGGGTAGCGCCTCCGGAAGCCGGGCTCCATGAGGGTCATCGTATACGTCGCGAACAGGTGCGGTCCGCCGATCACCATCGTGACGAGCAGATCGACGAAGATGTTGCTGCCGCTGAGGGCGTGACTCACGTGGGGGAAGAAGAGCAGTGCGGACGAGAAGATGATGAAGGCGAGGTCGTAGTACGGCCCGACGAGCCACAGCTCGCGCGTGGGGGGCGCGGCGGCCCCGATGGTGATGCCGTCGTGCCGGGCAACGGTGGCCATGGTCGCCTCCGGATTCGGAACGTGGAGGAGTGCAGGCGGTCGCCTGGGGCTGCCGGAAGCGGCCGTGCAACGTCCACCCCGGCGCGCGTCCGGAGAATCCCGACAGCGCGCGGGGTCGCGCAAGCGCCGCCGATCCGGCCGAATCCCGACAGACCGGCGGTCCGGTCTACCGCAGCTTGAGGGTGCGATCGGCGCGAACCACCGCGTCGTCGCGGACTCCAGCCCGGACACCGATGCGCGGTTCGACCTCGTCCTCGACGCCGATGACGCGACGGATCGTCGGCTTCACGGTCGCCGCGGCGATGATGATCGTCGCCGCGCTGACGGTCCGCCACTACTTCGGCGTGCGCTTCCCCGCGGCGCTCACGGACGCTGCCGCGTGCCAGGCTGAAACGTTCTTCAGCTGCACGGATTCCGCAATGGCTCCCATCGCGGCCCCCCTCGGGGTCCCCCTCGGGGTGCTCGGCTTCGTGGTCGGCGCGCTGCTGCTCCTCGCGGCGGTCTTTCCGTCGGAGCCGATGGAGCGTACGGCAGGCGACGTCGCGTGGCTGAACGCCGCGCTCGCGGTCGGCCTCGTCGCCTACTCCGTGCTCGGCCTGCGCAGCCTGTGCCTGCTGTGCACGAGCTATTCGGCGCTGTCACTTCTCTGGGTCGCGGTGGCGCGGCCCCGCTCCCAAGGCGGTAGGTGCGGCGCCATGGGGCGGCTTCCCTCCCCTCTCCACCTGGCGGTCTTCGGCGCCGCCGTCATTCTCTCCGGCGGCGCGGCGCGGCTGTACGGGCAGGCGCGGGCGATGGCGCAGGCGGGCGGGGAGGCGACCACCGCCGTGCGCCAGTTCTTCGCCCTCGACACGGTCCCGGAGCCGAGCGCGATCTCCCCGTACTGGACGATCCGCTCCACGGACCGATTCGAGGCGGCGCCGGTCCGCATCGTGGAATGGGGCGACTTCCTGTGCTCCGACTGCCGCTACTTCGCCGAGGAGCTCCACCGGCTGGAGAGGGAGTTCCCGGGGCGCATCAACGCCGCCTTCCAGTTCTTTCCGCTGGAGGCGAAGTGCAACGACGTGGTGGCGAAGGACAAGCACCCCGGCGCCTGCGAGTTGGCGTACATGGCGGCCTACCGACCCGACGAGTTCCGGTCCTTCCACGACGAAGTCTTCGCCCACATGGAAGACGCGCGGGACCCCCGCTGGCGCGCGGAGCTGGCCGCGCGCCGCGGTCTCGGCGCTGCCCCGGGGGACAGTACGGCGCGCGCCATGGTGCACCGGCTGATCGCGACCGGGGCAGAGTACGAGAGGACGTCCAGCGAGTACGCCCACGGAGTCCGATCCACGCCCACGATCCTGCTGAACGGACGGATGATCATCGGCACGCTGCCCTACGACCAGCTCCGGGCGATCGTCCAGGCGCTCGTCGGCCGGGGCGCCGGCGGCAGCCGCTACCTCGAACACTGGGTCGACGGCGGCTGACGTGGACTCGCCTCGGCTGGCCGCTCCCCCTATTTTTCGGGTTCACACGGGAGAAACGGGGGCCGGGATCCGGCCCTGGCACGAGACGGAGGCGAAATGGCGGACGGGAACGCGGGCGAGGATCGGCGGGACGCGGTGAGCATCACGGACCATCGGACCGGACAGACGGTCGAACTGCCCATCACCTACGGCACCTATCGGGATTACGGCGCGGCGATCCGCGGCACGGAGCTGCGACAGATCAAGGGCTCCGAGGACGACTTCGGTCTGCTCAGCTACGACCCGGCGTTCATGAACACGGCGTCATGCAAGAGCGCCATCACGTTCATCGACGGGGACCGCGGGATCCTGCGCTATCGCGGCTACCCCATCGAGCAGCTCGCGGAGTCCAGCAACTTCCTGGAGAGCGCCTGGCTCGTCATCAACGGTGAGCTGCCGACGGACGCCGAGATGGAGAAGTGGGTGTGGGAGGTGACCCACCACACCTTCATCCACGAGAGCATCAAGAAGTTCATGGACGGCTTCCACCACGACGCGCACCCGATGGGCGTCCTGGTGAGCACGGTCGCCGCGCTGTCGACGTTCTATCCCGAGGCGCGCAACATCCAGGATCCGGAGAACCGGAAGATCCAGATCCAGCGGCTGATCGCGAAGATGCCGACGATCGCCGCCTTCGCGTACCGCCACAGCGTCGGCATGCCCTACGTCTATCCGGACAACGACCTCAGCTTCACCGGAAACCTGCTGAACATGATGTTCAAGGCGACGGAGCTGAAGTACGAGCCGGACCCGATCCTGGAGCGGGCGCTGGACGTGCTCTTCATCCTGCACCTGGACCACGAGCAGAACTGCAGCACGAGCTCGATGCGCGCCGTCGGCAGCTCCCACGCCGATCCGTACGTGTCGGTGGCCGCCGCGGCCGCCGCGCTCTACGGGCCCCTCCACGGCGGCGCCAACGAGCAGGTGCTCCGCATGCTGACGGAGATCGGCAGCAAGTCCAACGTGCCGTCGTACATCGAGCGGGTGAAGAAGGGCGACTTCCGGCTCATGGGCTTCGGTCACCGCGTCTACAAGAACTACGATCCCCGCGCGCGCATCCTGAAGGAGATGGCGCCCGAGGTCTTCAAGGTGACGGGCACGAACCCGCTCCTCGACATCGCCCTCGAGCTCGAGCGCATCAGCCTCGAGGACGACTACTTCGTCTCGCGGAAGCTCTATCCGAACGTCGACTTCTACTCGGGCCTGATCTACCAGGCCATGCGCTTCCCCGTTGACATGTTCCCGGTCCTCTTCGCGATCCCCCGCGTCGCGGGGTGGCTCGCGCAGTGGCAGGAGATGCTGGAGGATCCGGAGCAGAGGATCGCACGGCCCCGGCAGATCTACGTCGGCTCCGACGAGCGGGACTATCCCGAGGGAAGGCGTGCGCGCGGCGCGTAGCTGACGTGCAGGCATGAAAAAACGCCCCGGCTCGCACCGGGGCGTTTTTCGTTTTCGGAGACTTCCTACTTCTTTGACTTCTTGGCGGCGGACTTCTTCGCCGCCGGCTTCTTGGCAGCGGCCTTCTTCGGCGCCGCCTTCTTCGCGGCGGCCTTCTTCGCCGCCGGCTTCCTGGCTGCGGCCTTCTTCGGGGCTGCCTTCTTCGCGGTGGCCTTCTTCGCCGCCGGCTTCTTGGCTGCGGCCTTCTTCGGCGCCGCCTTCTTTGCGGCGGTCTTCTTCGCCGTCGTCTTCTTGGCGGTCGTCTTCTTCGCCGCCGCCTTCTTGGGTGCTGCCTTCTTCGGTGCTGCCTTCTTCGCGCCTGCGCTCTTCTTCGTGGCCATGCTTTCCTCCCGCCGGGTTGAGTTCCTCTGCGTTCGTCCTACGGGTACCGCCGCCTCGCGAACAACCAACCGACCTTTGCATGGTTCGGGATCGCAGCGTCCCCGCGTGGCGCGTGAGCTGCGCATCCGATGCAGGCGAATGATTCGCAGAAAAGTTTCTGAATTTGCGCACGCGATGTCAATGATCTTCTGCCGCGCGCGGCGAGGCTAGACGCCGCGCAGCTCGGGTGGCCGCGTGCCATCGCCGTCGCCGGGCTCGGGCTCGCCGCCGTACGCGCGGCGCATGAGGCGCTCGACGGTGAGGCCCTGGACGAGAATGGAGAAGACGACGACGACGTAGGTGGCGACGACGATCAGGCTGCGGTCGTCGGCGGCGGGGATGCTGAGGGCGAGAGCGATGGCGATGCCGCCGCGCAGGCCGCCCCAGGTCATGACGCGAACGGTGTAGCGGCGGAAGCTGGAGAAGCGGCGCATCAGCGTGATGGGGCCGCCGACGGAAAGGAAGCGCGCGAGGAGCACGACGGGAATCGCGATCAGCCCCGTGATGATGTAGCGGGGGTCCAGGTCGAGGACGAGGAGCTCCATGCCGATGAGCATGAAGAGGACGGTGTTCAGCATGTCGTCGATGACTTCCCAGAACCCCTCGAGGTGCTCCTTGGTCTCCTCCGACATGGCGATGGCGCGGCCGTGGCTGCCGATGATGAGGCCGGCGACGACCATGGCGAGAGGTCCGGAGGTGTGCAGGCGTCCGGCGAGGGCGTAGCCGCCGGTGACGACGGCGAGGGTGATGAGGATCTCGACCTTGTAGTTGTCGATGCGGCGAAGCAGCTCGTTGGCGCACCAGCCGAGGACGGCGCCGAAGGCGACGCCGCCGAGGGCCTCCTCCGCGAAGAGCCGGAGCACGTCGCCGCCGCCGACCGCACCGCTCGCGGTGACGATGGAGAGGATGATGGTGAAGACGACGACGCCGACGCCGTCGTTGAAGAGGGACTCGCCGCTGATCATGGCAACGACGTCTTCCGGGGCGTGCGTGTGGCGGCGCAGGATGCCGACCACCGCGACGGGATCGGTGGGCGCGATGAGGGCGCCGAACAGCAGCGCGAACCCGTAGGAGAGCTGGACGCCGATCGTCTGTGTCACGAGCCAGACGCCGGTGCCGACGAGGAACGTGGACGCCAGGACGCCCAGCGTGGCGAGGAACAGGATCGACCAGCGGTGGCGGATGAGCCGCTCGACCTGCACCTCGAACGCGCCGGCGAAGAGCAGAAAGCTCAGCATCCCCTGGAACAGGATCTGCCCGAAGTCGATGCTGCGCAGGAGCCGGGCGACGTAGTCGCCGCCCAGCCCCAGGCGCGCCAGCGCGATCAGAAGTACGGAGACGAAGAGCCCGCCGACCGTTCCGCCGATGGCGGTCTCGAGGCGCATCCAGCGCTCGTTGACGAAGCCGACGAGCGCCGAGAGCGAGACGAGGAGGGCGGCGAGCTCGAACGCACTCACACCTAACCGGCCTTCTTCAGCTCCGCGATCAGCTTCGTCAGGGAGTCGCGGGCGTCTCCGAACAGCATGCGCGTGTTGTCGGCATAGAAGAGCTCGTTTTCGATGCCCGCGAAGCCCGGGTTCATGCTGCGCTTCATGACGATGACCGTCTTGGCCGCGTCGACGTCGATGATGGGCATGCCGTAGATCGGGCTGCCGGTGTCGTGGCGCGCGGCCGGGTTGACCACGTCGTTCGCGCCGATGACGAGGGCGACGTCGGCACGCGGCAGCTCGGGATTGATCTGCTCCATCTCGAACAGCCTGGGATAGGGCACGTTGGCTTCGGCGAGAAGAACGTTCATGTGCCCGGGCATGCGTCCGGCGACCGGGTGGATCCCATACTTCACGTCGACGCCGCGCTTCTCCAGGATCTCCGCCATTTCCCGCACCTGGTGCTGCGCCTGCGCGACCGCGAGGCCGTAGCCCGGCACGATGACGACGCTCTGCGCGTAGCCGAGGAGGATCGCGGCGTCCTCTGCGGTCACGTCCTGCACGGACTTCCCCGTCATGTCCGTGCCGGCGCCCGCGGCCGCCTGCGTGCCGGCGCCGAACGCGCCGAACAGCACGTTCGCCAGGGACCGGTTCATCGCCACGCACATGATGCGCGTCAGGATGAGGCCCGACGCACCGACGAGGGCGCCGGCGATGATGAGCACGTTGTTCTGCAGCACGAATCCGGCGGCGGAGGCGGCCAGCCCGGAATAGGAGTTGAGCAGCGAGATGACCACCGGCATGTCCGCGCCGCCGATGGGGATCACGACGAGCACGCCGAGCACGAGGGAGAGCCCGCACAGCAGCCAGAACAGCGTCGGCGTGACCGGCCCGAACCCGAGGTAGAAGGTGAGCCCCACGATGGCCGCGAACAGGATCGCGTTCGTCGTCTTCTGCAGCGGGTACTGCACCGCCTTGCCGGTGATGATCTCCTGCAGCTTGCCGTACGCGACGAAGCTGCCGGAGAACGTGACCATGCCGATGAGCACGCTGAGCGTGATGCTGAGCCCGAGGTCGCCGCGCAGGGCGACGCCGCCGGGCGAACGGAGGTACTCGTCCATGGCCACGAGCGCGGAGGCGCCGCCGCCGAAGCCGTTGAACGCGGCGACCATCTGCGGCATCGACGTCATCTTCACCCTGCGCGCGGCCACGGCGCCGGCGATGGCGCCGATGGCGACGCCCACGCCGATGGCCCAGAAGCCGATGATCTGCTGCTCGAAGAGCGTGGCGAAGATGGCGATGAGCATGCCGACGCCGCCGAGAATGTTGCCGGAGCGCGCCGTCGCCGGCGAGGAGAGCTGCTTCAGGCCCATCATGAAGAGGATCGCCGCGATGAGGTAGGCGACCTCGATGCCGATGGCCGCGTTCATCGCGTCACCTCCTTCCCGGGCTCCGGCCGCCGCCGGAACATCTGCAGCATGCGATCCGTGACCAGGAAGCCGCCCACCACGTTGATGGTCCCGAAAGCGACGGCCACGATGCCGATCACGGTGGCCGTCGTGCCCTCCAGCCGACCGGCCACGATGAGCGCGCCGATGATGGAGATGCCCGATATCGCGTTGGAGCCCGACATCAGCGGCGTGTGCAGGATCTGCGGGACCTTCGTGATGAGCTCGAAGCCGACGAACATCGCCAGGACGAAGATGTAGATGCCGACGAGTAACGTCTCGATCATGGGATTACTCCGCCTTGAGGCGCGGGTGGACGACGGCGCCCTCGTGTGTGACGAGGCAGCCGGCGATGATCTCATCTGCCGTGTCGATCCTGGGGGTCCCCTCCTCGTCCAGCACCAGCGCGAGCAGGTCCCCGACGTTGCGGGCGTACATCTGGCTGGCATGGAAGGCCACGTCGGACGCGGCGTCCGGCAGTCCGATGACGGCGACGTTGTGGTGCTCGACACGCCGTGGGCCGTCGGTGAGCTCGCAGTTGCCGCCCGAGGACGCCGCCAGGTCGATGACCACGGAGCCCGGCCGCATCCCCTCGACCATCGCCTGCGTGACCAGGACCGGCGCCTTGCGACCCGGGACCTGGGCCGTGGTGATGACGGCGTCCGCCTCGGCCACGAGGCGCGCCAGCAGCTCCTGCTCCTGCCGGTGCACGTCCTCGCCCACCTCCTTGGCGTAGCCGCCCGAGGTCTCCGCCTCCTCCAGCGTGAGGCCGACGAACGTCGCGCCCAGGCTCTCGACCTGCTCCTTCACGGCCGGGCGGATGTCGAACGCCTGGACGACGGCGCCGAGGCGCCGCGCCGTCGCGATGGCCTGCAGCCCCGCCACGCCGGCGCCGAGGATGAGGAACTTCGCGGGCGGGATGGTGCCCGCCGCCGTCATGAGCATGGGCAGGAACTTCGTCAGCTCGACGGCGGCCACGAGCACCGCCCGATACCCGGCGGCCGTCGCCTGGGACGAGAGCACGTCCATGCGCTGCGCCCGCGTGATGCGCGGCACGAGCTCCAGCGCGAGGGCGGTGACGCCCGCGCCGGCGAGGGCGCGGACGCGCTCCGGCGAAGTCAGCGGATCGAGGAGGCCGAGGAGCAGGGCGCCGCGCTTGAGACGTGCGACGTCGCCCGGAGGCTGCACGCACAGCACGACGTCCGCGGCGGAAAGCAGCGCGCCGGCGTCCTCCACGAGGGAGGCGCCGGCGTTCGCGTAGGCGCTGTCTTCGTACCCGGCCGCAAGTCCGGCCCCGCTTTGAACGCGGACCTCCAGGCCGCGCTCCACCAGGCGTTTGACGGCGTCGGGCACGAGAGCGACCCGCCGCTCGCCCGCCGCCGTCTCCCTTGGAACCGCAACGATCATCGGAACCGTCCGCGCAAGAGACTCGAATTCATGGGAACACCACACCGACCGCGACGGCGCCGCGCTCGCCGACCGTGCCGGCGAAGCGGAGCATCCAGCCGCGATACACGCTCACGTCGACCCCGAGGTCCACGACGAAGCCGAGATGGGCGCCGCTGCCGTGGGGGTGGGCGACGTCGCCCGTGGCAAGGTCGAGGACGAGCCGTGGCGACATGTACGGGGTGAACTCGAAGTCCTCCCCTTCCGGGCTCACCGTCCCGCCCACGTTGAGCGAGGCCGTCGGCGTGACGATGGCGCCGTCCGAGCCGATCCCGGCGCCGACGCCGAGGGCCCAGCCGACGTCGAGGGGGAACTGCTCGTCGCCGCGATGCTCGAGGCGCTGGAAGTCCACGCCCCCGAAGACGGAGAAGTCATCGTGCCGGTCGTTGGCGAGGCCGACGCGGAAGCCGGCGCCGCCGGTTCCCGGGCGCCACGTGCCCAGCACGCCCAGGCTGCCGAAGCGGGGCGAGGCGAGGAACAGGCCGGCGCCCGGGCGAGGGGCGGGGGCCGTGAGGAGCGGAGAGTCCCACGCGACCTGCGCGCGCAGGGGTCCCGCGGCCGCGGCCAGGGCGAAGAGCGCCGTCGTCAGCCTACGAATGTGTCTATTCACGGTCCTCCCGTTTCCGGAGCATAGTCCTTCAGAGCGCAGCCTCCGCCTCGATCTCCACGATGATGGCCGGATCGATGAACCCGGCGACCTGCACGAATGTCGTGACGGGGCGAACGTCGCCGAACATCTCGCCGTGGGCGCGGCCGACCTCGGGCCAGTCCGCCGCGTCGGCAAGATAGACGCGCGTGCGCAGAACGTGCTCGGGCCCGGCCCCGAGCTTCGCGAGGGCGTCCCGGATGATCTCGAGACACCGCCGCGCCTGTCCGTACGGGTCACCGACGGGCCCCACCGAACCGTCGTCCTGTACCGCCGCGGTCCCACTCACGAGGATGCGCCCCTCGACGCGCACGGCTCGGGAGTAGCCCACGGTGGCCGCCCACGGCGCCGCTGTCGGAACCCGCGTCCGTCGCCCCACGCTCTGCGGTGTCGTCATGTCAGGTCCCCACGTCGGCGACGAGGGCGACGGCCCGCACCGGTGCGGCCGCCGCACCCGCGATCTTCGCCGGAAGCGCGATCACGACCGCGCCGAACGGCGGCAGCGTCGCCAGGTTCGTCAGGTTCTCCAGCACCGGTACGTCGGCGCCGGCGGCGTAGCGCAGGACCGGCGCGCCGGCGGCTGCGCCCGGGTCGATGGCGGCCGCATCCGTGCCCAGCGCCCCGATGGCGCGATCCCCGATGAGCAGGCGTGCGGCGCCCTCGCTCAGGCCCGGCCAGTGGAAGTCCGAGGCAGAGTCGCCGCCGAGGTACGCGCGGCGGTCCGGCCAGTGGCGCGCCCAGCCGGTGCGGAGAAGGACGATGTCGCCCTTCCGGATCTCACCGTGCTCCCGCTCGAACGTCGTCACGTCCTCGGCCGTGAGCGCGTAGTCCGGATTGCGGGCCGCCTGCGCGGAGACGTCGATGACCACGGCGGATCCGACGAGCTGCTCCACCGGGAGGTCCGCCGCGCTGCGGCCGCTGCGGCCGCCGGTCGCCTGAAGCCTCACGCGCGTCCCGGCGTCCAGCGGAAGCCGGACCCAGCCGGCGGAAGGGCCGGAGGCGGTGTCGGCCGGACCGGCGTGCAGCGCGAAGCTCAGCGTGTCCCCCGGCCACCGCACCGCCCGCGCGTCGATCGTGTGGCTCAGGTCGACGATCCGGTAGCGCTCCAGGGCCAGGCGCGCCTCCGCCCCCAGCCCCAGCGCTCCCGCTCCCCGACGCCGCGGCGGGTTCGGCTGGACCGTGCACCCGGTCATCGCCAGGGTGAGCAGCAAGGCGGCCCGCGCGAATCGTCGCATTCAGTCGCGTCCAGGTAGCGGCGGTGGATGTACCCCGCCGCGGCGCCCGGTTGGATAAGGGAACGCGCGCGAGGCACGAGGGGGAAAAAGGCGGGTCCGACGGGCGGACGTCAAGGCGGCGGTGACACAGCGGCGGCGCAGCGGCGGCGCAGCGGTGGCACTGCGGCGGCGGCGCGGCGCGATCGCCGGGCCCGCCTCGGTTGATGACGGCCCGGTGCGCGGTTATCTTCCGGCTCCTCGGGACGTAGCGCAGCCCGGTAGCGCACCTGAATGGGGTTCAGGGGGTCGCGGGTTCAAATCCCGCCGTCCCGACTGAGGAAATGTGAGGCCCGACGCGGAGAAATCCGGGTCGGGCCTCGCTCGTCTCGAGATGGAGGCGCTGCGGTGGGCCGAGGCTATTCCGTCCGCAGTGCCACATTCGGATCGACGTGCGTCGCCCGGTGAGCGGGCGACACGCAGGCGAGCAGCGCGGCCACGAGTACGACGCCAGCCGCCGCGGCGAGGGGGGCGGGGTCGTGCCCGCTGACGCCGTAGAACAGGCTCTGAAGCAGCCTTCCGCCGAGAAGCGCCGCGGCCACGCCCGCGAGCGCTCCGAGGGCGACCGGCACGAGGGCCTGCCCGGTGATCAGGCCTCGGATGGAGGCCGCCGACGAGCCCAGCGCGAGTCGGATCCGCCAGCTCCTTCCTGCGCTGCGCCACGCTGTGCGACACGAGCGCGTACACGCCGATCGCAGCGAGCAGCAGTGCGAGGGCGGCGAAGGCCAGGAGCAGCGTGAGCTGGTAGCGTTGCGGCGCCGTCGCCGTCGCGCGCAGCGTCTGCAGCGGCTCGATCTCGGGGATCGGTGCGTTCGGCGCCAGCTTCCAGATCTCGGCCCGGAGCGGTGCCGCGATGGCCCTGAGCGGCAGCGTCGTCCGCAGGACGAGAGAGAAAGCGCCGGAATCCCACTTCCAGTAGGGCTGATAGACGACCGCCGGCGCCTCGGAGGTGAGCGTGCCGTCCAGCGCGTCGGCGGCCACTCCGACGATCGTCGGAGTCAGGCCGTTCACCATGATCTGCTCACCGATCAGCGTGCGCGGGTTCTTTCCCGGCCAGATCAGCTTCGCCGTCGCCGCGGAGATGATGACGGTCTCGTGCATCTTCTCCTCCTCGGCCCTGCTTTCCGGCGGCCAGGCCGCCGGTCGATCGGTCTCGCGGAAGTCGCGGCCCGCGATGAGCGGGATCCCCATGGCCGAGAAGTAGCTGCCACCGATGAAGCGGATGTTGACTCTCGGCTGCTGCGCGTCCGCGTACTGCACGCCCGGCACACCGGCGCCGTCGATCCAGGTCTCGCCTTGCAGGGGCAGGTGCGAGGTCAGTCCCACCGACTCCACGCCAGGTATCGCCCCCACGGCGTCGGTGACCTGCCCCAGGATCCGCTCCCGCTCGGCGTCCCCGTAGCTCGTGATCACGACGCGCGCCTCGACCGCGTTCTCCGTCGTAAATCCCGTCGGCCGGGTCATGAGATGATAGAGGCTGAAGCCCAGGAACCCCGCGACCGCCACGAGCAGCGTCGACAGAGCCGCCTGCAGCCCGATGAGGCTCTGTCGCGAGCGGACGTTCGACGGCCCCGCCGTGGCTGACCGGCCGCTCACCCTGAGCTGCTCGCCCGGCGCGCCGCGCCCGACGCGCAGGGCCGGGATCAGCCCGGTCAGTAGACCCGCCACAGCCGAGATCAGCAGCCCCACGAGCAGCACGCGCCAGTCGACGTGCACCTCGTCCAGCCGTGGAATGTCCTGTGGCGCGAGCGCCAGCAGCCCCCGAAGTCCGGCGGCGGCGCAGGCCACTCCTACGACGCCGCCGGCCAGGCCCAGCGTCACACCCTCGACGAGCACCTGTCGCGCGAGTCTTCCCGGTCTGGCGCCCAGCGCCATACGGATGCCCCAGTCCCGACGCCGGTCGACGACGCGATTCACCCACAGCCCGCCCAGATTGACGCTGATGACCAGCAGCACCGCGGCCACTGCACCGAGAAGCAGCCACAGCCCCTGGCGTGACGATTCCGTTGCGTAGTCCAGCACCGGCGTGACTTCGGCGTGCAGCGTCATGCCCTCGGCGGGGTCGGGTGCGTTCGCCGCAAGGTTGGCCTGGATCACCTCGAGCTGCGACAGTGCCTGGGACGGAGTCACCCCCGGCTTCAACCGGCCGATCACCGTGTAATTGAAGTTCGACCACACCGACCTGAGATCGCCGCCCGACTGTGGGCCAAAGGCAAACGGAATGAAGAACTGCGTGGCCCTGCCGGCCGTCATCGGTCCCAGCTCGCTCCCGCCGATGCGCACGTCGGGCGGCAGCACGCCGATGACGCGCACTTCGCCCCCGGGAGCGCCGACCGTACGTCCGATCACGCCAGGGTCCGCGTTGAACGCCGAGCGCCACAGGCGTCGCTGATCACGACGGGACGGAGGGTGGCGTCGGCGTCATCGGTCGTGAAGAAGCGCCCGAGCTCGGGCGTCACACCGAGCACACGGAAGAAGTCGGTCGTTACTCGCGCGCCGTCCAGCACGCGCGGCTCGCCCTCTCCCGTGAGCGTGAACGAAGTGTTTTGCAGCGCCGCGAGGGCCTGGAAATCCGTCGCTCGTTCACGCCAGGCCAGGTACGCGGAGGGCGTGTCGAAGAAACGAAATTTCCGGGACGCCTGCTGCATTTCCGGCACCCGCTCTCCAACCAGCACGAGCTGACCCGGATCCGGCGCAGACAAGGGCCGCAGGAGCACGCCGTCCACCACGCTGAAGATCGCCGCCGTGGTGCCCACGCCGTCGGCCAGAAGATCACCGCGACCACAGTGAACGCCGGCGTGCGCCAGAGCTGCCGGAGGCGAAGCGCAGGTCCTGGCGAGAGGCTGGATCCAGGACGTCCATGCCATCGAGGCCTTTTGTCGATTTCCGCGTGAGCGATCCCGAAACCTCGCGCGGCGAGGACGTGTCGTCGGTTCGGAGCGCACTGCGGCGCGTGCGCTGAGGGGTTCGGGGGCAAGCGCCGGCCCGGCTGGCCGCGGATCGGTAACGGTGCGCGGCACCTGCACTTGCGCGGACGCTGCATCCGAGGACGAATGCCGGATGCCGTGCGGATGCGGGATACAGGGTCCCGGCAGCGGTCGATCCGTATTCACGGCCGCATTCACGCCGTCCCCACCGCACCGCTCTCCTATTGACATTCGATAGGACGCCGCGCCATACTCCTATCGTCACTCGATAGGAGACACCGTGGCCGATCCGCAGTCGCCGTCCATCCTCCAGGGCACGCTCGACCTGCTCGTGCTGAAGGCGCTCTCGCTGCAGCCGCTGCACGGGCTGGGCGTCGCGCGGCGCATCGAGCAGATCTCGCGGGGGACGTTCCAGGTGGGGGCGGGGTCGCTGTTCCCCGCCCTGCACCGACTGGAGCGTGCGGGCGCCGTGGTATCGACGTGGGGTACGTCGGAGACGAACCGGCGTGCGAAGTTCTACCGACTCACGGCTGCAGGGGAGCGGCGTCTGGCGCGGGAGGAGGGGGAGTGGCGGCGGATCGCGGCGGCGATGACCGCGGCCCTCGAAGCGGGCTGAGGAGGCGGCGTGTCCGTCATCTCGCAGCTGCGGAGCGTCATCCGGGCGACGCTGGGACTGGAAGACGCGGAGCGTGAGCTCGACGCCGAGGTTCAGGCCTATCTCGAGCTGCTGATCGAGGAGAAGCGATCGGCGGGGCTGACCGAGACGGCCGCGCGGCGTGCGGCGCTGCTGGAGCTGCGCGGCGCGGATCAGGTGAAGGAGGCGGTGCGGGACGCGCGGGCGACGGCGGCCGTGGACGCACTCGTGCGCGACGTCCGCCATGCGATCCGCGGTCTGCGTCGGCAGCCCGGCCTCACGATCACCGCGCTGGCTACCCTTGCTCTCGCCGTCGGTGGCGCGACGGGCATCTTCAGCGTGGTGGACGCGGTTCTGCTGCGGCCGCTGCCGGGCGTTCGAGACCCCGATCGGCTGGTGACGTTCTCCCGGATCCAGCCCTCCGGTACCTACGACAACTTCAGTCTGCCGGACTTTCGCGGATACGCCGCCGGCGCCCCCGCATTCGGGTCGGTGTCGGCACACGTGGGGGCGGTGGTGAGCGCCGGCATCGAAACGTCAGCGGGTACGGCCGCGGGCGGCGAGCCGGCTCGGCGCCTGCGGGCGGATCTCGTGACGGGCGGCTACTTCGCGACGCTGGGAGTCACGCCGCTGCGGGGGCGGCTTCTCGACGCGGGCGACGACGCGCCCGCCGTCGGGGATCGCGTGGCCGTGCTGAGCGAAGGCATGTGGCGGAGCGACTTCGGCGCCGCAGCCGACGTCGTCGGGAGGACGATCCGCCTGAACGGCGCGGCCTTCCGGGTCGTGGGGGTGGCCCAAGGCGGATTCACGGGCACGGCGATCGGACGCCCGGTGGATCTCTGGCTGCCCCTCGCCGCCCGGCCGATCGCGATGCCGCGCATGTCGGAGGGAATCGAGGATGACCGGGCCGCGGGGTGGATGCAGGTCTTCGGGCGACTGCGCCCTGGTGCGACGCTGACGGACGCCCGAGCGCAGCTGTCGGTGGTCTCGGCGCAGCTCGCGCGGGCCTACCCGCTGACGAACGCGGACCGCCGCGTCGGGCTGACGCCGGGGCTCGGCCTCTATCCCGACGATCGCGCCGAGATCGCAGGCACCCTTCGCCTGCTGTTCGGAGCGGTGATGCTGGTGGTTCTCATCGCATGCGCCAACGTGGCCGGGCTGCTGCTGGTGCGGTTCGGGGCGCGCCAGCACGAGATGGCCGCGCGCCTGGCCCTGGGAGGAGGTCCGGGCAGGCTCATCCGGCAGACGTTGGTGGAGGGGCTCGTGCTCGCGCTGGCCGCGGGCGCGCTCGGTCTGGTCCTCGCCCGATTCGTGGCCGTCCTGGCGACGGCGGCGCAGCCACCTTCGTCGGTACTTCACGAGCTGCACGTGACGCTGAGCGTGCGGGTACTCGCGTTCGCTCTCGCCAGCGCGATCGTGACGGGCCTGCTGGTCGCGGTGCTTCCAGCGCTTCGGGCGGCGCGGCTGACTCCGATGGTCGTGCTCCGCCAGGGCGGCCGCGGAGCGGCGCCCCGCCGGGCTCGGACCCAGCGGGCTCTCGTGGGAGGGCAGGTCTCTCTCTCCTTCGCGATGCTGTTCGTGTCGTCGATGCTGCTGGTCGGGCTCTACCGGATCGTGACTGCGCCGCCCGGATTCGAAACGCGGGACGTCGCAATGCTCTCGCTGGACCTCGGCAGCCAGGGCTACACGCGCGAGCGTGGCGAGGCGCTCCTGCACGACGTGCTCACGCGTGCGGCGGCGGTTCCTGGCACCCGCTCCGTCAGCCTCGGGACCGGCGGTGTTCCGCCAACGGACTGCCTGTGCCGTGTCTCCGTCTTCCATCCGGGCGAGGTGCCGCCGCCCGAGGTCTTTCATGGCCGCTCGCTGGAGCTCGGCGTACGCCCGGCGTACGCGGCAGTCGCCCCCCGCTTTTTCGCCACTCTGGGAATACCGATCGTGCAGGGGCGTGACTTCACGGATGCCGACCGCAGCGGTGGCCCCTCCGTGGCGATCGTGAACGAGTCGCTGGCACAGCGCCTCTGGCCCGGTAAGGACCCCATCGGCCGGCGCATCGTCATGCCGCCCTGGGAAGGACCGATCGGACCGCCGCTCGAGGTGATCGGCGTGGCCGGAGACACCCGGTGGCGCTCGCTCACGGAGCCGGTCCCACCGGTCCTCTACGCCCCACTCTGGCAGAACTACGACGGGCAGGTGACGCTCGTCGCACGGAGTGCGCGTCCGTCCGGGGCCCTGGCCGAACTGCGTGCTGCGATCGCGGACGTCGATCCGGGGCTGGCCACGTACCGTGAAGCAACGATGGCACAGCACCTGGCGGCATCGCTCTGGCAACAGCGCATGATCGCGACGTGGGTTATCGTTTTCGGTATCGTGGCGCTCGCCCTCGGAGCCGTGGGACTGTACGGAGTGCTGGCGCAGTCGGTGATCGAGCGAACGAACGAGCTGAGCATCCGGCTGGCGCTGGGAGCCAGCCCGAAGGCGCTCATCGCCCTGGTGGTGCGCGAGGGCGCTCTACTCGGCACGGTGGGACTCGCATTCGGCATCCCCGCCGCGCTCCTCTTCGGCCGGATCACGAGCAGGCTCGTCACCGGCGTCGCGCTACCGGACGCGGCCGCACTCGTCGGCGTCGCCGCGCTGCTCGGGGTGGTCGTGCTGTTCGCGGCGTACCTGCCCGCCCGCCGCGCGAGTGGGATCGACGCAGTGGAGCCGCTCCGGTATCCGTAGCGCATTCGGCCGCCCGCCCGCTTTCGTCCGCGGCGCTCGCGCCGTACCCTCAGCCCATGAACCGCCGACTCGCTGCTGCTGATCGCGGCGCTGCTCCTGCCGGTGCCGGGTCGCGGCCAGACGATCCTGAACACGGAGCGGGTCCAGCCGGAGGACGTCTCGGGCGGGTTCCTGCGGCTGCAGGCCTCGCTCGACCTGCAGCGCGGCAACTCCCACGTGTTCGACCTGAAGGCCGACGAGGCAGTGGGGTACCGCGGTGCGCACGACTGGGTTCTGCTGGTCGGGGGCCTCGCCTACCTCTCGAGCGGCGGCAGCGTCTCCGTCGACGACCGCCACGGGCAGGTGCGGTACGGACACTTTCTCTCCGATCGGACACGGACCTTCCACTTCGTGCAGGCGCAGGCGAGCCGGGCGCAGCTCCTGAAGAGGCGGATCCTGGTGGGGTCCGGGATCCGCCACGCCTTCGTCGCCTCGGCCGTCACGCGCCTGCAGCTCGGGCTCGGGCTCATGTGGGAGGACGAGCGACTGGACGCCGATCGCCTCCCCCTGGGTTACGCCGCCCATGTTCGAGACGTACGGGGCGATCTCGTCGGCTACGCACTGCGACGGATATCGGACGGCAGCACACTGAGCGAGGTGCTCTACGTCGAGCCGCGCGTCGACGCGCCGGCCGACGTACGCGTGCTGAACGAGGCGCGGCTCGCCACCACGGTCGTGAAGGGCGTGGAGCTGAGCCTGGGACTCCGCTGGCGCTACGACGGACGGCCGCCACCGGGCGTCCGGCGCCATGACGTGGAGCTTGCAACGGCGCTGGCGGCCATGGTGCGCTGAGAGGAGCTCGGACGCCGTCGCGACACGCACTCGTCCCGCTGGCGCGCACCATGCGCGGGACTTCATACGGAGATCCACTCCACCCGAAACAGGAGACAAGATGGCTGAACCCGACGACAGGGCGCGAAAGCGGAAGATCCGGCGCGAGATCCGGCTGCAGAGCAGCGAATCGTCCTGGCTGCAGAAGGCGCTCTTCGCGCTGCGGAAGGCGGAGGACGCGCGTGACAAGCTGGCGGAGCTGCGGGAGGAGGAGCCGGAGCCGTACACGCTGCAGGTCGGCGACGAGACCGTCGAGGTGGAGTCGCTGGAGGACGCGCTGCAGACCCGCGCGGGCACGCTCCTGGAGACGGTGCGGGAGCGGCGAAGGACGGTTTAGCGGATGCGGTCCCGGCGACGTCGCCCGTGCGGACCTGCTATGGGTAGCGGCCGAAGAGATCGCCGTCCGGCCACGCCGTGACCTGCTCCGACGCTGTCCACAGGGCGGCGTCGAGTGCTGCGGCGAACGGGTCGCCGTCGGCGCTGAGCGTGCGTGCGTTGAAGAAGGCGGCCCAGGTGAGGCCGTTCCACGCGCGTACGACCAGGGTGGTCGTGCCCGGGAGGCTTCCTCCGTGCCACCAGTGCCGCCGCGAGTAGGGCGGCGACCCCGAGCCACGACAGACGCTCGGCGAGGATGCGTCGACAGGCGCGGCCTGAATTCATCCTGCCTCCTTCGGTGGCGCGTCGCAGAAGCTCCAATATAGCGGGCCCGCCGCTCCGGGAACCCAAATTGCTTCGCTGCCCAGGAGATGACAGCCGCCCCCCCGTCTCCCGGAGAATACCGATGGGCACGCACACCCTCGGCTACCTGATCGGCAGCCTCTCGAAGGACTCCATCAACCGCAAGCTGGCACGTGCACTGGTGCGCCTCGCCCCCGAGGAGCTCGAGATGGAGGAGATCGCCATCGCCGACCTGCCCCTCTACAACCGGGATCTCGACGGCGACTTCCCCGCCCCGGCCCGCGCCCTGAAGGAGGCGATCGCGGGCGTCGACGCCGTCCTCTTCGTCACGCCCGAGTACAACCGGTCCATTCCGGGCGCGCTCAAGAACGCCATCGATTGGGCGAGCCGGCCTTACGGCGAGAACGCCTTCTCCCGCAAGCCGGCCGGCATCATCGGCACCTCCACGGGCAAGATCGGCACGGCCGTGGGGCAGCAGCACCTGCGCAGCATCCTCGCCTTCTGCAACGCCCCGCTGATGAACTCGCCCGAGGCCTACATCCAGTTCCTGCCCGGCCTCATCACGGACGAGGGCGAGGTCACGAACGAAGCGACGAGGGCATTCCTGTCCGACTACATGGCCGAGCTGGCAAGCTTCATCGAACGCGTCTACCGGGTGCTGCCGCGGACCGCGTAAGACGGGAACCACCGGCGGGGGCTCGTCAGGGACGGCCTCCGGGCGCGGCGCCCGCCATCGTCCGGGCCGGAAGCACCACAAGCTGACCGGACATCATCGGCAGGTGCGCCGGCACCGCGCAGACGAAGGGAAAGATCCCCGCACGCTCCGCCACGTACGTGGCCCGCGTGATCTGCTCTCCCGGCAGCTGCACCGAGAAGTCCGGCAGCACGAAGGAGTGCTGGTCGTCCTCCGGATTGATGAACGTGAAGTGGATCGTGTCCCCTTCCACCACCGTGAGGGTGCTCGGCGAGAAGGCGTAGACTTCCTTGCCCTCGAGGACGCCTCCCTTCGCGAAGTCCTCCTTCAGGAACGGAAATACGGTCTGCTGTTCCCGCACGAGCAGCGGCACGGTCGTGACGGTGATGTCCCGCGTCCGCGGCACGTATCCCGACCGGGCAGGGGGCAGGCCGCCATCACCACTGCCGCCTCGACCTCCGTCGCGCCCCTGCCCGCAGGCCGAGACAAGCGTGACGAAGGCGAGAGAGACGGCGACGGCGAGCGCGGGACGAGATGTTCCGAATCTCATTTCCGGTGTCTCCAGACACGGGAGGGCGTGTGCGCGCACAGCCGTGGGAGCCATTCGCGCAACGGTCTGACTACAAGATAGGGACGGCCAGTCACATCGGCTGGCGCCACCGCAGCCAATCGGCCGTACCCCGGCTTGCGGGTTGACTCCCCCCGTGGCTGAATATATCGTAGCGCGATATAGTGCCCACCTCGCCTGGAGAGGCTCCGTGTCCCGACTTGCGCCTGACGACCTGCTGCCCCTGAGCGAAGCTGTCTTCCAGGTGCTCCTCGCCCTGGCGGACGGGGACCGACACGGGTACGGCATCATGCAGGAGGTGACGGAGCGGACGAACGGGCGCGTGGAGCTGGGGCCCGGGACGCTGTACGGCGCGATCAAGCGGCTGCGAAAGCAGGGACTGGTGGCGGAGGTGCCGGAGACGGAGGCGGCCGCGGGGGAGGACGAGCGGCGTCGCTACTACCGCATGACGGAGTTCGGGAGGCAGGTGGCGGAAGCGGAGGCGAAGCGGCTGGCGCTGCTCCTCGACTCGGCGCGCCGGAAGCGGCTGACCGAGGCGCGGGTTACGCCATGAGGCTCATGGGGCGGGACGTCGGGATCGCCGTGTACGGGGCGCTGCTGCGTCTCTACCCGAGAAGCTTTCGGGCGGAATACGGTGCGGCGATGGCGCGGACGTTCCAGGACTGGCGGGCGGACAGCGGCGAGGGCGGGAGGCCGCGCTTCTGGGCGACGGCTCTCGCGGACCTCGCCGTGAGCGTGCCGCGGGAGTGGGCGCGGGAGGCAATGGCGGGGGAGGAGGCGGACGCGGGACGTCGCCCGGCATACGGAGCGGCGGCCCTCGCGTCTCTCGCGGTGTTCGTGCTGTACGCGCTGACACTCGCGCCGAGCACCGGCTTCTGGGACTCGGGAGAGTACATCACGGCGGCACACGTGCTGGGGATCCCGCACCCGCCGGGCAGCCCGCTCTTCGTGCTGGTCGCGCACGCGTGGGAGGTGCTCCTGTCGCCGACCAGGTTGTCGGCGGCGGTGCGGATCAACCTGTTCACGGCAGCGCTGTCGGCGGCGGCCCATGGGCTGTGGTTCCTGGTGATCGACCGCAGCCTGGCGGGACGGTTCCCGAACCGGCTGCCGCGGCGGATCGCGGCCGGCGGCGGCGGTGGCGCTCTCGGCCACGGCGTTCACGGTGTGGAGCCAGTCGGACGTGAACGAGAAGGTGTACGCCGTCTCGCTGTTCACGACGGCGCTGGTGATCTGGCAGGCGCTGCGCTGGCGGGACACGGGGCGGACCACGACGCGTCTCGTCGCCATCGTGCTGATCCTCGCGCTGACGTCGACGAACCACCTGATGGGGCTGCTCGTCGCGCCGGCGCTGCTGCTCTTCGTCCTGCGCGTGGACGCCCGGGCGCTGCTGCGGCCGCGGCTGTGGATGGCGGCCGTGCCGGCAGCCGCGCTGGCGGTCTCGGTGAACTTCTTCCTGCCGATCCGCGCCGCGCAGCGTCCGGTGCTGGCGGAGGGCGCGCCGGCGTGCGGCTCGGCGATGGGCGCGGCGGCGAGCGTCTACACGTGGGGCCACGCCGGCTGCGAAGCGCTGTCGGCGGAGCTGACGCGGGCGCAGTACCAGAAGCCGTCGGCGCGCCTCGATCCCACCGTCTATCCCGAGCGACAGGTGCCGCGGAGCGCGGCGCAGCTCGGCTGGCAGATGGCGAACTGGGCGCAGTACTTCGACTGGCAATGGGGGCGCTCGGTGGCGGGCGCGGACCCGCTGTTCGGCGGAGCGCGGCCGCTGCTCAGCCTGCTCTTCCTGGTCCTCGGCGGCCTGGGCGCGCCTGGCGCAGTGGCGGCGTGACCGCGAGGGGGCGCTGTTGCTGGGCGCCCTCTTCCTGACGCTGTCGCTGGGGCTCGTCGGGTACCTGAACTTCAAGTACGGCTACTCGATGGGGCTGGCGCGGTTTCCGGCGCTGGCCTCCCATGAGGTGCGGGAGCGGGACTACTTCTTCGTGATCGGCTTCAGCGTGTGGGGCCTCTGGGCTGGCGTCGGCGTGGCGACGCTGTGGCAGCGGACCGCGTCGTGGCTGTCGACGCTCGTCGCGCGGCCGCGTCTCGTGGCGGCGCCGGTGCTCGGTCTGGCACTCATCCCGCTGGTGGCGAACTGGACGTGGGCGTCCCGCTCGGAGGACTACACGGCACGGGACTGGGCGTACAACGTCCTGATGAGCGTGGAGCCCTACGGCGTGCTCTTCACGAACGGTGACAACGACACCTTCCCGCTCTGGTACGCGCAGGAGGTGGAGGGGGTGCGGCGGGACGTGACGGTGATCGTCACGAGCTACCTGGGCACGCCCGTGGTACGCGCGGCAGATCCGGGAGCTGACGCAACCGTGTCCGCCCGGCGTGGATCCGACGGCGTCCCCGACGCGGAGTCTGTGTCAGCGACCGTTCGACGCATCGGCGCTGCCGGAGCCGCTGGTGCGGGCGGGCTGGGCGCGCGCCGCCCGGCCGCCGGGCGACTCGGTCGTGCCGCTGAGCGACGCCGAGATTGCCGGCATCGCGGGCAGCTACTTCGTCGCGCCGCAGGACCTGGCGCTGCGGGCTGGCCGGAACGAGACGACGATCGCGAAGGGAACGGCGATGCTGCCGGCGGACACCTTCATCGCGGCGATCCTGAAGGCGACGCTGGGGCGACGCCCCGTCCACTTCATGCCGGGCTCGTCCGCGGTGGCGACCCTCGGCCTCTCGGGACTGACGGTGCGGGAAGGGCTCACGTGGCGCATCCACGACGGGCCGCTGCCGCCGGGCGACGACGCGCGGTTCGCGCGGTTGCCGCCGGACGAGCTGGGGGGCTTCGCCGGTGCCAGGGTCGACCTGCCGATCACCGACACTCTGGTCTGGGAGGTCTACCTGCGCCGCGGCCGAATCCTGGACGGGCGCATGCCGTGGGCCGATCCCGCGAGCCGCAGCATACCGATTCAGTACGCCTATACGAACTACGCGGCGGCGCAGGCGCACGCGCTGCGCGGCGAGCCCGACGAGGCGCGTCGCCACGCCGAGCGGGCCGCGTGGTGGGCGGACGTCGCGGGGGTAGCCGGCGAATGAGGAACGGTCGAGGGTGGCGCTGGCGATCTTGACGCCCCCGGATCCGGAGGTGAATGCTCAACAACTCGGCAGCACACCCTCGAACGTCGGGAGCACACCCATGTACCTCATCCGCGAAATCATGTACTGCAAGCCGGGCAAGGTCCGGCCGCTCGTTGAGAAGTTCAAAGCCATGTCCGAGTTGGGCGAGCGGGTGGGAATGCCTCCGATGCGGATCCTGACCGACTTCGCCGCCGAGCGCTACTGGATGCTCGTGGCGGAGATGGAGGTCGAGAGCCTGGAAGCGTTCGAGGCCATGATGAGCAATTCCCAGGGCTCGGAAGACGACATGAAGGAGTTCGAAAAGATCATGGACGGATACCACGATCTCGTCGACCACGGGAAGCGGGAGATCTACAAGATCGAGGGATGAGCCGGCCGCGAGGAGGCGGCACCGGCGTTCGCCTGAGATCTCACGCTAATCGGCCGGCTCCCGCTGGAGACCCCAGGCGGCGGCCATCCCGGTCGTCAGCTCTGCGTACAGCGGGTCCGCCCGGAGAGGGGCCAGCTCACGACGGAAGAAGTGGTGGATGGCGAGCGTCGGCCAGTAGGTCCACCGCTCGATCCGGCGGAAGCGGTCGAACGCCGCCTCCCGCTCGCCGAGGGCGAGCCGGATCAGCCCGGCGGAGAACGTGTCCCCCTCCTCGTCGAGATCGTTCAGCAGTGTGCGGCTCTCGCTCGTGAGGCCGGCGGCGGCGCAGGCGACGGCGAGAGCGGCGCGGGGTCCGTTCCCGACCCACTCGACCTCCAGCCCCCGCAGGATCCCGGCGGCTTCGTCGTAGCGGCCGAGCTCGTGGAGGGCGAGCGCCTCGTAGAAGAGTCCGGTCGTCCAGTCCGGCTGGAGCTCGGACGCGCGGCGAGCGACGGCAACGGCTTCCTCCGGGCGTCCGTTCACGAGAAGCGAGAGCGCGAGGTTCGAGACCGGCTCCGGCGCGACGGGGTCCAGGTCGACCGCCCGCCGCGCGTCCGCCAGGGCCTGCTCGGCGATTCCGAAGACGAGCCGGTTCCAGCTCAGCCAGTTGTGGGCGTCTGCGTAGCCGGGTCGCAGCTCGACGGAGCGGGTGAGCGCCCGCAGCGCTTCGGTGCCGCGTCGCCGGACGGAGTGGACCAGGCCGAGGGACGCGTGGGCCTCCGCGAGCCCCGGCTCGAGCTCGAGGGCGCGGCGGACCGCGTCCTCCGCCACCGTGAGGTCGTGGGCGTCGTCGCCGAACCCGTAGTCGTGCAGGAGCACCACGGCATCGGACAGACCCGCCCAGGCCAGGGCATAGGCGGGATCGAAGTCGACCGCACGCTCGAAGAAGGCGATCGCCTTGAGAATGCCGACCCGCGTACGCTGGTCGAGGTAGCCCCGCCCCTTCACGTAGAGGCGGTACGCCTGGAGGTCCTCCGTGGGCGGTGATGCGACGCGCCGTCGGCCCGTGTCCGCCAGATCGGCGCGAACGCCCGCCGCGATCCGCTCCGCCAGCTCCACCTGGATCGAGAAGATCGTCTCGGTGCTCAGCTCACGGTCGAAGCGCTCCGCCCACCGGTGCGAGGAATCGCGGGCATCGATCACCTGGACGTTCACGCGGATCCGGCCCCCGGCCGTCTGAACGGCGCCCTCGACGACGGTCCCGACGCCGAGCTCGCGCGCAATCTCCACGACAGGGAGCGTGTCGTCCCGATAGCGGAGAACGGACGTGCGGGCGATCACGCTGAGCGACGGGATGCGCGAGAGCTCCGTGAGCAGGTCGTCGTGCAGCCCGGCGGCGAAGGGCTCCCCGTCCGGCGTGCCACTCAGGTTCTTGAATGGCAGCACTGCGATCCGGTTGACCGGCTGAGCACCCGCCGACGCGGCCCCCTCGCCGCCCCGCAGCCGCTCCGCCAGCTCCCGGGTCTCCGCGCTCGGCCCGACACCCAGCTCGCTCTCGAGGTGCCCGGCCAGGCGGTCGTACTCCCGGAGCGCGCGGGCTCGATCGCCCGACTGTGCGAGCAGCGTCATCAGGCGGCGGACGGCGGGCTCATCGTCGGGGAATCTCAGGCAGAGCCAGCGCGCGGTCCGGATCGCCTGCTCGCGATCGCCGGACTCCGCTGCGGCGGCGATGCGGCGGCGCGCCGCCTCCGCCGCCAGCCGGCGAAGGCGTGCCCGCTCCTGCCCGATCCAGTGGTCGAACTCGGCCGCCGCCCCCGGCACGAAGAAGCCTTCGAGCAGGTCTCCGCGGTAGAGGTCCAGCGCGTCGACCAGCCGACCTTCCTCCACCGCCGACTCGAAGGCGATCGCGTCACACCACAGCGCGCCCTCCGCGAGCCCCAGCTCCTCCGTGCCGGACGCCGTGAAGACATCCTCGCCGAGCGCCTGCCGAACGTGGTAGAGCAGGTTGCTCAGCGCGTTCCGCGCCCGCTTCTGCGTCGACTCCGGCCATAGCAGACCGACGAGCGTGTCGCGCCGGATCCGCCCGCCCCGGGATTCCAGCGCCAGGTACGCCAGCAGCGCCAGACGCTTCGCCCCGGTGACGGACGATCCGTGATGGCGACCCTCGGGACCCCGAAGGTCCAGCGAGCCCAGGACGTGGAACCGGATCAATGGCTCTCCATGCTTGGTCGTCGGGCGGGGGCCGGCGGCCCGCGGGCGGCAGCTCTTAGATGGAGTCTAATCCCCGCGTGACGGACGGCAAAGGGCGGTCGCCTACCTTCCCCACCACAGACGGCTCGAACTTCGAACCAGGACACAGGGAGGCCCACCATGAACGCACGTGGAATCGTTCTGACCCTCGCGCTGGGCGTCGGCGCTGCGGCGTCGGGATGCGAGCAGTTGAACCCGGTCACGCCCGCTCCGGCCGATGCCGGGCGGATCCGCGCCTCCAGTGCCGCGGGCGCAGCAGGGGACCGCTTCATGAACTGGAAGCAGAACTTCAACTTCGGGACCGATGGCTGGATCGCCGAAGCGACGGCGGACGGACCCGCCGGCTGGTGCGGCGAGATCGAGCAGGTGCGGCGCGGCGAGGGTGCCTTGGCACCGTCGGCGAGCCGGGGCTACGCCGTGGTACGGCAGGGCGCGTGCAACGCGTACTGGATGGCAGCGGGCTTCGCGGCGAGTGGACCGTACTCGCCGGGCGCCGGCTATCCGCTGGCCTTTCCGAAGAGCGGCTACGCGAGCGAGCTGGACATCTGGCTCGATCCGGCCTGGCAGGAGGGCACGGGCTTCAGCTATCTGGTCAGCTTCACGGTCGGCGAGTCGCACGACCTGCGCTACGTCGGGGCGCCGGTCCAGGTGTCCGGTGGGGTTCTGCAGGTCGCCGGGGCGCCCGTCGAGGACGCCGGCTGGTACACCTTCCGCCACGTTTTCATGGACGACGGGACGGGGCACCTGACGGTTCGCTTCGAGCTGGTGCGGGGGGACGAGGTGATCGCCGAGGAGGATCTCGCCACGACGCACTACACGGGAGAGGCCGTCTCCACGTTCGGGATCGCGGACGTCGGCACCGGCTACGACTGGTTCGAGTGGATCACGCCGGGGCTGGACCTGGCGATCGACGAGCACAGCGTCCGTCACGGCGAATAGGGGAGCGACACGATGACGAATGGATTCGCCGACGGCTTCCTCGAAGCCCTGCGCCGGGGACTGGCGGGCGACCTGGTGCGCGCCGGCGACGCGAACTACGACGACGTCCGGCGCGGGTGGAACGGGAGGTACGATCGACGTCCGGGCGCGATCGCGCGCTGCCGTGGCACGGAGGACGTGGTCGCGGCCGTCGGTGCGGCTCGCGGCCACGGCGTTCCCCTCGCGATTCGGGGCGGAGGACACAGCTACGCGGGGCTGTCGAGCATCGACGACGGCCTGCTGGTCGACCTCTCCGGGATGGACGGCCTCGAGGTCGACGCGGAGGCGAGGACCGCCCGGGTGGGTCCGGGCGTTCGCTGGGGCGCGTTCGACGCGGCGGCACAGGCCCACGGTCTGGCGACCACGGGCGGCACCGTATCCACGGTGGGCGTATCCGGCTACACGCTGGGCGGCGGCACCGGGTACCTGGCGCGGAAGCACGGGCTTGGACTGGACAACCTGATCGCAGCAGAAGTGGTGACTGCGGATGGCCGCCGTGTTCGCGCGAGCGAATCCGAGAACGCCGACCTCTTCTGGGCGCTGCGGGGCGGAGGCGGCAACTTCGGGATCGTCACGTCGTTCGAGTTCCGGCTCCACCCGGTCGGCCCGGAGGTGCTCGCGGGGCAGATCATCCATCGGTTCGGGGATGCGGGGAATGCGCTGCGCTTCTACCGCGACTTCATGGCCGACGCACCCGACCAGCTCCAGGTCTACGCGTTCCTTCTGCGCGTGCCACCGGTGGATCCGTACCCCGAGGAGCATCGGGGCGACGTCGCCCTCTTCTTCGTTCTCTGCTACGCCGGACCGCTGGCCGAGGGAGAGGCCGAGGTGAAGCCGCTGCGGGACTTCGGCAGGCCGGTCCTCGAGCTGGTCGGCGCGCAGCCGTACGTGGCGCTGCAGCGCGCGTTCGACGCGGGGATGCCGGCCGGCCTGCGCTGGTACTCGAAGGCGCACTATCTGGACGGGTTGAGCGACGAGGTGATCGATCGGACACTCGCCCACACCGAGGCGCTGCCTGGCTCCGCGTCGATGGTCTACTTCGAACGGGAAGGAGGCGCCATCGGTCGGGTTGCACCGGAGGCGACGGCGTTTCCCCACCGGGAGGCCGCGTACGGGCTGCACATCTTCACCGGCTGGTCCGACCCCGCGGAGGACGCGGCGATCATCGAGTGGGCCCGCGGCCTTCACGAGGAGCTCGCCCCGCTCGCAACCGGCGGCGCCTACCAGAACCTGCTCGACGGGGACGAAGCGGACCCGGCGCAGACGGCCTACGGCCGGAACCTGGAGCGGCTGTCGCGGATCAAGTCGAGGTGGGACCCCGAAAACCTCTTCCGGATGAACCACAACGTGGCACCGGGACGCGGAGCCGGCTGAGCGCCGTCGGGGCCGGTGGCCAGCCCCCGATCAGCCTTCGCCGCTCGTCCCGCAGGAGGCCCACTGCCACCCCTCGTCGCAGGCGAGAGCGGCGAGGTGGGCGGGGTTGCGGTCCGTGACGACGGGCTTCGTCCCGCGCAGGATGACGGGCAGGTCGGCGGGAGCGGGGTCGCCGCGGGCGAGGAAGGCGACGTCGCCCGTCCGGCGTCCGGCGTTGGCGCACGCCGGATCGTAGCCGAGCTCGCAGCCGTGGGCGAAGAGGGCGCGGGGGTCGTCGCCCCGCTCCACGGCCTGCACGCCCGACTCGTTGCACGCCCACCCCGAGCCGTTCTGACAGTACGCGTAGGTCAGGTACTCGGAATAGTGGCAGGCGCGCTCGCTGCCCATCTCGCAGGCGTGATTCCAGAACGGCAGGTACTGACCGGGGTGCCGGTCGCCGAACGCCTGGATCGAGCTGAGGGACAAGAACAGGACGGCCCACGCCCCGGCGAAGGCGACGCCCCTGCGCTGCGAGCTGAGGCCGGCCATCCAGCGCGCCGGATCGAGAACCGTGAGCGGGCGCGCCGCGGCGAGGCGGTCGATGGCGCGCACGGACAGGTTCAGGAACGGCACGGGCAGCAGCTTGTCGTAGAACGTCGGCACCCCGAGGGGCGTGAGAACGACGTACAGCACCGTGGCCGCCAGGCCGTACAGCACCCCGAACAGCACGCGCCCCGAGTCGCTGCGGGGTGACGTGGACGGGTCGGTGATGATCAGGTGCAGCCCGAGGAAGACGGGCACCGGTATGAACGCGTCGTAGAACAGGTACGTACCGGTCACCTTCAGGTAGACGAAGCCGATGAGCAGCATCGTCGCGGCGGCGGCGAGGGTGGTCCGCGCCACGCCGAAGAGCAGCATGCCGGGCAGGCTCGCGAGGAAGATGACCAGGTAGATGTGGGGCGCGTCGAACTGGGTGTTCGCGATGACCTGGCCGAACGTCATGTCGGAGCTGTGGCTCAGGATCAGGGCGAACGAGAAGACCGCCAACGGGAAGGACGACGGATTGAAGATGTGGGCGAGTCGCCCGTCCCGCTTCCACTTGATGAGCTCCTTCGCCAGGAAGCCGAGGGCGATCATCACGAGCTGCCAGTAGAACCACTGGGGCTTGAACCAGAGGAACAGGTTGATGCTCAGGATGACGGGCATCGGCCCGAAGCCGAAGTAGTACGTGTCCCGGCGAGTCCAGTTGAGCAGCACGTCCACGGCGTAGGCGAAGACGAGCTGCGCGACGATGAGGGGCAGGAACGCGTAGACGAAGCGGATGTGCCAGCCCCAGTAGAGGATCAGCGTCGTCTGCGCACACGCCTGGACCCAGTGCGGCGAGCGGATCGAGACGGCGAGCTGGAGCCGACGGCCGGTCGCGCGCGCCTGGGCGAAGAGCGCGCCGGTCCACCCCGACACGGCGATCGCCGCACCCATGAACGTCCAGTACAGGTGTCGCTCACCCTGCAGCAGGACGGCGAAGAACAGGAGCAGGAAGGCGAGCGCCGCGGGCAGCATCACGGCTCGCCCCAGGGACACGTCCCGGGCGGGAACGGGCCACGCGGCGGGGGCGCTCACGGGTGCAGCGCCGGCCGGGGACGGAGTCGGAGGGGCTTTCGTCTTCACGGCTGCTCGGGGTGGAGGTGAGGCTGAAAACTGTAAAAGGACGGCTCGCCTGACAAGCCCCGATACCGAAGGAAAACCGGGATCTTGCGGCGGCGCGCCGCCGGCCGAGAGTTGTCAGGAGAGATACACGACCCGCCACCGGTGTCCCCCTCGGAGCCTCTCCGCTCGCGGACGCCCTTTCCTGGAGGTGCCCGTGCACGCAACGTCCCGCGGGATCGCCCGCCGGCTGGCCCTGCTCCTTCCCCTGACGCTTCTGGCCCCACTCGCTTCGTGCACGGATGCGACCGATCCGCTGGCGCCAACGCCGGCGGAGACGCGGGTGCCGGAGCCGCTGGTGACGTTCTCTACGCCGCCGTACACCGGATGCCAGTCCGGCGTGCAGCCGAGCGGCGCACTCTGGGTGCTGTGCTTCCCGTCCGGCTGGAACGGCGACGTGGTCTACTGGGCGCACGGGTACACAAATCCCGGCCCCCTCGCCCTTCCAAACGACGCCATCGCTGGCACGCCCGTGGCCGCCATCGTGCAGGGACTCGGCTACGCTTACGCCGCTACGAGCTACCGCCGCAACGGGCTCGTGGCGGACGACGGGGCCAGGGACCTCGAGGAGCTCGCCGGGATCGTGAACGGTATCGCGTCGCCCCGATACAACCTGCTGGTCGGCGCGTCCGAGGGCGGCCTGTCCACGGCGCTGGCGCTGGAAAATCCCTCCACCCGCTTCGATGGGGGCATGGAGGTATGCGGCCCGGTCGGCAGCTTCCGCGGCCAGATCGACCACCTGGGCGACTTCCGCGCCGTCTTCGACTATTTCTTCCCGGGTCTGCCCGGGGACGCGACTACGGTCCCGCAATCCGTGCGCGACGCGTGGGACTCGTACTGGGTACCCACGATTTTGGGCTGGCTCGCGGCGAGTCCCCGGAAGACCCAGCAGCTCCTGTCCGTCACCCGCACCCCCATCGAGGCGACGGACCCGGCGACAGTCGGCGCCTCGGTCCTCGGCCAGCTCCGGTACAGCGTCTTCGGCTCCGATGATGCCGCGGCCAGGCTGGGCGGCAATCCCTACGACAACCGCTACCGCTGGTACAGCGGGTCGTCCAACGACCTGCGGCTGAACCTCCGCATCCGACGGTACACGGCATCCTCGACGGCGCTCGCGGCGCTTCGGTCCTTCGAGACGTCCGGTCGCCTGCGCCGGCCGACGCAGGCCCTCCACACCACGGGCGATCCGGAGGTCCCGTTCTGGCAGCAGCCGCTCTACCACACCAAGGTGATCCTGGCGGGCTCGGGCCTCCAGTTCGTCTCCTTCCCCGTCAATCGCTGGGGGCACTGCAACTTCACGGTCAACGAGACGCTGGCGTCCTTCGCCCTGCTCGTGCTGCGCGTCAGCGCCCAGAACCTCGTCGCCTCGGCGCAGCTCGTGCCGGGAGCGACGGCCGACTTCACCACGCTGGCCCGCCAGCAGGGGGCCGACCCGGTCCTCGTCGAGCCTCGCGTGTGGCAGGCGTGGGCGCGGGCGGCGGACGGGCGGCGGCGGCAGTAGCCGGCGCAGCGGCGGGCCGACCGCCGCACTTGCCAGACTTCGTGCGGGTCCGGGCCCTTCGGGGTCCGGGCCCGTCGGCGGCCGGCCCCGCAGGCGTGGTCCCGGTCGGCGTCCGGCGACTCACCCCTCCCCTTGATCATCACATCTTGACAATCATAAGGAAGAGGTGCAGCGTGGGGCCATGCCGGAGCCGAACACGGACGTGATCCAGGGCACGCTGGACATGCTGATCCTGAAGACGCTGAGTCTGGAGCCGATGCATGGCTACGGGATCGGGCGGCGGATCGAGCAGGTGACGCGTGGCGTGTTCAAGGTGAACCCCGGCTCCCTGCTGACGGCGCTGCGGCGGATGGAGCGGGCGGGGCTGCTGGACGCGGAGTGGCGGACGACGGAGAACTCCCGGCGTGCGCGCTACTACGCGCCCACGGCGGCGGGGCGCAGGCGGCTGGAGGCGGAAACGGCGGACTGGGAGCGGCGCTCGGCCGCGGTGGCCCGACTGCTCGGCGCGCAGGGGTGAGGGATGGCTCTCTGGCGACAGTTGCGGACCGGCGTTCGGGCGCTGCTGGACCGCGCCAGCCGGGACCAGGAGATCACGGACGAGGTGGACGCCTACTTCGCCGAAGCCGTGGCCGAGCTGGAAGCGAGGGGGCTCTCCGGCACGGCGGCGCGTCGTCGGACGCGGATGGAGTTCGGGGACCACGGACTGGCGCGGGAGACGGTCCGGTCGTACGGCTGGGAGAACGGGGTCGAGCGAGTGGCTGCGGACGTCCGATACGCGGCGCGCCGCCTGCGACGCAATCCCGGCTTCACGGCACTGGCGGTGCTCACGCTCGGTCTGGGGATCGGCGCGGCGACGACGATCTTCAGCGTCACGCGTCCGATCCTGTTCGATCCGCTGCCGTATCCGGAGGCCGATCGGCTGGTGGCGATTTCGGATCGGAGCTCGGACGGGTCCCCCATCGACGTCACGTTCGGGACGTACGTGGAGCTGACGGAGCGGAGTCGTTCGTTCGCGGCGCTGGCGGTCTCGCGTCCATGGCAGCCGACGCTGACCGGGGCGGCGCGCCCGGAGCGGCTGTCCGGCCAGCGAGTGAGCGGGACGTATTTCCGCGTGCTGGGCATCCAGCCGATGCTGGGACGGGCGTTCGAACCGGGAGAGGACCAGGCCGCCGGCCCCGACGTGGTCATCCTGTCGTACGGGCTCTGGCAGCAGCGGTTCGGCGGCGACACGGCGATCATCGGGCACAGCGTTCGGCTGGACGGCGAGCCGTTCACGGTCGTCGGCGTGCTCGGGGCGGACTTCGAGAACGTCCTGGCGCCGGAGGCCGACGTGTGGGCGCCGCTGCAGTTCGACGCCTCCCTGCCCTCCTTCCAGAGTCGGGAGTGGGGGCACCAGCTCCGCCTGACGGGACGGCTCCGGCCGGGGGTCGGGCCGGAGGATGCGGCCGCGGAGCTGGCGCGCATCGGTGGCGATCCGGTGGCGGCGTTTCCGCGTCCGGCGTGGGCCTCGCTGGAGGGCGGACTCCTCGTGTCACCGCTGAAGGACGAAGTCACCCGGGCGGCGCGGCCGGCACTCCTGGCGATCCTCGGGGCCGTGCTGCTCCTGCTCGTGACGGCGAGCATGAACGTGACCCATCTGCTTCTCGGGCGAAGCGTGCAGCGGCGAGCAGAGTTCGCGATGCGCGCGGCTCTGGGTGCAAGACGGCGCCGGATGCTCCAGCAGCTTCTGACGGAAAGCCTTCTCCTCGCGGCCCTCGGAGGACTCGCAGGCGTGGGTCTCGCCATGGTCGGCGTGCGGACGCTCGTGGGGCTGAGCCCGCCGGAGCTGCCCCGGCTCGGCGCGGTGCGCGTCGACGGCGTGGTCTGCGCCGTGGCGTTCGCCGTGACGGCGCTCGTCGGCGTGCTGGCAGGCCTGCTGCCCGCGCTTCAGGCGTCTTCCGGGCCGCCCCGACGCGGGCTCCGGGAGACGGCCCGACAGACGGACCGAGGGCAGCACACTGCCCGCAATGTGCTGGTCGTGGCAGAGGTGTCGCTCACGCTCGTGCTGCTCATCGGTGCGGGCCTGCTGCTGCGCAGCATGGATCACCTGCTGGCCGTGGACCCCGGCTTCGACGGATCCGACGTGGTGACGATGCAGGTCCAGACGTCGGGCGCCCGGTATGCCGACGACGGCGCGACGCACCGCTTCTTCGCCGAGGCCCTGCGCGCCGTGCGGGGGGTGCCGGGCGTGGAGACGGCGGCGGTCACGAGCCAGCTTCCGCTGAGCGGTGAAGCGGACGAGTACGGCGTGCACGCGGAATCGAACGGAGAGCTGGAGCCGGAAGCCGGCGGGAACGTGCTCCGCTACGCCGTGAGCCCCGGCTATTTCTCGGCGCTCGGGATTCCGCTGCGGCAAGGCCGGACGCTGGAGGCAGGCGACGACGCGGACGCGCCGCCGGTCGCGGTAGTCAGCGCGTCCATGGCCCGCCGCCGGTTCCCGGGCCGGGATCCGGTGGGGCAGCGGATCCACATCGGCCGTACGGACCTGCCGTGGTACACGATCGTGGGCGTGGTCGGGGACGTGAAGCAGGTCTCGCTGTCGGCCGGCGAGGCGGACGCGGTGTACGTGACGCCGGAGCAGTGGTACTTCGCCGACAAGGCGATGTGGCTGGTCGTGCGGGCCCGCGGCGACGCGGCCGGACTGGCGCCGCGCCTCGAGCGTGCGATCTGGTCGGTGGACCCCGACCGTCCCATCGTGCGCGTGGCGACGGTGGCGGGGCTCGTGGCCGCCTCGGCGGCGGAGCGGCGCTTCGCCCTGCGCGTATTCGAGGCCTTCGCCCTGGCCGCGCTGCTGCTCGCTGCGGTCGGGCTGTACGGCGTCCTGGCAGAGGGCGTGGCGGAGCGCACGCGCGAGATCGGGGTGCGCGCGGCGCTGGGCGCGACGGGCGCGAGCGTGGTGTGGCTCGTGGTTCGGCAGGGCATGACGCTCGCGGCCGTCGGCGCCGGGCTGGGCCTCCTCGGCGGCGCCGCTCTTAGCCGCGCCCTCGACAGTCTGCTCTTCGGCGTCTCCGCCATGGATCCGGTCACCTACCTCGGCGTTCTCGCCGTGCTGGCCGCGATCGCCGCGGCCGCGTGCGCGGCACCGGCGTGGCGCGCGTCGCGGATCGAACCCGCCACCGCGATCCGGGCCGAGTAGTACCCCGTCAGCTTCCCGCCGCCACCTTCCTCACGATCTCGTACATGAGCGCGGTTCCCTTCCGGATGTTCTCCACGGAGATGCGCTCGTTGTTGCCGTGCACGCCGTGCTCGTCGGACTCCGGAATGACGAAGGGCGCGAAGCCGTAGCTGGCGACGCCGGCGTCCCGGAAGAAGTGGCTGTCGGTGAACCCGGTCGACACGGCCGGCACGATGGCGGCGTCGGGATAGTGGGCCTTCAGGACGTCCGTGATGGCGGCGTAGAGCGGGTTGTCCGTGGGGGAGACGGCGGGCGTGAAGCCCATGATCTTCTTCACCGCGATGGCCGGGTCGTCCACGATGGACGTGAGCTGCGCGATGAAGGCGTCCTGGTCCTGGTCCGGCAGAAGACGGCAGTCGAGCTGCGCCTCGGCGCTCGGCGGGATTACGTTGATCTTGTCGCTCCCCTTCAGGACGGTGATGGAGCACGTGTTGCGCGTCAGCGCCGCCATGCCCGGGTGCTCGATCTGGAGGCGGAGCAGGGTGTTCCGGTCCTTCACCGCGTCCGCGATGTTCGCGTACGCGTCCCGCCAGTCGTCCTCCACGGCTGGCGCCAGCGCCTTGAAGTAGGTGTCAACGGCCGGGACGATGCGCGGCTCGAAGTGGTAGTTCTGGAGGGCGAAGAGCGCGTCGACCAGCCGGTTGACGGAGGAGGCGACGGGCGGCGTCGAGCCGTGCCCCGGCTGGCCCGTGGCCGTGAGGCTCAGCCAGAGGGGCACCTTCTGCGTGACCTCGATGCCGAACTGCACCCGGCCGTCGACCTCGCCCCCCTCCCCGCCCTCGTTGAGCAGCAGGCCCGCGCCGCGGAACGCCTCCGGGTGATTCTTCACCACCCAGCCCGCGCCGTAGAAGCCGCCGGCCTCCTCGTCCGCCGTGGCCATGAAGATGACGTCCCGCTTCAACGGCACCTTCAGCCGGTGCAGCGTCAGGAACGCCTCGAGCTCCACGATGCCGAGCGTCTTCGTGTCCAGCGTGCCCCGGCCGTAGACGGTGTCGTTGCGGATGGTGGCCGCGAAGGGAGACACGTCCCAGTACGCCGTGTCCGCCGGCACGACGTCCATGTGGTGGAGCAGGACCAGCGCCGGCTCGTTCCCCGATCCCTTCAGCCGCGCCCAGACGTTGCCGCGCCCGGGCCCCGACACGGCGGTGTCGAAGGGGATCCCCTCCTTCTTCAGGATGCTCGCAAAGAAGCGCATCGTCTGGACTTCGTTGCCCGGCGGATTCGTCGTGTTGATGCGGAGGTACTCGCGCTCGAGGCGGAGTGCCTCGTCCGCCATCTTCGCGGTATCGGGCGCCTGGGCCCGGAGGCTCGCAGGCAGGATCGAGGCGAGGGCGAGGGCGGCGACGGCGGCGGAGACGGCGGGACGGCGCATGGAGCGACCTCCGGGCATCGGGATCGTGGCTGCTGCCGGAATGAGGGACGGAGAAACGGTAGCCGGTCGGCAGGCGCGCGGCTAGAGCGGGAAGAGTCCGTCGGGATCCGCGTCACCGATGCCGGCCCGGTACAGCCGCTCGTCCACCGGGCGCAGCACGTCCGCCTCGGCGGCCGGGACGATCCAGGTGCGGGGCAGCGTGTCCATGTGCTCGCCGACGTCGTCCAGGTCGTCCTCGCGCGTGCGCCATTCGCCGAATCGCTTCGTGCGCATGTCCAGCGGGCGGGTCCAGGCCCGCATCGTGAGCTCGCCTGCCACGTTGAAGTAGTCCTCGAAGTAGGAGAGCACCAGCTCACGCAGCGTCCGGTAGACCGGCGAGCGCCAGCGCAGCCCGCTGTAGTTCGACTTGGCGACGGCGCCGAGCCGTCCGTTGCGGCGGAAGAGCGCGATGATGTGGTCGTCGTCCCGGACGGCCACGAGGTCCACGAGCAGGGGCGGGTGCCCGAGGCGCTCGAGCGCCGCGGCGGCGAACAGGGCGCCCTCCATGCAGTGGGCGACGCGGTCGCGGAGCACCCGGCGCGGCGAGCGCGTGTGCTTGTCCGTGTTGTAGAGGGTGGCGTCGAGGAACGCCTGGATCTCCTCCGGCGACGTCAGCGCGTCCAGGATCGCGCGCTCCTCGGCCGTCCACGCCGGCTCCGCCTTCACGCGACGAGCGTGTGCGCGGCGCCCGCCGCTGCGCCTGTCCGCGCGCTTCCCGTTTCGCATGCCAGAAGAGTCGTGGCACGGCGACGCATGCGCCAGAGGCCGGGAAGCAGACGAGCGGCATACGCTGCCGGGCTTCCGGCCCTTGTGTCGCAAATTGGCCGATTCTGTCGCTTGGAGGATAGCAGCAGAGATCCGCCGCCGCCTTCCAACCCGTTCGACGCATCCGGGCGCGCTGCGGCTTCCCCCGCATTCGGAGATCAGCATGCGACTGCCCCCCGCCCCCTCGGCAGAAGTCGTCACGCTTGTCGTGGCCCTTGCCCTTCCGGCGTTTCTCATTGCCTGCACGGATCCGGGTGCCGATCCGTCCGCGCCGGCCGCGGCAGTGGCGGCTCCGCGTCCGCGTGCCGCCGCGGTGCCCCTCGTGCCCATCGCGCCGACGACGACCTCCACCACGGGCGTTCCGATGTTGACGCTGCCGAATCATACCGCCACGAGAACCGTCGATGCGACGGCTTCCGGCATCAACGCGAGCAACTGGGTGGCCGGCACGGATTGGTCCCTTCACCGGGCCCTCTTGTGGAGGGGCGGCACCACGTTCGAGGAGATTCCATTGCCGACGAGCTCCGCTCAGGACATGGAGGCCACGCGCGTCAACGACGCAGGGATGATCGTCGGTTCGTGGGCCAGCAACTCCGCATTCCGCTGGCAGGATGGCTCGGGAACGGATCTGCTTTCGGCTCCTCCCGGCCTCTACCCGGGCGGCACGTACCGCGCGCTCGACCTGGACGGCGCCGGTAACATCCTGGTCCGCTACGATCGGACGAATACGTGTGGCGACGGGCCCAACATTCCTTACGCCACGGCCGTGATGCAGCCACCCTACGAAGTCTACGACGTGATTCCCGGTCCCGCTTGCGAGAGCGACGTGTTCGGCACGGCCCTGGACGGCGGCGTCGCGGTGGGTACGGTCGACACGCGCTTCAGCACGGTCACTACGAAGGGCGCCTTCCGTTGGGATCTCGCCGTGGGAGGGAGCGCGACGCTCATCGGCGACTGGATTCCACAGGACATCGCCGGCGGTTTCGTGGCAGGCGTCGTGAACGTCGGGGGCGCGGCGGTACCGGCACTGTGGTCGGGCGGCGTCGTGCAGTCCCTGCCGACGCTCGGCGGTGCAACGACCAGCGTCCGGGGCGTGAACCGTCTCGGCTGGGTCGTGGGGATGTCGCAGACGACCGCAGGAGAGTCGCACGCGTTCCTGTGGAGGCCGGGCGAGGGGATCACTGATCTCGGGATGCTCGAAGGCGATGGCTACGCCGCCGCCCAGGACGTGAACGACAACGGCTATATCGTAGGCACGTCGCAGCTCAGCTCGACCACGGGACGGAAGGTGGTCGTCTGGTACGTCGATCCGGCCTCAAGCACGGGGAACGAGCCTCCCGTCATCGAGTCCATCGCGGACCTTTCCGTGCACGTGGGGGAGCCGGTTCTGGTCACACCGGTCGTCTCGGACAACGAGAGCGATCCGTACACGCTGGGCTGGTCCGGCGACATCCCTTCCACCGCCGTCATCGATGGCGTCTTCTCCTGGACGCCCGCGGCGGGCGAGGAGGGGACATACGAGATCACGCTCACGGCCACACAGGACGGCAACCCAGACCTCTTCGACACCGAGAGCTTCGTCCTCGAGGTACAGCCGGCGCCCGTGGCCTCCGCCGACCTGCGCGTCAGCGTGAGTCCGGCTCCAGGTCAGCTCGAGGCCGTGGGAGAGCGCATCGCATACGTCGCGCACGTCCAGAACGGAGGGCCGGGCGCCGCCGAGGCCAACCTCACCGTCTCACTGCAGTACAGGGCGCAGTCCGAATGGGGCGACGTGCCGCCCGAGGCCGTCATCGACGGCGTGTTCTTCATCGATCTCGGAGACCTCGCGCCTGGCACGTCCGCCGACGTTCCGTTCGAGGTGATCTACCATTCGTTCGGCGTGCAGAGGGTGACGGCCGTCGTCGCCGGCAACCACGTCGAGACGAACCCGAACGATGACACCGGGACGTTCGACCAGGTGGTGGACCTCCCGCTCGACGCCGACGGCGTCCGGACCGGCGGCCTCGACATCCCGCCTGAACTGACGTCCGACGGAGTCGGCCTCGCGATCGTCGGCGTGAGCGTACCGAGCCGCCTGATCGCCGGAGACCCGGGATGGGACCTGTTCCTGCCGTCGAGCCTGACTCCGCTGGACCTCATGCCCGGCGCCCACCTCGTCACCGGGGACAACTTCACCCCCGGCGAGGTCTTCCTTCCTGGCGATCAGTGGCTTCCCGGCGATCAGTGGCTTCCCGGCGATCCGTGGCTTCCCGGAGATCAGTGGCTTCCCGGAGATCAGTGGCTTCCGGGAGATCGACCGACCGTGGGGGGTCAGGTGGCACTGACCGATTCATGGTCGCCCGCCGGCAGGCTGCTGTTCGCGAACGTCGCAGGTACGGACCTTCTCGTTTCCGGCCGCGGCTCGACGACGCTCTTCATCGGAGAGACCGAAAAGAATCAGACTGGAATATCCGTCGCTGCGGACGGCGGCGTCACCGACGTGTCGCTGGGCCTCTGCAATCAGAAGTTCACGGTGCTCATGGGGGGAGGGGACGCGGCGGAGCTTCTGTGCGGCTCACTCACGACATCCGTGCTGACGGGCGAGGTCACGGTCGTGCTGGCCGATGGCACGCGGGTCGACGTGCCGGCCGGAGCGTCGGCCCACATCGAGGAAGCGAACGGCGGCTTTACCATTGACGCAGTCGACGGCCCGGTCACGGTAACGACCGGTGAGGGGTCCACGGTGGTGCAGACCGGACAGTCGCTCTTCGTGGGTCCGGACGCGCCGGTTCTGCAGGGCTGCACGCAAGGGTTCTGGAGCAAGCGCGCGGACATCGAACGATTCCCGCATGCGTGGCCCATCACGGGCTATGCGCCGACGGATGAAGTCGGGGCCGTGTTCGGCGTCGAGGGAACGGGAACCGGGACTCTCGACGACGCGCTCGGCGCCCACGGCGGCGGTCTCCATGCCCTGCTCCGGCAGGCGGTGGCCGCGCTGCTGAACTCGGCGCATCCCGAAATCGCGTTCGGTCTGTCGAAGGCTGCCGTCGTGAACCGAGTCGTTACGGCTTTCGAGAGCGAAGAGTACGGGACGAGCACGGCCGAGTTGGAAGAGCTGAACGGGACCGTCTGTCCCATCGACGGAAAATGACGGCGTGGCGACGGATCACTCCTCGAACCCTGGACCTCTCATGAGAAACCGTAACGAGCGGGCACGAATTCCCGCCTCCGCCGCCATGGCCGCGTTGAGCGTGCTGGCGAGCACGTTCGCGTGGGAGGCGTGCAGCGACGCGCCGACGGAGCTCAATCCGGCGCCGTCGCCCGTCTTCGACGCGAGCGCGGGAACCGGAGCCGACCCGTCCCTCGCCTGCTCGCCCGTCGCGTCGGTTTCTCTCGTCGCGGGCAGGAGTGGCCCCGTGGTAGGCACCGTGCGGGTAGCGAACAGTGGCGAGATGCTCTTCGTGACGTACGAGACGTCGGATGGGTGGACGCTTCGGGAGACACACCTGTTCGCGGGCGTGGCCGTGTCCGAGATCCCGACGAACCCCGCAGGGAACCCCGTTCCGGGCAAGTTTCCCTATCACGCGACTCACGCTTCGGGCGTGACCGTCTACACATATGCGGTCCCGATCCCCGAACCAGCGACTTCGGAACCGCTGATCGTGTCGATCCAGGCCAAGGTCGCTCGCGGTGATGAGGTCCAGGGAGCGTGGAGTGAAGGCGAAAGAGTATCCGCGCGCCGGAGTCCCGGAACCTATCTGACCTATCAGCCGGGTCCGTGCGGCGGCGGAGACACGTTCGTGAGCGTCGACTGTCCCGACCTGAGCCTGTCGACGGACCACGCCCTGCCGCTGGAGCAGATCGGGATCGGCCGGCTCCCGGCATCCTTCGGCGATGTCCCGTACGCATACGTAAGCGGGGACGGCGAGCAGGACGGAATGCCGGCGTTCGTGGAACTCGGCGAGGCGGGAGCCCACCTTCTGGTCCCTCTCCATCCCTCGGGCTCTCCGGATGGCGGGCAGGTCTCGATCCGCTTCACGGACGGCGTGCAGGCCTGTCCTGCCCAGCCGTTCTCGATCGATCCTCTTCCTGCCGCCGAAGGAGAATTCGGGCGGGTGGTCAGCGCACTCGAAACGATCGTGGAGAGTCAGGCGGCGCTGTTCGGAATCCAAGTCGAGGACCTGGTCGCGGACCCGACCGCTCTTCCCGACTACCTCGTTCCGGTGGCGGTCACCTACAGCATCGTCGGGGACCCGTCGAACCCGAACTCACTTGTGGCGCTCGCCGACAATGGCCTCGACCCCGAGCAGAGGCGGCTTCTGGACGCGATGCTCGGCCGCGTGGGACTGCTCACGGTGCTGGACGGCAGCGTGGCAGGCGGCCTCGGAACGGCCGCCGGATCGCAGGCGCTCACTTCCGGATCCCAGGCGCACACCTCCGGTCCCCAGTCGCTCGCGGAATACATCCCCTGCAGCGACATCCAGACGGCCGACATGCTCGACGCCTGCATGCGCGCCGCACGGAGCGCAAAATTCAAGGAGGACGGAGCCACGGGTGAGGTGCTTCACGACCTCGCGAACGCGTTCGGCGTGGTCGGCCTCATCCCGGGAGGAACGACCGGGACGGTCTCGAAGATCGCGGGCGTGCTCATCTGGCTCCGCCAGACGAGTCTCGACGGCACGGCCAGCATCCTCCCGTCACGGTTCGTGTCACTGGAATTCGACTATAAGTCAGAGTTCAACGAGGATGAGGATGGCCCGGGCGAATGGAAGAACGCAATGGCGTCGGCCAAGAGCGACGGGTGGAACCTCGACAAGACCGTCATCGATGCGGTCTTCCAGTTCGTCGGCGTGCGGGGTGGCGGATTCGGGGACTTCCTCGGTCGGGTCGGATTCGAGACGGGAGCTCTGGATAATGCGATCGCGAACTACCTGCTGACGCAGATCGTCCAGCAGTTGATCAACAACACGGGCGGAAGTGACGGCATTCACGTCGACCCGAAGGTCTCCGGGCCCGTTGACGTGAGCTCCCCCTCGTGGAGCGACCAGGCGGTCGTCGCGGGCACCTCGATCGAGCTCGTCAGCCACGGAAAGTACGACCCGATGATGCCCGGAACCTCGCTCCTGCAGGTCCGCACGATCGATCCGGCCGCGGGCGAGTTCGGCTATCAGCAGATCATCGCCGACCCGGTGGACGTGACGGTCAAGGCGATCCAGTTGACGATGACACCCGCAACCCTGCACCTCAAGGCGGGTGAGCCCCAGACTTTCAGCATCCGGGTGGCCAATGCCAGCCATCCGGAGCGGATCGAGCTCGATGCAGCGGTCGTCCTCCAGGGAAGCGTCGGTGCGGTCTCGTACGTCGCCGACGGATTGACGACCGTCGAGTACACGGCGCCGCTCCATCCGGATGCCAGCAGGCCCGACCTGCTCACGTTCCACTATGTCGGGAAAACCGGCGCCCGCGAGTTCGTGACGGACGAGCGAAGCGGAATCGCCACGATCAGGTTCGGGGAGGTCAACATCACGCCGGCGGGTGGCTGCGTCGACGCCGGTAAGACGTTGACCTTCTCCGAGGAAGTGCTCGGCCTGGACGACACGTCTCTGGAGTGGAGCGCGGACGTCGGCTCCTTCGATGCTCCCGGCGTCTACCGCGCGCCGGATCCGCTTCCGGACACGCGCACGGCGACGATCGTCGCGACCAGCGTGGAGAATCCCGAAGTCGCCGACACCGCCTTCGTCGATCTCGGGTGCGGTTGCAGCTTCAGCGTTGCCGTGGGCGGCTCCGCCTTCGAGGGCGGCAGCGGAGACGTGGTGAGTTTTCGAGCCGTCTACGTGAACGGCTACTATTCAGGGGAGCTCTATGAGATCCTGCTCGAGGACACGGAGACCGGTGGGACGGTCGGGATCTCGATCGCGGAAACACTTGGCCTTACGGTCCTCGAGCCGGGCACGTATTCACCGGTCCGTGTGGGCGGGGCCCTGGCCGTTCCCCCCGGCTACGTCGTCTACTACAGCGATAGCGCCGGCCCGACGGCCGAGGTCGCGATGGACCTGGACGAGTACAGACAGCGGGAGCTCCTGTCCGGATCCGCATACGGTCAGGTCCATCTCGACAACGGCGAGATCGGCGGCAACCAGACGATCGCGCCGTTCCAGGCGGTCTTCCGGATCGTGGTGCCCGCGGACTACGTTCCGCCCATAGCGGGACCGACGGGGACGCTCTACGCGTGCACGATCCCGTGAGGAACTCTTGATCTGAGAGGATGATCGGCACATCCTGGCCTTCCGGCCCCACCTTTGTCCGATCTCTGTCGCCGGTGCCCGTGGAAGCCGAGGAGGCGCGATGTCAAGCACGGATCCGACCTGGAGCCGCTGGTCGGAAGTCGACGCCGTATTCAAGGCCGCCCTGGATCTTCCACCAGAGGAGCGGAGAGCCTACGTCCTCCAGCGGTGCGGAGACGACGCGGAGCTGCGGGACACGGTGCTGTCGCTGGTCGAGGCGGAGCGGGCATCGATCGGAATGTTCGCGGGTCCCGATGGTGACACAGCGCGGGAAGCATTGCGGGACCTCGCGGAGGAGTCTGCCGCTGGATCCGCGCAGGTTCCACGGGACCTTGGCCCCTACCGGCTGATTCGGGAGATCGGGCGTGGAGGAATGGGGTCGGTCTATCTGGCCGAACGGAGCGGAGCCGACTTCGAGCATCGTGTGGCGGTAAAGCTGCTGCGTCGCGGCCTCGATACCGACGACGTGGTTCGGCGGTTCCTGGCCGAACGCCGGATCCTGGCGGGGCTCCAGCACCCCAACATCGCGCGGCTCTATGACGGAGGGTCGACGCCGGACGGCCGGCCCTACCTCGTCATGGAGTACGTCGAGGGCGAACGCATCACCGACTTCAGTGATTCCCGGCGGCTCACCATACGGGAGCGGGTCGAGCTGTTCATCCTCGTGTGCGATGCCGTTCGATACGCGCACGCCAAGCTCGTCGTCCATCGGGACCTGAAGCCGTCGAACATCCTCGTCACGGCCGAGGGGCGGGTGAAGCTGCTCGATTTCGGCATCGCCAAGATCCTCTCCGCCGGCGACGACGCCGCGCTGACGCGAACGGGAGTCCGCCTGCTGACGCCGGAGTTCGCCAGCCCGGAGCAGCTGTCGTCGGACCCGATCACGACGGCATCCGACGTCTACCAGCTGGGCGCACTGCTCTATCTGCTGCTCACGGGGAATCGACCCGCGACCGCCGACCTCCAAACCGAGCCCACCCGGCCCAAGCCGTCCCAGGCCATCAGCCGCAGCCCGGCCGACGCAGTCGCCGCGACGCGGGCCACGACGATCATGGGACTCCGGCGGGAGTTGCGTGGAGACCTGGACACGATCGTGGGCACGGCCCTCCGAACGGAGCCGGAACGCCGCTACGGCTCGGTGGAGAGTCTGGCGGACGACCTGCGGAGGTTCCTCACCGGCCGTCCGGTCTCTGCACAGCCCGACACGATCGTGTACCGCACGCGAAAGTTCGTCGTCCGACACCGCTGGGTGATGTCGACGCTCTGCATGGCGCTGCTGTTTCTGGGGCTGCTCGTCGTCGAATCGTTCCGTTCGAGGGCCGGCCTCGAGCGCGAGCGGAACGCGGCACGCTCCGAAGCCGCACGGGCGACGGAGGTTCAGTCGTTCCTCGTCAATCTGTTCCGCAGCGCGGACCCTTTCGCCCCCGCAGACCCCGAACGCGGCCGCTCGATCACGGTCATCGAGGCGCTCGATCTGGGCGCGGAGCGCGCACTCGTCGAGCTGAGGGATCGGCCTCGCGTTCAGGCGGCCCTTCTCGACGCGATCGTGGACGTGTACACGAATCTGGACGCCCACGAACGAGCCCTGCCCCTCGCCGAGCGCGCTGTTGCCCTGCACGAGCGGGTGGAGGGTAGGCGATCGGTCGAATATCGGGACGCCCTCGAACGTCTGGCGGCGAGCCGGGGTGCTCGCGGCGATTTCGAGGGGGCTCTCGATCTCTTCCGCCGCCGCGTCCACCTGGCAGTCGTGGACCGCGGGCCGAAGGCAGCCGAGACCGTGGACGCCCGACTCGCGCTGGCGGACCACCTCACCCATTGGTACCGCCCCGTTGCTGCGGAGACGATCTACCGGACCGTGGTCGAAATGGCCGATTCCGTGTCGTTGTCTACGCGCCAGCTCGCTGACGCACAACGAGGGCTGGCCGAATCGGCACTCGCACTCGGGAGGCAGGCGGAGGCCGAGCCCCATGCCCGCGCGGCTGTGGCGCTGCACGAGGCCGCGTTCGGGCGGGCGTCGCCGTACACGGCGATGGCCCACGAGGGCCTCGCGGAGGTGCTGAGCGCGGCGGGCAAGCTCGAAGAGGCGGAGATGGAGTTCGAGAGCGCCGTCTCGCTCCTCGAGGCCACGCTCGGGTCCGATCACGGCAACACGTTGAGCGCGCAGAACAACCTGGCACTCTTGAGGCACCGGGCCGGTGACCTCGCGGGAGCGGACACCCTTCTCCGTCACCTTCTGGAGACCCGCATCCGCTTGCTGGGCGCGGACGACCGCGAAGTCGGGTCGACGTACCAGAACCTGGGTGCGGTTCTCACGGACGAGGGGCGCCTGGAGGAAGCCCACGAGATGCACCGAAGGGCGGCGCAGGTCTACGATGCCGCTCTGGCACCGGAGAACTACCTCCGTGGCTTTCCCTACCTCTCCCTTTCCGGTCTCGACCTGCGGAAAGGGTCGTTTCTGGCAGCGGAGCGGGACGCGCGTCGGGCGCTCCAGGAGTTGAGCCGCAGCCTGCCGGAGGACCACTTCGCCATCGCCGTGGCGCGATGTCGAATCGGCCGTGCGCTGGCGGGGCAGGGCCGCCTCGACCAGGCTCGACGCCTTCTGACCCCCGCTGTCGAAACCCTGGCTGCGAGCTCCTCGGTGCCCGCCTACCGCGACGAGTGCGCCTCCGCGCTGCACGACATCAATGGAACCGGGCCCGCCGCCGTTCCCCCCGGGACCGGCTGAGCGGACGCGGTCGGGATCAGCCGCCCAGGCGCACCAGCTCGACGCGACGGTTCTGCTGCTTGCCCTCCGCGGTGGCGTTGTCGGCCGCCGGCTGCGACTCGCCGAATCCGCGCGTCTCGAGACGGCTGCCATCGACGCCGTAGTGGTCGACGAGGAATTGCTTCACGGCAGCGGCGCGGCGGTCCGACAGCTCCTGATTGTACGCGTCGTCGCCATCGCTGTCGGTGTGGCCCTCGATGCGCAGTCGCAGGTCGGCGTGCCCGCGTAGCATGTCCCCGATCTCCGTCAGCGTCGGCGTCGACTCCGGACGAATGCGGTCGCTGTTCGTCGCGAAGAGGATCCCCTGCGTGGCGACGCGGCCGTCGCGCGCGAGCCGGTCATAGAGGTCGCGGCCGCCGCCGGCCACGCGGATGGGTCCGATCAGGACGGGTGCCTCATCGGATGCCCCCCCGACGGCGACGAAGAGGGTGTCCGAGCGGGGGTAGACGGAGTTCGGCACGTTCGCGACACGCTGGCCGTCGAAGTAGACCTTCATGTGTTCGCCGTCGGCCATGATGCGGAAGGAGATATCGCGGCCGCGGACCTCGCGATCGTTGAGGTGTGTCATGGCCGTGGGCCCGCCGCCCCGGAGCGACTCGACGCCCACGCCATTGACGCGCGCCACCGGCACGCTGCCCCTGTAGTCGTGCTTCGCTCCATAGTAGGCGCGGCCGGGGACCACGGCGACGAACGCGTGGCCGTGATTCAGCGCGATCCTCGTCTCGACCGTGAACCGCTCCGGCAGCGACTGCGGCAGCGGGATGGCGAGCAACCCGCCGGAGACGGCGCGTAATCGGCGTGCTCCCTTCCATTCGACTACGTCCCAACTTCCCTCCACGAGGTCGAGCCGCATCGGGAAGTCGCCGATGTTGTCGCGCGCGAAGTCCTCGTAGAACAGGACGTCGTCGCCCGGCACGAAGTCGTAGTTCACCCACACCCCCTCGCCGGGCGCCTCGGGCGGCGCCGCAGCCGTCGCGGCGTCACGGTCCTCGATCGGAGCGCCGCTCTCGTCCGCGATGACTGCACCGTCGTCGTCCACGAACACCACGTCCTTGCCGGACTTCTTCGCGTCCTCGTAGCAGACGGGGTCGTCGACGGCGCAGCGGATCGCGTTGCGCAGCAGCCGGTCCACCTGGCGCGCGCTCTCGTCCGTGACGGCGTCCTTCGCCGCCTTTCTGATGCGCTTGAGGATCTGGGCGTCCGCCGACGCGGGCGCGAGCAGCGCGGCGGCGACGCCGAGGGCGAGCACGGTCCGGACCCGAATCCGCATGATGATGCCTCCCTGTAACTGGAGCGATTCCCGATACGACCGCTCGCGGCAGCACCGGTCCCTCCTGTCAAGCGAAAAATCCCACCCGAACACGACACGGGTCGAGGTCGATCGGGGCGGTGGCGGGAAACCAGGGGAACTCGCAGCAGCCTCGATCGCGAAGGTTGCCCGGGCAGCGCCTCCCGCCGCATCATTGGGTATTCCCCGAATGCGGGAGGCGCGCCTGAGATCGCGAGACGACATCTCCGTTCTGGTGGAAGCGTGGAGCGATGGCAGCCAGGAGGCCTTCCACCAGCTGGTCACGCTCCTCTACGACGACCTGCGCGACCTCGCCCACGCGCACCTGCGCCGCGAGCGCGACGGCCACACGCTGGACACGACGGCGCTCGTACACGAGGCGTACGTCCAGCTCGCCGGGCAAACCGGCCCGAGCTGGCGGGGGCGCGCCCGCTTCTTCGCTTTTCTGTCCAGGGTGATGCGGCACGTGCTGGTCGACTACGCCCGACGGCGGCGTGCCGGCAAGCGCGGAGGTGGCGCCGTGCGTGTCCCGATCGAGGCGGCGGACGTACGGCTCGAGACGGGCGTGGTCGACCTGCTCGCGCTGAACGAGGCGCTCGATCGGCTTTCCGAGCTGGACCCGCAACTCACGGCGATCGTAGAGTGCCGTTTCTTCGGCGGACTCACGACGGGCGAGGTGGCCGAGGCGCTCGGCGTATCCAAGCGTACCGTCGAGCGGGGGTGGTGGCGCGCACGCGCCTATCTCTTCACGATGCTGTCCCCGAAGACGACGAAGGCGGAGTAGCCCCACCTCCAGCCGCCGGCGGCCGCTCGTCGAACTCTCCTACCACTTCCATTCCTTGAACAGGAACAGCCCGAACACGCTCGTCGCGGCGGGTGTGGTGCTTCCCAGGGAGGGCTGGGCGGGGAGGAATCGGGGCTGCCAGGAGGCGTCGAGGCCGAACCCGATGGGGGTCGTATACTCGACCTGCACGCCGGGCGAGGCGAAGGTCGGCCGGACGTGGGCGGAGACGAACGTGCGGGGGTTCAGGTACTTCCCGACATCCACCTCCGTGCCGCGCAGGAAGGTACTGACGCCGGCGGGGGTGGCCTCGGGCGGCAGGTCGGCGGGGCTGACGGTGAAGTAGTCGACGCCGAGCTGGCGGGCCGCGTCGAGGGAGAAGCCGCCGGCGAGGGCGCCGAGCCCGGCGGCGGCCATCTGCTGCGTCGCCATGCTTGCGACGTTGCCGACCAGGTTGCCCGAGGCGCTGCCGGGGCCGGACAGGGCGGAGCCGTTCTGCTGCAGGAGCGACGTGCTCGAGCGGCCGAAGGCGAGGTAGCTGAGCAGCGCGTCCTGCGGGATGGGCGGCTGGGCGTCGCTCTCGAGGGAGATGCGGGGCGAGCGCATGGTGCCCCCGAGGACGATCTGGATCTGCACGGACGGCTGGCCCGGCAGGCGGATGGCGTGTCCCGCCGTGAGCTGCAGGAGCGGGTTGATGTCGGGGTCGCCGACGAACCGGACCGAGCCGCTCCGGATCTCGAACCGGCGGCCCATGTAGACGTACTGCCCACGTCCGGTCTCGACGACGCCGACGACGGTCAGGTCGCCGGTGGAGCGGTCCATGTGGACCATGAGGGGGCCGGCGTCCTCGGGGGTGAAGAGCTCGAGGTTGGCCTCCGTGTTCCGGGCCCACACGTCGCGGGCCACGGTGACCTGGACGTCCACGGTCAGGTTTGACAGGAACGGGGACGGCGTGTTCACGAGCTGCCGGGCGCCGGCTTTGGTGGTGTCGACCACCTGGAAGACGGCGGGGTTGTCGGGACCGAGGGAGAGCTGGCTCCGCGGCTGCGGGATGTAGAACACGCCGCCTTCGATGGCGATGCGGCCGGTGACGTGGACGTCGTCGAACGGCCCCTGCACCTGCAGGTCCGTGCTGGCGCGGATGGTCCCCTGCTCGTTGTTCAGGAAGACGGCGTTGTCGCTCGTGATGGCGACGTCGAAGGACGGCCTCGTCAGGGACGCCAGCCCGACGCCGCCGCTCACCCGCACCGGGTGACCGCCGGTGTGGGCGACGAGGGAGTCGATGACCAGGGAGTCGCTGCGCAGGACCAGGTGACCGGCGACGTCGCGGAGCGTGATGCCGGCGGGGACGACGCGCGCCGACGCGAGCTCGAGGCCGACGTCGCCCGTGACCTGCGGCTGGTGGGGCGTTCCGGCGACCTGGAAGTGCCCGCTCACGCCGCCGCGCACGTCCTGGATCGAGGGGATCATGCTGGAGGCCAGCCCGATCGGCAGCGAGTCCGCGTCGACGCTCAGGCTCAGTGGCTGATCCAGCAGGTGCGGCCCCTCTCCGCTCATGCCGAGGTAGATCGGCAGGGTACCCTTCGCCGACACGAGCGTGTTGCCGACGCTGTCTCGCATCAGCGCGTCCGTGGCCAGGCGGCCGGCCGCGTAGTCGAAGTTCGCGGCGACGTACGGCAGCGCGGTGCCGCCCCAGAAGCCGTCGCGCAGCGCCGCGTCGCCCGAGACGACGGGGGCGGCCTGGTCCCCGTTTACGGTCGCGTGCAACGAGAGCAGCCCGCGCGCGCCGAGTGAGTCCTGGAGGAGCGCCATCACCTGGCGGACGGGGAGGCTGTCCACCGCCACGCGCAGATCCGCGTTGCCGTTCGTGGGCAGGCGTCCGTCGACGAAGATCCTGCCACCTTCCCCGTTCACCAGCTCGAGGTGCGCGACCTCGAAGCCGCTGCCGCCCCAGATCACGGAGCCCGGCTGCGTCGACTGCCACGTCGTCGTGTCGAAGCGCAGCGCGACGTCGTTCAGGTTCACGCGGCTGCTGCCCACGTCCAGCGCGTAGTCGGCGCGCAACCGGTACGCCCGGGCCGTGTCCTGCACCACCGCCACGTCCGCGGTCCCGTTCGCGGTCCGGTCGGCGGACGGCATGCCCTGCTGCCGGATCTTCGCCCGGACCGTGTCCAGCGCGAAGCCGGCCATGCGCACGCTGCCCAGCGCCATGTCGAGGCGCAGCGCCCCCGCCGGTGAGGGCGCGTTCTGCCACCCGTACGCCGCCTCTCCCGACCCGATCTCCACCCCCTTCGCCACCAGGCCGGAGGTCGTGGCCGAGCCGGCCAGGTCAAAGCTCTTCAGGTTGCCCGAAACCGTTCCGTGCGTGTGCAGCGTCCCGGCGACGGAATCCTTCGGCAGCGGCTGGAGCGTGTCGACGGCGAGCGTCGGCTCCGGCGGCATGCCCGTGGCCGCGCGCTCCACCTCCGTGGCGCGGGCGCGGCGCAGCGAATCCGCGCGCGCCGTCCGGATGCGCTCCGCCATGCGCGCGGGCCGCGGCGCGACGACGCCCGTGTCCGCCACGGGCAGCCAGCGGGCGAAGTCGGCGGCGGACCCGACGTCGAGGGCGTAGCTCAGCGTGCCGGTCCGTCCGGCGGTGAGACCGAAGCTGCCGTTCAGCGCGAGACTGCCGGAGGCGACGCGGGCGACGGCGGTGTCGACGCGCAGCAGCCCGTCGGCGAGGGCGAGGTCGGCGCGGACGACGTCGGCGCCGATGCTGTCGACGCTGCTCCCCGCCAGGTCCGCCGTGACCCGCGCGTTCATCGTCGCGGGGTCGAAGCCGGTGCCCGTGGCGGAGGCGGTGCCCGTCAGGGACGTGACGGGCCCGCGGGTGCTGACGGCGGCGAGGTCGAGTCCGCGCAGGCGCGCGTCCAGGTCGTAGCGCACCGGCTGCCCCAGCCCGATCGTGCCGGTGACGCCGAGGCCGCCGCCGTGGACGAAGGCCAGGTCGGCGTTCACGCTCAGGTCGGCCGGCGCGCCGCTCAGGCGCAGCCGGCCGGCGGCGGTGCCCCGCAAACCGACGCCGGGCACGACGCGGCCGACGGTCGCGAGGCGCAGCGGCTCGAGGCGGAGGTCGGCGTCGAGGCCGCTGATGCCGGGCAGCCGAAGGGCGACGTCGCCCGTCACGTGGGAGGCGCCGGCGGCTCCGTGGTGCGTCAGGTCCAGGGCGGCGGCCATTCGGCCGGTCGTGGAGCCGTTCAGCGTGGCGGTTCCGGTCAGGGTCCCCGTCAGGGAGTCGGGCGCGCCGAGCTCGCGGAGCAGGGCAACGTCGACGGGGTGCATGCGCAGGGTGAGCCCGTCGGCATGGATGCCGCTGCCGGCGAAGCCGACGGGCCCCTCGGCGGCGAGGCGGCTCGTGCCGGAGCGACGGCCGACGAAGGTGACGTCGCCGTCCACGTTCAGCTTCGCCGGCGTGCCGGAGAGGGCGACGTCGCCCCGGAAGGTGCCGGCCTCGGGCGGCTGGAACGACGGCACGAAGCGGTGGACGAGGTCCGTGCCGACGCCCGAGAAGGTCAGGTGACCGGGGCCGAGGCGGAAGGTCCTGCCGAACCACGCGGAGACGGACCCCTTCACGGACGCGTCGCCCAGTGCGACGTCCGCATTCCGGGCCTCGACGTGGGACTCGGCGCCGTTCATCGCGTACGTGAACGCCAGCGCGCCGTGGGCCTCCGCGGGGATCTTCGGCGACAGCCACTGCATGTCGCGGGCGTCGAAGGGGTCGGCCGTGCCGGAGAGGGCGACGTTGCCAGTCGTGCGGACGTAGCGGCCCTCGAGGGTGACCTGGGAGTGCGGCGTGCTCAGCTCGACGTTGCGGAGGAAGAGCGTGTCGCCGGGCATCGCGAACGTGCCGGCAAGATTGCTGATGCGGACGGGCGCGGTCGCGAACGGCTCGGCGAGGGTGTTCAGACGGTCGACCTTGGCCAGGATGCCGGGCTTGTCGGGATCGGCGAGGCGGACGAGGGGGAGGTGCGCGTCCACGTTCAGCAGCCGGATCACCCGCTCGTAGCCGCCGGGCACCCGCTCGACGCGGAAGCGCCCCGCGCCGGATAGGGCCTGGGCGATCTCGGCCTGCCGGACGGAGGGGGCTAGGGAGTCGGCGGGCGACCAGGCCTGGCGCACCACCACGTCGACGTTGCGCAGCGTTACGTCGTTGAAGCGGACCCAGGAGCCGAAGCCCGGCGCCGCGGTGGTGTCCGGGGGCCCGCCGCCTCCGAAGACGCGCTTGAAGTTCCAGTCCTGCGCGGGCGGCTTCTCGAGGACGAGCCGGCCGTTCGCCATCGTCAGGCTGTTCAGATCGATGTGCCTGTGGATGAGGGAGCCGATGTCGTACGACGCCTTCAGTGTACCTGCCTTCAGGAACGGGCGACCGGCGGAGTCGGTGAGGGCCACGTCGTGGAGGGTGAGGCCCGAAAGCGGGTTCCCCTCCACGCTGCCGTAGCTGAGCTTGCCGTTGATGGAGCTGGCGACCGTGCCGAGGGCGAAGTTGCCGACCTTCTGCTGTCCCCAGCGGGTCTGGGTCAGCACGAAGAGGGCGATGAGGACGAGGGCGAGGATGACGCCCACGACCGCGGCCGCGACCTTCGCCACGGTCCGCATCAGTACGCCTCGCCGATGCTGAGGTGGAGCGTGAGGTGGCGCAGGATGCTGCCGATGCCGCCGGACCCGGCGACGGGGTCGTAGACCACGGGCTGGTCGAGACGCACGAGGTGCAGGTCCCCGTCCTCACCCCGCACCTGCGTCACGACGGGCAGCGTCTCGGCGCCGGCGGGGTGCCAGCCCAGGTCGGCGCGCACGGGTCCGATGGGGGACAGGTAGCGGATGCCGACGCCCGGCGTGACGGCGGCGGCGCCGTCGCCGAAGGGACGGAACGCGTGCACGCCCACGGCTCCCGCGTCGACGAATACGGCCCCGAGGAGCTTGCCCGTGAGGGGCAGACGGTACTCGACGCTGGCTTCCACGACGGACTGCCCGCCGAGAGGACGCGGGGTGAAGGCGCTGGACGGCAGGCCGGACGCGTCACAGTCGCCGGTCTCGATGGACGCCGTCGTGCAGCCGCCGCCGGCCGCGGTGTCGGTGAGGGCGGATGGCGGCACGGTCAGGACGCGGGGGCCGAGCTCGTTCTCACCGTAGCCGCGCACGGAGCGTGAGCCGCCGGCGTAGAAGCGCTTGCGGGGGTGGACGAGGGAGGCGACTTCGGCGGTGCCGAGGCCGACGGCGGAAGCGGTGCTCTGGAGCGGACGAACGAAGCCGGCCCTGAGGTGCGCCGCGAGGACGCGGTGCTCCCCGAACGGGAAGTAGCGCATGTACTCGGCCGAGAGCCTGTTGTAGCGCCAGCCGGAGTAGGTGAGGGAGGACGCGTGCTCCGCGTCGACCCGGAGCTGGTGCCCCGACGTGGGCTCGAGCGGGCTGTCGGTGTCGTCGAAGAAGACACCGAGCTGGATGGGCGCGAGGCGCTGGGTCGACCGCAGGGCCTCGATGTTCGGCCGGTCGCAGATGCCGTAGTCCACGCAGAAGTAGACGTCGCCCGCCTCGAGCGTCGACAGCTCGAAGTGGTAGCCGAGGCTGGCCGGTACGTCCGACGCGAACCGGTGCGTGAAGGACAGGTCCGCGCCCTCCCCCCGGTCCACCACGATGGCCGGGACGGTGCGGCGGTGCGCGAAGACGGACAGGCCGAGCGTGTTGTTCGCGGATCCGAGCGCCGGCTGGGTGATGCTGACGCTGGCCTGCCACGTGGGCAGCAGGTACGCATGCTCCTCGGCGGCGGTGAGGTCCGGCGTCAGGCCGTCACGGAAGATGCCGGTGCCGTTCAGCGGACGCGCGAGGAGGTTGCCGACCGTCGCGGACACGTCCAGGTGCTGCGCTCCGCCGAAGAGGTTGAGGTTGGAGTACGTGCCCTGCACCTGGAAGAAATCGACGGTGTTGAAGCCGACGCTGATGCGCGCATCCTGCAGCTCTGCCTCGCGGACCCGGACCTGCAGCGTCTTTGCGGTGTCGCCCGGCTGGGGCGGCACGTCCAGCACGGCGAGTCGGAACAGCCCGGACGCGTAGAGCCGGCGCTGACTGCGCAGCACCGCGCTCTGCCGGTACAGATCGCCGGGGTGGACCGTCATGAGCCGGCGGATCGTCCCGTCGGAGACGGCCTGGTTGCCGTGTACCTCCACCGAGTCGATGGTGGTGAGGGCGCCGGGGCGGGCGAGGATGCGGACCCACGCGCTGCGGGGCTCGGAGGTGTCGGCGAGGGCGAGGGCGAGGGTGTCGAGCGCGGCGGCACCGGCGACGCCGTGTTCTCCGGCGCTAAGCTCGCCGGCGAGCATCTGCGTGGTCAGAACGGAGTCGGTGACCTCGGCCGACGGGTAGCCCCGGTTCTTCAGGTCCTCCCGCAGCCGCACCTCGGCGGAGTCCAGCATGAAGAGATCGAGGGGGCGGCCCACACGGGGCGGGCGGGCGGCGAGGACCTCGGACGAGTCCACGGGCGGGCGCACGCCGTGCGTGGCGCCCACGATGAGGCCGCGGACGAGCGTCGGAGGCCCCTCGTGGATGTCGAACACGACGTCGACGGACTCGCCGTCCGGTGGGTCGAGGCGCGTCGACACCTGCGTGTTCCTGTAGCCCTTCTTGAAGTAGAGGACGCGGACCCGCAGCTCGTCGCGCCGGAGCTCCTCCCGGTCCAGGTAGTTCCGCCGGTAGATCACGTGGGACTTCGACAGCAGGCAGAAAGGCTTCAGGAGAATGCTTCGACACCCGGACGGGCGTGTCGCGATCTGCTTCTGGATGAAGGCGGGGTCGAGGTGTCCCGCCCCTTCGAAGCGGACGCCGGTGACGAGCGGACTCTCGCGCTCCTGCGCCTCCCGGGCGCTGTCCTGAGCGGACGCCCCGGGCGTCTGTGCCGAGGCCAGGGCCGGACCGGTCAGCAGACAGGCAAGAATCAGCAGCAGGACGCCTGCGGAAGGCGTCCCGCGTACGGATTCGACCGCCCGGCGTCGGCCGGGCGTCGGGCTGCGTACGAAGAAGAGGCCGCCGGACAACAGCACTCCCACTCTCTCGGTTTTCTGCTCGTTCCCGAGGATCCCAAGGCAAGCGCCGCGCCAGAGCCCCCGCCCGGAGCCGGCCCCGGAGGCACTCGCGGGTGGAGAGGGTGGGTCCGGCCCGGGGATCGTATTGGCAGAAAGTGCCAATGCGCGCCGGCCCGTGAGGCCATAGCGTGGAGCGTCAGTCGGTGGGGACGACCTGCCGGCGGCAGCCATCTCGCGCCGAGGAGGGAAGCGTGGCCCTGGAGGTTTGTCGCGTCTGCGAGACGCTCGTCAGCTCCGATGCGATCGCGTGCCCGGGGTGCGGTGCGCGCCTGCCCATGCGGGTGGTGCGCTACCCCGCCCGCAGCGGGTCACCGCGCATGCTGATCCTGATCCTGACGGCGATCCTGGGCCTCGTCACGGGACTACTGGGCCTCTACCTGCTCTACTGACCCGTCAGCACTTCCGCCAGACGCAGGACGTCCTCCCCCAGGCCTAGAAACCCGCTCGTCTTCTCGACGGCCGCCTCGTCCAGATACAGACCTCGGCTGATCTCGATCTGGAGGGCGTGGATGCCGCGCTGCGGCCGTCCGATCCGCTTCACGATTCGCCCGCCGCTATACGGCTCGTTCACCGAGACGGAGTAGCCCATCTCCCTGAGCGTCGAGGCGACGACGTCCGTCAGCTCCGGCGCGCACGTTCGGCCGCCGTCGTCGCCGATCACGAAGTCGGGGCGGCGTGCGCCCGGACCGTCGGGCGTCATGGCGTTGCCCACCGACTTCATGGAATGCCAGTCGATCAGCCGGACGACGCCGTGGACGCGGTGGGTTTCGGCGACGAGCGCGTCGAGGGCTGCGTGGTAGGGCAGGTACGCGTCCCGGATGCGGCGCCGAACCTCCGCGACGCTCAGCGTTCCGGCGTTCACACGGACGCCCGGCGTCACGTACCTCCGGATCAGGCCCAGACCGAGGCGACTCTTCGCGCTCGGCGCGAGGGGCCCCGGCCACGGGTCCGAGAGGAGCTCCGGGTCGATGTCGTCCTCTGCCCGGTTCGCGTCGATCCAGCAGCGGGCGTGCGTCGCCGCGAGCACGATGACGCCGAGCGACGTCGCCCCCTCGATGAGCTCGTCCACGTACGCGTCCTCGCCGCGGCGCAGCTCCAGCGCCGAGCAGCCGGCGCGGAAGTCCGGGGGATACCATCGTCCGCTGTGGGGCGAGTCGAACAGGACCGGGCCCGCGGGACCGGGAGGTCGCAGGATGCGGACGGCGTCCACGCTCAGTAGCCGGCGGCGGCGGCGATCCCGACGATCACCAGGGAGAGGACGAGCAGCGTCGCCACGAGGGGCAGAATGAAGCGGACCCACTCGCCGTAGCCGACCCTGCCGGCGGCCAGGTAGGCGAGGAGCATGCCCGAGGTGGGCGTGATGGTGTTGGTCAGGCCGTTGCCGAAGACGAAGGCCAGTACGGAGGTCTGTCCGCTCACGCCGGCCAGGTGTCCGATGGGCGCGAGGATCGGCATCGTCACGGCCGCCTGACCGGACGTGGACGGGATGAATACGTCGACGCCCATCTGGATGAGCACCATGCTCTGCGCGACGAGGACGTGGTGCCTGCCTTCGGCGGCGCGGGCGAGGAAGTGGATGACGGAGTCGAGGATCATGCCGTCGCTGAGGACGATCTCGACGGCACGGGCGAGGCCGACGAGGACGGCGGCCAGGAGCATCGCGGACATGCCGGACATGAAGGACGCGGCCGCCGCGCGGGACGGAAGTCGGCCGACGGCGGCGATGGCGAGGGCCGCGGCGAGGTAGAGGGCGCCGAGTTCGAGGTTGCCCCAGGAGCGGGCCTGCGCGCCCCAGATGATCGTGGCGACCAGGAGCACGAGCATTAGCAGGACGGCCGTGTACCGCGCGCCGAGCCGCTCGCCGGAGCGCTGGGCGACCGGCGGCCTGCGCCATCCCGTGCGGGCGATGTGGCGCAGCAGGAAGAGCACGCCGATCGAGAGGTACAGCACGAACGCAACGGCGCGCACACCGGCGCCGCTGAAGATCGGGACGCCGGCGATGGGCTGGGCGATGACCAGCGGGAGCGGGTTGGTGACGGACGTCATGTAGCCGATCTTGGCGGCGATGGCGACGATGGCGGTGCCGACGAGTGCGTCCATCCCCAGCCGCTCCGCCAGCAGCACCATGAGCGGGATGAGCACGAGGTACTCGGAGATGAGGCCGAGGAAGGTGCTGCCGCAGGCCACGGCCAGCATGAGCAGCGGAACGAGCAGGTATACATTGCCGCGCGTCAGCGCCAGGAGCCGCTCGATCCCTGCGTCCACGGCGCCGGTCTCCCGCAGCACGCCGAACATCCCGCCGATGAACAGGATCATGAAGATGAGCGGTGCCGCGGCGACCATGCCGGCCGGGATCGACCCGAAGACGGCGACGGGGCTCGCCGGGAACGCCCGCTCCTCCGACGAGGGTCTGCCCGCAAGGACATCCCGGGGAGCGTAGTCCTTCGGGACGCGATGGAACGTGCCCGGCACCACGCGGCGGTCGGGTCCGCGCTCGTAGGCGCCGGACGGGACCACCCACGTCAGCGCCACCGCGGCGACGACGATGAGCAGCATCATCACCACGGCGTGCGGCATCCTGCCGTGCGCGTGTTCGGGCATCGAGGGTTTGCAGAGAGGGGACGGCTGCGGCCGCGGACGGCCCCAGGATAGGCCCGGGGTGCGGCGCCGGACAATGAGGACGTCGGACTGACCTCTGCGTGCGGATGATCCGGACACGAAACTCTGGCGCGCTGGGCGTAGCTGCGTGTACCGTGTTGCCGCGCGCCGGCCAGGTGGCCCGCGTCTCACACGCTCCCCCCGGAGCAGCAACCCAGGTGAACGTCATGCGCAGCACGCTCCCCCTGCTCGTGGCGGTACTCGTCGCGGGCGCTTGCGCCACGAAGGACCAGGCCGCGGACCAGTCGGCCGACGCCGACGCAGCCGCTCCGTCCGCGTCGGCGGATGCGAACGCGCTACCGGAAATGGTCGTCGAGGCGGCGGACTACTCCTTCGCCGCGCCGGACAGCGTCGAGGCGGGATGGACGAAGATCCGGCTCGTCAACCACGGACCCTCGCTCCACCACGTGCAGCTCGTCCGCATCACCGACGGGCACAGCCTCGACGACTTCGTCGCGGCCATGAAGAACCCCGGGCCGCCGCAGCCGTGGATCCAGATGGTGGGCGGGCCGAACGCTCCGGCACCGGGCGCGGAGTCGACGGATGACGTGAACCTCCAGCCCGGGCTGTACGCGCTGACGTGCATCGTCCCCGACTCCACCGGGACGCCGCACATGATGCTGGGCATGATCCGCCCGCTGACGGTGGAGGCGAAGGAGAACGGCGCGGCGGAACCGACGGGTGACATGACGATCAAGCTGGTGGATTACGGCTTCGAGCCGTCGGCGCCCTACACGGCCGGGCACCACCGGATCCGGGTGGAGAACGCCGGACCGCAGCCCCACGAGATCCTCATCGTCCGGCTGAATCCCGGCAAGACGGCGCAGGACATCGCCACCTACGCCGAGCACATGACGGGGCCGCCGCCCGGAATGCCCCTCGGTGGGACGAGCGTGATGATGCCCGGCGACGTGCAGTTCGTGGACGTGGACCTGGAGCCCGGCGAATACGCGCTGCTCTGCTTCATGCCGGACACGAAGGACGGAGTGCCCCACGCGGCCCACGGCATGATGACCCAGTTCAGCGTGAGCTGAGCCGGGGAGACGCGTTCCGCGTCAGCTCGTGCCCGTGGTGTCCGGCGCCACGGGCGGCATGCCGCCCGCCGGACCGCCGGGCATTCCCGGGCCGCCGTGGCCGCGCATGCCGGGGGCACCCATGCCGGCCCGACCCGCGCCGCGCCCGCCCATCCGGGCGCCGCGCATCCCGCGCTCACGTCCCATGAATGCGTGCCCCTGCATGGCGCCCATGGGCTGCATCATCTGCGCGTGCATGGCGTCCAGGCGCGCCTTCTGGTCGGCCGTCAGCACCGCCCGGGCGTCCTTCTGCTCCTGCAGGCGAGCGACCGCCGCGTCGATGCGAAGCTTCGACATACGCTCCAGGGCAGCGCGGGCGGCGCTCACATCGATGTCGCCGTTCGTCGCCTCCATGAGGTCGGCGCGGGCTCGCAACAGGTCCGGTCCGTCGTTCCTGCGCGCCGCGGTCTGCTTCGACGCGAGGCTCTGGAGGCGGCTCACCTGATCGTCGCTCAGGTTCAGCATCGGGGCCATGCGGAGCAGGTGCTCGGCGGGAGCCCTGGCCATGCCGGCGCCCATTCCCGGGCCCATGCCCTGTCCCATCCCCGGTCCCATCTCGTGCCCCCTGGCCATGGGAGGCCGGGGCGGCCCCGCCGGCGGGGTCGGGGTCTGCTGGGCCATCAGCCCCGCGGGAAGCAGGGCGAGGGCCAGGGCGAGTGTCGCCGTACGTGCGTGCATCCGTTTTCTCCTTCGCTGCGGGGCCGCACAGACGGCCCCGCGAGGTTCGGTTCTGCCTACGATCCATAGACGCGCAGAGAGCCGGAAGCGTTAAACCCGGGGGCGGCGGGGCGCCGACCCGGCGGCGCGGGCGTCGTCGTAGATCTCTTCGAGCCGCCGGGTCTGCCGGCCGAGGTCGAAGGCATCGAGCGCCCAGCGGCGCGCCGCGCGGCCGAAGCGGGCGCGGAGGTCGGGATCGGCGAGGAGCCGGACGAGGGACGTCGCCAGTGCCGCCTCATCCCGCGCCGGAGCGATGAAGCCCGTCTCGCCGTCCACGACGGCCTCGACGGAGCCGCCGGACGGGAAGATCACGACCGGCAGGCCCGTCGCCTCGGCCTCGACGATGGTCATTCCGAGGCCCTCCGCGTTCCCGTCCGGCGCCACGACCATGGGCGCGCAGAAGAGGGTGGCGCGGCGCATGAGGGCGCGGACCTGCTCGGGCGTCTGGACACCGAGGAAGGCGACGTCGACGTCGAGCTCCCGAGCCAGATCCTCCATCTCCTTCCGCAGCGGACCGTCGCCCGCCACGAGCAGCCGCACCGCCGGCACCTCCCGGCGCACCGCCGGCAGCGCCCGAAGCAGATGGACGAGGCCCTTCTTCTCCACGAGCCGCCCCACGAACAGGACGGTGGCCTCGTCCCTTGGTGCGTCGGGGGGCGAGAAGTGGTCCGTGTCCACGCCGATGTGGTGGACCACTACCTTCTCCGGCGGGCAGCCGGCGTCCCGCAGCAGGCCGGCGATGAACTCGGAGACCGCTATGACGCGGGTCGCCCGGCGGAAGACGAGGTCCCGCTCGCGGCGGTCGGAGCGGGACTCCCGCTCGATGGCGATGTCCATGCCGTGGTAGGTCACGACCAGGGGCACGGCGAACGTGCGGGAGATCGCGCTCGCGTCGAGGGCGTTCACGCCGAAGTGGGCGTGGACGAGCACCGGACCGCGCTCCGCAAGCGCGCGCCGCCAGCGGGGTGTCACCACGCCGAAGGCCTTGAGGGCGGCCTTGCTCAGAGGCGGCGCCAGGGAGTGCTCGCTCAGGACGACGACGTCCCGTCCTTCGAGGTAGGCGGCGCCGCCGGCCTCCCGGCGGTAGCCGACGAAGACGGGGCGGTAGCGCTCCAGCGCCCCGCCCTGCGCCGCGATGAACGTCTCCGACCAGGGCAGCAGGCGCTTGCGGAAGATCAGGACCGCAGGGCGGTTCACGACGGCTCGTGGGCGTCGATGCCGACGACGGCGCGGGTGCGGCCGGAGGCGGCGACGTCGTCCCGGATCTCCCGGTTCCGCCGCAGCACCGCCTCGTCGCGGTAGCCACGCCCGTGGTCGAGGTGGACGACGTGGGCGCGGTGGCGCACCTGCAGCCCGCGGACGCCCGCGTTCTCGAGACGCTCGCCGAACTCCCGGTCCAGACCGCCGTAGCCCATGCGCTCCTCGAAGCCGTTCACGGCGATCGCGTCGTCCCGCCACACGGACGCGTTGTGGCCGTTGAACGTCGGGCGCGTGGGCGTGATGCGGTCCAGCAGCGCGGCCATTCGCGGTCCGAACGAGAGGCGCAGGACGCGGCGCGTGAGCGGGGCGCCGTGCGCCCGCAGCCAGCGGGGATCGGTCGCCCGGCCCGTGCGGGCGTCCTCGGGCGTTATGGCCCGGCTCACGTCCATCGGCAGCTTCACGTAGCCGCCGGACAGGAAGCGGCCCGGGCGCGCGAGCCGGTGGTGGACGGCCAGGAAGTCGGGGCGCGGGATGCAGTCGCCGTCCGTGAAGACGAGGTAGTCACCGGCGGCCTCGACGATGGCGCGGTTCAGGATCTCGCACTTCCGGAAGCCTTCGTCCGGGTGCCAGACGTGCCGGATGGGCAGTCCCAGGCGCTCACGAAGTCCGTCGAGGAGGTCGAAGGTGGGGCGCGCCGAGCCGTCGTCCGCGATCACCAGCTCGAAGTCGCGGAACGTCTGCCCGGCGTAGCCGCTGCACACCTTCTCCAGCCACGCGGGGCTGTTGTACGTGGTGACGATGACGCTGGCGAACATGGCCTCGGCTGCCTCGCCGGACGGGCGAGGCTCAGATCGAGAGCAGCGCGGCGACGTCGCCCGGCGAGACCCTGACCCCGACGAAGAACTCGCCGAACTCGCCGTAGCGGGAGCTGGCCTCGTCGTAGCGCATCTCGGTCACGATGCGCTTGAACTCGAGCGGGTCCCGGGCGAAGAGGGTCACACCCCACTCCCAGTCGTCGAAGCCGACGGAGCCGGTGATGACCTGAAAGATCTTCCCGGCGTAGCGCCGCCCGGACAGGCCGTGCTCCCGCATCAGACGGTTCCGCTCCGCGACCGGCAGCGTGTACCAGTTGTCCTGCCCCTCCCGGCGCTTGTTCATCGGGTAGAAGCTGATGTACTTCATGCCCTCCGGCACCTTCGGGAACAGGCGGGTGCGGATGTGGGGACTGGCGCGCTCGGCCGCGGCCATCTCCTCCAGGAGCGCGTCGTACTCCGTGGAATGCGGCTCGGCCTCCCCCGCTGCCTGTGCCGTCGCGCCGTAGAGACCGGCTTCCGTCACGGACGTGTAGTCGTACTCCAGTCGCAGCATGCTCCCGAGGCGGGACCGCCGAAGCGTCATCTCGGCCTCGCCCAGCGCCTCGAGGGTCTCCCTGAAATGGACCAGCATGAGGTCGGCACCACCGCCGATCACCCGGAAGACGCCGCTCCAGCCCTCGCCCTCCGGCTCGGCGAGGGAACCCAGCAGATCCTTCGCCTCCTCCGCGATCGCGTGGCGGTGGTCGGGGCCGAGCGCGCGCAGCCCGGCCCAGTCGACGGAGACCATCTGATGCAGGACGAACCAGCCCTCGAGAGTGGCTGGAGGCAGCTCGGACACGACGAGTCCTTCCGTTGAGCGAGTTCGGTCGCCCGAAACATCGGCAGGGGTGCGGCGGCTGGCAAGCGGTGGCGCGGCTGGCATCCGGGTCCGCGGCGGCTCATCTTGCGGCCATGGTCATCCAGGCACGAAGAAACCGCACGCTCATCATCGCCGCGATCGTGATCGCGGTGGCGGGCGTCGTGACGGTGACCCTTCGACTGGCCGGGCTCGGCGGACCCGACCCGATGGAGGAGGGCATCCAGAGGCTGCGGGAGTCCCGGGCGACCGTGGACTCGTGCCAGTTCGCGCTGGATCAGGAGCAGGGCCGCTTCCGCGCCTACGACCACGCGGTGGACTCCATGCGCTCGGCGCTGGACGCCTACCAGAGCGAGGACGGCCGCGTGCCGGCCGCGGACTACGAGGCCTACCTCGGCGCGTTCCGGGCGTACAACGAGGCCGTTCCCGCGTGGCGGATCATGGCCGATTCCCTGCGCATCCACCGCGAGACCTGCGCGGCCATCGTGCGCCGCCACAACGCCCTCGCGGACACGCTGCGGGCGCTGAGCGCGGATGGGGGGTGACCCTCAGACCGCCGCTCCCTCGGCCGTGACCCGGGCCTCCGCCTCGTCGCGAATGTGGGCGAGGGCGCGGGCCATGACGAGGCGCACCCCCGGCTCGATGACCCGCCAGTAGATGCGGAAGCGCCGGCGCGCCGCGTCGTCCGTCGTCGCCGTGCGCGCCTCGTAGCGCAGCGTCGATCCGCCGGTGGGGTCCGCCTCCACGCGGAAAGCGACAGCGAGCTTCGCCCACCCGGGCTCCCGGAAGTCCCTGAACGCGTCGGCTTCGATGGGCCGGCCCCCGTAGTCGCCACGCCAGAAGCGGCCGACGGAGCCGACCACGAACTCCGTGCCCGGATCCACCCCCAGCAGCGTCCACCCCGGCCCCTCCTGAGCGAGGGAGCCGAAGGTGACCTTCCCCGTCGGTGCCGACCGGGGCGGCTTGCCCCGCAGCCGGCGCATCAGCCGCTCCGGCATCTCGCGGATGTCGAAGAGCAGCTTCATGATCCGGTCCCGCAGGTCCGCCTCGTGGATGGCTGCCCACGTCACCTCGGCCGGCGCATCCACGTGGACGGTGCGGACCTCGGCGACGTCGAAGAACGGCAGGTAGCGGTCGATGAGCATTGTCGCCTCCGTTGGTCAGGTCCCTTCCAGCATCGCGCAGCGACGGTCCCGGCGGCGTAGGACGGGACCCGGAACCGCGGAGGGGGATTGCCTGAACGTCGGAAGGATGCGGGCGGGGCGGGCCGGGCGGGCGGGGCGGGCGGGGCGGGCGGGGCGGGCGGGGCGGGCGGGGCGGGCGAAATCGGGAATCCAGGCCCCTGTCCGGAGCTCGGTGGCCGATTGCGTGCGGATTCCGGGATGAAGTGGACAATGACGTCGTCGCGAGCGACGGCCGTTGTCCGATTTTGTGCGGAATCCGGGATGAATCGGGATCTGACGGGGGGACAGGTCGCTCGATGGCCACTTTCGTGCGCCGGGGGGCCGCGCCGGGGGGCCGCGCCGGGGGGCCGCGTCGGGGGGCCGCGCCGGGGGGCCGCGTCGGGGGCCCGCGTCGGGGGGCCGCGCCGGGGGGCCGCGCCGGGGGGCCGCGCCGGGGGCCCGCGTCGGGGGGCCGCGCCGGGGGGCCGCGCCGGGGGGCCGCGTCGGGGGGCCGCGCCCGGGGGGCCGCGCCCGGGGGGCCGCGTCGAGGGGCCGCGCCCGGGAGACCGCCACCGGTGCCCGCGCCCGGGAGACCGCGCCGGGTGCCCGCGCCCGGGAGACCGCCACCGGTGCCCGCGCCCCGGGGGCCGGCTCCCGCCGGGCCCCCCTCAATCCATCATGATGTCCGCGTCGACGTCCCCCTTGGGGCTGCGCAGCAGGATCACCAGGGGGATCGCGAGGGCGAAGAGGAACGTCACCAGCGCGAAGACGTGGTTGTAGGCCAGCACGGCGGCCTGCCGCAGGACTCGGGCGTCCATGAGCTTCATGGCCTCGACGCGGGCGGTCACGGCATCTGCGCCGCGTGCCATCATGCCGCCGATCATCGCCTGGAGCTGCGACTGGCTCGTGGCGCCGTAGGCGGTGATGTGCTCGCCGAGAATGGCGTGGTAGCGGCGCGTCGAGCGGGCCAGCTCCGTGGCGGCTACGGCGATGCCTACGGATCCGAAGACCTGCCGGACCACGTTGTAGAGCCCCGTCGCCTGCGTCATCTGCTTGCGGGGGATGGTGGCCAGCGCGGCGGTGGAGAGGGCCACGAAGATGAGGGCGAAGCCGACGCCCTGCCAGACCTGGGGCCAGAAAATGTCCCAGAAGCCCATGTCGGGCGTGAGGTGGGACAACTCGAGGAACGAGAACGCACTGACGACGAGCCCTGCGCCGACGAGGATGCGGGGGCCGATGCGGTTGTAGACACGACCGCCCAGCGGCATGATCACCGCCATCGCGAGGCTCCGGGGCATGAGCGCCTCGCCGGACAGCATGGCCGGGTAGCCCAGCAGGTTCTGCAGGAAGAGCGGCAGCAGGAAGAGACTGCCGTACAGCCCCATCCCCAGCACGCCGCCGATGGCCGTCGCCGACGCGAAGGAGCTGTTCTTCAGGATGCGCAGGTTCACTGCGGGGCGGCCCGTGCGCAGCTCGTGGACGACGAACCAGATCATGCCGACGACCGCCACCCCCGCGAGCGTGACGATGAAGTCGGAGGAGAACCAGTCGTTTCGCTCGCCCTGCTCGAGCATGAGCTGGAGGGCCCCGAGTCCGGTGGCGAGCAGCGCGAGGCCGCCCCAGTCGATGGAGCCCTTGTGCCGCTCCAGGTAGGACGGGTCCTGGATGACGCGCGTGATCATGATCACGTTCAGCACGCCGATGGGCACGTTGATGAAGAAGACCCACGGCCAGGAGTACGTGTCCGTCAGCCAGCCGCCCAGCGTCGGCCCGATCGCCGGAGCGACGACGACGCCCATGCCGTAGATCCCCATCGCCATACCCTGCTCCTCGGCGGGGAACGTCTCCCGCAGGATCGCCTGTGCGACGGTCATGATGACGCCGCCGCCGACGCCCTGGAGCACCCGGAAGACGACCATGAGCGGCAGCGTCCGGGCGGCGCCGCACGCCATGGAGGAGATCGTGAACAGCCCGACACTGAAGAGATAGAAGTTTTTCCGCCCGTACCGCTCCGAGAGGAGGGCGGTGATCGGCATGACGATGACCTGGGCGAGGATGTAGCCGGTGACGACCCAGGTGATCTCCTCGACGGTGACGCCGAGGGTGCCGGTCATGGAGGGGAGGGCGACGTTCACGATGCTGGAGTCCAGCACGGCCATGACCGTGCCGATCAGGACGGTGCCGGCCACCAGCCACTTGTGGGGAGCGCCTTCGTCAGAGTGGTCCGTCAAGACAACCTTCATTCAGGGCGATAACGGCCGCCGTACCGTGGGCGGCCGTGACGCTGCTACCCGCCGTGCGGGAACGGGTTCACGTGTTTTCGGGCGACGTCGCACGGTCGCGATCGGGCGCCGAGGGGCCGCTTCAGGGCTGCTTCCGGCGCCAGTAGCGGGCGAGGCCGACCCAGTCGTCCTCGAAGCTACCGGAGGCCTCGTATTCACGGGCGGTCTCCTCGTCGAGGGACTCGCGCAGGGTGGCGGAAACCCAGCGCGCAAACGCCGCGGCCCGCTCCTCGTCGGTGCCCGGCTCCTGAAGGGAGACACGGACGCGCTCGGCCCAGCTTCGCAGGCCGCGGCGCAGCGCGTCCAAGTGCCAGGCGGCGTCGGGGCAGGCGCCGAAGTGCGTGACGAAGAGCCGGTCCGGGTGCCAGGCGGCGATGCGGTCGAGGCTCGTTTCCCACAGCTCGACGTCGATGTCGGGCGGCGGCGTGACGGGCAGGGCGAACGCCGCGCCACCGATGCGGATCCCGCCGGTGTCCCCGACGAAACCGAGACCCGACTCCGGATCGTAGTAGGAGGCGTGGTGGGAGGCGTGGCCGGGCGTGTACGCCGTCTCGAGGCTGCGCCCGGCGACGTCGATCGTCTCGCCGCCGGCGATGTCGTGCACCGCCTCCTCCGGCACCGCCGCGACCTCGCCCCACAGTCGTTCCATGGCGCTGCCGTAGATGCGGGATGCGCTGGCGAGCAGGCGGGCCGGGTCGACGACGTGGGGCGCGCCACGCTCCTGCACGATGACGCGGATGCGGGGGTTCTCCCGGACCAGCGTGCCCGTCGCGCCTGCGTGATCGAGGTGGATGTGCGTGAGGACCACCCATCGGACGTCGTTCAGGGTGAGGCCGGCCTCGCCGAGGGCGGTGCGCAGGCCGGGAAGCGAGGAGGATGGGCCCGGATCGATGAGGGCGACGCCGTCGCCTCCCGTGATCGCTGCGGTGGCGATCCAGCGCGGGCGGCCGAGGTACTCGAGGTCGAGCTGAAGGACGCCGGGGGCGATGGTCTGGGCGCGTTCCAAGTCGGCTCCGACCTGAGGTTCGATGGGGTCGAGGGTGAACGAGTAGGGCTACGGCCGCGGGCACGAATCCGCAAGCGGCCGGGGACGAATCCGAGGACGAAAGGACAGTGGACGATGAAGGGATCGGGGACGACGCGAACGGCGCGGACGGCGCGGACGGCGCGGGAGGGCGTGAGATCGGCCGTGGCCGCCGCCGCAGTGCTGGTGGCGCTGGGCGCGACCGGAAGCAGGGCCGCGGCCCAGCAGCCGGCGTGGGCGCACGTCGATCTCGGGCTGCTCGTGGCGCAGCCAGTGGGCGAGTTCGACCGCTACGTGGACACGGGCTGGGGGGTCGGCGGCGCGCTTCGGCTGAAGCCCTCGGCGGCGTCCCCGCTCTCCCTTCGCGTCGACCTGGGCTTCGTCAACTACGGCCGGGAACGGAAGCCCGTCTGCTTCGGCGGCGGCGTGGGCTGTCGCGTCGAGCTGGACCTGACGACGTCGAACAACATCTTCGCGGGCAGCATCGGTCCCGAGCTCGAGCTGCCGGTGGGGCCGATCCGGCCGTACGCAAACGCCGGCGTCGGGCTCGCCTACTTCGCCACGGAGTCCTCGGTGGAGGGGAGCACCGGCAGCCAGGAGCCGTTCGCCCGCACGACGAACTACGACGACGGCTCGTTCGCGTGGAGCGCGGGCGGCGGCGTGCGCATCCCCTTCCACACGCGCAGAACGCCCATCGCGCTGGACATCGGCGCGCGCTACCTGGACAACGGACGGGTCAGCTACCTGACGGAGGGCGCCATCGAGGACCAGCCCGACGGCAGCCTCATCCTGCACCCGACGCGCAGCGAGGCGAACCTCGTCGTGTACCGGATCGGCGTCTCCATCGGGCTGGTGGGATCGCAGCCGAGGCGGTAGGTCACGATCCCGAAGTCCGGGTCATGCGGGCGGACGCGGACGGCAGGACGAGCTTCGCCTCGCAGCCACCGCCCGGGCGGTTGGCGAGGCTCACGGCGCCACCGTGGGCCTCGGCGATCTGGCGGCAGAGCGCGAGCCCGATCCCGGACCCGGTCGGCTTCGTGGTGAAGAAGGGCACGAACAGGTTCGCGGTGTCCGCTACGCCCGGGCCCTCGTCCCGCACCCACACCTCCAGCCTCCCGTCGACGGCCTCCCAGCCGACGCAGACGCCGCCCCCGGTCTCGAGGGATGCGTCCACGGCGTTCGTGATGAGGTTGATCAGGAGCTGCTCGAGCTGATCGGCGTCGGCGCGGACGTGCACGTCGGGACCCGGCTCGACGCGCACGGGAAGCCGCGTCTCGAGCTCGGCTACCCTGCGCACGTGGTCCCCGACATCCACGTCGTCGGGCTTCGGCGGCGGCAATCGCGCCAGCCGGGCGTAGGAGCTCATGAAGCGGGACAGCGCGTCGGCGCGTCCGCTCACCACGTCCAGCCCGCGGGCGAGGTCGGTGTCGAAATCCGCGGGCCGCGACGCGTTCCGCCGCAGGGTGTCGCGCAGGCTCGTGGCGATGGACTTGATGGGCGCGAGGGAGTTGTTGATCTCGTGCCCGAGCACGCGCACGAGGCGCTGCCACGCCTGCCGCTCCTCCTCCCGCAGCGCACGGCTCAGGTCGCTGAGCACGAGCAGCCTGTGGGGCAGCCCGCCCTGGCGGAACTCGGTAACCCGCGCCTCCCAGCGTCCCGCGCCGCCGGGGAAGACGGCGTCGAGAATCCGCCCGTCCTCTTCGGAGTCGAGGAATCGATCGAGGCCGAGCGCCTGGGCGCCGATGCCGTGGATGCGCCGGCGGTTGCGTCCGAGCAGGCGCTCGGCGGCCCGGTTCGCCAGCACGACGTGGTCCTCTCCGTCGAATGCGAAGACGGCGACGTCGATCTCCTCCATCACCGTCCGGAGCAGTGCCGCGGCCTCGAGGGCGCCGAGGCGCTGCTCTCTCAGGGTGTCGGCCAGCGCGTTGGTCTCCTCGAGGGCAAGGCCCAGGGAGTCGTCGGGCGAGGCGGCGCGGAAGCGGAAGGAGTAGTCGCCCTCCCGGAGCGCGGCGAGGAGGTTGGACAGCGCCTGGATGGGCCGGATGACGCGCTCCCGGAGCGCCGTGGCCGCGACCAGCGCGAGCCCGACCAGCAGCAGGCTGAACGTCCAGCGCAGGCGCGGCGTGTGGTCGCCGGTCCAGAGCAGGGCGAGGGCCGTGGCGGTGCCCGGCAGGGCGGCGAGAAGCGCCAGCAGGAAGATCCGGCGCTCGTAGCCGATGCGGGGACGTCGCCTACGGCGAGATGTCATACTGCTGCAGGCGCCGGTAGAGCGCGCTGCGGCTGAGGCCGAGGGCTTCGGCGGCGCGGCTGACGTTGCCCTGATGGCGCTCCAGCGAACGGCGGATGAGGTGCGCCTCGACTTCTTCCAGCGTCATCTCCTCGAGGTGGGCGGCACCGTCGGGTCGCCCACGCAGCGCCAGATCCTCGGCGCGGATCCGGTCGCCCTGGGCGAGCAGCACGGCTCGCTCGATCACGTGCTCGAGCTCCCGCACGTTGCCGGGCCACGAGTGCGCCGTCAGGCCCCGGGCCGCCTCCGCGTCGAATCCCTCGACCGCGCGCCCATACGCCCGGGCGTGCTGCTTCAGGAAGTGCGCGGCCAGCAGCGGGATGTCCTCCGTCCGCTCCCGCAGCGGCGGCAGGTGGATCTCCACCGTGTTCAGGCGGTAGAGCAGGTCCTCCCGGAAGTGGCCTTCGGCGACGCGGGCGCGGATGTCGACGTTCGTCGCCGTGAGGACGCGCACGTCCGCCCGCCTCGTGCGCGACGAGCCCACGCGCTGGAACTCGCCCGACTGCAGCGCCCGGAGCAGCTTCGCCTGCTGGGACGCGGGCATGTTGCCGATTTCGTCGAGGAAGAGCGTGCCCCGATCGGCCAGCTCGAAGTAGCCGACCCGGTCCGTCTTGGCGTCCGTGAACGCGCCCTTCACGTGGCCGAACAGCTCGCTCTCGAAGACGCCTTCGGAGAGGCCGCCGGCGTTCACCGTCACGAGCGGACGGGAGGCGCGGGGTGACGCGCCGTGCAGCCAGCGGGCCACGACCTCCTTGCCGGTGCCGTGCTCGCCGGTGATGAGCACGTTCGCCTCCGACGGCCCGACCTTCTCCAGCAGCCGGAGCACGGGCTGCATGGCGTGGGACTCGGCGATGAGTGTCGGCAGCCCCTTCGCGCCGTCCCGCAGCATGCGGTTCTCGCTCTCCAGACGCTGGGAGCGACGCAGCGCCCGTCCCAGCTCGACCTGCGTCCGCAGCGCCTGGAGCAGCCGGTCGTTGTCCCACGGCTTCTCCACGTAGTCCCGGGCCCCCCGCCGCATCGCGGAGACCGCGCCCTCCACGCTGCTCCACGCCGTCATGACCAGGACGGGCAGCGTCGAGTCCAGCGCCTGCAGCTTCGTCAGCAGGTCGAGGCCCTCCCGGCCGGACGTCGTGTCCCGCGTGTAGTTCAGGTCCATCAGCACCGCGTCGAAGTCCCGCTGCTCGACGGCGTGGAGGACCCCGGCCGGCGAGCTCGCCGTCTCGACCTCGAAGTCCTCGGACTTGAGCAGGAGGCGGAGCGCTTCGACCACGTCCGGCTGGTCGTCGGCGACGAGAATACGGGGCAACGGGGGCTCCATGGGCTGTGGGTGGTAGCTCTGCGAAATCTAGGGGTGGGCGGACTCGGCGCCAACGCGGCGGTGCCCGGCGCGGCGCGCGCGCGGGGCTCTTCTACTCCTCCCGCAGAGCGGTGGTCGGCTGCACGCGGGCGGCGCGCTGCGCGGGAATCCAGGCGGCGGCGAGGCCGACGGCGGCGAGGAGGGCGAGGACGGCCGCGAACGTGGCCGGCTCCGTCGCCGGCGTGTCGTAGAGCAGCGCGCCGAGCACGCGGGTGAGGAGCAGCGCCGCGACGAGACCCACGCCGAGTCCCACGCCTACGAGCCGTGCGCCCTGCCCGACCACCAGCGTCAGTACGTCCCGGGCACGGGCTCCCAGGGCGATGCGGATGCCGAGCTCTCGCGTCCGGGCGGCAACGGAATACGCCAGCACCCCGTAGAGTCCGACGGCGGCGAGAAGCACGGCGAGTCCGGCGAAGAGGCCGAGCAGGAGGGCGCTGAAGCGCTGCCGGGCCAGGACGTCCCCGGCGCGCTGGGCCATGGTCTTCACGTCGAAGACGGCCAGATCCGGGTTCGCCCGGCGCACGACGTCGCGGGCCGCGGCGGCGACGTTTCGGGGATCGCCGGCCGTACGCAGGAAGACGAACGTTCCGGTGTTCGAGTACTGGGCGGCCGGGACATAGGTCTGGGGCTGCGCCTCGTCCGTGGGGGCGCCGTACTTCACATCCCCGACGACGCCGACGATCTCGGCCTGGGCCGAGTCCCGGAAGGCGCCGACCCACAGCCCCATCCGGTGACCGACCGCATCCTCGCCGGGGAAGAGCTTCCTTGCCGCGGCCGCGTTCACCACGACGACCATCGGCGCGCCCTGGCGATCGCCGTCCGTGAAGCCGCGACCTCGCAGCACCGGGATCCGAAGCGCTTCGAAGTACTTGGCGCCGACGTAGTGCACGCCCATGTCCGGACCGCGCTCAAGCTCGCGGCCGTCGACGCGGGCCACGATGGTGCCGTTGCAGCGGCTCGAGAGGGGCGTGCACGTGCCGACGGCCGCGGCGCGCACGCCCGGCAGCTCCCCGAGCCGGTCGGTGAGGCGGGAATAGAACGCGGGCGCGTCCGCGCGGCTGAAGGCCGTGCGCGGCGGATCGAGCCGAAACGTCAGGACGTGGTCCGCCCGGAAGCCGGGGTCGATGCCACGGAGCCGGGCGAAGCTGCGGAGCATGAGGCCCGCTCCGGCGAGCAGCACCAGGGCCAGGGCCACCTCGGCCACGACGAGGGCGTTCCGTCCACCGGCCCGCCCCGAGCCCGCGCCGGCGGAAGACGCACCGGAGCCTTCCTTGAGCGACGTCGCCACCGCGGTGCGCGTCGCCTGCAGCGCCGGCAGCAGTCCGAAGAGCAGGCCCGTGAGAATCGAGACGCCGGCCGTGAACGCCAGTACCCGGACGTCGACGGTGATGGCGCCGAAGTCCATGAGGTGCATGAGGCTCGGCCCGGCGGCGGCCACCATCGCGCCGCCCGCGGCCGACAGCAGAGCGACGCCCCAGTAGGCGACGAGCAGGCCGAGAACGCCCCCGCATGCGGCGAGGACGACGCTCTCCGTCAGGACCTGCGCGACCAGCCGCGCCCGGGAGGCGCCGAGGGCCTGACGGACCGCGATCTCGCGCCGCCGTCCCGCCCCCCGGGCGAGGAGCAGGTTCGCCACGTTGGCGCACACGATGAGGAGCACGAAGGCGACCGCGCCGAGGAGCACGAGCATCGCCCGCCGCAGCACCGGATCCACCCGATGCGCGTCGAGGCGATACGTCGTCGCCTCCCACGTGGACCGGTCGGCACCGCCGGGCAGCTTCGGCGCCTCGATTGTGCGTCCGTACGACTGCACGGCAGCACGCGCCACTTCGAGCCCGACGCCGTCCTTCAACCGCCCGACGGCGCCCATTGTGAGTGACCAGTCCTCGTCCAGGAATCCGGGATACGTGAAGGTGCTGACCATCGGCAGCGGCACCCACGCGTCCGCGCCGCCGGTCAGGCCGTGGAAGCCCTCCGGCGCCACGCCGACGATCGTCAGCTCGACGCCGTCGAGATGGATCGTGCGGCCGAGAACGCCGGGATCCGAGGCGAAGCGTCGAGCCCAGAAATCGTGGCCGAGCACGACGACGGGCGCACCGCCACCCGCGCCCTCCGATTCGTCGAACACGCGGCCGCGCCCCGCCCTGACGCCGAGGAGCGGAAAGTAGGACGGCGTGACCAGCTCCACCGAGACGCGCTCCGCGCGGTCGGTGCCCGTCACGCTCATGTCGGCGTCGAAGAACGCCGCCGTTCGCGTGAACACGCCCGACGTCGCCCGCGACATCGCCTCGTACTTCGGCCACGACCAGAACGGCACCGTGTCGGGCGCAGCGCCACCTCCCTCCGCGTGCACGAGGCTGACGACCGCCAGCCGGTCCGGGTGCGGGAACGGCAGCCCGCGGAGCAGCACGGAGTCGACCGCGCTGAACAGAGCGGTCGTCGCACCGATCCCGAGCCCGAGCGTGATCACGGCGACCGCCGTGAACCCGGGCGCGCGGCGGAGCCGACGCGCCGCATGGCGAAGCGAGGATGTCAGATCGAGCATGCGTGTCTCCGTGTGAGCGCCGCGCCGTTGGCGCGGGGCACCGGCCTTCGGCCGGGGCACGGCCCCAGAGGGGCCGGTCACCGCCTGCGGCGGGGCACCGCCCTCCGGGCGGGGGTTCCGCCGCTGCGCGGCGGGGAAACGGCTGCGCGCTTTCGCGCGGGTTCCGCGCCCGTCCGGGCGCGGGGCCGGGGACAGCCCCGCCGCCACGGCCCCGTGCCCGCGAGGGCACGGAACCCGGCCTTCGGCCGCATCGGCGCGGCCGCAGGCCCGCGCCCCCCGGGCGCGCAGCGCCCGGAACCCCCGCCCGGAGGGCGGTGCCCGGCCCTGGAGGGGCCGTGCCCCGCGGCGCAGCCGCGGTGCCCCGCGCCTACGGCGCGGTGCCCGCGCGCAGCGCGCTTCGGTCGTCCACCACCCAGCCGTCCTTGAGCTCGATGATGCGGCGGCCGTACGCCGCCATCTCTTCGGAGTGCGTCACCTGGATGATGGTCGTGCCCTGATCGTTCAGCGTGCGGAACAGCTCCATGATCTCGTGGCTCTGGGACGAGTGCAGGTTGCCGGTCGGCTCGTCGGCGAGGATGAGCTTCGGTTCCGCGATGATGGCGCGCGCGACGCCGACGAGCTGCTGCTGGCCACCGGAAAGCTGGCTCGGAAAGAGGTCCTTCTTGCCGACGATGCCGAAGCGGTCGAGGGTGTCGGCGACGCGGGCCTGGCGTTCGGACCGGGGATAGTCGCGGTACGAGAGCGGGACCTCGAGGTTCTCGGCCACGGTGAGGTCGTCCAGCAGGTGGTACTGCTGGAAGACGAAGCCCACGTTCTCCCGGCCCAGCACGGCCCGATGCTTCGGCTTCAGCGCGTGCACCGCCTCGCGGGCGAGCCAGTACTCGCCGTTCCATGCGTGATCGAGCATCCCGAGGATGCTGAGCAGGGTGGTCTTTCCCGCCCCGGACGGGCCCATGACCGTCACGAACTCGCCCTGCTCGACGTCGAGCGTGACGTTTCGCAGCACCCACGTTCGGCCCGCCTTCGAGTCGTAGTACCGTTCGACGTTCTTCAGCCGGATCATGCGATGTCACTCCTCACGCAGCGCGATGGCCGGATCGACGCGTGCGGCGCGCCGGGCCGGAATCCAGGATGCGAGCCAGGCGACGGCGCTGAGCAGCGTCGCCGTCCCGAGCAGGGTCACGGGGTCCGTCGGGCTCATTGCGTACAGGAGCCCGGCGAGGAAACGGGAAAGGAGGACGGAGACCGCCAGCCCGGCGGTGATTCCGAGGCCGGCCAGCATCAGGCCGCCGCCGAGGAGCAGGCGCCGGACGGCCGCGGGGCCGGCGCCGAGCGCCATCCGGATGCCCACCTCCCGCGTGCGGCGGCTGACGGCGTAGGCGGTGATGCCGTAGATGCCGATGGCCGAGAGCAGCACGGCCAGCCCGGCGAAGAGCCCCAGCATGAGTGAATAGAACCGGCTCTGTCCCAGGCTTTCCCGGACGAGCTGGTCGACCGTGGCGACGTCGGAGAGCGGAAGCTCGGGGTCCAGCTGCCGAACGCGGGCGCGGATGGCCGGAAGCAGGCTCGAAGGGTTGCCGGCCGTGTGTACCGTCAGGGTCATGTCCTCCACGGGGAACTGGGCGTGGGCGGCGAACACCTCGGGCCTCGGGACCTCGGCCGGACCGTACTCCCGCGCGTCTCCGACGACCCCGACGACGGTCCCGCCGACCCGGCCTCGGCCGAGGCCCAGTGACGTTCCGAGCTCCATCGAGTGGCCCACCGCGCTCTCGCCCGGCCAGAGCAGCTTCGCCGCAGACTCGTTCACGACTACGGCGTTCGGCGCCCCGTCCCGGTCCGTCCCGTCGAGGAAGCGGCCGGCGCGCAGGCGCAGCCCAAGGGCACGGAAGTAGCCCGGCGTCGCCACGCGCACCTGGACGCTCTTCGCGTTCACCGGCTCGTCGTAGGCCGGGCCACCATCGAGCCGCTCCACCGAGATGCTGTAGTAGTAGTCGGTCAGCGGCAGGCCGGCGACGGCGCCCGCGTCCTGCACGCCCGGAATGGCGGCCACGCGCTCGATCAGGCCGTCGTAGAACGCCTGGACGCGCGCCGGGTCCGTGTAGCGTGACTCCGGCAGCGACAGGTCGAACGTCAGAACGCCCTCCGTGCGGAAGCCGGGCTCGACGGCGCCGAGCTTCGCCAGCGAGCGCCCGAGCAGACCGGCGCCGACCAGGAGCACGAGGGCGAGGGCCGTCTCGCCGGCGACGAGGAGGGAGCGCATCCGGGCGCCACCGCGCGTCTCGGTCCGGCCGCGGCCGCCCTCGGCCAGGCGCTCGGAAAGGCCCTGGAGTCGCGTGAGTCGGAACGCGGGGTACGCCCCCGCCACCAGGCCGGTGAGCAGGGACACGCCGACCGCGAAGCCGAGGACGCGCAGGTCGATGGCGGCGGCGGCGAGACGCGGGATGCGGTCCGCCTCCGCGACCACGAGCGCCTGGAGCGCCCAGACGGCGAGCAGCGCGCCCAGGAGCCCGGCGCCGAGGGCAAGCACTACCGTCTCCATGATACGCTCCCACACCACGCGGGCGCGCCCGGCGCCGAGTGCCGCGCGAACGGCGACGTCGCGACCGCGGTCCAGGGCACGGGCGAGGGTCAGGCTCGCCACGTTCGCGCTGGCGATGAGCAGCAGAAGCGCAACGGCCGCGAAGAGGATCCAGAGCCGCGTCGTCACGTCGCCGACGAGCGCCACCTGCAGCGGGCGCACTGCCGCGCCTTCCTGTGCGTTCGTGTCCGGAAAGTCCGCGGCCAGCCGGGCTGCGATGACGTCCAGGTCCCGCTCCGCGGAAGCCGCGGTCGCGCCCGGCGCGAGGCGCCCGACGACCGTCAGGTAGTGGGCGCCGCGCTGCGTAGTGAGGTCGTCCTCCGTGAAGCCCAGGGGCACCCACGCCTGCGCTTCCGCAGGGAACGCGAAGCCCGGCGGCATCACGCCCGCGACGACGTAGGGCTCGCCGTTCACGCGAATGTCCCGGCCGACGACGCCGGGATCCGCACCGAACCGGCGCTGCCAGAGCGCGTCGGAGAGGAGTACGACGTGGGCACCGCCGTCGACGGCGTCCTGCTCGCCGAAGTCGCGGCCCACGGCCGGCGCCACACCGAGCGTGGCCATGAGACCGGGCGTCGCCCGGGCCGCCGTGATGCGCTCCGGGTCGCCCGTGCCCGACAGCGTGAGGTGCGTGTAGTGGTAGGCCGCCATCGAGCGAATCGAATGACCGCCGGCGCGCATGTCCTCGAAGTCCGGCGGCGACATCGTCGACAGGCCTCCGCGCGCCTCGCTCGTCACCCGCACGAGGTCATCCGGCGAGGGGTACGGCAAGGGCCGCAGCAGGACCGCGTCGACGACCGCGAAGATCGTGACCGTCGCCCCGATGCCGAGGGCCAGCGTGAGCACGCAGGTCGCCGCGTAGCCCGGGCTACGTCCCAGAGAGCGAATGGCCTGCCGGATGGAGCGGAGGCTGGAGTCGATCATGGTCACTCGTGGCGGATGGCGCTCGCCGGGTCCACGCGCGCGGCCCGCCGGGCAGGGAGGATGGAAGCGACCGCGGCGGCGGCCAGGAGCGTCAGAATCACGGCGGCGTACGCCAGCGGGTCGACGGGCGGAACGCCGAACAGGAATCCGCCGGCGAGCGTTGCCAGTCCCGCGGCGACGACGAGTCCGAGGCCGAGCCCGACGGCGGTGACGCCGAGGCCCTGCCGGACGACGAGGCCGACGACGTCCCGGGCGCCAGCGCCCAGCGCCACGCGGACGCCGATCTCCCGCGTCCGCCGGCTGACGGAGTACGCGACGACGCCGTAGAGGCCCACCGTCGAGAGGAGGAGCGCGAGCCCCGCGAAGAGGCCCAGCGCGGCCGCACCGATACGCTGGGGAAGAAGCGACACCGCCATCACCTCCTCCATCGGCTGCAGCGTCAGGATCGGGAGCCGGGGATCCAGCGTCCGGACCTCTCGGCGCACCAGGGGGATCAGATCCCCGGGGTCGCCGGACGTCCGGACGTGGACCACCATGTCTCTCGGCTCCTGGAGGTACGCGCCGTAGACGTACGGCGTCGGGTCCTCGCCCAGGCTCGTGTACTTGCCGTCGCGGGCGACGCCCACCACCTGCAGATCCTCGAGTCCGCTGAAGTGCGTCAGCCGCTTGCCGACGGGGTCCTCGCCGGGCCAGAACCGGCGCGCGAACGTCTCGTTCACGACGACCACGTTCTGCGATCCGGCCCGGTCAGCCGGCGTAAAGCCACGGCCCCGAACGACGGGCACGTGGAGCACGTCGAAGTAGTCCGGGCCCACGATGTTGTAGTGGAACTCCATGTCCTCGCCCGGCGCGGGCTGGTACCCGGCGACGCCCGTACCCGTGCGGCCGCCGCCCAGGCCGAGGGGCACGTCCTTCGCCAGCGCCACGCCCGTGACGCCCGGCAGCGCCGCGAGCCGAGTCTTCAGCTGATCGTAGAACTGCTCGCGCCGCGCATCGTCGTAGCCCTGCGTCGTCAGGTCCATGGAGGCGACGATGACGCCGCTGGGGTCGAGCCCCGGATCCACGTCCTGCGCCGCCTGGAGGCTGCGCACGAAGAGCGCGGCGCCGGCGAGCAGCACGACGGAGACGGCGACCTGCGCGACGACGAGCGCCCGTCGCAGGCGGGCCCGGCCGCGGGACTCGCCGGCGCCGGCGGCGTCCTTCAGCGCGTCGGCGGTGCCGGGCCGCGTCGCCTGCAGCGCCGGCAGCAGCCCGAACACGAGGCTCGTGCCCAGCGTGATCAGGAGCGCGAAGGCGAGGACTGCCGAGTCGGGCCGCGCGTCGAGGTGGACCGACACCGGCAGCGGCGGCTGGAAACGCGCCAGCAGGTCGGCCGTCCCGTACGCGATGGCTATGCCTGCCGATCCGCCGAGGAGAGCGAGCAGCGCGCTCTCCGTGAGGAGCTGGCGCACGAGCCGGCGCCGGGACGCGCCCAGGGAGAGCCGCACCGCGATCTCCCTGGATCGCGCCGCGGCCCGGGCGACGAGGAGACCCGCCACGTTCGCGCAGCAGATGAGCAGCACGAGGATCACCACGCCGCCGAGCAGGGCGAGAAATCCGAGGGCGGGGCCCCGGACCATCGGCGGGATGCGCGCCTCCTTCTCCGGCATGACGGTGATGCGTCGGCCCTGCTCCTTCACGTCCGTCCACGCGGCGGGATAGGCGGCGTGGAGGCGGGAGGCGACGACGTCGAATCGGGAGCGCGCCGCTGCGAGGCCGACGCCGTCGCGCAGCCGGCCGACGATCATCAGGCCTCGGTTGCCCCGCTGCCCGACGTAGTCGTTGCCACCGGAGAGCAGCGCCTCCGCCGTGACCGGCACCCACGCGTCGACCTGCAGGATGGGCAGCCCCCCGCGGTATCCTTCCGGCGCCACGCCGACGACCGTGAACTCCGAGGCGCCGAGCTGGACGGTCCGACCGACCACTCCTGGATCCCCTCCGAAGGCGCCCTGCCAGAGGGCGTAGCTGAGGACGGTCACCGGCACGGGCTCGCCGGGCTTGCCTTCGTCGGCGGCGAAGAAGCGGCCCAGAACGGGCCGGACGCCGAGCACGTCGAAGTAGTTCCCGGACACCAGCTCCGTCATGAGGCGGCGCGTCTCCCCGCCCCGCACCAGGTTCGCCGGCTTCGGCGTGAACGCGGCCACGCCGCTCAGCACGTCGGTCTGCTTCGCGAACTCCTCGTAGTCCGGATACGACGAGGCGCCGTACGGCGGTCCGCTGAAGTCGCTCGTCCACAGCCAGACGAGGCGGTCCGGCTCCGCGACGCGGGCCGGCGGCCGCAGGAGCAGCGAGTCGACGACGCCGAAGATCGTCGTGTTGGCACCGATCCCCAGCGCCAGCGTCGCCACGGCGACGAGGGTGAAGCCGGGGCTGCGCAGCAGCAGCCGGGCCGCATACCGCAGATCGTCCAGGACGCTCCTCATGGACAGGACGCTCCTCATGGAATCATTCCGCGCGGAGGGCGACGACGGGGTCGACGCGCGACGCGCGCCGGGCCGGGATCCAGCTCGCGAGCACCGCAACCGCGGCCAGAACGGCCGCCGCCGCGACGTACGCCGTGGGGCTGGTAGGACGGACCCCGTAGAGCAGGCTCGTCAGGACGCGGGTGGCGGCGAGGGCGCCGAGCACCCCGGCGCCCAGCCCGAAGCCAACCAGCAGCAGGGAGCCGCGCACGACCAGGCGCTGCACGGACGCGGGCTCCGCCCCCAGTGCCATGCGCACGCCGATCTCGCTGGTGCGCCGGGTCACCAGGTAGCTGATGACGCCGTACAGGCCGACGGCGGCGAGGAAGAGAGCCACGGCCGCGGCCACGCCGAGCAGGACCATCGTGAACGAGAGGCGACTCATGGACTGGTCGAGGATTGCCTGCATCTCCTGTGGGTCGAAGACGGGCACGGTGGGATCGACGGCGAGGACGGCACGACGGGTGGCCGGAACGAGGGCGGTCGGCTCGCCAGTCCGGGTCCGCACGACCAGGTCCATCCCGTAGGGCCACCACGCGTGAGACGGCGGGATGGCCTCGATGGGGTAGTAGATCGCGACGCCCTTCTCACCCTCCACCGTCTCGGCCGGCACGTCTCCGACCAGGCCGACCACGTGGTAGAAGGGGCCCTCGCTCATGCCGTTCGGCGCCACGCCCTTGCCGATGGGGTCCTCGCCCGGCCAGAAGCGGTCGGCGAACGCCCGGCTGACGACGACCGCCCCGGTGGATGGCGCGTCGTTGTCCGACGGACGGAACGTGCGACCCCGCAGGAGCGGGATGCCCATCGTCTCGAAGTAGCCGGGCGTCGCGGGGGACTGGCCGGCGCAGGTACCCTCGTTCGCCTGGTGCAGCCGCTCGTAGACCGCCGGGTCCTCGAACGCCTGGACCGTGCAGCCGAAGCCGGAGAGCGGCAGGCCGTCGTTCACCATGCCTGCGCTCTCCACGCCGGGGAGCGCCCTCACACGCTCCAGCACTTCGTGGTAGAAGCCCCAGATCCGCTCCCTGTCGTAGCGGTTGGGCGACGCGGAGAGACGCACGGTGAGAACACCGTCGGCACGGAATCCCGGATCGATGTCGCGAAGGCGGCGGAAGCTCTCGAGCAGCAGCGTCGCCCCGACGATGAGCACCAGGGCCAGCGCGACCTGCGTGACGACCAGAGTGGAGCGCGCGCGCTGCCGCTCGCGGCTGGCCGTACCGCCGCGCCCCCCCTCCGCCAGGGCGGCGATCCCCTGCACGCGGCCCGCGTGGAACACGGGGACCGCGCTCAGACAGACGGCCACGAGGACGGCCACGCCGGTCGCGAAGATGAACACGGAGCCGCCAAAGCGGACCTCATCCAGTCGCGGCAGCCCGGCGGGCGCGACCGTCAGCAGCCACGAGAGTCCGGCGTAGCCGATGAGCAGCCCGAGCCCGGCGCCGAGGCCGGAGAGCACCGCGCCTTCCGCAAGGAAGTGGCGGGCGATCGCGCCACGGCCGGCGCCCAGCGCCGCTCGAACCGCGATCTCACGGCGCCTGCCTTCCGTGCGCACGAGGAACAGGTTCGCGGCGTTGGCCAGGGCGATGAGGAGCACGAGCCCGACGGCGCCGAAGACGATCCACAGGTTCCCCGCGATCGAGCCGACGACGTAGTCCTTCAGCGGGTAGAGCCGCGCCGTGAACCCGTTCTCGATGAATTTCTCGCCGTAGGCGGTCGGGTACGCGTCGGGCAGGCCGGGCACGAGGGACGAGAACTCGGCCTGCGCGCGGGAGAGCTCGACGCCGGGCCGGAGGTGCAGCAGCATCCGGTGCGAGGTATGGCTGTTGTAGAAGGGACCGGCCGGATCGATCTGCATCGGCACCCACAGGTCCGCGTTGGCCGCGAACTCCTGGCCGGGCTCGGGCGGCAGCTCGACGCCCGGGGCCATCACGCCGATCACCTCAACCGGCTGGTCCTGGAGACGGACGGTCGTGCCGATCACGCCGCGGTCGCCGCCGAACTGCCGCTCCCAGAAGCCGTGGGACAGGACGGCGACGAAGGGCGCGTCCGGACGGTCGTCCCGGTCATCGAACAGTCGGCCGAGGACCGGTCGGGCGCCGAGCAGGGGGAGCAGGCTGGCGGTGCCACTGGCGACGTAGACGCGCTGGGGGCCGTCCGGCGTCTGCAGCGTTCCGGAGTCGAGGAAGTAGTCGGCGACGGCGTCCACCGTCGTCGCGTGCTCGCGGAAGTAGAAGTACTCCGCCGTCGACGTCTCCCACTCCACATCCGGGCCCACCATGGGAACCGGACTCTTCACCCGCACCAGCCGATCCGGGTCCGGGTACGGCATGGGGTGGAGAAGGACGTGGTCGATCACCGTGTAGATCGCCACGCTCGCGCCGATCCCGACCGCCAGCGTCAGAACCGCGACGATGGCATAGCCCGGGGACGAGAGGAGACGCCGCGTCGCCTGTCGGATGTCGTCGATGAACGCGCCCATCGGGCCTCCTCAGGGGATCTCGAAGCCGCTCTCCTCCAGCTCCACGGCCGCGTCGTGCTGGCTCGCCTCGTCCTTGATGATCTGGCCGTCGAAGAGGTGGATGCTGCGCTCGGCGTGGCGCGCGTAGCGGGGGTCATGCGTCACCATCACGATCGTGGCGCCATCCTGGTGCAGCTCCCGCAGCAGGTCCATCACCGCCTCACCGTTGCGGGAATCCAGGTTCCCGGTGGGCTCGTCGGCCAGCAGCGTGGACGGCCGCCCCACGATTGCGCGGGCCACCGCGACGCGCTGCTGCTGACCACCGGAGAGCTGCGCCGGATAGTGCTTCGTGCGGTGGGCCATCCCCACGCGCTCGAGCGCCTCGTGCACCCGCTGCTTGCGCTCGGCGCCGCCCATGCCGCGGTACGTGAGGGGCAGCTCGACGTTCTCGTAGACCGTCAGGTCACCGATCAGGTTGAACGCCTGGAAGATGAAGCCGATCTCGCGGTTGCGGATCTGCGCCCGCTCCGACGCCGTGAGCTGGGCCACCGGGTGCCCGCTCAGCGTGTACTCCCCGTCCGTGGGCGTATCCAGCAGCCCCAGGATCGAGAGCAGGGTCGTCTTGCCACACCCCGACGGGCCCGCGATGGCGATGTACTCGCCGCGCCCGATCTCCAGGTGGATGCTCGACAGGGCGTGGGTCTCCACCTCGTCGGTGTAGAAGACCTTGCGCACTCCGTCCAGGCGGATCAACGGCTCGGTCGCTGCCATTCGCTTTCTCCTGGTCTGGTTGGGCGGCTACTTGAGCCGCACACGGTCCACGCCGTCCCACGCGGACATATCGGATAGAATCACGACATCACCCTTCGAGAGCCCGCTCACGATCTCGATCGTGTTCACCGAGCTCCGTCCCAGCTGGACGGGCACGCGCACCGCAGCGTTGCCTCCGTCCACCAGCTTGAACAGGCCGACCGTGCTCTCCGGCTGGCCGTACGCCGGCCGGCCCACATACAGCACGTCCGTCAGCCGCTCGACCTCGATGGTGCCGTCCACGCTGAGGTCCGGGCGGGCGCCGGCGGGGAGATCCCCCGTGAGCCTTACGTCGACAGTCACCGTTCCGTTTTGCGCCGCAGGGTCCATCCGTGAGACGTGGCCTTCCACGATTCCGTTGCGCGTGTCGATCCGGGCGAGCTGCCCGAGCGCCACGTCCTTCGCCTGCGTCTCCGGGATCCGCAGCACCGCCTTCAGCCGGCCGGGCTGGATCACCCGGGCCAGAACCGTCCCGGGCGTCACCCACTGGCCGGCCTGCAGCGGCAGATCCTGCAGCACCCCCTCCGTATTCGCCTTCACCTTCATCGACTCGAGCTGCTGCTGCCGGAATGCGACGATGGAGCGCAGCCGCGCCACCTGTGCTTCCTGCACCTTCAACTGCGCGTCGAGCTGCCTCGTCAGCACCTCCAGCCGCTTCTGCTCCACGTCCAGGCGCGTCTTCAGCTCCTCCGCCCTGTCCCGGGCGTTCGCAACCTCGTTCGCAGCCGCCAGGTCCTGGTCCGACAGCGACGCCATCGTCTTCGCCTGCCGCTCCGCGTCCCGCTGCTGCGTGCGGATCTGCGCGACCGTGCCCTCCTGCGTCAGACGCTGGCTCTCCAGGCTCGAACGCAGGTTGACCAGCTCCGATTCCGCCCCCGTCAACTGCCGCTGCGCGTCCAGCAGCGCGAGCTGCACGTCCGGGTTGCTCAGCTCCAGCAGGCTCGTCTCCGGCTTCACCGTCACGCCCGGCTCCACGTCGATGCGCTCCACCCGGCCCGCCGTCACCGCCGAGATCCACCGGATGTTCTCCGGCACCAGCGTGCCCGGACCCCGAACCTCCCGCAGCATCGTCCCCTGCTCCACGGTGTCCCGCCACAGCGTGCCGGCGTCCACCGTCGGCGCCGCCGGCTCCAGACGGGAGATCCCGAACGTCACCAGGATGACGACGCCGATGGCCACGCCGATCCAGACGTAGCGTCGCTTCGACGTCTTCTTCTCACGCTGAATATCCACAGTGCCTCTTCAAGCTTCGCTTTCGTCGCGCGCCGGTCGGCGCGCCGGTCCCCTCCGGACCCTTTCATGGACACGCTTCGTGCCCGACCTTCCGGAATCCTTCAAGTTGTTCAATACAAACGACTTACGATTCATACCCCGGTCGCCGGACGGGCTCCGCCATGTCCGTGGCCGGGACGCGGTGTCCGATGGCGGGACGCGGGGGACCGGGGTGCGGCCGGTTAGGCCTGCGACGTCGGCCCGTAGTCCGCCGCCCCGCTCGATCAGCCATCCGGACGGAGGCGCCCGCCGATCAGCGCCTCGAGGTCCACGACGCTCTGGTGGAACGTGTAGAGCGCGTCGAGGCGAGACTGCTGCGCCTGCGCGGAGCGCGCCTCCGCGTCCTGCAGCTCGAGAAAGGTGCCGGCGCCGAGTCGGTAGCGCTCGCGGGCGAGGCGGAGCTGCGCCTCGGCGAGGCCGCGGTCCCGGTTCTCGATGGCGACGCTGCGCCGGGCGGCGTCCAGGGCCTCGACGGCCGCCGAGATCTCGGTGGACAGACGCAACTCCTCGGCCCGGGCGGCCTGCTTCGCGTCGTCGGCCTGGCCCCGGGCGAGCTCGAGGTCCCGCTGCCGGGTGAAGCCCTGGAACAGAGGCAGGGAGACGCTCAGTGACATGACCATCGGCTGCGGGGTGAAAGAGAACGGGAAGGCGTCGTTCTGCCGGACCACCGCGTTCCGCTGGGCGTCGGTCAGCGCGTACTTCGAGCAGTCCGCCGGCCGATCGGGCAACGGCGTCGACAGCCCGGCCGAGATGTTGTTGAAGAGCTGACAGCTCTGGATGGAACTCTCGGCGCTGCGCTGCGCGTCGGCGATGAGGCTGCCGACGTCGCCCGCGCGACGCGTGTACCCGGACCACCCCGCCTGGAGGCTCACCGTGGGCAGGTAGCGCGTCCACTGGCTGCGCAGCGCAGCCTCGTTCGCCGAAGTCTGCGCCCGCAGCGCCAGCAGATTCGGGCTCTGACGCAGGGCCAGGGCCACGAGGGAGTCGGTACTCACGTCCTCGTCGAAGACCTGGAACTCCGTGACGAGGCGCGTGTCGGGCGGCAGCTTCACGCCGATGCGCTCGCCGAGCCGGAGACGTTCGGTGTGCAGCGCCGCCCGCGCCTGGACGTCGGCGATCTCGGCGCGGCCTTCCTGCACGCGCGCCTGGAGGGAGTCGATGGGACTCGCAGCCCCCAGCCGCGCACGCACCGTCGCCAGCTTCGCATTCAGGCGGGCGCTCTCGAGCTGCCGGTCCGCCAGCTCCAGCGCGTCCTGGGCCCGCAGCGCGTTCAGGTACTGTGTCGTGACCTGTGAGGCGACGTCGAACGACGCCGCGTCGATCGTCGCCCTCGTCGCCCGCAACGCCGCCCGCTCCTGGGACGGCCGCAGCAGCGCCGCGCCGTTGAGCGTGTAGTTCAGGCCGAACGAGTAGTCGGAGAAGTAGTAGGCCGGCGTCGTGCCGAGGCCGACGTCCGCCGCCGTCAGCAGCCCGTAACGCGCCTGCCCGGGCGCCTGGTACTGCGCGTCCGCCCCGACGCTAGCCCCCGGCAGCAGCTGCGCGTACGCCGAGCGCACGCGCCACTCCGCCGCCGCCTCGTCGTTCTTCGTCTGCAGGAACGAGGGATTGCTCTGCCGTGCCAAACCGATCGCCTCGTCGAGCGTCAGAGTCGGCCCCGACGCCGTGTCCGTCTGCGCGGTGTCCGTCCGCGCCGTGTCCGTCTGCGCGGTGTCCTGCCCCCGAACGGGCGCGGGCAGCGTGGCCAGGACGACCAGCGTCGCCACGAGCATCGCTGCCGCCTTCGTCTCGTCATGCCTGCCCACGGATCCAGCCTCCTCACCGGTCATCGGGCGGGCCGCCCGCCGGCCCGCCGCCCGTAGGATCCATCGAAAGGGCCGTGCCCCGTTGAACCAATTACGTAAATGTCTTTGTGCCAACGATTTACGAAGCTCATGGCTCGCCTGCTCGGCAGCGATTCCGACCGGCGGCGGGACCGGCCGTCCCGCAGGCGGACACGGGGATCGGGGCCCGGGAGCGCACCGGTCCGGTGGAGGATCCGGGAGGGGCGGCCCCGGTGAGGCTTGCCCGTGCAGCGGACTGCGGCGAGCTTCCCCTCTTCGCGCCGGCGCTCGCCGGCTGGTCATTCCCGGACGCTTCCCGATGCAACGAGGCACGCGGCAGACGACACGGCGCTGGGAGCGCCGGGGCCCCCGACCGCGCGGGCTGCTTCGTCGCGTCCGCGCGCCGCAGATCTTCGTGGGCTCCTTCGCCCTGCTCATCGTCGCTCGGCGCGGTGGGGTTGAAGGTCCTGCCGGGGATGTACACGGGTCCGGAGCTGAGCTGGCTGGACGCGCTCTTCACGTCGACCAGCGCGGTGTGCGTCACGGGCCTCATCGTGGTGGACACGGCAACGTACTTCACGGCGGCCGGGCAGGCGTGGATCCTCCTGCTGATCCAGCTCGGCGGTCTCGGAATAATCACCTTCACGACCGTGATCATCATCGCGCTGGGGCGACGACTCTCGCTCCGCCACGAGTCCATCTCGTCGGGCGCGGCAGAGATCGCGCCCCACGTGGACTACAGGCACCTGGCCCGTGACGTCCTGAAGTTCACGTTCATCCTGGAGGCCGCCGGGGCGGCGATCCTGTTCGTCGACTGGGTGCCGGAGCAGGGCGTCCGGGCGGCGGGATGGAACGCCATCTTCCAGTCGATCAGCGCGTTCTGCAACGCGGGGTTCTCGACGTTCTCGGACTCGCTCATGGGGTTCACGTCGGACCCCCTCGCCCTGTTCACCATCATGGCGTTGATCGTGGTGGGCGGCCTCGGCTTCCTCACGCTCGAGGAGGTCTACCTCTGGAACCGGGAGCGAAAGAAGGGGCGCGCGCTGAGGATCTCGCTGCACTCGCGGCTGGTGCTGGTCTCGACGGCCGTGCTGATCCTGGGTGGGTGGGGGCTGTACGTGCTCTTCGAGTGGAAGCACCTGCTCGCGCCGATGACTCCCGTTGACCGGGTGATCAACGGCCTGTTCATGAGCGTCACACCGCGCACGGCCGGGTTCAACACGGTCGACTACGGGAAGGCGCTGGAGAACACGAACTTCCTGACGATCCTGCTGATGTTCGTGGGCGGCTCCCCCGGCTCGACGGCCGGCGGCGTGAAGACGACGACGGCGGCGGTGGTGGCGCTGCTGGCGTGGTCCCGCTTCCGGGGCCGGGAAACGTCGAGCATCTGGGGCCGGACGATCCCGGAGGAGACGATCCAGCGGGCGGTCGGCCTGACAGTCGTCGCCTTCGGACTCGTGACGATCGCGATCCTCGCGTTCGTCACCGTCGAGACCGGATCCCTGGGCCACGCCGCCGGGCATCGGTTCCTGGCCTACATGTTCGAGGCGATCAGCGCCTTCAACACCGTCGGCCTGTCGATGGGCGCGACGCCGGACCTGTCGATCGCCGGGCGCTGGATCGCGATCCTGCTGATGTACCTCGGCCGGGTCGGCCCGCTCACGTTCGCCGCCGCCATCGCCCTGGCGGAGCCGACGCCGGCGGGCGGTTTCCGGTACGCCTACGAGGACGTCGTCATCGGGTAGTCCGGGCGCGACCCGCACCACTTTGGAGCGAGCATGAAGCGATTCGTCATCATCGGGCTCGGGAACTTCGGCTCGACCGTCGCCGAGACCCTCTACGCCGACGGTCACGAGGTCGTGGCGCTGGACGTGAACGCCGAGCTCGTGGACCGCATCTCCCGCTTCGTCACGCGGGCGGCCGTGGGCGACGGCCGGGATCTCCGGACCCTCGAGCGCATCGGCGCGGCGGACGCGGAGACGGGCATCGTCAGCACGGGGGACGACATCACTGCCGCGGTACTCTCCACTCTCGCCCTGCGCGACGTCGGCGTACGTGACATCTACGTGAAGGTCATCTCCCGGGACCACGCCCGCGTCATGGAAAAGCTGGGCGTGACGGAGACCATCTTCCCCGAGCGCGAGTCGGGCATGCGCCTCGGCAAACGCATCACGAACCAGGCCATCCTCAACTACATCCGGCTAGGCGAGGGCTTCAGCGTGCAGGAGATGGCGGTGCCCGACGGCTGGATCGGCCGCTCGCTCCGCGACCTTCAGCTCCCCCGCCGCTTCCGCGTCTCCGTCATCGCCGTCCACGACGTCCTGACCGACGAGATGATCCCCGTCCCGGATCCCGACGCGAAGCTGAAGGACTCGGACACGCTGCTGGTGGCCGGAGCGGAAGAGAACCTGGTCAGGCTGACGAGAGGCGGCTGACGGAGCCGGCCTTTGGCCGGGGCACCGCGCCGGGGGCGCGGGGCACGGCGCCTCTGGCGCCGGGCACCGCCCTTCGGGCGGGGCACCGCCTGCGGCGGGGGTTCCGCGCGCTGCGCGCGCGGGGGCGGCGGCGCTGCGCGCGCCGCGAGGGCGCCCTTCGGGCGGGTTCCGCCCTGCGGGCGGGGGCGCGGCGGGGGCGTCGAGCGCCCCGCCTCACCCACCCCGCCTCACCCACCCCGCCTTACATCGCCCGCCTTACATCGCCCGCCTCACCTCGCCCGCAGCATCCGCCCGCCGTCCCCTCCCGCAGTCTCATTTCTTCGCGCCCTCGACCGTCCGTTCCACCACGGACCCGAAGTTCAATGCCCGCAGTCCCGGCGTGATGCTCTTTGTGTCGCCGACGATCACGATGGCGAGGGAGTCGGGGTGGATGTACTGGCGGGCGACGCGCTGCACGTCGGCCTGCGTCACGGCGGCGATGTTCTTCACGTACGAGTCGTAGAAGTCGAGGGGCAGGTCGTAGAGGGCCACGGGGACGAGCTCGCCGGCGATTTCGCGGGTGGTCTCGAAGTGGCCGGGAAGCTGGAGCTGCAGGTAGCGCTTCGCCTTCTCGAGCTCGACGGCGGGAACGGTGTCCCGGATGCCGCGCAGCTCGGCCATGAACTGGATCAGGGCGGAGTCGGTCTTCGCCGCGACGATCTCGGCGCTGGCCAGGAACGGGCCGGCCGACTGGCGCATGGAGAACCCGGACCGCGCACCGTACGTGTAGCCGTGCGTCTCGCGCAGATTCTGGTTGAGGCGGCTGGTGAACGCGCCGCCCAGGATCGTGTTCATGACGCTGATGGCGAAGTAGTCGTCCGTGGAGCGGGGCACGCCCACGGCACCGATGCGGAAGGACGACTGCGGTGCGCCGGGCTTGTCGACGACGTAGATCGTGGTCGCGTTCGCGGGCGGCGGCGGCGGGTAGTTCACCGTCGGCAGCCGAGCGCGTTTCCAGCCGCCGAAGAGCGCTTCGACGCGGCGCTGTGCTTCGTCGGGCGTGATGTCCCCGACGACGATGAGGGTGGCGTTGCTCGGTCGGTACCACGTCGCCCAGAACCGCTGCAGTTCGGCGCGCGTGAGAGCCATCACGCTCTGCTCGGTGCCGGATAGCGGGGTCCCGTAGGGGTGGCTGGAACCGTAGACGATGGACGCGAATGCCCGATCCGCGATGGCGGGGCCGCGGTCCCGGAGCTGCACGAGGTCCGTCAGGCGGTCCTGGCGAACGCGGTCCAGCTCCTTCGCCGGGAACGACGGGTGCAGGGCGACGTCGGCGAAGAGCGCCAGGGCGCTGTCGAGCTGCGACGTCGGCGTGTGCAGCGAAACGGCCGACTGGTCCCACGAGCTGTAGGTGCCGAGGCGGACGCCGAGGTACGCCTCCTGATCCGCGATCTGGAGCGAAGTCCTGCTCGCCGTTCCCTCGTCCATCATGTCGCTCGTCAGCGACGCCGTCCCGGGCCGCGCCATCGGGTCCGCCTCGCCTCCCGTGTGCACCACGAGCAGGAAGTCGGCGAGGGGCAGCTCGTGCTGCTCGACGACCATGAGCTGCAGCCCGTTCGCGAGCGTGCGGGTCGTGACGGGCGGCAGGCTGACCTCCGGCGGCGGCCCGAGCTCGGGCGGGCGCGACATGTCGACGGGCGACGTCGGCGGCGCGGGCGTCTCGGCGGGAGCCGCGGGCGGTGCCGGCGCCTGCACGGGGGGCGCCTTCGGGGCACACGCGGCGGCCAGGGCGGCGACGACGATCATCACCGGGCCGACGACGTCCCGGACCGGCCTCATCGGGGTCGCCGCGGCCTTCGAGCCGGGCTTCGGCATCCGGCGGATCATCGCTCGCCTCCCTTCACCATCATGTTCGTACTGCCCTCGGGCACGACCGTCAGAACGACCTTCGGCGCCTTCAGATACGTCCGGGCGGCCCGCTGCACGTCTGCGGTGGTCAGTGCGTCGTAGCGTGCGGCGTCCTTCTGCACGTAGCCGGGCGTGCCGGCGAAGTAGTTGTAGCGGTTGAGCATGTCCGCCTTGCCGAGGTCACTCGCCATGCGGTCGAGGAAGTTGGCGCGGATGCTGTTGCGCGCCCGGTCCATCTCCCGCTGCGTCGGCCCGTTCGCCGCGATGCGGTCGATCTCCTCGTTCAGCAGCCTCGCGATGCGCGACGGGGACTGCCCCGGCCGCGGCGTAACCCACACCTGGAAGTAGCCGTCGAGGTGACCGCTGAACTGGTAGGCCACGACGTCCTGGGCGACCTGCATGTCGTAGACGAGCCGCTTGTAGAGCCGAGAGTTCTTGTCGCCGGCGAGGATGTAGGCGAGGACGTCGAGGGCGGCGTCGCCCGGCGCGTAGATCTTCGTGCTGTGCCAGGTATAGTAGACGCGCGGGAGCTGGACCCGGTCCTCGAGGACCATGAACGTGTCCCGGGCGAGCGTCACGGCCGGCACGGTCGGTCGCTCCGGCTCCCGCGGACCCCGCGGAATCGGACCGAAGTACTTTTCGACCCACGCCTTCGCCGAGTGCGGATCGAAGTCGCCCACGATGGCGAGCGTCGCGTTGTTCGGAGCGTAGTACTCCCGGAAGAAGTCCTTCACGTCCTCGAGCGACGCCGCGTCCAGGTCCGCCATCGACCCGATCACGTCCCACGAGTACGGGTGCCCCGGCGGGAACAGCGCCGCGTAGATCGTCTCGTCCGCCTTGCCGTACGGCACGTTGTCGACGCGCTGCCGCCGCTCGTTCTTCACGACCTCCCGCTGAAGGTCGACCTTCTGCTCATCCATCGTCGGCAGCAGGTAACCCATCCGGTCGGCGTCCAGCCAGAGCGCCAGCGGCAGCGCGTTGCTGGGCATCGACTCGTAATAGTTGGTACGGTCCTGGGTGGTCGAGCCGTTGTTGTTCGCGCCCGCCGCCTCCAGCAGCTGATCGAAGCGCCCCGTCGGCACGTGTGCGGAGCCCATGAACATGATGTGCTCGAAGAGATGCGCGAACCCCGTACGGCCCGGCTTCTCGTCCCCCGACCCCACGTGGTACCACGTGTTCACGGCGACGACCGGCGTCGAGTGGTCCTCGCTCAGGATCACCTCGAGCCCGTTCGGCAGCGTGTACTTCTCGAACGGGATGCGCGGAACGTCCTGCGCGCGGACGGCCGCTGGCGCGAGCGCCAGGAGCAGGGCGAGGGCGGCGGCAGCCGCCGTGACCCCGCGTTGCTGCCGGGCTCGGGCGTGGGGACGGGCACCGCCCGGGATGCGTCGACGAACGTGGCTACCTGACATGCTGTCCTCTTGATCGTGGTGGCTCCTCAAACGTGCGGCGACCCGGTCGGCTTTGGCAAACCCGCCCGCAACCCGCCGCGGCCACGCTCCCGGCGGTTCGAACCGACCAATCTGTGGCAGGAACTACGCGGCAGGTCGATCGCATTCATCCGGGGCATCGAACGTGCCGAGCGTCGCGCCAGGCTGCGGGCCGCGCGTCACGTCGATGTCGCCCCGCGAATTCAACGCGACGATCGAATCAGAACCCGACGGAGAATGGTACGTCACGCCGCCATTCGCCGGGCGGCGCCGGCGGCCCGGGCGGCGCCGGCGGCCCGGGCGGCGCCGGCGCCGGGCGGCGCGGGCGGCCAACGCGGGCGAACGCGCGCCAACGCCTGCGCCCCAGGCCCGCACCCGTGCCCACGCCCGCGCCCGTGCCCGTGCCCAGGCCCGCACCCGTGCCCACGCCCGCACCCGTCGCTATTGTTCCGGTCACCTCGAACCCGGGCCGAAGAAGACATGCCGATTTCGCCGCACGACGCGCTCCCCGCCTGGTTCCTCGGGCCGCGCGCCGAGAACGCCGAGCTGCTGGAGCGGCTGATCACGGAGGCGCTGCGGGACCACGTGTTCTGGCGGCGCAACTTCCATCCGGAGGACGGCTTCACGATCCGGGAGACGGACAAGCGGGCGGAGGGCTACGAGGAGGCGGTCGCGACGCTGACGCAGGAGCTGATGGGGCTGCTGGCGGAGCTGAAGCGGGGGGTCCCGTTCTTCAGCGGCCGCTACAATGGGCTGCAGGCGGCGTGCGCCGAGGCGCTGGCCTCACTGCCGCCGAAGCCCGCATGACCCGGGCGGCACACCGGCCTCCGGCGGTGGAAGGCGACGTCGCCGCCGGCTTCGAGCCCGTGCTCGACGCGTTCGCCGCGAACCTCCGGGATCGCGGCGAGCTCGGCGGCGCCGTCGCCTGCGTCGTCGACGGCGAGACCGTCGTGGACGTATGGGGCGGGCGGGCGGGGCCGGGCCGGGAGCCGTGGCAGCGGGACACCCCCGTCGTGGTCTTCTCGGCGTGCAAGGGTATGGCCGCCACGACCATGGCGGTGGCCCATTCCCGCGGCCTCTTCGATCTGGACGCACCCGTCGCTGCCTACTGGCCCGCGTTCGGGGCCGCCGGGAAGGGGGAGATCTCCGTGCGCGACCTGCTGCGGCACCGGGCGGGGCTCCCAGCCGTCGACGCGCGCCTCACGCCCGAGCTCGTGGCCGACCGGAGCCGCCTCGACGAAGTCCTGGCCCGGCAGGAGCCGCTGTGGGAGCCGGGGCGGGCCCAGGGCTACCACACCTACACCCTGGGCTGGTACCAGGACGCGCTGCTCCGCCGCGTCGACCCGGCGGGCCGCGGGATCGACCGCTACTTTCACGACGAGGTGGCGGCCCCGCTGGGGCTGACGGCGGGCTTCGGCGCGTTCGTCGGTGAGGGTCCTCCGCCCGCGGACCTGCGGCGCGTTCCCCTGATGCGCTGGCTCACCCACAGCCTGACGCACACGCCGCTCCTCCTCGCGAACCTGCTCACGCCGGGCACGCTCACGTACCGATCCGCGCGCAACCCGCCGCTTCTCGATCCCCGCGAGATCACGACGCCAGCATGGCGGGCCGCCGACGTGCCGTCCGCGACGGGTATCGCCACCGCCCGGGACCTCGCCCGGCTGTACGCCGAGCTGGCCGCGGGCGGACCGCGGCTCGGGCTCGCGCCCGGGACCTTCGCCGAGATCTCGGCCCCGACGGACGCACCTCCGGCGGGACGGCGAGACCTCGTGCTTCACTTCGACGCGGCCTACGGCTTCGGGTTCCACCGCTCGACGGCCCGCTTCCCGTTCGGCAGCGACGAGCGGGCGTTCGGCGCGCCGGGACTCGGCGGCTCGTTCGGCTTCGCGGACCCGGCCCGCCGCATGGGCTACGCGTACGTGACGTGTGCGATGGGGCCGGTGCTCGTGAACGACGCCCGGGAGCTGGCGCTGCGGGAGGAGGTTGCTGCGGGGCTGCGGGGGTAGGGGGGGCGGCGCGCGGGGCGCGCCGCAGGGGGGCGGCGCGCCTGGGGCGCGCCTTCGAGGGGGGCGGCGCGCTGGGGCGCGCCTTCGAGGGGGTCGGGGCCTGCGGCCCCTCCGAGGGGGTCGGCGCGCCTGCGGCGCGCCTTCGAGGGGGTCGGGGCCTGCGGCCCCTCCGAGGGGGTCGGCGCGCCTGCGGCGCGCCTCCGAGGGGTGGCATGGCGGGGGCGGGGGCGGGACCTCTACCTTTCGCTCTTCACATCGCGGAGGTCATCATGCGCGCTTTCTGGTTCGTTGCGGGTCTCGCCCTTCTCTCCCCCGGCCAGGTGGCGGCGCAGCAGGTCGGCGCCACGGGCGACACGACCTCGGCTGCGTTCGTCGCGACCATCGGCGAGGGGGCCACGCTGGACACGGTGGCGGTCGAGCGCTTCGTCCGGTCCGGTGATCGCCTCACCGGGGCCAGCGCGGTGGCGTATCCCGCGGCTCAGGTCCGTTCCTACACGATCGACTTCGCGCCGGACGGTTCGGTCCGGCACATCCACATCGACAACGCGCGCCCCGGACACGCGGCGGCAGCCTCGGTGGATTTCGAATACGGGGCCGACAGCGTCCACGCCGTCGTCCGCCGCGACACGCTCACCCGCCGGATCGCCGTCGCGACGCCCGCGGGTGAGCGGCCGCTGCCCTTCTACGAGGACCTGTTCGTGTTCTGGGAGATGGGGATACGGGGGGCGCTCGCCGGGAGCGCAGACAGCACGACGCTCGGGACTCTCGCCGGCCGCCAGGTGCTGCCGATTACCGTGCGCCGCACGGGGGCGCACACCGTCGATTTCGGCTTCCCCGACTGGGGCACGGTCCACGCGACGCTCGGCCCCGCCAACAGCTTCATGCGCCTGGACATGATGGAAACGACGAACAAGTACGACGTCCGTCGCGTCCCATCCGTCGACGTCGAAGCCGTCGCGGCCCGCTGGGGGGCGCGTCCGCAGCCCGGACAGCTCTCGCCGCGGGACACGGCGAGCGCCGTGATCGGCGGCGCCCACGTCCTCGTCGACTACGGCCGCCCGTCCGTGCGCGGCCGGAAGGTGTTCGGCGGGATCGTGCCCTTCGGCGAGGTCTGGCGGACGGGCGCGAACGCCGCGACCCAGCTCGTCATCGACCACCCCATCGCCATCGGCGACACCATCCTCGCCGCCGGCACATACTCCCTCTTCAGCCTGCCGACGCCGGCCGGCTGGACCCTCATCATCAACGCCCAGCACAGCCAGTGGGGGACCGAGTACCACCCGGAGCAGGACGTGATCCGAGTCCCGATGACCGTGGACACCACGGGCGCCGACGTCGAGCGCTTCACGATCCGGATCGAGCCCGAGTCCGCGGGCCGCGGCCGTCTCGTGATGGAGTGGGATGGGAGGAGGGGGAGCGTGGCGTTCGGAGTGCGGTAGGGCGCCGCGCGTAGCGCGGCGCAGGGGGTCGGCACGCCTGCGGCGCGCCTTCGAGGGGGGCGGGGCCTGCGGCCCCTTTCAGGGGGGCGGGGCCTGTGGCCCCGTCGAGGAGGTCGCGCCTGCGGCGCTCCGAGGGGGTCGGGGCGGCTGTCGCCGCCCCTCCGAGGTACGGCGGGGCGGCGTCGGTTGACTGCGTCGTTCTCGGCGGCCGAGCGGCCGTGATCGTGCCGGCGCCCCGCATTCCCTCGGAGGCCCGCGCAGCGGCCGACCCCCTCGGAGCGGCCAACGGCCGCGACCCCATCGGAGGCCCGCGCAGCGGCCGACCCCCTCGGAGCGCCGAAGGCGCGACCCCATCGGAGGCCCGCGCAGCGGGCCGACCCCCTGCGCCGCGCTACGCGCGGCGCCCTACACGAGCGCCCGATCCTCCGCCACAATCCCCACCAGCTCGTCCCCGTCCATCACCTCGACCTCGAGGAGTCGGGCGGCCACGCGGTCGAGGGCACCGCGGCGCTCCTCCAGGACGGCGAGCGCCCGCCGGTACGCCTCGGTCACGATGCGCTGGACCTCGCCGTCGATGCGGCGGGCGGTGTCCTCGCTGCACGCCTCCTCGGCCTCCCCGCCCAGGTGCTGGGAGCGGGGCTTCGCATAGGCGACGGGTCCGAGGGCCTCCGTCATCCCGAACTCGGCGACCATGCGGCGGGCCATGCCGCTCGCCCGCTCGAGGTCGTTGGACGCACCCGTCGACACGGCGCCGAGGGCGACGTGCTCGGCGGCGCGGCCGCCGAGCAGGACGGCCAGGCGGTCCGTCAGCTCTTCGGTCTGGTAGAGGTTGCGGTCCTCCGGCACGTGCTGCGTGTAGCCGAGGGCCGCGATGCCCCGGGGGATGATCGAGATCTTGCGGACGGGGTCGGCGTTCTCGACGCACGCGGCGACGACCGCGTGTCCGGCCTCGTGCCACGCCACGATCTCGCGCTCCCGCGGGTTCAGGACCTGCGACTTCTTCTCGATGCCGGCGATGACGCGGTCGATCGCGTCGTCAACGTCGTCGCGGCCGATCTCTTCGGCGCGTCGCCGCGCGGCGATGAGCCCGGCCTCGTTCAGGACGTTGGCGAGGTCGGCGCCGGTGAAGCCCGCGGTGCGCATCGCGACGTCGCGCAGCGCGACGTCGCCCGACAACCGCACGCGCCGGGCGTGCACCCCGAGGATCGCCTCCCGTCCCGCCGTGTCCGGCTTGCCGATGGCGACCTGGCGGTCGAAGCGACCGGGGCGGAGCAGCGCCGAGTCCAGGATCTCGGGCCGGTTCGTCGCGGCCATGACGATGACGCCCGCCGACGACTCGAAGCCGTCCATGGCGACGAGGAGCTGGTTCAACGCCTGCTCCCGCTCGTCGTTCGCGCCCGGTCCGCCCGCGCGGCTCTTGCCGATGGCGTCCAGCTCGTCGATGAAGACGATGCACGGCGCCTTCTGGCGGGCGCTCTCGAACAGCTTGCGCACCCGCGCCGCGCCCACACCGACGTAGATCTCGACGAAGTCGGACCCGCTCATCGAGAAGAACGGGACCCCCGCCTCCCCCGCCACCGCCTTCGCCAGCAGGGTCTTGCCCGTGCCGGGCGCGCCGACCAGCAGCACGCCCTTCGGCACTCTCACACCGAGCCGCCGGTATCGCTCCGGCTCCCGCAGGAAGGCGACGATCTCCGTCAGTTCCTCCTTCACCTCGTCGATCCCTGCCACGTCCTCGAACCGGGCCCGCGGCGGCTCGGCGGCCGCGTCCTTCAGGCGCAGCCGCGCGACGCCGAACCCCGTCGTCGCCCCCTTCCTCTGGAACAGGAAGAGCACGCCCAGCACGCCGATGCCCAGCAGCGCGAACGGCAGCGCGACCCAGGGTGAAGGCCGGCCGCCGCCGGGCGCGCCGTCGTACTCGACGTGCTTCGCGTCCATGAGGCCGACAAGGGACGCGTCGTCCTGCACCGGCACGGCGGTCCACAGCTCTGGCGCCCCGGCCTTGCGTGCCGCGGCGGTCGGCTCCGCGTCGATGGCGTCCGACGACACGCGCACCTTCGCCACCTCGCCCGCGGCGATGCGCTGCTTCAGCTCGCTGTAGGCGATGGACTCGGACTTGCGGCCGCACCCGACGAGCAGTGAGGGCAGAAGCAGGAGGGTCAGGCCGACGACGAGCCGGCGCAGATGGAGGCCGGTACGGCCCGTTGGGTTACGCGACATCGCGATTCTTCTCTGTGGGTGCTTCGGTTACGGCGAGTGATACGCGCCCGGCGGGGAGGGAGTTCCGGATGCGGCGGATGACGCGGCCGGGGACACACCATGCGTCGCCACGACCGCCCCATTGATCGCCCTGCAGCCCGTCCCGGTCAAGCCCTTTGACTGTCGACGGCCTGCCACGTATCTGTTCTCGACGTCACTCCCGCGAACCGTTCGCCCGTGCCGCCCCCGCCCGGGCCGGCCCGACCGAACCCGTCGAAGAGGACCATCATGCCCGTTCTCCGGCCCCGCGTCCGTGCGCCGCACCGCGTCGTTTTCGCGGCATTGCCGCTCGCCGTCGCAGCACTGCCCCTCGCCCTCGCCCTCGCCCTCGGCGCGAGCCTCGCTCTGGCGCTCGGCGCCGTGCCGGCGCTGGCCCAGGCGCCCGCGGGCGACGTCGCGAAGCTCGCCGCGTCCCCGACGGTCCGCGCCGCTCTGGCCAACGCCGAGTCGACGCACGAGCGCGCCGTCCAGGACGAGATCGAGCTCTGCGAGATCCCGGCGCCCCCGTTCCACGAGACGGTCCGCGGCCGGGAGTACGCCCGCCGCCTCGCCGCGGCGGGCATGGACAGCGTCTGGACCGACACCGCGGGCAACGTGATCGGACTCCGAAAGGGCGCATCCGAGGATCCGACCGTCGTCATCGCCGGCCACCTCGACACCGTCTTCCCCGAAGGCACCGACGTCTCCGTGACGCGGACCGGCACGGTCCTGAAGGGTCCCGGCATCGGCGACGACTGCCGCGGCCTGGCCGTGGTCCTCGCCACCGCCCGGGCGCTGAAGGACGCCGGCATCCGAACGCGGGGAAACGTGTACTTCGTCGGAGACGTGGGGGAGGAGGGGCTCGGCGACCTGCGCGGCATGAAGAACCTGTTCGGTGAGAGCCTCGAGGGCCGCATCGACTACTTCATCTCCGTCGACGGCGCGGGGCTGTCGCTCACGAAGGACGGGGTCGGCAGCCACCGCTACAAGGTCACCTTCAAGGGCCCGGGCGGACACAGCTACGGCGCGTTCGGACTGCCCAGCCCGATCCACGCCATGGGCCGCGCCATCGCGAAGATCTCCGACTTCACGGTTCCGAAGACGCCGAAGACGACGTTCAACGTGGGGGAGGTCGAGGGCGGGACGTCCGTGAACTCGATCGCGTACGAGGCCAGCATGCTCGTGGACATGCGCTCCGTCAGCGCCGCGTCCCTCGACGAGCTGGACGGCCGCTTCCACGCCGCGATCCAGCAGGCGCTGGACGAAGAGAACGCGCGCATGCCGGACCGGAAGGTCCTCTCGGTCGACATCGAGAGCGTCGGCGTCCGACCGGCGGGCTCCCAGCCCGCGTCCGCGCCCATCGTTCAGACCGGGCTCGCCGCGGCGAAGGCGCTGGGCTTCGAGCCGCGCGTCGGCGCGTCCAGCACGGACGCCAACGTCCCCATCAGTCTCGGCATCCCCGGCGTCACCATCGACGGGGGCGGGCAGGGTCACGGCGCCCACTCGCTGGACGAGACGTTCGACACGAAGGACGCCTGGAAGGGCGTGCAGTGGGCGATCCTCTACGTGCTGGGGCTGGCGGGCACGAAGTAGCGCCGGCGGCCGGCGCGCCGGGCGTCCAGACCGGGCGTCCAGGGCATGGCTCCAGGCCGTGGCCCCCAGGCGGCCGCCCGGGCGGCCCCAGGCCGGGCCCCCGGCCGCACAAGCGTGCCTGCGAAGACCCGCGCTTGTGCGATCGGTGCCGCGGGGCGACCCCAATCGCACAACGCTCACCGGCCGCGCCCGGTGAGTGTGCATCCGGTGACTGTATAGGGCACCAAACGCACAACGGAGCCCGGCCGGGTGCACACTCGTGCTTCCCGAAGCCCGCCCCGCGACGTGCGGCGAGAGCATTGGCACACCCCCCACCAGCTTCCCCTCCGTCACCACCAACGCCCGGAGGACGCCCAATGTTACATGTACAGGAGGGGAAAAAAGGCGAGGCCGGCGGGTGAACTCCCATGAACCCGCGCCCGCGGGCGGCGTCGCCCGTGTGCCGTCCACGAGACCTTCGAGCGTCAGTTGAATACCGCGAAGTGCCGCTCAATGTACGCACCCGCTTCCTGCGAGGGCCACCCGCTCGTACGAATCAGGTGCCGAATCGCGCGTTCCGCCTGCCCCTGCTTGATGGCGGGGACGAAGTAGCGCCGCGGACCGGCGGAGAGCGCGGCTAGTCTCCGGGCTCGGCGGGGGACTCCTCCTTCGCCAGCTTCTCGCGGGCGCGGGCCAGCTTCTCGCGGGCGCGGGCCGCTTCGTCGTCGTAGAGGCGCTCCAGCGCCGGACTGACGCCGCGGCAGCCGGCCACCACCTTCTCGCCCCAGTCCAGGTACTCGAGGCGCCGCTTCAGCGTCCATTTCCGGGGCGGGTGGTCGGCCACGGCGCGGACGTTCGAGATCTTGTCGGCGATCTTGATCCGCTTCGCCCGGTCCGTCAGCGTCGGCGCGTGCTCGATCTGGAGCTGCTTGCGGACCTCCTTCCTCAGCCCCTTGTCGTCCGTCACTTCACGGACCAGCGAGAGCACGTCGGCTCCGAACCGGGCTTCCAGCTCCGCGGGCACCGTCTCCGTGTCCTCGAGCGTGTCGTGCAGGATCCCGGCCTGGAGCGTGGCGGCGTCCGCTACCCCGCACTCGGCCAGCGTGCGGGCGACCTCGATGAGGTGGTTCACGTACGGGGACGCCTCCGCGCCCTTGCGTCGCTGATCCCGGTGCTTGGCGGCGGCGAAGTCCAGCGCATCGAGAATCGCCAGCAGCTCGTTCCTCTCCGTCATCCGACCTCCGTTTCCGGTGGGGAGCCTGCCCCCGGCGCGGGGGCGCATCCCAATCTACGCGCACCGAGCGACAGCGGAGCGTTTGCCCGGCGTCCGGCGGCGCGATCACATTGGGAGGTCATGGGCCCCTCCTCTCCCCGCGGCGCGCTCGTCCTCCTTCTCGCCCTGACCGGCTGCGGCGGCCCGGCGGCGTCGGCGCGGCCCGTCACCCTCGAGATCTCCGGCAGCGCCGTCGGCGACGAGGCGGCGGTGCTCCGTCGCCAGCTCGCACGTTTCGACTCCCTGCACCCGGGCGTGCACGCGGAGGTCCGGTCCACGCCCGATGCGGCGGACACGCGGCACCAGCTCTACGTCCAGTGGCTGAACGCCCACGCGGACGCGCCGGACGTGCTGCAGCTCGACGTCGTGTGGACGCCAGAGTTCGCCGCGGCGGGATGGATCCTGCCCCTCGATCGCTACGAACCGCCCGCCGACTCGTTCTTCACGGCGGCGATCCACGCCTCCAGCTGGGACGGCCGGGTCTACGCCCTGCCCTGGTTCGTCGACGTCGGCATGCTGTACTGGCGCACCGACCTCATGCCGGCGCCGCCGGCCACGTACGCAGAGCTGGCGGCGGACGCCCGATCCGCACAGGCGCGGGGCGTGCCCGACGGCTTCGTCTTCCAGGGCGCCCGCTACGAGGGGCTCATCACCACGTACCTCGAGGTGCTCACCGGCTTCGGCGGCCGCATCCTCGACGACGCGGGACGCGTGGCGGTGGACTCGCCGGAGGCGGTGCGCGCGCTCGCGTGGCTGAGAAGCGCCGTCGCCCCCCGCGGCATCTCGCCGCGCGCCGTGCTGGCGTGGCACGAGGAGGAGAGCCGCTTCGACTTCCAGAACGGGAGGGCGGCGTTCATGCGCAACTGGCCGTACGCGTACCCGCTGCTCCAGGACACCGGGTCGGCGGTGCGCGGCAGGTTCTCCGTCGCGCCCATGCCCGCCGCCCCGGGCGGGCGCAGCGCGGCGAGCCTCGGCGGCTCCGAGCTCGCCGTGAACCGCTGGTCGAAGCACCCCGACCTGGCCTACGCCCTCGTCGCCTTCCTCACCGCACCGGCGCAGCAGACGGAGCGCGCCCGCGTCGTGGGCCAGTACCCGACGCGGCCTGCGCTGTACGGTGACGCGGCGGCGGCGGGGGCGGCGGCGGCGGGCGCGGCGGCGGGCGCGGCGGCGGCAGGGGCGGCGGCGGCGGGCACGGCGGCGGCAGGCACGGCGGCGGCAGGCGCGTCGGCAGACGCTGCGGCGGTGGCGTCCCCCATCGCGGGCGCCCTGCCGATCCCGCCGGGGCAGGCCCTCGCCATCATCCGGACCGCCGTGCCGCGGCCCGTCACGCCCGTCTACACGGAGCTCTCGGGGATCCTGCAGGTCGCGCTGCACCGGGCGCTGACGGGGCAGGCGGAGCCGGAGGCGGCGCTGCACGACGCGGCGAAGCAGATGCGCGCGCTGCTCCGGCGCAGCGGTCTCGCCGGGGACGGTGCACCATGAGGCGACGTCGCGTGGAACGATCACCGGCCGAGCGCCGGGAGGCGCGGCTGGGGACCGGCCTCGTCGCACCCGCCCTCGGCCTCGTGCTGCTCATCGCCATCGTGCCGCTGGGATGGACGGCGTGGGAGTCGCTGCACCGCCACGACCTGCGCATGCCGTGGCTGGGCCGTCCGTTCATCGGGCTCGGCAACTACGCCGAAGCCGTGGCCGACCCGCGCGTCTGGGCGGCGCTCGGGCACACTGCCTTCTTCACGGCGACGACGGTCACCCTGGAGCTGGGTCTCGGCCTGCTCCTCGCCCTGGCCATGGACCCGGCGGTGCGCGGCCGCGGCCTGGTGCGGGCGACGGTGCTGCTGCCATGGGCGATCCCGACCGTCGTGTCCGGCCTGATCTGGCGCTTCGTCTTCGACGGCCGGACGGGGGTCGCGAACGCGGTCCTCCAGCGGCTCGGTCTCATCGACGAGCCCGTCGTTTGGCTGGTCGGGCCCCACACGGCGTGGGTGCCCGTGCTCGTAGCCGACGTCTGGAAGATGACGCCGTTCGTCGCACTGCTCCTCCTGGCGGGTCTGCAGACCATCGATCGAGGACTCTACGAGGCGGCGCGCATCGACGGTGCCGGAGCGTGGCAGCGCTTCACGCGCATCACGCTGCCGCTGCTGCGCCCTGCCATCCTCGTCGCTCTCGTCTTCCGTACGCTCGACGCGTTCCGCGTCTTCGACCTCGTCTACGTCCTCACCGGGGGCGGCCCGGGCACCTCCACGGAGCCCATCGCGCTGTACGCGTTCGGCAGCCTGCTCCAGGACCTTCGCTTTGGATACGGCTCGGCGCTGTCGATGGTGATCTTCGTCGTCGCGTTCGTCCTGGCCCTCGCATACGTGCGCGTCCTCGGCGGCGTGCAGGGTCCGGAGGCGGGATGACAGGCGACGTCGCACGCCGCGCGCGCGTCGCCGCACGCGGACTCGGTGTCGGCCTCCTGCTCGCCGGCCTCGCCTTTCCCCTGTACTGGACGCTCGTCTCCTCCCTCGCGCCCGAGTCCCGCCTGTTCGCGGCGCCGTCCCGGCTGCCGCGGGCGACGACCCTCGCGCACTACCGGGCCCTCTTCGCCACCCGGAACTTCCTCGTCCCGCTGCGCAACTCGTTCGTCGTCGCCGGGGCGACGACCCTGATCTGCGTCACGCTCGGAACGCTCGCCGCCTACGCCCTCGCCCGCCTCCGGTTCCGCGGCAAGGGCCCGATCCTGGCGTTCATCCTGGCCGTGGCCATGTTCCCGCAGATCTCCATCGTGTCTCCGCTGTACCTGCTGCTGCGCTGGGCCGGCCTGATCGACACGTATCCCGGCCTGGTGCTGCCCTACCTGACGTTCGCGATGCCGCTGACGGTGTGGATGCTCGTCGGCTTCTTCCGGCAGCTGCCGGTGGAGCTAGAGGAAGCCGCGCGCATCGACGGCGCCAGCCGGCTGCAGGCGCTGCGCACCGTCGTCCTGCCCGTGGCGCTGCCGGGCCTCGCGACGACGGCGATCCTGACGTTCCTCTACTGCTGGAACGAGTTCCTCTTCGCGCTGTCGTTCACGCTCGGTCCGGAGCGCTACACGGTGCCCGTCGCCATCGCGCTCTTCCGGGGGCAGTACCAGGTGCCGTGGGGGGAGGTGCTGGCGGCGGCGGTGGTGGCGACCGTGCCCGTCGCCGCGGTGGTGCTGGTCGCGCAGCGGAAGATCGTGGAGGGACTCACCAGCGGGGCCGTGAAAGGGTGAGGCGCCGTCGCGCTGGCGACGGCGCCTCGTCCTTGCGGAGCGGGCTCAGGACCCCGGGCGTGTGGCGGTGGAGTCCGCCTCGCCCTGCTCGGCGCCCTGTCCGACAGGCATCTCGCCGGGAACGCCGGGCGGCGGCCCGACCCGGACCCGCCACTGATGGTACTCCTCGGGCGTCATGTCAGGGAGCTTCTTCATGAACGCGACCATGTCCCAGATCGTCGCGTCGTCGTGGCTCTCGGAGAACGCGGGCATGCCGGTGTCCTTCACGCCGTGCTTCGCGATCCAGAACAGCTCGGCAGGAGAGAACTCATCGGCCGAGTGCGCCAGGTTCGGCGGCTTGGGATAGAGGCCCTCGCCGATGTGGCTGCGGTCCACGCCCGGGGCGCCATGGCAGACCTCGCACATCTCGACGTATTCGTGTGCGCCGTGCTCGACGCTCGCCGCGTCGTCCCACCCGGCGGGGATCTGGATGTCCTTCGCCCGCGTCTCGACCGAGTGGTCCATGATGCCCGCCAGCTGGCGGCGCACGATGGGCAGATGGGGCTGCGTGGCCGCAACGTTGTAGGCGCCGGTCCGCATGACGATCTGTTCGACGACGATGGCGCCCACGATCGTCGCGACGATACCGATGATGAACCACACGATACGACTTCCCATTCCTGCGCCTCCTCGGAAAATCCGTCCACGCGCTGCCAGTCACGAACCCCGAATGGTAGGCGCCCCATGGGCTCGGTGCCAGTGGCGGAGAGGCGGGAGCCGCGGCGCGACGCGGGATCACGGCCGGCGTCGGACCGGGTCGACGCGGTCCGGCACTCCGCCGCTGGGTCGCCCTGTGGACCGGCGCCCACCGCATCCCCTAGATTGGCGGCTCCTGACGACCGACCCTCGAGTCCCGAACGATGACACGCTTCCGACGCTCAGGATCCTCCGCCGTCCACCGCGCACTCGCGGCGGCCGTACTCCTGTCCGCCTGCGGCGCGCCTCCCGCGCCCGCCACTCCCGCACCCGGCGGATCGGGGCCCGGGGTAGCCGCAGCGCCGACGGGCCCGCAGCCGACTACGCCGAAGCCGCCGGAGCCGAGCGCCCGGCCTGCCGGAGCCCCGTCGGCCGCGAGCATGGCGGCGAGCGCCGATACCCTTCGTCGACTTCCCACGGGCAAGCGGCTCGACCCCGCCGGGATCGCCATCGACGTCGGCAACTTCCCGCTGGGCGCCGCGCTTTCGGCCGACGGTCGCTACGTCGCGCTGATGCTCAGCGGCTGGGAGATCCAGGGCCTGCAGATCGTCGACCGACGCTCGGGTCGCGTCGTGCAGACGCTGGCGCAGCCCGCCGGCTTCCTCGGCGTCACGTTCTCGCCGGACGGCCGAACCCTTCTGGCGTCCGGGGGCAATCAGGACGTGGTCTATCGCTACGACTGGGGCGGGGGCAGGGCGACGCTCCGGGACAGCGTCGGGCTGGCGGCGCCCCGCGCCGACACCCTGCCGCCGCAGCAGACGGGGTGGGGCGCCGAGGGCCGCTACGGTCGTCGGCACCCGGCCGGGCTCGCGGTCTCGCCCGATGGGACGCGCCTGTACGTGGCGGAGAACCTGTCCGACTCGATGGCGGTGGTGGACCTGGGCACCGGGCGCGGTGACGCAGCGGCTCCCCGTGGGGCGCTACCCCTACGACGTGGCCGCGGGGCCCGACGGAACCGTGTACGCGTCGGCCTGGGGCGACCGGCACGTCGCCGTCTTCCGGCCGGACGCCGGCGGTCGGCTGGTCCCGGCCCCGCCCCTCGTCGTGGGCCGCCATCCGTCGGCCCTCCTGCTCAGCCGGGACGGGAGCCGTCTGTTCGTGGTGTCCTCCACGACGGACCGCGTCGCGGTGGTCGACACACGCGCCCGCACGGTGGTGGCCGAACTGTGGGACCCGCCGCCGGCAGGCCCCGACGAGGGCACCACGCCGAACGCGCTGGCGCTGTCCGAGGACGGCACCCGGCTCTTCGTGGCCGAGGCGGACGCGAACGCCATCGCCGTCTTCGACCTCTCCGCCGCGTCGTCCGGCGTCCCGTCGGCGTCGGGGAATGACCGTCTCGCCGGCCGCATCCCCGTCGACTGGTACCCGTCCGAGGTGCTGGTCCGGGGCGACACGGTCCTCGCGGTGTCGGCCAAGGGCCACGGGACGGCGCCGAACCCGCGCCTGCCGCATCCGGGCGAGGGCACGCAGCGGCAGGACGTGCCGGACCAGTACACGCTCGGGCAGTTGCAGGGTGTGGTGCGGACGGTGCCCGGCGCCGTATCTGCGGCCGGAGACCGGTTGGCGGCGTGGAGCGCCCGCGTCGCCGCGGCAAACCGATGGGACCGGCCGCGCGCCGTCGAGGCGTCGTATCCGCCCTTCGAGCACGTGATCTACGTTATCAAGGAGAACCGCACCTACGACCAGGTGCTCGGGGACCTTCCGCAGGCGGACGGCGACACGTCGCTCGTCTTCTTCGGACGCGACGTCGCCCCGAACCATCACGCGCTGGCGGAGCGATTCGGCATCTTCGACCGCTTCTTCGTGAACGCCGAGGTCAGCGCCGACGGACACAACTGGTCGACCGCCGCCTACGCAGCGGACTACGTCGAGAAGACCGTCGCGTCCCAGTACTCCGGGCGGCGTCCCTACTACGACTACGAGGGCACGAACCGGGGCATGCCCGTCTCCGGCGACGACGACGTCAACGAGCCGGCGAACGGCTACCTCTGGAACCTGGCCGAGCGCGCGGGCGTCACGTTCCGGGACTACGGCGAGTTCGTGTATCGGGAGGACGAGGAGGGAAACCCGAAGGACTTCAACGCGCCGCTGGACGAGGACGACGTCTACCAGGGGGACAAGGCGTTCCTGCACGGTCGCACCAGCCCCGACTATCCCGGCTTCAACCTGGACATCCCGGACCAGCGCCGCGCCGACGTCTGGATCGACGAGCTGAAGGAGTTCTCGCGGACCGGTCGGATGCCGCAGCTCGAGGTGATCCGCCTGCCCAACGACCACACGGCGGGCGCCCGCGCCGGCGCGCCCACGCCCCGGGCATTCATGGCCGACAACGACCTCGCCCTCGGCCGCATGGTCGAGGCACTGTCCAAGTCGCCGTTCTGGAAGAACACCGTGATGTTCGTGCTGGAGGACGACGCCCAGAACGGGCCGGACCACGTCGACTCCCACCGTTCGCCGCTGATCGTGGTATCGGCATACAACCGCGGAGGCGTGATCCACCGCTTCGCCAACACGACGGACGTGATCGCGACGATCTCCGAGATCCTGCGGATGGGCAGCCTGTCCCAGTTCGACCACTACGGGCGGCCGCTGCGGGACGTGTTCGGCACGGAGCCCGACCTGCGCCCCTACACGGCGCTCCGCCCGAAGGTCTCCCTCGACGAGCGCAACCCGAAGAACGGGGCCGGCGCCGCCGAATCGGCACGGATCGACCTGAGCGCCGAGGACCGCGTCGACGACATGCTCTTCAACCGGATCCTCTGGAAAGCCATCAAGGGCGACGTCCCCTATCCGGGCGCGCGGCGGTCCTCGTCCCTGGAGATGCGGCGAGCGCACTGAGGCTCGGCGGCTCCGCGCGACGGGGCCTTCTCTAGCCCTGCGGCGACGCGGCCGCCGCTCCGAGCCCGAGGTCCTCCGGCTCACCGGTCTCACGGATGCGGTACCGGCGCCACTGCCGACCCTCCCGCGCGAGCAGCAGCATCTCGGTGGCGGGGCGCAGCATGTCCACGTCGATGAGCCGGCCGCCATAGCGCTGCAGGATCGTCGGCAGCGGAGTGTGGCCGACGACGTGTACCGTAGCGCCGTAGCGCCGCAGCACGGCATCGAGCCCCGGCCCGAGCGTGTCGGACAGCAGATAGCCCCGGAACCAGAGCACGCTGCCATCCGCCCAGAACATGTCGAAGCGGCGGTTGAACGCGGTGGAATCCATCGGCTCCACCACCACGGTGCTGTCGGCCCAGCGGCGGAAGAGCGGCTCCTTCAGGAACAGCGCCATGGAGTCGTTCACGGCGCCGGGCTCCGCACCGGCAAACGAAGGCGCGACCCCGCCGTGCGCCAGGAGGACGTCGCCGATCTGGATCACGGCGGGCAGCGCCGCCAGCCAGCGGCCGAGCACGGTCTGCTGCGGGTCGAAGAGGCGCCAGTAGTCGGTCCCGAACGCGGCAGCGATGCTCAGCTCCTTCGGCGTCGTGTAGCGGAGGTCGTTGCCCATCACCATGACCTCGTGGTTGCCCAGCAGCACGTGCACGCCCCCGCCCGCCGCCGCCGCCTGCCGCTCCAGCCCGTACAGGTACCAGAGCACACGCCGGGCGTCGGGCCCGCGATCGAGCATGTCCCCCACCACGGCCAGGTGCCCCGTCCCCCCGACCCAGGCGCCCGCCGAGTCGACGAGGCCGGCGTTGCCGAGCACGGCGAGCATGTCGCCGTACTCCCCGTGCACGTCGCCGAGCACGTAGAGCGAGTCGACGGCCGGCAGCTTCCACGGGCGACGCTTCGGCTCGCCAGGCGCGACGAGCGTCGCGTGGCGGTCCGCCGCGTCGTCCGTTGCACCGTAGCGCAGCAGCAGGCGGTGCGCGTCCGGCCGGTCGAAGGCGACGGCGTGGGCGCACGACGACGGCGTGGTGTCCGCGCGCACCACGCGCCCGCCCGCCTCGACGGCCAGGAACCCGGGCCCGCACCGGGACGTGATCCAGTGCACCGTCAGCCGGCCGCCCGCTTCCTCCACCCACAGCCCGTACTCACCGTCACGTCGACCCTCCGGCATCGTGTCCGCCACGGCGGTCCCCGTGCCCAGGGCGTTCGGCGGCGGGGCGGGGGCGCGGCCGGTCCCGAGGGCCACGGCGAGAACGAGGGCGGCGGGGCCCGCGAGGCCGAACACGACGGAGGTGCGGAGCATCGTCAGAACACCTTTACATCGCCCTTGTCGACCTTCTCCAGCAGGTCCTTCAGCCGGTCCTGCAGCCGGTCGATCTCACGGCGCGTGAGGCCGAGCTGGACCACGTCGTCCTTGTGCCGCGTTCCCTTGTCGGGGTCGATGTTCTCGCCCGGCGCCACGGGCGCGAGCGTGTCGCCCTGGATCCGCCACTCCGCCATCACCGCGAGCGTCCGCTGCAGGTCCTCGGGCGTGATCGCCCGGAGCCGCTCGACGGTGCGGGCGGGCAGCCGCTTGACGCGCAGGTTGCGCCAGGCGAAGCCCCGGTCGCTCACGTCGCTCTCGAAGGCGACGCCGTTGTCCACCGTGAACACGCGCGGGTTCGTCGAATCCGTCGAGATGAGGAAGTTGCCGAGGTTCTGGTCCGAGTGCCGGATCAGGTACGTCAGGATGTTGAAGTCCCCGAGGTGCCGCGCGTAGACGCTGTCCTTCTCGAACCGGTCCTTGTCGTAGACGTCCTGCGCCGTCACGGACCAGAGCCAGTACTGCAGCACCACGAGCGACGATTTCGCTTCGTGGAACGTCCGCCCCATCTCGTTCGGGTCCGGCGCGGGGACGGCCCGGACGATGGTGGGGGGCACCACGTAGTCCGGCGGATCCAGGAACAGCTTCTGGAGGCGGTACGCGGCCACCTCGTAGCGGGGCACGTTGTTGAAGGTCTCCCCGCCGAACGGCGCCGTCGCCCACTTCACCGCCAGGCGGACGCTGTCGGCGAAGACCAGGATCGCCCGCTGCGTCCGATCGCCCTTGAAGCGCGTGTCCTGCTCCTGCGCCACCTCGAACGGTACCTCCTGCAGGTGCTGCTCGACGGCGGGCGTCGGCATCGTGATGTTGGCGTCCTGTCCGAGCGCCGGCGCCGCGGCGAGGAACGGCAGGATCAGGGCGAAGCGGGTGACGTTGCGGATCACGGTCCCTCCTCCGGGGTTGGAACAGGAGCGTGCGACCACGGTGCGGGGCGACGTCGCCGAGAGTGGACGTCGCCGCGAGCGGACCTCGCCGGGTGCCATCAGGCCTTGCCGTCCACGGGCACGCTCACCGTGAAGCGCGTCCCCACGCCCACGGTGCTCTCGACGGAGATCGTGCCGTCGTGGCGCTCGACGATCTGCCGGCAGATGAGAAGCCCGATCCCCATGCCGACGCGTGCGCCCTTCGTCGTGAAGCCGGGCTCGAAGATGCGGTCCAGCGTCTCCGGCGCGATCCCGGGCCCGTCGTCCTGGATCTCGACGACGGCGCTCTCCCCGTCGCTTCGGGTCCGGATCGTGATGGTGCCGGCGCCCACGATCGCCTGCGCCGCGTTCAGCACCAGGTTCATGAAGACCTGGTTCAGCTCCGCCGGATGGCAATGGACCGGGGGCACGTCCCCGTACTCGCGGAGGACGGTGATCCGTTCGCGGAGCTGGTGGGCGAGGATGGCGAGGGTGCTGTCGATCCCCTCGCGAAGGTCGACCCGGTCCCGCTCGGAGCGGTCCGGGCGGCCGAACAGGCGCAGGCTGGCGACGATCCCGATCATACGCTCGACGGCCAGGTCGTTGACCCGGGTGGCGGAGACGATGGCCCGGGCGCACCGGCGCAGCTCGTCCAGCTCGTCGGCGTCGACCCGGTCGTCCGCGAGGATGCCGGTGAGCCTGTCCAGCGAGCGGCGCAGCACGTCGTGGTTGCTGTTCAGCGCGCCCAGCGGCGTGTTCAGCTCGTGGGCGATGCCGGCGACGAGCATGCCCAGGGTCGCGAGCCGGGCCGAGCCCTCGACCTCCGTCCGCGCGGCGACGAGCTGCTGCTCCAGCTCCTGGATGCGGGCGGACGGGTCCGTCGCCGTGCTGCCGCTCATGCTGCCGCTCACAGGAACGCCCGCGTGATGCGACGGCGCACGCCCTCCAGCTCCGACTGCGCCAGGTCCAGCTCGCCGACGCGGGCGTCGAGCTCGTCGAAGAGCGTCGCCCGCTCGATGCCGTTGCGGATGATGAGCTTGAGATGCTCGTTGCTCCACGGCTTCTCGAGGTAGTGGTACAGACCCGCCTCGTTGATCGCGCGGATCGCGTTCTCCTTGTCCGCGTAGCCCGTCAGCAGGATGCGCGTCGCCTGCGGCCGCCGCTCCCGGACCTGCGTCAGGAAGCGGATCCCGTCCATGCCCGGCATCATGAAGTCGGCGATGACCACGTGCACCGGCTCCCGTTCCAGCTCCTCCAGCGCCTGAAGGGGGGACAGGTACGTCCGGATGCGGTGCGTCGTCTCCAGGCTCAGGAAGCTCTCCAGGGCCGCCGCCACCATCTCCTCGTCGTCCACGATGAGGATGCCGGCGGAGAACGCCGCCCCACGACTCCTCTCGCCGCGCCCCGACTCCAGCGTGTCCGCGCCGCCGCGCGTCTCGGCGCTCATGCGACCAGCGCCCGCATGCGCCGCGCGAGGCCCTGAAGCATGCCGACGCCCAGCTCCGGGTTCTCGCCCAGCAGATCGTAGAAGTCGACGCGCTCGACCTGGAGCAGGCGCGTCGAGCCGATGGCCTTCGCCTCGAGCAGGCTCGGTGACTCGTCCACGAGCGCCCACGTGCCGAACGCCTCCCCTTCCCCGACCCGCAGCTGCTGTCCGAACTCGTCGGTGAGCTCTACCCCGCCCGAGACGACTACGTACAGCGCGCCCGTCGGCTCACCCCGGCGCTGAAGCACCTCGCCGGCCTGGACCTCCGTGTCCTCGGCGATCGAGGCGATCATCGCCAGATCGGCGCTGCGCGCCCCCTCCAGCAGGTCGACGTTCTGGAGCAGGAAGACCTTCTCGATCAGATCCATTTTCCCATTGGCTCGAAGGTGAACGATCTGCCCGTCCCGCGTCGCGAGACGGGCGATCCACCGGTCCTTGTCCCGGGGCAGGTTTGCCAGCACGGATTCCGTCTCGCTCGGGGCCGACGGATCCGGCGGTGGGGACTCCAGCGCCGACTCGAGGGAGCCGAACAGCGCGTGCCCGATGTTCTGCTCCAGCCACTCGAGGGCACTCGCCCGCGCCGAGCGCGTCCCTCCGTTCACCGCCAGATAGCAGCGGTGCACGGGCTCGGGCGGGCAGATCAGCCCCAGGCATCGGAAGACCGCCTCCCGCCGGTCCTCCAGCGCCTCCCGCAGGGCGGCCAGCAGCAGCAGCCGGACGTCCGTCGCGCTGCGCCGGTCGATGGACAGCGCTGCCAGGGCCCGTCCGTACAGCCGCGCCGCGTCCGCCTCACGGCGACACACCGCGAGCACGACCTCCCGGTCGAACCGGAGCGTGTCGTGGCGGGAGCGCAGCTTGTTCAGCGCCTTCAGCGTCCGGGCGTCCACCGTCTGGTCCGTCTCCTCGTCCGCGAGCACCGCCAGCAGCGCGTCCACGCTCGACTGCAGTGGGACGCGCGACAGGACCGACGGGATCTGCCGCCGCACCCGGATGTCGGCCGTCTCCTCCCGCAGCATGGCCGCGAGCGGCGGGATCACCCGCTCGCCCTGACGCGCGAGCGCCGCCCGCGCCGCCGGCCGCGTGCCGGGCCGCACGAGCGCCCGGGCCAGCGCGGGCCAGAAGCGAGGCCATCCCAGCAGGCCGGCCCCCTGCGCCGCGGCGGAGGCCACGGCCACGTGGGGGTCGTCGATGGCGGCCTCGATCGTGTCCCCGTCCGGCCCGTCCTCGCCGCCGGCCGACGCCGCCGCCAGCGCGAGCACGAGCTCGGGCCGGGCGGCCGGGTCCGCCGCCGCGGCAGTTCGCAGCCGCGTGAGGTAGTCGTCGGAGACGAGGCTGCGGGCCTCGAGCCGGATGTCGCCGCGGGCCAGACAGGACAGCGCTGCCACGCGCGTGCGCGCATCGGCGTCCGCGAGCAGCGACCGGAACCGCTGCGCCGCGGCCTCGTCCGCCGCCGCGCCGTCGTCGCCCGTCGCGCACAGCGCCCGCACGGCGGCCTCCCGCACCTGGACGGAGTCGTCCGCGGCGAGGGGTCGTACACGCGCCGGGTCCGGCGGGACGGGTGCGCGGGCCAGCAGGTCCAGCGCCCGCGCCCGGACCTCCGGCGTCGAATGGTCGAGGAGCGCGTACAGCTCCGGGGCGACGTCGCCCGCGTCCGACGGCGCGCCCTCCTCCAGCAGCTCGAGGGCGAACGCCGCCTGCAGCGGCTGCGCGCCGCTCAGCGCCTTCCGCACGGCGGGGATCGCGCCCGCCTCGGCCAGGGAGACGAAGACGCCGCGCAGACTCGCGAACCGGCCCTCGAACGAACGCGCCAGCGAGCGGACGTATTCGCCGCGCATGCGCGCCATGACCGCGATCCAGAGCATCGTGAGCGCCACCGCGACGTAGGGCAGCTCGTGATAGTTCATCACCCGGAGCAGCCCGAAGATCAGCACGGCGGAGGCGACCTTGCCGAGACCCTTCTCGATGGCGACGTCGATGTACGTCTTCGCCTTCAGCTTGATGCTGTCCGGCACGGGTACGTACAGGATCTCGCGCCCCGCCCGCTCGACGGAGTAGCGCAGGGCCGCGTCCGAGCCCTTGGCGAAGACCGCGGCTGCCAGCCCGAAGGACAGGACCAGGGCGACGTTGCCGAGCAGCATCGCCAGCGGCAGCAGGAAGATCGTGACTCCGATGCCCCAGCGCTTGAGCAGGGGTCGGAGCCCGCCGAGGGCGAGGAGGGGCAGCCACTGCGTCGCCGCGTTGAATTTCCCCTGGAACGCGCTCATCGCGTCGCGCGTCACAAAAACTTCCTTCGTCAACGTGTTGAACTCGTAGTCGACGAGCTGCTTGACCAGGATCGTAAGCAGCACGCTCAGCGCGATCAGCCGGACGTGGCGGTTGCTGAAAATCCGTACGAATTCGCTCGCCTTCAGGTCCGCCTTCGGCTTCGCACGCTGCTGGCGCCGGACCTCCGCCTCCCCTGCCCACACGAACGGCAGCCCGGCCGCGAACACGGCCATCAGGCCCGCCGCCACCAGGAGCAGGTTCGGCGTACCCAGGCTCTTCGCGAAGAAGCCCGTGATCGCGCCGCCCAACGTGGCCCCGACGGCGCCTCCGGCGATGACGAGTGGATACGCCCGCTTGGCGTCCCGCGCGTTGAAGAAGAGCTGCGTCGCCATGAAGAACTGCGTGACCAGCGCCGCCGCAAAGAGGTCGTACCAGCCGTAGAACAGCATGCCGTAGAACGTGCTGCCCGACTGGTAGAAGGTCCGGAACAGGACCAGGTGGGACGCGAAGAAGAGCGCCACGCCGGGGATCAGCCACCGCCACGGCAGCCGGTCCGAGAGCCAGTTGTACGGCGGCACGAACAGCACGACCGCCGCGCTCACCAGGTACACCTGGTAGAAGTCGGTCTGGCCGAGTCCGTCCAGCGCCAGCGAGTTCTTGATCGGCCGGAGGATCCCGACGGCGCACACGACCAGGAAGAAGAGCCCCATCATCATCATGACGCGGGGGAACTCCTCCTCCCAGTCGCGGGCCATATCCGGAAGCAGGCGACGAAGAGGCTTCAAATGCCAATCAGGGGAGAGGGAGATCAGCGACGTGCCGCAGGAAAAGTCCAATACCGGTCGGCGGAGGGGCGGGTGTCAAGGATTCCGCGGCATTCACGGCCCCGTGGATCGACTGCCGCCGCCGCGTGTAGCAGCCCGGGACAGTCGCCGTCCGCGCATTCACCGAGATCGATCGAGCACGATGCCGAAGAAGCACTCCCGGACTTCCGGTTTCCTGCTGGCCACCGCCGCGGCGGCCGCGCTGCCGCTCCTCGCCGCGTTCGCGCCCCAGGGCGCGGACCCCGCGCCCACGGGGGCCGTGCCTGCCGCACAGGCCATTGCTGCCGCGCCGGACGTCCAGGCCGTCCCAGCCGTCCAGGCCGTCCGAGCCGCACAGGCCGGCCAGCCGCCGCGGCTGGCGGTCATGATCGCCGTCGACCAGCTGCGCGGCGACCTGCTGCTGCGCTACGACTCGCTCTTCACGGGCGGCTTCCGCCGGCTGTTGGACCAGGGCGCGTACTACACGGCCGCGACCCACGACCACGCCGGCACGGAGACGGGGCCGGGCCACGCGACCCTCGGCACCGGCGTGTATCCGTCCCACAGCGGCATCGTCGCCAACGATTTCCTCGTGCTGCAGGGCCCGGGCTGGAAGCCGGTGTACGTCGTCTCCGACAACGACGTTCGCATCGTCGGCTACCCCGACGAGCAGGGCCGCTCGCCCCATTACCTGAAGCACACGGGATTCGCGGACTGGCTCGAGGCGGCCCGGCCCACGGCCAAGGTGTTCTCCGTATCCGGCAAGGACCGCGCGGCGATCCTGCTGGCGGGCGAGGCCAGGGGAGACGTCTACTGGTTCGACCACGGGCCGAACCGCTTCGTCACATCGACGTACTACCGCAAGGATTACCCTGCGTGGCTGGACAGCCTTCAGGCGAACGTCATCACGCCGGAGCTCGCGGCGGACACGGTCTGGCGCAACGAGATCCCGCAGCGCTGGCGCGGTCTCGCCCAGCCGGACTCCGCCCCCTGGGAGGCGGACGGGGCCCACTCCGCCTTCCCCCACACGTACGCGGGCGAGAAGTCCATGAGCGGCCGGGAGACCTTCAACGGCTGGCTCGCCTACACGCCCTACATCGACGGCGCCGTCCTGCAGGTGGCGGAGAAGGCGCTCACGGCCGAGGGTCTGGGACAGGACACAATCCCCGACTACCTGGCCATCAGCCTGTCCCAGACCGACTACGTGGGTCACACGTTCGGACCGCTCAGCCAGGAGCAGCTCGACAATCTGCTGCGCCTCGACCGCGAGCTCGGCGCCTTCTTCGACAGCCTCGACGCCCACGTCGGCAAGGGGAACTGGGTAGTGGCGTTCTCCGCCGACCACGGCGTGCTGACGCAGCCGGAGATCCGCCAGCAGCAGGGTGAGCCGGGCCAGCGCATCACGGGAAGCTGGCGGAAGGACCTCTTCGACGCCGCCGCGGCCGCCAAGGGGACGGGCCCCGTCACCGGCGGCCGGGAGCGCGCCGCCGAGGCCCTCGAGCGCTTTCCCTACGTGGCGGACGCCATCACCTACGACGAGCTCCGCGGCGGCGCCCCCGCCGACAGCTTCGTCACTCTCTACCGCCACTCCTTCATGGAGGGCCGCCCCACGGACAACCTCGGCGTCCTGGGCGTGACGATCCGACCGAAGGAGGGCACCCTGCTCACGTACAGCAGCGGCGGCACCAGCCACGGCACCCCCTACTGGTACGATCGCTGGGTGCCCGTCGCGTTCCTGGGCGACGGCGTCCCTGCCGAGCGCATCGACCGACGCATCGCGACGGTCGACGTCGCCGCGACTCTCGCCGCGATCACGAACACCCCCGCGCCGAAGGACTTGGACGGCAAGCCGCTGCCGGAGGTGGTGGGAGCGAAGAAGGTGCCGGGGCGGCGGCCGCTAGTCGGAGCGGCGGGACGGGCCACCCTCCGGCCCGTACGGCGGGGCGGCGGGGCGGGGGGCCGGGGGGCATCCGGGCCGCGGGGCGGCGGGGGCGGCGGGGCATCCGGGCGTCCGGGCGGCCGGGCATCGGGGCGGCGGGGCGCCGTCGCGCCGGGTGAAATCGGGCAACGGGAGCGGACTCCGGTCACCGAATCCCGATAACCTCCGGATTTCGAACGCGATCGGACAACGGGAGGCGCCATCGAGGACCTCCGTGGCCGATTTCATGCGAAATGCGGGCAAAATCGGGAATCGGGGGACGCAGGTGCCGGTCGTTGCCCGATTTCGCTCGGCATTCGCGCCTGCCGCGCCTGCCGCGCCTGCCGCGCCTGCCTCACCTGCCTCACCTGCCTCACCTGCCTCACCTGCCTCGCCTGCCGCGCCTGCCTCACCTGCCTCGCCCGCCTCGCCAGGGGCCCCCTCAGCCCCACACGCGCGGCTGCCGTCTGCTCTCTTGGGTCACGGCGGCCGCTAGTCGCTCGCGCAGCACCGGGCCGCGTCCCTTGCATCGCCTCGGCTCATCCCGTATCTGCAGTAGGCGCAGCGCGCCAATGAAGCAGCTCCAGCAGGATGCCTCTCGGCCCATCCCCCAGACGGAGTGATCGCCGGTGAAGGACGCCGACACCGCCGCGGGCTACCGCCCGGCCCAGCGCGTGGGTCTTATCGCGGGGCTCGCCATCTTCGCCCTCGTCCTGGCGCTTCCCCATCCCCACGGCCTCTCACCGGCCGCATGGCGCACGGCGGCCGTCGCCCTGCTCATGGCCGTGTGGTGGATGACCGAGGCGCTGCCGATCCCCGCGACGGCGCTGCTCCCCCTCGTGCTCTTCCCCGCCCTCGGGATCCTGAACGTGGAGGCGGCGTCGTCGCCGTACGCGAACGACCTGATCTTCCTGTTCATGGGCGGGTTCTTCATCGCCATGGCGATGGAGCGGTGGGGGCTGCACCGGCGCATCGCGCTCTCGATCGTCGCGGCCGTCGGCACGGGCCCGCAGCGGCTGGTCCTCGGCTTCATGCTCGCCACGGCGTTCCTGTCCATGTGGATCAGCAACACCGCGACGACGGCGATGATGCTGCCCATCGCCCTCGCCGTCGGGGAGATGTTCCGACCCGAAGACCACGAGGGCCCGTTCAACTTCGGCATCGCGCTGATGCTCGGCGTCGCGTACGCGAGCTCCATCGGCGGCGTCGCCACCATCATCGGCACGCCCCCCAACGCCGTGCTCGTGGGCGCCGTGCAGGAGCTGCTGGGCCAGCAGATCGGGTTCGTGCAGTGGATGGCCGTGGGCGTCCCGCTGGCCGCCGTGATGCTGCCGGCGACGTGGCTCATCCTGGTCCGCTGGCTCTATCCCGCCGGCCGCCTGGCCGGCGACGCCGCGCAGGTGCTCCAGGACGAGCGCCGTCGCCTCGGGCCGATGGGGCCCGGCGAGCGGCGCGTCGCCTTCATCTTCGGCCTGACCGTCCTGGCCTGGCTGTTCCGCGCGCCGAAGGCGTTCGGCGGCTTCACGATCCCGGGCATCCAGACGTTCGCGCCCATGATCGACGACTCGACCATCGCCATCGGCGCGTCCGTGCTCCTCTTCCTGGCCCCCGTGAACCTCCGGGCCGGCACGTTCACCCTCGACTGGGCGACGGCGCGCCGCATCCCCTGGGGCGTCCTGCTCCTCTTCGGCGGCGGGCTGTCTCTCGCCCGCGCGATGGACACGTCCGGCCTCGCCGCCTGGATCGGCAGCGGCCTCGCCGGACTCGGGGCCCTGCCGCCCGTCGTGCTCTTCGCCCTGGCCGCCCTGCTCTTCTGCATCCTCACCGAGCTCACATCAAACACGGCGACGTCGACGATGGCGATGCCGGTCATGGCCGGCGTCGCAGTCGCCGTCGGCCTCGCGCCCGTGAGCCTCATGGCGACGGCCGCGCTGGCCTGCTCCATGGCCTTCATGCTGCCCGTCGCGACGCCGCCCAACGCCATCGTCTTCGGCTCCGGCTACCTGACCATCCCCCAGATGGTGCGGGCCGGCATCGTGCTGGAGCTGGTGGGCGCCGCGCTCATCACCGCGACGGCTGTGTTGCTGATGCCGGCGGCGCTGTAGCGGGGAGCGCGGCCCTGCGGGCCGGGCACCGGCGCTCTGCGCCGGGGCACCGCCCGTTCGGGCGGGTCACCGCCTTCGGCGGGGCACGCCTTCGGCGGGGTTCCGCGGCTTCGCCGCGGGGACACTGCACCGCCTGCGGCGGGGTTCCGGGCCTGCGGCCCGGGGCGGCGGGGCGCGCCTTTCGGCTGGGGTATCGATTCCGGCGGACGCGTGTTCTCTCGTGCTGCGATCTGCGAGGCACCGCAACGGCCGGCCCCCCGCCGCAGGCGGAACCCCCGCCGCAGGCGGAACCCCCGCCGCAGGCGGAACCCCCGCCGCAGGCGGTGCCCGGCCCGGAGGGCCGTGCCCCGGGCCGCAGGCCCGGTGCCCCGCCGAAGGCGGTGCCCCGCGCGCAGCGCGGCTTAGTTCGGCGTCAACGTGACCGAACCATCCGCCACCGCCTCCACGCGCTGCCTGCCGTAAACCACCGGAAAGTATCGGTCGTGGGCCCACATCTCGAAGAGGTCGCGGTAGTGGGGGCTGGACGGGTCGCCGGACTCGCCGGGCGTGTTGGTGCCGACGGACTTCTCCCAGTCGCCGACGTCGACGATGATGCGGAAGCTGGCGCCGGAGGTCTGGTTGTCTCCGCCGCCGGTGGCGCCGAGGGTGTAGGCGTCGCCGCCGCGAGGCAGCGGTCCGACGTCGAGCTTCGAACGGACGTCGTCGCCCACGGCGCGTGTCAGCGGGTGGCGGATGGTGACGTGCTTGTAGTCGGGCTGACCGTAGGTCCACTTCGACATGTCGGACCCGTAGCGGTGCGTCAGCTCGGCGACCGCCTCGTCCAGCGCCTCGAGGAGGAAGGCGTCCCGGGCGGCGGTGGGCGTCCGGGCCGTCGAACCGGCGGCTCCGGTCGCGGTACCGTCTCCGGCGAACTCCGGACCGGGCGCGCTCAGCCGGTCGATCATTCCGCTCATGGGGATGTAGACGTAGTCCCGTGCCTTCTCGGGCACGAGCAGCGCCGTCATGTCGGCGCGGATGCGGCGCTGCCACATCTCGTAGATGCCGGCGGCGACGGAGCCCGGGTCCAGCACCCGGTCCCAGTCGAGGAGCGCGCGTCGGGCCCGCTCCGTCCGGGCGTTCGACGCCGGCCGGTGCTCCAGCAGCGGCACGAGGGCCCGGGCGGGCAGGGACGTGTAGTCGGTCTGCAGGGACATCATGTCCCGCATCGAGAACTTCCGGCCGGAGCCCAGCACCTCGCTGGAACGGGCCCAGCGGAACGGGTCGGACCAGGAGTAGCCGACGGCCTGCGGGTACGGGTAGTCCTTCGGGATGAGGTCGTTGTTCGACGTCGCGAAGAAGCCGGCCGCGGGGTTCGACGTGTGGGGCTTCGCCTTGATCGGCAGGTAGCCGTCCCACTCGTAGCGGCCGTCGCCGGGCACGGGCACCATGCCGCTGAAGTTGCGGCGGATCGGCGCGATGCCGACCGCCTGCCAGCCGATCGTCCCGTCGGTGCCGGCCCACACCATGTTCTCGCCCGGGATGTTGCTGTAGCTGCACGCCTCCCGGAACTCATCCCAGCTCCGCGCCTGGTCCATGCGCAGGCTCGCCAGGTACGGCGACCCGCCCGGCTCCATCCACCCGGCCCGCACCGCGTAGGCGATGTGCCGCGCCGTGTCCTCGTGGACGACCGGCCCATGGCGCGTGTACTTCAGCTCGACGGGGACCGGCGCCTGGCCCTTCACCGGGATCGTGTCCCGGATCACGCGCATGTCCTCCCAGCGGCCGCGGTAGCGGTACTGATCGGGGTTGGCCGGATTCGTCTCGTAGACGTACAGGTCCTCGGCGTCCGTCGCGAACACCGTCAGCCCCCACGCCCCGAACTCGTTGTGCCCGATGGACACGCCCGGGATCTCCGGCTCGCCGCCGCCGATGACGTTCCAGCCCGGGCCCACCAGGTGCACCCAGTACCGCAGCGAGGGCACGGCGATGGTGCGGTGCGGATCGTTCGCCATGATCGGGTGTCCGTCCTGCGTCAGCCGCCCGCTCACTACCCAGTTGTTGCTGCCGATGCCACGCTCCGGCAGGCCCTGGCGACGTCGCACCTCAGGATCGTCCGACGACGCGAGATCCTCGGGGCGGAAGTCCACCGGGCGACGGTAGGCGTCGTACAGCTCCAGGATGTCGTCGAAGAGCGCCTTGCGGTCGATGGCCGAGTCGAGGGCCAGCTCCGGCCGGTTGGGGCCGAAGCCGGACAGCTCCTGCACGCGGTCCGCGCCCAGCAGCGCGACGGCGCGCCCCGTCGACAGCTCCTCGCCGATGTTGCCGAGCAGACCCTGGTGCCGGGAGATCACCGTCTCCGGCGTCCACTTCCCCGGCTCGATGCCCAGCAGCCGGAACTCCATCGGCAGCAGCTCCGGGTGCCGGCGCGTCTCGTCGATCCACGCGTTCACGCCCCGCACGTAGGACGTGATGATCTCCTTCCCGTGCGGATGGTAGTGGGCCATCTCCTGTTCCATGTTCCCCCGGAACATGAACAGGCGCGTGCCGATGTCCCGCTTCAGCTCCCGGGGCCCGAGGATCTCGGCGACGGTGCCGTTCGTCTGGCGTCGCCACACCTCGAACTGGAAGAGCCGGTCCCGCGCCGCCATGTAGCCCTGGGCGAAGAACAAGTCCGGCTCCGTCTGCGCGTATATATGATTGATCCCCCACGCGTCGCGGATCACTTCGACCGGCTTCTCCAGCCCCGGCGCCCGGAGCGTGTCGGCGTGCCCGCCGAAGTCGGAAGCGGGTGTGACCGGCCACCGCGGCAGGGCGTTCGCGGGCACGGCCGCGGAAGCGGGTCCGGCGACCGTCGGCGCGGGCGATGAGACGGACAGGACAGACGCCGATCCACCGGCCGCCGGAACGAAGACCAGGAGCAGGGCGGCCACCGCGGCCGCCACGGCCGCGCGGCCGGGAGGTGGGAAAACAGGCTTCGACGTCCGCGTCACGACAACGCTCCTTTCTGGAGTCCAAGGGGGCCTCGCGGGTAGCGACTTCTGCGCGGCCGGCGCTGGGGGGGCGGAGGCCGGGCGGGCCTGGCGCCAACCAGGGCGGTGCAGGCCCGGCGCCGGGCAGGCCGAGGGTTTTCGGCGCCCACCAACAATTCCTGCGAACAGCGTCAAATATGCGTGACAGTGGCCCACGGCCTGGCCGATCCTCGCCGGGCTGATCGCGGGCCTCACCAGAATCCGCCGGCGATCGACGGCGCATCCACAGCCGCGCACTCGTCGCCCAAACCCATCACTCGACGCCGCCTGCCGAGCAGTGTGCGGGGTTGGGCCGAACTATTGTCCCCAATTCTGCATTTCGGCCGAGCACCATCCCGACTGCTCAGGATTGATGCGAACTATTCGACCGAACCCTGCACATCAACTGACATTGCCGCCGACCGTGTAGCATTCACCAGAGTCCGACCTGCCCCCGCACCGACTCGATGAGCCTGGCGGGGTCGTAGCCGACACCCTGCTTGAAGACGAGCTCGACGTTCTCGACGTCGGAGATCTTCGCCGCGGGGTTCCCGCGCACGACGACGAGGTCCGCCTGCTTGCCGGCGGCGATCGTCCCTACGAGGTCGTCCCTGCCGAGGTAGCGGGCGCCGTTCAGCGTGCCGATGCGGATCGCCTCCAGCGGCGAGAACCCGCCCTGCACGAGCAGCTCGAGGGCGCGCTGGTTGGAGAAGCCGGGGATCACGCCGCCGATGCCGGTCGGGTCGGTGCCCACGAGGAGCAGCCCGCCGGCATCGACGAACGCGCGGTCCATCGCCATCACCTTCGGGAAGAGCCGCGTGTAGACCGACGCCGTGTCCCGGTCGACGCGCGCCTTGCGGGCGAGGAACTGCGCCTGGAGCTGCGGCGTCAACACGTCGAGACCCGGTGGGATGGGACTGCCCGGCACGAACGTCTCGAAGACCGTCGGCGTGGACGTCACGGCGACGCCGCGCTTCACGAGCTCGGCGATGAGCGAGCGGACGCGGGCGTCGTCGGGCGACACGGCGGCGAGAGCGCGCATCCCCGTCGCCTGCCCCGGGCACGTGTCCGGCTTCTTGTCGGCCACGAAGTCCGTGGCGACGAAGAAGTCGTGCTCCAGATCGTCGATGCCCAGGTCGGCCGCTTCCCGGAACGTGACCGAACACAGGTGGCCGGTGATCTTCCGACCGCGGGCGTGGGCCGCCGCGACGGCCGCGGCCAGCTCCGCCCGGGTGACGTGCATGTACGCCTTGTAGGACGTCGCGCCGGCGTCGCCCCAGAAGTCGACCATGCGGCGCGCCTCGGCGCTGTCCTTCAGAACGTGCATCTCCGGCAGCCCGAGCCCCGGCCCCTCGAGGTACGGCGCCGTCGCGTCGATCCACGGACCCGGCATCTCCCCCCGGGCGATGGCCTGCGCCACGCCGATCTCGCCGTACCCGCCGATGTTGCCGCCCGTCCGCATGGACGTGACCCCGCCCGCGAGGTACAGCCGTGTGAAGCTGTCCGGCAGATCGGCGTAGAAGCCTGGGCCCGTCGGGTAGAACAGGTGCTCGTGCACCATCACCAGCCCCGGCATCACCGTCCGCCCCGACAGGTCCAGTACCTGCGCCTCCGCCGGAATCGCGGCGGAGCCCGCGGGACCGACCGCCGCGATCCCGCCGTCCCGGATCAGGATCGTCTGGTCTTCCCTGGCCGGCGCCCCCGTCCCGTCCACCACCCGCACGTGCGTGAGCGCCACCACCGCCGTGTCGACGCTGACGAAGCGAAGCACCGCCGGCGAGAGATGAGGCCGCGCAAGAGAAGGCCGCGCAAGAGAAGGCCGCGCAAGAGAAGGCCGCGCAAGAGAAGCCGCCGTTCCCGCGGCGCCCCCGGCGCCCGCGGCCCGCATCTGCGCCGCCCCCGCCCCCGCCAGCCCCCACACCATCGAGGCCGTCAGCACCCCCACCACCACCCCGCGGCGCAGCCGCGGCGCCCCCGCCGAAGGCGGAACCCCCGCCGGAGGCGGCTCCAAGGCGCGCAGCGCCGCCCCCGCCCGAAGGGCGGAACCCCCGCCGCAGGCGGTGCCCCGCGCAACGCGCGGTGACCCGGGCCGCAGGCCCGGTGCCCCGGCGCCGCAGGCGACGGTGCCCGCGCGCAAAGCGCGCGCTCCTCCCCTCATCGCGCAAATTTTCTGTTGAAGAACTCCACCGTCGCCCTGTCCGCCTTCAGCCACGACGCGTGGCGCAGGAAATCGTGGATCTCGTCGGGCAGCACGATCTCCTCGAACGGCACGCCCTTCGCCTTCAGCCGCTGCGCGAGGTCGACGGTCTGGTGGAACGCGACGTTCCTGTCGTCGTCGCCCTGGATCAGGAGGACCGGCGACGTCCACGTGTCGACGTGCGCGACAGGGGACGATTCCCACGCGACCTTCGCGCGCTTCGCCAGCTCGGCCTGGGTGACCTCGTAGCTCCACTCGCCGCCGCCCAGGCGGCGGCCGTCGTCGCTCGTCCAGTCGTGCACGCCGTGCAGGTCGACACCCGCGGAGAACAGGTCCGAGTCCATGCCGAGGCCCATGGCCGTCAGGAAGCCGCCGTAGCTGCCGCCCCACAGCCCGACGCGGGAGGGGTCCACCTGCGGCAGCGCCGCGAGATACTCGCCCGCCGCCTTGACGTCCCGGTACTCCGAGGCGCCGCGCGGCCCGGCGTCCTTCGGGTGGTGGAACTCGTGGCCGTAGCCGATGCCCAGCCGGTAGTTCACCGAGAGCACCACGTAGCCCCGGCTGGCCAGGTACTGGTTCACCGCGTACGCGTTGGAGTAGTAGTACGAGTAGTGCCAGCCCAGCAGCATCTGGCGCGGCGGCCCGCCGTGGATGAAGACGACGGCCGGCCGCTTGCCGTCCTTGACCAGGTCCTTCGGCGCGCCCGCCGGCGGCTCGAACAGGTCCCCGTGCACCTCCATCCCGTCCGCAGCGTGGAAGACCACGGCCTTCGGCGTGACCAGCTTCGACGTCGGGAAGTCCGCCGGGATGCGGTCCTCGCCCAGGGCGACGACGCCGTTCGCGCCCGCGGCGTTCTTCGCGCCGCCGAACGGCATGACCGACGGCAGCGGCGGCTTCTTCGCGCCGCCGGCGATGAACGCGAGCCACGCGCCGTCGCCCGTCACGACCGGCGTCCACGCGTTGCCGTCGCCCGGCGTCAGATCCTCGGGCGCCGCGCGGTCCACGGGCACGCGGAAGACGTGGCGCCGCTCGATGTCGTTCGTGCCCGTGCCCATGTTGCCGGCGAAGAACAGCCACTTCCGATCCGGCGAGATGGAGATGTACTCGGCCATGCCGTCGTGGGGCGTGAGCAGCGTCGGCTCGCCGCCGGAGGTCGGTACCGAGTAGAGGTGCGGCCAGCCGTCCAGGTCCGCCAGGAAGACCAGCCGGCCGCCGGCTGCCCAGTGCAGGTTCGCCTGGCCCTCCGTCGTCGGGTAGGAGCCCCGGTCCGTGTCCGGCGACTTCCACACCACGTGGCCCGTGCCGTCGGCCACCCCGGCGGTCAGGATCTGCCACGTGCGGGGCGGCGGGTCGAACCAGTCGTCCGGCGCGCCGCCGGAGCCCGGCAGCCGCACGAACGCGATGGAGCGGCCGTCCGGCGACCAGCGAGGCATGAAGTCCCGCTCCGTGGACGGCGCGAGCCATTCGATCGGCTGCGCACTGTCGGCGAAGACGCCGATCAGGTTGTGGTCCCCGCGCCGGGACACGAACGCCAGCTTCGACCCGTCGGGCGACCAGCGCGCCTCGCCGCTGTGCCCCCGGTCGTAGAACAGCCGGTGCGGCTCCGCGGAGCCGTCGGCGGGCACGACCCAGATGGCGTTGTCCTTCTCGAAGGCGACGCGGCCCGTCGGCGATACGACCGGCGCGTCCCCGTCCGCGAGCTTCTTCGGCTCCCCGCCCCCGAAGGGAACGGACCAGATGGCGATCTTCGGCTGCACCACCGACGAGTTCGGCACCGGCGCCGGCGCGTCCCAGTTCGAGCCGTGATCGCCGCCCCGCACGTACACCACGCGCGAGCCGTCCGGCGAGAAGGCGAGCTGGGTCAGCTCCTGTCCGTCGTCCTGGGCGTAGGCCGTGAGGCGGTGCGCCTTCCAGTCCGGCGCCTGAGCGCCGTAGACGTTCCGGACCCCCTTCTCGTCGAAGACCCACGCGACGCGGGCGCCGTCGGGGGACGTGACGAGCTCGGTCGGGAACGGGTAGCTCCGGACCTGCTCGAGGGTGAAGGACTGGGCACGCGCCGGAGCCGGCACGGCGAAGGCCGCGGTTGCGGCCACGAGGAACGACATCGCGCGGAGGCGGAGGCGGTTCGGCATCGGATGGGTGGGGTTCGGGTTGTCAGGGATGCGACACGTTACGGGGGCGGCGGACCCGTGGAACGTCGAGGCTGCCGGCCGACTCAGTCCGCCGCCGGGCGCACGAAGTAGCCGGCCACCTTCCACGCGCCGTCGGTCTTTGCAATGATCACGACCTCCCGCGCCTTCGGGAGGTTCTTGAAGGAACTCGCGTAGTTCACGAGCACGTACTCGCCCTCCGGCGCGTTCGGCAGCCGGGTCGTGTACTGCGCGCCGACCTCCTGGCGGGACTCGAGGGCGCCGACCTGCCCGCGCACCTGACCGGCCTGCTGCTCCCACGCCCCGCCCGAGGTCGCCTTCTGGAACATCGGCGCCGCGGTCCGGAAGGTCGCCTTGAAGTCCCCCGCGTCCAGGAGCCGGAGCCATGCGTCGGCGGCGATGCGCGCCTGGCCCTCGGGCGACGTCGTGTCCTGCTGCGCCGTCGCCGGAGGCGGCCCGGCCGCCGCCTGCTGCGCGCGCGCGCCCGCCGGCGCCACAGCGCCCGCCACCACACACATCGTCACCAGCGCGAACGACCGTCGCATGGAGGCCTCACGGTACGGGAAGAGGGGAGCGCGAAAGGTAGGCGCCGCGCGCGCGGGGGGAAAGGCGGGGCCCGCGCCGCCGATCGGCGTCGTCGAGCTGCGGTAGCCGACGTCGCCGTTGCGGGTTGGGCGGCGCTGCAGTATTCAGGACCGGTTTGCCGACGCCCCCCGACCCGAGCGTGCCATGCCCGCGAACCCTCCCGGCCCCACGGCGGCGACGCCGGCGACGTCGCCTTCACCCGGCGACTCCGGCGCCGCGGTCTTCGCCGGCTTCCTCGGCTGGACGCTGGACGCGTTCGACTTCTTCCTGGTCGTCTTCTCGCTCACGGCCATCGCCCAGGAGTTCGGCCGGTCCGACGCCGCCATCGCCCTCTCGCTGACGCTCACGCTGGCGTTCCGCCCCGTCGGCGCGCTGATCTTCGGACTCATGGCGGACCGCGTCGGGCGACGCACGCCGCTCATGCTGAACCTCGTCTTCTTCTCCATCGTCGAGGTCGCCACCGGACTCGCGCCGAACTACGCGACCTTCCTCGTGCTGCGCGCGCTCTTCGGCATCGGCATGGGCGCCGAGTGGGGCGTGAGCGCGTCGCTGGCCATGGAGAAGGCGCCGTCCCGGCTGCGGGGCGTGCTGTCGGGGCTTCTCCAGGAGGGCTACGCCTTCGGCTATCTCCTCGCCGCCGGCTGCTTCTTCCTCGTCTTCCCCCACTTCGGGTGGCGTCCGATGTTCTTCATCGGCGGCGCGCCCGCGCTGCTGGCGATCTTCGTGCGCTACCGCGTCCGGGAGTCGGAGGTGTGGGAGCGGAGCCGCCACGCCACGTGGCGCTCCATGTTCGCCGAGCTCGGCGCCAACTGGCGGCTGTTCGTCTTCATCACCGTGCTCATGGCGTTCATGAACGCCGTGTCCCACGGCACGCAGGACCTCTACCCGACGTTCCTTCAGCGGGACTGGGGCTTCACGCCCGAGGGACGCGCCGGTCTCACCGCCTTCTCCATGGTCGGCGCGATCATCGGCGGCCTGGCCTTCGGCATGTGGTCGGACCGGCTCGGGCGACGCCGCACCGTCGCGCTCGCGCTGCTCGGCGCGCTCGTCATGATCCCGATCTGGGCATTCGCGCAGTCGCTGGGCGTGCTCCTCCTCGGCGCGTTCCTCATGCAGTTCATGGTGCAGGGCGCGTGGGGCGTGATCCCCGCCCACATCACCGAGCTGTCGCCCGACGGCGTGCGGGGCTTCCTGCCCGGCTTCGCGTACCAGTGCGGCGCGCTCATCGCCGGCACCATGCCCTACGTCCAGGCGCGCGTGGCGGAGCACACGACGTACGCCCGGGCCATGTCCATCTCGGCGGCCGGCGTGTTCATCGTGGCCGGAGTCGCGGTGCTGCTGGGGCCGGAACGGCTGGCGGTGAATTTCGGGGCGACGGCAGGCGGCGCGGGGGCGGCCGGGGCGGGGGCAGGCGGGTCGAACCCGGCGGGCTGACGCGCCGGACGCGAAGACGCGAAGCGCATAAAGTCGAAATGGGGTACGACGGGCGGCGGGGAACCCGAGGAAGGAGCGCGTTGGGCCATGCGATCGGATGCGAAGACGGCGGAAGAGTATCTGGCGGGGCTCGAAATGGATCGGCGCCGGGAGGTCTCGCGCGTGCGGGACGTCGTCCTGGAGAACCTGCCCGGGGGATTCGTCGAGGGGATGGCGTACGGGATGATCGCCTACGTCATTCCGCTGTCCCGATATCCCACGACGTACAACGGCCACCCCCTCGTGTACGTCAGCCTGGCGGCCCAGAAGCGGTATAACTCGCTCTACCTCATGGCGGCGTACGGAAGCTCCCCGGACGAGAGGTTTCTCAGGGACGCCTTCGCCGGCGCCGGCCTGAAGCTCGACATGGGGAAATGCTGCATCCGCTTCCAGAGCGCCGACGACCTGCCCCTGGAAGCCGTCGGCCGCGTCGTCGGGCGCTACACACCGGACGACTGGATCGCCCTCTATGAGCGGATTCGGGTGAGGTAGCGCTTCCCCGCGGGCCACCGCGCCCGTCTCCTGCCCCGCGATCGCCTCCACCCTTTCCCTCGAAATGCATCTCCTAGTCTGAGCACGAGACATGCTTGCGAGGACGATGACGCTCGAGGATCTTCACGCTATCGGCCTGCACTCTGCGGCCACCTTTGCCACCACTCACCTGTCGAACCGTTGGACTCGAAACCGGTCGAACCGAGAGTGTGGAGAATCAACGGCCGTATCGCGGCCGGGATAATCGGAGCGGTCCTGCTCGGTGCCGCTCTGGGAGTAGCCGCCTTCTTTCGAACGCATCGTCCCGCGAGAGACGTCTCGCGTGGTTTCACCATCGAATCATCTCTGGACGGCGACAGCCTCGCCGTTGCAGGACACGCGCCCGGCGTGCCGGACGGAACGGTTCTCCAATACAGAATCCGCTCGATCGAGTCGAATCGGTCAGGGATTGTGGTGGATTCCGGATCGGTCAAGGTCCGCGCCGGGGACTACCGGACCCGCGTCGATGCGTCGACGTGGCCAGACGGCACTTTCGACGTCGAGGTCGAGTCGCCACGTCACGGTCTCGGGCCGCTGTTCGACGCCCTGTTCGCCGACTCTGCCGTCGGCTCCACCGTCTATGATCGATCAATGGCTCGGGATCGCATCCGTATCCTCAGCGCCGATTCTGAGCCGGGCGGGTCAGTCTCGCCGCGTGTCGATCTCCACGCCGTGCCGTCCTCTCCGACTTCCGGCACCCCAACTCCCGAGCTTGCGAACCGCGACGCCGTCCGCGCGTTTCTCACTAAATATCTTCCCCCGGATATCCGGCGCTCGCGCGATCCTCGATCGCTCTGGCTTGCAGTGCATGTGGATCGTGCCGGCAAGCCGGCCGAGGTATTCCTCGAGTTCAAGAGCGGCGACGCGGATCTCGACAAGCTGGTCCTCGACGCGACTTCTCTGATGCGGTTCCGCGGATCGGATGGGTACGCCATCGCGTCGGACCGCTGGCTCCGATTCCTGGTCACGATCGACCCAAACTGAAGAACCACATCCTTCACGGATCAGAACACCACGCCGATCCCCACCTGGGCCTCTCCGGTGCTCCCCTCCGTGAACACCTTTCCCCAACTCGCTCCTGCAAGCAACGCCTTGACTCGAATCGACGCTCCGACCGATACGCCCGGATTCACGTCGCTCTCCGTTCTACTTCCATATCGGGCCATCGCAATCGACAGCTGCGGAATGATGAACGGCGTAAGCGTCACGTCGCCCTGCTGATCCCGTAGCGACAGTCCGATCGGTACGCCGACCGGTACGGAATGAAGGGAAATGTCTCCGATCTTTTGATAGCTGTAGCCGACGGAGGCGCATGCCGATGCAATCGATCCCGGCTGCGTTCCTTCGTAAGTCACTGTCGCTCCCACTGACGTCGTTCCGCTGTAGCCGGCGTAGTCCGGCTCGAGCCGCGAGGCCGAGATGGCGAGCGTCGTCCGCGCCTGGTTCAGCGACAGCGTTCCCGAGTAGACCTTCCCTCCGTTCGGAAATCCGATGAAGCCCATGAGCGCGCTTTCCCCCTGCGAGGCGGGAAGCCCGATACAGGCCCGAACCGGGGACGATGCGCGCGGCAGCGAAGAGGAGGCTGTTGTTGCAGCGGAACCATACCCGGACCCGATCGGTGCGGATGCGCGGGGTGCTGCTCCGCCCTGTGAGGCGGTTGCAGCCCGGACGAGCAGGAGTTCGACATCCGAGCGTCGGATGAACGACGGGCGTCCTCCGGTGCCCTGATCACTAGGAAGGAAGATGCGGTACCAAGCGTCGCGCTCACCATCCACAACGAAGACGCTTCCCTGGTCCGGGCGGGCGACCACGTCATAGCGCATGCCGGGCCCCTCCCGGACCTCGGCCCGAGGCGTCTTCACGCGGACTTGGGTGATGAAATCGTTTCGAGCGACCGCCGCCTGACGATCATTCGCACCCGGAGCCGCTCCGGCGGCGCCCGGGCCCGAAGCGCTCTGTACGACGCCCCTCCGAGCACCTGCACGCGCACCCGGCGAGGAGCCCAAGGCTATCACGGGACGCCCGGGTGCTGTCGCGGAGTCACCGGACGCGACCTCGACAGACGCGGTCGGAGCCACGTCGTCGACTTCTCCCGTGACGAGCGCGGCCAGAGTCGCACCAGAATGGATCGCGACAGCGACCTTCCGGGCTCGCACGAACCTCTCCGGAGAAGCGGGATGGGTGCTGAAGAAGCTTGATGTCATGGTCTGCGGCATCTCGATCGCCATCCGCTCCCACACGCCCGCGCCTGCATCGACATCGTAGCCGGACGCGTTCGCGTACCACAACCCGTAGACGTCCGCTTCCCTCTCAAGGTCCTGGTTGAATCGACCCGCGAAAGCGGACACGCTCAGCCGCGCCATGTCCGTGGGTAGATTCGTTCGCGGGGCAATGATGGCACCGAGAATGGCCCCGATCGCCGCAAGCCCGACTCTCTGACCCGCGGCTTTCGTGACGTGGCCCCGGGTCACGTGTGCCAGCTCATGGCCTAGCACCGCCGCGAGTTCGTCATCCGAGTTCAGGAAGCGCAGCATCCCTCCCGTTACGACGACATCGCGCCCATCCGTATACGCGTTGACTTCCGCGTCGTCCGTTACGAGGAAGGAGGTAGTCCGCGCGGGGAATTCCGGTCGCACGCCGACGGTCCGCTCGCCTCCGTTCGGATCACGATATCGGACGTCGACCATCCCGCCCGGAGACCCGTCCAGCGCGCGGAGCACGGCTTTGTGAATTTCGCCTACGCTTCCGACCGGATCACCCGCGACGGCCTCGATCAGTGCGCCGTCTGGGATGCCGGCCCTACCCGCGGGGCCTGACGCGACAACGAAGGCCGCTCGGACCCCTCCGCCGGAAATCCCACCCTGCGGAGCGAACCCGGGAAGCTGATCGTAGGTGACTACCCCGATCCACGGCTCCGTTGCTTCCCGGTCTTCGGTCGGCAGCTGCTGCAGGAGCCGGTAGCCGACGTTGGATACCCGCTCGAACTGTTTGAGATGAAATTCTTGCGACTTTTCCGCGAGGACCCGGCTGGCTGCGAGCCGCTCCGTGGAGCTGACCTGCGGACCCGTTCCCGTTGCGCAGCCACTCGCCGCGATCGCTGCGAAAAGGAGTCCTGCACCGGCCCGTAAGGGGATGAGAGAATTCAATGCGACCTCACGGATTGGAAATGCGCGGATATGAAGAGGATGGGCAGCAATGAAAAAATAACGCCCACGACAACATCCAACCGGAGTCCTCGATAGTCAAGCAACTTTACTCCGGCACGTACCGCCGCCGCCGCATTCTCTCCGAACATCTCCACGTCCGCGTAGTGCTTCGCCGCGAGTCCGGCCTGAGCGGCGTGCGTGACTCGGCGCGGGAATAGTCGACGAGCCCGAGGATCGCCTCCGCGGCGCTAGCGCTTCAGCAGCCGCTCCACCGTGTTCACGTTCCGCAGCGTCGTCTCCGCACCCAGCGCCTTCGCCAGGCGCGGACCCGTGACCTCGGAGTCGCTCGAGCGGATGCGGCACACCCAGTACAACTCGCGACCGTCGACCACGAGGTCGTCGACGTCGGTGGACAGCGCCGCGACCGCGCGTCGCGCGGCGTCGCCCGGCGGCTCCTTCAGGAACCCGACGTAGCGGCCATACGCGTCCTGATCCCGGAGCAGTGCGGGGCTAGACGCGACGGCCTCCAGCTCCGCTCGCGTGCGCAGGAACACGCCCACGGCGTAGCCGAGCGCCGCCTCGAGGTGCGCCTCCAGCCGGGCCTCGAGGGCGCCCTCCGCCTCGAGCGCGCCCGCCCCCTCGGGCGAATCGAACATCACGTTCCCGCTCGCCTGGAACGTCGAGACGCCGGCCAGTCCGAGCTCCTCGAACAGCGCCTGGAGCTGCGCGTTCTTCACCGTGTGGCCGCCGACGTTGATGGCGCGGAGAAAGGCGAAGTACCTCATGCCGCGCTCCCCGCCCCGAGCTCACCCGCCATTCGATGCGCCGAGCGCAGCGCCAGCGCCGAGAACGTCAGCGTGCCGTTCGCGCACCCGCTCGACACGCACGTCGGCGCGCCGAGCACGTACAGGTTCGGGTGGTCGTGCGTGCGGCCCCACGCATCGCACACCGAAGTGGCCGGGTCGTCGCCCATGCGGCACCCGCCCGACGGGTGGTCCTGGAAGTCGTCCGCGCCGTCGAACAGCACCTTGCCGCCGCCGGCCCGGGCCATCTCCGCGAACAGTGCCTTGAGGTGCTCCTCCGTCCACCCGCGCAGCGCCGCCGACTCGGGCGCGTCCGCGAACGACAGCACCGGCAGCGGGTCGCCCCACGGCGTGCGCCGGCGCGCGTCGAGCGTGAGCCGGCTGTCGCGGCCGGGGACCACGTCGTAGTACGCGCGGACGCGGGCCGTGGCGGCGCGCGTCCGGCCGCGCCAGTCGGCGAGGGCGGCGTCGCCCAGGAGCAGGTTGCCGGCGTCGTCCCGAAGGCGGGGCCGCCGACCGACGTCCGACTCCCACACGCGAAGGTCGTGGCGCACGTATCGCTCCGGCGCGCCACGCCCGCCGGGCTTCCCGGGCCGCATGTACTTCTTCGTGACCAGCGAGTGCTGCCCGTTCATGCCCGGGTACAGCCGCTTCGGCAGCTCGACGTACGCGTACACGTTCCGGTGCCCCGCCAGCCAGCGTCCGACGTTTCCGCTCCGGTTCGCGAGCCCGTCGGGGTAGCGCGAACTGGCCGAGAGCAGCAGCAGGTGGGACGTCCACACGTAGCCGCCGCCCAGCGCAAACACCTTCGCGCGCAACTCGAGCGGCTCGTCGGGCCGGTCCCGCTGGTAGGCGACGGCGCTCGCCACGCGATCGTCGCCTTCCGTCAGCTCCAGCCGCCGCACCACCGTCCGCGGCAGCAACTCCACGCGGCCCGAGCCGCGCAGCGCCCGCCACGTGAAGTCCGGCGAGTACTTCGCGCCGATGGGGCAGATCGGGTAGCACGTGTCGTTGCGGCAGCACTCGGCCCGGCCGCCGTACGGCGTCGAGTTCTTGGCCGCCGGCATGGCCCACATGGGGATGCCCATGCCGTCCGTCCATGTCTTCAGCTCCGCCAGGTTGTACGTCAGCGGAATGGCCGGCATCGGGTACGGCTTGCCGCGCGGGTCGAGCTCCGCCGGGCCCTGCTCGCCCGCCACGCCCAGCCGCTCCTCCGCCTCCTGGTAGAACGGGTCCAGCTCCTCGTACGTGATCGGCCAGTCCGTGCCGACGCCGTACAGCGAGCGCTGCCGGAAGTCCTCGGGGCTGAAACGCGGCGTCACCGCGCCCCAGTGCATGGCCAGCCCGCCGACCTGCATCGAGCGCGACTGGATGCCGTCCACCTCCAGCCCGTCGACGTGGTCGTGCGGCCACGGCGACTCCCCGTAGTCGAGGAAGCGCTGGCGCAGCGCCGGCCGCTGCTCCGGCGGCGCCGCCTCGTCCCCCGCCTCCACCACGAGGATGCTCGCGCCCGTGTGCTCCGCCAGGTGCTCCGCGGCCATCGCCGCCGTGATGCCCGACCCGATGATGACGACGTCCGCCTCCTTCACGCGCGCCACGTCACACCTCCGCGTTCGCGCGAGCGCTTTCGGGCGACGTCGCCACCTCGCGCTCCAACTCCGCCGGACGCCCACCGGACGCCGAGAGCGGCCGGCACGTCTCCCGTCCGATCCGCACGCCGTGGCAGACGTCGTTCGCCTCGCTCGAGGCGAACCAGTGGGTCATCAGCGCCAGCGCCACGTGCCGCGCCTCCGCCACGTCCGGCAGCCCCTCCCCCGCCTCGCCTCTCCGGCCTCCGACCTGCCGCCGGAGCATCCGCTCCCGGTCCTCGAGCGGCAGATCGCCGAACGCCTTGCCCGCGCGCACGCGCGATTCCTCTTCCAGCCCCCGGAGCTGCGCCGCCCAGCCCGGCGCCGGGTCCGCGGCGGTGTAGCGCAGCTCCCCCGTCCCGTACCCGTGCACCTCCTCCGCGACGGGCCGGTAGCCGTCGCTCCACGCCCGGAACCGGGCGACGGCGCGGGCGCGGCCCTCCTCCCCCAGGTCCGACGGCAGCACGACCTCCGCGACGGCGGCGAGGGTCGCGGGGGCGAGGGCGCGGGCGGGGTCGTCGGGGTGGAAGGCGGGGTCGGAGGCGGAGCCCGCGGCCGAAGCGCGGGCGCCTGCCCCGGCGCCGTCGCCCGAGGGCGAGCACGCGGGCAGCGCGACGACCGGCAGCGCCAGCGCGCCGGTGCGGAGGAAGAGGCGTCGATCCATGGCAGACTCCTGTGGGATGGTGAGGGATCCAATAAGAGGCCTTCGCGCGGGACCTCACAAGGTTTGACGGCAGATTGACGGCAGATCGCAATACTGACGCAGTGACGTGCGCCTCTCTGTCGCGGGGGTCCGGGGGTCCATTGTCAGAGGGGCACGCCACATTGTGTGCAGGTCGGCCCACCGACCGTACGACATCACAGCAACGCAGTCCTCCCACCGCAAGGGCTCACCCGTCGCGAGGCGGGGCCGCAAAGTCACGGATTTCTCCCGAGCGCACGCCGGGAGAGATGGCCGGACCGCCGTTGGGCTTCTTTCCCCTCACCTCACGAGGTGACGCATGCAGTACTCACACTCATCCCGAGCCCTGGTCTCCGGGTTCGGGCTCCTGGCCGTCCTCGGAATGGCGGCCTGCATGAACGATCCCGCGGCGCCGGGCTCGGGTGCCGCCTCTCCCGCGGCCACGGTGACCACCGCGTCGACACCGACCGTCGTGGTCGTGCATCCCGGCGACCTGGGTTCGTCGGCGACTCCAGATGGCTGGTTCTTCTACAACGACGAGACGGACGGTGTCGACAATTCCCTCGGCTCAATCGTCACCGGACCCGACACGCCGCCGGACGGCGAGGGCAGCGTACAGATCAGCGTGACGGGCACCCAGCGTCGCAACGTCGCGACGTACCAGTTCTCCGGGACTCCGCTGGCCGACATCACCGAGCTCGGCTTCTCGACGTACAATCCGTCGGCCGGAAACGGTGGGAGCGCGAACCGCTCGGGCTACCTCAACTTCAACGTCGACTTCGACGGGTCGGACACCTGGCAAAAGCGCCTCGTGTTTCTGCCCTCGGACAACGGGACGATCCAGCAGAACACGTGGCAGCAGTGGGACGCGATCCAGGGCGGAAGCGCGCTCTGGCGGTACTCGGGGGCGACGTGGCCGGGAACCTCGACATCGGGCTCGACAGCCCGGACCTGGAGCGAGATCCTCACGAGCTATCCCGATGTCCGAATCCGCGTGAATGACGCCTGGCTCGGCGTTCGCGTGGGTGAGCCGTACGCAGACGGTTACACCGAGAACATCGACGGCTTCGTCTTCGGCACCGCATCCGGAACCACCGTGTACGACTTCGAGCCCGACGGCGAGGCGCCCCTGGTCCTCGACGTGACGGCGGAGCCCGTTGCGATTAACCAGACCGGCACCGTCACGGCCACGATCGACGATAGCGGGACCGGCTCGTCGAACATCGAGAGCGCTTCCTTCACCTTCGATGGCGGATCCGCGGCGTCCATGGACGCCTCCGACGGTGACTTCGATTCGCCCACCGAGGAGGTGACGGGAAGCTTCTCGGCGCCGTCCGAGCCGGGGCTGTACGACGTGTGTGTCAGCGGCACGGACGAAGCGGAGAATACCGGGGGCCCCGAATGCGTGAGCGTGGCCGTCTACGACCCGTCCGGCGGCTTCGTGACCGGTGGCGGATGGATCGATTCACCTGCCGGAGCTTACATGCCTTCGGATGCGACCGTTGTTACCAGCGACGATCTCGGGGGATCATGGCTACTCACGACCCGGACGGGAAGCAGCGGGGCATTCGTCGGTGGTCCGGGCGTCGCACCGCTTGGAGATGGTAGCTTCGAGATGACGCTGTCCGATGGCAGTGGAAAGGCAACTCTCTTCAACTATGCGTACCCCGGTGAGCTTCTATCGGACATCTCCGACCTCACCTATGCCACATACCGGAGTAGCTCCTCGACAAACCCAGCCGCACAATACCCCGGGTTGAACATCGAGGTGGACTACGTCGGAGACGGAGCCAGTTACACCACCCTCGTCTGGGAGCCGATCTACGCCTACGGACCCGCTCAACTTGCCACGGACGAATGGCAAACATGGGACGCCATGGCGCCGTCACAGACCAGCTTTGGTGGTGGTTGGTGGTCGACCCACGCCATTCCGGGAGTGTGCGCCTTCAGCTGTTACGTATCATGGCAAACGATCGTTGAGAACAATCCGAATGCCAAGATTGTTGGGGGGTTCGGGGTCAACATCGGATCCGGTTGGAACGGTGAATTCACGGGAGCCGTCGACGCCCTTTCGATCACCACCGGTGAGGGCACCACGACGTATGACTTCGAACCGGAAGCCGGCTTCAATCCCACAGGCAAGGCCACGTTCGGGTTCGTGTCCAAGTACAAGAAGGGCGCCACCGTACCCGACGGGAACACGGAGTTCCAGTTCAAGGATGGCGGGCTGAGCTTCCACAGCACGAGCTACGACTGGCTGATCGTCACGGGCAGCGACTACGCCAAGTTCAAGGGCGACGGCACCGTGGATGGAATGCCGGGCACGTACAAGTTCCAGCTCTGGGCCGGAGACGGCACGGGGAGCAACGGCGACGATACGTTCCGGATCAAGATCTGGAACGACGACGGCGTCCTCTACGACAACGGCATGGATCAGGAGATCGGCGGCGGGAACATCATCGTGCACTCCGGAAAGGGCCACTGATGGCCTGACCCGGACGTTCCTTCCCGATGCATGAATGAAGCGGCACCCGTGCGTGCGCCACGGGTGCCGTTTCTTCCTTGTCAGCGATACACGTCGATCCTCGATACCGCGTCCCGGACCGCGAGGTCGGGTCAGCCCTCCCTCCCCACGCTCAGCGTCCGTCGGGAACCGCGAACGCCCGCAGCACCGCGTCCTCTCCGCTGCCCGTCGCGATCACTACATACTGCCGCCCATCCGACGCCCGGTACGTCATGGGCACCGAGTAGCCTCTCTCCCCGAGGTCCGCGCTCCAGAGGGTTTCCCCGGAGCGGGCGTCGAGGGCGTAGAGCACGTCACCTCCCCCGGTCAGGAAGACGAGTCCCCCCGCGGTCACGATGGGTCCCGGCGCGCCGGCCACCCCGAGCTGGGGCAGGTCGACGCCCTCCAGCAGCGGGTTCTTCCGGATGCGCGGCGTGTCCCCGACGGGCACGGTCCACAGCGTCTCGCCGGTGTCCAGGTCGATGGCGGTGAGTGTGCCGTAGGGCGGCTTGTGGATGGGCAGGCCGTCGGCGATCTCGAGGCCGCCGCTGCGGTCGTAGGCGTACCGGCCCTGCAATGTGTCGGTCTGCGCGTCCAGGGCGTGTAGCTTGCCGAGGGCGGGCCAGTTCGTCGCCTTCACGTACAGCGTATGCGACGTCGGGTCGACGGCGGCGGCGCCCCAGCCGGCTCCGCCGATGACGCCGGGCGTGACGATGGTGCCCTCGAGCGACGGCGGCGTGAAGATGGGCCCCGTGCGGTACTTCCGGATCACGGCGAGGGCGCTGTCGTGGAGGGCGGGTGTGAAGTCGAGGGCGTCGTCCTCGGAGAAGCCCTGTGGCGCGAAGGGCGCCGGCTTCGTCGGGAAGGGCTGGGTCGGCGACGCGCGCTCGCCCGGGACGTCGCTCGCTGGAACCGGCTTCTCGACGATGGGCCACACGGGCTCGCCCGTGGTCCGGTCGAAGACGTACGCGAAGCCCGTCTTGCCGACGACGACGACGGCGTCCACGTCCCGGTCCCGCAGGTCCGGCGCGACGTCGCTTCCCGTCGGGTGGATCGTGGCGAGCACGGGCGGCGCCGGGATGTCGTAGTCCCACAGCCCGTGGTGCACGGTCTGGAAGTGCCACACGCGCTCGCCCGTGCGGGCGTCGAGGCAGACGACGGACTCGGCGAACAGGTCGTTCCCCTTCCGGTCGCCGCCGTACCAGTCGTTGCTGGGCGTGCTGACGGGCAGGTAGACGAGGCCCCGTGCGGAGTCGACGGTGAACGGCGCCCACACGTTGGTGTGCCCGGTGCGCGTGTTGGCGCCGTCCTCCCACGTGTCCGCCCCGTATTCGCCCGGCCGCGGGATGGGCGAAAAGCGCCAGACGCGCCGGCCCGTCCGGACGTCGAACGCCTGCACGTCGCCCGGCGGGTCCCGGCGGTAGGCCAGCCGGTCGCCGACGCCGTTGCCGACCATGACGAGATCGCCCCACACGACCGGCGGCGACGTGTTCGTGTAGTGCTCCTTCCGCACCGGCCAGATCAGCGAGTCCGTGAGCTCGACGGTGCCGCCGTCGCCGAAACCCGGAACGGGCCGCCCCGTGGCCGCGTCCAGCGCGAGGAGCTTCCAGCGTGCGTTGACGAAGATCAGGCGACGTCGCCCGTCGGACCACGTCGCCACGCCCCGGTGCACGAGCCCCGTCCCGTTCGACGGCTGCCCGACCTCGTAGACGTGCGGGTCCCAGGACCACAGCTCCCGCCCCGTGCGGCCGTCCAGCGCCACGACCCGGGCGTAGGGCGTGCTGAGGTAGAGCGTGTCGTGGATGGCGAGGGGCGTGACCTCGAAGCTGCCCGGCCGGGCCGGCGCCGCGCCGGGCGGCGGCTCGGCCCCCGCCGCCCCCGCCGTCCTCGCCACCGCCGTCTGCGCCTTCTCGCCCGTGCGCCATTCCCACGCCGGCGCGAGCCCCCCGACGTTCGCCGGCGTCAGGTCCGCGAGGGGAGAGAACTTCGTCTCGGCGCCGTCGTGGCCGTACTGCGGCCAGTCAATGGTTGCTGAGGCTGAGGCTGAGGCTGAGGCTGAGGCTGAGGCTGAGGCCAGCACTGGGCGGCCGCGGGCGCCGGCGCGAGCGCCAGCGCAAACCCCAACGCCGACGCCAGGAAGGGCGCTCGCGCGGCGTCGAACGTAGAGCGCAGCATCGGCGGCAATCGGAGCCCGAACCCGAGTCCGCCCCTCATCCGCCTCTCCCTCAGCCTTAGCCTCAGCCTGAGCCTAAGCCTTCTCACCGTGGTGAGACCTCGTAGACCACGCCGCCCTTTGCCACGAACACCACGTGCCGCACGGCCGTGATGTCCTGGCGGGGGTCGCCGTCGATGGCGATGACGTCCGCCTGGTAGCCGGGCTTGAGGGAGCCGATGGAGTCTCCGAGGCGCATGGCCTCGGCGTTGAGCGACGTCGCCGACCTCAGCGCGTGCAGCGGGTCCTCGCCCGCGCGCTGTACGCGGCACACGATGTCGTCCGCGTTGTGCCCGTGGGAGCCGGCGAGGGCGTCGGTGCCGTAGACGACGTCCAGGCCCGGCGTCGCGAGCGCCTTCTTCATCCCCGCGATGGCCAGTGGGATGGCCTTCTCCATGGACGCGAAGCCCTCCTCGTTGTAGTTGCCGATGCCGTTGAACATGGCGCGGTTGTCGAGATAGTTGCGGAAGACGAGGGAGCACTGCGGGTCGAAGTACGTGTGGTGCTCGACCATGAGCTTCAGCTCGGCGGGCGTGACGAAGATGCCGTGCTCGATCTGCGTGCAGCCGGCAAGTACGGCGGCGCGGACGCTGGCGGCGGAGTGGGCGTGGACGAGGGTGCGCATGCCCAGCTTGTTCGCCTCGCCGCACATCGCGTTCAGCTGCGCGTCGCTCATGGTCTGCTTGCCGCCGGTCCGGATGCTCGCCGACGCGAAGATCTTGATGATGTCGGCGCCCTGAGCGTGCCGCGTGCGCACGATCTTCCGGAGCGAATCGGGCGACAGCGCGTCGTCCGAGAGCGGCTCCAGGGACGTCAGGATGCGAGGGCCGGGAAGCCCCATGTCCGCGATCCATTTGCGCAGGTACGCGTCCGACCCGTAGCCGGGGCTCTGGATGGTGGTGAAGCCGGCGCGCAGTGTCTCCCACGCGTTGCGCGCGCCGGCCAGCGTCTCGTCGGCATCCGTGTCGCCGTCCCGCCGCGTGTGCAGCCGGCCCTTCGAGTTGATGTACCAGCCGATGTGGTCGTGGGCGTCGATCATGCCCGGCATCAGGGTGGCGTTCCCCAGGTCGTAGTCCGTCTGCTCGCCCGGCTTCGCGGCGTGCACGTCGGCGACCTTGCCGTCCCGAACGACGAGGACGACGGGCCCGTCGGCCATGGCCTGCCCGTCGAACAGGCGCGCCGCCTTCGCCGTGAAGCTGGTGGGCGGCTGAGGCCGCTGGGCGGCGGCGGGGGCGGGCGCGGAAGCGGCGGCGAGGATCGCGAGGACGGTCGGAACGGCGCGGGCCGCGACGGGGGCGGTCAGCCGCCGAAAGGCGAGGCGGATGCTGCATCGCATGGCATGAACTCCAGGCTGGGGGGAACCCACCGGATTCTACGGAAAGGGGGGAGGGACGGAAAGGATCCGGGGGATTGCAGCAATCCGCACGGGCGCGGGCACGGGGGCACGCACAGGCACACGCACAGGGGGCGCTCACCGCCACGGGCACACGGACAGGCATCCGGGGAGGCACGTGCGCTGGCACTTCCCTTGCCTTTCCGGGGCGACATGAGCGACCCCCGACCGACCCCCGCGCGCGAGGCCATCGACGAGCCGGAAGAGCGGCAGTCCGACGAGCGGCCGCTGGCCGTCGTGGACGGTTCGAACGTGGCGTACGCGGGAAGTCCGGGAAAGCCGAAGCTGGCGAGCATCCGGGCGATGACGCGAGCGCTGCGCCTGGAAGGGTACCGGCCGGTGGTGGTGGTGGACGCGGCCCTGCGCCACGCCATCGACGACCCGGACGGCTACGAGGAGCTGGTGGAATCGGGCGAGATCCGGCAGGCGCCGGCGGGCACGGACGCCGACTACTTCATCCTCAGCTTCGCCGGCGACCTGGACGCGTCGGTGGTCTCCAACGACCGGTTCGGCGACCATCCCAACGAGTTGGAGCCCGTCCGCGACCGCCTGATCCGCTACATGATCGTGGAAGGCGACGTCGTCTTCGAACGCCGCACCCGCCCCCGCTGATCCCTCAGCCTAAGCCTAGCCTAGCCTAAGCCTCAGCCTCCCCCGAGGATCTCCTCGAACAGCGCCAGCGCTCGCCGGTCGTGGGCCTGGCCGAGCCAGAACAGCGCCATCCTGCGCGTGTGGGGATCGTGGTTCTCCCGGGCGACCTGCAGCAGCTCCGGCACGCTCTCGCCGGGATCGCGCTGGCTGAGGGCGAACACGGCGGCGTCGCGGACCTCCTGGTCGTCCGTGCGGTCGCCGTGGTCGTCGGGCGCCACGCGTTCGCCGGCGCGGACGGCGAGCCAGAACATGGCGCGCTCGCCGCGGTCGGAGCGGGGCGGCGCTTCCCGGGCGGCGTCCGCCAGCTCCTGCCAGATCGGGCCCGAGTCGGCCAGCGCGGCGGCGTCCATGGCGTCGGCGGCCGCGTGGTCCGTCGCCTGCCGGGCGAGGATGAGGAGGGCGCGGGCGGCGTCGTCGGGGGCGACGTCGCCCAGCTCGACGTGGCCGGGCTGGTGCGAGGGCGCGGCGGATCGCCATTCCGGCTCCTCGACGTCGTCGTCGACGGCCACGAGGCGCCCCTCGCGCACGCGCAGCTCGGCGCGGATGCGATAGCCGCTGCATTCTCCGCCGTCCCGCGCCCGCCGTCCGCCGACGGTGCGCCAGCCGTGACCACCGCACACGCCGTCCCGCGCGTCGTAGCCGAGCGTCACGCGTCCGGTCCCGACGGCGGCGACGCGCGCCGCGACGGCCTCGGGCGTCTGCGCCGCCGCGGGCACGGCGCCCAGGGCGAGCAGGGCGACGGCAGCGGGCAGGATCTTCATCCCTAGCCTCCCAGGATCTGGCGGAGCACCTGCTCCGCGCGCGGGTCGTCGGACTGGCCGAGCCAGAAGATGGCCTGCCTTCGGAGGTCGCGGTCGGTGCCGGTCCGGACCTCGCGGATGAGGGCGTCGAGGGCGGCGGCGTCCCTGCGCTGCGACAGCGCGAAGAGGGCGCGCTTCCGGACGTCGGGGCTGGGGTCCTCCCGGAGGCGCGCGGCGATGAACGCGGTGGCGCCGGGGTCGTCGGACTGCCCGAGCCAGAAGAGCGCGCTCGCCCGCTGCTTCGGTGACGAGTCCCCGGTCGCGATCTTCCGGAGCGCCGCACTACCCGCGCCCTCGGGGAGCTGGGAGAGGGCGAACACGGTGGACTCGCCGAGCTCCTCCCCGCCCCGCGACCGGACGGCCTCGATGGCTTCCACGGCTCCCGTCTCGCCCGCCTGGGACATCCAGAACACCGCCTGGCGGCGGGTCTCACGGGGCGCGTCGCCGTCGAGGGCGACCTCCCTCAGGTCGGTGAGCACGGGCGCATCGCGCGCGGCGACCGCCGCCAGGAGCATGGCGCTGGCTGCGCGCCGCGCCCGGGGCTCGACGGACCGTCGCGCCAGCATGCGGGCCGCGGAGCGCGGATCGACGGAGCCGACGACGACGTCCGCCGCGCCCGTCCACCCGCCGCCGACCTCGGTAACCGCGTCGACCACGCGGCCGCCGTCCATCGTGAGCTCGACGCGCACCGGGCCTTCCAGGCACCTCGTCTCCGGGCCGTGCCACCCGCTGCCCACGTGGCGGCGCCCGCCGACGTACGTGTCCCCGAATTCGTCGCCGTCGCGCAGGTGGAGCCGAACGCCGCCGTGCCCGTCCCCGCAGACGCCCGGGTCGGCCGGGAAGGAGAGGCGGACGGTCCCGCTCCGCACCGCCGCCACCGCCGCCGCCGGGTCCGCGTCGCCCGCGCCCCCGCTCCGCTGTCCCACCGCCGCCCCCGCCCCTAACCCCAGCCCGAGCGAAGCCAGCGTCACCCCCACCAGCCCCCGCCTCACCCCGAGCAGCCAAGCCCCCGCCGTTCCCTCCGTTCCCGCCGTCCCCGCCATTCCCGCCTCCTTCCGCTTCCCAGCCGTTCCGTCCCTCAGCCTAAGCCTAAGCCTCAGCCTCAGCCTCAGTGGTTGATGATCTCCCTCAACACTTCGAGCACCCGCGGGTCCCGGGACTGCGACAGCCAGAACACGGCGGCCTTGCGCAGCTCGGGGTCCTTCTCATTCCGCGCGATGTCGATCATCACGTCCGCGGCCTTCGGGTCGTGGTCGCGCTGGGAGAGGGCGAAGATGATCTGCTTCTTCATGTCGGCGTCGGGCATGCTCCGATAGAGCTGCGCCAGCTCGGCCGCCGGGAGCTCGCCCTGCTGCGCGGCGAAGAAGAGCGCCTTCTTGCGAATGGACGTCGGCTGTTTCGTGTCCTTTGCGACCTCGAGGAGGAAGCGGCCGTTCTGCTGTCCCTCGATCTGCGAGAGGGAGAAGAGGATGCGATCCTTCACCTCGGTGTCGCTCGTGCGTGCGAAGAGCTGGCGCAGGAACGCGGCGTTCTCCGGGCTCGAGCCCTGCTGGCTGAGGAAGAAGATGGCGTTGCCGCGCAACTCGTCGGGGATGTCCTGGCGGCCCGCATAGGTGCGGAGCACCTGGGCGGCGCGAGGGCTCTCCGTCTGCGACAGGGCGAACAGGGCGGTCTTCTGGAGCTCCGGGTCCTTCGTGGTCGTGAGCACCTGCTCGAGGGCGGGCACCGCGTCCTCGCTCCGGACCTGCGAGAGGAAGAAGACCGCCTGCTTCCGGACCTCGGGGTCCGGATCGTTCTTCACCACGTCCAGCAGGATGCGGCCGGCCTCGGGCGACTCCTGCTGGGCGACAATGAAGACCGCGTTGCGGCGCAGGGGCGCCATGCAGGGGTCGCTCCGCTTGGCGATGACGTCCTTCAGGATCGGCAGCGCCCGGGACTCGTCCATCTGCATGAGCGCGTTCAGCGCGGCGACCTTGAGCTCGTAGTCGTCGCTGTCCTCGCACCCGGGCGGCAGGTCGCCGCCGTGGCGCCTGTCGACACTCATGCTGTGGGCGGCCATGGCAGTGCTGGCTGCCGCCAGGCCCTCGCTGGCCGCGGCCATGGCGGCGGGCACGGCGGTCCGGGCCGCGTCGGCTGCCACGGCGGCGGCCTGCTGGCTCACCGCGGCGACGGCCGGGCCGATGGCGGCGATGGCCGGTCCGACGGCGGCGACGGCGCGCGCCGCCACTGCCTCGGCGGCGTCCGGGTCGCCTCGCCGGCCGAGCTCGCCCTCGATGCGGACGCGCAGCGCCCGGGCGTCCCCCGCCGTCGCGGCGTCCGGGTAGTCGTCGGACTGCCGGTCCAGGGCGTCCAGCGCCCGTCGCAGGTCGGACGTGCCGCCCATGCGGTAGCGGGCGTACGCGTACCAGTACAGGGCGTCCCCGGCGTACTCGGACTTCGGCCAGCGATCGGTGATGTCGGCGAACATGGACGCGGCGCGGTCGTAGGCGCCGCGGTTCATCGCCTCCCGTGCGGCGCGGTAGAGCGAATCGGCCGGGTCCGCGGGCGCCCAGGCCCGGGCGGGTGTCCGGGCGAAGCGACCGGACCACGCCAGGACGGGGGCGGTCGGCGCGGCCGGCGCTACCTCGGGGGCCGGGGCCCCATACGGGGTCGGCGCCGACACCGGCGCGATGGCCGGGACCGCGGCAGCGGCCCGCACCGCGGGCGGTGCCGGCGCCACCGCCGGGACCTGGAGGAGGTGGGGCGCCGCCGGCGCCGCGGGAGCCGCCGGCGCCGCGGGCGCGACCCTGCCGTTCCACGGCTGCTGCGCGTGGCCGGCGCTCGCGGACAGGACCGCGGCCAGAGCGACCTTCGTGATGATGCGACTCATATCCGTATCTCCCTCTCGTGATTCAGGGGTTCAACTCGCGGCGATTCCGGAGCCCGCGGGCACCGCGGAGCGGAGCCGGGGCAGCACGTCGTTCTGGCGAAGCGCGTCGTCGATGAGCTGTCGCTCGCCACCCGCCTCGGGGCTGGAGAGCTGGACGATCTGGACGAGCACGAGCTCGAGGTCGTCGAGCAGCCCGGCCATCTGCGGGTCCTTCGCCGCGGGCGAGTCCATGAGGACACGCGTGGCGGAGAGGACCTGTCGTGCCCAGCTCGAGAGCTGGGCGTTGGTGGCGGAGTCGGCGGGCGACGTCCGCACCGCCGTGAGCAGCGCCTCCGCCTGTCCGAGCGTCTGATTGGCGGCCAGGCGGAAGACGCCCTCGGAGCGGGTCGGCGCTGCACGTCCGCCGGCGTTCCGGGCGTCCGCCGGTGCACCGAGGAGGGGCTCCGCTCCCACGCTGCGCGTGGCTGCCACGCGCCCGGCGGTGCCGCTCTGCGATCCGTCCGGTCCGAGGGCGACGCGCTGAGCGCCGTCGTCGCGGAGGGGCGAGACGTCGCTGCCGCCGCCTGCGTCGGCGGCGTCCGCGTCGGCGGCGCCGGGCGACGCCGCGCCGGGCGACGTCGCGCCGGGCGCGTTCCCGGCGGCGAGGGTTGCGGCGGCCGGTGACGTGACCGGCGACGTCGCCTGTGACGTGCCCTCGACGTTCGCGTTCCGGCCGATGGAGAGGCGGCCCAGGCCGATGCCCACCACGAGGGTGGCGGCCAGGCCGACGGCCCACGGCACCCAGCGGGGTGCGCCGATGGCGCGGCGAGCCACGGGGGCGGCCGCCGCGACCTGCTCCTGGCGGGCGGCCTCGATGCGTCGCCACATGGCGTCCCGGGGCGGCTCCGGCGGCCGGTTGTAGTCCGCCAGCGCGTCGCGCAGGACCTCGTCGAATCGATCTTCGGTCATGAAACCCACTCTCCCGCGTATTCCGAGAGCTCCTCGCGGAGCTTCGCGCGCGCCCGGCTCAGCCGGGCCTTGGAGGTGCCGGCCGCCACGTCCAGCGCGGCGCCGATCTCCTCGTGCGTGTATCCCTCCATGTCGTGCATCACGAGCACGACGCGGTACATCTCGGGCAGGTCGTCCACCGCCTGCTGCAGACGCTGCCTCAGGTGCGGCTTCGGCTCCGGATCGAAGGAGCCGTGGGAGCGGATCTCGTCGAGCTCCGCCGTCCGGCCGCGGATGCGTTTGACCTTCCGCATCAGGTTCAGTCCCACCGACACGGTCACCGAGTGGAGCCAGGTCGAAAGCGCGGCGTCGCCGCGAAACGAGCCCAGGCGGTCGAAGGCGCGGATGAACGTCTCCTGGACGCACTCCTCCGCCAGGTCGGGGTCTCCCGTCAGGCGAAAGGCCAGACGGTAGACCCGGTCGACGTGGGCGTCGTAGAGCTGGCGCTCGGCGACGGGGTCCTTCGCCAGGACCCGCTCGATCAGTCTGGCTTCGCTCACGCTTCCTTCGTTCGGGCGGTCGGGCCTTCCCTGCTCCACACCGTCAGACACGGGGAGCCGGGATCGGGTTGCATCCTCCTGCGGGCCGCCGCTGCCCGGTTCATTCGGCCCGGGGCCTTCTTCTTGCGTTCGGCGATGTGGTCACCGCAACGAAATATGACGCGGGACCGGCCTGAATGCGTGGGCGCCGACAGCGGTCGCCTCCGCACGCACACTCCTCGTGGTCGCTGACATGAGCACGTACGAATTCCATCTCTTCATCGCCGGGCGGTCCCCCCGCTCGACCCGGGCAGTCCGCAATCTTGAGCGGATCTGCCGCGATGAGCTGGGCGACGACGCGGAAATCGTCGTCGTGGACGTGCTCGAGGATCCGGAGCAGGCCGAGACCCGGCGCATCCTGACGACTCCCACTCTCATCAAGCAGCGGCCCGCGCCGCACCGACGGGTCACCGGCGACCTGTCGGACGCCAGGCGAGTGCTCCATGCCCTCGCCGTGGACGGCCTGCGCCCGGAAGGCACGGGGACATGAGCACGACCCGGATCTCGGAAGTGGACAAGGTCGCCACGGGAATCCCCGGCTTCGAGGTCATCTCCGAGGGTGGGCTGCCCCGAAGCCGCACGACCCTCATCGCGGGCACGGCGGGCAGCGCAAAGACCGTGTTCTCGGCCCAGTTCCTCGCGGAGGGCATCCAGAAATTCGGCGAGACGGGCGTCTTCGTGACCTTCGAGGACACGCCGGACGACATCCGGGCGAACATGATGGGCTTCGGGTGGGACATCCAGAAGTGGGAGGACGAGGGGAGCTGGGTCTTCGTGGACGCGGCGCCGCGGCCGTCGGAGATCACGGAGGTCGTGGGCCCGTTCGACCTGTCGGCCCTCGTCGCGCGCATCCGCCACGCGGCAAAGAAGGCGGGCGCGCAGCGCATCGCCATGGACTCCCTGAACGCGCTCTTCCACCAGTTCGAGGACGAGGGGCAGCTCCGGGCGGAGCTGTTCCGGGTCTCGGCGGCCCTGAAGGAGGTGGAGGCCACCACGGTTATGACGGCGGAGCGAACCAATGATTACGGCCCGGTCACCCGGGTCGGGATCGAGGAGTTCGTGACGGACAACGTCATCATCCTGCGGCACGCGCTGGACGACGAGAAGCGACGTCGCACCATCGAGATCCTGAAGTTCCGCGGCACGCCGCACGAGAACGGCGAGTTCCCGTTCACCGTTGCAGGTAAGGGCGGCATCACGGTGATCCCGCTGTCCGGCCAGACGCTCACGCAGCAGTCCACCGACGTCCGCATCAGCTCGGGCAATCGGGAGCTGGACCGGATGTGCGGCGGGGGCTTCTTCCGGGACTCCGTCATCCTGGTCTCCGGCGCGACGGGCACCGGGAAGACGCTCATGACGACGGAGTTCCTCGGCAAGGGAGCCGAGGAAGGCGAGCGCTCCCTGCTGTTCGCCTTCGAGGAGAGCCGGGAGCAGCTGTACCGGAACGCCAAGGGCTGGGGCACGGACTTCAAGGGAATGGAGGCCGGGGAGAAGCTGAAGATCGACGTCCGCTATCCCCACGCATCGACGATCGAGTACCACCTGCTCCGGATGCGGACCCTGATCGAGGAGTTCAAGCCGACGCGGGTCGCCATCGACAGCCTCTCGGCGCTCGAGCGCGTGGCCTCTCTGCGTACGTTCCGGGAGTTCGTGATCAACCTGACGTCCTTCATCAAGCAGAAGCAGATCGCAGGGCTGTTCACGTCCACGACGCCGTCCCTGTCCGGGGGCGGATCGGTGACGGAGCGGCACATCTCCACACTCACGGACACGATCCTCATGCTGCGCTACGTGGAGAGCGCCGGGCGGATGCGCCGCGGCCTCACGGTCCTGAAGATGCGCGGCTCGCCCCACGACCGGGACATCCGGGAATACCACATAACGAAGCACGGGATGGAGATCGGCGAGCCGTTCACGCAGCTCACAGGAATCCTGGGCCGCGGCCCCATGTTCCCCGAGGGCTTCATGAACCAGTTCGCGGCCCCCGGAGAGGGTCCGACGGGACCGTCGGGGGACGGCCGGGGCGGGGCGAGGGAATCGTCTCGCCCGGGGCGGGAGTCGGCACGTGGATCGGGCCACTGACCGTCCCGCCGGCGGTGAGTCGGCCGTCGAGCTGCGCCGCGCGCAGGAGGCGATCGAGCGGCAGGCGCAGGAGCTGGCCCGCAGCGAGCATCGATTCCGCAGCATCATCGACCGCACCGAGGACGGCATCGTCATCCTCTCCGAGGAGATGGTGGTGCTGTTCGTCAACCCGGCGGCGGAGCGCCTGTTCGGCCGGAGCTCGGAGGAGCTGACGGGCGAGCAGTTCGGCTTCCCAGTGGTGGCGGGGGAGACGACGGAGATCGACGTGGTTCGGCCGGGCGCCGATTCGCTGACCGCCGAGTTGAGGGTGTCCGACACGGCGTGGGAGGGGAGCCCGGCGCACCTCGTCTCGCTGCGCGACATCACGGACCGCAAGCAGGCCGAGGAGCGGGAGCAGCGCCTGATCCGGGAGCGCGCGGCGAGGGAGCAGGCGGAGGCGTCGGAGCAGCGGTCCCGGTTCCTCGCCGAGATGGGCACCGTGCTGGACGCGTCGCTGGACTACGAACGCACGCTGCGCTCGCTGGCGGCGTTCCTGGTTCCCGAGATGGCGGACTGGGTAGTGGTCGACGTGGTCGAGGAGGACCAGCAGCGCCGCCTCGCCGCGACCCACGCCGATCCTGCCCTCGAGCCGCTCCTCGACGAGTTGCGGGAGCACTTCCCGCCGTCCGTGGACGCGCCCCACCTCTCGTCCGAGGCGATCCGGTCCGGCGAGCTCCGGCACGCCGACGACTTCCTGGCCGACGAGCACCCGGAGCTGCCGCAGGAGTACCTCGAGCTGCTGCGCGCCCTCGGGACCTGCGGCGTCGTGTCGGTCCCCCTCGTCGCCCGGGGGAACACGCTGGGCGCCGTCTCCCTCGTTCGGCAAACCCGCGCGTTCTCACCCGAGGAGCGGGCCCTGGCCCGGGAGATCGGGCGGCGCGCCGCGTACGCGATCGACAACGCGCGGCTCTACCGCGCCGCCGTCGCCGCGAACCGGGCGAAATCCGACTTCCTGGCGGTCGTCTCCCACGAGCTGCGGACCCCGCTGAACGCCGTCATGGGGTACGCGGAGATCCTCCTGGCCGGCATCGCCGGCGAGCTGGAGGACGGGCAGGAGGAGCACGTGCGGCGCATCAACGCGAGCGCGCGACACCTGCTCCAGATCATCGAGGAAATCCTCTCTTACGCGCGCATGGAGGCCGGGCGGGAGCGGATCCGCCCCGAGAAGACGACGCTCGGCGAGCTCCTGGAGGACACCATCGCCGTCGCCGAGCCGCTGGCGCGGGAGCGCGGACTGTCCTTCGAGACGGAGATCGAGGACGGCGACGCCGCGCTCTTCGTCGACGCCGGCAAGATACGCCAGATTCTGCTCAACCTGCTGTCCAACGCCACCAAGTTCACGCCCGACGGCAGCGTGTACCTGCGGACACGTCTGGAAGGCGACGACGTCCTCATCGACGTCCGGGACACCGGCATCGGCATCGCACCCGAGCACCGGCAGTCCATCTTCGAGTCCTTCTGGCAGGTCGAGAGCACGTCCACCCGACAGAGCGGCGGGACCGGCCTCGGCCTCAGCGTCTCCCGCAGCCTCGCCCGCCTGATGGGCGGGGACATTGTGCTGGAAAGTGAGCTGGGAGAGGGCAGCCGATTCACTTTGCGGGTGCCGACGACGATGAATGAGGCTGAGGCTGAGGCTGAGGCTGAGGCTTAGGCTGAGGCTTAGGCTTAGGGTGACTGCGGGGGGCGGGGGCTGGGGCGCGGGATGACGTGTGTGGGCGGCGGGCGGTGGGCGGTGGGCGGTGGCGCGGGTCGCGGGTCGCGGGTCGCGGGTCGCGGGTCGCGGCCGGGCAAGAATGGACATCGGGGCCTCTTCCGCGGCGCCATTGTCCTATTTCGTTCGGATTTCGCACACAAGAGGGAAACGAGCTCGGCCCACTGGGCCGCCATTGGCCGATTTCGTTCGGATTGCGGGATAAACTGGCCAACGAGCGAGGAAGGCCGCGCCCATTGTCCGATTTCGTCCACGCACCGCGGCCCGCCCCGCACCCCGCACCCCGCACCGCGTCAGGCCCTCCCCCCGCCGTATGCGCCGGAGCAACGGCGGCGCCCGCCCCGCCCCGCCCCGCCCCGCCCCGCCGCCCCCCCAGCCCCAGCCCCAGCCCCAGCCTCAGCCTCAGCCTCAGCCTAAGCCTCAGCCTCAGCCTCAGCCTAAGCCTCCGGAGCCCTGGCTCCGCTCTTCCCCTCCCTCAGGTTGTCGTAGAACCGCGTGGTCGGGTACGCGAAGTCGATGTCGTCCTTCTCTGCGAAGCGGTCCAGGATGTCCTCCCACATGGCCTGGGCGGTGCCGCGGCGGCTGCGGGGCTCGCAGAGGTAGCGGATGGTGAGGACGATGCCGCTGTCGGCGACCTTGGTGTACACCGTCGGCGTGAGCGTCGAGTAGAAGATCATGTACTTGCGCGTCGCCTGTAGGATGCGGCGCTCGGCGTCCTCGCTGAGCTGCTCGGCGTGCCTGCGGGCGACGTCGAAGAGGATCTCCTTCGCGGCCTTCCAGTTGCTCTCGAACGTCACCATCACGGGGATCTCGTTCCACACGTAGTGGAAGCCGCGCGTGTAGTTGGCGATCGGGTCGGTGAAGACCTTTCCGTTGGGGATGTGAATGATGCGGCCTGTGCTCTGGTCGGCGTCGACCCAGCGGCCGATCTCCAGCAGCGTGAACTGGAACACCCGCACGTCGATGACGTCGCCGGCGTTGTCCCCGAGCTGGACGCGGTCACCCACGCTGAACGGGCGCCGCCAGAGGATGAAGACCCACCCCGCCAGGTTGACGATGGGGTCGCGCAGCGCGATGGCGACGCCGGCGGAGATGAGGCCGAGGTACGTCGCCAGGGACTGCACCCCCCGCTGGAACCATACGGCCCCGACGAGCACGAGCCCGAGGATCACGACGACGTACGTGATGCCCTTGCGCCAGCGGTAGCGCGTCCGCAGGTCGCTGACCTGCTTCCGGTTCAGCCGGACGGCGATGGAGCGCACGAGGGCGAGAACCAGGACGATGAGCACCGTCTCCAGGAGCCGCCCCTGCGTTTCGGGGCGGATCCCGGTCAGGCCCTGGATGGCGTGGGTGAGCTGGCGCAGGGCGTCGCGCAGGTCGGTCATGGCGTCATTCGGACTCCGGCCGGAGCAGCGCGAGGGGGAGCGGGTCGAACAGGTCGGCGGGCGCGAGGCGCCCGTCGTCGCCTGCAACGATGCTATGGCCGGTCACCGCGTCCCGCCACCGTCGCGGTGCTCCGGGCGGCAGCCGGAGGGCGACGTCGCCCCAGACGGACGCCGGCGCCGCGGCCACGCTGCCGGCCTCGTCCAGCGCCCGGCCGAGGGGCAGCGCCCGGGCGCGGGGCACCGCGCAGATCAGCCAGTCGCTGCCGTCGCGGCGCGCAAAGGCGAGGAGCGGCGCCGCGCCGGCGGGCGGCGCTTTGTCGGGCGCGGCGCCGTCGGGAGCCGCGCCGGCGGGGGCCGTGCCCTCGGGCGCGGCGCCGGCCGCTTCGCCGGGCGCGGGCGCGAGCGGCACGTACGTCCCGCCGGCGAGGAGCGCGGCGTGCTCCCGGCGCAGCCGCAGGCCGGCGTGCGTCACCAGCAGCTTGACCTCGCCCGTGCGCCATTCGGCGGCGGCGCGGCGGGCGTTCGCCGCGGCGGACCCGGCGGCGGACCCGGCGGCGGACCCCGCGCCGAGCCGTTCGAGCATCCGGCGTCGCCGTTCGAAGTCGACGGGGCGGCGGTTGTCCGGGTCGACGAGGGAGAGGCACCACAGCTCGCAGCCCTGGTAGAGGTCCGGCACGCCGGGCGCCGCGGTGCGCAGGGCGAGCTGGGCCAGCGAGTTGACGGCGCCGGCGGCGGCGATTCGTCGCTGCAGGGCGAGGAAATCGGCGAGGAACGGGCTGTCCCGGTCCGGGTCGAGGACGGCGTCGACGAAGGCCATCAGGCCCGCCTCGTGGGCCTCGTCCGGGTCGATCCAGCTCGTGGTGACCTTCGCCTCCCGGGCCGCCTTGAGGAGGTAGTCGCGCACGCGCGAGACGAATTCGGGGCTCGGCCGAGCGGCCTCTTCCTCGAGCGGCCAGGCGCCGAGGAGGGTCTGGTAGGCGAGCACCTCCTCGTTGGCGGCGGGGGCGGTCCCGCCGGGCAGGGGCACGCGGCACTCGGCGTTCCACGCCATCCACCGCGCCAGCGCCGCCTCCCACGCCTCGGGCATCTCCGCCAGCGCGTGCAGTCGCGCGCGCACGTCCTCCGAGCGCTTCGTGTCGTGGGTCGACGTCGCGTTCAGCGTGGCGGGCGAGCGCTCGGCCCGGAGCGCCATGCGCTCGTGGAAGCGCGCCGGCGGCACGACGCCCGCGCCCGGCTCGACGCCAACGTCGTTCAGCGACACCAGCGGGTTGTAGATGTAGAGCGCCGTGTCCTCGACCCCCTTCGCCATGACCGGGCCCGTGAGCTGCTGCCAGCGCAGCACGAACGCGAGCCAGCGGGCTCGCTCCTCGAGTCCGGCGTGGTCCGGAGCGTCGAGCAGGAGGACGCGCCGGACCACGTCGTAGGCGACGTCGCCCGGGGCCGGGTTGCTCTCCCGCGCCGAGCCCACGGCCGACTCGATGCGCTCGCGGTCCCGCGGGTCGAGCGTGCCGGAGCGCACGTAGGTCCGGTAGACGCCGAGCGCGACGGTGACCTCGAGCAGCGCGGCGCCGAGGAGACGGGACGGGACGTCCCGTCCCTCCGGCAGGATGCGCGCGGCGGCCGCGAGGCGAGTCTCCAGGTCGCGGAGCTCGCCCCGGAAATGGTCCCGGGCGACCTGCCGCTGCACGCGCCCGGCGATGGAGGCGGGCGGACGCGAGAGGCCCGTAGCCGCGCGGTACACGGACTCGAGGGCGGCGACGCCCGCGCCCGGCACCAGCACGCCCGAGGCGGCGCCCAGGAAGTCGTAGCCGGTCGTGCCGTCCACCGGCCACTCGGCGGGCAGCCGCTCGTCCCCGACCAGGATCTTCTCCACGAGCAGCCAGCGGCCCTCACCGACGGCCGCCCGGAGCTGCTGCAGGTAGCCGGACGGGTCGAGGAGCCCGTCCACGTGATCGAGTCGCAGCCCGTCCACGACGCCTTCCCGGATCCAGCTCAGCACGCGCTCGTGGAGGGCGTCGAACACGGGGCGGTCCTCGACGCGCACCCCGACCAGCTCGGAGATGTTGAAGAAGCGCCGGTAGTTCAGCTCCTCGGCCGCCGCGCGCCAGTACGCGAGCTGGTACGGCTGCGCCGCGAGCAGCGCGTCCAGTCGACCGGCCTCGCGGAACCACGCGAGGCACGCCTCGACCTGGCGACGCGCGTCCGGCTGCGTGGTGAGCAGGCGCCCGAACGCGGCCTTCAGGCCGTGGGCGATGTCCCGCCGGGCCCCGGCCGCGGCGGCGTCCGCCGTCGCGTCGTGCGCCGGCAGCCCCAGGAAGCCGGCTCCGACCTCCCGCAGCGCTCGGGCGGCGCCCTCCGCCGGCGCGGCGTCGACCCCTGGGTCGGCCCCTGCGCCGCCCCCCAGCAGGATCTCGCCCCACGTCCGCGCGTCCAGCGGCAGCGTGCGGTCATGGACGCGCAGTGCAATGGCGTCGCCGGCGAGGACAGGGGCGACGTCGCCGCTCTCCAGCGCGCGGGCGTACGGCTGTCCGAGGATGGGCAGGAGCAGGCGGTCCCGGACGATTCCCGACGCGGGACGCCAGTCGATGTCGAAGAAGTCGGCGAACGCGGAGGCCCGTCCGTTCTCCAGCACGTCCCGCCAGAAGGGGTTCTCCTCGTGGGCAGCCATGTGGTTCGGCACGAAGTCGAGGAGGATGCGCATGCCGGCGGCGTGGGCGTCGGCGGCGAGGCTTCCAAGGGCCTCGTCGCCCCCGATCTCGTCGGACACGCGCCGCGGGTCGACGACGTCGTAGCCGTGGGCGCTGCCGGACCGGGCCTGGAGGACGGGCGAGAGGTAGATCCACTGGACGCCGAGCTCGCGCAGGTACGGCACGAGGCGGCGGGCGTCGGCCAGGGTGAAGCCGGCGTGAACCTGGAGGCGGTACGTGGGGCCGGGCGCGTCGCCGTCCGCGGCCCCCGTCGTGCCGCTCATCCCGAGGCCACGCTGATGCGGTCGCCGAGGCGGCGGAAGTGGCGCACCCACGTCTCGGCGTCGGCGTCCCCCTTCTCCGCGCGAGCGGTCATGTCGGGCAGCACGTCCTCCCGCAGCCGCCAGTAGGCGTTCTGCACGTCCCAGAGCCGCACGTCGAAGGGCAGCGTCGCGGCGAGGCCGGCGAGGCCTTCGAGCTTGCGGACGAGGGGCAGGGACTCGGGCTCGTCGCCGAGCTCAGCCGCGAGGCGGCCGAGGGAGGAGGCGAGGGTGAAGGCGAGGCCCGGGGCGTCGAGGTCGATGTCCATGAGGATCGCCTCGCCCAGCACCTCGCGCATGGCCTCCAGGTCGACGTAGTCCCGGGCGAGCTGCCGGCGCAACCTGTCGTTGAGGACGAACTCGGCGGCCAGGCGGAACGCGGCCGGCTGCGGCACGTCCAGCCCGGCCAGGAAGCGCATGAGCGTGCTGTTGCGCTCGTAGACGCGACCGAAGCTCTGTGACGCCTCCTCGACGGCGGGCGCCACGAGGATCTCGACGAGCCGGCGCTGCTCGTCCCGGAAGAGCGAGTCGATGGAGAACGTCAGGGCGCCGAAATGGGCGTCGATCGCGCGGATAAGGGCCGGGAAGTCGGCGCGGCGGAACGCAGCGCGCACGGTGGCGCCGTCCGACTCGTGGACGCGCTCTCCGGGATAGGTGCGCACGCCGCCGTAGATGTTGTGGTCCCCCAGGTGCGCGGCGACGTAGCCCACGTCGACGCTCTCCCGGGTGATCTCGCTCGTGACGCGGGCGTGGCCGAGGGTGAAGCGGGCGCGGCCCGCCTCGCTGTCCCGGCGGTCCTCGACGCGGATGCGGTAGCAGTAGACCCGCTGTTGTCCCCGGCGCTCCGCCGGCTCGAAGAGGCTGAGGACCGCGTAGTGCGCGGCGACCTTCGGCAGGTCGACCATCGAGGGGCGGACGTGGCGCTCGTAGATGTCCCGGCCGCTGCCCTGGTTGCGAAGGTTGCTGTGCGCATCGGCCAGCCGGTCGAGGAACGCGGCCTCCGGGTCGTCCCCGAACAGCTCGCGGGCGAGCTGAACGACTCGGCCGGCGTACTGGATGACCTGCACGGTCTCGATGCCCGACAGCTCGTTGAAGAACCAGCCGCAGCTCGTGTACATGAGCATTGCATGGCGCTGCATCTCGAGCAGCTCCAGCGCCCGGACGCGCTCGGAGTCCTCCAGCTCCCGGCGGGCATGGCGCCCGAAGAAGGCGTCCAGGCTCGCGTCCGAGCGGTCGAGCACGACGGCGATGTAGTCGTCCCGGGCGGCCCATGGGTCCTCCAGCAGCTCGCCCGCCGCCTTCTCGAATCGTGGGGCGACGTCGTTCCGGAGCCAGTCCAGCGCGTCCCGCAGGGGGCCGCGCCACGCCTGGTTCCACTCCGGGTCGCCGCCGGTCCGGCAGCCGCAGTCGGAGCGCCAGCGCTCCACGCCGTGGGCGCAGCTCCAGGACGTGTCCTCGGCGATCTGGACCTCGTGGGCGGGCGGATGCCGCTCGAGGTAGGCGCCGTAGTTGATGAGCTCGATGTCGTCGCGCCGGTCCATCTCCTCCAGCGCGAACGCCAGGGCCATGTCCCCGTAGCGGTGGTGGTGCCCGTACGTCTCGCCGTCGGTCGCGATGTTCACGAGCTGCGGCCAGTCCCGTCCCTCCTCGAACGCCCCGATCAGCCGGTTGGCGAACCTCGAGCCGTTCTCCAGCAGCTTCTCGAACGCGACGCCCCGGGAGATCGGCCCGTCGTAGAAGAAGAGCACGATCTCCCGCCCGGACGGCAGCCGCTGCACGTAGCCCCGGGTGGGATCGATCCGGCCGCCGCTCACGTCCTTCCATTCGCCCCCGTCCAGCGGCCGCACGCGCGCGGCCTGGCCCGGCTCAAGGATCGTGAAGCGGATCCCGTACTCGGCCAGCGCCTCCAGCGAGTCGATGTCCACCGCGGTCTCCGGCAGCCACATCCCCTCCGGATCCCGCCCGAAGCGGTGCCGGAAGTCCTCGACGCCCCAGCGCACCTGCGTGCGCCGGTCCCGGGCGTTCGCCAGCGGCATGATCAGGTGGCTGTACGCCTGCGCCAGTGCGTTGCCGTGCCCGTCGAAGCGCTCGATGCTCTCCCGGTCCGCGTGCAGGATGCGCGCGTACGTCTCGGGCGCCGCGCTCTCCATCCACGCCAGCAGCGTCGGACCGAAGTTGAAGGAGATCCGCTCGTAATTGTTGACGATGCGTACGATGCGGTCCCGGTCGTCCAGGATCCGGGACGTCGCGTTCGGCCCGTACGCCTCGTCCGTCACCCGCTCGTTCCAGTCGTGGTACGGGTAGGCCGAGTCCTGGAGCTCGATGGTCTCCAGCCACGGGTTCTCCCGTGGCGGCTGGTAGAAGTGTCCGTGGATGCAGATGTATCGCTTCATTCGTCTCGCTCGCGTCGCAGGAGGACGGCGCACCGGGCGGGCAGCCGCACCGGGACGTCGCCATCCGATCGTACTCGCCCGGGCATGCCGCCGCCCGGGCCCGCCCACTCCTCGTCCGCCGAGTCCAGCGCCACCCGCCACACCCCCTGCGGCAGCGGCAGCCGCACCTCTCCGGACGTCCCGTCGGCATTGGCCAAGGCGTCGGCCGCGTCCCCGGCTCCCGGCCCGGCGAAGCGCAGGACCAGCGCCGCCTCGTCGCCCGCCACCACGAGCGTCCGCTGCGGCTCCAGCGCCCGCGCCCCGAGCTGCTCGGCGGCGGGGCGACGTCGGTCCCACAGGCCGCGCCGGACCCGGATCAGCTCGCGGTAGAACGCCCGCAGCTCCGCTGACCCGCCCCCCGGCCCGTCGAGGACGGCGGACGCGAAGGTCGCCTCCGATTGCGGGTCGGGGACGTCGCCCTCCCAGCCGAACGCGGCGAACTCCGCCCGCCGGCCCTGACGCACGGCCTCCACGAGGTCGGGGTCGGAGTGGCTGACGAAGTAGGGGAACGGCCGCGTCGCGCCCCATTCCTCGCCCATGAAGAGCAGGGGGACGAAGGGGGAGAGCAGCACGGCGGCGGCGGCGACCTTCAGGGACTCGAAGTCGACGATCGCCGCGAGGCGGTCCCCTCGGGCGCGGTTGCCGACCTGGTCGTGGTTCTGCGCGCAGACGACGAACTGCCGAGCGGGTCGGTCGGCCGCGGGGCGGCCGTGGCGGCGTCGCCTGTAGCGGGAGCGCTGGCCCCGGTACGCGTACCCGCCCTCGAACGCGCGGGCCAGGTGCTCGACGCGGCCGAAGTCGGCGTAGTAGCCCTGCCGCTCGCCCGTGAGCAGTGCGTGCAGCGCGTGATGGAAGTCGTCGGACCACTGGCCGTCGAGGCCGAAGCCGCCGAGGGAGCGGGGCCGGATGGCGCGGGGATCGTTGGCGTCCGACTCGGCGACGACCACGACCCCTCGGCCCTGCCGCGAGCCCGCCGCGTGGACCGCCTCGCCCAGCTCCTCGAGGAACGGGACGGCGGACTCGTCGGAGATGGCGTGGACGGCGTCCAGCCGGAGCCCGTCGACGCGGCAGTCCCGGGTCCAGAAGAGGGCGCTCTCGATGAAGTAGCGGCGCACCTCGTCGCTCGCCGGGCCGTCGAAGTTCAGCGCCTGCCCCCACGGCGTGTGGTAGCGGTCGGTGAAGTAGGGGCCGAAGTCCCGCAGGTAGTTGCCCTCCGGACCGAGGTGGTTGTACACGACGTCCAGGTGCACGGCCAGGCCGCGCTCGTGGGCTGCGTCGACGAGGCGCCGGAAGCCCTCGACGCCGCCGTACGAGTGCTGCGCGGCGAAGGGCAGGACGCCGTCGTAGCCCCAGTTGCGGCCGCCGGGGAACTGCGCGACGGGCATCAGCTCGACAGCGTTCACGCCCAGGTCGACGAGGGCGTCGAGTCCGCCGATGGCCGCGTCGAACGTGCCTTCAGCGGTGAACGTGCCGACGTGCAGCTCGTAGAGGACGAGGTCCTCGAGCGACGGCGCACGCCACGCGTCGACGCGCCAGTCGTGCTCCCGGCGCGTCACGCGGGACGGCCCGTGGACGCCCTCCGGCTGGGAGCGGGAGGCGGGGTCGGGCCGCTCGACGGGCTCGCCGTCCGGCGGCGTCAGGCGGAACAGGTAGCGGGCGCCCGGGTCGACATCCTCCACGAAAGCGCCGTGGTAGCCGCCGGGCAGGCCCTCCAGGGACACGGTCCGCCCGGCGTCCGGGAGGATCAGCTCGACGCGCTCCGCCCTCGGCGCCCAGACGAGGAAGCGGCAGCCGTCCTCGCCCGGCGTCGCTCCCAGGGGCCAGCGCGGGGAGGGGGACCGGGACTCCGGCTGGCCGGACGCGCTCCGGCCGCGAGGGTGCGGGACGGGCGACGTCGCCGACGCCCGGATCCGGCTCGTCCTCACCGCCCTCCCGCCGGCGCGGGGGACCGCAGGAAGACCGCGCCGAGCGGCGGCAGCGTCAGCACCACCGAGCGGTCGTGGCCGTGCTGCGGGACGGGCGTGGTGTCGACGCCGCCCATGTTGCCCTGCCCGCTGCCGCCGTACGTCGCCGCGTCCGTGTTCAGGATCTCCTCCCAGTGCCCCTTCGACGGCACGCCAATCCGGTAGTTCGTGAGGGGCGTCGGCGTGAAGTTGAACGCGCACAGGATAGGCGCGTCGTCCTCCGAGCGGCCCTTTCGCAGGAAGCAGATGACGCTCTGCTCCGCGTCGCTCGCGTCGATCCACTGGAAGCCGTCGGGGTCGAAGTCCCGGGCGTGCAGCGCCGGCTCCTGCGCGTACCTGTGGTTCAGGTCGGAGACCAGGCGGCGCACGCCGCGGTGCTTCTCCCCGTCCAGCAGGTGCCAGTCGAGGCTGCGCTCGTGGGACCATTCACGCCCCTGTCCGAATTCGCCGCCCATGAAGAGCAGCTTCTTGCCGGGCATCGCCCACATGTAGGCGTAGAGCAGGCGCAGGTTGGCGAAGCGGCGCCACTCGTCCCCCGGCATCTTGTCCAGCAGCGAGCCCTTGCCGTGCACCACCTCGTCGTGGGAGAGGGGCAGGACGAAGTTCTCGTTGAACGCGTACACCATGCGGAACGTCAGCTCGCCGTGGTGCCAGCGCCTGTGGATCGGATCGCGCCGGAAGTACTCCAGCGTGTCGTGCATCCAGCCCATGTCCCACTTCATGCCGAAGCCGAGGCCGCCCACGTACGTAGGCCGGGACACCATCGGCCACGCCGTCGACTCCTCCGCGATGGTCCGGACCCCCGGCACCTCCCGGTAGAGCGTCTCGTTCATGCGCCGCAGGAAGCCGATTGCCTCGAGGTTCTCGCGCCCGCCGTGCTCGTTCGGGATCCATTCTCCCGCCTTGCGGGAGTAGTCCAGGTAGAGCATCGAGGCGACGGCGTCCACGCGCAGCCCGTCGGCGTGATAGCGCTCGAGCCAGAAGAGCGCGCTGGAGCCCAGGAACGAGCGGACCTCGTTGCGCCCGTAGTTGAAGATGTAGCTGTTCCAGTCGGGGTGGTAACCCTGGCGCGGGTCCGCGTGCTCGAACAGGTGCGTGCCGTCGAAGTACGCCAGCCCGTGCTCGTCCGACGGGAAGTGGGAGGGCACCCAGTCCAGGATGACGCCGATGCCCCGCTCGTGCAGGTGATCCACCAGCGCCATGAAGTCCGCGGGCCCGCCGTAGCGGGACGTCGGCGCGAAGTACCCCGTCGTCTGGTAGCCCCACGAGCCGTAGAACGGGTGCTCCATCACGGGCAGCAGCTCCACGTGCGTGAAGCCCATGTCCTGGCAGTAGTCCGCCAGCTTGGGCGCCAGCTCCCGGTACGTCAGCGGCCGGTCGTCGTCCTCCGGCCGGCGCATCCAGGAGCCGACGTGCACCTCGTAGACGCTCATCGGCTCCCGAAGCGCGTCGCCGTCGGCGCGCCGCTCCATCCACGCGTCGTCCTCCCACGCATGATCCAGCTCCGCCACCACCGACGCCGTTCGGGGCGGCGTCTCGTGCCGGAACCCGAACGGGTCCGCCTTGTTCACCCGGTATCCGCCCTCACGGGACGCGACGTGGTACTTGTATACCGTGCCCGGCCCGACGCCCGGCACGAAGCCCTCCCAGATCCCGGAGGTGGCGTGGGGCTGCAGGGCGTGGGCCCCCTGCTCCCAGTCGTTGAAGTCCCCGACCACGGAGACGTACCCCGCGTTCGGCGCCCACACCGCGAAGTAGACGCCCGATTCCCCGTCGGGCCCCTCCATCACGTGGGCACCCAGCTTCTCGTACAGCCGGAAGTGTGTGCCCTCGTTGAACAGGTGTATGTCGTAGTCCGTCAGAAGCGACACGTCGTGCCGCACCTCACCCGCACGGGCCGTCGCCGTGCCCACCGAGCCTTCGTCTGCCATCGCCCCTCCCGATTCCGCTTCCCTCATTCGGTCCTCCCAACCCGCGAAGCACGTGCCACGCCCCCGTGGATCACGCCATCCGGGCACGCAGCGCATCGAGGGTCTTCGCCACGCGGGGGTCCTCCCGCATCTCCGCCAGCGTCAGCGCAGCCCGCCGCCGCCAGTTCGGCCTCTCCCTCCACGTGCCGGGGATGTTCTGCGGGCGAGTCTCGCCCCACAGGTCCTCGAGGTTGACGAGGACGAGGCCCGCGTCGGAGAGGGCGAGGCGGACGAGGACGGCCCGGGCGACGGCGGGTGCGTCGTCGGCGTCGGCGTCGAGCAGCCCCTCGCGGCGCATGGCGGAGCGCAGCGCGGCGACCTGGACGGCCCGCTCGCGGCGGGCGGCGTCGGCGCTCTCGACGTCGAGCCAGCCGAGCTCGAGGCGCTCGGCGATGTCGGCGCCGGTCAGGAAGCCGGCGAAGGGCGGCATGTCGTGGGTGTTCAGGGACGCGACCACGCCGGCCGGCACGAGGGAAAGGGGCTGGCCCGGGTCCCCGGTGGCGGCGAATTCGGCAACGTACATGCCCCGGACGCCGTGGCGCTCCATGCCCGCCCGGACGGACCGGGGCACGGTCCCGAGGTCCTCTCCCACGATGACCGCGCCGGCGCGCTGGGACTCGAGGGCGAGGATGGCGAACATCTCCTCGGCGCAGTAGCGCACGTACACGCCCTCCACGGGCTCCCGACCCTCGGGCACCCAGAACAGGCGGTGCAGCGACATGACGTGGTCCAGACGAAGCGCGCCGGCGTAGCGCAGATGGGCGCGCAGGCAGGCGATCGCGTACGCGTAGCCGCTCGCCCGCTGGGTGTCGGGCCGGATGGGCCGGAAGCCCCAGTCCTGGCCCTTCGCGATGAACGGGTCGGGCGGCGCGCCGGCGGACATGCCGCGGGCGAACAGCTCCGGGTTGGCCCACGCGTCGTAGGCGTCCGCGTGGACGCCGATGGGCATGTCCAGGTAGAGCCGCACGCCGGCGTCCCGGGCGCTCTCCGCGAGGCGGCGGAGCTGCAGGTCCAGCAGGTACTGGGCGTACACGTGGCGGCGCCGGTCCCGCTCCCGGTAGTCGCCCGGCCGCAGCTCCCGACCTTCGCGCTGCCGCAGCTCCTCCGGCCACGCGGTCCACGCCCCGCCCCGGGCGTCCATCGTCGCCCGGAAGCGGGCCCAGCGTCCGGCCTCGGGGGAGCGGGCGAGGAAGTCGAGGTACGCCTCGGATCGGTCTCCGCCGTCCTCGAAGAAGCGGTCGGCCAGGAGCTGGAGCAGGCGACGCTTCTCGTCGTGCTCCGCGGCCCAGTCGACCTCCTCGGCCTGCCTCCGGTCCGCGTGGGCGCGCTGGATGCCGCCGGACGCCAGCAGCGCCTGGGCGGGCGGACAGCGGCCCAGCTCGGGAGCGCGCGTCACGTCCACGTAGACGTCGTTCCAGAACAGTCGGCTCGCGGGCGAGTACGGGCTCGGCTCGAAGGGCTCGTCCAGGTACGTCGCCAGGAGCGGCAGCGTGCCGAGGGCGCGGCCGCCCCGCCCGCCGATCCAGCGCGCGAGCTCGTCCAGCTCTCCCAGCGTGCCGATGCCGCCGCCGCTGCGCGTGCGCAGTGCGTAGAGCGGCAGGAACGCGCCCCACGCGTGCCACGGCCGGCCCTGCGTCTCGCCGGGGTCGTAGCAGCGGCGGGGCGCCGAGATCACGAGGGCGGAGGACGTGCCCGCGTCGGTGCGCGCCTCGAGGCGGTGGTAGCCCGCCGGCAGCGTCCCGGCGATCCGCACGCGGTCCACGGCGAAGCGCTCGCCGGCGACCTCCTCGACGCCGGCGCGGCGCACCGACGCGTCCGGCCGGTCCTCGCCCCCGTCCTCCCGCATCACCCGGAACGACGGCGGCATGTGCGCCGGGTGGGGGCGGCGCAGCGTCAGCGTGGGCAGCCGTCCCTCCCACGCGACGACCACGGGCGGAAGGCCGCGCCGGCGCAGCGCGAGCCGCCGCCGGTCCAGCGCGGCGGCGACGTCGCCTTCCCCGACGTTCTCGCCCAGCGCCCGGAGCACGTCCAGCAGCGCGCCGTCGGACGCGCGCCGGAGGCTGCCCTCGATGTCGTAGTACGAGGTCTGGACGCCGTAGAGCCGGGCGAGTCGGCGCAGGGCGCGGCCGTTCACGTCTGCGCGTCGAGGATCTGGAGCAGGCCCCGGGCCGGGATCAGGAGCCAGTCGGGTCGGTTGTTCAGCTCGTAGCCGATCTCGTAGACGGCCTTCTCCAGCAGGTAGACGGACAGGAGCGTCTCCAGGTCCCGTTCGTCGTGGGGCACGAACGTGGCGCCCCGGGACGCGGCCAGGTACCCCTTCAGGTACGTGGCGGCGACCCACCCGTACCACTGCTGCACGAACGGCTCGAGCGTCTCGGCGGCCGCCGTGTGCAGCAGCCCGGACCGCTCCGCCTCGAAGCGGGCGGTGTAGACGGCGTAGTGGAAGGAGCGGAGCATGCCGGCCACGTCCCGCAGCGGCGAGCGCTTGATGCGCCGCTCGCTGAGGGGCCGCGCGGGCTCCCCCTCGAAGTCCGTGATGACGAAGTCCTTCCCCGTGAACAGGACCTGACCGAGGTGGTAGTCGCCGTGGGTGCGGATGCGCACGGCCTCGATCCGGTTCCCGACCACGCGCCGGAATCGCTCGAGGATCATGGCCTCCCGGTCGAGCACGGCGCCGATCTCCGGGACCTTCGGCTCCAGGTTGTCGCGCCGCCGCTCGAGGGACTGCAGCACGTGCCCCGTCAGGTTGCGCATGGACTGGTAGAGCGAGCGCTGGTAGAACGAGTTGAACGGCTCGGCCGCGAAGGCCGGGTCGTCCAGCTCCCCGCCGAGAGCCAGGTGCATCTCGGCCGTGCGGCGGCCGAGGAGTCGAGCCAGGCCGAGGTAGGCGCCGATGAGCTCCTGCGCCTCCGGCGTCACGTCCTCCCCCGCACGGCGCAGCAGCGCCTGCGGGTCCGTCGGCAGCGCCCGCGGCGTCCGCTTCGACGCCTGCGCCCGCTCGAAGTACGCGCCCAGCTCGTCGAGGGTGAGCTTCCACGCGTCGCCCTCGTTCGTGACGAACTCGGACAGCAGCGCCAGCGTGCGCGGCTCCTCCCCTTCCCGGCGGTACTCCAGCGCGCCGGCGACGCCGGGGGCGTGGGCGAAGTTCCGCTCCGTGAGGAAGCGGCCCAGCTCGAGGTCGAGGCTGACCCCGTCCTCGAGGCGCCGGAACAGCTTCAGCGCCCAGCGGTCTCCGTACGTGACCGTCGTGTTGCTCTGCTCGCCCCGGTGCACCGCCGGCGCCTCGTCGATGACGCCGCGGGCGGCCAGCTCGTCGTGGCCGCCGGTGAGCAGCGCGGCGACGTCGCCCCGGGCGCCGTGCTCCGTGCGTCCGCTCTCGATCTGGCCGAGCAGCGCGTTGGCGACGTCGGGTCGGGCGACCGCGTCGTAGAGCACGCCGGGCTCACGGGCGTCGCCGACGCGCAGGCGGGTGATGACCTGCTGCGGCCGATCCTCGAGGAGGGCGTCGGCGCTGCGTTCGTAGGCGAGAGGGAGGACGTAGGTGTCGGAGTCGCCGTCCACGAAGTCGACGCGCAGCAGCACGAGCCGGACGTCCTCGATGCCCTCGACGGGGATCGCGTCCGTGATGGCCATCTCCCGGACGGGCCGCGCCTTGCCGCGGAACCAGCGCTGGGCGCGCACCCAGTCGGGCAGGATGGCGGCGAGCTCCCCGGCGGCGCGGTCGCGGAGGACCTCGGTCCACTCGCCGCCGACCTGGACGACCCGGCTGCGGGCGGCCGCCGGATCGACGTCCGCGCCCTCCCGCCGCTCCGCCGCCGGCACGAGGGAGAACCAGTAGAAGGAGTGAGGACCGAGGGTGAGGGGGTAGCCGCCCTGCCCGACCTCGGGGAACTCGTTCTGGCCGAACAGCTCCACGGGCACCATGCCCGCCTGGCGGGACAGCTCAAGCTCCACGTGCTGGGCGAAGCGGGACAGGTTCACGACGACGAGGATGTGCTCCTCCTCGTATTCCCGGACGAACGCCAGCACCTTCCGGTTCTCCGGGTTCAGGAACTGGATCGTGCCGCGCCCGAAGGCCCGGTGGTGCTTGCGCATGCGGATCAGCCGACGCATCCACCACAGCAGCGACGACGGGTTGTTCTCCTGCGCCTCCACATTGACGGACTCGTAGTGGTACTCCGGGTCCGTGATGATGGGAAGGTAGAGCCGCTGCGGGTTGGCGCGGGAGAAGCCGGCGTTGCGGTCTCCGCTCCACTGCATGGGGGTGCGGACGCCGTTCCGGTCGCCCAGGTAGATGTTGTCCCCCATGCCGATCTCATCGCCGTAGTAGATGACGGGCGTGCCCGGCAGCGAGAAGAGCAGGCTCGTCATCAGCTCGATCTTGCGCCGGTTGTTCTCCAGCAGCGGCGCGAGGCGGCGGCGGATGCCGAGGTTGATGCGTGCGCGGGGGTCCTCCGCGTAGACGCGGTACATGTAGTCCCGCTCCTCGTCGGTAACCATCTCGAGGGTGAGCTCGTCGTGGTTGCGGAGGAAGATGGCCCACTGCGTGCCTTCGGGGATCTCCGGCGTCTGCTTCAGGATGTCGATGATGGGGAAGCGGTCCTCCATGCGCAGCGCCATGAACAGCCGCGGCATGAGCGGGAAGTGGAAGTTCATGTGGCACTCGTCGCCGTCGCCGAAGTAGGCGGCGGCGTCCTCGGGCCACTGGTTCGCTTCCGCGAGGAGCATGCGGTTCTCGAAGTTCTCGTCGAGATGCGCCCGCAGCTCCTTGAGAACCGCGTGCGTCTCCTCGAGGTTCTCGCAGTTCGTGCCCTCCCGCTCGACCAGGTACGGAATCGCGTCCAGCCGCATGCCGTCGACGCCCATCTCGGCCCAGTAGTCCATCACCTCGTGGACGGCGGTGCGGACCTCGGGATTGTCGAAGTTGAGGTCGGGCTGGTGGGAGTAGAAGCGGTGCCAGAAGTAGGCCTTCGCGACGGGGTCCCACGCCCAGTTCGAGTGCTCGAAGTCCTTGAAGATGATGCGGGCGTCCTGGTACTTCTCCGGCGTGTCGCTCCACACGTAGAAGGCGCGCTCGCGGCTGCCCGGCTCCGCCCGGCGCGCCTTCTGGAACCACTCGTGCTGATCGGACGTGTGATTCACGACCAGCTCGGTGATGACGCGCAGCCCCCGGGCGTGGGCCTCCTCCAGAAACGCCCGGAAGTCGCTCATGCTGCCGTACCAGGGGTGGATGCCCGTGTAGTCGGCGATGTCGTAGCCGTCGTCCTTCAGCGGTGATGGGTAGAACGGGAGCAGCCACAGCGCGGTGACACCCAGCTCCTGCAGGTAGTCGAGCTTCCGGCGCAGACCCTGGAAGTCCCCGATGCCGTCGTTGGTGCTGTCGAAGAACGCCTTCACGTGCAGCTGGTAGATGATCGCGTCCCGGTACCAGAGCCCGTCGTCCTCCCCCGTTCGCCCCCCGGTGCCGTCGCCCGTCCCGCGCCCCTTCGTCTCACCCGCCATCGGCCCTCACTCGTAGTATTCGAAGTCCTTCTCCGACCTCCGCTCGCGCCGCACGTGGAAGATGTGCGCAGGCAGCACGTGCGGATTCAGCTCCACGTAGTTGCGCCAGCCCTGCCAGGCGTAGCGGCCCGCACCCAGCAGGTCGTGGACCTGATATCCACGGTCCGTGGGCAGCCCCAGCGACTCCAGCGGCAGGTCGACCATGCCCGACTGCGTGCTGCGCGGGTCCGTGTTGGCGGCGACCAGGATCAGGTCCCCGCTTGCAGCGTCCTCCTTCGTGAACGCGACGATCCGCTCGTTGTCCACCGGCACCAGCCGGAACGTGTCGTTCCGCTGGAGCGCCGGGTGCTCCCTGCGGATGGTATTCACACGGGCGATGAACTCCCGCAGGTTGCCGGGCCGCCCCAGGTCCCAGTCCCGGACCTCGTACTTCTCCGAGCTCAGGTACTCCTCGCTCCCGGGCTTCGCCGGCTCGTGCTCCAGCAGCTCGAACGCCGGGCCGTAGATGCCGTAGTTCGAGCTCAGCGTCGCCGCCAGGACCACCCGGATCATGAACGCCGGCCGTCCCCCGGTCTGCAGGTACTCCGTCAGGATGTCCGGCGTGTTCGGCCAGAAGTTCGGACGGAAAAAGTCCGCCACCGCGGGGCTCGTCAGCTCCCGCATGTACTCCTCGATCTCCCAGCGCGCGTTCCGCCACGCGAAGTAGGTGTAGCTCTGGGAGAAGCCGAGCTTCGCGAGCCGCTTCATGACCTTCGGCCGCGTGAACGCCTCCGCCAGGAACAGCACCTCCGGGTGCTCCGCCTTGATGGCGCCGATGCACCACTCCCAGAACGGGAACGGCTTGGTGTGCGGATTGTCGACCCGGAAGATCCGCACGCCCTCCCCGATCCAGTGGTCGAACACGCCCTTCAGCTCCCGCCAGAGGGACTCCCACGCGTCCGTCTCGAAGTCGAACGGGTAGATGTCCTGGTACTTCTTCGGCGGGTTCTCCGCGTACTGGACGGTGCCGTCGGGCCGCGTCCGGAACCACTCCGGATGCTCCCGCACGTAGGGGTGATCCGGAGACGCCTGGAACGCGATGTCCAGCGCCACTTCGATCCCGTGCTCCTCCCGCGCCACGCGCACCAGCCGGCGGAAGTCCTCCCGTGAGCCCAGCTCCGGATGGATCTCCGTGTGGCCGCCTTCCTCCCCGCCGATGGCCCACGGACTTCCCACGGCCCCGGCCGCGGCCTCCGTCACGTTGTTGGGCCCCTTTCGCTTCGTGCGCCCGATGGGGTGGATCGGCGGAAGGTACAGTACGTCGAAGCCCTGCGCCGCGATGTCGGGCAGGCGGGCCTCCACGTCCCGGAACGTGCCGTGCTCCGTGCCCTTCCCCGTCGAGCGGGGGAACAGCTCGTACCACGTGCTGAATCGGGCCCGCGGCGGATCCACCAGGATGGCCCAGCCCCGGTCCGTCTCCGTCTGCCACGTCCGATCCGGGGTGCGCGCCATGCGCGCCGCGAGCTCGTCGGAGAGGGCGACGTCGATCGCGCCGGCTCCGCCGCTCTCCAGCGCCTTCGCGGCGGCGGCGAGCTCCCGCGCGTCGTCCCCCTCGCCACGCCCCTTCGCCCGCTGCGCGGCCGACCGCACGTGCGCAGCACCGATGCGGAGGTCCACCTCGACGTCCTGCCCGGCATCCACCCGCTTCACCATGTCCCGGCGCCAGGTCTTGAACGCGTCCACCCAGCCCGCGACGGCGTAGCGGTACCGCCCCAGCTCCGTGACCGGGAAGCTCGCCCGCCAGCGGTCGTTGGGCAGCGCCTCCATGGGCGTTTCCGTCCACGCCTCGTCCGCCTCCCGGCGGTAACGCAGCACGCACGAGAGGGAATCGTGCCCGTCCGTGAACGCGTCCGCCTCCACCACCACCTCGTCGCCGAGACAGCGCTTCGCCGGGAAGCGGCCATCGTCGACCGACGGGCTGACGCCTTCGATGACGACGCGACGGCGACCCGAGTCCGGCAGGGCGACAGGCGCGTCGGCGGCCTCGTTCCGGGACGCCGCTGCGGGCGGCTCGGTCTGCGCGGACGGCTTCGTCTGCTTCGGGCTGCGGGTCCGGTTCGCCATGTCACCTCCGGCGGGGGACGGTTGTCGTGGGGGCTCCGCCATGCCATGCAAGAGGCTTGCTACGGGCGGGCGGAGTCAAGGGAGAGGCGGCGGGTCGGCCATCCGCATGGGGCCGCGCCGGCACCCGGTCGCGCCGGCCCTGGAGAACGCCCGCCCCGGCCGCGGCAACGCTGGCGCCGACCGCGGCATCGAAGCAGACTGGAAGACGGCATCGCACTCGCGCTCTCCCCCGCCGACACGGACGCCCCATGTTCGACACCCTCCGTCTGGACCTCCGCTTCGCCGGCCGCTCCCTGCGCCGGAACCCCGGCTTCGCCCTCGTCGTCGTGCTGACGCTCGCCCTGGGGATCGGGGCGAACAGCGCGATCTTCAGCGTGGTCGAGACGGTGCTGCTGGACCCGGTGCCGTTCCCGGCGAGCGACCACCTGGTCGGGGTGTGGTCGACCGGCCGCGGGGGGGACATGCGGTTCGGGCTGTCGTACCCCGACTACCAGGACGTGAAGGCGATGGGGCGCGACTTCGCCGGCGTCGCCGCATTCACGCAACAGCGCTACAACCTCACGGGACGGGCGGAGCCCCGGGAGGTGGAGGCTGGCCTCGTCGATCCGGGCCTGTTCGCGGTACTCGGGGTGCGTCCGGCTGCCGGCCGCGGGTTCAGCGACGCGGAGCTGCGCGACCCGGTCGCCGTGCTCTCCCACGGCCTCGCGGCCGACATGTTCGGGACGGATGCCGCGGCGCTGGGGCAGAGCGTGCAGCTCGACGGCCGCGCGCTTTCGGTGGTGGGAGTCATGCCCGGCTCGTTCGCCTTCCCGGACGACGGCGTCCAGCTCTGGATCCCGCTCGGCGCCGCGTTCCTCGCCCAGCCCGACGCGGCGACGGACCGGGACTTCCACGCGTTCAACACCATCGCCCGCATGCGCGACGACGTCGACCTGGGGACCGTGCGCTCCGACCTCGGCGTGCTGGCCTCACGTCTCTCGGCGGCGGCGGCGCAGCAGCAGCCGTCCGGCCGCCGCGAGATCCGCGTCGAGCAGAACGGCGGCGGAGCCCGGGCTGGTGGCGGCCCCGCCGCCCGCGCCGGCGGCGGGCCCGCGGACCTGGCCGACACCGGCTTCCTCGTGCACCGCCTGCGCGACGAGGTCGCGGGCGACGTCCGCACGCCGCTCCTCGTGCTCCTCGGCGTCGTCGCGTTGGTCCTGCTCATCGCCTGCGCGAACGCGGCGAATCTCTACCTGGCCCGCGCCTCGTCCCGTCAGCGGGAGATCGCCGTACGCCGCGCCCTCGGCGCCGGCCGCGCGCGCCTCGTCGCCCAGCTCCTCACCGAGAGCGTCGTCCTCTCCCTCGCCGCGGGCGCCGTCGGGCTCGGCCTCGCGACGTGGGGCGTCTCCGCGCTGCTCGCCGCGTGGCCGGGCCTGCTGCCCCGGGCGGATGCCATCGGCCTGGACGGCGGCGTCGTGGCCTTCACGGTGCTCGTGTCCGTGCTCACGGGCGTCGCCTTCGGCCTCGCGCCTGCCCTCCGGTCCTCCCGCGCACCCGTGGAGTCCGCGCTCCGCGAGGGCGCCAGCGCCACGCCCGGCCCGCGCCGCCACCGGCTCCAGCGCGGCCTCGTCGCCGCCGAGATCGCCCTCGCCCTCGTCGTCCTCACCGGGGCCGGTCTCCTCGTCCGCAGCTTCGTCCGGCTGAGCGCCGTGGCACCCGGCTACGACACGAAGGGCGTGCTCGCCGCGCGGGTACGGCTGACGCCGTCCCGCTACCCGGAAATGGCACAGCAGCTCGACTTCTACGGCCGCGCCCTCGAGGCGCTGCGTCGCCAGCCCGGCGTCGCGTCCGCGTCCCTGTCCCGGACGCTGCCCCTCAGCGGCGAGATGCAGATGCTCGCCATCGACCCCCGCACCGTACGCCCCGACGATCCGGAGTCGTTCCTGCCCATGGGAATGGGGATGGTCGGCGACGACTACTTCCGGACGCTCGGCATCCCCGTCACGGAGGGACGTGCGTTCACGGAGCAGGACCGGCAGGGCTCTCAGCCTGTGGCCATCGTGAACCGGCGGCTGGCGGAGCGCCTGTGGCCCGGCGAGAGCCCCATCGGCCGCACGATCCCCATCGACGCGCCCGGCGGCGCTTCGACGGACGTGACCGTTGTCGGAGTCGCCGGCGACGTGCGCTTCTCGTCCCTCGCCGACGCCGTGCCCCCGCAGATCTACCTGCCCCTCGCCCAGTCGGACCGCCCCGCGGGCCGGGGCGGCGTATGGCTCGTCGCCCGCACCTCCGGGGACGCCGCCTCCCTGGCCGGCGCCGTGCGCGCCGCCGTCCGGGGCATCGATCCGGAGCAGCCCGTCGCCGTCGTCACGACGCTCGGGGACATGATGCGACGATCCACCGCCGACCGTCGGTTCAATCTCACGCTCGTCACGCTGTTCGCGCTGCTCGCCCTCGGCCTCGCCGTCGTCGGCGTCTACGGCGTGACGGCGTTCACGACCGCCCAGCGGACCCGGGAGATCGGCGTGCGAATGGCCCTCGGAGCGCTGCGCGGAGACGTGCTGCGGATGCTGCTGCGGGAGACCGCCGTCGTCGCGGCCATCGGGCTGGTCGCGGGCCTCGCCGGCGCCTTCGCCGCGACTCGTGTCCTGTCGACGCTGCTCTACGGCGTCCGGGCGACGGACCCGATCACGTTCGCGGCCGCCGCGGCGGCCCTCGGCCTGGCCGCCGTCGCGGCGGCGCTGCCCGCCGTTCGGCGCGCGGCGGCCACGGACCCGGTGCGCGCGCTGCGCCACGAGTGAGGCGAGCGAGGGCGCACCCCTCGCCCGAGTTGCCTTACACCGGGGCGACGGCCTCCCGACCGGCACCCTCGGAGGTGCCCGGGCTGCCGGCGCGCCCCCGCGGCGAGCGTGACGAGAGCACGCCCGCGTAGTGGACGATCGCCTCCGCCTGGCTCTCGCCGTCCAGCCCCGCCTCCGCCAGCACGATCTCGCCCGGACCACTGCCGGGGAAGCCGCCGTGCCGGTACGGGTGGATCGTGTGGGCGCGCCCGACCTCGGAGCGGATCCACCGGTACATCGTCGGAAGCGTGAAGCCCGTGATGCCCATCGCCTTCTGCGCCAGGCGCTCGGGGAAGATCCGCTCGCGCTCGGCCGCAGGTAGCGCGTCGAAAAGCTCGACGCTGGCGACGTAGTACGCCGCCACCTCGACGCCCTCCTCCTCCAGCAGCGGCAGCGCCTCCTGCACGAACGCGATGGCGACGTCCGAGCCCTGCAGCACCACCACGGCGTCGGGGGCACGGCGAGGCGGGCGCAGCAGGTAGACGCCGGTCGCCGCCGCCCCCGCGGGGGCGAGCCCCAGCGCCGCACGGTCCGGTACGACCTCCGTCGGACGCGTCACGAACGGCGCGATCACCGCCGGCCGCCGCGCCAGCGCGGCGGACATGAGCGGCCAGATCTCGGACGGCTCCCACGGCGTCAGCGTGACCATCCCGCCGGGCGGGAAGTTCTCCTGCACGAGCTGCAGCGCCTGCGGGTCGGCGTGCGTCGGGCCGTCTTCCCCCGTTTTCAGGCCGGCGTGCCCGCACACCAGGATGAACGGCCGGCGCGACCGCGTGCCCGCGTGCACGCGCGCCTCCTGACCGATGGCGTGCAGCCGCGCCGCGATGTGACCCAGCGGGGCCAGGAAGGCGGCGTACGACGATCCCACCCCGATGTGGAGTCCGAAGCTGGACACGCCCGACAGGATCCCGCTCATCGCGTCCTCGGCGATGCCACCCGTCGCCAGCCGCCGGGACCCGCGGTTCGTCCGGGCGTTGTAGAACCCGCCGGGGAAGTCCTTCGCCGCGTCGGCGACGGACGTCGAGCCCAGCAGGTCGGCCGACGCGATCAGCAGCGCGCCACCGCTCTCCCGGTTCAGGTGCCCGAGCACGCGCCCGAGCTGCCCCCGCAGCGTGGTCGCGGCGCCCGGCTCGAGGGCCAGCGCGGCAGGTTCGGGCGTGCCGGCGGCCGTTGGGCCGCGATGGTCCCGGGCGTCCCGGCCGCCGCGAACGCGCGCTCGACGCGCGGCACGTCCTTCCGCAGCACGCGACCCCGGGCGTCCAGCCGCCGTTCCGCGTCGGCCAGGCGGTCCGCGAGCGCCTCGGCCATCCCCCCGTTCTGCTCCACCGCTCGCCGGATGAGGCCGAGGGCGTCCCAGTAGCACGCCTCCACCTGCGACTTGAGCGTGCCCTCCAGGCAGCGCGTGTGGCCGGGCTCGCAGTGCGGCACCCCCGTCGCGCCCTCGCCCAGCAGCGGTGCCAGCGCCTGGTAGAAGCCGGCGGAGCACAGGGCGTGGCCGGCGCCGTGGGAGGCGCGGCCCTCGATGCCGTAGCGCCATCCCTTCGTCGTCCGGTAGATGATGGCCGTCGGCTGACCCGTCTCCATCTCCAGCGCCCGACGCTGCGCCGCGGCGATGGCGGCGGGGTCGGTGCCGTCGCCGACCACGACGACGTTCCAGTCGTGCAGCCAGAACAGCTCCGCCGGCTCCCACTGCACGTAGTCGCCGGGGACGGAGCCTTCCCGCGTGACGTGCTCGGAGTCGATGGACGCCTGGTTCCAGTCGACGTGCACGACGACGTTCCCGAGGGACGCAGTGCCCGCGAAGGCCAGCGCCTCCGACACCCGGCCCGGCGTCAGCCCGCCCTCGCCCTCGATGACGTGCACGCGCGGCGCCGCGTCCACGCCGTACACGTCGGCGGCGGCCAGGGCCAGACCGAGGGCGCTCGCCATGCCGACGCCCGACGCGCCGGTCGCCAGCGGCACGAACGGCGTCGCCGGCGTGGGGTGCCCGTCCAGCGCCTTCGCGCCGAACGCGCTCATCAGCGGCGTGCCCGTGATCGGATTGCGCCGGAATCCCAGCAGGTCCTCGAGGCGGAGTCGACGGGCGACGTCGCCCGGAAGCAGCTGGGGCCGCGCGATGCGCGCGATCTCGTCCCGGAGCGCCCACAGCGCGTACAGACCGAGGGCCTTGTGCCCGGCGGCGTAGACGATCCGGTCCGCGTCCGTCCGCTCCGGATCGGACAGGTCGTACTCCATCCCGCCGAAGAGGAGCGGCGCCACGAACCGGCCCGAGGAGACGCTGCCGCCCGGATGGCCGGAGGTCGGCGCGTAGTTATAGAGGATCGCGCAGAGAGTGCGGTAGACGAGGTCGAACGTCTCCAGTGGGGCGAGGTCGTGGACCCCCACAGCCCCGGGATCGCTTCCGTTCGCCGCCGCCTCGCCCGCGCGGGGCGCACTTTCGATCTCCACCCTCTCGCCCCGACGGGGCCCGAACCGTGGGCGCATGCGCCCCTCCCGTGGTCTGCTCGTTTGTGTCGGCCTCAGAACGACAGCGGGCGCCCCTCCCGGAGGAACGCGCGGAAGCCGTCGACGTCCATCGCGGCAACGCCCATGCGCCGGACCGCCTCCCGCAGATCGTCCATGCCCGTGGCGATGGAGATGCGCAGGTAGTGCTCGCCCTCGCTCTCCAGCACGCCGAACGAGCGGCGGTCCATCGTCGCCACGCGGTAGCGGTGCAGGAGGAAGAGCTGGAACAGCGTCGCGGGGCTGGTCTCCTCCCGCACACCCGGAGGAAGCGATTCCCACGCGTCGATGGCGCCGAGTCGGTCCAGCACGCCGGCGACGTTGGGGAAGGCGTAGAACGCGCCCCGGGGCATCTGGCACTCGACGCCCTCGATGGCCCGGAGCCCCGCCACCACCACGTCCCGCCGCTCCTGGAACGCGCTGACCATGCGCTCCACCGCCGGACCGCTCAGGGGAGACTCCAGCGCCTCCTTCGCGCCGAGCTGGTTGTACGGCGAGATGGACGCGAAGTAGTTGATGTTCAGGTTCGTGAAGACGGCCGCCTCCTCCACCGTCGGCAGCACCGCCCAGCCAACCCGCCCGCCCGTCCACGCGTACGTCTTCGAGACGCCCGACGTGATGATCGTCCGCTCCGCCATCCCGGGCACCGACGCGATCGACCGGTGCGCCTCCCCGTCGAAGACGATGGCCTCGTACGACTCGTCCGAGTACACCCGCACGCCGTCCGGCGCCCGCGTGAGGATGACCTCCGCCAGCGCTTCCAGCTGCGCCTGCGTGGCGACGCCGCCCGTCGGGTTCGACGGGAAGTTCAGCACCACGAGCCGCGTCCGCGGCCCCACGAGCGGCGCCAGCCGCTCCGCCGTCAGCGCGAAGCCCGCCCCCTCGTCGAGGTGCAGCGGGACCGGACGCGCACCCACGAAGCCGGTGAAGGACTCGAAGAGCGGGTAGCCCGGCGTCGGATAGATGACCGCGTCGCCCGGATCGCAGTACGCCTGCTGCGAGAAACCGATGGGCGCCCGGGCCCCCGGAAAGACGACGACGCGACCGGGATCGATCTCCAGCCCTCGACGAGCCCCGACGTCCACCGCGATCGCCTCCCGCAGCTCCGGCAGCCCCTGTGGGTCGCAGTACCCCGTCCTGCCGTCCCGGAGCGCCCGCTCCACCGCCTCCCGGATGTGGTCCGGCAACGCGAAGTCCGGCTGACCGAGGTTGCAGCGCAGCACCGGACCCGCCTCCTCCTCCACCCCCCGGATCCGGGCCCCGATGCGGAACGCCCGCTCCGTGTCCAGCAGCCCGACGCGCACGGCCCAGCGCGGCGCCGGCCCAGCCATCATCGCGGCCGCCGGCGCGATCGTCTCGGCCGCCGGCGCGACGTCCGTCGCGGCCCCGGACGCGGCCCCAGTCGTACTCGCCATCCACGCCTCCTTCGAACGGTCGTTCGAACCTTCCGAGAAACGTGGATGGCAAGGTAGGTGACTACCGGGGGCAGGTCTGTGGGGGAAGTTCCGATCCGCCTATGGGGGAAATTCCCGTACGCATGGGAAGGCCCCGGGGGCGGGGCCGGACGGCGGGCCTTCGACGCGGGCTCAGCCCCCGTCGGACCGCCCCTTCTGACGCTCGGCGTTCGCCCGGATCGCCGCCGCGTGGTACTCCGCCAGTCCCCTCGCCCGGTCCTCGTAGTGCTTCGTGAAGCGCGGGTCCGCCACGTACATGTCGGCCAGCCCCACGTGCATACGCGGACTGCACGGATAGAACCACCGGTCGATGAGCTGGCGTGCCCGCTCCGCCACGTCCATCGCCTCCGGCGACGTCGGCGACGCACCCCCGGCCATCACCGCCGCCATGTCCGCCTCGATGGCGTCCTGCTCCCGCTTCATCCGGGCCCAGTCCGCCTTCCCGTACGACTTCGCCCGGCGCATCGACTCGCGGTACGCGTCCGTCTCCCCCCACCGCTCCTTCGTCTCCTCGGCGTACTGCGCGTGGTCGAAGTCCTCGAACCCCTCGAACATCTCGTCCGCGCTCATCTCCGCTCCTCCTCCGTCCAGGGTCTCCAGCGTGCGGTCCAGAGCCCGCATCACCGCTTCCGTGTTCCGGACCTTCTCCGCCAGCAGGTCGCGCTGCGCCCGCAGCATCGCGCGCCGGTCCAGCGCCGGCTGGTCCAGCATCTCGCCGATCGCGTCCAGCCCGAATCCAAGCTCCCGGTACAGCAGGATCTGGTGCAGTCGCTCCAGCTCCGCCCGCTCGTAGAGCCGGTAGCCCGCCTCCGTCCGGTCCGACGGCGACAGCAGCCCGATCTCGTCGTAGTGGTGCAGCGTGCGCACCGTCACGTGCGCCAGCTCCGCCACCTCCCCCACCGTCCACTGCTCTGCCGCCATTCGTTCCTCCGATCGGAATGCTGGAACGAAGGTAAGGGCTGACGTTGCGTGAGGGTCAATGGTTGGACTGCGGGGAACAGCTTGAACTGCGGGCGTGGTGGGGCGGGCGGGATGCTGCGGGCGAGGTACTTCGGGCGAGGTACTGCGGGATTGGTACTGCGGGATCGGTACTGCGGGATTGGTACTGCGGGATCGGTACTGCGGGATCGGTACTGCGGGAGCGGTACTTCGGGAGCGGTGCTGCGGGCGTCTCGCAGACGCACGGTCGCGCGCCCACGGGCGCAGCTTCGGCAACGATGGGCTTCTGCCCGCCCTCGAAAGCGCGGGTAACCAGGCCCGCCGGCTTGCGCGGACCGCCCGCGCCGCTGTGCCGGTGCCGGTGCCGGTGCCGGTGCCGGTGCGTGTGCGTGTGCGTGTGCGTGCGCGTTGGTGCCCGTGCGGATCCGAATGCCGCCTGCCAATGAACGCGACCATCGCCGGCATCGAGAACACGGCAGCCGCGAACCTGCCGGAGCTTCCGCCCGCCCCCCTTTGCCCGACCGCCGCGCCGCCCCTACCATTCCCCGTCCCGCCGTGTCGTCCCGCCAGAACGGAGAAGAGCCATGCGAGGAAGCCCTCGCCGTCCCCCGCCCGCCGTCCCCGCCGCCCCCCGCAGTTCCCCAGCCCCAGCCCCAGCCCCAGCCCCAGCCTTAGCCTTAGCCTTAGCCTCAGCCTTAGCCTTAGCCTTAGCCTCAGCCTTAGCCTTAGCCTCCCCACTCCACGCCCAGCGCCCCCGCGCCCCGGGCGGCCCGACCGTCGACCAGCCGCCCCCCCTGCACTTCCAGTACATGGGGCCGGAGAGCGCGGGGCGCTTCGCGTCGGTGGCGGGGGTGCCGGGGCAGGCGGAGACGTTCTACCTCGGCGCGGCGTCGGGGGGCGTGTGGAAGACGACGGACGGGGGTGAGACGTTCCGGCCCACGTTCGACGCCATGCCGGTGCAGGCGATCGGCGCGCTGGCGGTGGCGCCGTCGGACCCGTCGCAGGTGTGGGCGGGGACGGGCGAGGCGTGGGCGATCCGGGACGCGGACATCATGGGCGACGGCGTCTACAAGTCGACGGACGGCGGCGACACGTGGACGCACATGGGGCTGGACGCGACCGGCCGTATCGGCCGCGTCCTCGTCAATCCGCAGGACCCGGACGAGGTCTTCGTGTGCGCACTCGGCCGCACGACCGGGCCGCAGCAGGAGCGCGGCGTGTACCGGACGCGGGACGGCGGGCAGACGTGGAAGCGCGTTCTGTTCGTCGACCCCGGCACGGGCTGCTCGGGGCTGACGATGGACCCGAGCCACCCCGGCGTGCTGGTCGCCGGCATGTGGGACACGGTGATGCACACCTGGATCATGGAGTCCGGCGGACCCGGCAGCTCGGTCTGGCGCACCACGGACGGGGGCGACCACTGGCAGAAGCTGACGGAGGGCCTGCCCGAGCCCCCGTACGGGAAGGTGGACGTCGCCATCGCGCCCTCGGAACCGGGCCGCGTCTACGCGCTGATCCAGACCGCCGCGCAGGGCTCCGTCTGGCGCTCGGACGACGGCGGCGACACGTGGCAGCGCGTGAGCTGGGACCGCACGCTCATCGGCCGCGCCGGCTACTACATCCGCATCGCCGTGAACCCCGCCGACGCCGACGAGGCGCTCATCATGAGCAGCAGCGCGCACCGCTCGACCGACGGCGGCCGCACGTGGTCGCCTCGCGAGGGCGGCTGCGGCGACTGCCACGACGTGTGGATGGACCCCCTCGACCCGAGCCACTGGATCGAGACGGGCGACGGCGGCGCCGGCATGACCCGGGACCACGGTCGGACGTTCCGGCAGTTCCAGCTCCCCGTCGGCCAGATGTACCACGTCGCGGTGGACGACCGCACGCCGTACTGGATCTACAGCAACCGCCAGGACGACGGCACCATGCGCGGCCCCAGCGACGCGCCCGTCGAGGTCGAGGACGTCCCTTCGTACGCGCCGTACTCGGCCCGGCCGGAGAACGGCTTCGGCGGCTTCGGCGGGTTCGGCGGCTTCCGTCGCCCGTCCAACGCGTCCCGCTGGCAGAACGGGCTCGGCGGCTGCGAGTCCGGCTTCACGCTGCCCGTGCACGACGACCCCGACGTCGTCTGGGCCTCGTGCTACGGGGACCAGGTCACCCGCTACGACGACGACACGGGCCTCGCCCGCTCCGTCAGCCCCTGGATCCACACGCTGGACTCTCCGCCCCGTGACCTGAAGTACCGCTGCCACTGGACGCCGCCGCTGGCCATCGACCCGTTCGAGCCCGAGACCGTCTACTACGGCTGTCAGAAGATCCTGCGCACCCGGGACGGCGGGCAGACGTGGCAGGAGATCAGCCCGGACCTGTCCACCCGGGACACCTCCCGCATCGCGTTCTCCGGCGGCATCCCCGGCGCCCAGCCCGACAGCGTCATCGGCGACAACCTCGGCCAGTACTACGGCGAGGTGGTCTTCGCCATCGCGCCGTCGAAGGCGAAGAAGGGCTTGATCTGGGCAGGCACGAACGACGGCAAGGTCTGGTACACCCGCGACGCCGGCGGCCACTGGACCGACGTCACGCAGAACGTCGGCATGCCCGCCTGGGGCACCGTCCGCCGCATCGAGCCGTCGCGCTTCGACCCCGCCGTCGCGTACCTGACGGTGGACTTCCACCTCATGGACGACTTCGACCCGTACGTCTACCGGACCGCCGACTACGGGCAGACCTGGACGCGCATCAGCGACGGCCTGCCGCACGGCCACCCGCTGGACTACGCCATGGCGGTCGCGGAGAACCCGAACCGCCGGGGCATGCTCTTCGCCGGGACCGGGCACGGCTTCTTCCGTTCCATGGACGACGGCGCGACCTGGACCCGGATGCAGGGCGGCCTGCCCGCCGCGCCGGTGAGCTGGATCGTCGTCGAGCCCCGCTACCACGACGTCGTCGTCTCGACCTACGGCCGCGGCCTCTGGGTCATGCGCGACATCCTGCCCCTCGAGCAGGCCGACAGCGCGCGCATCGCGATGGGCGACGGCGCGGGATCGGGCGACGGCGCCGGATCGGACGGCGTCGCCTACCTCTATGTCCCGCGCGTGGCCATCCGGCACGCTCGCTCGGGCGAGGCGACGTTCCTGTACCGCGTGGCGGACGGGCCCGTGCAGCCGACGTTCGAGGTCCTCGACGCGGACGGCACCGTGATCCGGGCGCTGAAGGCGGAGGCGCGGCCGGGCCTCAACCGCCTGACGTGGGACCTGCAGTACGAACCGGCGAAGCACATCGCGCTGCGCACCGCCGCCCCGTACAACCCCGACATCTGGAACGAGCCGCGCTTCAAGGGGCAGGAGACGCGGCCCATCGTCCACTGGGGGATCGAGGGGCCCCTGGCCAACGGGCCCCTCGCGGCGCCGGGGCAGTACACGATGCGGATGACGGTCGGTGGGAAGAGCTATACGCGCCCGTTCACGGTCATCGAGGACCCCTCCATCGCCGCGCCCGCCGCCGAGCTCGCGGCGTCGACGGAGGCCCAGGTCCAGATCCGGGACCTGACGAACCGCGTCGCCGGCATGGCGAACCGCCTGGAGCTCATGCGCCACCAGGTCGAGGAGCTCGCCGCATCCCACAAGGGCGACGCCGCCGCGACCTCCGCCCTCGCCGCACTCGACGACTCCATCATGCGCGTCGAGCTCCGGCTGCTCTCGAAGACCGACCTGAACTCCGACGACAAGTGGTACGTCGAGAGCTACCAGGCCTACATGCAGCTCCTCTGGCTGTCCGCCGAGGTCGGCCTCGGCGCCGGCGACGTGCAGGGCGGCGCCGACCACGCGCCCACGCAGGCGGCCCTCGACTGGCTCGCGAAAGTGCGAGCCGAGACCGAGGCCGCCGAGCGGGCCTACCGGCACCTGGTGGGGAACGTCGTGCCGGACTTCAACGCGCGGATGAACGGAACGCTGCCGGCCATCGAGGTGCCGGCGGACGGAGGCATCGCCGACGGCGGTGCGTGAGCACGACGAGCAACGGGCCCGACGTCAGCGTGCGCCGAATATCCCGGACACCTTCAGTTCGAGGGCAGGCACCTCCGGCGCGGGCGCCCAGCGCAGCACATCCTCGTGGAGTTCCGGACCCGCGTCGCGGGACAGGGCGTACCGCTCGATCCGGCGGGCGTCCGGATCCACGACCCAGTACTCCGGCACCCCGAAGTCCCGGTACCGCGGCGGCTTCCGGACCCGATCGATCCGCCGCGAGTGCGGCGACAGCACCTCGACCACGAGCGAGGGCGCCGACTCGACGCCGCGGTCGGACAGTTCCGCATCGGGACCCACGAACACCATGTCGGGCCGGAGGAACTGCCCGTCGACGAACAGCACGTCTACGTCCCACAGCATCTCGCCGAGCCCGTGCTCTTCGACGTACTCCTTCAGTTGGACGAACAGGTTCGCCGCGACGCGCTGGTGCGGGATCCCGGGCGCCGGCGTCACGCACACCTCGCCATCGATGACCTCGTAGCGATTGCCGTCGTCCGGCAGGCGAGCGTACTCCGAATAGGTCCATTCCGGGGTCGAGCCGATCTGCGAAGGCATCGTGTTCACGCGGGCGAAGATGAATCAAGCCGAGGGGCGACTCCATGGCCGTTCGGGCCAACCTTGAATCTATCGGGCGTGGCGGGAGTGCGGAATCGTTCTCGACCCTCCGTCGCCCCCATTGAAGTTTGACCCCGCACCGCTCCATCTTTGAGTGGTCGCGGACCCGCCTCGGGGCCCGCCCCCCTCCATCTGCCGCGACCCCTCGGCAAAGGCCGAAATGCCCGAGAGCCGGTCCCTCCTCCAGCGCCTGAAATCGCGCAAGCTCTTCCAGTGGACCGCCGCCTACCTCGCCACGGCCTGGCTCGTCCTGCAGCTGCTGGACATCCTGAACGCGGCGTTCCACTGGCCGGATGCGGTGCAGCAGGGGGCCATCGGAATGCTCGGCATCGGGCTCCTCGTCGCCCTCGTGCTGGCGTGGTACCACGGAGAGAAGGGCGCCCAGCGGGTCTCCGGGATCGAGCTCGTGATGCTGGCAGGCATCTGCATGATCGCCGCCGGCGTGCTGCGCGTGACGGTCGGACGCGAGCGGTCTCCATCCATCGGCGGCGCGGATTCCGCCTCCGCAGGAGCTTCGGCGGCGCCCGCGCCGAGCCTCGTTGCGGCGGATGCGCGGGGCGACGTCGCCGGACTCGAGTCCATCGCCGTCCTTCCGTTCCTCGACCTGAGCCCGGAGCGCGACCAGGAGTACTTCTCCGACGGGCTCGCCGAGGAGCTGCTCGACCGGCTCGCGAAGCTGCCGGCCCTGCGCGTCGCCGCGCGCACCAGCTCCTTCACGTTCAAGGGGAAGGACATCGGCGTCGATTCGATCGGGCGGGCACTGCGCGTCGGCAACGTGCTGGAAGGCAGCGTTCGGAAGGCGGGCGGCCGGATCCGCGTGACCGTGCAGCTCATCGACGTCCGGACCGGCTATCACCGCTGGAGTGAGACCTACGACCGGACGCTGAAGGACGTGTTCGCGGTGCAGGACGAGATCACCGGGGCCATCATGCTTGCGCTCGTCCCGGCACTCGCACCTGCCGACTCCGCGAGTCGCGATGCCGGCGCGCTGCAGAGCGATGCGGGTACCCGGGACCTGCAGGCGTACGACCTCTATCTGAAAGGGCACTACTACTGGCAGCGTCGCGGGGCGGCCAACCTGAATCGCTCGATCGACTACTTCCGGCAGGCCATCGCCCGCGACACGTCGTTCGCCCGCGCCTACGCAGGACTGTCCCTGGGTTACCTGATCCTGCCGATCTTCGACGTGAACGCGGCGGATTCGGTCGCCGGCATGGCCATGGCCAGCGCCCGCCGGGCACTCGAGCTCGACTCGACCCTCGCCGAGGCGCACGTGGCGCTCGGCGGCGCGTACGACATGGCGATGAGGTTTCGGGAGGGACTCGCTCAGTACCGGACGGCGGTCGCACTCGATCCCGGCAGCCCCACGGCCCACCAGATCCTCGGCTTCAGCCTGCTCAACCTGGGCCGCACGGACCAGGCTCTGGCGGAGCTGCGCCACGCCACGGAGCTCGACCCGCTGGCGCTCTCGCCGGCGACCACCGCGACGCTGGGTCTCCAGTTCGCCCGCCGCTTCCAGGAGGCCGATGCCGCACTGCGGCGGGCCCTCACCCTCGACTCGACCTACGTCCTCGCGCTCTGGGGGCTGGGCGTCGTGCAGGTCTACGAAGGTCAGCCGGACAGCGCGGTTTCCACGCTGGAGCGGGCGCTGCACCTGCACCCTGACGACACCCGACTGGCCGCGAACCTCGCCTTCGCCTACGCGGCGGCCGGCCGCTGGGACGACGCGGAGCAGGTGCGACGGCGGCTCCACGCGCCGGGGGTGCGGCTCTTCGACGGAACCGAGGCCGCCATCACGGACCTCGTCTTCGGCGATCCTGAGCCGCTCGTGAGGCTCCTTTCGAGTCGGCAGGGGCAGCTCCGCTACGTGGTGACCGGCGGCGCCTTCGGCTGCAATCCGGTCTTCGACCCGCTGTGGAGCTACCCGCGCTTCCGCACCGCCATGGGGGAGCTGGGCGTGGAGCCGTGCACGCTGCTGCAGCCGTGGCCGATTCCGCCGCGGCCCCGCGCGACGGGTGCCGCCGGGAGCACGGGCCGCTGAGGCGCCCAGCCTCCACGCGCGGCATTCCTGGCGCGGGCCATGCGCGTCTCTCGGTGAAAGGCGTCCCGCATCCCGGAAGAAACTCGCATGTCGAAGCTCCGCAGCACGCTCGGTTTCCTCGGCTTCGCCGCCGCCACCGCCGCCGCGCCCCTGCTCAGCATCCGGAGCAACCCGGCGGACCCCGGGATCCGCCGCTGGTACCGCTCGCTGGACAAGCCGCCGTTCACGCCGCCCGAGGCGGCGTTCGGCCCCGTCTGGACCACGCTCTACGCCCTCATCGCGGCGTCCGGCTGGCGGGTCTGGAAGGCGCCCGCGTCTCCGGAGCGCTCCCGTTCCCTCGCCCTATGGACGGCGCAGCTCGGGCTCAACGCGGCGTGGACCCCGCTCTTCTTCGGTCGGAGGAAGACGAAGCTCGCGCTGGCGGACCTTCTGGCGCTCGTCGGCGCCACCGCCGGCTACACAGCCGCGGCGCGGGAGGTGGACGGACCCGCCGCCGCAATGATGGCGCCCTATCTCGGCTGGCTCGCCCTCGCCAGCGCCCTGAACGCCGAGGTCGTCCGCCGCAACGGGTGACCTCCCGAAGACCCGCCCGGACCCACGAGAGCTGGAATCGGCAGGGCGGCAGGTGTATGATCGGAAGAGCCGACCCGATCGGCGAGCCTTCCCCCTGCCTGGCGGCCATGGCGAGTCCTCCCACCTTCCGCGACCGAATCCGACGTCTGGTTCACGAGGCCCACCGCCGCTCCCTCTGGCAGGTGCTGGGGCTCTACGTCGTCGGTTCGTGGGTCGGTTACCAGGTCATCCTCGACTTGACGCAGGGGCTCGGACTCCCGGACTGGGTCCCGCCGTTCTCGATCGTCCTCTTCATCATCGGTCTTCCCGTCGTCCTGGCGACGGCTTTCGTCCAGGAAGGTCTACCGCTTGAGCGGCCGCCGGAGCGTCCGCCGGAACCGCTGGCGACGGCGGCCGATCGCGGGTCGGGGCCGCCGGACGGCGGTCCGCGGCCCGAGCCCTCACGCCGGCTGCTGACGTGGCCGAAGGCGATCACCGCCGGAGTCCTGGCCTTCGCGCTGCTCGGCCTGGGCGCGACCGGGTTCCTGGCCATGCGCAGCTTCGGGATCGGTCCTGCGGCGACGCTGGTCTCCAGCGGCTCGCTGGACGAGCGCACGCCCCTCGTCATGTCCGAGTTCGTGGCGCTGAGCGGTGACTCGTCCCTGGCCGCCGTCGTGACGGAAGGCCTTCGCGCCGACCTCGAGCAATCCACCTTCGTCACCGTCGCGGACCGCACGCGGATCCAGGAGACGCTGGGACGCATGATGCGGCCGGCCGATTCGCGCCTGGATGCGGCGACGGCCCGGGAGGTCGCGCAGCGCATGGGCCTGAAGGCGATCATCCGGGGCGACGTGGGCCGCGCGGGCGGAGGCTACATCCTGACGTCCAGCGTGGTCACGGCCGACTCCGGAGCCACCCTCGCGACGTTCCGCGAGACTGCGCACGACTCGACGCAGATCGTGGAGGCGATCGGCGCGCTCTCCCACGACCTGCGGGAGGGGATCGGCGAGTCGTTGAAGACGATCCGCGCTTCCGCGCCGCTCACCCAGGTGACGACGCCTTCCCTGGCGGCGCTCCGACTCGCCGTCGAGTCGATGCGGGAAGAGGCCGCCGGCAACCGGCCGCGGGCGATCCGCCTCGCCGAGGAGGCGCTGCAGCTCGATACGGCGTTCTCGTGGGCCTGGGCCAACCTCTCGATCTACCGCTACAACAACGGCGACATCGCCGCGGCGCTCGAGGACATCGACCGCGCCCTCGTGCACCGGGAGCGGCTGGATGAAAGTCGCCTCATCTACATCCGTGCCCTGCGGGCCTCGACGGTGGGCGATCACATGGCCGCCATCGAGGAGGGCCGCGAAGCCGTTGTGCGTGACAGCCTGAACGGAAAGGTCTGGATCGGGCTCAGCGACGCGTACTGGAACGCGGGCGACTGGGACGAGGCAGCGAAGACGGCAAGGCGGGGCATCGAACTGCTTCCGGACAACTGGGTGGCCCACTGGGACCTGGTGGTGCCGCTGCTCGACGCCGGCCGCGTCGACGCGGCCGCCGATGCCGTACGTCGCGCCAGGGCCCAGCTGCCGAACAGTCAGCCCGTGGTGCAACTCCTTACGATGACGTACGCCGCACGGGAACAGTGGGACTCGGTGCACGCCCTGCCCCCCGGCCCGGCGCTGGCGCAGACGACCGCCGACCGGGTGCACGGCCGCTGGACCGAGGCCGCCGACCACCTGGCACGTGCGCAGGAACCCGGTGCGGCATGGCTCCGCCACTGGAACGACGCGGTCGACCGGCTGGTCGCCCTCGGCGACACGGCCGGGCTTCCGTGGCTGCGCGTTCAGCTCGACAGCGCGGCGGCGGGCGAGGACGAATTGCAGGGGCCGGGACTCGCACGAATCGCGCTGATCACGGCCATGGCCGGCGACGCCGGTACGTCCCGGCGCGCCCGCGAGATCTACGAGACGCAGGTGCCGGAACCCGCTCGCTGGACCGAGGCATGGATCCTCGGAGCGGCCGACGGATTCCTGGCGCTGCGGCAGGGAAAGGGGGAGGCGGCGGTCGCGGCTCTACGGCAGGCCCGCCAGGCCACCGTCTGGACTGCACCCGTTGACGCCCTGCTCGGCAGGATCTACGACGCTCTCGGACAGCGGGATTCGGCCATCGCCGCCTACGAGCGGTACCTGACGACGCCGTGGGCGTATCGCGGCGCGTCCAATCCGCCCCGCGTCGTCTTCGATCCGACGATCCTGGTCCCGACCCACGACCGCCTGGCCGCCCTCTACGAGCAGGCCGGCAACACGGCGCAGGCGGCGAAGCACGCGTCCGCCGTCGTCGACCTGTGGGGCGACGCCGACCGTGAGCTCCAGCCCCGCGTCGCAGCCGCACGGCGCATCCTGACGCGCGCGGCCCGGGAGTCACCGGGGACGTAGCCGGCCGCCAGGGCTCAACCGAACGGGTCGGCGATCACCCCCGCGTCCGGCAGTGCGTGCACCGCGACCCAGCCTCGGAAGTACGGGCTGTCGAACGCGTACCCCGGCGATTCCTCCTTCCGCACGAGCAGCCCGCGCTCGATCAGCCCGCGCGCGGCGTTCGTCGCGCTGCCCGTGCTCGACAGCGCGAACCGGGCGATCGTCTCGCCGGTCGTGAGCCCGCGCCGCAGCCGACAACAGCCGGTTCGCGGCGTCGCTCGACGAGCTCGCCGTCGAGAGATCGGCCACCAGCACCGTTTCTCCGCTCCGCTCGAGTCGCCGCACGGCCGCCAGGATCGCCGACGTCTTGCCCATCCGGCGCGGGCCGTAGACCAGCAGCTTGCCCCCCGGCTCCCGCAGCGTCTGCGCGATGCGCCGCACCTCTGCCGCGCGATCGGCGAAGTATCTGCCGCTCACGATGCCGCGCGTCCTGAACGGATTCATCGGGCCCCTTTCGCCGTCTGAACTTTAGATCTCTACACTTACAGCGGGAAAGGGCGCGCGGAAGTCTCTGCGGTCTAGCGTCGGGTTGGAGGTGAGCGGGCGCAATGCGGCCGTTCCCGGCTGCATCGCCGGAGTCGATCTGTCCGCCGTTGGAGCCCCAATGGTCGGCGTCGTCATGCTTCAATGGGGCCGCGCCCCGAAGGACGCGGAGATTCGTGGAGCGCTACGGCGGGGTGGAGACGACGGCGCGGCTTCAATGAGGCCGCGCCCCGAAGGACGCGGAGATCACTTCACGCGGGCCATGCCGATCTACCGGCACGAGCTTCAATGAGGCCGCGCCCCGAAGGACGCGGAGATCGCCCAGGCGGCGGCGGTGCAGCGGCTCGAGACGCTTCAATGAGGCCGCGCCCCGAAGGACGCGGAGATCCGGGACCGCCCGCCCGGAACGCAGGCGCCAAGGAAGGGCTTCAATGAGGCCGCGCCCCGAAGGACGCGGAGATTGCGGGCCGATGACGCCCTTCGCCTGCGCCACGCTCGCGCTTCAATGAGGCCGCGCCCCGAAGGACGCGGAGATGACGTGCTCGCTGCGGAGAGGCGCGAGCGGGAGGCGCTTCAATGAGGCCGCGCCCCGAAGGACGCGGAGATAGACCGAACGGGAGCTGCGCGAGGGCGCCGTGAGCATGCTTCAATGAGGCCGCGCCCCGAAGGACGCGGAGATCTGGTGGTGCCCGATGAGTTCGCGTGGATCCACCGGCTTCAATGAGGCCGCGCCCCGAAGGACGCGGAGATGCGCTCGAAGGTCGCGGCCATGGGCCCGGAGGCCAGGCTTCAATGAGGCCGCGCCCCGAAGGACGCGGAGATCGTACTCGCCGGCGCTCCAGGCGTCGACTTTGCCGTCGCTTCAATGAGGCCGCGCCCCGAAGGACGCGGAGATGTCCCACACGCGGTCGATGCCGAGGCTGATGTCGCATGGGCGGCTTCAATGAGGCCGCGCCCCGAAGGACGCGGAGATCACGACGCGGTATCAGGAGGCGCGCGACCGTATCGAGGCTTCAATGAGGCCGCGCCCCGAAGGACGCGGAGATGAGGTCGGCGTGAAGCACATCGCGCGACTCCGGATCCGGCTTCAATGAGGCCGCGCCCCGAAGGACGCGGAGATACGTTGAGACGCTTCCGGTTGCGGGCCTGCACCGCGCTTCAATGAGGCCGCGCCCCGAAGGACGCGGAGATTGCGACGGACACCCACGAGCAGGGCACCAGCACCAGCTGGCTTCAATGAGGCCGCGCCCCGAAGGACGCGGAGATGGCGAAGGAGGGGCGGCTGACGGACGAGACGTTCGTGCTTCAATGAGGCCGCGCCCCGAAGGACGCGGAGATGGAGGCGGACCGGCTCTCGTGGAGCCGTGCGGTGGACGCTTCAATGAGGCCGCGCCCCGAAGGACGCGGAGATGGGCAAGAGCAAGGTCCACTGGCCGGACGGCAACCAGCTTCAATGAGGCCGCGCCCCGAAGGACGCGGAGATGACCGCCGTCTGTGCGATCGCGTGGGTCGACGGATCGCTTCAATGAGGCCGCGCCCCGAAGGACGCGGAGATCGGCCAACCTGCGCGGGCGATACGGCGAAGTGATCGAGGCTTCAATGAGGCCGCGCCCCGAAGGACGCGGAGATGGGATCGTCAGCTACTGGTTCGACGTGTTCCCGACGCTTCAATGAGGCCGCGCCCCGAAGGACGCGGAGATGTCCCCGGCATCCCGTCAATGCGGACCTTCTCCTGGCTTCAATGAGGCCGCGCCCCGAAGGACGCGGAGATCTCGCGTTCTACGCCGCGCCGGAGAGCTGGGTGCGCGGGCTTCAATGAGGCCGCGCCCCGAAGGACGCGGAGATCAGGTGGTGGCGATCCGGGAACAAGGGCTCGACCGACTGGCTTCAATGAGGCCGCGCCCCGAAGGACGCGGAGATGGTGAACCCCCTCGAGGGCCGGCGCGTGGACCGCACGCTTCAATGAGGCCGCGCCCCGAAGGACGCGGAGATCTGCAAGGGCACGGGCGATCGGTGCTGGGCGCTCTAGCTTCAATGAGGCCGCGCCCCGAAGGACGCGGAGATCTGCCAAGTCTCTTGCGCCTCGACGCCTCACGGTTTGCTTCAATGAGGCCGCGCCCCGAAGGACGCGGAGATCAGCGCCGCAGCCCCTACAGCATATCTGATGGCGGATGCTTCAATGAGGCCGCGCCCCGAAGGACGCGGAGATCAAGGCCCTCGCGATCTACACGCGCGTCTGGGACGGGGCTTCAATGAGGCCGCGCCCCGAAGGACGCGGAGATGTCGAACGCGGCCGACGTCGCGCCGTATCCGGTCAACTGGCTTCAATGAGGCCGCGCCCCGAAGGACGCGGAGATGGCCGTCGCGGCCGGCGCGGGCGCGCTCTTCCTCCTCGCTTCAATGAGGCCGCGCCCCGAAGGACGCGGAGATGGGTTGAACATAATCCCTGCATTACGCATTTCGACGCTTCAATGAGGCCGCGCCCCGAAGGACGCGGAGATCCTGTATCCCGAGCCCCAGGAGGTGACGAAATAGTCGGCTTCAATGAGGCCGCGCCCCGAAGGACGCGGAGATGTCGGCGCATCGACGGTGCGCGCTTCGGCCGCGTTCGTGCTTCAATGAGGCCGCGCCCCGAAGGACGCGGAGATGCGGGCACTGCTGCCGGAATGAGTTCAGCGCGTCGAAGCTTCAATGAGGCCGCGCCCCGAAGGACGCGGAGATCGCGCGAATCGAGGCGCTCTCCGAGGGGCGCGGCGAGCTTCAATGAGGCCGCGCCCCGAAGGACGCGGAGATCTGTCGCGGTTGTGGTCCTGCTGGTACTGTTCGCTCGGCTTCGATGAGGCCGCGCCCCGAAGGACGCGGAGATCCCGTTCGCCATCGAGTGCAAGAATCAGGAGCGCCTGCTTCAATGAGGCCGCGCCCCGAAGGACGCGGAGATGCTCCGCTCCGCTGACGGATCATCGGGCGCCGGCTGGCTTCAATGAGGCCGCGCCCCGAAGGACGCGGAGATGAATCGGCATCTTCTGATCGTGCAAGATCGTCGCCAGCTTCAATGAGGCCGCGCCCCGAAGGACGCGGAGATGACGGTGTCGAGCTCGGCCTCGGTGAGCTCGACGTAGTGCTTCAATGAGGCCGCGCCCCGAAGGACGCGGAGATCTCGGCGAGCCCGAAGCCCCGCGCCTTCATCCACCGCGTGCTTCAATGAGGCCGCGCCCCGAAGGACGCGGAGATAAAGACGCATCGACTCGCACGAGGAGCGCCTGCGCGAGCTTCAATGAGGCCGCGCCCCGAAGGACGCGGAGATGATGCGCTCGGAGTCGGCACGCAGAGTGAAGGTTTCGCTTCAATGAGGCCGCGCCCCGAAGGACGCGGAGATCACGCCGCAGTCGCTCCGGTTGCGGGAAAGCAGGTACCAGCTTCAATGAGGCCGCGCCCCGAAGGACGCGGAGATACGGATGGTGGCTCCGCTCCGACGTGATATGGCAGCTTCAATGAGGCCGCGCCCCGAAGGACGCGGAGATCTGCTATGTCGGCATCGACTGGACGGAAGCGCACCGCTTGCTTCAATGAGGCCGCGCCCCGAAGGACGCGGAGATCAGTAGCACCTGCATCCACGCCTTCGGCTACGCATACGCTTCAATGAGGCCGCGCCCCGAAGGACGCGGAGATCACGACGAGCGCGGCCTCGGCCACGCCCTGCGTCCAGCTTCAATGAGGCCGCGCCCCGAAGGACGCGGAGATCGACCTGCGCCTCCATGCCGGACAGCAGCATCCGGGGCTTCAATGAGGCCGCGCCCCGAAGGACGCGGAGATCACAGGCACGGAGGGCGATGTCCATTCGCCATCCTGCTTCAATGAGGCCGCGCCCCGAAGGAGGCGGAGATGACCCCGAGATGGGCGGGCTCTTCCGCTCACTGTTTCGCTTCAATGAGGCCGCGCCCCGAAGGAGGCGGAGATGCAGTGGCGCGCTTCCTCGGACTCGAGCATGGTCATCTGCTTCAATGAGGCCGCGCCCCGAAGGAGGCGGAGATGGCCTTCGCGGCCGCGTCCGGGTGGATGGCCCACGTGCTTCAATGAGGCCGCGCCCCGAAGGACGCGGAGATGCCGGCTGCTGGTCGACCGCCGCCGCATCGGGTATGCCGGCTTCAATGAGGCCGCGCCCCGAAGGACGCGGAGATGTTCCTGGTCGTCTACCTGCCAGCTCGCCGGCGATCCGCTTCAATGAGGCCGCGCCCCGAAGGACGCGGAGATGATCCTTTGCGACGAGGTACGGGCGCAAGCGGTTCGTGCTTCAATGAGGCCGCGCCCCGAAGGACGCGGAGATGGACGCTCCGACCGGCACCACCGGAGACCCTAATCAGCTTCAATGAGGCCGCGCCCCGAAGGACGCGGAGATGATCGACGCTTTGATTGACGCCTACGACGCAGGCAGACGCTTCAATGAGGCCGCGCCCCGAAGGACGCGGAGATGACAGGTCGGCGCCGATCGCCGCCTCGCTGGACTCCTTGCTTCAATGAGGCCGCGCCCCGAAGGACGCGGAGATCCGACAGTCGTCCGCACGCAGGTCGGCTCGCAGGGCGACATGCTTCAATGAGGCCGCGCCCCGAAGGACGCGGAGATCCTTGCGGCGCGGTTCGCCGCTGACGTTAAGCCGAGTAGCTTCAATGAGGCCGCGCCCCGAAGGACGCGGAGATATGTCATCCGGGACCCGGTCGCCCGAGCGGGTCTTCAAGCTTCAATGAGGCCGCGCCCCGAAGGACGCGGAGATGCGGGGGCGTCGAGCACGAGCCGCCAGATGATCCGCTCGCTTCAATGAGGCCGCGCCCCGAAGGACGCGGAGATAATGTGCGCTCACTCATCGGGGGCCTCGATCCGTAACGGCTTCAATGAGGCCGCGCCCCGAAGGACGCGGAGATGTGCGAATCCGGCCGGTCCTGCTGGACGTGGAAGGGCTTCAATGAGGCCGCGCCCCGAAGGACGCGGAGATCTTCGCGACCGGGTCACGGACCTGCACGACGCGCTCGGGCTTCAATGAGGCCGCGCCCCGAAGGACGCGGAGATCGTGCGCGCGCACGCCTGTGAGGCCTGTTTGTTGCCGCTTCAATGAGGCCGCGCCCCGAAGGACGCGGAGATGGGCGAGCGCCTCCTTCGCGTCGCCGACCCGGCGGTTGCTTCAATGAGGCCGCGCCCCGAAGGACGCGGAGATCAGCTTCGCGATGAGCTGGCGCGCGAACCTCCTCCGGCTTCAATGAGGCCGCGCCCCGAAGGACGCGGAGATCTGGGCCTTCATGGCGGATTCCTCATTCGCTCGGATGGCTTCAATGAGGCCGCGCCCCGAAGGACGCGGAGATGTCGTCGGCCTCCTCGATCCGCATGAACTGCCGGCCGCTTCAATGAGGCCGCGCCCCGAAGGACGCGGAGATGTGTGTCGTGTCTTCCCGCATCGTTCGCACGTTCAGTTTGCTTCAATGAGGCCGCGCCCCGAAGGACGCGGAGATCTACGCTGGCTGGCCGCGCGGGCTGGGAACGAGTGCCTGCTTCAATGAGGCCGCGCCCCGAAGGACGCGGAGATGCACGTCGCCCATCGTGCACGGGTCGCGGAACTGGACGCTTCAATGAGGCCGCGCCCCGAAGGACGCGGAGATCTGCACCGGCACGGCCAGCACCGTGAACGCCCACATGCTTCAATGAGGCCGCGCCCCGAAGGACGCGGAGATGAAGCCGGGATCGGCCGCCGACCCGCCGGAGTCCTCGCTTCAATGAGGCCGCGCCCCGAAGGACGCGGAGATTATTTCAGGCGGCGAAGATGCGGCGCAGAAGGCTCTCCGCTTCAATGAGGCCGCGCCCCGAAGGACGCGGAGATTAGCCCAGATCGCTCGTGAGCATCCTCCTCGGTGCCGTAGCTTCAATGAGGCCGCGCCCCGAAGGACGCGGAGATCCGGTGGCTGAACGGGCCGGGTCCACGGTGAGCCGGCTTCAATGAGGCCGCGCCCCGAAGGACGCGGAGATGAGGCCGTCCGGCCCGCGTGGTCGGTGCTGATCCTGGAGCTTCAATGAGGCCGCGCCCCGAAGGACGCGGAGATTCGTGCGTCGACGTGCAGCGACGATGCTCGGATCGAAGGCTTCAATGAGGCCGCGCCCCGAAGGACGCGGAGATTGCCACGGGCGAGATCCTGCTGGCGGCGGACCGGCGGGCTTCAATGAGGCCGCGCCCCGAAGGACGCGGAGATCATGCTCGCCGGCCCGGCACTACCTGTCCAGCTGGAAGCTTCAATGAGGCCGCGCCCCGAAGGACGCGGAGATATGCGGCACGGGACTCTGCAAGCGATGCCACGACTCTGCGCTTCAATGAGGCCGCGCCCCGAAGGACGCGGAGATCCGGCGATGAGGACGGTGGCAAGGTCGTGCAGTCGATGCTTCAATGAGGCCGCGCCCCGAAGGACGCGGAGATGGGCTCCCCCAGCTTTTTCGTAAATAGAAACGACCTCAACGCTTCAATGAGGCCGCGCCCCGAAGGACGCGGAGATGACCGCCGGCCCCGGTGAACGCGAGGTGCCGCATGTCGGCTTCAATGAGGCCGCGCCCCGAAGGACGCGGAGATCCCCTTCGCCATGGCACGCCTTCGCCAGAAAGCAGGCCGGCTTCAATGAGGCCGCGCCCCCGAAGGACGCGGAGATGTCCCATCGGACTGCCCGTGCGCGTCATGGCCCCGTTGCTTCAATGAGGCCGCGCCCCGAAGGACGCGGAGATAGGCGCGCGGACAAACCCGCGTCGTACCGCAGTGGGAGCTTCAATGAGGCCGCGCCCCGAAGGACGCGGAGATCGCACAAGGGCCGCAAGGCGCCGGTTCTGGGACAAGGCGCTTCAATGAGGCCGCGCCCCGAAGGACGCGGAGATGCGACGAGGTCCTCGGCACGACCCGGCTGTTCCGCCGGCTTCAATGAGGCCGCGCCCCGAAGGACGCGGAGATGCGCGATCAGCGTCGGGCCGTCACCCGGCCTCCATCACGCTTCAATGAGGCCGCGCCCCGAAGGACGCGGAGATAGCTGCACGGCAGCCTGCGCACGCAGCAAGCTGTCTGGATGCTTCAATGAGGCCGCGCCCCGAAGGACGCGGAGATGTGCCAGTTCGGAGCACCGGACCGTGATACAGTGGGGTGCGCTTCAATGAGGCCGCGCCCCGAAGGACGCGGAGATCCGCCGCAGCGCGCGTCCTGGCTGACGTACTCGCGCGGTCGCTTCAATGAGGCCGCGCCCCGAAGGACGCGGAGATTCGCCGCTCCCGGCGTACTCCAGCCGGCCGCCTCGCTTCAATGAGGCCGCGCCCCGAAGGACGCGGAGATGTCGCGGCGGGATGGGGAGCGCGCCGCAGTCGATCACCGAGCTTCAATGAGGCCGCGCCCCGAAGGACGCGGAGATGCGGCGCTCGCGCAGTACGCATCGAGCAAGGTCGCGGAGCTTCAATGAGGCCGCGCCCCGAAGGACGCGGAGATGCATTGTAACCGACGGGGTGACGCGTGGCTGTCAGCTTCAATGAGGCCGCGCCCCGAAGGACGCGGAGATGCCGCGGCGCGGTGCGCGACTGCCGAGCCATGCCGCTTCAATGAGGCCGCGCCCCGAAGGACGCGGAGATGCCGGCCGCCGTAACCTGCGCCACAGCACCGACTTGCGGGCACGAAATCGAGTGCCGTGGAAAATCGGCGCTGCAGGCAACGGAAGGCCGGCTTGGGGAAGCGACGTAAGTCATCTTCTCACACCACGTTCGAGCAGATACCCGTATTTTCAAACAACTACGCCACTCGCGCGAGCGCAGCCGTCATCTCAGACCACCAGCGCCGGCGGTCGCACGTCGAGTGCGCGGCCGATCGACTCAACGATCTGCTCGAGCGGGTGGATCGAATGGCCGAGATCCAGCACGAGCACCTGGTCCTCGTGATGGTTGACTTCGCTGGCCAGACGGCTACGCAGCCGAGCCAGGTCGCGCCGGTCCAGCTCGCACAGGAAGACCGAATACTGCACGTGGTTTCCATATCCGTGCAAGGTGTTGAACACCCGGTTGCGACGCTTGTCGTCGGAAATGTCGTAGGTCACGAGATAATGCCGCCTTGCCATTTCAACCTCACCGCGTCACTACACCGACGTAATCGGGGACATCGCCCCGGAGCCAGCGCGCGAGGAGTTTGGCCTGAACACGAATGATGGCGCGCCAGGAACAGCGATAACCGAAAATCGGATGCGTCACCAGCTGATCGAGACGAGCTTCGTACGCCTTGATGAATGACTTACGGGCGGTCTCGCGCAGGGCGCATCCCGAGGCCCCGGTGGTGAAATCGCCTGCGGTGACCATTCCGGTGTTCACAGCGGTCACGACGGCGCTGTCGACTACCAGCGGCCGGAACTCCTCCATCAGGTCGAGCGCGAGAGCCGGCCGACCATGCCGCGGTTGGTGGAAGAGCCCCCACCAGGGATCGAGGCCTTCACTGAGCACAGCGACCGTGCATTCCTTGGCGAGCATCGCGTACCCGAAGGAGAGGAGCGCGTTTACCGGATCGCGTGGCGGCCTGCGGTTACGGTTCTCGAAGTCCCATTCGGCATCGAAATTCCGCGGCCGGAGCATCCGTCCGAAATGCTGGAAGTAATGGGCGGCGAGAGCACCCTCCAGACCGAGAAGCGACTCGACCGACTGGGCTGTGGCGACGTCGCGGAGCAGCCGCTTCATCCGGCCGAGTGCGGCTTCGGGCCTCGGCTTCGCGTTGCGCCGGAGCATGGTGCGCTGGTTCGTCGCCTTCGCCAGCACGGTGGCTCGCGAGAAGGCGAGTCGTCGCTCCTCCTGCGCAGCCGCCTGGAACTGCGCAGCACGGTCGTAGGCATTGCGTAGCGTGAGGCCCCTCGTCACACCGTAGAACCAGTGTCCCCGCGAGAGATGCACGATCGGAATCCCCGCCTCGCACAGTAAGTGAACGGTCTGCGCCGAGACGCTCACGTTGCCGCAGAGCACGAGGTGGTCGAGATCGATGAGGCGAACCCGGCCGAGCTCTTCGTCCTTCTTTGTTACGATGACGACCTTGCCCCGCTTGCCGACGCGTGCCCCCTGCGTTTGCACGTAGAGTGGCATGGACTCGGCCCTGGAAGGATACAGCCGCCTTACGTTGCCGTCGGGCGATGACGCCGGGTCAGCCGGCACCTCGCGCAGCGCGAGCGTCTCGTCGGGAAGACAGATTCCGCTCAGCGAGCAGCCGTTGCACTTCGGACTGTCATCCAGAGGATCGGGCAGGACGGTGCTGCGCGCCGCCGCCCGCGCCCGCTCTAGGTAGTGGAACGCGCTCGCCTCGAGCTCCGGTGTGAACGGCACGTCCACCCGTGTGCGCGATGCCGCGAAGTACAGCACTCCATGGTCGCAGTCGTAGCCGTGCTCGCGTAACAGGAGCCCCTGCGCCATCAACTGCACGCGCTCGGGCTCCCACGACCGCTCCGGATTGTTCGGCACGCGACCGCGCTTGGTCTCCACGGGTACTGCTTCATCGCCGGCGGTTGATACGAGGTCGAGCTTGGCGACCAGGCCTAGCCGCTCACTCGCGAGATGAACGGAACGGCTGACGGTCGGCGGCTCCTCACCACTCTGCCGCTCTTCGCGATCAGCCCCGTCCGATGCCGATTCGGGCGCAGGCAGCACGTCATCGAAGCGGTCGACGCGCCGATGCACGTGCTTGCCTTCCTCCGTATACACGTTATCCGCCCACCGCCCTTCGACGTGCATGAGGTGAAACAGCCGAGGGCAGTAGGCGAACTCGTTCAGCATTCGAACGGGAAGGAGCTCTGCTTCGGACGACGCCGCCGCAGGTGGCGCCGCGCCCGTCTGCTGCGGCTCGGGCTCGCGCTCGACCCCACCCGCGGCGCGCCCGGTGGGTTTGGTAGGCGAGGACCAGCGGGGGCCGCGCGAGCGGCCCGACGAGGTGGAGCGATCGTCTGTCATGGCAATGGTGGGAAATATGTGAGGGGAACTCGGCGGGTGCTTCCTATCTGCAGCCCCTCTAGTGGCACGTCAAGAGGTTTCTGCCATCGGCCCGTCAATCGACTCGGGACTCATGGGACGACGATCGTGCTGATCAGTCAAGTTCGTAGTCGGGCAGTTCCACGCCTCCGGCACCACTTAGACCACCTGTCCGCCCCGCAGACGACGAGATCACCATTCGCCGAACGGCTGAAAGATCCCAAGTCCAAAGTGGCATGCGTAACCGAAGGCGAGAGGTCCCGATATGGCTTCATCGAACGTCAATCGCAGAAAATGTCCCATCCGGTCAGGCTGGCGCCCTCCACGGCGGGATCGAAACCGGTGGAACTGCACCGGGCGCCGCACGCGGCCGGCGACACGGATATGAGACAGGACCTCAACTCTCGGGATCCGAAAGCCGCGAATTCGGCATTCCCGCTCGACCTGCTGATCAATGCCAAAGCCCTTTTTCGCGAACCAGGGATGGAGATATGGGGTCGCCGAGCACCACTCGCGGCTTGTTGCCATAAGTCTGGAAGGAACATCGGACGTGGGATCCCACCCGCCCTCGTAAATCGATCTCCATTTGCCTTCGCTGCGAATCCATATGTGCGGGATTGCGTCGAGGGCGCGTACCGCCTCGGGCGGCAGACCCGCCGGGGCGTGGACGAGAATGTGGTCGAGCCGGCCGTCGCCGTCGGCGTCCTCCGGCAGGTAGAAGGCGTGCCCGTGATTGTTGCCATCGGGGAGACCGTGGCCAGAAAGCACAGGCGGGACGTTCTCTTCTCCGGCCACCTTTTCCGCCCAGTGAATCGCGGCAAGTCGGGCAGCCTCACCGATCCGCAGCGAATCTTCGACTAGAGGAAGCGGATTTCCGCTCAATACCAAGCGGACCGTCGTGACCCCTGATCTGCGCCGATGTACGTGCTGGATGGGCGCCGGGCCGAAGCAGTTCCACGGCCGTCGATATGGAACGACCTGACTGGCCGGCGGGCGATTCCACCCGACATTGCGCATGTCGGCCGTTTCTATCGAAAGCGCGCCCAGGAATGACTGTGGAAGCGTCGCGACGAGCCGCTTCTGGCCCTTGTTAAGGCGGCCCTTCGTCAGTTCCCTAGCCTCGAACTCCCCGTTCCGAAACTCAGCGTAGTCCTTGGGGGTCCGAGGACAGAGGACCTGCACGATATCGCCATCGCCGCCGCCAGTCTCGTCGGCTGGCGAGCAGTTAGGCTCGCCGGCAGCCGTGTCGATCAGCCGACCCTCGACCCAACTCTCTGCCCTGCCAAGATATCCGAGCCGGTCCAGCAGGCTCCCGAGAAGGGCATATTCATCCGCGTCCAATGTTACGCTTGGCCATCGTACAACCAGTGTCGCGTCCCGGTCTACCGCTGCGAAAGCATCGAACACCATTACCGGTCGCGTGCCGGAGCCGGACCGCTCTGGCATGAAGTGTCGTGTGTGGGACTTCACGGCTGGCGGCAGATTGTATTCGGGCGCTTCCGCGGCGAGGGATTCGACAAGACCCTCCAGTATCGATTCGCGGAATCGCCCTCGATCGCCTTTTCGGTGCCAGACGGCAACGAGAGCTCTGAGAATCCGCCATGGAGATGGCGGCCACTCGACGTCAGCCTCGTTGACGCTCCCGTTCCAGGCCGTGCCGTGATAGCGTCCCGAGGGAAATCGAAACGCGATCGCAACGCCCATGGTCACGGCCTGTACGTGACAGCGGTCACCCGCGGCTCGGCGAACGCGCCTTCGGACGCGACAGACTCAATCATTCGCGGCAGCTCTGCCTCCAGTTCCGCGAGTTCGGGCAGCTCGAAGCCGTCGGGCCGCGTGACACGGACGCCGAGAAGGTCCGAAGTCGCATGCCGTCCGCAGCCGCAATCCTGATTCGAGAAAGCTCCGGATCTTATATAGCGCCAGGGTGATCAGAAGCTTCTCCGCCGCGTCTCCGAGCGCCCAGCCACGGATCTGCGAAAGATCGAGATTGAAGTAGGCCCTGATATCCGGCGACACGTACTCATCGCGAGAAAAGGGCACGTTACCGTATCCCTCTTTCGCGGTTTTGCCTGCAGCTCCCTTGGTTGGCTGAACTCGATCGATCTTTACTCCACCCGAAGCAGCGACCTGGACATCCGTGGCTTCGATGAATCCGGATAGTGCACGGGGAAGCCGAACGACGCCCCCCACCTTTTCCAGGAAGACACCATGTAGCAGCGAAGCAGGGTCGAACCGCAACAAGACCGGTGCGAGCTGCTCGCGCGGATCAAAAGGCCGAGACTCAGAAAATCCGATGGCCTCTCGGATTGCATCGAATTCATCGCTGTTGACGATGTACGGCGAATTTAGTCGATGAGCCTCTAAGACCGAATTGGTCAAGGGTGTGCCGTCTTCCTCCCTCACTGTTACCAGTGGTAGCCCCCGAAGCGGCTCATTCCAGTCGTCCTCGGCGTCACTCCAGCACGCAGCTTCCAATCGGTTCGCCATGCTCTGGGCCGACTCCACTATCAGCACCGTCTTAGCCTCGCCAGGAGCTTGAAAGGTTGCGGCGCCGAGGTCCGGGAACCCGGTGGGTTGGAAGCGCTGGCCTTGAACCGGGCACAATTTCGCTTCGATAAGCACACGGAATGCCCCATCCAAGGGGCTGAAGTCGACGGCCATCGTGTTCATTCCTCTGTGGAAGGATGGTGAAGCGGCGTCCAGTCCTGCTCAGGATGCCGGAGAGGTCGAAAGAGCTCCTTCAGGTCGTGTCCCGCAACGGGAATCATGAGCGCCACGAGCAGCCGTGGTCCGCGCGTGGCCGCCGCCGGCGCTTGCATCTGACTGGCCACTCCGGAGATGCGGAGCCGGTGGAGCCCTAGAGCGAGCGCCCGGTCGACCTGTCCCGCGCGCAGAAAAAGCACAATTTCGGCGGCCAGCGGTACGGTATCTCCCTCGTCGATCAAATGCATGGACCTAAGCATCCGATCGCTGCAAAAGAATGGCTTAAGTAATCGGTAATCCAGAGAAACAGGAGGGAAACCCGTCCCTTGCTGGCCCCATGTGGGAAGGCCTGGAATCTGCGCACACACGAGGCCTTTCAAAAGCGAGGCCACTTCCTGTGAATCGACTTCACCATCGAGCCACCGCGCGACGGCATCGATCGGGGCAGGCGCGCCGAGGACCGGTTTTACGTCGCTTCCGGCGGATTCCGCATCGATCAGCCTGCGCGTAAGGACGGCCGCCAGGTTCACCTCGAGAGACCCTTCCCCCCATACAATTCGGTGGCCGACACCGCTCTCCCAGTCACGTCTACCGTCATTAGCTGGCGAGAAATACCGCCACATCGGAAGTCGCAGGGCACGCCCGTTTCGATCGGTGCCAGCGGCGTGGAGGCTCGCCAGTGATGCGGCAATCCGGAAAGCTGCGGAGCCGTCGTCACCCGACCGCACCCATTCCGGACCGAGGGTGGGGACGGGCGGACAATTTTCGCGCGAAGCCGGGCTCCTGGCCAGGTATGACTCCGCCTCCCCTAGACAACGGATGACCTGCTGGACGGCAGAAGCATCTCCGCGGGCCGTAAGGTCGAACAAGGCATCGTCAAGCTGATGCGCCAACGACGTCAATCGCGCAGGTGCGTGTTTCGAGCGGCCGAGCGAGCGGAACCTCTGAAGCCAGCTGGAGCATCTAGCCGATCGATCAGTTCAGCGGCCGGACGTCGCTCGACCCTCAGCCGTCCCACAGGCACCGCGATCATGTTCTTTCCCAATCGCTGGACAACCGAATACCGCTGGAATGAATCGATCCCCCGCTGCACACCCAGCGTTGCTGCGGCTCGAGCGAAGTCGAGCGCGTTTCGCGCCTGCCGCGCGCGGTTGCGGCCATACTGAACCCGTCCCTCGCCGAGCACGGCTGACAGCTCCGCCACCGTCGCCGCTCCGGACCAGAGGGGCATCCACATCTCGGCCCGCGCCGCGCCCTCGTCTGCGATCGAGAGAGCGCCACTTCCGCTACCCGACGGTCGCACGGTAAAGGGAGCGCTCATGATCGAGCCCGATCCGCCCCCCATCCGCCTTGTGGCGGTCACTGAAAAGAGCAAGGTGCCTTCGAGGCAGAGCAGAAGGTCCCAAGGATTCAGTGTCGCGCCGCCCGAATAGCCGGCCGAAGCATTGACTCCGCCGGATGTGGCCGGCGCGAACTGTCCTGCCGTCTGGCTTGCATGCGTGCTTGGAGCTGCGACACTGAAAAGCGCTGCCTCCAGAGCGGCGGCCCACTGCCTAGTCAGGACGCAGTCGATAACCGCCTGCGCGAAATTGGAGACATAGCTGGCCGAACCCTCGTTCCCCCCGGTTCCCAGTAGGGGCGGGAATGCTCGGTCATCCGTCGTGAGCACGTAACAGGCATCCAGCCAGCCGAGCATTTCGTCGGGCAGCTCGGCGCGGCATGCTCGAAGGAGGGCGAGCTTGTCATCCGACTCCTTCGGCTTTGCGTCGATCCCATGCCGAACTAGAAGGCTGCGCACTTCCCGAATGCCGCGCCGGAATGTCTCCAGCCGCGGGGCGGTCGACTCCGCGATGGCGTCGAGCGCCTGCCGGGCGGACTTCTCGGAACTTCCGGAATAGAAGCCTGACCGGCCACCCCAGGGTGCAACAATGGCCGAAGGTGAATACTCGTCTCGGAAGAATCTCAGAATGCCCTTTGTGTCCAACGGCGAGAGCAGCACGAAGTGGTCGTTACGCCAGTATCCCCGGGAGTTCGTATCGACCTGCTCGGAAACGAGCCGGAGCACTCCAAGCGCCTTCAGATAGCTGGCGAGCGGTGTCGGCGACGTCCCAGACAGGGCGACGGCGTGGAGCGACCGATCACCCGACATTGTGCGTCTCGCTTGAATCATTGATCTCCTCCATCGCCGAGGCCCGCCAGTCAGCCAGCCGGACGAGCGTCTCGAGCCAAGCGAGTCGGAACGGTCCGTACTCTTGAAGAAGGCAGCGCGTCCGTTCGGCCCACGAAGGGCCCGTCGGCCCTTCGCCCATGCGCATAAGATCGAGTCGCAACTCGCTCGCCGGCACGATCAAGCCGTCGAGATCCGCTGAAGGGAGAGTATCGCCGTCCCACACCCCGCGAGCCAAAGGCCGTCGTCGGGCGGCGTAGCCTCCGCCGGCAAGGCCCTAAGACCCATTCTTACCCGTCCGTGGTGAGCCGCGATGAGGAAAGGCACCAGATCTCGACGCACGTGCTCCCCGCACCGTGACAGCCATGAAAGGGCCGATGCCAACTCGTGGCGGAAATGAGGCCGGGGTACGCTTTCCCCGTCCGTCTCGACACGGTAGACGAGGCGACCTCGTGTTCCTGACTTCGCCCAGAACTCGCCTGCGTGTTCCCCGTCCACATCGAAGTCGAGCAACGGCGTAAGAAAAGCCGGATGTATCTTCCCGATGTCATGGTTGAGCGCCGCATCGCACACCGCGGCCGCCTGCTCGCCCGCGAGCTCGGCTAGCATCTTGGCCTCCTTCAATGCATCTGCACTATGCCGGGCGAGCGTGACCCAGCGGCCAACGGCGGTACGCACGTCCCCGTCCATTCTGTCCATTCCGGGCTGCGGTTCTCCCGGCAGTTCGAGGACTTCGACGCTACCGCGCCTGCCGGGAAGGAACCCCAAGTCAGGATCGTACCCGCCTTCCGCTGCGCGGAGCATCAGCGTCTGACCTGGCAGGACTGAATCGGCGCGGGTCGCGGCCCAGCGGCCCATCAGGGCGTCCCACGCAAAGGCAGCTCGCTTCTTTAGGTGGTCCTTCACCTGACCTATGGAGACGGGACACAACTCGTCCGCCAGCGGGGCCTCATCTGATCCCGGAGCGCCTTCGAAAGCGCGCCAGAACACCTGGACCTGCGGTGAGCCTGCGTCTCGCACGTATCGTGATACATCCAGGTCGAAACCCGACAGGTCCGGGTCGGTGTCATAGAGTTCGAGGAGATCGCGACGGCGAAGGACATGTGTTGTCGCCGGCCCATCCTTGACAGGCGGCAAGTCCGCTGACGCGGCTGAACTCAGTGTGCGCAGAATCGATCTCGCTCGATTCAGTTCCTCGATCTCGTACGGGCGGCAGAGCTTCGGGTCGGCACGCGTATCCATGTCAACCCAGGTGACGATCGCGTCGGCGTATTCCCCTCCACGATTGCAGCGGCCGAACCGCTGAACGATGGAGGACCACGGCGCCAACTCCGTGAACAGCCGCGCCGAGGTGAGGTCCACGCCCGCCTCGACGGCTTGCGTGGCGACGAGGATTACGTCATCGCCGGCGCGGAGCCGTCGAAGGCGTTCATTGAGCCGGTCTCGCTCGCGGCGACGGAAGCGAGCGTGGACAAGCAGAACCTCCGTCGAGCTGTCTCCCGGCAATCCGCGGGAAATCGCCTTCGCGAGCTCCTGCGCTCGCTCAACCCTGTTTACGACGACGAGCGTGGGAGAGGTGCCATCGTGTGCCGATAGCACGCTCGCCGCGAGATCCCGGACGTAGGCTGCGGTGGCGGATTTCGTATCTGCGACGAGCGACACTTCCGACTTCACAAGCCGCTTGGATGCGTGGAGGCGGGTCGAGACCGATGGGATGCGTCGCTCGTCCGTGTCGAGCGCCGCCACGCGGAGCGTCTGGACATGGGGCCTGAAGTCGATGGTCGCGAGCCAGTCTGGCTGCAAAGTAGCCGACATCCAAAGGGAGCGGGACGCGCCGTCGTGCGCCATGCCCGGCAAACGACGAAACGCCTCGAGCTGTGCGGATGTGGACAGGCCGGTGCCCATGAGCTGCACCTCGTCGAACACCCACAGCCCGTCGTTGTGAAGCAATGCGAAGTCCATCGGCCACCGATAACGGCTCATGCCATACCCCCGCATCAGAGCACGAGACAAGAGCATGTCCTGTGTACCGACGACCACGGCCGGCTCTTCTGGCCGCTCGATCCACCGATGGTCGACGCGGCCGCCCATCAAAACGTGCATTCGCGGCGTGGCAATTCCGGCGGCTTCAAACTCAGGCGCAGCCGCGGCCATCCAGCCATCGATCGCTGCGACAGTCTGCTCGACCAACACACGCATCGGCAGACACCAAATGAGCCGCCGCGGCGTACCGGTATCGCCACGAATGCGTCGGAATAGCCAAGCAACCGTCACTGCCGCCGTCTTTCCCAAACCCGTCGGTACGTCCAGGATGTCGGGCCAGTCCCCGTCGGCTAGTCGAGCTTGATAGGGATACGGGCTCGGAGAGCCGGTGATGCGCGAGAAGAATTCGGAATACCCCATGAACCGCCTGTAGCGGGAGATGTGACCGAACGTCGATTCCAGGATAACGGGTAGGTCCGACAATCGAAGGACCTCGGCATCGCAGGGCCCACTGCAGAAGCTGGCCCGTGCGGCTCCAGATCATCATTGTTGCTTATATCGAGCGAATCGAAGGAGCATCATTGCGCGCCTTCTCGCAACCAACACCGTCCCCGAGTGTCGCACAAGCCTTAGGTTCAGAGTCTGCCGGACCAAAGGGGTTTTCATCCCCACCTCTGGCGCCACCGCCCACCCGCGCCTACTCTCGCCCCATGCCCAACGCCCCCGCCACCCTTCGCCGCGATTTCGAGGCCCAGCGCGACTTCGTGCGCACGCGCGCGCCCGCGTACGGGGTTCTGCTCGACGTCCTGCTCGACGAGCTGGACGACGGGCTCGAGGTGCGGCTCGAGGAAGTGTGGCGCGACCGGCGCTTCGGCGCGTTTTACGAGCGGCCGCTGCTGCTGCTCGCGGGCCTGAGGGACGACGCGCTGCGTGAGGGCGAGGCGCATTCGCTGTGGCCGGGGATCGCGGCGCGGCCGCCGTGGCCGGAGACGATCACGCGCGAGGCGGTGCGCGGGGCGACGTCGCCCGAGCGCACGCACCTGTGGCGCACTCTCGGTGAGCGGCACGTGCAGACGAACGAGACGTCGCGCGCGGTCGTGTGGCTGTGGCCGGCGGCGCTGTGGGGCGACGTCGCCCGCGAGCGCGAGCTGGCGATCTTCGACGTCGGCGCGAGCGCGGGGCTCAACCTCGTCGCCGACCAGCTGCCGGCCATCTGGCGAGCGGCCGACGGTTCGCCGCTGCGCGTCGCACCGCTACCGCGCGTGATCGAGCGTACGGGCTTCGACCTGCGGCCCCTCGATCCGAGCGACGACGACGACGCGCGCTGGCTGCGCGCGTGCGTGTGGCCGGGGCAGGGCGAGCGCGAGATGCGGCTCGAGCAGGCGATCGCCGCGTTCCGCGCCGCGCTCGACCGGCCGGGTGCCCCGCGCGTGCGCACGGCCGCGGCCGCCCGGGTGCCCGGCCTGCTCCCTGCCGCCGACGATCGGCTGGCGCTCGTCTACCAGTCCGTCATGCGCGACTATCTCGAGCCGGCCGAGCGCGCCGCCTACGAGGCCGGCATGCAGGCGTGGCTCGCGTCACGTCCGCCCGGGACGTCGCTGTGGGTCGAGCTCGAGGTCCTCGAGCGAGGCGGCGCGGCGCCGGCGGGCATCACGGCGCACGTCGCCACGGGCGACGGCGTCGCCTCGAAGCTCCTCGCCCGCTGCGAGCCGCATCCGCTCCGACTCGACGTCGCCGAGGACGCGGTCGAGTGGCTGCGGAACCGGCTTGCCGCGGATACGGCCGCGCGCCCGGACCGGCCGGCGGACTGAGCGTGGGCCGGCCGGCTACGCTGCGAACGCAGAAACCCCCGGCGGCCGGTTTCCCGGTGCCGGGGGTTCGAGCACTGGCGAGAGGCGGGTTCCGCTTGGATTCGGTTTCCGTCGCCCCGAAGGGCGAACACCGGTTCCCGCTCTCTTCCGTCGTCGCGCGGCTGGCGGCTTCGGCGCCCCGTTGGCCCTGGGGCTTCAGCGACGGCCAGTGACCTCGTCGCCGTCTTCCCGGCTTCCGAACCGTCCCGGGAAGCTTGCCTCGTCAAGCGTCCTTTTTCGAGGCGACGTCCGCGGCCCGTGAGCCGCACGACCGCTGACGTCTGACTCAGGAATACCCTCGCGGAAGCTCCCGGTCAAGGATTCCAGAGGGCGGCGTAACCACAAGCGATTCCACGAGTTACGGAGCGTGGCACGAATTCCTGGAATGCGCCGATTCACCCGTCACACGTAAGTCCGCGCCTCGCACCTACATCCCCGTTTGTAACACCTGCAATTCACAATGCAATGCAATTTCTCCACGCGCTTTCCACGCGGAATCGCACGTTATCCACGGACCGCGCGGGAAAACGCGGCCTCCGAGCTCGACGGGAAGAGCGGGCTACCCGACCCCCGCCTGCTTCTCAGCCCCCCGTACCTCCGCTCCACGTACCCATCCAGGATCTCCATGAACTCCGCGACGAGCCCCTCCCCCTTCAGCGTCCGGAACAGCTCGCCGTCCACGTAGACGGGGGCCTTCGGCTCCTCGAACGTGCCCGGCAGGGAGATCCCGATGTTGGCGTGCTTGGACTCGCCGGGCCCGTTCACGACGCACCCCATCACGGCCACCTTCAGCTCCTCGACGCCGGGGTAGCGCTCCCGCCAGGACGGCATCGACTCCCGGATGTGGCCCTGGATGTCCTCGGCCATCTTCTGGAAGAACGTGCTCGTGGTGCGACCGCAGCCGGGGCAGGACGTGACCTGGGGCGTGAACGAGCGGATCTCCATGGACTGGAGGATCTGCTGCGCGACGCGCACCTCCTCGGCCCGGTCGCCGTCCGGCCGGGGCGTCAGGGAGACGCGGATGGTGTCACCGATGCCCTGCTGCAGCAGGATCGACAGACCGGCGGTGGTGGCGACGACGCCCTTCGTCCCCATGCCCGCCTCCGTCAGGCCGAGGTGCAGCGGGTAGTCGCAGCGGCGCGCCAGGTCGGTGTAGACCGCGACGAGGTCCTGGACTCCGCTGACCTTCGCGCTCAGCAGGATGCGGTCGTGGCCGAGCCCCGTCTCCTCCGCCAGCTCCGCGGAGCGCAGCGCGCTCTGGATCATGGCCTCGATCATCACGGCCTTCGAATCCGCCGGCCGCTCCGAGCGCGCGTTCGCGTCCATGAGCTCCGTGAGGAGCTGCTGATCGAGGGAGCCCCAGTTCACGCCGATGCGCACCGGCTTGCCGTTGTCGACGGCCACCTGGACGATGGTGCGGAAGTTCTCGTCCCGCCGCTTCGCGCCCACGTTGCCCGGATTGATGCGGTACTTCGCCAGGGCCCGGGCGCACTCCGGATGCTTCGTGAGGAGCAGGTGCCCGTTGTAGTGGAAGTCGCCGATCACGGGCACGTCGAGCCCCGCATCCTCGAGACGGGCGACGATGCCCGGCACCGCCTTCGCGGCGTCGTCCGTGTTAACGGTGACGCGCACCAGCTCGCTCCCCGCCAGCGCCAGCTCCGCCACCTGCCGTGCCGTCGCCTCCGCGTCCGCCGTGTCCGTGTTGGTCATGGACTGCACGACGACCGGGTGCGCCGACCCCACCGGCACCCCCCCCACGACAACGGTAGGCGTCTCCCGCCGCCGAATCTCCGAAGCCCGCCCCGCCTCTATGAGCATCAAGTCTCCCCAGCCCGCAGTTCCTCGCCCGCCGTCCCCAGCCCGCAGTATCTCGCCCGCTGTACCCTGCCCGCAGTCCACCGCCCGCAGTATCTCGCCCGAAGTACCCCGCCCGAAGTATCCCGCCCGCAGTACCCCGCAGTCCTATTCCCGCAGTCCTATTCCCGCAGTCCTATTCCCGCAGTCCTATTCCCGCAGTCCCAATCACCGCCGTCCCCGCCCCCGCCCGCAGCATCTCGTCCAGCGCACGCGCGGTGTCCCCGGCCTCCACGTCGATGCCGCTCATGGCGTCCAGCAGGAGGACGACCTCGAAGCCCTTCTCGAGGGCGTCGAGGGCCGAGGCGCGGACGCAGTAGTCGGTCGCGAGGCCGCCGATGAAGAGGCGCTTCACGCCCTTCTCCCGGAGCAGCGCCGAGAGCGAGTGGCCTGACGGGCCGTGGGCGAGGAACGCGGAGTAGCTGTCGCCCTCGAAATCGTCGCCCTTCGACACGATGATGGCGTCGTCCGGCAGCCGGAGGGCAGGGTGGAAGGCCGCGCCGGTCGTGTTCTGCACGCAGTGGGGCACCCAGGGGCCGCCCCACTGCTGGAAGTGCTTCGTCTGCGGCGGATGCCAGTCCCGGGAGGCGAAGATGGGCAGCCCCTCCTCGTGGAAGCGCCCGGCATACTCCGTCATCACCTTGGCAACGTGGTCGCCGTGGGGCACGGCCAGCGCGCCGCCCGGGCAGAAGTCGTTCTGCACGTCCACCACGAGAAGTCCGTCGGTTGATCGCATGGTCTACAGCTCCGCGAGGATCTCCTCGGCGTGCCCCTCCGGCTTCACGTTGGGGAACACCTTCGCGACTCGGCCCTCCCCGTCGATGAGGAACGTGACGCGGGCGACGCCCATGTACTTCCGGCCGTACATGCTCTTCTCGACCCATACGCCGTACGTCTCGGCGACCTCGTGGTCCGGGTCGGCCAGGAGCGTGAAGGGCAGATCGTACTTCGACTTGAACCTGACGTGGGACTTCACGTCGTCCGGGCTGACGCCGAGCACCACGACACCGCGTTTCTCGTACTCCTCGAACGCGTCCCGGAATGCGCATGCCTCCTTCGTGCACCCGCGCGTATCGTCCTTCGGGTAGAAGTACAGCACCACCGTCCGTCCCCTGTAGTCGGACAGGCTGACCTCTTCCCCCTCGTCCGTCTGCAGCGTAAAGTCCGGCGCCTTCTCGTTCTGCTCCGGCATCTGGCTCCCTTCCCGTCCACGTGGCCGAATGATAAACCCGGGCGCAACGTAAGTGCCGGCGGCGGCGGGGTCCAAGTCGCCGGCGATCCGCTCCGGGCGGCGCGGTCGCGCAGCCCTGGCTCGGCGCGCCACAACAAAGTGTGCGGCCAGGGCGTCTCTAATTCGTTACACGTGTGGGAAGCATCTCCCGCCTGAAACCAGATCCCGAACGGGGTGACGAATGCCAGCATCACCGATCCTCACCCGTCCGTTGCGCATTGCCGTACTGCTCCTCGCACTGCTGCCCGCGGCAGCGGCGGCGCAGAGCGGACTGCTCGTGAAGGTGACGGGTCATGGGCAGGCGGTCTCCGGCGCGACCGTGTCGGTGTCCCTGAGCGGACAGGTCCTCTGGAGCGTCCTCTCCGACAGCGCCGGGCGCGCCCGGGTGGCGGGTATCGCCGCGGGAACGTACGAGGTGCACGTCGACGCCGCGGGCTACAAGCCGGGTGAGGCGCGAGTGCGCGTCGAGGCCGGCGAAGTGAAGGTGCTGCCCATCGAGCTCCAGCTCGCGCCCATCCAGCTCGAGTCGATCGGTGTCGTGGCGGACCGGGTGAAGGTCCAGGTCCAGACGACCGAAGTGAAGACGACGGTCGACGAGGTCGCCATCAACCTGCTCCCCGTCGCCCACGACGCGGACAAGCTCGTCGCGCTGACGCCCGGGGCGAGGCCCGGGCACGTGTGGGGCGGCGCGAACTATCAGGCCGACAGCTACCTGCTCGACGGCCTGTCGGTGAACCATCCCGGGATGGGTGGGGACCTCATCCAGCCGAGTATCGACTGGATCGACAAGGTGGAGGTGCGGGGGTTGGGCGCCGGCGCCGAGTTCGGCGGGTTCCAGGGCGGCATCGTCAACATCGTGACGAAGAGCGGCACGAACGACGTGACCGGCCTGTTCCGGAGCAGCGTCGAGAACGCGGCGCTCAACCGCTCGAATCTCGTGTCGACCGAGATCGGCACCGAAGTCGCGACCCGTTACGACTTCGAGGGCCAGGTCGGCGGACCCGTCCTGCGGGACCGGCTCTTCTATTTCATCTCGGGCGAGCGCATCCAGCGCGACGCCCGGGTGCTCAACCATCTCGGCATCGTGGACGGCCACTACAGCCCGACGCAGGAGGCGCGCTCGGACGACAAGTACTTCGGCAAGCTGACGTGGACGCCGTCGCCTTCGACGAAGGCCGAGGTCTCCGGCGGCTACCTGAACGTGGCCGCGGACAACTACGGGATGACGGGCTACGAGGACGCCGGCGCAGCGTGGCGCTACACGTCTCCGACGTGGTTCGGCACGGGGATGCTGCGACGCACGATCGGGAGCTGGGGCAACGTCGAGGCGCGCTTCAACCGCTTCAGCCGGGACGAGCGATCCGACCCCTACAACGGCACCGACGTGCCCGGCGTCCGAACGTTCGCCCTCACGCCGCCCTACACCGCCTTCCAGAACGCACCGTACCGCCTGCGCAGCGCGCCGGCCTCCACCTCGGGCTCCCTCATCGGCACGTTCCGGCTGAAGACGGGCAGCCTCGAGCACCTCCTGAAGGTCGGCGGCGAGTACACGCGCGGCAGCTTCCTGGACGAGCGCGTTCGCAACGGCGGCATGACCTGGCTGCCGACGCTGTCCTCGCGCTTCGATCCGGCCGACCCGTCCACGTGGTCCCACGTGTCCACGTCGTTCATCGCCGCGGAGTACGGAGGCGAGGTGCACCTGAACGCGGACATCGTGAACGAGGCCGCGTTCGCCCAATCCAGCATCTCCCTCGGGCCGCGCATCGTCTTCTCGCCGGGCGTGCGCTGGGGCCGCTGGCAGGGATTCATGGATCCCGCCGGACAGGAACGCTTCCTGGCCGTCCAGGACGAGGCCGTCGACCCCCGCGTCGGGCTCGCCGCCAAGCTGACCGGCGACGGCACCCTTCTCGCCAAGGTTCACTGGGGCCGATACCACCAGAACATGATCGGTCAGATGTTCGACCGGGTGCAGGGTGCCAACGTCTTCACCAATGACGAGGTCTGGTTCTACCGCGGGGACGCGTTCTCCGACCCGGCGACCCGCTTCTCCGCCGCGCAGCGGGACTCGCTTGCCGCCCTCGGACAGTTCACGCAGGAGACGGTGCAGATCCTCAACGAGACGGGACCGGTACTGAACTACAGGCAGCCGTACATCGACGAGTGGCTGTTCTCGATGGAGAAGCAGTTCGGCAGCTCGGTGAAGATGCAGGCGCTCTATACGCACCGCGCCAACCGGAACATGATCGCACTGGTCGACCTGAACCGGGCGACGAACTACACGCACTACAAGAGCGTCCGCGTCTACGATTCCAGCGGCGGGCCGCTCCCGTTCTCCGGCGGTCAGGTCTTCCTGAAGGACCTCTACATCCCGAACAACGCCATGATCGATCGCATCCGGTTCTGCGCGATCAACAGCGACGTCTGCTCCATCCCGCCGGGCATGACGGCGGCCGACACACTGTCGCTGACGTGGGACCCGGCGTACAGGCTGACCACGGCGCCGGACGCGAAGCGCGACTTCGGGCAGGTCCAGCTCTCCCTGGACGTCGCCCGGCCCACGTGGGGCGCCTCCCTCTCGGCGGTCTTCACGAGCCTGAAGGGCAACCTCGACAACGTCAGTGGATACGCGGACCCGAACGAGTACGGTGCGGGCCAGTACGTCCACGTGAACGAGGGCGTTGACGCGTACGGCATCCTGTCGAACTTCTCGACGCGGGAGGCGAAGGTCAGCGTGTGGGGCCAGCTCCCCTGGCAGCTCCGGGGCGGCATGTTCTGGCGCTACGCGACGGGGGACCACTACGCCCCGCGGTTCCGCCTCTCGTCCCAGGGCTACTACACGTACCGGATCAACACGAACGCGCCCCGCAACGGCAGCTACCGGCCGGGCCAGGAGCCGAGCAGCACGGCCGGCCAGACCGTGGACTACAACATGTTCGGGCCGCTCGAGGGGCAGTACGTCTTCATCGGCCCCCGGGGCAAGCCGCAGATGGACACGCGCTCCAACCTGGACCTGCGCATCGACCGCACGTTCGACTGGACCGACTACCAGGTCGCCGTCTCGCTGGACGTCTTCAACGTCCTCGGCGCGTCGCCCATCACGGAGCTCAACACGATGGTCAACAACGGGCCCGACTATTATGGGTTCCTGGGCTCCGGCGGCGGGTCGTTCCCGAACAATCTGCGCTCCCCCGCGAACCAGTTCTACCAGGCACCGCTTGAGCGGGCGCCGGGCCGGACGCTGCGTCTGGGGATGGAGGTCACGTTCTGAGGGAGGTGTGCCGATGGAGAACGCGCGCGTCGGACGGCGGAACGGTGCCCGCTGCGGGCGACGCTGCGGGCGACTCGCAGCGGCGGCGCTCGCCGCGGGCCTCCTCTGCGCCACGCTGCCGGATCCGGCGCTCGCGCAGCAGGTGCGGGGCACGGTCGTGGAGGCGGAAACCGGGACGGCCGTAGCCGGCGCGGCGGTGCGCCTGCTGCGACCGGAGGGCAAGCTGGTCGAGGTCGCCGAGACGGACTCCGTCGGCCGGTTCCTGCTGGCGCCCGAGAAGGGCGGGAGCTACCGCGTCCAGGTCGAGCGGATCGGCTACGCGCCGATGCAGCGAGACGTCCGGATCAAGGGCGGCGAGGAGTTGCGCCTCGAGCTGACGGTGAAGCCGGTGGAGGTCGGCGCCGTGGTGGTGCAGCTGCCGCGCGGCGCGGCGGAGGCACACCTCCGGCAGCTCGGTTTGGACCCGCGGGCCTTCGGCGGCTACCTGGTCACCGCCGACCGCATCGACAGGCGGGCGGCGTCCGCCCATGATTTCGGGGACCTGCTGCGGGACGAGAACATCCCCGGCCTGCGGGTTCGCGAGGTTATGCTGCACCCCTACGACACGATGCCGTCCGGCCTGTGCGTCGAGCTGACCCGCAACGCACGCAGCCAGAACTGCGCGCCCGTGCAGGTCTACGTCGACGACTCCCTGCTGGGCAATCCGCTCCTCGCCCTGGGCATGCTCCCGCCCGGATCCGTGGAGTCCATCATCCTGCTGCGCCCGTCGGAGGCGGCCGTCCTCTTCGGCCCCAACTCCGTGCGCGGCGTGCTGCTCGTGTACATGAAGCACTGAGGGTCCGGCCGCCCCGGGACTCACGCGGAGGCGCGGAGACGCGCGGAGGCTCGCTTCGCCGCGGGGGATCCAGCCGCCGGCGAGGCCGGAATTCATTTGATTGCAACTACGGGACGCGCCGGGACCCCGCGACGATCGCGGCGGCGCGCCGGAAGCGCTGACTCCGCGCTACTCCGCGGCTCCGCGCGACGCCCCCTCGCGTGAGCCCGCCTTCGCCGCGCCCTTCCCGTTGCCGCTGCCGTTGCCGCTGCCGTTACCGCCCGACACGGCCGCCTCGTATTCCTCCACCCCGAACGCGCCCGCGCCGCCGGCGAGCGCCAGCCGCCGGGCGGCGAAGCGGCCGCCCAGCCAGCGCTGCGCGCCGTCCAGGTACGTGTAGACGACGGGCGTCACGTACAGCGTGATGACCTGGGAGAACGCCAGCCCGCCCACCACGGCCAGGCCGAGGGGTCGGCGCGACTCGCCGCCCGCCCCGAGCCCGACGGCGATGGGCAGCGTCGCCATCAGCGCGCACATCGTGGTCATCATGATGGGGCGGAAGCGGATGCTGCACGCCTCGACGATGGCGTCCCGGGGCGAGAGCCCCTCGTTCCGCTCCGCGTCCAGCGCGAAGTCGATCATCATGATGGCGTTCTTCTTCACCAGCCCCACCAGCATGATGATGCCGACGAAGGCGTACACGCTCACGTCCGTGCGGAAGACGATGAGCGTGAGCAGCGCGCCGAAGGCGGCGAACGGCAGCCCCGACAGGATCGTGAGGGGATGGATGAAGCTCTCGTACAGGATGCCGAGCACCAGGTAGATCACGAAGATGGCCAGCGCGAGCAGGAGCAGCAGCCCGTTCTGCGTGTCCTGGAACGCGGCGGCGGTGCCCGAGAAGCTGGTCGTGATGTCGGACGGCAGGATGCTGGCCGCGGTCTTCTTCACGCTCTCGACCGCGGTGCCCAGCGCGACGCCGGGCGCCACGTCGAAGGACACCGTGACGGACGGCAGCTGCCCCGAGTGGTTCACGCTGACGGGACCCGCGTCACGGCTCAGCGTGGCGACGGAGCTGAGCGGCACGAGCGCGCCGCTGCCCGAGCGGACGTATAGCAGTCCGAGGGCCGAGAGATCGCGCTGGTACTGCGGCGCGAGCTCCATGACGACCCAGTACTGGTTGTTCGGCGTGTATATAGTCGAGACCTGACGCGAGCCGTACGCGTCGTAGAGCGCCATCTCGATCTGCTGCGCCGTCACCCCCAGCGACGCCGCGCGCTCCCGGTCGATCTGCACGTCCACCTGCGGGTTGCCGATCTGCACGTCCGTCGTCACGTCCCGCAGCCCCGGCGCGTCCCGCAGCTTCTTCTCGAGCGCTGGAGGCGCCGGCGTACAGCTCGTCGATGTCCGGGCCCTGCAGCGTGAACTGGTACAGGCTCTTCGTGGTGCGGCCGCCCACGCGGATCGGCGGCGGGTTCTGCATGAAGACGCGGATGCCCGGGACCCGGTTCAGCTTCGGGTTCAGCTCCTTGATCACCTCCTCCACCCCGAGGCGCTCGTTGCGCGGCTTCAGGTGCAGGAACATCCGCCCCTGGTTGCTGCCGCCCACGAAGGACATGTAGTCCTTCACGTTCGGGTCCTGGTCGATGATGGCGGCGACTTCCTGCTGGTGCCGGACCATGGACTCGAAGGAGCTGCCCTCCGCCGCTTCGGTGCCGATCGAGACGCGGCCCGCGTCCTCACTCGGCAGGAACCCCTTCGGGGCGACGACGAACAGGAACACCGTCGCCGCGAGAACGGCCGCGGAGAAGGCCAGCGTCGCGCGCCGGTGGCGCATCACCACCTCGAGGCTCGACTCGTACGCGTGCAGCACGCGCTGGTAGCCCCGCTCGAACCCGTCGTAGAAGCGGCCGTGCGGACCCTCGGCCGAGTGCGGCCGAAGGAAGCGGCTGCACAGCATGGGCGTCAGCGTCAGCGACACGAAGCCCGAGACCAGGATGGCCGTGCCGATCGTGACCGCGAACTCGTGGAAGAGCCGGCCGATGATGCCGCCCATGAACAGCACCGGGATGAACACGGCCGTGAGCGACAGCGTCATGGACAGGATCGTGAAGCCGATCTCCCGCGCCCCGTCCAGCGCCGCCTGCATGGCCGGCTTCCCCATCTCCATGTGCCGGACGATGTTCTCCAGCATGACGATGGCGTCGTCGACGACGAACCCGACCGCCAGCGTCAGCGCCATGAGCGACAGGTTGTCCAGGCTGTAGCCCAGCAGGTACATCACCGAGAACGTGCCCACCACGGACATGGGCAGCGCCAGGCTCGGGATCACCGTGGCGGACAGGTTCCTCAGGAAGAGGAAGATCACCATCACCACCAGCGCGAGCGTGAGCAGCAGCGTGAACTTCACGTCCGTCACCGACTCGTGGATGGAGTCGGAGCGGTCGTAGAGCGTCTTCAGGTGCACGCCCGCCGGGATCTGCTTCTGCAGCGCCGCAACCGTCTCCTTCACGGCGGCCGAGACCGCCATCGTGTTCGTGCCCGGCTGGCGCTGCACGGCCAGGATGATGGAGCGGTGCCCGTCGTACCAGCTCGCGCTCCGGTTCTCCTGCACGTCGTCGATGACCTGCCCGAGGTCGCCCAGGTGTACGGGTCCGCCGTTCTTGTACGTCACGATCAGGTCCCGGAACGCCGCCGCGTCGTCCAGCTGGCCGCTCGCCTGCACCGTCGTCGCCCGGTCCGGCCCCCACAGCACGCCCGACGGCAGGTTCACGTTGCCGCTCGAGATCGCCGTCGCGACCTCGTCGATGCCGATGCCCCGCGTCGCCAGCGCCGTCGGGTCGAGCTGCACCCGCACCGCGTACTTCTGCGAGCCGAACACGGACACCTGGGCGACGCCGGCCACCGTCGAGATGCGCTGCGCGAGCATCGTCTCCGCGTACTCGTCGAGCTGCGACAGCGGCATCACGTCCGTCGTCAGCGTGAAGTACAGGATGGGCGAGTCGGCCGGGTTGACCTTGCGGTAGGACGGCGGCTGCATGCCGGGCGGGAACTGCCGGAGCGTCTTCGAGATGGCCGACTGCACGTCCTGCGCGGCCGCGTCGATGTTCCGGTCCAGCGAGAACTGCAGCGTGATGTTCGTCGAGCCCAGCGAGCTGCTCGACGTCATGTTGTCGATGCCCGCGATCGTCGAGAACTCCCGCTCCAGCGGCGTCGCCACGGCCGCCGCCATCGTCTGCGGGCTCGCACCCGGCAGCGACGCGGACACCGACAACGTCGGGTAGTCCACGTTCGGCAGGTCGCTCACCGGCAGCAGCCGGTACGCCGCCACGCCGAACAGCAGGATGCCCAGCATGACCAGCGTGGTCATGACCGGGCGGCGGATGAACAGGCCGGCGATGCTCACCGCGCCCCCGCCGCAGCGCCCGGAGCCGCAGCGCCCGCAGCCGCAGCGCCCGGAGCCGTCTCGCCTGGAGCCGCTGCATCGGAGGCGCCCGCGCCCTGCGCACCCGACGTCTGCGCCGTGCGGACCGTCACCTTCGCGCCCTCCGACAGCCGCGACTGCCCGTCCGTCACCACCCGCTCACCCCCCTGCAGCCCCGACTCCAATGTCACATCGTCCTCCAGGATGCGGCCCACCTTGACGTTGCGCCGGTGCGCCACACCCGAGTCGTCCACCACGAAGACGTAGCTGCCGTCCTGGTCCGTGTTCACCGCCGCCGAAGGCACCACCAGCGCGTTCTCCTGCACGTAGAGCTGCAGCCGGACCGGCACGTACTCGCCGGGCCAGAGCAGCCCCGACCGGTTGGGGAACTCGGCCTTCAGCATGACGGTTCCCGTCTGCGGGTCCACCGCGTTGTCCACGAACGTGAGCTTCCCCTGGACCGTCGTTCCAGGCGACGGCGCGGCCTCCACCTCCAGCGGCTGCGCCGCCCCGTAGCGACGCACCTGCGCGAGCACCTGCTCCGGAACCGTGAACCGCACGAGGATCGGGTCGATCTGGTTGATCACCACCAGCGGCGAGCCGCTCGTCTTCACCAGGTTGCCCTGGTGCACCAGCAGCGAGCCGGTCCGGCCCGCCATCGGCGCGCGGATCGACGTGTACGCCAGGTTCAGCCGCGCCGCCTCCACCGCGGCGCTGTCCGCCTGCACCGTCGCCGCCTGCGCCGCCGCGGTGGCCGCCGCCGCGTCCGCCTGCGCCCGCGTCACGTAGTCCTGGTCCACCAGCGCCTGGTAGCGCTCCGCGTCCCGCTGGCTGTTCTTCGCCTGCGCCAGGTCCCGGGCCAGCGCCGCCTCCGCCTGCCCCAGCGCCGCCTGGTACGGCCGCGGGTCCACCCGGAAGAGCGGCTGCCCCGCCGAAACGTCCTGCCCCTCGTGGAACAGCACGTCCGTCAGCACGCCGCTCACCTGCGACTCGACCTGCACCGTCTGGATCGGCTCCACCGTGCCGTTCGCCGCCACCACGTCCGGCGCCGGCCGCCGCACCGCCGTGGCCAGCACGACCGGCACCGCCTCCTGCGGCGGCGGGCCCTTCTCGCCGCCGCACGCGGCGACCAGCAGCGCGAGGAGCGGGAGCGCGGCCGCGCGGACGACCCGACGCGCCCCGATCCCGGACCCGGGGGTCGCGCGTCGATCGGGCCGCGTCGCCTTCAATATCGGGAACACTTCCATCGGCCTTCTCACGTCAGTTCGGCCCCGGCGAGGCCGCCGGGGCGAGAGGGATCCGGGGGTTTCCGTCGGGGCCGAGCACGCCCACGTCGTGGGCCAGCAGGGACAGCGACGACAGCCACGTCCAGCGCGCCTGCGCCTGCTGCGCCCGCGCGTCCGCCAGCGCCCGCTGCGCCGTGAGCAGGTCGACGATCGTGCCGACGCCCTCCCGGTAGCGGCCCCGGGCGACCTCCTCCGACTGCGTCGCGCTGGCCAGCAGATCGTCCGCCGTGCGCACCCGCTGCGTCGCCGTCTGCAGCGCGTAGTACGACGTGAACACCTGCTGCACCACCTGCTGCCGCAGCCCTTCGGCCCGCGCCAGCGCCGCCGTCGCCTGCGCCTCCGCGCCCTGCACCGCGTAGCTCTGGGACAGCCCCGTGAAGACCGGGAACTGCAGCGACAGCGACACCGCCCAGTTGCCGCCGCTGAACGAGTCCACGTCCGAGTAGACCTGCCCCGCGCTGCCGTTCAGCCGCAGCGCCGGCAGTCCGTCCGAGCGCACCTGCCGGACCGCGTCCCCCGCGCCCCGCGCCTGCGCCTCCGCCGCCGCCAGGTCCGGCCGCCCACGCACCGCCTGCGCGATCAGCGTGTCCACGCTCGTCGCCACCTCCTGCACCTTCACCGAATCCGTCGACGGCGCGGCGACGTCGTACGGCACGTTCGCCGGCAGCCCCATCGCCACCGCCAGCGCCGCCCGCGTCGCCTGCAGCTCGCCCTGCGTCGTCTCCGCCGTCAGCTTCGCCTGCGACAGCGCCGTCTTCGCCTGCAGCACGTCCGCGATCGTCGCCAGCCCCACGTCGTGCCGGTGCTGCGCCGCGTCCAGGCTCGTCTCCGCCTCCTGCACCGAGAGCCGCTGCGCCTCCAGCAGCGACTTCGTGCCCATGTAGTCGAAGTACGCCCGCTCCACCGCCAGCACCACGTTCTGAAGCGTGCTGTTGTGCCCGAACCCCGCCGCGAACGCCCCCTCCTTCGCCTCGTCCCGCGCCCCGCTCCGGCCGCCCAGGTCGAAGAGCAGGTACGACAGGCTCACCGTCGGGTTCACCTGGCGACGCTCCCCGCCGAACCGCACCGCCGTCGACAGCGTCTTCGAGTCCGTCGCCGTCGCGCCCACGTCCACCTCCGGGAACAGCTCCCCGCGCCGCACCCCGTACGCCGCCGCCGCCGCCCGTGACTGCGCCCAGCTCAGCCGCGTCGCCGGGTTGTTGCGCAGCGCCAGCCCGACCACGTCCGCCAGGTCGAGCCGCAGCTCCTGCACGCCGCCCGCGCCGGCCGCCGGCTTTCCCATCACGCCCGTCGGGCCGCCCGCGCCTGCCGCGCCTGCCGCGCCCGCCGCGCCGATCAGCGCCGCCAGCGTGTCCGGCAGCGCAGCCGTCGGGCCCGGCGCCGGCGGAATGCTGCTCGGCGCCTGCCAGACGTCCCGCGGCGTGGGCGGCGCGCCCGCCACGCCGTCGATCTGCGGCGAGGACGAGGCGCACGCCGCGAAGGAGGCGAGGGCGACGGCCGCTGCCGTAGCCGCCGTCGCCCGTGCCCACCATCGGCGCCCGCATGAACCTACTATTCCCATGTACGAATCCGCTTTGCAGGTGTGACAGATGGACGCGCGAGGCGCCCGGAACGCTGAGGGAAGCCCAACCCCGGTCCCGACCGTCTACCCCCGGCGCTTCACGCCGAGCCCCGGCCCCTCGTTGAAGCGCACCGTCCCGTCCGCGCCGATGCCCGGCCCGTCGAACGGGTCCTCCGCCAGCAGCGCCGCGCCGTCCAGGTCCAGCCAGTCGGCAAGCGGCGCGACCTGCACGGCCGCCGCGATGCCCAGCGTCGACTGCAGCATGCACCCCAGCATCACGCCCATTCCGTGCGCCCGCGCCACCGCCGCCATGCGCACCGCCTCCCGCAGCGACCCGCACTTCGCCAGCTTGACGTTCACCGCGTCGAAGCGACCGACCAGCCGCGGGATGTCCGCCGCCGTCCGGCACGACTCGTCCGCCACCACCGGGATCGGCGAACGCTCACGCACCAGCCGCATGCCTTCCAGGTCGTCCGGCGGCAGCGGCTGCTCCAGCAGCTCCACGCCGTGCTCCACGAGCATCGGCAGTCGGGCGACGGCGTCCTTCGCCGTCCATCCGGTGTTCGCGTCCACCCGCAGGTCCGCGTCCGGCGCCTCCTCCCGAACCAGCCCCAGGATCTCCTCGTCCCGCCGCGTGCCCACCTTCAGCTTCAGGATGCCGTACCCCGCCGCCACCGCCTCCCGCACCTTCTCCCGCATCACCTCCGGCTCGTCGATGCCGATGGTGAACGACGACCGCGCCGCCGCCGCCGGGTCCAGCCCCAGCAGCGACCACGCGGGCACGCCCAGCCGCTTCCCCGCCAGGTCGTGCAGCGCCGCCGACACCGCCACGCGCGCCCCGGCGTTGTGCCCGATGGCGTGCTCCACCGCCCGCTCCAGCCGGTCGAAGCGCGGCGGCGCCGACTCGTCCTCCCACGCGCCCCGCAGCGCCGCCTCCATGCGCGGCAGCACGGCCACCACCGTGTCCGCCGTCTCCCCGTAGTACGGCGTGCTCACCGGCGCCTCGCCCCACCCTTCCATGCCATCGTCCGCTACGACCCGCACCATGACCGTTCTGCGTATTCCGTCGCCCGCCATCCGGGCGATGTGGAAGGCGTGGCGGGTTCGCAGCTCCAGGATCTCGTGGGACAGCTTCAACGGGTGGCTCCGTGGTTGGAGGAGGGAATCAATGTGGGGGGCGGGTGCTGGGAAGGAAAAGGGTGTGAGGCTGAGGCTGAGGCTGAGGCTTAGGCTTAGGCTGAGGCTGAGGCTGGGGCTGGGGCTGGGGCTCGGGCCAGGGCTGGGGCTGGGGGCGCGGCCGGTTCTGCTATCGCTTCGCCCGGCGGGGCTTGCGTACGTGCGGGGGTGCGGGCCGTGTTCATCCGGCTGGACGGCGTTCAATTCCGTTGCGTAGCGGCGCCTGCTGCTGCAGGTTCGCCAGACCAACGTCGACGCGCAGGATGTGTGTCGAGAGTCGCAATACAGCAGTAGACGGGGTGTTTGCCGCCGTAGGCCCGGGCAGCAGAATCCCCATTGGAATGGCACCGTAGACCACACCGGCAACTGATTTCCAAACGGCGGGCGTAGCGAGGAGAGGCATGGAGACGCGCGAGGCCAGATGGAAGGTGGTCGGATCGGTACTCGGGGGTTTGGGTGTCATTGGATCGCTGGTATTCGTTGCGTTGCAGATCCGTCAGAATACCGAGGCCGTGCGGAGCGCGACGATACAGGCCATCTCCGAGCAATCGTTCGAAGCAGTGGCCCAGCTCGTCGAGAATCCTGATCTCCGCGCGGCATACCAGGCGGCCAGCACGGGATCGCGCTCACGCCGGAGCAACGATTCCAACTGAAGATGTTCTACCTGGGCATCATGCGCATCCAGCAGAATCGGTATCTGCAGTCTCAACTGGGCGTACTCGATCTGAAATCGCTGCTTTTCGTCGGAGGGCAGGGTGGCGCGTACAGTCTGCCGTTCTTCGCGGAGTATTGGGCGGAAGACAGCGACCAGTATCCCGCTGAGTTCCAGGATTTCGTTGAGAGCACGCTTCTTCCACAGAGCCGTGGATCTCCGTAGGGAGCTCGCGCGTGTCCGCGCCGACGCCGTACAGCGTGGCGTTGCCGGAAGCGAGAATGTCCGCGAGACGCCCGACATCGCGCATGGAACGTCGCGAGGAGGATGACATGGGTACGGTTCAGGTTCGCTACATCGTGGATGATGTCGCCGCCGCAATCGAGTTCTACACCGAACGACTTGGATTCGAACTCCAGATGCACCCCGCTCCTGCCTTTGCCATGCTTACCCGCGGGGACCTCCGTCTCCTGCTCAGTGCCCCGAATCCGGCGGCAGGCGGCGGCCAAAGAATGCCGGATGGGTCACAGCCGGCGCCGGGAGGATGGAACAGGTTCTCGATCCAGGTGAGCGATCTGGCCGCCACGGTCGAGAAGTTGCGCGACGCGGGAGCGCATTTCCGCAACGAGATCGTCACGGGTGTGGGCGTCAAGCAGATCCTCCTGGAGGATCCCTCCGGCAATCCCATCGAGCTCTTCGAGCCAATCGTGGAGGAAGCTCGTCTCGATCGAGGGTCGGTCAAGCCATGGGTGTAACCGTTCGTTGTGCTGAGCTGAGGGATGCGGCCGAGCTCGCGCGTCTCCGGTGGGAGTTTCGCCCCGAGGCTCGCCTTGATCAGAGCTTGACCGTGTTTTCCCATGAGTTCGAGGAGTGGTTTGCGGGAGCTCTGGATTCGGACTGGATGGCTGCGGTCGCCGAGGACGGCAGCGGGACGTTGGTGGGATGCGTGTTCCTGAGATCCGTGAGCAAGGTGCCTGACCCTGGAGCGCGAGATCGTGCCTGGGGATATGTAACGAATTCCTACGTCGTGCCGGCTCATCGAGCTCGGGGGGTGGGCGCGAAGCTTCTCGACGTCGTTGTTGCAGCAGCGCGTGAGCGGCGTCACGAGTTCCTGATCGTCTGGCCGAGCGAGCAGGCTCTATCGTTCTATGCCCGAGCAGGGTTTCAGGAAGTGGTCGACGTCCATGGTGGACCCGGCGACTACCCTCCGCTGGAACTCGTCCTGACGTGATCCCGAGCGGAGGAAGCGTGCATTCAGCTCGCGGAGCTGCCCCGCGACGTCGTCCAGCGCGCCGCCCGGCGAGGTCCGCCTGCGGCGGTGCTATGAGGCCGGCGCCCCTCGCTCGCCAATCCGTCCCACGTGCCCATTCCTCCGCCCCGCTCGTCGGCGCAGCGTCTCATCATGCCGACACCGGGATTCCCATCCGACGACGCCGTCGACGTCGCCCCATCCGGCGACCGCCTCCTCGTTCGCTTCGAACCCACGCGGGCCCGCCTCGCCGCGATCCGCGCGATCCCCGGCCGGAGCTGGCACCCCACCCGGCGGAGCTGGAGCGTGCCGGCGGGCGAGGCCTCGCTGACGGCGCTCCGCGCCGCGTTCGGCGACTCACTCCATGTCCTGACGTCGCCGGGCGACGACGACTGGCGCGGGCGGGCGCTCCTCGCCGCCGTCGCCGAGCTCACGCTCCGCGGCTACAGCCCGCGCACCGTGAAGGCCTACCGCTCCCACATCCGCCGCTACCTGCGCGCCACCCCGACGCCGGCCTCCGCCGTACGCCCCGACAGCGTGCGTCGCTACGTCCTGGCCGTCGCCGAGCGCGGCGCATCGCGGGCGCTGCACAACCAGGCGGTGAGCGCGCTGCGGTTCCTGCTGGAGCACGTGTTCCACGCGGGCGACGTCGCCGGCGACCTTCCCCGCCCGCGCGGCGAGCGCAAGTTGCCTGTCGTGCTCAGCCGCGGCGAGGTGCGTCGCCTCATCGCTGCGATCCGCAATCCAAAGCACCGGGCGCTGGTCATGCTCGTCTATGCGTCCGGCCTGCGCGTGAGCGAGGTCGTGCGGCTTCGCCCCGACGACCTCGACGTGGAGCGCGGCCTGCTGCGCGTCCGCGCCGGAAAGGGTCGCAAGGACCGCCTGACGCTCCTCTCACAGGCCGCCGTCCGGGCCGTACGCGTCTACACCGACCTCCACCGGCCGACCGGCTGGCTCTTCCCCGGCGCCCGCGACGGCCGGCACCTGACGACTCGCTCCGTGCAGAAGGTCGTTGACCGCGCCCGCCGCGCCGCCGGCATCCGGAAGCACTTCTCCGTCCACGCCCTGCGCCACAGCTTCGCCACCCACCTCCTCGAGAGCGGCACCGACCTGCGCTACATCCAGGAGCTCCTCGGCCACGCCAGCTCTCGCACCACCGAGATCTACACCCACGTCAGCAGCCACAACCTCGCCCGCATCCGGAACCCGCTCGACGACATCCTGGGCGAGGATGGCGCCGACGGCTGACATGGCGAGGCGAGGCGGGCGGGTATGCGAGCAGGCGCGGGCGCCCAGAGGCGACGGCGCGGAGAGGCGCGGCAGGGCGCCGCGCGGAGGTGAGGCGGATGGTGTGTGGCGCGGCGGGGCGGGGCGGGGCGCGGCGGCGCGGATATGAGATGCTGGAATACGAACCCGAAAGTTCGCATACTGGCAAGGCGTCGGGACGTATCCCGCACCGTTGGTACAGATACAACACGTTATGCGCCACTCCTATTCATGTAGGTGGTAAAGAGATGAATCTGGAAACGGCCATCGAACCACCCCTATGGGATGCCGTTCGGAATAGCTACGGCAACCGCAACTTCAGCGGTGCGATCCTGGACGCCGTCTACTACCTCACGGACTTGCTGCGCGAAAAGGCAGACCTTGAGGGTGACGGTGTCGAACTGGTGGGTAAGGCTCTGGGCGGCAGGAACCCACGAGTCAAATTGAATCCTTTGAGGAGCGAAACAGACTGGAACGTGCAGCGGGGTGTGGAGCAGCTTCTGCGCGGCACTTACCAAGCAATCCGCAACCCGAGAAGCCACGAGCGAGTTACGGATACAGAGCCTGACGCGATCGCGATAATCCTCTTCGTCAATTATCTGGCCAAGATCCTTGGACAGTCTCGCTCTCCCTTCTCGAAGACTGCGTTTCTGAACCGAGTATTCGACCCGAACTTCGTTAAGAAGCCTCGGTATGCAGAGTTGCTAACCGCAGAAATACCAGGGAAGAAACGCCTCGAGGTGTTCTTTGACGTCTTCGAGCGGAAGGAACAAGGTGATCCCGAAGCCTTGAAGCATTTCTTTACTGCGCTATTCGATGTGCTAGATGAAGAGCAACTCGATGAAGTGTACAGGGCGGTTTCTGAGGAGTTTCGCGAGACGGACTCGGATGACGCCGTGCGTACTGTCATTCGTTCGTTCCCCGAAGAAACCTGGGAGCGGATTGATGAGGTGGCGCGGCTCCGGATCGAAAACAAGCTGTTGAGGTCGATCAATCAAGGCGCGTATGCGGTCGCACAAGACCGGTGCCGCACGGGAGCACTTGGTACGTGGACAAGTGATGTGGTCAAGGGGTTCTCGATGAAGAAAGAGCTAGCCACAACGGTCCTCCGAAAGCTCGAGTCGAAAGATTTTGAAGAGCAGGAGTATGCGTTCCGTTTCTTTTTCCCTCGTATGTATTCAGTGCTCCCATGGCATCAACCATCATTGGATCGCGTCATGGTTGAGGGCCTGAAGGCAGGAGACATCCGGTTCAAACGGGCGGTAGACGGAATTGCCATTTGGGAGGAACAGGAATGGAGCAAATCCGTCCAAGAGGCACTGGACGCATTCGTAGAAGTGGAACCAGTCAAACCCGGTGGCCCGTTCGAGGACGATGATCTGCCGTTCTAGGATCGGAGCGGCGCATAACACTCGGCTGGCGCCTGCGCGGCCTGCGGCCGCTCCGGAGTAACCGCCCGCGACCGGGCGGCGGTGGTAAGGGAGCGGGAAGTTTCGAAAGTTGTGGAGCTGGTGAGATCGTGGAGCGGCGGTTCGCCAGCCTTTGGACGTTAGACGGCATCAGAGCCGGGCTGGGCTACAGGTGGACTGCTTTGGCCATCGCCTCCGGATCGATCGGAGCCTAGCTTGCGAGAATGCACTTCGAGATCATCGGTGAGGTTGCGGCGGCGGAGAAATCGCAAGCGGAAGCGGGATCCGCGAGATCAAGCGCCTGCGCCGGGTGTACGGTAAAGGGCGGCGGCGTAAGAGGAAGGGAGTTGCACGCGTTCAGCTCCGAGACGGCAGTGTTCGCCGGGCAGAGCTTCATTGGTATGAGGCAACGGGAGTTGGAAGACGGGAGTACAAGATCAAGCGCTTCTTAGACCTTCGGTAGAGTCATGGCCAAAGCGGGAGGTGGATTTGTGGTCTGTGTGGACAATTCGGAGTATCCGGCGTCGCTAGAAGTCCGCAAGATTTACGAGGTCGTGGAGGATCCGGAGGCCCTCAGCATCAAGCAACTGCGGGTGGTTGATGAGTCAGGCGAAGACTACCTGTACCCTTCGGATTACTTCGTCGCGATTGAGTTGCCGAAGGAGGTAAGGGCCGCTCTGCGGCGAGCTTCCTGAGCATTCCAACCGGGCTCTGACGCCGCCTAACAAACAGTTGGCGCCTACGCGGCCTGCGGCCGCTCCGGAGAACCCGCCGCGACCGCCTGAGAGCTGGTGAGGTGCTCGCAGTTTCGAAGGTGCTCGCGCGCTGGACGTTGTGGCGCGGCGGGTCGCCAACCTGGAAACGTTATCGGCAATCACGCGGATCTGCGGAAGGCGAGGTTGATATCCAAGTGAGCGCGAAATGAGACGTATCACTGGGCGCCAGCTAAAAGCGGAGTGGTCCATTCCGGCAGACCACGTCCTCTACCGAGAGGACGGTCGATGGTACCATCACCTTGAACGATTTCCTGGGGCCCTTTGCGACATGAACGGCTACGTTCTGTTTCGGACTCGACAGGAGTACGATCAGTGCCCTGGGCTCTCGTTTGGCCGAGAGATCAACGTCCGTGATGGCATCGCCGAGTTGCCTGGCTACAAGAGGATGCGTCCCTGAAGTGCCGTTCTTGGTGACTGACGTAGCGGAATCAGCGTTCCCGAACCTCCACGCAGTAGAGATTGCGGCGAGTAGTCTCGGCCTGCGTCACTCAATGCTTGGGGAGTGGCTGCGTCGCTTCCAGTCAGGGACAGAGGCCCGCGCGGGGCACGGGCATCAACAGGTGCTTGCGAGAGAGCTTGAGAGCTTTCTCAGGGCAGAGCTCCTGGCCCAGGGACTGGAGGAGTGCAGTGCACGGGTCTCTGATCGACTCGGTGAGGAGGTAGACGTAGCGTGTGCCCGGGATTGTGCCTCGGCGCGTCTGCTAATCGAAATTGAGTTTCGACCCAATTTCGAGAAGGACCTGGTGAAATTCATGGTCGCTCGCGAGGCGGGCGCCTGGCATTGGCCGTATTGGTCGTCGCCCAGAGCCGCGCCGAGATCAATCCGCGGTACACATCTATGCCGGCGTTTGCGATAGTCGCGCGCGTGGTCGGCGAGCTGAACCCGACCTTTCCGCTCTTGATATTGGGAGTAGCCGGACAGTTGTCCTGAACGGAGCTGCATGGAACAACACGCCGGCGCGTAGGAGTCGGGGACGTGACAGCCGATAACAAACAAGTTGCGCCTCCGCTGCGCTACGCGCAGCTCCGGGGAACACCGGCGCAAGACGTGGCGGGGGCGGGAAGCGTGCGGGGTAGCATCGAGGAGTGGAGCCGCGTCGAGCGTGAGGAGGCGCCGGCGTCGCAACTTTGGAACGTTATGCGGCATGCTTGCGGCGGATCGTGGGGCGTGAAGATTTGTACCAGGAAGGGAGTTCCGGAGATTCGAGGAGCCGATGGCTAAGAAGAGCGTTGAGAAACCGAAGAACCTGCACGTCGTTCCTGTACCGAAAGGTGGATGGGCGATCAAGGACGCGGGTTCACCCAAGCCCATAAAGACGTTCGCCACCAAGGCGGAGGCCACGGCCTATGCCAAGGAAATTGCTGGGCCGTCGAAGTCGTCTGGTCAGTACACGGCGAAAACGGGCATGATCAAGAAGCCAGTAGGGAAGAAGGTAGCTGTCAAGACCACCGTTGTGACTCACGAGATGTGGATCCTGGCGTCGAAGCCGGCGAAGCAGGGCAAGGTCTCCCAAGTCGCGCCCGGTCAGACGAAGAAGGGCTCTCCGAAGTTTGGGAGCGCTCAGGGGAAGTTTGTGATCGCCGCAGATTTCGAGAAGACACCTGAGGACTTCCACGAGTACGTGGAATGAACCTCCTTCTCGACACTCATGCCTTTCTCTGGTTCGTGGGTGGAGATAAGTCCCTGTCCCCTCGTGCACGTAACGCGATCGAGGATTCTGCCAACACATGCTTCCTCAGCATGGCATCCCGCCTGGGAGCTTTCCATCAAGTCGAGCCTGGGGAAGATTACGTTCAGCGAACCCTTCGAGAGCTTCCTCCCGGAGCAGTTGAAGCTTAACGGTTTCGATCTCTTCAATATCGGCTGGCGACACATCGCCCAGGTTCATTCACTACCGTACCACCACCGAGATCCATTCGACCGATTGATCATTTCGCAGGCACTCGTGGAAAGGATGTCGATCGTAGGGAAAGACCCCGAATTCGCTGCCTACGGAGTTTCGACGATCTGGTGGAAGCGCACGCCGCATAGCCATCGGTTGGCGCCTCCGCTCGCTTCGCGAGCTCCGGAGAACCCGCCGCGGCCGTCAGGAAGCTGGTGAGGTTTTGATCATTTCGGAGGTGATCGCGCACTGGAGGTCGCGGCGCGGCGGGTCGCCAACCTGGAAACGTTAGGCGTAATGAGCTTCAGCCAAGGATAGCCAATGCCTTTAGCGTTTATCGGTGGGGTCCATGGTGCCGGGAAAGGGTGTTGGCTGCCGGGCTATCACGCAAACTAGACATGGTCCACTGGTCGGCTGGCGGGTTGATTCAGCAGCACAGGGGCTCCGTGGAGTCCGGCAAGGAGGTCGAGGACGTGAAGGGGAATCAGGACGCCCTTCTCAGCGCCCTTGAGGCGAGATCCTTCAGACACGTCACCGTACTACTTGACGGGCATTTTGCCGTGCTTGGGCCGAGCGGTGAACCCGAGCCACTTCCGCTCGCCGTGTTCCGTGGTATCGAGCCACTTGGCCTCATCCTCCTAGCGGCCGATCCGGAGGAAACGCACTCCCGACTTCTCCACCGGGATGGCCGAGCCCCTGCGGTTGCTCAGCTGGCAGCTTTGCAGGAAGCCGAAATAGAAAATGGCTGCGCTGTGGCCAAGGAGCTTGGCACCCCCCTATTGTTGCTTGGCTCCCCCCGGGTGGACCTCGCCGCGGCATTCCTCACGCATACGCTAGGCCGGTGACGAAATGCGGGTCCTCCTCGACACAAACGTCTTGATCCACCGAGAAGCCCGAACCGTTGTTCGGGAGGACATCGGGCGACTCTTCCAGTGGATGGATCAGCTCCATTACGAGAAGGTCGTTCACCCGGATAGCGTCGACGAGATCAAGAAGCACTCTGATCCGGACGTGGTGCGCTCGCTCGGAATCAAGCTCGGCAGCTACCGGGTCCTCAAGACACGCGCTCCAGACACCGGCCCGATTACCGCCCTACGGGCGAAAGACCGATCCGAAAACGATGCGGTAGACACCTCCCTGTTGGCGGAGTTGGTCGGAGGACGCGTGGACGCCCTGATCTCAGAGGATCGGGGAGTACACCGCAAGGCCCTTGAACTCGGTGTGGACCTCTCGGTCTTTACGATCGACAGCTTCCTTGAGAAGGTCACCGCTGAGAACCCGGGGCTGGCCGACTATCGGGTGCTGGCCATAAGGAAGAAGTACTTCGGCGACATCAATCTGGTGGACCCATTCTTCGATTCCTTCAGGGCAGACTATCCCGGTTTCGATGCGTGGTTCAAGAGGAAGTCCGACGAGGAAGCCTATGTCAGTTTCGATGAAGAGGGCGGAGTCGCGGCGTTTCTCTACATCAAGTGCGAAGACCCCGGCGAGGACTACAGCGACATCCACCCAGTTTTCACTCCGGCCCGACGCCTGAAGATCGGGACATTCAAGGTCGTGGCGAACGGCTATACGCTCGGCGAGCGGTTCCTCAAGATCGTGTTCGACAATGCGCTCCGTGCCCGAGTCGAAGAGATCTACGTCACCCTCTACCGTCGCACTCCCGACCATGACAGACTCGCCGACCTGCTCCAGGAGTGGGGGTTCGTCGAGCATGGGTGGAAGGACTCGTCGGGCGACCGCGAGCTGGTCTTCACGAGGGATTTCCGACCGGCCGTGGACCCATCCAATCCGAAGCTGACGTTTCCTTACGTTTCGGCGGATGCGAGGAGTTCGTCGTGCCGATCTACCCCGTCTATCACACTGAGCTTCTCCCTGACTCCATCCTGCGAAATGAGGATCCTGACGATTTCGCCGACAGCAAGCGTCACCGCAACGCTCTGGGGAAGGTTTATGTATGTCGCTCCATTGAACGCGGGTTCGTAGCAGGCGACTTGATCGTATTCTACAGGACCAAGACTCCTGACGGTCCGGCCCACTACACCTCTGTGGCCACCAGCATCGGGGTCGTCCAAGGCGTCGTAGATGGGTTCACGGATGCCGACGAGTTCATCGCCGCATGCCGGAAGCGAAGCGTCTTCAGCGACGAGGAGCTCCTGAAGCACTGGAACTGGAACCGGAGGAACCGTCCCTTTGTGGTTCAGTTCTTGTTCGTGCATTCCTTTCCGAAGAGACTCAATCTCAAACAGCTGAAAGAACTGGCCATCATCTTGGAGGCGCCGCGTGGGTTTGAACGCGTTAGCGACGAGGGATTCGAAAAGCTCATCAAAGCCGCTGGGTCGGACGACCGTTTTGTTGTCCATTAAGCCGCGGTTCGCCCAGGCCATTCTGGATGGTCGCAAGAAATTTGAATTCAGGCGTGCCATCTTCCGCGATCCGGGTGTCGAGCGGGTGGTGATCTACGCCTCTAGGCCGACCCAGCGCGTAATAGGGGAGTTCTCGATTGCGGCGGTCCATTCTCTTCCGCCAGAAGAGCTGTGGCGACGAACCCATAAGCACGCGGGCATCGACCACAGCTACTTCGAAGCCTACTTCTCGGGCCGCGACGTCGGCCACGCCCTTGAGGTGGGATCACGTACGCGCTACGAGGAGCCTCTTGAACTCGAAGCCGCATACGGCATTAACCGGCCGCCTCAATCGTTTTGTTACCTCGAGGATGTGACCCCGACGGCGAACGCTCACTACGCCTAACAAACAGTTTCTGCTCGCGCCCGCTACGCGGTCGCGGCCCTTCGGGACAGCCGCTCTACGGTCACGCCGCTTGCTTACGCAATCGTTGCGCCCTCCGGCGGCCGTCAGAAACTTTGAACGTTAGCCGCCATTGGGCTACGGACCCACCCGCTCGCACTCGGGACCGTCGAGGCAGCCGGTAGCAGGAGCCGAGGCCTCGGCCACTAGCCTTTGCCCTGAAGAACCGTGGCGCACATTGACATGCGGACGGGCCCACGGCACCCTCGCTAGGGTAGTGCCCTGTTCGCCGGCCCAACTTCCACGATGGTCGATCGCTACCCGTGATCCTCACACCGCACCACGCCAAGTACTACGCCCACGATCTGACGCGTCGGGCCACGGATGGCATGGACCGTCTCTCCATGGCCTTGTTCGACGCGGCCGTGGACCTCAACCCCCATCAGATTGAAGCAGCCCTGTTCGCCCTGCAGTCACCCCTGTCCAAGGGCGTCATCCTGGCGGACGAAGTCGGCCTGGGGAAGACCATCGAAGCGGGAATCGTCCTCTGCCAGCTGTGGGCGGAACGTAAGCGCCGACTACTCGTGATTTGCCCGGCGTCCATCCGGAAGCAATGGGCGTTGGAGTTGGAGGAGAAGTTCAGCCTGCCGGTGCTCGTGCTGGATGCGAGAGCCCATCGAGAGGCAAGGCGGTCGGGACACGATCCGCTCGCCTCCAAGGCCATTGTCATCCTCTCACAGCACTACGCATACCGCCTGCGTGATGACCTCCGGGCGGTGGCCTGGGACCTGGTGGTGATCGACGAGGCCCACAAGCTCCGCAACGCCTACCGTCCGAGCAACAAGGTGGGCCAGGGGATTCGCTGGGCTACGGAAGACCGCCGAAAGCTGCTGCTCACGGCGACGCCGCTCCAGAATTCCCTCCTCGAGGTCTACGGCCTCTCAACGCTCATCGACGAGCGACTCTTCGGCGACGTCAACTCTTTCCGGTCGCAATACGGGAGCGCAGGGAGCAATCTCGACGCCCTCCGTCAGCGCCTCGCCGGCTTCTGCAAACGTACCCTCCGTAACCAGGTCACGGAGTACATCCGCTACACGGAGCGACGGCCGCTCACGCAACCCTTCCATCCGACCGATGAAGAGCATGCCCTCTACGAGGCCGTGTCGAGCTTTCTGCAACGCGAGGACAGTTACGCTCTGCCTCGTCGCCAACGTCACCTTACGGCGCTCATTCTCCGCAAGCTCCTGGCGTCCTCGTCACTGGCGGTGGCTGCGACCCTGGACAAACTCCGTGAACGCCTTGAGCGGCTTCGTGACGAAGAGGTGGAAGACGATGCCGACTTCGCGGAACGACTGATCGAGGAGGAAGACATTGAAGATGACCTCCTCGACGAGATCCTCTCAGAGGAAGACGAAGGAGACATGGCGGCAGCCCCTCGGCCGACTCCCATCGACCGCGTGCGGCTCCGGGAAGAGATCGAGGTCCTGCGGGGGCTTTCTGAGCGGGCACGCAGGATCAGAGTGGACACGAAATCCGGTACCCTCCTGAAAGCGCTGGAGATCGGTTTCGAGCAGATGGCCTTCACGGGTGCGGCGCGCAAAGCGCTGGTCTTCACCGAGTCCCGCCGGACACAGGCCTACCTCAAGGCCTATCTGGAGGAACACGGCTACCGAGGGCAGGTCGTCCTATTCAACGGGTCCAACGGCGGTCCGGAGGCCACTGCCATCTACGAGCGGTGGGTAGAGGTGAATCGCGACAGCGGGCGGACTTCGGGATCGCGGGCCGTGGATGTCCGGACGGCGCTCATCGAGCATTTCCGGGATGAGGCGACGATCCTCTTGGCGACGGAGGCGGCCGCCGAGGGCGTGAACCTCCAGTTCTGTTCGCTGGTGGTCAACTACGATCTCCCGTGGAACCCACAGCGCGTGGAGCAGCGGATCGGGCGCTGCCACCGATACGGGCAGAAGCACGACGTAGTGGTTGTCAACTTCCTCAACGAACGGAATGAGGCCGACCGACGGGTGCTGGAGCTTCTGACGGAGAAGTTCACCCTGTTCAGCGGTGTGTTCGGCGCCTCGGACGATGTGCTGGGGAGCATCGAGTCGGGGGTCGACTTCGAGAAACGCATCCTGGCCATCTATCAGGAGTGCCGCACGCCTGAAGAGATCGACGCGGCCTTTCATGCGTTGCAAGTCGAGATGGATGAGCAAATCCGGACGCGGCTCGATGAGACGCGGCGCCAGCTCTTCGAGCACCTGGACGAAGATGTGCACCAGCGGCTGCGTCTGCAGCTCGCCGATGCGCAGGCCCAGCTCGACCGCGTGGGCAAGCGATTCTGGTCATTGACCCACTTCATGCTGGCCGGCCGGGCGGACTTCGATGAGCAGGCTCTTGCCTTCGACCTCGGCGAGCCTCCGCGCGACGACATCGCCAGGGGGCGGTACCACCTCATCTCGAAATCACGGCCGCAGGCCGAAGACGGTGGAACCGGTGAGAGCGGAGGCTTCCTCTACAGGCTCTCCCATCCCCTGGGGGAACACGTCGTGGACAGCGCCAAGGCGCTCGTCACCCCACCCGGGCAGGTCGTCTTCGACGTGACGAACCACCCCACTCGACTCCACGTGGTCGAGGCCCTCAGGGGAACGAGCGGCTACCTGACGCTGAACCGCCTCGTCATCGACTCCTACGAGCGTGAGGAACACCTCCTCTTTTCGGGATTCGACCAACAGGGACAGTCCCTCGACCAGGAGACCATGGAGAAGCTCTTCTCCTGCTCGGGACAGGTCGACGGAACGGGTGATGGCGGCCGCCCGATCCCCGGATCCGTAGCCGAACGACTCCAGGCCGAGGCAGAGCGGCATGCCCGGGCCACGGTCAGCCGATCGCTGGAGCAGAATCACCGGCACTTCAACGAGGCTCGAGACAGGCTCGAGCGGTGGGCCGACGACCTTGTGCTGTCAGCGGAGAAGGCGTTGCTGACCACCAAGGAACAGATCAAGGCGATGCGCCGTGCGGCGCGCCAGACGCAGACCCTTGCCGAGCAGCACGAGATCCAGGAGAAGATCCGGCGCCTCGAACAGCAGCAACGGCGTCAGCGGCAGGAGATCTTCCAGGTCGAGGACGAGATCATGGAGAAGCGGGACGGACTCATCGATTCGCTGGAACGGCGTTTGGCGCAGAGGACGGAGACAGAGACCCTGTTCACGATCCGGTGGGCGGTCCGCTGAGCACACGGCTGGTCTTTCATTCGGCCGGGTGCCTGGGTTACAAAAGGACGGAGCGCGAACTTGCGATCAGACGCAGCCAAGGCTTACAATTGGCCGCATGACGTCACCCGCCCTCTACCTGCGTTTCGCGGAAGCGCGCCTCCTGGAAGCTCTGGCGGACACGCCCGTGGTCCTCATCCACGGTCCTCGGCAGTGCGGAAAGACGACGCTGGCGCAGGTTGTCGGCAAACGGCAGGGCTACGCCTACCTGAGCTTCGACGACGACGTGACCTTGGCGGCGGCCACGGCCGATCCCGTGGGCTTCGTTCACGATCTGCCCGAGCGCACCATCCTCGATGAGGTACAGCGTGCCCCGGGGATCTTCACGGCGCTCAAGACCGCTGTGGACCGCCGACGGACGCCGGGCCGCTTCCTCCTCACGGGATCCGCCAACGTACTGCTCGTTCCGAAGCTCGCCGATTCGCTGGCGGGTCGCATCGAGATCCTGCGCCTCCACCCCCTGGCGCAGTGCGAGCTTGCGGGCCGCGAGCCCGACTTCCTGAACACCCTCTTCAGCGGCGCGTTCCGAACCCGTACCTACGAGCGTCTGGGTCGCGGGCTGGCCGAGCGTGTCACTGGGGGCGGTTATCCTCCTGCCCTCGTCCGCGGTTCGGCACGGCGAAGGGCTGCGTGGTATCAGGACTACATTGAGACGCTGGTCCAACGGGACGTGCGCGATCTGGCTCGCATCCGATCCCTGGATGTGCTGCCACGGCTCCTCGCCCTGGCCGCCGCGCAGACAGCGACCCTCATCAACGTCAGCGACCTGGCGGGCCCTTTCCAGGTAAGTCGTCCTACGATCCGCGAGTACGTGACCTTGCTCTCACGAGTCTTCCTCCTGGAGGAGTTGCCTCCCTGGCACAACAACCGGATGAAGCGACTGGTCAAGACGCCCAAGCTCCACCTCTCCGATACGGGCCTGGCCTGCTCGCTTCTGGGGCTGGATGGCGATGCCCTGTGGGAGGACCGCGCCACCCTGGGTCGGCTTGTGGAGACCTTTGTGTACCAGGAGCTGCGTCGGCAGGCAAGCTGGTCCGACGCCCCGATCCGATTCCACCATTTCCGCGACAAGGACATGGCGGAGGTGGACATCGTGCTCGAGGCTGGGGCGGGCCAGGTGGCCGGCGTCGAGGTAAAGGCCGCCGCTACGGTGACCGCCGCCGACTTTCGGGGCCTGAGGAGATTGAAGGATGCTTCCGGAAAGCGGTTCGCCGGAGGAGCGGTGGTCTACGACGGAGAAACGAGCGCGGGCTTCGGAGATGGTCTGTACGCCGTCCCCATCCGGACGCTTTGGGAAGGTACGTGAACCGGGCCGATGCCGTTCGGCCTGCAAGGGATGACGCGATGAGTCAAAAGTACGAAAAGCTGAAGGCCAAGCTGCAGGAGTTGTTCCAGCTCGACAAACCCGAACTGGACTTCGGTCTGTACCGGATCATGCACGCCAAGGCCGCCGAAGTATCCCAGTTCCTGGACCGGGACCTCCTCCCCCAGGTCAAAAAGGCCTTCTCGGTCTACAAGACCGCGGACAAGGCGGAGATCGAACAGGAGCTGGCCAAGGTCGTGGCGGGAATCGAGGCCGCGGGACTCAACCCGGAGGACTCGCCCAAGGTCAAGGAGCTACGCGCCCGTCTGGCCAGCGACGCCGTGGACATCGGTGCCCTCGAGGGCGAGGTCTACGACCACCTCTTTCGGTTCTTCCGACGGTACTACTCCGACGGCGACTTCCTCAGCCAGCGCGTCTACAAGCCGGGCGTATACGCCATCCCGTACGAAGGCGAGGAAGTGACGCTCCACTGGGCCAACAAGGACCAGTACTACATCAAGACCAGCGAATACCTGCGGGACTACGCGTTCCGCCTGCGGCCCGACGACGAGGCCAACCCAATGCGGGTGCACTTCCGACTCGTGGACGCCGCCGAGGGAGAACACGGAAACGTCAAGGAGGCCCAGGGCAAAGACCGGGTGTTCGTCCTCGCCCACGGCGGCGAGTCCGGGCGCGACTTCATCGCCGAGGAGGACGGGCCGGAGGGGAAGGAGCTGGTGCTCCGCTTCGAGTACCGGCCTGCCACCATGCACGACTGGCCGCCGGAGCAGCGGGAGGAAGAACGGGAACGCCTCAAGAACCCCAAGCCTCCGAAGCAGAAGGATCTGGACGCGCTGGCCCTGGAGCGCGTGCTGGGCGTGTCCGACGCGGCGCTCGCCCCGTGGATTGCCGAACTGGGCAAGCCTCACACCCTCTCCGGCGGGGAGGCGGCCGACTACACGCGGCTGGAGGCCCATCTGCGCCGCTACAACGCGCGCAACACCTTCGACTACTTCATCCACAAGGACCTGGGCGGGTTCCTCCGCAGGGAGCTGGACTTCTACATCAAGAACGAAGTCATGCACCTGGATGACATCGAGAGCGAGTCGGTGCCTCGGGTGGAGCAGTACCTGTCGAAGATCAAGGTCATCCGCGCCGTCGCGGGCAAGGTCATCGACTTCCTGGCCCAGCTCGAAGGCTTCCAGAAGACGCTGTGGCTGAAGAAAAAATTCGTGGTGGAGACTTCGTGGTGCATCCGTGTCGGGTGCATTCCCGAGTCGTTCTACCCTGAGATCGCGGCCAATGAGGCGCAGGTCCAGGAGTGGGTGGCGCTTCACGCAATCGACGAGCTTCAAGGCGATCAGGGGGACCTGACGAGGCCTCGGTACACGGTGCCGCTCACGCCCGAGTTCGTGGCGGCGAACCCCACGTTGATGGTGGATTCCCGGCACTTCTCGGAGGACTTCGAGGCGCGGCTACTGGATGCGCTGGAGGACCTGGATAGAGCAGACGGATGGGGTGCTGTTCCATAGCGAGAACTTCCAGGCGCTCTCGGCGATGCAGGCGCGGTATCGACGAGCAGGTGAAGTGCGTGTATATCGATCCGCCGTACAACACCGATGCGATCGGCCGATTCGACTACAAGAATGGCTACAAGGCAGTCGAGTTGGATGACGCTTGATCAACGACCGACTCGGTCTTTCTGCGGCAGCTTTGAGTCCCGACGGCGTGTTCATCTGCGGCCATCGACGACGAGCAGCAGCGTGAACTCAGCTTCTTGCTCGATCAGAACTTCGGCGGAGCCCTCCTTGGAACGATCTGTGTTCGTTCAAATCCATCCGGGCGACCGACGCAGACAGGCTACTCGCGTATCGCATGAGTACATGCTCTTGCCGGGCGCAGTCGATCGGACCGCGTTGATCGCCCGCGACCGACAGCAAAGCGCACGCCCCTGCAAGACGGAGATGGCGTTCGGCTGGCAGCAACCTCCGACAAGGGACGACCTAGACAGTTCTGCGCGACCCGGTCGTACTACCGCGATCCAATGATGACGCGGCGAATCGAGTCCCCCTACCTGGACTGGGACGACCAGCCGTGAGTGGCGACTTCGAGGCCCGAGGAGAAGTCCAGCTATCTGACCCTATGGGCGGCGACGGACAAGACTGGCGTTTGGCGTCGCATCGTTCGAGGTCTTGCTTGGAGCTGGTGCAGAATGCGACCTCATCGACGGGGGAGGACACGTCTACCAGTGATCGCAGGCGTGACGAGGGCGACGCTGCCCGTTTCAGCCTGGGTGATCCCAAGTCTCAACGCACGGCACACGGGAGCCAACCTTCTGCGTGATCATTGTCGGCGAGCAGAACCCGTTCTCGTACCCCAAGTCGATTCACACGGTAGCTGACGCCCTGTTCGCCACACAGGTTGGTGATGGTGGCTTGGTTCTCGACTACTTCGCCGGCTCAGGCACCACTGGCCACGCCGTCATCAACCTGAACCGGGAGGACGGCGGCCAACGGAAGTTCATCCTCGTGGAGATGGGTGACTACTTCGACACCGTCCTCCTTCCCCGTCTCAAGAAGGTCACCTTCACCCCGGAGTGGAAGGACGGGAAGCCCAAGCGTCTGGCCACCCCCGAGGAGGCGGAGCGCAGCCCCCGCATCATGAAGGTGCTCCGCCTCGAGTCCTACGAGGACACGCTGAACAACCTTGAGCCGCGGCGGACGGAGGCCCAGCAGGAGCTGCTGGAGCTGGCTGCGGCGGAGGGCGCGGATGGCCTGAAGGAGCAGTATCTCCTCCGCTACATGCTCGAAGTGGAGACCCGGGGAAGCCAGTCCCTGCTCAACGTCGAGGCATTCGCCGACCCGACGGCGTACGGACTCAAGGTAAAGCGCCCAGGCTCCGACGAGAGCCGCCATGTGAACGTGGACCTCATCGAGACGTTCAACTGGCTCATCGGGCTGACGGTCCGCCACATCGCGGTGCCACGGACGTTCGGCGCCGAATTCGAGCGCGACGCGGAGAAGCGCCTGCGCCTCAAAGGGCGGCTCAAGCAGGACGGAGCCGGCCCTTACTGGTTCCGCACCGTCACCGGCACCCTGCCCGACGGCCGCCGCACGCTCGTCATCTGGCGGAAGCTCACCGGCGACCCGGAGCAGGACAACCTGGTTCTCGATGAGTGGTTCACCAAGCAGGGCTACTCGAGCAAGGACAGCGAATTCGACCTGATCTACGTGAACGGAGGGAATAACCTGGAGAACCTCCGCACACCGGAAGACACGTGGAAGGTCCGGCTCATCGAGGAGGACTTCCACCGGTTGATGTTCGAGGGGGAGCGCGGCTGATGGCACGCCGTCGCCGAAACAACAAGCCCCAGATCCCATTCAGCCAGAAGCTTGCGCTGAACCAGTGGCTCCTGTCCCTCTTCAACGTGGATCGCTTCGAGCAACTTGCCGAGCATCTCCGTGGCGAAGCCCTGCAGGGGTTGGACGAGAACAACATCCACCACTTCCATCACGCACTCACCGCCCAGCTCTTCAATCTCACCCAGCTTCCCACGGACCTGCTCCTCGAGTACGACCAGAACATCGTCCGCCACACCCAGCGCCTGAACGAGCGGAGGATCACGCGGGGCGAAGAGCCCATCGCGTGGAAGTACTTCCAGTACCTGAGCCTGCTGTTCACGGAGATCTACCTGGACCGGTACTTCCGGGATCCCGACGCGCTGTTGCAGGCCTTGAACGAGCAGGTGTCGGCCCTGAACGCCGACTCGGACCGAGGCCGACTGCATCGCGCTCTTGGACGAGGACGCCGAAGCTTGGCCGCAGCTCAACAAGCTGGCGTTCTGGATGGCCACCGGCAGCGGCAAGACGTTGCTGATGCACGCCAACATCCTCCAATACCAGCACTATCTCAACAAGCACGGCCGTCGGCGTGAGTTGAACCGCATACTCCTCCTCACCCCCAACGAGGGACTCTCCCAGCAACACCTCCGTGAGTTTGAAGCTGCGGGCATCGAGGCGGAGCTGTTCAGCAAGGACGGGAGAGGCCTCTTCAGCGGTCAGGCCGTGGAGATCCTCGACATCCACAAGCTCAAGGATGAGATGGGCGACAAGACCGTCGCCGTGGAGGCGTTCGAGGAGAACAACCTCGTGCTGGTGGATGAGGGGCATCGCGGGGCGTCGGGCGGGGCCGAGGGCACCTGGATGCGCTTCCGAAACGCGCTCTGCGAGCGGGGCTTCTCTTTCGAGTACTCCGCCACCTTTGGTCAGGCTGTGAAGGGGAGTCCGGACCTCACGGACCTCTACGCGAAGAACGTTCTCTTCGACTACTCCTACCGGTACTTCTACGGGGACGGCTTCGGGAAGGACTACCAGATCCTCAACCTCGACGAGGGCACGCAGACGAACCATCTCGAGACCTATCTGGTGGCGTGCCTACTGTCCTTCTTTCAGCAGCAGCGGCTCTTCCGCGAGCACGCCGGGGCGTTTCGCCCCTTCGAGGTCGAGAAGCCCCTCTGGATCTTCGTCGGTGGCAGCGTCACCGCGACCCTCGCGAAGAAGGACGCCTCGGACATTGTCGAGATCCTGAAATTCCTGGCTGCGTATGTGGCGGATCGGAGCGGGAGCATCCAGCGGATCGACAAGGTGTTGAACGAAGGGCTGATCACCGCCGCGAAGAAGGATCTGTTCGCCGGACGGTTCGGGTATCTCAACACCTGTGGGCTCACGCCGGCCCAGGTGTATGACGAGACGCTGGCCACGCTGTTCAACGCTCCCGGGGGTGGCCAGCTCTATGTGGAGAACCTGAAGGGGGCCGATGGTGAGGTGGCACTCCGGCTTGGGGCGGAGAACGATCCGTTCGGGATCATTAACGTGGGTGACGATGCGAAGCTGGTGAAGCTGTGCGAGGAGCACGGACTGGCCACCGGCGAGCGGGAGTTCTCAGGCTCGCTCTTTCATGAGATCAACGAGCCCCAGTCGCCTGTGAACCTGCTCATCGGGTCCAAGAAATTCACGGAGGGCTGGAGCAGTTGGCGCGTCTCCACCATGGGGCTCATGAACGTCGGCAAGGGCGAGGGTGCGCAGATCATCCAGCTCTTCGGGCGAGGGGTTCGGCTGAGGGGCTACGGGATGAGCCTCAAGCGGAGCGCCAAGACGGATCTGCCCTCAGGAGTCGAACGACCGAAGCACATCAGTCTCCTCGAGACGCTGGGCATCTTCGGCATCCATGCCGACTACATGGCCCAGTTCCGTGACTTCCTGGAAGAGGAGGGACTACCCACCAACGATGAACGCGTGGAGTTCCTGCTCCCCGTAATCAAGAATCTGGGCACGCAGAAGCTCAAGACGATCCGGCTCAAGAAGACCATCAACGGCGTCAGCACCGAATTCGGGGACGCGTTCCGGCGCCTGGCACCGATCCCGACCCTGGCCAAGCCCGAGCCTCGGACGGAACCGAGTACCGAATACCTCGTGAAGAACCAGGTCGTGCTCAACTGGTATCCCAAGATCCAGGCTCTCAGGTCGGGGGGCCTTTCGGGAGGAGACGGAGATGCCGCACCGAATCTGACCCACCTCACGTCCCGGCACGTGGCATTCCTGGACTTTGACGCGCTCTACTTCGAGTTGGAGCGTTTCAAGGCCGAGCGCGGGTGGTACAATCTCAACCTGACGAGGGAGGGGATCGAAGCCCTGCTGGCGGACCAGAGCTGGTATCGGCTGCTCATCCCCGAAGGCGAGATGGCCTTCGACTCGTTCGAGCAGGTGCGGCTCTGGAATGAGATCGCGCTTTCGCTGCTCAAGAAGTACACCGAGCGCTATTACCTCTTCCGCAAGCGCGAGTGGGAGCTGCCCGCACCTGGAGTATCGCGATCTGGAGGGGGACGACCCGAACTTCCTCGTGGCCAAGGAGTCACCCGAAGAAGGGTACTACCGAATCCTCATCGACCAGTCGCAGGAGGAGATCGTCGCCAAGCTGGAGGAGCTGAAGACGATGATCGAGAACGGCGAACTGAAGCCGTGGGAGTTCAAGGGCATGAAGGCCATCTGGTTCGGCCGGCATCTCTACCAGCCTCTGCTGTATCTGGATCGGAAGGTGGTCGAGATCAGCCCGGCTCCCCTGAACAAGGGTGAGCGGCGGTTCGTGGAGGACCTTCAGGCCTTCCATGAAGGCCGTGGGGAGTTCTTTCAGAACAAGGAACTCTACCTCCTGCGCAACCTCAGCAGAGGGAAGGGTGTGGGCTTCTTCGAGGCCGGAAACTTCCACCCCGACTTCATCCTCTGGCTGCTGGCCGATGGCAAGCAGCACGTGACCTTCGTGGACCCGAAGGGGATCCGGAACCTGGGATCCACCGACCCGAAGATCCGATTCCACGAGACGATCAAGGAGATCGAGTCGCGGTTGGACGATCCTGACGTGAACCTGGAGTCATACATCGTCTCCAACACGCCGTCGGCGACCATGGCGATGCTCTGGGATATGGAAAAGGCGGAGATGCAGGCGCGCCACGTGCTGTTCCAGGAGGAGGACCAGGGCAGCTACGTGCGGCGCATGCTGGAGGGTGCCGGAGCAGGGTGATGTATGCTGGGGGGAGGTTGAGCGGGTCGGTTCGGCGACCAGCCCAACGGCGGCTAACAACGGGTCGCCGCATCGGGCGCTGCGCGCCCTTGCCCTCCGCTTCGCTCCGGGACATGCCTTCGGCACGTCGGCAACCCTGAAACGTTAACTGCCACTGCTTGGGACGGATCTCCATATGTTGGGCAACTGATGACGATTCCCGATTTCCAAACGATAATGCGGCCGCTTCTCGAGCACCTGGCAGACGGACAGGAACGCTCGAACCAAGAGACTCTTGAGATCTTGTCAGAGCGTTTAGGAGTATCTGAGGAGGAGAGGGCGCAGCTTCTGCCTAGCGGCAAGCAGCCGATCTTCGTAAACCGCGTTGCTTGGGCGAAGAGCCACCTGAAGGCTGCCGGCTTGGTTGAGGCGCCACGACGTGGCGTCTACAGAATCACCGCCCGAGGCAAGAACCTCCTCAACACCCATGTAGGACCCGTCGGAATGTCGCAGCTGAAGGAGTTTCCGGAGTACCTCGAGTTTCGCGCCGGGAAGCCGAAGGACGATTCTGACGACGGAGGCGCCGAGAACGGCGTGGATGCTCTAACTCCCGAGGAGCACCTCGAGTACGGGTACGAGCAGATCCGAAAGCAGCTCGTCGGCGATATCCTGGACGAAATACAAAAGTGTCCGCCGGAGTTCTTCGAACGACTTGTCGTCGAACTTTTGGTGGCTATGGGTTACGGTGGTTCTCGCGCTGATGCCGGAAAAGCGGTGGGCAAATCCGGGGATGGCGGGATCGACGGAATAATCAAGGAGGATCGGCTCGGTCTCGACGTTATCTACATCCAAGCCAAGCGGTGGGAGAGCACCGTCGGCCGGCCCGAGATCCAGAAGTTCGCCGGTGCGTTGCAGGGGGTCCGTGCGCGAAAGGGGATTTTCATCACGAGCTCATCCTTCTCGAGTGACGCCATCAACTACGCTCAGAGCATCGACAGCAAGATAATCCTGATCGATGGGGCGACGCTGGCCGGGCTGATGAACGATCACGACGTGGGAGTGGCTCGCACGCAGACTTACGACATCAAGCGCCTGGACTCCGACTACTTCCAAGCGGATGAAAGATAGCTGCGCGTTCCACGCGGCAGCGGCGGCTAACATACGGTGAGCGCCTGCGCGGCTTCGCCGCTCCGGCCCTTCGGGACACCCGCAGCTCAGGCGCGCCTGGCGGCGCTTCCTCGCAGCGGGCGTCGCTCACCTAGAAACGTTAGCTGCCATTTGACCCCGAAAAGCGACGACGCGAAATTGGCTCCATGGGAATCGACCTGACTCGCCTGAGTGACCTCTGCGAGCGCAACGACATCGGCCGTCTGCGCGTTTTCGGGTCGTTCGCCCGCGGCGAAGACTCCGACGGGAGCGACGTCGATCTTCTCGCCGATTTCACGAAGCGGAAGAGCCTTCTTGACCTAGTTCAGATCGAGCAGCAGCTCTCTGAGCACCTCGGCCGCAAGGTCGATCTCCTGACCGAGGATTCTCTAAGTCCCTACCTCCGCGACAGAATCCTCCGCGAGGCCAAGGTCGTGTATGAGCGCGCCGCGTGACGCTACCGTCTACGTCAGCCACATCCGCGACGCGATCGCCAGGATTGAATCCTACCTGGAAGGCGTAAGCGAGGAGACCTTCCTCGCCACGCCGCTCCTCCAGGACGGCGCCATCCGCCAAATTCAGATCATCGGCGAAGCCGCGAAACGCCTCTCGCTACACTTCCGTCGAGAGACCGCCGCAATCCCGTGGACCGGCATCGCCGGCATGAGAGACAAGCTGGTCCACGACTACATGGGCGTGAAGCTCGACGCGGTCTGGGAAACAGCGGTTCGGGACATCCCCGCTTTGAAGGCTCAGCTCGAGCAGTTGGGAGACCTCGGCACGGGGTCAAACAGCAGCTAACACACGGTGAGCGCCTGCGCGGCTTCGCCGCTCCGGCCCTTCGGGACACCGAATCCTCAGCGCCGCGCTGCGGCGCCTCCGGTTCGGCGTCGCTGACCTGGAAACGTTAACCGCCATGTTCCGCTCGGCCCTTTTGTAGCAGATTTGGCCCGGTGATAACGACAAAGGGAGATTCCATGGCGAGCGTACCGATCGAGGAACTGCTGAAGTTGTCCGTGGCGGAGCGAATCCAGCTGGTCGAAGATCTCTGGGATAGCATCGCTGCGGACCCGGAGGGATTTCCGCTCTCCGAGGCACAGAAGGCCGAGCTGGATCGCCGGTTAGAGGAGCACAGGGCGGATCCGGACTCCGCGGTGCCCTGGGAAGAGGTTCGTGAGCGGCTGTACAAGAAGTACGGGTGAGTCGCGAGTTCGTTGTCCGCCCTCAGGCCGAAGCAGAACTCGATGAGGCTGCGGCTTGGTATTCTGAGCGTTCCCGGGGATTGGGAGCCGAGTTCGTTCGAATCGTCGATGCCGCGTTCGCGGCGATCCAGAGAAATCCGCTCCAGTTTCCAGTTGTCCACAGACAAGTGCGGCGGGCGGTGCTTCGCCGATTTCCCTACGCCGTTTCTTCACCGAATCCGAAACGGAGATCGTTGTGCTTTCGGTCTTCCACTCCCGGCGTGATCCGAAGCGCTGGCAGAGTCGAGGCTGAGGGCCTCCAGGTGCAGACAGAACACGGCGGTTAACAAACGGTTGGCGCCTGCGCGGCCTGCGGCCGCTCCGGAGAACCCGCCGCGGCGGTCTCGAAGCTGGTGAGGGATCTGTAGTTTCGAAGGCGGTCGCGCGCTGAGGGTTGTGGCGCGGCGGGTCGCCAACCTGGAACCGTTATCGGACACGTCCTGCGAGCAGTTTGGCCTGGTCGCGGGTATGAGGGTAGAATGAAGGTGGCTGTCGCTTTTCAGGTGACGACATGACAACCGAGCAGATCGAACAAGAGCTCTTGAAGCTCCCCTTGGCGGAGCGAGCCCGGCTTGCCGAGCGGTTGATCGCGAGCCTGGATGAGGACGCGGAGATCGAGGCAGCCTGGATCGCCGAGGTCCAGCGTCGGGACGAAGAAATGGTATCGGGCGCAGTTGAGGGAATTCCGTTGGAAGACGCCCTCAGCACGGTCCGGTCAAGGTTCGGGTGGTAGTCCGACTCCATCCCGAGGCACTCGAAGAGTACATGGAGGCGGTGGCCTTCTACGAGGAGCGCGCGTCTGACCTCGGCCGTGAGTTCTTCGAGGAAGTCGAGCGCGTCCTTAGAGCCATGGGCGCCTCTCCTGCCATGGGTAGTCCGCTGTCTCCGCCCTTTCGCCGCGTTCTCTGCCGGCGATTCCCGTTCGCGGTGATCTACCGAGAAGATGCGGATCTGGTGAGGGTGCAGGCTGTGATGCATTTGAGACGGCAGCCCGGGTACTGGAAGGACCGAAGCGAGTGGATGGGACGCGTCCGATAACAACCGAGTGCCGCCTGCGCTCACTGCGTTCGCTCCGGTGAACGCGGCGCGCGGTGCGCGCCGCGTCGGCACTCTTGGAAACGTTATCTGAAATCGCCCGGAGGCCGCTGAACCCGCTGCGGTTGAGAGACCCTACCTGACTTGTCGTAGCATGGGTGCCGTGCTATCATGCTAGATGATTCGATCATTCCGGGATGCGGCGACCGAGAATCTGTTCTACGGTCGTTCGACGAAGGCAGCTCGGAAAGCGCTTCCACTGTCGCTGTGGCAGAAGGCGTCGGTGAAGCTCGATGCGGTCGACTCGGCCGGAATGTTGGACGACCTACGAGTTCCGCCAGGGAATCGATTGGAAGCCTTGAAGGGAGATCGTCGCGGTCAGCACAGCATCCGAATCAACAGCCAGTACCGGATCTGTTTTCGATGGACGGACGCAGGACCGGAAGACGTAGAAGTCATCGACTACCATTGAGGCATACTATGGTCCGAGTACCGACCCATCGCCGACCGACGCACCCGGGGGAGATGCTCCTCGAGGAGTTTCTCGGCCCGATGGAGCTGACGCAGCGGGAGCTTGCCGACGCGATCGCAGTCCCGTATCAGCGGGTCAACGAGATCGTGAACGGACGACGGGGAGTGACCCCGAGCACTGCACTGCGGCTATCGACCTACTTCGGCACGTCGACGGACTTCTGGATGAACCTTCAGCTGCGATGGGATCTGTACCACGCTCGAGAGGCCGAGGCCGACATCTTGAAGAAGATTCCTCGATACAAGTCTTCGAATCGCGACAGAGTAGGCGGATAGCACGATTGAAGCCGGGCAGAGGGGCGACTTCACATAACACACGGTGAGCGGCTACGCGGCGTTCGCCGCTACGCCCCTACGGGACACCCGCCATGCGGCGGGCGTCGCTCACCTGGAAACGTTATCTGACATGAGCCGCACGACGTGATTAGATTGGCGGATGAGCCCGAGCGAGCGATTCGAGCGACCCGAGTGGTGGGAGTGGGAGCTCGCGTTCACGGCTCACGTCGAAGCACGCATGGAGGAGCGTGGATTCTCCGAGGTCGATCTGCGCGAGATGCTCGAGGATGCATCGGATCTGGAGCAGAGCCGGAATCCGAGGCGGTGGCTGGTCCGCACCCGCTCGGGCGGCGCGCCGTGGATCGTCGTGGTTGAGCCCGATCCTGATGAACAGGTGCTTCTGATCGTCACCGCTTACCTTCGAGACGCCCGCCGATGAAAACTCTCTCCGTCCAAGTGACCTACCGCAAAGGCGAGCCCTTTGCCGCCTACATTTACCTGGCTGCGAAGCCGGGCCAGAAGAGTGCACGGACCGAAGACGTCAGTCCCGACGTCGTCATCGACTACGCGGCCGATGGCACCCCGCTCGGGATTGAAATCGTTTCGCCGGGATTCGTCACCCTCGACGAGATCCACGCCGTCTTCGACCGACTCGGCCTGGGACGCCCGGAACCATCGGAATTGGCGCCGCTCAGGGCGGCCTGACTTCCCCAGCGGGTGGGCCAGCCCCGGCAGCGGCTCACATCAGAAAACACACGGTGAGCGCCTGCGCGGCTTCGCCGCTCCGGCCCTTCGGGACACCGAATCCTCAGCGCCGCGCTGCGGCGCCTCCGGTTCGGCGCCGCTAACCTGGAGACGTTATGTGAAATGGCGCTGGCGTTGGTAGATTGAGAGCATGAGCAACGAACTGAGGCAGCTCCAGGAGCGGATCACGCCCAAGCTGCGTGAGCACGGCGTCGTCAAAGCCGCCGTGTTCGGCTCCCGCGCTCGCGGGGATGCCGGACCTGAGAGCGATCTCGATCTCCTGGTCGAGTTCGAGAAAGGTCGAACGCTCCTGGACCTCATCGGCCTTGAGCAGGATCTCACGGAGCTGCTCGGGACCGAGACGGAGGTGGTGACCTACCGATCGCTGCATCCGCTCCTGCGGGAGCGAATCCTCGCCGACCAGGTGCCGCTCCTGTGAGGGATCCGGACGTCTTACCCTATCTCGCCCATGTCCTCGAGAGCATCGAGGCGATCGAACGGTACACGCGCGGGATGGAGGCGGCGGCATTCCTCAACGATTCCCAAGCACAAGATGCCGTCGTTCGGCGCCTCGAGATCATCGGCGAGGCTGTGAAGAACGTCGGCCCGGAGTTCCGGGCGGCGCATACGGAGATTCCGTGGAAGCGTATCGCCGGACTTCGAGACGTGCTAATTCACCGCTACTTCGAGGTGGATCTTGAACTGACGTGGGAGACGGTTCAAGAGCAGCTCCCGACGTTCAAACAACAGGTCCAGGCGCTTCTCCAGCAGTTGGGCTGAACCCGCACGGCGCCACTTCACATAACGACCGGTGAGCGCCTTCGCGCCTTCGCCGCTCCGGCCCTTCGGCACACCGAATCCTCGGCGCCCCGTTGGGACGCCTGCGGTTCGGCGCCGCTCACCTGGAAACGTTATGTGAAATACGCCTGGTGGTGTGGAGTGGATCAGATGCCACATCCAAAGGGCATGTGGGCTTTTGGTACCCTGGAGGAGCGCATGGAGTACGTCATCCTGCTGGCTGCCATCGTTCTTGTCATTAGTGAGTTGCGCATCGTCGGGATGTGGCTGCAGAGACGAATGTCGCATGACGAGGTTGTGGCCGATCTGGGGCGATCGCAGCACGGCATGCGAGACCTAGCGGTCGGCATTGCTTCGGCGGCACTCGGCGCGCTCGCCACCCTCCAGGGAGGGACGGTCGCGTCGCCCATTGCGTTGGCCGGAGCGCTACTTCTCTTGGCGTCTCCCCTGTTAATTGTAGGTGCGCTTGGCCGAGTAACGGTCACTCGCGAAGGGATCGGGCATTTGTTGCGGTTCGAGCCCTGGGAGAACATCGAGCGGTGGGAAGAAGAAGAGGATGGCGTCTTGGTGACATATCACCGGCACCGCTACTTCGACCCAACGGACCTGCGGACGCTGATCTTGAAGCGCCGGATGTGGCACGTGGACCCATCGCGAATCGGACGACTGCGGCTGGCGATGGATGAGTGTGGCTTGTTGAGGGTCGGCGAGAAAAAGACGTTGCCAGGTGACGAGGATGCCCGGTAGCCGTGGAGCGAGCCGGCAAGTGTGTGGCGGGCGCGGGCGCGGCGCCTCCGCAGAAGTGTCTTGAACTGCAGGGATAGGCGTGATGAGCGCGGCTCCGGGGAACACCGGCGCACGACATGGCGGGTCGGGAAGCGTGCCGGAGGGTGTCGAAGAGCTGAGCTTCGTCCGGCAGCCGGGACGCGCCGGCGTCGCACGTCTAGAACGTTAACTGACAGTGCTTGAGTCGGGTGCTCGGCGTGGACGAGGAAGGGACTTGAGCGGGCGCGGCTGACTAGCTGGCGAGGCTCTGGATCGGTGGGATGTCCTCGGCCTCGTCAGAGTGCATCGCCTGCCAGAGGTCCCAGTTGCGCTGACCATTCAACCAGAACTCGGGGTAGTTCCGAGGAGCTTCGAGAGACGGAGAGCAGTATCGGGGGTGACTCCGCGGCGGCCGTTGATGATCTCGTTGACGCGGGGAAATGAGACGTGAATGCGCTTGGCGAGCTCAGACTGGGTCATGCCCAGAGGCTTGAGGAACTCCTCGAGGAGCATCTCTCCGGGGTGCGTCGGTGGTATACCGTGATAGGTGAGAACGGCGGATGTTCGGGGCGGGTGAGGCTGAACTCCTCCGGCTCGCGACGCGAACGGCTTGGCCGGGCGAGGAGCGATACGGCCCGGCACAGTGGCCGGTGTTAGGCCCCTGTTAGCGGGCTGCTGCTAGGTTTCGAGGGTCCTTCATTCCTCGACGGGGAGCGCGCTCCGATGCCCATTCTCGCAAAAGCACGGCTTTCCACCACGCTTCTGACCGCCGCCCTCGTCCTCGCCGCGTGTGGCGGCAAGCCACCGGCCAACCGGGTGGACGAGTCGCAGGCCCGGGGGACGGCGCTGGCCGCCGTGCCGGACGCCACCGTCAAATCGCAGGAGCTGGAACACGAGGACGGGCGCTGGATCTACTCGTACGACCTCGCCGTCCCCGGCCGGAGCGGCATCGAGGAAGTGCACGTCGACGCCCTCACCGGCAAGCTGGTTGCGCGCGAGCACGAGGATGAGGCGGCGGAAGCGGCGGAAGCGGCGCAGGAGCAGGCGGACACGACGTCGTCGGCAGAACGAGCGGTACAGAACCCCGCAGACGGCGGTCAGGCCGGGAACCCGGCACCCGTGACCGAGCCGTACGAGCCCAGGATCGATGCCGCCGACTTTGTCGGGCGCGTGGACAATCCGTACTTCCCGCTGGCGCCGGGCACGGTTTTCCGGTACCGCTCGAGCGACGGCGAGACGGACGTCGTTGCGGTGACGGACAGCACGAAGATGATTCTGGGCATTTCCGCCACTGTAGTGATCGACCGCGTCTATGAGAACGGCGCGCTCAGCGAGGAGACCCACGACTGGTACGCGCAGGACCGGCGCGGCAACGTCTGGTACCTGGGCGAGGACTCGCGAGAACTGAGGAACGGCCGGAGCATCTCCACGTCCGGCTCGTGGGAGGCCGGTAAGAATGGCGCGCGGCCCGGAATCATCATGGAGGCCCGCCCCACAGCGGGTGATGCCTACCGCCAGGAGTACCGCAAGGGCGTCGCCGAGGACATGGGCAAGGTGCTGGCGCTCGGCGTCTCGGCCGCGGTACCGTTCGGGTCCTTCCAGGATTGCATGCGGACGCTCGACACGACCCCGCTCGAGCCCGAGGTCCGTGAGACGAAGGTCTACTGCCGGGGCGTCGGACTGGTGTTGGAGAACGAAGCTCCGGGCGCGAGCAACGAGCTCGTCAGCGTAGAGCACCGATGAGGCGTGCGTCGGCCGTCGCGGGGGGCCGAAGATGGCGGATCACGGGTTGAAGGACCGACTCGACCTGGTCGCCGTGGACGCGGCCGGCACCACGCTGGACGTGGCCGACGCCGTGCCCACCGCACTGGAGCGGGCGTTCGGCGAACACGGCCTGCGTGTCTCGCGCGAGGAGATCTCCGCGGTGCGCGGACGTTCCAAGCGCGAGGCGGTCGCGGCGCTGGTGCGGAACGCCGGCGCAACCACGGCGGATCCCGGGGAGCTGGGCGCGCGCATCTTCGAGCGCTTCGAGCGGCTTCTCGAGGAGGCGCTGTCGGCGGGCGTGCGGCCGCTGCCCGGGGCGCGCGAAGCGCTGGAGTGGCTGCGCTCCAGGGATGTCGCCGTCGTGCTGACGACCGGCTTCGGGCGGGTGCTGACGGAGTCGCTGCTCGCGCGGGTCGGTTGGACGCCGGGGCCGCTGAACGGGTTCGTGTGCGCGGACGACGTCGCTCATGGCCGGCCGCTGCCGGACGCCGTGCTACGCGCCATGGAGCTCGTCCGCTGCGCCGACGCCACGCGGGTGGCCGTCGTGGGCGATACGGCCGCGGACCTCGAGGCCGGCGCCGCGGCTGGCGCCGGCTGCCTCGTCGGCGTCCTGTCGGGGGCGCACGATCGCGCGCGGCTCGAGGCGAAGCCGCACACCGTGCTGCTGCCGGACATCGGCGCGCTCCCGGCGTGGCTCGAGACGTCATCATGGCGGCCCGGGGACGCCTAGCAGGTCGCTGAAGAACCGGGGTGCGCGCGAGCGGCGCCACGAGTTCCTGATCGTCTGGCCGAGCGAGCAGGCTCTATCGTTCTATGCCCGTGCGGGGTTTCATGAAGTGATCGACGTCCATGGTGGACCCGGACGGCCACCTGATCGAGATCAGCGAGCTGGTGTCGTAGATCAACCGGTAGACGGTCATCGTCCTCACTGAGGAGACACGCCCATGAACAAAGTGACACCGTTCCTCATGTTCAACGACCAGCTCGAAGCGGCCATCGAGTTCTACACCGCGACGTTTCCGAACTCCGAAATACGCAACGTCGCCCGCACGGGCGACGACGGTCCCGTCAGCTCCGCCGAGTTCGTCGTGGGGGGTCAACGCTTCATGGGCTACAACGGAGGACCGTACTTCAGCTTCTCCGAGGGGGTCTCGCTCTATGTGGACTGCGAGGATCAGGATGAGGTGGATGAATACTGGGACAAGCTCGTGAAGGCGGGAGCGGAGCCCACGCAATGCGGTTGGATCAAGGACCCGTTCGGTCTCTCCTGGCAGATCGTCCCGAGACGATTCACGGAGCTGATCGGCGACAGCGACCCCGGGAAGGTGAAGGCCGTGATGGAAGCCATGATGACGATGGTGAAGCTCGACGTGGCGGAACTCGAGAGAGCCTACGACCAGGCGTAGTCATGCGCGTTGCGGTCCGGCAGCCGTCTGAGTCACGCGGAAAACGGGAGTCGGTATGGCGAAGCTCGTCTTCGGAATGAACCAGTCCCTGGACGGCTACGTCGACCACATGAAGTTCGCGCCAGGCCCGACGCTCTTCCGCCACTTCATCGAGGAGGCTCGCGGGCAGGCCGGCAGTGTGTACGGTCGCAAGATGTACGAGATCATGCGGTACTGGGACGACGATCATCCTGAATGGGAAGCAGAGGAAGACGCCTTCGCTGCGGCGTGGCGGAAGCAGCCGAAGTGGGTCGTCTCGCGCTCGTTGAAGTCAGTCGGCCCCAACGCCACGCTCGTTGTGGATGATCTCGAGGACTCGATCCGCGCATTGAAGGCCGAGCGCGACGGCGAGATCGAAGTTGCCGGTCCCGACCTGGCGGGCAGTCTCACCGAGCTCGGGTTGATCGATGAGTTCAGGATCTACCTGCACCCGGTCGTCCTGGGCAACGGAACTCCGTACTTTACCGGGCCCCGGCCGCCGCTGCGCCTGGTGGCGCATGACCGGATCGACGAGTCTGTGGTCCGTTTGAGGTACGTGCCTGCCTTGCCCTGACGGTGAGAAGGTGAATGGAAGAGTACTCGAGTGCGCCCGCATCACGGAGTGGGAGACATGGCTGGAGCTCAACCACGCGTCCGGGTCCGAGGTTTGGCTTCGGCTTGCGAAGAAGGCCAGCAAGGCGGTGACGATCTCGCGTGCGGAGGCTCTGGAGGTCGCACTCTGTTACGGATGGATCGATAGCCAGTCCAGGTCCCAGGATGAGGACTACTGGCTCCAGCGATTCACACCGCGGACTCGCCGAAGCAAGTGGTCGAAGGTGAATTGTGAGGCCGTCGAGGACCTGATCCGGGAGGGGAAGATGAGGCCGGCCGGTATGGCGGCCGTGGAGGCGGCAAAGGCGGACGGCCGGTGGGATGCAGCGTACGATCCTGCCAGCACGATCGAGGTGCCTGAGGATCTCCTCGATGCCCTGAAGCGGAATTCCAGGGCAGAAGCCATGTTCCAGACCTTGGATGCACGGAATCGTTACTCCATTCTCTACCGCATCCAGGACGCCAAGAGGCCGGAGACGAGAGCGCGCCGTATCGAAAAGTTCGTGGGCATGCTGGAGCGCGGTGAAACGATCCATTGAGGAGACGCATCCGCTGAGGCATCGCAGGCTCGAAAAACGGAAGGTCACCAATGAACTGGTCTGCGCTGGGCGCTGTCGCTGATCTACTCAGTGCCGTTGCGGTGGTGGTGTCCCTGCTCTACGTCGCGGCTCAGGTCAAGGCGAGCACCCGACAGGCCCGACAGGACGCCGGCAGGGATCTCGCGGCGCGTGTATCGGAGGTCTCGCTGGCCGTGGCTTCGGATCCGGAGTTGGGACGGCTGCTGGTGCAGGGCGGAGCCGATCCGGAGGTCCTGAGCCCGGGAGATCAAGCTCGCTTTCGAGGGCTGATGAACTCCCTGTTCCGCGGCTTCGAGCAGCAGTACCTGCTCCGGCGCCAGGGAGCACTCGACGATGAGTCCTGGGGCGCAGTCGAACGGATGATCCGGGACTGGATGGCGCTCCCCGGTGTGCAGATCTACTTCCGTGACCGAGGCGACTGGTACACGACCGGCTTCCTGGCGTACGTCACTCGGGCCGGGGGCGACACCCTTGTGAAGGAGGCGAAGCGGTCACTCCTCGACCATTACGGGGATGCGGCGGAGATGATGTCCGGAGTCGTGTCCCCTCCGCGAAGCGGCCCCTGATCCCCTGACCTGAAACCTCCATGCCCAGACGCTCCGTTCGCCAGGTCGGGGAGGCCGTGGGCCTCCTCGGCGTCGTCGCCTCGCTCGTTTTCGTGGGTCTCGAGCTCCGACAGAGTCGGATCGCGGCCCGGGCCGCCGCGTACCAGGAGCTCGGGATCGCGGTGGCGGACAACTGGATGGACAGGGCGAACAACCGGGAGCTCAATGACCTGGTGTACCTTTCCATGACCGCGGATTCCGCGACGTGGGCGAACGTCAGCGCCTCGGACACCTATCTGCTCCGGTCCTACGTCGTCGCGAACGTCCGCCTCTACGAGACGGTCTACCTCCAGGTCCAGCAGCACCTTCTCGACGCAGACGCGTTGGAGTACCTCGGGTGGACCCATCTACTGGACAGCAGGCTCCTTCAGCGGACGTGGCCACAGGTCAGGGCGGCCGTGACCCCGGGGTTCGCCAGCTATCTGGAGGCCGAACAGCCCGCCCTCCGGAGCTCACAGCCTCCCGCGGGTGAGCCCTGAACCGCGTTCTTCAGCAGGAGGCCGCCGATGACACGAGTTCGCGTTGCGAGTTTCACCGTATCCCTCGATGGATACGGAGCGGGTCCCGATCAGGACGTCGACCATCCCCTCGGCGTCGGCGGCCCGGACCTGCACCGGTGGCTGGTCCCGACGCGCACGTTCCAACGGGCCGTGTTCGGCAAGGACGGCGGAACGACCGGGATCGACGATGATTTCGCCGCCCGCGGCTTCCAGAACCTCGGCGCCTGGATTCTGGGAAGGAACATGTTCGGACCGATTCGGGGGCCGTGGCCGGACGAGGACTGGAAAGGGTGGTGGGGAGCCGAACCGCCGTATCACGTGCCGGTCTTCGTGCTGACCCATCACTCCCGTCCGCCTCTGGACATGGAAGGCGGCACGACGTTCCACTTCGTCACGGGCGGCATCCACGAGGCCTTCGATAGAGCGCGCGAGGCCGCCGACGGGAAGGACGTCCGTATCGGTGGGGGTGCGAACACCATCCAGCAGTACCTGCGCGCGGGCCTCGTCGACGAGTTGCATCTCGCCATTGCGCCCGTTCTTCTGGGCAGGGGAGAGCGCCTGTTCGAAGGCGTGGACCTACGAGCGTCGGCGTACGAGTGCGTAGAGCACGTGGCGTCGGACGACGCGACCCACGTCATCCTCCGGCGCGCTGGGTGCCGTTGATTCCCTCGCCACCGGTTCACCGTTCGTGCCCGACGCGCACCCGGATCGGATCGCCATGAGCTCCAGAAACGCCAAGGTCGACCACTTCATCGAGCGGGCGACCCGGTGGAAGGCCGAGATGCAGGCGCTGCGAGAAGTCCTTCTCGACTGCGATCTGAGCGAGGAGCTCAAATGGGGCAAGCCCTGCTACACGGCGGCCGGCGGCAATATCGTGATCATTCAGCCGTTCAAGGCGCATCTCGCCCTCATGTTCTTCAAGGGCGCGCTGCTGGCCGACCCCGAGGGGATCCTGCGTTCCCAGGGTGAGAACACCCGCTCCGCTCTGCGGATCGAGTTCACCGCGCCGGAGCAGGTGCGCGAGCGGAGCGCGATCGTGAGATCGTACGTCCGGGACGCCATCGAGGTCGAGGAAGCCGGCCTCGAGGTCCCGAAATCGAAGGTGGCGGACTACGAGATGCCCGCCGAACTCGAGGAGCGTCTCCTGGAGGACGAGATCTACCGGGAGGCCTTCCAGGCGCTGACGCCGGGCAGGAAGAAGAGCTACCTCCTCCACTTCTCCGCGGCCAAGCGGGCGGATACCCGCGCGCGGAGGATCGAGAAGTGCCGCGCAAGCGTTCTGCAGGGCAAGGGCTTCCATGAGCGTTGATTCTTAGATGGGACGAATCATCGTCATGAACCACGTCACCCTCGATGGCGTCATGCAGGGGCCGGGTCGGGCGGACGAAGACACGCGAGGCGGATTTTCCCATGGCGGCTGGGCCAGCCGCTCCGCGTCACCCGACGACTCGGCGGCCCGAGCGATGGGCGAACGGATGGCGGCCGGCGGGGGTCTACATGGATGGCTGTTCGGACGGCGCACGTACGAGGACGTGCTGTCGACCTGGAACGCCAGGGGCGGCCCGTTCAAGGAGAGTCTCAATCAGACACCCAAGTACGTCGCTTCGTCTACCCTGAGCGAGCCGCTACCGTGGCCCAACTCGACCCTTCTGCGCGGGGATGTCGCCGAGGCCGTCGGCAGCCTCAAGGCTCGCGTCGACGGCGTGCTCGCGATCATGGGGAGCGGCAAGCTGATCGGCTCCCTGATGGGTGCTGGCTTCATCGACGAGTACCTCCTCCTCATCCACCCGCTCGTCCTGGGCACCGGTCGGCGGTTGTTCGCCGACGGTTCGCCACCGCGCGAGTTTCGACTCATCGGATCGAGCACGGGGTCCAGCGGCATCATCGCCGCCGTGTACGAGCCCGTGACGACGAGGGAACAAGGCTGACATGCGCAGCGCCCGCCCAGGTATCGCACGGAGCCACCGATGACCGTCAAGCGGATGGACAACATGGGCATCGTCGTGGAGGATCTCGACGCCACCATCGATTTCTTCACCGAGCTCGGCCTCGAGCTCGAAGGGCGCGCCCCGATCGAAGGGGACTGGGCCGACCGGGTCACTGGATTGCGCGGCATGCGCGTCGAGGTCGCCATGATGCGGACGCCGGATGGCCACAGCCGGCTCGAGCTGTCCCGCTTTCTCGCACCGCCCGCGGCCGCCGATCACCGCAACGCGCCGGTGAACGCGCTCGGCTACCTGCGCGTGATGTTCGCGGTGGACGACGTCGACGACACCGTCGCTCGGCTCCGCAGGCACGGCGCGGAGCTCGTCGACCAGATCGTCGACTACGAAAACGCGTACCGGCTGTGCTACATCCGCGGACCCGAAGGCATTCTCATCGGGCTCGCCCAGGAGATCGGGCCGCGTTCTTCGTGAGGTACGCCTCGCCAGGCGCGAGCCCGAGGTGCGTGCCGCGGAAGTCCCAGCGCATGCCCCAATCCGGCTCCTCGCCCGTCTCCGCTTCCGCGATCAGGTGGCGGATCGTCGGGTCCCGGCCACGCAGGTCGATGCCGGCGGCCCTTCGGAACACGCTGCGTCCGCCGTCGCACCCGATGAGGTGCTGCGCGCACAGCGGCGGGGCGTCCGCTCGCCCTTCACCGCATTGAATCGACCAGGTTGAAGGGCCCTCAGGTCCACTGCCGCGAAGCAAGCGCAGCGCGCATCGAACGTGTCAGCGGACTCCGCGACTCTCGCGATGCGAGCCACGTCGTCGTCGCTCGGCGGAGACTTTCGTCCAGGGCGTCGAATCCATGATACGTTTGGTCGTTTGCGACCCGCACGCACCCGGACCTCGGTGCCCCCCCCCCGGATCCCCGTGCCTCCTCGCGTCCCGCGCTCCCTGATCCCAGAGCGCCAACGCCCGCGCCCTGCGGCACGCGGCCACGCAGCGCAGACCTGACGAAGCCGACGTCGCGCTTGTGGAAGCACAGGCGGATCGCAATCTATCATCCTCGTGCTTCGGGTATCCGACCCCGACGCCTGAGCGAGCGATGCGCGTTCGGGGCGGCGTGGCGGAACCAGCCGAAGCGGGTCGTCTCGCGCTCGTTGACGTCGGTCGGCCCGAACGCCACGCATTGCCGAAAGGCCCAACGTGCGAACTCTGGCGCTGCTCGCCCTCGGCCTGGCGGTCCCCGTCGGCACCGTGCGGGCGCAGGCGAGCGACTCGGCGCGGGTCGCCGAGGTCGTGGCGGAATTCCATGCGGCCCTGTCCGCCGGCGACTCCGCGAAGGCCCTCTCGTTGCTCGCCGATGACGTTCGCATTCTCGAATCGGGCGACCTCGAGACGTGGGCGGACTACCGGGCCCATCACCTGCCCGCCGACATCGCCTTCGCGCAGGCGGTGACCAGCACCCGCGTCGTGGATTACGTCTCCGTTCGCGGCGACGTGGCGTGGGTCGTGAGCACGAGCCGCACGACCGGGTCGTTCCGGGACCGGCCGATCCGCTCCGCGGGCGCGGAGCTGATGGTCCTGGCCCGCGAGCAAGGCGGCTGGACGATCGAGGCGATCCATTGGTCGTCCCGCCCCATGCGGACGCCTCCCTCGGCTCACTGACGGAGCCGTGTACGTAGACCACCAGCAGGAACCCCGAACCAGGAGGAGCACGATGGAGCACGTGCGAGGCGTTGGTGGAGTCTTCTTCAAGGCCCGCGATCCCAAGGCCCTCGCGGCGTGGTATCGGGAGCATCTGGGCATCCCGGTGCCCGACGGTCAGACGTACGCCGCCTTCGAGTCGGCGGCGGCGGGAGAGCAGACCGCGTGGTCGGCGTTCCCGGCCGATACCGACCATTTCGGTTCGGGCGGGTCCGGGCTGATGGTGAACTACCGCGTCGACGATCTCGACGCGATGCTCGCCCAGCTCCGGACGGCGGGCGCGCAGGTCGACGACCACGTGGAGGACTACGACTACGGCCGCTTCGGGTGGGCCGTGGACCCCGAAGGCAACCGGTTCGAGCTGTGGGAGCCGGCGTAGGAGCTCGCCGAATCATCGTTGGCCGGAGTGGAGTGCCCCTTCCATTCAGGAGGTCCCATGCGGCAGCGCAGCGTAGCCCTGTTCGCGATCCTGCTGGTGCTCACGCTGAGCCCCCGCCCTGCGTCGGCCCAGGCCCGACAGTACGTGGACCCGGTCATGGCGAGCGACACCGCCACGCTGCCGTTCAGCGAGGCGGTCCGGGTGGGCAACACGCTCTACCTCAGCGGCACGATCGGCCTGCTGCCGGGCCCGAAGGTGCCCGACACGGCTGCCGAGGAAGCGCGCCTCGTCCTGGAGAACGTCAAGGCAGTTCGCTGACGGATGCCGGCATGACCATGGACGACCTCGTCTCCGTCCAGGTGTTCTGCTCGGACCTGTCGAACTACGCCGCGTTCAACCAGGTCTACCGCACCTACTTCACGAAGGAGTACCCGGCTCGCGCCTTCCTGGGCGTGGCGCACGTGCTCTTCGACGCGCGCTTCGAGGTCCAGGCCGTCGCCGTGAAGCGCTGAGCCTCTCTTCGCTTGGGAGGAGGTTGGAATTGCCCCTGACGACAGCGGACTGCCGGCGACTGATCGCCTACGACGACTGGGCCAACGATCAGGTCATGGCGGCGCTGGACGGCGTATCGCCCGACGCGTGGAGCCGCGACGTCGGCGGAAGCTTCGGCTCGCTCCAGGGCACCGTCGCGCACCTGGTGGGCGCCGCGTGGGTCTGGCTCGAGCGCTGGACCGGGAACTCGCCGACGCGGCCGCCGGAGTGGATGCAGAGCCCGACCGTAGCCTCGCTCCGGGCTCGTCTGGGCGACGTCGCCGCGCAGCGTCGCCGCTGGCTCGACTCCCTGGACGACGCCGACCTCCGGCGCGAGTGCCCGTACCGGCTGATGAGCGGCACGACCGGCGTCGCGACCATCGACGTGCTGCTTCAGCAGGTCGTCAACCACGGGAGCTACCACCGGGGGCAGATCGTCCTGCTCCTGAGAATGCTGGGCCACGTGCCTCCCTCCACGGACTTTCTGGTGTGGCGGCACAGCAACCCGGAGGACCGCGCAGGGGGGAGGTGACGTCGATGCCGGCCGTTGACTCCCGCGTGACCGTCCACATGGTGGCGAGCCTCGACGGCTACATCGCCCGGGAGGACGGCAGCGTCGACTGGCTCGAGATCTCGGACGAGTTCGCGGACGGCGAGGCGCCGGACCCTGCCGACGTCGCCCGGTTCATGGCGACCATCGACTGCTACGTCATGGGCTCGCGCACGTACGAGACGGCGCTGGGTTTCGAGGATCGGGGGTTCGGCTGGGTCTATGGGGACACGCCGACCTTCGTGCTCACGAGCCGCGAGCTGGCCGCGCGCAGGGACACGGTCGAGCTCTGCCGCGGCGACCTGGCGGAGCTGTTCGACGCGCGGCTGAGACCGGCCTATCGGAACATCTGGGTCGTGGGCGGCGCCATGCTCGCCGGCGAGTGCCTGCGCCTGGGCCTGGCCGACGAGATCCGCTACTCCATCGTGCCCGTAGCCATCGGCAGCGGCATTCCGTTCTTCCGGGGGCTCGACCGGGACGTGGGCCTTCACCTCCTGGAGGTGAAGACCTACCGCAACGGCATGGTCGAGCTGCGGCACGAGGTACGGAGGTAGACGCCTCTCTGTCCGAAATGCCCGCGCACGGGCGTTCGAGGGTTGGCCCGTTCGGCATCAAACCTCTCGTCACGGGACCTCATTCATGAGACAACGCCACGCTGGCCCGCTCCCGCTCCTCGCGGCCCTCGCCCTTCTCGCCGGTTCCTGCTCGAAGAAGCCCGACCAGTCCATGCTCCCGCCCGCGAATCGGGTGGCGACCAGCTACGCCGCCGCGCTGCGCGTCGACCTGTCGCAGATGGAGCGGCGGCGGGACGGGCTCTACGTCCAGGACGTCACGGTGGGCGACGGCGCACGCGCCGATTCCGGCGACGTCGTCACCGTCGAGTACGCCGGCTGGCTCCCACCGGGCAAGCAGGTCGACGCCACGGAGGAGGGGAAGCCCTTCAAGGTGGCCATCGGCTACGGCCGCGTGATCAAGGGGTGGGACCAGGGCATCGTCGGCATGCGCGTCGGCGGCGAGCGCCGGCTCGTCGTCCCACCGGCCCTCGGCTACGGCTCGTTCGGCAAGGGCTCGGTCCCGGGCGGCGCGACGCTGGTCTTCGACGTGAAGCTGGTGGACGTGGAGAACCGAACGCCCGAGAAGTCCCGATGAGAGCCGGCGGCGCGTCCCTGCTCCTCGCGCCGGCCCTCGCGGCGTGCGCCTTGGCCCTCGCGGCGTGCGCCCGCGAGCCGTCGGAGACGTACGGCCTCGTGGCGACGCTGGGCGACGACACGACGTCCGTCGAGCGCGTCGTGCGCACCGGCGACCGCATCGTCAGCGACCAGGTCGGCCGATCCCCGCTCGTCGTCCGCCGCCACTGGGAAGGCACGCTGGCGCCCGACGGCTCCCTGCTCCGCTGGTCCATGGACACGCACGTCCCGAACGCGCCGGGCGGAGCCCGGGAGCTGCACCACGCCGCCGACTTCACAGGGGACGCGGTGCGGTTCACCCGCGTCGTGGATGGGGACACCAGCCGCTTCGCGTACAGGAAGTCGTACGCCGTCACCGTGCCGTGGAACGCATTCGTGTACGGCACGTGGGAGGTGCTGCTGGACGCGGCCAGGGGACTGCCGGACACGACGCACGTCGGCCAGTACTTCTTCGAGGGATGGGACGAGGGCCACGTCGGCTGGGCGCGCGTGCGTGACCTCGGCGGCGGCACGTACGCCGTCCGCAGCACCGGCCTGTCCGGCACGGGTGAGGCGCACCTGGACGCGGGGGGTCGCATGACGTCCTACTCGGGAGAGGGCACGACGTACAAGCAGGAGGTGCGGCGCGTGGAGGCCGCGCCCGACGTCGACGCCATCTTCGAGCGCTTCGCCGCCGCGGAGAAGGCGGCGGGCGCGCCTTCGGCGCTGAGCGAGCGCGGCACGACGCGGGCGACCGTGGGCGACGCCCGCGTCGTCATCGACTACGGCCGCCCGCACGCCCGCGGTCGGACGCTCGTCGGCGGCCTGATCCCCTACGACCGGGTGTGGCGCACGGGCGCGAACGCCGCCACCCAGCTCGAGACGTCCGCGCCCATGCGCCTGGCCGGGGTGGACCTGGACGCGGGGAAATATACGCTCTGGACGCTGCCCACTCGCACCGGCGTGCAACTCATCATCAACGGCCAGACCGGCCAGTGGGGCACGCAGTACGGCCACGACCACGACATCGCCCGGGCGCCGATGGACGTCGACTCCGCCGCGTCGCCCGTCGAACGGTTCACCATCCGCGTCGAGCCCGGGGCCGGCAGCGGCTCCGGACGGCTGGTGATGGAGTGGGGTACGTTCCGGTGGAGCGCGACGCTGGAGTCCCGGCCTCGGGCTTCGGCCGGAGCGCCCATACGCGTACCGCCCCGATGACGTCCGGCGAAACCCGGCTCGAAGTAGAAGCGGGGGTGCGACTGTTCGTCGATCGCGTGGGTTCCGGCGCGCACACGCTCCTTGTCCTGAACGGCTTCTACCTGTTCGACGATTTCCACTGGCTCGCGGAGGATCGCACGGTCGTCGGCCTCGACCTTCGCAATCGCGGCCGGTCGGATCACGTCCACGACCCGTCGAAGCTCGCGCGGGGCGTGGAGCAGGACGTGGACGATATCGAGGCGGTGCGACGTCGCCTCGACGTCGATCGGGTCGACCTCCTGGCGCATTCCTACGCGGGCGTCGTCGCCGTACTCTACGCGTTGCGGCACCGGTCCAGCGTGGGTCGCATCGTCCTGCTCGGACCGATGCAGCCGGACTCCGGGGTCGAGTATCCGGCGCACCTGGCGAACCACGACGACGTGCTCGACGCGTTCGCCGCCGCCGCGGGCCGCCTCCAGGCGCGAAGGCAGGAAATGTCGGAGCGCGAGTTCTGCGAGGAGTTCTGGACGCTGCTCCTGCGCATCTACGTGTTCGATCCGGCGGATGCCGGCAAGCTCCGGCACTGGGCGGGCTGCCATCTCGAAACGGAGCTGCACTTCCTGCGCTACTGGACGGAGGCCCTGCTGCCGTCGATCCGGCGGCTCCGCTTCGACGCCCAGGACCTCGCGGCGGCGACCCTGCCCGTCCTGGTAGTGCACGGCACGAGCGACCGCAGCGCCCCGTACGGGGGCGGCCGGGACTGGACCCGGCGACTGCCGAACGCCCGACTGCTGACGGTCGAGAACGCCGCCCATGCCCCGTGGATCGAGGCGCCGGACGCGGTTCGCGGCGCAGTCCGTACGTTCCTGGACGGGGGGTGGCCCGACGGGGCGGAGACCGTCGATTCCCTCGAGCCGAGAACGAACATGACGGAGCAGGAGAATCCGCTGAGCCCCGACGCCTTCGGCGGCCGCCGTCCCACCAGCCACGAGCGGATGACGGGCCTGCCGTGGGACGCGTCGTACCACGGTGGCGCGGCGCCGTGGGACATCGAGCGACCCCAGCCGGCCATCGTGCGCCTCGCGGCCGAGGAGGCGTTCGAGGGGCCCGTCCTCGACGCCGGCTGCGGGTCCGGCGAGAACGCCCTCCACCTCGCCTCCCTCGGTCTCGAGGTCGTCGGCTTCGACGTGGCGGAGACGGCACTGGCGTGCGCCCGGGCGAAGGCGGTCGAGCGCGGGCTGGACGCCACGTTCGTCCTCGCCGACGCCCTCCATCTCGAGCGCCTGGACCGAACGTTCCCGACGGTGCTCGACTGCGGACTCTTCCACACGTTCGATGAAGACGAGCGGGCGCGGTACGTTGCGAGCCTCGCCGGGGCGACCGCGCCCGGAGGGACCGCCTATGTCCTCTGCTTCAGCGACGCTGGTCCCGACACCGGCCCGCACCCCGTCCGGGAACGGGATCTGAGGGCCGCGTTCGCCGCGGGTGGCGGGTGGAGGATCCTCTCCGTCGAGGCGGACAGGGTGCACACGCGCTTCCATGATCACGGCGCGCCGGCCTGGCTCGCCGCGATCCGGAGACTCCCCGCATGAACGGGTGCGCGCCGGCCGCCGCCCTCGCCCGGCTGGCTGCCCCGTGACGCCCCGACCCCGAAAGGAGCCGACATGCCACCGTCCCGCCTCCGCGCCGTTCTGACCGACCCGCAGCTCTGGGTGCCCGTCGCGGTCTTCGCCCTCGGCCTCGCCGTGCTCGCGTGGATCGCGTGAGCGAGGCGGGGACCGCCGCGGCGCCGCGCACGAGTCCGCCGACCCCCTCCCGCGCCCGCGCGCTCCAGGCCGTCGGCATCCTGTCCGGCTTCGCGGCCGGCGCCTGGCTCGGCGCCGCGGAGGCGCCCACGAAGCTCGTCGATCTCGGCATCGCGCCCGCCGTCATCTCCCTCATCATGGTGACCGGCGTCTTCCTCGCCCGCTGGAGCGTGCCGGCCCTGCTCCAGGGCACCGGCGGACTCGGACGCGACCTGCGCCGCGCGCCGCACCTGATCGTCTGGGCGCTGCTCGCGGGCGCGCTCTGGGCCGTCGCCAACACGCTGACGGTCTTCGCGATCCGGGACATCGGCCTGAGCATCGCCTTCCCGCTGTGGAACTCGAACTCGCTTCTCGGGATCGCGTGGGGCTTCGCGTTCTTCAACGAGCTGCGGGACGCCGGGCCGCGCCGCTGGGCCGGCGTCCTCGGCGGCGCCGTCGCCATGTTCGCCGGCGGGACCGTCCTCGCCCTCGCCACGTCCGGCGCCGGCGGCGGCGCGGACGCCCTGCGCGGCGTGGCCGCCGCCCTGTGCGCCGGCGCGCTCTGGGGCACGATGTACATCCCCTACCGCAAGGCGTACATCAGCGGCATGAGCCCGCTCTCCTTCGTCGCGCTCTTCAGCATCGGCGACCTGGCGACGATGGCCGTCCTCGCCGCGGCGCTGAGCGGCGGCGTCGCCCCGCTGGCCGCGCAGATCGCCGGCGCCCGCGACGTCGTCTTCTGGATCCTGCTCGGCGGCTTCGTCTGGGTGGTCGGCGACCTGTTCCAGCAGTACGCCGCCAAGTACGTCGGCATCAGTCGCGGCATTCCCCTCTCCAACACGAACCAGCTCTGGGGCCTGCTGTGGGGCGTCCTCGTGTTCGGCGAGCTGGGCGACGCCGCGCCGGGCACCCTCCCCCGCGTCGTCCTCGGCTCGCTCCTCATGGCCGCCGGCGCCGGCGCCATCGCGCTCTCCTCCGCCGGCGCGAGCGAGCGCGTGCGCTGGTCCGAGGCGTCCGAGCGGGAGGCGGCCCGCTACGGGATCGACCGGGCGTGGCTGCACGCGCGCCTCGCCGGCGAGCCCGACCCCGATTCCGGGCGACGCCGCCGCTGGATCGTCGACGCGCCCCTCGTCCTCGTCGCCACCGCCGTGTTCGTCGCCGCCGCGTTCTACGCCCGGGCGCCGGCCATCGCGGTGAACGCCGGGTGGGCGGTGGCGCTGCTGGTCGTCACGGGCGCGCTGCTGGTCGGGTGCGGCTTGGCGCTGTGGAGGGTGACCCGGTTGGGGTGAGGCTGAGGCTGAGGCTGAGGCTGAGGCTGAGGCTGAGGCTGAGGCTGAGGGTTGCGCAAATGCGGAATGGGGGGTTGCTGCGGGGGCCGGGCGGGCGCACACTGCGGGCCCATGTCTAGCTCCTCGCGGCGTCCGCCTTCCGGCGCGCGTCCGCCTTCCGGCGCGCATCCGCCTTCCGGCGCGCATCCTACGAAGGGGCGGGTGCTCCTGGCGTTCGCGGTGGTCTACGTCGTCTGGGGCTCGACCTACCTCGCGATCCGCTTCGCCATCGAGACGTTGCCGCCGCTGCTCATGGCGGCGGCGCGCTTCCTGACGGCGGGCGTGATCCTGTACGCGTGGCGGCGGGCGCGAGGCGTGCCGGCGCCCTCCACGCGGAACTGGGTGGCGGCCGTGGTCGTCGGGCTGCTGCTCCTGCTGGGCGGCAACGGCGCAGTGGTGTGGGCGGAGCAGACCGTGCCGTCGGGCGTCGCGGCGCTGCTGGTGGCCGTGGTGCCCCTGTGGATGGTTCTGCTGGACTGGCTCTCGCCCGGTGGACGGCGCCCCGGCGCGATCGTGGGACTCGGCCTGGCCGTGGGCTTCGCCGGCGTCGCCCTGCTCATCGGGCCCGGAGCGATCCTGCGCGGCGCCGCCTCCGGCGTGGACCCCTTCGGCGCCGGCGTGCTGATGGTCGGCTCGTTCTGCTGGGCGGCGGGCTCGATCTACTCGCGCAGCGCGCCGCTCCCGCCGGCGCCGCTGCTCACGACGGGCATGCAGATGATCGGCGGAGGGACCGGCCTGCTGATCGCCGGCCTGGCGACGGGCGAGGCGTCGCGGCTGTCGCTGTCGGGGGCGTCGCCGCGCTCGCTGCTCTCCCTGGCCTACCTCATCGTGTTCGGCGCCATCGTCGCCTACAGCGCCTACACGTGGCTGCTGCGGGTGGTGCCCGCGGCCCAGGTGTCGACGTACGCGTACGTGAACCCCGTCGTCGCCGTGGCGCTGGGGTGGGCGTTCGCCGGCGAGCCGGTCACGGCCCGCACGCTGGCGGCGGCCGCGGTGATCGTGGGCAGCGTCGCCCTCATCACGATCGCCCGGCCGAAGGCGCGGCCGGAGCCGGAGTAGGCGACGCCGGCGCGGCCGACTCCAGCGCCGTCGCCAGCGCCTCGACGTCGTCGGGCTCGTTGTAGACGTGAGGCGAGACGCGCACCGCCGTGCCGCGCAGCGAGATGACGACGCGGCGCGCCTCCAGCGTCGTCCGCAGCGCCTCCAGGTCCACCCCCTCCGGCGCCCGGATGCCGAACAGGTGGGACGCCCGGTGCGCCGGATCGGCGATCTCGAAGCCCGCCGCCCGCGCCCGCTCCACCAGCGGCGCCGTCAGCGCCCGCACGTACGCCTGCACGTCCGCCGCGCCCCACTCCAGCAGCATGGTCAGCGACTCCACCAGCATCGGCATGAGGTGGAAGCTGCTGCGCTCCCCGACGTCCAGCCGGTCCATGCCGGCCCGGTACGCGTCCCGGTAGTTGACGAGCCCGCGGAAGTCGTCGCTCCCCTCCCGCCCGAGCCACGTCTCCTCCAGCGGCAGGGCGCCGTCGAAGCGCTCGCCGAAGTAGGCGAGCCCCAGCGAGTACGGCCCCATCAGCCACTTGTATCCCGCGCACACCAGCGCGTCCGGCCGGATCCGCCCGACGTCGAACGGCAGCGCGCCGACGGACTGCGTGCCGTCCACGACCAGGGCCGCACCGACCTCCCGGGCCCGCGCCCCGATCGCCTCCAGGTCGAAGAGCGTGCCGTCCGTCCAGTGCACGTGCGGCAGGGCGACGACGGCCGTGTCACGGTCCACGGCCTCCATCACGCGTCCGCTCCACTCCGCCGCCGGCGCCCGCGCGACGGTGACCAGCTCCGCCCCCCGCTCCCGCGCCAGCGTCCGCCACGGCAGCGCGTTGCTCGGGAACTGCTCCGCCGCCACCACGATGCGCCGCCCCTTCCCCACCTCCAGGTTCCGCGCCGCCAGCGCGACCCCGTACGACACCGCCGGGACCACCGCCATGCGCGACGCCGGCGCGTTCACCAGCTCTCCGAACAGCGACCGCGCCCGGTCCGAGTCCCGGAAGAAGTCGTCCGCGTGGATCGTCGTCGGGTCCGCCTTGCGACGCACCCCCGCGACGCCCGCCGCCTCCACCCGCTTCGCCAGCGGCGACATGTAGGCGGCGTTCAGGTAGTGGAGGTCGGGCGGGAGGCTGAAGTTGTGTCGTTGGGATTCCATGGTTCTTCCGGTTGTGGGGGCGGGGCGCCTGCGGCGCCCCGCCCAGGGGGTCGCGGCGCCGGTGGCGCCGCTCCGAGGGGGTCGGGGGCTGCGGCCCCTCCGAGGGGGGCGCTCGGCTCTGCCTCGCTTCGAGGGGGGCGCGGCGCCGTGGGCGCCGCTTCGAGGGGGGCGGCCGCTGCGCGGCCGCCGAGGTACGGCGGGTGGCCGCGCGACCCGTCGGCCGTCGCGCCACCTCGGAGCGAGCGCACGCGAGCGACCTCCTCGAAGGGGCCGCAGGCCCCGCCCCCCTCGAAGCCCCGAAGGGGCGCCCCCCTCGAAGGCGCGCGCCGCCCCCCTCGGAGCGGGCGCAGCCCGCGACCCCCTGGTCGGGGCGCCGAAGGCGCCCCGACCCCACCCTACCGCAGCGCCCCCAGCGCCCGCCCTACATACACGGGCACCATCGCCCTGCGCCACTCGGCGTCCACGATGATGTTCGTGAGCGGGTGCGACTGCGCGTGCGCGCGCTCGGACACGGCCTGCACGACGTCCTCCGTCAGCGCACGGCCGGCGGCGATCGTGTCCAGTCCCGAGACGACGCGCGGCCGGGAGCCCAGCGCCGAGACGACCATGCGCAACTCGACGACGCGGTCGCCGTCGAACTCCCCGGCGACTGCGATGTTCAGCAGCGGAAAGTCGATGGCGTTGCGCTGGCGCAGCTTCTCGAACGCGGAGCGACGGCCGGCGGGCGGGAGCGGGATGCGGATCGCCACGACCAGCTCGCCCGGCTGCCGCTGCTCGTTCCAGATGCCGTCGGAGACGAAGTATTCGGATAGCGGGATGTCCCGCTCGCCGTCCGGTCCTGCGACCTCCGCCACGGCGTTCAGCGTCATGAGCACCGGCGGCGTGTCGGCGCTGTGCGCGGCCACGCACTTCTTCCCCACCTTCGTGACGTGGCAGGTGTCGCCGTCCTTCTTGAGGCAGAAGCCGAGCGCGCTGCGCCAGAAGTACGTCTGGTTGTAGTACGTGCAGCGTGTGTCCAGGCACAGGTTGCCGCCGATCGTGCCCATGCGCCGGAGCTGCGGGCCCGCCACGCGCCCCGCGGCGTCGGCGAGGGAGGGGAAATGCTCGCGCACGAGGGGGTGGCGGGACACGTCGTGCAGCGTCTCCGCCGCGCCGATGCGCAGCGCGCCGTCCCGCGCCTCGATCCCCTTCATCTCACTGACGCCCTTGAGCGCCACGAGATGCCCCGGCGTGAACAGCCGATGCTTCATGTTCGGAACCAGGTCCGTCCCCCCAGCCACGGGCAGCGCGTCCTCGCCGTGCTCGCCCAGCAGGTCGAGCGCCGCGCGCAGGGTCGGCGGCCGGTGGTAGCGATACTCGGGGAGCCGGAGCATGCGACGTCGCCTACGGAGTCCACGTCGTGAGCGACGTCACGTCCGTCCGCTCCTTGCGCGTCGGGACCTCCGACGGCCTGCCCAGATCCACGACGGCGACGATGCGCTCGTCGGCCGCCGCGCCCGCCAGCTCCCGCAGCCGGTCCTGCTCCATGATCCCGCCCGTGTGGATGTAGCCGCCGATGCCCCGCTCCCACGCCGCCAGCAGCAGGTTCTCGATGCCCATGAACACGGCCGCGTGGTCCTCCTCCCGCACGCCCGGGTCCTCGTCCCGCTTCATGCGCACCACAACCACGCACGGGATCGCAAGCACGTCCCGGGCGACCTTGTCCTTCACCGCCACCGCCGCCGCCTCGTCCTCCACCTTCTGCGACTTCAGGTGCCCCTTCAGCTCCCCGTAGATCCGCTGCTGCTCCGGCCCCAGCACCGTGAACCGCCACGGCTGCGTCATGCGATGGTTCGGCGCCAGCGTCGCCAGCTCCAGCAGCTCCTCCACCGTCTCCCGTTCGAGCGGCTCCTCGGTGAATCGCTTCACCGAGATCCGCCCCCGTATCGCCTCCGTCACGTCCATGGGATGACCCGTCCCCTGTGCAGTTCCCTGTGGCTTCTCAGCGTGGTTCCACCGTTGCTTCGCGCACTTCTCCGGGGTTTCGCGCTCCGCCGTCTCCGGAGCTCCCCGCCCAATGGCCCCGCGCCGCCTCCCAGCGCGCGCGCCCGTTCTGTTCCCTGAGCGCCCGCCACACGCGCGGCGGGTCGAACGGGATCCGGTTCAGCCGGACGCCCACGGCGTCGTGGATGGCGTTCGCGATGGCCGGGATCGACGGGTGCAACGGCCCCTCCCCCGCCTCCTTCGCGCCGTACGGCCCCTCCGGGTCGTTCGACTCCACGATCAGCGACTGCATCGTCGGCGTGTCCAGCGACGTCGGGATCTTGTAGTCCAGCAGCGACGGCGCGTTGTGCAATCCCGCCTTCCCCTCGTCCTCCGACTTGAAGACCTGCGCCTCGAGGATCGCTTCGGCCGCGCCCATGTACGCCGAGCCCTCCATCTGCCCCTCGACCAGCACCGGGTTCAGCGCCCGGCCGCAGTCGTGGGCGACCCAGATGTTCTCGACGGCGACGAAGCCCGTCTCCGGGTCCACGGAGACCTCCGCCACGTGCGCCGTGAAGCTGTAGGCGGGCGAGGCGCCGATGGTGCCGCCGCGGTAGTCGCCGTGGACGCCCTCCTTCGGCGTGTCGTACCAGCCGGTCTCGGCGAGCGTACCGGACCGCGCCTCGGCCAGGTTGAACGCCTCGGAAACGGGCATCTTGCGCTCCGTGTCCCGGGCATCGAACGCCCAGCCGCCGGCCAGCAGGATCACGGCCGCCGGCACCTCCCACGCCTCGGCGACGGCCTCGACCACGCGGTGGCGCAGCTTCTGGACGGCGTCCTGGCACGCGTTCCCCACCATGAGCGTCTCCCGGGATGAGTACGCGCCCAGGTCGACGGGGCACAGGTCCGTGTCGGCCGAGACCGTGCGCACGTACTCGACCGGCACGCCCAGCTCTTCGGACGCGATGTAGGCGACCATGCTGTCCGAGCCCTGGCCGATCTCCGACGCCCCGCTGAAGATCGTGACCCGTCCGGAGCGCTCGACCTGCACGTGCACCGCCGACTGCGGCATCTCGTTCGGGTAGATCGGGTAGTTCGTGCCCGAGATGTAGCACGACCCGGCGACGCCGACGCCGCGGCCGTACGGCATCTGCCGGAACTTCGCCTTCCAGTCGCTGGCCCGCTCGACGGCGTCCAGGCACTCGAGAAAGCCGTTCGAGCGCACGCGCAGCTCGTTGATGGTGCGGGTGTCGGAGCCGAGGAAGTTGCGACGTCGCAATTCCATGGGATCGAGGCGGAGCCGCTCCGCCAGCTTGTCGAGCTGGATCTCGAACGCGAAGCGCGGCTGCACGGAGCCGTGCCCCCGCTTCGGGCCGCACGGCGGCTTGTTCGTGTACACGCGCGTGGAGTCGAACCGGTAGGAGCCGAACCGGTACGGCGCCGGCAGCAGCTGGCCGCTGTAGTACGTCGTCACCAGCCCGAACGACGCGTACGCACCGCCGTCGATGAGGATCTCGTGGTCGACCGCCTTGATGTGCCCCTCGGTGTCCGCGCCGAGCCGGCACACGAAGTCCATGGGGTGCCGGCCGCGGTGCGAGTAGAAGACTTCCTCGCGAGTGTAGAGGATCTTCACGGGTCGGCCGCACTTCCGGGACAGCGCCGCCACGCAGAACTCCAGGTCGAACGGCTCGCTCTTCCCGCCGAACGCGCCGCCCACCGCCGGCTGCACGACGCGGATCCGCGCCACGTCCAGGTCCAGCACCCGCGCCAGCTCCCGGTGCAGGTAGTGCGGCACCTGCGTGGAGGACCACACCGTCAGCTTGCCCGACGGGTCGTACCAGCCGATGGCGCAGTGCGGCTCGATGGGCGCGTGCGTCGTGCCCTCGAAACGGTACTCTCCCTCCACGACGACGTCGCTCTCCGCCAGCTCCCGGTCCACCTCCCCGAACTCCAGCCGCACCATCTTCGTGATGTTGCCGTTGTGGCCCGGCTTCTTCGGCTCGTGGATGTGGGGCACGCCCTCCGGCGGCTCCAGCGACGCGCGCGGGTCGAAGTACGCCGGCAGCGGCTCGTACTCGACGTCGATCATGTCCAGCGCCCGGATCGCCGTGTCCTCGTCCACCGCCGCCACCGCCGCCACGCCGTCGCCGATGAAGCGCACCCGGTCCGTGCACAGCGCCGTCTCGTCCCGCGTCCACGGGATCACGCAGTACGGCGTCGGCACCTCCGCCCCCGTCAGCACGGCGTGCACGCCCTCGAGGGCCTCCGCCTTCGCCGTGTCCACGGAGAGGATGCGCGCGTGCGCGTGCGTCGAGCGCAGGATCTTGCCGTGCAGCATCCCCGGCAGCGCGATGTCGTCCGTGTAGACCGCGCCCCCGGTGGACTTCGCCATCCCGTCCACCCGCGCCATCCGCTGCCCCAGCACCCGCAGGTCCTTCTCCACCAGCGACGGCAGCTCCGCCGGATCCACCGCCCCCTCCCCCTGCCGGGCGCGCAGCTCCTCCGGCCTCACCGGGAAGCCCCCGTCGGCCCCGTCGGCCCCGTCGAAGCCGTCGATCCCGGCGCGCCCGTCGACCCCGTCGAAGCCGACGTCGCCGACGCACCCGCCGTCGCCGTTCCTCCGCCCGCCGCACCTCGCCCGCCCCCCGTCGCCCGCCTCCGCGCCGCCAGGCGCACCGCCTCATAAATCTTCGTGTAGCCCGTGCACCGGCAGAGGTTGCCGGACAGCGCGTCGCGGATCTCGTCGAGCGTCGGATCGGCGACGCGCTCCAGGAGCGACGTCGCCGACATCAGGATGCCCGGCGTGCAGAAGCCGCACTGCGCCGCGCCCGTCTCGCCGAACGCGGTCTGCAGGGCATGCGGCCCCGCTGCACTCGCAAGTCCTTCCACAGTGAGGACTTCCCGGCTCTCCGCTTCCCAGACCGGTGTGATGCATGAGAGCACCGGCTCCCCGTCCAGGAGTACCGTGCACGCTCCGCAATCGCCCTTGTCGCAGCCCTGCTTCGACCCCGTCAGGCCGAGCCCGTAGCGGAGCGCCTCGAGCAGCGTGTAGTGCTCCGGCACCCCCACCTCGCGGGTGTCTCCGTTCACGTGCAGGCGGGCGATTGCGAACATGCGGCTCCGGTTCGATGAGTCCTCCGAAGTGTACGGGAGCGGGCGGTCGGGCTCAAGGCGCGGTGGCATCGGACGGAGCAGAAGGGGCGGCGCGGCGCGGGGCGGCGCGGCGTGGCCCGTCTCAGGGCGCGACAGGAAGGGCCGCGCGTCAGGACCCCGTTGCGCCGCGCATTTCGGACGCGCCGAGCGCGACGCCAAGATGAAGCAGGACGAAGCCGGGTGACTCCGTCAGGTCCTCCCAGCTGAAGCGGGCGACGCGGTATCCCGCGTTCTGGAGCACGAGATCACGACGACGGTCCGCGCGGAAGGGTCGTCGCGAAGAGTGGAAGCGATAGCCGTCGATCTCGACGACCAGTCGCTGCCGGCGGAAGTAGAAGTCGACGAGGTAGCCGCATACCCTCACGTTGACTTCCATGGGCGGGCCCTCAGCGTCCCGGACGAGGGCAAGAAAGGCTTCCTCTGCCTCGGATTGCGTGTACGCCGGCCGCTCGGAGAGTCCCAGCACGGTGCGAAGACGGGAACTTCCGGGCCGCCGCGGGTTCCGGCGCAGAAGTGCCGCGAACACGGGCGGGTGCACGTGGTGCTCCCGTTCGACAATGGCAACGGCCTTTTCGAGCTCGCGACCGGGCAGACGCGCCGCGACGTCCAGGAGCGTCCTCGCGGGCGCCGTGGTTGGCAGGCCCTGGTAGCTCGCCAGGTCGTCCGGATGCAGCGTCCGCAGGCGGTGCACCCGAATCCCCGGAGCCGGAGAGCGGCTCCGCCCCGACGTCGATACGTGGATCTTACCATCGGAGGCGCTCGGCGACAGGAGACGCCAGAGAATCGCCGCGGTTTCGCAGCATAGGCGCACCGGCGAGGACGGATCCGGCTCGTCCCGCACCGCTCCGCAGGCGAGCAGCGCTGCGGTTTCGGCCTCGAGTGGCAGCGGCCCGAGCGTTGCCCGGTATACGCCCCGATGGAGCTGCCGCAGCTCGCGTCTGCGAAGGCGGTGTCGAATCGCCGAGACTGATATTCCCGCTGCAAGGAGCTGCGATCGAGCCACGACCCCGTGCTGGCGTTCCGCAAGCTCCTGGATCAGCGCGTTCACATCCCGGCGGCCGACTGCGCCGGACTGCACCTGGGTCCCTCCAGCACAAGTGTCCATTCCGACGCCTCCGGTTGTGCAATTCGAGCCCGTCACTGGTCACATCTGCACGATCGTCGGGCGGGCGGCCGGCGCCCTTGTGCACGAAGTGACACGCCGCGGCACCAGATGCACAATCGCGCTTCCCGCAATGAACGAGTGTGCGACGTCGGGCCCGCGTCCACCGCTGGCTCGCGTGCGACGTCCGGCCCGCGTCCACCGCCGGACCGCGTCCACCTCCGGCCCGCGTCTACCGCAAACCCACCCCACCACCTCCCCCGACGTCCCGCCCGCCTTCCGCGCAGCCCGTCCATCCGCCTCTCTGGCGCCCCGGCCCAACTCTGCGCTGCCCGGCCGGGCGCCACCATGGCTTCAGCGGCCATGCCCATGCACGGCCGTCGCGCCCATCCCCGAAACTCCGACATTCTTTTCGCTCATCCCCGCAAACATTTCGCAGTCTGGCGCGCCTCCGCCGCCAGGGCCCGCACGACCGAAAAGACCTGAAACTCCTCCCCCGCAACAACTTACGCCCGCCCACGCTCCGCCCATCCACCCCCGGCACACCCGTTGCCCATCCCCCACCCCGAGCCGCCGATAGCGGAGCGCGGCTCCAACGACACGATCGCTGCTCAGAGCAAACCCGTCGAAAGACGGCGACGCAGAGCTACGGGGCTTCCGCGGCAGACGCCGCGATGCCCGCCGGGCCGCCAGCGGTTCGACCGGTTCACCGGTCGAGGCTGGCGGCTCTTTCTTGTCGCCTCCCGACCGAGCGATCAAGGAGGTGGCATGGGCGACGCCGTTCTGATCGTCGTGCTCGCGATCGCTTACCTGACCCTGCTGGAGTCCCACATCGGCGACTTCCTTCGGGGGCTGCGACCGGATCCGAAGGCGGAAGTGTCGGACGCGCTCACAGGGCTCTCGCTGGAAGTGGGCGCACGCTAGGACTCCGACGTCTGGAGCAGCCTGGTAGGCTTCGCAGGTGAAGTTGCAGTACCGAGCAGTCGCAGGGGATGGAGCAGTCGAAGTTGAAGTTGCAGCAGAAGGAGCAGTCGAAGTGGAAGTTGCAGTCGCAGGAAAGGAGCAGTTGCAGCAGAAGTTGCAGTCGCAGTAGAAGTTGCAGTCGCAGGGAAGGAGCAGTCGCAGGGGAAGTTGCAGTCGAAGTACCGGAAGAGGGGTTGGGGCCGGGGTCGGTTTCCTGGGCACCCGGCACCGGTCCCACCCTCGACCGGAGCTCGCGAGGGCCGAGCGCCTCCGGCCACGCCGTAGCAGGCGCCCGAGCGAGCCGCAGGACGCAGCACCCGATCATCGACGATCGCCGTGTGAGGGGCGAGTGGCCCGGACGGTTTCCTGGGCACCCGGACGTGGCCCCCGCCGCCTCCACGGCGTCGAACAGGCGCAGTGCTTTCACGGCAGGGGACGCTAGCGCCTTCCCCCGTTCGCCAACTGGGCGGACGGGGGCTTTTTTTGCGCCTCCGCGACGCCCATCTTACCGTGCGATCCCGAAGCGAACCCGAGCCGTTCCTCATCCCGTCCGGAGCGTCGCCTGACTCGATCGAACGCCCGTTCCAGCGCCCCGGTGGGCGGGGTCGTCCTCGCCGCCGGCCGGTCCTCTCGCATGGGCGCCGCCAAGCCGCTCCTGGAGCTGCGGGGCAGGACGTTCCTCGACCTGGCGGTCGCGGCCCTGCGGGACGGCGGCTGCAGGGACGTCGTCTGCGTCGTGCCGGCGGGGGAGCCTGAGATCGCGGAAGCCGCCGTGGGCGCCGGGGCCCGGACGGTGACGAATGCCGACGCGGGCCCGGAGCAGATCGACTCGCTCCGGCGTGCACTCGACGACGTCGCCCCGGACACGGGCGCGGTGATCGTCCTGCCCGTGGACCACCCGCTGGTGCGCGCCGGCACGGTCCGTTCCGTCATCGCGGCCTGGCGCAGGGCGACGTCGCCCGTCGCCCGCGCCGTCCGCGACGGGCGTCCCGGGCACCCGACCCTCTTCGACCGCCGCGTCTTCGCCGAGCTGCGCGCCGACCAGCCGCTGGGCGCCCGGTCGGTGGTCGAGCGGCACGCCCGACTCGGGGAAGTCGTGGACGTCGACGTCGACGACGCCGGCGTCGAGGCGGACCTGGACACCCCCGCGGACGTGGAGCGGTGGGAGGGCGGCCCGTGAAGCCCGGCGAGGCCGGTGCCCCGCCTCCTGCCGGTCACGGCGCGCCGGCGCCCGTCGGCGGCCGTGTCGACGCGGCGAAGGCCGCCCCCGGCCGCGTCGACGCCGGGGAGGCCGCCCGTGCGGCGCTGGACGCGGCCGCGGGCGGACACGCCGTCACCGTGGTTCTCGTGGTGGACGGTCCGGTACCCGCCGGCTCGCGGCTGCTCGTCTACGACGACGGAGCGGTGCGGGGTGGCACCGGTCGCGGGGACGTGGACGCCGCCCTCGTCGCGGCCGCGCGAGCGAGCGCCGGCGGGGCCGCGAGCGCCGCCCGGGCCGCCAGCGCGGCGCCTGCCCGCGCGGTCACCGTGGACGTCGAGGGCGGGCACTGTCGCGCGCTCATCGAACGGCACGAGGCGCCCGAGGAACTGGTCGTGGTGGGCGCGGGGCACATCGGCGCCGCGCTGGCGGGACTGGGGTCGCGGGCGGGTTTTCGCGTCACGGTTCTGGACGACCGCGAGGACTTCGTGGACGCCGCGCGGCTCCCGTCGGCCGACCGGGTGGTGCGCATGGACTTCGCGGACCCGTTTCGGGAGGTGGCTCTTGGCGCCCGGACGTGGGTGCTGCTGGCGACGCGCGCGCACCGGTACGACTACGACTGCCTGCGGCGGCTTCTGGAGGCGTCGCCGGCCCCCCGCTGGATCGGCATGATCGGCAGCCGGCGGCGGGTGCGGGCGGCGTTCTCGGCGCTCCTCCGGGAGGGAGTCGCGCGGGAGCGGGTCGCGACGGTGTCGGCGCCCGTCGGCCTCGACCTGGGCGCGGAGACGCCGGACGAGATCGCGCTCAGCATCGCGGCGGAGATCGTCCTGCTGCGGCGCGGCGGGACCGGCGCGCGACTGGCAGAGAAGGAGAACGTGCTGGATCGACTCCTCCCCCGCGAAGGCGCGGCGGGCCTGGAGGCGCCGGAGGTCGGGAAGGGCGACGAGAACTGAACCGGGAGGCTGGATTGGCGGATGAAGGCGTGCTCCGGGGCGTCGCCGACGCGGCGGCGGCGGGGCGGCGGGTGGTGCTGGCGACGGTCGTGGCAACGAAGGGCTCCGTCCCGCGCCACGCGGGCAGCGCGATGCTCATCGACGGCGACGGCGGGCTGATCGGGACCATCGGCGGCGGGTGCGGAGAGGCGGACGTGATCGTGGCGGCGCGGGAGGTGGCGGAGACGGGCGCGCCGCGCATCGTGCGCGTGGAGCTTATGGACGACGTCGCCTCGTGGAGTCCGGCGGTGTGCGGCGGCGTGATGGAGGTGTTCCTCGAGCGGGTCGGCGACGGATGACCCCCACGTCTCGGACGACGTGGGAGCGCTACGGGGCGTACCTGCGCCGTGCGCCGGAGCTGAGCGTCGAGTGGAACGACCGGGAGACCGACGCCCGGGGATGGCTCGTCGTGAACTCCCTGCGCGGGGGCGCCGCCGGGGGTGGTACGCGCATGCGCAGCGGGCTGGACCGCGCGGAGGTCGTCTACCTGTCGAAGGCGATGGAGCTGAAGTTCGCCCTCACGGGTCCGCCCATCGGCGGGGCGAAGAGCGGCATCGACTTCGACCCATCCGATCCCCGCAAGCCCGACGTCCTGGAGCGATGGTACGCGGCCATCGAGCCGGTGCTCCGGGCCCGCTACGGGACCGCCGGGGACCTCAACGTGGACGAGATCCTGGACGTCGTCCCGGCGATCCGGCGCCTGGGGCTGCGCCATCCGCAGGAGGGGATCGTCCGGGGTCACTACGCTCCCGACGAAGCCGGGCTCGAGCGCACGCTCCGCCTCCTCGACCGGGGCGCGGAGGCGCGGCTGAACGGGCGGCTCGGCGTGGCGGGGATGGACCTCGGCGTCGCCGACATGGTCACCGGGTACGGCGTCGCCGAGTCGGTGCTGCGCTGGTACGAGCAGACGGGGCGGCCGGTGGAGGAGGCGCGCATCGCCATGGAGGGCTTCGGCAACGTCGGCGCGGCGTGCGCCCTCTACCTCGCCCGGGCCGGCGCCCGCGTGGTGGCGGTCAGCGACGCCGAGAAGTCCCTCGTAGACGACGCCGGCCTGGACGCCGCCGGCGTCGAGGACCTCCTGCGGCGGAGCCGGAATCGCCTCATCCCGGCCGACGACCCCCGCGTCGTACGGGACGGGCGACGTCGCTTCTCGACCACGCCGGCGGACGTCTTCGTGTGCGCGGCGATCTCCGAGAGCGTCGACTCCGACCGCCTCGACGCCCTCGCCGAGGCCGGCGTTCGGGTGATCGCCTGCGGCGCGAACCACCCGTTCCGGGAGGGCGCGCTCGGCGGCACGGAGGTGCAGCAGGCGGCCGACGCCCGCTTCGCGGTCCTCGCCGACGTCCTCGCCAACTGCGGCCGGGCGCGGGCCTTCGGCTACCTCATGGAGCCGGGTTCGGAGGCGGACGAGACGGCGATCTTCGACGCCGTCCGGCGTACCATCCGGGACGCGCTGGACGAGACGGTGAAGCGGGCGGGAGACCCGAGCCGGGGCCTTCTCTCCGCCACCACGGACATGCTGCTGGACCGTATCGGCGCGCCGTGAGCGAGCTCGTCCTCTTCGTCGGCACGAAGCGAGGACTCTTCACGGCGCGTTCGGCGACCCGGCCAGGCGCCGCGGACGGGCCTGGCACGGACCGCTCGGCCTGGCGACTCGCGGGACCCTTCCTCGAGGGGCGAGAGGTCTACCATGCGTGGCTCGACCCACGGGACCATCGCACGGCGTGGGCGGCGTCGGACCATCGGATCTGGGGCCCTCACGTGCACCGGAGCGATGACGGCGGGCGGACGTGGACGCTCATGGAGTCGGCACCCCACCACGCGGACGAGCGGGGTCTCGAAGCCGTATGGGCCCTCGCGCCCGGCCCCGTGGATGCGCCGGAGACGATCTACGCCGGGATCGAGCCGGCGGGCCTGTTCGTCAGCCACGACCGGGGCGGTACGTGGCAGGGTGTCGACGCGCTGAACGAGCACGAAACGCGCGGGGCGTGGCAGCCGGCGGGCGGCGGGCTCGCCCTGCATTCCATCGAGCTGGATCCGGCGAACCCGCGGCGCATGTGGTGCGCCCTCTCGGCGGGGGGCGTGTACCGGAGCGACGACGGCGGCGCCTCGTGGCGGCCGGTCAACGCCGGCGTCCGCGCCGACTTCCTCCCCGAGCGCCTGCCGGCTGCGGGCCAGTGCGTCCACAAGCTGCGCGTGCACCCCGCGCGGCCGGACCGGCTGTGGCAGCAGAACCACTGCGGGACCTACCGGAGCGACGACGGCGGCGACAGCTGGATCGAGGTGACGGAGGGGCTGCCCAGCGACTACGGCTACGTGATCGCGACGGACGCGGCGGACCCCGACGTCGCCTTCGTGATCCCCGAGGAGTCGAGCCACATGCGGGCGACGGTCGGCGGCCGGATCCGCGTGTACCGCACCGCCGACGCCGGCGCCACGTGGGAGCCCCTGGACCGGGGGCTTCCCCACCGCCACGCCTACGTCTCCGTGCTGCGGGAAGCGATGGACGCGGACGGGCTGGATCCCCTCGGGCTCTACTTCGGCACGAACGGCGGCCACGTCTTCGCGAGCCGTGACGGCGGTCGGTCGTGGTCGCGCCTCGCCGAGTTCCTGCCGCGCGTGCTCTCGGTGACGGCCTGCGCCATCCCTGAAGGCGATGGCGCCCGGTAGGCCGCAGCGGCTCCGCCACGCACGGCGGAGACGTCAGGTGTCGGACGGGACGGTCTCGAGGAACAGCCGACAGCACAACGATCCCCGCGCCGCGCCGTCCTCCAGCCGCGCCGGCTCGCCCCACTCCCACTCCGTGTACTGGGTGACCTCGGGATAGGGCTGCGGCACGGACGGCTCGCCGGAGCGGATCGTCGCGTCGAACAGCCTCATCTCCAGCGTGTAGTCCCTCCGCTCCAGCGACCCGTGGCGCAGCTCTCTTCCGACGAGCAGACGGACCCCGAGCTTGTCGATGCCGGCCCGCCGGACGGCGTCCTCCCACGACTCCCCTGCCCGCACGCTGGCCGCCGGCAGACCCCAGACGTTCGGCAGATCGGCGTCGTCCGGCGGGCGGCGCACGATGAGCACGCGCCGCGGGTCCTCGGCCTGCCGGAGCACGAAGGAAACGGCCCGCTTCACCGCGCCCCTCATGGGCCCTTCCCTGCCCGTCGACGTCCCGCTCACCCGACCCCCTTTCCGAGTCGGCGGATGGCCTTCAACGCTCGATCGTCGGGCTGCCAGCCCGCATCCTCCCAGCGGGCGCGCCCGTCGGCGTTCAGGACGACGCCTTCCCGCTCGAGCAGCGCCCGCTGCACGGCGCCGGGACCCGAACTGCTCCGGTTCGTGTGGCGGCGGTCGTCGGACTTCGCGCCGCCCGGCAGGCTGATCCGGCCGTCGCGGTTCACGACGCGCCACCACGGCACGTCCGTGTCCGCCGGCAGCTCCGACAGCGCCCGGCCGACGCCGCGCGCCGCCCGCGGCCGGCCGAGCAGCGCGGCCACGCCGCCGTAGCTCACGATGCGCCCCTCCGGCACGAGCCGGACCACCCGGTAGACTGCGTCCGCGAACGTCTCCATGCGCCTCCTTCCGAGCGCCGCCCTCCCGGCGCCCCGCCCTTCACCCGGAACCGCCCCGGGCATAGGTTCCTCCCATGCAGAACGGAAACATGGAGCCGGCGGACGCCGGACGACAGGCGGTCGGCGGAGGCGACGATCGGGGTTCGGCCGACGGGCACCTGATCCTCGGCCGCCTGGCCGGCGAGATGGCCATCAAGTCCCGCGGCACGCGGGCCTCCTTCCAGCGCCGGCTCGTGCGCAACCTGCGCGACGCCCTCGCCACCACCGGCGCGCCCGGCGAGGTGACGGACGAATGGACCCGGATGGTGATCCGCTCGGGCTCGGCGGAGGCGACGTCGCTCATCGGCCGCGTCTTCGGGCTCAGCTCCTACTCGCCGGTGGACGCCGTCGTCCCGGCGGAGCTGGACGCCATCTCCTCCCGGGGGAGGGAGCTGTACGAAGAGCGGGTGCGCGGTCGCCGCTACGCCGTACGGGCGCGCCGCTCGGGCCGGCACGCCTTCCGCTCCCGGGACGTGGAAGTCGAGCTCGGCGCGGCCCTGAACGAGCACGCGACCGTGGACCTGGACGACCCGGAGGTCACGATCTGGGTCGAGGTGCGGGACGAGCGGGCCTACCTCATCTCCCGGCGCATTCCCGCCGCCGGCGGCCTGCCCGTCGGCGTCGAGGGGCGGGCCGTCGCCCTCATCTCCGGCGGCTACGACTCGGCCGTCGCCGCGTGGCTCATGCTCAAGCGCGGCGTCGAGCTGGACTACGTCTTCTGCAACCTCGGCGGCGACGCCTACGAGCGCGCCGTCGTCCAGGTCTCCAAGGTGCTGGCCGACGACTGGAGCTACGGCTATCGCCCGCGCCTGCACGTCGTCCCCTTCGACGCCGTGGTCGACGAGCTGCGCGCCCACGCGAAGCCCCGCTACTGGCAGGTCGTGCTGAAGCGCCTGATGTACCGCGCGGCCTCCCGCGTCGCCGAGCGAGGCGACGCCGCCGCCATCGTCACCGGCGAGGCCATCGGCCAGGTCTCATCCCAGACGCTGGACAACTTGCGGGCCATCGAGCCGGCCGCCTCCAGGCCCGTGTTCAGGCCGCTCCTCGGCTTCGACAAGGAAGAGATCATCGAGCGCGCCCGCCGCGTCGGTACCGCCGCGCTCTCCGAACAGGTGAAGGAGTACTGCGCCATCGCGCCCGGGAGGCCGGTCACGGCGGCGAGCATCGAGGCCGTCGACCGGGAGGAGGGTCGACTGGACCTGGCCGTCGTGGACCGGGCCGTCGAGGCGGCGAAGGAGCTGGACCTGCGCGCCCTCACGGCCACGGACCTCGTCGCCTCCTATCTGTTCACCCGCGACGTTCCGGGCGACGCCGTCGTCCTCGACGTCCGCGCCCGCGACGCCTGGCGCGGCTGGCACTGGCCCGGCGCCGAGCAGAAGGACGAGTGGCAGGTCCTGCGCGACATGCGCCGCTTCGAGAAGGACCGCACCTACGTCCTCTACTGTGCCCACGGCGTCCAGAGCGCGTACCTGGCCGAACGCATGCAGCGCGCGGGCTTCGAGGCCTACTCGTTCCGCGGCGGCCTGCGGGGGGTGATGCGCCTCGCGCAGGAGAGGGGACTGCCCACGACGTAGCACCGGCCGCGTCACTCCCAGCGCAGCACCAGCTTCCCGAAGCTCTCGTTCGCCTCCATCGCGGCGTGCGCCTCTCGCACCTGTCCCATCGGCACCACGCAGTCGAGGACGGGGCTCACGCGGCCGGCGGCGAGGAGGGGCAGCACGTGACGCTCGAATCGCCGCGTCGCCTCGATCTTCTGCTCCAGCGGCCGGGCACGCAGCGCGGTGCCGACCAGGGTCAGCCGCTTTCGCAGGACCATCGAGAGGTCCAGCTCCGCCCGCGCGCCGGAAACCGTGCCGACGTGCACCATGCGCCCGAGCACGGCCAGGACCTCCAGGTTGTCCGCCAGATAGTCCGCCCCCACGAGGTCGAGCACGGCGTCGACGCCGCGTCCCTCCGTCACACGGGCGACGTCGCCCGCGAACGATCCGCCCCGGACCTCGAGCGCGTGCGCCAGGCCGAGCTCCCGGGCCCGCTCCAGCTTCCATCCGCTGCGGGACGTGCCGATGGCCGTCGCGCCGGCCGCCCCGGCGAGCTGCAGCGCCGACGTGCCGACGCCGCTTCCCACCGCGTGGATCAGGACCGTCTCCCCGGAGCCCAGGCCCAGCCGCGTGAACAGGGCGTCGTGTGCCGTGATGAACGCCTCGGGCACCGCGGCGGCTTCCTCCAGGGAGAGTCGCTCGGGGACGGGCACCGCTTCCCGCTCGTGGACGACGACGTACTCCGCGTACCCGCCGCCGCCGACCAGCCCCATCACCCGCTCGCCGCCCGACCAGCGCTGGACGTCCGGCCCCAGCGCGTCGACGACCCCCGCGTACTCCAGCCCCGGGACGTCCGACGGGGCGCCGGCGGGCGCCGGGTAGCGACCCCGGCGCTGGAGGAGGTCGGCCCGGTTCAGCGCGGTGGCCGCGACACGCACCCGGATCTCGCCTCGCCCCGGCTCCGGCGCCTCCCGCTCCTGCTCCTCCAGGACGTCCGGCTCACCCGGCTCCGTGATGACGATCGCCCGCATGCATCCTCCCTGTGCGACGAAGGCCGCCCCGCGTCCCCGCGGCGGCGGCCTCCGATGAGTCCCCGACGTTGCCTCGCCGACGTGCGGTCGGCGGCGACGTCGCCTACAGCGCCTTCTTCCCCACGAAATGGTAGACGAACGGGAAGAAGAACGCTCCGATCAGCGCGCCCGCGAGTCCACCGAAGCGGAGGGGCGAAGGGTCATGGAAGACGTAGCCGGACACGCCGAGCATGCCCCCGATGAACGTCCCGAGAACCGCGAACACGAACGTCACGACAGCCTTCGTGCCCGGCCCCCGGAAAAGAGTCCAGATCAGGAACGCCGCGACGATCGCGAACGCGATCCAGACCCCGAAACCCGTGATGTACCCCATGCCATTCCTCCAGCGGTGATGTGCGCCGGGAGAGGATATCGCGCCGCCGCCGCCCCTGCAACCCCGGGCGTAGCGGGGCCGCAGAGACTGCCCCGGCCGCGCCGATCGCGGAGTCAGCCCGCCACGCGCCCCGGCTCCGCCGGCGCCCTCCGTTTCGCCGCCGGGACCTTCAGCCCGAGCAGGAACGCCACGGCGAGCAGCCCCACCCCCACGTGGAAGGGACTCGCGATGCCGAGCGTCTGGAATACCCACCCCGCCCAGATGGGCCCGAGTACGCGGCCGAGGCCGCCCACGACCTGGCTGCCGCCCAGGATCGAGCCCTGCGACGCGTCGTCGGTCGCGCGGGACACGAGGCTGGCAAGGGACGGAAAGAGCGTTCCGGCTCCGAGTGCGTACAGGAAGACGATGGCCACGGACCACCACGGCCCGGGAATCAGCGGGAAGCCCAGCATCGCGAGGAGCAGCGTCACGATCCCGAAGCGCACCGTGGCGGGCTCCCCGAACGCGGACACGATCCGGCCCAGGAGCGCTCCCCGCACGACGACCGTGACGAAACCGGCCCACGTCATGAGGGCGCCCATCACCTGCGCGCCGATGCCGAACGCTCGCTCCAGGTAGAGCGCCAGGATCGACGTCATGGCCGCGAACGAGCCGATGGAGAGGAAGTAGACCGAGAGCAGGAGCGAGAGCGGGTACCGGCCGAACGAGCGCACCCACTCCCGCCGGGAGATCGGCTCCGCCGGCGCTTCGTCCTCCCGCCGCGTCCGCGTCTCCGGCAGCAGCAGCATCGCCGCGAAAGCGTTGAGCAGGCACAGCCCGGCCGCCACGAACCCCGGCACGCCCAGTCCCCAGCGGCTGAAGAAGCCGCCGATCGCCGGGCCCAGCATCACGCCCAGCCCGGACGCCGCCCCCAGGTGACCCAGCCCCCGCGCCCGCTCCTCGCCCGGCGTGGCGTCCGCGACGTATGCCTGCGCCACCGAGATGTTGCCCCCCGCCGCACCGGCAGCCATCCGGGACACCAGGAGAAGCGCGATTGAATTCGCCAGCCCGAAGAGGAGGTACGACACAGCCGACGCGAACAGCCCGAAGATCAGCAGCGGCCGCCGCCCCCGCCGGTCCGATACCCGGCCCCACACGGGGGCGGCCGCGAGCTGCATTGCCGAGAACGACGCCACCAGGATCGTGACCTGGAGCGGCGTCGCCCCCATGGACTCCGCATAGAACGGCAGCAGCGGAAGCACGATCCCGAAGCCGATCATGTCCACCAGCACGGCCGCGAACAGCACGATGAGCGGCGATCGCTTCACCTCGGACCGGGCCTCTCTGGCGGCATGATTCCCTTGTGGCGCGCGAATTTCGGCTCTACTATGGGCGCCCACGGTTGTTCTTCAACAGCACCGTGGCCTTTCGCTTCAGTGGATGACATGACTGACCTGGCCGATGCCCAGGCGCGCCGCACGCGAGATCGTTCCGCCGTGCTGCTCGACGTCGGTCGCATTCTCACCGGCACGCTCCGCTCCGACGAGTTGTACCGGGCGATCCACGAGCAGGCGAGTCGCGTCCTCGACGCCACGGGCCTCTACATCGCGTTGTACGACGAGCCGTCGGACACGGCGACGGTCGTGTACCACGTGCACGACGGGCGGGAAACAGATGTTCAACTCGCCTTCCGGGGGTCCGAGAATCCCGCCGTTCGGGCACGTCATGCCGTCCGCGTCGACGTCGACGGGCCCGGCTTCGCCACTCTGCGCCTCGCTCTCGGCGACACCATCCTCGGCGGCCAGGCGATGTGCGCACCCATCCTGGCCGACGGGCGGGTCAAGGGCATCATCGGCATCTACACGCTCGACCCCGTCGGTTACGATGAGCGGGACGTCGAGCTTCTCCACGCCATCGGCGCGCTGGCGGGGGTCGCCCTGGGCTCCGCGGAGTACATCCGGGAGACGGACGAGCGGCGTCGGGAGGCGGAGCGACTGGAGGAGATCAGCCGGGACCTGTCGTCCTCCCTGGAGCTGGGGCAGGTGCTGCACCGGGTGGTGGAGGGCGCCGTTGCGCTGACGGAGGCGGACGGGGCGGCGGTGCTGCTGCGGGAGGGTCGAGGCGAGGACCTGCTGATCGCGGCGATCGACCACGAGAACGGGTTCCGGGTCGGCCAGCGGATCGAGCTGCCGCCGGCGCTGCACGAGCGGCTGGTGGAGCACCGCCGCAGCCTCATCATCCAGAACCTGGCCGGCGATCCCATCCTGCCTCCGGCGCCCCGCGGCGACGATCGGGTGGAGACGTCGACGGCCGTCGCGGTGCCGCTGATCGCCGGGGACGCGTTCGTGGGCATCCTGACCGTCGGGCACCACGGCACGGCTCCCCGAGCCGCCCGGGAAGTGGCGCTCGTGGAAAGACTGGGCGTGAACGTCGCCATCGCACTGGAGAACGCGCGCCTGCACGAGCAGATCCGCACCCTGTCGCTCACGGATCCGCTGACCGGGCTGCCGAACCGACGTCACATGGAGAGAGTGCTCGAGAAGGAGTTCGCGGCCGCACGCCGCGGCCGTCGCCTTGCCGTGGTGCTCTTCGACCTGGACAACTTCAAGCGCTACAACGACACGGCCGGGCACCAGGCCGGCGATGAGGTCCTGCGCTCGTTCGCTCGGGTCCTCGCCGGGGAGACCCGGACGTTCGACGTTGCCGCCCGCTACGGCGGCGACGAGTTCCTCTGCATCCTGTCCGATCCGCACGAAGGCGGCGCCGAAGCTCACGCGGCGCGCGTTCGCCGAGCCGTGGACGAGCATCCCCTGCTGTCGGGGATGGGCGTGTCGGCCGGCTACGCCTACTTCGTGCCCTCCATGCCGGACCCCGCCACACTGATCGGCACCGCCGACGAGCGGCTCTACGCCGACAAGCTCCGCCGCCGCGACCGCTAGCGTATCGACGATATCACGGCGCTCGCGCGGCGCGCAATCGCGTCGTGACCGAGGCGTCACGTCGCAATGGCCGGCGCGTCGGGGCTTTCGTAGGTTCACCCCATGAGAGACGGATACAGTCGGGAGCAGCGCGCGGCGCTGGAGCAGGCCCTGTGCGTGCGCGGCGCGGAGAGCGCCCCGCCGGCGTGTCCGGCGTGTGGCGCTGCGGTCAGCGCGACGCCCGTGCCGCCGCCGCCAGCCGTCTCCTACGTGCGACACAGAGTGCTGGTCGTGTGCCCCACCTGCCATCGCAGTGCGGCAGTCGACGTGCCGAGGCGGTAGCCGGCCTCCCGGCGGTACGGTCCGTGCGCCGGCGAGCGTGGACGGAGGCAGTCGGAATTCGGGATTGGACCGAAGAGACGGAGTGAAGACGGGAATGATCCGAAGACTCACCGCAGTGACCGTTCTGGCCCCTCTCGGTCTTCTCGCCGCGCTGGCCGCGTGCGGGACCGGAGAGAAGGCGGGCGCGAACGAGGCAGTGGTCCTGGACACGACGGGCGGCGCGGCGGGCACGGGCGCCACGGCGGGCACGGGCGCCATGCTGCCATCCGAAACCGGAGTGCCGGACGACAGCCTCGGGGAAGTGGTCCGTGAGGATCTCGACCGCCAGATCTTCGAGAAGAAAATGGCCCTGGCCCGGGAGCAGCAGCTCGACACGCTGCCCATCGGTCGGATCATGACCGAGCTGGGACGGACCTTCGTGGGCACGAAGTACACGCCCCACACGCTGGAGATCGACGGTCCCGAGCGACTCGTGCTGAACCTGCGGGAGCTGGACTGCGTCACGTTCGTGGAGAACATGCTGGCCATGGCCCGCACGGTGCAGATGCACGGGGACTTCCAGGACTTTCAGAAGCAGCTGCGGGCCATCCGGTACCGGAACGGGCGGATCGACGGCTACCCCAGCCGACTGCATTACTTCAGCGAGTGGATCCGGAACAACCAGGCGATGGGCCTGGTCACGAACGTGACGGAGGAGCTGGGCGGCGTTCGGGACACGAGCCGACTGGATTTCATGACGACCCACGCGGACGCGTACCGTCAGCTCGGCGACACGATGAACGTGCAGCGGATGCGGGAGATCGAGCGCCGCATCAGCGCGGAGCCCCGCTGGCGCATCCCGCAGTCGAAGGCGGCGGCGGCCGAGGCGAAGCTCCAGGACGGGGACATCATTGCCATGACGAGCACTGTCGAGGGCCTGGACGTGGCCCACACGGGCCTCGCGATCCGCATGGACGACGGCCGCTTCCACCTGCTGAACGCACCGCTCGTGGGCAAGTCCGTCATGATCAGTGAGCAGCCCATCCCCCAGCGCCTGGCGGGCATCCCGACGCAGGACGGCATGATGGTCGCCCGGCCGCAGCCGGTGAAGGGGGCCGGCGGCCGCTAGGCCGACGTCGCCTTCAGCTCCTCGTCGATCTCGGCGAGGTCCTCGGCGTCGAGGGTCCAGCCGGCCGCGGCGACGTTCGAGCGGACCTGCTCCGGCTTCGTGGCGCCGGCGATGACCGACGCCACGGGCTCGTGGGCGAGCAGCCACGCGAAGGCGAGGTCCAGGATCGTGTGGCCGCGGGCCTCGGCGAACGCCGCGAGGCGCTCGACGGCGTCCAGTGCTTCGTCCGTCAGCCGGTCCGACGCCCAGCCGCTCGTGATGCGCGTGCCCTCCGGCAGCGGCTTCCCCTTCCGGTATTTGCCCGTGAGGAGACCGCTCTCCAGGGGGAAGTAGGGGATGAAGGCGACGTCGCTGCGAGCGCACGCGTCGAGAACGCCCTCCTCGGGCTCCCGCTCGAGCAGGCTGAAGTGGTTCTGGACGCTGACGAAGCGGACGCCGACGTCCTCCGCGCCCCGCTCCGCCTCCCGCAGCTGCTCGACGGAGAAGTTCGAGCAGCCGATCTCCCGGACCTTGCCCTCGTCCACCAGCTCCTTGAGCGCCCCCAGCGTCTCCGCGATCGGCACGTCCGGGTCCGGCCGGTGGAGCTGATAGAGATCGATGCGCTCGATTCCCAGGCGCCGAAGGCTGGCCTCTGCGTTGGAGCGGACGTTCTCGGGCGACCCGCCGCCGGTCATGCCGCCGCTGGAGGAGCCGAACTTCGTCGCGATCACGGCCCGCTGCCGCCGGCCCTCGAGGGCCCGGCCGAGAAACTCTTCGCTGGTGCCGCCCCCGCCGTAGCTGTTGGCCGTGTCGAAGAAGTCGATCCCCGCGTCCAGCGCCGCGTCGACCACGCGGCGCGTGCCCGCCTCGTCCAGGCGCGAACCGAAGTTGTTGCAGCCGAGCCCGACCGCGGAAACCTCCAGACTGCCGATCCTGCGTCGCTCCAAGGAACTTGCTCCGTCTCGGGAAGGAAGGAGATCGCGTATCGGCAGGCGCGCAAGGCGGGTGCCGCCACGGGTGCCGCCAGGGGCCCGACGCGACCCCGATTACCGCGCGACCACGATTACCGCGCGACCACGCCTTCGATGCCGCCCGAGACCAGCGCCGCGACGTTCGCGAGGATCGCCGGCAGCGCGAGTCCGCCCGGCGACGCAAGGTAGCGCGGCTCCCAGACGGGATCGAATTTGTCCTTGTAGCGGCGCAGCCCCTCGAAGCCGTAGAAGTGGTCGCCGTAGCGGTAGACGAGAGAGCCGATGCGATTCCAGATGGGGGCGAGGGGCCGGCTCGCCAGTCCCGCCAGCGGCGCCATGCCCATGTTGAACCACGCGTAGCCCTCCCCCTTCGCCCACTCCAGCAGTCGGACGAACAGGAAATCCATGACGCCGGCGGGCGCTTCGGTGCCGTACCGCATGAGGTCGACGGACGCCTCCTCGTGGCCGCCCGCCAGCCAGAGGGTGGCGAACGCGACGATCCGTCCCTCCCGCCGCACGACGGCGATGGGCAGGCGTCGCAGGTAGTCCTCCCGGAACGAGCCCAGGGAGAAACCCTTCTCCCGCGTCTTCTTCTGCTCGAGCCACTCGTCAGACACTGCGCGCAGCTCCGGCACCATGACCCGATTCCAGCCGGCCGGCTCGACCACCAGCTCGCACCCCTCCCGCTCCACCTTCCGGACCGTGTTGCGCATGGTCTTCTTCGATCCGCCCTCCATCGAGAAGGTCTCCAGCGGAACGCGCGCCTCCTCTCCGAGCTTCGAGAGCGTGAGGCCGAGATCGATGTAGAGGGGCAGGCTCCGGGGCTGGACCTGGTAGAAGACCGGCCATCCGCCGTGCTCGTGGGCCAGTCCCCGGAATTGCCACGCCAGGTCGGCCCGGGCAGCCTCGTCGCCCACCGGGTCGCCCATGGCCACCCAGCTCCGGCCTGCCACTCCGTACATCAGGAAGGCGTCGCCGTCCCCGAACAGCAGGTGCTTGTCGCCGAGCAGCGCCAGATGTGCGTACGTCGAAGGCGACGTCGCCGCGATGCGCTGCGCCCGCTCCAGCGCATCCGGCGTCGGATCCTCCGGCTGCGGCCGCGCCGGCCGGATCAGCCGCAGCGCACCGAACAGGAAGAGCACGGAGACGGCCCCCACCGTCGCCCGCAGGAAGCGCGGCGCGTCCGCGTTCAGCGCGAAGCGCCACCACAGCTCGCTGGAGTACTGAACGTGCTTGTAGGCGAAGAAGCCCAGCCAAACGGACGCGAGCAGCACGATCCCGGCCGCCACGATCCACTGGGTATCGAACGTCTCGGCGGTCAGAGACGTCCGCCGGTAGAACGAGCGCCGGGAGACGAGCAGCACGCCAAGCAGCAGCGCCAGCACCGATGCTTCCTCGTAGTCCAGCCCCTTCCCGAGCGAAGCGGCTATGCCGACGGTCAGGAGCAGCACCGTGAGATGAAACGCCCCGTCCAGCCTCCGCTGGAGTCCCCAGGCGATCACGAGCAGCGCCCCACCGACCACGCTCGCCAGGAAGTGGGACAGCTCGATCAGGCCGAGGGGCAGCAGGCCGTTCAGGACGCGCAGACGGCCGCGCACCCCCGGCGTCGCTCCCGAGAACAGCAGCAGCGCACCTCCGATGAAGATCGCGCCGGCCATCAGGATCGGCGCGATGGCGTCCCACCCGCCCCGAAGCAGACCCACCACCCGCTTGACGTCCTCGCCCCGCCGGCGCCCCTCGCTCACTCCCAGGGCCACCACCGCCCCCGTCAGCGGCAGGAGGTAGTAGACGACGCGGTAGGCCAGCAGGGCGCCGACCGTCGCCGGCTTCGACGCCTCGTCCGGCAGCAGGACCAGCACCGTGGCCTCGAACACGCCGAGCCCGCCCGGCACGTGACTCAGCACCCCGGCCAGCTGCGCGATCAGGAAGACCGTGAGGAACGCCGGGAAGTAGAGGTGGCCCGGCAGGAGCACGTAGAGCACGCCCGCGGCGATCACCCAGTCGACGCCGGCGAAGCCGAGCTGCGCGGCCGCCAAACCCGGTCGCGGCGGCTCGAAGCTCCACTCCCCCCTGCCGATCCGGCCGCGGCCGAAGAGGCTCCACCCCGCGTACGCGACCACGAGCCCCAGGAAGGCGACGCCCAGCAGCCGCGCCGGCAGGATTGGCACGTTCAACAGCGGCAGCGAGCCGGGGAACAGCAGCAGCGCCAGCCCGGTGACCAGCAGGTAGCCCAGCCAGAACGTGAGAGAGTAGAACGCGACGACCTGCGTGATCTCGACGCCGCTCAGCCCCCACCCCGAGTAGAGCCGGTATCGGATCGGCGCAGCCGTAAGCAGCGGGAAGCCCAGGGCCTGCCCCACGGCGTAGCCGGCGAACGCGGCGAAGGCGGTGCGGGCGTACCGCAGCGGCCGCTGGATGTAACGGAGCGCCAGCGTGTCGTACGCCGTGAGCACGACGTAGTTGCCGACTGTCAGGGCGATGGCCGCCAAAATCCGACCGCGCGGTAGCGAGCGCATGGCCTCGACGATCTGCGCATACCGGTAGTGGCGCAGCTCCCGCTCGAGCATCCAGAGCGCGAACCCGAAGAACGCGACGGCGAGGACCGGCGTCAGGAGCCCGAGCCGGCTCCCCGCGCCGTCGTCCGCAGCCACGGCCAGGTCGCCGTCGCCGTCGCCACGCTCAACTCCAGGTTCGTAGACCATCGAAGATCGTCACGTCACGCCCCGGCTGCATTCTGCGTTGGGCCCGATCGAGTGTACGGCGCCACCGGTGTATTGGGCCAGCGGGCGGCGGGGAAGTCATCGTGCGAAGGCATAGCACGCTGTTCGCAGGAAATGTTGAAGTGTCCACCGCAGGGGACAGACGGGGCCCCACCAACAATTCCTGCGAACAGCGTGCTATCGCTCGCACACTGCACCTCTGCGCGCCTCCATTGACGGGCGGCCCATCCGGATTATGATTCCGGAACCGATTGGGGCGCCCCCCCACCCCTCCACTGCCTCCCGACCTGCCGGTCGGGCCAATCGTCACCGTCACCGGGACTGCATGATGCCCAGGACGCTCCTCCGCAGGGCCGCCGCTCTGCAGACCGCCGCGCTCCAGATCGCCGCCCTGCAGGTCGCCCTGCTGGTGGGCGCCGCCGGCGGGGCCCGGGCGCAGACGTCCGTCACGACGCCTGTCCAGTTCTTCGGCCACGAGATCGGAGCGGACTACGTACTGCCGGACTATACCCAGCTCACCGCCTACTGGAAGAAGCTGTCCGCCGAATCGGACCGGATGAAGCTGGTCGAGATCGGCCGGACGGCGGAGGATCGCCCGCAGTACATGGCGATCATCTCGGCTCCTGCGAATCTCGCGAAGCTGGAGCACTACCGGGAGATCTCGCAGAAGCTGGCCCATGCCGAAATCGGGGAAGAGGAGGCCCGGGCGCTGGCGAAGGAGGGAAAGGCGGTGGTGTGGATCGACGGCGGCCTGCACGCAACGGAGGTGCTTGGCGCCGAGCAGCTCATCGAGACGGTCTTCGAGCTGAACAGCCGGACGGACCCGGAGACCACCCGGATCCTGAACGACGTCATCGTCCTGGCCGTGCAGGCGAACCCGGACGGCATGGAGCTCGTCTCCGACTGGTACATGCGCGAGCCGGACCCGATGAAGCGCTCCACCAGCAGCATTCCCGTTCTGTACCAGAAGTACGTCGGGCACGACAACAACCGCGATTTCTATGGGCTGAATCAGCCCGAGACGCGCAACATGAGCCGGATCATGTTCCGGGAGTGGTTCCCCCAGATCGTCTACAATCACCATCAGACCGGACCGACGGGCGCGGTCATGTTCTCGCCGCCGTTCCGGGACCCGTTCAACTACGTCTACGACCCGATCGTGGTGAACGAGCTGGACATGGTGGGAGCGGCGATGCACACGCGCTTCGACGAGGAGGGGAAGGGCGGGGTGACCACGCGCAGCGGCGCCAACTATTCGACGTGGTGGAACGGCGGCCTGCGCACGGCCGTGTACTTCCACAACATGGTCGGCCTGCTCACGGAGACGATCGGCAATCCGACGCCCATCAACGTGCCGTTCGTCCCGAACATGCAGCTCCCCCACGGGGATCTGCCGCTGCCGGTGACGCCCGGTCCGTGGCACTTTCGCACGTCCGTCGACTACTCGCTGACGGCCAATTACGCCGTCCTCGATTTTGCGCAGCGCTACAGGGAGACGCTGCTCTACAACTTCTACACGATGGGTCGCAACTCCATCGAGCGGGGCAGCCGGGATACCTGGACGGTCCATCCGAAGCGGATCGACCAGGTGCGGGACGCCATCGCCGCAGACCAGGGGGGGGAAGCGGACGCCGAGAGCACGGGCCCGGGCGGACTGTTCAGCGCAGCACCGGACTCCGCCGCGTCGGCCCGCTATCTGGCCATGGTGCGCTCGCCCGACGAGCGCGACCCCCGGGGCTACATCCTGCCCTCCGACCAGCCGGACTTCCCGACCGCCACGAAATTCGTCGACCGCCTGATGATGGCCGGTATCACGGTCCATCGGGCGACGTCCGCGTTCACCGTCGCCGGAAAGCAATACCCCGCCGGCTCGTTCGTCGTCCGCACCGACCAGGCGTTCCGGCCCTACGTACTGGACATGTTCGAGCCGCAGGATCATCCGAACGACTTCCGCTACCCTGGTGGGCCGCCCGTCCCGCCCTACGACAACGCCGGCTGGACGCTTGCCTTCCAGATGGGCGTGCAGTTCGACCGGATCCTGGACGGCTTCGACGGCCCGTTCGCCGTCGTGAAGGGCGACACCGCCGACACGCCCGCCGGCCGCGTCGCCACCCTCTCGAAGTCCGCCGGATACGTCCTCTCGCCGCGATACAACGACGCGTTCCACGCTGCCAACGCTCTCATGCGCGCGGGCGAGACCGTCTACCGGCTGAAGGAGCCGTGGAAGCAGAAGGGCGTGACCTACGAGGCCGGAACCTACTTCATCCCGGCCGGCCCGAAGACGCTGGCGGCGGTACGGCAGCAGGCGAAGGCCCTCGGGGTCAGCTTCGCCGCCGTCGCCTCGAAGCCGAAGGGTGAGCAGTATCGGCTGTCCGTTCCGCGCATCGCCCTCTGGGATCGCTACGGCGGCTCCATCCCCTCCGGGTGGACGCGCTGGCTCCTCGAGCAGTGGGGCTACGACTTCGACGTCGTCTACGCCCAGCAACTCGACGCCGGCGACCTGCGCTCGAAGTACGACGTGATCGTCTTCGTCGACGGCGCCATCCCGGCGAACGATCGTCCATCCCGCTTCTCACGATTCTTCTCGCCGCCGGACTCGTCCGAGGTCCCCGAGCAGTACTGGCCGAGCATGGGCAGCGTGAGCGTGAAGACCACCGTGCCGCAGCTCCGGACGTTCCTCGAGCACGGTGGAAGCGTCATCACCATCGGCAGCTCGACCGTGCTCGCGAAGCACCTCGGGCTGCCCGTCGGCGACAAGCTCGTTACCGTCGGCGACGACGGAAAGGAGCACCCCCTCGCCCCGGACGACTATTACATCCCCGGCTCGCTGCTGACGGCCGCCGTCGACAACACCCAGCCGGACACCTGGGGCATGGATTCGCGGGCGGACTTCTTCTTCGACAACTCGCCCGTATTCGTCGTGGGACCGGAGGCCGAGGCCGCCGGCATCCGGCGACTCGCGTGGTTCGACTCCGATGCGCCCCTCCACAGCGGCTGGGCGTGGGGTCAGAAGGTCCTGAACGGCGGCACCGCGGCGGCCGCCGCACCCGTCGGATCCGGAACGCTCTACCTGTTCGGTCCCGAGATCCTCTTCCGGGCCCAGCCCCACGGTACGTTCAAGCTGTTCTTCAACGCCGTGGACCAGAGCGCCGCGACGCTTGCAAAGGTCCGATAGACCTGCACCCACGAGCGGCGCGCGGGCGCACCTGGCACCCGGGCGCCGCTCCGGGGTCGACTACTGGACCTCGGCGCGAAATATGCTTACATTTGCCGCTGCAGCAGGTATCTGTCCGGCGGCGCCATGGCCGGGCGGCAGGGTGAGCCGGGATCCGGGAACCCTTCCTGGATCCCGTTGATGTTTGTTCCCACAGGGGATCGCACATGGTCGAAGTGAAGCTTGGTGAGAACGATCGACTGGATTGGGCGCTGAAGCAGTTCCGGCGCAAGGTCATCCGGTCCGGTCTGTTCAAGGACATGAAGAAGCGGCGTTTCTACGAGAAGCCCAGCGAAGCGAAGAAGCGCAAGGCAGCGGCGGCCCGGCGGCGGAACGCCCGGGCGCGCCGTCGGGGGCGCTAGCACCCGGCAGGACCCGAGCACGACGGCGGTGGGGCGGCGGACGTCGCCCCGGTCCGTCGCCCACGCGCCACGAGTCCACGCAGCGAGTACCCCGCGGCACCGCAGTCCTCACCGGGATGCCCGACCCCGGGACCAATCCATCCCGCAGGCACCGCGACACCGCAGCTCGCCCCCCCATCGACACCATCCCAACCGGAGCACGAGGCATGGCTCGCATCACCGGAACAGTCAAGTGGTTCTCGCAGGAGAAGGGGTACGGCTTCATCCGTCAGGAGGACGGGCCGGACGTCTTCGTCCATCACTCATCGATCCAGGCGCAGGGCTTCCGCACGCTGAACGAGGGCGAGCGGGTCGAGTTCGACGTCATCGAGGAGCCGAAGGGCCTGAAGGCGCAGAACGTCGTCCGGCTGGACGCCCCGTCGGAGCCGGAGGGCAGCTCCCAGGCTGACGGCTACGGCAATGGCGACCGCGGCGGCTACGGCGGTGGCGGTGGCGGCGGCTACGGTGGCGGTGGGGACAGCCGCGGCGGCTACGGTGGCAGTGGCGGCGGCGGTGGCGGCGGCGGTCGTGGCGGGAGCCGAGGCAGCCAGGGCGGGGGCGGTCAGGGCCAGGGGCGCGGCGGCCAGAGCCAGGGCTCCGGGGGCTACGGCGGTGAGGAGCGCTGGTAGCGAGTAGGCCCGCGCGATTCGCGTCGGCCTTACGAAAGGGGCCGCAGCCGATCCGGTTGCGGCCCCTTCAGCGTCCGGGCACCCGCCCGCGCCGGCTCAGTGCGTCCAGCCGAGGCTGACCCGCTGCACGCTCGTGCGGCTCCACCGGTCGTAGGACCAGGCGATGCGGATTGCATCGCCGTGGAAGGCAAGACCGAAGGTGGGGCCGTCATCGCCGAGGTCGCGGGCGGCGTAACCCACCCGAGCGATGAACGTGCGGCCGAGAACGGGCCACCATCCCACCTGCAGGCCGGCGCCGGCCTGCGCGTGCCCGTCCTGATCCAGAACGCGAACGGCGGCGGATACGTCGAGGGGGCCGAGCGGTCGGGATTGCAGGGCCGCCTGGCCCTCAACGGTGGTCCCGGCCCCAACCGTTTCGCCCGCCGGCTCCAGGTCGGGTCCGAGGCCCCGAACGGTGGCCCCGAAGAGGAGGGGCCCGAGGGGCAGCGTCGCCCCGACGTCGAATCCGGCGTTCTCATCGCGGCGCCCGTCGAGCCGAGCGGTGCGGAGGCGACCGCCGACCCCGACGCGCAGCCGACCGAAGCGGCGCGCGTACGCGGCTCCGATCTCGGTCAGGGACAACGGCGCTCCCGCGCCCGCGCCGGCGCCGAAGAGCGCCGGCTCCCCCACGCTCCCCACGCCCCCCGCGCACACGCAACCCACGGTGCGGAGTGCGACGGCGGCTTCGCCGTGCCACCATTCGGCCGCCCCGGCCACGCTGCCGAGGGTCGCGGCCCCGTCGTCGCCGGACGCCCAGCGCCCGTACGTCGCCTCGGCGCCGGACTTCGCACCCGCGAGGGCGCCCGGATTGGCGAAGATCGCGGCGGGGCCGGCGTCGCCAAGGGGGTATGCGCCCCCGAGAGCCGCGGCGGCCGCGCCGGCGGGGAGTGCCGGCAGCGGGTCGAGGGGCGTATCCGCCTGCGCCGCCGCGACGGTCGGCAGGGCCCACGCGGCCAGGAGGAGCACCAGCAGAGGAGTCCCGGGCTTCGCGGTCGGCCTCATCGGGTCTGCCCCACCGCGACGCGCGCGGTCTCGAAGGCCGGTGGCAGGTGCGCGAAGCCGATGTTGTCCACGACCACCTCGCCTCGGGGCGCGCGGTCGAAGACGAGGCGGACCGCCGTCAGGTGGGCCGGGTCGACGCCGCGCGACCGGAAGTCGGAGAGCGGGATCGTGTACGTCTGGAGGAACAGCTCGAAGGGCTGCGGATAGCGCTGCTTCTCCATGTCGGATCGACGCATGAGGTGGGTGACGAGCGGGTATCGGACGGGCCCGTACTGCCGGAGATCGACGCGCGCCCGGTGACCCTCGGCGTCGACGGCCTCCACGGACAGGTCCGGGTCAGGGCGCGCGTCACCGGCGAGGCGCGGTGGGCCGGTGGGCGTGAGGTCGAGCTGCAGCTCGGCGTCGTCGCCCAGCCGCCACGACCCGGCCAGAGAGGGCGGGAGCGAGACCTCGTACCAGGGGGTGCCGTCGCCGTCGCCCTGGCCGTCGGCGTCGCCAGCGGGGGCGGTACCCTTGCCTCCCCACCCGAGCCAGAGCGCCTGCGTGCCCTGCGATCCGGACGTGTCGATGAAGTCCTCCGAGCGGAGCATGAGCTCGTCCTCGCGCCACGAAGTCAGACCGTGGCCGGAGAGCCGGACGCCGGGCACGGCGCCGGTCGTCACGTCGATGTCGCCTTCGAAATCCGCGACGGGACGGAACGTCGCGTCCCGAAAGCGGGTCACGTACATCGTCCTGGGCAGCCAGTCACCGGCGACTCGCTGGTCGCGGAAGAGGGGCAGGTAGCGGGCGTCGCCCTTCAGCGTCGCGTCGAGGAACGCGGTGGCGTATACCTTGGCGACGCGGCGCTGCTCCTCCGGCGGGATGAGCGGGCGAAGGTCGACGATCCGGTCGCTGCGGCCGCCCACGTCGTGGCGGCCCCAGACGGTGTTCCACTGGCCGTGGTTCGCGCGATAGACGTACACGGCCGCCTTCACGTACTCGCCCTCGCCGGTGAAGCTCACGCGGTTGTACTGCCGGAGCCCGTGCGGGCTCGTCTCGTCGGCGTCGTGCGAGCCGTGCATGAGCAGGTAGTTGACGTCCCGGAGCGGGATGCGCTGCCCGGACGGCAGGTAGCGACCGGCAACGGGCGCCAGCGCGACGAGCGTGCGGATGTCGAAGCCGTAGTCGAAGGTGAGGCTCGCGTCGTCTGGGTAGCGCTCCAGACGGTTGAATGCAGCCGCGACGGCGATGGCCTCCCCGCCCCGGGAATGGCCGATCAGGGCGATCCTGTGGAGGTCGACCTTCCCGAGGAAGGGGTTTCCGGGCTCCTCGTTCCACTTCCGCCACAGCCGAAGATGCTCCAGGAGCATCCAGCCGCGGGCGTCGATCTCCTGCCGGATGGAGCCGTTCAGGAAGTTCTCGTCCACCGACGCAGCGATGTAGCCGAGGCTGGCAAGGTGCTTCCCGAGCCACGCATAGCCCGGGTCGGAGAACTCCTTCATGTCGTGGTTTCCGTGGACGATCAGGACCAGCGGGAACGGTCCCTCACCCTGGGGATACCAGACGCGTGCGTTGAGCGGGAAGTCCTTCGGCGTGAAGCCCCAGTATGCGTTTCGCTCGGCAGCGCTGCGCCCGAGGCTCACCAGCTTCGACGCGTCCACGGAAGACGTGCGGATGGCGACGGAGTCGCGGTACTCGGGACGGTGACGGTCCGTCCCGCTGCCGTAGTACAGGTGGAGCACGCTGAAGCGACCGTCGGCCGCCGGATCCGGCGCCTCGAGAAGCTGCCGGGACAGGACGGTGCCGGCGTCGGAAGGAGAAACCTGCATGGCGGAGCGGCAGCCGGCAACGAGGAGAACCGTCGCCGCCGCCAACAGGGGCCGCCTCACGCCACCCACTCCTTCCAGGTTTCCTCGGCGGCGCCGAGTGTGAGCTTCTGCTGGCAGCGTACGAGTGGCACGCGCAGGAGCATGGGCTCGTCGGCGAGCTTCTCCAGCCATCGATCCTCGGACAGGTGAGCGTGGGCGAGGCCGAGGGAGGCGAATCGCTTCGAGTCCCGGTCGACGAGGGCGTCGACGCCGAACTTCTGCGCGAAGCGGCTCAGCTCGCCCGCGGACGCGGCCCGCTGTTTCAGGTCGACGAAGTGCGTCTGGATCCGACGTTCCGAGAAGAAGCGCAGCGCCTTGCGGGTGTCGGCGCTTCCCCTGGTTCCGAAGATCTGTACCTGCATTGCGAGTGGGGATGGGGGAGCGGAGGAGTCACCGATAGTTGCCGAAACGCAGCTCGATCCCGTAGTCGTTCCCGCGGAGGAAGGCCATCACGGCCTGGAGCTCGTCGCGCGATGGGCTGGAGACCCGCAGCTCATCGCCCTGGATGGCGACCTGGACCTTCCGGAAGCCGCCGCCCTTCACGTCCTTGACGATGCGCTTCGCCGTCTCGGATGGGATCCCCTGCTGGAGACCCACCGTCTGGCGAGCGCGGCCGAGCGTGCCCTCGTCGACCTTTCGAGGGTCGAGGTTCTTCACGGGCACGCCGCGTTTCACGAGCTTGGAGAGCAGGACGTCGTAGAGGGCCTTGAGGCGGTAGTCGTCGTCGGCTTCGAGCCGCAGGACCGCTTCCTTCCGGTCGAGCTCGATCGTGCAGTCGGTGCCCTTGAAGTCGTAACGCGTCGCGACTTCCTTGCGGGCCTGGTTGACCGCGTTGTCGACCTCCTGGAGGTCGACTCCCGTGGTCACGTCGAAGGAGCTGGTACTCGGCATAGGGCGGTCAAGCTACGCAGCGTAGCGGCCACGGGCCAGTCCCGAACCGCGATGGTGACGCCGAACGAGGGGGGAACGGGATGCGCGCATTCGTTGCAGGAGCGACGGGGTACACGGGCCGCCACGTGGTCGGGGAGCTGCTCGTGTCCGGGATCGACGTCGTCGCGCACGTGCGGCCAGGCTCCCCCTCCGCCGCCGGCCGCGAGCGGATGCAGGCCCTGGGCGCCACCGTCGACGCGACGCCGTGGGACGCGGCCGCCATGGAGGCGACGCTGGCCCGGCTGCGTCCGGACCTCGTCTTCGCGCTCCTCGGCACGACCCGGGCGCGCGGCCGGGCGGCAGGGGAAGCGGGGCGCGAGGAGACGTACGAGACCGTCGACTACGGCCTCACCGTACTCCTGCTCCGCGCCACCCGGACGTCCGCCCCTGACGCACGCTTCATCTATCTTTCGGCGCTCGGCGTCGGTGCATCGGAGCCGCGCAACGACTACCTTCGAGCACGCTGGAGAGTGGAGGCGGAGCTGTCGGAGAGCGGGCTCGACTTCCTCATCGTCCGGCCGTCCTTCATCAGCGGACCGGATCGGGAGGAGCGGCGGACGGGCGAGCGCGTCGCCGCCCGCGTACTCGACGCGGCAGTCGGCGGACTCGCGCTCGTCGGCGCCCGCCGCGCGCGGGACCGCTACGCCTCCGTCACGGGCGCGGAACTCGCCCGCATGCTCGTCGCCGCCGCACTGCAGGTCGACGGTCCGAGGGTCCTCGACATGTCGGACCTGCGACGGCGAATGGATTGAAGCGAGGCTGCCCTGCCCGGGCTGCAGCCCACGACCCACCCCCGAACCCATCCGACGATGCGAACGCTGACCTCGATGCTCTCGCCCCTGGCTGCCACTGCAGCCCTCGCCGCCGCACTCGCCACGACGGCGCCTGCGGCCCGGGCCGCGGCGCAGGAGCCGCCACCTCCGGCGTGGGCGAAGGACCCTCGCGTCCAGGAAGTCTCGATCCCCGGCGCGCTCCCGAAACCACGCCCCGCCGCCGTCATCCTGCCGCGGGGGTACGCCGATGACGCTCGCCGCTACCCCGTCCTCTACCTGCTGCACGGGCTGTCGGGAAGCTGGCGGGACTGGGTCGGCCGCACCAACGTGCTCGCCTACACCGCGGACATGCCGCTCATCGTCGTCATGCCGGACGCGGGCGACTCGTGGTACGCGAACAGCGCGACCGACCCGGCACAGAAGTTCGAGACGTACGTGGGCACCGACGTCGTGAGATGGGTCGACGCCCACTATCGGACTCTGCCATTCCCGCAGGCCCGCTGGATCGCCGGGCTCAGCATGGGGGGGTACGGTGCCTTCATGCTGGCCACCCGGATGCCGGGCCGATTCTCACTCGCCGGCAGCTTCTCCGGGGCGTTCTCGCCGGTGAAGGACTGGGACCACGAGAGCCTGATGGCCGCGTTCGGGCCTCCAGGCAGTGCAGCCCGGGACTCCGCCGACTTCCTGGATCTTCTGAAGCGGACGACGGACCGGCCGCGGCCCTACTACTACTTCGACGTGGGGACCGGCGACGGGCTCGCGCCCGGAAACCGCGAGATCGCCGCTGAGCTCGCCGCCGAAAAGGCCCCCTACCAGTACCACGAAACCGCCGGCGTGCACGAGTGGTGGTACTGGGACCGGCGTCTGCCGGTGCTCCTGGAGATCCTGCGCCAGCGCATCGCCGACCTGCCGGGCGTCGACGGAGGCGTTCCTACCCGCGCAGGGCGTCCAGGAACGCAGCGCCGTACTTCTCCAGCTTGGCCGGTCCCACGCCGGGCACGTCCAGCATCTCCATCGCGGTCGCCGGACGCCGCTCCACCATTTCCCGAAGCGCGGCGTCGCTGAAGACGATGTAGGCCGGCACGCCCTGCTCGTCGGCGAGGCGCTTGCGCAGCTCCCGGAGCCGCTCGAACAGGGGGTCGCGGGCACCCGGCGCAGACGGCGTCGCCCTGCGCCGTCCGTGCTCCCGCACGCTCGCCGTCATCGCCTGCTTCGCCATCTCCGCCACGCTCGTGCCCGTGCACACGTCGCACGAGCCGCCGCACGGATCGATGTCCTCGTCGAAGTACCGGAGTATCGCCTGATGGCGGCAGGCCGGACGCTCGAGGATCTCGAACAGCCCCACCGTCGCCCGGTGCCGCATCTCTCGCTGCTCAGGGTCCTCCACGTCACGCAGAAAACGCTCGTGCAGCTTCACGTCCGCCCACGAGTAGAACACGAAGCAGTCCGCCGGCTCGCCGTCCCGACCCGCACGGCCGATCTCCTGATACCACGACTCGACGTCCTTCGGCATGTCCCGGTGGATGACGAACCGCACGTTGGACTTGTCGATGCCCATGCCGAACGCGATGGTCGCGACGATGACGTCGACGTCGTCCTTCTGGAACGCCTCCTGATTGGCCGCCCGCTCCGCGTCCGACAGGCCGGCGTGGTACGGCAGCGCCGGGATGCCCTTCGAGCGCAGGTACTCCGCCGTGCTCTCCACCGTTCGCCGCGACATGCAGTAGACGATGCCCGGCTTCCCCTGCCGCTCGCGGACGAGAGCCAGGATCTCCCGGCGCGTGTTCCCCTCGCCCTTCTTGCGCGCCCGGATGACCAGGTTCTCCCGGAAGAAGGAGCCCTTGTATCCGTCCGGCTTCCGCATCCCGAGCTGCCGCAGGATGTCCCTCGCCACGGGCCGCGTCGCCGTCGCCGTGAGGGCCAGGATCGGCACGCCGCCCAGCTCCTCCTTCAGCCCGCGCAGCCGCCGGTAGGAAGGGCGGAAGTCGTGGCCCCACTGACTGATGCAGTGCGCCTCGTCGACCACAACGAGCGCCACCGGGCATCCCCGCAGGAAGTCCCGGAGCGACCCGTCCAGCGCCTCCGGCGCCAGATACACGAGCTCGTACTCGCCGCGGCGCAGTGCCGCCAGACGGCGACGTCGCTCCTCCGTGTCCAGCGTCGAATTCACTTCCGCCGCCCTGAAGCCCAGCGCCTGAAGAGCGTCCACCTGGTCCTTCATCAGCGAGATGAGCGGCGAGATCACGAGCACCGTCCCGCTCAGCAGCTTCGCCGGGAGCTGAAACGTCAGCGACTTTCCCGCCCCCGTCGGCATCACCGCGATGCAGTCGTCCCCCCGCAGCACCGCCTCGATGACCCGCTCCTGTCCCGGTCGGAACTCCGCGTAGCCGAAAACCCGCCGGAGCACCTCTCCCGGCGTGCTCCGTCCCTCCTCCTGCGTCGTCTGCATTCCCCTCCGTCGGTCGCGCCCCACGATCGCTTCGGTTCGCGGGCGAGTCCATCGTTCCTCCGGCCATCAAGATAGGGGGACGCGCCGAGCGGGCGTAGGGGGGCCGCGCCGTGCGGCCGCGCGTCGCATCGCGGCCGGACGCGGAAGAGTGCGAGTCGTGAAGATCCACACGGCGAGGGACTTGTAACGCCTTGTAATCACTGCATTTGGGCATGAAAAGTGCACCGTTTTCAGAGGTGCGGAAAGTGAATTTGCGGAAGGATAGGAGGCAGGATATGAGACGTCCGATGAAGAAGGCGAGCCGATTGCTGTTCGCGCTGCTGCCGGTGCTGTTCCTGTGGACGGCCGCGTGTGCGAGCTCGGGCACGATGGAGCAGAACGGGGCGCCCGAAGTGACGGTTCAAGTGAACAACAACCTGACGGTTCCGACGGCGCTTACGGTGACCCTTCTGCAGGCGCACGGAACGAACAACCTGCTCGGGACCGTGGAGCCGGGGCGCGACGAGTCGTTCCCGGTCCGGCAGGCGATCGCGGCGGGCAGCTACCAGCTCTCGGCCCGCACGACGGAAGGCAACGTCCTCCAGTCGGAGCCCTTCACGCTGACGGGCGACGCGATGGTGACATGGAACGTCAACCAGAATACGGTGAGGGTCGAGCCGGTCAATTCGGAGTAGCGGCGTTCCGGCTCAGCCGGTGCTCTGCATCGCGGCGGCGACGCCGTTGATGCTGACGAACAGCGCCTCGCCCGGGGCTTCCCCGGTCGGGGCGCTCGTGTTTCGCGACCGTCGCAGGAGCTCGACCTGGAGGAGGTTGAGCACGTCCGTGTACGGGTTGCGCAGGGTGATGGACTTACGGATGACCGGACTCTCGTCGAGAATGTCCGACTGGCCGGTGATCCGAAGCACTGCCTCGCAGGCGCGGCGGAAGTCCGCCTCGATGCGGCGGTGGAATGCGCTCGCGGGGTTGCCGTTTGCCGCTCCTTCGGCGTCGACCGCCAGGCGGTCGTAGTGGGCGGCGATGGCGAGTCGGGCGCGGCCCATCTCCAGCTGTGCGTTGCCGATGACGGCGGAGAGGAAGGGCCATGCGCCGTGCAGCTCGCGGAGCGTCTCGTCGCCGAACCGCTCCAGCGCGGCGCTCAGACCCGCGCCCATGCCGTACCAGCCCGGCACGCCGTAGCGCGTCTGCGTCCACGCGAAGTTCCACGGGATGGCGCGCAGACCTTCGAAGTCGACCTGGCCGGAGCCTCGTGAAACGGGGCGCGAGGCGATGGGGAGGCGGCTGATCTGGGCGATGGGCGTCGCGGTCGTGTACCAGCTCCAGAAGCCGGGATCGTCGATGAGCTCCCGATAGGCGCGCATGGACTCGCGGGCGACGAGCCCGGCGACGTCGGCTGCAGGATCCGGCTCCGCGGAGGCGGCGGAGTCGCCTTCCGAAAGCGCCTGCCAGGCGATCATGCCGCGGAGCTGGGCGTTGACGATCTGCTCCGTGTGTCGTCTTGCAAGGTCCGGTAGGCCGTAGCGGAACGAGATGACCTCGCCCTGCTCGGTGTAGCGGATGCGACCGTTCTGGACGACGGGCGGCATGGCACCGATGGCGCGATTGGCACGGCCCCCACCGCGGCCGATGGTGCCGCCGCGGCCGTGAAAGAGCCGGAAGTCGAGGCCGTGCTCGCGGCAGACCCGGGCCAGGTCCCGCTGGGCGCGGTGCAGCGCCCAGTTGGCCATGAAGTAGCCTCCGTCCTTGTTGCTGTCGGAGTAGCCGAGCATGATCTCCTGGAGGCCGGCCCGCGCGTCCAGGGTGCTGCGGTAGACGGAATCGGCGAACAGCTCCCGCATGCGACCGCCGGCGGCTTCCAGGTCCTCGATGGTCTCGAAGAGCGGAACGAAGTCCAGGGAGGCGCTCACGCCGTCGGGGCCCGTCCGCCACAGCCCGACCTCCTTCGCCAGTACGATGGGCTCCAGGATGTCGCTGACGGTGTGGGTCATGCTTACGACGTAGCTGCCGATTGCGTCCGGCTCGAGAGCGGCTGCGTCTCCGAGGGCGCGCAGCGCGTCCAGCAGGTCGGCCGTGGGTTCGGACAGCTCGGCGCCGGGGGGCAGCAGCGGACGCGGGCTCGCCAGCTCGGTCCGGAGGCGCTCGAGCTTCGCGGCCTCGTCGAGTCCCGCATAGTCGCCCTCGACGCCGGCGCCACGAAGCAGCTCGGCGACGGCGGCCTCGTGGACGTGGCTGTGCTGGCGCACGTCGACGGCGGCGAGGTGAAGTCCGAATGCGCGGGCGAGGTCGAGGCAGCGGGCGAGCCGGCCGTCGGATGCGACGTCGCCGAAGCCGCACGCGCCGAGCGCGTCCCGCATCGACTCGAGCTCTCCCACGAGCCCGGCGCCGTCCAGCAGCCCGGCGCTGTGCAGGCCGTCGGCAGAGGCATCGAGCTCGCGACGCAGCCGCTCCATGAGGTGGCTGATCTTGCGGCGGAACGGCTCGTGCCGGTACGCCCGTAGCTCGCTTTCGGGGATCGGCGCCTCCTCCGCGTCGCGATCGAGGGACGCGAGGAAGTCAGGAGGCAGTTTCAGCCGTCGGTCCGACAGGCTCAGCTCGCGGCGCAGCTCGTGCAGCTCCCGCGTGTGCATCTCGATGGCGGCGCGCCGGTGTCGGGCGAGGGTCCAGCGCGTCACCTCGGCGGTCACGTTGGGGTTGCCGTCGCGATCGCCGCCGATCCAGGAGCGGAAGCGGAGGAACGCCGGGAGCGGCTCGGCTGCGGCGACGTCGCCCCAGTAGTTTCGCAGGGCGCGCCGGACGTCGGCGTGGATGCGGGGTACGGTCTCCCAGATGGCGCCCTGGAGAAACCACAGGCCCTGCTCGACCTCGTCCCGCACGGTCGGCCGCTCGACGCGGATTTCGTCCGTGGAGAGCAGCACGGTGATGTGCCCGTGGAGCTCGCCCAGGATAAGGTCCCGCTCCTCGGGCGTGGGATCGGACTGGAGCCCTCCCAGCAGCGCCGCGATGCGCTGCTGCTTGTAGAGCAGCGTGCGGCGGCGTGCCTCCGTCGGGTGCGCGGTGAGCGTCGGCTGGATGTCCAGGCGGCGGAGGAAGGCGACGGCGTCGGCCGCGTCGCAGCCTGCGTCCTTCATGGCGCCGAGCGCTTCCGCGATCGACTCGGGCCGCGGCGGACCGCCGTCACCGGCGGCCCGGGAGCGGTCACCGTTGACCCGGATGATCTCCCGCTTCTCCGCCTGGTTGACGAGGTGGAAGAAGGCAGTGAACGCGCGGAGCAGCCAGTCGATCTGCCGCTCGTCGAGGCGCGAGATGCGCTCGGCCGCCTCGTCACGGAGCGCCGGCTCGGACTCCCGGTCGGCACGTTTGCAGAGAAGCCGGAGCTCCTCAACCCGGTCCAGCGTCTCCTCCCCGGCGGCAGCGCGGATCGCGTCGCCCAGCATGTCGCCCAGCAGGTGGACCTGCCGACTGAGGGGCTGCGAGATTCCGGTTCCTTCGGTCTCGACGTGCAGACGGTGCGGGCGGTTCATCTCGGTCCGGGTCGGGGGACGTGGTGCGGCGACGCCGGCGCAGGTGTCACCAGTTTCGTGCCAGTCCTATCTTCAGAAACGGAATCTGAGCGAAGGAGGGGCGTGGAAGCGAGTTCAGGAGCCAGCGATCAGCTCAGCGGCCTCGCCATCGGGCGGGCGCTGTCCCTCACGGCGATCATCGGGCTGATGTTCGCGCTGACGCGTACGTCGCCGGAGGCGGCGTCGGACGCGGCGGCGACGATGCAGCTCGGGTTCCTGCTCGTCTCCGCCTACCTGGCGGGACAGGTCGCCCGCAGCATCCAGCTTCCGCAGATCACCGGCTACCTTGCCCTCGGCCTGATCGTGGGCCCCTACACGCTCGGCATTCTCACCGTCGAAACCGTCGAGCGCTTCCGGCTCGTGGACGAGATCGCCCTCAGCCTGATCGCCCTGTCCGCCGGGGGCGAGCTGCGCATCCCGGTCGTGAAGGAGCGGGCGCGCAGCATTGCCACGATCACGGCGGTCCAGGTCGTTCTCGTCTTCGCCTTCGTCGCCTTCTTCGTATTCGAGGGCCGGGGCTGGATCGACTTCCTGCGGGACCGACCCGTACGCGCCGCCGAGGCGGTGGCCATGCTCTTCGGTCTCGTGGCGGTGGCGAACTCGCCCTCCACCACCATCGCGGTCATCACGGAGGAGAAGGCGCAGGGCGTGCTCACGCAGACGGTGCTGGGGCTGACCGTCGTGAAGGACGTGCTGATCCTCGTCCTCATGGCGCTGCTGATTCCGCTGGCCGCCGCGGTGATGGACCCCGCGCTGCCGTTCTCCCTCACCGCGGCGGGAGAGGTGGGGGCGGAGATCATGGAGTCGCTGGTGCTGGGCATGGCGTTCGGCTGGATCGTGGTCATGGCCCTGAAGTACCTCGGCGGCAGGCAGGTGCTCGTCGTGCTGGGTGCCGCGTTCCTGTCCGTGGAGCTGGCGGAGCAGTTCGGCCTGGAATACATCCTCATCTCGATGGCGGCGGGGTTCGTGGTGCAGAACTTCTCGACCCGCGGCCCCGCGCTGCTGAACGCGCTGGAGACGAACTCGCTGCCGGTCTACGCCCTCTTCTTCGCGGTGGCCGGCGCCGGGCTCGACATCCCCGCGCTGCGGGAGGTGTGGCGGATCGCGCTGCTCATCATCGTGGCGCGGGGGGTCTCGATCTACGGCAGCACGTGGCTCGGCGCGCGGATGGCGGGCGACGGCGCGGTCGTCCGTACGCACGCGTGGACCGGCTTCCTCGCCATGGCCGGCGTCACGCTGGGAATCGCGAGCCTCATCCGCGCGCGCTTCCCCGAGATCGGCGGGCAGGTCGCTGCCATCATCGTGGCGGTGATCGCCTTCAATCAACTCGTGGGGCCGCCCATCTTCCGCTGGTCCCTCGTGCGGTCGAAAGAGAGCGGACGGAAACGGAATCCATGACCATCGAACCGAGTCCGGAGCTCCTCTACCTCCTCAGCGGCGACCCCGCCGACCTGGCCGAGACGGTCGCCTCCATGCGCAGCGCGGACGTCGCCGAGGCGATGAACGACCTGAGCGCCGAGTCGGCGGCCCGCGTCCTAGCCGCGATGCCCTTCGACGCCGCCGTGCGGACGCTGGACCAGCCCGAGCTTGCGGAGCCCGCCGAGATCTTCCGCTTCCTCGACCTGGACGTCGCTGTCTCCCTCGCCGAGGCGATGTCGGCGGACGAGCAGGCGGACCTGATGCGCGACATGGCCGAGCCCGAGCGGCGACGCCTGCTGCGGGCCCTGGGCCACCAGACCCGCTCGGAGCTCTCCCTGCTCCTGCGCTACGACCCCTCCACGGCCGGCGGCCTCATGACCACCGAGTTCGTCAGCGTGGACGCCGACCAGCCCGTCGCGCAGGTCCTGGCGCACCTCGGGCTGGTCGGCCAGGCGAAGGAGACGGTGTACGCCATCCACGTCCTCGATCCGGCGACGCAACGCCTCGAGAGCGTCGTCGGGCTCCGCGAGCTCATCGCGGCGCCCTCCGACGCCCGGGTGGGAGACCTTGCCGACCGACGACGGCCCGTGACCGTCTCTCCCGAGACCGATCGGGAGGAGGTCGCACGCCTCATCTCGAAGTACGACCTGCTCTCCGCGCCGGTGCTCGACGAGGATGGCCACGTCCTGGGCATCGTCACCGTCGACGACGTCATCGACGCACTGGTCGAGGAGCTCACCGAAGACGTCCAGAAGTTCGGCGGCGTCGAGGCCCTGGACGAGCCGTACATCCAGATCGGTTTCGGGCGCATGGTCCGCAAGCGCGCCGGCTGGCTCAGCGCCCTCTTCCTCGGTGAGATGCTCACGGCGACGGCGATGGGCTACTTCGAGGGCGAGATCAGCCGCGCCGTCGTCCTGGCCCTCTTCGTCCCCCTCATCATCAGCTCCGGCGGCAACTCCGGCTCCCAGGCGACGTCCCTCATCATCCGCGCCCTCGCCCTGCGGGAGGTCGGCCTCGGCGACTGGTGGCGCGTCGCCGTCCGCGAGCTGCCCGCGGGCCTGGCACTCGGCGCGATCCTCGGCGTCGTCGGCTTCGCCCGCATCGTGACGTGGCAGACCATCGGCTGGTACGACTACGGACCCCACTTTCTGCGCGTCGGCGCGACGGTGTCCCTCGCGCTCGTGGGCGTCGTGACGTTCGGCACCCTGACCGGTTCGATGCTGCCCTTCGTCCTGCGGCGGCTCGGGTTCGACCCTGCCAGCGCGTCCGCACCCTTCGTGGCGACCCTCGTCGACGTGACGGGACTGGTCATCTACTTCAGCGTGGCGTTGCTGCTGCTTCGGGGGACGCTGCTCTGAGGGCAGCGCGCGCTTCGCGCGCGCAGGGGGTCGGGGCCTGCGGCCCCTCCGAGGGGGGCGCGGCGCCTTCGGCGGCCGCTTCGAGGGGGGCGCGGCGCCTTCGGCGGCCGCTTCGAGGAGGGCGCGGCGCCTTCGGCGGCCGCTTCGAGGAGGGCGCTCGCCTTCGGCTTCGCTTCGAGGAGCTGCGGGGACGGCGGGGGGTCGAGGGCTACCGATCGTGCGGGGGCATGGCGGGCGGCCAGGCGCCGCTCCAGCGGCGGAAGACGTAGATGCGCTCGGTGCCGACGACGCCGCTGCCGCGGCGCCGCTCCACGGCAGGACCGCGCTCGACGCGGGCGAAGGCCGGGGTCAGCACCGCGATCTCCGGCGGCGGCTCCGGGCCATCACCGACCACGAGGACCAGGTCGTCGCCCGGCTGGGCCACGTCCGGGAAGCCGGGCCTGAAGTCGTACTCGTTGGGGCGGCCGCCGGAGCGGACGGACAGCACCTCCGGGTGGCCGGACAGGTGGAAGGCGAGCTCCGAGACGTTCTGGTAGCGCGTGGCCGCGAAGAAGACTCTGGTCGGGGCCTGACCCGCCGCGCCGGGGGACGACGGCTCCGTCCCGACGCGCCACGCCGCCTCCGCAACGTCGTCCCACCCGAAGCCGCGCCCGATCGGGTCGCGGCGCGCGGCGATGGGCAGCACGGGCGCGATTCCCTGGGCGTAGACGACGGCGATTAGCAGGGCGCCGAGGACACAGCCGCCGGCGAACCACCGGCGCCAGCCTGGGCCCGGCGGCCGCGCCGCCAGCACGATGGTGGCGGGGACGTACGCGAGCGCGGGCCAGTTCGCCTCGACACGCTTGCGCAGGGCGCTGAAGGCGAAGAAGGCGAAGATCGACACGGCCGCCACCGCCAGGAGCCGCATCTCGGGGCGGCCGCGTCGCAGCGCCTCCACGACGGCGATGACCATCAGGGCGAACAGGATCGGCGAGTAGAGGCCGATCTGACCGCCCACCAGCTCGAGCTCGTGGGAGACCGCGCTGCCGGAGGGCGTACCCAGCCCGTGGCCGAGCTGAAAGGCGAACGATGCCCAGCCGTGGGACGCGTTCCACGCGACGACGGGCGCGAACAGGGCCAGGCCAATGACGGCCGCAGCGTACGGCGGAAGCGATCGGAGCTGCGCTCGCAGCGGCGCCACCGTCAGCAGCCCCACCAGCACGCCGAAGGGCACCAGGACTGCAGTGTACTTCGAGAGGAACGCCGCCCCCAGCCCCAGCGCGGCCAGGAGCCAGCCGACCCATGCCGCCCTCCCGCCGGGCCGGTCCTGCACCCCGACCACCACGCCATGGACGACGACGGCAGCGGCGAGGAGGACGGGCGGATCGGGAGTCGCGCCGATCATGCCCGTCGCGGCGAGGGGCATGCAGGCGAGGGCGAGGGAGGCCCGCAGCGCGGCGCCATCGCCGGCCAGTCGGCGCGTCGTCGCCATCACCACGAGAGCGAGGGCGAGGCTGGCGAGGACGAAGCCCGAACGGACGCCGAGGGGCGTCGCCCCGAAGGCCACGGTTCCGGCGCGGATGAGTACCGCCACGCCCGGGGGGTGATCGAAGTACCCACCCGCCAGGTGCCTGGACCAGTCCCAGTAGTAGGTCTCGTCGGGAAACAGGGGCAGGCGCGCGGCGAAGAAGATCCGCGGCAGGAACGAAGCGACGGCGACGAGGATCCCGAGGCTCCAGGCCCCGTCCTCGCCGCCGTCGCTCGTCGAATTGGCCTGCGGGCGTGTGGCGTCGGTCGCGAACATGACCGACAACATCACCCCCGGCCGCCGGCCGGGCCAGTGCCCGGGCCGCTATACCGGTCGCCGACCCTGGATCACCCGGATCAGAACCACGACGATGGCCAGCACGAGAAGCACGTAGATGAGGCCGCCCATGGTATAGCCGGAGACGAGCCCCAGCAGCCAGAGGATGAGCAGGATGATCGCTATGGTCCAGAGCATTCTCGCCTCCTGGTTGGCCCTCCGCCGCCGCCTCCCCGCATCCTTCCTCCCCGGGCGTCCGGGCTGACTTTGGGAAAGGTAGAAGCACGAGGCGTGCCAGTCCTGCGGAGCCCTCCCTCAGAAGTCGTTGTCGTAGCTGAGCACCGCGAAGCGACCGTCCCGCTCCAGGATCGCCGAGAAGAGGCGGATCTGGTGCGGCTCGGCGCCGCGAACGGCAAGCTCCACCCGACAGTGGATCCAGATGCGGTTCGCCCCCTCCACCCTCGGCTCCGGGTCGCACGCGAAGCGGCGATGATCCAGCAGACGGCCGCCGAGCTCCCGTAGCATCCTCAGAACGCCGGTACGATTCGCCTCCTGGAGCTGGAACCAGGCGAGGGCGGGCGGGAGCTCGTAGGGCGGGCGGGACAGCACGTCGCTCGGGTAGAAGAGCCACGCCCACTCGGACCGACTCACACCCAGGCGCTCGAAAGCGGCGGTGTCGGCGCGCTGCAGCGCATGGACGACGGAGTCGACCAGGGCGTCGGGCGTCCCTGCACCACCGACCAGCCGGCCGGGGTCCGGCAGATCTCGGCGAAACCGAGCCAGCGCCTCGGGGATGGGAATCACGCTGTCGACGACCCCGGCCGTCTTCTCCGGCTGGCTCGCTGGCGACGTCGCCGCCGCCGTCGCCGCCGTCCCCTGACCCGTCTCCGCAGCGCGTGCTTCCGGTCCGGCCTCGCACGCCGCCAGCAGGACCGCGGATACGAGGGCGAGGACCACGCTGGCGGCGGCGAAGGAAATCTGCATCGTCGGCTTCTTCATCCGTCAGTTGCGGACGAACTGCGTCCAGCCCTGGTACCACGGCGACCCCGCCGACGGATCGACGGCGCCCACGAAGCTCGTCGCGGGCATGGCCCCGCCGAAGTAGTTCGAGACGCGGCCGGCGATGGGCGTGCCGGAGAAGTCGGCGAGGCCGCCGTCCACCGCAGGCGATCCGCTCGCGGGCACGATTCCGAGGTTGTCGGCGGTGACACTCGTCGACGACGTCGGCAGCGAGCCGGAGAAGACGGCGGCGATGTCGGGCGTCATGATGTTCCAGGCCGCTGCGCTGTCGGACAGCACGTATCCGTAGTTCTTCGCGGGCGACTCGAAGTTGCTGCCGTTCCCGGTGAGGATCAGGTTCCGGAAGTAGAGCGAGTCCGCGTCCATGAGCGCCTTGCTCTCCGCGTCGCGCACGCTGACGCCCACGCCGGGCCAGCGGGCGATGATCCCGTTCACGAACGTGCCGCCGGAGCCCCGTCGGACGACGGCGCCGTTTCCGTCCGTCGTCGAGAACACGCCCGTGCCGGGGCCGACCACCGTGAAGTTCGCCCACACGGGCTGCGAATAGGGTGTGTTGGCGAACGTGCACCCGGCCTTGTCGATCTCGCAGCCGTCGCCCTCGAAGCCGCGCGGGTCGCTGGAGACCGTCCCCGTGCCCGGGCGCGGGGTCAGGACGGACGTCTGGAGGGCGATCAGGTACTGTCCGCGACCCTGGAAGCCCTCGGTCCAGTCGAAGTGGTCATCGCCCGTCTCGAACGAGACGATGTGGCGGTAGTCGCCGGCGCCGCCGAAGGATTCGATTCCGTCGTCGAGGCCCGCCATCAGCTCCACGTAGTCCAGCGTCGTGCCACGGCCGACGGCGTAGTTGGAGATGCTATTCAGCTCCTGCCCGCCGCCGTTCGAGACGTCGTAGCCGGCGAACTCGACGCGCACGTATTTCAGCGAGCCGCTGCTGTCGTTGAAGTCGGTCCCGCCCGAATAGTCCTCCGCGGCGCCGACCGGACCCTCCGTGTAGATCGGGCTGGCCGTGCGATTGATGAGGCCGTTGCCGACGATGATCAGCCCACCCCAGTCACCCGGCGCCCGCTTCCCCGGTGCGCGCCACGACGTGAAGACGATGGGCGCGTCCGCCGTACCGTTGGCCACGATCTTCGCGCCCCTCAGGATCCACAGCGAGCTGCCGTCCACGAGCGTGTCGCCCACGACCTTCGTTCCCGGCTGGATCGTCAGCGTAGCGCCGTTCGTCACCTTCACGTAACCGCTCAGGATGTACGTCGTGTCCGAGTAGAACGTCCGGTCCAGCGTGACGCCCGTCACGCGGACTTCCTTCACCTGCTGCTGCGCCGGCGGCGTGGTGGCCGAAGCCGCCGAGCTGTTCGAGCTCTTCTGCGAGCCGTTCACCGCACGGACCTGGTAGCGGTACTGGGTGTTCGGCTGCAGTCCGGTGTCCTGATAGAACGTCGCGCTCAGTCCGCTCTGGACCGTCGAGAAGGCGCCGCTCCCCTCCGCCCGGTCCACCTCGTAGCCGGTGGCGGAGGAGACCTGGTTCCAGGTCACCTGGATCGTCGTCGTCGACGTCGCCGCCGCCGTCAGACCGGTCGGCGCCGACGGCGCCTCGGGCGTGGGGTTCGTCCCGCTGTTGCTGTCGCTGCTGCACGCCCCGAGGGCCGCGGCCAGGACGACCGCACCGGTCAGCATGAAATTCGGTTTCGAGGTCCGTCTCATCGCTCGCTACTCTCCGTACGTGGGGGGTTCGGTCGAGCCGTGCACGCCGTCTCGCGTCTGCACCCTGAGAATGAGGACCCCGTGTAGTCGGCCCACGACGCTCGGGTAACGGGCAGGCAACTCTCCGCGCGCTTCGCGCGGGCACCGCCTCTCCGCGCGCTTCGCGCGGGCACCGCCTGCGGCGGGGCACCGCGCCTGCGGCGCGGGGCACGGCCCTGCGGGCCGGGCACCACCTTCGGTGGGGGTTCCGCCTGCGGCGGGGCCGCTCTTCGAGCGGGGGCGGAGCCGCAAGCAGGAACGGTCGGGCCGCCCCCCCGCCGCAGGCGGAACCCGCGAAGCGAAGCGAGCGCCCACGCCCCGGAGGGGCCGCCCGCCCGAAGGGCGGAACCCCCGCCCGAAGGGCGGTGCCCGGCCGCAGGCCGTGCCCCACGGCGGAGCCGTGGTGCCCCGCGCCTGCGGCGCGGTGCCCGCGCGCTTCGCGCGCGCTCATCTCAGCGTGTACGCCACGCCAAGGCTGAACTCGCGTCCTGTCCGGTAGCGAAAGCGGACGACGTCGCCCTGCAGCTCTTCGTAGGGAGAATTGAGGAGGTTCTTCGCGTCGAGCTTGCCCGCCATGCCGGCGGCGAGGGGGAAGCGAACGGAGAAGTCCAGCAGCTGTCGCGGCTGCTCGTAGGTGTCGACGCGGATCGGCGTGACGGCGGCGGTGGTGATGCGCTTGCCGACGACGTTGTAGAGCAATGTCGCACTCAACGCGCTCGAGGCTCCGGCGTAGGAGAGTCCGGCGTTCACGACGTAGGGCGCCTGGCCGACCATGGGCCGCTCGTCGTTGGTGAGGGCCGAGAGTGTGCTGTTGCTCGTGTTGATGCGGCTCTTCATGAGGGTGACGTTGGCGAACACGCCGAAGGGGGCGAGCGCATCGGCGAGGAAGCCGAGCCGCTTCCGGAGCTCGAGCTCGACGCCGTAGTTGAAGGCGGACGCCGCGTTGATGTAGCTGAGCTGGGAGACGCCCGACGTCGCGACGTCGATCTGCTCGATGGGCTTGTCGAAGTGCTTGGCGAAGAGGGCGATGCTGAGCACCTCGTCGACCTCGGGATACCACTCCCAGCGGACGTCGTAGTTCTGGACGAGTGTGCGGACGAGGCTCGAGTCGCCGAAGACCTCCCGCTCGCCGAGCATGTCACGATAGCTGATTGGCGCCAGCTCGCGGTACTCCGGACGCGAGAGCGTCTGGGAGGCCGAGACGCGAAGTGTCTGGCTCCCGGACAGCCTCGCGTTGAGGGCGAGCGACGGCAGCACGTCGGTGTTGCCACGGTCGACGCGGACGCCCTGGCCGCTCACGGGGGTGACGTCCATTCCCAGGGTCCATTTCTCGACCCGTGCGCCGCCGATGAGGCGGAGCCGCGCCCCGAGCGGGACCTCCGCCATGGCATAGCCGGCCGCCACGTCGTCCGTCGCTCCGTACGTGCCGCCGGCGGTGTTCGGCTCGAGCGTGATCTTGCGGACGTCGCCGTCGGTGAAGGCGCCGTAGAAGAGCTGGTCCGGACTTGCGGCCCGTTCCTCCGGCGTGAGGCCGACGGCGCGCAGATTGTAGGAGTTCGTCTCCGAGTCCCGGCTCGTGTGGCGGTAGGAGCCGCCCACCTTCAGCGTCGTCTCACGATCGGCCGCCCCGAGGGACAGCGAATAGTCCGCGCGGCCGGAGAGGGAATTCTCCGTCAGGTCGGCGGCCGTCCGCTTGGCGGCCTCCGGGATGAACCCGAGCCAGGCGAGAGGCAGACGCTCGCCCGTCGGCGCGAACTCGTACCCGTACGCCATGCTCGTCCGGTCGGGCTCGATCCTGGAGACGCCGGAGGACGTCACGGCCCAGGACACCTTGTTCCTGTCGTTCAGCTGGTGCTCCGCCCTGAGCTGGTTGGAGCGCACCGTCCGCTCGACGTAATGCAGCGACGTGCGCCGCACGCTGTCGATCTGGGTGAACTCCTCGAGCGTGCCCCAGTCCATGTGGGCCACGTTGTCGGCGGTGCGGTCGTAGGTATTGTTCAGCTCGACCTTCGTGCCACGGCCCAGATAGGCGCTCAGATTCAGCAGGCCGCCCCACAGCACGCTGCTCTGTCCGGTCGAGCCCGTGAATGCGTTGTACGGCTTCGGCGTGCCCAGGGAGTCCCCCGGCACGGCCCGCGCCCGGATCTCCCCGTCCCGCACGCTCTGGCTCCGCGAGTAGCTGAGGGAGCCGATGTAGCCGAAGCGCTGCCCCACCAGCGGGCTCTCGCCCCCGAACGACAGGCTGCCGGACGCGTTCGGGTGTCCGCTCGCGTCGCTGAACACCCAGTCCCTTGGCATCTGGCGGATGATGCCGTTGATCTGCGTCTGGTTCAGCTGCGTGAAGTCCGAGACGCCGGTGAGCGACGTCGGCAGCGCTCGGTCCGACGCCGCAGTCGCCAGCCATTCGCCGCCGACGTTCACCGGACCGGGGATGCTCTGCCCCGTCGCTGACGCATTGAATCCGCCCGACAGGGACAGCTTCATCATCCCCGATCCTGGAAACGAGCGGGTGCGCAGGTTCACTTCGGCCCCGCTGAAGTCCCCCGCCTGGTCCGGCGTGAACGTCTTCGACGTCGTGATCGCCTCGAGGAGGTCCGCCGGGAAAAGATCGAGGGGGACTTCCTTCTTCTCCGGCTCCGGACTCGGGACGCGGGCTCCGTTCAACGACGTCGTCGTGTACCGCTCGCCGAGCCCCCGCACGAACACGTACTTCCCCTCCCGAACCGTTACGCCGCTCACGCGCCTGACCGCATCGGCGGCGTCCGCGTCGGGGCTCCTCGCGATCTGCTCCGCCGTGGTGGCGCTCATCACGCCTACCGCAGAGCGCTGCTCGTTCAGCGCCTGGCTCACCGAGCCCCGCTCCCGGGCAGCGGTGACCGTGATGCCCTCCACGGCGATGGCCGTCGACGAGAGCGACACGTCCTGGACGACGGCCCCGTCGGCGGGCACCCGGACCCCCTCGACCGTTTTCGCGCCGTATCCGAGATACGTGACCTGGAGCGGCCGCGGCCCCGGGGGCACGTTCAGCACCATGAAGCGCCCGTCCACCCCGGAGAGAGTCCCGAGCGGAGTGCCCACGACCGCGACCTGGGCGCCGGACAGCGGCTTGCCGGTCTCCGCGTCGATGACGCGGCCGACGATCCGCCCGGACGACGTCTGCGCCAGGGCGGCCGAGGACAGGAGCAGCGGGGCGAGCACGGCTGCTGCGAGTAGGGAACTCCAGCTGGTTCTCATCGGACTCCTCTGTATTCAGGCACCGCCGCGGATTGCGCGCGTCACTGCCGCGGCCCCGTCGAATCGGCCACGAAGCATTCGCCTGAATGTCTGGAGTCCGCGTCACGCGCGACTGCGACGGTCCGTCGCAGACGCGTAACGGGAGGCCTACTGGTACTGGATGAAGACCGGGGTGGGCACGAGTTGGAGGACCTCGAGCGGGGTCATGAGCCGCCCGCCGCCTTTCGTGTCGTTCTCGTAGAAGAGCTTGAAGCCGGTGAACGGCACGGGTGCCGGCGCGACGAAGCTGCGATAGCTGCTCCGCTTCAGGTGGGGCGCGCCCCATCCGTCCATCACCATGACGACCTGGACCCGCGGGTCGTCGGTGACGATGGCGTCGTCGTTCGTGACCATGTGCTCCGTGAAGCGGTGCACGATGAGGAGCTTGGGCGGCAGGTCGTAGCGGTCGACGATGCGGCCCAGGAATCGGACGGCCTCGTTGATCTGGCTCGCGCTCATGCTGCCGATCACCTTGCCGGGCCGCTGATTCGGGCCCATCGCCCACTCGGGGTCGAGGGCCAGGTGCACGTTGGGCAGGCGCAGGAACTGCTCCAGGCGGGGCAGCTCGTCGGCCACGCGGGCACGGCCGAGCTGCACGTCCATGACGACGATGGCGTCCGCCTGCTTCGCCCAGTCCAGAACGCGCCGGACCCCGGCGTCGCTCAGCCGCGACCGGTACAGGCTGTCCGGACCCGGGTTCGCCGCCGCCTGGACCACGATCGGCTCGAGCGCCGGCTGCACGATCGTTCCCGGATCCGCCGCCTGCCAGGCCGCGACCTCCCTGTCCAGCCGGGCGAGCATGGCGTCGACCGGCTTCTCTCCGAGCACGCCGAGCGCGTCGGTGCCCGGACTGCCATAGAACGCCACGATGCGACGCCGCGGCAGAAGCGCGCCGGCCTTGTATGCGACGTGCGGCCGGATCTTCTTCTCCGGCGCGCGCTCCGCCGGCGTTCGCTCCGCCGGGGTGCGCTCGGCCGGAGGTCGAGCCTCGGGCTCGGGCGGCGTGACCGGCTCCCGTGCGGCGGGCGGGCGATGCTCCGGCGGGACCTTTTCCCCGATGAGCGTGTCCGCCGGCTGACGGCCGCGGCCCCGGCCCTCCGCCGTGTCGGCGGGCGGGCCGGTCGTCGGCTTGCTGCCGGGCTCCGCCGTCGGCGCCGGCGACACGGGCGGCTCCGGCTCCGCGGAAGCCCCGCCGGACGCGCAGGCGCCCGCCAGGAACAGCATCAGCGCAGCGGAGGCGCCGCCGAGATTTCGTCGAGACAGGTTCATGTGATCAGAATGGAGGTGTGCGACCGTTCCCGCCGGTGCGGCCGCCGGGCTCGATGAAGATCCGGGTGAGACGGCCGTCTTCCGACCGCAGGCGCTCCTCGATCCGTCCCACGGTTGCGGCCATCTCCTCTTGCGTCGGGTTGCCCTCGAAGTCGAGTTCGAGGTTCAGCAGGATCTCGCTGGAGCTCAGGTGCATGCTGAGCGCCCGCTGCAGTGCGTGCACGCCGTCCGTCTCGCGCACCACCCGCCCCAGCGTGTCCCGCAGCGCCGGCTCGACCCGCTCGCCCACCAGCAGGCCCTTCGTCTCCCGCGCCAGCCAGAAGGCGACGGCGCACAGGATCAGCCCGATGACGATGGACGCCGCCGAATCGAACCACTCCGCGTGGAACCGGTGCGAGAGGAATATACCCAGAAACGCAACGGCGATCCCCACGAGCGCCGCGCTGTCCTCCCCCGCGGGGATGAAGAGCTTCGGGTCCTTCAGCTGATGCAGCGTGGTCCGGATCGAGCGGCCGTGGCGACGCTTGCGAACGTGCTTCATCGCGATCACCCACGACGTGCCCTCGGCGAGCGCGGCGATTCCGAGCACGACGTAGCTCCAGAACGGGTCCTTCATTTCCCTGCTCCCCTGGAGCAGGCGGTACGTCCCCTCGAAGATCGACAGGCCGCCGCCGATCCCGAAGAGCACGATCGCCACGATCAGGGCCCAGAAGTAGAGCTCCTGGCCGTGCCCGAACGGATGCTCGTCGTCCGGAGGTCGCTTGCTCCGCTTCTCGCCGAGAAGGAGGAGCGCCTGGTTGCCCGTGTCGGCAAGGGAGTGGATGCCCTCGGACGCCATCGCCGAGCTCCCGGTGAGCACGGCCGCGCCGAACTTCGCCACCATGATGATGAAGTTCGCCGCCATCGCCGCGATGACGACGACCCTGCTCCCGCCCGACTCTTCTGCCATGCCCTTCTCCCGCTCCGGTCCGGCCGCCCAGCCCCAGGGCCGCCGCCGCCCCTGCGGCGGCAAGGATCGAACCATCGGCGACGCGGCCCGGCGGCTTGGGCGCCGCTCCTGAACGAACCCTCAGACCGTCAGGCGCACCGCCGTCCCGCCCGCGTCGACGGCCACGTCACCACTGACCTCCGCCCCGGTCGTGCGGAGGCTCGCCAGAGCCGCATCCCGCGCGGCCGCGTCCGGCACCCGGAGCTCCCACTCCACCAGGCGCGGCTCGTCCGCGGCCGCTCGCCGGGCGCCCGGCCCCGCCCACGTGTTCGTACCCACGTGGTGGTGGTAGCCGCCCGCCGACAGGAACAGCGCGCCCGGGTAGCTCCACACCACCTTGTCGAGCCCCAGTCCCCGGTGGTAGAAGGACTCCGCAGCCGCCAGATCGGGCACGTGGAAATGCACGTGTCCGATCCGCACCTCGGCCGAGGCCGCCTCCGCTGGGGACGCCGCATCGGCATCCTCCGCTGCGGCCAGGACCGCACGGAAGTCGAGGGGCTCCGTGGCCATGCTCAGCTCCCGACCCCGGACCCGCCAATCGCCACGGGGACGGTCGGCATACAGCTCGAGCCCCAGGTCGTCCGGGTCCTGGAGGTAGAGCGCCTCGCTCACGAGATGGTCGGCGGAGCCGGGGCGGGCCCCCGCCCGCAGGAGACGCGCGAGCATCCGCCCCAGTGCGGACCGGGAGGGCAGCAGGACGGCCACGTGGAAGAGCCCCAGGACGCCACGGCGGCCGGGAATTCTTCGGGCGCCCGGCCGAAGCTCGAGGAAGCGCTCGCCACCGGCGTGCGAGAGACCGACGCCGTCGGGCGTCGGCTCGCTCTCGAAGCCGAGCAGATCGCTCCAGAATTCCAGCGACCGGTCGACGTCCGAGACCTGTAGCCGTGCGACGCCCGGCCGCGCGCCCGCCGGCATTCGGAATCCGCCCGGCGCCACGCCGTATTCGCCCGCGATCGCGGGGCCTTCGGATGAGTGGGCCATGACGTTTCCATACCCCGTGCACCCCCGCAGGTGCGCCTCGCCCGGGTTAGCGAGGGAACCCCCCGGGGGTTCCCTGGTATTCATCGGTTGCCGGAGGAGCCGGAACAGGAGAGGTCGACCGCGATGACGGCGGAACGGAGACGGAACAGGCGTGCGGCGTCGGAAGAGGGCCGGACGCACTGGAGCCGGTGGCTCGAGCGCGTGGCATGGATCGGGATTCTGGCGTTCATCGGATTCCGGGTGTGGCCGCAGGCCGCCGCGGCGCTGGGCGTCGGAGGTACGGACGGCGAGAAGGCGCCGGAGGTGCAGGTGACGACGCTTTCGGGACGGGACGTCGCCCTCTCCGACCTCCGGGGCCAGGTCGTGCTGGTCAACTTCTGGGCGACGTGGTGCCCTCCCTGCCGGCTGGAGATGCCCGGCTTCCAGTCGGTGTACGAGAAGTACGGTGATCGGGGCTTCACCATCCTCGGGCTTTCGCAGGACCAGGGCGCGACGGGCACGGTACAGTCGTTCCTGAGTGAGCGCGGGATCACGTACCCGGTGGCCATGGGCACGGCGGCGGCGGAGCGGGCGTTCGGCGGCGTGAGCGCGCTGCCGACGTCGATCCTGATCGACAGGCGCGGGCGCGTGCGCTACCGGGTCACGGGGATCTTCGCCGGGCCGTCGCTGGACCGGGCGGTCGAGCGGCTTCTGGACGAGCCGGCCGCGGGCGCGGCCGGAGGGCGCTGATGGAGGCGGCCAGCGTCTCCCTCGGGCTCGCCTTTGTCGCGGGCCTTGCGTCGTTCCTCTCCCCCTGCGTGCTGCCTCTCGTCCCGAGTTACGTAACGTTTGTGACGGGCATGACGCTGGACGAGTTGCGGGCGGGCGATCGAGCACGGGCGCGGCAGCAGGCAGCGATCCACTCGGGTCTCTTCGTTCTCGGGTTCTCGCTGCTCTTCATCTCCCTCGGCGCGTCGGCTACGGTCCTGGGTGCGACGCTGCGCCGCTCGCTCCCCCTCCTGCAGCAGCTCGGCGGAATCGTCGTACTGCTGTTCGGTCTGTACATGCTCGGGGTGCTTCGCATCCCGGTGCTGATGCAGGAGCGGAGGGTGCAGCTCGCTTCCAAGCCGGCCGGGCGCGTCGGATCGGTGGTGGCGGGCGTGGCCTTCGGGGCGGGCTGGACGCCCTGCGTCGGGCCCGTTCTCGCCTCGATCCTCCTGTACGCGGGGCTCCAGACGACGATGCTGCGCGGCGTGCTGCTCCTCGCCGCCTACTCTCTGGGCCTCGGCATCCCGTTCTTCGCCGCCGCCGTGGGCCTGAACTGGTTTCTCTCCGGGGCCCGGCGGGCGAAGCGCTGGCTCGTGCCCATCGAGCGGACGGCCGGGGCGGTCCTGATAGTCCTCGGAATCCTGCTGTTCACGGGGCAGTTCTCTGTCCTTTCGGCGTTCTTCGCCCGGTTTGCTCCCTTCCTGGCCCTGGAACCCCGCCTGTGAGGGCCGTCTCCGGGTGATTCCGCAGAAATGGGTGCTCTTGTCCGATTCACGCAGGAGCATCCTTACAGGGATTCAGCGACATCCCTACGGTACCCGCCGGGTCGAAACGGCAGCTTCCGGGGTACGCCCCCCGCCCGCGTTCGCGCGGGCCGTGCCCGAATCCGAGGTGGATCATGCTTTCCGACACGGCGGAGTACGCCCTGCGGGCGGTGCTGTACATCGCTGACCGGTCTCCGGACGAGCCGCTGCCCGTCGACATCGTCGCGGAGGCGCTCGGCGTGCCCCGGAACTACCTCTCCAAGACGCTGCACCACCTGGTGAAGGAGGGCGTGCTGAGCTCCCAGCGCGGTCCCCGCGGGGGCTTCATGCTGGCGTTGCCGCCCGGCGAGCTCACACTGCTCCGCGTGGTCGAGGCCTTCGACGACATCACCGCCACGCGCCGCTGTCTGCTCGGCCGGCCCAAGTGCAGCGACACGAATCCGTGCCCCGCACACGACCGCTGGAAGTCGGTGGCCGAGGACATCGCGTTCTTCTTCCGCGGTACGACGGTGGAGGAGCTCCTCACGATGCCGGACCACGCCCGGCGCGTCGCTGCCATGCGCACGTAGCGGTCGGATCGTAGGGATCCCCCGGCGGCCACGACGCGTCGGGGCGGGCGTCCGGGGGGCCGAGGCCGTACCTTCCCCGCATGGTCTCCATCATCGGTTCCGGCCACCACCTCCCGGCCGGCGTCCTCGACAACGACGCGGTAGGCAGCGCCGCCGGCGTGACTCCGGACTGGATCGTGAAGCGCACCGGCATTCGCGAGCGCCGCGTCGCCGGGCCCGGGATCGGCACGGCGCGCATGGGCGAGGCGGCTGCCCGGGCGGCGCTGACGGACGCCCGCGTCGAAGCGGCGGACCTGGGTCTGATCGTCGTCGCCACGTCCACCCCCGACCACCTCACCCCGCCCACCGCGTGCGAGATCCAGGCGGGTCTCGGCGCAGACCGGGCCGCGTGTTTCGACATGGAGGCGGGCTTCGCCGGCTGGCTGTACGCCCTGGTGACCGCTTCGGCGCTCGTCGGGGCCGGCGTCTCGGAAGGCCCCGCCCTCGTCGTGGGCGTCGAGAAGCTCTCTACCGTCACCGACCGGTCCGATCCCGGGACCGCTCCCCTCTTCGGCGACGGCGCCGGCGCCGTCGTCGTGGCCGGCCATGCGCCTGGGGAACCGCCGGACGCCGGCGCGGCCCCGGGCGAAGCGGTTTCGCGCGGCCTGACCCTCCTGGCCTCGAGCTGGTGGGCCGACGGCAGGCTGGCGGGCGCCCTGCTCCGGCCCTCCGGCGGGGCCCGCCGTCCGTTCGATGCGGACGTTCTCGAGGAGCGCTCCCATCTGCTCCGGATGGAAGGAACGCGGCTCTTCCGGCAGGCCGTGCGGACCATGGCGGCGCAGGCGACCAGGGCCCTGGAGCGGGCGGGGATCGGGACCCGGGACGTCGCCCTCGTCGTCCCTCATCAGGCCAACCTGCGCATCATCACCGCCACCGCGTCCGAGCTGGGCGTGCCGATGGAGCGCGTGATGGTCAACATCGACCGGTACGGCAACACGGGCGCGGCCACCATCCCGCTGGCGCTGGACGAGGCGAGGCGTCAGGGACGCATCCCGGACGGGGGGCGCGTGCTGCTCGTGTCGTTCGGCGCGGGCGCGACCGCGGGTGCCGTGGTGCTCAGCTCCCCTTCACGATCTGCTTGACGTACGCACCCGCCGGCAGCGTGGAGGCCGGGCCCTCCACCTGGTTGATGATCGCCAGCTCGTCCATTCCGATTACCGACGGGTAGCGCGACTGGAACTGGGCCAGCGTCATCGCCCGGTCCAGCTTCACCACCTTCATCCGGTTCGGCTGCACGGACAGCGCGGCCGGATCCGTCAGTGTCGTGAACGAGCCCATGGACTGCTGGACGACCCTGGACTCGGCCCCGAACGAGTTGGCGGGTCCGTAGCCGAGGATCTGGTACGTGTTCCCGTTGAGCTGAACGAAGAGGGCGATGCCCTGAAGCACTCCCTGCTGTGTCTGTGCCTGGAACGTTCCGGACACCGCGGGCAGGCCGTTGATGCTCTGGTTGCTCAGGCCGCCCGACTGGATCCCCTGCTGCGAGAAGAACTGCTGCGCCGCAGCGCTCGGCGAGCCGCCGGCGAGGGTCAGCTCGATGGCGGCGTCCTGCTGCGGGCTCAGCGCACTCACGGCCTGCGGCAGGTTCTGCGTCTTCCATCCCTGCGGGAAGTCGATGCGGAAGCGCAGGTCCGGGTGAAGGAAGGTGTTCCCCTGGAAGTACCCGTTGCGGGGATTCTCGCCGTAGACGAGCCCGCTGACCTTCTGCATGTACGTGGAACTCCCGACGGTGGCGCCCGCGGGGAAGCTGTCCATGGTCGCGAGCCTCTTCTGAACGGCCTGGATTCGCTCCTCGGTCGCCGGATGCGTCGACAGCCAGTCGGGCACCGGGCTCTGTCCCTCCTGCCCGGAGTAGCGCTGAAGCGCGACGAACACGTCGTCCATCTCGCGGACGTCGTAGCCGGTCCCCTGCGCGTAGCGGAAGCCGAGCTGGTCCGCCTGCCGCTCGTCGTCGCGACTGTACTTGAGGAAGAGGAGCTGCAGTCCGGTGCTGGCAAGGCCGCCGAACTGCTGGAGCTGCGGGACCAGGATGCTTCCGAGGCCCAGGCCTATCTGCGCCAGCTCGCTCCTGCTGATCTGCTCGACCGAATGGCGGGCCGTCACGTGCCCGATCTCGTGGCCGAGCACCGTGGCCATTTCGGCCTCCGAGTTCATCAGATCCATCAGTCCACGGGTGACGAAGATGAAGCCGCCCGGAAGCGCGAACGCGTTGGGTGTCGGATCCTCGACCACGTGGAACTCCCACGGCAGCTGCGGGCGCTCGGAGTGCGCTGCCAGCCTGGCCCCTACCTGCTGCACGTACGCCTGGAGCGCGGCGTCGTCCACCAGCCCCATCTGCTGCTTCACCTGCTCGGCCGCCTGCTGCCCCATCTGGATCTCCTGCTGCTCCGAGATCAGCGAGAGCTGCGGCTTGCCCGTGGCGGGGTTGGTTGCGCAGGCCGCCGCCGCGGCTGAGACGGCACCCGCCGTCAGTGCGGCGAGGGCGAAGGTACGGAATCGACCGGCGCGGCGCGGCGCCGGAGAATCGGCTGGTCTGTTCACGGAGAGATCCTCCCGTAGTACGGTTCAGAAGGCCCGGCGGGCCTCCCGCGTCCCGGCGGTCGTTACCTCTCCATTCAAGGTTCGTGCGCGGAGCCGCAGCGGTTCCGTGATGACCCGCTGCAGCTCAGTCCTGTCGCTCCGCCTCGACGAGTCGGATACGGTCCGGTCCGTTTGGCACCACGCACAGGAACTGGAACGGGCCCTCGATCACCTCGTAGGCGTGGGGCACGCCGGCGGGGATGAACAGCGTGTCGTGGGGCCCCACCTCGTGCGCGTCCTCCCCGATCGTGATGCGGGCGCGACCGGCCAGCACGTACTGTTCGTGCTCCACGTCGTTCGTGTGCAGCGGAATGCCCCCACCCTCCTCCATGGAGAAGCGACGGAGCGCGAAGTGCGGCGCACCCTCGTCGGGCCCTACCAGGACCTGGATGCGCGTGGCGCGACCTGCGGCGACCTCGCTCGCGGACACCGAGTCCGCCGCGCGTACTACCTCTCCGGCGTCCCCGGTTGCCTTCGTGGACATGCGGCCCTCCTTGGCTGAATCACGTTCCGGTGGGTGGCACGGCCTCGCCCAGCACCACGCCACCGACCGGGCTGAAATCGAGCGTCCGGATCGGGAACGGAATGGTGACGCCCGCCTCGTCGAACGCACGCTTGATCCGTATGATGGCCTCGCTGCGCGCCTTCAGGTAGTCCGTCTGTCGGGCGAAGTCGATCCAGAAGCGGATCTGGAAGTTGATCGAACTGTCCCCGAACGATTCGTAGAAGACCTCCACCGGCCGCGCGGCCTCCCGGCCATCGATGTCCTCCACGGCCCGCGCCGCGATCACCGCTGCGTTCTCCAGGTCGTCGCCATAGGAGACCCCCACCGCCAGGTCGACCCGCCGCAGGCCCCGCCCGCTGTAGTTGATCAGCGGGTGCTTGAACACCTCGGCGTTGGGGATCACCACGAGGAGCCCGTCGAACGTGCGGAGCATCGTCGCCCGCATCTCCACCCTCTCCACGATGCCCTCGAAGTCGTTCGTCTTGATGATGTCCCCGTACGTGAACTCCCGCCGCACGTTCAGCAGCACCCCGGCGATGAAGTTCTCGGCCGTGTCCTGGAACGCGAAGCCCAGAGCCAGACCGATGATCCCGGCGCCCGCCAGCAGCGAGGTCACCGTCTTGTCCCATCCCAGGATCCCCAGCGCGATCATCACGCCCGCGCCGATCACGGCGATGTAGACCGCGCCCGCCACCACACGGTTGATGTCCGCGTAGCTCGAGAAACGGGACATCACCCGCTCCATCAGCCGCTTCACCCCCTTCGCCACGAGGATGAACAGCACCAGGACCACGATCGCCGCCACCACGTCCGGCAGGTGGGAGATGAATGACTCCACCCACCCCGTGAGACGGTCCGCCGCTTCCTCGAACGCCTTCGTCAGGTCGATTTTCATGGCTGTGTCGTCAGGGATTCGTGGGCTCCCCTCGCGCTGCAAGTCGCCGGCCAGCGGTTCCCCACGTCCGCCGAGTGCTCCCCCGCGCCAGGCAGCCGGTGGCAACGCCCGCCCGTGGCTGTCAAGGCCCGCGGGTGGCCCCACCCGCAGCCGCCGGCGATATTGCCGCCATGAGCCCGCGCGACGAGACGCACACCGGCCCCGTCGAGGACTACCTCAAGACGATCTACGAGCTCGAGCGCGCCGACGGCGCCGCGGGCACCGGCGACATCGCCGGACGCCTTTCCGTCGCCCCCGCCTCCGTCAGCGGCATGGTCCGACGCCTCGCAGACCAGGGCCTCGTCGTGCACGAGAAATACCGCGGCGTCCGCCTCACCAACGAGGGCCGCCGCGTCGCCCTCCGCACCATCCGCCGCCACCGCATCATCGAGCTCTACCTCACCGATCGGCTGGGATACTCGTGGGACCGGGTCCACGCCGAAGCCGAACGGCTCGAGCACGCCGCCTCCGACGAACTCGTGGACCGCATGGCCGCCGCACTCGGTGAGCCCAGCCGGGACCCCCACGGCGCACCCATTCCCACCCGCGAGGGCCGCATCGTCGAGACCGCCACTCGCTGCCTCGCCGACGTCGAGGACGGCCGCACCGCCAGCGTCGTTCGCGTCGCCGACGAAAATCCCGAGCTGCTGCGCTACCTCGAGGGGATCGGCCTCACCCCCGGTACGCGCTTCACGGTGCTGCACCACGCGCCGTTCGACGGACCCGTGACCATTCGCCTCGCCGCTGGCCCCGCCGAGCAGGTCGTCGGGCGCGCCGTCGCAAACGCCCTCCGCGTCGAGCTGCTTCACGGCGCCTGAGGCTTGCGGCGCGGTGCCACCTCCCGCCGCCTCCCGCGACTTCCCCCCACCTCCCGCCGTTCCCCCTTCCGAAACCCCTTGACCGCTCCCAGCCCGTGTGCGAGTGTTAGGCTAAGCTAAATTTATTGTGAGGGTTGACCATGGATCTGCAGGCGGTCGGAGTCCTCCTCGCCGTCGTGGCGCTCGGGATCATCCTGACCGGGCTGGCCATGCGCGAGGAGGCGACGGGCGACGTCGCCCTCACGGAAGCCGGTCGCACGGAGGCCCTCCGGGTGGTCCGTGGCCATCGGCTGTGGGAGCACTGGCTGGCGGAGCGTACGGGCGTAGCGGCCCCGGAGTGGCATGCGCAGGCGGAGGCGCGAGAGCACGAGCTCACGGCGAGCGCGGTGGAAGCGCTCGCCGAGCGTCTTGGCCGTCCCATCTACGACCCGCACGGAGATCCTATCCCTCAGGCGGACGGATCCCTGCCCCCGCGGCGCGGTCTTCCGCTTTCCGGCCTGCCTCCGGGCGGCCGCGGGCGCGTCACACATGTGGAGGACGAGCCCCGAGCGGTTTTCGAGGCTGTGCTGAAGGCGGGTGTCGCCGCGGGCGCCCTCCTGGAGGTGCTCGCGCGGACCGGGGAGGGTGGGGTTCGCGTGCGTGTCGCCGGGCGGGAGTCGGAGCTGGGGGCGACGGCGGCGGCGGCGGTCGCGATCGAGCCACTCGACGGAATCGACGGGGAGGCCATCGCTTCGGACGCGGTCGAGCCGCTCACGGCGATCCGTCCGCCGGATCGGGCGCGAGTCGTCCGTCTCGCCGCGGCGTGCCGGGGCCCGCAGCGGCGGAGGCTTCTCGACCTCGGCTTCGTACCCGGGACGGACGTCGCGGCGGAGCTGGCGAGCGCCTCGGGTGACCCGGTCGCCTACCGGGTGCGGGGCGCCCTGGTCGCGCTGCGCTCGGCGCAGGCCGAGCGCGTGCTCGTGCGGCGGATGCGGGAGCCGGGCGCCTGATGGCGACCGCGCTGCGCCGGGCGTCGCCGGAGCGCCGCCTCGTTCGGCTGGGGCTGCCGGCGACGACGGAGTGGGACTGGCTTGTTGCGCTCGCGGGCAATCCGAACGTAGGCAAGAGCACCGTCTTCAACGCGCTGACGGGGTTGCGCCAGCACACGGGCAACTGGCCGGGCAAGACGGTGGTGCGTGCGGAGGGCGCGTTCGCGTACGAGGGGCGACGGGTGAAGGTAGTGGACCTGCCCGGCACCTACTCCCTGCAGGCCGGGAGCGCCGACGAGGAGGTCGCCCGGGACTTCGTGCTGTTCGGGCGTCCGGACGTGACGGTGGTCGTCGTGGACGCGACGCGCCTGGAGCGCAACCTCAACCTGGTGCTGCAGGTCCTCGAGATCACGGATCGGGTGGTCGTCTGCCCGAACCTCATCGACGAGGCACGCCGGCACGGAGTGGCCGTGGACGCCGGCAGGCTGGAGGCGCGGCTGGGCGTTCCGGTCGTCCCGGCCGCGGCCCGATCGGGGGTGGGTATGGACGCGCTGCTCGGCGCGATCGCGGACGTCGCTTCCGGGCGACGTCGCAGTCGTCCGTTCCGGATCGAGGAGCACGCGCCGGCGGTGGAGGCGGCGCTGGGGGAGCTGTCGGCCCTCCTGCGGGCCGAGCTGCCCGGGCTCGCGAACGCCCGCTGGGTCGCGCTGCGTCTGCTGAACGGGGACGAGCGCGTCGTCTCGGCCGTGCGGGCCGGCGAGATCGGCGAGCTGGATCGCTCCGGTGTTTTCGACGCCGGCGACGTCGAAGGGCCCGATGTGGGCCTCGTAACCTCGAACGCCGCCACGTCCCGGATCCTCTCCCGTGCCCACGAGCTGCGCTGGACGCTGCCACCGGACTTCCAGGACCGGGTGACGGAGCGGCTGTACGCCGAGGCGCAGCGCATCGCGGAGGCCTCGGTGACGACGGGTCTGCGCCGTGCGCGCTTCGATGTGGACCGCACGCTCGACCGCCTGCTGACCAGCCGCCTCACCGGCTTCCCCCTCATGCTGCTCATGCTGGCGCTGGTGTTCTGGATCACGATAGCCGGGGCGAACGTGCCATCGCGCCTGCTGTCGGACCTGCTCATCGGCACGGTCCACCCGCTGCTGCATCGCGCAGGCGACGCGGTGGGTCTGCCCGCCTGGGCCGGCGGCTTCCTCTTCGACGGGGTCTACCTGGCGACCGCGTGGGTGATCAGCGTCATGCTGCCGCCCATGGCGATCTTCTTCCCCCTCTTCACGCTGCTGGAGGACTTCGGCTATCTGCCCCGCGTGGCGTTCAACATGGACGCGCTGTTCCGGCGTGCCGGCGCACACGGGAAGCAGGCGCTGACCATGTGCATGGGTTTCGGCTGCAACGCGGCGGGGGTGGTCGCAGCGCGCGTGATCGACAGCCCGCGGGAGCGGCTGGTCGCGATCATCACGAACAACTTCTCCCTCTGCAACGGGCGCTGGCCCACGCAGATCCTCATCGCGACCATCTTCATCGGCGCCCTGGCCCCGCCGCGGCTCGCGGGGCTGGCCGCGGCGAGCGCCGTCGTGGGCGTGGCGCTGATCGGCGTCCTGGCCATGTTCGTCTCATCGTGGCTGCTGACGCGGACCGTTCTGAAGGGGGAGGCGAGCACGTTCAGCCTCGAGCTGCCGCCGTACCGGCCGCCGCGGATCCTCCAGACGCTCTACACGTCCGTCATCGACCGGACGCTCATCGTGCTCTGGCGCGCGGTTGTGTTCGCCATGCCCGCCGGCGCCGCGATCTGGCTGATCGCGAACGTGCACGTCGCGGGCGCCAGCGTCGCCGAGCACCTCGTGCGCGGCCTCGATCCCGTCGGCCTGCTCGTGGGGCTGAACGGCGTCATCCTGCTGGCCTACGTGGTCGCCATCCCGGCGAACGAGATCGTGATTCCGACCGTTCTGATGCTCACCGTGCTGACCACGGGCGTCGCGAGCGTAGGCGCCGGAGCCGGGGTCATGTTCGAGCTCGAATCCGCACGCCAGGTGGGCGACCTTCTCCGTGCCGGCGGTTGGACCCTGGTGACGGGCGTGTGCCTCATGCTCTTCAGCCTGCTGCACAACCCCTGCTCCACGACCATCTACACCATCTATCAGGAGACCCGCAGCGTGAGGTGGACCCTCGTGGCGACGCTGCTGCCGCTCGTCATGGGCTTCACGGTCTGCCTCGCCGTGGCGCAGGCGGCGAAGCTGATGTAGCGAGCGCGCGGGCCGCTCAGTCCACCACCCCGATCAGATTTCCGTCGCCGTCCACCACCGCCGAGCCGGGGCCGTCCACGGCGTGGCCGAGGGCCCGGATCGCCGGCGCGTCCGGGTCGACTTCCGGCGCCTCGGCCATCTCGCAGTCGGCCACGCGGGCGTCCGGGTCGGCCTCGGCCGCCGCGGCCGCGGCCCGGCGCGTCACCATCCCCTGCACGCTGCCGCCCTCCAGCGCGTCGACCACCGGCAAGGCCTCGACGCCGAGCTCCTGCATCACCTCGAGAACGTCCACTACCCGGTTCTCCTGCAGGCAGCCCGTCGCCAGCGGGCGCATCACCTCGCGAACCGTGCGGTCCGTCGCTCCCGTCCGCTCCGAGCCCCATTCCTGCGCCGCATTCGCCATTCGTCACTTTCCTTTCCGTGCATTTCGTCGGTTCCTGCCGTGCGTTCACCGGAGACGCCGCCGTGTTCCGTCGGCGGCGTGAAGCCGGTCGCGCGCCGCGGAGCGGCGGAGCGGCCAGGCCCGCGGTCCCCGACGTCGGACTCCAGGACAGCGACAACGTCGACGAGCCGTCCCGATTCGACGACGTCGCCGTGGTGGATCCGCACAGGCGTGAAGACGAGCCCGCCACGCAGGCCGCCGGTCGCGCCGTGTACGAGTCCGTGGAGGGAGAGGCGCCCGACGAGGAAACGCGGCAGCGGCTCGGACAGGCCGCGCATTGGGCGATGGGTCTCGGAATGGGCGCCCTGTACGGCGCCGCCCGAGGCGGCGCCGACGGATTCGATCCGGTGGGTGGCCTCGGTTTCGGCGCCGGCATCTGGCTCGTCGCCGACGAGGTGGCCGTGCCGGTGCTCGGGCTGGGCAGCGGCCCCACGGCCGTTCCGATGCGCACGCATCTGGAAGGCCTCGCCGCCCACCTCGTCTACGGGGCGACCACGGCCGTGACCGCCCACGCGCTGCGCAGGGTGGTCGCGTAGGGCCGCCGCACCCGCCGGCAGCTCAGGTGAATCGCATGCCGTTCGGGGCGACGTCGCCGGGGCGCGCCCGGCGCTGCTCGCGCTCCCCGCTGCCGCGACCACTGCCGCGACCACTGCCGCGACCACTGCCGTGCCCGCCGCTGCCGCGCCCGCCCTCGCGCTGCTCCATCGGACTCGACTTCATGGAGAGCGCAATTCGGTTCCGCTGAAGATCCACGTTGAGAACGGTGACGCGCACCTTCTGTCCGACGCTCACGACCTCGCCCGGTTCCCTGACGTATCGATCCGCCAGCTGGGAGATGTGGACGAGCCCGTCCTGGTGCACGCCCACGTCCACGAACGCGCCGAACGCGACGACGTTGGTGACGACGCCCTCCAGCGCCATGCCCGGCCTCAGGTCCTTCGGCTCCTGTATGTCCTCCCGGAACGCCGGTGCCTCGAAGCTGTCCCGCGGGTCGCGGCCGGGCCGGCGCAGCTCGTCGAGGATGTCCCGGAGCGTGGGGAGTCCGACGTCGCCCTCGACGTAGCGATCGAGGCGGTCCTCGAGCGTCTTCAGCTTCTCTGCATTTCCGATGAGACCCGCCACGTCCGCGCCGAGGTCCGCGGCCATGCGCTCGACGAGGGCGTAACGCTCCGGGTGGACCGCCGTCGCGTCCAGCGGGTGCTTCCCCCCGCGGATCCGCAGGAATCCCGCCGCCTGCTCGAATGACCTGGGGCCCAGGCGCGGCACCTCGAGCAACTCCTTCCGCGACTTCAGTCCGCCGCGCGAGTCCCGCAGCTCGACGACGTTGCGCGCCAGCGTCGGACCGATTCCCGCCACGTAGGAGAGAAGCGGCGCCGAGGCCGTGTTCACCTCGACCCCGACCCGGTTCACGCACACGGTCACGCCTTCGTCCAGGCGCCCCTTGAGCCGCGACTGGTTGACGTCGTGCTGATACTGCCCGACGCCGATGGACTTCGGATCGATCTTCACCAGCTCCGCCAGCGGGTCCTGCAGCCGCCGTGCGATGCTCACCGCGCCCCGCAGCGAAACGTCCAGATCCGGCAGCTCCTCCCGGGCGACGTCGCTCGCCGAATAGACGCTCGCCCCCGCCTCGTTCACGAGCACCGGCTGCGGCCGCGCCCCTGCGGTGGCCGCAGTGGCGGCCCCGTCCGCCCCGTCCGCCCCGTCCGCCCCGTCCGCCCCGTCCGCCCCGTCCGCCGCGCCCGCCGCGCCCGCCGCGCCCGCCGCGCCAGGCTTCGTCGCCGGTCGGTCTCGCAGCGCACGGCGAACGAGCGCCTCCGTTTCCCGTGAGGCCGTACCGTTGCCGATGGCGATCAGCTCCGGCGCGTGAGCGTCGATGAGGCGGTTCAGCTCGGCGACGAAGGCGTCCTCCCGGTGCAGGTAGATCGTGGCCGTGTCGAGGACCGCGCCGGTGCGGGATACGACCGCGACCTTCACGCCCGTCCGGAACCCGGGATCGAGTCCGATGGTGGCACGTTCGCCGGCGGGCGCCTGGAGCAGAAGCTGCTCGAGATTCTGTCCAAAAACGGCGATCGCCTCTCCATCCGCCCGCTCCTTCAGCTCGAGCCTGAGCTCCACCTCGATCGCGGACGAGAGCAGGCGCTTCCACGCGTCCTCGGCAGCCAGACGCATCTGCCGGGTTGCCGCCCGCGGGGCGACCACGCGTCGCTCGATTCCGGTCAGGACCTCCTCCTCCGGCGACTCGATGGTCCAGGTGAGGGCGCCCTCCGCCTCTCCCCGACGGATTGCGAGCATCCGGTGCGACGGGATCGAGTGGATGGGCTCCCGATGATCGAAGTAGTCACGGAACTTGGCCGCCGACGCGTCGTCCTGCTTCCCTCGGGCGACGCTCGCCGCCACAACGCCTTTCGCCCGGGCCAACTCCCGGATCCAGCCTCGGAGATCGGCGTCCTCCGAAATACGCTCCGCCAGGATGTCCCGGGCGCCCTGGAGGGCATCCTCCGCCGTGGGTACATCGTTCTTCGAATCCACGAAACCTGCGGCCTCGCGCCCCACCGCCTCGTCGTCGGCCTCGCCCGACCAGACGAGATCGGCGAGCGGCTCGAGCCCCCGCTCGCGAGCGATCGTCGCCCGTGTGCGTCGCTTTGGCTTGTAGGGAAGGTACAGATCCTCAAGGGCCTGCTTCGTCTCCGCCGACTCGATTCTGCGACGGAGCGCGTCGTCCAGCTTCCCCTGCCCCTCGACGGACCGGAGGATCGCATCCCGCCGGTCCTCCAGCTCCGCCAGATACTGGCCCCGGTCCCGCACGTCCCGAAGCTGCACCTCGTCGAGGCCGCCGGTTGCCTCCTTACGGTAGCGGGCGATAAACGGCAGCGTCGCACCTTCATGGAAGAGCTCGAGGGTCCGCCGAACCTGTGCGGGGGACAGGGACAGCTCGGTTGAAATCTGTTGGATCAGGCGGTCGGCGATCATGACTTCCGTGTGCGCGGCATCAGCTCTGTGCAGGGCGGGCGCCCCGGCGCTCCCGATGAGCGGAAGCGGCCCTGAAGGTCGCCTGCGGACAGGGGCGGATCAAGTCGTGAGGCAGGCCGCGGGGCGGCTGGCGCCGCCGGGAGAACCGCCCCGCGGACCGTTGTGACGCTGTTCGCGGGATTTGTGGGCGGCCGGCCCGCCACCGCCGCTCCTGGCAACAGGTCCGTAATCGACATCCAGCCGTCTCGACGCGCTATCGGCCCACTCGTGGTCGAACGTCATCTTTCTCCATGTCGACCCGAATACGAGATTTCAACCGGGCCGTGATCGGGGGTCGGTTTCCATTCGCCGAGTTCCGCGCCGGACGATGGAACGCGGGTGTGAGCTGTCCTCGCTGTGGGGCCACGCGTGTGACCGGTTGGGGGCGGTTCGGGGAGCGCCGACGATTCAGGTGCCGGACATGCAGTCGCACGTTCAGCGATTTCACGGCGACCCCTTTCGCCTACCTGAAGCGCATCGAGGTGACTCCTGCGTACGCGACTCTGCTGCGCGAAGGCGAATCCATCCGCAGGAGCGCGGGCCGCTGTGGCGTGAGCCCGAGCACCGCCTTCCGATGGCGGCACCGCTTCCTCCACGCGATCCGAGGTGAGGCGCTCGAGCGGGCCTACGCGACCGCCCCAGACGAGGCAGCGACAGCGAAGGGTCGCGTCGGGGATCGTAGCGCTGCTGGCGAGACGGCTCGGGACCGCCGCACGCACGTTCCATTTGCGGGAAGCGCCGTCGTCCCCATGAAGGGAATCGTCGAGGTGAGAGAGCGAAGGATGACCCTTTCCTTCAAAGGCGCGCGGCACCTCGATCGACCGGCTCGTTCGCAGCGAGCGGACCCGTGCGACCGATCGGTGGCCTGGCTCTGGATCACCATCGCCATCGGCGACGGCGGCGGCCTCATGACGGCGTGCACGGAGCACCGACGCGCGCGGCGAGAGGACTTCGTGGAGTTGCTCGATCCGCTCCTGTCGCCCGGCCACCCGATCGCCGGTCGCCAGGGTCCGTTGTCGCGCCTGGGTGGATTCGCTGCAGCGCGCGGATCCCCGTACTGGAGAACGTGCTACGGATCCGAGGTGATCCCCGACCGGGTCACGCCGTATTGGCGCAACTTCAGGAGATGGCTGGAGCGATTCCGGGGGATCGCGAGCGCCTACCTCGAACGCTACCTGGCGTGGTATCAGTGGGCCGTGGCCGTTCGGCCCTGGCGCGACGAGGGACCGGCGTGGATGGCGCTCCTGCTACGCCTCGCCCCAACATTTCCTGCAAACAGCGTCATAACGCTCCCGACACCACACCCGGGCCGCGGCACCGCACCGGCGAGGGAGGCCGCTGGCGCCCCTCGCCCTTACGGTCTCGACGCGCCTCCGCCGTCGGCGACGCCTCGCCTGCTCGGGGACCTCCCTTCCCATTCCGGCGCCGCCGCCCTACGCTTCCGGCATCCTGTCTCCGCCGGAGCGAGATCGATGAACCTGGACCGCCGCGAATTCCTGACCCTCGGTGCCGGCTGCGCCGCGCACCTGGCCCTGGCCCGGAGCATTCCGGGCGACGTCGCCAGGAGACTCACCGGTGAGCCGCTCGGAACGGTTGTCGAAACGGCGCCGTGGGGACGCCTCGAGCGGATCGCCGACGGGGTGTGGGCCCTGGTGTCGACGCCTCTCGCCGGACCGCGGGGTGGGGACGCTTGGCGGACGATCTCCAACGGTGGGATCATCGAGGGGCGGGACGGCGTGCTGCTCCTCGAGGGACTCGCGACATCGGAGGGAGCACACTGGCTCGCGGACCGCGCCCGGAAGCTGACCGGCCGCTCGCCGACCCACGTCGTCCTGACACATTTCCACGGCGATCATTCTGGCGGACTCGGCGGGTATCGCGACCTGGACTCGCCGCCTGCCCTCCACGCCACCGCCGCCACCCGCCGACTTCTGCTGGAGCGGTCGGCGCCCGGGGCGACGCCGGTCCTCCCGGAGGTCGTGCTGCCGGGGGACGAGGCGTCGACCCTCGACCTCGGCGGTCGAGTGGTCAGCATCATCCCGCGAGCCGGCCATACGCCCAGCGACGTCGTCATTCGGCTGCGGGATCCCGCCGTCGTCTTCTGTGGAGATCTGCTCTGGTACGGCATGGTGCCGAACTACGTCGACGCCATTCCTTCGCGCCTGTCGACGCACGTCCGGGCGCTGGAGCAGGAAGGGGCCGACGTGTTCGTGCCGGGCCACGGCGCGATCACGGACGCGGCGGGATTTCGTCGATACCGGACTCTCATCGACGACATCGAGGCGGCAGCGCGAAGGGCCCACGAGGCCGGGCGCTCCGCCGATGAGGCGGCTGCCAGCTACCGTCTGCCTGCCGGGCTCTCCGACTGGACCGTGTTCTCCGGGGACTACATCCGCCGCGCCATCGCCGCCTGGCTGCGGGAGCTGAACGGCTGACGACCGTTGGGGCCCGGCCGATCGACTCAACTTTCGGCCAGGAACGAATCGACGAGCCGGCGCGAAATGCTGATCCGTGATGGAAGCGATGGAAGCGAGTCACGGCGGTACCACCCGGCGTCCTCGATCTCGACCCCGTCGCACTCGATGTCTCCACCCGCGTGCACGGCCGTGAAGCCGATCATGAGTGAGTGCGGAAACGGCCACGGCTGGCTGCCGAAGTAGCGCACGTCTTCGACCTCCACTCCCACCTCCTCCCGGATCTCCCGGGCGACGGCCTCCTCGAGCGATTCTCCCGGCTCGACGAATCCGGCGAGGGTCGAGTAGACGCCGGGCGCGAAGTGCGGAGAGCGCGCGAGCAGGATCTCCTCGCCCCGCTGCACGAGCGTGATCACGGCCGGCGACACGCGGGGGAAGTGAGCGTGGCCGCAGCCGGGGCACCGGCGTGCCTCATCGCCGGGCCGATAGTCCGTCGCGGCGCCGCACACGCCGCAGAAGCGATGCGTACGGTGCCACTCGAGGAGTTGGGCGGAGCGACTGGCCAGCGCCAGCGCGTCCGCGGGAAGCAGAGCGTGAAGGGCCCGAAGCCCCACCAGGTCGAGGCCGTCCGGACGCTCCGACTCCGCCTCGCCCGCCCGCACGTCGGGGGATGCGCGTCGCTCGACGGGCGCCTGGAATTCGGCAGCTTCGGGCAGCACCCCGGCGAATGCGGGGTTCCCGCCCAGGCGGCCGACCGGGTAGTCGGTCGGGGCGGGCAGCCCTGCCTCCGCCAGCTCCCGCCCCGTCGGCAGGTGAAGGGAGCCGGCCTCGCGCCGGACCAGCATTGCCTGGCCGCGAAAGAGCAGGAATCGAGGGTCGTCGGTCGAGTTCGAAGCCACGGTGACGAGGTGATTTCCGGGAACGGCTCAGATCGCGCCGCACCACGCGGCGTCCCGGAATGATACGGCGGCCGTCGCCCGGCGCCATATGCCGGTGGCCGAGAGTCGGATGGGGCTACTCGCCCCTCATCACCTCCATGGGATCGATCGCCGCCGCGCGCCGGGCCGGCAGCCAGCATGCGACCAGCGCTACGCTCAGCAGCAGCAGCGCAGCGCCGGCGAGCATCGCCGGATCCGTCGGCGCGACCTCGTACAGCTCGCTCCGCAGCCAGCGGGCACCTGCGACGGCCGCCACCAGGCCGACGGCGATCCCGACTCCTGCCAGCGCCATGCCGCGTGACACGACCAGACCCACGATGTCGCCGCCGGCGGCGCCCAGCGCAACGCGCACCCCGATCTCCCTTCGCCGGGTGGCCACAAGGTACGACAGCAGGCCGAACACCCCGACTGCGGCGAGCACCAGCGCGGCGCCGGCGAAGGCTCCGAGCAACGTCGCCCAGTGGCGGGGTCGAGCGGTCGAAGCGTACACCCGCTCGTCGAGCGTTCCAGCTTCCAGAGGCAGGACCGGGTCGACGGAGCCGATGGCCTCGCGAACGGCCGTCGCCATCGGCCCGGGCGGTCCCGACGTTCGCACCAGGACCGTCCCGTCCCGCCACGCCCCCTGCGCCAGGGGCTCGTAGACCGCGACGCCAGAGCCGTCCAGTCCGCCGAACTTCACGTCCCCCACGACCCCGACGACCGTCGTAAGGGGGCAGGACGTGCAGCCGCCGCTCACCAGCTTCAGCCCGACCGCCGACCGCTCCGGCGAAAAACGGCGTTCCCACGCCCGGCTCACGACGACCACCGGCGGCGCGGCAGCACTGTCGCTCTCCGTCAGCAGGCGGCCGTCGAGCAGCGTCAGGCCCAGAGCCCCGAAGTACCCCGGCGAAACCGAGGGCCAGGCGACCACAGGCTGCGCCTCCCCGGCCGGCACGGGACGGGAGACGAGGTCGAAATTGTTCTGGTTCTGGGCGGGATCGGGAGGGACCGTCGTGGTCACGCCGACCGCCTGGACGCCCGCCACCTCGCGAATCCGGCGAACCGCCCGCTGCCAGAACGCGTTCGCCTGAGCCGCGTCGGCGTAGCGCGCGGAGGGCAGTGCCACCGAGACGCTCAGGACCCTCGAAGCGTCGAATCCGGGGTCGACCCTCTGCAGTTTCAGGAAGCTGGCGAGAAGGAGTGCTGCACCCGCGAGCAGCGGGAGCGCCAGCGCGAACTCCAGTGCGACCAGCACTCCGCGGGCACCGCCCGCTCGCCGACCACCTCCCACCTGCCGATCTCCGCTGCGCAGGTCGGCCGCGGGCTCGCGGCGCAGCGTCGCGACGACGGGATAGGCCGCCACGACCGCTCCCGCCGCCAGGGCCAGGCTCGCGGCGAACGCGAACGTCACGCCGTCCACATGCGCCGCCTCCAGTCGAGGGATGCCACTTCCCGCTACTCGAAGAATGCGCAGCAGCACCGTCGCCAGGAGCAGCCCCGCCAGCGCGCCCGTGCTCGTGAGCACGACGACCTCCGTGAGAATCTGTCGTCCCAGCCGAAGTCGGGACGCTCCCAGCACGCCCCGCAGGGCCCACTCCCGCTCCCGCCCTGCGGCGCGAACCAGCGTCAGGCTCGCGACGTTCGCCAGCGCGATTGCGAGAACCAGCCCCACGGCGATCGCGAACATCCACAGTCCCCGACCGGCATCGCCGAGGACCGCCTCACGGAGAGGAACTGCCTCCATCCGCGCAGTCTCGTCCTGAAAACTCGCCGCCCACGTCGGAAAGATCCGGCGGCTGATTCCCGCCAGGTCGGACGCCACACCGCTGAGCGTCGCGCCGTCCGTCATGCGCGCGATCACGAGCAGCCCGAACGGACCACGCCGCTCCGGCTGCCGCAGCTGCAGTGCCGGCCATACGTCCGCTCGCAAGCCGGCCAGCCGGACGGTCCCGGGCGCCAGCACCCCCACGACCTCGTGGGCGACGCCGTCCACGGTCAGCGTCTCACCCACCGCTCGATCCGGATCGCCGAACGCTCGGGTCGCCAGTTCGTGGGACAACACCGCGACGGCGGGCGCGCCGGGCCGGTCGTCGCCCGGCACGATGGCGCGGCCGCGTACTGGCGTCTCCGCCAAGGCCCTGAAGAACCCCGACGTCGCCTGCCCCGCCCGTAAGCGCTCGGGGCGACCGGCGACGATGACCCCCACACCGCGCGCCCGCACCGCACCCACGGCCGCGAAGGTTCGCCCCTGCCTCTCGAGAGCCTGGAAGTCCACGACCGACGGTCCCCACCGGTTCGTCGGCGAGTTCGCCATCACCACCTGCACCAGACGATCGGAGTGCGGGTACGGCAGCGGCGCAAGCACGACGGCGTGCACGGCGCCGAAGATCGCGGTGGTTGCCCCGATTCCGAGCCCCAGCGTCAGCACCGCCGCGAGCGCGTAGCCCGGACTCCGCCGCAACCCCCGCAGCGCGAGTCGCACGTCCCGTCCCACGCTCTCCAGCCACGGCAGACCCCGGCCGGACCGCACCTCCTCACGGAATCGGTCGACGCCGCCGAAATCCACCAGCGCCACGCGACGCGCCTCTTCCGGATCCATTCCCGCCTCGACGTTCCGCCGGGTCTCCATCGCCAGGTGGAAGGCGAACTCCTCCTCCATCCGGGCCTCCGACTCCGAGCGGTGCAGGAATCCTCGCAGCCGCGCTCGCACTCCCGAGATCCAGCTCACGGGTCAGCCTCCTCAGGTCGTCCGAAGGACCGTCTCCATGGCGGCGGCGAAACGCCTCCAGCTCGCCGTCTCCTCCCCGAGCGCCCGCCGCCCGGACGGAGTCAGCTCGTAGTAGCGGGCCCGTCGCCCGTTCTCCGTCGTCCTCCACTCGCTCGTGATCCGCCCCTCCTGCTCGAGGCGCTGCAGCGCCGGGTAGAGCGATCCCTGATTCGCCTCGAGAGCGCCGTCGGAAATCTGCTGGATCCGCTGACCGATTCCCCAGCCGTGCATCGGCTCGAGAGACAGCGTCTTCAGGATCAGCAGCGCGACCGATCCGCGCAGCGCGTCGGACTGCGAAGCCATGCTCACGCCTTTCTTCTAGATTTCTGAAGAAGTTCGGGCGCGCTCCTCTAGAAGTCAAGAGTTGGGACGCGCCGACGGGGCGGTGGGGGTGCCGGGTGCAACCCGATCGGACGCTGTTCGCAGGTATTGTGGGTGGGCCACGCTCCCGCCGGACGCCAACATTTCCCGAGAACAGCGTCACAACGCGTCGAACACCACTGCCCCCCCCGCCCACCCCCGCCGTCGGCGTTCCGGCTCCGATCGATTAGATTCACCCATGCCCCGAACCGGAACGGCAGACCTCCCCCTGCACGGCGGCCGAGCCCCGCGCTGGCTCTTCGAGCGGATGCAGCGCCTCGCGCCCGCGGTCGTCGAGGCCATCGTGGAGGATCACGGCCCCCGGGAGGTCCTTCGCAGGCTCGGTGACCCTCACTGGTTCCAGGCCTTCGGCTGCGTCCTGGGCTTCGACTGGCACGCGAGCGGTCTGACGACGGTCGTGTGCGGCGCCCTCAAGGCGGGGCTCGAGGGACGCGAGGCGGACACAGGCATCCTGGTGGCCGGGGGCAAGGGCCGGACGTCCCGGAAGACGCCCGGGGAGCTGGAGGCGCACGGTGAGCGGTTCGGACTCGATGGGAAGCGGTTGGCGTACCTGAGCCGAATCACCGCAAAGGTCGACAATACGGCGGTTCAGGACGGATTTCAGCTGTACCACCACTCGTTCTTCCTCACGACCGACGGCGAGTGGGCGGTGGTGCAGCAGGGGATGAGTCAGGCGGGCGGATCAGCCCGCCGCTACCACTGGGTCGGCTCGACGGCGCCGGATCCGACGAATGAGCCCCACTCCGGCATCGCCTCCGACCCACGCTCCACCGGACCGGAGGTCCTGAATCTGGTCGCGTCGGAGTCGGGGCCCGCGCGCTCGGCGATCGCAGAGCTTGGTCGCGAGACGCCAGCCCGCGTTCTCGACGAGGCACGGCGCATCGCCGACGCCGGGTCCGCTCCGCCGTCGCAGATCGACCTCTTCGCTTCGAGCGGACCCACCAGCCCATCCAAAACCGACCCCCACTCCCCAGGGCGGCTCGTCATGCCGCGCCGGCACTGGGTCGACGTACGCAGGGATCTGGACCCGCGGCGGCTCCGATCCGTGCTCGAGTCGACCTACGAGGCGGCGCCCCGTGACTTCGAGGCGCTGCTGGCTCTCCGGGGCGTGGGACCGAAGGCGATCCGCGCCCTCGCACTCGTGGCCGAGGTCGTGCATGGAACACCGGCCAGCACGCGCGACCCGGCCCGGTTCAGCTTCGCCCACGGCGGCAAGGACGGGCATCCCTATCCGGTGGACCGGGAAACGTACGACCACACCGTCGCGTGGCTCGAGGGCGCGCTGCGCCGGGCACGCCTCGGGAGCACGGACCGCGCTCGGGCGCTGAAGCGACTTGTGGCCTGGGGCGCGACGACCTGACGACACGGAGGAGCCCATGCGCTGGCGAGACCTGCGGAGGAGCGGAAACGTGGAGGACCGGCGAGGCATGTCGCCGGGGCTGGTGGGAGGCGGACTCGTCACCGTGGTGGTCGCCATCGTGGCCATGCTGCTCGGCGTCGATCCATCGGCGCTGCTGCAGGACGCAGGGGAGATCGGGTCGAGCGCTCCCCAGGCCTCCGCGCCCGTCGGTGCGCCGGGTGACTCCGCCGGATCCTTCGCAGCCGCCGTCCTGGGCAGCACCGAAGACACCTGGACGGAGGTGCTCGCCCGACACGACGTCGACTATCGTCCGCCCACGCTGGTCCTCTACGAGAACGCCGTTTCCAGCGCGTGCGGATTCAACCAGTCCGCCGTGGGGCCGTTCTACTGCCCCGGAGACGAAAAGGTCTACCTCGACCTGAGCTTCTTCCGCGAACTGTCGACCCGGTACGGCGCCTCGGGAGATTTCGCCGCCGCGTACGTCATCGCCCACGAGGTGGGCCATCACGTGCAGAAGTTGCTGGGAATCGAGCGACAGGTCCACGCGGCGATGCAAGGCGCCGACGAGGCGGCAGCAAACTCGCTCTCGGTACGCCTCGAGCTCCAGGCCGACTGCTTCGCAGGGGTATGGGCCGCGACGGCGGACGCCATGCAGGGCGTGCTCCAGCCCGGGGACGTCCAGGAGGCGATGGACGCCGCGGCCGCCGTAGGCGACGACGCCCTGCAGCGCCGCGCCCGGGGCTACGTCGTCCCGGAATCGTTCACGCACGGGTCTTCGGCCCAGCGTATGCACTGGTTCCGCGAGGGCATGGACGGAGGCGACCCGGCGAACTGCGACACGTTCGGATCGGGAGCCTGACGAGAAAGGACGGGACATGGAGCTCGAGGTCCGGGACGATCCCGCCCACCGGCGCTACGTTGCCGAAGTGGACGGCAGGGAGGCCTTCGTGGAGTACCGGCGCCGCAACGGCCGGATCATGCTGACGCACACGGAGGTCCCGGAGGAGATCGAGGGGCAGGGCGTCGGGAGCGCCCTTGCCCGCGTCGTCCTCGACCGCATCCGGGACGAGGGGCTCGATCTTGACGTACGCTGTCCCTTCATTCGCGCCTACATCCGGAGGCATCCGGAGTACGAAGACATGGTGGTCGGGGGCTTGTCCTGACATATCTTTGAGACCATGCCCACGACGCTGCTCTTCACGATCGGCTTCACGAAGAAATCCGCCGAGGAGTTCTTCGGAATGCTTCGGGACGCCGGCGTGCGGCGGGTGCTCGACGTCCGGCTCAACAACACGTCCCAGCTCGCCGGCTTCGCGAAACGCGACGACCTGGCCTTCTTCCTCCGGGAGATCGACGGCATCGAGTACGCCGAGGTGCCGGTCCTCATGCCTACGCAGGACATCATCGATCTCGCCCGGAAGAAGAAGGACTGGGCGAAGTTCGAGCAGCGCTATCGTAGACTGATCCAGGACCGGAGAGCCGAAGACTCCGTCGAGCGGACGGCGCTGCATCGCGGCTGCCTGCTGTGCAGCGAAGACCAACCCGACCACTGCCACCGCCGGATCGCGGCGGAATACCTGGCGGATTGCCTGGGCGACGTCGCCGTCACGCACCTCACCTGACGTCGGCACCCATGCCGACCGCACGCACCCGCGTCGACCACTATCGCGAGGGATAGTCCCATGGGCTGGCGGCGCATCCTCGTCGTCTCCATCGGCATCCTCGTCGGCGGCTGGATGGCCTTCGACGGCCTCCGTGCGCTCCTCGTCGGCGATTACGTGACGCCGGCGACGGGCGCGTGGGCCGGGCGCCTCGGCCCGTGGGCCACCCTCCTCTCCGCCGCAGGCCTCGATCCGCGGTCGACGGCGGCCAAGCTGCTGCACGTGGCGTGCGGCGGTCTCTGGCTGGCGGCAGCGGCGCTGCTTCTGACTCGCCCCCGATCGGCCCGCCGGACGGCCATCGCCGCCGCCGTGGCGGGTCTGTGGTATCTCCCATTCGGCACGGTCGGTGGAAGCGTTGCCCTGGTTCTCCTGCTGACCTCCGCCGGCGGCGCGGCCGCGCCGGCGGGGACTGGCTCCCCCTGAAGCGATAGCAGCCCCGGACATCCCGGGCGGTCGACGGGCGCCGGACGCTGGACCCAGGCGTTTTCACCATTCACGACAGGAGGAAGACCGATGCCCAGGTACCTGATCAAGGCGAACTACACACACCAGGGAGTAAAAGGGCTGCTCGAAAAGGGCGCCAGCTCCCGCCGCGCGGCGATCAAGAGCATGGTGGAGGGGCTCGGCGGAAGCCTGGAAGGGGTCTACTACGCGCTGGGCGACACCGACGTCTTCGTATTGGTGGAGCTCCCCGGCAACGTGGACGCCGCGGCCGTCTCCATGACGGTGTGCGCCGGAGGTGGCGCCACGACGGTTACGATCCCGCTGCTTTCCGTCGAGGAAGCCGACGAGGCGACCTCCCGGTCCGTCTCGTACCGGCCTCCCGGGAGCTGAAGTCCGCTCGCCCGGCCCCGCCCCCGGGGCCGGGCACACCCCGCTGCGCGCGTCGCTCCCCTCGCACGGTAGCCCCGGACGCATCGTTCCCGCGGTTGCACCGTAGGCGCCCGTGCCTGCGCCCGGCCGTGTCCCTATTATCCCGTCCATGACCTACACCATCGACGACCTCGTCCAGCTCCTCGAGCTCGAGCCCCTCGAATACAACATCTACCGCGGACAGAACCGGGACATCGGATCGGGCCGGATCTTCGGCGGACAGGTGATGGCGCAGGCCCTGGTCGCCGCGAGGCACACCATCGAGGACGAGCGGAACTGCCACTCGATGCACGGCTACTTCATTCTTGCTGGCGACCTCGACATCCCCGTCGTCTACTTCGTCGACCGGCTCCGCGACGGCCGCAGCTTCACGACGCGGCGGGTCACGGCGATCCAGCGTGGCCGCGCGATCTTCAACATGTCGGCGTCATTCCACAAGGAGGAGCCGGGGCTGGAGCACCAGACCCCGCTGCCGGACGTGCCCCCGCCGGAAGAGCTGCGCTCCGAACTGGAGATCATCCGGGCGATGACGGAGCGCATCCCGGCGAAGCTTCGTCCTGTCCTCACGCAGGACCGGCCGCTGGACTTCCGCCCCGTCGAGGCGTTCGACCCGTTCGATCCATCGCCGACGGCGCCCGTCCGCCACGTGTGGGTGAAGGCGATCGGCGAAATGGACGACGACCCGCTCCACCACCAGGCGGTCCTCGCCTACGCCTCCGATTACGGCATCCTCGGCACGGCGCTCCAGCCCCACGGCGTGTCGTTCCGCCAGCCCAACGTCATGGCCGCGACCCTCGACCATGCCATCTGGTTCCACCGCCCGTTCCGCGTCGACGAGTGGCTGCTCTACACCATGGAAAGCCCCACCGCCTACGGCGCCCGGGGATTCTCCCGCGGCACGTACCACACCCGGGACGGACGCCTCGTGGCGTCCGTGGCGCAGGAGGGGCTGGTGCGGGTCATCGGCTAGGGCCTCCGGGGCCCCGCCTTCGCCGAGTCCGCCTTCTCCGTCGGCGACGGTTTCGGCGCCGACCAGAAGCCCTCCGTGCCCGACGCCCGCCGGGCGACGTCGTCGCCGTACAGCAGTGAGTTGAACAGCACGCGGAACGTGCCGAACGGCTGTCCCCGCCACTGGGGCCGGAAGCCGACGAGCACGACGTGGCCGTCCCCGTGCCTCACGTCCAGCGCCGCGGCGTAGCCCTGCAGGTGCTTCTCGCCGAGCAGGTACCCCGACGCCAGCGGCGAGCCCTCCTTCGCGTACTTCGCCAGTGCCTCGCCCTCGAAGCCGTCCTTCGTCGTGAAGACAGGGCTGTCGTCGAAGAAGACGTACGCCTGCTGCGGCATCCCGGCCATCACGGGGTGCGCCGGGTTGGTCTCGACCTGCAGGATGGAGCCGCTGGCGAAGAAGTCCTTCCGGGGCAGCGTGTCGACGACGTCCTCGACGGGCAGGTGGAGCTGCTCGATGGCCAGGTCGGCCGCCGAGTTGAGGGCCACGAGCGTACCGCCCGCGCGCACGAACGCGTCCAGGGAGCGCACGCCCTCGGCCCCGATGCCACCCTCGTAGCGGGGCGGCACGGTCCCCTTCGCGTACCCCTCCATCAGCCGCCGCGGCGACTCCGAGGGCAGTACGATCACGTCGAAGCGCTCGCGCAGGTCCCCGGCGTGCAGGTCCGCATTCGTGACCGTGTCGACGGCGAAGCCGTACTGGTCGAAGAGCCAGCGGCTCCAGCCTTCGTCCATGCTCGCCGTCCACGGCCGGTACATGGCCGCCCGCAGCCGCGCCGGCACGCCACGGTCCCCCGTGCGCTCGGCCCGGAGCCCTCGCTCGTCGACCCAGCGCCGGAGCGTCGAGGAGGCGACGTCGCTCACGACCCATCGTCCGCCACGCGCACCGCTGGGCGCCAGCCACGACACCGACGCGCCGTGGGCCAGTGCCTCGTTGAGCAGCGAGAAGCTTTCGTTCTGCGCAGGGTCGAGCGCGAGGCGCCCACCCGAGCCCGTGACGCGCCCCTTCGGAGGGACGACGCCCGCGGCGACGCTGTCCGTCACCAGCGGCGCGCCGGCGACGTCCTGCCAGTCGACGGGCTCGCCCCGCACCGGCTGCAACGCCGCCCGGAACGACGGGTCGAGCGGCGCGCGCGCCTCCACGACCCGCACCCCCATCTGGAACGGCAGCGTCCACCCCGCGGCGTCGTACGGCTGCTCCGGTGGACCGCCCGGGAACTCCCGCAGGTCGGGATACTGCTGCACCTCGAGGACCTGCCGCGCGAGCTCGGCGAACTCCTGGTCCATAGGGATCACCCACGTCCCGGCGGCCCACGTTTCCCCGTCGAGCTTCGCCGGCTTCGTCAGCTGCGAGACGCGCACCCCGTTGTATGCCAACCGCCGCAGCAGCGCGACGGCCGCCATGGGGTCCCGTTGCGCCCGGGGGATGACGTAGGCGAAGGGCGGGTTGTTCGTGTAGCGCTCGATCGCCTGACGCCCCGCCTGGTACCGGTTCCACAGCAGCATCTGCCGCCGCGTCGCCGCGTAGTGCAGGTCCGCCATCGACGCCGTCTCCATGTAGCCGACGGCGTCCGAGAGCCGCCACCACCCGCCCCTCCACGGGCTGGGGTAGAGCGCCTCGGAGCGGAGGTCCCGCATGTCCTTCGGGAAGTCCTCCATCGTATAGAAGTAAGGCGTCGCATAGCGGTAGAGCGCCGTCTCCGTCCAGTACGCCACCTCGTTCTGCAGCATGGGCATGTAGTCGATGTAGCCCGGATACCACGCGTCGAAGCCCGTGCCCATGTGCGTCGCGCCCGGCCGGTTCTCCGTCTCCAGCCGCTGGGCGATGTCCATTCCGACGGCGTTCGCCTCTCGACTCATGATCGGCGGGACCCGCGGCGCGATGGGCTCCGCGAACGGCGGCAGCCAGATGCGCGTGGGAAACGGCGACGACTGGTGATGCACGTGGATGAGCTGCGGCTCCCAGTGCCGCCACGTCCGCTCCACTACCCGGTTCTCGATGGTGTTCAGCATGTACGCGTCGCGATTGTTGTCGTGGCCCACGTACTTCTCGTACAGCTCGTGGAGCGGCGCGACCTCGTACGGCGTGCCCACGTTCTCCCGGTACCAGTGCACCACGATGTCCTGTCCGTCCGGGTTCAGCGACGGCCACAGGAACAGGACCACGTTGTCCAGGATCTCCTTCACTTCGGGATCGCCCGTCCGGGCGAGCAGGTCATACGCGAGCTGGATCTGCTGCTGCGCCCCCGCGACCTCGGATGCGTGCAGTCCGCCGGAGATGTCCACGAACGCCGGAGTCGAGTCGGCGATCGCCCGCGCCTCTTCCGCAGTGAGGGACTCCGGGTGCGCCAGCTCCTGCGCGTTCGACCGCAGCGCCTCGAGTCGCGCCAGGTTCGCAGGCGACGACACGACCGCCAGCATCCACGGGCGACCCTTCGACGTCTTGCCCACGTCCAGCAGCCGGATGTGGTCGCTCGCCTTGGCCAGCGCCTGGAAGTACGCGGTCGACTGCTCGTAGTCCGCCAGCCTGAAGTCCGTCCCCGGTGCGAACCCGATCACCGATTCCGGCGTGGGGACGCCCGGATCCGTGACTGGACGCTCCGAGACGGGAACGCCCACCTGGGCGCGGCTGACGGTCGGGAACATCGCGAGGAATGCGGCCGCGAGCGCGGCAGCCGTGAACGGGATGGATCGCCGCATGGCGAACGGCTCCGGATGATCGGGTTGCGAAAACGGGACGGCACAAGCTACGCGGGGGTTCGCCTTCGCGCACGCCATGGGACGGCGGGCGGGGGGTGACCGGCGGTAGGCAACGCTCGACGGGGAACGCGCGGCGGGCGATCTACTTCGGGCGATGTACGGCGGGCGGTGTACTGCGGGCGATCTACGGCGGGGGGCGGGCGGGCGGCGCGGCGCCGCCGCCCGGCGGCGCGGCGCCGGCGCCCGTCGGGTCAGGCCGGAGCTACCAGCACGTTGGAGGCGGCTGCGAAGAAGGTCAGCCTCGGCGGACGATCCGGGAGCGCGAGCTCGAGGAGGCGGCTGCCATCGCCCGTCTTGCCCAGGAGCCGGATCACCGTGGCCAGGCCCTCGGCGCACAGGATCTCCTCGCCCACGGCGGGCAGGCGCTTCGTCGCCAGGATCCAGTCCGGCCGCAGCGCCTCGTCCACGCGAAGCGCGGCATTCCGGATCCGACGTGACGAGTTGGAATAGATCGTCATGGTTCGCCCTCGATGGAAGACCGAGAAACGGGCACACCCGCGGCACGCTGCGGGTGGCGCGCCGCGGGTGTCGGTGGGCGAACGCGTGCGCCGCCCTGATCATGGAATCTAACGGAACCGGGCGTGGTCCTCCAGTGGCGGCCCGGGTCTTGCCAGCGGGCGCCCTTCGCCGCCGGGCTCGGCTTGACGGGACTGTTGACGGATCCCGCCCTGCGACGTATCTTGGACACTGGCGAAAGATCCGGCCGAGTCCGGAGACCAGCAACAGATGAGAACCTGGGCGCTACCGCCCGGGTTTTTTGTTGGCGCCAGAGAACGGTGAGTTCGAGAGGTACGGAAATACCGCACCCCGAGGCACCAGAACAGAGACAACGGAGTACGGTATCATGCGTACCACAGGAACTGTGAAGTGGTTCAACGATCAGAAGGGCTTCGGCTTCATCACGCCGGAGGACGGCAGCAAGGACTGCTTCGTCCATCACAGCGCGATTCAGGCGGAGGGCTTCAAGAGCCTGGCCGAGGGCCAGCGGGTCGAGTTCGACGTCGTTCAGGGCCAGAAGGGCCCCGCGGCGGAGAACGTGCGCGCCGTCTGAGCGGCGTGACGCGAGCCGCGACGGCGTGAGCGCCGCGCGGAAAGCGGCCGGCCCGGGAGCGATCCCGGGTCGGCCGCTTCGTCATGTCCGGGCGTTTGTCCGGCCCGGACCCTGCGCCCGGAACCGGAGGGCACCCCCGGAGTAGCATCACCGCCCGAATCTCGAGCCCGGTAGACTGCGCCCCCCGAACCCGCCATTCCGTGTCCCGAACGGCCCGAACTTCAGACCTGGCCCGCATCGCCCGGCAGGAACTCGCCGCGGAGGGCTTCGAGGTGGACCTCTCGGCAGCCGCCCGTTCCCAGCTCTCGGAAGAGGCAGTGCTTCGCCCGGGCCTGGACGGCGTGGAGGACATGCGCGACCTGCCCTGGTCCTCCATCGACGACGCCACGACGCGGGACGTCGACCAGATCGAGTGCTCCGAGCGTCTCCCGGGCGGCGGGGTGCGCGTCCGCGTCGGGATCGCAGACGTCGACGCCTTCGTGCCACAGGCGACGCCCCTCGACCGCCATGCGGGCGTGAACACGGTCACCGTCTACGCCGGTGACCCCGTCCTGCCGATGCTGCCGCCCGAGCTATCCACGGGCCGCACGTCCCTCCTGGCGGGTGAGGAGCGGCTGGCGCTCGTCGTCGAGTTCGACGTGGGAGGCGACGGCGGGTGCGCGGTGTCCCGGGTCGCCCGAGCCCGCGTCCGCAATCGCGCGCAGCTCGCCTATCCCGACGTGAGCGCCTTCCTCGAAGGCCGCGGCCCCGAGCCGAAAGCGTCCCGGGAGGCTGCGCTCGGGGACCAGGTCCGGATGCAGGACGAGGCCGCTCGCGCCCTGCGCCAGCGGCGGGAGGAGCGGGGCGCACTGGAGTTCGAGACGGTCGAGGCCCGTCCGATCGTGCGCGGTGGCCGCGTCGTGGACATCCGCCTGACGCGGAAGGGGCTCGGCCGAGACCTCATCGAGGACCTCATGATCGCGGCCAATGCCTCCATCGCGGATTCCCTCGAGGACGCCGGGTTCGCGTGGATTCGCCGACAGGTCCGGGCGCCGGAGCGCTGGCCCCGCATCGTCGCACTGGCCGCAGCACACGGCGCGAAGCTGCCGGCCGAGCCCGACCGCAAAGCCCTGGCGGAGTTCCTCGTGGAGCAGCGCAAGGCCGCGCCCGAGGACTACGCGGAGCTGTCCCTCTCGGTCGTGAAGCTGCTCGGATCGGGTGAGTACGTCGTCGAGCATCGGGGGGAGGAGCTGCAGGGACACTTCGCGCTGGCGGTTCCCGACTACACCCACTTCACCGCCCCGAACCGCCGATACACGGACGTCGTCACCCAGCGCCTGGTCAAGGCCGCGCTGCTCGGGCGGGAGTCTCCCTACCCGGACGACGCGCTCGAGCAGGTCGCCGCCCACTGCACGGAGATGGAGGACCGGGCACGACACGTGGAAAGGAAGCTCCGGAAGGTTGCCGCCGCCGAGCTCGTCGCCGACCGCGTCGGCCAGGACTTCCACGCCGTCGTCACCGGCGTTACCCGAGGCGGAACGTGGGCTCGCCTCACCGATCCGCCCGTCGAGGGCCGCATCGTCCAGGGGGCCGACGGCCTCGACGTCGGCGAGAAGACCCGCGTCCGCCTCGTCGCCGTGGACCCGGCCCGCGGCCACATCGACTTCGCCGCCGGATAGCACCGGCGAGTACGCCGGCCGGCCGGATCTGCAGGGGCGACGCCGCCCCGCGCAATCCGCGCGGCGGCGCCCCGCGCCACCCGCGCGGACCGATCAGCTTCCGGGTGTCGACGGGTCTGCGCTCTCCGCCACGTCCACGTCGACCCGCAACGTGACGCCGCCCCACGTCTCCGACACGTCCAGCGCTCCCTGCCAGACGTCCGCGTCGAAGCCGGAGTCGGAGGGCTTCCCGTGCACGTCGAAGCCGTTCGACGTGGCCACCCAGAGCCGCGGCTCGCCCGGAGATCCGGCCGCGCGGTACGCCGACCGACCGATCGTCGCCAGATCCTCGGCGTTTCGGGCGTGCGCGTACAGGCCTGGCGAATAGCGCCCGTCCTCCAGCATCCCCTCGAACCAACCGCGTACGTACCCCGCGAGCTCCGCCGACACGCTGTCCACCCGCTCCACGTCCAGGAACACGACGCTGCCCGCTGCGAATCCTTCGCCCGCCGCGGCGCCTGCCGCCGCCGCTCCGTCCGCCCGCCCACCGGCCTCCGACAGGTTGCCGCGCGTGCACCGTGCCGCAGTCCCCGCTTCGGCGGCTCGTGCCACCCTCTCTTCCTCCGCGGTCGTGGCCGACGCGATAGTATCTGCCGGCACCGAGTCCGCACCCGCCGCTTCCACCGCCGCCGCTCCACCGCCGGGCACCAGTACCGCGCCCCAGTCCTGCTCCCCGACGAAGAGCACGCCGATGCCCCAGCCCATCGCCTGGATCTCCTGCCGCCTGCCCTGCCACGTCGTGCCCGTGTAGCACGGAGCGGTCAGGTAGTAGCCGACCCACCGGTACGGCGAGGCGTCGTGCCACGCCCGCATCGCCGCCGCGCCCGGGTAGTCCCGGGTGTCGAAACCCGGGACCGCCGAGAACGTCTCCGGCCGCGGCATGGGAGTCACCGGTCCGGGCCCACCGGCGCACGCCGCCAGGCCGACGCCCGCCGCCGCCACGAACCCGATCACCGCCACGCGTGCACCGGCCCCAACGAACCTCGATCCGCTCACACGATCTCTCCCGACAGGGTTTCGTCGCGACCCGGTCCGGCGCTTCATCCGGCCGCATCGCCCGCCAGATCCACGAACTCCGGCGCTTCGTAGCACAGGAACGTCAGCAACTCGCGATACTTCTCGTCCCAGCCGGTATCGTCTTCCTCCTGCACGCCGAACGGGTGCAGGTGCAGCGGGACTTCCCTCAAGTAATCATCGATGGCGCGCCGGAGGGCGAGGAAGGGGGAGTACCCCCGGAACCAGTCGCGCCGCGGCGCGGCCGCCTCGAGGTCCCGCAGCCAGCGGATGAGCCGGCCGATCTGGATCTGCAGCGAGTCACGCGGATTCGGGTGACGGAAGTAGTGCAGGATGGGATACTGGCTGTTCGCCGTGTTCACCCGCGCCAGCGTGCGGGCGGCCTCCCACGCCAGGTGCTCGGCCCACCGCTCCCGCTCCGTGCCCGGATCCCGCCAGTCCATGTTCGACGTGCCCGCGAGCGCGTGCTCGACGTGATTCGCCAGCGCCGTCTGCACGCCCTGCTGCCCGTAGACGGACAGGACGTAGGTGATGGCGACGGAAAACGTCGCGAATCCGGACGCTCCCTGCACGACGGCCAGCAGTCGAAAGGGGATGTCTCTCGGCACGACGTCGCCCAGTCCGAGCGTCGTCGCCACGTAGCCGCTGTAGTACAGCGATTCCGCCCACCCCGGGCCCTGCGCCAGGCCGTCGAACGAGAAGGTCCCGATGAAGGGCCAGTAGATCAGCGCGAACGCGACGGTGAGCAGCACGATCCAGCTCACGGGCGTGAGCACGGCGATCAGGGGACCGCCCAGCGAGAGGAGCCGTACCCGCCGCTTCCCGCTGCATCCTCCGAGCTTCCGCATGAGGCGCCACACGCTCCGGCTCTGGACCCGCGTGAGGGGACCCGCCCGGGCCGTGGGGTGGAACACCGTCAGGAACAGGTCCACGAGGACCAGCAGGGACAGCAGCGTGCCGATGGCCGGAAACAGAATGTCGAGAATCACGGTGCAGACGAGCGCATGGCGTGTGCCGTGAGGTCGGCACGGGCCCGTTCCTCAGATCGTGAACCGCCAGACCGCCGCGCCGTCCTCCGGGTCCACGATGCGGTGCGCCCGCACGCCGAACACCCGCTCGATGACGGGTCCGGGCACGTCGGCGGGGTCGTCGGCCTCCAGCACGAGCGCTCCCCGGTCGAGGAGGAAGAACGCATCCGCGTACTGGAAGGCGACGTTGATGTCGTGCAGGATCGCGACGACGGTGCAGTCATGCGCCGTCAGGTCCCGTGCGATGTCGAGGAGATGGATCTGGTAGTGGACGTCGAGGCTGGTCGTCGGCTCGTCCAGGAAGAGCAGCTTGTGGCCCGAGGGCTCATCGTAGTTCCAGATCTGCGCCAGCACCCGGGCAAGCTGCACCTTCTGCTGCTCGCCGCCGGACAGCGTCGGGTACTCCTGCCCCGATCGCTCCGACATCCCCACGAGCTCCAGGGCGCGCTCGACGATCTCCCGGTCCCGGTGCGACGGCGCGCGCCGGTAGTGCGGGTAGCGCCCCATCATCGCCACCTCCCGCACCGGCAGCGGGAACGCCAGCTCCACGTGCTGCGACAGCACTGCCCTGCGCCGCGCCAGCGCGTCCGGCGCGATGGACGCCAGCGGCTCCCCGTCGTACAGGATATCGCCCGACGTGGGCTTCTGGAGCCCCGTCGCCAGCTTCAGCAGCGTCGACTTGCCCGCCCCGTTCGGGCCCAGGATCACGTTGAAGGCGCCGGGCCGGAACGCGACGGACACGTTCTCGAGGATCCGCACCCCGTTTACACGGTAGCCGGCCGCCCGCGCCTCAACCATCGCCGCCCCCGCACGCCGGGACCCTCGCCGCCCTGGAGCCCTCACCCATAGAACCCCTCGCCGCGGCTCCGCTGCCGGAGCAGGATCCACAGGAAGACGGGCGCGCCCACCACCGCCGTGATGATGCCGATGGGCAGCTCCGCCGGTGGCACCACGATGCGCGCGATGACGTCCACCACCTCCATGAGGATCGCACCGAAGAGCGCGGAGCCGGGGAGCAGGAACGTGTAGTCTGCCGACTTCGTCATGCGCAGGACGTGCGGCACGACGAGCCCGACGAACGCGATGACGCCGACCATCGCCGTCGCCACGGCGACCATGACGGTGTTCACGACGAGGAGCACGAGGATCAGCCGCGCCGGATCGATCCCCAGGTACGCCGCCTCGTCCTCCCCCAGCATCAGGGCGTTCAGCGACTTGCCGTGGCGCAGCGACCACGCGAAGCAGACCACGAAGAACGCCGCCACCATGGACACGCCCCGCCAGTCCGCGGTCGTGAACGTGCCCAGGTTCCAGAACGTGATGTTGCGCGCCTGCGGGTCCCGTGCGACGTACGACAGGAACCCCGTGCCCGCGTTGCACACCGCGTTCACCGCGATGCCCGCCAGCAGCAGCGTGAAGACGTTCACCTTCCCGAACGACGACGACATGCGGTAGACCAGCATCGTCGCCGCGAACGCGCACACGAAGGCCAGCGTCGGAACGGCGAGGGACCCGAGGGGAGAGGTGAAGTCGACGGCCGTGTTGCCGCCGAACACGAAGACGAGGGCGGCGCCCAGCGCAGCGCCCGCCGACGTGCCCGCCAGGCCCGGCTCCACGATGGGGTTGCGGAAGAGCCCCTGCATGATGGTGCCCGACACGCCGAGCACCGCGCCCGTGAGGCCGGCCAGGAGCACGCGCGGGAGTCGGAGCTGGAGGAAGACGTTGCGCGACAGCGCGTCCGCCGTCGTCGCCGGCTCGAGCCCCAGCGCCACCCCCGCGTAGCGCACCATCTGCGACGGCGTGAACGACAGTGCGCCGATGCCGGCCGATGCCACCAGCGCCGCCGCCAGCAGCACCGCCAGCAGCGCGTGGACCTGCCCGTTCGACAGGCGCCTCACCCTCCCGACCCGGCCAGGTCCGGGTGCAGCATTCCGGCGACCTCCTGCACGGCCCCCGGCGTGCGCGGGCCGAAGTACATGATCTTGTCCTCCTCGATCCTGTAGATCCGCCCGTTCTTCGCCGCCGGCGTCAGGTCCACCCCCGGCAGCTTCCCGAATGCCTCCGCGCTGCCCAGCCGGTCGAACCCGACCTCCGTCGCGATGATCACGTCCGGCTTCAGCCGCGCGATCAGCTCCGGCGTCAGCCGCGTCATTCCGCCGATGGAGTCGATGGCGTTCACGCCACCCGCCCACTCCAGCACCTTCCCCGCCGCTCCGCCGGAATTCACCGCCAGGTAGTTGTTGATGAGCTGGCCGAAGTGCATGAACAGAACCCGCGGTTTCGGCGCCTGTGACCACCGGCTCGTGTCCGCCCACACGTCCTGCATCCCGCGGTTCCACGCCTGGAGCACGCTGTCCGTCGCCGGGTCGCGGCCGAACAGCTCGCCCAGATCCCGCATCACCCCTTCCGCTCCGTCCAGCGTGCCGCCCGACTTCATCACCTTGATGGGAATCCCCACCTTCCCGAGCTGCTCCAGCACCGCGTCCGGCCCCACGTTCCCGTCCGTCAGGAACAGCGTCGGCTTCGCCGACAGGATCCCCTCCGCGCTCAGCGCCCGGTGGTACCCGACCGTGGGCAGATCCTTGATCTCCGGCGGGTAGACCGACGTCAGGTCCACCGCCACCAGGTGGCTCTGCGCGCCGATGGCGAAGATGAACTCGTTCAGCTGCTTCGAGACGCACACGACCCGGCTGAGGTCCAGCGAGTCGGATGGCGACGTCGCTGCCTCCGACCCCGCGCCTCCGCCCGAACCCGCATCGCTTCCGCCCCCGCACGCCGCCAGCAAGACGAAGAAGAGGGAGGCAGCCGCCGCGCGAAGACGGATCATGGTCGGTATTCCCGTGTCAGGTCTCGGAAGAGAGCAGGGCCCCAACGCTAATCCGACACCCCACTCCGGGCAATCACACCCCGCCCGTGAAGGCCTCTCAGTTGCGGCCCTCGAACATGGGCCACACTTCCTGCAGCGTCCGGTACGGCCCCCGCGCGACCCATACGTGCACCCCGCGCTGCTCCGGGACCACCCACGGCTCGTCGATCGTCGCCGCGAGGGTGACCTCCCGGAAGAAGTCGCGGTTGCCGTCGTCGCCCCCGATGATCACGGCAACATCCGCGGGCTTCTCACCCGGACCGAAGTACCAGTACGACCCGACCGGCGCGATCGACGGCGGCAGGCCCAGCGACGCCCCGTAGTAGTCCAGGGCGCCGGCCTCCCCGTAGTTGTTCGCGATGAGCACGGCCTGCGCCCGGTCCTCCGGCGGCAGGTCCCGCCACACCCGCGCCACCGTGTCCGCCAGCGCCTGCCAGCCCCGCATGTCCGCGTAGTCCTGCGGCAGCTCCAGCACGCGCCCCGTATTCGTCGTGACCGCCTGCGTTATGCCCATCCGAGTGGAGTAGAGGGCCATCTGAGGCGGCGGCAGGATCGGCAGCCCGAGGGGCAGGAAGACGGCGCCCGACAGCAGCCCGAGGGCGACGACGCCCGTCCGCGTCACCGCAGCGATGCGACTCCGGGGCGGCGCGTACGGTCCGGAGTACGCGTCCCGGCCCGACGTCGCCCGCTCCAGCAGCGCCGCGCCGGCGGCCAGCAGCGCGGGGTAGATGGGCCCCACGTAGTACGGCTTGCCGTGCAGCACCAGGAGGAGCACGAACGCCGCGAGGCACGCCCAGCCCACGGACCGCCACGGGCGACGTCGCCTCGCCACCAGCAGATCGATCAGCCCCGCGGCGGCCAGCAGGATCCACGGGCCCAGCATGAAGAGCTGTCCGGCGAGGAAGTCGCCGGCCGTCACGCGCTGGAGCTGCACGTCCTGCAGGTCACGCATCTGCCCCAGCACCGGCCAGCCCAGCCGGATCTGCCCCACCACGCTCGGCGCGCCCATGGCGAACGCGATCGCCGCCGCCAGCCACGGCCACGGCGTCGCCAGGTCGCGCCGCCGCTCCGAGAGCAGCGTCCCCACCAGGACCGCCATCCCGAAGAACAGGATGCTGAACTTCGTCAGCAGCCCGAGCCCGCAGGCGACGCCCAGCAGCAGCCACTCCCGCGGCGCGTCGCCCGGCTCCCGCCGCGCCATGCGCGCCAGCGCGAAGAGCCCCACCGTCCACCAGAGCTGGTCCAGCACCACCGGCTGGAAAAGCGCGCCCGGGCGCAGGAAAAGCGGATCGACGGCGACGGCGAGCGCCGCCAGACCCTGGGCCCACCGGCGGCCGCCCAGCTCCCGCGCGATCAGGCCCGCCAGAACCACGTTGGCCGCGTGCGCCAGCGTCGACGACAGCCGGATCGACGCCAGCGAGTCGCCGAACAGCCCCCGCTCCGCCTGCGCGATCATCCCGATCAGCGGCGGGAAGTCCATCCGCCACGGCCGCAGGTGCCGACCCATGGCCAGATAGAGATACGCGTCCCGATGCAGCTCGTAGGGAGTGACGAGGTTGACGACGACGTGTACGACGGCGACGGCCGCCGCGATGCCGACGACCCATCGGCTCAGCCGAGGGATTTCCCCCGTGCGCGAGACGGAGCCGGGGGACGGGGACAGCGTGCGAGTGGACACGCCGGCAAGCTAGCCGCGGGGCGAGCGAGCGTACAGGAGCGCGAGCAGCGCCGGGTCCCGTCCCGTCCCCCCGCCCCCCCTTGCGCCGTCTCCGCAGCACCGGTACCATGGATTGAGAATGAGTCTCAAACTCCAACGCGAGCGCCGGACCCGGATGCAGCAGGCACCTGCAGTACAGAAGACGACCCTCGGAAAGCGAGCCGCCGTCGTGGCCGCGGGCGTCGCGTGCCTGGGCGTCGCTGCTGCGGTGGCGTGGAGCATCTTCGCCCGGGCCGGCAATCCGGACCCGCTGGCCGCGGGCACGGGCCACTACGCCGGGGTGCTCGACATCGGCGTGCTGGTCTTCCGGGAGGGGCTGGAGTGCATCCTGGTGCTGGCGGCCATCACGGCGACGATGACGGGGCCGAGGGCGTCGCACCGGCGCCCCGTCGCTGCGGGGGCCGGTGTCGCCTTCGGCGCCACGCTGATCACCTGGTTCGCCGCGATCGGCATCGTCGACCAGCTCACGGAGAACATGCCGGCGCTGCAGGTCCAGGCCGCGACGGGCCTGCTGGCTATCGTCGTCCTCCTCGTGGTCATGAACTGGTTCTTCCACAAGGTCTACTGGACCGGGTGGATCCGGATGCACAACGTCCGGAAGAAGCGGCTGATGGAGGAAGCCGAGGACGGCGGGGCGACGCCGAAGCTGGTCCTCGGCCTGATCCTCCTGGGCTTCACGTCGCTGTATCGGGAAGGGTTCGAGGTCGTGCTCTTCCTGCAGAGCTACCGGCTCCGCCTCGGCGGCGGGCCGGTTCTCGACGGCGTGCTGGTCGGGCTCGCCCTCACCTCCGTTGTCGCGGTCCTCACGTTCGTGGCGAATCGACGGCTTCCGTACAAGAAGATGCTCGTCTTCACCGGCGTGATGCTCGGCGCCGTGCTGACGGTGATGGTCGGGGAGCAGGCGCAGGAGATGCAGCTCGCCGGGTGGCTTTCAACGACCCCGATCCACGCGCTGCGAGGCATGCCCGACTGGATGGGTCTCTGGTTCGCGGTCTTCCCGACGGTGGAGACGCTCGCGGCGCAGGCGCTGGCGATCGTGCTGGTTCTGGGCTCCTTCATCGTCTCCCGGCTGCGCACGCTCGTGGCGGCGAGCCGTGCGGCCATGGCGACGTCGCAGGCGCCGAGCCCGAGGGCGGAGCCCGCGGCCGGCTGAGCACGTGACGCAGAACTGCGGTCATTCGTTGTGGCGGGACTCGGTTGCGGTTGAGTCGCTGGACAGCGTGCGCATTGCGCTTGATACCATCGCGGTCGTGACTGTGGCGAGGCTCATCGCGCGGCGGACTTCGGAAGACGTGAATACGCCCTTGAACACGAGGCGGTTCAGGATCACGCGCACTTCGCCGGCTTCACGCTTCGCGATCTCGTAGACCCAGACTTTCACACGAGGCCGCAGCGCCGCGATGCCCTCGCCGATGTTGAAATCGACCGCCTCGGCCGCACGCTCGAGGTGATCCGCCGCGTTCGGCGACCGCCGCCGCGCGCGCGGGAGCAGCTTGTCCACCTCGCGAACGAGCTCTTCGGCGGCCTCCTGCATCTTGAGCTTCGCCATGCCCCACGAAAGCCGCGACCGTGGGGCACATCCATGGCAGAACGCGCCCACCCGCGAGCCCCCGCCGTCGTTTCCCCGCCGTTCACCCCCGCTGTTCACCCCCGCTGTTCAACTCCCGCTGTTCAACTCCCGCCGTTCACCCCCCACCATCGCCTCCCTCCCCGTCAATCTCCCCCAACTCCACCTCCGCCTCCTCCCAATCCCCGAGCAGCGCGTCCGCCTTCGCGCGCAGCTGCGCCCGCTCCCGATCGAGCGCCCGCACCTCGTCCGCGTCCTCGTAGGCGCCCGGTTCGCAGAAGCGCTGGTCGATCTCGGCGATGCGCGACTCGGCCGCGTCGATCTCCGCCATGAGGGCGTCGCGCCGCGACGCCAGCCTCGTCGCCCGTTTCGGGTCTGCGCCGGAGTGGGACGACGAGGCGCGCCGTGGCCCGGCGGCGCGCCCATCCCGGCGTCCGCGCCCCGAGCCGCCACGACCGTCCTCCCCACTGCCGTTGCCGCCGCCCCGGCCCTCCCTCGCGCGCCCGGCCGTGAGGCCCGCTGCGCGGTCGACGTCGAGGTGGTCGTCGCCGCAGGCGTGGACGTACTCCTCGTAGGTGCCGGGGTAGTCGCGGATGCCGTCGGCGCGGATCTCGACGATGCGGTTGGCCAGTCGGCCGACGAACCAGCGGTCGTGGGACACGAGGACCAGCGTGCCGTCGTAGCTCTCGAGTCCCTCCGCCAGCGCCTCGATGGACTCCAGATCCAGATGGTTCGTCGGCTCGTCCAGCACCAGCACGTTCGGCCGCTCCAGGCTCAGCCGGCAGAACTCCAGCCTCGCCGCTTCGCCGCCGGAGAGCGCGTCGAGGCGCTTCTCGGCGTCGTCGCCCGTGAAGAGCACTGCGCCCAGGGCGCCGCGCGCGGTGGAGCGCGTCACGCCCTCGGTGCCCGCGACGTAGCTCTCGACGGTGCCGCCCGCGCCCTCGAAGCGCTCCTTGTGGTCCTGCGCGAAGTAGCCGACGCGCGTCTCGTAGCCCCACTCGGAATCGCCGGCATCGGCATCCAGCTCGCCGACGGCGATCTTCAGCAGCGTCGATTTGCCAATGCCGTTGGGCCCGATGATGGCGAGCCGGTCGCCGCGCCGCACCGTGAGGTCCACGCCGTGCAGCACTTCCCTGTCGCCGAACGCCTTGCGGATCCCGTTCAGCTCCAGCACGTCGCGGCCGCTGTGGCGTTTCTCGCGGAAGCGGAACGTCGGCCAGCGCCGAGACGACGGCGCCAGCGGCTCCAGTTCGGAGGCCTTCTTCTCGATGAGGCGCAGCTTGCTCTGTGCCTGCCGGGCCTTGCTGGCCTTGGCGCGGAATCGGTCGATGAACTCGCGGTGGTGCGCGATCTCCTTCTCGCGGCTCTCGATCTCCTTCTCGCGCCGCTCGCGCTCCGCCACTTTCTGGGCGTGGAAGGCCGTGTAGTCGCCCGTGTAGAGCGTGACAGTACGGTAGTCGACGTCCAGGATGTGCGTCGCGACGTTGTCCAGGAACCGGTGGTCGTGCGAGATCACGACGACGGGGCCGGCGAAGCCGCGCAGGAAGCGCTCGAGCCAGCGGATCGACAGGATGTCGAGGTGGTTGGTCGGCTCGTCCAGCAGCAGCGCGTCCGGCGAGCCGGCCAGCGCGCGCGCCAGCAGCACGCGCAGCTTGAAGCCGCCCGACAGCGTGCGCAGCGGCTGGTGGTGCACCTCGGCGGGCAGCCCCAGCCCCTCCAGGATCGAAGCCGCGCGCGCCTCCGCCGCGTAGCCGTCGTGGCGCACAATCGTGTCCTCCAGGCGCGAGTAACGCTCCGCGTCGAAGTGGTCCGCCGCGCGCGCCAGCACCTCGTCCCGCTCCACCAGCGCCCGCCACAGCTCCGGATCACCCATCATCACCACGCCGATGATCTGCTCGTCCTCGTACAGGTACTGGTCCTGCCGCAGAACGCCGAGGCGCGCCTTCGACGGGATGGAGACGGTGCCGTCGGAAGGCTCGAGCTCGCCGGTCAGGATGTTGAGCAGCGTCGTCTTGCCCGAGCCGTTGGCGCCGACCAGGCCGTAGCGCGAGCCCGCGTTCAGCTGGAAGGACGCGCCGCGGAACAGCACGTCCTCGCCGAATTCCTTCGCCAGGTTGGAGACGGAGATCACGCGGTCTTTCTTTCGTCCGGAATTGGAGGTCGGGAGATCTACCCTCGAGGGGCGCCGCGGGTTCGGCGACAAGCATGAAGCGGCGCCGCCGCGGCTCCGCGCCTCCGCGTGAGCCCTGCGCCGCCTCACCGCCCCCGCTTCAGCGGATGCGCCTCCGTGTTGAAGATCACGGAATCGAAATCCAGCGCCGCGTCCCCCGCGAACAGCAGGTACGCGTACTTGAACGTCTCCGCCAGCAGGAACGACGGCATCGCGTCCCGCTGCTCCTTCGTCCCGACGTCCGCGATGGAGGCGTAGCCGACGTCCGTGCGCCCGTACCGGACGATGCGCTCGAACATGTCCTTCCCCATGACCCGGTACTTCGGGTCGTGCGTCGTCGTCCACAGGTAGTACGCGGACTCGAGGGCCTCCGGCCGCAACGGGTAGGCGGCGTAGACCGCTGCCATGTCCCCGTAGTCCATGACCTCCGGCTCCACGTCGAAGAAGGTCCACATCCGGTACACGGAGTCCATGAGGCGCTCCGCCCGGCCCGCGTCCCCGCCGAGGTCGAGGACGGCAGGGAAGAACGCGTCCAGCGCGCCGAACCAGCGGTGGGTGCGTCGCCCCGTGTTCATGTCCACGTGGCCGTACCACAGCCCCCCGAAGCGCGTGTCGGACAGGTACGCGTTCACGGGGCCGATGCTGGCGTCCCACATCGTCTTGAAGTCCGCGTCCCCGAACAGCAGCCACGACTTGAGCAGGTACTCGTAGTAGCTGTCGATGGCGCCGCTCACGTGGGAGTCCCGGTTCAGCCACTCGCCCGTGCGCACGTCGATCTGCTCGCCCACGAGCCCGATGGACGAACGGCGCTCGAAGACCGCCGTGATCGCCTTCTTCGCCGCGTCCCGGAATTCCGGCCGCCCGGTGGCCTCCGACAAGCGGCCGAACTCGAGCATCAGCGTGCCGATCTCCGCCGGGTTGCTCGCCGAATCCCGCACCGCGCCGGTCCGCAGGTTCACGAACCGGTACGGCATGCCCGTCGGCGTGTCGAACGCCGGCAGCAGCCGTTCGCCCAGATCCTCGGCCAGGGCGAGAAAGCGGCGGTCGCCGTCCATTTCGTAGGCGGTGAGCAGCCCGCCCACCAGCCGGATCGTCACCTCGAAGACCTGCACGTCGTCGTCCACGTCGAACGACAGCGAATCGACGATCAGCCGCTTCGTGTCGGCCGCCACCGAGTCCAGTCCCATGAGCAGCATGGTGTCGTAGGCGTCGACGGGCGTCATGAGCAGCGACGTCGCGTACCAGTCCCGCCACGTCTTCGAGAGCGGTTTCAGCTCGTCGTGGCCCCAGGCGTAATGGCGGTAGCCGTCCCACGCGTGCAGGAACTCCCGCCGGACGCGGTTCGCCATGACCGTGTCCGCTGCGGACACTGCGGAGTCCGATCCGGCCGGGGCTTTGGCCGGTGCCGCCCCGGGAACGGCCGCCTGCCCCGACGTCGCCACCTCTCCGACCATTTCCGGCGGCGCGGCCCTGCTCCCGAATGAGGCACACCCGCCCATCGCGAGGGCGGCCACTGCCGCGCCGACCGACGTCGCCCGGACCCGCGCTCCCCTTCCGCCTCTCCATCCTGCGATCCGTGCCATGCAGCCTCGCCTGGGATTCGTGACGTCCCGAGATCGTTGACTTTCGCGGCGGCGAAGGTATACGGTCGGCGTCGGCACCGCACCCTTCCCCCATCCGGCTCCCGATGGCATCCGAACCCAGAACTTCACCCGGCCTCGTGCGCGCGGTCTCCCGCTGGGAGGTGGTCTCCATCTCCCTCAACCAGATCGTGGGCAGCGGCGTCTTCCTGCTGCCCGCCGCGGCCGCGGCCGTGCTGGGTGCCGCCAGCACGATCGCCGTCGTGGTCGCAGGACTGGCCATCGGGCTGATCGCGCTGTGCTTCGCGGAGGCCGCGAGCCACTTCGAGGAGCCGGGCGGCCCGTACCTCTACGCCCGGGAGGCGTTCGGCCCCTTCGCCGCCTGCCAGGTGGGCTGGACGTCCTGGCTCTCCCGCGTCGCATCCAGCGCGTCCATCGCCAACGGAATGGCCCTCGCCGCCAGCTTCCTCTGGCCCGGAGCCGCGGCCGGCTGGGGCCGCCTGGCCGTCGTGCTCCTGCCCCTCGCCTTCCTGACCTGGATCAACGTCGTCGGCGTGAAGGCCGGCGCGCGCGCGACGGTCGTCCTGCTGATCGGCAAGTCTGTGCCGCTGCTCTTCTTCGTGCTCGTCGGAATCTGGTTCGTCCACTGGGGCGACGTGGTGGCCATCAAGGCACCGAGCTCCACCGGCCTCGGGCGCACGGCCCTGCTCCTCCTCTTCGCCTACGCCGGGTTCGAGAACGTGCCAGCCGCCGCGGGCGAGTACCGGAACCCCCGGCGCGACATCCCCTTCGCGCTGATCGCCAGCATCGGGATCATCACGACGCTCTACCTTCTGGTGCAGATCGTGTCCGTAGGCACGCTGCCGAATCTGGCAGAATCCGCCTCGCCCCTTGCCGAAGCCGCCCGCGGCTTTGCCGGACCCGCCGCGGCGCTCCTGCTCACCGTCGGCGCCCTGGTCTCGATGCTCGGCACCAACGCGAGCAGCACCCTGGCCGGGCCCCGCTTCGCCCTCGCCCTCGCCGCCGATGGCTACGGACCCGCCGCCATGGCCCGGATCCATCCGCGCTACCGGACGCCCGCCGTGGCCATCGTCGTCCAGGGTGTGGCCGCCGGCGCCCTCGCCGCCACGGGGTCCTTTGTCACCCTCGCCCTCGTCTCCGTCATCGCCCGGCTGTTCGCCTACGTGACGACCGCCGCGGCGGTGCCCGTCCTGCGGCGGCGGTTCGGAGACCACCCGGCGGCGCTCCGGCTTCCCGGCGGCATGCTTGTGCCCGGCGCGGCCCTCGTCGTTTCCCTCGCCCTCGTCGCCAGCTCCGATCCGGCCAGCCTCCTGGCCGGTGCGGTCGCCCTCCTCGTCGGCGCCGCGCTCTACGTGTTCAGACGCGACCCCGTCGTAGAGATCGAGCCCGCGGCCTGAGGCAGATCACGCCCGCCACCACGCGGCCCCAACGGCCGTGGAGTGAGCCGGCGACCGCCCCGCGCCGCGCGCGCAGTCGCCCCCGCCTCAGCCTCAGCCTCAGCCTCCAGCCTCAGCCTCCAGCTCCAGCGTCTCCCCCTCCCAGAAGCGGATCGCCGGGTCCGGGCGCATGACCCACTCCCGGTCGGCCCCGTGCAGCACTACGTGGGCGTCGAACTCGCGCGCCCACTCGACCATCGTCGTGTAGTAGTGCGGATGGCTGATGGCGATGGTCGTGATTCCCCCCAACGCATGCACCCGCCGCACCGTCTCGTCGTCCAGCAGGTCGATGCAGTCCCACAGCACGTTCCCGCCCGGCGACTGCACGAGCAGCGCCCGCTGCCCGATGGCGAACGACGGCGTCATGCCGAGACCGAACAGCCCCGGCTCGATGGGCTCGAGCGTGCCCCGGTGCCTCGCCCGCAGCGCGTCGAGGGTCGTCCACTGCTGCCCGCCCGCTCCCACGTACTGCCGCTCGTCCTGGCAGATAGGACACGCCTCCGGCGGCGTCTCCGACTCCCTGTACTGCGTGCCGCACGTGCTGCAGATCCAGTTCGTCATCTATTCCTTCGCTCCCGTTTCGATGATCGTCGTGCGCCCCGCACGTCAGTCGCTCGTGCTCGTCCGCGGCACCAGGGCCCCGCACAGGCTCGCCAGGCGACGTCGCTCGCCGACCGTCAGTCGCGCCGTCGACCGCTCATGACACGCCCGGATCGCCGCGTCCATCCCGTCCAGCCGCTCCAGTCCGCGCGCCGTGATGCGGGTCAGCGAGAGACGCTTGTCCTCCGCCGACCGGTACCGCTCCGCCAGTCCGTCCCGGACCAGCCGATCCAGCAGCCGCGTCACGTCCGGCGCGTGGTCGATGAGCCGCTCGGCGATGGCATAGCGCGGCAGTCCCTCGTCGCCCGCCCCACGCAGCACGCGCAGCACGTTGTACTGCACGTGGGTCAATCCGTGTTTCTCACACACGTCTTCCAGCGCCCGTTCGACGTGGCCGGCCGCCACCAGCAGGCTGAGCACCGCCTCCTGGGCGGGCGTCTCGAATCCCCTGACCTTCAGCCGTTCCCGCAGGGTCATGATCGCGCGTCTCCGCAAGTATGTGTTGACAACACGTTACTGGACGCGGATGACGGGCGCAAGGCGGCTGTGGGCGACGGCTATTGAGCCGACGACCTCGCCCGGCCCATATTCCCGTCATGCCGAACATCCTCTGTGCACTAACCCAACGACGTCAGGGTCCGCTGCGCTGCCTCGGCCTTCGGGCGTTCGCCCTTCGAGCCGTGTCGATCGCGGCCATGGTCGCGGCGGTTCCGGCGGCGCGCGCTGATGCGCAGACGCCCGCGGACACCGTTCGCGGACTGCGGGCGGCGTCGAACGCGGCCATCGCCCGCCACGACGTGAACGGGGTGCTCTCGTTCATGGACCCGTCCTACCAGGTCACGGCCGGCGCCGGGACCCTGGCCCAGGGCCGCGACGGGGAGAGGGAGGTGTGGACGGGGCTCTTCGCCCGCGCCGCGGACCTCCGGTACGTGCGGACGCCGGAGTCCGTGGAAGTCGCCGACGCGGGGGAGCGTGCCGCCGAAGTCGGCCGTTGGGTGGGGACATGGACCACGGCCGAGGGGGCGACCCACGTCGGCGGTCGCTATGCGGCGTACTGGCGCCGCGTCGACGGCGCCTGGAAGATCCATTCGGAGCTGTTCGTGACCCTGGAGTGTCGGGGACCGGGATGTTCCTGACGGGATCGAGGAGGCTGTCTTGGCCGCGAAGAAGAGGGATCAGAACGCCGGTTTCACGGAGGACGAGAAGGCCGCGATGAAGGAGCGCGCCCGGGAGCTGAAGGCGGCGGCGGGCGGAAGGAAGGCGGACGGCGAGAGCGACGTCCGGGAGAAGATCGCCGAGATGCCGGAGCCCGACCGCTCCATGGCCGAACGGCTGCACGAGCTCGTCCGGGCGACGGCCCCGGACCTGAAGCCGCGGACATGGTACGGGATGCCGGCGTACGCAAACGACGACGGCGTCGTGTGCTTCTTCCAGAGCGCGGCCAAGTTCAAGGCGCGCTATGCGACGCTCGGCTTCAGCGACAAGGCGAGCCTCGACGACGGCGCCATGTGGCCGACGTCGTACGCATTGAAGGAGCTCGGCGCCGCGGAGGAGGGGCGCATCAAGGAGCTCGTGAAGCGCGCGGTCAGCTGAAGCGAGTGAACGGGAAGCGGAGAGCGGGAGGATGAACGCCCTGAATGCATCGCTACCGTGAAACGCGCCGAGGTGTCGGTCGCCTGGATGTCCGCCACGCTCATCGTGGCGGTGATCGGCGGGGCGCAGGTCGGGCTGTACATGGCAGACTGGTACGATGACGGGGTGGCGGACCCGCTCTCCCTTTGGATCGGCGTCGCGATCCTGGCCATCGCCGCTGCGCTCGCGGTGGTTCCATTCGTTCGATCCGGAGTGAGGCGGCCCTGATTCGCGGGGACGTTGAGCGTTCCGAGTCAGGGGGCGGGCACGCTTTGCGGCGTTACCTCGGCAACGAACGCCTGCCGTCCGTCCACGATTCGCAGGACCGTGACGCTCTTCGTCGGAATCCGGTCGCTCCCGCGGAAGCTGATCGTCCCGGTCACCCCCGGAAAGCCTTCGAGACTCGACAACCCTGAAAGGACGGCCGAAGGGGTGGCCGAGCCTTCCGCTTCGATGGCCGTCGCGAGAAGGATCACGCTGTCGAAGCCCAGCGCGGCGAACGCGCTCGGGGGCTGCCCCGGGTAGGCGGCGTTCCACGCGTCCAGGAAGGCGAGGACCTGGGGGTTCGGGCTGTCGTCGCCCAGGTAGACGTGGGTCGTGAAGTAGACGTCGGAGATGTCCGGGTGCCCGGCCCAGGTGGCGTCGGAGTCGTACCCGTCCCCGCCCAGGATCGGCCCGGCGTATCCCGCCGCACGCAGCATCGGGACGACCCGGGCGGCGTCCTCCGCCGTCTGCACGGCCAGGAAGACGAGGTCCGGATTGCCGATCGCCGGAAGCGTGATCGGGTCGGTCCTGGGATCGATGGCTTCGGTCTCGACGACGGTGCCGCCCAGCCCGGTGAAGCCCTCCGCGAAGTAGCCCCGCAGCAGCGCCGTGTAGCTCTCGTTCGGGTCGAACAGCACGACGGCGGTCCTGGCGCCGAGATCGTCGTACGCCCACTCGGCACCCGCGGCGGCCTGCACGTTGTCTCCGAAGCAGGCGAGGAAGAGGTAATCGGGAACCTGGTCGGGGAGCAGGGGCGACGTGGCGCCGCTCGTCAGGAAGACCCGATGGTGGGCGGCGGCCGCCGGCGCCACTGCCAGCACCATGTCCGTATCCGAGAGCCCGAAGAGGGCGACGACGCTCTCGTCCGCGCTCAGCAGCTGCTCGCTCGCCGACGCCAGCTCGTCGGGGTCGCTCGCCCCCTCGACGGACCGGAGCACCAGCTTGCGGCCGAGCACGCCGCCGTTCCCGTTGAGCTCCGAGGCGGCCAGCTTGCTGCCGTTCGACGACGGCACGTCCAGGAGCGCCTGGAAGCCGGACGTGTTGTAGACGCTCGCGAAGACGATCGGATCCCGGGGTGCGTCGTCGACACCGCACCCGACGGCGAGCAGACAGAGCAACCCTGTAACAGGGGTCCAGCGGAGTCGTACTCCGATGCCCATGCGAGATCTCCCGCGCTCGGGAATGCGGATGCCGCGTCGCGTCGTCGGGCCAAGCTTGTCGGCGGATCGAGTCGGGCAAGGATGACGGTCAGATGAACCCGAAGAGCGGCGGGAACACCACGACCACGAACGCGGCCCACACGGCGAAAACCGGCAGGTAGTCCGTCTGCCAGTGCTCAAGTCGGTCGAAAGGCGTCCGCCCCCGCAGGAACCTCACGTAGAGGACCGCGGACCAGCCGAGGTTGACCAGCAGGACCACGTTCTCGCCGAGGGCCGCGACGCGATTCGGCGTGAACCCGAACGCCGAGATCCGCGCCGCGATGGCCCAGAGCGCCACCGCGTCGGCGAGGAGTGCGCTCACCAGCAGCACGACCTGCAGCACGTCGAACACGCCGGGCCGGGATCGTGGATCCCGGGCGGAGGCGGAGTAGAGGAGCAGGCCCAGGACCACCGCCAGGAGCAGATCGAACGCGATGAGCACGTCACGCTGGATGTCGATGCCGCGACCGGTGACGAGCAGCGTCGCCAGAAACGCCACCAGAACGGCGGCGAAGAGCGGTGTGAACAGACGCGTAAGCACCGGCGCCATGTTCTCGATCACGCTCTGCTTGGCCTCGACCAGCCACGCCGCCACGAGGACCGCCCCCGTCGCGCCGCACGGCAGCACCCAGGCCTGGAAGAACGGCTCGACGTCGATCCCGATCGACTGGAACAGCATCGCCATGAACGCCGTCAGCACCCCTCCGCCCAGGGCGATGAGCACGTAGTAGATGAACAGCTCGCCGGAGAAGCGGATGAAGTCCATCCGCCGCTCGGCGTCCCGCCACCGCCCGCCGGCGTAGGCCACGCCCACCATCAGCCAGAGTGCGATGGGCAGGTGCAGCGCCGTGAGCGCCTCCGTATACCCCGGTTCGTGCGTGGCCGAGCCCCCGACGCGGGGCGCGAACGGGTAGACGTTGGCGAACACGCCCGCCAGCACGAACGCCCCCGCCAGCCACGGGAGCGTGGCGGCTCCGATGCCCCGCTTCCACACGAAGTAGAGCGTCAGCATTGGCAGGACGAACAGGCTCGCGTTGCGGATGTAGAAGCTCGCGTCCTGGGCCGGGTCCGCCCCGAAGAGTACCGGCGCCTTGATCGCCACGGCCGCCGCGACGGCGAGCGCGAAGGCGACGACGGCCTCTCGACCACCCGTGGTTCCGACCTCCCCGGCACCTTCCGACACGACGACGAGCTGCTTCCACAGCCGTTCCGAGTGCTCGCGCGCGAACTCCCGCGACAGCGCGTCGAGGCTGCCCATCCGCTTCACCGCCACGAGGAACGCCTCGTCGGCGTCCAGACCCGCTTCCGTCAGCGTCGCGACCTGCTCCCGAAGGTGGTCTTCCAGCTCCGCGACGTCGGTGCCCACGATCGCCCCCCGCCGGCGCAGGTAGGCCCGCCATTGATCGATCTGCTCTTCGAGCCGGGTCGTGTCGTTCATCTCCGCCATGCTCAGCTCCCGTGCGGCAGCGGCGTCCCGGCCGCCTCCATGACCGGCAGGCCCGCCCGGAGCGCCGACCAGATTCCACGAAGCGTCGCGTCGACGGCAAGCCACTGCCGGCGCTCATCCGCGAGCTGTCTACGGCCCGATTCCGTGATCCTGTAGTACTTCCGCCGCCGCCCGCTCTCGGCGACCTCCCATCGCGCCTTCACGTGTCCGAGCCGCTCGAGGCGGTGCAGCACGGGATAGAGCATGCCGTCCGTCCACGCCATGCGGCCGCCCGAAAGGTCGCGCACCCGTTGCAGGATGGCGTACCCGTAGCTGTCCTCATCGGCCAGAATGGCCAGCACGAGCGGCGTCGAGGACGCCGCGATCAGGTCCTTGTTGATCTCCATGAGCGGGCACACCGAAGGGCGTTCGCATCGCATCCGTTTACCTTGCACCCCTATATACATTGTTCCTCTATGTATTACAAGAGCCGAAACGCGGCTCTTGATCCGCCGCGTGCAGGCCAGGGGCTTTCCTTCCCGGAGATCGCCGCCCATTGTGGAACCTGAGGTTCCTCCCACGTGCGAGGTGGCAACGATGCAGACTCAGGTATCGGCAGCGGACGCACAGGAGTCCCTCGAAGCGACCATCAAGGGCGAAGTCCTGCGGATGTACCAGGAGGTGGCCGACGAGCCGGACCAGGAGTTCCACTTCTTCCACGGCCGGGAGGCGGCCGAGCGCTTCGGCTACGACCCCGCGTGGCTGGATCGGGCCCCGGCCGGAGCGGTGGCATCGTTTGCGGGCGTCGGCAATCCCCACGAGAGGAGCGACGTGCGACCCGGGGAGACGGTCCTGGATCTCGGCAGCGGAGCCGGCCTCGATGCCATCATCGCCGGCTGGCAGACCGGACCGACGGGGCGGGTGATCGGCGTCGACCTGAACCCGACCATGTGCCGGAAGGCGACGGCGAACGCGGGAGACTCCGGCGCCTCCATGGAATGCCACGAGGGCCGGATCGCAGCTTTCGCAGTCCATCGTGAACGATCCGAAGCTGTGGGCGAGCTGAATCGGCGGCGCTCTCCTGGAAGGAGAGATGTTCCGACTTCTGGAAGAAGCCGGTTTCGGACGCGTGCGGTCGGCCGTCGTGCCCGGATTCAGTTTTCGGAAGGAGTCCACGCGGAACGCGGCCGAGGAGTTCGGTGTGAAGGCCGTGATCTTCACCGCCCGGAAGCCGCAGTAGAAGGCGGAAGCACCTCCACCTGAACGCCGAAGACGCGAACAATCGGAGGTTGGTGTCGGACGACATCATCGATCTCTACGAGCGTCGCGCCCGGGACTACGACCGCGACCGGGGGCGAAGCCTACAGGAGAAGCGCTGGCTCGATCGCTTCCTCACGGCGGCGACCGGACGAGCCATTCTCGACCTGGGCTGCGGCATGGGCGAGCCCATCGCGCGCCATCTGGTCGACCGCGGGGCCTCGGTCACGGGCGTCGACTCCTCTCCCACCATGATCGGCATGTGCAGGGAGCGGATGCCCGGCGCCGAGTGGCTCGTTGCCGATATGCGAACCCTGGCTCTGGAGCGGCGGTTCGATGGCGTGCTTGCCTGGGACAGCTTCTTTCACCTGAGTCGCGACGACCAGCGCGCGATGTTCCCGCTCTTCGCCGCCCACGCCGCGCCAGGTGCGGCGCTGCTCTTCACGTCCGGCACCTCTGAGGGGGTGGCCATCGGCTCCTACCACGGAGAGCCGTTGTTCCACGCCAGCCTGGACGCGGCGGAGTACGGGCGCCTGCTCGTGTCGAACGGGTTCTCGGTCCTCGACCATGTCGCGGAGGATCCGGACTGCGGGGGACACACGGTCTGGCTGGCACAGCTCGAAAGGTGACGTGCATTGCCTACCAACGGCTGCGCGGACGCCACGGGAGTCGTCGGTCGCCGAAGACGTCACCCGTGCGGAGTACCTCGACTGCGCGTCCGATGCACGCGTCGTCACGGCCGGTACGACGACTACACCGCCGAAGCGATCCCCTGAGACCGGAGTCGATCCGCACATGCCCCAACGCATCCTGCCGTCGCTCATGTTCCAGCACGCCGACGCCGAAGAGGCGATGGGCGTCTACGTCGCGCTCTTCGCCGATGCGGAAATCGAGGCGATCGACCGCTACGGGGCCGACGAGCAGGGGCCGGAGGGCACCGTGAAGCAGGCGCGCTTTCGCCTCGGCGCGCAGAAGGTCCTGTGCATCGACAGCCCGATCCCCCACGCCTTCGACTTCACGCCCTCGTTCTCCTTCGTGGTGGAATGCGACGACGAGGCCGAGCTCGACCGGCTGTACGGAGAGCTGAGCCGGAACGGCCAGACGCTGATGCCGCCCGGCGACTACGGCTTCAGCCGCAAGTTCGCGTGGGTCGCCGACCGGTTCGGTGTATCGTGGCAGTTCACCCTCGATCCGATCGGCCCGTGATCCGCCATGGATCGTAGGCTGCTCCATCGCCGCGTCCGCATCGTCTGGGCGACTGCGGGTATTCTCGGGACGATCGCCCTCGTGTGGACGTTTCAGGCCCACGGGGTTCCCCGGGGGACGTTGGCGAATTCCTCGACCGTCACGGTCCGCGAGCTCCCGGATCGGATCGCATTCGTTCCGACCACCGATACGGCGGGAGCGGGACTCGTCTTCTTTCCCGGCGGAATGGTCCAGCCCCGCGCCTACGCGCCGCTTGCCCGCGCCGTCGCGGAGGCGGGCTATCCGGCCGTGATCGTACGCCTGCCCTTCCTCGGCCGACACGCGCCGACGGACGGCTATCGATCGGAAGCCATCGAACGGGCGCGAGGGATCATGACGGATGGCGACGTCCTGGAGGACGGCGAGGAGCCCGGATCCGGCCGCGCGGGCCCGCCGGACGGCGAGAGGCGCCGGTGGGTCGTTGCGGGGCACTCCTTCGGGGGCGCGCTCGCAGCGGAGTTCGCCCGGGCGCACCCGGAACGGACGTCGGGCCTCGTGCTCATCGGCACGACACACCCCCGAGACTTCGACCTCTCGGGAGCAGAATTCCCGGTGGTGAAGATCCTCGGGTCGCGGGACGGCGTGGCGCCGCAGTCCCGAAGCCGTGAGAACGACCGACTGCTGCCGTCTTCGACACGGATCCTCGTTATCGACGGGGGCAACCACGCCCAGTTCGGCTACTACGGGCCGCAGCTCATGGACCACAGGGCAACGATCTCCCGGCAGGAGCAGGAACGGCGAACCGTCGACGTGATCGTGCGGATGCTGCGCGATATCCGCCACCGGGGAACCGTAGGCGGCTGAGCTACCCTGTAACCGCATCTTCGCGGCCGGCACGGCCGCGGGGCGATCCGGGCCTCCCTTGACGCCGCCGCATTCCGCCACGTATGCTCGGCCCATGACGATCCACGCGAACCGGTCCGCCCGCATGCCGCAGTCCCGGCGCATGTGCATGCCTCCCCGAACGGGAGAGGCGGGCGGACGTCGGCGCGGGTTCGAGATCGCGCGCATGACGTAGCCGGATACGGGTCCGGCGGATCCGGGGCCCCCTCTCCACGCGAGAGGGGGCCCCTTTTTTCATGCCCCTACCGGAGGAAAGAAATGGCTGGCAAGGAGACAGGCGATCGACGAATCGCGGTCTATTACGAGCACCCGGACTGGTTCCGACCGCTGTTCGCGGCGCTGGACCGGCGAGGCACGAGGTACGACCGGCTCTGCGCGGCGGAGCACCGCTATGACCCGGCGGAGGCGACGTCGCCGTATTCGGTAGTCGTGAACCGAATGAGCCCGTCTGCCTACCTCCGAGGCCATCGCGACGCCGTCTTCTACACGACGCAGTGGCTGGCGCACCTGCGGCGCCTTGGCGTGCGTGTCATCAACGGGGAAGCCGCATGGCGCACCGAGCTTTCAAAGGCTTCCCAGCTCACGCTGCTGGAGAGGCTCGGGTTGTCCTTCCCGCGGGCCCGTGTGATCCATCGCTCGAAGGACGCGCCCGCCGCGGCAGCGGGTCTGCGCTTCCCTGTCGTCGTGAAGCCGAACGTGGGTGGCAGCGGCGCGGGCGTCCGGCGCTTCGATCGGCCGGAGGACCTGGCTCGTGCAGCCGAAGCCGGCGTCCTGGACCTGGGGCTCGACTCGACCGCGCTCGTCCAGGAGTTCCTTGCGGCGGAGGGCGATCGCATCGTGCGCGTCGAGGTGCTGGACGGTCGGTTCCTGTACGGCATCCGGGTCTACACGACGGGCGAGACATTCAACCTGTGTCCGGCGGACGTGTGCCGGGACGTCGCGGGCACCGAGCTGACGCGCTCGGCCTGCGCCGTCGATGTGCCGGAGAACGGCCTCCGGGTGGAGGGATACACGCCGCCCGACGAGATCATCGCGGCCGTGGAGCGCATCGCCGGCGCCGCCGGCATCGAGATCGGCGGCGTCGAGTACCTGATCAATGAGCGGGACGGACGCCCGTACTTCTACGACGTCAACGCCCTCTCCAATTTCGTGGCGGATGCCCCCCGCGTCGTCGGCTTCGATCCGGTCGAGCGCTTCGCAGACTGGATCGCCGAGGAGGCGGAGTCTGCTGCGTCCCGGGATCAGGCTGGCGTCGATGAGGCGGTCGAAACCGGCGCGGCCCGAGCCCGATCCGCCGGCTTTCCGGCTCGGGAGGTGGCATGATGCGCTTCGGATACTGGCTCCCGGTCTTCGGCGGCTGGCTGCGTAACGTCGACGACGAGGGAATGGAGGCGAGCTGGGACTACGTCCGGCGTCTCGCCCGCCGGAGCGAGGAGATCGGCTTCGATCTGACGCTCATCGCCGAGCTCAGCCTGAACGATATCAAGGGTATCGAGGCGCCCTCCCTCGAGGCGTGGAGCACCGCTGCGGCGCTTGCCGCAGTGACGGAGCGACTCGAGATCATGGTGGCCGTGCGTCCGACCTTCCACGCGCCGGCGCCGTTCGCGAAGCAGGCGGCGAACGTGGACCGGATCTGCGGAGGACGACTTTCCATCAACGTCGTGTCGTCCTGGTGGGCCACGGAAGCGCGGATGTACGGTGTACCGTTCGATGCCCATGACGAGCGGTATGCCCGGACGGGTGAATGGCTGGACGTGGTGGACGGACTCTGGCGGGAGCGCGTGTTCAGCCATCGGGGTCGCTTCTACGACGTGGCGGAAGCCGTTCTCGAGCCGAAGCCGGCGCGCCGGCCGCGGCCTACGGTGTACGCGGGAGGCGAGTCGCCGGCGGGCAAGGCGCTCATCGCGGAGAAGTGCGACGCGTGGCTTACCCACGGGGATCCTCCCGACGTGATCGGAGGCAAGGTCGCCGACATGCGGGAGCGGCGTGAGCGTCTGGGGCTCGCGCCCATGACGTTCGGCGCCGCCGGCTACGCGGTTGTCCGGGAGACCGTGGAGTCGGCCCGGCGCGAGGTCGAGCGGATCACCGACGTCCGTCAGAGCGCCCGCGGGTACGCCAACTACCAGGACTGGATCGGCAACACGCAGCTCGAGCGGCGCGTCAGCCTCGAGGACTACTCGGTCTCCAATCGGGGGCTCCGCAGTGGACTCGTGGGCACGCCGGAGCAGGTGGCCGAGCGGATCCGGGCCTTCGAGGACGCCGGGGTGGACCTGCTGCTGCTGCAGTTCAGCCCCCAGGCCGAAGAAATGGATCGCTTCGCGGAGGAGGTCATGCCGCTGGTCGGCGAGGGGGCCACGGCGACAATCGAATAGAGCGTGTGGATCGCGATCCTCGACTGCGGTGGCCGCCGGGCGTACTCTTGTTCCGGCCGCGGCCCTCCGTACGGGCCACCCCCGATCCCCTGACCCCAAGGCCCATGAGCTCCAACGCACCGTCGCAGCAGCAATCGCAGCCCGGCCCCTTTCGCGCCCGGGCGATCCAGCTTTCTCTCACCGCGCGGGACCTGCCGACGAGTCTCGCCTGGTACCGGGACGTGATGGGCTTCACCGTCGAGCAGGAGTACAAGCGTGAGGGTGGCTACGCCGCGGCCGCTCTCTCCGCAGGGGACGTCCGGATCCTCCTCAACCAGGACGACGGGGGCCGGGGCTGGGAGCGGGTGAAGGGCGAGGGCTTCTCCATCCAGTTCACGACGGACCAGGACATCGACGAAGTCGCGAATCGCGTCCGCGAGGCGGGCGGAACGCTGGATTCGGAGCCCGCGGACATGCCCTGGGGGGCCCGCGTTTTCCGCATTCGGGACCCCGACGGATTCCGGATCGTGGTCTCTTCGCCGCGAGCCTGAACGAAGGGCGAGCGCCGATGAGCGACGTCGCCTCCCATCTCCGCATCGACACCGGCGACTACGACGAGCGGATCCGCGCCTTCGTGCCGCACTACGAGACGATGGTCGAGGAGGTGGCGACGTCCCTCGATCTGCATCCGTCGTCCGCGCCGACGATCCTCGACCTCGGCATAGGAACCGGTGCTCTCTCGGCAGCCTGTCTGCGCGCCCGGCCCGACGCATCGGTCATCGGACTGGACTCGGACGCCGCGATGCTCGAGGCCGCGGCGGCCCGACTGTCGGAATTCCCGGACGTCGACCTTCGGCAGGCCGACTTCCTCACCGCGACGCTGCCGCCCTGCGACGTCGCCGTCGCCTGTATCTCCCTCCATCACATCCGCTCGCCGGACGCGAAGCGGGCCTTCTATGAGGAATGCAGCGCCGTGCTTCGACCGGGCGGGCTGCTCGTGACTGCGGACTGCTTCCCGGCGGTCGAGCCGGCGCTCGCCGCCCGGCAGCGGGGGGCATGGCTTGCCCACCTCGAGGGCTCGTATTCCAGCGAGGAGGCCGAGGGGCATCTGGCCGCGTGGGCCGCCGAGGATACGTACTTCCCGCTGGAATGGGAGTTGGCGTGGCTGCGGGGCGCCGGGCTGCGTACCGAAGTGCTGTGGCGTCGGGACGGATTCGCCGTGCTTGCGGCGCTCGCACCCGACGGCAGGTCTGCACGCTGAACGGGCTCCAGACCCGCGGCCCGCGATGCTGGAAATGGCGTGGACCGTAGCACATTATCCGTATGCCTGGAAGCCGCTCCTCGCCGCCGGGAAGGGAAGGTCCACCGTTCACTCAACGGGCTCGCGTCTGTCACGTGCGGCCGCGACGTCGCTCCTCCCGGCGGCGACGCTCGTCCTGACGTTCGGCTGCGGCCACCCGCCCGCTGAGCAGCCGACGCCGACCGGCGTCTGGTGCGAGGGGACGCCCGTGCTCGTCGTCCGTGCATTCCTGCCGCCGGCGGGCGAAGAACGCTGGGCTGTCGTTCTCGCCGGCACTCCGCCTCTCCTGTTCCTTGCGATGCACCACGTGCTCCGCATCGCCTTCCGCGGGGCCACGGGGCGAGAGCCGAGTATCGCCTTCACCGTCCTGCCCGGACGCCGAGCCGCGCCTCGGTTCTTCTTCGAGCCGGCCGTCAAGCGCTCCACCTCGAAGGCGGACTATGCATATTCGTTCCTTCTCGGACTGGCACTTCTGTTGGCGACGGCACCCGCACTGGGCCGGATCATCGACTGACTCGCTGGCGACGACGGAGCTCTCGTGACGCTGAAGCTGGACGCTGACCGACGTGCCCGCATCCTCTCCGACCTCAGGGGCTTCTGGCTCACGGAGTTCGACGAGGAGCTGAGCGCCTTTCGGGCGGAACAGCTTCTGGACTTCCTGCTCTCGACCATCGGACCCCACGTCTACAATCAGGCAGTTCAGGACGCGCGGGCGTTCATGCAGAGGAAGCTGGACGACCTGGACGTGGAGGTGCACGAGATCGAGGTGGAATGATCGGCGCGGAGGCGGCCCGGTGACGGGCGGTCGATTGGCGGCGGTAAGCATTTTGGCAGTGCTCACACTCGGCACCGGGCATGGGCGTCCGCGCGAATGGGTCGACCCCCTCGCCGGCAGATGCGAACGATATCGGCCAATGGAGGGGTCCGCCGACGCCCGTTGTCCGATTCGTCCCGGAATTCGCACGAAATCGGCCACCGACGTGGGGCAGCCTCCAGCTCGATGTCCACTTTCGTCCGGATAACGGGAGATATTGCACACCGGCCTGGCAAGGACCCGGTCGGTGTCCACTTTCGTCCGACACGAGCCATCGATAACCGGCTCACCGGCGCCGTGCATCACCGGCCCACCGCCGCCCCGTCGTGTTTCGACCGGGCGTCCTGATACGGTAGGTTCGCCCCAAAACCGAGCGCGACGCCCGGGCGCAGGCCACGGGACGCGCAGCCCTGCTCACACCTGCAACGAAGGCATGCCACATGGACCCCATCGACCTGAAGCAGAAGCTGTCCCTCTTCGACGAGGCGTGGTCCCCGCGGCTGGTCGGCAGCGTCAACGATACGGACGTCAAGCTCGCGAAGCTGCGGGGGGAGTTCGTGTGGCACCACCACGAGCACGAGGACGAGCTGTTCCTGGTGGTCGAGGGGCGTCTGCTCATGCAGTTCCGCGACCGGGACGTGTGGCTCGAGCCCGGCCAGATGCTGATCGTGCCCCGGGGCGTCGAGCACCGTCCCGTCGCCCCGGAAGAGGCGCACGTCCTCCTCGTCGAGCCCCGCTCGACGCTCAACACCGGCAACCTGCGGAACGAGCGGACGGTCGAGGAGCTGGAGCGGATCTGATGGGCGACGTCGCCCTTCAGGACGACGAGGCCACGCGGCGCCTCACGCCGTGGCCTTCACTTCCGGCGCCTCAGGCCGCGGCCCTCACCGCGGGCGCCTCGGGCTCCGGCTCCGGCTCGACGACGTCCCTGTGGCGGTCGACCCACCAGGCCCACGGGATGTAGGCCCACAGGAAGAGGCTGCTCCAGGCGAGGGTCGCGGCGTCGGGCGGCGGGGGGCCGAACGTTCCGCCGAGGAGCATCGCGACCATCGTGACGACCATCGCCCACAGTCCGTAGCGGCCGATGCGGTCCCGGGGCGACGTCGCCCGCGCGTAGATCAGCAACCCGCCGAAGAAGATCCCGAGCTCGAGCACCAGCGTGGCCGCGAGGGAGTTCCACAGGCCCAGTCCGACGTACGTCGACGAGCCCGGCCACAGCGGCAGGTCGGGCCGGTGCACCGGCAGGTCGAGGAACCAGTGGCTGAGCACGAGCGCGCCCATGACGACGGCCGCGCGTCGGCTCCGTCGCAGGGCGTACCACCCGCCGCCGATCACGAGCGCCCACACGCCGGCCATGAGCAGGCTGTGGGAGTAGGGGTAGTCCGTGAAGTCGAGGCCGCTGGCGGCCATGAGTCCCGGCGCGATGCGCACGTGCTCGACGCCCACGAGCAGCAGGACGGGCCAGAGCTCGTCCAGCCACTGGGCCGCGAAGAAGAGGGCGCCGAGGGACGTGCGCCGGCTCGACCGCTTGGCCGCGAGGGCGACGCCGTAGTGTCCGAGGAGCATGAAGACAGAGTAGTGGCGGGCGAGCGTGCTGGACAAGGGAAACCCCGGCGCGGCTTGCTCTCGCGGGCGACGGGTGGCACCGTGGCGGATGCCCGACTCACTCTGGCACGCGCTGGCGGCCGTGGGCGCGGGGCTGCTGGCCGGCTCGGCAAACGCGGTCGCAGGCGGCGGCACGGCGCTGTCCTTCCCGGTCCTGCTCTGGCTCGGGCTGCCGGCGGTCACCGCGAACGCGACGAACGCCCTGGGCCTCTGGCCCGGCAGCGTCGCGGCGTCGCTGAGCTATCGGCAGGAGCTCATGGACGCCCGGCAGCGGTGGTACTCGCTGCTGATCGTGGCGGCCATCGGCGGGGGAATCGGTGCGTGGCTGCTCATCCGCATGCCGCCGTCCTGGTTCGAGTCGGCCGCGCCATTCCTCGTCCTCGCCGCGGCAGCCGCCGTCGCCCTGGAGCCCGTCGTCTCGAAGCGCCTCGAGCCACGCGGACGCGGCGTCGTCACGATCCCGTGGGCGACGTCGGCGACGCTGACGATTCTCGTGATCGCCACGTACGGAGGCTACTTCGGCGCCGGCCAGGGCATCCTGCTCATCATCGCCTTCAACCAGCTCGGCTCCCCCTCCCTGCACCGCTCCAACGGCCTGAAGAACCTGTACGCGACGACGGCGAAGGCCGTGGCCGTCATCTACTTCATCGCCCTGGGCCGCCCCGTCTGGGGGTACGCCGGCCTGATGGCCATCGGCAGCATGTCCGGCGGCTGGGTAGCCGGCCGCGCGATCCAGCGGGTGGACGCGGGGCGGGCGCGGTGGGTGGTGGTAGCGGTCGGGGTGGCGATGGGCCTGGTGATGCTGGCAAGGTTGTAGGCGCGCTGGCGCGCGCAGGGGGTCGGGGGCTGCGCCCCCTTCGAGGGGGTCGCTTCGCTCCGAGGGGGTCGGGGGCTGCGCCCCCTCCGAGGGGGGCGCTTCGCGCCGAGGGGGTCGGCGCCTGCGGCGCCTTCGAGGGGCGGAGGCGGGCGACGGCTGCCGGCGCTACCGGCTGGCGCAGCTGCCATCTCGGAGGGCCGCAGGCCCGACCTCCTCGGCGTCGCGCGCAGCGCGACAACCCCCTCGGAGCGAGGCGAAGCCGAGCGACCCCCTCGGAGGCGCCGCAGGCGCCGACCCCCTCGGAGCGGCGCAACGCGCCGCGACCCCCTGCGCGCCCCAGCGCGCCTCCCTTACCGCCCCGCGCTCTCCCCCGCCGAGAGATCATTCCAGTTCAGGATCGCGTTGAAGGCCAGGAAGAACGTGCCCTGCGTCTGCCAGCGCCATAACGGGCGCAGCGCGAACATGACGACGTGGCCGCCGCCCATGGGGACGTCCGCGGCGAGGACGCGGTTCTCGAGGTTCTCGCCGCCGACGAGAGTACCGGACAGCAGCATGTCGTCGGCTGCCTTCGGGAAGCGCAGGACAACGCGCGGCTGCGCCTGGTCCCCGATGAGGCCGTAGCGACGCAGCATGGCGCGGATGGCTGCGGCGTCCCGGGCCTGGGTCGAGGCGCCGGCGCTGTCCGCCCCGGCGTCGCCTTTCCACGTGGACAGGTGCTGGTGCTCGCCCGCGTTGGGCGTCACGTTCGTGCCGACGCCGGGGATGTCCGGCCCGCCGCCGAAGCCACGGAAGCCGCCGAAGCCGCCGACGTTGAGGACGGGGTCCTGGTTGAAGTAGACGGGCAGGTCGCCGTCGCCGTAGCCGTAGGCGATGGGGCTGGTGCGGTCGGCGAAGACGCCGCGCAGGATCGAGCCCGGCGCGAACAGCTTGTCGGGGTGTTCGACCGAGACGGCGCTGGTGATCCCATAGTCCGGGAAGAGCGCCGCCGTCGACCCCTCGGTGATGAGCGTGCCGCCTTCCTGGACGAAGCGGGCGAGCTCCGCCAGGCCCTCCAGACCCATGCCGCCGCGGATGTCGTCGGTCGCGTCCGGTGTGCCCAGGTTCGGCGTGAGGTCCGTCTTCCGGTACGGGATCGGCTCCTTGCCCGTCTTGGGGACGCCGTTGACGATGGACTGCGCCGAGCCGCCGACGTGGGGAAAGACGATGACGTCGTACTTCCTGCGCAGGTTGCCCTTCCGCAGCTCCGGCGCACCGAAGTAGTCGTACGGCACGCCGTAGTGGTCCAGGGCGGCGCGGACCCACCCCTCGTCCTGCGTGCGGTTCCACGTGTGCACGTAGCCGATGCGCGGCACGTCGAGGGAGTGCGTCGGGACCGACGGTGCATCCGCCAGGGCCCACGCCGACAGGCCCAGCTCGCGGATGGACGGCTCGAGTGCCTTCCGGTCCGCCGCCGGGATGACGAACGCGCCGGCGCGGAAGTGGTGGCCAGCCGCGTCGAACGCCTGCTCCGCCGCCAGCATGCGCGTCTTCGCGTTGCGGAACCGGAACGTGACCAGTGTGTTGTCCGTCGTGTTGTCGACGACGAGGACCGGCCCCGAGCCGGTGATCGTCCCGGCCACCGTCGCCGGCTCCTTCAGCGGCGTCATCGGCTGCGAGAGGATCGCCTTGTCGTCGACGGGGCTGAGGGCGACGTCGCGCATCAGCCACATCGTCCATCCCGTGTCGTCGTACGGGAGCGGGTTCGCGGGCGAGTAGTCCTGGATGCCCAGATACATGTCCAGGAGCGTGCGGTACGGCTGGTCCGCCCGGAGCACGTAGTCGCCCTTGTGGACCGGCACGCCGCCGAACGTGCCGTCGGCGTCCGCGACGTTCACTTCGGCGCCCTGGCGACGCAGCTCGTTGACCATGTCCGCGGCCTCGACGCGGCGGCGCTGGTTCGCCGGCACAACCCACGCGTACGGCGCCTCCGTCTTCCCCCTCTCGACCGAGCGCGCGTTCTTGAGCCAGTAGTTCTCCAGGTACAGCTTCCGGTCCTGCGCGACCTTGTTCAGCGCGATGAGCAGCGCCGACTCCTGGATGTTCACGTTGTTGCGCGGACCCCACTTGATGGACGACAGCGGCGGGTTCGCCCGGTACCACTCACGGCTGGTCGTCTGCGACGGCAGCCGCACGGTGCTCGTGTCGGGCCCATACGACTGGACCTCGTAGAAGCGGCCGAAGGAGTTGTGCGTGTTGGCGATCCAGAACAGGTAGTTGGGCACCCAGCCGTCGTAGAAGCCGTACGTGAAGACGCCCGGAACTCCGCGCTTGGCCATCTCCATCACCTCGGTCTCGGCCAGCAGCCACCACTCGTTGCTCTGGATCGGATCGAGGGCGTCGTTATAGGGGCCGGTGCCGGTGGACGTGTACAGGTACGACTGCGCCTCGTGCAGGTCGTGCAGAAACGTCGGATGCCACTCGAGGAACGTGCGCGTCACGTTCTTCGTCAGGTCGAGGAACTGCCCCATCCCGTCCCGGTTGTTGTCGTGCTGCACGTACTTGCCCCAGTACATGAGCGGCGGCCGCGGCTTGCCCGTCTTCTTCCCGTAGTAGTACGTGTCGACTTCCTTCTCACGCCCGTCGACCTCGACTACGGGCGTGATGAAGACCACCACGTCGTCCCGGATCTGCTTCACGAAGGGTGACTCCTCCACGACGAGCCGGTACGCCAGCTCGTTCAGCATCTCGGGGCCACCCGTCTCCGGCGAGTGGATGCCGCTCGTGATCCAGTAGATCGGCGTGCCGTTCGCGATGATCTCCTTCGCACGGGCCTCCGACGTCTTCCGCGGATCCGTCAGCTCCGCCAGTTCCGCCTTGATGCGGTCCAGCTTCGCGATGTTCTCCTCGCTGCCGATGGCGAGGAGCACCTGGTCCCGTCCCTCCTCCGTCTTCCCGATCGTCCAGAACTTCGCCCGGGGGGACGCCTTGGCCAGCGCCTGGTAGTAGCGCTCGATGTCCTTCGCGTACGTCAGCTCCCCCGGGGTGCCCGGGATACGACCGAAGAACTCGAGAGGCGAGGGCACGTCCGGCGCGAGAGGCATATGGTCCACCAGGTCGGTGGAGATGCGCGGGTCCTGGAGGTACTCGCGAATCAGGCGGTCGTACGCCGTGTCTTCCGGCTGCGCGGTGGCCGTTGACGGAAAGGCCGCCCCGACGCCCGAAGAAGCCGCGCCCGACGATTCGGACGGCGACTGCGCGAGGGTCGGCGCGGCCCCCGAGACGGCGCAGGCCGCGGTGATCAGCGAGACGAGACCGAATTGCCGGAACCCCGACGCGCGGTGGGCGGGAGCCGATACGCCGAGATGGGCCGTGGCGGAGTACGACATCGTACGATCCTCCGATTCTGAGGCGGGAAGCGCCCGTTCCAGTGCATGGGGCCTGAGGCGTCGGGGCAGAATAGCGTCCGCGCCGCTGGCGGTCCAGACGGCGTCGACACCGTTGACGTCCGGCCCCACCCATGGCTACCCTTTGATTGTCGACACTCTACAGGAGACGCCATGGCCGACCGCACGGCGGACGTGCTGCAGGGAACCCTCGAGATGCTGATCCTCAAGACGTTGACGCTCGAGCCGATGCACGGCTGGGGCATCAGTCAGCGGATACAGCAGATCTCCTCGGGCGTGCTGGAGGTGAACCAGGGGTCGCTCTATCCTGCTCTGCAGAGGTTGCGGACGAAGGGCTTCGTCGAGGGCGACTGGCGGCTCACGCAGCACAATCGGCGTGCGAAGTACTACCGACTCACGACGCGCGGGCGGAGGGCGCTGGGGGAGGAGACGGCCGCGTGGCGGAGGTTCGCCGGGGCGGTGGAAGCCGTTCTCGCCACGGCGTGAGGATCTCCATGTTTGGAAGATGGGTGGAGTGGCTGCGCGCGACCTTCGCCGGGGGATCGCTGGACCGGGAGATGGACGAGGAGATGCGCTTTCATCTCGAGATGCAGGCGCGCTCCCACCGGGAGGCGGGGCTCGATCCCGATGAGGCGCGGCGACGGGCACGGATCGAGTTCGGGGGCCTCGAAGGCCACCGTGAGGCCAGCCGGGAGGCGCGCCCGGGTCGTGCGCTGGACGCCCTGGTGCGGGACGGGCGATTCGGCGCCCGATCTCTGATGAGGCGCCCGGGCGTGAGCGTTGCGGCCGTGCTGACCCTCGGGATGGGTCTGGGCGCGACGACGGCGGTTTACAGTGCGGTCAATCGCCTGCTGCTGCATCCTCTGCCGTTCCGCGATGCGGACCGCATGGTGTTCGTGTGGCAGCAGGACCCCGCCGGCCGCATGGAGACGTCGCCGCCACGGGAAGTCGCTGAGGCGTGGAAGGCGAGAAGCCGAACGCTCGCGGGGGCGACGCTGTGGGAGGGGAAGTCCATGCGGCTCGGCGGCGGCGCGGACGCACGGACGGTCGGCGTTCTCCAGGTCGAGTCCGGGTATCTCGGCTTCTTCGGGGAAACGCCCGCCGTGGGCCGCTCGTTCACGGAGGCCGAGGTGCGTCTGGGCAGTCCACGCGTGGTGATGCTCGCCTACGGAACGTGGCAGCGGCGATACGGAGGCGACCGGGGCGCGATCGGGCGGACGGTGCAGCTGGACGGGGAGCCGTACGAAATCGTGGGTGTCCTTCCGGCGTCCTTGACGCGGCTGCCGCAGGCCGGCGATCCGGAGTACGCGGTGCCGTTGCGTCCGGCGGGTGCGATGGTGGGCGATACGAGTGGTCGGCCACGGATCGAGACGGTGAGCATGATCGCGAGGCTCGGCCCCGGGACGACGGCCGCCGACGCCACGCGCGAGCTGGAAGGCATCCGCTCAGGCGTGTCGGAGCGTGCGAAGGTGTTCGAGGGCTGGCAGCCCCACCTTCGGACGGTCACGGATTTTCTGGACGTCGATCTCAGATCGACTCTCCTCGTTCTGATGGGGGCTGTCGCGCTCGTTCTGCTCGTGGCGTGCGCCAACGTGGCCGCGCTGCTGTTGTCGCGGGGCGCGGCCCGATCGCGGGAGCTCGCCATTCGAATCGCGCTGGGCGCGCGACGCGGACAGATCGTGCGGCAACTCCTCGTGGAATGCGGGATCCTTGCGACTGCCGCGTCCGCCGTCGGCGTGGCTCTGGCGATGGCGGGGGTCGCTCTCGTCCGTCGGTTCCGTCCAGACCAGCTCGCATCCCTCGATCGCGTGGCAGTGGACGGTCGCGCATTCGCCTTCGGGGCGATTGTGGGAATCGGGACCCTGGTGGTATTCGGAGTTCTTCCGGCGCTTCGTGCGTCCAGAGTCCGCCCTGACGACGAACTTAAGGCGGAGCCGGTCGGCTCGGTCAGCGCACGGGGGAGCGGCCGCTTCCGCTCGGGGCTCGTGGCGGGTCAGGTCGCGCTGTCGGTGGTGCTGCTCGTCGGCGCCGGCCTGCTCTCGGAGACGCTGATCCGGCTCCACCGCGTGGATCCAGGGTTCCGTCCGAAGGGGCTCGTGGCTGCGCGGCTGTCGTTTCCGGCGGACGCAGCTCCGAACGACGCCGAGCTGGACCGGTTCACCAGCGATCTCGTGGCGCGCGCCCGCGCGATCCCGGGGGCCACGGAGGCGACGGTCACGGGGGAGATTCCGCTGCACTATGGATTCACGTCCGGCACGCTCGAGGTGGACGGAGCTCGCCCGGGCCGCGACCTGGAGAACGGGATACGAGCAATGGCCCGGGTGCCGCCGGACTACTTTCACGTTCTCGGCGTAGACCTCGTCGAGGGGCGCACCTTCCTTTCGTCGGAGCGTGGCTTCGACTCCAATTCGCGCGTCGTGAGCGCGAGCTTCGCCCGGGCACTCGCCCCGGGAGGACAAGCCGTCGGAATGAGGTTCCGGCTGAAGCAGGGAGAGGCGGCGGCGCCCTGGCAACGGGTGGTGGGCGTGGTGGAGGACGTTGCGGCGTTCTCCCTGGAGGGGTCCGGCGAGCGATACCAGATCTACGCGCCGCTCGGTGCCGCGTCGCTGCTACACGGCGACCTGTGGTTCGTCGTGCGAACGGCCGAGAACGAGGAGGCGGTGCTCTCCCGACTCCGGGCCATCGTCGCCGCGGCGGGAGATCGGGCCATCGTTGAGGAGGTGCTCACGGGGGACGGTCTGCTGGCGAAGGCCGTCGCCGCGCCGCGTTTCTACGCGGTGCTGCTCTCGCTCTTCGCCCTTCTCGCTCTGGCCCTCACGTCGGTGGGTCTGTTCGGGGTTCTCAACCATGCCGTACAGGCGAGAACGCGCGAGATCGGCGTGCGGATCGCGCTCGGCGCAGGCGGCAGGGATGTTCGGCGGCTGGTTCTTCGTCAGGCGCTCGTTCCGGCAGGCGTCGGACTCGCGGCCGGGCTCGCCTGCTCCGTAGCCGCGGCGCGGGTCCTCGATCGGCTGCTCTTCGGCGTCGAGGCTGGCAATGCCGGGACGCGAGTGGCCGTCGCTTTCGTGGTGGCCGCCACGGCAGCGATCGCGGCGTGGCTGCCCGCCGCCCGCGCGGCTCGCATCGAGCCGGTCCGGGCGCTCAACGAGTAGAGGCGAACGCCCACACCGTCGTCCGGCGTACGAAGCGAAGGTACTACGCCGCGACGACCTCGTCGGCCTCGACGCGCGCCGCGGCGACGCCGCTCATCAGCCAGTCCAGCACGTCGGTCGCCGAGTAGCTCTCGCGGTCGCCGAGGAAGCGGTCGAGCCGCATCAGGTCGTCCCCGCTCGTGAGGAGCGGGCGCTCCTCGCCCTCGGGACGCATCTGGGGGTGACCGATGTCCGCCATCAGGGCGTTGCACAGACACTTCCGCCCGCACGTCTCCTCGGTCGTGCCGCCCTTCTTCAGGTAGGTGTCGATGGGCTCCGCCGGGCACCGGTAGTCGACGCGACCATCCTCCCGCTTGTAGGCGGTGCGAAGATAGCCGAGATCACAGATCCGGTTGCGCTTCTGGTACTGGTTCCGGTCCGCGTTGGTACCCTGCAGCTGGACGACCTTGAACGGGAAGCCCGTCGGCGACGCGCGGAAGTCGGTCTTCACGTCCACGCCGCCGCTGCGAACCTTCTCCAGCGTTCGCCGCTTCAGGCTGTCCTCGATCCCGCTCTCGTCGGAATAGGCGAAGAGCGTTCCCACCTGAACTCCTGCGGCCCCCGCTTCCAGGGCCTGCCGAACCCCTTCGGGTGAGCCGGATCCGCCCGCAAGCCAGAAGGGCAGGCCGAGCTCGCACATGGCGTCCAGGTCGGCCTCGTCCCGCGGCCCGTACTCGGGGTCGCCCTCGGACGGGTCGTGTCGACCCCGGGGCGGCGCGTTGTGACCGCCGGCGGTCGGGCCCTCGACGATGAAGCCGTCCACGCGCCCCGTGGCCTTGCGCGCCAGCATGGCGGCGAGGGGATGGGACGAGACGATGGGCAGGAACTTCGGGCGCTTCAGCTTCGGAGGGGCGCCGTCGAAGTGGTCGGCGGGATCAAACGTCATCTCCACGCACTCGCCGCGATCGAGACCCTCCACATCCAGCTTCAGCGATGCGGCACGGCCTTCGGCAAAGGCGTCCAGCACGCCGGGGATCTCCTTCGGGATGCCGGCCCCCATCAACACGTAGTCCACGCCGGCGAGCATGGCACCGTAGAGGGTGGACAGATTCGGCATCTGGACCTTCGTGAGCAGGTTCACGCCGATCTGGCCGTCGTGTCCCTCGCGGGCGAGGTACACCTCGGCGAAGCTGGCCAGCATCGTGATCTGCTCGCGGGCGCGGCTCACGGTCTGCCGCCACATGGACAGGAGCTTGTACGGCGCTCCGTCCTCTCGCCCCTCGGGATTGAAGTACTTCTTGAGGGCGTCCGCGCCGACGTCCGGCAGCGGAAAATGCTTGATTGCGCGGCGCAGGTGCTCACCGATGTCGCCGTCCTGAAGGCGTCGTACGAAAAGGGAGTCGATGCACGTCCCGGAGACCACGCCCAGGTGGCCATACATCGAAACGGCCCGGGCGAGGTGCCAGTTCGAGACGCCGATACCCATGCCTCCCTGGATGATCACGGGGAGAGATGGTGACAGGACTCCTTCCATGCGCTCGTTCCTCGTTCGGCTGCGAATCCGGCCGCCGGCGTTCATCGCCGGGACCGAGGGACAGTCGTGAAGTATACCCCCACGCGCGTCCGAGGTCCATGCGGACGGCCGCCGGACCTTCTCACAACCCTTCGGGCGTTCCCGCTGTCCAACGGGGTGTGACCTCCCCGGGAGACGTACCGATGACTCGAAAAGCGCTGGCCCTGACTCTTCTCCTCGCGACGTCGGCGGGGGCGAACCCTCCTGTCGCGCGCGGTTTCCAGGCGCCCTCGGACGCGCCCGCGATGTCGCACTCCCGGGCGGCGACTCCGTCGAAGGCGGCATCGTCTCGAACGGCGACGGCGGTCGCGGCGCCGGCGGCTCCGGTGCTGGACGGCCGCGACGACGACGCCGTGTGGGCGACGGCGCCTGTGACGACAGGCTTCCGTCAGTTCCAGCCGGTGGAGGACGGCGAGGCGCGCTTCCGAACCGAGTTCCGGGTCACCTACGACGACCGGGCCCTCTACGTCTTCGTGCGGATGTTCGACCCGCACCCGGACAGTATCATGCATGCATTGAGCCGCCGTGACGTACGGGGACCGTCGGACCAGATCAAGCTCATCATCGACGCCTATCACGACCGGCGCAGCGGGGTGGAGCTGGCGGTGAATCCCGACGGGGTGAAGCGGGACTACGCCATCTTCGACGACAATCACGAGGACGATTCCTGGAACGGCGTCTGGGACGTCGCAACGCGTGTCGACTCGCTGGGCTGGACGGCGGAGTTCCGTGTCCCCTTCTCGCAGCTCCGCTACGCGGCGGCGCCTACCCAGACGTTCGGCTTCGGCGTGTGGCGGGACATCGAGCGTTTGAACGAGCGGGACAGCTGGCCCGTCTACAGTCCCACGCATACCGGCCTCGCCTCGCAGCTCGGTGAGCTGGGCGGGATCGGGGACATCGGCTCCGCCCGGCACGTGGAGATCGCGCCGTACGTAGTCGCCAAGAACGCGTCGCGGCTGGGCGGCTCCGGATACGAGCGCGTGCAGGATCAGACCGTCGGCGCCGACCTTCGCTTCGGCATCACGCCCAACCTCGCGCTGAACGCCACCGTCAATCCCGACTTCGGCCAGGTCGAGGCCGATCCGGCGGTGGTGAACCTGGGCGCGTTCGAGACCTTCTACAGTGAAAAGCGGCCGTTCTTCGTGGAGGGCACCGGACTGTATCGCTTCGAGCTGAACTGCTACATCGCCCACGACTGCGGGAACGAGGGGCTGTTCTACTCCCGACGCATCGGCCGGTCCCCTCACCTGCTGGACACGTACGGGGACGCCGGGTCGCCCACGGGGACGCCCATCGCGGCCGCGGCGAAGCTGACGGGCCGGTCGTCGTCCGGTCTCTCCGTCGGCGTGCTGGATGCGGTCACGCAGGGGGTCGACGGGACCGGGGGACGGACGATCGAGCCGCGGACGAACTACGCCGTCGTCCGCCTGCGGCAGGACTTCCGCAACGGCGAGAGCAGCATCGGGCTCATCGGGACCGCCGTGAACCGATCGCTGGACACGTGGACGGAGGATTTCCTGCGTCGGGACGCGTACGTGGCCGGGGCGCAGGTACGGCATCGGTTCGGCGGCGGGAACTACCAGGTCTCGGCGGCTCTCGTCGGCAGCCGCGTCTCGGGCTCGGAGGCGGCGATCGCCGCGACGCAGACGGACAACGTGCACGGCTACCAGCGGCCAGACGGACCGGGCCGCTACGATCCTGCGCGGACGTCCCTTACGGGTTCGTCGGCCGAGCTGATCTTCGGAAAGTACGGCGGCGGGCTGCTTCGCTTCGAGACGGCCCTCGAGCGGCAGTCGGTGGGCTTCGAGCCGAACGACCTCGGCTACCTGCAGCGGGCCGATCAGCAGGACTGGAACACCTGGGCGGCGCTCAGCTTCCGCCAGCCGAAGGGCATCTACAAGTCGCTGCAGATCAACGGCAATCAGTGGAACGCGTGGACGAGCGACGGACTGCCGCTTCAGCGCGGGGTCAACGTGAACGCCCACATGTGGCTGGTGAACAACTGGTGGGTCCATGCGGGGACCAGCGTAAACCGGATCGGAGGCACGTTCTGCGACCGGTGCAGCCGCGGCGGACCGGCCGTGCGGCAGTCGGTCTCGGTCTCTCCATGGTTCGGCGTGAACGGCGACGGCAGGCGGACGGTCTCGCCGTTCCTGTGGATCAATCTGGATCGTTCGGACGGGGGGAGGTCCAGCTACGCCTCCTTCGAGCCGGGCTTCGATCTGCGAGTCTCGACGCAGCTCCAGGCGAGCGTCGGCGCGAGCGTGTCCCACAACGTCGACGACTCGCAGTGGTACGGGAACTTCGCCGACGACGCCGGGCAGACGCACTACGCGTTCGCGCACCTGGACCAGAAGACGCTCGGGCTCACGACCCGGCTCTCCTTCGCCGCGACGCCCGACCTGGCCCTGGACTTCTATGCGCAGCCGTATACCAGCACGGGTCGGTACACGAGCGTGCGCGAGCTGAGCGCTACGCCGCGAGCGACCTTGTACGACGCTCGCTTCTCCTCCTGGACGCCGCCCGCGGGATCCTCCGACGGCTTCGACTTCCGCCAGCTCCGCGCAAACGCGGTCCTGCGCTGGGAGTACCGGCCGGGCTCGACGGTCTTCCTCGTGTGGACCCACGCCCGGGATGGCTACGACGCGACCGCGCCCGACCGCTCCTGGGGCGCGGAGTACGGCGACCTGTTCGGGCTGCACCCCGACAACACGTTCCTCGTGAAGATGACGTACTGGTTCGGCCGGTAGCCGGATCGGGCGGGAACCCTCCGGGTATACCTCTCCTTCCAGGACACGCGAAGGAGAGGACCGATGGAGCTGACGGGGCTGCACCATGTCACCGCCGTGTCGGCGGACATCCGGGGCAATCACCGCTTCTACACGCAGCCGATCGGCATGCGGCTGGTGAAGAGGAGCGTGAACCAGGACGACGTCAGCGCCTACCACCTCTTCTACGCCGACGCCGTGGGTAGCCCGGGGACCGATCTCACCTTCTTCGACTGGCCGCTGCCGAGGGAGCGGAGAGGCACCCGGGCGTTCGTGCGCACGGGACTGCGGGTGAGCGGACGCGAGGCGCTGGACTGGTGGGCCGAGCGGCTGCGGGCGCAGGGCGTCGAGGGGGCGGAGCTGGAGGAGCGGGACGGCCGCCTGACGCTCGCGTTCGAGGACCCGGAGGGGCAGCGGCTGGCCCTCGTCGACGACGGCGGCGCCGGCGATCGGCCGGTGGCGTGGGAGAGAAGCCCCGTCCCGGCCGCGTACCAGGTCCGCGGCCTCGGCCCCGTGACGCTGAGCGTGCCGGACCTGCGGTCGACCGAGCAGGTCCTCACGAAGGTCCTCGGCATGCGCCCGGTGCGGACCTACGAGGACCCGGAGCAGGCAGGGCGGGACGTCGTCGTGTTCGAGATGGGCGACGGCGGTCCGCACGCCGAGCTGCACGCCGCCGTGCATCCCCATCTCGGCGCCGCCCGGTCCGGTTCCGGCGCCGTCCACCACGTGGCGCTGCGCACCCCCACCCTCGACAGCTACAATGCCTGGAACGAGAGGTTGAACACGATGGGCGTCCCCAACAGCGGACCGGTCGACCGCTATTACTTCCGGAGCCTGTACTTCCGGGAGCCGAACGGACTGCTCTTCGAGATCGCCACCGACGAGCCGGGCTTCGGCGTCGACGAGGACATGGCGACGCTCGGTGAGAGCGTCGCGCTGCCCCCCTTCCTCGAGGGCCGCCGCGCGTCCATCGTCGCCGGGCTCGAACCCATCGACTGAACCCGAAACCACCGTAACGCATGGGCCGACGCATCCTCTCCGCGCTGCTCTGGGTCGGCTGCGGAGTCATCGTCCTGGTGTTCGCACCGATCCAGGCGCTGATCTTCGCGGCGACGGCGCCGTTCGACCCCGGGCGCTACGCGGCCGGCCGGTGGTTCCGGCTCGCCGCGGTGAGCACGGTGAAGATCAACCCGCTCTGGCGGTTCCGGACCTCCGGCGTGCGCATCGAAGACCCCCGACGGCCCTACGTCGCCGTGTCCAACCACGAGTCCTTTGCCGACATCTTCCTCATCAGCCACCTGCCCTGGGAGATGAAGTGGCTGTCCAAGGAGGCGATCTTCCGCATTCCTCTCATGGGCTGGATGATGCGCATGGCGGGCGACATCTCCGTGAAGCGAGGCCGGGCCCGCAGCCGCGCGGAGGCCATGGAGCAGATACGGGACCGCCTGGACAAGAAGGTGTCCGTGATGATCATGCCCGAGGGCACGCGCTCGAGGGACGGTAACCTCCTTCCGTTCAAGGACGGAGCGTTCCGCGTCGCGGTCGAGGCGGGGGTGCCGATCCTGCCCATGGCGGTCGCGGGCACCGCGAACGCGATGGCGAAGGGCTCCCTCGTCTTCAATCCGGCTCGCGCCGAGGTTCGCGTGCTCGAGCCGGTGCCGACCGAGGGTCTGACGCTCGAGGACGTGCCCGCGCTGCGGGACCAGGTCCGCCAGCGGATCGAGGAGGCGCGGGACCAGCTCCGCCGCGAGCTGGCGCAGGCTGCGAAGTGACATCGCCTGACGCCGTCGTCGTCGGCGCGGGTCCGAACGGGCTGGCGGCGGCCGTCGCTCTCGCCGGGGCGGGGTGGCGCGTCCGCCTGATCGAGGGGGCGGATCGCGTGGGTGGCGGGACGCGGACCGAGGAGCTGACCGAGCCCGGATTTCGCCACGACGTGTGCTCGGCCGTGCACCCGATGGGCGTGGCGTCGCCCTTTCTGCGCACGCTTCCGCTTGGCGCGCACGGGCTGGAATGGCTTCATCCGGAACACGCAATGGCGCATCCGTTCGACGACGGTACGGCGGCGGTGCTCCGTCGGTCCCTCGCAGAGACGGGGGACAGCCTCGGCCGGGACGGACGTGCGTACCGCCGCCTCATGGCGCCGTTCGTGGAGCGCTGGCAGGACGTGATCGAGGACGCCCTCTCGCCGCCGATCCGGATTCCCCGCAATCCCCTGCTGATGGCCGGCTTCGGGATGGCGGGCCTCCGCTCCGCACTCGGTCTCGCCCGCTCTCGCTTCGAGTCGGAGCGGGCGCGGGCGTTTTTCCTGGGCATTGCGGCGCACACTCTGCTGCCCATGGACCGCACTCCCTCGGCCGCTTTCGGGCTCGTGCTCGCCCTGTGCGGGCACGCCGTGGGATGGCCCATCGCGCGAGGCGGCTCCCAGTCCATTGCGGATGCCCTGGCCTCCCTGCTGCGTGCACGCGGAGGCGAGATCGAGACGGGCCGCTGGATCCGATCCCTGGACGAGTTGCCACCGAGCCGGGCGACGTTCCTCGATCTCACGCCGCGGCAGGTGCTTCAGGTTGCCGGCGAGCGCCTCCCTCCGCGGTACGCCGCACACCTCCGCCGCTTCCGCTACGCTCCGGGCGTCTTCAAGATGGACTGGGCGCTCTCGGAGCCGATCCCGTGGACCGCCGCGGAGTGCCACGACGCCGGGACCATCCACATCGGACCCACCGCCGACGTCATCGCCCGGTCCGCCGACGCCGCATGGTACCGCCGGCCGGACGACGAGCCGTACGTGATCCTCGCCCAGCCGACCGTGCTGGATCCTGGACGGGCGCCGCCGGGCGGACACGTCGCGTGGGCGTACTGCCACGTGCCCAATGGGGCGCGCTGGGACATGACGGCGGCCGTCGAGCGGCAGATCGAACGATTCGCTCCCGGATTCCGGGATATCATCATGGCTCGCCATGCCATGGACACGGCCGCCATGGAGGCCCACGACCCGAACCTGGTGGGTGGTGACATCAGCGGCGGCGTGCAGGACATGCGGCAACTCCTCTTCCGGCCGACGTTCTCCGCCGATCCGTACCGGACGCCCCTCCACGGGCTCTTCCTCTGCTCTGCGGCGACTCCCCCCGGCGGGGCCGTCCACGGGATGTGTGGCTGGAACGCCGCTCGCTCGGCCCTGCGGTCCCTCTAGCCGGTCGGGGGCGGCGGTTGTCGGGCGCAGCGGTAAACGGCGTGAGGCCGGGCGGGGATCGTGTTCTGCGGGCCTGGTGTTCTGTTCCGAGGAGTTGTTGTGGTTGGGGGAGGGGCCCGCCACCCCCCGAACGAAAACCGGCCGCCCCCGGGGATCCCCCGGGAGCGGCCGGCCCGTCTCAGGCGCCGCCTTTTCAGGCGCTGCCCTCGATCGCGAAGGCTAGAGCTTCACGACGTTCTCGGCCGCCGGGCCCTTCTGGCCCTGCACGACGTCGAACTCCACCCGCTGTCCTTCGGCAAGCGTCTTGAAGCCGCTGCCCTGGATGGCAGAATGGTGTACGAAGCAGTCCTTGCCCCCATCCTCCGGCGTGATGAAGCCGAAGCCCTTCTGGTCGTTGAACCACTTCACGGTTCCCGTGGTACGCATGTTACCGTACTCCTCTGTTGTTCGGTGCTCTCGGGGCGCGGTCTCTCCGTACCACTCGATCCCACCATGTCCTGGCGCGTAACAAAAAACCTGGGCGATAGCGCCCAGGTCCTTTCGTTACCGGTCTCCGGACACCCGCCGGAGTTCACTCGCCGGCCGAAATATGCGGAGCAGCCGGCGATCTGTCAAGCAGAACGTGGAAACATATGAAGTTAATACGAAATGGCCCGCCGGGGCACTCGAGGGGAGTCGGGGGCCGAGGCGGACGCGGGAGCACGGGGCGGGCACGGGGCGGGCGCAGGGGGACGCGGCGGGCGGCACCGCTCGCGGGCCGCGCGGCGCTCAGCGGCCGATACGCTCGAAGACGCCGGCCTCACGGTTCTTCCGGACGTCGTCCCAGGAGAAGAAGTGGCCGTTCATGGCCACGTAGACGTCCGGGGGCAGGACCTGCACGAAGGAGAGGGCGCTGCCGAGGTTGAACAGTCCGTCGGAGCTGCCGAACGCGTAGGGGATCATGGCGCCGGTGAGCACGATCGTCTTGCCCTGGACGCCGTGGGCCAGGGCGCGTGCGGTGTCGACCATGGTGTCGGTGCCGTGGGTGACGACGATCTGCGATTCCTGGCAGCGACGGCAGTGCTCGACGACGGTCGCGCGGTCTTCGTCGGTCATGTCGAGGCTGTCGAGCATCATGAGTGTCCGCACGGAAACGTCGAGGCGACACCGGCCCAGACGGAGCATCTCGGTGAGGTGCGTGTCGCGGAAGTCGAGGGTGCCGTGCACCTCGTCGTACTCCTTGTCGAAGGTCCCGCCCGTGACGAAGACGCGAATGGCCATGACGTGCTCCTTGGTGTGCTCGCTCGCCGCAGGCTGGATTCTACGACGGAAGCAGGCAGCGAGGCGAGCCCGTGACGCGGGACGGAGCTCGCGGGGCATCGTGAAGCCTCGCGAGACGCGGGGGGCGCGGGGGCGCGGGGGCGCGGCGACGCGGGTGTGAGCGCCTCGAGTGACGCAAGTGGGCGCGCTCGAGTGACGCAGGGTGAGCGCGCCCGTAGCTTGCCGGAAGGATTGAACGAAACCGTGGACGCGTGAGGGGGCAGATGCGACCGGAGCTGGGGATCATCGAGGGCTATTTCGGGCGAGCCTGGTCGTGGGTGGAGCGGGCGGAGACGGCCGCGTTCCTGGGGGAGCGGGGCTACGGCTTCTACCTGTACGCGCCGAAGGCGGACGCGTACCTGCGGCGACGCTGGCGCGCCGATCATCCCGGGGAGGAGGCGGAGCGGCTCGCGGACTTCGCGGCTCGTTGCGCGGAGCTGGGCGTGCGCTTCGGCGTGGGGCTCAGCCCATACGAGGTCTGGACGGACTGGGGCGCGACGGCGAAGGAGGCGCTGGCGCGGAAGCTGGCGTTCTTCGACGATCTCGGGGCGCGGGACGTCGCCATCCTGTTCGACGACATGAAGAGCGACGTGCCCGATCTCGCGGCGCGGCAGGCCGAGGTCGTGGCGTTCGCCCGGGAGCGGAGCGGCGCAGAGCGTCTCTTCGTCTGCCCGAGCTACTACTCCATGGATCCCGTGCTCGACCGGGTCTTCGGGCGCCGGCCGGCGCACTATCTGGAGGATCTGGGGCGGCTGCTGGATCCAGCGGTGGAGGTCTTCTGGACGGGGGAGGAAGTGGTCTCGCGGGAGTACTCTCCGGGGCACCTGGACGCGATCGCGGAAAGGCTGCAACGGCGCCCCTTCCTGTGGGACAACTACCCGGTGAACGACGGGCACCGCATGTCGCAGTACCTGCACCTGCGGGCGTTCACGGGTCGGCCCTCCTCCCTCGCGGAGCACGTGGCGGGGCACGGCATCAATCCGGCCCTGCAGCCGGTGCTGACGCGCATCCCGGCGCTCACGCTTCTGGACAGCTACGACCGCGGTCCGGACTACCGGTACGGGGAGTCGTTTCGACGCGCCGCGCAGACGGTGCTGGGGCGCGAGCTCGGGGACCTGGTGCGGGACGACCTGCTGACGCTCCAGGACGTCGGTCTGGACAGGCTGGGGGATAGGGCGGAGGCGCTGCGGGCGCGCTACGACGCCTTCGACGACGCGGGGGCGAGGGAGATCGTCGCGTGGCTGGACGGCGAGTACCGCATCACCGACGATCTGGTGAAGACGCAGTAAAGGGCAGACGGGCAGCGGCGATGACGGGCAGCGCCCCCCTCAGTACAGCCGGTCCACGTCGAGCACGTTTCTCAGAGGTCGTCCTTCCCGGAACCGTCGCAGGTTATCGATGAACAGCTCGGTGATGCGGGCGTTCTCCCGCTCGCTGTTGGCGGCGGAGTGGGGGCTCACGAGCACGTTGGGGAGGTCCCAGAGGGGGCTGTCGGGTGGCAGCGGCTCCTCCCGAAATACGTCGAGCGCCGCCCCGCGCAGTCGCCCCGTCCGGAGTACGGCGACAAGGGCGTCCTCGTCCACGAGCGCGCCGCGGCCGATGTTGACGAGCACGGCGCCCTCCGGAAGCAGGGCGAGCGCGTCCGCGTCGAGCACGTTCTCCGTCTCGGGCGTGTGGGGCGCAGCGAGCACGAGGAACTCGGCACGGGGCAGCACGGAGCGGAAGTCGGCGGACGGGTGGAGCTCGTCGGCGTGGAGGGAGGCGGCGACGTCGCCTTCCGTGGAGCGCTTGACGCCGATCACGTGCATGCCCAGCGCGTGGGCGACGCGCCCGACCTCGACGCCGATGGCGCCATGGCCGTAGACGACGACGGTGCGCCCGCTCAGGTCGGTGCCCGAGAAGCGCTCCCAGACGTGCTGCCGCTGCTGTGCCTGCATGGTGAGCAGGTCGCGGCTGAAGGCGAGCATGCCAAGGAGCGCGAATTCGGCGAGGGGCCGGGCGTGGACGCCGCTGGCGGTGGTGAAGATGACGCCGGTCATGCGCTCGGCGTAGCGGCGTCGGAGCACGAGCTGACCGATGCCGGCGCTCGTCGCCTGGATCCAGCGCAGGCGGGGCACGAGGTCGGGCAGGTCGGAGCGGTGGGTCACGTCGAAGTCGAAGAGGACGTCCGCGCGGGCGAGGAGCTCGCGCCAGCGGGCCTCCTGCCCGGGCGTCCGGTCGAGCGGCGCACCGGAATGGTCCGTGGCGTAGCGGGGGCTGGGGATCAGGTCCGGCTCGAAGATCACGTCGACGCCGGGGTGCGCGGCCCGCACACGCTCCACGAGCTCCGGCTCCACCCAGCTCGCGTAGAGGACGGTCGGCGGAGAGGAGGGCGCGTCGCCCGTCGGGCGCGGCCGGGTCGCCGGGGCCGCCGGGACCGCCGGGGCAGTCGGTTCACCCGCGCTCACCGCTGCACCTCGGCGGGTCGGCCGCCGTTTCGGGCGGAGCGGTAGAGCGCCTCGATGGCGGCCATGTTCGCGGCGGCCTCGGCGGCGTCGTAGCGGAGCGGCGCGCCGGTGAGCACGGCGTCGGCGAAATGCTCGACCATGAGCCGGTACTCGTCGACGCCGGTGATGGTATGCCGGGCGACGTCGCCCCGGCCGCGATGCTCGACGATCTCGACGTCGCCCGTGCCCGGCAGGAACGCGGAATCCACGGAGAGCCAGGCGTCGGTGCCGGCGACCTCGACGGCCTCCCGTCGCTCGAGGTCGAGAGCGCAGTCGAACTGGGCGACGACGCCGCTCTCGAAGCGCAGGGCGCCGGCCAGACGCGCGTCGACGCCCGTTTCCGCCCACTCGGCCCACGCCCGCGCCTCGACGGGCTCGGCGCCGAGGACGGTCCGGCTCACGTTCACGCAGTAGCAGCCGACGTCCATGAGGGCCCCGCCCCCGAGCTCGGCGCTCATGCGGATGTTGCCGGGCCGGGTGAGGCGGAAGGTGAAGGCGCTGTGGATCGCCCGGACGTCTCCCGCGACGCCGCCGTGGACCAGCTCCAGAAGCCGCTCGGTGCGAGGATGGAAGCGGTACATGAACGCCTCCATCAGGCGCACGCCCGCCTGCTCCGCCACGTCCGCCATCTCCCGACACTCCGAAGCGGTCATCGCCAGCGGCTTCTCGCACAGCACGTGCTTGCCGGCCTCGGCGGCGCGGATCGTCCACTCCCGGTGCAGCGCGTTCGGCAGGGGTACGTAGACCGCGTCGATGTCGGGGTCGTCGAGGAGCGCCTCGTAGCTGCCGTGGTGACGGGGGATGTCGTGGGCCTGGGCGAACTCGCGGGCGCGCGCCGCGTCCCGGCTGGCGACGGCCACCAGCTCTCCGTTGCGCGACGCGCGGATGGCGGGGTTCACGGCGGCCCGCCCGATGTTGGCCGTGCTCAGCACGCCCCAGCGCAGGCGGGTGTCGTCTCCGGGTCCGGTCACTGCCACTCCCTTCTCTGTCAGAACGGGCTCGGCTGGCCGGCGCCGCCGACGTCCTCGGGCAGCGGCAGGTCGACCCAGCGGCTCTCGCGATGGGACAGCGTAACGGCGTTGATGATCTCCTGCACGCGGGCGCTCTGAGCGAAGTCGCCCCGACACGCATGCGCGCCGTCCAGGATCTCACGGCAGAAGTCGTGCACCAGGTTTCCGTAGAACGCGCTGCTCCACGCGTCGCCCGGGGTGTAGCCCGGCGGAAAGTACGCCGTCGGGATCTCCCGCTGCACGAACTCGACGGCGTCTTTCGTGGCCGTGTGGATCGTCTGGATGACCCCGAACTCCTCCACCAGCCGTACCCGGATGGCCCCCTCGGACCCGAAGATGCGGGCCTCGACGCCGGGGTAGTTGCCGACGGTCACGTAGCTGGACTGCATGGAGAAGAGAGCACGGTTGGCCGCCTCCGCCATGAACATGTCGGCGTCGTCGATGTTGATCCGTTCGCGCTCGGCATCGAGGTTCGTGCGCCGTCGGAAGGGCACCATGTTCGCCAGCACGCCGATCACCCGCGTCAGGTCGGCGCCCACGCACTCCAGGCCGATGTCAATGGTCGGCGCGCCGTAGCCTTCGAGAGCGGACACGGTGATGCCTTCCCGGGACGGATCGTCTCCCCACGGCGGCTCGGCCGTGGGCTTTTCGCTGTGGATGCGCTTGTCCATGGGGTTGTCCGGGTCCAGCCACTGCGAGTTCTGCTCGTAGCCGTTGAACACGAACGGCTGTCCCACGAAGCCCTGGCGGATCAGGTCGAACATGTACAGCACCGCGGGTGCGTAGCGGAACGTGAGTCCCACCTTCGTCCGCAACCCCTTCGAGCGGGCGAGGGCGTCGGCGCGGCGCACGTCCCGGAAATCGTGGCACACCGGCTTCTCCACCAGGACGTGCTTGCCGGCGTCGAGGGCCGCGAACACGAGGTCCTGGTGATCGCCGCGCGTGACGATGTCGACGACGTCGATGTCGTCCCGTTCAAGCACCGCCTCCGCCTCCGTGGCGATGGCCGGCACGCCGAACTCGCCAGCGCGCCGGGCCGCCAGCTCGCCGTCCCGGTCGCAGATGACCATCAGCTCCGCCAGGGGCGAGCGCCGGAACCCCGGCAGGTGCGCCGCCCGTGACCACCGCCCCGCCCCGATCACCCCGATCCTGAGTCGATCCGACATTCGCCTCTCCCGTGAGATCCAGACGTTCCGGGTCCCTGCGTCACCCGGCCTCAGCGCGCGAGCGCGTCCCGCATCCCGTCGCCGACGAAGTTGACCGCCAGGACGACGACCAGGATCGCGAGGCCGGGGAAGAGGGTGAGCCACGGCTTCGTCGCCATCGTCGCCTGGGCGTCCATGAGCATGTTCCCCCACGTGGGCGTGGGGGGCTGCACGCCGAGCCCCAGGAAGCTGAGGGCCGACTCCACCATGATGCCGTTCCCGACGGCCAGCGTTGCTGCCACGATGATGGGCCCTGCGGCGTTCGGCAGCACGTGACGCACGACGACGCGCATCGGCGACATGCCGAGGCTCCGCGCCGCCTCGACGTACGGCGTCTCCCGGATCGACAGCACGTCGGAGCGGACGACGCGGGCCGTCGCCATCCAGCTCAGCAGGCCGATGATCAGCACGATCGACGTGACGGTCGCGCCGGCGAAGGCGCTGAGCACGATGAGCAGCGGCAGCGTCGGGATCGCGTAGGCGACGTCCGTCATCCGCATCAGGGCGTTGTCGATCCATCCGCCGCGGAAGCCGGCGGCGGCCCCGACCGCGGTGCCCACCCCCGTGCCGACCAGCGCGGACAGCACGCCGATGAGGATCGAGACGCGCCCACCGTACAGTACGCGGGTGAAGACGTCCCGGCCGAGGTCGTCGGTGCCCATCAGGTGGTGCAGCGAGGGCGCCTGGCGGAGGGCGTCCAGGTCGATGGCATCGAACGGGTAGGGGGCCAGCAGCGGGGCCAGCACGCACGCCGCGGCGACGGCCGCGAACACGAGGGCAGAGGCGAGGGCCAGGCGGTGTCGGCGCAGCCGACGCGAGACCGGGCCGGGGCGGAGCGTGCCGGCCCAGCCGGGATCGATCGCGGTGTCCAGCACCCCGATGGGGGACGTCGCCCGCTCAGTCATAGCGGATGCGCGGATCGAGTACACCGTAGACCACGTCCGCCACGAGGTTGAACACGACGACCATGACGGAGCCGAGGAGCAGGATGCCCATGAGGAGCGGGTAGTCCCGTGCGAACATGGCCTGGACGAAGAGGCGGCCGATGCCGGGCCACGCGAAGATGGTCTCGGTGATCACCGCGCCGGAGAAGAGGTCGGCGAGGCCGAGGGCCATGACGGACACGACGGGAATCATGGCATTCCGGAGGGCGTGGACGCCGATGACGGCGCGCTCGGGCAGGCCCTTCGCCCGGGCGGTGCGGACGTAGTCGGCGCCGGTCTCGTCCAGGAGGCTGGAGCGCAGGTAGCGGGACCAGCCGGCGACGTTGCGGAAGGACAGCACGAAGGCGGGCAGGACGAGGTGGGCGAGGCGGTCGCCGAGGGACGTCGCCCCGACCGTGGACGTCCCGGAGACGGGCAGCCATCCGAGGCGCACGGCGAACGTCATCTGCAGGATCAGGCCGAGCCAGAACACGGGCATGGCGATCCCCACGAAGGACGCTGCGGTCGCCGTGAAGTCGACCCACGTGTAGCGCCGGACCGCGCTGTAGACGCCCAGGGCGAAGGCCATGAGGGCGGCGAACAGGAAAGACGCCCCCATGAGGACGAGGGTGGCGGGCAGGCGCTCCGCGATGACGCGGGCCACGGGGCGAGTCGTGGAGAAGCTGACGCCGAGGTCGCCGTGGACGGCGGCGCCGAGCCAGCGCACGTACTGCTCCGGCAGCGGCCGGTCGACACCCAGTCGGTGGCGGTAGGCGGAGACGGCCTGCGGATCGACGAACCGGCCGGCGCCGAGGAGCGCGCCTTCGGGTCCGCCGGGCGCCGCCTGGATGACGGCGAAGACGACGACCGTGATGCCCAGGACGAGCGGCACCATCTGGAGCAGCCGACGCGTGACGTAGGCGGTCACGGATCAGGTCTCGGGGCGTTGGGTCGTCGGAGGTCGCTCAGGTCCCGTCCGGCAGCCGGCGCCCCTCGATGTCGCGGCCGTTCTGGTGGACGACGACCGCGACGACGTCGCCGGCGTCGTTCCGGCGGAAGTCGAGCGTCACGTCGACCGCCTTGTAGAAGAAATGACCATCGGACTCGGCGAAAATGGGCGCCGCCGGCTGGCCCGTTACCTGCGCCGTCAGGTGATCGTCCTCCAGACGGATGGTGAGTACGGCTCCGGGCGCGAGCTCGTAGCGGCCTTCGTAGGCGCGGAGCTGCCCGGGAGTCAGGGTGACGGACTTCCTCGGCGCCGGCGGCGGCGTGATCGGAACCGAGGGGTCGAGGAGGTGGAGCGCGACGTCGTCCGCGCCCCTGGCGTTGTTCGTGAGCATGACGACGCCGATGCCGCGACGGGGATCGAACCCGACGAACGCGTGGTAGCCGCCGGTCTCGCCGTTGTGCCAGACGACGGTGTCGCCGGCCGGCGTGGCGCGGTCCATCCATGCGAGGCCGATGCGGGTGCCGGGAGCGCCGATCTCGCGGCGCGGGACCCGCGCCGAGTCGAGATCGGCGGCGACCTCGGAGGGGGCGCCCTCCGCCAGCGCGGCGGCCACGTAGCGGAGCATATCGTTGGTCGTCGAGCGCAGCGCCCCGGCTCCCTTCATCGTGCCCATGCTCCAGTTGGCGACGCTGTCACCGCCGGCGTCGTGGCCCACCGCGAGACGCGCACGCTGGTCCGCCGTCAGATCGATGCCCGTGTCTTCCATGCCCAGCGGTCCCGTGATGCGCTCGTGGACCAGGGAGCCGTAGTCCTTCCCCGCCCTCTCCGCGAGGGCGACGCCGAGCAGGCCCATGCCCAGGTTCGAGTACTCGTACTGCGCGCCCGGGTCCCGGGGCAGCGTGTAGCCGGAAAGGAAATCGAACAGCTTCGCCTTCGTGTAGTCCGCGTACGGATCGGAGGGGTTCGCCGGGTCCAGGTTCGACGGAAGACGCGGCAGTCCGGACTTCTGCGTGGCCAGGTCCAGCAGCGTGATCCGTTTTCCGCCACGCTCCGGCACGCTGACCTCCTTCGGCAGCAGCGCGCCGACCGGCTCGTCCAACCGCACCTCGCCTCGCCGGACCATGTCGGCCAGCAGCGTTCCCGTGAACGTCTTGGTGACCGACCCGATTTCGAAAATGGTGCGGCCGTCCGGCGCGGGCGTGCCCTCGCCATTTACCGTGCCTTCGCTCAACACCCGGGAGCCGCGCACGTCGAGCAGGCCGACCACCATCCCCGAGCTCGGCAGCAGCTTCACGCGCGCTTCCATCAGCGCCTGGATCGCGGAGTCCGGGGGGAGGCCGCTCTGGGCAAGGACGGGCGTGGCGGCTATCGAGACGGCAAACACCACCATCGGAGAAAGAATCCGGCGAACTCCCAGCATGTGGGCCTCTCGTTCGGGATGGGTGAAGAGTCCAGGCACTTCGCCAATATGACGGAGTTTCGATCATCAGGGGCGGACGGGGCCACCTCGCCGATTCCCGCCCGCCCGCAATGCCCTACTGCAGACCGACGATTCCCTTCACCGCCCTGTCCAGAGCGCGGCGCAATGACTCGGCGCTGGCACCGAGTTTGTAACAATTCGAACCCGACGCCGTCACTGCCACGTTCGTGCTCACGACGGGCCCTCCACCCCCTCTTCATCCAAACGCCATTCCCACAGGTTCCAGAAGCTGCCGAAGTTCGTGCCACTGCCCCGGTAGCCGTGGACGCGCCGGGAGACCACCTCGGGGACGACGTTGTAGTAGAGTGGCAGGGACCAGTACAGGCCCGCCAGCCGTTCCTGGGCCGCGTCGAGTAGGGGCTTGCGCTCGGCGGGGTCGAGCGCGTGGTCGGACGCGACCAGAAGGCTGTCGAGCCCGGGGTCGCAGAACCCCGTCATGTTGTTGGCCCCGCGACAGGCGTACATGTTCGTGAGGCTCGGGTCGGCGGGCAGGAACCATGCGCTTACGATGGCCTCCCACTGCCCGCTCCGCCACCGGGAGGACCAGGCGACCGCCTCCAGCGTGCGGAAGTCGACCCGGACGCCGATCGCCTTCAGCTCCGCCTGAACGACCTGTGCGACCAGGATGCGGTCCGTACTGCCGGACCGGTTCAGGATCGTGAAGGCCAGGGGTCTGCCATCCTTCCGGCGCACGCCGTCCGCCCCCATCCGCCAGCCTGCCGCGTCCAGCAGGCTACGGGAACGCTCCGGGTCGTACGTGACGGACGGAACGGAGCGGTCGAACCAGGGACTGTCCGGCAGGATCGACGAATCGGCGACGCGCACCGTCCCGGCCATCAGCCTGTCCGCGATGGCGCGGCGGTCGACGGCGTGGAAGATGGCCTCGCGCACCCGCGGATCGCCGAAGAGCTGTCGCCCGTGAGGCGTGCTGACGCTCAGATCGAGGTGCATCACGGAGTTCTGTGGCACCAGATGCACCGAATCGCCCTCGATGCGCCGGGCCAGCGGCACCTGCGTCGGCAGGATGCGCCCCCAGTCGTAGCCGCCGGAGCGGAGGGCGTTCAGCCGGGTGTTCGCGTCCGGGATGAACGCCCAGACGATCGCGTCGATGGCCGGCCGGTCGTGGCCGCGCCAGTAGTCGGGGTTCCGCACGACGCGGATGTACTCCCCCGCCTTCCACTCGGCGAACTCGAACGGGCCGGTCCCTATGGTCTTCGGTCCCCGGTTGTACGGCTCGTAGTCGACGATCTGGCGCGCCGTCATGCCGCCGAGCACGTGCTCCGGGAGCACGGCCTCGAACAGACCGGCATAGTAGGCGTACTCGCCGTCCCAGGTGAAGACGACGGTGTGATCGTCGGGCGTCTCGCACTTCACGATGCCGAGATACTGCTCGCGGTTGTACGTCTCCGAGGCGGGGTCGACGATGAAGCGCCACGTGAAGCAGACGTCCGCGCTGGTGAACGGCGCGCCGTCGTGCCAGCGCACGCCCTGCCGGAGCGGCCAGGTCATGGCAACCGAATCGCCCCCCAGGTGTCGGATCAGCCCGTTCGCCTCGGTCGGGATCGTTTCCGCCAGGACCGGCACGTAGCGATTGTGCTCGTTCGTGGTGACGAGCCCTTCGATCATGCTGAACGAGATGTCCACGAGGTTCTGGCTCGTGAACGGGTTGAGGACGTCGATCTCACGGTCGTAGGCGACGCGCAGGATCCGGCGGTCGGGGCGTGCGCCGGATCCGGGGGAGCCGCAGGCGGCCGGTGCCATGGCGAGGGGGAGAGCAATTGCGAGGGCGAGGCGACGGGCGAGGGCGAGGGTCGGGAGAGGCGCCCGGGCGCGGACCCGGGCGCGGACCCGGGCGCGGACCCGGGCGTGGGCTCGGGCGTGGGCTCGGCCGCGGGACCGGGCGCGGGACATCACTCGAACATCCCGACGGAGCGGTTCGAGTGCATGCGGCCGTGGAGCCAGGCGAGGAAGTCGGAGCGGCGGTGGGCGGGCACGCGGTCCCAGGCGCGGGTCACGACGGGCTCACCCCACCAGTAGGACCAGATGAGGACCGCGCGGGCCGGCGCCTCGATGAAGGCGAGCCGATTCGCGATCCAGCCCTCACCGCCGGCGGGGGCGCGCTCCCGCAGCCAGTCGCCGACGCGGTCCCGATCCCAGCCGAGGGCGTGCATGCGCCAGGCGGCGGAGGTGGCGACGCCGGCGCGGTAGCGGTTGAGGAGGGCCTGGAGGCGGTCGTCGTCGCTTTCGATCCAGTCGAGCATGTGCAGCCCGGCATCGGCAATGCCCTCGAAGACGCAGGAGGACGCCGAGTTCACGACGGAGAGCCGGACGTCCTCGGCGGCCTGGCCGGCCGCGGCCATGGTCTCGCGGAGCGTGAACTGGACGTAGTGTCCCGGACAGCCCTCGTGCACGGCCAGGTGCTTGAGGCCGGGGCGCGTGAGGACCGGATCGGTGTTGAGCTCGATGGTGCGCCGCGCGTAGTCGCAGCGGGCGTTGAAGGCGACGCCGGACACGGCCTGAACGCGCATGCCGTCGGACTTCGGCGTGGGGATCTCCAGCAGGCGCTCCTGCGTCCGGTCCCACGCTTCGTCGAGGAGAGCGGCAAGGACGTCCGGAACGTCGGCGGTCGGGACGCGCACGCCCTCCTCCCAGGCGGGGAGACCCTCCCCGAGGTCGCGAGGCAGCCCCATCGTCTCCAGCATGTCCTGGATGCCGTGGCGGAGTGTCTCGAGCTCCGGATCCGCCGGCGGCTCGGCGGGAACGTGGAGGAAGGACGAGAGCCGCTGCGTGAAGGTCATGCCGCGACGTCGCCATTCGACGAACGCCAGCGTCGAATCGCATGCGTCCTCGTAGTACGCCTGCCGGTCGGGCTCCGGAAGGTCGGCGGCGTTCCGGCGGATCGCCGCGAGCGCGTCGCTCGCGGCAGCGTAGTCGACGAAGTCCTGGATCGTGCGGTCTGCCTCGGGGGCGGTGTCCAGGACAACGAGCCCGTCGGCGTCCCCGCTCTCGGCGCGGTAGAGCGCGTCGACGCCGCGGAGCGCCGCGGCGACGCGGCGACCGAGGGCCCGCGTCGCGTCAGAGAGCATCGGCCTCGCTCCTCATCGCGTCCGCGACCAGGGAAACGGGGACGGACCCGTGGGCCAGGAAGGCGTCGTGGAACCGGCGCAGGTCGAAGGCCGAACCCAGGCGCTCGGAGAGGTCGCGGCGGAGCCGGTGGATCGCGTCCGTGCCCAGCATGTACATGACGGCCGCGCCCGGGAACATGGAGTTCTTCACGGCCTCCCGGCGGGCCGCGGCGTGGTCGAGGCCGGCGTTCCGGACGTAGTACGACGCGGCCTCTTCCAGCGACCAGCGGCCCTGGTGCAGGCGGACGTCGACTACGGCGCGCGCGCACATGCGGGCGCGGGAAGCGGTTTCGGCGAGGGACTGGACGGGGGTCAGGAAGCCGATCTCGTCCATGAGGTCCGTGGCGTAGCACGCCCATCCCTCCGCCATCGTGCCGCCGCAGAACATGGCGATGCGGGAGGCGCCGTCGACTGCGGCGATCCGACCGACGCGGGACGGCGCGCGGAACGCGTGCCAGTTCTGCACGTGGTGGCCGATGCCCGCGTGGTGGATGACGTGGTTCAGCTTGACCACCGCGTCCGGCGCCGTCGGGTCGGCCAGGTGATCGTGCACCGGCGGCCGGCCGAACGCGGCGGGGGACCGGTAGGGGAGAAAATAGAGGTGCGGGGCCGCGGCGCTGGCCCAGCGGGGCTGGGGAATGAAGCGGATCGGGAATTCGGGCCAGGTCAGCAGCTCCTTCTGGAGGGTCACGCGTCGGCACGCCTCCCACGCCACGCGGTAGCGCTCCACGCCCACGCGCTCCGGAGCCGGGGGCTCGCGCACGGGCGCGAGCGCCTGCTCGGGCGACGTCGCCCCGAGCCGCGCCGCGCCGTCCTCCAGTCGCTCGCGTGCCTCCCGGACTCCGGCCTCGGCCCGGGCGGCAATGTCGTCCGGCGCCTCGTCGACGAAGTGCCCCTCCCGGAGGTAGAGGCGGAGCATCCCCTCGCCGCACCCGTGCTCCTCGAGCGGCCGCTGCAGCAGCGTGGTCTCGAGATGCGCGCGGTGGAGTGCAACGGCCCGGGCCGCGTCAGCCGCCGCCGCGCGGAAGGCAGGGTCGACGATCCCGCGATTCTCGCACAGGATCGGAACGCCCTCATTGAGGAAGGCCTGCGCGCCGCGGCAGTCGTCGAGGGCGCGGCCGGTCCAGGCGGTGGGCGCGGCGCGGATGCGCTGCCGGGCGGTGGCGAGGAGGTCCGGGACCTGCCTCAGGCGGGACGTCGCGGCTTCCACGCGCTCCGGCAGCGGCGCGAAGTGGGACAGGAAGAGCGCCATGACGCCGAAGACCGCTTCACCCGTGTGGGTCGCGGGATTGCCGCGCTGGAAGTGGTCGGACGCGAGCTCGGCGAGCTGGATGCGGAGGAAGCCGCGGGCCAGGCGGAGGTCGAGCGCCTCGCTCGGCTCGAGGCGCGATTCCTCGAAATCGGCACACGCGTGGAGCAGCGCCCGCATCTCGGATGCGGCGCTGGCATCGCCCGCCTCGGACAGATCCGGCAGGAGGTGGTCGTGGGCGTGGACCCCGATGAACGTGGCGCTCACCGGCCGACGGGCGTGGTACGCTGCGAAGAACCGGTCTAGCCAGCCCGTGAAGGCCTCGGATTCCGTGCCCATGCCGTGGTCTGGAGGGAGGGTGCGCCGGAGGGTCGACGGCGGACAAACTAACGGATGGCGGGATGCGCCGGAACCCTCGGGGAAGGATCGGGATGCACGGGATGCTCAGGCTGTCGTTCGCTGCCCCGCTTCTGGCGGCGGCGTGCTTCGTGGGCGCGACACGACCCGCCGCTGCACAGCAGGTACCGGACACGGCCTACCGGCCTCCGATCGAGGCGGCGATGCTGTCGGCCCAGCTCGGCGGACCGTTCAAGGCGCCGATGGGATGAACGCGCCGGTGGCGGGGGGGAACCATCGGTCCGTGCTTCACCTCATGGGCTGGCTGTCGCAGAGCGCGCGATGAGGCCAGGCGCGGCCGGCCTCCGGGCAGCGCTCGGGCCTCAACGGCCTGCCGACGGCGCCGTCAGCCGGGGGAGGGCGCGGGGTTGTCGCTGTTGAAGATGTCGGCGGCGACTTTCCAGGCACCATCGGGGGCTCGCGTCCAGACGACGACGAACTTCCCGTTGTCGAGCGTCTCACCGCCCGTCTTGGTCATCGACCACGTCCCATACTCCCACGCTATGTCGCCGGAGTCGGCAACGCGGATCTCCGCCGGAGCGAACTGGACGGTCGCGGTGCTGTCCGCGAGCAGCTGCGACGCCGCGCCCTGAATCGCCTGGCTGCCGACCGCCGCGGGCGCGTTCGGCGCCATGAGCCGAGCGTCGGACGCATAGAACGAGGAGAACGCCTGGGCGTCATGACTGCCCGCGGCGTCGGACCATTGCTGGTCGAGGGAGCGGATCGTATCGGCGATGGCCTGCTTGTCCACGGCGGCCGCGGCTGCTTCGCCGGCGCGCTGATCCTCGGGTGGTGACTGGGCGCAGGCAGCGAGGATCACGGCCACAGTAGCGAAGACGACGTGCGAACGGCGCATCATGGGCCTCCCGCGGGGGGATCGGGGCGCGGCGCAGCCGCGTCGGGGAGCCCAATATGCCTGCAGCCCTGCCAGGGCATCAAGATCGAAGAATCAGGACTGGGGTCCGACGGCGGGTCCACCGACGATGGATCTGGAGACGTAGGGAGGAGAGTCCTGGAACCGCTGCAGCGCGGCCCGGATCTCCCGCGGGTCCCCCTTGAGGACGAAGCCGGCGGCCCCCAGCCGGAGGGCGGACTCCACGATGCCGGCCTCGGCGTCCCCCGAGACCACGACGCACGCCAGCCCGGGACATGCGATTCCGAGGCGCTCGATGAGCTCCAGACCACCCATACCGGGCAGGGTGAGGTCGACCAGGGCCACGTCGGCAACGTCGGCGGTGTGGGCACCGTCGACGACAAGCTCCTCGAGGGCGGACTCGGCGTCCGCCGCGACGCCGCAGACGACGACGCCGGGCAGCGCGTCGACGTAATCCTTCAGCGCCTCCCTCAGGAGGGCATGATCCTCGACGATGTAGACGCGGACGGACACGTGGGCTCCGGCGCTGATGCGGGAATCCTGTCGTCGTTGGTTTGATGCAAGATTCGTCCTTCGGGGCTACGAATCACTCCCGTCCCGCCCCTCTCACTCGGCGGCGGGCCCGCTGTCGGACGGCGTCGGGCCCTCACGTGCGGCGACGACGCACTCGGCGTTCAGGGCGATGTCACCGATCTCCTCGCCGTCGCAGACTGCACGGAAGAGGGGCATGAAGGGGTGGGCGATGTCGAGGTGATCGCTGAGCCTCTCGTCGAAGGCCAGGTCGATGTAGGCCTCGACGGTGGAGCCGTCGTCGAGATGAACGACGACGGCGGTCAGCATAGGCATGGCCGCGCGTGGCGTGAGCGGGATCTGACCGTCCGTCGAGCGCACCCAGCGGATGTGGCGCAGCGGCAGGGCGAGGTGCTCGACGCCTTCCTCGCCAGACCACGGCGCGATCACGTCCGTCAGATTGATCAGCGTTCGGCGGGTCGCGAGATAGCGCGCCAGCGTCTGGCCGTTGCCGACGGCGAGGCGTCCGCTGACCGTGCGTCCCGAGCGCAGAGCGAGATCCACGGGCCGCGCCTCGAGTCGCTCGATGCCCGCGCCGTTCCGATCTTCCGGCATGTCCCCTCCTGTGCGTGATCCGGCGGGCCGGAGTACCCGACCCGCCGGGACGGGTGCGATGTCGGTCTACGGAGCCGCCGGCGCCCCCGACAGCTCCTCGACGAGGTCGTCCACGGTGACGAACTGCCGGTCCGCGTCCGTGGCGTACCACGTACGGTAATATTCCAGGCCGGAACGGTGCTGCTCGTCCGTGAACGCCTGCATCGCGTCGGTCACCCACACCAGGTCATAGCCGCGCTGGAAGGCGTCCCCCGACGTGTGTCGACAACAGCAGTCGGTGTGCAGCCCCGTGACGTAGAGCGTGCGGATTCCCCGCTGGCGAAGCATGGCGTCGAAGCCCGGGTCGAGGAACGGGCTGTACGTCCGCTTCGGGAAGACGACGTCGCCTGCCTGGGGTGTCAGCTCCTCGACGATGTCCGCCTGCGAAGTGCCCTGCATCGCGTGAGGCGGCCACTTCCGGAGCTCGTCGTCATCGGGGCGGTGTGCGTCCGTGGCGTAGACCACCGTCATACCGGCCGAACGCGCCGCTTCCAGCAGACGCGCCAGGCCGGGGATGATGGACCTCGCGCGCGCCTGGTACTCGGGGCCTCCCGCGTCGGCGATCGTGCCGCCTGCGTGGATGAAGTCGTTCGCCATGTCGATGACGACGACGGCGCCGTGCCGAGGGTCCGACAGATGGGTGGAGGACATCGGTGTTCTCCCATTGTTGAGGTGTCGCACCGGGGGGGCCGACTGGGCAACGCCTTGCTCGCCGGACGACGAGCGCTCCCCGGACGGACGGAACGCATCCGTCGCCGTGAAGCTAGCGATCCACACCCGGCCCCGCGAGTCACGTGAGGAGCCTCGTGCAATCGGCGCGCAATGGCAGTCGGCGCGCAATCGGCTGCTAGTCGAGGAGGGTTCCGCGGCGCGGCAGTCCGGCGCGGCGCGAGAACGCCCAGCCGACGGCCACGGCGGCGGACTGGACCAGGATGTCGGTTGAATCAACGGTCCGGCCCACGATCAGGCTCTGGCACAGCTCGGCGACGAGAGCGAACGCAACGGCCGGGTAGAGCCCGGAGAGGATGCCTTTCCGGCGGAGGGGCCAGGCCGCGAGCAGCACGCCGACGGGCAGGTAGAGGAGGAACTCCACGACGACGTCGACGACGCTGAATACGTCCCCGCGTGCGGCCTGGGCGTGAAGCGGGATCCACCACCCGCCGGCGAGAGCATGGATCACGGCGCCCGGACTCGAAGCGAGTCGGTAGGGACGAAGGGTCCAGAGCAGCAGGATGGCGGCGTAAACCGCGAGCACGGCGCGGGGGCGCGCGGCTCCGCGCAGTCGCCGACTCATCGGCGAGATCACGCGGCGCGCCAGAATGGCCCCGGCGGCAATGGCGGCTGCATGGACGAGGGCCGCGCCGATCTCGATCCGGATCCCGAGAAATGCGTGGGCGGCCTCCGCCGCGAACATCAGGACCGCGCCGGCGATGGAGACGCGGGACGTCGCGCTGGAGTCGTCGACGACTTCCTCGGCGAGGGCAGCGACCGCGAGAAAGCCTGCGGGCAGAAAGAGGACGAAGTCCGCGGCGGGGAGGGCTGCCACGGTGCTCCAGTCGAACGTCCGCATGACGCCATGGAAGCGGGAGAGGGGTCCCCCGTAGACCCCGGGCACGCCCACCTGGCGGAACAGAGGGACGAGCGCCTCGGCTGCGACCGCGGCGCCGTACGCCGCGCCGAAGACGACGCCGGGCATGCCGAGGTACGACGGTCGAGCTCGGCGCCGCGCGAGAAGGCCCACGCCCAGCGGAACCACGATGGCGCCGATGAGGGCGCCAAGGACGTTCGTCGTGACGTCGATGAGACTCGCGTACCGGGTCGTCGAGAAAAGCTGGATGCTCTCGACCGATACGCTCACGGCGGCGGCCGTGAGAACCGCGCGAAGGAGGGAGCGAGCGCTCCGATCCGGGGGCGCAGTGACCATCCACACCAGGCCCCACCCGGCGAAAAGAACCAGGTTTCGCAGGGCGTCGACCGCGTCACGGGCCGTGAGCGCGGACGACAGCATCCGCGCGAGACGGTGCCAGGCGTGGCCCGGGATCGGGTCCAGACGGACGGAGGCCAGGGTGGCCAGGAGCAGCGCCGCCAGGTAGGCCAGGCGGGCGGGGACGCGGGCTCGGGAGAACGGGTCGGGCACGCCGGTGTTACGCCGCGATTCCAGGCGGGTTCCGGGCTGGCGACTCGCACCGCAGAGCGCCGCCTGGCTATCATGGCGCATGTCATCCATCGCGCTGTCCGTGCTCGACCTTGCACCCATCCCGTCGGGTTCGACCGGCGGGGAGGCGATCGGCGCGTCCGTCAAGCTCGCCCGCCTCGCCGAAACACTCGGCTACAGACGCGTGTGGTACGCCGAGCACCACGGGATGCCGAGCATCGCCAGCTCGTCGCCCGAGGTCCTGATCGCGCACGTCGCCGCCGCGACCCGGCGAATTCGCGTCGGGTCAGGCGGCGTGATGCTGCTGAACCACGCGCCGCTGCGGGTGGCGGAGGCCTTTCACACGCTGGAATCGCTGCATCCGGGCCGGATCGATCTCGGCGTCGGCCGCGCCCCGGGCACGGATCCGGTCACGTCCTCCGCCATGCGTCCGTTCGACCCGGCCCGGTTCGGGGACCACCTGCGGGAGCTGCTCGGACTCTCCAGGGGCGACCTGCCGGAAGACCACCCGTTCCGGCGAGTGAGCGTGATCCCCTCGGGCGTCTCGCTCCCGCCCGTCTGGATGCTCGGATCCAGCGGCGGCAGCGCCCGCCTGGCAGGGCAGCTCGGGCTCGGCTACGGCTTCGCCAGCCACTTCAGCGACGCTCCCGCGGGCCCCGCGATCGAGGTCTACCGTTCCGCGTTTCAGCCGTCGGAGCAGTTCCCGCGGCCTCACGTAATTGTGGCCGTCGCGGTGATCTGCGCTCCTTCCGCCGAGGAGGCGGACTACCTGGCCGCGTCCTCCGATCTGCTGTGGGTGCGGATCCGCCGCGGCGAGTTCCTGCCGGTCCCGCCCCCGGAGGAGGCCCGGGCCTACGACTACACACCGCTCGAGCGCGAGATTGCCGGGCGACGCCGCGCCCTCACCATCATCGGCGATCCCGCGTTCGCGGCCAATCGCATTCGATCGGCCGCCACCGCGGTGGACGCCGATGAGGTGATGGTCACGACAACCACCTACGACCCCGCCGCGAGACTGCGCTCGTACGAGCTGCTCGCGGAAGCCCTGATGCAACCGTCCCGCGAGGAGCCTCGATGAGCGACGTCGCCCCCGGATCCGCGATCCAGGATCACTATCCCGACGATTTTGCACACTGCTACGGCTGTGGCCGGCTGAATCCGGAGGGACTCCACATACGCACCGTGTGGAGGGAGGGAGAAGGAGTGGCTCGTCTCACGCCCGGGCCTGGGCACGTCGCGCTGCCCGGATACGTATACGGCGGACTGATCGCTTCGCTCGTGGACTGCCATGGGATCGGCACGGCGGCCGCCGCGGCCATGGCGCGGGACGGGCTGCAGCCGGGAAAGGACGCCGCGCCGCGCTACGTGACCGCCTCGCTGCAGGTCGATTTCAGACGCCCGACGCCATTGGGGGTGGAGCTCGTGGCCCGCGCTCGACCGGTCGAAGTGGGCACTCGCAAGGTGATCGTCGCCGTCACGGTCGAGGCCGCCGGCGTCGACTGCGCGACGGGTCGTGTGGTGGCCGTACCGATGCCGGCCAGCATGCTCGGCGGAGAAGGCCACGCCGGCGAGTGAAGGGGTCGAGCCGCTGGAGGGTCGGCGAGCTTGCTGGAATGGGTCGGGTGTGCCTGTTGCGGACGCTGGGTTCTGTTCCGAGGAGTTGTTGAACGGGCGCGCGATTGGTCCCCCCCTCGAATTGATGCCTTGGGTTGGTGGGCTCGATTGGGTTGGCCGTCTTCGACTTCACGGAGGCCGAAACGCCCATGGGCGGTAGGACCGAAATCGATCAGCTTTCTTCATGCAATTCGAGAGCGGAGCGCCGGCCTTCTCCTTCACCAGTTTCCGATCTGCCCGCTGGTCGAAGGGCGTTTTCTGCCCCCGGTGCAGCTCGAGGTCCGTTACCACCTGGGGGTGGTTCCGGGGCCGCCGTCGCTATCGCTGTCGAGGCTGCACGCGGACCTTCAGCGATTTCACGGGAACGTCGTTCGCACATCTGAAGCGGATCGATCGCTGGCCGCGATACTTCCGCTGTCTCGAACTCGGCTCGTCGGTACGCGCCACCTCGCGTGTCTGCGAAATCGCAAACGACACCGCGTTTCGATGGCGCCACCGTTTCCTCGAAGGCCTGCGAGAAAGCGCGCAGGCGGAGGCCCTCGACGACGACGGCCCATCTCCGCCGTGGGGCACAGTCGTGACGCCGCTCGTCGGGGTCGTGCAGTTCGGAGTCAGGCGCCTCCCGTATTCCCGAAAGGGACAGCGCGAGCTGGCTCCCTATCTGCGCAGAAGGCGACTGGGCCAGCCTTGGGAGGTATCGCCGCTTTGGATCATCGCTGCCGCAGGCGTCGATGGTGGCATCATCACCGGAGAGAACGGCTCGGTCCGGCCCGGCGTATCTCACGTTGAAATCATGCTGGCGAGGGTCCTCGAGTCCGGACGTGAAATCATGTCCAGGCGCGGCCCGCTCGGCCCGGTCGCCCGGTTCGCGCGGGCTCACGGTCACTCCTACCGACGGCAGTTCAGCGTTTCACCCGAGCCCGACCGGATCGGCGAGTTCTGGAGAAGCTTCACGCGGTGGTCGGTGCAGTTCCGGGGCTTCGCCAGTCGCTACGTCGACAACTATCTCGCCTGGCATCAGTGGCTGGTTGCGAAACCGCCCTGGAGGTGTCGTGGCCCGATGTGGCTGAGCGCATCTGCGCGGTCTGCAACAACTCCTCGGAACAGAACCCCAGCGCCCGTGAACACTGCACCGCCGCCGCCCGGATGACTCCACCGCCAAGACCGCCCGCTCCGGCTCGAGCCCTCACAGCCGGAGCCCGAACCGTGTCCTCCGTTCAGACCGGCTCCGCCATGGAGAGCACCTGCTCCCGGCTCAGTTCCATGCGATGCACGTCGCGGGCATGCTTCTGCACCGATTCTACCAGCTTGTCGTCGCTCGACTCGCGGATCACCTTTCCGCAATCGCAGGATACCTGCTTCGTCGCCATGGTCGCACTCCTGTGCCCGAGGGTAGGTTGATTTCTCCCGTCGCGGACAGCATAGCATGCGACCTTTGCCGGCAGGCTGGGGCGACCTTGGCGTGAGCTTGGAGTCGAAATCTGGAGTCGGCGTGCTGCGCATCTACCTTTCGGGACGTATGACTGTCGAGTTCGGGCTCGCAGTCCTGGGACCGCACGACTTTTCGGGGCAGCAGGGGCGGAGTGCCTTTGCCTACCTCGTGTGCGCCCGTCCCGGCCCGGTTACCCGCGCCGAGCTTGCGGACGCCCTCTGGGGGGCGGCACCGCCCCCTTCGGGGGATACCGCACTCAGCGCCATCGTGAGTAAGCTGAGGTCCGTGCTCTCCAACGTCGGCCTGGATGGCCCGTCGGCGATCCCGACCGTCGGCGGCTGCCATGAGCTCGTCCTCCCGCCCGGGAGCTGGGTCGACCACGAGGTGGCGCTGGACGCGATCCACGAAGCCGAATCAGCGCTCCGGGCAGGTGACGCCTCAGCGGCGTACGGGCCCTCCGCGGTTGCGCATCACATCGCCCGCAGGCCGTTCCTGCCCGGCGACGATGCCCACTGGGTGGAACGCCAGCGGGACCGGCTCAAAAACGTCCTGGTACGCGCACTCGAATGCCGCGCGGAAGTCTATCTCTGGAACGGTGAGCAGCAGCTTGCGGTCGAAGCCGCACGAGAGGCCGTGGCCATGCGGCCGTTCCGGGAGTCGGGATGGCGCCTGCTCATGCGAGCACACGCCGCGGCCGGCAACGGTGCAGAAGCCCTTCGTACCTATGAGCGATGTCGTCGTCTAATTGCCGAGGAGCTCGGCGCGTCGCCGTCGCCGGAAACGCGGGCAGTCCACACGGAGCTCCTGAAGCGACAATAGTCAGGCACATGCGCGGCGAACGCGGCGGACGCGGCGGACGCGGCGAAGGCGGCGGTGCGGAGGCGCCGGCGTCAGGGCAGCGGCGGAGCCGTGACCTCGCGACGCCAAAGCGGCGTGCGCGGAAGGGCGTAGAGCAGGTTGATCGTCAGCATCGGGATCCCGGACGGGGGTGCGGGACCCATGGCCCTCGTGACGCGCCCCCGCTACCCGTCGGCCAGATACGCGTGGACGAGGTGGACCGCGACGGAGCCCTCGCCGACCGCCGACGCGACCCGCTTCACCGACTCCGACCGCACGTCTCCGACCGCAAAGACGCCCGGGACGCTCGTCTCCAGCAGCATGGGGTCCCGCTCGAGCCCCCACTTCCCTGCCTCCGCGAGACCCGGACCCGTCCGAAGGAAGCCCTTCTCGTCCCGGGCCACGACGCCCGCCAGCCACTCCGTGCGCGGGTGGGCGCCGATGAAGACGAACATCGCCGACGCGTCGAACTCGCGCGTACGTGATGCCGTGCAAACGACGGCGCTCTCGAGGCGGTCGGTGCCGTTGACGCTCTCGACCTCTGCTTCCGTCAGGACCGTGATGGCTTCGATGGATTCCACCTGGTCCACCAGGTAGCTGGACATCCGCCTGCGGAGGCTGTCCGCCCGTACCACGAGGACGACCTCCCGCGCGAAGCGGGAGAGGTGGACCGCCGCCTGGCCCGCCGAATTCGCCCCGCCGATCACGAGCGCCCGCTCGCCGTCGAGCGCCGCCGCCATCGAGACGGTCGACCCGTAGTAGACGCCGCGGCCGACGAGCTCGCGCACGCCCGGCACGTCCAGCTCCCTGTACTGCACGCCGGTGGCCACGATGACGGAAGAGCAGCGAAGCTCGGATCCGTTGTCCAGGGTCAGGGTCCGGTAGGGGTCTGCCCGTCCGAGCGCCGTCACGCGGCGGGGGGTGATGAACTGGGCGCCGAAGCGTCGCGCCTGGGTGAGGGCGCGGCGGGCGAGGTCCGAGCCGCTCACGCCCTGGGGGAAGCCCAGGTAGTTCTCGATGCGGGAGCTCGTGCCCGCCTGCCCGCCGGGTGCCTCCGCCTCGACGACGGCGGTCGACAGTCCCTCCGAGGCGCCGTACACGGCAGCCGCGAGCCCCGCCGGCCCTGCTCCGACTACGACCAGGTCGTAGAACTCCGCATCCGCCTTCGGCTTCATCCCTACGGCCTCGGCTACGGCGTCGGGCGACGGAGCCGAGAGCACAGTCCCGTCCTCCAGGACCACGATCGGCAGCCGGGCGCCGGCGGCGGCCTCGACCAGCCGTGCGGCCTCCGGGTGGCGGCCCGCCTCGAGCCAGCGGAAAGGGACCTGATTGCGGGCCAGGAATTCCCGGAGCCGGTGCGACTCCACCGACCACCGGTCCCCGACCAGGCGAAGGCCGATGTCCGGGACGCGGCGGCCGGCGGACTGCCAGTCGTCCAGCAGGTCGTCGATGATGGGGTACAACCGCTCTTCCGGCGGGTCCCAGGGCTTCAGGATGTAATAGTCGACGCGGGCGCGGTTGATCGCGTCGATGGCTGCCTCCGTGTCCGCGTACGCCGTGAGGAGGACCCGACGCACGCCGGCCACGCGAACGGACATCTCCGCCAGCAGGTCGGTCCCGCTCATGCCCGGCATGCGCTGATCGGAGACGACGAGCGCGACCTGCTCTCCCCGAAGGGAGACCCGATCGGCCATGGCCAGCGCCTCCCTGCCGGAGGCGCAGGGGATCACCCGGTAGCGCGATCCGTACTTGCGACGCAGGTCACGCTCGACGGCGCGCAGGACCTCGGCGTCGTCGTCCACGACCAGGATCGTGGGTCTGTCGCTCATGGCTCCTCCTCGCGGCGACCTGTCGATCGACAGGGCCGGGAAGAGTTGTTACGTCATCACCTGCGGCCGCGTCAAGTCCACAGCAGGTACGTGCGGACGCCGGATGCACGAAGGGGCCCGCGACGGATCGCGGACCCCTTCACCGACCGCTGAACGGTCGTCGATTCGAATCGCTGCGTCAGCCGGTGGGCCGATCCAGGGTCGCAACCGGGCTCCCCTGCGACGGGCTCTCGATGACGAAGACGACCCGACGATTCAGCTCGGCGCCCGGATCGTCCTTCTTGGCGCCCTCGACCACCTGCCGCGTCTCGCCGTAGCTGACGGGCCGGACCTGCGCCTGGATGCCGACCTGTACGAGCTGGTCGCGAACGGACTCAGCCCGCTTCATGCCGAGCTTCTTGTTGTACGACGCGGAGCCCGCGGGATCGGCGAAGCCCTCCACCGTCACCACGGCGCCCGTGTAGTGCTTGTTCACTACCGACGCGAACGCATTCAGCGCGTCCTGGTCCTGCGGACGGACCTGGGAATCGTCATACGCGAAGTGAACCGGAAGCACGAACTTCATACCCTGCGCCACCGCCTCGATCTGCGCGTTGAACTTCGTCTTCATGTCGTTCAGGTCCGACCGGAGCTGCGTCAGCTCCGCCTGCAGGCTGTCGTCGGCCGACTGGCGCTCCGAGCGCTCCGCATCGAGTCCAGCCTTCAGTGCGGCCTGCTGCCGAGCTTCGGACTCCCGGAGCGCGCCCTTCGTTGCGCACCCGGTCGCCGCGAGCGACCCGAGCAGAACCGCGACGGTCGTCGCTTTCAGACCCATCATTGTCCACCTCGCTGACCTGGTGATCGTCAGTCGTTCCGTTTCCCCCTTCGGCGGGGGCGTTTGCGAGCTCCACTGCAAGATGATTGCCTCGACACCGGGCTCGGCGCAACTTCGGCATTTCTTCGCCCCGGCTCGCTAGGGCATGAACGAGAGGGTGATGCTGCCGTACCAGCCTGCGTCGTAGGGCGCGGGGATGATGTAGCCGTCCCCGTGCCCGCCTTCCGCCTGCAGGGCGAGTCCCTCGATGTTCGGGCCGACGAACAGGAAGGAGTAGTAGGTGCTGTTCGTCAGGTTGTCGGCGCCCCCGGCCACGCTCAGCCGCCACTTCGGAGCGATCTGCCGGTCCAGACCGACCTTCAGGTCGAGGAGGTCGTAGCCGTCGACGTAGGTCGAGTTGTCGAATGTGACGGGTACCCGGTCGACGTACTGGTAGGTGGCGTTCAGGTACACGCCCGACCGCGTGGCGAGATCGAGGCCGGCGCTGAACATGTTCTTCGGTACCCGCGGCACCGCGCTCCCGGAGTAGTCGACCGTGCTGCTGGAGTTGTTGGCGTCGCTCTGGAAGTCGACGAACTCGGCGTCCGTGTACGAGTACGTCAGCCACGGCCGCACCCGTGAAAGCGTCTGCGCGGGAGCGTCCACGGCCAGGTAGCTCAGAGACAGCTCTGCGCCCCGATTCCGCTGCCTGCCGGCGTTCGTGGTATACGTGACGGAATTGCTCGTCGCGGACAGGAGCTTGTTCGTGTTCTCGATGTCGAAAAGCGAGATGCGCCCCGAAACGCGCCGATCCAGCACCGAGCCGCGGGCCCCCACCTCGTACTGGACGGCCCGCTCCGGCTCCAGGGACAGATCGACGGTCCCGTCGTTCGCCACCGTATTGCTCAGCAGGGGCGGCGTGTAGCCCGAGCTCACGCTCGCGTACAGCGAAGCGGTCCGCCCGATCGCCTTGGCGAAGGAGATCCGCGGCGTGAACTCGGGATCGAAAGAGCGCACACGCAGCGCCGAGCTGTCCGAGACCTGGCCGTTCGTCAGCATGTCGCGGATGCCGAACTCGTTGGCGTGAAGCCCCGCTCCAACCGTCAGCCGCGTTCCCGCCGGAAGGTCGAAGCTCCATTCCGTGAAGAGCGATGCGTTCGACGCGTAGTTCTGCTGGTCCGTCGGCCGCTGCGGGAACGGCGGCGCGGGGATGATGAAGACGCCGTTGGTGGTGATGTCCGAGCGCTGCAGCATGCCGCCCAGGCTGCCGCTCACGCCCACGCTGTGGCCGATTCGACCCGTGTAGTCGAAGACCGACCGTGCTCCGAAGCTGAACTCCGTGTTGTCCGTGAGCCCGTGGGCGAAGCGCACGTCCGACCTCCGTCCGGACCCGAACACCGTCGTGCGGTTCGAGAACCGGTCGCTCAGCCGGATGTGGTCCGTCGCACCGGCGAGGAATCCGTTCACCTCGAGGTGCGAGTCGTTCGCCACGTACGCCGCGTTCGCCACGGCGTTGCGTTCGTACAGGTCCGTGGCGCCGATCTCCCCCGCCAGCTCCTCGAAGGAACGATTGTAGGCGAAGTACGTCGACACCGTCTGGTCGTCCGCAACCTGGAAATCCGCAGCGGCGCTCGCGAAGTGCTTCGTCGAAGCGCTGTGCGGGCGGAAGGAATCGTACGTCTGATAGCCGTAGTTGAGCGCCAGGTCCGAGTGGTCCGTCGCCTTCTCCCAGCGCGAATTCGTCCGCACCAGCCCGTACCGCCCCGCCATCACCTGCTGGCTCAGCGCCGTCTGGTTCGGCGCGGGTCGCTCCGTCCGGAAACGAACCGCGCCCCCGATGTAGCTCCCATACTCCGTCGACGCCGGACCCTTCGTGACCTCCACCTGTCCGAGCGTCGCAAAATCGACGTCGTCCAGGATCGTCACGCCCGCCGCGTCCGTGATCGGGATGTCGTTCAGGAAGACCTGGTAGCCCAGCCCGTTCGAGTTGGGGCTGTTGCCGCTCGTGCTCGGGTAGTAGCCGCGGATCGTGATCCGCGCGCCGCCCCACGGCGTCCGCGACTGCATGAACACGCCCGGCACCGTGTTGATGGAGCTCTCCAGGCTCAGCACGTTCGAGCGCTCCAGGTCATGCCGCGTCAGCACTCCCATCGTCGGTGTCGGCCGCGCCGACACCACCTGGATTCCCGGAATCGGAACCGCCGATGGCGTCAGCCGGATCGTCAGCACCGCCGTCGGGTCCGCCACCGTCACGGTCTTCGTCTCGTAGCCGATGCTCGAGACCGTCAGACTGCTGACTCGTCCCGATGCGCGCAGCGTGAACGTGCCGCCGTCGTTCGTCACCGTCCCTTCGCTCGTCCCCGTGACGAACACGGCAGCCCCCGCCACGCCCGACCCCGTCTGCTGGTCCACCACCGTGCCACGAACCAGGGACTGAGCCGCCACCGCAGCCGGCACCGCCAGTCCGATGAGCGCGGCCAGCAGCGCGGCCCGCATCCGTATCTCTGTCATGCCCGTCCCCGGCCTCGAGTTTCATGAATAATTCATGAATGGCGAGGATAGGGCCCGGCCGGGTCGGTGGCAAGGGGGAGGGTGGCCCGGAACTCGGTGCGGCCGGGCCGGGAGTCGACGACGGTGAGGGACCCGCCGTGCAGCTCGGCGATGCGGCGGCCGATGGAGAGTCCGAGGCCGGCGCCGCTGGTGAGGGTGCGTTCGGCGCGGGAGCGGGCGACGTCGACGCGGAAGAATCGCTCGAAGATCCGTTCTCTCGCTTCCGCCGGCACGCCGGGCCCGTGATCGACGACGGAGAGGGCGCAGGTCGTGCCATCGGTCTGGAGGGAAACCTCAACCGTCGCTCCCCGGGGCGAATGCTTGATGGCGTTGTCGAGAAGATTGAGGATGAGGCGGTCGAGGAGGTCCGGATCGCCGAGGACGGGTGCTTCGGCGACGCCGCCGAGGGCGACGGTGACGGCGCGGGCGTCGGCGATGGGGCGGACGGCGCGGGCTGTGTCGCGGACGAGGTCGTCGAGGTAGAGGCGCTCGGGGACCATGACGACGTGACCGGCGTCGGCGCGGGCGATGAGGAAGACGTCGTCGACGATGCGGGTGAGGCGGCGTGCGGCGTCCTGGACGACGGCCATGGACGCCCGGTACTCGTCCTCCTGGCGGCTGGGACGGGAGAGGGTGACGTCGGCTTCGGAGCGGACGATGGCGGTCGGCGTGCGCAGCTCGTGGGATGCGTCGGTCATGAAACGGCGCTGCTGCTCGAAGGAGCGCTCCAGGCGGTCGAGGAGGTCGTTCAACACGCCAGCGAGCTGCCCGAGCTCGTCGCGGGTCGCTACGGGCAGGCGCTCGTGGAGGGTGCTGGCGCCGATGGCGGCGGCCTGCGCGGCCATGGCGGAGACGGGACGGAGGCTGCGCCGGGTGAGGAAGAAGGCACCGGCCGCGGCGGCGGCGATGATGAGGGGAATGGTGATGAGGAACAGCCGCCGGATGCGCCGGAGCATGGCCTCGACGTCGGCGAGGTCGTGGACGCCCGCCATGAGGAACTGCTGCCCGCCCGCCTCGAGAGGGCGGGTAACCACGCGGAAGACGTGGCCGCGCACGGCGACGGTCGCGATTCCGGGGGCGGCCGGGGAGGTCGTCAGGAGGCGGACCGGGTCGTCCGTGGGGGGCACGGCGCCGCGACTGGTACCGACGAGTTTGTCGGCAGAGTCGAGGACGACGATGTCGACCTCCCGGAAGCGCACTTCGGAGAGCGTCCGGCGGATGACGGCCCGGGTGTCCGGTCCCATGCGGCGCTCGGATCGCAGCTCGCGGGCGAATACGGTCATGGCGTCGCCGATGAAGGCGTCGGTGCGGCTCCGGACGGTGTCGGCGAAGATGAGGTACGATGCCACGGCGAAGGCGACGAGGGGCAGCGCCAGTGCGACGGCGTACCAGAGGGTGAGGCGGGTACGAACGGAGGTGGGGAGGAGGCGCATCGGCTCAGGGGGCCGCCTCGGCACCCTCCGGGTCGAGGAGGTAGCCGACGCCGCGGCGCGTCACGAAGAGGGGGACGTCTTCGCCTTCGTCGACCTTGCGCCGCAGGCGGCTGGCGTAGACGTCGATGACGTTGGAGTGGGCGTGACTGTCGTCCCACACCTCGCGGGTGAGGTCCGCGCGCGTCACCACCCGGCCCGCGTTCCTCGCCAGCAGCAGCAGGAAGTCGTACTCCTTCGCGGTCAGGTCGATGGCCCGCTCGCCGCGGCGGGCCGCTCGACGGTGCGTGTCGACGACGAGATCGCGCACGCGGATCTCACCTTCGTCCGGGGCCGGCCGGCGACGCGTCAGTGCCCGCAACCGCGCGAGGAGCTCGCCGAAGTCGAAGGGCTTGGGAAGATAGTCGTCGGCGCCGGCGTCGAGCCCTTCGATGCGGTGGTCGACGTCGTCCAGCGCCGTGAGCATGAGGATCGGCACCCACACCTCCCGCGCCCGCAGCTCGCGACACACCTGCATGCCGTTCCTGCCGGGGAGGAGAACGTCCAGGACGACGCAGTCGAAGGAGCCGTCGCCGGCCTTCTCGAGGGCGACGTCACCGTCCTCCGCTTCGTCCACGTCGTATCCCGCCTCGCGAAGTCCGCGTGCGATGGACGTGCGGAGCATGCGGTCGTCTTCGACCATGAGGATGCGCATGGGCGCAAGCCAGGGAAACGGCGGCAGCCTGTCACCGGAACGCGTCACGCGGACTCCGTGGCCCAGACGAGGGCCGTGAAGCCCTCGTCGTAGTCCGAGAGCCCGTTCTGTCCGGTCACGCGCATGCGCGCCTCGTAGATCGCCTTCATCGCCTCCATCACCCGCTTCTCGAGGGCACCCGCCGGCGGCCGCAGGGCCAGGAACCAGCGTTCCAGCTCGGGGCGCAGCCCGGCCTGACGAACCCGTTCGCGCAGCGCGGCGGGATCGTGGTCGGCGAGCGTCGAAAGCTGCCGCAGCAGCCGCTCGCAGCGAGCCGCCTGCTCCAGCTCCGGGACCCCGGACCCGGCGAGGGCGAAGTAGGCGAGGGCCTGGGCGTGCAGCTCCTTCAGGTAGCCCTTCCGATGGGCGAACTCGTGGGCCACGACGTGGGGCTCGAAGGGCCCGGTGTCTTTGAGGATGGCGACGTCGCCCGAAAGCACGTCCGCCGCGCCGAGAGCGAACGGGAAGACGAGGCCAGCGAGCGAAAAGGACCGGATCTCGGTGCTGGTCCGGACGCGCTGGCCCGTGATGCTCGCGATGTAGTCCGTCAGCGCCTGATCGACCTGGACGGCGAGCTCACGTCGGGGAGAGCGTCGCGGGGTGTAGTCGGCGTTCAGACGGGAGACGAGCCGCTGCACGTCCGCCTCGCGGTCCGGCCGCGGCACGCGGGGCAGTGTGCGAACGTCCGCGCCGAACGTCCGCTGGAAGTCCACGCGGCGGACGCCGAATCGCTCGACCCAGTCGTTGAGGGCGCTGTAGCCGTACACCGAGAGGGAAGCGATCTGCAGGAGCCGGCCGGGCAGCGTGGCGCCGAGAAGCAGTCGGGACACGAGCGGCGCCGTCACCCCCAGCTCGAGGAGGGAAACCGGCGAGTAGGTCGCGTCGTTCGGGATCGTGATCTCGTCGATCATCGGGGAAATTCCTTCCTGCGGGTGCCCCCGGGCACAACGGCGTCGGGGCGTGCCTCGTAATCTCGGCCGAGAGACCCAACTCCGGCAACGGCGGCCTACTGAAGGGCCGCCGTGAGCCGGGCCAGGTTGTCGAAGAGCTGGGCACGCATGGGCCGCTCTCGCCAGGCCTCGAGCTCGAGGGCGTCGGACCGGGCGCGGTAGTCGGCTTCCACGGCGCGGAGGGCGCTCACGACGTCGCGGTCGTAGGCGAGGAGCGTGACCTCGAGGTTGAGGGTGAGGGAGCGCATGTCCAGGTTGCTGGACCCGAGAGCGGCGATGTCGTCGTCGACGGTGATGTGCTTGGCGTGGAGGAGTGCAGGCGGGCGGACCAGCCGGACCTGGACCCCGGCGGCGAGGAGCTGCTCGTAGTAGGAGCGTTGCGCGTGGAAGACAAGGAACTGGTCGTCGACGGCCGAGGAGAAGACCGTGACGTCGACCCCCCTCTGGGCCGCGCTGGTGATGGCGGTCATGAGGGCCTCGTCCGGGACGAAGTACGGGCACGTGACGACCAGCCGCTCCCGCGCCGTGTGGATCAGCTCGACGAAGACCTTCAGGTTGTTGTAGTCCTCGTAGCCGGAGCCGCTGGGCAGCACCTGACAGAGCCGGTCGCCGGCGAGCTGCAGCGAGGTCGGCAACTCGTCCGCGGGCAGGCCCTGCCCCGTCTCGGACAGCCAGTCGGTGTAGAAGACGGCGTCCAGCGTTGCGACGACGGGACCCGCGAGGAGAGCGCCGACGTCCACGTAATACAGCCCGCGGCGCAGGTTACGTCGGAGGAGGTAGCTCCGGTCGATCATGTTCATGGAGCCGAGGAATCCGACCTCCCCGTCCACGACCACGATCTTCCTGTGGTTCCTCAGGTCCGGCCGGTTCCACTGATTCGAGAAGGGCTTGACGGGAAGGATCCAGTGGAACTGCACGCCCGCCTGCTGGAGCCGCTCCGCCATGGCGCGCCGGTGCGGATACTTCCGGGAGCCGATGTGATCCGCCAGGACCCGCACCGATACACCTCGCCGGACCGCCCTCTCGAGCGCCCGGAAGAAGCCCTCCGTCGTGGCGTCCATGGCGAGGATGTAGAACTCGACGTGCACGAACCGTTGGGCTTCCTCCACCGCTTCCGTGAGCCGTGCGATGGCGCCGTCGTAGTCGGCGAGCAGTTCGACGTCGTTTCCGGCGCACGCGGGCAGGGCACCGAGCCGAGCGGCGAGGCGCGCGATGGGTCGGTACCGGTCCGGCACGGGCGGGTCGAGCAGCCGTCGCACAGCCGGCTCCTCCCGGGCCTCACGGACCCGCTCGAAGATGGCCTCGTCCATCCCGTTCTGAAGCTCGCGCCTGCGTCGGGAGAGCCGCGGAAAGCCGATGAGCCAGAAGAGGACCAGACCGACGTACGGGAGCAGGGCGATGAGCATGAGCCACGCGGTCGCCGACCCCGGCCGCCGGTTCCGGGGCACGATGAACAGCGCGGAGACGGAGATCACCCACGAGCCGAGATAGGCGATCGCGGTGATCCAGCCCCAGCTCGCCGTGATCATCGAAACGGTCAGGCACCGGCCTGGTCGAGATCGAACCGGTCGAGGCGCATCACCTTGTCCCACGCGGCGACGAAGTCGCGCACGAGCTTCTCCTGCGCGTCGTCCGAGCCGTACACCTCGGCGATGGCGCGGAGCTGGGAGTTGGAGCCGAACACGAGGTCGACGGCGGTGGCCGTCCACTTCACCTCACCCGTGGCCCGGTCCCGCCCGTCGTAGGCGTGCGCGTCGGACGCGCTCGGCGACCACTCCGTCCCCATGTCGAGGACATTCACGAAGAAGTCGTTCGTCAACGTGCCCGGCCGGTCCGTGAAGACGCCGTGCGGCGAGCCGCCGTGGTTGGCGTCGAGGGCGCGCATGCCGCCGACCAGCACCGTCATCTCCGACGCCGTGAGCGACAGCAGGTTGGCGCGCTCCAGCAGGAGCGTCTCCGGCGAGAGCGGCTGACCGGGGCGGATGTAGTTCCGGAAGCCGTCCGCGCGCGGCTCGAGCACGGCGAAGGAGTCGGCGTCCGTCTGCTCGGGAGTGGCGTCCGTGCGTCCGGGTGCGAACGGAACGGTCACGTCCACGCCCGCCCTGCGCGCAGCCTTCTCCACGGCCGCGCACCCACCCAGGACGATCAGGTCCGCGAGGGAGATCCTTTTGCCACCGGACCCGTCGCGGTTGAAATCGGCCTGGATGCCTTCGAGGGTCCGAAGGACCTCGGCGAGCTCCGCAGGCTCGTTCACCTCCCAGTCCTTCTGGGGCGCCAGGCGGATCCGGCCCCCGTTGGCGCCGCCCCGCATGTCGGTGCGCCGGAAGCACGCCGCCGCGCCCCAGGCGGCCTTCACGAGGCTGGGGATCGACAGACCCGAGTCGAGGATCGTCTGCTTCAGGTCGCTGATGTCGTCCGCGTCGACGAGCTCGTGGTCGACCTCGGGGACCGGGTCCTGCCAGAGCTGTGGCTCGGGCACCCACGGCCCGAGATAGCGCGAGGCCGGGCCCATGTCCCTGTGCAGCAGCTTGTACCAGGCCTTCGCGAACGCCTCCGCCAGCTCCTGCGGGTTCTCGTGGAAATGGCGGGAGATCTTCTCGTACTCCGGGTCCACGCGCAGGGCGAGGTCCGTCGTCAGCATCATGGGAGCGTGCCGGATCGACGCGTCCTCCGCGTCCGGGACCGTGCCCGCGCCTGCGTCGCCCTTCGGCTTCCACTGCTTGGCGCCCGCCGGACTTTCCGCCAGCTTCCACTCGTAGCCGAAGAGCGTGTCGAAGAAGCTGCCGTCCCACTCGATCGGGCTCGGCGTCCACGCGCCCTCCGGCCCGCCCGTGATCGTGTCCCTTCCCTTGCCGCTTCCGTAGGCGCTCTTCCACCCCAGCCCCTGGGCGTGTACCGGGCATGCCTCCGGCTCGGGTCCGACGAGGGCGGGATCACCCGCGCCGTGGCTCTTGCCGAACGTGTGCCCCCCGGCGATGAGCGCCACCGTCTCGTAGTCGTTCATCGCCATGCGCGCGAACGTGTCCCGGATGTCCTTCGCGGCGGCCATCGGATCCGGATTGCCGTTCGGGCCCTCGGGGTTCACGTATATGAGCCCCATCTGCACGTTGGCGAGGGGCGTCTCCAGCTCGCGCTCACCGCTGTAGCGCTCATCGCCCAGCCAGGTGTCCTCCGGCCCCCAGTAGATGTCCTCGGGCTCCCAGATGTCCTCCCGCCCGAACCCGAAGCCGAACGTCTCGAAGCCCATGGACTCCAGCGCGCAGTTGCCGGCGAAGATCAGGAGATCGGCCCACGAGAGGTTCCGACCGTACTTCTGCTTGATCGGCCAGAGCAGCCGCCGCGCCTTGTCCAGGTTCGCGTTGTCCGGCCAGCTGTTCAGCGGCGCGAAGCGCTGCGAGCCGTCGCTGCCGCCGCCCCGCCCGTCATGGATCCGGTACGTGCCCGCCGCGTGCCAGCTCATCCGGATGAAGAGCGGGCCGTAGTGCCCGTAGTCCGCCGGCCACCAGTCCTGCGACGTCGTCATCAGCTCGAAGACGTCCTCCTTCAGCGCCTGCACATCGAGGGACTCGAACGCCTCCGCATAATCGAAGTCAGCACCCAGCGGATTGCCCTCGGGCGAGTGCTGGTGCAGCACCGACAGGTCCAGCCGGTTCGGCCACCAGTCGCGGTTCGTCCGAGGCCGGTGCCGCGCCGGCTGCGGCGACGGGATCGCCGGGCTCTCGCTCTCGCTGGTGCTCCGGGTCGCCTGCTTGTCGTGCTCGCCGATTCCGTCTCTCACGTCGTTCCTCCCCGTCTCATGGTCATCTCACTCGCTCGCCGCACGCGCCGCGCCGTCCGCCGATTCGTCCGCAGTCGTCGCGCACGCGGGGCAACGCCCCCAGTAGACCACCTCCGCTTCGTCGACCTCGAAGCCCGAAGCCTCCGCGGGCTCGAGACACGGAGCCGCTCCGATCGCGCAGTCGACGTCCACGGTCCGGCCGCAGATCCGGCAGACCAGATGGTGGTGGTTGTCTTCCGTCCGCGTCTCGTAGCGGGCCGGCGAGCCCCCCGGCTGGATCCGCCGGAGCAGTCCCCGATCCGTGAAGACCGCCAGTGCATCGTAGACCGCCTGTCGTGAAATCGCACCGATCTCCGTCTGGACGTCCTGGTAGACCTCGTCGGTGGTCGCGTGCGGCCGCTCCGCCACCACGCGCAGCACGGCCAGCCGCTGAGCCGTCACCTGCAGGCCGTGCTCGCGCAGCAGGGCGCGGGGTTCGCTGGAGGCGTTCGTGGTCATCCTGGCAACTTGTGCCCGATTCTGGATTCGGTCAAGATGTGGACTGATTCCCATAATTTCGTGGTGAAATGGGGATCGCGGCGGCACGGGTCGAGCGGACACGCTGCTCGCTCTGCCGCCGCTGGAGGGCCCCGGTGTCCACGTCGTGGTATTCGGCCAGGGAAACAGGCCGCTGGAGGCGGCTCCCGCCTGGTCTGAAGCGGTAGACACGGTCCAGCTGACGCTGCTCCCGCCGGTCCCGGTGGACCTCGTCTTCGACGTGCTCGTCGGTTCGTTCGAGGAGCAGAAGAACACGATGCTGGAAGAGCTGTCGGCGGCGCCGGACGTCTGGCGGGATCAGGCGATGGGCGTCGTTCCCGGGCAGGTGGCGTTTCTCGACCACACGAGTCCCGCGCGGGACGTGGCCGTTTCGAGCACGAGCCTGTGTGCGCGGCCGCTGCGTAAGAGCAACGTGCGCGTGGAGCTTCTGACGAGCATCGACGCCGGCCGTTTCTGGGGCTGGGGATGCTTGAGCGGCGACGTCTTCCTCACGCCGGAGGGCGGGCCAGCGACGGTATCTGCTCGCCCACGAGCTCGGTCACACGTTCGCCCTCGTCCACACCGCCAGCGGCCTGATGGTGTCGCGCAGCCCCGGCACGACGGTGCGGGAGGACGAGATCTACCGGGCGCACTTCGACGATGCTTCGGTTCTGAACACCATCTTCGACTCCCAGCCGGCCGAGCTGCGGCGCCCCTGCCACTTCGTCCCGGGCCTCTGCCTGCCCTGATCGGTCGCCGCGAGCAGGCCGGCCGGGTTCAACGCACCTCGATCTCCCGGGCCATGCCGTGAACGAAGTGCGGCTTGCCGTCCCGCTCGTCCGGCAGGAAGCATATGAGGGCGTAGCGGCCCGCCTCCAGAGCGACGCGGAGAAGGTCCTGTCGACCCGGAGACAGCGGGCTCACGCCCCCCAGCATCTCGCCCGGGGGCGGCCCCGACGGCGCCTCCATCCATGTCTCGACGTCTTTTACCGACTTTCCCGGAGCCAGCCGGACGAGCTCCAGCTCGTGGGGTTGATGGCCGCCGTTGCGCACGCGGATGGTATGGGGACCGGGAGTCAGCGGCGCCGCCAGCTCGAAGCCGTACTCCACCAGCGTGATCGTGTCGTCCGCGCGGCCGGCGCCGGCGGCATTCGCCGCCGTTCGGGTCACCTCGAGCGGGGAGATCATGCCCTTCATGATGTGAGGCACGCCCCCGGGCACCGGCACCATGCAAAGCGCGGCGTACCGGCCGGCGGTCAGATCGACCGTTGTGAGGGCGGCCGTGGCGCCGGGCCCCACCGCATTCGGTCCGCCCAGCTCCACCGCCCAGCCCGGCAGGGGACCGCCGGCCTCGAGGGCCTTCACGAGGTCAGGGATGGTGTGGCCCTGGTCCAGGCGGACGAGGTCGAGGTGGTGTGGCGCTTTGCCGTGATTCACCAGCCGGAACGTGGTGGGACCGGCGGGCAGGGAGGCAGGCAGGGCGAGATGATAGTCGGTGGCGACGACGGTGACCGGACCCGGGCCCGTGGGCGCGCTCGCAACGTGGGGTGTAGCGAGGAACGCCGGGGCGAGAAGTGACAGAAGCTGAATGCGTAGCGTCATGGGGTCCTCCTCGCGAGTCGGCCGGCAGCCGACTCGCTGTCGTCGAAGTTGCGTCGTCGTAGTGGATGCTGTAGCTCGTCGGATAGGAGCGCGGCCACGGCCGCCGCGGTACGAACGCGGACCCGAGCGGCCTGATGTACTGCGTTCTGCATGATCCCTCCGTGACTGAAGTCGCCATCATTCTGGCAGACCACGCACGGAGGCGCTGTCCCCGAAAAGGGGGACATTCGCAGCAAAGGAGGCTCGAGTGGTGGAAGCCGTCTTCCGCAGCGTGAAGCGGGCTTGTTATGCGGGGCTGGATTCGGTCCGGCTCAGGCAGGAGGTCGCGCGACGCTGTGCCGCTCTCGTTCCCTATGACGGCTACGCGTTCTCCGTCACGGACCCCGACACCGGGCTGCTCACCCACACGGTCGGTGATGGCATACCCGGGTCGCTCGTGACGCTGTACTCGACGCACTACTACCCGGCCGAAGCCGCGATCGTACAGATGGACCGTGCCATCGCCGGAGATCCGGTCTACTCGATGTTCGCACGGTCTCCGGCTCTCGCATCGGCCACTCGCAGAAGCGGGCTGCACTACGAGATCTCCGTGAACCTCGCGGACGGTGACGAGCTGTGGGGCAACTGGTGCCTGCTCCGAACGAATGGCGCCGGTAGCGCCGCTTCCACCGCGAAATCGTTTCTCGCACGCGTGATTCCACACGTGACGAGAGGGCTCAGGATGGCCGCCCTGGTGGACTCGGCAACCGAGAGGGACGACGCGACCCCGCCCCTGAGCGGACCCGCCGTACTCGTCCTGGATGCGCGCGGCCGCATGACGGCCCGAACCGGCTCCGCCAGGGCGATGCTCGAGGACCTCGCCGACGTCGGCGTGGACATGGCGCACACGCTGCCGGTATGCGTCACGGGACTTCACGGCTGGCTACGGCGCAAGCAGAGACTGGCGGGCGAGGATTCCCCGGCCGACGCTCGCGTCCGCGCACGCGGTCGCTCCGGTCGGTGGTACACGCTCACGGCCGCTCTCGCCGAGCCTGATTGCCACGGCAGCTCTTCGGAAGTGATCGTGATCGAGCGCATTCGTGCGCCGGAGCGCGCCGCCCTGCTGAGCAGACTCTACGGCCTCTCCTCGCGGGAACGACAGGTCACGGCCCTCGTCGTGCGCGGCCTGTCTACAAAGCGAATCGCCCGCAGGCTAGGCATTTCGCCGCACACCGTGAAGGAGCACATCGAACGCGCCAGCGCGAAGATCGGTGTGAGTGGCCGCAAGGCGCTCGTGGCGCGCCTTTACTTCGACGCGTTTGCACCGCCGCTTTCGGGGGACGCCCCCCGGTAGACGAGGAGACATGAGTCGACGCCGACTTCCCCTTCTGGCGCTGGTGTTCTGGCCGTTGCTGCCCGACGAGCTCGTCGCCCAGGCAGACACGCTTCCCCGCCCCGACACTACAGTATTCGAGGTCGAGGGATTGACGGTGTGGGCACGCCAGCCGGTCATCACCGTGGGAGGAGCGAGCGCCGTCCGCGTCGCGGTGGACTCGCTCCGACTGCCGCCGGCCGCCGCGACCGAAGAGATCCTCCGGCAGATCCCGGCGCTCCACGTGCGGACCAACTCCCGCGGCGAGGCGGAGCTTTCTGTTCGCGGCTCGGAGTCGCGCCAGGCGGCGGTCCTCCTCGACGGCGTGCCGCTGACCCTCGGCTGGGACGGCCGGACGGACGTTTCGGTACTGCCGGCCACGGCGATCGAGAACGTGGAGTTCGTGCGCGGCCTCTCCACCATGCTCTACGGTCCGAACGTGCTCGGAGGCGTGCTCGAGCTGAGCCTCGGTCGTGCGAGCGATGTCGCGCAGGCCGCTCGCTCCACTGCGGCAGTCGGCATCGACCATCTCGGCGGATTCGGTGCAACCGCGACCACGAGCCAGCCCTTCGGCATCGGTGCAGGACGGGCGCGGGTCCGGGCGGGCGCCGGCTACCGGGACACGCCCGGAGTGCCGCTGGCCCGGGGTGTCGTCGAGCCGTTGCCGGCGCCTTCCGCGGATCTGAGGCTCAACACCGACGTTCGGAATCTCGACGCTTTCCTCGCCTTCCGTGTCGAAGGAGACGGCGGAGCGTGGGGGAGCTTTTCGGCTGTTGCAAGCCGCGGCGAGCGGGGAATCGCCGCCGAGCTCGGAGCAGAGCAGCCGCGCTTCTGGCGCTACCCCACGCTCTCCCGCACCATCTTCGTGACCTCCGGCGGCACCGGGTTCCGGGACACCCCGCTGGGTCAGGGTGACGTGGAGGCAAGCGTGGGGGTGGATCTCGGCCGCACCGAGATCCGCTCGTACGCGAGCCGGGCCTACGAAGAGGTCGTCGGGTCGGAGGACGGCGACGACCGGACGCTCACGCTACGCGTCCTGGGGGACCACACCCTCGGCGCCCGCACGGACCTGCGGGCGTCAGCCACGTTCGCCGACGTTTCCCACGACGCCGTGGTGGACGGCGACGCCGCCTCGTACCGCCAGCGGCTGTTCGGGCTCGGGGCCGAGACGATCGCGCGGCTGCTGGAGAACCCGGACGGAGCCGTTCAGAGCCTGCGGCTCGCCTTCGGCGGGGCCTACGATCGCGCTGCCACTCCCGAGACCGGCGGGCTGGAGGCGCTGGGAACCCTGCACGACTGGGGAGCCCGGGTCGGACTTGCGGCGCTCGTCAACGGAGGCGGGACGATGATCCACGCCGGCATGAGCCGCCGCGGGCGCTTCCCTTCCCTGCGCGAGACCTACTCCGAAGCGCTCAACCGATTCGTGCCGAATCCCGACCTGACGGCGGAGCACCTCGTCGCCGTCGAGGCGGGCGTCACCACGCGTCTGGGCCGGGGCGAGCTGCAGCTCGTTGGTTTCCGCAACGACCTGAGCGACGCCATCCGCCGCATCACGCTGCCCGACGGGAGGCGCATGCGCGTCAATTCGGACGAGCTGACGAGCAGCGGTGTGGAGGTCCTCTTCTCCCAATCCGCAGGCAGCCTCGGCTTCGGGGGAGACCTTACACTCCAGACGGTTCGGCTGCGGGACGCGGCGGCAGAGAGCTCCACCGAGCCGGAAAACCTGCCAGAGCGGGTCGGCCGCGTGTGGGCGAGATACGTGCTGCCGGGCGATGCGTGGGTCCTCGGGGAAGGCGAATACACAGGATCCCAGTTCTGTCAGGACCCGGACACGGGCAGGGACGTCGAGCTGGACGCCGGCACGTTGCTCGACGCATCGATCGGAAAGGTGTGGCGCGCCGCCGGCGGCGGACGCGGTATCGACGCCTCGATCTCGGGCTCCAACCTGGCCGACGCCAGGCTCTACGACCAGTGCGGACTGCCCCGCCCCGGTCGCCTCATCCGGATTCAGGTGCGCGTCTTCTGATCGCACTCATCGCTGCGCTCCGATCGTCGGCCGTGACTCGAGCGTGATGGGCAGGCTCCGCACGCGCGTACCGGTAAGGCGGAAGACCGCGTTGGCGACGGCTGGCGCAATCTGGGGGACCCCCGGTTCGCCGGCGCCGCCGGGCTCCTCCTCGCTGGCGATCAGGTGGATGTCGTACTCGGGCGCCTCGCGCATCCGCACCATTCGGTAGTCGTCGAAGTTCCCCTGCGTCACGCTGCCGTTCCGGACGGTGATCTCGCCGTACAACGCGGCGGTGAGTCCGCCGATGATCGCCCCCATCAGCTGGGCCTCGACGATGCCCGGGTGGACGACACGGCCGAAGTCGGCCACGCACCAGACCTTGTGCACGCGCAGGCGGCCGTTCTCGGCGGAGACCTCGGCGACCTGGGCGACGTAGGAGCCGGTGAGCTCGGCGACGGCGAGACCGCGGGCGCGTCCTGCGGGGGCCGGCGTCCGCCACGCCGAGCGTTCGGCGGCGACCTCGAGGACGTGTCTCAGACGCGGCGCGCCGGACAGGAGCTCCAGCCGTACGTCGAGAGGATCGCGCTCCGCCGCGTGGGCCAGCTCGTCGATGAAGCTTTCGATGAAGAAGGCGTTCTGGGACGGGCCAACCGAGCGCCAGTAGCCGACCGGCACGCCGATGTCGGGCCTGCCATAGTCGACGTACAGGTTCGGAACGGCATAGGGAGTGTTCGCGATGGCGTCCACCGCCGGCCCGTCCACGCCGTCGCCGCGCCCGGAGATGGGCGGCGTCGCGACGCGGGCGCGGAGGGCCGTCACCCTCCCCTTGCCGTCCAGCGCTCCCTGGAATTCGACGTGGGCCGCGGGGCGGTACTGGTCGTGCCGCATGTCCTCCTCGCGGGTCCACAGCACCTGCACCGGCGCCCCGATCGCCTTCGAAGTCGCGACGGCGTCCTCGACGAAGTCCGTCCGCGAGCGGCGGCCCCAGCCGCAGCCGAGATAGGTCACGTGAACGGTGACCTTGTCGATTGGCAGCCCCGTGAGCTCGGCGGCAGCTCGCTGCGTGCCCTGGGGGTTCTGGGTGGGTGCCCAGATCTCGCATTGGTCGGCGCGGACGTCGGCCGTGCAGTTCATGGGCTCCATGGTGGCGTGGGCGAGATACGGGGCGCGGTAGGTCGCCTCGACGCGGCGCGCGGCCGACGAGAGCGCGGCGTCGACGTCGCCCTCACGGCGAGCCTCGGTGCCTGGCTCGCGTGCGAGCTCCGCGAGGCTGCGGAAGATGCCGTCCGTGTCCATGGCGAAGCCGCCGCTCTGCCACTCGATGGCGAGGGCGCGGGCGCCCTTGATCGCGGCCCACGTGCTGTCGGCGACGACGGCGACGCCGGCCGGGATCCGGACGACGTCCTTCACGCCGGCCACGGCCCGGGCCTTCGAATCGTCCACGGAGCGGACCGAATCGCCGAAGACCGGCGGGTGGATCGCGGTGGCGAACAGCATGCCGGGGACGCGGGTGTCGATGCCGAACCTCGCCTGTCCCGAGACCTTCGCCTTCGTGTCGACCAGTGGGACACGCCTGCCGATCAGTCGGAAGTCCTTCGGGTCCTTGAGTCGGGGCTCGGAGGGCACGTCGAGCGACGACGCCGCCTCGGCGACGTCCCCGTAGGAGACCGACCGCCTCGACGCGTCATGGAGCACGCGTCCGTTCTCGGTCCGGCACTCCGCCGCGGGCACGCCCCACCGGGCGGCGGCAGCGGCGACCAGCATCTGGCGCGCGGCGGCGCCGGCCTGTCGGAGCGCCGTCCACGCGCTGCCCCGCACGCTCGAGCTGCCGACCGTCATCATCCGGCCGTACCGGGTCGGGTGTGCGTCCGCCTGGAGGATGCGGACCGTGCTCCAGTCAGCGTCGAGCTCGTCGGCCACGATCATGGGCATGGCGGTGCGCACGCCCTGCCCCATGTCCGAGCGAGCGGACCAGATGGTGACCGTGCCGTCGGCGTCGATGCGGACGAAGGCGTTGGGCTGGACGGCCCCGGCGGCGGAACGGCCGTCGCCCCGGGCAAGCTCCGGGAAGTAGACGCCGAGGGCGAGGCCGCCGCCGGCGAGGGCGGTGAGCTTCACGAAGTCGCGACGGCCGAGTCTGGAGATGTTCGCCATGGCTCAGCCCTCCTGCGCGGCGCGGTGGATCGCCCGGCGGATGCGGTCGTAGGTGCCGCACCGACAGATGTTGCCGGACATCGCGCGGTCGATGTCGCTGTCGCTGGGGCTGCCGTTGGAGGCGAGCAGTGCGGCGGCGGACATGATCTGGCCCGACTGGCAGTAGCCGCACTGGGGGACCTCCTCGGCGATCCACGCCTTCTGCACGGCGTGCGTCACGTCCGGCGACAGCCCCTCGATCGTGGTGACGGCACGGTCGCCGACGTCCGACACCGCCATGCGGCACGAGCGGATCGGTCTGCCGTCCAGGTGGACCGTGCAGGCGCCGCACGTGCCGATGCCGCAGCCGTACTTCGTCCCGGTGAGGCCTGCGGCGTCACGGAGCGCCCACAGGAGCGGGGTATCGGGTTCGACGTCGAGTGGGTGGGAACGACCGTTGATGCGGAGGGTGATCGCGGCCATGTGTCTCTCCCGCGTGGAGGCGTGGTGTACCCGGACGCTACCACGGGGGGCGGGGGTGAACAAGGGCGGAGCGCGCCGCTACGCGTCCGGCGCCGCGTCGTCCGGCCCCGTCTCCTCCGTGATGTCGCGGATGCCCAGCAGAATGAGCGGGGCGCGGTCGAGCCGGCGCGCGTTGACGAGCATGACGCCACGACCGATGTCGGCGAACTCGTGCGTCACCCGGAAGCCGTCGAAGGCCTGGTTCTCCGGCAGCACGTCCTCCAGCAGCTCCCGGAGGGCGGGGATGTCCCACTGGCCGTTGCCCAGCTCGTAGACGAGCCGGCCTTCGGTTGCCTCCGGCCCGACACGGAAGTGCCGATAGAAGGACGGATTGGCGGACTGGACGGTGAGGTCGTCCCGGAGCACCAGGAGGGGCTCGTGGAGCGTGTCGACGATGTTCTGCGCGAACTCCTTCTGAGCCCGCAGCTCATCCTCCATCGACCTCCGGTCGGTGACGTCCACGAAAGTGATGACCAGGCCCTCGATCCGTTCCTCGGCGCTGCGGTAGGGCATGATGCGGGTGAGATACCATCGGCCGCCCTCGTCCTCGACCTCGCCCTCGAAGGGCACGAGCGTCTCCAGCACCTCCTCGGCCCTGGTGATGAGATCGCCATCCACCAGCCGGTGGGTCAGGTCCGACAGGGGGCGGCCGCGGTCGGTCATGCGGACGCTGAACAGGTCCGCCAGCGCGGGGGTGAAGCGGACTATCCGCAGCTCGCGGTCGAGGAACACAGTGGCGATGTCGGTCGCGGCCAGCAGGTTCTGCAGGTCGCTCGAGAGCCGGGCCAGTTCCTCCATCTTGTGGCGGTTCTCCTGGTTGACTGTCTGGAGCTCCTCGTTGATGCTCTGGAGCTCCTCCTTGCCCGTTTCCAGCTCCTCCATGGTCGAGCGGAGCTCTTCGTTCATGCTCTGGAGCTCCTCGTTGGACGTCTTCATCTCCTCACGGCTCGTTTCGTACTCCTCGCTCACGGTCTGGAGCCGCTCGCGCGCCCGGTCCCGCTCCAGCTCCACCGTGCGGACACGGGCGGACGCGACGTCGGGCACGCCCTCATCGCCTTCGTCCCTGCCGGGCTCGGGACCCGGCGGCCGCTCGTTGAAAACGACGAGCACGTACCCGTGCTCACCGGGGTCCGGGCTGGGCCGCACGTCGAGAGCGACGGCGACGCGTCCATTACCGAGGCGCACGTCGACGGGCCGGGTCTGCTGCGGCCGATCCTGCTCCCTGACCGCGTGCAGTGCGGCTCGGAGCTCGATCCGCAGCTCCTCACGGACCAGCTTGATGACGTTCGACGTCAGCTCGCCGCCGGGCACCACGAGGTAGCGGCCGGCGTGTTCGGAGACGTGGATCACCCGGTCTTCGGGGTCCACGAGCAGGCTGGGCATGGCGTAGCGCTCGACCATCCGCTGATGGAGAGCGCCGAGGGCCACCCGCTCCCGGGGGCGGTCGTCCGACCGCGCGCGCCACCCGCCACTGGCACCGATCCGGTGGCGTGCCAGTGGAAAGACCGGCAGCCGCGGCTGCGGCCCGGGGAGGTCCCGCTTCCGGTAGATCTGGTGCTTCTTGTCCAGGATGCGGAAGAGCGCGGCAGCGTCCAGGCGCTCGGACGTGCCGAGCACGAGTACCCCGTTCGGACGCAGGGCGTAGTGAAAGAGGTCGTAGACGTCCGGCTGGATCTCCCGCTGGAGGTAGATCAGCACGTTGCGGCAGGAGATCAGATCGATGCGTGAGAAGGGTGGGTCCCCCAGCAGGTTGTGGGGTGCGAACAGCACCCGGTCCCGCACCTCCTTGCGGATGCGGTAGCCATGGTCCTCCTGCGTGAAGAAGCGCGCCAGCCGGTCCGGGTTCACGTCGGTCTGGATGTCGCCCGGGTAATACCCCTGCCGCGCCCGCGCGAGCGAGCGCGCGTGCAGGTCGGAAGCGAAGATCTGGATCTTGGGCGGCAGCTCCCGGCGCTCCGCTTCCTCGAGGAGGAGCATGGTCAGCGAATACGCTTCCTCGCCGGTGGCGCAGCCCACGCTCCAGACCCGGATCTCGTCCTCTGGTCCCCTGCCTTCGAAGAGAGAGGGGATTACGTCCGCTGCCAGAGCGTCGAACACCTCTGCGTCGCGGAAGAAGCTGGTGACGGTGATCAGGAGGTCGTCCGCCAGCGACTGCGCCTCTTCCCGGTCCTCCCGCAGCAGCCTGAGATAGTCGGACAGGTCCTCCACGTGCCGGAGCTGCATGCGGCGGGAAATCCGCCGCAGGACGGTGGAGCGCTTGTAGTGGCTGAAGTCGCGATCCGTGCGGGCGCGGAGGTGGGCGAACACCTTCTGGAGCAGCCGACGGTCCCCTGCGTCCGCGTCCCCGTCTCCGTCGGGTACGACCACGTGGGGCTCGGTGTGGGCGTAGCCCAGGACCGCGCCCGGGATCTCGGCCAGCGGAAGCACGAGGTCCACCAGACCCGTTGCGATGGCGCTCCGCGGCATGCCGCTGTACTCCGCCTCATCCGGGTCCTGGACAACGGCCAGGCCGCCCTTTTCCTTGATCTCCTTGATCCCCAGCGTCCCGTCGCTGCCCGTACCGCTGAGGATGACGCCGACGGCGTGCCCGTTGTGGGTGCGGGAGAGAGTCCGCAGGAAATGGTCGATCGGCGCACGCTCCGCCCGCCGCTCCTCGAGCGCGCTCAGACGAAGATGGGTGTCGATGGCGTCCAGGTTCGCGTTCGGGGGGATGACGTACACCCGGTCCGGCTCGAGCTTGAGCGTCTCGGTCACCTGCTGGACCGGGAGTGCGGTGTGGGCCTGAAGCAGCGACGGCAGATGGCTCTCGTGCTCCGGCGACAGATGCACGACGACCACCCATGCCACACCGGTTTGCTCGGGCACGCGGGCGAACAGCTCCTTCAGCGCGGCCAGGCCGCCGGCCGAAGCTCCGATGCCCACGACGGTGGTATGCACCGTCTCGGCTGGCGCCGGACCTGCGGGCTCTCCGTGGGCACCCCGCTCCGCCGTCGCGTGTTCCGTTCCCCCGGCCGCTTCGTCACGCTCTGTCATCCAGCCTCCTGTTCCGTCCCGCCACCCACGCGCGGCAGACGGAGAGTGAAGGTGCTCCCCGCGTCGGGGCGGCTCTCCACCAGCACGTCCCCGCCCAGCAGGCGGGCCTGCCGCCGGGCGATCGTGAGCCCGAGCCCGGTGCCGCCTTTCTTGCGCGTGGTCGAGCCGTCGAGCTGACGGAAGGGTTCGAAGATCTCCTCCAGACGGTCCGAGGGCATTCCCGGACCGTCATCACGGACCCGGAGATCCACCCATGCGTCGCCCGCTTCCACTGTGACGATGACCTCGCTCCGGGCGAACTTCACCGCGTTCCCCACCAGGTTCGTTACGATCTGGGCGAGCTTTCCCGCGTCCGTACGCATCGGGATCGACGGCTCCGGGAGGTCGAGCCAAGCCTCGACCCGCTCCCGCTCGGCGGTCGGCTGGATCAGGTCCACCACGTCCCGCACCACCCGCGCCAGGTCAGCGTCTCCCACGTTCAGCCGCTCCTTGCCAGCCTCGGACCGGGAGAAGCTCAATACCTCGTCGATGATGCGGACGAGATGCCACGCGGCTGCCTTGATGCGCCCCAGGTTCCGCCTCTGCTTCTCGTTCATCGAGCCCAGGACTTCGGTCTCCATGAGATCCGAGAGGCCGATCACGGCCGTCAGCGGTGTTCGCAGCTCGTGGCTCATCGTGGCCAGGAACTGGCTCTTGGCCCGGTTCGCTTCCTCCGCCTCCGCAAGTCGCTTGCGCGTCGTGGTGTCGACGAACACCACCACGACTCCCTCCAGCCTTCCGCCGGTGCCCCGATGGGGGAGAACGCGGGCCAGGTACCAGCGGCCGTCCTCGTCCTGCACCTCCCGCTCGATCGGCTGCGATCCTGTCAGCACCGCGCCGGCGTCGTCCAGCAGCTCGTCGTATTCGAGGCGGTGGTGCAGGTCGCGCAGAGGCCGTCCACGATCCGACGGGCGGGCGTGGAACAGCGCCGCGATGCGCGGCGTGTAGCGAACGATCCGCAGCTCCCGATCGAGGAAGAGCGTGCCGATGTCTGTCGAAAGCAGCAGTCGCTCCAGGTCCGTCGAAAGCCGCCGCAACTCGTTCGCCTTGCCCCGATTCTCCTTCGCCAGCACCTGGAGCTCGTGATTCGTGCTCTCGAGCTCCTCGTTCGTGGTCTCCAGCTCCTCCAGCGCGGACCGGAGCTCCTCGTTGGACGACTGCAGCTCCTCGTTCGCCGCCCGCAGCTCCTCCTCCGTCGTCTCGTGCGTCTCGGTCAGGGTCAGAAGGCGCTCGCGGGCCCGCTCGAGCTCCGTCTCCAATCGGTTCACCCGCTCCGCCCCGGGGGGTGCGGCGCCATCCGCCCCGGTCTCATCGGAGCCAACCAGGCCCGCCTGCATAAGCTCCGAAGAGGCCCGCTGCTCGAACAGTACCAGCACGGACCCCTCGTTCTCGGCATCCGCCTGCGCGGCGGGGCGCACGTGCAGCACCACCGGGCGGATTCCTTCGTCCAGCGCTACGGGGATGGGCGCCGAGCTGCGGGGCTCGCCACTTCTCCGGACCTCTTCGAGCTCCGCCCGCAGCTCCAGACACAGCTCCGGCCGCACCAGGCGGTCCACCCGCGCCGAGACGGGCCCGCCCCGGTGCAGGAGGAATCGGCCCGCGTGTTCGGAGACGTGGGTGACGGCGTCGTCCGGCCCCACCAGCAGGCTGGGCGGCGCGTACCGTTCCAGCATTCGCTGATGGAGCGGCCCATGACTGGGGCTCGGGTCGTGCCTCGACGGCTGCCCGATCCCGGGCAACGTAAGCTCGGAAGCCAGTCGCCGCGGCGGCGGCACGACGGCGTCGAGTCGGCGGTACACGCCGTTGGGCGCGCCGAGCGGTCGGAACAGCTCGCCCGGTTCCGGAGCCTCGCTCCGGTTCAGGACCAGAACGCCGCGAGGTCGGAGCGCCCAGTGGAAGAGGGCCATCGCCTCCTGGCGGGGGTCCGGCTCGAGGTACGGCAGGAGGTCCCGGCAGGCAATGAGGTCCAGACGGGCGTACGGAGGATCGGTGAGGAGATCGTGGTGGGCGAACACGACGCACTCGCGGACCTCGGCCCGGATCCGGTAGCCCCCGGGCTCCGGACGAAAGAACCGGTGCAGCCGCTCGGGGCTCACGTCCGCCTCGACGTCGGCGGCGTAGAAGCCGTCCCTCGCCCACGCAATCGAGCGTGCGTGGAGGTCCGACGCGATGACCTGGATTCGGGCGGGACGCGGCTGCCGCTCCGCTTCCTCGAGCAGCAGCATCGCCAGCGAGTAGGCCTCTTCGCCCGTCCGGCAGCCCACGCTCCACGCCCGGACTTCGTCCTGCGCCTCCTTTTCCGCGAGCAGGCCCGGAACCACCTCCCGCGCGAGCGCCTCGTACTGTTCGGGATCACGGAAGAAATGGGTGACGGTGAGGAGCAGGCCGTCCGCCAGCGCTTCCGACTCGTCGGGGTCGTGCCGCACCAGCTCCAGATAGTCGACCAGCTCCTCGACGTGCCGGAGCCGCATCCTCCGCGCGATGTGGCGCAGCACCGTCGAGCGGCGATATGGACGAAGATCCCTGCCCGTCCGAGCCCAGACCTGCGCCAGGAGCTTCTCGACCCGCCGCCCCTGACCTTCCTCGGCCGCCGCCTCCTCCGTCCGGTCCGGCACGTCTACGCGGGGGCGAGTCCGTACGAACGAAAGGATTTCCGCTACGATCCGCTCGACGGGTAGAACCAGATCCACGAGACCGGTCGATAGGGCACTCCGCGGCAGGGCATCGTGCTCCGCCTCCTGCGGCTCCTGAACCACGGCCAGTCCGCCCGCGGCCCTGATCGCCTTGAGACCCGCCGCGCCATCCGATCCCGCGCCGGACAGCACCACCGCCACCGTGTCGCCGCCTTGCGCCTGCGCCAGCGTGCACAGGAGCCGATCGATGGGAGTCCGGCCGCGGTCGGCCGGATCGACGACACTCACCCGCAGCTGTGAGTCGAACACGTCGACGTCGCCCCCCGTCGGGAGCACGTACACCCGGTCCGCCTCCAGCGTCACCGGGTCCGTGACCTCCTCGACGGGCACCGACACGTGCGGCCGGAGGTGCTCCGTCAGCCGAGCGCCCTCTCCCGGCTCGGGGCACCCGGCCACGACCCACGCCACCGCACCGTTCGGCGGAATCCGCGCCAGCATCGTCTGCAGCGCCTGCAGTCCTCCGTCCGACGTGCCGATGGCCACCACCGCGGGACTCGACTTGAAGCGTCCAACGGCGCTCGGTCCCTGATCCTGGAGGGTCTCGTGGCCGGTCATGCACGAACCTGCGAAGGAGGGAGTCGGCCTCGCCATCCTGGCGAACGTGCAAGATACCGGCCGGGGGGGCGAGCGGAAATGCAGCTCCGTCCGTTCCCGCGGACGTGCAGCGGCCGGTGACCGGCACCATGGCTTGGGCGTGTGCCCGAACGCGGCGACGTCACCGCCGCTTCCGGGCGTAGCCGAGTTGGCGCTACTCCTCAGCTCGGCGCCGGCCGCTGATCATCCCCGAGGAACAGCCGCCTGAGGTGGGAAACGTGGGCGGCGAGGTCGGTGTCGGGGTCGGTGCCAGAGTCGTCCGAGGGCCTGATAGCCGCATCGACGTCGAGAAGCGAACGTCCTTCGATTGGGGTATGGGACCCCTCACCGCCACGCCCGGCCCGCAGGGCCGCTTCAACGACCGCATGGTATGCATCGGCAGCCCGCAGGTACGGCTCAGCGCCCTGCGCGCGTACATACGCGCTCACGCTCCCTCCGCGGGTGAAGACGCCGGCTGAGTTTTCGGCGGGCGAAAGCACGACCCACGTCTCGTCCGGGCCGCGTACGATGCGCCCGAGCGGGTACAGCCGGCAGACCAGCGGACGATCGGCGTGAACCGTGCAGCCGTCCGGGCCCAGGAATACGCAGGTGCCGTCTTCGCGACGACGCAGTGACATGGTGTGGACATCCACGTGGCGATCGATGACGTCGCAGGTGCTCAGACTCAGGTTCCGTGCGAGGCGCATCACCTCGTACGGGTTCACCTGGATGCGCCGGTTCCGGCAACAGCGATTGCAGCGGTGACACGTGTAGGAGAACTCGGCCGCGGCAGTGCCCTCACCGGGCGATCCTGCACCGGCCACGGACAGGGAGGGGGGCGGGCCCGGGAAGGAGGGGCTCATCGTGCGCCTGGGGGCGCTCAGAATTCGATCTTGAGCTGGCGGCTCTCCGTGAAGCCGATCACCGACAGCGGCTCGCGCGGGCTTTTCTCCAGGTCATACCACTTCATCTGGACGGCCGTCGGTCGTGCATCGAGATAGCGGGTGACGAGCTCGCCGAGCTCGAACGTGTCGGTGAGCCGGTCACCTGCGTAGAACTTCGCCTGGAAACGGGCCGCCTCTATTCCTGCTTCCGCAAGCAGACTGGCGGGGATTCCAAGCGATAGGGCGAGCGCGGTGAGCGTTCCCTTCCGCAGGCTCTCACGGCGATCCATCGGTTCGGTCATTTCCGGTCCTTTCGGGGTTTGGGGCGCGGACAAGCGAGTCAGTTTCTCATGAGCCCAGTGCGTCGCGGGGTGGAACGCCGCTGATGTTGAAGCGGCCATCCTCGATCCGAACCGGACCCTTGCCGCCGGTCGTGCTGAGCGTGCCGTGAAAGCGCCCGCGCACCGTAGCATTCTGCCCGTCGAATCCCAGGTGTGTGATCTCAATGGAGCCGGGTCCCGACACGTAGATCTCGGCCGGGTCGGTCGACGCAACCGGAGCATAGGCCAGCCGCGCGGCAGCCCCGTCAGCCTCGAGATCGGCAATGACGCGGGTGGCGCCGGCGGGAACGCTGAATACGAGCCCCAGTGTGCTGCCGTGGAAGTCGCCGTACGAGACGTCCCCGCGCTGCACGTCGTAGTCGAACGTCGCCAGAGGAGGCGTCCGGGTCGCGAAGCCGCCCAGGGTCACGATCCGGCTCGAGCCGCGCGAGGTGAGCCAGACTGCGCTGACGTAGCGCCCGTTGCTGCCCCTGCCGTCCACAACGAACCACGTGCGGGGTTTCCCATCGATGCGCGCCGAGATGATGCCGAGCACCTTCACGTCGCTTCGGGAACGCGCCGGCGGCACCACGGCCGCGTTGCGCGCCGGTGAAGCCGCCGCTGCGCGTTCGGCCTCCTTCGGCGGGGTGGGCCCGCAGCCGGTTGCCGCAGCAATCGCCAAGGTGCCCAGCGTCAGGCCCGCGATCCTGTCGAAAGCGGTGCGTCGCATCGAAGTCTCTCCTCGGCGGGTTCACGAAGGTGCTCGGGGACTCGTTCGGTCGTGTCGCAACTCCTGTTCGATAGAGCGTATTTTCCCACAATTGCCCGCCAGGCCCTATCGCGACGAGGCGCCCGCGAGCCGCTCGCAGTAGGGCAATTCCTGAATCGGGGAGGGAGCGGCGGCGGACGAACGGGTCATCCGGTCGCTCCGCTCGCGATCTCGGCGATATGTACGAGCGCCTCGCCCTGGTAGGTGATGGGGTTGATCCTGCGACCGATTACGAGCCCGGCGGTTCGGGCCCGCACCGCCACTTCCTCCGTCCCGCCGACGTTCCGAATCATTCCGAGTGAGTCGCCGCGCCGGACGCGGTCTCCGAGGGCGACGGAGCAGAGAAAGAGTCCGCTCCGCGAGGCGCGAACCCAGCGTCGCCTTCGGGACTCGGCAGAGACGGGCGGCGCCTCGTCGGCAGGCGGGTCGATCATGTCGAGCTCCGCCAGGACTCGCATCGTGCCTCGCACGCCAGTCGTGATGGCCGCCGCGGTGAAACGCCGGGCCTCGCCCGCTTCGTACAGGAGCACGCGCGCGCCGCCGGCAACGGCGGCGCGCCGGAGCGACCCGGCCGGCGCGGGGGCGTGAATGGCGACGGGGGCGCCGAACGCCATCGCCAGTCGACGCGTGTCCTCATCGTCCAGATTGGCTCGGACCTGCGGTAGATTTTCCCTGTCGTCGGAGCCGCAGTGGAAGTCGATGCCGTGGGAGCACCGCTGGACGACCTCGCGCATGAAGAGGTGGGCCAGGCGCGAGCCGAGAGAGCCGCTCGCGCTGCCGGGGAAGGAGCGATTCAGATCGCGGCGATCGGGGAGGTATCGGGTCTCGGCAACGACGCCCGGCAGGTTCACGATGGGGGCGGCGACCAGCGTCCCCCGGATCCTGGACGGGGACAGCGCATCGAGCACCCGCCGCGTGATCTCCACCCCGTCCAGCTCGTCCCCGTGAATGGCACCGCTGAGGAAGACGGACGGCCCCGGCTCGCTGCCGTGGAGAATCTCGATCGGCAGGGACAGCCATCCGCCCGCCGGCAGCCGGGCGACCTCGATCTGGCAGCGTCCCCGGCTTCCGGGCGCGATGCGGGTCGCGGCGATCTCGAAGGCGCGCTCGCTATTCCTCGGCATCCGTCGCGCCGGACGCGGGGCGCGCCGCGGATTCCGGGCTGGCGGCCACCGCCGCCCCCAGATCCCCGTGATCGTGGGAGACGTTGTTCTCGACGTAGTCGATGATCTCCCCCGCCACGTCCACGCCGGTCGCCGTCTCGATCCCCTCGAGCCCGGGCGACGAGTTCACCTCCATGACCACGGGGCCGCGACTGGACCGCAGGAGGTCGACGCCCGCGACGCCGAGCCCCATGACGCGTGCGGCGCGGATGGCGGTGTTGCGCTCCCTCGTGTCCAGCTTGACCGGGGACGCGGTGCCGCCGCGGTGCAGGTTGGAACGGAACTCGCCTGCGGCGGCGCGCCGCTCCATGGCGGCCACGACCCGGCCGCCGACCACGAGGGCCCGGATGTCGGAGCCTGCGGCCTCCTTCACGAACTCCTGCACCAGGATGTTGGCGTCGAGCTGCTGGAAGGCGCCGATGACGGACTCCGCGGCCTTCTTCGTCTCGGCGAGGACGACGCCCATTCCCTGCGTCCCCTCGAGGAGCTTGATGATGAGCGGAGCGCCACCCACGAGGTCGATGACGCCCTCGATGTCCCGGCTCGAGCGTGCGAAGCCGGTGACCGGCAGGCCCACGCCCTCCCGGGAGAGGAGCTGCAGCGTGCGGAGCTTGTCGCGGGAGCGCGCCAGGGCCTGCGACTCGGTGATCGAGTACACGCCCATGACCTCGAACTGGCGCACCACGGCCGTGCCATAGAACGTGATGGACGCTCCGATGCGGGGGATGACCGCGTCCAGCTTCAGCTCCTCTCCCCGATAGAGGACCTTCGGCTTCTTCGCCGTGATGTTCATGTAGCAGCGAAGGGGATTGATCATCCGCATGGTATGGCCGCGCTGACGCCCGGCCTCCTTCAGGCGCCGGGTGGAGTACAGAGACGCCTTGCGCGAGAGGATTCCGATGTTCATGTCGAGGCTCCGGGCAGCGAGGGGGGTGGAGGGGTGGAAACGATGAAGGAGGCCGCCGGGTCGACGGTCGCTCGACCCCGGATCGCCTGCCGGCCGAGAAGCATGCGAAATCCCATGGCGTCGCGCCGAACCAGCGTGACCTCGATCGTCCAGCTGCCCCCGCCGAGGACCACGGGCGTCGCGATCACCGGCCGAAGCGTCTCCACGCCGGAGGAGCTGCGCACCTTCCGGAGATCGGTCAGCTCGGCCTCGGCCTCGACGACGGTGTGGTAGTCGTGCTGGATCGGGTGGACCTTGAAGCGGATCATCGACACGCCTCGGCGCCGGAAGCGCTTCATGTCGAAGGCGTGAAGGGAGGACGAGCGGGCGCCTGTGTCGATCTTGGCCTTGACCGAATCGATTCCGAGCTCGGGCAGCGCCACCCACTCCCTCCATCCCACGACCGGAACGGGGGCGCCCTTGCCGTGGCCGCCGGGCCTTCTCGCCCGCCCAGGTCTGCGCGCCATCGAACTCCTGCCGGAAGTGGAGCCAGTCATCGAAGCCCGGCGGGACCGCCGATCGGACCGCCGCAGGGGTTCAACCTAACGAACCGCAGGTGACGGCAGGTAGCCGGACCCGGGAGGTCAGCCAGTCGGGCGGCCGCCGGCCGCGGCCACGGCACGGTAGGCCGAATTCCCGTTCGGCAGCCCCGCCCGGGCGAGGATCGCCACGAACCGGGGATCCGCCCGCAGCCCGTCGAACTCGCCGAGCACGGCGGCCAGGCCGAGCCACGGGTTGCGGGCGGTGGCCGCCGCTTCGACGACGCGGACCGCGTCGGCGCTGGATCCGGCCCAGCTGTACAGGGTGGCCACGAAGAAGAGGCCGGGGCCCGTCCTCTGCTCCAGGTCGCGAACCGCATCGATCGCCGCTGGCGCGGGATCCGTCCCGGGATACGCCTGGGCGACGCTGCGCAGCGCGGGGTCGGGCGCGCCCTCCGCTTCGGCGAGGGCCTCGAGACTGACTTCCGCGCCGGGGCGGCCAAGCCGGAGCAGGAGCCCCGCTTCCATCAACCGGGCGAGCGTGATTCCCGGCCGGAGCGCAAGCGTTCGCCGCACCTGCGCCAGCGCCTCCTCGTCGCGCCCGAGGCCTTGGAGCGGGATGGCGAGAAGCAGGTTCGCGATCGGGCCCAGAGGATTCAGCTCGACGGCCCGTTTGCAGGCCTGAAGCGCATCCTCGTCCCGGCCTTCGATCGCCAGGGTCTCGCAGAGCCACGCATGCGCAGGCTCGTAGTTGGGATTGAGCTCGATCGCGCGCAGGAGGTAGCGCTCGCCCGTCGCCGGATCGAGTTCGTACTCGGTGGCGATGATCCCACGCGCGGCGCGTGCTTCGGCCAGGTCGGGCGAAAGGCCCAGCGCCCGCTCGGCAGCCTGGACGGCCACGGGATAGGCAACGGCGCCTGTCACCGTGCGGTCATAGAAGGGAAGGACTCCCCAAGCATCGGCGAGGCCGGCCCAGGCGAGGGCGAAAGACGAATCGCGCGCGATCGCCTGCTCGTAACGGTCGATCGCTTCGCGCACCGACTCCGCATCGCGCGTGGCCCAGCGGTGGCGCCCCTGCAGATAGAGGTCGTACGCCTTCAGATCGGGCGTCCGCCGCTCTCCCCTCTGGGCCACCGCGCCCGGTCGCAGCTCCCGGGTCAGCGCACGGGCGATGTCGGCGGTGAGCTCGTCCTGGATCGCAAAGACGTTGGCGGCCGTCAGCCTCCGCTCGAGCACATCCGACCAGATCCGGAAGCCGTCGCTCGTGCGACTGAGCTGCACGGCCACCCGGACCGTCCCCCGCGACCGCCGGACACTGCCCTCGACGATCGCCCCGACGCCGAGCTCCTGCCCGATCGTGCGCGCGTCGGTCTGGCGGTCCTTGAAAGCGAACGAGGAGGTTCGCGCCGCGACCCGCAGCCCCTCGACCTGCGACAGAGCGTTGCTGAGCTCCTCGGAGAGACCGTCGCTGAACGGCTGATCCTGCGGGTCGCCGATGTTGACGAAGGGGAGGACGGCCACGAAGCCAATGGGCGGAAACCGGGCCGCGAGCCCTTCGGCGGCCGCGGCGTCCATGGCGGTGGTGCGGTCTTCGCCCAGCCGCATGCCCGCCCACCAGGTGCCGGACATGAGGAGGGCGACGCCGAACAGCCCGAGCATTCCCGCCGGCCACCGCTGCATGCGCGGCTGCGTCAGGATCGCCTCGATCTCGGCCTCGCCAGCGTCGCCCGTGCGCTCCATTCCGTGCGCGGTGAGGTCGAACGTCCACGCCACGAAGACGGCCACCGGGAAGCCGGCAAGACAGAGCACCACCAGCCATGTCACGGCACGTTCCGGCAGCCCGAGGGCCGGGAACACGATGTCGGCCAGCTGCAGGAGTCCGAACGAGCCGGCCCCGTAGAACGCGACCGACCGGAACACTTTCCGGCGTTTGAAATCCGCGAAGAGCCGCTGCAATGATCGAAACGTCGTCATTCGACCCGCTGCGATGCGTCTCCCCCCTGCACGTCGGCCATCGGATCGGCCGCGGTCGCCGGAAGCGGTTCCCCCATGACGGGGATCGGGTCCCCACCCGAAGGCGGGACCCGGACGTTTGCCGCGGACGCAAAGAAGGGCGCGCTGCGCCCGTCGTCCATCGTCAGCTCGAGAAGGCGTCCGCCCGAGTCGGTGCGGCCGAGGAGGCGAACGACGACGCCCGTCCCCTCGGTGGTGTAGACCCGCTCACCGGCCATGGGCAGCCTTTCGGCCCCGCTCACGGACCCGGGGCAGCGACCCGCGTCGACGCGCAGATCGACGAAGCCCCGGGGCCCGGAGGTCACTGTTTGTGCGGGCACATCTGCTTCTTCACCGGGTCGAAATGGACCCCCCGCAGTCGCTTCACGCCGTCCTCGGTCTGCTTGTAAACCGTCTTGTGGTTCCGGGCGGACTCTTCCTTGTCCGACCAGAAGTACGGCGACGGCGTGCCATCGGGCCTGTTGATCTTGATCTTGGCCATGGAACGGCTCCAGTTCTGTGGCGAGAGGCTTCGAACGGTGGAGAGGTTCGAAGGAATAGAAGACGTACTACACCGGCTGCGGCCGATCGGTCCCATCGGTTACATTTCGCCAATGGCTGCCGACGGAGTCCCGGATCGAGCGCATCGGATGGGTGGAACCGTGCTCCTCACGGGCGCCACCGGCTACGTCGGCGGACGCCTGCTGGCCCCCCTGCGCGAGCGGGGCAACGCGGTGCGCGCGATGTCGCGGCGGCCCGACGAGCTCCGGGCGCGCCTGGACCCGGATGTGGAGGTGGTGGGCGGCGACGTCCTCGACCGGAGCTCCCTCGACGCGGCGCTCGAGGGTGTGGAGGCGGCGTACTACCTGATCCACTCCATGGGCTCCGCGGGCGACTTCCAGGAGCAGGATCGGGAGGCCGCGGCGAACTTCGCGGCGGCCGCGTCGGCTGCGGGCGTGCGTCGCGTGATCTACCTCGGCGGCCTCGGTCGCGACACTGACCTCTCGCCCCACCTCGAGAGCCGTCAGGAAGTCGGGCGCATCCTGCGCGAGGAGGGACCGCCCGCCATCGAGCTCCGGGCGTCCGTGATCCTCGGGTCCGGCAGCCTCTCGTTCGAGATGATCCGCGCGCTCGTGGAGCGCCTCCCCGTGCTGGTGACGCCGCGCTGGGTGGGCCGCGTCGCGCAGCCCATTGCGGTGGAGGACGTCCTCGCCTATCTCCTCGCCTCCCTCGACGTCCCCCTGGAGGGCTCCGAAGTGGTGGAGATCGGCGGTGCGGAGCAGGTCTCCTACCGCGGCATCATGGAGGAGTACGCACGGCAGCGGGGGCTGCGCCGCGCGTTTCTGCCCGTCCCGGTACTCACGCCCCGGCTGTCGTCGCTCTGGCTCGGGCTCGTCACGCCGATCTACGCCCGCGTCGGACGCAAGCTCATCGACAGCCTTCGCTACGACACGGTGGTCGAATCGACGCGGGCTGACGAGCTCTTCCCGGGGATCCGGCCGATGGGCGTTGTCGACGCCGTCGCACGCTCGCTGGCCCGGGAGGACCTCGACTTCGCCCGCACCCGCTGGTCCGACGCGCGCTCCGCCGCGGGCGACCCGCAGCCGTTCGGCGGCGAGCGCCTTGGCTCGCGACTCGTGGACACCCGCGAAGTCACCGTCGGCGTGGCCTCCGCGCAGGCGTTCGAGCCGGTACGCCGGGTCGGCGGCAAGGTCGGCTGGTACTTCGGCGACGCGCTGTGGCGGCTTCGCGGCTTCCTCGACCTGCTGGTGGGCGGGCCCGGCCTCCGGCGAGGGCGCCGCGATCCCGCCACGCCGCTCCCCGGCGACGCCATCGACTTCTGGCGCGTGGAGGCGTACGAGCCCGGCCGGCTGCTTCGGCTGCGCGCCGAGATGCGCCTGCCGGGACGGGCCTGGCTCCAGTTCGAGGTGGAGGACGCGGAGGAGGGCCGGTCCCGCATCCGGCAGACCGCCCTGTTCGAGCCCGCCGGACTGGCGGGACTCGCATACTGGTACGGTCTCTGGCCGTTCCACTCCCTCGTCTTCGGCGGCATGCTCCGGGGCATCGCGGCTGCGGCCACTGGCCCGCGTTTCGCGTTGGACGCGCCTGACCCGGGCTCGTCAACGTCCACCGATACCTTCGCCATGGCCAAAAACCCCGTTCCGCTGGACCGGCCCGGCCTCTGGAGCAGGATTCGCCGCGGCCTCACCGAGTTTCTCTGGGTGCCGGCGATCATGATGCTCGCTGCCGTCGTCCTGGCCGGGACGGCCATCTGGTTCGATCGCAACGTGCCCGGCTGGATCCGGCCCGTGCGGGGCCTCGTCAAGACGTACGTGTTCCCGAAGGCATCCTCCACGAACGATTTCCTCGGCATGGAGACCACGGGGCTCATCACGATGACCTCGATCACCTTCTCCATGCTGCTGCTGGCGCTGCAGCAGTCCGCCTCGCTCATCGGCGCGCAGGTGGTCTACTCCTTCCTCCTGCGGCGTCGGAACCAGATCCTGATGGGCTACTTCCTGGGGGCGACGCTGTTCGTCCTCATCGTGCACGCGGGAACCGAGGAGGGGTTCAACCCCGTCCTGGGCGCGGCCGTCTCGCTGATCCTGACCGCCGCCGCCCTCGCCGCACTCGCCGCACTCGTCTATACCTCCGTGAACCAGATGCGGCCGCAGGCCGTCATCGAGAACGTGCGGACGCTGACCCTCGAGGCGCGCAGGCGACAGCGGGAGCTCCTCATGGCCTCGTATCGCTCCCCTCGCTACGCCGGCGGCACGGAAATCCGCATACGCACGGAGGCCCACGGATTCGTGCGGGAGATCAGGCTCGAGCCACTGAAAAAGGCCCTGCAGGGGCGCCGGGGCGAAGCGGAGGTCGAGCTCCGGCTGGAGGTGGGTGACTACGCCTCCTACGGAGACGAGCTCGCGCGCGTGCGAGCCGAAGACCCCGCCGAGGCGGAACGGCTCGCCGGCGTCACACGCAAAGCCATCCGGCTGGATTCCCAGCGCGCCACCGAACGCGATCCCTCGTTCGGGGTGGACCAGATCCTCATGATCGGCTGGTCCTCCGGCTCCACGGCCCGCCACAACCCCGGCGTCGCACTGGACGCCGTCCGGAACCTGCGGGACATCGTGGCGCGCTGGACCGTGAACTACGAAGAGGTGGAGGGGAGCGACGGGACGATACCGCTCGTCTATCCGGACGGCCTGGTACAGAAGGCCATTGGCGCCATGGAAGCCATCGCGGTGGTCGCCACCGAATCGATGCAGTCCGTGACGTTCGAGGAGGTGATGCACGCGTATCGGCACGTCTTCCACAAGCTGCCCGAGAAGCTTCAGGACCGCGCCGCCGTTTCGCTGTGCCGGCTGGTCACCGGCCTCGGAGACCTCCTGCTGACGCCCCAGCTCGAAAGCGCCCTGGACGGAGTGGCACGGACGCTGAGAGACGCCGGGTATCCGGACAACGCGGACGTGGTGGAGGCGTCGACGCGGGAGATGGCGTCGACGGCGGGCACCCTCGCGGCGCGTTCCACGCGTGTCTCCGTAGCCAGATCGGACCACTCCGGCAGCTGAACCCGTACGGCGTCATCGTGCCCCGGCATTGACCGGGTCGAGGGCGGCAGCCATCGTGGGCGCTTGCCTGCACGCATCCTCCGTCCGGATGGTCGACATGCGTCTGTCCCGCGCGCTGCCGGTGGCGCTGCTCGCCCTCACGCTCGGCCCCACGAGCGTCGCCGCGCAGTTCGGCCCAGTCGAGTCGTTTCTCCGCAACGTCACGGACATCAGCTTCTACGGGGCGACGGGGCGGCTTCTGCCCGCGTCGCCCACGCTGCGCTCGGACGCGCTGAACGCGTACGGCGTCGAGCTGCTGTTCCAGATCGGCTCCGTCGAGCGGCGGCTGTCGAACGGTACGCCGGCCGCGCCCGCGGATTCCGTCCACCTCGTCTGGAAGGGCATGGAGGTGCGTCGCTCCGGGGGAGCGGTCGACACCGTCGATACGTACGACGTCGAGCCCGTACCGGAGCCGCCCGTTCCCACGCGCACGATCTGGACGTTCGAGATGGGGCTCGGCTACGGCCAGATGGTGGGGCTGGAGCTGAAGGATCCATCGCTGGAGCTGCGCGGCTCGGTCCGGGACCTCCCGGCGGCGTCGCTGTACGCGACGTACGAGCCGACCGGCACGTACGCCGGGCTGCGCTCCGGCTACATGAAGACGCAGGGGCTGCAGCTCATCACCTCGGCGGGCGACCGCATCGGCGGAAGCGCGGAAGCGTTCCTCGCCGGGGCCGTGCTCGGCCAGGCACTGGAGATCGGCGCCGTTTCCCTGTTCCTCGAGTCGGCCTACACCATACGGTACTTCCCCAGCATCGTCTGGCAGACGGACTCACTGCCGCCCGGAGCGCCGCCCGCCCTGCGCCTCAGTCAGTGGTCCATCGGCGCCGGCATCCAGGTGTCGCTGAAGCCGGAGTGAGTGGCGCCGCGCGTCGCCACTCCGACACACCCGCTGAACTTGCTGCACGCGCAGGCCACGGACTACAATGTGGACCTGCTCGCCGGCGCACAGGCTGGCTCCTGCCTGCTGGGGAGGGCAGTACCATGCCCGACACCATCGACAGAATCAACGCCGCCCTCTCGGATCGTTATCGCATCGAGCGACTGCTCGGCGAAGGCGGCATGGCCACGGTATACCTGGCCGAGGACCTCAGGCATCGCCGCAAGGTGGCCCTCAAGATCCTCAAGCCGGACGTGGCCGCAGTCGTCGGTGCCTCGCGCTTCCTCGCCGAGATAAGAACAACAGCCAACCTGAACCACCCCCACATCCTTCCCCTCCACGATTCCGGGGAGGCCGACGGCCTGCTCTACTACGTGATGCCGAGGGTGGAAGGCGAATCGCTTCGGGACCGGCTCGATCGGGAACGACAGCTTCCGGTGGAGGAGGCGGTTCGAATCGCTGTGGCGGTCGCCGGCGCACTGGAGCACGCACACGCCCGGGGCGTGATCCATCGCGACATCAAGCCGGGCAACATTCTGCTGCAGGACGGCCAGCCGGTGGTCGCCGACTTCGGCATCGCGCTGGCCGTGGGCGCGGCGGGCGGCGACCGCCTCACGGAGACGGGCATCCGCATAGGCACACCTTTCTACATGAGCCCCGAGCAAGCCACGGGCGACCATGCGATCGGGCCGGCCAGCGACGTATACTCTCTGGCCTGCGTGCTTTACGAGATGCTGGTGGGCGAGCCACCGTTTACGGGCACGATGGCGCAGGCGGTGATCGGAAGGATCATTTCGGGGAGCTTCACACCGCCCAGGGATGTGCGGCCGCAGGTACCGCCCAACGTCGATGCAGCATTACGGAAGGCGCTGGAGAGGTTGCCCGCCGATCGCTTCTCGTCCGCCGAAGGCTTCGCCACGGCCCTCAGGGACCGCGGGTTCCGCTACGGCCCCGACGAGGACGGCGGGGCGGCGTCGCACGAGGGCCGCTGGCGGCGCGTAGCAGTGGCAGCAGTGGCCGTCGCGACTCTCGCGTCGGCCGTGGCGGGGTGGGGGATCCTGAAGAGCAGAACGCCCTTGCCGGTGGCGCGGTATTCACTGCGACTGCCGGACGGCCACGATATCGGCCAGATCCACGGCTCGAATCTCGCCGTATCACCGGACGGGTCGAGGCTGGTCTACGTGGGACCCGGTGCGAGCGGCCGGTCTCAGCTCTGGCTCAAGACGCGCGACGAGCTCGACCCCACTCCCCTCCCCGGTACCGAGAACGGATACGGACCGTCGTTTTCGCCCGATGGCTCCCGGATCGCCTTCCTCGTCGGCACGCGTCCTGGTGCGGGACCCTTCCAGATCAAAGTGTCCTCGCTGACGGGCGAGCCCCCGGTGGTCGTCGCCGAGACGGGCGTCGGCGGCGACGCCGTCTCGTGGGGCGGCGATGGCAAACTCTACTACGAGGGGGTCGCTCCCAGCAGCGACCGATTTGGCATCATGCGCGTGCCGGCTTCCGGCGGCGCTCCCGAACAGGTGACGAGTACCGACCCCGGGAGGCAGGAGACCTTCCATGAATGGCCCGAGCTGCTTCCGGGTGGCAACCGGATGCTGTTCACGGTCACCCACACGTCCCCGGCGGACGTGTCGGAGTACGATGTTGCCGTGGCCGATCTTGCGGCTGGCACACATCGCGTCCTTGTGCGGGCGGTCTTCGGCCGGTATGCGCCATCCGGGCACCTGCTCTACGTGACGTCGAGCGGAGCCCTCATGGGGGCGCGCTTCGACCCGGACGCGATGGAGCTGACGGGGCCGCCGGTGACACTCGCCCGAGGCGTCACCGTCGGCCTGTTCGGGTCGGTGGACCTCTCGATGGCCGGCGACGGAACCCTCGTCTACCGGACGGGCGGCGGCGCCAACGGCGTGGGGCGGGTCGTATGGGTGGGGCGGGACGGGAGTGTCACGCCCGTGGACCCGGACTGGAGCTATATGCCGTACCCATTGCCGGCCCTCTCCCTCTCCCCCGACGGGAAGAGCCTCGCCTTGTTCATGCAGACAGAAGCGGGCGAGGATATCTGGGTGAAGACGTTGGGCGGAGGAGCGCCGTCCCGCCTGACCTTCGACACGGCCAACGACCGCAATCCCCGCTGGGCGCCCGACGGAAAGCACATCTACTTCATCTCGAATCGAAACGGACAGTTCGACGTCTGGTCACGCGCGGCGGACGGAAGCGGGCAAGCCGAGCTGGTCCTGGACCTCCCGACGGACATCTTCGAGTTCGAGGCGGCGCCCGGGCAACAGCGATTCCTCGTGCGGGAGGTTCACGAAGGTTCAGACGATCTGGTATCCGTGTCAGGTGGCGATACGCTCGAGACGCCCGTCGCCGACAGTCCGGACGACGAACTCGCCGTCGACCTTTCCGACGATGGCCGATGGGTCGCGTACGAGTCCGTCACCAGGACGGGGGAGACGGAGGTGTACGTAAGCCCCTTCGGCGATGCGAGCGGCGGCAGGTGGCAGGTTTCCACCAACGGCGGGAGCAGTCCGCGCTGGGGCCACGACGGACGTGAGCTCTTCTATGTGGACGCCAGCGGGATGATGGTGTCCGCCGAGGTGGAAACGGACGCTGGCTTCCGTGTGGTACGGCACACGCCTCTGTTCAACGTTGCCGACCTTCATCTACTCTCGGGCAACTATGCGTACTGGGACGTTGCACCCGGGGGAAATCGCTTGATCATGATTCAGCTCACGGGGGAGAACCCGGACCAGCGCCACGACCTGGTCGTTGTGGAGAATTTCTTCCGTGAGCTGAAGGAGAAGGCAGGGCGCTAGGCGGCGTGCCGTCAGCGTACTCGGGGCGCGATCGTTGCATGCCCGTTCATCGCCCCAGAGCGGTCGTTCAGGACCGCTCACCCCCGTCCCGCGCCGGAGAAGATCGTCATGCAGAAGAGCGACCTCGTACAGCTCATTGTGAACCGGGCCGGTATTTCGGAGGGTCAGGCCGAGACGGCCGTCAACGTGGTACTCGAGCAACTGAAGAAGAGACTGCCCGCTCCCGTGGCGAGTCAGATCGACAGCTTCCTGGAGACCGGGCAGGGGAAGGCCGGCGGCTCGGAGCTGGGTGACATCGCCAAAGGTGCCAAAGGCCTGTTCGGTAAGTAGGAAAGGGCGCACGCCTCACCTCTGCTTTGGCACCGAAGGAAGCGTCTCGTTCAGCGCGGGCCCGCGCTCCCGCTCACCGTCCAGTCTGCAGCCTGGACGCGACTTCGTCGGTCCAGTGCAGGACGACCTTCAGTTCCGGCGCCACCGGCTTCTTCACGAAGAGGAAGCGACCGTCGTCCGGTGCGATGTCGTAGGGGGCGTGCAGGCGGTTGGATACGTAGGGTAGAGTGCTGAAGAGCGCGCGACGATTGGAGAGCGCGAGCTGCGGTCCCTGGCGCACGTCCACGGCCATGAAGCGCCCGTCGAGGGCGCGATAGTACAGCGTGCGTCCATCGTGCGACCAGAGAGGACCCGTTCCGCCGTCGGCCGACACCTGCAGTGGGCGGCCGGGTCCGGGGAACGCTGCGACGTACACTTCGTCGCGTCCGGTCTCGTTGGACGTATACGCGAGCCAGCGTCCGTCGGGCGAGAGCGCCGGATTGAACTCGTCCGCCCCGGTGGCGAGGAACGTGTGCACCGAGTCGGAGCCCGGACGCATGTAGCGCAGGTCGCGGTAGGTGCGGCCGTCGTCGTATCCGTCGCGGAAGACCACCCACGGACTCGTCGCTACCCAGCTCGCCTCCTGCGCGTGGCGGGGCGAGCTGATCAGCACGCGTGCGGTGTCGCGGCCATCGAGAGGCTTGATCCAGAGAGACCGGACGCCCGCCGCGCTGCTGCGATTCGATCCGAAGACGATGCGGGTGCCGTCGGGCGACCACAGGGGGCGGACGTTGACGCTGCTGTCGCGCGCGAACGGCGACAGCGTCTGACTGGCGACGTCGTACAGCCACACCGCGCCGGCGTAGTCATTCTCGCTCAGCGCGATCCGGTCGCCGTGCGGCGAGAGCGCGACCGCCTGCACGGTCTTTTCGATCGGCGCGCCCAGCGGCGACTCGACTCCATCGCGGGTCAGCCAGACGAGCCGGGACGTGGACGGGAGTGCGGGAAGCTCGATGAGCGTGCCGCCGCCCAGCGCGACCTGTGCGAGCGTCTGTTCGATGCTGATTCCGGTAAGCAGCGGCTCGGCAGCGCCATGCACCGCGAGGCGGCGCGCATCGTACGGAACCGCCTCGAGAGTCCCGTCGTACGTCACGAAGAGCAGCTTCCCGTGCTCCATACCCACCACGCGGCTCCCCTTCAGGAGCAGCTTCTGGTCGTGGGAGCGCAGGTCGGCCACGAAGATGTCCGACTCCCGATTGTCACCGCGATAGACGGAGAACGCGACGGCGCTGCCTCCCGGCAGCAGCCGCGGACTGCTATGCGTGCGGAACCCGAGGGGAAGCGACGACTGCTCGAGACGGGCGACCGGCTCGGGGGTTCCGCCACCGGCACGTACGCGCGTGATGACGTTCCTGCTCCTCGAAGAGAAGTAGACGTACCCATCGCTCCCCCAGTCGAGGCCATCGTACCACGAAACGTCCTGGGCGATCGGCACCGATGCCCCGCCGGCCACCGGTATGACGCGCAGCTCGTAGTCCTGCGCCGTGTACGCGAGCGACGCACCGTCCGGAGAGAAGGACACCCCTTCAGCTCCGGCGGTCCCCGCCAGCAGCAGCGGCTCGCCGCGGTCGAGCCTGCGCACGTAGATGCCGGCGCGGTCCGAGGGGGTCCTGTCGGTATACGCGATCGTGCGGCCGTCGGAGCTGATGGCGAGAAACACCGCCGCACCGTCGTCCGGCGCCGGCACCGGAATCGCGAAGCGCGTCACTTCGCCGGCGTGTCCGCCCGCGGCGGCGCGCTGCCACGCGATCCCCATCACCAACGCGGCAAGCGCGAATGCCGCCGCTGCCGCCCAGGCTGCCGCAGCGGCTCGCCGCGACCGGCGGACACGCGCCGCATCGGCGGATCCGCCGGCGCGGCTCCCGCGCCGCCCGGACAGTCGCTGCGCGACGTCGCCACCGAGCGCCGCCGCGAATTCCGCGGCGCTGCCCCAACGATCGGCGGGGAGCTTCTCCAGTGCGGTCTCGACAGCCGCGTCGACCGACTCGGGCACGCTTCGGCGGTGCGCGCTGGGCAGCGGCGCGTCTTCCGTGAGCAGCCGCGCGACGATGGCCTGGGCGTTCGGTCCGGCAAACGGCGGCTGCCCGGTCAGCATCTCGTACGTCACGGCGCCCAGAGCATAGATGTCCGCGCGGGCGTCGATCCTCGCCTCGCCCATCGCCTGCTCGGGGGCCATGTAGGCGGGCGTGCCCAGGCTCAGTCCCGTCTGCGTCAGGCGCGTTCCGCCGGCCTGCTCCACCGCGAGCGCGATCCCGAAGTCCGCTACGAGGGCGTGCCCGTTCTGCAGCAGGATGTTCTCGGGCTTTACGTCCCGGTGCACCACGCCCCGCTCGTGCGCGTACTGCAGCGCGTCGGCGGCTTCGCGGGCGATCCGCAGGGCGTCCGCGATGGGAAGCTGCTTCTCCTGCTCCAGCCGTGCGCGCAGGGTCTCCCCCTCCACGTACGGCATCACGTAGTAGAGCAGCCCGTCGACGGAGCCGGAGTCGAAGAGCGGCAGGATGTGCGGGTGCTGCAGGGATGCGGTGAGCTCGATCTCCTTCAGGAACCGCTCCGGTCCGAGCATGGCCGAGAGCTCCGGGTGCAGAACCTTGATGGCGACCCGGCGATGGTGCCGTACGTCCTCCGCCAGCCACACGGTCGCCATGCCGCCGGCTCCGATTTCGCGCTCGAGGACGTAGCGGTCCGGGAGCGCGGCGGCGAGTGAAACGTCGCGGTCGGCCGCACCGGTGCCGTCAGCGGGGTGGTCTCGAGTCACGAAGCATTCCGGGACGGGGGCATGTGCGGAGTGGAAAGCGTCCCGAATATGCGCGGGGGGACGACGGATGAACAGGACCTCGAGGGGGGAGTGGCGGTGTCGGGCCTCACGACCACGTCCCCTGTCCCCCGCCCGCCCATCGTCGAGCGGCCCCGGATCGTACGTACGGATGAGCCGGGCCACGGTCGTGCTCAGTCGGAACGTTTCATGCCCCGAAGAACCCCCGAGGATTGGAACGGCCTCCGGCTGGGAGCGACGATGCACAGAACGAGCAGACGGCGGTTCGAACGATCCCGGCGGGCGCGCTGGTCGTTTTTCCTGCTCCCATGCCTGCTCGGGCTTCTGAGCCCCGCCCCTTCCGTAGCGCAGCAACGCGGCGGCTCGACCCGCGGCGCTCGTCTCTTCCTGGAACCGTTCGCCGCGCGCCTCTGGCTCGACCCCTCGATCGGTGGTGATCGGCAGTCGAGCGTGGGCGGGCGGGCGGGGCTCGGCTTCGGGCCGTTCGCGGTGAGCGGCTTCTACTGGTGGGGTACGCGTGACTCGTACGACGCGCTCGATGATGCCCGGAGCTGGGGCGGCACGTTCCGCCTGGCGCCGTTCACGAGTGCGCTGGCTCCGTTCGTCGAGGCGGGCGCCTCGCGACTCGAGGGAGTCACGGAGCCGGACTCGGCGGGCGCGAGCCGGCGCACCGCGATTCTCCTTGGCGGGGGCCTCCGGCTTCGCGTGTCGTCGAGGCTGAGCCTCGTCGCTCACGCCCTCGACCATGTGATCGACTCCGACACGAGTGAGGCGCGCAGGCTGACCAGCAACTGGGGGGCACAGCTCGGGCTCCGGCTGACCCTGGGCGGGTCTCACGGGGAGGGCGGAGCGGCCGTGGCTGCGGCGCCGCCACCCGAAACCGCCCCGGTACCGGAACCGATTCCGACGACGGCGCAGCCGCCTTCCGAACGGCACCCCGCGCCGGCGGGAGCCGCGACTCCGCCACCTGCGGTCGACTCCGTCGACTACGCGGGCGAGCGGACGGTCACTCTGCCGGTTCCGCGGCAGGGGGACCTCTACGTCCACTACGGCCCGGGCCCGGGATCGGCGCCGTCGCCGAAGACCCCGGCGAAAACCCCAGCCGCGGAGGCCGCCGCTTCGCAGGTCCCGCCGGCGAAGGCGCTGCCTGGCGGGGCGGACCTGCGGGAGGAGATCCGCAGCATCGTGCGGGAAGAACTCGCATTCCGGGCAGGCGCAGCGCCGGCTACGGTCGCCGCCGCTCCCGGCGGGCGGCTCACGGCGGAGCAGATGGACGCGCTGGAAGAGAGGATCACCGCGCGTGTCGACGCCCTGCTCGCGACGCGCCTCGCCGATCAGCGGCAGGCACTGACCCTCGCGGTTCGCGACGAGCTCGACCGGCTGCGGACCGAGCAGCAGCAGGCGCGAGAGGCCGAAACGGCCACTTTTCGAGCGGCGGTTACCGACGCGCTACGGCAAGGACTCGCGGCGTCGGATCTGGCGCTGACGCGGGTCCTGGTGCTCGGTCCCGCGGGAGACACGGTCAGTGATTCTCTCGCGGTCGCTCGCCTGCCGGCCCCGCCCGAGGCCGCGCCGACCCAGCAGCCGCTCCCGCCGCGCCAGCCGCTCCTGTCGTGGGTGCCGGCGGACGTGCGGGTGTACACGGGGATGAGCGCCGGTGGGCCGCGCCAGGCGCTGCTCGGACTGCGGGCCGATTTCGGGCGGCTCAGCCGATCGCTGCCGATCCACCTCGTCCCGGAGCTGGCCATCGGGGCGGGCGGCGGCGCGACGTCCTACCTCGTCGCGGGCAACGCGCAGTATCGCTTTGCACCGATCGCCCGACCGGGCGGCGCGGCCGTGGTCCCGGAGCTCACCGGCGGGCTCGGTCTGCTCCTTTTCTCCGGCACCGCCCCGGGTCGGCCGTCGCGGGAGGGAGTGCTGAACCTGGGAGCGGGCGTGGCGGTGGACCTGGCGCCGCTCTTCACGGCGGCCCAGTCGTACGGGATCGAGGGTATTCTCGAGTACCAGGGGGTGGACCTGTTCGATCTGCAACGGGTCCTCGTGGGCGTGCGCTGGGCCTTCTGACAGCTCCTCGGTGACGCCCTCGGGCAGCGTCGCAATTGCGCGCCGGCCCCCGCTGCACGCGACTATCGGCTGCCGTCGCCAGCCAGATCGACAGCTTCCTGGACACGGGCGAGGGGACCGCCGGCGGCTCGCAACTGGGCGACAGGGCAAGGGGGCCAAAGGCCTGTTCTGGCAGTAGGAAAACGTTCGCCACGCCCGGATATTCTTTTCTGTGCCGTCCGCGCCGGAACCTCTGCCTGACTGTCATTGAAGCAGCATCGGCCCACAGCCATCTCCTTAGGGTGTAACGAGTTGGATGGATTTCGGCGGAGCGGGCAGCGCCGGGGCCGCGGCCGGAACGGCGGTTGCCATTTGTCCGATGCTCCCGACTCGGAGCCTGGACCATGGCAGACGGCCTCCCCTCCAACATCCCGCGCGCCACCCGCGGCGAACTCGAAGTCGTGCTCGCCATGGGGCGCGACCGGATTCTCGAACAACACGAGCGCTGCGTGCTGGAGCTGTTGGCAGAAGCGCGAGAACAGGTACCGATTCCACGACTGCTCCAGATCTATGAACGCATCAACGGGCTGGACTCCGCGGACGCCGCGGCGGTTCACCACAGGGTGCTGGTGGTCCTGGGGCGCAACGGCTGGCTCCGGGAGGACTTCGCCCGATTCCACGCATCAGAGAGCGCCCGTCACGCCTTCCTCGAGACGCCGCGTCAGCTACTCTCCGGGCTGCGGCGCCGCATCAGGGGCCGCGTAAACCTCGAGTTGCGCCACTGGATCGAGCTGCACGTCGGGCGTACGCAGATGAGCCTGCTGCGGGTGCACACGGAGCACGCGGCCAGGTTCTCGACCGCGCTCTCCGGAGTCATGACCCCGGCCGCCGCAGTGGAGCTGTACGTTCGGCAGTCGAAGGTGCGGCCCGCCCTGGGCGAGGCATTGTGCTGGATGGTCCTGGAACGCATCGCCGACTCGTCCAGCCCCGGGCCTCGCCTCGAGCAACCCCGGGTCGAGGGCCCCCCCCGCCGCCCCGACAAGCTGAGGATCGTCGACGAAACAGCCTGAACCACCGGCCCGGCTCGCGAAGTGCACCGCCGCACGCCGGGTCAGCCCGCCGGACGACCCCGAGCCACGGCTCGTTCACGGTAGGCCGTATTCCCGTTCCGCAGCCCCCGCTTGCCCAGCATCGCGACGAACCGAGGATCCTCCCGCAGTCCGTCATACTCACCCATCACGGCCGCCAGACTGATCCAGGGACTCCGGTCGGCTGCGGCGGCCTCGGCTACGCGTACGGCGTCGGGCGCGGACCCGGCCCAGCTGTAGAGCGCGGCCAGGAAGAAGAGGCCCGGCCCGGTGTTCTGCTCCAGCCTGCGCACTGCATTGATCGCCGCAGGTGAGGCGTGGCTCCCGGGATACGCCACGGCTACGCTCCGCAGCGCGGAGTCTGGCGCGCCCTCCGCGCGCGCGAGCGCCTCGAGGCTCGCCGCCGCCAGGTCGCGACGGCCGAGCTGGAGCAGGAGTCGCGCTTCCATCAGCCGGGCCAGCGTGATGTCCGGCTCGAGTTCCAGCGTCCGCCGCACCTGCGCCAACGCCTCCTCCTCGCGTCCGAGGCCTGCGAGGGGTACGACGAGGAGGAGGTGCGCGATGGGGCCGAGCGGGTCCAGCTGGACGGCCCGGCGGCAGGCGGGTAACGCGTCGCCGTCCCGCCCTTCGATGGCCAGAGTCGCGCAGAGCCAGCCGTGGGCCTTCGCGTAGTTCGGGTTCAGCTCGATCGCACGCGCGAGATCGCGCTCCCCGGTCGCCGGATCAGACTCGTACTCTGTCGCGATGATACCGCGTGCGGCGCGGGCTTCGGCCAGATCGGGGGCCAGGCTCAGGGCTCGCTCCGCGGCATGCAGGGCCCGCGGGTACGCGGCCTGACCCGTCACGGTCGGGTCGTAGAACGGCAGCACGCCCCACGCCTCCGCGAGGCGGGCCCAGGCGAGGGCGAACGACGAGTCGCGAGCGATCGCCTGCTCGTAGTAGTCGATCGCCTCACGCACGGAATACGCCTTACGCGCAGACCACCGCTGACGCCCTCGCAGGTAGAGATCGTATGCCTCGAGGTCGACGGTTCGACGCTCCGCCAGGCGGTCGAGCGCTCCCGGTCGCAGCTCGTGGGTCAGCGCCCTCCCGATCCGGGTGGTGAGCTCGTCCTGGATCGCGAACACGTTGGCAGCGGTCAACCTCCGCTCCAGAATCTCCGACCAGAGCCAGAAGCCGTCGCTCGTGCGGACCAGCTGCACCGACACGCGCACTCTCCCGCCCGACCGGCGGACGGTGCCCTCGACGATCGCACCGACGCCGAGATCCTGCCCGATGGTGCGGGGGTCCGCGTTGCTCTCCCTCAAGGCGAAGGCGGAGGTGCGAGCCGTAACCCGCAGCCCTTCGACCTGGGAAAGCGCGTTGGTGAGCTCCTCGGAGAGCCCGTCGCTGAAGGACTGATCCTCCGGGCCGCCTGCGTTGACGAAAGGGAGCACGGCAACGAAGCCGACGGGTGGTTCCTCGACCGGTATGGGCGCCGCGGCCACGATCCCGGGCGTTGCCACCGGCTCCGCACGCACCCTGCCGATGGCCCACCAGGCGCCGGCCGCAAACAGCGCGATGCCGGTCAGCGCGAACGCTCCCGCCGCCCAGCGCTGCTTGCGCGGCTGGGCCAGGATCGCCTCGATCTCATCGTTGCCCGCAGTCGCCGTCCGCTCCAGGCCCCTGTCGGTGAGGTCGAAGGTCCAGGCCGCGAGCACGGCGAGCGGAAAGGCGACGAGGCAGATCACGATGAGCCACACCATGGGGAGTTCCGGCAGTCCGAGCGCCGGGAATACGATGTCGGAAAGCTGAAGGACTCCGAATACGCCGGCGCCGTAGAATCCCATTGCTGCGGCGCACGTCGGTGCTGAGGCGCCGGTGCTCGCGACGAACATTGCCATCCGGGACGCGGAGGCACGGCGTGAGATGGCGCTCGGGGAGGTCGACGCCGGAAATCAGTTGCCGGCTCCGGTCGAGCTGGCCAGAATCAACCAAGGCGGTCTTCGACCGACCCGAGGCGGTTCAGTCCGCCACTCCGGAGAACGCCACTTCGATGGGCGGCCAAGGCGCTCGTCTCCGCCCGGGGCGCAGGCGCGCTGCCCCAAGGATCCCGGTCCCCCGATCTCAGCAGGAAGGAAGACACTATGCTCTACGTGGATATTCCGACCCGACCCGAATTCAGGTCGTTGCATGGCGTCCGGGCCGACGCCTCTGTCTCGATCTATCTCGAGACCACGCCGCTGACCCAGGAGTCGGATGCCAGCCGCATCGAATTGGGGAACCTGGCGAGGCAGGCGCATGAACAGCTGGCGGCCGTAGGATTCGACAAACGCCGGCTTGCATCCTTGATGGAGCATTTCGAGGACCTGGCGGACGACGAGGAATTCTGGCGTCTCCAGGCCAACAGCCTGGCGGTGCTTGCCACGCCGGACACGATGCGCACGTTCCGACTGGCGAACCACCTCTCGTCGATGGTCGCGGTCTCGGACCGTTTCTACCTCAAGCCGCTTCTGCGAGCGATCACGTTCCCCCATTCGGCCTTCGTCCTGGCGCTATCGGAGAACGCGGTGCGACTCGTAGAGGTCCATGCCGAATTACCGGCGATCGCGGTCCACGTGGAGGGTCTTCCGAAGGACGCCGCCAGCGCGCTCGGCAAAGCCACGCTGAACGACCGTTCCCCCCGTGGCCGCATCCAGGGGTCCGAAGGACAGAACGTCAGGTTCCGCCAGTTCGCGCGCCAGGTGGATGCCGCTCTGCGGCCGGTTCTCGCCGGACGGGAAATCCCGCTGATCCTGGCATCCACCGAACGGCTCGCGTCCGTCTATCGCTCCGTCAACAGCTATCCCGATCTTCTGCCGGACGGGATCAAGGGCAGCCCGGACCGGATCAGCGACGCGGACCTGGCCGATGCCGCCCGTCCTGTGCTCGATGCCGCACATGCGGCGGAGATCTCTGCGCTGAGAGACCTCTATGATGCGCGTGCGGGAGGCGGCCGCGCTACCTGCGACCTTTCGGATGCCGCGCGCGCTGCGACGTACGGTGCGATCGAAACGCTGATGCTGGACATCGACGCCGTCGTTCCGGGTGTCGTCGACGAGCAGACAGGCGCCATCACCTTCGCGGAAACGCCAGACGCCACCACTTACGGCGTGGCCGACGAGATCGCCGGGCGAGCGTTGGCGAGCGGCGCCCGCGTTCTGGGCGTGAGAAGGACCGACCTGCCCGGCTCGGGCGACCTTGCGGCGATCCTTCGGTATTCGATCTAGCCTGCCAGGTCCATGGTCGCGCTTGCAAGTTCCGATGGGAATCGACGATCCCACGGCCGTCCCACGTACCGAACCCCGACGCCGGAGCCTCCGATGATCCGTCAACACGCTCCAGTCCTGATCGCCGCCGCGCTCGCCGCCGCCTGCCCCGGCGCCGGGCGCGCGCAGAGCACCGGGCAGGCACCGCCTGCCACGGCCACGGTTTCCGTCGGAACGCGGACCGCCATGGACGTCGATTCGCTCGTGTTCGAGGGTGGCATCCGGGACCTGCAGGCGGCGCTCGCCGCGGGGCGGGTGACGTCCGCGCAGCTCGTGGACGCCTACCTGGCGCGCATCGACGCCTACGACCGGAATCCGCCCTTCCTCCACGCGATCCTTCGCGTGAACCCGAACGCTCGGGCGGAGGCCGCGCGGCTGGACGCGGAACGGGCGGCGGGGCACGTGCGCGGGCCGCTGCACGGCATCCCGGTCATCCTGAAGGACAACTACGACACGGCCGACATGCCCACGAGCGACGGCAGCGTGGCCATGGCCGGCGTGGTGCCGCCGTCCGACGCGTTCCAGGTGAAGAAGCTCCGCGAGGCGGGCGCGGTCATCCTCGCCAAGGCGAACATGCACGAGTACGCCCGCGGCATCACCACCATCTCCTCGCTGGGGGGACAGACGCTCAATCCGTACGACCCGACTCGCCTCCCCGGCGGCTCGAGCGGCGGCAGCGCCGTCGCCGAGGCCGCCAGCTTTGCGGCACTCGCGTGGGGGTCCGACACCTGCGGCTCGATCCGCATCCCGTCGGCGTTCAACGACCTCTTCGGACTGCGGCCCACAAAGGGACTGAGCAGCATCGCCGGCATCATCCCGCTGTCGCACACGCAGGACGTGGGCGGTCCGCTGGCCCGCACCGCCACCGACCTGGCCATCGGCCTGGACGCCACCGTCGGCCCCGACCCGAACGACCCTGCCACGCGGATCCTGGCGGGCCGACCCGTGCCGCGCTTCGCGGCGTCGCTGGACGCCGGGTCCCTGCGTGGGAAGCGGCTCGGCGTGCTGACCTCCTACTTCGGGGCCGAGCCCGAGGACCGGGAGGCCGGGCGGCTGGTGCACGCCGCGATCGACGAGATGAAGGCCGCGGGGGCGGAGGTGGTCGACGTCGCCATCCCCGGACTCGACAGCCTCGTGGACAACGCGGGGGTTATCAACTACGAGTTCAGGTCGGACATAGAGGCGTACCTCGCCCGCATGCCGGACGCGCCCGTGCGCACGCACCACGCGCTGCTCGCGGACGGCCTGTTCCACGTGGCGCTCGAGCCGCGGCTGGAGACCACCGACACTGTCGAGATCGACGGCAACGCAGCCTACCACGCGGCGCTCGCCCGCCGCGACAGCGCCCGCGCCCTCGTGTTGCAGACGATGGACGCACGCGGCCTCGACGCGATCGTCTACCCCACGGAGAACCGGCCGCCCGCCCACCTCGACGAGCCGCAGCGCGGCTCCACCTGCTCCCTCAGTGCCGTCACCGGCCTGCCGGCGCTCAGCATGCCGGCCGGCTTCACCGCGGACGGTCTGCCGCTCGGGGTCGAGCTGCTGGGCCGCCCACTCGCGGACACCCTGCTCCTATCCATGGCCTACGCCTACGAGCAGGCGACGCATCCGCGCCGCGCACCGGACTTCACGCCGCGCCTCGTCGGCGGCCGCGTGCCCGAGCGCACGGAGTACCGCCCGGAAGGCGACGCGCGTGCCGACACCGCACTGGCCCGCTTCTCTTTCGACGCGCCGACCGGCACGCTGTACTACCAGGTGGCACTTCCCGGCGTGGCGCCGTCCGACGCGTACGCCATCGGCCTGCACCGCCTGCGCGACGACGGTTCCATGGGCGGCATGGTCGAGAACCTCGCCGGCCCGGGCCTCGTCGACGTGGCGGGTGGCGTGTCGCTCGACGCCGCCGAGCGCGACGCGCTGCGCGACGGGCGACTGCTGCTCGTGGTGTTCACGAAGCAAGTGCCGCTCGGCGCCGTGCAGGGGGTGCTGCGGCCGGTCGAGCCATAGCGGCATCCGACTCCGCCCTTCCGCGCGTGAGCTCTATTCCCCCAGCACCCGCACCCTGAACTGGAGATCCAGCTCGGCGGCCGGGTCCGCACACTTCGCGTGCTCGACCGGGTCGGGCTGGATGACGTCGGAGCGGCGGGCGGTGAGCCAGTGGAAGCGCTCGGGTGCGGAGAGGAGCGCGACGTCGCCGGCGGCGGCGTCGCCCGCGGCGATCTCGGCGGCGGAGCGGAGGTAGCGCACGAGGAGCGCGACGTCGGCGTCCGGGGCCAGCGCGCGGAGCGCGTCCGGGTCGGTGAGGGCGCGCAGGCCGATGAACTCGGCGGGGCGCGACTGGAGCACCACGCCCACCGGGGTGCCCCGGCCGGTGTAGGGGTGTGGCACCACGCGCAGCACCGCGAAGCTGTACGGCACCTCGGGCGTGCCGGGATCCGGGCTGCGCCCAGCAACGGAGGGCTCCCGGCCGGTCATCGCCGCACCCCCAGTCGACGCGGGGGCTCGTCCCGTTTCGCATTCCGCGCCCGGACCGCCTCGTCCACGAACGCTCTGGGCGCTTCCAGGCGCTCGACGAGGTAGCGGACGTAGCGGGCCCGGGCGTCGTCAGCGGAGTCGAAGGGACCGCGGGCCAGCGGGTCCATGAGGAGGGCGTCCGGCACCTGGTCCAGGGTGCCGGCGAGGACATCGCGAGTGAGGCGGGGGGCGAGGCGGCCGTCGGCGGCGGCGATGTCGCCCGCCAGGAGGAGCAGGACGTGCTCCCGGATGAGGGGAAACGCCGTGCGGGTGCGGGCGCCGTTCACCCCGGACCAGTCGTGGTGGGCGTAGAGTGCTGTTCCGTGATCGATGAGCCACGGCCGCCGGTCGTGGATCATGAGGTTGGGGTTCCGCGCCGTGCGGTCCGGATTTGTGACGAACGCGTCCAGCCAGACCACGTCCGCGGCCAGAGCCGCCGGGACCAGGTCGCCGGCAGCCTGAGCGTCGAAGTTGAACGCGCCGTCCAGGTAGCGAAGGCCCATGTTCACGCCCCGGCTTCGATCCAGAAGCTCCCGGATCTCCGGGTCGCCCTCAGCGTCCCCCACGCCGGGCGGCAGCTCGATGACGGCCGGCTCCGGCACCGGCAGCTCCAGCTCCCGGGCGACGATGGCCACCACCAGCTCCGCGATCAGCGCCCGCGGACCCTGTCCCGCACCGCGGAACTTGGCGACGAACAGCCCGTCCTCGGTCTCCACCACGGCCGGCAGCGAGCCGCCCTCGCGGAGCGGCTGAAGGTAGCGTCGGGCGGTGAGCCTCGGGAGCGGTTCCATGGTGGTGGTCACTCGATGTCAAGCGGCGGCCCTACGAGGTGCATTCCGTGTTCGGAGAACAGTCGCGCCATGTCGAACCACTCGTCCTGATTGTCGTGCACGTGACGAGGCGGACCGCCTCTGCGGTCATCGATCTGCTCCAGGACCAGCAGCCCCCCTTCCGTCTGGGCCGCGAGAACCTTCATGTCGATCGGCAGCAGTCCGAACACTCGTCTCCTGCGGCCGAGGACGTCGGCACCGGAAGGGACTAGGCTCGGTGTGCGCCCGGCATTTTCGTCGCTCATCTCAAAGGCTCGAGGTAGCCAGGGTCATTCGCGACCATCGAGAGGATAGCGGATCCCGACGAGGCCACAGGTGGGTACGGGCGCCGGGTCCGCCGCTCCCACGGCCCGGGCAGCCTCGACGCTCATTGCCTCTCAAGTTCGGGGGGCGCCTCATCGTCCGCCACCTTCTTCCCGGGTCGCGTCCGCGAGCGCGGACGGGAGCCCCGGCGCGGCTTCCACGGCGTCCCCGTCGTGTACGCAGCGACACTAAGGTATTGACCTAAGTGTCGTCCCGCGCTACCATCCATGTCGGAAGCATCGCCCAGCCCCGGTTGCCTGGTGTGGAAAATGGCCCGATCCGCAGTGGTCGATGACGTGTTTCAAGCCCTGTCGAATTCGACCCGCCGGAAGGTACTCGAGCGACTTTCTGCGGGCCCCGCCACGGTGAGCGAGCTTGCGGCGCCATTCGACATGAAGCTCCCCTCGTTCGTTCAGCACCTGTCGGTGCTGGAGGAGAGCCGGCTGGTGCGGTCGGAGAAGCGAGGTCGGGTGCGGACGTACGAGATCGCACCCGAGCGGTTCGAAGTCGCCGAGGGGTGGCTGGCCGATCGGCGCCAGGAGTGGGAATCCCGACTGGATCGTTTCGACGAATACGTAGAACAACTCAATGAGAGAGGGTCGAAATCATGAGCACCGCCTTCGCGATCAACCCGAAAACCGACCTCGTTTTCGAACGGTACATCGACGCGCCCCGGCGTCTCGTCTGGGAGGCGCTGACGAAACCGGAGCATCTCAGGGAGTGGTACATGCCGAAGGCCTGGGGTTCGGTGTCGAATTGCGAACTGGATCTGCGGCCGGGCGGCACCTTCAGCATCGACATCGTGACGGCGGACGGTCGGGAGTTTCCGAATCTCGGTTGCGTCCTGGAAGTCGTTCCGGAGGCGCGCCTTGTCTGGACGTCCATGCTATTCCCTGGCTACCGGCCGGCCGTTTTCGATGACGTCCCGATCACCGCAATCTTCACGATGGAGCCGGTTGGGGCCGGAACGCGCTACGTCTTCACTGCGCTGCACCGGAACGAAGCCGACCTCGAGAACGACAAGGCGTCGGGTTGGCAGCAGGGAACGGAGATCGCCCTCGATCAGCTCGTGGCGCACACGAGGTCGATGCGATAGACGCAATACCGGGCCCGCCACATTGCCGAGCGGGGCATAGAAGCACCAACCGGCTGCTGTACGACACCGCCAACCCCATGCGAAAGGACCCGCCATGACGACCATCGACCGCTCCTGCACCTGCGGTGCGGAACGTTTCGCTCCGGCCCCGGCGCGGCTCCGGCTCGTCTGGGGGGCGCTGTGCGTCCTCCTGGCGGCCGGGTGCTCCGACTCCACGTCGCCGCAACCGGCCGAGGGGCCTCCCGTCATCGAGCACCTCGGGGTCGACTTCGGCCCCTACGACCCCGCTACGGGCATGGCGGGCGCGTTCGACTTCTCTTCGCCGGACCGTCTTGGCCGGACCGGGAAGCAGATGGTGGAGTTCGGCGCGAACTTCGTCTGGGGCGACTGCCCGCCCGAATGCGGCACGACGGGGCACATGCTCTACCGGCTCCCCGCCGACGCTCGCGTGTACGCCCCGATCGACGGCTACGTGGGCCGGATCGGGTATGACGACGCATGGGACGACTACGAGATCGACCTGAACCCGGGCCAGGGCGACACGTTCTGGTTCGTGGTGATCGACCACGTCCTGAACGTGCGCGTGCACGAGGGGGACCGGGTGGAGGGGGGCGCGTGGCTTGCGTCTCCCGGGAATGCGGGACTCGAGATCGACCTCAGCAGCCAGGACGGTCGCCTGCACTGCATGCTCTCCTACCTGGACCCCGCCGTGGCCGGCGCATGGAAGCAGAAGGTGGCGGACTACATGAGCGACTGGGAGGCCTTCGTGGGTGACGCGTCACTCTACGACCAGGGCGCCATGGTGCAGCCCGGCTGCCTCACCACCACCGTAGTGCCGTAGAGGGGACCATCCGACGGAGAAGGTCGCTGTCGATCTCATGATCCCCCGATCGACGCATGCCGATCGGCTCCCGCTCCTGGCCGCGGAGACCCGCTGCCTTCGCCACCGGTAACCTCACCGACACGGCGGGGTAGTCCTACAGCCAGCACGGTTGCTTCAGCTCTCCCGCAAGGACGTGTGCTCCATGACGATGCAGCCATAGCGCTTCCGAGCCTTCTGGCCTCCCTCCGGCGGTCCCCGACAGCCGGCCGGGACGAGATCCTGGCCGGACCGATCCACGGTGCGCTTCTCGGCACCGATCAGCTTGCCGAAAAGGCCCGCGCGGTGGCCCGCCGCGAAGGTGCCCGCCCCCCCACCCGTGCGCGCCGCGAGGCCGCCCTTCTCCGTCGCCTGGCCGGCACCCGACGCATCCTGGAGGACGCGCACGCGACGATTTCCGCGGGCGCGGCCCGGGACGTCGATGTCGGCCCCGCCGGCGAATGGCTGCTGGACAACTTCCCCATCGTGCGGGAGCACATCCGGGACGTGCACGAGGCGCTCCCGCGTAACTACTACCGGGAGCTGCCCGAGCTGACGAGCGGGCGGCTGGCCGGCTACCCGCGCGTGTATGAGATCGCGATCGCGCTGATCTCCCATTCCGAAGCGCGCATCGACGTCGACAACCTGGACCTCTTCGTCTCCGCCTACCAGTCGGTCACGCCTCTGGCGATCGGGGAGCTGTGGGCGCTGCCCGCCATGTTCCGGATCGCTCTGATCGAGAGCGTACGGCGGATGACGCTGCGCACGATGCGCCGGATGAAGGAGATCGAGGAGGCGGATGCCTGGGCCCTGCGCATCGAGACCGCGAGCGAGCAAGGGGCGATTGAGCTGGGGGAGGCACTGAATGCGTTCGTCGAGGCGCCGCCGCGCCTGTCCGAGGTATTCATCGCGCGCTTCCTTCACCAGCTTCGTCTGACCCGGGGCGCGATTCTCCCGCTCGTCGAGATCGAGGAGTGGATCGGCGAGCGCATGGTGAGCGACGAAGTGGCGTCGGCGAGAGCGACGCAGCACCTGGCCCTCACGCAGGTCATGATGGCCCACAGCATCACGAGCCTGCGCACCATCGCACAGCTGGACTGGCCGGCGTTCGTCGAGCGGCACAGCGCGCTGGAGGCTGTCCTGCTCACGGACCCCTCCGGGTACCACGCCCGCATGACGTTCGGCACGCGCGACCATTACCGCCACGTGGTGGAGCGGATCGCGCGTCGGACGCGTCACGGGGAGACAGACGTGGCACGGGCAGCCGTCGAGCTGGCCCGCGCCGCGACGGATGGAGGCGGGCCGGAGCATGCCCGTTCGCACGTCGGCTACTACCTCGTGGACGACGGGCTCCAGGAGCTGGAGGCCGTCACCGGGTATCGACCGCGGGCGCGGGAAGCGCTCCACCGCTGGGGGCTTCGGCACCCGGAAATCGCGTTCGTCACGAGCCTGCTCACCGGCATGGCCGTCGCACTCGGCGCCGTGCTGTGGCTGGCGGGTCCGGAGGCGCGGGGCGCATGGATCCCCATCCTCATCCTCACCCTCATCCCCGCGAGCCACATCGTCACCGCCGTCGTCGACCGGCTGGTCACGGCGCTGCTCCCGCCGCGGACGCTCCCCAGGCTGGACTTCAGCCATCGCGACGGCGTGCCCCGGGAGTTCCGCACGGCCGTGGTCGTGCCCACGCTGTTCGACAGCGTCGAGGCCGCCAACGACGCGTTCGACCACCTCGAGGTCCAGTTCCTCGCCAACCGGGGCGCGCACCTGCACTTCGCCGTCCTGAGCGACTTTACCGACGCGACGGAGGAAATCTGCGAGGGCGATGCAGCGATCATCGCCGCGGCCGTGGCGCGCGTAAACGACCTCAACGACCGCTATGGTCCCGTCAGCGGGGACGCCTTCCTGCTTTTTCATCGGCCTCGACGCTGGAACGCGCGCCAGGGCGTGTGGATGGGCTGGGAGCGGAAGCGGGGCAAGCTGGCCGATTTCAACCGATTCCTGCGCGGCGGAGCGACGGGTGCGTTCACCACCATCGCGGGTAACGTGGAGCCGCTCGGCGCCGTCCGGTACGTCATCACGCTCGATGCCGATACCGTGCTGCCCCCCGGCAGCGCCGCGGACCTCATTGGCACGCTTGCGCACCCGCTCAACCGCGCTGTCTACGACCCGCATCAGGGTCGTGTGGTGCGCGGATACGGCATCCTCCAGCCGCGTGTCGGCGTCACGCTGCCCAGCGCGAACCGGTCCCACTTCTCGGCCATCCACTCCGGCCATCCGGGGGTGGATCCCTACACGACCGCTACTTCCGATGTCTATCAAGACCTGTTCGGCGAGGGCAGCTTCACGGGGAAGGGCATTTATGAGGTCGACATCTTCGACCGGGCCACCCATGGCCGCTTCCCCGAGAATACCCTGCTGTCGCACGACCTGATCGAGGGCAGCTACGCTCGCGCAGGTCTGGTCACCAGCGTCCTCGTATACGACGACTATCCCACTCGCTACCTCACGTTCACCCGGCGGAAGCACCGCTGGATCCGGGGTGACTGGCAGCTGCTCCGGTGGCTCACGCCGCGCGTGCCGGGACCGGACGGCCCGGAAGCCAACCGGCTCCCGATGCTGTCCCGCTGGAAGATCTTCGACAACCTGCGCCGCAGCACGGTGGAGATCGGGCTGATGCTCTTCCTCGCCGCCGGCTGGCTGCTGCTCCCGGGCTCGGCGCTGGGGTGGACCGCGCTGGCACTCGGGGCGGTCGCGGCGCCGTGGATCATCTCGCTCCTCCTGGCCGCTCTGCGCCCGCCACTCGATCGCTCGTGGCGGGCCTACTACGCCTCCGTCGGCCGCGACGCTCGGACGAGCGCGCAGCAGCTCGCGCTCGCCATCGCCTTCCTGCCCCACCAGGCCTGGGTGTCGGCCGATGCGATCATCCGCACCCTCTGGCGGCTGGGCGTCAGCAAGCGGAACCTGCTCGAGTGGCAGACCGCCTCGACCGCGGAACGCGACTCGGGCACGGGCCGCGGGCTGGTGTGGCGGGCCATGGCGCCGGCGACGGCGCTCGCGGTGGCCATCGCGGTGGTCGCCATGGCGCGATCGATCGGCATCGGCGGGGGTCCGGTCTGGTGGCCGGACCTGCTGACCGTCGGCGGCCTCGCCGCCCTGTGGGCCGTGTCGCCCGCCATCGCCCATGCCCTCGGACGAGCGCGCGTGCGACGGCGCCGGCCGCTCACGGCGGCACAGGTCGCCACCGCCCGGGCCCTGGCGCTGCGGCACTGGCGCTACTTCGACCGCTTCGTCGATGCCGGAACGCAGTGGCTGGTACCGGACAACGTGCAGGAAGAGCCCGGGGCCGCTGTCGCCATGCGCACATCCCCGACGAACATCGGTCTGCAGCTGCTCGCCATCGGAAGCGCCTGCGACCTCGGCTTCATCACCGTCGACGACATGACGCGGCGGCTGGAGCTCGTATTCCGGTCCCTGGAGCGCATGCGGCGCTATCGCGGGCACTTCTTCAACTGGTACGACCTGAAGGACCTGAGCGTCCTGGAGCCCGCGTACGTATCCACCGTGGACAGCGGCAACCTCGCCGGCCACCTGCTCGCGGTCCGGCAGGCCTGCCTGGAGACGCGCCCCGAGCACGGGGACGACGGCGCGGCAGGTCCCGAGCTGCGGGCGCGGCTGGACGCGCTGGCCGACCGCGCCGGCGACTACGTGGCCGAGATGGACTTCCGGTTCCTCTTCGACGAGGAGCGCGAGCTCTTCTCCATCGGCTATCAGTACGCCAGCCGCTCGCTCGACCATTCCTACTACGACCTGCTCGCCTCCGAATCGCGACTCGCGAGCTTCGTCGCGGTTGCCACGAACGACGTGCCGCTCGACCACTGGTTCCGACTCGGTCGGTCGCTGACCCACGCGTCGGGAGCCACCGCGCTGGTCTCCTGGAGCGGCAGCATGTTCGAGTACCTGATGCCGGCGCTCGTGATGCGCTCCTATCCCGCCACGCTCCTCGATCAGACGTACCGGGGAGCGGTCCACCGGCAGATCGCCTACGGCGCCCGACGGAAGGTGCCGTGGGGCGTCAGCGAGAGCGCGTACAACCTGCGCGACCATTGGCAGACGTATCAGTACCGCGCCTTCGGCGTGCCGGACCTGGGCCTCAAGCGCGGCCTGGGCCTCGACCTCGTCATCGCTCCGTACGCCTCCGCACTGGCCCTGCAGGTGGAGCCGGACCGTGCGCTGGAGAACCTGGCCGTGCTCGCCCGGATGGACGCGCTCGGGCCGTATGGGTTCCGTGACGCCATCGACTACACGCGGCCGGATCCCCATCGTGACTTCGCCGTGGTGGGCAACTACATGGCGCACCACATCGGCATGAGCCTCGCCGCGCTGACCAACGTGCTCACCGACGACGTGTGGCAGACACGGTTCCATGCCGACCCGCTCGTGCGGTCGGCGGAGCTCCTGCTCCACGAGCGCATTCCGCGGCGGCTCGTGCTGCACCCCGCCATGCCCGTGGGTGCCGAAGGTGCGCCGGCACGCCCGGACGTCGAGACTCAGGCCGTCCGCGAGTTCACCCGGGCCGACACCCCGCGACCCCACGTCGCGCTCCTCGGACGTCAGCCCTACACCGTGATGGTGACGCACGCGGGGTCCGGGTTCTCGCGCTACGAGGACCTCGCCGTGACGCGCTGGCGCGCCGACGGAACCACCGATGCCACGGGCCAGTTCTGCTACGTCAGGGACGTGACCAGCGGCCGCGTGTGGTCGACCGCCCACCAGCCGGTGTGCGCTCCGCCGGACGCGTATCGCGCGCTGCTCGCCAGTGACCGCGTGACGTTCAACCGGTCGGACGCAGACATCGAGACGCGCACCGAGATCACCGTCGTGCCGGACGACTGCGCCGAGGTGCGCTGTGTGACAGTCACCAACCACGCGGACGAGCCGCGGGAGATCGAGCTCACGAGCTATGGCGAGGTGGTGCTGGGGCCGCTGGACGCCGACCGCGCTCACCCCGCGTTCGCGAACCTGTTCGTCGAGACCGAATGGCACGAATGGTGTTCAGCGCTCACCGCCACGCGTCGGCCGCGGTCTGCGACCGAGCCGGCGCTCTGGTGCGTGCACGTGATGGACGCCGGCACCGCGCGTGTCGGTCCGGTCTCGTACGAGACGGACCGCGCCCGCTTCATCGGCCGCGGTCGCACCACCCGGGCACCGGCCGCCCTCGATGGTCCCGGTCCGCTCTCCGGAACGACCGGCGCCGTGCTCGACCCCATCTTCGCGCTGCGCACGCGACTGCGGCTGGCCGCCCGGGAGTCGGCCACGGTGACGTTCACGACGCTGGTCGCCGCCACGCGCAAGGGCGCGTTCGAGCTGGCCGACCGCTACCACGACCCTCATACGGCGCAGCGTGCCCTCGACCTGGCGTGGACGTCCCACCAGGTCGAGCTGAGGGAGCGGCACCTCTCGCCGGCGGACGCGGCGATCATCCAGGAGCTCGCCGGCTGCCTCCTCTATCCCCATCCCACACTGCGGGCAACGCCGGAAGAGGTCGACCGAAATCGAGGCGCGCAGCCGCTCCTCTGGTCCGCGGGCCTCTCCGGCGACCGGCGCATCGTCCTCGCCACCCTCGACGGCGCGGACGGGCTGTCGACACTGCGGCAGGTCGGCGCCGCCCACCAGTTCTGGCGCCGCCGCGGCCTCTCGGCGGACCTCGTCGTCCTCTTCGCGCAGCCCGCGTCCTATCTGACGGAGCTGCAGGACCGGATCATGGAGACGCTTTTCGCCGTCGGCGGCACGGAGCTCGATCGGCCTGGGGGCGTCTTCCTCCGCAACGCCGAGTCGCTCGACGCGGAGACGCTCCTCATGCTGCGCGCCACGGCCCGGCTCATCCTCCCGTGCGATGGGCGGTCGCTCACGCATCTCGCCGACGAGATCATGGAGTCTACGCCGGGCTCCGCCGACCCCCTGACCCCCGAGACAACGCCGCGGATCCTCGAGCGGCAGCCGGCACCCTTGTCCGCCCTCGAGCGCTGGACGCACATCCGCATTCCCGCCAGGATGTCGGCCGACGTTCCGCCGCCGAGGCTCCCGGGCGCTACGGCTGCCGCGCCGCCAACGTACGACCCCACAGCGACGGGCCAGCCGGTTGATGACACCGGCGTCGACCCGGCCGGCGCGAGGCTCATGTTCGACAACGGGCTGGGGGGGGTCGACGCCGCCGGCGACTATGTGATCCGCGTCGCGGGCGACGCCGTGCCGCCCGCGCCGTGGGTCAACGTCGTCGCCAACCCGCGGGGCGGGTTCATCGTGAGCGAGCGCGGGGCGGGGTGCACCTGGGTGGAGAGCAGCTACTTCTTCCGCCTCACGCCCTGGCACAACGATCCCGTCAGCGACCCGATCTCCGACGTCCTGTACCTCCAGGACGAGGCGTCCGGCGACACGTGGAGCGCCACGCCCGCGCCGCTGGGGCACGATACCGCGTACACCGTGCGGCACGGCGCCGGCGAGTCGGTCTTCGAGGCAGAGCGAAACGGCATCGCGACCCGCCTCACCGTCGGCATGGCCGCCGACGAGCCGGTGCGGCTGTCCGTGCTGCGGGTCACCAATCGCGACATCGCCGAGCGCCGCATCCGGCTCACCGCGTACGTCGAATGGACCCTCGGCGCCCAGCGCGAGCGGACGCTGCACCACGTGCGCACCACGTTCGTGCCGGAGCTCGGCGCCGTCTTCGCTCGCAACTACTTCGACCCGCAGTTCCACGACCACGTCGCGTTCTGCGCACTGAGCGAGCCGGTCGCTGGCCACACCGGCGACCGCCGCGCCTTCCTCGGGCGGAACGGCAGCGTACAGGAGCCCGCCGGCCTCCGCCGCCGCCAGCTCTCCGGCGCGACGGGCACCGGCCTCGACCCGTGCGCCGCGCTCCAGTGCGCCCTCGTGCTCGCTCCCGGCGAGTCTCGCGACGTGGTGGTGTCCCTCGGCGCGGCCGCCACCGATTCGGAGGCCCGCCGACTCGTGACCCGGTTCCGTCGCCAGGACGAAGCCGCGACGGCGGCCGCGCGCACTGTAGAGCAGTGGCGCCAGCGCCTTTCCGTCATCACCGTCCGCACCCCCGACCGGGCCTTCGACGCGCTGCTCAACCGCTGGCTGCCGTACCAGACGCTGGCGTGCCGCATGTGGGCGCGCTCCGCCCTCTACCAGAGCAGCGGCGCCTATGGCTTCCGCGATCAGCTCCAGGACATCCTCGCCCTCGTTCACGCCGAGCCGGCGCTGGCGCGGGAGCACATCCTGCGCGCCGCCGCGCGGCAGTTCCCCGAGGGCGATGTCCAGCACTGGTGGCACCCGCACACCGGCGCCGGCGTGCGCACCCGCTTCTCCGACGACCTCGCCTGGCTGCCCTGGGTCGTCGACGAGTACGTCACCCGGACCGGCGACGGCTCCGTGCTGGACGAGTACGTGCCCTTCCTGGCCATGCGCCCCCTGGAGCCGGGCGAGGACGAGATCTACGACGTGCCCGGCACCAGCGATGAGCACGGCAGCGTCTACGAGCACTGCCTGCGCGCGCTCCGTCGCGCAGCCACGTCGGGGCCCCACGGGCTCCCGCTCATCGGCACGGGCGACTGGAACGACGGGATGAACCGCGTCGGCGTGGAGGGGCGGGGTGAGAGCGTGTGGCTCGCCTGGTTCCTCATCGCCACCCTCCGCGCGTTTGCCGTGCGGGCCGCGCAGCGCGGGGATGGCGACGTCGCCGGTGAGCTGCGCCGCCGGGCCGATGCGTACGTGGCGGCCGTGCAGACCCACGGCTGGGATGGCGAATGGTACCTGCGGGCGTTCTTCGACGACGGCACACCGCTCGGCTCCAGCGATAGCGACGAATGCCGCATCGACTCCATCGCGCAGAGCTGGAGCGTGATTTCCGGCGCCGGCGCGCCGGACCGCCAGGCCCGGGCCATGCGCGCAGTCGAGGAGCACCTGGTGGACGCGGAGTCGCGGGTCATCCGACTTCTCACGCCCCCGTTCGACAAGTCGCCGAACGATCCCGGGTACATCAAGGGGTACGTGCCCGGCGTGCGGGAGAACGGCGCCCAGTACACCCACGCCGCCGCCTGGGCGGTCCTCGCCACCGCCCGCTCGGGCGACGGCGGCCGCGCCTTCGAGCTGTTCCAGATGCTCAATCCGCTGCTGCGCACACGAACCCCGGAAGAGCTCGCCACCTACAAGGTCGAGCCGTACGTCATCGCCGCGGACGTCTATACGGCGCCCGGTCACGTCGGCAGGGGCGGCTGGACGTGGTATACCGGCGCGGCCGGCTGGATGTACCGGGTCGGCCTAGAGGCCATCCTCGGCTTCGACCGGCGCGGCGACGTCCTGCGCATCATGCCCCGCGTGCCCTCCGCCTGGCCGGAGCTGACCATCGACTACCGCTTCGGCACCGCGCGCTACACGATCGTGGTGGACGAGCCCGGCACATTCGCCGGCGGCGTCCGGACGGAGGTAGCCCTCGACGGGCGCGTCCTCGCTGGCCCGGAGATCCCCCTGATAGATGACGGGAAGGAGCACCGGGTGCTCGTGAGGACCACGGCATCGGCAACGCCGGCGTCCGCCGGCGGGACGTAGAACTCGGGCGCCTCGCCCGGCGGTGACCGGGAAGCTCTTCCCGAAAGGGGAATCAGGGACCACGGAGAAGGTCGTTGTCGATCTCGTGATCCCACGATCGACGCATGGGTAGAAGGCGACCGGATGTGCTGGCGTCAACCGAACGCATGACGAGGAGGCAGCGATGCGCGTGATGGTGATCGTAAAGGCGAGCGAGGAGTCGGAGGCCGGGATCATGCCGAGCACGGAGCTCCTCACGCAGATGGGCCAGTACAACGAAGAGCTGGTGAAGGCAGGCATCATGCTCGCGGGCGACGGCCTCGCGGCAAGCTCCCAGGGGAAGCGCGTGCGCTTCGAGGGCAAGCAGCGCACGGTCATCGACGGGCCCTTCGCGGAGACGAAGGAGTTGATCGCCGGCTTCTGGATCTGGCAGGTGCGCTCCATGGACGAGGCGGTGGAGTGGCTCAAGCGGGCGCCGTTCGACGGCGGTACGGAGGTCGAGATCCGGAAGGTCTTCGAGGCGGCGGACTTTGGTGAGGAGTTCACCCCCGAGCTCCGGGAGCAGGAAGAGCGGGTGTGGACGCAGGCGTCGGAGAACGCGAAGAAGGGCGAGTGAGCGGAGCCGCCGCCCGCGAAGCCATCGACGCGGTCTGGCGGATCGAGTCCGCCAGACTCATCGCCGGGCTCACCCGCATGGTGGGCGACGTCGGCATGGCCGAAGACCTGGCGCAGGACGCGCTGGTGGTGGCGCTGGAGAAGTGGCCCGAGTCGGGCGTCCCGGACAATCCGGGCGCCTGGCTCATGGCCACGGCCAGGCACCGCGCGCTGGACCATTTCAGGCGCCAGAAGATGTTGGACCGCCGACACGAGGATCTTGCACGGCGGCTCGAAGCCGAGGAGCGGAACCCGGAAGGCGAACTGCACGCCGCCATCGACGACTTCATCGGCGACGACGTGCTCCGCCTGATCTTCACGACGTGTCACCCCGTGCTGACGCCCGAGGCGCGGGTGGCGCTCACGCTCCGCCTGCTCGGCGGCCTCACCTCCGACGAGATCGCGCGGGCCTTCCTGGTTCCGGTGAGCACCGTTCAGCAGCGAATCGTCCGGGCCAAGCGCACGCTGCGGGAGGCGCGCGTCGCGTTCGAGGTTCCTCCCCCGGGGGAGGCCGGGCGGCGTCTCGAGTCGGTGTTGGAGGTGGTGTACCTGGTCTTCAACGAGGGCTACACCGCGACCGCGGGGGAGGACTGGCTCCGGCCGTCGCTCTGTGAGGAGGCCCTCCGTCTCGGACGGATCCTGGCCGAGCTGGCTCCCGAGGAGCCGGAGGCGCACGGACTCGTGGCGCTCATGGAGATCCAGGCTTCACGCCTGCGCGCGCGCCGCGGCCCCCGGGGCGAGCCGATCCTCCTGATGGACCAGGACCGCACCCGCTGGGACCATCTGCTGATTCGCCGCGGCCTTGCCGCGCTTCGTCGGGCCGAAGCCCTGGGGCGACCGCTCGGACCCTACTGGCTCCAGGGCGCAATCGCCGCGTGTCACGGCCGCGCCGCCAGACCGGAGGACACCGACTGGGAGCAGATCGTCGCCCTCTACGACGCGCTCTCGCAGGTCTCCCCGTCGCCCGTCGTGGATCTGAACCGTGCCGTTGCCGTGGGGATGGCGTTCGGCCCCGAGGCCGGGCTGGAACTCGTCGAGGCGCTGACCGCAGAACCCGCCCTCGAGGACTATCCCTGGCTTTCGAGCGTGCGCGCCGACCTGTTGTCCAGGCTCGGTCGCTACGACGAAGCCCGCGCCGAGCTGGAGCGGGCGGCTTCCCTCACGCGGAACGTCCAGGAGCGCAGGCTGCTCCTCGACCGGGCGGAGGGGCTGCCGGTACACGAAACGTGACGACCCGAAAATCCTGCAAGGAGAGGGACCATGAAATTCCTTTCGATGATCCGCGTCGACGAGAACAGCGGCCAGGCGCCCAGCGAGCAGCTCCAGGCCGACATGGGCAGGCTCATCGAGGAGTGGAGCCGGAAGGGGAAGCTCGTCCGTACGGCGGGCCTCCGCCCGACGCGCGAAGGTTTCCGCGTTCGCTCCCGCCACGGCGAGGTCAGCACCACGGACGGGCCGTTCACGGAGACCAAGGAGGTGATCGGCGGCTACGCGATCATCGAGGCCGAAGATCGAGCGGAAGCCATAGAGCTCATCAAGCGATTTCTCGAGCTTCACGGGGACGAGTGGGACGTCGAGTGCGAGGTGCGGCCCCTGGACGGCGACATGGAGTTCGGCCCGGACGCCTGAGTACGGGCGACCGGGGCTCGCCCTTGGGAGTCGCTCTTCGGCGGATGCTCCTGCCATCCCCCGGCCCACTTTCTCGCGGGCCGCCATTCCCGAACGCCCCGCAGCCGCCGCCCGGGTTGAGGAAGCGTCGCCCGGCTCAGCTCGAGCCGAGACGCTCCAGTTTCGCGACCGCGTTCTGGTTGTCCGGGTTGAGCTCTAGCGAGTGGCGGTAGGCGCGGATCGCGCTCTCCCTCTGTCCGGCTGCGGCGTATGCCTCGCCCAGGCTGTCGTAGACGTTCCAGGAGTCGGGGTGCAGGCGCACGTTCAGCTCGAACAACGCCACCGCCTCTACTGCGTCACGGGACAGGATCTCGTAGCCGAAGCGATTGAGTCCGTTCTCGGGCAGCAGGAGGTCGTCGGGGCTCGCTTTTCGCTCCTTCTCGAAAAGGGCTACTGCCGCCTTGACCTGCCCGGCTCGCGCCAGCCTCAGGAACTCCTGCTGCGCCGCTACGCGGGCGCTGGTTTGCGGCCGGCTGATCGTCCACACGTAGGCCGCCAACGCCTTCTGTTGCTCCCGCGTGAGCGGCATGCCGCCGCTCGGGTTCATCTCGAAGCGCCGCGGAGTGACTGCCTTGAATTCCTCCTTCTTGACGCCCCAGAAGATGGTGTGGAGGATGCCGGCGTAGTCTCCGTCGCTATGCAGCCATTCGACGTCGGCGAGACTCGGCGCGAACCGCCCGCTGCCCACGCCGGCCACGGCATGACAGGCGATACAGCTGCCGTTGTTGAAGATCTCGCTCCCCGCGAGCACTCGCTCGGGCGTGACGCTGTCGGGGACTGCGACGGGATCGGCCGGCGGGTTTGCTTGCGCCCCGACCTGCGACGGCACGAACCCGGCCCATGCGAGGAGCACCATGGCCGGGATGAAGCCCGCTTTGCTCACGATGTTCGTCTCCGGATGTCGAGGGGGGTGAGCCGGCGAGACGCCGAGGCTCGCGGGTGTGATGGCGTTTCGCGCTGGTAATCCGACGCTGTGGCGAATCGGTTCCCGGCCCCGCCCGCGTCATGTTCGCTTCGGCCGGGGATGGCTGGAGGCCGGCTGCGTCGGGGATCGGTCCATGGCTCTATACCGAGCGTATCGAGGTTCTCGCCGGCACGTCGGATCGCCGACCCGCGCTTCCGCGCGTCCGCGCGTCCCAGTCCTCGCGCGTCATCCGCATCAACTCACTAGTCGGTGCAGTGGAGGATTCCATTGATTAGGATACAGTCCGTCGCGAAGGTCGGCTCACTGGGGCCTTGAACACACGCGCCCACTCCGCCCACCAGCACAAGAAGGACTGCCGTTATGTTTCTGATTCTTCGCAGGAGCGTCTGGCTATCCCTCGAGAATGGTGAGTGTTGAAGATGACGATAGGAGACTTCTTGCTGCCGCGCATGGGCATTAATTGCCTAGGGGGTTACTGCCAACGAGATGGCTAGGCAGGTAGCTGAAGTGCGGCGGCAATCGACTGGGAGACGAACGGCACCCACGCCTCGTGCGGATACAACCATCTCGTCAACTAGCTGGGTTGATTGGACTCGCAACCTCAGCTTGGTTCTACGGAGCCTCAGTGAACAACCTCTTTGTCAATCACACCCAGGGCATGGCCCCCTTCTTCGCTGCGCGGCGGGGAAGGTGACGTTCGATCGCCTCGAGCGGTGGCAGGGGCGGCCGCCGCAGTGCACACGGGTGAGATTGGCAGTCGCCAGCAGGCGCGCGAGGCGTAGGGCGAGGTCAGCGAACCACGAGTTCGGGCCGGAAGGCACTCCCCGGTCCGGCCGCCTTGAGTTGCTTTTGACGCTGGTGCCTGACGCGGAGAACCCACGCGGTGTCTTCGCGCACCTGGTAGAGGATCCGGTATCCGTTCGAGAGCAGGACGTTCCGGACGTCTCGACCCCAGGCGGCACGCTCCGGCGCATACGGATGACGGTCCGCGAACTGATCCAGGCGATGGATGCCCTCCATGACGTCCTCGAACCACTGGTCCGGGAACACGCCGCTCACCTTGCCTGCCCGCGCTCGCGCGTGGAGTTCCTGGTGGATTCGCTCAATGTCTCGCTCTGCAGATGGAGCTATACCGATGGCGAACACCCTCTACCGCACCCGCTGTTGGACGTTCAGCTTCTCACGCAGCCGGGCCTCGGCCTCACCGATCGGAGACCCCTCGCCGCGGTCGATCTCCGCTGCCGCTTCATTCAGGGCCGCCAACGTCTCGAGTTCGTCGAGGCGGTCAAGCAACTCCTGGTAGGCTTCCGCGTTCTGCACGACGACTTCGGCGGCGCCGTTATGGGTCAGGACTTCCGGGCGACGCGTAGCTCGGAGCCTGTCCACGTGAGAGCGAGCGTTTCGGACGAAGTCGCTCATGGAGCAGATGTCCTCGGTCTTGAACATGGTCGCCCTCCGGGTTCGTGAAATCCTCATGCTATTCCATGATACCCGGAAACGCTGGCACGGTCAAGGCTGACGGCAGCACCCGAAGGGCTACCGGACGATTCTATCGCAGGCGGCTATCAGATCCCCTCCTATACCGACCCCTTTGGCTTGTGTCCGCCGTGTACTGTGGACGAATCCCAATCACTTTAGGATCGATTCCTCCATGGCCCACGGCTTCTTGAGGCAGACCTGGGACAAGGTCGGGTTGGACGAACGGAGGCTCCTGCTCGAATGGTGGGTCGTGGACGTCCAGATCATCGTCGAGCCGATCCCGGGGAAGGCGAAGGCGACTGAGAAGACGGCGGTCGTGGACCTGCGAACGGACCCGAACGCTTCCCGCTATTTCGCTCTGGGGAGCCGGGTCGCGAGTGCGGATTCGAGTTCCTCGCGGACCCAGTCGTCCGCTTCCACCTCGAGTGCCGCCGACAGCACGTCGGCGGCGACCGGCGAATCGACACGGCCGAGCGCCCAGCCGGCGTGTCCCCGGACCAACGGGTCGGGGTCTGCGAGCGCCGACCGGAGCACCGGCACGGCCTCCTCGGATCCCCAGTTGCCCAGCGCGACGCAGACGTTGCGCGCGAACCCCGACCGCCCCGCGCGGCGAATGGCGGACCCACGCGAGAAGGAGTCCCACGAAGACTCGTCGAGCGCCGTCGCCAGCAAGTCGACCAGTGAGGGGGAGGAGGTGCCCGGATGCCAGGAATCCGAGGGAAGCGCCTCGACCCCGGCAGGCGGTTCTCCCGGCGATCGGGCCGAGTATGCCGGCTCCGAGGAGGGCTTTGAAAATTTACGCGGAAATGGGCACACCTCCTGACAGATGTCGCACCCGAACACCCGGTTCCCGATCAGCGGGCGCAGCTCCTCCGGGATGGGCCCGCGATTCTCGATGGTCAGGTAGGAGATGCAGCGGGTGGCGTCGATCACCGGCGCCCCGTCCTCGTCCCGCCCGAGCAGCGCCCCCGTGGGGCACGCGTCAATGCACGCGCTGCACGTCCCGCAGCGGTCGGCCTCGAAGGGCGGGTCCGTGTCCAGCACGAGCTCGAGGAGCAGCGAGCCCAGAAAGAAGTAGGAGCCGCGCCGCGGGTCGATGAGCATGGTGTTGCGGCCGAACCAGCCGAGGCCGGCCCTCCGGGCCAGCTCGCGCTCGAGCACCGGGCCCGTGTCGACGTAGGCGCGGGCCGCCGGCAGCTCGCGGCCGACCTCCTCCTCGACGAAACGCAGCAGCGAGAGCAGCTTCTTCCTGATCACGCGGTGGTAGTCCCGCCCTCGCGCGTAACGGGCAATCACGCCGGTGGCCGGATCACCCGCGGTGGCGGAGCCGGGCGACGACGCAGACGAAGCCTCGTCGCACGTGGACGCGCCGGATCCGGACTCGGCGGCGTCGCCTGCAGGCGCGTAGTGATGGGCGACGACGACGGCCGAGCGCAGCGCGGGCCACGCCGCGTCGGGGCGCAGCCGGCGCTCCACGGCGTCGGGCCGGGCGAGATAGCCCATCTCGCCGTGGCGTCCCTCGGCGAGCCAGCGGCGGTAGAAGGCTGCGTGCTCGCTGGGCCGCACGTCGGTGAAGCCGACGCGCTCGAAGCCGAGCTCGAGGGCATGCGTGCGGATCCGGTGCGTGAGGTGGCCCGTCATGCGAGCGCGTACGCTAGTTCAGCGTCGGATCGAACGGGATGCGGGCGAGCCGCGCGAAGGGTGGACCCTTCCGCTCGAGGACCCGGCGCCAGAGGGACTCGGGCTCGGCGGTGAAGACGTCCTCTTCCGTGGCGGGCTCGAGGATCCACGAGTCCTGCTCCATCTCGGCCTCGAGCTGGCCGGCACCCCAGCCGGCATAGCCGGCGAAGACGCGGGCCCGCAGGATGCCCGGCCGAACCGCCGCCGTGACCTCACCCGTCAGAAAACCCACGGAGCCGAAGATCAGGACGTCCGCGAGAGTCGGGAGGGCCAGCTCGGCCAGGAGGAGCGGCTGCTCGCGCTGGACCGGGCCACCCTCGAAGAGGACGGCGCCCTCGCCCGCCACGGGGGCGAGCGGCGGGACGGACTCGGCAACGCTCACGCCGAGCGGCCGGTTCAGCACGACGCCGAGGGCGCCCTCGGGTCCGTGCTCCGCCACCAGCACCACCGTCTGGCGGAAGTTCGGGTCGTAGAGGCTGCCTCCCGAGAGGAGCAGCTGGCCACGCAGGTTCTCCATTTCCTCTCTTCCCGGATCGAGCGTCACTCACCCGCCGCTCCCGGAAGCTACCGTGTCCCGCAGCAGCGTGGCCAGGAACGCCGGCATCCCGTGCAGGTGGTCCACATGGTCAGGTGCCGTGTTGCCGGCGAAGCCGAGGACGCGCAGGCGACCCGCCGCCGCGCGCGAGAGCTGCTGCATCCCGTGCGGTCCCCAGGCCAGCAGCGGCGTCCGCCGTAGCCCCAGCCGGTCGAGGAGCCAGTCGGTCGTCTCCGTCGTGCTGGCGAACGTGCCCGGGAAGATCTCGGAGTGGGTGATCACCATCGCCTTGCGGCCCTCGACCGCGGCCCGGGCGAAGCGCAGGAAGACGTCCAGGTCCATGCTGTCCACGGCGCCGCCCTCGTACAGCGTGCGCCCGGGCGGCACGTAGCCGGCGTGGATCCCGTCCAGGAGCAGCACGCCGTCCACGCGCCGGAAGCCCGTGGAGTCCCGCAGGATCTCCCGCACGGCACCGTACCCCGCGCTGAACCCGCTCAGGATCACCCGGTCGAACGTCACCGTGCGACCCGTGAGGCGCGACGCCGCGGCTGCCGCCGAGTCCACGAACGTCGCGAACGTGCCCGGCTCGGCAAACGGCCGCCCGTACGCACCCGAGCCCGCCCCGAGGTTCACCACGGCCGCGACGAACCCCGGCGCCGAGTCCGCCACCGCCGTCTCCGCCACGTACGGCGCGCCATGGAAGTGCACCAGCAGCCCCGCCGCCCCCGCCGTCCCCGCCGTCCCCGCCGTCCCCTCAGCCTCAGCCTCAGCCTCAGCCTCAGCCTCAGGAACGAACACCGCGAACGGTCGCGGCAACACCCCGGCCACGCTGTCCCGCCTACCTGCCGGCGGCGCGTCCGGCTGACGCCCGTGCTCCCGGGTATGCTCGACCATGGGGGACGGGTTCTGGGGCGACGGCGTCGGAGGAGGCGACGTCGCCCCGCAGCCGGCGATGGCGAAGAGCAGCGTCGCCTTCACCGCGAGGACGGGGTGCAGGGCGCGTGATCTCGTGGTCATCCGCGGGTCCATTCCAGGTCCGATGTCTCCTCGATGCAGGCTCGCGCGCTGCGGCAATGTCGGCGGCCGGCGCCCCCGCGTCCACCCGCCGCGCCGCGGCCCTTGCGCCTCACGCTGCGTGATGCGTTACCGTGGGGGCCGTCACGGGCGTCGGGTCCGCCGACGGCCAAAACCGAGAGCGAGGGAGCACGGCATGAGCGAGGGCGTGAAGTTCGAGGGCGAGGGCGCGGTCGCGCTGCGGGAGACGGAGTGCTTCTCCGTGCATTCGTCGGCCGCGGACGCGGACTACGAGGTCCGCGTGGCACTGCCCATCGCCGGCTGGCGCACCCCGCCGGACGCGCCGTGGCACGTGCTGGTCGTCCTGGACGGGGACCTCTTCTTCGGCATGGCCACGGAGACGACCCGTCTCATGCACTCCCTGTTCGGCGAGCTGCCGCCGATCCTGGTCGTCGGGGTCGGCTACGGCACGAACGATCCGACGGTGCAGGGCGAGACGCGGAACCGGGACTTCACGCCCAGCGCCGACGCCGGGTTCGAGGCGATGGGTCGTCGCATGATGCCCGACCGCGAGCCGCTGCTCCCGGAGGGGCGGCGGTTCGGCCGGGCGGCGCAGTTCCTGGAGTTCCTGACTGGCGAGCTGCGCCCGTTCATCACCACGCGCTACCCCCGGGCCTCGGCGAGCCACACGCTGTTCGGCTCGTCCATGGGCGGGCTTTTCGCGGCGTGGACCCTGCTGGAGCGGCCGCGCGCGTTCGACGGCTACGTCGTCGCCAGTCCGGCGCTCTGGTGGGACGGTGGACTGCTGTTCCGCGTCGAGGAGGAGCGTGGGGCGACGTCGCAGACGTCGGAATCCAGCTGCGACGAAGCCCGCAACGGGCCGACGGCGCGCGCCTTCTTCGGCGCCGGTGCGCTGGAGGAGGGTGCCGGGATCTCGGGCGTGGACGAGTTCCGGCTCGTCTCGAACGCCCGGCGCATGGCCGAGCTCCTCGGGGGACCGCGCTGGCCGGGAGTCGAGGCATCCTTCGAAGTGTTCCCGGGCGAGTCGCACACCTCGGTGGTCTCCACGGTCCTGACACGGGGCGTGCGCCGGCTGCTGAGCCCGCGGCGGTCGGGCTGAGGGCTCGGCGCCGTTCTGACGTAGCGGCTGCCGGGATCCGCGCACCGGGCCGTCCGGCCCATCGCCGATCCGGCCCATCGCCGATCCGGCCCATCGCACCTGTCGCGGCACGGGCGCTTGACCCCGGCGCGGCCCGCGACCTACACTCCGCGGCCACGACAACGCCCGAAAGGAAGACATTGATGCCGCGCACGATCCACGTCGCCCACTCTCCGGACTCGGACGACGCGTTCATGTTCTGGGCCCTGGCCACGGACCAGATCGACACGGGCGACCTGGAGTTCGTCCACGAGCTGCAGGACATCGAGACGCTGAACCGCCGGGCGATGCGCGGTGAGCTCGAGGTCACCGCCGCGTCCATCCACGCCTACGCCTACCTGGCGGACCGCTACGTCCTGCTCCCCCACGGGGCGTCCATGGGCGAGGGGTACGGTCCGCGTCTGGTGGCGACGGAGCCGATGGACGTGGCGGACGTGGCGACGCGCACCGTCGCCATCCCCGGCGAGATGACGTCCGCCTACCTCGCCCTGAAGCTGATGCACCCCGAGGTCGAGACGGTCACCGTCGACTTCGACGAGATCATCCCGTTCGTGAAGCAGGGCAAGGCCGACGTGGGCCTGATCATCCACGAGGGGCAGATCACGTACGCGGAGGAGGGGCTGCACCTCATCGCCGATCTCGGCGAGTGGTGGGCCGGCGAGACCGGCGGGCTGCCGCTGCCGCTGGGCGGCAACCTGATCCGGCGGGATCTCGGCCCCGAGCTCATCCCCCGCGTCTCGGACCTGCTTCGACGCTCCATCGCCCTCGGCCTCGACCATCGGGCGACGGCGCTTGCCCACGCGAAGAGCTACGGCCGCGGCCTTTCCGACGAGCAGACCGACGAGTTCGTGGGCATGTACGTGAACGAGCGGACGCTGGACTACGGCGAGGACGGCCGAAAGGCCGTGCAGCTCTTCCTCGACCGCGGCCACGAGGCCGGCGTCATCCCGCAGCGGATCGAAGTGGAGTTCGCCGACTAGACCGAGCAGGGCGGGCGGCCCGGCGCGGAGCCAGTACGAAGCCGCCGGGTGTGCCGTCTGGGTCGCGGTGCAGCGTCCCGGTGCGGTTGCGGGCGGTGTTCAGGAGTGTCGCTGCGGGTGTCGCTCCGGGTGCTGCGGATGCCATTGATGGGCAGGCGCGGCCCCGGCAGGCGCGGCCTGGGAGGGGCGCGGCCCGGCAGGCGCGGCGGTCTCGGCAGGCGCGGCCCGGCCGCGGCAGGCGCGGCCCGGCACGCGGCACCAGGCGCGGCCCCGGCAGCACACACGTGCGTTCGAGGGAGCCCGGTTGTGCAGGCGAGGTACCATAGCGTCACCACCTGCACATTCTCCGTGACCGCCTGCAGGCTGAATGTGCAGCAGCTGACAGCCCGTGGCACGATCTGCACACTCGACTGTTGGCGCGTGCACGAGTGTGTCGATCGATGACGGCGGTTTCGGCCTCGCACCAGCGGCACCGCAGTCCCCCGCTCCCAATGATGAGGGCGGTCCGCTCCAGACCGCCGCCCCCCCGGCTGGCCCTAGCCCCCTGCCGCAGCCCCGATCCCCGATCCCATCCCAAGCCCGAACCTCAGCCTCAGCCTCAGCCTCAGCCTCAGCCTCAGCCTCAGCCTCCATCGACATGCAGCACCGTCATCATCCCCGACCCCAGATGCTCGGCGATGTGGCAGTGCAGCATCCAGCCACCCGGATTGGACGCGTCGATGAGCAGGTCCACCGTCGATCCGACCGGGATGATGGCTGTGTCCTTCCAGACGAGGTTCTGCGTCCGCACGCCGTCGCGCGCCACTACGAGCATGCGCTGGCCGTGCAGGTGGATGGGGTGCTGCATCGGGTGGAACGACTTCGGGTCGTTGACGATGCGAAGCTTGATCACCGAGCCGGCTTTCACGTGCCAGTCGATGTCCATGTTCTCCCTGCCCGTGGCGTCGTCCCGGATGATCCAGCGGACCTGTTTGCTGGTCGAGAGCCAGTTCATGAGCGGCATGCCGTCGGCCCACTCCACGGGCGGGAAGTAGGCCGTGTCGATGCTCATGAACTGCGTGGTGATGAGCGGCAGGCCCCGGGCCTCGACGGTGAGGGTGAACTGCTTGTCCGGCGCCCGGTCGAAGTAGGGCCGATAGCGGTCGATCTCCCGTGACACGTCGGCGTTCGTGCGCAGGGTGGCGAAGCTTCGCGCGTAGTCGGGGTCGGCCGGCTGGTCGCCGACCGTCACGACGCCGATCGTGTCCACGACGGCCGCGAACTCGCCGCGGTAGTGGTCCACGACATGGACTGCGTTGACCAGGGCGTACCGGCCGGGCCGATCGAAGCGGACGTCGACGACGTAGCGCTCGGCCGGGGCGAGCACGACGCTCCCGACGCGCTCCTCCCGCTCGAAGCGCCCGACGTCCGACGCCAGCACCTTGGTCTCCGCGCCGCCGAAGGAGAGGTTGTACGTCCGTGCGCTCGACACGTTGGTCAGGTAGAAGCGCACCACCTCACCCGCGTTCACGTTCAGCGCCCAGTCCGGCTCCCCGTTCACCAGCAGCACGTTGCCGATGCGCCCCATGAGCGCGAAGTCGGGGCCCTCCTTTCCGAAGGGAATCAGCGTGTCCCCGTTCATGAGCAGGTCCCCCAGCGCCAGCACCTGCTCCCGGTTCGCCGGCGGCAGGTAGCGCGGGTCGGCGTCGTCCACCAGCAGGTTGCCGAACAGACCCATCGCCTGCTCGATGTCCTCCCGCACGTGGGGGTGGTACCAGTAGATGCCGGCGTCGGGGGCGTGGACGCGATAGACGAAGCTGTCCCCGGGCGCGACCTCGGGCTGCGTCAGGTCGGGCACGCCATCGAAGCGGTTGTCGAGCCGCACGCCGTGCCAGTGGACGGTGCTCGGCAGGTCGATCCGGTTGTGGAAGCGGACCGTGATGGTTGCGTCTCGCGGCACGCGGATGAGAGGCCCCGCGACCTGACCGTTGAAGCCGTACATCGTGAACGTGCGGCCGCGGATGGTCCGGCGCACGAAGCCGGCGGTGAGGTCCAGCGTGTCCCCGTCCTGCATGCGCACGATCTCCCGGGGCCGGGCCGCGGGCACGTCCGCGCCGTCGAGCGGCGAGGGGAGAAACGGCGTGACGGGCGGCGACTGACCTCGCAGGCCCGGAAGCATCGGCATGCCTGCGGGCATCGGGATCGGCATCCCCTCCCCATGGTGCATGCCCGGCATGGCCCCGGCGGGCATCGCCATGGCCGCGCCGGAGTCGGGGTGCGCGGGGTGTGTCGGCTGCTGCGCCCGGGCGCCCCCCGCGGCGCCGAGCAGCACCGCCGCGAGCAGGGGCGGCGCCAGGACCCGCGCCGCGAGGGTCCGCACCGCCGCGAGCCGCGCCGCAACGGCCGTCCGCGTCACTGCACGCCGCGGAACAGGGGATGGGTCAGGAACGACTGGAGCCACGCGCTGGGGGAGGCGCCGTGGAGCACGATGGGACCGGTGCGTTCGGAGGGGGACGTCGTCGCCTCGGCCGTGACGACGACGAGGAACTTGTCCAGCGAAACGGGTCCGACCGTCGTCGTCCCCGGCGTCACCGGTCCGAGGGGCAGCCACTGCTTCAGGTCCGTCGACGCGGCCCACGCGAAGAGCGTGGAGTACGGCCCCAGCGACGCCGGCTCCGGCAGCGATCCGGTGGTGAAGACGAGATCGTAGAGGGCGTGGCCATCCGGCGTCACGGCCACGCCAAAGGGGCTATGCGCGAAGACGAGGCGGACGTCCCCGACCGCCGCCGGTGCCGCGGATCCGGCCTCGAGCGGCAGCTCGTAGGGGCCGCTCCCCGGGCGGCCGATCTGCTGCCCGAGGAGCGGGGAAGCCGGCCCGGCCAAGGGGAGCGCGGCGGAAGCCAGCGCAAGGGTGGTGGCGAATGCGGTGGCGCATCCGCCAATGCGGGGACCGCGCGCCGACGCCTGCCGGGATGCGGCCCCCCGCAACGGCGCCTCGGTCCCGTCTCCGCGCGCACCGCGAAGCATCAGCCCTCCGCGTCCTGGGTCGACGTGGCCCGCTTCTGCACCGGTCCGTTGTCCCAGTCCTGGACGCTCGAGATGTTCGGCGTCCCCTTCCAGCCGTCGAAGCCGTCCATGTGGAAGAGCCAGAGGCCGCTGCGCATGTCGGAGACGACGATGAGCCCATCCCGGTTTCGGACGTCGACGCCGAACGCGCCCTGCATGACGCTCGTCGTGCTCTCGTAGCCGTTGGAGGGCGTGCCGCCGAAGCCGTGCTCGTGCTCGCAGTCGCACGTGTAGAACCAGCCGTCGGTCTTCGGGTGCTTCGGGTCCTTCAGGTCGAAGACCTGGAGCCCGTCCTCGTAGGCCGAGACGAAGACGTAGGGCCAGCGGACCTCGTGGTTGTGGGACAGGTCGCGCCAGTCGGCGGTCCAGGCGCTGATCGGGACGTCGACGTTCTGCATCTGGCCGGTCTGTCCCGGCGCCAGGTCCCAGACCCGCAGCGGCGTGTACTGGTACTCGGTCTCGGTCACGGCATAGCGACCGTCGGGGGAGGGCGTGAACGTGTGGGCCAGCTCGAGGCCCAGCCCCGTGATGGTGAAGAGCTGCTTCGGCGCCTCGGGATGGGTCACGTCCCAGACGGAGTACCCGCCGAGCCCCGCGCCGTAGAATTTGTCCTGGTGCGTCGCCGGGTCGTAGCCCACGTAGAAGTCGTGGTAGCCGCCGGCGCCGAGCTGCTGGAGGGGCGTCGGGTTCGGGACCGCGCCGATGAGCCACGTGCCCGGATCGTCGCCCCGCACCACGCGGTCGAGATCGTAGACGAGGGCCTTCGCCTGGCCCACCGTTGCGAAGTAGAGCGCCCGGCCGTCGGAATGCTTGTAGGCGAACGTATTGTGGAATCCACCCGGCGCGTCGGGGTATCGGATCCTCGCCACCACCTTCACTTTCGACGCGTCCGGCAGGCCGGTCACGTCGAAGATGACCGCGCCCAGGTCCTCGTCCGGGCTGCCCTGCGAGAACTGGAACGACTGCGCGTAGTAGTAGCGTCCGTCGATCTTGAAGTACTTCCCGTCCATGGCCCCGATGCCGCGGTGCAGCTCCGGGTTCTCGATGGTCCAGTCGAAGATCTTCTTCGGGTGTGACGGATCGCTCACGTCCCAGATCTGCGCGTCCTTGTTCACGAAGCCGCTCACGTAGACGTACGGCCTGGACGCCTCCTCCTCGATCTCGATGTCCGCTGCCTTCCACCCTCCGGACGCGGTCTCGACGTGGGAGAGCATCTTCATCTTTTCGCTCCCCCCCTTCTTCTTCGAGAACTCCGGCACTGCGGCGCCGGGATCCTGCGCGGCGAGAACGGTGGCGGAGCCGAGGACGAGGAGCGAGGCGAAGATCAGGGACCGGCGCATGACGCCTCCTGGCGTGTTCGGGAGACCGGGACGTCCGGAGCGGCGCACGCTCCGGACGCGCGGGTGGCGGTGGGGACGGCGAGGGACGCCCCAAGATGCGCCGCCCGAGGGAAGGCGTCAATCGAGGTCGGGGAAGCCTCTTTCCCGACTCACGGTTCGGCGGCTTGAGAGGCGCCTCCGGGTCCCGCGTATCGGCGACCCTTCCACTTCACGTCGGGGCCCGCGAGGGCGCTGCGCGCGAACAGCGCGGCCGCGACGAGGGCGCCCAGGGGGTAGAGCAGCGCGAACGCGGGGGGAACCCGCATCTGCAGGTCCACGACCGCCCAGAACGCCAGGGAAAGGGCAGTCGCGGCGGCCGCCCACCCCAGCACCGCTCCGCTCGTGAAGCCGAACAGGCCGAGGAGCAGGGTCACCGGCGGGAAGACCCAGGCCAGCACGAGCCAGCCGGCGATGAGCCAGGGGATGAACGGCTTCAGCCACGGATCGACCGTCCCCCGCGCGCCCCGTGCCAGGTTCTTCGTCCATCCCTCGACCATGTCGCCGAGGGACCGATACATCCGCGTTTCCATCATCTTCGTGGCCTCGGCCATGAACATTCGGCGGCCCTGCGCCACGAACCGCTGCGCGAGGCCGAGGTCCTCCACGATGTGATCCTTCACCGCCTCATGGCCGCCCACGGCCTCGTAGGCCTCCCGCCGCACGAGGATGAACTGCCCGTTCGCGATCACGTCCCGCGGGTTGCTCGTGCGGTTGACCCGCTGCGGGTCGAGGTAGCGACCGTAGATGAGCGTGAAGATCTGCGGCATGACGAGCCGCTCCCAGAAGCTGCCGAGGATCTGCCGCGGCAGGACCGTGACGAGGTCCGCCTCGTTCCGCATGAGGGCGGCGACGGCGTGTCCCAGGAGCTCCGGGTCGTGGCGCGTGTCGGCGTCCGTGAAGAGCAGCAGCTCCCCGTCGGCCTCCCGGTAGCCCTGCCAGCACGCCCACGGCTTGCCCACCCAGCCGTCCGGCAGGGCCTCTCCGTGGACGACGCGCAGGCGTCCGTGGCTGCGCTCCGCCAGGGCCCGCGCGACCTCCAGCGTGCCGTCGCCGCTCCGGTCGTCCACGACGACGACGTCCAGGTCCGGGTAGCGGCTGTCCAGCAACGTGGCCGCGCACGCTCCGATGTTCACCACCTCGTCCCGGGCGGGCACGATGGCCGTCACCTTCGGAAGGTGGTCCTCACCCCGGGGCGGGTAATCGCGCAGACGGCTGCGACGCCGGGCCGCCAGCGGCAGAACGATCAGGGGCAGGGCCCAGGGCAGGGCGAGGAGCAGGGCGGTCATGGCCGGGAAAGGTGCCGGTGCGGGCGGTTCGCCGAAAGGGTTGCCGCCGGTCACGGCGCGGCAGTACGCTGCGCCCATGACGACGCCGAAGAGCTGGACCGCGTGGCGGGACGAATTCCCGATCCTGGGCAGGGTCAACTACATGAACTCGTGCTCGCTGGGCGCTCTCTCCCGGCGCGCGCTCGAACAGGTCGGCACGTTCCACGAGGAATGGCACGCCCTCGGAGCTTCGGCGTGGTACGAGCGCTGGCTCGGCCGCCTCGAGGCGCTGCGGGGCGACGTCGCCCGGCTCCTGAACGCCGGCCCTGCGGAGATCGCGCTGGAGGCGTCCACGTCCGTTGCGCTCTCGACGGTGGCCTCCGCGCTGGACTACGAGAGGCGTCCGAAGATCGTGGTCTCGGAGCTGGACTTCCCCACCGACGCGTACGTGTGGATGGCCCGCCCGGACGTGGAGGTCGTGCGGGTCCCCAGCGACGACGGGGCCACGGTGGATCCGCAGCGCTTCGCCGATGCCGTGGACGACCGCACCGCCGCCGTCGTGACGAGCCACGTCTTCTTCACGACCGGCGCGATCCAGGACCTGGCGCTGCTCGCCGGGATCGCCCACCGCCGGGACGCGCTCCTGATCGTCGACGCGTACCAGAGCGCCGGCCAGGTCCCCATCGACGTCCGGGCGGCCGGGGTCGACGTCCTCACCACCGGGCCCCTGAAGTGGCTGCTCGGCGGGCCGGGGCTGGCATACCTGTACATGCGCGAGGCGCTGGCGACGGCCCTCCGCCCGACGATCGCCGGCTGGTTCGGCGCCCGGAACGCCTTCGACTTCGACATCACGCGCATGGAGCCGTTGGACGGAACCCGCCGCTTCGAGATGGGCACGCCCGCCCTGCCGACCGTGCACGCGGCGCTGGGGGGCGGGTCCATCGTGGCGGAGATCGGCGTCGAGGCCATCCGGGCTCGCAACGCGGCGCTGACGGAGCGGCTGATCGACGGATGCCGGGCGGCGGGGCTGGAGCTGCGCGTCGCGGCGGAGCCGGAGCAGCGCTCGGCAATCGTCATGGTCCGGGACGCGGACGCCCGGGCGACCGTCGCCCGCATGGCGGACGCCGGCGTCATCGTGGACGCGCGGCCCGATCACGTCCGCCTGTCGCCCCACTTCTACAACTCGGAGGACGAGGTGGACCAGGCGCTGGAGGTGCTGCGTGCCCGGGGCTGATCGAGGGCGGGACGCCATCACGCTGAGAGGCGCCCAGCACGCCGTCGACTCGTGGATCTCCCGATTCGAGGAGGGCTACTGGCCGCCGCTCTCGAATCTCGCGCGCCTCGTCGAGGAAGTCGGCGAGCTCGCCCGGGAGATGAACCACCGGTTCGGGCACAAGCCGAAGAAGGCGGGAGAGGCGGAGCAGGAGCTCGCCCTCGAGCTGGCGGACATCCTCTTCGTCGTCGTCGCCATTGCCAACGAGCAGGAGATCGACCTCGAGGAGGCGTTCGGCCGGGTGCTGGAGAAGTACAGGGTCCGGGACGCCGCCCGCTGGACGCCGAAGTGACCCGGCGCTGAGGCGGGCACCGCGCAAGCCCCGCAGGGGATCAGGGTTTTCCCGATGACGCGCCGGCGCTCGCCGAGGCAGATTGGATCCGAACACGACCGGGAGGTCACATGTTCGGCTCCATACTCGTACCGCTCGACGGCTCCACGTTCTCCGAGCACGCCATTCCGCTGGCCCGCATGATCGCGTCCCGGGCCGACGCGGAGATGGCGCTCGCCCTGGTCCACGAAATCCCCCTCTCCGGCGACCCCGCAGCCGGCGAGATGCTCCACTGGGAGCTCCAGCAGCGGCGCAGCGAGGCGGACTACCTGGAGGTCGTCGCCCGCCGCATCTCGGAGGACTGGGGGCACCCCGTCGCGCACCGATTGCTGGACGGGCTCTCCGTGCCCGCCGAGATCGAGCGTTGCATCGAGGAGGGCAGCCACGACCTCGTGGTCATGACGACCCACGGCCGCGCCGGGCTCGAGCGGGCGTGGCTGGGCAGCGTCGCGGACGGGCTGATCCGCCGCTCGGCGGTCCCCGTGCTCCTCGTTCGGCCGATGACGGACTCGGCTTCGATCACGGGCGAGGCGCTGCCGTTCCGGCACATCGCCGTGGCGCTGGACGGCGGCAGCGCGGCCGAAGCCGCGCTTGCGCCCGCGCTTCGACTGGCGCGGCTCACGGACGCGGACGTGACGCTCGTGCGCATCGCCGCACCTCCCGCCGCCGTCACGTCTCCCTACATCCCGCACCAGACGGTCCAGAACCGCGAAGAGCTGGCGCGCCGCCGCCATGAGGCCGAGGAGTACCTCGCCGCTCAGGCCGCGGCCATCGCCGACCGGGAGAGCGTCGACGTCGACACGGTCGTGCGCGCGGACTGGCACCCGGCTCACGGGATCCTGCAGGCCGCCGCCGACGCCGGCGCCGATCTGATCGTCGTGGGCACGCACGGCCGTGCGCCGCTGACCCGCATGGTGCTGGGCAGCACTGCCGACAAGGTAGTCCGGAGCACGGACGTCCCGGTGCTCGTCTGTCGGGGCTGAGGGCGCGAGCCGCGTCGGGGGCATTCCGACCCGGGTTCCTCTCCTTCCCGACAGCCCGGGGCGGCGGGACGGGCCATCATGAGGGTACGTTCTCGATCTCCACCGCCCGGCCGCACGCGGCCGGCGACACTCGAGCCAGGAGCGCCCGAATGGCCACGATCGTCAACACACTATCCCGCGTGGATCTGCGCAGGGAGTACCGCGGACTGTACCGCACGTCCGCGGCGACGGTGACCGTGGTGGACGTTCCCGTCTTCCGGTTCCTCATGCTGGACGGGCAGGGCGACCCGGCCGGATCGCCCGCCTTCGGGGAGGCGGCGGACGCGCTCATCGAGCTTTCCGGTGCCCTGCGCTCGGCCCTGCGCTGGAGCGTGGGCGTGGAGTACGGACCCCTTCCGCTGGAGGGGCTGGTCTGGTCCGACGACGGGTCGTCGAATCCCGCCTCCTGGCGCTGGACCCTCATGGTCCGGCAGCCGGACTCCGTGGACGAGGCCCTTCTCGTCGGGGCGCGGGCGGCGCTCGCGCGCCGGTCCGCCCTGCGGGGGCTCGCCGGCGAGGCCCGCCTCGAGGACTGGCACGAAGGGCTGGCCGTGCAGCTCCTCCACATCGGACCGTATGCCGCAATGGGCGAGACGGTTCGGCGGCTCCACGGCTACATCGGCGAGCACGGCTGCAGGCCACACGGTCTACACCACGAGATATACCTCGGCGATCCTCGCCGCGTGGCGCCCGAGCGGCTCCGGACGATCCTGCGGCAGCCCATCCAGATCGGAGGCTGACATGTCGATTCGCAAACGGCAGGTGCGCGAGATCATGCGCCGGGACGTGACGACGGTGGCCCCGGACACGGCCGTCGGCGACCTGGCCCGGCTGCTCACCGAGGAGAACATCAGCGGTGTGCCGGTCGTGGACGACGAGGACGGGCGGGTGGTGGGCGTGGTCTCTGCGGCGGACGTGGTGCGCGCGCTGGCAAGCGAGGCCGAGTCCCCCGCGTGGCTCGTCGGGGCGACGTCGCAAGGAAACGCCGACTTTCCCGCGTGGTTCACCGGCGCCGAGGCCTCCCTCGCGACGCCCATGCTGCGCCGGGTCGCCGGTGGCGGCGTCGACGGCTGGACGGTGCGCGAGATCATGACGCCGGCGACCTTCACGGTCCGCCCGGAGGCCACCATCACCGAGTTGGCGACGTTCCTCACCCGAGCCGGAATCCACCGGGCGCTCGTGATGGAGAAGAACCGCCTCGTCGGCATCGTGTCCGCCACGGACGTGCTGGCCGAGCTGGCGGAGTAGCCACCAATTCGGACGTGATGATCGCGTTTCCGCCCCGCCTCGCATAGGTTCTGCAGGCCAGGAGGCCCCCCGCCGACGAGGGTTGGGGGCCTCGATACGCCAGACAGAGCCTGCATGATGTCGAATTTCAACCGCACGGAAGACTCTCCCCGCCCCGGGCTCGAGCCATGAGGCGGCGCGTTGCCTATTTTTCCATGGAGATCGGGCTGGAGAACGGACTGCCCACGTACTCGGGCGGCCTGGGCGTGCTCGCGGGCGACACGATCCGCGCGGCGGCCGACCTGGAAGTCCGGATGGTCGCGGTCACGCTCGTCCACCGGGAGGGCTACTTCCGGCAGCGCCTGGACGAGGAGGGCAACCAGACCGAGGAGCCCTTCACGTGGAACCCCGAAGAGCGACTGCCGCAGGAGAAGGCGAAGATCACGCTCCAGCTCGAGGGGCGGCCCATCCGCGTTCGCGCGTTCCGGTACGACGTGCAGGGCTACACCGGGCATCACGTGCCCGTCTACCTTCTGGACACGGATCTCCCCGAGAACGCCGCCCAGGATCGAGGCATCACCCGGCAGCTCTACGGCGGTGACGAGCGACAGAGGCTCCGGCAGGAGGCGGTACTCGGGCTCGGCGGCGTCGCCATGCTGCGGGCGCTCGGTCACACCGGCATCGACGTGCACCACATGAACGAGGGGCACTCCGCCCTGCTGGGGCTGGCGCTCCTCGAGCGGGAGTCCACGCCGACGCCCGAGGCCATCCAGGCGGTGCGGCGCCAGTGCGTCTTCACCACGCACACGCCCGTGCCCGCCGGGCACGACCGGTTCCCCCTGGAGCTCGTGCGTCAGGTCCTCGGCACCAGCCGGGCGGAGACCGTCTGCGAGGCGCAGGGATGCGACGACGACCACCTGAACATGACGCGCCTCGCGCTCAACCTGTCGCGCTTCCTGAACGGCGTCGCCATGCGACACCGGGACGTGTCGCTGGACATGTTCCCCGGCTTCCCCATCGGGTCGATCACCAACGGTGTGCACGCCAGGACCTGGACGTCCGCACCCTTCCAGACGCTGTTCGACCGCTACATCCCCGAATGGCGGGGCGAAACCTTCAACCTGCGGTACGCCGTGAAGATCCCGCTCGACGAGATCCGGGCGGCCCACGCCGACGCGAAGCAGGCCCTGTTCGGGGAGATCGAGGAACGCACCGGCGCCCGCCTCGATCCCGAGGCGCTGACGGTGGGGTTCGCCCGGCGCGCGACGCCGTACAAGCGGGCGGCCCTCGTCTTTTCCGACCTGGACCGACTTCGCCGCATCGCCCGGGACGCGGGCCCTCTCCAGTTCGTCTTCGCGGGGAAGGCGCACCCCCGGGACGAGGGGGGCAAGGACCTCATCCGGCGGGTGTTCCAGGCGGCGCGGGAGCTGGAAGGCGACGTCCGCGTGCTCTGGCTCGCCGGCTACGACATGGAGCTCGCGGCGAAGCTCGTTGCCGGGACCGACGTGTGGCTGAACACGCCCCGGCGGCCGCAGGAGGCGTCCGGAACGAGCGGGATGAAGGCGGCGCTGAACGGCGTTCCGAGCCTGAGCGTTCTGGACGGATGGTGGATCGAGGGCCACATCGAGGGCATCACCGGCTGGTCCATCGGCAGCTCGTGGGAGGAAGAGGGCAAGGGGGACGGGAACGGCACCGGGGGCGGCGACGCGGCGGACCTCTACGACAAGCTGGAGAACGCAGTCCTGCCGCTCTTCCACGGCCGCCCGGACGAGTGGGCAGCCGTCATGCGCACCGCCATCTCCGTAAACGGCTCGTTCTTCAACACCGAGCGCATGATGCTGCAGTACGTCACGTCGGCATACGGACTGCCTGCCGCCATGGCGATCCCGTAGCGGCTACGGCGTCAGGACGATCTTGCCGAACTGTCGGCCCTCCTCGAGCCGCTCGTGGGCGTCGCGGGCGCGCTCGAGGGGCCACACGACGTCAACCACGGGCTCGAAGCGTCCCGCCATCACCAGGGCCATGACCTCTTCGAACTCGGCGCGGCTCGCCATGGTCGTGCCGAGGACCTCGATCTGGTTCCAGAACAGAAGTCGAACGTCGGTCTCCGCCTTCGGGCCCGTGGTGGCGCCGTAGGCGACGAGGCGGCCGCCCTTCGCGAGCGCGCGCAGGTTGCCGTACCACGTCGCCTCCCCGACGGAATCGAGGATGAGGTCCACGCCCCGCTTCCCGGTGTCGCGCCAGAGCTCCTTCGAGACGTCCACCTCCAGCCGGTCGTAGACGACGTCCGCTCCGAGCCCCTTCACCGCGTCGACGGTGTCCGTGGACGTGGCGGCGAACACCTCCGCCCCCGCCAGCTTCGCGATCTGGACGGCGGCGCTGCCGACGCCGCCCGACGCGGCCGTCACGAGCACGCGCTCTCCCGCCTTCAGCCGCCCACGCCCGATGAGGCCCCGCCACGCCGTCTGGAACACGAGCGGCCACGCCGCCGCCCGCGGCCAGTCCATCCCGTCCGGGACACGGTACAGGTTCTCGGCGGGCACCACGACGTACTCGGCGAAGCCGCCGTTCACGTGCTCTCCCAGGATCCGGAACTCGGCGCACAGGGGGTGCTCCCCCCGCGCGCACCACGCGCACCGGCCGCACCAGAGGGCGGGGTTCACGACGACCCGGTCCCCCGGTTCGATCCCGGAGCCGCCCGGCCCGGGGCCGCCCGACACGACGCCGGGCCCGAGCTCCGCCAGCACACCGGCCACGTCCGAACCTCCGATGTGGGGCATCGTCGTGTCCACGGGCAGCCCGCGCCGGACCCACAGATCCAGGTGGTTCATCGCCGCGGCCTTCACCTCGACCAGCGCCTCACCCTCACCCGGCTTCGGCCGCTCGACGTCCTCGATCCGCACGACCTCCGGACCGCCGTTCTCGTGGAAAATCGCCGCCTTCATGCTTCTCCTCTCGCAGGATTGCGTTCCGCGTCCGTCACGCAGGGTACGCGCCGAGGCGTGCGGTGGGAAGCCGGCAGCGGCCGGCGCTTGCCCGCCCGCGCGAAACTTGCGACTCTCCCGACAGGATCAGCCGCAAAACCGGAAGGGCGGGCGCCATGCACGACGACGGGCAGGGGGACGACCTCATCGGGCGGCTGCGGGAGGGGGCCGCGCGGAACGGTGCGGTCGACGGCGAAGTCGGAAGCTTCGACGTCGTCCGAAGGGCCATCGAGGTGCGTGACGACCCCGAGGCGGGACTGGACGTCACACTCGGCGGCTACATCGAGAAGCACGACCGGCCGCCCGCGTTCACCGGCAGCGACGAGCAGCCGTACACGGTGGCCGTCGACGTCGAGCGGCAGGGCGAGGACGGAGCCGACGACGCCTGGGCCGCCTTCCTCCTCTTCATCCGGTGGGCCGCGACGGGCGCGGGGATCATGAGCCACATCGAGTCGGAAGACGTCGCACGCGCCGCAAGCGAGGAGGACGCACGCGCCGCGGCCCTCGAGCTTTCGCTGTTCGAGGTCAAGGCAGCGCTCGATGCCGCCATCGCGCGGCACCGCGCCATGATGGAGGACTAGCATGCTTCGAGAAGGGTTCCTCTTCCTCAGTGAGAACCGCCTCGCCCGCAGGCTGGCGACGGACGCCCCATTCGCCCGCGCGGTCGCCCGGCGATTCGTCGCCGGCGAGAGCGTCGCCGACGCGGCCCGCGCCGTGAAGGAGCTCAACGCGGGCGGCATCTCGGCGTCGCTGGATTATCTGGGCGAGGCCGTCGAGAGCCGGGCCGAAGCCGAGGCCGCCCGGGACGTGATCCTCACCGTCGTCGACCGCATCGCGGCGGACGGGCTGGACGCGAACGTGTCCGTGAAGCTGACCCAGCTCGGCCAGGACATCGACGAGAGCTTCCTGCACGCCAACGCCACCACGATCCTGGAGCGCGCGGCGGAGCACGGTCTCTTCGTTCGGTTCGACATGGAGGGCAGCGACTACACCCAGCGCACGCTCGACTTCTTCCGCCGTGTCTGGGACGAGGGACACCGGAATTGCGGCGTGGTCATCCAGTCCTACCTGTACCGGAGCGCCGGCGACGTGGACGTGCTCAACGACCTCGGTGTCCGCGTCCGGCTGTGCAAGGGCGCCTACAAGGAACCACCGACCGTTGCGTTCCCCGAGAAGGCGGAGGTCGACGCCAACTTCGTCCAGCTCATGCGCGACCTGGTCGGAAAGGGGACCTACCCCGGCATCGCCACCCACGACGAAGCGATGATCCGGGCCACGACCCGCTTCGTGAAGGAGAAGGACATCGCACGCGACCGTTTCGAGTTCCAGATGCTGTACGGCGTGCGGCGGGACCTGCAGGGGTGGGTGCACGGCCAGGGTTACAACCTGCGGGTGTACGTGCCGTTCGGCGGCGCCTGGTATCCCTACTTCATGCGGCGCCTCGCCGAACGCCCGGCCAACGTCTTCTTCATCCTCTCGTCCATCGTCCGGGAGTCGCCGTTCGGATTCCTCGTCGGCAACGGGAAGCGGCGCTAGCACGCATGGCGTTCCTGCGCGTGACCGAGATCTTCCACTCGGTCCAGGGCGAGAGCACGTGGGCGGGACTGCCGTGCACCTTCGTGCGCCTCACGGGGTGTCCGCTGCGGTGCGTGTGGTGCGACACGGAGTACGCCTTCCACGGCGGCGAGAAGATCGAAATCGACGCCATCGTCGAGCGCTGCGCCGGGATCGGCACGTCCCTGGTCGAAATCACGGGGGGCGAGCCCCTGATCCATCCCGGCGCCTTCGAGCTCGCCGCCCGGCTGCTGGATGAGGGGTTCACGGTCCTGGTGGAGACGTCGGGGGCCGTCGACGTGGCGCCCCTCGACCGCAGGGCCCACCTGATCATGGACCTGAAGTGCCCTGGCTCCGGCGAATCGGAGCGGAACCGGTGGCAGAACCTGGACCGCCTGTCGGGCAGAGACGAGGTGAAGCTGGTCATCGCCGATCGGAAGGACTACGAGTGGGCCCGGGAAGCGGTCCTCGGGCGGCACGCCGATGCCGCCGCACGTCCGCCGTCTCTCGTCGAGCGCGTCCGGAGCGGCGACCTCCGGGCCATCCTGTTCTCACCCGTATGGGGCAGCCAGGACTTCCGCGAGCTGGCCGACTGGATCGTCGAGGACCGGCTGCCCGTTCGCTTCCAGCTCCAGCTCCACAAGCTCCTCTGGGGCGCCGAGACCACCGGAGTCTGACGCGGGGCTCCTTCCGCCCTACCCTGCCCTCTTCGGGATAAGTCGTTCCGCCGCCGCGGAGCGGATCGCGTCGGCGATTTCCTGACCGTTGCGGTACCGGCCCAACCGCACCACCCGCGTCCGCCCCTGCGGCGTCGTGAATCGCACCTCCGAGGCCGTGGCCTCCACGGCCGCGAGCCCGGACCACGCGAAGCGGACTCTTCGGATGCGCGACATGCGAAGCTCGATGCCCGCCGGGTCGATGCGCAGCCTGCGTACCGCGCGGCGTCTGCCCTCCAGCGCAGGACCTGCGAAGCCGAACCCGACACCGGAGAGCCCGCTCAGGAGGATCGGGCGGAAGAGGCGGCCCCCGTCCTGCCACCCGGCCAACGCCTCGACGAGGAGGACGGCTCCGCCAAGGAGCGTGGCGGCCGCGACGCGACCGCCGTGAGCGCGGTCGTGGCCGCTCCGGCGCGTGCGCGCCAACTCCAGCACCAGCACGAGCGCCAGTGCGACAACCGCCGCGAGCTCCACCAGACCGAGGGCCCTCCCGGTCCCGCCACCCTGCACCCGCCGCCAGCCCGCCGGCGCGAGCAGGAACGCCGCCACGGCATCCTGCACCCGCTGGAGCTGCTCGAACCAGTCTAGCCGCCGGTCCTCCAGGCGGATCTCCGTGACCGCGTCCGAACCCGCGGTCACTTCTTTCCGGGTCCGCTCCGCGACTTCCCCTTCTTCGCTGCCGACCGGCCCGAGGTCTCCGCCCGCCGCGTGGTCGACTTCCTGGGTGCTGCCTTCTTCGGGGTCGCCTTCTTCGGGGCTGCCTTCTTCGGGGCTGCCTTCTTCGGGGCCGCCTTCTTCGGGGCTGCCTTCTTCGGGGCTGCCTTCTTCGGGGCTGCCTTCTTCGGGGCTGCCTTCTTCGGGGCCGCCTTCTTCGGGGCTGCCTTCTTGGGGGCTGCCTTCTTCGGTGCAGCCTTCTTCGGGGTGGCCTTCTTGGGGGCGGCCTTCTTCGGTGCGGCCTTCCTGGTTGCGGACTTCCCGGCCGCCGCCTTCGCCGCGGGCTTCCGGGCCGCCGCCTTCTTCGCCGCCGCCTTCTTCACGGGTGTCTTCGCGGCCGGGGCGGCCTTCGCCGCCGGTGCCTTCTCTTCGCGGGGGGGGCGCTCCAGCTTCACACCGAACCGGTCGCGCATCTTCGCGGCCCACTTCGGGTCGGCCACCTCCAGCCGGTGCTTCTTCAGGTTCTCGCGGACGATCCACCGGACGTCGGGATCGTCGTTCCTGGCCCACTGCTCGAACAGCTTGCGGCCCACCTTCGGGGAGGCGGCGATGGCCACGCTCCATCCGTAGCCCAGCGCCTTCCGGAGCGCCTCGTTCTCCGACGAATGACGATCCGTTTCCTCCAACAGGGACGCCGTGACCCGATCGAAGATGTCCAGCACCGACTCCGCCGCGTCCGGCTTCTGCAGGAGCCGGGGCTCGGCCAGCGCCGCGACGACCGCCCGGCGCTGCAGCGGCCCTCCCCGTGTCCACGCCCGCATCTCCTGCAGCAGCCCGTTCAGGTCGAGATCGCCGAACCGCTGGAGGCCCATCGCGACGCCCTCGCGTACCCGCCAGCGGGGGTCGGCGGCGATCATTCGCATCCGGGCCAGCAACCCGCGCTCTCCACGCCCAGCGCTCTCCCCCAGCCCGATGGCGCCGCATGCCGCGAGGTACTCCTCCCGGCTCCCGGCCGGAGCACGTTCAGGCGTCCAGCGGAGGAAGGAGAAGAAACGTTCGGTCTTCCCCTCCGCCGCCACGGCCTGCATCAGCTCCAGGTTCCCCCTCGGTCCGGGAAGCCCGGAGTTCTCGAGGAGGTACGGCTCCCAGTCGTAGAGCTCACGCAGCTTCGCCCGGTACTCGGAAACCTTCATCATGCCGAAGCCTCCAGGGCCCGCAGCCATGTCGTTTCATCCGTTTGCCGGACCGGCCGCCATACTCCATGCCGCGGCCTTCCGGGCCCCGAATATGGGGCGAATGGCGGCCCGGCGGGAGATTCTTGTATCCGGGCCCTCTCCGACGCTCACCGGTTCGTTGCGACGAGACGAACCGGGATGCCCCCATTCCGCGTCCGCAGCACCTCCTCCAGGTCGAGTCCGGTCTGCCCCTCCAGGCGCCGCTCGGTGGACAGGAAGGCCACCTGCCATTCAGGCAGTCGTGCCCGCGCCAGGCTGCCCAGGGCGGCGTACAGATCGCGGAGGTCCTCGCCTCCACGCACCCGCTGGCCGTACGGAGGATTGGTCAGGAACAGCCCGGGGCCTCGGGCCGGCTCCACGGCCGAGAGCGGACGATGATGAATGGCGACGTCGCCTTCGACCCCTGCGCGCTGAGCGTTCGCGACGGCGGCCTCCACGGCTCCGGCGTCCCGATCGGCACCCGCGATGGCGACGTCGGCGTGGGGACGGATTGCCGCGCGTGCCTGCTCGACCAGACCACGCCAGGCGTCGACCTCGAACCCGTGCCACGCCTCGAAGGCGTGACGGGGAGGGACGCGGTCGGCGGAGGCCAGCCCGGGTGCGATCCTCCGGGCCAGGAGGGCCGCCTCGATGGGAAGTGTTCCGGAGCCGCAGAACGGGTCGAGGAGCGGCACGTCCCCGGTCCAGCCGAGGGCGAGGAGCAGCCCGGCGGCCAGTGTCTCGCGAAGCGGTGCGCGCGCAACTGCCAGGCGGTACCCCCGGCGGTGAAGATTTCCCCCGGAGGCGTCGAGGGAGAGCGTGCACTCGTCCCGCCGGATGCGGACGACGAGAAGCTGCCGGGTCCCGGCGCCCGAGCCTGCGGGACGCCCGAGCCACCGCCGCAGTCGCTCCTCGATGGCCCCCTCGTGGTAGAGCCGCGAGCGCTTCGACGTGACACGCACGTCGAGAGGGCCGTCGCCCAGCCAGTCGGACCAGGCGATGGCCCGTACCCGCTTCTCCATTTCCCAGAAGGCACGGGCGCGAAAGCTGGCCACACGGACCAGCACGTGGCTGGCCGCACGCAGGTGGAGGCAGGCGCGCATGACGTCGACGGGAGCTGCCCTGAACGCGACGCCGCCGGGAGTCTCGCTCCCGATCGTTCCGAGGGTGCGGAGCTCGGCAGCGCACACCGGCTCCAGGCCCGGCGACGTGGAGGCGAAGGCTTCGAGGGGAGTGGACGCTGACATGGAAAGGAGGCTCGGGTCTGCCGCGGTCCGGCGCAAGGTCGACGAAGGGAGGCAGCGTGCAGAGGGGGCGCCGACGATGCGTCGCCCCCTCTGTCGTGGAGCAGATACCGCGCTCCGACCGCCGTCGCGCAGGGATGCGCTCGCGCAGTGGCGTATGACGGGAAGGCCGGGCTTGTGGACTGTTCTGAACCGCTGCCTGCGGACCCGGCGATCCCGCGGCACGGATGGGACGGTTGGCGTCTTCGGCGGCCGGCGCGCGGCACCCGCTCACGAAATATCACCCCCCATCGGCCCCAGCGCATTGGCAATTTGTGCCAACACGCGTACCGAACACAGCCCGAAGCCAGAGGTCGGCGAAACCCGGGCGGCCCGGTGTCCGTAGGGGAGAGCGAACCCGAAGAGGAGAATGGTTGGCAATGAGTACCGAGACCCGTGGCTGGTATCCCGATCCGATCCTGCGCGCCCTTCTGGCGTGGACGGGCGTGGCCGGACTGCTGTTCTGGCTTCCTCTGGTGGGATCGCTGCTGAGAGGCTCGGCCGAGGCGGGGATGTGGGGACCGGGAGTGGCGGGCGGAGCGGCGGGACTGTGGATTCCGCTGGTGGCGGTGTCGGTCGCCGGGGCGACGCTGTGGACGGGATGGCGTGGAGCGCGGCGCCCCTTCGGCGGGCTGCTCCTGGCGTTCCACGTACCGATGGCCGCGCTGGTCGTCTGGACGATGGCAATCCATCCCGAGGCAGGGGCGTTCGGCGGCGCGGTGTCCGGCACGGATGCGACGCTGGGGTGGATCGCGTCGGCGGCCTACGTAGCGTTCGCCGGGCTGGCGGTATGGTGGGTCTTCTTCGGCGACGCCGATCCGGCGGGCCGCGCGCCGGCGTGGAGTCCCGAGAGCCGGGCCTTCCTGACTGCCGCCGCCGTGCTGATCCCGATCCAGTGGCTCCTGCTGCACACGACGGGGGCGACGGATCCGGCGGCCGTGGTGGTCACGATCGGTCAGTGGGTCCTGCTGAACATGGGGCTGCGGCCCGCGCGTCGGCTTCCTGCGCGTGTGCGGGCGCGGGCGGCAACGCGGGTCATCACGATCGTGTAGTGGCCCATCGCAGCCCGGCACCGCCACGACGAAGGGGGGCGTCCCGGCCGGGACGCCCCCCTCGTGCAATGGGCCGGTTCCGCTGGAGCTACCAGATTTTCACCCGGTCCTCGGGAGCCCGGTACATCCTGTCGCCGGGCTTCAGGTCGAACGCCTTGTAGAAGGCGTCGATGTCGGTGAGGGGGATGAAGGCCCGGTACTGGCCGGGGGAATGGGGGTCGGTCATGAGCTGCCGGCGGAGCGCCTGATCGCGCGTCTTCGTTCGCCAGACCTGAGCCCAGCCCATGAAGAACCGCTGATCACCCGTGAATCCGTCGATGACGGGCGCCGGCTTTCCATTCAGCGACATGTGGTAGGCCTTGTACGCCATGGCCAGGCCGCTCAGGTCGCCGATGTTCTCGCCCATCGTCAGCTTGCCGTTGATGTGGAGCGTGTCCAGCGGCGCGTACGATGAATACTGCGCGTCGAGCCTGGCCGTGCGCGCCTGGAACGCCTCTGCATCTTCCGGCGTCCACCAGTCGCGCAGATTGCCGGCGTCGTCGTATTTCCTGCCCTGGTCGTCGAAGCCGTGGCTGACCTCGTGTCCGATGACGGCGACGATGCCGCCGTAGTTCACGGCGTCGTCCGCCTTGAAGTTGAAGAAGGGCGGCTGCAGGATGGCGGCCGGAAAGACGATCTCGTTGTTGACCGGATTGTAGTACGCGTTGACGGTCTGGGGCGTCATTCCCCACTCGGACCGGTCGACCGGCTTGCCGAGGCGGGAGACCATGTCGTCGTAGGCCCACGCGCGGGCACGCTGGACGTTGCCGACGAGGTCACCGGCCCTCACGTCGAGACTCGAGTAGTCCTTCCATTTGTCCGGATAGCCGATCTTGACTGTGAAGTGGGCAAGCTTGTTCTCGGCCGCCTTCTTCGTCGCGGGGCTCATCCAGTCGAGCTCCTGGATCCCCTGCCGATAGGCCTCCAGCAGATTGTGGACGAGCTGCTCCATACGGGCCTTCTTCGCCGGCTCGAAATACTTGGCCACATACAGCTTGCCCACCGCCTCGCCCATGGCGCCCTCGACCGCGCCGACGCCCCGCTTCCAGCGGGGCTCCATCTCCTGCTGGCCCGAGAGGGTCGTTCCGTAGAAGTCGAACTCCGTCTGCACGAAGTCCGACGACAAGTCGTTCGCGTAGGCGCCCAGGAGCGAATACGTCATGTAGTCCTTCCACGTCGACAGCGGCGTGGAGGCGATGATGGAATCGAGACCGGGCAGATACGTGGGCTGACGAACGACGACCGCACTCGACGCGCCGAGATCCGACGCCGCGAGCATCGCCTTGACGTCGAATTCCGGCATGAGCGCGTCGAGCTCCGAGACGCTCATCCTGTTGTAGGTCGCCTCCGTGTCCCGGTTCTTCACCCGATCCCAGTGCCGCTTTGCGAGCTCCGTCTCCAGGGCCAGGATGCGCTGCGCGGCGGCCGCCGGATCCGGCTGCTTCCCCAGGGTCATCAGCTTCGTGATGTAGTCGGCGTACGCCTTCCGCACGGCCTCGAACTGCGGATCGTCCCGGAGGTAGTAGTCGCGGTCCGGCATGCCGAGACCGCTCTGACCCAGGTAGACCGTGTAGGCGGAGGAATTCTTCTGGTCCTGACCGACGCCCGCGCCAAGTGGCGTCCGGGCGAACTGCCTCCGGAGCCGTGCGAATGCCTGCGGAAGCTGCTCCTTCGAGGAAACGGCGGCGATGGCGTCGAGCTCGCCCTGCAGAGGGGAGAGTCCGAGCTGCTCGATGCGCGCCGTGTCCATGAAGGCGTTGTAGTAGTCCCGGACCTTCTGGGTCTCGGAGCCTGGCTTCGCCGTCGCGTCTGCGGCGGCCGCCTCCACGATCTCCTTCAGCGCGTCGTCACTCCGATCCGCGAGCTGCTGGAACGAGCCCCAGCTGGACTTGTCGGCCGGGATCTCCGTCCGGTCGAGCCAGCCGCCGTTCACGAACCGGAAGAAATCGTCCTGCGGGCGAACGCTGCGATCCATGTTTGTCGTGTCGATGCCGAGGCTGGTGCCTGCTGCCGGCGCCTGTGCCGCGACCGGCGCCGTCGCGGCAGCCAGTACGGCAAGGGCAACGAGGGCGCCCTGCGACACGCGGGCACCTGCATTCGTCTGCTTCATCTGCATTCTCGTGCGTGAGGTGGAAGTTACCGAGTCTTTGACGCGCGAAGAGCTTAAAGCGTTGATCTCAGCCGCTCGCGCTCTGCAGTGCCTGCAGCCGGTGCCGCGCGTCCCGGACGACCGGCTGGAGCGGGGGCTCTGCATCCTGCCAGAGCTGGACGAAGCGGGCGTAATGCTTCACCGCGGCCGCGACGTTGCCCTGTTTGTCGTAGATCTGCGCCTGCCGGAGCTGGGCCACCGCGCCGTAGACATGTTCGCCGACGGCTCCCACGTCGAGCGCGTTGCGCCACAGTGGCAGCGCCTCGTCGTAGCGTCCGGCCTGATAGAGCAGCTCCGCGCGCACGTAGTTCTCCATCGACCGGTCCCAGATCCTGATCACGTCCGCCGGGATCTGCACCCGGGCCGCGCTGTCCGCCAGGAGGAGCGCCCGATCGACGTCGCCGCGGGCCCACGCCGCACGGGAGCGCACGCCCTGCGCCATTCCCAGCACGACCGTGTCGAGTCCATCCGGTACGGGCAGTCGCATCATGTGATTCGCGATCGCGACGGCAGAATCCGCCTCGCCCAGGCGTGCACTCAGCACGCCCAGGCGGTAGAGCCGCAGTGCCGGCAGGAGTTGGGCGGCCCGGGAGTCCGTCACGGCCCCGTCGATCACTTGCCGCCCCACCACATCACGGATCTGCCGTACGGCTTCGGCGGGAACGTCCAGGATCGGGGTCGCCGCGCACGTGAACCGTATCATCAGCGACCAGAGAGGGATGCTTCCGACATACGGAATGCGATCGATTCCGAACGAAGCGGCCGCCGACAGGTCCTGCTGCATCTTCTGCGGGCGCCCGCCGAGAACGTCCACGAGCCCCCGCGCGAGGTGTCCCGTCGCCCGCACGTTCGGTGTGGAGCCGTCGCGGATCGCCCGCTCGGCGAGCCGGTTGCTGGTGGCGAGGTCGCGGGTCCAGGCAGCGGTCGATGCGATGCCGCCCATCACCTCGCCAGGACCCGCGTCCACGATCTTGCGGATCTCGGCCTCGATCCCGGCGCTGTCGCCCGCGGCCTCGGCCAGGGCTACGCGGTCGATGAGATCGAGGGTGTCGCCGTCGGCGAGGGGAGCGAGCCGGCGGTAGGCAGTCCAGTCTTCCTCGCGCCCGGCGAGGTGGAGCATGCTTCATATGGGGCAGATGAACTTCGGGTCCGCCGCGAGGACGTCGTCGAACGGCGCGCGGGCCTCCTCCACGGGGCGGCCGCGCATCGGGTTGTAGGTGAGGAGCAGCGTCGCGAGCTGGAATTGAGCGTCCAGGTCTCCCGGGTACTCCGCCAGGATCGATCGATACTTCCGCTCGGCGTCGTCGGCGCGGCCCTCGATCATGTCGTGCGCCGCCTCGACGAGCTGTCGGTCCCGGTCGTCGAGGCGGTCCGAATAGCGCAGCGCATCATCGATGGCGCCGGGCACGATCGCGTCGCGGAAGCCCCACCACGCGGCGACGCCGAGGCGGTAGTAGGCGAGAGAGAAGGTGCTGTCCTCGGCGACGGCGGACTGGAAGCGCGCGATGGCGGTGTCGAACTCCGCGGCGCGGAGAGCGTGCTCCCCCTCCAGGTAGGCGCGCAGCGCGGGCAGCGACCGACTGGTGACGGCCGCCGTCTGGGCGAGGCGGCCGCTGACCCCGTGCTCCAGGTTCGCCATCAGGCGGGCCGCGAGGGCGTCGACGAGGGCGAAGACGTGGGCGGTGTCTCCGTCCACCGTCGCCGAAGCGAGTCCCGCGCCGGACGTGTCTGCCGACTGGTAGATCCCGGCGTCGATGCGCAGCTTGCCGGCCGCCTCCTGCACGCTGCCGAGCAGATAGAGTCCGGCGCCGGCGCGAGCCGCGATGCGGCGCGCCATGTCCGGGTCGATCGGTTCGTCGCCGGCCACCTTCTGCGCTTCGCGCAGCACGACGGCGGGATGCAGCGCGCGCATGCCACCCGCACCATCCAGGTCCCGGCTCACGATGTCGACGAGACCCTCACCGAGGAACTTCACGTCGCCACCGCCCTGCACGGAGAACGGCAGCACCGCCAGGGCCTGACCGGAGATCGGCGCCGGCCGGAAGAAGCGAACCCAGGCGCCCCAGGCGCCGACGGCGACCAGGACCAGCACGGCGGCGACGGCCGCTCGGCGCAGCCCCGGGCTGTGACCGCCCTCGTCAGGTGCAGCAGACCACTCGGGCGGTGGCCACGGGGCGGCCGCCGTCGAACCCTCGCCGGCCACGTCGGCCTGCGGCGGCGTGCGCTCGATTCCGCTGGCCGTCGCGTCGAACAGCCAGGCCAGGACGAGTGCCACCGGCAGGCCGAGGACGACCAGAACGATGACGAGGGTGATCGTCCAGTCCGGCAGGGCGAGATACGGGAACGTCGACGTGGCCACCTGGATGAGCAGCCATCCGACCACCAGATAGAATCCGGCGACCCGGAACACGCGTCGCCGTCGGAGCTCGTTGAAGAACGTCTGAAGCCAGCGGCCCGCAACGGCCATGAACGGTACTTCCTTCGAAGGGGGGGCCGGTATGACCCGACGGATACGGAAGATGGGGCGCGGGCGGCCGCTGCGGAAGGGCAGTCCTCTCCGCTCGAACCCCCTGCCACGAGGACGGCATTCACCCCTATCTTCCGGGATGCTGTATTCCTCCATCACAACCCGAGGACGCGCCATGTGCCGCTTCGCCATCCTGCTCCTTGCCCTCGCGCCCTGCAGCGTTGCGGCGCAGGCGACGTCGGCACCGCCGGCGCCGGACGCCGCCACCATCCGGACCCTGGTGGACTCCCTGGCCCGGGACTTCGTGGAGAGCGGGCAGGCGCCGGGCATCTCGGTCCAGGTCACACGGGGACCCGACACGCTGGTGCGCGCGGGCTACGGGAAGGCCGACCTGGAGCAGGACGTGGACGCCGGACCCGGGACGCTCTACGAGATCGGCTCCATCACCAAGCAGTTCACGTCCGCGGCCGTGATGCGGCTCTCGGAGGCGGGGCGGCTCTCGCTGGACGACAGCATCGCCGCGTACGTCGCGGGCCTGCCCGCCGCCTGGCGCGGCGTCACCATCCGTCAGCTCCTGAACCACACCTCGGGCATTCCCAGCTATACGGACATCGGTGCGCGCTGGCAGGATCGCTTCCGGGAGGACATGCCGCCCGACACGCTCGTCGCCCTCACCGCCCTGGACACGCTGTGGTTCGCGCCGGGCACGGACTGGCGCTACGACAACAGCGGCTACGTCGTCCTGGGGATGCTGCTCGACACGCTGACCGGAGAACCGTACCCTCGTTACATCGAGTCCGAGCTGGTGCGGCCTCTCGGGCTCCAGCACACCTTCTACTGCGACGATCAGAGGATTCTGCCCGGCCGGGCCCCCGGATACCAGAAGGCCGAGGGCGGCTGGCAGCACGCGCCGTTCCTGAGCATGACCCAGCCGTATTCCGCGGGGGCCCTGTGCTCCACCGTCGGCGACCTCGCCCGGTGGAACGGGCTCCTGGCGTCCGGCGCCGTGGTGTCCCCCGACTCCTACCGCCGGATGACGACCCCCGTTGGCGCGGCGGCGGCGCACAGGTACGGATTCGGCCTGACGCTCGACTCCGTCGCCGGTCACCCGGTTGTTTCCCACGGCGGGGGGATCCCGGGGTTCATCACGTCGAATGCCTACGTACCCGACCGGAAGATCTCTGTCACCGTGCTCACGAATTCGGGAGGCGCGTCACCGGACCTGCTGCTCCGCTCGATCCTGCGCGTCATGCTCGGACTCCCCCTCGAGAGCAGGCCGCAGCGGATCACCCTCTCGGCCGAGCAGCGCGCGGCGTACCCGGGTCACTACACGCTCACCCTTCCGGACGGGCGGCCCGTGGCGGTGGAGATCATGGAGGTCGGGGACCGGCTCGAGGTTCAGCCGGAGGGACAGCAGCGGTTCGAGCTGATTCCGTTCGAAGGCGGGACGTTCGGTGCCGAGTTCGACCCCTCGCTTCGCATCTCGTTTCGCGTCGAGGACGGGCGCGCCACGGGGTTCACGCTGGTTCAGGGCCGAACGGAGATGACCGCCGAGAGGAATCGCTAGCCGGCGGCGTCTCCGGCTCGTCGCGTGGGTAGACCCGGAGCACCTCCCAGCTGCGGAGCTGCACCTGACCGGGCGGAGCGCCGCGGGGCTTTCGCACGTCCGACGCCCGGCAGACGTGCACGCTCACCTTGCCCCGGGAATTTCGCGCCTTGCTGTGCCACGCGGCGATTGCGGCCGCCTTCTCCAGGACGCTCCGCGGCGGCTCGGCGTCGCCACGGCACCGCACGATGACGTGGCTGCCCGGCGTACCGGAGACGTGCATCCACCAGTCCCGGGGATGCGCTTCCCCGAAGGTCAGGGCGTCGTTGTCCCGGGCGCTCCGGCCCGCCAGAACCTCGTGCCCCTCGATCGTCCAGTGCCGGAAGTCAGGCAATCGGTGCGGCCTCCTCGCTGCCGGGTGCGGCCTCCTCGCTGCCGTCGAACTCCGCGACCTCGACCCACGCGTCCCCGGAGCGCACGCGCTCCAGGCAGCGCCGCAGCCGTGTCGCCAGCGCCGACGGCGTGATCGGCTTCGCAATGCGGGCTCGGAAGCCAGCCGTCCGCAGCCGCTCGGCATCCTCGTCCATGGCCGTGAACGCGACCACCGGGATGTCCCGGGTGGGGGCGTCCTCACGCAGCCGCGCCAGTACGTCGTAGCCCGTCACCCCGGGCATGGCGAGATCCAGGAGAATGACGTCCGGGCTCCGCTCCCGAGCCATGTCGATCCCCTCGCGGCCGCTCTTCGCCGTCAGCACTTCGAAGCCGCAGTGGTCGAGCCCCGTCTGCACGACGGACAGGTTGTCCTCCAGATCGTCGATGACGAGCACACGCGGCCGGGGCTGCGGTTCTTCCCCACGAGTCGCCGCAATCCCTCCGCCTTCCTCTCGACCCCCTTGAGCCTTCCTCTTGCGCCGTGCCATGCTCCCTGCCCTCGTGCCGGACCCCCTCCCGCTCGGCATCCCTCACCACCCACGGCGCCGTCACGTGCAATTATGGTGCCCTAAATGGGTTCGCAACAATAGTTTACAGACGGGATCGAGGGCGCTCTGAGTCAGCGGGAGAGCTTGTCCAGGTGCGACCTGCGGAGCTTCGCGATCTTGGGGTCGATGACGATCCGGCAGTAGGGCTGGTCCGGGTTGCGGTCGTAGTAGTCCGCGTGGTAGTCCTCGGCGGGCCAGAAGCGGGTGAACGGCTCGATGCGGGTGACGAGGGGCTGACCCCAGATGTCGGAGGCGGAAAGCTCGTCGATCTTCGCCCGAGCGGTGGCCTCCTGCTCGGGCGTCTCTGGAAAGATCGCCGAGCGATACTGCGTGCCCACGTCGGCTCCCTGGCGGTCGAGCTGCGTCGGATCGTGGACGGTGAAGAAGACGTCGAGCAGGTCGGAATAGCCGATGACGTCCGGATCGAAGGTCACCCGAACTGCCTCGGCGTGCCCGGTGTTCCCGCCGCAGACCTGGCGGTAGGAGGGGTTGTCGACGGTGCCGCCGATGTAGCCGGACTGGACGGACTCGACTCCACGGAGGAGGTCAAACGCCGCTTCGAGGCACCAGAAGCAGCCGCCGGCGAGGGTCGCGTGTTCCATGTCGTGGGCTACCCCGCCGGAGGGGACGGGTTCGGGCCTGCGACCTCCGCGATCGATGCAGCGCTGCGGGCGGATCGCTCCGTGAGAACGACGACGCCGCCCACCGGGCTCTCGGCGGCCGCGATCGTGCGGACCCGGTCGTCCCGGATGAACGTGGCGGCGCGCACGGGCTCGCCCCCTGCCCGCCCCTCCGTCCCGAGTAGCGACCAGCCGGCGCCGAGGCACGCCGCCTCGACGGCGGCGAATACCCGCCAGAGCTCGTCTTCGGGCCCCGAGAACGGATCGTCCGCCGAGGGCGTCGTGGCGGATCGCTCGGGATGGACCGGCCACGCGGCGACGCGCGCGTCCTGGTCATGCTCCCAGGTGACGTCGCACGTGCGGTCCGGCAGGAAGGGGAGATCGTCGGGGAATTCCACGGGTCGCGCGGCAGCGGCGGCCCAGGTGACGGTCCTGCGGTGGACACGGCCGTCGGCGTCGCGCAGTGTGAGGCGGAGCACCACCCCCTCCTCGGGGTGCCGCTCCGCCGTCCATGTGCCGTTCGGGTCGTCGTGCCTGAAAGTCCCGGTTTCGCTGCCGAGGACCTCGTCGAGCCACGTGGAATCCGCCTGCATCGATTGCCTCCGCTCGGGGGTGGCACAAGGATTCCACCGCCACGGACCGGCGGCAAGGCTCTCGATGCTCCCCTAGAACGTGGCGTCGAGCATCACGAAGGCCCACGTGATGCTTCCGACGTCCCGGCCGACCGCCGCCAGGGCCGGGCCCGCCTCGAAGCGGGCGGCGCCGGCGCTCAGGATGAGACCCGGAGCTGCCACCCACGCACCCGTCACGTCCAGCTCCCGGCCGAAGCGCGTGGAAGGCAGACCCTCCGCCGCGGCCGCACGGAACGCGTGCGCCCGCGCAGCGACGGTCACGTCCGAGGGGAGCCGCCACTGCACGCCGGCGTGCGCGTCGCGGAGCCCCCTCCCCCCCGTGTGGACGGGAATGTCCGTGAAGAGATCGGCGAAGCCGTAGAACTTGTGGTTGGTGGCGAACAGCGTGTCGAAGACGCGGACGGTGTCATCCCCGGGCTCGTCGTCGCCGGAGAGGACGTCGAGGGCGACGTCGCCCGATCCGCGTCCCTCGGCGAAGCGTACGCCGGCCCGGAAGGCCAGCATCCACGCGGAGACGTCGAGGCTACGGCGGGTCCCGGACTGCCAGGCACCTTCGATCCGGCCGACGAACGGGCCGGCGGCGGCCGCCCACCGGGCCCCCAGCGTCGCCTGGCGGGTCACCGTCGCGAGCGGCGCCGCCGCGCGCGGATCGGGCCCTTCGTGGATCCGTAGCGCGAAGGCGTCCACTTCCTGGCCGGGGGCCGGCGTCCACGCCGCCCAGGCGCCGAGGAGGGAGCCGTCCGGACGGCCGGCCGACACCTCGCCGGTGCGGAAGGCGAGGAGGTCGAGGGCGACGTCGCCCCGGGCTCCGTGCGCCCGCACGCCGTCGAACGCCCGCCCCTGCTGCGCCCACCCCACCGCGCCGACCAGCCGCTCCTCCCCCAGCGCGACCTCCTGCCGCCCGACGGTGGCGTTCAGCGCGGCCACGCCCGCGCGCACCCACGCCTGATGTACGTCCAGGTGGTCGGCTGAATAGTCCGCGAGCGTGCTCGCCTCCTCCCCCCACAGCCGCACGTCCTGGAGCTGCACGAATGCGCTCACCCGCGGCGCGACGGATGCGGCCGCTCCGAGGCGTACTCGCATCGAGGTATACCCTTCGTCGTCCGTGCCCTCCGGCGCCCGGGCCTCGTAGCGCGGCCGGACCTGCCCTTCCACGCGGAGTCGCGGGCCCGCGGCGTCGGCAGCCGTCGGAGCCTGGGCGGCCACGGGAGCGGCCGACAGGAGGAGCGCGGCGGCCGCGGCGGCCATCGCCTTCCTGCGCATCATCGGATCGATCGACACGGGAATCGAGGAGCGGCGCCCCGGAACGGGTCCGGGGCGCCGCGATGTGAGCGGCTACTGGGCCGAACGGTCGGGCGCCGCGCCCTCCCGGAAGACCGCGACGTTGGGCGCGCCCTCGACGTGCAGGATCGCCTTCGCGCCCCGATCCGTCGCCCGGAAGATGGCGTGGTCCACCAGGACGTAGTCGCCGGGTACCTGCACCGTCAGCTCGGCCATGGCCGCGCCGCCCGGCGGGATCGTGGTGGTCTGCACGTTGTGGTTCGGCACGACGCCGCCATCCGGGTAGAGCGTGTCCATGATCTCGCCGATGACGTGGAACGACGACGTCTTGTTCGGGCCGCCGTTGCCCACGAACAGCCGCACCCGGTCCCCTTCCTTCGCCTGCAGCGCGTGCTCCCCGGTGAGGGCGCCGACCGCCCCATTGAACACGATGTACGTGGGCGTCTCCGCCAGCGCCTTCGCGTAGTCGAAGCCCTGCAGACCCTGCTCGCCCAGTCCGCCCTTCGTGTAGAAGTCGCCCTGCATCACGTAGAACTCACGGTCGACCTTCGGCAGTCCCTCCTTCGGCTCCACCAGGATCAGCCCGTACATCCCGTTGGCGATGTGCATCCCCACCGGCATCGTCGCGCAGTGGTAGACGAAAAGGCCGGCGTTCAGGGCGCGGAACGTGATCACCGACTCGCCGCCCGGAGCCGTGGTCGTCGCGATCGCTCCGCCGCCGGGCCCGTTCACGGCGTGAAGATCAACGTTGTGGGGCATCGAGTTGCCCTTTTCGTTCTTCAGGTGGAGCTCGACCTCGTCCCCCTCCCGGACCCGGATGAACGTCCCGGGGACGTGCCCGCCGAACGTCCAGAAGTCGTAGTCGACTCCGTCCGCCAGGCGCATCCGCTTCTCCTGTACGTCCAGCGTCACCACGACCTTCGCCGCATAGTCACGGTCGATGGGCGCAGGCACGTTCGGCGGTGCCGTCGGCTCCTGCACGATCGTCTCCCGGATCGGCGGCAGCGCACTCCCGGCCGTGTCGGCCGATCCGCCCTTGGAGATGAACGCCGCGCTCGCTACCACCAGCCCGAAGAACACCGCTCCGGCGACCAGATTCCGCTTCTGCATTTCAGCTCTCCTCGTGTACCTGTCCGGCACCCGCTGCGGCGCCGCGACTCGTCCAGGTATGCGAATTTCCCATGCGGATATCCTAAAAGCCCGATCAGGCGCTGCCTGTGGGGAAAAGGAAGAAAGTCATGTCGGGATGAGGATTACCCGGTCGAACGGGGCGTCACCACGCGGAGATCCCGCGTGCCGAGGAGGGAGAGCCCGACTGCGATGGCGCCTCCCAGGAGGACGGCGGCGAGGGCGGGTCCGCGGCCGAGGATGGTGGGGCCGGCGTCGAAGAGGGAACCCCACAGGTTCGCGAACGCGTGGAAGCCGAGCGCCATCCACAGATCCCAATGCCAGCGTTCGAAGAGCCACGCGGCGAGGACGCCATACGACCAGGCGACGGCCAGGAGGCCGACGGTTCCGGCGATCCCGAGGCCGGCGGCGCCGGCCTGGACGAGGTACGTCGCGGCGAAGGCAATGGCCGCGGTGCCGGACGCCGGCCAGAACCGCCAGCGCAGCCGTTGGCGAAGCTGCCGGAAGAGGAGACCGCGGAAGAGCACGTCCTCGGAGAGGGGTACGGCGACCGCGGCGACGAGGAGGGACACGGGCCCGATCCCGGGACGCACCCCTCCGGCGACGGCGAAACCGACGAGGACGGGGATCGTCGCGGCGAACCCCAGGAGGGCGCCCCGAGCCGGATCGCCGAGGAGTCCGAGCTCCCGCAGCGCGCCGGCGGGTCCGGTGCGCCGGAGCGCCATGACCGCGCCGAGGGCGAGGACCACCTGGGCCGCCATGCCGACTGCGTCCCTCAGCCGGGCGGGCGCCGCGGGCCCAACCCAGGCGACCCGCCCCGCGCCTTCCGCCAGCACCCGTAGCGAGACGATGATCAGCACGAGAAGGAGGACACCGAGAGCCCGTCCCGGGGCGGGGACCCGCAGCCTGCCTGCACGTGAGCGGTGCTTGCCCTCCCTGACCGTGATCGCCATGCCGGAAAGGGTGCCGACGCGGGCGCGCAGGGACCATCGGGGAAAGGCCGCGGGCGCGGTGGGGAAAGGCCGGGCACGCACGGGAGGCATGCGGACCCGGACTGGCGTCCGGCGCCGTGGCCACGCCATGTTTCCGCCCCGCCGCCCGTCGCGGCGGCACGCGAACGCCCCCACATCGAGCCACAGTGCAGCGCCCGACCCTCCGCCGCTACGCCCTGCTGTCCATCGCCGCCGCCCTTGTGACGATCGGCCTCAAGGCGGCCGCGTATCTCCTCACTGGATCGGTCGGGCTGCTCTCCGACGCGATGGAGTCAGTCGTCAACCTGGTGGCGGCAGTGGCCGCCCTCTGGGCCCTTTCGGTCGCCGCACGCCCCGCCGACGAGGAGCACGCGTACGGACACAGCAAGATCGAGTACTTCTCCAGCGGCTTCGAGGGCGCACTGATCCTCGTCGCCGCCGTGAGCATCGCATGGACCGCCGTCCGGCGCCTGCTCGCCCCTCAGCCCATCGGGGACGTAGGAGTGGGCCTCGGGGCCGCAGCCATCGCCACCATCGTGAACTTCGCAGTGGCCCGGCTGCTCTTCCAGGCGGGACGCCGCTACAACTCCATCGCCCTCGAGGCGGACGCACACCACCTCATCACCGACGTGTGGACCAGCGTCGGTGTCGTCGTCGGCGTCGGCGCCGCCGCTCTCACCGGCTGGACGTGGCTCGACTCCGTCGTCGCCCTGGGCGTCACCGTCAACATCATCTATATCGGCATCGACCTCGTCCGGCGCTCCGCCCTCGGGCTCCTCGACACCGCGCTTCCCCCCGCGATGCTGAAACCCATTCTCGAAATCCTCGACCGTCACGAGAGCGACGGCGTCCAGCACCACGCGCTCCGGACGCGCAGGGCCGGCGCCCGCCAGTTCGTCTCCTTCCACATTCTCGTGCCGGGAGACTGGACCGTGCAGCGCGGCCACGACCTTCTCGAGCGCATCGAGGACGAGATCCGCCTCGCCCTCCCCAACACCACCGTGTTCACCCACCTGGAGCCCCTCGAGGACCCGGCGAGCTGGGAAGACACCCGCCTCGAACGCCGGTCGCGTACCCGGGAGGAGTAGGCCCCCGCGTATCGACCCCCTTGCGCGAACCGTTCCCCGCGCGTCATTAATACGAACGTATGAAGCAATCACGAGAGACGGACTCGACGGCAGAGGCGCTGATTCGCGCCGGACGACGGCTCTTCACCGGGCGCGGCTACGACGGCGCATCGGTGCGGGCGATCACGTCCGAGGCCGGGGCCAATCTGGGCGCCATCACCTACCACTTCGGGTCCAAGCGAAACCTGTACGGGGAGGTGGCGGCCCGGGCGATGGCGCCGCTGGCGGAGCGGATCGTGGCGGCGACGGCCGGCCCCGGTGCGCCACTGGACCGGGTCGAGGCCGTGGTGAGGGCGTACTTCGACCTGTTCGCCAACGAGCCGGAGGTCGCGAGGCTGATCCTTCAGGACGTGATCGTGGGACGGGAGCCGCCGGAGGCGGTGAAGCGCGTGATGCGGCGGGTGGTCGGAGCCGTGTGCGCGCTCGTGGAGGAGGGACAGCGGGGCGGCACGATTCGGGATGGCGATGCCCGACTGATGGCGGCGAGCCTGATCTCGCAGCCGCTGATCCTGATGACGCTGGGGCGCGTGGTGCTGCCGGTGGCGGCGGGGCTGGATCCGGGCGCGCCGGAGCTGCGTGGACGAGTGGTCGACCACGCGCTCGCGTTCGCACGACGGGGCCTTACCCGCGGGGAGGAGGACGAATGATCCGAAGGGTGATGATGCTGTGTGCGCTGGCGCTGCCTCTCGGGGCCGGGGCTGCGCGGGCGCAGGCGGCAGGCGACACGGCGCTGACGCTGTCGGCTGCCGCGGCGGCGGCGCTCCGGACGAGTCCCCGGGTGGCGGCGGCGCAGGCCCGGCTCGAGGGTGCGGACGCCGGGGCGGGCGAGGCCCGGTCGGCGTTCTTCCCGCGACTGGCGATGGACGGAGCGGCGACGCGCTTCCAGGAGCCGATGGTGGTGGCGCCGCTGCACGGGTTCGACCCCATGCACCCGCCGTCCTTCGAGACGACACTGGTACAGGGCGGTGTGTCGCTCACCTGGACGCTCTTCGACGGCGGAGCCCGTGTGGCCCGCGTGAGAGCCGCGCGGCGGCTGAAGGAAGCGGCGGGGAGCGGGGTGGACGCGGCGTCGGCCGCGGTAGTCGCGGCGGCAGCGGACGCGTACCTGCGGGTCGCTGCGGCCCGGGAGGTCCTGGCTTCGGCGACGGCGCGGACTCGGGCTCTCGCCGCCGAGCGCGAGCGCGCGGTGCGAATGCAGGCGTCGGGCAAGGCCGCCCGGGTGGACACACTGCGAGCCGAGGCCGCCTGGGCGCGGGCGCGGGCGGACAGCGTCTCGGCCGCGGCGGAAGTGGAGTCTGCGGTGCGGGAGCTGGCCCGACAGATGGGCGCGGACGCGGGCGCTCTGGCGAGCCGGACGCTGGCCCCGGTGGCCGTGCCGTCCGGCGGGCCAGGTGAGGAGGCCTCCCGTCCGGAGAGCGGCCGGGGTGCCGGGACGCCGACTCCGGACCGGGCGGCGCTCCTGGCCCGTGCGGAGGAATCCAGCCCCGAGCTGGCGGCGGCGCGTCGCCAGGTGGAGGCGGCGCGAGCCGATGTGTCGGAAGCGGCCGCGGGCTGGCTGCCGAAGGTTCAGACGCAGGCGCGCTACGCCGAGTACGGCTCGACTGCGGGCGCGTACCAGGGGGAGTGGCAGGCCGGCGTCCAGCTCTCGTACCCGCTCTTCACGGGCGGGCAGAGGGCGAGTGGCGTAGACCGGGCCCGCGCGAATGCTCGCGGCGCGGAGGCCGCACTGGAGGCGGCGCGCCAGGATCTCGCGCGGGCGCTGGACCGGGCGCTGACGGCGTGGACATCGGCGCGAGGTCGGTCGAACGCGCTCTCGGCTGCGGAGCGACAGTCGGAAGAGGTGGTCCGGATCGAAAGGCTTTCTCTGCAGACCGGGGCCGGCACGCAGACGGACTACCTGGCGGCGGAGGCCTCACTGTTCGAGGCCCGGGCGGCGCTGGCGGAGGCGCGTCGGGCGGAGCTGAGCGCTCGGATCGAGGTGGCGCGGGTAACCGGCGTGCTTACGCCGGAGTGGCTGGGGCGGAACCTGGAGCCGGGAACATGAACCGGAAACGGATCGGGATCGGCGTGGCGGCGGTGGTAGTGCTGGCGGCTGCGGCATGGATCGGCCGCGCGGCCCTCGGCGACGGCGGCGGCGAGGATGGGCTGACGGCGTCGGGCACGGTGGAAGCCCGCGAGGCGGACCTGGGCTTCCAGGTGGCGGGCCGCGTCGAGCGGATCACGGTGCAGGAAGGGGATGCCGTCGCGGCCGGCCAGGTCCTGGCGGTGCTCGACACGGCTGAGCTTTCGGCGCGGCGGGCGGCCGCGGCGGCGCAGCTCGGCGCGGCCCGAGCGCAGCTCTCGGAGCTCGAGCGGGGCTCCCGACCCGAGGAGGTGGCGAGCGCCCGTGCGGCTGAGGCGGCGGCGCGGCAGCGCGCAGAGGACGCGTCTCGCGACCTGGAGCGGGCCCGGACGCTGTTCGAGGGCGGCGCCGTGAGCCAGGAGGCGCTGGACAAGGCCGGGACGGCGGCCGGCATGGCCCAGGCGCAGCTCGACCAGGTCCGGGAGCAGATGCGAATGGTCGAACAGGGACCGCGGCGGGAGCGTGTGGAGGCGGCGCGAGCCCAGGTCGCACAGGCCCGGGCGGGCGTGACGCAGGTCGAGGCCGTGCTCTCGAACGCCGTGATCCGTGCGCCCTTCGCGGGGGTCGTGACGGTCCGCCATCGGGAGCCGGGGGAGACGGTCTCGCCGGGGCTGCCGGTGGTGACGATGCTGGATCCGGCGGCGAGGTGGGTGCGGATCTACGTGCCCGAGGACCGGGTCGGCCGCCTCGCGCTCGGCGAAGCGGCCCGGATCACCTCCGATGCCTTTCCGGACCGCAGCTACGACGGACGGGTCTCCTTCATCGCCAGCCAGGCCGAGTTCACGCCGAAGAACGTGCAGACCCAGGAAGAGCGGGTGAAGCTCGTCTACGCGGTGAAGATCGCCATCACCGGCGATCCGTCGGGCGACCTGAAGTCAGGAGTGCCCGCGGACGTCGAGCTGCGTCCCGGGACGGCGGCGCCCGTGCGGGACCGCGGACCTGCCGGCCGGTGAATACGCCTCCCGCCGCGGTGCGCCGTGCGGGCATTGCGGAAGATGCCGTCGTGTCGATCCGTGCGCTGCGCCGGGAGTTCGGCGCGACCGTGGCCGTCGCCGGGCTGACGCTGGACGTCCGGCGCGGGGAGCTCTTCGGCGTCGTCGGCCCCGACGGCGCGGGAAAGACGACGACGCTCCGCATGCTCGCCGGCGTGCTCCGGCCCACGTCCGGCGATGCCCTCGTCCTGGGCCGCAGCGTCGGCCAGGATCCCGAGTCCGTGAAGCCGCACCTCGCGTACATGTCCCAGCGATTCGGCCTCTACGAGGACCTCACGGTGCGGGAGAACATCGACTTCTATGCGGACCTGTATCGGGTGCCCCGGGGGGAACGACCCGCTCGCCTCGAGCGCCTCTACGCGTTCTCCGATCTCGGCCGTTTCGAGGACCGGCTCGCCGGCGCGCTCTCGGGCGGCATGAAGCAGAAGCTCTCCCTCTGCTGTGCGTTGATCCACCGGCCCGAGCTGCTGCTGCTGGACGAGCCGACGTTCGGCGTCGACCCCATCTCCCGCCGCGACCTCTGGCTGATCCTGCACGAGATGGTGGCGGACGGCGTCACGGTCGTGGTTTCCACGAGCTATCTCGACGAGGCGGAGCGCTGCGACCGGGTGGCGCTGCTGCACCACGGGCACGTGCTCGCCCTCGACGAGCCGGAGCGGCTCCAGCACTCCCTGGAAGGCGCGATGATCGCCCTGCGGGCGGAATCGCCGCGGGCGGCGCGGGACGCGCTGAAGGCCTCTCGCGCCGTGGCGCGGGCGACGCTGTACGGAGACACGGTCCACGCGCTGCTCCGGCCCGGGGCCGGGCAGGACGACGCGCTGAAGGAGCTGGCGGATGCCGGCGTCGCCGTCCTGGACGCCCACCCCATCGAGCCGTCCCTCGAGGACGCGTTCATCCACCTCGTCGAGCCCGACGATGACTGACGCCGTAGAGGTCGTCGGACTGACGAAGCGATTCGGCAGCTTCACCGCCGTCGACGACGTCTCGTACACAGTCCACACCGGCGAGATCTTCGGCTTCCTGGGCCCCAACGGCGCCGGCAAGACGACGACGATCAAGATGCTGACGGGGCTGCTGACGCCGACGTCCGGCACGGCCCGGATCGCCGGCCTGGACATCCGGACGCGCGGCGCCGACCTGCGCCGGCGCATCGGCTACATGTCCCAGCGCTTCTCCCTCTACGGCGACCTCACGGTCGGCGAGAACATCGCCCTGTTCGCCGGTCTCTACGGCGTGACCGGCACCGTGCTCGAGCGGCGGCGGGCGTGGATCGTGGACATGGCGGGCCTCGAGGGCCGCCAACGGGCGTTGACGGCGGACCTGCCCCTCGGCTTCAAGCAGCGGCTTGCCCTCGGGTGCGCGGTACTGCACGAGCCCTCCGTCCTCTTTCTGGACGAGCCGACGTCGGGCGTGGATCCGGTGGCGCGGCGCGCCTTCTGGAACCTGATCGACACGTTGTCCGCCGAGGGCACGACCGTGCTCGTGAGCACGCACTACATGGAAGAGGCGGAGTACTGCAACAGGCTCGCGCTGATGAACCGCGGCCGACTCATCGCCCTCGACTCGCCGGGGGCGCTTCGGGCGCGCATGGAGCGGCCGATCCTCGAGCTCGCGGTGGACGATGCAGCCCGGGCGGTCGAGGCGCTGAAGAGCGCACCCGGCGTCCTCGAGGCGTCGATGTTCGGCCGGGCCGTACACGTGGTCATGGGCGACGACGCCCCGGACGACGCGTCGGCCGCGCTGCGCGCCCGCCTGACCGGCGCGGGTCGGGTCGTGGACTCCATCCAGCCGGTGCGGCCCTCTCTCGAGGACGTCTTCGTCGCGCTCGTGCGCGCCGGCGGCGGCGCGGCGGAGGGGTAGCATGGACCCGGTGCGTCTGTGGGCGGTCGCCCGAAAGGAATGGACGCAGCTCCGGCGGGACAGGCGCAGCATGGCGCTCGCCTTTCTGCTGCCGGTCATGCTCCTGCTCTTCTTCGGCTACGCCATCACGTGGGACGTGAAGGACATCCGACTTGCGCTGCTCGACCGGGACCACACGTCCCGCAGCCGCTCGATGGTCGAAGCGCTGGAGGCGAGCGGCTACTTCCGAGTGGTCGAGCGGGTGGACGACTATGCGGCGGTGGACGACCGCGTGGTGCACGGGGACGTCACGGGCGGACTCGTGATCCCCGTGGGATTCGCGAGGGATCTGGCGGCAGGCCGTTCGGCAGACGTGCAGCTGGTCCTCGACGGGGGCGACGCGAACACGGCGACGATCGCCCTGAACTACGCGGAAGCCATCCTGGCCGGCTGGTCCCGGGACGTGATGCTGCAGGGCCGGCGGATCCGCCCTCCCGCCGAGGCCGAGACCCGGGTCTGGTACAACCCGACGCTCGAGAGCCGGCAGATGATCGTGCCCGGGCTCATTGCGGTGATCATGTCCATCATCGCCGCCATGCTCACGGCTCTGACGATCGCCCGCGAGTGGGAGCGCGGCACGATGGAGCAGCTCGCCGCCACGCCGGTCCACCGCCTGGACGTCGTGCTCGGCAAGCTGGTGCCGTACGTGGGCATCGGCCTCTTCGACGTGGCGATGGCCACCGCCGCCGGCATGCTCATCTTCGGCGTGCCGCTGCGCGGCAGCGCGCTCCTGCTGGGGGGCTTTTCCCTGCTCTTCCTCGTGGGTGCGCTGGGACTCGGGATCTTCATCTCGGCCGCCCTGAAGTCCCAGGTGCTGGCCATGCAGGTGGCGATGGTCGCGACCTACCTCCCCGCGATCCTGCTCTCGGGCTTCATCTTCGACATTGGCGCCATGCCGCGGGCCCTCCGGCTCTTCACGTACGTCATTCCGGCGCGCTACTTCGTGACCGTTACGCGCGGCATCTTCCTGAAGGGCGTCGGACTGCACGTGCTGTGGGTGCAGGGCGTCTACATGCTGGTCTTCGCCATCCTGGGGCTGGGGCTCGCCACGCTTTCGTTCCGAAAGGAGATCGCGTGACGCGGGCCGATCTGCGGGGCTCCGCGCTCCGCGTGCGGGAGATGCTCCGGAAGGAGTGGCGGCAGATCTTCCGTGACCCGAAGACCAAGCGCATCATCTTCGCCTCTCCGATCCTGCAGCTCCTGCTCTTCGGCTACGCGGTGAACACGGACGTCCGAAACGTCCCGATCTGGGTCGTCGACCTCGACCACACCGTCGAATCCAGACGACTCGTCGCCGCCATGACGGCAGGACCCTACTTCCACGTCGCCGGGCGCGGCGAGAGGCCGGCGTCGCTGCGGAACGCCCTGGACGCCGGAGACGCCGTCGTCGGAGTCGAGATCCCCGTCGGCTTCAGCGCGGACCTGGCGGCCGGACGCGGCGCCAGCGTGCAGGTGCTCGTCGACGGGACCAGCTCCAACACGGCGACCGTCGCCCAGGGCTATGCCGCCCGCATGGTCCAGCGCTTCGGCCTCGAGTACGCCGCGGAGCACGGCGCCGTGCCCTCGGGGGGCGTGGACCTGCGCGCCCGCGCATGGTTCAATCCGGCGCTGGAGAGCCGCGTCTACAACGTGCCGGGCGTGATCGCTGTAATCCTCATGCTCATGTCCCTGCTTCTCACGGCCCTCGCCGTCGTGCGCGAGCGGGAGATGGGCACCCTCGAACAGCTCCTCGTGAGCCCCCTGTCTCCCACGGAGCTCATGCTCGGCAAGACGCTCCCCGTCGCGGCCATCGCGTTCATCGATCTCGTCCTGGTCTCCGCCGTGGCCGTGCTGTGGTTCCACGTCCCGCTGCGGGGCAGCGTGCCCCTCCTGGTGGTCGCCTCAGCCGTCTACATCCTTGCTGCCCTTGGTTTCGGCCTGCTCGTCTCCACCGTCTCGGACACGCAGCAGGAAGCATTCATGACGATGTTCCTCTTCTTCCTTCCGATGATCATCCTGTCCGGGTTCATGTACCCGATCCGGACGATGCCGCTGTTCTTCCAGCGCCTGACGCTTTTCAACCCGGTCCGCCACTTCCTGGAGATCGTCCGCGGCATCTTCCTGAAAGGAGAGGGCTTCGGCGACCTGTGGCCGCAGGTCCTCGTTCTCGCCGCCATGGCCGCGGCCGTGCTCGCGCTGGCGACGCGTCAGTTCCGGCGCGTGCTGAAGTAGCCGCCGTCCGCTTCGAGGCCGCACGAACGAAGGCGGAACGGAAGGCTGGCCGTCTCCGGGAAACGGACGTAGCTTGGCTGCAGCGCATTCCGCGCAGCCCCTGAAGATCCGAACAGAGACCCGCCATGCCCCTCACCCTCTCGGTGATCGCCTCCGCACCCGCTCTCGCCGCGGGAGTCGTGCAGGACTGGGGCTCCGTGGCGGAGCTGTCGCCGAACCTCAACGTCCCGCGTCCGGTGGATGAGGACGGTCTGGAGGAGCTCATACGCTGCCTGGGCGAGGCCGCGGATGCGAAGAAGGCGGGGGGAAACGAACCGGCCCGGGCCCTGGTCCGCGCCGCGCTGCACCACGGCCGGGAGCGCCGGGCGGACGGCTTCACGCCCGACATGGTCCTCTACGAGTACCATCTGGTGCGGCGGGTGCTGTGGAACGAGCTGAAGAAGATCGATCCCGACCTCGCGCCGGAGACGATCCTGCGCGTGGACGCGGAGATCACGACGGCGACCTCGGCGAGCCTCCAGGGCTATTACATCCCGAGCTCGGACGCGGACGACGAGATCGTGGACCGCGTCGTGTCGACCTGGCCCATCTGAAGGGTCGGGCTCAGTCCTGGCGTGCGGTGAAGTAGCACGGCGGCGGCGGCGACGTCAGCCGGAACGGATCGTCCGGAACGGCCGGCCCGATCTCGCCGGCTTCCCGGGCGCGCGTAGCCAGGGCGCTCAGGATCGCCGCGGTGGCCGAATCCAGCGGCTCCGTCGGCCGCGGCTCGCCGAACAGCTCTCGCGCCATCCACTCGCGCCCTGCGCGGCCCGCGAGTTCGCCCGCCCGATGCATCGCGATGCCACGGGCGCGAGCGAGGGCCGTGCGCGCGACGAGGCGACGTCGCGCGTCCTGTAGCTCGCGGTCGTACGCCGCACCCGGCGTCCCGCAGATCCACGCGTCGATCGATCCCATGGCCGCGTCCCGCGCGGCGGCGATGGCGGCGAACCGGGCGTCCGCACGCTGTGGTGAGGGGCTCGAGACGAGCGCGCTGTCCTCGGCCGCCACGGGCGCGGCCGCAACCAGCACCATGTCGCTCTCCACCGGGACCGGCGCCTCGAGAACCGTCCGCACGAGATCGTACGCCGTGAGCGGACGCCCGACTCCCTGCCGCTCCAGATACCACCGCCGCAGATCGGCCGGCAGCGGCGCGACCTCGTCGAGAATGGCCACCAGTGCGTCGCCCGCCCGGCCCGTGTAGTCCGGTGGCGTGACGCTCCCGTAGCCCGTCAGCACGGCGTCCTGAACGGACGACAGGTATCCGTCCGACCGTCCCTCCCGCGCGAGGGCCTGCGTGACCAGCCAGTCCATGCTGCGGGCGAAGACTTCGGCAGGCCGACGCTCGTGGTCGGGGCGCGTCCCCGTCGCCGGCGGCGGCTCCAGCGCGCCGTCGGCGAGCTGCTGCATGCGACTGGCGATGGACCCGGCGCCGCGCAGCGTCGCCCGATCGGTGGCGTAGTCGCCCCGGACCCGATAGCGCCTGAGCGCCACCTGCCAGTCGAGATCGTGGGCCAGCTCGTGGGCGATCGTGCCCGCCCCCGTTCGGGGCGGCAGGAAGACCGTTCGCGTGCGGGGGTTGTGCAGCGCGAGCGTCCGATCGTTCCCTCGCAGCGCACCGACGCGCACCCGAAGTCCACGCACGGTCAGCGACGGGAGCACACGTTCGAGGTCCGTGAGGGACGTGGCCAGCATCCGCCGATAGTACGGGCGCCAGCCGTCGGGCACCGAATCGTCGAAGACGACGCCGGCGAGGCCGAAGCGCGTCTCCAGATCGGACTCGGACGGGGCTGCCATGCCCGGGAACCACGGGGATTCCTGGGCGTACGGCCGCATCGAGACCGCCGCGGCCATGGCGATCCGGGCCGGAATGTCGTGCCGGTCCGTAGTCTCCTGCCACAGCAGCGCATGCTCGGCCGCGAACCGCTCCTCGTCCCGTGCCCGCTCCTCGAAGCGGTCGATCTCGGCCGAATCGGGCCCCACGAGCCCGCCGCCCGATCGCAGCTCGCTCCCGTGCATCCGCACGGCCATGACGATCGGCGTTTCGGGTGGCGGATTCAGCGAATCGGTCAGGGCGGCGAGCCGGTAGGCGAGGGACGGGGTCAGGAGCGGTCGCGGCGACGTCGCGATCCGATGCGATCCCGCGGCCAGGTCCCGGATCGCCGAGGCGAGGCGGGGGGCCAGCTCCACGGCCTCCTCCTCGGCATCCGTCGGGAGGGATTCCGAGACGGGCTGCTCGACGAGGAAGTACCGCTCACTCCGCCAGCGCGGGATCAGCGTGAGCGGATCCGCCGACGCCCGCTGCGCCGCGGACAGCAGGCGCCGGACGTCCCGGCGGGCGAGCTCCCGGTCCCGGATCAGCGCCGCCGCCTGCGCGGCTAGGGACGGTGCGGCCCGACTGACGGAGCCCTCGGCCGCGGCGAGAGCGTAGGCGAGACGGACGGCGAGCTCACCGGCGCGGGGGTTCCGCGCCTCCCGGATCGCGCTTTCGATCAGGTCGAGGTGGGCCTCACCGGCGTGGTCCAGCGGGAAGCGGTTCGAGACGGCGTCGAGCGCGACCGGGTCCACGGAGTAGTCCCCTCGGGACTCCGCCCGCGCGAGGAGGGCCCACGCGACGGTTCGACGCTCCTCATGCGTGAGACGGGGGTCCGCAAGCGCATAGTCGGCAAGGCGGAATGGCGACCCGAGTCCCAGCCTCTCGCGCTCGAGGTAGCCGATGGCGAGGACGTCTTCGGAGTGCACCGTCCGGCCCCGCGTCGCCTCCGTGACCCAGCTGTCGGCCGCGCGGCGGCCCTCGTCGAGACTGCCCGCGTGGAGTCCGGCCGCCATGGTCGCCGGATGCTGACCGCACGCCGCCGTAGCCGCCGCGAAAATCGCGACGGCGATCCAGCGAGTCAGCCGTGGGCGAAGTCCCTTCATCGGTTCCGGATCTTTCGTTCGTTGATTCCCGTGTCCGCGGCCGTCGCCGCCTACGGCCCGCCGTTCGCCTCCGAGCGCCCGGCTTCCTCGACGGCTCGGCGCAGGCGCGGCCAGACGGATTCGGCGAGCTCGAGGAAGTTCGCGCGCTCCGTCGACCGGTTGGCCAGCCACGCCCAGGCAGGAAGCCCGGCCTTCGCCGTATTGCACGGCACGCAGCAGGTCACGAGGTTCCCGTCCGAGTGATCCCCTCCCCGCATCCGTGGCTCGACGTGGTCGACGGTCAGGTCCTCCGCGGCAAAGGCCTCACCGCAATAGACGCAGCGATGCCCGTCTCGCTCGAAGATCCGCTCCCTGCGGGGCTGCCTGGGCATGTCTTCAGGTACACGAAAACCGGGGACAAGGTTGCGCTCGGGAGCAGCAACCCGCCGCACGAAATCCTGCCGGGGAAGAGCTTCGGACCGATCCAGGGGAGGGAGGTACCGGCCGGGCTACATACCATAGATGATGAAGCGGCCGCGAGAGGGCAAGAGCCGCGTCTATCTCTTCTCGAACAGCGGCACCGGCGCCCCCGCTCCCGCTCGCCTAGCCCTTCGTCCCGAGCGCCGCCAGCCGCCGCCGCGCGTTCTCGACGCGCGGCCTCAGCTCGGGCTCCGCGTCCTCCCACAGCTCGAGCAGCTCGGAGTAGTGCCGGACTGCACTGGCCGTGTCCCCCTTCTGCGCGTACAGCTCCCCGAGACGCTCATGGACCGCGGCCTCCATCCAGGCCCGGTTGGGCAGGTCCATGGGGGAGTACCGCGTGGGCACGTTGTAGATGAAGGTGCTCGCCAGGTAGGCCTCGTACGCGACGATGGCGCTGTCGGGACGGTTCCGCAGCTCCTCCGCCCGCCCGGAGAGGGCGGCCAGGCAGTCGTGGCAGGCGATCAGCCGCTCGCCGTTCCGGAAGTCGCGCTCGGCCGACTCGACGTCGTTGTTCTGGAGCGCGACGAGTCCGGAAACGGCCATTTCCTCGCCCGCCCGGGGCCGACGCAGGTCCTCGATGACGTCGCTACGGTAGCGCTCGATAACGCGAGCCGCCTCGTCGCCACGACCGGCCGCCGCGTTCGCCGCCGCGAGCAGCAGGTAGGGACGATCGCCTGTAGGCATCGAATCCAGCGGCGACTCCCGGAGCGCGTCGTCGATCGCGCGGGTGGCGGCGTCGTAGCGCTGCGCCACCCACGCGTCGGCAAGCGCGGCCTGGAGGCGGGCGCTCAGCCGCTCCGGCCTGCGGCCACGCTGCTCGTGCATATTTGCGGCGTTCTCGAAATGACCCCCTGCCTCGACCGGTCTCCCCCGGGCGGACGACAGCACACCCAGCACCTCTTCCGCGCTTGCGCGTCGGCCCATCGGGACTGTCGGATCCCCCGCGACCTGCTCGAGTGTATCCGCAGCCGCACGATAGCGCCGCTCTCCCGCCAGCACGGCTGCCGCCCCGACCTTGACTTCCGGATTGCCGGGAAACGCCTTCCGATATGCGTCGATCGCAGCCCGCGCACCGGCCGTGTCTCCCATGTCGAGGAGCGCGCCGGCGAGGTTGGTGAACGTTCCGCCGAACGTGGAGCCACGGAGACTGTCCACCACGAGCGACCGCCGGAGCAGCTCGGCGCTGCGGGCGTCATCACCCAGGTTCCCGTAGACCAGCCCGAGGTTGTTGAGCGCCTTGTCGTCGTCCGGGTCGAGCTCGAGCAGCGACTCGTAGGCGGTCCGGGCGTCCTCCCAGCGGCCGATCTCGTATGCCAGATACGCCTCCGCGTGCAGGCGCTCCCGATCACTGAGATGGTCCCCGAACCGCACGGCGGCCCGGGCGGCCTCCAGCGCCCGCTCCGGCTCCTCCAGGCGCGTATCCAGCGCGGCGGCGAGTCGCCGGTACGCCATGGCGAACGTGGAGTCCAGGCGGATGGCGTCCTCGAGGAGCGCGATCCCGCGCGCGTCGTCCCCGTTGTTGAAGGCGCGTTCCGCCATCGACAGGCGGCGCAGCGCCTCGAGGGAAGACGTAGTGACCTGCTCGAGCGGGTCGCTGGCGTGGATGCTCTTCAGTGACTCGCCGATCCGCTCACGCAGCTTCGCCGACAGCTTGTCGACGGCGCCGAGGAGCTGAGTGGAGTCCGCGGCCGTCTCCCGCGCAGAGGCGAGCGGATCGCCGCTGGAGGCGGAGACGAGACTGGCGGTGAGGATGTATCCGCCGCCGGCGTCGGCGACGTCGCCCGTCAGCACCGCCTTGATCCCGCCCCGCTGCGCCAGGTCGCGGGCCAGCCCTGCGTCGATGCGTGAGTCGGTGGGCCGCTGCGAGCGCTCGAGCAGATCCTGCACCTGGGACGGCTCGAGGATCGTCACCGTAGGCGATTGCGCGATGTCGATGCGGAAGGCCTCCGTCGTCACGGCGGCCAGAATGGAGTCCCCGCTCACGCTCCGGAAATCGGCGAGGATGATGCGCTCCCGGTCGTCGAGAACGCCCTGAGCGACGAGCGTGCCGACGGGCCCGATCCCCAGTACGCGCATGGCCATCCAGCCGCCGGTGCCGAGCCCCAGCAGCACGAACGCCCCGACGCCCGCCAGCAGCGAGCGGCGCCAGGTCAGGACGTGACGAACGCCGCCGGACGCACCCGCTTCCTGTGGCTGCGCGCCGACGTCGTCCGCGACGGTCTCGGGCTGCTCGGGCGTCGCCTCGGGCTTCCACGTCTCCTTCGACGGGCCGCCCTCCTGCACGAAGGCCGTGGCGACCACGATCGGGAGGCCGATGAGGAAGAGGACGATGGCGAAAGCCGGCACCCAATCCGGCAGGCCGACCCCGTCGCGCAGGCCCAGGATGACCTGGTACGCCGCCCACGCGCCGAATGCGTAGATGGCGATGACCTGCCACAACGACCGCCGGTGCGCCTCGTGGATGAGCCGTCGAATGGGCCGCATGGAGTGGGGGCCGGAGAAAGGTGAGGTCAGAGTTCCCTATAGATGCGCCGCCGGGGGCCACCAGACAAGTACAACGCCGGCAGCCGGACGTCCGCCGCATCCTTCCGGCTCAGTCCTCGATGGCGTCGAGGTAGTCCACGTGCACGGTGCGCACGCCGTCGTCTTCGAAGTCCACTTCGGCGCGACTCCCGGTCACGTCGAGGACCACGCCGTCCCCGAAGACAGGGTTTCGCACGGTTTGCCCGGGCTCGATGTCGCAGACCGGCTCGTCCCACCGCTCCTCCGGGTCGCGGGCGCGGGGCTCCGCACCGGCCCGCTTCTCATCGTCGCGGTCCGAAACGGCCCCCGGAGCGCCCTGGCTGCCCTCCCGGCCGACTCCGGTGTCTCCCACATCGGCTTCCGCCTGTTCGCCGGCCAGCGGCTCCCGCTCGTCGTTGTCGCAGTGGCCGCACGTCCAGCCGTCCTCCCGCTCCTCGCCGAAGTAGCGGAGCAGGTGCAGCGTCCGGCAGCGGGCCGTCCGGCAGTAGGCGATCATCGAGTCCAGCTTCCGCCTGTCCCGCTTCCTACGCTCCTCGTAGTCGACCAGCTCCTTCGAAAGATCTACGCGAGACACGTCTTCGGTAGCCCGCTCCCATTCACCGCCCCGGTATTCCCGGACCCCGCCGTGGCGCTTCACCAGGGTGAGGACGATGCGCGTCTTGCGGCGTGCGGTCTCGGCGGCGTCGGCGATGTCCTCGGTGGACATCCGCTCCCCCTCCTCCAGCCCGTTCACCACCCGGGCGACGGCGGCGGCTTCCCGCAGGTCCGGGTACTTGCCGCCGAGGAAGTAGCCCTGGATCGACCGGTCCTCCTCCCGGTACAGGATGGTACAGCGCGCCGGCCCGCCGTCGCGGCCCGCCCGACCCGCCTCCTGGTAGTACGCCTCGAGAGAACCGGGGAAGTGGTAGTGCACGACGAAGCGGATGTCGGGCTTGTCGATGCCGAGGCCGAACGCGTTCGTGGCGACGACGGCCTTCACCTCCCCGGCCATGAACCGCTCCTGCGCCTCGCGCCGCTGCTTCGCCGTGCAGCGGCCGTGGTAGAGGGCAAGGCCGTGGCGCTCCCCGAACTCCTCGTGGATGCGCTCCGCCTCCTTGACCGTGGCGACGTACACGATGCCGGTCCCCCGCTCCCCCCGCAGCAGCCGGTCCAGCGCCGCGTCCTTTTCGGCGTCGTTCACCGTGCGCTCGACCTCGAGGCGCAGGTTTGGACGGACGAGCCCGGTCACGAGGCGGTACGGGTCCCTGGAGCCGGAGCTGATCGATGATGTCCGTCTGGATCTCCGGCGGTGCCGTTGCGGTGAGCGCCAGGACGGGGGGTCGACCGAGCCGCTCCGCGATGCTGCCGAGGAGCATGTAGTCGGGCCGGAAGTCGTGGCCCCACTGGCTGACGCAGTGCGCCTCGTCCACCACGAACAGCCCGACGCGCCGCTCCAGCAATGCGTCGAAGAACTCCCGGTCGCGGAAGCGCTCCGGCGTCACGTACAGGATCTCGCCCTCGCCTTCCTCTACCGACTCCTGCGCGTCGCTCTGCTGTTTTCGGGTCAAGCCGGAGTTGATCGTCAACGCGTCCACGCCCAGACCGTCCAGCTTGTCCGTCTGGTCCTTCATCAGAGCGATGAGCGGCGAGACGACCACGGTCAGTCCGCCGAGCAGGAGCGCCGGGATCTGGTAGATCAGGGACTTCCCCGCGCCCGTGGGCATCACCACCAGCGCGTCACGTCCTCCGAGTACCGTTCGGATGGCAGGTTCCTGACCGGGTCGGAAGTCGTCGAGGCCGAAGCGCGTCCGGAGCACCTCTCGCGCTTCGACTGCCGTCGTCTCGTCCTTGCTGCTCACCTGGAATCGGCTCACGTCCGGGGGGTCGTCTGCGCCCTCCAGCCGGAGCAAGCCCCGGGCCGTTCCGGCAAACGCCGGGCGCCCGCCCCGGGAAGGGTCTGGCGCCCGCGCAGGGAGCCTTGGCCCGACCCCTCGCGTCCCGTAGACTCATCTTCATGGACGACGCAGCCCTCGATTCCCTGCGCCTGGCACTCGCCGCACGCCGTCCCGCTCAGGCGCCCCGCCTGCACGAGACGCGCGAGGCCGCCGTCGCGCTCCTCCTCCGCAGCCGGACGGAGCTCGAACTGCTCCTCATCCGCCGAGTCGAGCGGTCCGGCGACCCCTGGTCCGGCCACATGGCGCTCCCTGGAGGCCGTCGCGCCGAGGGCGACCGGGACCTCCTGGCCACCGCCGTCCGCGAAACCCGCGAGGAAGTCGGAGTCTCCGTCGACCCCGTCACCGACCTGCTCGGCGCCCTCGACGAGGTCGCACCCCTCAGCCGGCACCTCCCCCCGCTCGTCGTGGCACCCTTTGTCGCGCGTGTCGGTGCCCGGGCGCGTCCGGTGCCCGACGCACGGGAGGTCGCCGCCACCGTCTGGGTGCCGGTGTCCGTACTTCTCGACGAGCAGAACCTCGATGAAATTCTCGTCGAGGTGGGGGGCACGTCCCGGAGCTTTCCCTCGTTCCGCGTCGAGGGGCACCACGTCTGGGGACTCACGCACCGGATCCTCACACAGTTCCTCGATCTCTTCCGTACCGGAGAGGAATAGAAGGAGGCGCCGCCCCCAAAAGGAGCGGCGCCTCACGTGCGGTGGTGTCCTGCCGCGATCTAGTGCCCGACGTCGTCCAGCACCTGCTGCCGGTACTCGTCGCTCGCGTAGATGGCGACCTCCACCCGGCGATTCTGCTGGCGGCCCACCTCGGTGTCATTCGAGGCGACCGGCTCCGTCTCGCCACGCCCCTCCGTCTGGATGCGGGAGCCGTCGATCCCCTGCGACACGAGGTAGTTCTTCGCCGACTGCGCCCGGCGCTGGCTCAGGGCCATGTTGTACTCGTCCGAGCCCTTCGCGTCCGTGTGCCCCACCACGAGCACCGTCGTCTTCGGGTACTTCTGGAGGCTCTGCGCCAGATCGGCCAGGTTCTGCCTTCCGTTCGGCTGCAGGTTTTCCGAATCGAACGGGAACAGGATCCCCGAAGGGAAGTTCACGAGAATCCCCTCGCCCACGCGCGACACGTCCGCGCCCGGGAGATCCTTGCCCAGCTCGTCCGCCTGCTGGTCCATCTGGTGCCCGATCACGGCGCCCGCGGCACCACCCACGACCGCGCCGATGATCGCGCCCTTGGCAGTACCGCCGTTGTTGCGACCGATGGCCGCGCCCGCCGCCGCGCCCACGCCGGCCCCGATGGCCGCGCCCTTCTCCTTGTTGTTCATGCTTGCGCAGCCGCCGGCGGTGGCGACGATCATCGCCGCGCCCGCGATCACGCTGATGGACCGCTTCGTCCTGGTGAACATCTGTAACCTCACACTCTCGAGTGTCTATTCCCCTGGGTCTGCCCGAGAGATGTGGCAAGCGCGGTGCCAGACCCGTAAACGCCTGTCGTGACGGGATTTACGAGCTTGCCAATTCGTCCGGAACGCCGCCAACCGTCTCGTTTCGTGGACGATGGGGCGTCACGCCGTGGGACGGCTGCGGCCCGGCCGCCGACCTAGGCGCCCAGCCAGGCGTCCCGGAAACGCCGCATCGACGGCGTCACGTCGCGCCCGGCGCTCTCGAACGAGACGAGCTCGAGGGTGGGGTCGGCGGCGAAGGTGACCGTGCCGCTCCGGTCCCCGCCCCGGGTGCGGTACGTGATGGGCACGGAGTCGCCGACCCGGTGCCGGGCGCGCACCGCCTCGAAGTCCTGCTCGCTGGCGATCGAGGTGCCGTCGAGGGTGAGGATCACGTCGCCGCGGTCGAGGCCGGCGTCGTAGAGGGGCTGGCCGACCAGGGTGTTGCCGGTGATCTCGGCGCCGTCGTCACCGTAGCGAAGGCCGAAATAGCCTAGCGAGGGTTGGTCTGGCGATGCCGGCCGGAGGAGCAGCCCGGCCCGGGCGAGGAGGCCGGCGTAGTCCACGACGTCGTGGCCGGTGATGTAGCGACGGAAGAAGTCGTTGGCCCACGCGGTATCGCCGGCGACGTCGCCCAGCGTGGTGCGCAGCCCGTCCATGTCGTACGGCGTTCCGGTCTTCCCGTACTTCAGCCACATGGCTCGCATGTAGTCGTCGAGCGTGCGGTCGAAGCGGGTGCGAAGGGTCAGGTCCAGGCCGATGGCGATGGCCTCGCCCCAGGTGTAGTACGAGATGAACGTGTTGTCGAAGTTGGTCGGGTCGATGGACGTGGCCGCGTCGACGAAGGGCGCGAGGAGGCTCATGCCTGCGGCGCTGTGGTAGCTCCGGCCGGGCAGGTTCACGACCGCGCTGATGGCGCGTCCCTCCTCGGCCAGGAAGTCGTCGAGGCCCATGACGCCCGCCCGCTTCATGGACAGGCCGTCGTACAGGTTGGTGAAGCCTTCGCCGAACCAGAGCTCCGGGGACGGGTTCGCGTGGAGGAAGTCGAAGGGCTCGATCTCCTTGGCCCGGATCCGCTCCATGTTCCAGGAGTGGAAGTACTCGTGGGCGAGTGTGTGGAGGAGTCCCTGTTCGTTCTGGGCGAGGGATCGGGAGCTGGAGATGCTGGTGGAGTTCCGGTGCTCCATGCCGTCGCCGGCGTCCCAGGGGAGGTAGTCGGCGATGAAGGTGTACGTTCCGTAGTCGTAGGCCGGATACTCGCCGAAGACCTTCATCTCGGCCGCGGTGATGCGCTTCGCCTTGGCGGTATAGTCATCCAGCTCGGCGGCGGTGCCCTGATGGTGCATCTCGATGCGGATGGTCTGTCCGCCGGGGACCTGCCACACCCGCTCGTCGTGGTCGCTCAGCTCCGTCGGACTGTCCATGAAGTACTGGAGGTCGGGCGCCGAGTACGTCTCCGCTTCGCCCGGGACGGACGGGAGCTGCGTGGCGGTTTTCCATCCATCGAGCGGGTGGAGCACGAGGCGGATCGGCCGGTCCTGCATGTCGGGCGCGAACATGAACGTGGCGGGCATGTTCATGTGCGCGTGGGTGAGGTCGATTCCGGTGTACGTTCCGCCGGCGCGATCGGCGTAGAGTGTGTAGGCGACGCGAACGGTCTCGTCGTGCTCGGGAACGGTCCAGCCGTACGGGGTCATGCGCGTGGTGCGCAGCGGCCTGCCGGAGCCGTCGGTCACCTCTACGGAGTACACGTTCTTCGCGAACTCGTGCAGCGCGTATCGGCCGGGCGACGCCCGGGACATGCGCAGCTCGAGCGGACCGGGCGGCACGTCCGTCAGCGTCATCGTGATGCGCGCCTCGTGGTGGACGGCGTTCGGGAACGCCACGTCGTAGGCGACGGAGGCCGTCGTCTGGGCGCGCACCGGCGCCGCCAGCGAGAGGGCGAGGAGTGCGAGCAGGGTCAGGCTGCGGCTCATCGGATGTTCGGGCTGGGGTCAGGCTCGTCGCGGACCAGCGCCGCGACGCGTTCGAGGGTGTCGCGGCTGAGGCGGTGCCCGCCTCGGAATCGGACGACGTCGCAGGTCACGTTCAGCGCAGCCATGCGCTCCACCTGCCGGCCGAGTGCCTCGGGCGTGGCCCACGGATCCTCGCTGCCGGCGACGAGGATCGGGCGGAGGGTCCGGAGTCGGTCCGCGACGGTCGCCGGCGCCGGGTCCGGCGGCAGCCCGCCGGCCCAGAGCACGAGTCGATCGACGGAGGTGCGGCCGAGCACGGCCCAGCGCGCGGCGGTCGCTGCGCCCTGGGAGAAGCCGAAGGCGACGACGCGGTCAGGGCGACGTCGCTCCATCCACGCCTCCGTTACCCGATCCAGATAGCCGACGTAGTCGCGGATCTCGTTCTCCCTGTCCTCGCGCGTCATCCAGCTCGCGGCCACGCGCGATTCCGGGCCGTGGGGCCCGGAGAGCGCGTCCTCGACGTAGAACCGCGACAGGGCCTCGGGAGCGACGATCGTGCGGCTGCCTTCGGCGATCCGGCGGAACGGCTCGAGAAAGGGCCGGGCGAGCTGGCGATAGCCGTGGCACGCGATCCACAGCTCGGCGTCCGGCGGAGCGTCGTCGCCCAGGGAAAGGACGCGGGCCCGGCGCGCGACCTCCACGTGGCTCTCCCTCAGCCCATCCTCGGCCCGGACGTTCTCCCGCCGGCCGCCCTCGCTCCGGCTCTCCTCCGGCGCGCCGCCGCCGGCGGCGCTCAGAGGCCACCTTCGAGGCGCGCGGCCAGGCCGGGCTGCCGCACGCCGGCGCTGATGCCGGAGAACTCCGCGGTCTCGGGCTCCGGCACGTGGGCGTCCCGCTCGGAAAGTGCGTCCTCGGCGGCGGCCTCGATCCCGGCCTCGACCTCCGCCTCGATCGCGGCGAGGCGGCCCTCGTCGATGCCCCGTTCGGCGAGCCACGCCTCGTACAGCCCGATGGGATCCCGCCGACCCCAGTCGCCGAACAACTCCGCGGGGAATGTCGCCCGGGCCTCCGCCTCATCGTGGGTGGCGTGGCCGCCCATGCGGAACGTGTCCACGACGAGCATCGTCGGGCCGCCGCCCTGGCGGGCCTGCTCGGCAGCCTGATGCGTGGCGGCGTAGACGTCCAGCACGTTGTTGCCGTCCGCCCATGCGCCCGCCATGCCGTACATGGCCGGCCAGTCGCCGAAGTCTCCGGCGCCGTGCTGGTCCCTGCGCGTGCCGAGCGCGACCTGGTTGTTCTGGATCACGAAGATGGCGGGCGCGCGGCGCACCGCGGCCAGGTTGACGCCCTCGTGGAAGTCCGTGGTCTTGGTGGCGCCGTCCCCGACCCACGTCACCGCGACGCGGGGCTCGCCGCGGCGCTGGAACGCCATGGCGAGACCCGTCACGACGGGGACCATCGCACCCACGTGGGAGATGGGCTGGAGCACGCCATGGGACAGATCCCCGAAGTGGCCGTCGCGGCCGCCGTTCGGACTGTCCGCGGACCCGAGATAGCCGCGGAAGATGGTCGAAAGCGGCATGCCCATTTCATGGCATGCGCCTGCGTTCCGGATCATCGGGGCGACGACGTCCCGGTCCCGGTCCAGGGCGTGCACGACGCCGATCGTCGCCGCCTCCTCCCCCGTCCCCAGCCACGCCTTCGAGATCACGCCCCGGCGGACCCACCGCTTCAGCGTGATGTCGTGCAGGCGATTGCGGAGGAGGCCCGCGTAGAGGGCCAGCAGCCGCTCCTCGCCCAGGCCATCGACGAGCTCGGCCCGCCCCGCGTCGGCGTGAGCCCGCGCGTCGAAGGCACGGACCAGCTCCGGGTCGGCCTGCCAGTCGACGTACTCGGGAGGGTCGAACGGCGGGTAGCGTTTCATTGGTTGGATTGTAGGTGCTGGGGAGGGGTGGCGAAAGCCGCCTTCGGCGGCAGGAGGTCGCCGCGCGTTGCGCGGCTCCGAGGGGGTCAGGTGCTTCGCACCTTTCGAGGGGGTCGCCGCGCGTTGCGCGGCTCCGAGGGGGGGCGGGTGCTGCGCACCTTTCGAGGGGGTCGCCGCGCGCGGCGCGGCTCCGAGGGGGGGCGGGTGCTGCGCACCCTTCCAGGGACTGCGGGGCTGCGGGACTGCGGGGCGCCTGAGCGGGACGGACGGGCTCGACTATTCGGGCTCCAGCTCCCACTCGCAGGCGTCGGCGCCGCGGGCGATGCAGTGGGAGTGGGCGACACGGGCCTTCCGATGGGTGTAGCGGAGCAGGAGCTCCTCCAGCATGGCGGAGAACATGACGCAGGGGGTGCCGGCCTCGGTGTCGCCGTCCATGAAGGGGTGGCGGATGCGGGCGTGGAGGGGGCGTCCGATCCAGGAGAGGGAGCCGCGGCCGAAGAGGCGGGTCATGAGACGTTTTGCGGCGCGGCGTACGGAGAAGTAGACGACGGCGCGGGGCAGGCCGTGGCCCTTGACGCGGCGTGCGGCGGGACGACGGCGGCGCTCGAAGTCTCGCCGGGCGATGGCGGAGCCGGCTTCGCGCAGGACGGCAGGCGCGTCGGGGCGCCGGAGGACCAGGCGCATGAGGTCGCGCGCCTCGGAGAGGGTCACGCCGTTGCCCTTGCGGACGTCGTCCTCGAGGCGACGGATCTGGGTGAAGACGACGTCGCTCAAGCCGAATCGTCGGGGAAGGCTGGCCTGGAAATTCTCGTCCTCGAGGACCTCGGAAGGAAGATCGTGGTCCCGGAGCGCCTCGAGCAGCGCCAGCGGCACCATCGCCGAGATCCGCTTTCTTGGGAATCCGTCAGCTTCCGCCAACTGCCTGTCGCTCCTGGTCCGGGTTCGAGGGCGCCTAATCTGGCGGTGGTTGCGTGTTTCGCCAAGGGGGGCGGCCCGCTTCCTGCAACGGAGATCCTGCCATCGGACGGCAACGCAACCGCTCCCCCGACGAGGAATCGATGGTGGACAAGAGCTGTGTTTTCTGCCGGATCATTGCCGGCGAGGAAACCGTCAGCATCGTGCACGAGGACGACCACACGGTCGCCTTCATGGACATCAGCCCCCTCAGCCCGGGCCACACCCTCGTGGTGACGCGGGAGCACCATCCGACGGTGCTCGACCTGCCCGAGGCGCTCGCCGCACACTGCATGGTGGTGGTGCGGCGTATCACGGCGGGGGTGAAGACGGCGACGCACGCGCCCGCGGTCAATATCTTCAGCGCGAACGGACGCGCCGGTGGCCAGGACGTCGACCACTTCCACTTCCACATCATCCCCGTCCGCGAGGGCGAGGACTTCCCGCTCCAGCTTCCCGCCCACGATGGTCCGCTGCAGTCCCGATCGCAGCTCGACGTCATGGCGGCGAGGATCGGCCGGGCGATCCAGGAGGAAGCGGCGGTCTGACTCGCCTGGCCGCACGGCCTCCGGCGCGAGCGCTCGCCGTCCTCAGGCGTCCGGCGTCGGACCCGACAGGGAACGAATGGCCGGAGCGATCGGCGCAGGGCACGGCTACTCCGACTCGACTTCCGGCACGTGACCCACCTCGGGCCGCTCCCCGTCGCCAGGCTCGACGGGCGGGCCGCCCATCATCTCCCGAAGCTCGGCCCGGTCCACGACCTCCTTTTCCAATAGTCGCTGCGCGACGACCTCCAGGATGTCGCGGTCCATTCGCAGGATCTCGAGGGCTCGGTCGTGGGCGGCGACGACGACACGGCGAACCTCGTCGTCGATGAGCTCGGCGGTGGCCTCGCTGTAGTCGCGGTCACCGTCGCTCCCCTCCTGGAGGTCGAGGAAGGTGGGCCGGCGCTTCTTGCGGTACGTGACCGGTCCCAGCGCGGCTGACATGCCGAACTCGCCGACCATGCGGCGCGCGATGTCACTGGCCCGTTCCAGGTCGTTTCCGGCGCCGGTGGAGATCTCGTCGAAGATCAGCTCCTCGGCGCAGCGTCCGCCCAGCAGGACGGCCAGCCGGTCCTCGAGTTCGCCACGCTGCAGGAGGAAGCGCTCGTCGGTCGGGAGCTGCTGTGTGTAGCCGAGGGCGCCCACGCCCCGGGGCACGATGGAGATCTTGTGAACCGGATCGGCCGTATCGACCCGCTCCGCGACGATGGCGTGCCCGGCCTCGTGGTAGGCGACGATCTCCCGCTCGCTGTCGTTGATGAGCCGGTTCCGCTTCTCGAGGCCGGCGACCACGCGGTCGATGGCGTCGTCGATGTCCTTCATCGTCACCGCCGTGTGCTCCCGGCGGGCGGCGAGGAGCGCGGCCTCGTTCAGCAGGTTGGCCAGGTCGGCACCCACGAAGCCGGGCGTGCGCCGGGCGACGACGTCCAGGTCCACCTCCGGGTCGAGCCGCACCTCCTTCGCGTGGACCGCCAGGATCGCCTCCCGTCCGGTGCGGTCAGGCTTGTCCACGACGACCTGGCGATCGAAGCGGCCCGGCCGGAGCAGCGCGGGGTCGAGGATCTCCGGGCGGTTCGTCGCGGCCATGATGATGACGCCGGTGCGCGGATCGAACCCGTCCATCTCCACGAGGAGCTGGTTCAGCGTCTGCTCCCGCTCGTCGTTGCCGCCCATTACGCCGCCGACGCCGCGGGCCTTGCCGAGGGCGTCGAGCTCGTCGATGAACACGATGCACGGGGCGTTCGTCTTCGCCTGTGTGAACAGATCGCGAACGCGCGAGGCCCCCACGCCCACGAACATCTCCACGAATTCCGAGCCGCTGATGGAGAAGAACGTGACGCCCGCCTCGCCGGCGACGGCCCGGGCGAGAAGCGTCTTGCCCGTACCCGGCGCCCCCACGAGGAGCACGCCCTTCGGGATCTTCGCGCCCAGTCGGTGGAACTTCTCCGGGGTCTGAAGGAACTCGACCACCTCCACGAGCTCCTGTTTCGCCTCGTCGGCTCCGGCGACGTCGTCGAAGTCGACGCCCGTTCCCTCCTCGCCCACGATGCGAGCCCGGTTCTTGCCCACCGTCATCACGCCCTGGGCCGGGTTGATCCTGCGCAGCATGAAGATCCAGAAGAGCAGGATCAGGCCGAGGGGCAGAAGCCATCCGAGGATGCTGGTGAGCCAGCCTTCGGTGGAGCCCTGGTACTCGACGTCCGCCCGCTCCAGCAGCGGGATCAGCTCCGGATCGTCGGCGACGGGGACGGCCGTGTAGACCTGGGGCGAGTCGGGCTGAACGAGGCTGTCCCGCACCGTCGCCCGGACGGACTGCCCACCGACGGTCACCTTCGCGATCTGGCCCTCGGCGATCCGGTGCTTGAGGTCGCTGTACGGAATCTGGCGGGTCGTCTGTCGCCCGAGGAAGTAGTTGAGGCCGATGATGAACAGGATCGCGGCCAGGAAATACAGGATGGTGAACCGCATGCGGCGGTCGTTCATCGGACCGCCCCTCCGGTCGCCTGATCCCCGGCGCCGCTCGCCGCCGGCGCGCCGGTCGTCCCGCCCGCCCCGGCGGTCGCTTCCCTTGGGTTCGATGATCGCCATGATGAGGCATCGCGGGGCAAGGATCGTTCCCGCCCTCGCAGGAAAAGGGGCGCCGCAACTTGCGCCTCGTCGCGCGCGCGTCGCATCATTTCTCCCCGCCCCATGCGGCGGCGGCACCAGAAAAGGAGTCGAATGGTCACCCTCGAGCAGGTCCGGCAGGCCCGTCGCGCCATCCGTGACCGCGTACACCATACACCGCTGCTCTCTTCCAGCACGCTCGGGCAGCGCACGGGCACGAACGCCTGGATGAAGGCGGAGTGCCTGCAGAGAACGGGCTCCTTCAAGACCCGGGGCGCCCTGAACAAGGTGCGCTCGCTGTCCGAGCGAGAGAAGTCCTGCGGCCTGATCGCCGTCTCTGCCGGCAATCACGCCCAGGCCGTCGCCTTCGCCGCCACGGCCGCGGGCGTGCGCTCGACGGTCGTGATGCCGGAGGCCGCGCCGACGTCGAAGGTGGAGGCGAGCCGGCGCTACGGCGCGGAAGTGATCCTGCACGGCACCTTCGCGACGGCGTTCGAGAAGGCCGAGGAGCTCCAGCGTGAGCGCGGGCTCTGCTTCGTGCACCCGTTCGAGGACGAACAGATCATCGCGGGCCAGGGAACGGTCGGCCTCGAGATCATCGAGGACCTGCCCGACGTCGACCTCGTCGTCGTGCCGGTGGGGGGCGGCGGCCTGATCTCGGGGATCGCCACGGCCGTGAAGAACCTGCGGCCGAACGCCCGGGTGGTGGGGGTGGAGCCGACCGGGGCGCCCAGCGTGACGGAGGCCCTGAAAGCCGGTCATCCGGTGGACCTGCCGGACATCTCGACCATTGCCGACGGACTCGCCGCCCCTCACACCGGTGAGCTGGTGCTCCAGCACGTGCGGGAGTACGTCGACGACGTCGTGCTCGTTACCGACGAGCAGCTCGAGGAAGCCATCATCTTCCTGCTCGAGCGCGGCAAGCTCATGCTCGAACCCGCCGGCGCTGCGGCCGTGGCCGCGGTCCTCTCCGGCGCCGTGGACCTCGACGGCGTCGACCGGATGGCGTGCGTGCTGAGCGGCGGCAACATCGACCTGTCCCGTCTGAAGGGCATCCTTCCCGGGGCGGGCGAGCCGATGGAGAAGTTCGGCGCGATGAAGGCCTAGCGCCGCGACGTCGGGTAACGCCAGGATCCACACCCACGAACCGAGGAGCCCCCCATGCGCCGCCTGCTGATCCCCCTCGCCCTGGCGGGTGCAGCCGCCTGCTCCCGCAATCCGGCGCCCGCGGGCCCGCACCGGGAGGTGATCCGGTCCGACCGGGTCACGTCCCTGCCGGTGTTCTCGCCCGCGATCCGGTCCGGCGATTTCATCTTCCTGTCGGGCCAGATCGGCGTGAAGCCGGGGACCATGGAGGTCGTACCGGGCGGAGTCGGCCCGGAGACCCGTCAGGCGATGGAAAACATCCGCACGGTGCTGGGCGCCGCCGGCGCGGATCTGGACGACGTCGTCAAGTGCACGATCTTCCTGGCCGACATGCGGGACTACCAGGCGATGAACGCCGTCTACGCCCAGTACTTCCCCAAGGACCCGCCCGCCCGTTCCGCCATGGCGGGAAGCGGCCTTGCCCTCGGTGCGCGCGTCGAGATCGAGTGCATCGCGGCGGCTCCCCGCTGATCGGCCACCCCGGCGTCCCTTCCGAGTACCCCGAGCCGCCCGAGGAGGCAGCGCTCGGCGAACTCCTCGACCGGGTCGCGCCGCTGGCGCCCGCGCCCCTCACGCCGCGCATCGGCGTCTTCACCGCTCGATCGCTGACCGAGGTATGGGAGGCCGCGGAGGTCCTGGCCGGCCGTGACCTGCCCTCTCCGTTCTGGGCGTGGGCGTGGCCCGGCGGCGCCGCCCTTGCCCGCGTCCTTCTCGACACGCCCGAGCTCGTGCGGGGGCGCACCGTGCTGGACGTCGGCTGTGGAGGAGGCGTCGCAGCGCTCGCCGCGGCGACAGCCGGAGCGGCCTCCGTGCTCGCCGCGGACATCGACCCCTGGGCCGTTGCCGTGACCTCCCTCGCGGCACGGCGTCAGGGCCTGGTTGTCGACGGAGTGACCGGGGACGTCACGGGCCCGGAGCACCCCGCGAATGCGGAGGTCCGGGAGGTGGTGCTGTGCGGCGACGTCGCCTACGAACGCTCCGGCGCACCGCGCATCCGGTCGTTCCTCGACGCGTGTGGTTCGGCGGGCGCGACCGTTCTCGTGGCCGATCCGGGCCGAGCCTACTTCGACGCTGCGGGCCTGGAACGCATCGACGCGTTCGAGCTGGCGGTGCCGGAGGACGTGGAGGGGATCGGCACGCGCACCGCGACGGTGTACCGGCTCACCTCCGGCTGACTAGGAGCCCTGCCGTCCGATGCGCTCGTGCATGCCTGCGGCGATGTGCCGAGCGACTCCCATGATGGTGATGGAGGGGTCCACGCTGACGGACGTCGGGACGGCGGCGCCGTCGGCAACGTAGAGGCCGGGGACCCGGTGTGCCTCGCCCGTCGGGCCGGCGAAGGAGTCCTCGGGGTCGCTTCCCAGGGGGGCGGTGCCCAGGAGGTGGCTTCCGGCGATGAACTGCGCGTTGGGCTGGACGGAGCGGAGCCCGACGCCCTGGAGGTCGGCTTCGCTGCGCACCACGGTCCCGTGGACATCGGGGATGACGACTTCCCTGGCGCCCGCGGCGAGGAAGATCCGCGACGCGTTGCGGAGGTAGTCGACGGCCTTGTGCAGGTCGACGCCGCGAACGGTGTAGTCGACACGTCGATGGCCCTTCGAGTCGATGTAGACGCGGCCCGGGTTCTCCTCGTCGATGACCGACATCAGCGAGCCGTACTGGTGGTAGTCGCGCATCAGCCGCGTGTGATCGGCGCCGGTGGCGCTGAGCTGGGCGGCGGTAATGCCCGGACTCTGATGGCTGCACAGCATGATGTAGCCGCCGCGCACGTAGTCGCCGGCGTGGTCCACGACCTTCCGACGCCACTCCTTCACGATGTAGGCGCACGGGATGCCGATGGTGTTCTCGATCCGCCGGCCCATGTTCGCGTAGACCCAGTAATGGGGGTTCACGTACAGGCGTCTCCCCACGACCGGATCGTCGAGATTGCGCAGCAGCAGGTCGGCGGTGCCGAGGGAGCCGCCGGCGACGACGACGACGGGGGCGTCGATGCGGATGCTGCCGTGGGGGCGGTCGGTACGTCGATCCACGATGTCGCCCTCGACCCCGGTGGCCCGACCATTCTCCATACGGATCGTGCGGGCGCGGACGTCCGAATAGATCCGGGCGCCGGTCCGGTTGACCCGCGGTATGGTCGTGATGAGCTGAGAGGACTTCCGGTTGTACGCACAGCCGAACTGCGTCCATCCGCAGGCGATGCAATCGACGCGTGCGGTGTCCGTCGTCTCCCCCAGAACGCCCAGCTTCTCGCACCCCTGCCGAACGAGACGATTGTTGTCGTTGAAGAGGTTCTCCCCCGCCAGATGGACGCCGAGGTCCTTCCAGATCTCGTCCCAGTGTGGATTCAGCTCGTCCTCGGTCATCCAGTCGATGCCGCGGGACTCCCGCCACCACTGGAGGCGGTCCGGCGGCGTGCGCAGGCAGTCGCCCCAGTAGTGGACCGTGCAGCCACCCACCGCTTCCGCATAGTTGAGGAAGAGTGAGTTGTCGGTGGAGGCGTCCATCCCCCGGCGGCCGTTGAAGTCGGCCATGGCGTCCTCTTCCCGCTGCGTGAAGTCCTCCGCGCGGAAGAAGCCGCCTTTCTCGAGCATGACCACGTCCCATCCACGCTCGGCCAGGTAGCAGGCGAGCGTGGCACCGCCGGCGCCCGTCCCGACCACCACCACGTCGGCACGGTCGCGAATGGTCTCGCCCTGCCGCTCGGTGCACTGGATGATCATGTGACCGGTCCGAAGTCCACGGGTCTTGCCGGGATGTTCATGCGCTCCGGCCACGGCCCTTCGAATCCGGTGATCGGGCGCGTGGCAGGGTCGATGTAGGCGTAGAAGTAGACGAACGCGCGCGTCGCCTGGAACACGGCCCGGCGCAGCTTGAATCGGGACGTGCCCCAGCCGCGCAGATACGCGAGCCGGGCGGGCGCATCGAGGCGCGTGAACGGGCGGAACAGGTGGCCGCCGAGGATCGTGCCTCGCTCCAGGACATTCAGGACCGTGCGCACGTCGGAGCGTACGGGATCGCCGACGAGGGCGATCTGCCGGTCGATCCGGCTGGCGACCGTCGCGGGAGCGACGGGCACGTCGACGAGGAGCGCCTCCGCCGCCGCGCGGGCGGTGGCGTACTGCCGCGGACTGAGGGCATACAGCGTCAGGCCGTCCTGCGCGGCCTCCGGATAGGCGGCAGCAGCGCCCTCGGGCAGCGCAGCGAGCAGCCAGGCCGCCGCCGCACCTGCGGCGCCCAGTCGCAGGAACCCGCGCCTGTCGATGCCGGGCGGGAGCGGCGCCGTGCCGCTCTCTGGAGAATTGGGCATGGCGAAACGTAGACGCGGTATCCGCCCGCATCAAGGCACCGGCGCGCACACCGGTGCCGTCGCGGGACGTGCGCGCTCGGGGGCGCGCTCGGGGGCCTGCTTGTGGGCGTGCCGAAGCAGGCCTTACCTTTCGCCTCTCCGAACCCCAGCATCCCGTGCGGCCGTGCCTCGGCGAGGGCGGCCGACCGACCAAGGCCGGCGGCTTGCAGGCGATCCGACTCCATTACCGTCCCGTGCGTTATCTCCTGAACCGGTACGTCGGCCGGGGCGGGGCGCGGATGCCCCTGGGTCCCCTCGGCTTCGTGCGGCTCGAGGAGACGGAGCGGCCCACGCTGCCGGGCCCCGACTGGGTACGGGTGGGGACGACCGCGAGCGGGATCTGCGGGAGCGACATCGCCGCGATCACTGCGCACGACTCGCTCATGCTGGAGCCGTTCCAGACGTACCCGTTCACGTTCGGGCACGAAAACATCGGTCGGCTCCAGGAGCTCGGTCCGAAGGTCGTCGGCTGGACGCCGAACGACCGCGTCGCCGTGGCGCCCATGCTCGCGTGCGAGCAGCGGGGAATCGAGCCGCCGTGCGAGTCGTGCCGCGCCGGGGAGTACGGGCTGTGCGTGAATACGACGGAGGGCGCCCTCAGCCCCGGCTTCATGATCGGCTACTGCGCGGACACGGGCGGCGGCTGGTCGGACTCGTTCGTGGCGCACCGCAGCCAGCTCCGGCGGCTTCCGTCCGAGACGGAGCTGCCGGACGACGTCGCCGTGCTGCTGGATCCGTTCGTCTCGGCCCTCCGGCCGGTGCTGCTGCACCCGCCCGGGGACGGCGACCGGCTGCTGGTGGTCGGCGCCGGGACCATCGGGATCCTGACGGTGAAGGCCCTTCGCCTGACGGGCTGGACGGGTGAGATCACGGTGCTCGGCCGCTATCCGTTCCAGAACGAGCGGGCCGAAGCGGCAGGCGCGACGCGAATCCTGCGGTCGGCGGACGAGCTGTTCTACTGGGCCCGGTCGATGGACGGGGCGAAGGCGTACAAGCCGACGCTGGCGCCCCGCTTCGTCGAGGGCGGTCCGACGCTGGTCTACGACACGGTCGGTTCGGAGGGCACCGTGCGGGACACCCTCACCCTCACCGCCGGCGGCGGCCGCATCGTGGTGGTGGGCTCGGCCTCGAAGCTGGCCGCCGACTGGACGCGGCTGGTGATCCGCAACCTGACGCTCGCCGGCGTCTTTGCCTACGGACTCGTTCCGTGGAAGGGCGAGAAGCGCGACATTTACGACGTGGCCCTGGAGCTGCTCCGAGGGGACGGCTTCGCTGGGCTGAACATGGTCACCCACGTGTTCGGACTGGAGGAGTATCGTGCAGCCATCGGAGCCGCCCTCGACAAGAGCGGCAACGGGTCCGTCAAGGTCGTCTTCCGACCGACCCGCTGAACGCGATCGGCTGGAGCGCTTCACCAGCGATCCATTCGCCGCGGTCCTGAACGGCCGTTCGCCCGAGGACGTCATCGAGCCGGGCGGTCTGCTGGACGTTCCTGCGGCACACCGCTGGTTCGAGCTCTTCCGGGCGGGTCTGCCCGAGTCGCTCTACACGTTCCAGGTCCCGCTGACACGCCGCGCCGGGCCGGACTCGGACGCCCTCGGCCGCGAGATCCTGATGTTCTCCACGTACTCGTACCTGGGGCTCATCGGGCATCCGCGCATACGGGACGCCGTACAGGAGGCGGTCGGCAGATACGGCACGAGCACCGGCGGCGTGCGCATGCTCACCGGCACTCTCGAGCTGCACCTGGAGCTCGAGCACGAGCTCGCCCGGTTCCTCGGCCAGGAGGCCGCGGCCACGTTCGGGTCCGGGTTCGACGCCAACATCGCGGCCATCACCTCCCTGTTCGGCCCGAAGGACTACGCCATCCTGGACCAGTACGCGCACCAGAGCATCCAGGACGGCGTGCGCATGGCCGGCTGCGAAACGCGGCGCTTCCGCCACAACGACATGGAGGACCTGCGCCGGCGCATCCGGCAGGCCCGCAACCGGGGCGCCGGCCGCATGCTCATCGCCGTCGACGCCGTGTTCTCCATGGACGGGGACCAGTGCCCCCTCGCCGACCTCGCCGACATCCGCGACGAGATGGACGTCTTCCTGCTCGTCGACGAGGCCCATTCCATCGGCGCGATCGGGCGGACCGGCCGCGGCATCTGCGAGGAGCAGGGCGTCGATCCCTCCCGCATCGACATCCTGACGGGTTCGCTCTCGAAGGCGATTCCGTCCTCCGGCGGCTTCGTGGCCGGGTCGGGTCCGCTCAAGGTCTACATCCAGCATGGCTCCTCCCCGTACATCTTCTCGGCCGCGCTCACCCCGGCGAACGCCGCGGCGATCCTCGAATCGCTCCGCATCCTGGACGAGGAGCCGGAGCGCATGGAGACGCTGCGCCGCAACACGCACCTGCTGCAGGCCGGGATCGAGGAGCTGGGCTTCGACGCCAGCGGGTCGCAGTCGCCCGTCGTGCCGCTCCTGCTCGGCGACGAGTGGCGCACCTACCGCTGGGCCCGGCAGCTCCTGGAGATGGGGATCTTCGTCTCTGCGGTGAGCGTGCCCGCCGTCTCGCCGGGTCAGGCGCGACTGCGGCTGTGCGCCACGGCCGCCCACGAGCCGGCCCACTTCGAGCGCCTGTTCAAGGGTCTGCGCGCCTGTCTGGACGCCGAGAAGGAAGAGGCGCCCGACCAGAAGATCGGCTAGGCCGGCGGGTTCAGTCGCCGAAGGACCCGAGCACCTCGAGCACCCGGTCCACGTCGGCTTCGGTGTGATCGGCGTTGATCTGGAAACGGATCTCCTCGTCGCCCCGTGGCACGACCGGGAACGCCAGGCCCGTCGCCAGCACGCCGTTCTCGAAGAGATGGCGGACGAGCGCCTTCGTCCGCTGCGTGTCCCTCACCATCAACGGCACGACGGGATGCGGCCCCGGAATCGTCTCCATCCCCAGGGCGACGATGCCGTCCTCGAACCGCTTCGTGAGGGAGGCCAGCCGGCGCAGCATGGCCCGCCCCTCGTCTCCGTCCAGCAGCTCGATCGCCTTCAACGCCGCAGCCGCCTCGCCCGGCGTGATCGGGTTCGAGTAGATGTACATGGGCGCCGTCTCGCGGAAGTAGCGGACCGTGGTCGCCGGCGCGACGACGTACCCGCCGTTCACTCCGAAGGCCTTGCCCAGCGTCCCGACGAGGATGTCGACGGGCGGCGCCCCGGTGTACTCCTCCGTCCCCCGCCCCGTCTCTCCGAACGCACCGACGCCGTGGGAGTCGTCCACGAGCACTACGACGTTCTCGTCGAAGTCCGCGTCGTGACGCCGGGCGATGGCCACGATCTCGTCGAGCGGCGCGTGATCGCCCCGCATGCTGAAGATGCCGTCCGTGATGACCAGAACGCGGGCCGCCCGCCCCTTCGCCTTCTCGATCTCCGCATCCAGGGCGGCCATGTCCACGTGCGGATAGACGGACTTGTCCAGGGGCCGCGAGAGTCGGACCGCGTTGATGATGCAGTTGTGGTTCAGCTCGTCGCTGATCACGATCGTGCGTTCGTCGACGAGGGGGGTGACGATGCCGACCATGGTGGCGTAGGCCGACGAGAAGATCATCCCGGCCTCCCGCCCGTGGAACCCGGCGAGGCGACGCTCCAGCTCGATGTGGACATCGTACGTACCGCTGATGAAGCGCACGGCGCCGGGCCCGGCGCCGTAGCGCTCCGTCGCCCGCTCCTCCGCCTCCATGACGGGCCGCCGCAGCCCCATCCCCAGGTACGAGTTCGAGTTCATCCGGATGAACGCCTTCTCGCCCTGCCCCGCCAGGTGGAAGCGCGGGCCGCGCCCGCCCTCCGGCGGAAGGACCCGGACGACGACGCTCTCGTCGCCCTTCGCGGTCCCCTTCTCCTCCAGCGCCACCACGTGGCGCGCCAGCGCGTCGTTCAGTCGGTCGATCGGCATTCCGTCACCTCGCGCGTGCGAGCTTCTTCTCGAGCTTCTCGAGCATGTCCGCCACCATTCCGTCGACGCCGTACTCGGGCCGCCATCCCCACTCCCGGCGCGCAGCCGAGTCGTCGATGCGTCGCGGCCACGACTCGGCGATCCCCTGCCTCACCGGGTCGACCTCGTAATGGATCCGGAACTCGGGCCGGTGAGCCCGGATCGCCTCGGCCAGTCGCGCCGGCGTGAGCTGCATGGCCGTCACGTTGAACGCGTTGCGGTGCTCCAGCCGGCCAGGATCCGCCTCCATCAGCTCGACGGCCGCCCGCAGCGCGTCCGGCATGTACATCATGTCGAGCTGCGTGTCCGGCTCGAGGAAGCACGTGTACACGCCGTCCTCGATGGCCCTGTAGAAGATCTCCACCGCGTAGTCCGTCGTGCCGCCGCCGGGCGGCGCCGCGTACGAGATCAGTCCGGGATAGCGCACGCCGCGCACGTCCACGCCGTAGCGGCCGTGGTAGTAGTCGCACAGCAGCTCGCCCGCCACCTTCGTGACGCCGTACATGCTGCTCGGCCGCTGGATGGTGTCCTGCGGCGCCGGGTCCGGCGGGGTGGAAGGGCCGAACGCCGCGATGCTGCTCGGGCAGAACACCGCGCAATCCCGCATACGCGCCGTCTCCAGCACGTTGAACAGCCCGTCCATGTTGACGCGGTAGGCCTTCTGGGGGTTCTTCTCCGCGGTCGCGGAGAGGATTGCGGCGAGATGGTAGATCGTGTCGACGGCGTGGCGGGCGACGACGTCCTGCAGCGCCTCGAGGTCCGTACAGTCCAGCAGCTCGAAGCGCCCGTCGTCGCCCGCCTCCGGCGTTCGCCGGATGTCGGAGGCGACGACGTTCTCCTCTCCGTACCGGGCCGCCAGCGCAGGCACCAGCTCCGAGCCGATCTGCCCCGCCGCCCCCGTGACCAGGATTCGTTTCATGAGGGCAGTCTAGCAAGCGCCGGAGCCGCCGGGCAAATGCAGCAGGCCGCCCCGGGGTGCTGCCTCGTCGGTGCCAGCGTGCCTGCGCACCGAGGGCCACGAGGGCCGCAAAGCTAGAGCACGCTCAGCAGCGCCCGGGCCTTCGCCAGCGTCTCCTCGTACTCCTTCGCCGGGACGGAGTCTGCAACGATGCCGGCGCCGGCCTGCACCCAGGCGCGCCCCCCCGCCGCGACCAGCGTGCGGATGGCGATCGCCGTATCCATCGTCCGACCGCCGTAGGCGAAGTAGCCGACCGCTCCCGCGTACGGACCGCGCCGGACCGGCTCCAGCTCGTCGATGATCTGCATCGCCCGGATCTTCGGCGCGCCGCTCACGGTGCCCGCCGGGAAGCACGCCCGGAACACGTCCATCGCGTCGAGTCCCTCCCGCAGCTCGCCCGTCACCTGGCTCACGATGTGGAGCACGTGACTGTACTTCTCCACGGTCATGAGCTCCGGCACCTCCACCGTCCCGTAGCGGGCGACGCGGCCGACGTCGTTCCGACCCAGATCGACGAGCATCAGGTGCTCCGCCCGCTCCTTCTCGTCGGCCAGCAGGTCCTCCGTGAGCGCCGCGTCCTCCGCCTCGTTCGCTCCGCGGGGACGCGTCCCCGCGATGGGCCGCACCAGCACCTGACCGTCCTCTACCCGGACCAGCACCTCGGGGGAGGAGCCCACGAGCGTCAGCTCGTCGAGCTCCAGGAAGTACAGGTACGGAGACGGATTGGCCGACCGCAGCGACCGGTAGACGTCGAATGGGTCGCCGTCCAGCTCGACGCCGAGCCGCTGACTCAGCACGACCTGGAACGCGTCTCCAGCCCGGATGTACTCGCGGATGCGCTCGACGTCCGCTTCGAATCCGGCGCGGCCGTACGAGCTCCGGAATGCGACGTCGCCCCGCGGCTCCCGCAGCTCGAGCGGCTCCGGCGGCTCCGCTTCCGCCAGCGTCCGCACCACCCGGTCCAGCTTCACCAGCGCCTCGCCGTGCAGCGCCTCCAGGTCCTGCCGCGAGCCGGCCCCCGACACGTCCACGAGCGCTACCACCCGCGCCCGGCCGAACAGGTTGTCGATCGCCAGCACGACGTCCGTGAAGACGAACATCGCCTCCGGCAGGCCGGTGTCGTCCGGAGGCGCGTCCGGCAGCCGCTCGATGTAGCGAATCGTGTCGTAGCCGAGGAAGCCGACGGCGCCCCCCACGAAGCGCGGCAGGCCCGGCACTTCCACGGGCGTGCGCGCCCGCAGCCGCTCGGCCAGGTCCGCGAGGGGATCCTCGACCAGCCTTCCCGCCTCCCATCCCCGCTCCGGCGTCCAGCGCCGCACCATGCCGCCGCTGCCGCCGCCCTCCGGCGCGTCCACCCGCCACGCCTCCCGCGGCTCCGTGCCCAGGAACGTCCAGCGCGCCCACTTCTCCCCGCCCACCACGGACTCCAGGAGGAACCCGAACGGCGGCCGGCGCAGCTTCGCGTAAGCCGTCACGGCCGTGTCCGTGTCGAACAGGATGTCACGCCAGACCGGCACGAGGTCGCCCTGGTCGGCGAGGGCGACGAAGCGCTCGATGTCGGGGAGGACAGAGGGAGTCATGGCGCGGAAGGTCGTGGCTGCCGAGCAGTGGCGCAACGGCGGCAGAGAGCCGCGCCGCGTTGCGGCGCGGGGCACCGCGGCTGCGCCGCGGGGCACGGCGGCTGCGCCGCCGGGCACCGCCCGGGGGGCGGGGCACCGCCTGCGGCGGGGGTTCCGCCCTTCGGGCGGGGAACGGCCTGGGGCGGGTTTGGCCGCTGCGTCCGGGCGCGGGGTTCCGCCCTTCGGGCGGGGGCGCGCGGCGCTAGCGCGCGCGGGGCGGCGGCGGGGCGGCGGCGGGGCGGCGGCGGGGCGGCGGCGCGGGGCGGCGGCGGGGGGCGGCGGCGGCTCCGGTCAGCGGCGCGGGCCCTCGGCGTCGACTTCCATCTCGTCGACGAAGCACCACGCCCACGTCTCGCCCGGCTCATACGACGAAGCGATCGGGTGGCCGCTGGCGTGGTAGTGCTTCGTCGCGTGGCGATTGGGCGAGGAGTCGCAGCAGCCCACGTGGCCGCACGTGAGACAGACCCGCAGGTGGACCCACGTGTCACCGCTCCGAAGGCATTCCTCACACCCCTCCGGCGTCCGCGCTTCGACCTCCCGTACCTGATCCAGATGCGAACACTCCATGAAAACCCCCCTTCAAATATTGCCCCCCCCCCGCGCGGCCGCAGGCCCGCGCGCCCCCGCCCCGCAAGGGGCGGAACCCCCGCCGCAGGCGGTGCCCCGAGGCGAAGCCGAGGTGCCCCGCCCGAAGGACGGTGCCCGGCGGCGCAGCCGCCGTGCCCCGCGGCGACAGCCGCGGCGCCAGGGGCTTTCGGCCGGAGGCGCCTGCCCCTACGCTTCTCGCATGACTCAGCCGACAATCGTCGCCGTCGACACCGGCGGAACCTTCACGGACGTCGTCTGCCTGCACGGCGGCCGGATCTCGATCCACAAGCTGCCGTCCACACCGGCCGATCCCGCCCGGGCGGTGTTCGCCGGCATCGCGGCGGTGCTTCCGGAGGATACGGTCGAATTCCTCCTCGTGCACGGGTCGACCGTCGCGACGAACGCGCTGCTCGAGCGTCAGGGTGCCCGCGTCGCCCTCGTCACGAACCGCGGTTTCGAGGACGTGATCGAGATCGGGCGGCAGAACCGGCCGCAGCTCTACGCCCTGGTCGGGCACCGGGACGCGCCTCCCGTGGCCATGGAGGATCGTCTCGGGCTGAGCGGGCGGCTGGGGCCTGACGGATCGGAGATCGAGCCGCTCGACGAAGGGGAGCTCGCCGAGCTCGCCGGCCGGGTGCCGGAGGGGGTGGAGGCGATCGCGGTCTGCCTACTCCACGCGTACGCCGAGGCCGGACACGAGGAGCGCGTCGCCGCAGCCCTCGAGGCGACGGGTCTGCCGCTGTCCGTGTCCTCCCGGCTGCTGCCCGAGTACAGGGAGTACGAGCGGACGGCGACGACCGTCGTCAACGCCTACGTCGCCCCGCGAATGGACCGCTATCTCGGCCGACTCGAAGCGGACTCCGGGGCCCGGCGCGTCCGGATCATGGGCTCGGGCGGCGGCGCGATCCCGATCGCCCGGGCCCGGCGCGAGCCCGTCCACACCGTGCTCTCCGGTCCGGCCGGCGGGATCGTCGGCGCGCTGGCGCGGGCCCGCTCGGCGGGGCTCCGGGACGTCCTGACGTTCGACATGGGCGGCACGTCCACCGACGTCGCGCTCTGCCCGGGGCGTCCGCTGCAGACCCGCGAGTTCGAGATCGCCGGGCTGCCCGTCGCCGTGCCGGTACTCGACATCCATACGGTGGGCGCAGGTGGCGGCTCCGTCGCCTGGATCGACGCAGGCGGGGCGCTGCGCGTCGGCCCCCGCAGCTCGGGCGCGGACCCGGGCCCCATCTGCTACGGGCGCGGCGGCTCCGAGGTCACCGTCACGGACGCGAACCTGTGGCTGGGCCGCATCCCGGCCGACGCCCTGCTGGCCGGAGACCGGCCGCTCGACCGCACCGCGGTGACCGGTCCGCTGTCCGCCCTCGCCGCCCAGCTCGGCCTGGAGCCGGACGAGACGGCCGAGGGCATCCTCGACGTCGCCAACGTCGCCATGGAAGGCGCGCTGCGGGTCATCAGCGTCGAGCGCGGCCACGACCCCCGAGGGTTCGCGCTCCTGCCGTTCGGCGGCGCCGCCGGGCTGCACGCCTGCGAGCTCGCCTCGCGCCTCGGCATCCCGCGCGTGCTCCTGCCCCCCGACCCTGGCGTCCTTTCCGCGTATGGAATGCTCGTCTCGCCGGTCCGGAAGGAGGCCGCGCGCACGGTCCTGCTGGGCGCAGGCGACGACGGGACCGCAGCGCTCGCCAGCGCATTCGACGCACTCGCCGACGAAGTCGTCCGGGCGATGGCCGAGGAGGGGCTGGCGGGCGAAGACCTGTCGATGGAGCGCCTCGTCGACGCCCGCTACAGCGGCCAGAGCTTCGAGCTGCGCGTCGGGGCCGATGACTGGGTCGAGGCGTTCCACCGTGCGCACGAGAAGCGTTACGGGTACCGGCTCCCCGGCGAGCCCGTCGAAGCCGTTACGGCCCGCGTCGTCGCGACGGCTGCCGCGCCCGTCGTTCCCCCCACGACGCTGGAGGATGCCGCGGCCCCGGACGCCCCGCGGGAGCCCCCGTGCGACGTCGCCTGGAAAGGCACGCGGCTGCGGGCCACGCGTCACCGGCGCGACCGGCTGCGGCCGGGCCACGCGCTCCAGGGTCCGTCGGTCGTCGTCGAGTACAGCGCCACCACCTGGCTGCCGCCCGGCTGGACGGCGGAGGTCCTGCCCGACGGCAGTCTCGTGCTGGAGGCGGAGCACGAGGACGGTTGAGGACGCCGGCGCAGACGTCCGAAAGCGCCGGTGAGGACGCCGGTCTCAGGCGGCGTGTGACGCGGGGTCGCCCTCGATCGTTCCTTTCATGAAGGCCGAGCGTCGGCCCGTCGCTTGCACGGGGGGCGGACTCGTGCCCGGTGGGACCCAACGAAGAGGAGACGATCCATGCGGCTCGGACGCACACTGGCGGCCCTCGCGGCCGTGACGGCGCTAACGGCGGCGCCCGCCGCGGCGCAGACGCTACAGATCCTACCGAAGGTCGGCGCGTTCTCGCCGCTGTCCGATCTCGGTGACTTCAACAACGGCACCCAGGAGCTGAAGGGCAGCCTGGCCGTCGGACTCGCGGCCGAGGTGAAGCTGGGCGTGCTGCCCCGCCTTCGCGTGGGCTTCGACTACGCGTCCGACACCGAGGTCTCCGCGAAGAACGGCATCGGCGACAGGGGCTCCGCCGGCCCGACGATGCTGGCGCTCGCCGCCGACATCGTGCTGCCGGCCAGCGGAGCGCCTCTCAGCCCCTACCTGCTCCTGGGCGGCGGAATCAAGCGCTATAATTTCACCCGCGACGACTTCTCCGATCCCTCGATCGGCAGCGTCTTCGACGCGAACCAGTCGGACCCGACGGGGCACGTCGGGGCGGGGCTGACTTTGGGGCTCGGCGCCTTCGGGCTGAACCTCGAGGCCAGCGATTACATCAGCCAGTTCGACGCGCCCGGCGGCGAGTCGAAGCTGCAGCACGACCTGTTCGCCACACTGGGTCTGAGGGTGAGCCTCTTCTAGAGCGGAGTTTCCGCGGACCCTGCGGTTCCGCGCCGGTGTAGACTTCCGCCATGGAAAACACGCACGCGCGCCGGCTGCTCCTTCCCGCCGCGATCCTGGCCTTCGGGCTGGTGATCGCGGCGGTGGCTTTCGGCGCCTTCTTCTACGCCTCGCGCCACGATCGGAGCACCGTCCAGGTCGTCGGTGCCGCGACTCAGGGCTTCGACTCGGACATCGTGAAGTGGCGCGTTACGCTCAGCCGGAGCGTGCCCTCCGAGTCGCAGCTCGCCCAGGGATACCGCGAGCTCGAAGGCGACGTCCGCGGCCTCATGGACCGGATGCAGCAGCGGGGCCTCGCGGACTCCGCCATCTCGCTCCAGCCCCCGAGCTCGCAGCCGATGTACGGCCAGAACGGCACGATCCGGTCGTACCAGATCATGCAGAGCCTCACGGTCGTGTCGTCGGACATCCAGACCGTGGAGTCCTGGGCGCTGGATCCGGCCTCGCTTCTCGCCTCGGGCCTCGTCCTCCAGGGCTCGAATCTCGAGTACTACTACTCCGGACTCGATACCCTGAAACGGCAGCTCCTCGCCGCCGCTACGAAGGACGCCCGCGCCCGGGCCGACGAGATCGCCTCCAGCTCCGACACGCGCGTCGGCGACCTCGTCGCCGCACGCGCCGGCGTCTTCCAGATCACCGAGCCGTACTCCACGGAAGTCGCCGGCTACGGCGTCTACAACACGCAGTCGAAGAAGAAGGAGATCACGGTCACCGTCCACGCGACGTTCACGCTGGACTAGCGCCGAGCGCCGCGCGCGCAGCGCGCGGGGCACCGCCTGCGGCGGGGCACCGGCCTTCGGCCGGGTCACGCCCCTTTCGGGGCGGGCACCGCCTGCGCCGGGGGTTCCGCCCTTCGGGCGGGGAACGGACGGGCGCACGGATCTACCTGAATGGGGACGCACGAATTCCGCCCTTCGGGCGGGGCGCTGCGCGCGCGGGTGCGCCCGGCCGCGTTGGGCCGCGCCCAGCCGCCGCCCAGCCACAACCCGGCCCCGTCGCGCCCGTGGGCGCGCGGGGCCGCCCCGCCCGAAGGGCGGAACTCGCGCAGGGGAGGCGGGGGTCCGACCCACCCGCTGCCGTTACCCCGCGCGCCGCAGGCGTGCGGAACCCCGCCGGAGGCGTGCCCCGGCCGCAGGCCGGTGACCGGCGGCGCAGCCGCCGTGCCCCGCGGCCCCCGCCGCGGTGCCCCGCGCGCGGAGCGCGCGGCGCTTGAGTCGGTTCCGGGCGCACGATACCTTCCGGTTCCCAGGTCCGGACAACAGCAGACGGTGTGAATGACTGCAAGCAGCACCATTCGAGCAGGCGCCCGCCGCGGCGTCGAGCAGGCCGAGTACCGGCCGCCCTACCTTGCCGCGGGCATCGCCACGCTCGCGGTGTGGGTTCTCTACATCGTGACGCTGTCGCGGACGACGGCATTCTGGGACACCAGCGAGTACATCGCGACGGCGCACATCTTCGGCATTCCGCACCCGCCGGGAAACCCGACGTTCGTGGTGCTCGCCCGGGCGTGGGAGGTGCTGCTCTCGCCGCTGGGCCTGTCCGTCGCCGTGCGCATCAACCTGTTCAGCGCGACGATGGGCGCGCTGGCGCACGGCTGCTGGTTCCTGGTGGTCGACCGGATCCTCGCCTACTTCACGCCAGACCGCCGCTTCCGGCTCGCCGGCGCGGCGGCCGCCGTGCTCATCAGCGCCACGGCGTTCACCGTGTGGAACCAGTCGAACGTGAACGAGAAGGTCTACACCGTCTCGCTGTTCACGATCGCGCTGCTGTCCTGGCTGGCGTTCCACTGGCGGGACAACATCGGCAAGGGCAAGGACGACAACATCATCCTGCTGATGGTGTTCATCCTGGCGCTGTCGGTGGGCAATCACCTGATGGCGTTCCTGGCGGCACCGGCCCTGGTGCTCTACATCCTGCTGGTTCACCCGCGGACTCTGGGCAACTGGAAGCTGTACGCGGCGGCACTGGGCGCCATCGTGCTGGGGCTGTCGATCCACGCGTTCCTGCCGCTCCGGGCGTCCCTCGATCCGGTGATCAACGAGGCGGACCCGAGCACCTGGCACGCGCTGCTCGCCTCCCTCGCCCGCAAGCAGTACGACAAGCCGTCGATGTTCATGAATCCCGTGACGCGGGACGTGCCGCGGGCCGCGAGCCTGTTCTTCGCGCAGCTCGCGAACTACCTCGAGTATTTCGACTGGCAGTGGGCCCGCTCGGTGGCCGGAGACGTTTCGTGGTTCGGCGGGCTGCGACCGGTCGTGACGACGGTGTTCGCCGGCCTCGGCGTGTACGGCGCGTGGGCGCACTGGAAGCGGGACCGGATCAGCTGGAGCTACGTCTTCATCCTGTTCGTGACGCTGTCGCTGGGTCTCGTCTTCTACCTGAACTTCAAGTACGGCTACACGTTCCCGGGAACGATGGGGATCGAGTCCCGTGAGGTCCGCGAGCGGGACTACTTCTTCATCGTGAGCTTCTCGGTGTGGGGGCTCTGGGCAGGGATAGGCCTGGCCGCGCTGTGGCAGCGGATCAGCGGCGGGCTCGGCCAGCGCATGGCGGGCGCCGGACGCTCGCTGGCGCTGACGTCGCCGCTCCTTGCCGTCGCCATCGTCCCCCTGATCCTGAACTGGAGCTGGGCGTCCCGTGCGAAGGACTACGCGGCCCGGGACTGGGCGTACAACCTGCTGATGAGCGTGGAGCCGTACGGTGTGCTCTTCACGAACGGGGACAACGACACCTTCCCGCTCTGGTACCTGCAGGAAGTCGAAGGGCTGAGGCGGGACGTGACCGTCATCGTCACGTCGTACCTCAACACGCCCTGGTACGTGAAGCAGCTGCGGGAGCTGACGAAGCCGTGCCCGGCGGGGGTCGATCCCATGGCGGATCCCACACGCATCGTCTGCCAGCGACCCTACCAGCCGATCGGCGGCACGGACTTCTACCAGCGCCTGGCGCAGCAGGGACGGACCGCTCCGCAGGCCGAGATGCCGGGCGCTCCGAACCTGCTGAAGCCGCCGACGAAGTCCATCGTGCCGCTCTCGGACGCGGACATCGACCGCATCGCGAACACGTATCCGTTCCGCACGCAGCAGGCGCTGAGCTTCAACGCCGGGGACATCACGACGACGCTGCCCGAGGGCACGGTCATGATCCCGGCCGACATCTTCATGACGGCCATCCTGACCCAGTCCGTGGGCGACCGACCCGTCTACTACGCCAGCACGACGCAGTCCTTCGACGAGCTCAACCTGCGGGACTTCCTCGTTCGGCAGGGGCTCGCCTACAAGCTCCACAACGGCGCCGTGCAAGCGGACTCCATCGCCGGCGTCTACGAGATGCCGAAGGAGAGCCAGTTCCGGGCGGCCGTGGGACAGTACGTCGACCTGCCCCGCACGGACTCGCTCATGTGGAACGTGTTCGTGCACCACGGCGGCATCCCGGACGCGTGGGACCACTGGGTCGATCGGGCCACACAGAACATCCCGGTCTACTACGCCTGGACGCACTACGCCGCCGCGCAGCTCCACATGATGCTCGGCGATCAGGCCGAGGCCCAGAAGCACCTGGATCGGGCCGAGGCGTGGTACAGGCTCGCGACCCGCTAGGCGACGCCGGCCGCGCCACGACGCCGGACTCCGCGGCGCGCCGGCCGCACGCACCCACGCACGAGCGGCCCCTCGTCGGGGCCGTTCTCGTCCTCGCCGCAGCCTCCCTCTGGGGCACCCTCGGCCTCTTCGGGAAGTCCCTCTACGCGTCGGGCCTCACGGCAGTCGAGGTCGCCAGCGCCCGCGCCGCCGTCGGGTTTCTCGGCCTCGCCGTCTGGTTCGCGCCCCGGCCCCGGGTCCTTCGCGTAGCACCCCGCGACCTGCCGCTCCTCGCGGCCTATGGTGTCGTCGGCTACGCGCTCTTCGAGACGCTCTACTTCGCTACCCTCCAGCACACGAGCGTCGCCCTCGCGGCCGCCATGCTGTACACGGCGCCCGCGTTCGTCCTCGTCATCGGCTGGACGACGCGGCAGGAACGCTTCGAAGGACGCAGACTCCTGCCCCTCGCCCTCGTGATGACGGGCGTGTTCCTCGTGACCGGCGCCGCACGGGCACTTCTGACCGGCGACGTCGCGGTGTCCTGGCTCGCCGCGGGACTCGGGCTCGCATCCGGATTCACGTACGGGTTGTTCACGTGGTTCGGAAAGCTGTCCTCGGGGCGCTTGCCGCCCACCGTTCTCGTCTTCTACGTCTTTCTATTCTCCACCGTCGCGCTGTCGTTCGCTGCGCCGCCCTGGCTGATCGTCGTTCGGCACCCCGGCGCGGTGTGGGTGGTGGTCGCGCTCGGGCTCGTCCCCACACTCGGCGCCTATATCCTCTACCAGAACGCGCTTCACCACGTCTCCGCCTCGTCCGCGAGCATGCTCGCGTCGGTCGAGCCCGTGGTCGCTGCCCTGCTGGGCTACCTGCTGCTGGGCGAACGCCTCGCCTGGGAGCGAGTGCTGGGCATCGGCGTCATCGTCGCGGCGGCCGCGCTCCTCGGTCGGATGGGCGAAGGCCCGGCGGGGATCGAGTAGCGGCTCCATCCGCCCGGACGGGATGGCCGCTGGAAGGCCGCGTTCGCGCAGATCCCGGCGTACTCTGGGGTCGCGATCGCGGCGATGCGCCGCCGTGCATCGGCTGGAGTGGTTCTATCCGGCGTTCATGATCGCGCTGGGGGCCCACTACCTGCCGTTCACGTTCCTCTACGGCATGCCCATGTTCGCGGCCCTATGCGGCGTTCTGGTGAGCGCGGGAGCCCTGCTGGGGACCACCGGCGCGGGCGACTTCGCCACGGGCGGCTGGATCACGGGATCGGTGCTGCTGCTGTTTGCGGGCGCTGGTCTGCGGCGTGCGCTGAAAGAAGAGGCGGAAAAGCGCCCGGCGTGGAGAGGCGGAGGAGCGCCTGGCGTGGAGAGGCCGAAGAGCGTCCGGCGTTAGACGGGCCAGACGGTGAGCCCCGGACCATGCCCGGCTGGCGCGGCTGGCGCGGCTGGCGGTCCGATGCGCTACCCCACCTCCTCGGCACCGACGCTCGCGTCCTCCCCCTCCCGGACGACGCTCGCGCCGGTGCGCTCGTCGAACTCCACGTGGATGACGTGGTCGAGGCCGTCGTGGACGGTCTCGATGTGGGTGATGAGGATGACCTGGTCGAAGCGGTCGCCGAGGCGGTGCAGTAGCTGGACTACGTTGTCCCGTCGCTCGACGTCGAGGGATCCGAACACCTCGTCGAGGATGAGGATCGAGAGCGGGTGCCCGGCCCGCTCCGCGATCATCTGGCTGATGGCGAGGCGCAGGACGAGGTTGGCGACGTCCTCCTCCCCTCCACTGATGACCGGCTTCTCCTCGCCCTCGTCCAGGACGAGGATGTTGTAGGCGTCGTCGATCTCGATGCTGTTGTAGCGCCCGTCGGTCACCTGGGCCAGGAATCTCGAAGCGAGCTCGCCGAGCTCGGGACGGACCCGAGCGTTCAGCTCCTGGCGGAGCTGCGTGAACGCGGCGTCCAGCTCGGTATGGTGACGGACCTCGGTCTCGAGGTCGTCGAGCCGAGCCCGCTTCTCCCGGTACTCCTGCTCGTCCTGGCGGGCGTTCGCCAGCGCCAGCTCGGCCGTCCTCAGCTCGCCGGAGGTCTCGCCCCGCCTCAGCTCCGCCTTTCGAGCGGTCTCCGCGGCGCGCTCGTGACGCACGCCGAGGGACCGGTATTCGGCTTCGTCGAAGCCGAGCGCTGCGTGCTCCTTCTCGAGATCGGCGATGCGCGCCGCTGCCGCAGCGACCGCCTCGCCGGCGGCCGTCTTCTCCTTCTCCCGAGCGGCCCGCCCCTCCACGGCCTGCTCGAGACGCGCAGCCTGCCGCTCCATCTCCCGGAGCTCCGCCAGCCGGGCCTCCGCCTTCTCGTGTGCCGTTTGGTCGTAGCCGGTCTCCAGCTCGGCGAGCTCCTTGCGCAGCGACTCCAGCGCGTCCCGCTTCTTCTCGGCCTCCTGCACGAGCAGTCCGAGCTCCTGCGCCGCCCGCACGCACCGGCCGTGACGCTCCTGGCGCTCCTCGATCGCCTTGCGGGTCTCCGCACGGCGCGACTCCGCCGCGGCGAGCTCCGCCGGGGGGGTCTCGAGCTGCTTCTCGCGCTGGCTCAGCCATTTCCCGTCCTGCACCAGCGTGTGCCACTCGTCCTCGAGGCTCCCGACGACCCTTTCGAACTCGTCGCCGAGCGGTCGCTCGCAGGTCGGACAGACCCCGTCCGGGCCCGCCTCCCGCAGCTGCGTGATCTGTTCCTTCAGCTCGCGTGCACGCTGGCGGTAGTGGTCGAGCTTCGTGCGGACGTCCTGCCGCGTGCCCACCCACTCCCGGTGCCGCCGCTCGATCTCGGTCTCCACTTCGTCGAGGGAGCTGCGCTGCTCCGCGAGCTGCGCCTCGACCTGCTTCAGCAGCTCCGGCGCCTGCTCGAGCCGCTGCATTCGCTCCTCGGCTTCGCGGACGTCGCCGGCAAGGCCCTTCTCCTGATCGGCGAGGGCCGTCCGGCGCTCCTCCAGCCGCGCCAGCTTCGACTGCCGCTCGCACTCCTCCACGGACGTGGGAAGCTCCTTCAGCGCCTCGTGCAGAGGCGCCAGCCTCTCCGCTGCGTCGGCGATCCGATCCAGCTCCTTCCCGGCCCGCTCTGCGTCCCGGTCCGCGACCTCCCGCTCCCGGTCCGCCATCTCGATCGCCGACGACAGGTCCCGCGCCCGCTCCCGTGCCTGCTGCGCCGCCTCCCACAGCGGCTTCACCACGTCGAGCTCCTGCTGTGCGCTCGTCAGCGCGGCACGCGCGACGTCGAGCGACGCCGTCGCCTCCTTCATGCGCGCCTCCGCCGATGCGCTCGCCTTCCGCAGCGCCGCCGGGTCCGGCAGCGCCGAGCGCAGGCCGTCCGACTCCGCGCGCAGGGCGTTGCGCCGCTCCCGCGCCGATTTCTGGGCCACGCGCAGACGCTCGTAACCGAGCACCTGGCTCAGGAACCGGCCCCGCTGCGTGGGCCCCATCTGCGCCAGGAACTGCAGCTCCTTCTGACCCGTGAAGTACGTGTTGAAGAACTCCTCCCGGGTCATGCCCAGGCGGGACTGCATGTACTCCGTCGCGCCGCCGATGCCCGCCGCGACGGGGGAGGCGCCGCCGTCCAGATAGACTTCCGCCCCGTTCATCGAGCGGACGACCCGATACTCGTTCGCGCCGATGCCCAGCGTCAGCTCGGCCTCCACCCGGCTCCGACCCGGTGCACGGGCGAATCGGATCGTGTCGTTCGTCCCTCGGGCCGCGGCCGAGCCGTAGATCGCCCAGGCGATCGCCTCCAGGATCGTGCTCTTGCCCGACCCGTTCGCGCCGATGATGCCGGTGATCCCGTCCCGGAACTCGATCGTCGTGTCGGCGTGCTGGCGGAAGTTCTCCAGCCTCAGGCGCCGCAGCTTCACGGCTCGCCTCCCTCCTCGGCCGCGTCGGCGCCGCCGGCCCCGTCGGCCCCGTCGGCGCCGCCAGCCCCGTCGGCTTCGGCGGGCTCGGCAGGCCCGGCGGCGGAAAGGTAGCCGAGCCCGAGGCGGACGAGGCGGCCGGTCTCGATCCCCGGCGACGTCGCCTGCCAGCGCTCGAGGAAGCCCTCCAGCTCCTCCTCCAGCGTGCGGCGCCGGTCGGGCGCGCCGACGCCTACGTCCCGGCGGAGTTCGGGCCGCCGCACGTCGAGGTGGAAGTGGAGCGCCTCCGCGCGCCACTCCCGGAGCCGCTGATGGTCCAGCTCACGGAACAGCTCGCGGGGGCACTCCTCGAGCACGAGCCGGACGATGCGCCCGTCGAGGCCGCCCTCCAGGGAGGAGACGCGCTCGAGGATGGCGGCGTCCATCTCCTCGGGGGAGAGGAAGGAGCTCGCGCCGTCGCCCAGCGCCTCCGGCCGGCGACCCGAAAGGCGAGGCAGGTCGGTAACGGGGCGGGCCGGAACGGGATGGAATGCAGACTTCCCGGCCGTCGTGTCGAACGTGACGAAGCCCTTCTCGGAGCTCGCCTCCTCCCAGACGTTGGAGGTGCAGCGCTCCAGCGCGCCGGCGTATCCCATGTTGGGCGCCAGCTCCGTCCGGATGTGGTAGTGTCCCAGGGCGACGTAGTCCCAGCGCTCGGGCGAGAGGTCGTCGGCCGCCACGTCCGCGGCCCCGTAGTCGCCCAGGAAGCGCAGCTTCCCTTCGGCCGCTCCACCCGTGACGGTGCCGTGAAGCATGAGGAAGTTGTGCGCCGCTGCCGCGTCCGGCTCCAGCGCGAGCCGCTCGTCCGCCGCCGAGGCGGCGGCGTGGGGCACGCAGAACACGGACGCGTCGAGCTCCGGGAGGTGGACGCTGCGAGCCTCGTTCTCCACGACGACGACGCCCGGGATCTCCCCGAGCAGGCGCAGGATGCTGCCCGTCTCGACGCTGCGTGGCGAGTCGTGGTTGCCCGCGATGACGACGACGGGCGCCCCGGGCAGGGACGCCCTGAGGCGGGCGAACTGGCGAAACGCGTCGGCGATCGCGGCGTTGGGCGGCCGGACGGCGTGGAAGACGTCTCCGGCGACGAGGACGAGGTCCGGCCGCAGCTCGATCAGCCGGTCCAGCGCTGCCCGAAACGCCTGCGCGACGTCACGCTCCCGCACGTTGACGCCACCCGGGCCGATGCGGTGGTAGGCACGGTAGCCGAGGTGGAGGTCGGCCAGGTGGGCGACGATCACGGGCCGCCGTCCTGCGGGGATCCCGGACCGGGCTCCTGTGTGCGCGGGCGCGACAGCCCGAGCTGGACGAGGCCGCCCTCCACGCCCTCGCTTCGGAGCTCGCTCCGCTCCACGGCCAGACGGACCCGGGCGAGGAGGTTCTGCCACTCCGCCTCGGCGTCCTCCCGGTAGCGCGCCCACTGCATTTCGAGCCCGGCGTCGTCCGCGGCTCCTCGCCGTTCCCGCCTCAGCCACGCCTGCCTGCGCTCCTGCCAGAGCGACTCGCGGTACGCCTCCACGCGTCGGGCGACGTCCTCGGCCGACGCCGCAAGCATGGCCAGCATCTCGTCGGAAAGGGCCGCTCCGGTCACCGCGGCGTCCTCCTGCATCTCGGCGACGGCGGCCGCCTCACGGGCCGCCTCCTCGTCCGGAATGTGCGGCGCGAGTGCGGCCCGGATCTCGGCCTCTGAAAAGGTCGGTCGGTCGTCTGCACCGCCCGGCCGCCAGGTGCCCGGATCAGGCATACGGATCCTCCGGGACGTCCACGGACGGTCGGCCGTCCAGCCAGTCCTCTCCACCGATCGCCACCGCGCTCCGCTCGACCCTCTTCCGGAGCTGGGCCCGGAAGAACGGCAGCACGGAGTCCGGCCGCGTCTGCTGCGTCCGGTGCATCGCCCGGAGCACCTCCTGCTTGTCACGGCCCGCGATCAGGTCCTTCACCGCGTTTACGGGAACGGTGCGGTCGAGTCGGTGGAGCTGGCGGGCGACCGCGTCCTCGAACGGGAGCTCGGGCTCCGGCTCGTAGCGCTCCACGCCGGCGCGTCCCGTCATCGACGCGGGTCGGGGGAAATGCAGGAAGACGGGGTGGGCAAAGTGAGGATGCCGGACCATGAGCTCACCCTTGGGCAGCGTTGCCAGCTTGGCCTTCGTCGCCGGCGAGAGGACGGAGTAGCCGGGCGTCGCAAGCTCGTCCATGTCCATCCGTCCGTACACTGCCGTGCCCGCGTTGCCGACCACCCGCTTGTGCACCTGGCTGCGGAACTGCTGCGCGCTGAACAGCACGAGCCCCAGGTAGCGGCCCCGCTCGCTGATGTCGAGCAGCATCTTGCGGACGTAGGTCTCCGGCTGGTCCGACGGCGCGTACTTGTTGAGCTCGTCCACGAAGACGACGAGGTGCTTCACGCCCAGCTCGTTGCGCTCGAGCCGCTCCCGGGCCTCGTTCACGACGCGGGCGAAGATGAGGTCCTGCGCCTCGGGCTCCACGTTGGCGACGTCCAGGACGTACACGCCCCGATCCTCGAAAGCGCCCCACGGCAGGTCGTTCACGGTGTCGTCGTTCGAGACCAGACCCTTGGCGCGCGTGGCGAGGTTCAGCAGGCGGTTGCGCACCTTGCGGATCGTCGCGACGTGGTGCGTCTTCCACTGCGTCCGATCCTGCTGTTCGCACGTGAAGAGCACGTCCTCGAACCACGTCTCCAGGTCCTGGAACGTCCGCACCTCGTGCCGGTTCTGCGTGTCGCCCGGCCCGCCGAACGCCTGTCCCATGACGCGCTCACGGATGAACTCGATGAGAGCGTCCGCCTTCGCGTCCACGTCGTCCCGCGTGAGGAGCACCTCGGCGAACTTCAGGATCTGCTCGAGCCCCCAGACCAGCGGCTCCACGTTCGACGACAGCTCGTCGTTCGTCCGCAGCGTGTTCAGATTCCACCCGTCCGGCCGGTATGGCGCGTAGTAGCGCACGTTCCGGAACGGCTCCGGCGGCACGCCCAGACGTTCGTACGTCGACCGGTCCGCGTCGCCCAGCTCGCCCGGCCGGTCCAGGAACAGGAGGTCCGGGCCCTTCACGTTGAAACACAGAGCCGCCACGCTGCCCTTCTCCGCCGGCAGGTGCTCGAACAGGCTCGAGAGCAGGAAGAGCACGGCGGACGTCTTCGTCGCCAGGCCGCTCACGCCCGTGATGTTCAGGTGCGCGGCCTCGGGGCCCAGCAGGAAGTCGGCGTCCAGGTACACCGGCGCGTCGAGCCCGCCCGAGCGATAAAGCCCGAGGGGGATGCCCGTGCCGCCCGCGCCGGCGAACGTCTCCATGCGCAGGGCCACGCGGACGTCCTGATCCGTGGCAAGATGGACCGGCCCGCCGGGCACCGGTTGCAGCGGCTCCGGCGGCTCGTGCCGCAGCACGGCCGCGGTGTACACGCGGATCTCCGGGCGCTCCGTCGGCGCCGGGCGCTCCGGTGCCGGGTCGCCCTCGAGGCCGAGGTAGTCGTGCAGCGGACTCTGCAGATCCGTGTAGCTCGCCCCGTCCACGACGACGCCGTAGACCGTCACCGGCCGCGGCTGCGCCGCCACAACCTTCACGATGGCCCCGATCCCGACCTCGGAATCCGTGGCCGTCCAGAACCGGAACTCGTGGGGCGTGCTCGGCTGCCGCTCCGTGCCCACGACCCGGCCGATCGGCCGCATGTCCGTCGCCCTCACACCACTCCTTCGCCGAGGACCCGCACCACCTCGCCCGAGACGCCGCTCGCGGCGTCCGATGCGAGGAAGAGGGCGACCTCCGCGATCTGCTCCCGCGTCACCCACTTCACATGATCCCGATCGCCCATAGCGGCGCGGTTCTGCGCCGTGTCGATCATGCCCGGCGCGATCGCGTTCGCCCGGACGCCGTGCTCCGCCTCCTCCTTCGCGACCGATCGGGTCAGGGCGACGACCGCAGCCTTCGCGGCGCTGTACGCGCCCATCCGCGCACCGCCCTCCAGCGCCGCCGGCGACGTGAACGTCACGATGGCGCCGCGCCGCTCCCTGAGCAGCGGGAGCGCGGCACGGCACACGACGAGCGTCGTGTGCGCGTTGCGCTCCATCTCCCGCTCCCACTCCTCGTCCGTGGTCGCGCCCACGTCCTTGATGACCGTAAGACCCCCCGCGACGTGGACCACCGCATCCAGGCCCCCCAAGCGCTGGCGCACGCCCTCCATCAGCGCCTCGACCTGGTACCCCTTCGTGAGGTCAGCGGTCACCGCTGCGATCCGCTCTTCGGCCTTTTCCGACTCCCCGAGCCGGCGGGCAAGCGCCTTGACCGTGTCGTGCACGTTCGTGGCCGTAACCGACGCGCCCGCCCGCAGGAACGCCCGCGCCACCGCGTAGCCGACCTGCCCGTCGCGGCCGACCCCCGTCACCAGCACCGACCTTCCGTTCATCCCGACCTCCTTTCGAGGTCCCCCACCCCCGCGACGGGACCCGCGCCCGCGCGCGCCTCCGCGATGCCGACGAGAGCGAGGAGCAGCGTCGCGTCGAGAAGCACGAGCACCGCGCCCATGCTCGGGATCAGCGCCGCGCCGGCCAGCGCGGCGATCACCCCTCCGATCGTCGCGCCGGCGCCGACCTCGCCCCGATCACCGTCCGGCCGCTCGGCCCGACGTCGGGCGGCGAGCACCGCGAGGAGGGACCCCGCGGAATAACCCGGCATCGCGAGCAGGAGCACCACCGCGACGGCGCGCCCGCCGTCCGCCTGACGCAGCGCCGCACCGCGAATCCAGACGACCGCGAACAGGGCCGCCAGGAGAAAGGCAGCGGCAGCAAGTCGCCAGCGCCACACGCTCGACGGCGCAGCGGCGCGCGCCGCGTCCTCGTCCGGAGCGCTGGCCCAGGCGCCGGCTCCGAGCGCCGCCAGATACAGCGCCAGCAGTGACCCGCTCGCCGCGAGCACGCCCGGGCCGCCGTAGAGCAGCAACGCGCCGCCGACTTCCGCGGCCAGCACCGCGACCCCGCCCACCGTGGCCGCCGAGACCCACCGCACCGCCGCCGTGCGCGGCGTCACCGCGCCACCTACGGCGTGTAGCGGCCGTAGCCGCCACGGTAGTACACGAGGGGGCTGCCCGCCCGCGCGTCGCCGTCGACCACCTCGCCCACGAAGATCGTGTGGTCCCCACCCGGATACGCCTGCCACGTGCGACAGTCGATCCAGGCCAGCGCGTCGTCCAGGACGGGCGACGCCGTCGCCTCCTCGTGCCAGGCGATCCCCTCGAACTTGCCGGGTGCCTCCCCTTCGGCGAAGACGCGGGACAGCCGCTCCTGCTCGCCGTCCAGGATGTTGATGGAGAACGCGCCCGCTTCCGACAGCGGACCGTGCGTGTCCGCGCTCCGCTCCACGCAAACGAGCACGAGGGGCGGGTCGAGGGAGACCGAGCACAGCGCGCTGACGGTGAGCCCCCGGGGCTCCTCCGTGGCCGGATCGCGCACGCACACGACGGCCACCCCCGTGGCGAAATGGCCCAGGACGCGACGAAACTCCGACGCCTCGATTCCGCTCATGCTCGCCTGCCTCATGGTCGGGGCGCCCGTGCCCGCAGGAACTCCTCGCAGTCCCGGATCGGGTACAGCATCCGGTCCCATCGCGCGTCCGGTAGCGCCGTCGGCGCCGTCTCCGCCAGCAGCCAGCGGCTGATCGCGTCCCATCGCACCGGCTCCGCCGGCTCCGGCGAGGCCTCCACCCGCACGAGCCCCCAGAGCGGGTCGCGCCCTTCAGGCGGCCGGAGCCGGAGGTACCACGACGCAACGGGCGTGAAACGCCGCGTCGCCGGTCGAAAGACGCTCGAGCGTTCGCCGTGTCTCAGCCCGAGCACGACGCGGGCGTCGTCGCCGTCGAAGAAGCGGGTCCTGTGGCCCTTCACCACGCCCACGGCCGTCGGGGAGGATGCGACCTCCGCCGCCAGGGTAAGGGAGCCGTCGACGAGCAGCCACCCCGCGTGCGGCGGCGCCCACGGATCGGGCGCGCATGCGGCCGTCCCCCTCCACCACCGCGGCTTCCGCCTCGGAGAGCTCCGCGGCGGTGCCGCTCAGGGCGGCCGGATCCAGCGGCCCGGAGACTGCGGAGAATTCCTCCGCCGGGTCCCGGCCGAGCCCTCGCAGCCGCCCGAGCACGTCGTTGCGGCGCGTTCCGGGCCGGCCTAGCTTCTCGAACGGAGTGTCGCCGTTCCCGCTGAGCGGTGGATGCGAATCGATGGCAGAATCGCGAATGCGCAAGTACCTGCGGGTCCTTCCCGCCCTGATTGTAATCGCCGCCGCGGCATGCGACAACGTGGACTGGGGCGGCGTCGACTTCGCAATCGTGCCGCCGCCCGCCAAGGGCGAACCGGCGCCGATCGCGACGGATTCGACGGGTGCGCCGGCCATGCCGACCCTGCCCGGCGGACCCGTCCTGTACTACGTCCGACGGGGCGGCGGCCAGCCAGTCATGGTGCCCGTGGGCGAGGTGTCCGGCGACACGCTGCGCACGATCCGCCCCGGACCCGACCCGAAGGGTTACGACGACCTCTTCATCTCGCAGTTCCTTCGGGAGAGCTCCGAGTTCACGCTCTACCACGCGGGCATGCGGGTGGGCACGTTCGTCGTGGAATCGGCGACCCCGGCGGCCGACGGCGTGTGCCCCGCTCTGCCCGTCGCCCACGGCTCGCTGGAGCTCTCTTCCCGCGCCGACTCGGTGAACGAGTTCCTGGCCATGTCGAAGCGCCAGGCGGTCGAGCCGTGGCGCATGCCGACGGATGTGAATCCCACGAGCCGGATGAAGGTCCTCGGCCCCATCCTCGCCGAGCGGCTGCTCCGCGCCCGCGGATCCCAGCTCCCCAACAACTGGGCGGCGGCGATGAAGCAGATCCACCCCTTCCCTGTCGAGGGGATGCCGACTCCCGCCTTCACCGGGTCGCTCCTCGTCGGGGACCAGCTCCAGGTTGGCGGCAACGGCACCGGATTCTCCCTCTACTTCGTCGCAATGCCGAACTCCCAGGCGGGCTACGACACCGCCTTCGCCCGCTACGTCAACTACCCGCAGCAGGGAAAGCTGGCGACGCGCACGATCGACTTCCTCGACTGGGACCGGGACGGGGCCGTGGAACTGCTCACGGACAACTACGGGGCACAGGGAGAGTGGATCGGCGCGGTGGGTCAGGCAGACGGCGAGTGGCGCCAGATCTTCGACGCCCGCTGCCGCTCCGGCGGCGTCGCCGCCGCCGGCGCCACGGCCCCCGCCGACACCGTCGGCGGCTCCGCGCCCCCGGGCGGCGACAAGGGACCGACCGGCAGGAAGCCCTAGCCGACGCCGCCCCAGCCCCGGCGAGCGGGCCTAGAACACCTTCACGTTCAGGTACTTCTTCGGATTCGCCCGGACGTCGTCCAGCAGGGTGTGCAAGCTCACCGCAGCGGCGTTCAGGTTGTCGTAGAGCGCCTCGTCCTTCGACAGCCGGCCCAGCGTGCCCTCCCCGCGCTCCATGCGTCCGAGGACGGTCTCCAGGGACGAGCTGGCCTGCTGAACGGAACGAGACGTCGCGTCCAGCCGCTCACTCATCTGCTGGAGATTGTTCGTCACCTGCGTGAGCTGGCCCTGCGCCGTGGCGTCCTGGAGCTGCGAGGCAGAAGCCTGCAGGCTCGAAACGAGCGCCGCGATCTGGCCGCGCTGCTGGTCGATCATCGCGCTCAGGCCGCCCAGGCTGGAGCGCAGCTCCTGTGCGCTCTGCCCCACGGCATCGACGGTCGGCTCGGAGAGCAGCGTGTTGATCCGCTCGAGTGCAGTCTGTGCGCCCTGCGTCAGGTCCTCCGTCGCCTCGCTGAACCCCGTCGGAGAATAGCCCGGGATCGTGTCTCCACCGGCGACGTCGCCCGGCGCACCGCCGGGCACGATGTCGGCCACCCGGCCACCGAGCAGCCCGCTCGACTGAAGGACCATCCGTGAGCCCTCCGGGATGCCGTACTCCCCGTCGATCTCGAGGCGGATGGCCACCCCCTGCGCGCCGATGGAGAAGTCCTGCACACGCCCGATGTTGACGCCGCGCATCTGGACCGGGTCGCCGCGCCGCAGTCCGCCGGCGTCGCTGACCACGGACGTCACCACGTAGCGTCCGCGGAACATCGATGCGTCCGTGAGCGTGAACAGCGCGATGAGCGTGCCCAGTACGCCGACGATGGCGAGGACACCGACCCACACTTCCCGCATCGAGGAACGCCGCGGAAGCGTCGCCTCCAGCGCCTGCAGCTCCCGCGACTCCAGCGCCTCGTCTCCCTGCCTTCTCGTGCTCGCCATCTATGCAATCCCCATGACCTGCGCGGAGCCCACCGTCGCCTCGCGCTCCAGAAATGCCCGCACCAGCGGCACCGTGCTGTTCCGGAACTCCTCCGGCGTGCCCACGAACGTGATCTTCCCCTCGTCCAGCATGGCCACGTGGTCCGAGATGGCCAGCGCCCCCTCGAGCTCGTGGGTCACGATGATGGACGTGATGCCGAGATCGTCGGCCAGCGCCTCGATGAGGTTGTGGATGACCGCCGAGTTCACCGGATCGAGACCCGTCACCGGCTCGTCGTAGAGCAGGATCTCCGGCCGGCCGACGACCGCCCGGGCCACGCCCACCCGCTTGCGCATCCCGCCCGACAGCTCCGACGGGAGCTTCGCCAGAACCATGCGCGGCTCCAGGTTCACGTGCTCGACCGCTTCCGCCACCCGCGCCAGGATCTGGCGCCGGGACAGCGTCCGCAGCTCCGCCTCCGGCAACCCCTGGCTCACGTTCTCGTACACCGTCATCGAGTCGAACAGCGCGGCGTTCTGGAAGACGTAGCCGACCTTCCGGCGGATCCGGTCCAGCGTGCCCCCACCCCCCGTGAAGACCGACTCGCCGTCCACCCGCACGTCTCCGCGATCCGGCACGATCAGCCCGATCGTCGTCTTGAGAAGCACGCTCTTCCCCGTGCCGGACCGCCCCACGATCGCCATCGTCTCGCCCGTCTGCACCGTCAGGTCCACTCCCGACAGGACCGGCGCGTCGAAGGCCTTGTACACGTTCTCGTATTCGACCATCTTGTCCGCTTCAGTTCAGGAACAACGGCGGGAACATGGCGTCCACGAACAGGATCGCCAGCGTCATCGCCATCACAGACGTCGTCGTCGCCTTCCCCACTCCCTCCGCGCCGCCGCGCGTGCGGAAGCCCATGTGGATCGAGATCAGCGGGATGATGAGCCCGAACGTCGCCGCCTTCGTCAGCGAGTACAGCAGGTCCCACTTGTGGAAGAAGAGCTGCGCCCCGTAGAAGAAGCCCTCCGTCCCCAGTCCCACCGTGTACTTCGCCGCCAGCATCCCCGCGAACAGCCCCACCACGTCCGCGAACCCCACCAGCAGCGGTACGACGATCAGCCCCGCCACCATGCGCGGCGCCGCCAGCACCCGCACCGGGTCCCGGTTCAGCGAGTACAGCGCGTCCATCTGCTCCGAGACCTCCATCGTCCCGAACTCCGCCGTGATGCGCGCACCCACCCGTCCGATCAGCACGATGGCCGTCATCACCGGACCCAGCTCCAGCACCACCGCCTCCGCCACCACGCTCCCCAGCACGTACAGCGGGATCGCACCCGTGAACTGATACCCGCCCTGCTGCGACGTCACCACGCCCGACAGCACCGACGTGACGAGCACCAGCGGAAGGCTGAGCACGCCCATCACGTACATCTGGTTCACGATCTCCCGGAGCGGCACCTCGCCCTTCACCACGCATACTGCTACCCGCCACACCAGAAGGGCCATCTGCCCCGCCTGCCGCGCCAGGTCCTCCACCCAGCGGCCGGTCCCCGCGAGCGCCCGCTGCGTACGCGTAGGCCGCCGCACCGGCCGGTCCAGGCCCGCCGCCGTCGCCACGCCCCCCGTCCCCTCCAGCTCCGTCTCTCGATTCGCCACAGGTCGCCTCAGCCCGCCTTTGCTCTGCTCCGTTCGCCCCGCCGCCCCTCATCCCTCTGCACCCCCATCGCCTCCAGCGACCGCTCGAGCTTCTCCACCACGCTGCCGTGGAAGCGCTCCAGCTCCTCCAGTCGCTCACGCACCGCCGGCTCACCCGGCTCGATCGCCTCCAGTCCCTCCGCCACCAGCTCCCGGATCCGCGCCACTCGCTCCAGCCGGATCGCCAGCATCCGCTCCGGCATGCACTCGTTCACCCCGTAGTAGTCCCGCCGGTCCCCCGGCCGGCCCACCCGCTCCAGTGCCCCCATCCGCTCCAGCAGCCGGGCATTCGTGCTCGCGCTCGCCTTGCTCACCTGCAGAGCCTCCGCCAGCTCGTCCAGCGACAGCGCCTCCGCGCTCAGCAGCAGCAGCGCGAGCATGCGCCCCGCTGTGCGCGGCATCCCATCCGCCTCGAACAGCAGTCCCATCTTCTCGATGAACGTCTGACTCGGATCCACGTCGCTCCTTCCGTCCCGCCGCGGCTCGCCCGCCGCGTCCGGCCCTGAATTTCGCGCGTTCAAGTCGTTCAGTCAACACTTAACGTCGGCTGACGCGGCGGCCGGCTCGCGCCGGGCGGCCGACCTCAGCGGACAGTGCCCGCCGCCGAGTCCGCCGGGAAGACCTGCTGGCCGCCGACGAAGGTGTAGACGACCTTCGCGCCCGCGAGCGAATCATCGGGGACGGTCAGGATGTCCCGGTCCAGGACGACGATGTCGGCGAGCTTGCCGGGGGTGAGGGTTCCCTTCTCGTCCTCCTCGAACGCGGCGTACGCGCCGTTGGTCGTGTAGGTCTCGAGGCCCGTCATGCGGGAGAGGGCCTGGTCGGGGTAGAACCGGGAGCCGTCCTTCAGCTCCCGGGTGACGGTGCAGCGGTAGCTCGCGATGGGATCGATGTCCTCCACGGGCACGTCTGTCCCGTTCGTGACGACGGCGCCGGAGTCCTCGAGCTTCTTCCACACGTAGGCGCCTTCCTCGGCCCTCTTCTCCCCCAGGCGCCGGAGGACGTAGGGTCCATCGGAGCAGGCGTGGATCCCCTGCATGGAGGCGATGACGCCGAGCTTCGCGAAGCGGGGGATGTCCTGGAGGCTGAGGTGCTGGGCGTGCTCGATCCGCCAGCGCAGGTCGGTGCTGTCGGGGTGCTGCCCGAGCAGATCTGCGTAGACGTCGAGCGTCTCGCGGTTGGCGCGGTCGCCGATGGCGTGCGTGGCGATCTGGAAGCCGTTGCGCATGCCGATGGTGGCGATCTCGCGGATCCGCTCCGGTGGCACGACGCTGAGACCGGACGTCGACGGCTGATCGGAGTACGGCTGGAGGAGCCACGCGCTGTGGGAGCCGAGGGCGCCGTCGGAGGAGATCTCGCCGATTGCGCGGACGGTGAAGTGGTCGTCCGCCGCGCCGATGACGCGGTGCTCCGCCAGCGCCTGCTCGTTGTCGCTCCTGACCTCCCCCGGACTCACGAGAACGTACAGGCGGAGGGGGAGCTCGGCGGCCTCGGCCACCTTGCGGATCGTCTCGATGGTGGCGAAGGACTCACCCTGATCCTGAAAGCTCGTGACGCCTTTGGAGATGGCCTCCTGCGCTGCCAGATCGATCTGGCGACGGGTGTCGGCGGCCACCTGTTCGGGCGTGCGCTCGTCCAGGTACTTCTGCAGCGCCCGGCGGGCGGCGCCCTGTGCGGCGTCCACGAGAATGCCGGTCGCCTTGCCCGTCGAGTCGCGAATGATCTCCCCGCCCTGCGGATCCGGCGTGTCGTCGGTGATGCCGGCGAGCTCGAGGGCGCGCTCGTTCACGATGGACGCATGCCCGCTGGCGTGCGTGAGCATGACCGGGTTGTTCGGGGCGACGTCGTTCAGCTTGTCGTTCGTCGGGAAGCCGCGGACTACACGGCCCGGAGGCTCCGACCATTTCTCCTGGTGCCATCCTCGCCCGAGGATCCAGGAGTCCCGCTTGCTGTCGGCTGCGGAGGCGCCGACGAGGGCGACGATCTGATCCCACGTGGTGGGCGTCATGAGGTCCAGCTCCATCCTGGCCTGCCCGAGGCCCATGAAGTGCCCGTGGGACTCGACGAAGCCGGGGAGGGCCGTTCGGCCGTCCAGCTCCACGACCCGGGTGTCGGCCCCGATCCATCGCTCGATGTCGGCGTCGGAGCCTACGGCGACGATGGTGTCGCCCTTCACGGCCACGGCACTCGTCTCGCCCAGGGTGGAGTCGACGGTCACGACGTGGCCGCCGCGGAGAACGAGGTCGGCGGCACCACCCGCAGAGGCGGCCGTGTCCCCGCCGCACGCGGCCAGGAGCAGGGCCGGCAGCAGGGCCGAAAGCGCGGCGACGCCGCGAAGCTTCGTTTCCGTCATCGGATCGTTCCTCGTTCTTCGGGGGGAGCTCAGGATTCCGTGGTCGTGGGCAGCACGAGCTCGAACTCGCTGCCGACCCCCACTTCACTGCGGACCCTCACGTCGCCGCCCAGCAGGTGGGCAAGGCGCCGAGCGATTGCGAGACCGAGACCGGTACCGCCGACCTCCCGGGTCGGGGAGCCGTCCACCTGCACGAAGGGGTCGAAGATGTCGTCCAGACGGTCGGCCGGAATTCCCCTACCGGTGTCGCGGACGCGGACGGTGACGCGACCGGCGCTCGCCTCCAGATGGACGTCGACGGACCCCTCGTCGGTGTAGCGCAGGGCGTTGCCCACCAGGTTCACGAGGATCTGGCGGACCTTGCCGCCGTCGGTGACGGCGGGGGCCGTTCCGCCGACGTGCAGCCGGAGCTCGATCCCTCTCGCGGCCGCTTCCGCGGCCAGCATCTCGACGACGTCGGTCGCGATGGCGGCGACGTCCACGGACGCGAGCCGGACCTCCTCGTTGCCCATTTCGGATCGTGTGTAGCTCATGATCTCGTCGATGATGGCCACGAGGTGCCAGGCACTCGCCTTGATACGCTGAACGAAGGTCTTCTGCCTGGGCACGAGGTCGCCGTGGATCTCGCCCTCCAGCAGATCCGCCATGCCGATCACGGCGGTGAGGGGGGTCCGGAGCTCGTGGCTGACGCTCGACAGGAACTGACTCTTCGCGGCGTTGGCCTTCTCGGCCGCGTCCAGAGAGCTGCGAAGCAGCGCCTGCTCCTTGCGGCGTACGAGCAGCTCGCCGACGAGCCGGAGGTAGAGGTCGGTCAGGTGCACCTCGCTGGCGCCCGGCGCGTGGGGCTGTCGGAAGTGCGTCGACAGGACGCCGATCGGCTCGCCAGCGGGATCCAGGATGGGCGTGGAATAGACGGCGCGGTACCCGGCCTCCCTGGCCGCTGGCAGGTGCGGAGCGAAGGCCGCGTCCTCCTCCACGTCCTGGATGACGACGCGCGTCCGGCGCCGGAGGGCGCGTCCGCACGCCGATTCGTCCTCGGCCCGGACCGACGCGAAGTGCTCAAGGAACGGCGCCTCGAATCCCCGCTGCACGGCGATCCGAAGCGTCTCGGTCTCGGGATCGTAGAGCTGCACGTTTCCCCGATCGGCTCGCTGGAGCTCCATCGTGGCTTCGAGGATCTCGTCGAGAATGGCCTCCTCGGATTTCGCCTTCACGAGACGCCGGCTCAGCAGGACCAGCCGACGCATGGCCGTGAGGTCGCTCTCCAGTCGGGCCTGGAGCGCGTCCCGCTCACGCTGGGCGCGCTTTCGCTCGGTGATGTCGTTGAAGAGGATCGCCACGAGCCGCTGTGAGGGCCGGCCGATCCGGAAGGCGTGCACGTCGTACCACCGATCCAGCGCACGGGCTTCGTTCTCGAACTCGACGGATTCTCCGCTGGCCGCTACTGCCCCGTACGTCTCGAACCAGTAATCCTCGTGGTCGGGCCGCAGCGACCGCATGGACCGGCCCACCGCGTCCTTCAGTCCCGTCTGCTGCTCGAACGCCGCGTTGACCCTGAGGAAGACGTAGTCGGTGGGACGGCCCTCTTCGAAGATGACGCGGATGATGCAGAATCCGCGGTCGATCGTGTCGAAGAGCTGGCGGTACATGCCGTGCTCCTCCAGCAGAACCAGGTCCTGGATGCCGCTCTGATCCGTACCCGGGTCCGATCGCTCACGAAGTCCGCGGCCGACCGGGAGGACGTGCACGCGGGGCTCCTCGCGCACTTCCATTCCAGGTGTGGCTGACGGCACGCCGCGACGATCGTCGGGGGCGGTCATGCGCGGCTCCGCGGATTCGGGGGAGAACGGTTCGGACCTGCATCCGGAAATCTACGGGCCGCCGCGGCGCGGGCAAGAACGGACCGGTCGCGGACGGCCGATCTCGAGCCATGGACCATGTCCCTCGCCGCGCAAAAACCTTCCGCATCGCGCCGCCCGGTTGCCCGATCCACCGGCGACGGGATAGCTTGTCTTTCGACAATCCATGCGAACGGGGCATCACGGAAGCCGGTTGAAATCCGGCGCGGCCCCGCCACTGTGAGAGGTCCGCGAAAGCGGAACGGACGTCCGGAATCGAAGCCACTGGGGTGCCAGCCCCGGGAAGGCGGGACGGACCGGCCTCGAGCCAGGAGACGTGCACCGTTCGCGCCCGAGAGTGCCCTTCGCGGGAAGGGTCGGGGCAGGCGCGACCTGGTGGTCGTCGCTCCGCCCGTCCTTTTCCGCCCCGGCGTTAGGACGGGTTTTTTGCGCCTCTCCCGCGAGCTCGCCTGGCTGTTTCTGGCGACGTCCCTCGCCGCTTCCTGCGGCGGCGACGCCGCGTCCTCCCGGCACGTCCCCGGCGGCGGCGGCCCGCCGCCCGTGACGGACGACGCGGGCCGCGTCGTCCGCCTGCCCGTGTACCCGCGCAGGATCGTGTCCCTGATCCCCGCCACGACGGAGGCGGTGATCGCCCTCGGCGCAGGCGACCGCATCGTCGCCCGCACCGACTACGACACGCAGCCGCAGCTCGACTCGCTGCCGTCCGTGGGCGGCGGGCTCACCCCGAGTCTCGAATGGCTCGTCTCGAGACTGCCGGACCTCGTGATCGCGTGGCCGGACAACGGCTCCCGGGATGTGGTCGATCGCATGGAGGCTGCGGGTCTGACGGTCTACGCCGCCCGCCCCGAGCGGCTGACGGACGTCCGCAGAACGCTCCGCAACCTGGGGACGCTGCTCGGCCGCCCCGAGGCCGCCGACTCCATGCTGGCCGCGATCGACGCCGGGCTCGACTCGGTGCGAGCCGCCGTGGCCGGCCTGCCCCGGCCCGAGGTCCTGTACCTGGAGTCCCACGATCCACCTCTCGTGGTCGGCAGCGGCACGTACATCGACGATCTCCTCGGCGTGGCGGGCGCGCACAACGTGTTCGCCGATGCCGACGCGCCGTGGCCGCAGGTCGCGCTGGAGGAGATCGTCCGCCGCCAGCCGGACGTGATCGTGCTCCCCAGCTTCAATCCCGACCGCCCGGACACGGCGTGGCTGCGCACCGCCCCCGGCTGGCGTGCGCTCCGGGCCGTGCGCGCAGGTCGGGTGCACGTCGTGCCCGAGTCCCGCTTCAGCCGTCCGGGCCCCGGCGTCGCCGCCGTGGCCCGCCAGCTCGCGCGCCTGCTCCATCCGGACGCTCCCCTGCCATGACGGGCCGCGATGCCGTCCGCCTCGTGGGGCTGCTGGCCCTCCTCGCCATCGTCGTCGTCGGGAGCATCGCCGTAGGCGCGGCCGGGCTGCCCCTCGCCACGGTCGTCGGGACCCTCACCGGCCACGGCACCGAGACGTCCCGCTCCATCGTCCTCGACCTGCGTCTGCCCCGGGCAGCGCTCGCGGCCCTGGTGGGCGGCGGCCTCGGTATCGCCGGGACCGTGTTCCAGGCGCTGCTGCGGAACCCCCTTGCCGAGCCGTACATCCTCGGGGTCTCGGGGGGTGCAGCCGTGGGGGCGGTGGCCGCCATCGCACTCGGCTGGAGCATCGCAGCGCCGTGGGCCCTTCCCCTCGCCGCCCTCGTCGGCGCAATCCTCGCCGTCGTGGTCGTCTTCCGCATCGCGGCCACCGTGGGGCGCGCCCTCGACACGCGCGTGCTGCTGCTCGCCGGCGTCGTCGTCGGCTCGTTCTTCAACGCCGTGATCCTGCTGGTCCTGAGCCTCGCACGCGTGGAGACCTTCCGGTCGGCCATCTTCTGGATGCTCGGGAGCCTCTCCGGCGCGAGCTGGGGCCGGGTCGCGCTCCTGGGCGCGTACGCGGTCCCCACGAGCCTGGTCCTCCTCGGTCTGGCCCGGCCGCTCAACCTGCTGGCCGTGGGCGAGGAGTCCGCGCGCTATCTGGGGCTGCCGGTGGAGCGCGTGAAGACGCTCGCATACCTGCTCACGTCGCTGCTCGTCGCCGCGTGCGTCGCCGCCAGCGGTGTCATCGGATTCATCGGCCTCGTCGTTCCCCACGCCCTCCGTCTGCTCTGGGGCAGCGACCATCGGCTCCTCCTGCCCGCCTCCGCCCTGGCCGGCGCCGCCTTCCTCGTGGCGGCCGACACGGCGGCTCGCACGGTGGTCGCCCCGGTCGAGCTGCCGGTGGGCGTCGTCACCGCCATCCTCGGCGTGCCCGTCTTCGTCCTGCTGCTGACCCGGAGGACGACGTGAGGCGCCCGGGCGGCACCGCGAGCCCCCGTGGCGTCGAGGCCTCGACCGCGTTCGAGGCGCGCTCCCTTTCCTTCGCGTACCCGCACGCCGAGGGCATGGCCCTCGATGACGTCAGCCACGCCGTACCGTCGGGCGCCTTCCACGCGGTCATCGGGCCGAACGGTTCGGGGAAGTCCACGCTTCTCCGCCTGCTGCTGGGCTCCCTGCGCCCGGCATCGGGCCAGGCACTGTACGCCGGCCGCCGCGTCGACGCATGGGACGGCGCCGCGCTGGCCCGGGCCGTCGGGGTGGTGCCGCAGGCGGAGGAAATCGTCTTCCCCCTTACGGTCGCCGAGCTCGCTGCCATGGGCCGATACCCGCACCTGGGGCCTTGGCGCCGCGAGCGGGCCGCGGACCGGAAGGCGGTGCAGGGCGCGATGGAGCGCTGCGACGTCGCCGACCTCGCTCATCGGCCCCTCGCCACCCTCTCCGGTGGCGAGCGCCAGCGCGCCCGCCTCGCCCGGGCCCTCGCGCAGGAGCCGGCCAGCCTGGTGCTGGACGAGCCCACCGCGGCCCTCGACGTTCGCCATGAGATGGCCATCTTCGAGCTGCTCCGGGCCCTCGCCGACGACGGCGTTACCGTGCTTCTCGTGACCCACAACATCAACCTCGCTGCGCGCTTCGCCGATCGGCTGCTCCTGCTCGATCACGGGCGGACGGCGGCCGAGGGCACGCCGGCGGACGTGCTCCGGCGCGAAACGGTCGAGCGCGTCTACCGCTGGCCCGTGGCCGTCGCCGCTCACCCGGGGCCGGGCCCCGACACCGGCGCGCCGCAGGTCCTCCCCCTCGCCCGCGGGACCGCGGGCTCCCCCTCATCCGGATCGGAGTCGAGACCTTGAACGCCCGAATCGCGGCCGCCGTCGTCGCTCTCCTCATCGCTCCCGCGTCAGGCCTCCTGGCCCAGACCGCCGGGGCAGACACCACCGCCTCCGCCAGGACGACGGGGGACGTGGCCCCACAGGACACGTTCCGGCTCCAGGACCTCGTGGTGACCGCCGCCCGCGTGCCGCTGCCCGCCTCGGCGATACCCGCAGCCGTTACCGTCGTGGACCGTGCCGACATCGAGGCAAGCGGCGCCCATCACCTCGTCGACGTCCTGCGGGACGCCACCGGCGCGACGCTCGTACAGGCGGGGCCGTACGGCAGCGCCGCTTCTCTCTTCATGCGGGGCGGCGAGAGCGACTACGTGAAGGTCCTCGTCGACGGCGTGCCGGTGAACCAGCCAGGCGGCGCGATCGACCTGTCCACCCTCTCCCTCGAGGACGTTCAGCGCGTCGAGATCGTCCGTGGCCCAGCCAGCGTCCTCTACGGCTCGGACGCCGTGAGCGGCGTCGTGCAGATCTTCACCCGGCAAGGCTCGGGACCTCCGAGCATCCGCGCCGCCGGGACCGGCGGCAGCCACGGCACCTGGCAGGCGAACGTGTCCGCGTCCGCCGGATCCCCCAGCCTCGACGCGTCGGCGTCCCTGTCCCGCTTTGCCAGCGACGGCGTCTACGCCTTCAACAACCAGTACCGCAACGACGTCGCTGCCGGCCGCGTCGACGTCCGGCCGTCTGCAGGGACTGCGATTCGCGCGACGCTCCGCTGGAACGACAGCGAGTACCACTACCCGACCGACGGGGCGGGCAACGTGGTGGACCGCAACACGTTCCAGACGACCACGCGCACCGTGGCCGACGTGGTGGTGACGCAGCGCCTTACGGACCGGCTGAGCGCGCAGCTGGAGCTCGGCTACGCGGGCGTGGCGAGCGGCCTGACCGACCGGTCGGACGGGCCCCGGGACACCCTCGGAAGCTTCGCTTATGCCGGCCACGGGGCCGGACTGCGACGATCCGCCGAGGCTCGCGCGTCCGCCGACCTCGGCGCCGCGCTCCTGACCGCAGGCGCGTCCGTCGAGAGCGAGCACGAGGGCTCCGCCGGGACGGCGTACACGCAGTACGGGGACTACCCATCGGCGTATCGTGGCGACCGGACAGATCGCGGGGCCTACGGGGAGGTGATTCTCCGGCCGACGCCCGGGCTCACGGCCACGGGAGGACTTCGGCTCGACCGGGACGACGCTTTCGGATCGTTCGTGACGTACAGGACGGGCGTGTCGTGGCAGGCGCTGCGGTCCACGCGTCTGCGCGCGGCGCTGGGCACCGCGTTCAAGGAGCCGACGATCCTGGAGAACTTCGGCGTCGGCTTTGCGCGGGGGAACCCGGAGCTTCGGCCGGAGCGGTCGCTGAGCTGGGAGGTCGGGCTGGACCGATCCCTGCTCGACGGCCGCGTGAGGCTGGAGGCGACGTGGTTCGACCAGCGGTTCCGGGACATGATCGACTACGATGCGGCGCCTCCGTCACCGGACGCGCCGAACTACTACAACATCGCCGGCGCCCGGGCCCGGGGGCTGGAGCTGACGGCGCGAGCGCGCCTGACGGCTGCGGTCTCGGTGGAGGGGGGCTTCACCCGTCTGGAGACGGAGACGACGGACACGTCGTTCGTGGCGGGGCCGGACGCGCTCTTCGCGCCCGGTGCGCCGCTGCTTCGTCGCCCGACGAACGCGGGTCATGTCGGGGTGCGGCTGGAGGATGCGGGCGGAGCCAGGGGCACGCTCACGGTGACCCGCACCGGGTCGCGGTGGGACCTGGACTACGCGGACTATCCGGCCGTGCGTGTGCGGCTGGCGCCGTACACGCGAGTCGACGCGACGGCGTCCGTTCCGGTCGTGACGGGGCGGGGTCCGGGTTTCAGGGCGACCCTGCGTGTGGAGAACCTGCTGAACGCGGCGTACCAGGACGTGCTGCACTTCCCGGGGCGCGGACGTACCGTTCTGATCGGCGGAAGCGTGGTGGTTGGCGGGTGAGGCTGGCGGTGGCCGGATCGGCGCACCGTCGCCGCTCATGAATCGGAAGCCGCGTCCTCCATGAGGCTCACGTAGCTCGCGTGGCGTTCCGGTTCGACGTCGCCGGACTCCACCGCCGCGAGCACCGCGCATCCGGGCTCATGGGTGTGGCTGCAGCCTCCGGCGAAGCGGCAATGCTCGAGATAGGGCAGGAATTCGGGGAAGAGGCGGTCGAGGGACTCGGCGGGGACGTTCCAGAGGCCGACCTCGCGCAGCCCGGGAGTGTCGGCGACGTACCCCCCGCACGAAAGGGGCAGCAGGCGGGAGGTGACGGTCGTATGGCGGCCCTTGTTCACGGCCCGGCTCACCTCTCCGATGCGCAGGTGGAGGCCCGGCTCCAGGGTGTTGAGCAGGCTCGACTTTCCGGCCCCGGAAGGGCCGGTGAGCACGCTCATGCGTCCGCACAATCGCTCCCGGAGCTCACCGATGCCCTCTCCTGATACGACGCTCGTCGGCAGGACCGGGTAGCCGGCGCTGGCGTAGGCGCGGAACCGGTTCCGGACGATTTCGGAGCCCCGCATTTCGGTCGACTCGGCGGCGAGATCGGTCTTGTTGACGACGACGAGGGCGGGCAGGTCGCTGGATTCGGCGATCACCAGGAAGCGGTCCAGCATCCGGAGCCGCGGCTCCGGGTGGGCCGCCGCGAGAACCACGACGACCTGGTCCACGTTCGCGACGATCGGCTTTATGCGGGGGCGCCGTCCAGGGGAGCGTCGGGCCAGGAGCGAGCGGCGAGTCTCCACATGGTCGATCACGCCGCCACCGGCGTCCATGACGATCTCGACATGGTCGCCGGCGACGACGCGATCGCCGCTCTTCTCGTCCTTCTTCAGCCGACCCCGCAGGGTCGCCTGCATCACCCGTCCATCTTCCGCTTCGACCTCGTAGACGCCGCCTTCGACGGCGCGCACGAGGCCGTGTACGCGATCTTCAGGCGGCAAAACTCTCCAGCGCCGGTCCCAGATCGCCCTCCCGAAGCCTGCGCAGGGCGCGGTCCCGGAGCTGACGGATTCGCTCGCGCGTCACACCCAGCATGTTGCCAATCTCCTCGAGCGTGTGCTCCCGGCCGTTGTCCAGCCCGAAGTAGAGGCGCAGAACCTGGGCGTCCCGGGGCGACAGCGTGTCGAGGGCACGCCCGATCTGCTCCGAAAGAAGCCGGTCCTCGACCGCCTCCTCGGGCTCCGCCGCCTCCTCCGTGATGAAGCGCTCGACGAGCTGGCTGTCGTCCGTGTCACCGATCGGAGCGTCCAGACGGATCTCCGACGCGTTCAGCGTCTGGAGCTGCTCGACGACCTCCGGCGTCAGCTTCGCCGCCTCTGCCACCTCCTCCGTCGTCGGGTCGCGGCGCAGCTCCTGCTTCAGGCGCTCCCGCTCCCGGAAGATGCGCGCGAGGTCGCTTGCGCGGTTCAGAGGCACGCGCACCGGCCGGCCCTGATTCGCCAGGGACGACAGGATCGCCTGACGGATCCACCAGACGGCGTACGAGATGAACTTCACGCCCTGTTCCGGATCGAACTTCCGCGCGGCCGTGACCAGACCGACGTTCCCCTCCTGGATCAGATCGATCAGGGACACGCCACGGTTCTGGTACTTCTTCGCGATGCTGATGACGAAGCGGAGGTTCGCGCGCACGATCGCCTGCACCGCGTCCTCGTCCCCCTTCTGCGCACGGCGACCCAGCTCGACCTCCTGCGCGGGCGTCAGCAGCTGGTGCCTGCTGACCTCCTTCAGGTAGTGGTCGAGGGCCGTGCGATCGTCACGGGAAGCGCCCGCGAACACGTCGGACCGTCGGTCCGCGCGCCGCCGCTTCTTCCTGACCCTGTCCGCCGTGGTAGCCATGCTCGCCGCCATATTGGTGAATCCCGCATCCCATTGTCACAGAGACACTTGGACGCAAGGAGTCTGCCTTTGAAAAGGGCCCGGCGAAGGTTGGTGTCGCCGGGCACATCACCCGTGTGAGCCGTGAAACCCCGTGGGGCGCGGGGAGTTCCCGCCCCGCTCGGCGGCTACGTGGTGTCCTGTTTTGCGGCGGTGGGCCTGGGATTGGGGACCTTGACCGCGGCGCCTGCGATGAGGGAGTCGACGGAGGGGGGCGCCTGCCCGCCGCCCTGCTGGAGTTCCTGGCGGAGGGCGGCGACGCGATCCCGGAGCTCGGTGAGGTCGTCGTTCACGGGCTGCCCGAGCTCTCCCCTGCGCATTTCGGCCACGATGCGATCGGCGGCGGCCTGGAGCTGCCGGAGCCGCGCCTCGACGGAGTAGCGATCGTTCATCCACGCGAAGGGGAGGCGCGTTTCGAGCAGCCTGTCGGTGATGGCTTCAGCCTGGAGGATGTGGGTCCGCCGGTCGTCGTCGCTGGCATCCTGCAAGGCCTGGCTCGCGATCCCCTCGAGCCGCGCGAGCTGGGTGGCGAGGGAGACGGTGTCGGACGCCAGCACCAGGGCAGCGGCGGGCGGCGGCGTGGGAGACGTGCCCGCGGAATCCTCTGGATTGCGGATCCGGCAGCCCTGCAGGGCAGGGCCGAGAGCCGCGGCGACGAGGATGGTTCTGAGCGAGACGGTCATCGGTACGGGGCTGGGCAAGCGGCATGCCGGTCGCGACTTGCACCCGGTGTGCGGTGAAGGTAGCGTTCGCCCACATGAAATGGGAGAGTGCGGCGCTCAGCGACGTCGGCCGGAGACGGGCCGGAAACGAGGACTCCTACCTGATGCGACCCGCGCTCGGGATCTTCGCGGTCGCGGACGGCATGGGCGGTCACGCTGCGGGCGAGGTCGCGAGCCGGATCGCGGTGGAGACGGTGGAGGCCCACGTGGACACGGCCTACTCGCGTCTTCACGGACGGGTCAGGGCGACGGGCATCATGCGCGACGCGGTCCAGGCGGCGAATCAGGAAATCCTGGATCGGGCCGGCCGCGACCCCACGCTGCAGGGCATGGGAACGACGCTCACGGCGATGGCCCTCGTTTCGAGGGACGGGTGCGGCGTAGTCGCGCACGTCGGCGATTCCCGCGCCTACCGGCTTCGCGACGGGGAGCTGCTCCAGGTCACGCGCGACCAGACCTGGGTCCAGCAGCAGGTGGACGACGGCGTCCTCACGCCCGAGTCGGCACGCGTACACCCGTTCTCGAACATCCTCTCCCAGGCGCTGGGAACGGACCCGGACGTGGAAGTCGAGATCGAGGAGGTCGACGTCCGTGAGGGCGACCGGTTCCTCCTCTGCTCGGACGGACTCACGGGCATGCTGCCGGACCGGGTCATACGCCGTATTCTGGTGGACGCGCCGGACGTCCACGATGCCGTTCGTCGCCTGATCGAAGAGGGGAACGAGCGCGGCGGCCACGACAACATCACCGCCGTGCTCGTCCACGTGACCGGCTGAAGCCGGCGTTCTCCGACCTAGCGCAGCATCCTCCACAGATAAGTGAAGATCAGGGCCTGCTCCCGCGCCTGCTGCGCTGGCGTGACGCCCGCGCCGTGCCCGCCTTCGGTGTTCTCGAAGAACCAGACGGGGTGCCCCATCGCCTCCAGCTTCGCCGCCATCTTCCTGGCGTGGCCGGGATGCACGCGGTCGTCCCGGGTCGTCGTGGCGATGAAGACGGGGGGATAGTCCGCGCTCGCGCTGACGTTCTGATACGGCGAGTACTTCGATATGTAGGCCCACTCCTCGGGAATGTCGGGGTTGCCGTACTCGCCCATCCAGCTCGCGCCGGCGAGGAGGTGGTTGTAGCGCTTCATGTCGAGAAGCGGATTGAGGATGGCGATCGCGCCGAACAGGTCCGGCCGCTCCGTCAGCATCACCCCCATGAGCAGGCCGCCGTTGCTGCCACCCTCGATGCCGAGGTGCGCCGGGGAGGTGATCCCCCGCTTCACGAGATCCTCGGCGACGGCGATGAAGTCGTCGTAGGCGCGCTGCCGGTGCTCCTTGAGCGCCGCGCGATGCCAGGAAGGCCCGAACTCCCCGCCTCCACGGATGTTCGCGAGGACGTATACGCCGCCGCGCTCCAGCCAGTCGGCCCCCCAGCTGGCGAGATAGTTCGGCGTCATCGAGATCTCGAACCCCCCGTAGCCGTACTGAAGGGTCGGGTTCTCCCCGTCCAGCGGCATGTCGCGTCGGTGCACGACGAAGTAGGGCACCCGGGTGCCGTCCTTCGACGTCGCCTCGTGCTGGTCTGTGACGAGTCCCTCGGCGTCGAACATGGCCGGCAGCCTCCGCACCTCGCGCCGGGTCCCGTCCGCGGACATGGCGTACAGCGTGGTGGGCTGCGTGAAGCCGCTGAACGTGAAGAAGAACCGGTCGCTTTCCGGCGACGTCGCCACGACACGGACGCTGCCGAAATCGGGCACCGGAACCGTGTCGGCGCTCCACGTCCCCCCGGCGTACCGATAGCGGAGCAGCAACGGCCGCACGTTGCGCAGCGCCTGGACCAGCAGGTGGTCGCGGGTGCGGGAGACACCCTCGACGCTGGAACGTTCGTCGGGCGAATAGACGACGGTGAAGTCGCGCCCACCGGACAGGAAGTCGTCGGTCGACGTCGACACGAGCGAGCCGGCCGGGTAGCTGGACCCGCCAGCGTTCCAGTCCGACCGGAGATACACGACAAAGCGGTCCCCCACCAGATTCGGATCCGCGTCCAGGGGTATGTCCAGCCGGACCGGCCGCCCGTCCCGCAGAATGTAGTACTCGGCCTCGAAGATGGTCGGAACCCGCTGCAGCAGGTGGTAGATCCGCCCGCCGGAGTGCACGGTGACGCCACCGACCGCCACGTCGGTCGAATCACCCTCGAAGAGGGTCCGGGCCGACGAGAGCGGAGTGCCCCGCCCCCACACCTTCACGATCCGGGGATAGCCGGAGGTCGTCAGGGAGCCGGGCCCGAAGTCGGTGCCCACGAAAACCGAGTCCGGTCCATACCACGCGACGCTCGACTTCGCCTCCGGCAGGCGGAACCCGTCGGGGACGAAGCGCCGCGAGCCGGTGTCGAATTCCCGCACCTCGGCGGCGTCGGATCCGCCCCGGGACAGAGAGACGAGACAGCGCCGATACTCCGGCTCGAGACAGTCGGCGCCGCCCCAGGACCACGCCACGCCCTCCGCCTTCGCGAGAGAATCCACGTCCAGCACGGTCTGCCACTCGGGCGAACCCGACACGTAGCTCTCCCACGACGTGCGTCGCCAGATCCCGCGGGGATGGTTCTCGTCCTGCCAGAAGTTGTAGACCGCGTTCCCCAGCATCGAGGGGGAGGGAATGCGGTCCCGGGACTGGAGGATGCGCAGGGTGCGTTCGTAGATCGGACGGTACACCGTGTCCGACTGCAGCTCCGCGAGCGTCGTCGAGTCCTGGCTGCGTACCCAGGCCAGAGCGGAGTCGCCCTCGACGTTCTCGAGCCACAGATAGGGGTCCTCCTGCTGAGCCCGGACGGCCGCGGGCGCGAGCGTCCCGGCGAGCAGTGCGGCCGTGAGAAATATGCGGAGCCTGCGGGTCATGCCCACCTCCGGTGAAGGTCTGCGGGAAGGCTCAGCGGGCGAGCAGCGCTTCCCTCTTTTCGAGGCGCTCCGCGACCGCGGCGGGCGCGCTCGTGGCGATCGACGCCAGCGCCGATGCGGGAACGCGCACGCGCCGCCCCAGCGTGAACAGGCGAAGCACCCGGGCGGAGCGGTAGAGCTCATCGGCGACGCGGGGCAGCCCGATCAGACCGATGCGACCACCGGGCCCGAGTCTGAACACCTCCCCCGACCGGCGACGGACGAGAAGGTCGAGTCCGAACATGGCCCGCTTCTCGGGATAGTCGACGTAGACGCCGCCGGGCTCCAGTCCGAGCTCCTCCGCGAGCCGGTCCTCGAGCCGACGCTTCAGAGGCGAGTCCGTCGCCAGCCAGTCGTCCGCCTCGCCGCCCCCGACCTCCGCGGCCACGATCTCGGCGGCCCGCTTCGGCAGCCGGCGGGAGCGCAGGTCGCGGATGCGCGCGAGCACGCGCGCGGCGACGTCGCCCGCCGACTCCTCCGCTCGCGCCTCGAGCATCGACAGCAGCCCCTCGTCCGTCTGCCCCACGAGCGCCTCACCCGTGATCAGCCCTGCGGCGAGGGCGTCGTCCACGATCCGCTTGTACATGACCGTGGCGGCCCGGACGGCGTGGTGCCAGTACACGTTCCGGAACATCTGGTACTTCGCGAAGAGCAGCGACTCCAGCGCCGCCACGCCCTTCTCCTCCACGCCCACCTCCAGGCGACCCGTCGCGGGGTCGGGCAGCACGGCGAGCGCGTGCAGCAGGCGGTCGACGTCCACCTCGCCGTAGGGCACGCCGCAGAAGCGCGCGTCGCGCTTGAGGTACTCGATCTTGTCGAGGTCGAGGCTGCCGCTCACCAGACCCTGGAGCGGGTGCTCGGAGAGGCCCCGGATGAGGGCCTGGACGTCCTGGTCCGCGGTCGGGGAGACGGCGGACAGGGCGGCCGCCACGTCCGGATCCCGCAGGAAGCGGCCGGCCACCACCTCGTGATGCCCGGGGATCCGCCCCTCTTCGAGCTCCTCGACGGCGTGGGAGAAGGGGTAGTGACCGATGTCGTGGAGGAGCGCCGCGAGGGGGATCAGGCGGAGTCGTTCCGGGGCGACGTCGCCCAGCGAGCCCTTGGTCCCCAGAACGGAGAGGGCGCGCTCGGCCAGGTGGTAGACGCCGAGCGCGTGGTCGAAGCGGGTATGGCTCGCGCCCGGATAGACGAGGTGGGCCAGTCCGAGCTGGCGGATGAAGCGGAGTCGCTGGAAGGCGGCGGAGTCGACGATCCGGATGGCGACGGGGTCCACCCGGATCGTGTCCCAGATCGGGTCGCGCAGGATGACGGGCCCCGGCTCCCGGCCTTCGTCGGCGGCGCTCATCCTTCGGGTCGTCTCATGTGCCGAGTCCGTTCACTCCTTCGGCCCGGCCTCCCGTACCACCTGGGAAACCTCCGCCTCGTACTTGGAGAAGTTCTCGCGGAACATGCCCGCCAGCTTCTTCGCCTGGGCGTCGTAGGCGTCGGCGTCGGACCAGGTGGACCGGGGCCGCAGGACCTCGTCCGGCACGCCGGGCACGTACTTCGGGATGTGCAGGCCGAAGATGGGGTCGGGCTCCGTCTCCACGTCGTCGAGGTCGCCCTCGAGCGCCGCGGTCACCATCGCACGCGTGTAGGCCAGCTTCATGCGCTGCCCCACGCCGTAGGGGCCGCCGGTCCACCCCGTGTTGATGAGCCACGTGCGGACGTCGTGCTCCTCGATCCTGCTGCCGAGCAGGCGCGCGTACGTCGCAGGGGTGAGCGGCAGGAACGGCGCCCCGAAGCAGGCGCTGAACGTCGCCTTCGGCTCGGTCACGCCCTTCTCCGTCCCGGCAACCTTTGCAGTGTACCCGGAAAGGAACTGGTACATCGCCTGCTCCCGCGTGAGCCGCGCGATGGGCGGCAGCACGCCGTACGCGTCTGCGGTCAGGAAGACGACGTTGCGCGGATGGCCGCCCACACCGTCCGGCACGGCCCCGTCGATGAAGTCGAGGGGGTAGGACGAACGTGTGTTCTCGGTGATGGCGTCGGCCTCCCAGTCGACGTTCCGGGTCTCCTCGTCGATCACCACGTTCTCGAGGATCGCGCCGAAGCGACGGCTGGCGCCATAGATCAGCGGCTCGCCCTCCGGCGAGAGGCGGATCACCTTCGCGTAGTTGCCGCCCTCGATGTTGAAGACGCCGGCGCCGCTCCAGCCGTGCTCGTCGTCGCCGATCAGCTTCCGGTCCGGGTCCGTGGAAAGGGTCGTCTTGCCGGTGCCCGAGAGCCCGAAGAACAGGGCTACATCGCCACCCTCACCGACGTTGGCCGAACAGTGCATGCTCAGCACGTCCCGCTTCGGGAGCAGGTAGTTCAGCACGCTGAAGATCGACTTCTTGATCTCGCCGGCGTAGCGCGTGCCGCCGATCAGGACGACTTTCTCCGCGAAGTTCAGGACGACGAACGCGCCCGTCTTGGTGCCGTGTCGCGACGGGTCCGCCTTCATTTCCGGCGCGTGCAGCACGGTGAAGCCGGGCTCGAACGACTCCAGCTCCGCTTCGGTCGCGTGCCGGAACATGTTGTATGCGAACAGCGAGTACCACGCGCCCTCGCTGATGACCCGGACGGGCAGTCGGTACTCGTCGTCGGCACCGGCCCAGACGTCGCGGACGAACAGCTCGCGATGGGACAGGTAGGCCAGGACGTCCTGGCGCAGCCGCTCGAAGTGCTCCGCCGAGAGCGGCACGTTCACGCTTCCCCACCAGATCTCGTCCGCCGTCGTCGGCTCCTGGACGGTGAACTTGTCGCCGGGCGAGCGCCCCGTATGGGGTGTCGTCACGGCGACGAAGGTGCCGTCGGCGCTCAGTCGTCCTTCTCCCCGGCGGATCGCATGCTCCACGAGCTCCGCGGGTGACAGGTTCCTGTGCACGGGCTGCTTCGTGTCGAGCCCGTGCCTCGCAAGTCCGGTTGCCAGCTTCGTAGCCATTCGATTCGGTTCAGGAGGATGCGCGCGGTGCGCGCCGCTGCGCGTCCACGACCGCGATCGCCGTCAGGTTCACGATTTCGTCCGTTTCGCTGCCCCGCTGCAGCACATGCACCGGCCGGGCCATTCCGAGCAGGATGGGCCCGACGGCCTCTGCGCCGCCGAGACGAGCCATGAGCTTGTAGGCCGCGTTGGCCGCGTCCAGGTTCGGGAAGATCAGCACGTTCGCCCGATCCTGGAGCGAGCTGAAGGGATAGCGGTCCCGCAGGATCGAGGGCACGACCGCGGTGTCCGCCTGCATCTCGCCGTCGACGATCAGATCCGGGGCGAGCTGCTTCACCCGCTCGACTGCGCGCCGCACCATTCGGGCCTGCGGCTCCCGGCCCGACCCGAAGTTGGAGAAGGAGATCATCGCCAGACGGGGATCGATGCGGAGTCCCTCGACGAAGCCGGCGGCCAACAGCGCGATCTCGGCAAGGACCTCCTCGTCGGGATCGATGTTGACGGTCGTGTCCGCAAAGAACATGAGGTCGTCGGCGAGGATCATCATGTAGAGCCCCGCCACGTGCTCCGTCCCGGGTTCCGTGCCGATCACCTCGAGGGCAGGCCGGAGGGCCTCCGGATAGTGGGAGTCCTCGCCGGCGAGCAGGCCGTCCGCGTCCCCCTCCTGAACCATCATGCAGCTGTAGTAAATCGGCTGACGCATGCGCTCGCGCGCCTCCGCAAGCGTGACACCCTTCCTCTGGCGACGCTGGAAATACTGCCGGGCGTAGCGATCGCGGCGCTCCTCGTCGGCGGCGGGATCGACCAGCTCAACCGCATGGAGATCGAGGCCCAGCCGCTGGGCCGTCTGCCGTATCCGGTCCGGGCGACCGACGAGGAGCGGACGCGCGATCCCCTCCTCGGCGACGATCACGGCCGCACGGATGATCCGCTCGTGCTCGCCTTCCGGATACACGATGCAGCGGGGGTCGTTCGCGGCGCGCACGGCGATGTCCCGCATGACCTCGCGGCGGCGTCCGAGACGCGCCTCGAGGGTGTTCCTGTATTCGTCCAGGTCGATCTCCAGCCGGGCGACGCCGGTCTCCACCGCGGCCCGGGCGACCGCCGGGGCCACCCACAGGAGCACGCGCTGGTCGAACGGCTTCGGGATCAGGTAGCGGGGCCCGAAGTGGAAGCTCTCCTGATCGTAGGCCGCGGCCACCGAATCCGGCACGTCCTGCCTGGCCAGGTCGGCCAGGGCGCGGGTGGCCGCCATCTTCATCTCCTCGTTGATGGCGCGGGCGCGGACGTCGAGCGCGCCCCGGAAGATGAAGGGAAAGCCCAGGACGTTGTTGACCTGGTTCGGATAGTCGGTACGGCCCGTAGCGACGATGGCGTCGTCCCGCACCGATTCGATGTCCTCCGGCGTGATCTCCGGGTCGGGGTTCGCCAGCGCGAAGATGATCGGGTGCGGCGCCATGGAGGCGACCATTTCCGGCGTCACGATGCCGGCCACCGAGAGCCCGACGAAGACGTCGGCGCCCTTCATCGCGTCCGCGAGCGTGGTGGCGTCCGTATCCCGGGCGAAGCGCGCCTTGTACGGGTCCATGTCCGCCGCGCGACGAGCGGTGATCACTCCCTTGCTGTCGCACATCAGGATGTTCTCGCGACGCACGCCCAGATTCACGTAGTGCTCGGCGGTGGCGATGGCCGCCGCGCCGGCACCGCTGAACACGACCTTCACGTCCGCCGGGTCCCGCTCGCTCACCTCGAGGGCGTTCACGAGGGCCGCACCACTGATGATGGCCGTGCCGTGCTGGTCGTCGTGGAAGACCGGAATGTCCAGCCGCTGACGGAGCTCTTCTTCGATCCGGAAGCAGTCGGGCGCCGCGATGTCCTCCAGGTTGATGCCGCCGACGGTCGGCTCCAGCATCTCGCAGAAGCGAATCACGTCCTCGGCCGAGGACGCGTCGATCTCGATGTCGAAGACGTCGATGTCCGCGAACCGCTTGAACAGAACGCCCTTTCCCTCCATCACGGGCTTCGCGGCGAGGGGGCCGATTCCGCCGAGCCCGAGCACGGCCGTGCCGTTGGTGACCACCGCCACGAGGTTGCCCCGGGCGGTGTAACGGAAGACGTCGTCCGGCTGCGCCGCGATCTCCCGGCACGGCTCGGCGACGCCCGGTGTGTAGGCCAGCGAGAGGTCCCGCTGCGTTCCCACGGGCTTCGTGGAAACGACCTGGATCTTTCCAGGCCGGCCCTCGGCATGGTAATTGAGCGCTTGTTCCTTGCGGCTCGCCATCAGGCGCCTTTCTTCGGGAAGGCCTTCGTTGCTGCGGCCAAACGGGTGAGGTTATCCTCCGCTCGGAGAACGTGTCAAGCAAACGAGGCCCTTCGGGTCACCCCTGAAACGCGCAGAACGGACGAGAGATTGAGCCGCTGTTCCCGCCTCCTGGTGCTGCTCGCCCTGTGCGCCGCGGCGACTCCCGTCGCCGGACAACAGGGCGGGTACGGACGGCCGGCCGGTCCCGACTGCTCGACGGGCGCGATCTCCACCATCTTCGTCGACAACCACTCGATCTTCGACACCACCGACCCGGGCCTCGACCCGCGGTTCGACTGGGCCTACGTCCTTGCCAACCGCCTGCACTTCCGCACCGATGAGGCGGTGATCCGGCGTGAGCTGCTCTTCCGGGAGGGCGACTGCTACGATCCGCTCCTCGCCGAGGAGACCGAGCGCCTGCTCCGGTCCCTCCCCTTCCTCTCCCGCGTGGACGTCTACGGCATTCCGCAGGGGGACGGCACGTACCACGTCGTCGTCGACACCCAGGACGAGTGGAGCACCGAGCTCGGCGTCAACGTGCGCGTCGGTGGCGGAACGGATTTCCGGGGCGTCGACGCCCGGGAAGGCAATCTCATGGGCACGGGCCAGTCGGTCCGGCTCTTCTACCAGGAGCGGCGCATCGCCCCGGAGTGGGGCGGCTCCTTCTTCACCCCCCAGCTGGCCGGCACACGCTGGGACCTGCGCCTCGAGGGGGGGCGGACGCGGGCGGGGACCTCCGCCGGCGCCGACGTCGTCTACCCGTTCGTCGGAGAAGTCGGGCGCTGGTTCGCCGCCGAGCGTTTCCATCGCCGCGACGAATACTTCGACTTCGTCCTCCCGCCCCGATCCGGCAAGCCGGAGACGCACGTCCTGCTCCCCGTCCGCAACGAGGCCCTCGACCTGGCGGTCGCCAGCCGCATCGGTCCGCCGGGCAACCTGACGCTCCTCGGAGGCGGCTTCTCCTTCCGGGACGTCGGCTATCCGGGCGGCACCGGCGCCGTCCAGCTCGAGCAGGGCGCCAGCACCGGGCCGGTCCAGCCCGGGGACTCCGCCCTCGTCGCGCCCGTGTGGAGCCGCATCCGCGAGGTGCAGGACATCCGCGCCTTCATCCTCTTCGGCCAGCGCAACATCTGGTGGGCCAAACGCCGGGGCCTCGATTCGCCGCGGGGGGTCGAGGACGTCCGCCTCGGGGCGGAGGCACAGCTCTCGCTCGGCCGCTCCCTGCCGGCCATCGAGAACGAGGACGACCTCTTCGGAACGCTGTCCCTCTACACCGGAATGGAGCTGGGCCCGATCCTCACCCTCACGCGCATCCGCGCCGAGGGAAGGAGGAACCTCGACGCCGCATACGGGGATTCCGAGTGGGAGGATCTGTACGTACAGAGCGAGGCCCTGTCCTACTGGAAACCGACCGGCCCGGAAGGCCACCACACCCTCTTCGGCCGGGCAGCCCTGCTCGGCGGCTGGCACACCCGGACGCCGTTCCAGCTCACCCTCGGAGGCGACGGCGGCGTGCGCGGCTACGACGACTCGCAATTCCCCGGCGCTCGCCGCCTCAACCTCACCCTGGAGGACCGGGTCCTCTTCGGATGGCCCTTCCAGGACGTGCTCGATCTCGGCGGCACGATCTTCGTCGACGCCGGCAAGATGTGGGCGGGCGACGTCCCCTTCGGCGCCGATTCCGGCTGGCGCGCCAGCTTCGGCGCCGGTCTGCGCGGCGCCTTTCCGCCCGGCAGCCGGACGACCTACCGCCTGGACATCGCGCTGCCTGCGGACGCGCCGTCGCTCCGACGCGCCCGCTTTCTCCTCTCCATCGGGGAGTTCTTCGGCTTCACCGTGCCGTTCACCGATCCGCAACTCGCCCGGTCCCGGGCCGACGCCGTCTTCGCCGATGTCTTCCCCGTCGGCCGGCGCTGAGCGCGGCGGCTTCGCCGCCCGCTACCGCGCCCGCTGGATCGTCCCCGTGTCCGGGCCGCCCGTCCCGAACGGCGCGCTGCTCGTCGGCGACGACGGCCGGATCACGGCCGTGGGACCTGACGCCGCCGTTCCCGCACCGCCGGGCGCCGCGCACGTGGAGCTCGGGGACGCCGCCCTCCTGCCGGGCCTCGTCAACGCCCACGCCCACCCGGAGCTGACGCTCTTCCGCGGCCACATCGAGGACCGTCCGTTCCCGTCCTGGATCGCCACGCTGATGCGGCGCAAGCGCGCGCTGCCGGACCTGGACTACTCCGCCTCCGCTCGCTGGGGGTGCGTCGAGGCCGTCGCCGCCGGCATCACGACCCTCGCCGCGACGGAGGACTCCGGCGCGGCCCTCGATGCGCTTCTCGAGGCCGGCCTCCGGGGCGTGGTCTATCGCGAGGTCTTCGGCCCCGACCCCGCCGTGGCCGAGGAGGCGGCCGCCGAGCTGCGCCGGCGGGTCGAGGCGATGCGCCGGCGCGCGAACGGCCGCGTCGCGGTGGGCGTCTCCCCCCACGCGCCGTACACCGTTTCCGATGCCCTCTATCGCCGGGTCGCAGAGTACGCGCGGGAGGAGGCGCTGCCCGTGGCGGTCCACATCGCCGAGTCGGCGGAGGAGACGGCCCTCGTGACCCGCGGCGGAGGGCCCTTCGCCGAGGGCCTGCGCAGGCGGGGCATCGCGGTGGAGGCGCGGGCAGCCTCGCCCGTGCGACTGCTCGAGCGGCTGGGCGTCCTGCGCACGCGTCCGCTTCTCATCCACTGCGTTCAGGTGGACGAGGAGGACGTCGGCCGGGTTGCGGACGCGGGCGCCGGCGTCGCCCACTGTCCCGTCGCGAACGCCCGCCTCGGTCACGGCGTCATGCCGCTGTGCCTCCTCCTGGATGCCGGCGTGGCCGTCGGACTCGGAACGGACTCCGTCGCCAGCAACAACCGTCAGGATCTGCTGGAGGAGGCGCGAACGGCGCAGATCATCCAGCGGGCGACCCTGCGGGAGCCCGCGATCCTCGACGCCGCTTCGGTCCTCCGCCTGGCCACCCTCGGCGGCGCCCGCGCCCTCGGACTCGACGCCACGATCGGATCTCTGGAGCCGGGCAAGGCCGCGGACCTGTGCGCCGTCGCCCTCGACCGTCCCCACACGGTCCCTGTCCATGATCCCATCGCCGCGATCGTGCACTCGACGCGCGCCACGGACGTCGTTCTCACGGTCGTCGGCGGCAGGACGCTTTTCCGGGACGGGGACTTCCCCGAGATCGACGAGGGGGAGATCCGCACGGCCGTGATCCGGGAGGCCGCCCGCGTGGAGGCGGCCGCATCGGCGAACCCGGCCAGCGCCGGGAGCCGCCGGACGTGAATCTTCCCCGTCTGGAGGACGCGCCGGAGCTCCTCGACGAGCCCGCCCACGACCTGGACGAGCTGCGGCGGAGTCTGGCCCACGTAGCGGACGTGAACCGCTACCTCGGCGGGAACCGGGCGCTGCGGGCGCAGCTCCGGTCGCTGCTGCCCGCCAACGGCCGCGCGACCATCGTGGACGTCGGTACCGGCGACGCCGCCGTTCCGCTCCACCTGCTGCGACGCTTTCCGGACCGACTCGCGCGCGTGCACGGCGTGGACGTGCACGCGCAGACGTCTCGCATCGCCATGCGCGCGGCACGATCCGCGGGCGCCGACAGGCTGACGGTGGTGCGGGGCAGCGCGCTGGCCCTTCCGTATCCGGAGCGCGCGTTCGACATCGTGCTGCTCACGCTGGTGCTCCACCACTTCGACGGGGCCGACCAGCGGACCGTCCTGCGGGAGGCCGGGCGGGTGGCCCGGCGGGCCGTCGTCGTCGGCGAGCTCGAGCGCACCCGAGGGGCGCTGCTCGGGGCGCGCCTCCTCGCGGCGACGGTGTGGCGCCGCAACCGGCTGACGCGCCACGACGGGCCCCTGTCCGTTCGCAGGGCGTTCACTCCGGGCGAGCTCGCGGCGGCTGCCACGGAAGCGGGGCTGAAGGAGCCGGAAGTGAAACGCCACCCGCTCTTCCGCCTGGTCCTCGTCGCCCGGCCGGGGCCAGCGTGATCGACGCACCCGTCGTGGTGGTGGGCGGCGGCCCGGCCGGCGCCGCCACCTCGCTGCTGCTGGCGCGCCTCGGCTGGCCGGTGCTGGTTCTGGACCGGGCGCGCTTTCCGCGGTCGAAGGCGTGCGGAGACTGCCTGAGCGCGGGCGCCGACCCGCTCCTTCGGGAGCTCGGGGTCCTGGATCGCCTCACGGCGGCGGGCGCGGCCCGGCTCGACGGCTGGACCATCGCCTCGGACGGGACGGCGTTTCAGGGCCTGTTCGGGGCATGCGGGCAGCCGGGGGAGCGACCGGGGCGGCTGGGCCCTGGTCGGCCGGCCGGGTCGGACCGCGCACTCGCCATACGCCGGGACGTGCTGGACGCGGTGCTGCTGGACGCCGCCCGGGCGGCCGGCGTCGAGGTGCGCGAGGGCTGGGCCGTGCTGGACGCCGTCACAGGAGTAGACGGAAGCGTGGCGGGCGTCCACGCCCGCGACGCGGCGGGGCAGGTCCGGGTCGTTCGCGCAGCCGCCGTCGTGGCCGCCGACGGACTCCGTTCGGTGCTGGCGCGCCGTCTCGGCCGGGTACGCCGCGGGCCGCGCCTCCGCAAGCTGTCCCTGACCGCTCACCTGACCGGCGTGCAGGGGCCGCGTGACCGCGGCACGATGCGGGTGTCCGACGCCGGCTGCCTCGGTGTGGCTCCCGTGGACGGCGACGCGTGGAACGTGACGCTCGTGGTCGACGCCGGCCGATACGGCCGGGACGTGGCGGCGGGCGGGTCCACCTTCTTCCGGGACTCGGTAGCACGCTTCCACGGAGAACGGGAGCGGCTGTACGGCGCCCGATGCGCCACCACCGGCGAGAGCCTCGAGAGCGGCAACGTCCGACTGCTCGCCTCGGGTCCGTTCGACCGGCCGGGCCGAACGCCGGTCGTCGACGGCGCCGCCTTCGTCGGGGACGCCGCCGGCTACTACGATCCCTTCACGGGGCAGGGCATCCACCACGCGCTCGCCGACGCGGCCATCCTCGCGCCCGTCCTGGACGACGCGCTGCGACGGGGCGACGTATCCACCCGGGCGCTCGGCCCGTACGCCCGTGCCCGCAAGCGCCGGGAGATCCCGTCCCGTCTGCTACAGCGCATCGTCGAGGGCGTGGTAGCCCGACCGCGCCTTCGGGCGGTGGTGTTCCGGCGCCTCGCGGCCGTTCCCGCAGCCGCCGATGCCGTCGTCGCCGCGACCGGGGACCTCCTGCCCCCTCACCGCTTGCTTTCCCCCCGGCTCGCGGCGAGTTTTCTCCTCACCCCCGCCCCGCCGGAAGGCTCCCCGTGACCACCATCGACGAACATCACATGCGTGCACCGTCCGACGCGTGCTTTCGCGTCGCGGCCGACGTCGAGGCGTGGCCCCGCATCCTGCCGCATTACCGGCGCGTCCGGTTCCTGACGAAGCGCGGCTTCGGGACGGGCGTCGTGGAAATGGCGGCATGGCGGGATTTCGGCGGGCCCCTGCGGTACCCGACCTGGTGGGTCTCCGACATGCGCGTGGACGCGGCCGAGCCCGCCGTCTTCTACACGCACGTGGACGGCATCACCCGAGGGATGGAGGTACGCTGGACGTTCGAGTCCGACGGGGACGCTACCCACGTGCGCATCGTACACGAATGGGACGGACCTGCGTGGCCGTTGATCGGCACCTTCGCCGCCGAGCACGTCATCGGTCCACGCTTCGTCAGCGCCATCGCCCGACGGACCCTCGCCGGCGTCGCAGCCGAGGCCGTCCGTCGCCACCGCGCCGGCGCCGCTGCACCGGAGAGGACGTCATGAGCCGTTCGGATCCGCCGTTTCGTGTCGCCGTGACGGGCCTCGGCCCCATCACGGGAGCGGGGATCGGCAACGAGGGCCTGTGGGCGGGCCTCCGCACGGAGCGATCGCCCATCCAGCGGGTCACCCGGTTCGACGCGAGTCGCTGGAAGAGCCAGGTGGCCTGCGAGGTGGAGGGCTTCGAGCCCGAGAACTACATGGACCGACAGCAGAGCCGGCGGCTCGACCGCTTTGGTCAGTTCGCCATCGCGGCGACACGCATGGCCCTCGAGGACGCCGGCCTCTCCCCTGGCGAGCTCGACCCCGATCGCGTCGCCGTGCAGATGGGCTCCGCTCTGGGCGGCTCGGCCTACGCCGAGGAACAGGTGCTCCGCCTCGAGCGCTCGGGAATCCGCAGCGTCGATCCCCGCGTCGCCCTCACCACGTTCTGCGGAGCCGCGAGCTGCGGGATCGCGATCGAGTTCGGCTTCACGGGCCCGAATTCCACCAACGCGATGTCGTGCGCCTCCGGTACGATTGCACTGGGGGAAGCGTTCCGGCTCATCCGGGAAGGCACCGCCGACGCAGCCGTTGCCGGGGCCGCCGAGGCTCCGCTCGCGCCTCTCACCTTCGGCGCCTTCGCCATCATCCGCGCCATGAGCACGCGCAACGACGAGCCCGAGCGCGCCTGCCGGCCCTTCGACAGCGCCCGGGACGGCTTCGTGATGGGCGAGGGGGCCGCGGCGCTCATCCTCGAGCGCTGGGATCACGCCGTCGCCAGGAACGCGCGCATCTACGCAGAGGTGTGCGGCTACGGCACCACGAACGACGCCCACCACATGACGGCGCCCCGGCCCGACGGGGTCCAGGCCGCGCGGGCCATGAGTCTCGCCCTGAAGAGCGCCGGGATCGAGCCCCGCGACGTCGACTTCGTCAGCGCCCACGCCTCTTCCACGCCGCTCAACGACAGCACGGAGACCACGGCGATCAAGCGCGTCCTCGGAGACCACGCCTACAACGTGCCCGTGGTCGGGACCAAGCCCTACCACGGTCACGCCCTCGGCGCCTCCGGGGCCATCGAGGCCGCCATCCTCTGCCTCGCCATGGAGAGGGGCTGGATTCCGCCCACCCTGAACGTAGACGAGACCGACGCATCGTGTGACCTCGACTACGTGCCGGGCACCGGAAGGTCCTTCGCTCCCGACGTCGCTCTGTCCAACTCCTTCGGCTTCGGGGGCATCAACGCCGCCCTCGTCTTCAGGCGCGCCGGCGCGGCGTGACCGTTCTGCCGCTGGTCGCCGCGGTGACGGCCCTCGGTCTCGCTTTCGGCCTCAACCTCTACGCGGCCATCGCCGCCCTCGGCCTCGCAGGCCGCTTCGGCTGGATGCCCCCGCTGCCTCCGGAGCTGCGCGGCCTCCAGCATCCCATCGTGATCGGCCTCGCCCTGGCGTTCCTCCTCGTCGAGACAGTCGCCGAGCGCGTCCCCCTCGTCGACTCCATCTGGGCCGGCATCCATCTGCTCGTAAAGCCCCTCGCCGCGGCCCTCCTCGTCGTCCCCCTCACAACACCCACTCCCCCGGGGCTGCGCTTTCTCGTCGTCGTGGCCGCCGCCTTTCTCGCCGTCTTCGCACACGCCGGTCGCGGCGTCGTCCGCACGTCCGTCGTCGGCCGCGCCACCCGCCGCGAGGCCGTCCTTCACGCGGTGCAGGCACTCGTCGCCGCATTGCTCGTCGTCGGGTTCCGGACCCTTCCCGGTGCGGCGGTCGCCCTCGCCGCCATCGTGCTGGCAGGCCTCGTCCGGTTTGGCCCCCGCTCCTGGCGCCTTCTCGTCCTCACCCTCGCGGCCCAGACGGCGCGCCTCCGGGCCCTCCTGGACCCGCCCCGTCCCGATGATCCGGACCGGCTGCCCCGCTCCCTCCGCCACCTTCTCCCCCCGCGCGCCGTCGCCGCCGCTCCCTTCCGCGTCGTGCGCGCCGGCGTGCTCGGCGTCCCCGGCGTGGGGGACTACCGGAACGGCTGGCTCGCGTTCGCGGAGGACGAAGCCTGGTTCCTCTATCGATCGTCGCTCCTGCGACCACGCTGCGTGCGCCTCCCTTCGCTGGCGGGCGCGACCGCGTCGGCCGGAGCCTGGCTCGACGCCCTCGACGTGGACGACGGAGCGGCACGCTGCACCGTGCTGCTCCTCAAGGGCGCGCCCCACCCCGCGACCTCATTCGGCGCCGTATCCCCCACATCCTCGACCGCGAGCCCATGAGCCTCGAAGATTTCCGCCGCTTCCGCGAGCGCATGAACGACCGCATCCTCGCCGCCGACAACCTCGAGATCCGACGCTTCTTCGCTCTCGACTCCCGAGCGTACGAGCCCGGCGCCCTTCCCGTTCGAACGAAGGAGCTCCTCGGCCTCGTCGCGTCCCTCGTCCTCCGCTGCGACGACTGTGTCACCTATCACCTGACCCGGTGCGCAGAGGAGGGCGTCTCCGAGGCCGAGCTCTTCGAGACGCTCTCGATCGGGCTGGTGGTCGGCGGCTCGATCGTGATCCCGCACCTTCGCCGGGCGGTCGCGACGTGGGACGAACTGGGGGTAACGTCCGGGCCGTCGTAGTCCAAAACGAATGTTTATGCGCCCCGCCCGCGGCGCCCGCCCCGTCGAACGCCCGGCCCGCCTTCACGAACACCACGGAACCCCCACAGAGCTGTCGGGTATCCGGTGCACGAACGCTGATCCGGGAGGCTTTACAGCGCCATGTCCCGCGTATAGATTTGGTATGCTTATGACCCGATCTCGACAGAGGGATTTTCCGAGGCTTTCCCGGCCGCAGACGTGGAGCGGCAAGCTTCGTTAGAAAAGCAGCGACGAGCGTCCCGCCAGGCGCATTCGCTGTTTTTTTATTTTCTCACCCTTCACCGAGGATCGCGCGATCATGTTCGTGAACTCTCGCGCTTTGGACTCGTTCGACCAGTATCTCCTCGACGTGGAAAAATATCCGCTGATCGAGGACCCCGAGGAGGAGCGGAACCTGGCCCGACGAGCTCGTTCAGGCGACAAAGAGGCGGCCGAACGTCTCGTAACCGCGAATCTCCGCTTTGTAATCTCCTACGTTAAGAAGTATCAGGGCCGTGGTCTGGGTCTCGCAGAGCTGGTCTGCATCGGCAACGAAGGTCTGTTGAAGGCCGTGAAGAAGTTCGATCCGGAAAAGGGCGTCAAGTTCATTTCCTACGCGGTGTGGTGGATCCGCCAGACCGTGCTTCAGGCGCTGGCCGAGCAGACGCGCTCGGTGCGCATCCCGCTGAATCAGAACTCCAACCTGGTCAAGCTCTCCCGGATGGAGACTGCGCTGACGCAGTCGCTCGGTCGGTCGCCTTCCGATCAGGAGATCGCGGAGCAGATGGGCGAACCGCTCGAGACGATCCGGGCGCTGCGGCGGGTGGCCGCGTCGGAGCTGTCGCTGGACGCGCCGATCGACCGGGGTGACCGGGACAGCGCGTCGTTCGGTGAGCGTTTCTCGGGAATCGAGTCGGACGACATCGAGGACCTGGTCGAGTGGCAGGCCCGTCGGGACTTCCTGGACCGGATGTTCGAGAAGTACCTGACCGAGCGTGAGCGCAAGATCCTCTATCTCTATTACGGTCTGGACGACGGGGAGGAGCGCACGCTCGAGGAGATCGGCTCACTGCTGGGTGTGACGAGGGAGCGGATCCGCCAGATCCGCAACCGCGCTTTCGAGAAGCTGCGCGAGAGCCCGGACGGCGAGGCTCTGTCGGGATTCTGGAGCATGAGCTGAGTCCGGCGCCGGGGTCGCATGACCCCGTGGCGGAGGCCGATGACGACGGCGCCGGGAGCCCGCGGGGCGACCGGCGCCGTCGTCGCGTCATGACCCGTCGGAACCGCCCTGCCCTGCGAAGGTTACGAACCGGACCTCTGCTCCACCCGTGACGGCGGATCGATGAATCGACGTTGCGCCGGGCTTGCGGCGCTCCTCCTCCCGGCACTCGCGCTACTGCTTCCGACGAGCGCGGCGGCCCAGGCCGACTCGGCGCGGGCGGACAGCGCGCGCGCCGTTGTCGTGCCCGTGCCGCCGTCGGAGACGGTCGGCGACTGGGACTCGCCGGCGGCTCTCGCCCTGGTTCGCCGCGCCATCGAACGGCACGGACTGCCGATGCAGCGTGCGGCCGGGCTCCACGACTACCGTGCCGACGCCCACGGCTGGCTGTACTTCTATCTCGACCGGGAGAACGGCGAGGAGCCGACGCTGGTCAAGATCGACCAGATCGCCCTCGAGGTCTACTGGGCCTATCCGGGGCTGACGAAGCAGCGGATCGTCGGCCGCCGCGGCGCCGATCCGCTGCCGAACCGGATGCGCTACCACCTCGACCACCTGACGGTGGTTCAGAACGAGTTCGGCCGTTCGATCCGGCTGGGTGACGGCGACGAGGTGCAGGCGGTGCCTCACCCCGCTTCCCCGGGCGCCCTGTCCATCTACCATTTCCGCATCGCCGACTCCACCAGCCTCTACCTGCCCGGGGCGACGGGGCCGGTGCGGGTCTACGAGGTCCAGGTCCGGCCGCGTGACGCATCCGTACCCGGCATCGTGGGCGCCCTCTACCTCGACCGGGAGTCCGCGGACATCGTTCGCATGGCTTTCACCTTCACCCCGTCCTCGTACGTCGACCGGCGGCTGGACTACATCCGGGTCTCTCTCGACAACGGCCTCTGGGAAGGCCGCTACTGGCTGCCGTACGAACAGCGCGTCGAGATCCGCAGGCAGGTTCCCGAGCTCGATTTCCCCCTCGGATCCGTGATCCGCGGACGCTACCGCATCAGCGGTTACACCTTCAACGACAGCATCCCCCCGTCCTTCTTCAACGGCCCGCGTGTCGTCGCCGTTCCGGACAGCGCGCTTCGTGCTTACCCGTTTCAGGAAGGACTGTACGCCGACATACAGGCGGAAGGCCTGAGCGCCGACGTGGACCTTGACGCCGTCCGCAAGGAAGCCCGCCATATCGCAGGGCAGATGATCCTGAGCGGGCTTCCCCGGGTCCGGCTGGATCTTCCCGAGGGAGCGTCTTCGGCCCTCCGGTTCGACCGGGCTGAAGGCGTCTACCTCGGCGCCGGCCTTGCCTATCAGGTCGGACCGCGCCACGAGCTCCGCTCGGCGTTCGGCTACGCCTTCGCGCCGGACCGACCCCACCTGTCCCTCGCCCTCGGTCCCGCAGGTGCGGGCGTCTCACGGCTGTCGGCTCGCGCCTTCCTGAACGACTTTCGCGACCTCGGGGACCGGCCGGCGCTGCCGGGCGCCCTGAATACCGTGTCCGCGGCGTTCCTGGGTGAGGATTGGCTGGACCCGTACTACGCCAGCGGCGCGGAGCTGAACGGGCGGACCGGCATCGGGGGCTGGACACTGACCGGGCGGATGGGGCTCGAACGACAGCGCTCCGCGACCCTCGCACGGGCCGGCAGCCTGCTGCACGACAGCGCCGGCTTCCGTCCAGTCCTCCCCGTCACACCCGGGTGGCTCGCCGAGGTCTCGGCGGGCCTGGACCGTCATTTCGACCTGGGACGACGGCTCGATCTCGTACTCGGCGCGGCGGTCGAAGCCGGACACATCGAGAGCGATGAGTACGTTCGTCCCCACCTTTCCGCCGGGATTCGCCGGCCGCTCCGCGGCTCGAGCTTCGGCCTCGATCTCCAGGGCGAGGCCGGTGCGTCCCTGGGGTCGCCGCCGCAGCAGCGGTTCTTCCTCCTCGGCGGCCCCGGCACACTCCCCGGTTACGACTACCGGGCCTTCGCAGGCGACCGATTTGCCCAGGTGGGCCTGGACGCCAGCCTCGCCCTGCCGCTTCTGGGCGACCGGGCCGCTGCGTCGCTGCACTTCCTGGGCGGCCTCGGGTGGACAGGCGGTGACGTACCGGCTCAATGGCCCGTCGTCCTCACTGGAGGCGTGCGATCCTACGTCGGTGCCGGCCTCGGACTCTTCTCCGACGCCGGCAGCCTCGACGTAGTGCGCGGGCTCGACGGCGGACGGTGGCAGCTCGTGTTCCGCGCCGGCCGGATGCTCTGGGACAGCCTCTGAGGCACCGCCGCCGGCCCGCACCGACGCGAAATCCCTTCCTCAGACCTCCAGCTCCGCCTCCAGCTCCTCTTCATCGGCCGTGGTATCCGAGGCGCCTCCGTTCAACCGAGGCGCGCCCAGCATCACGAGTTCCCGGACCTGGACCTCCGACGTGGGGATCGTCACACCGTTCCGCTCGTAGCTGTCGTATTCCATGCGACCCTCTACGTAAAGACGGTCCCCTTTCCGGACGTGCTCCTCCGCGATCTGTGCCAGGCGGTCCCACAGCGTCAGGCGGTGCCAGTCCGTGCGCTCTTCCACCCGCCCGTTGCGCGGGAAACGGCGGCTCGTGGCCAGCGACAGGTGCGCCACCTTCACGCCGCCCGCTGTCGTCTGCACGTCCGGGTCGCGCCCCGCATTGCCCACCAGAATCACCTTGTTCACCGAACGGCTCATCGCGTCCTCCGCGGTTTGGGTTGCGCCGAAGGTGCGCGAGTCCGTGGGGCGGTGGAATAGCGGATCGGGCCGCGCCGCGCATCAGGCGGCGCGGCTCATCGGGCCGCGCGGCTCATCGGGGGGCACGGCACATCGGGCGAGCCGCTCCGTCTACTTGCACTCCAGCCAGTTGGCGCCGAGCCCCATGCTGACTTCCAGTGGGACGTCCATCGCGAACGCGCCTTCCATCAGTCGCCGGACCATCGCCTGGGCGTCCTCGACCTCCGCCTCGGGCACCTCGAAGAGCAGCTCGTCGTGGACCTGGAGGAGCATCCGCGCCCCGGCACCGCTCTCGCGCGTTTCCCGGGCGATGGCGATCATGGCGAGCTTGATGACGTCCGCCGCCGATCCCTGGACCGGCGCGTTCGTCGCCGCCCGCTCCCCGAACTGCCGGACGTTGTAGTTCCGGCTGTGGATCTCGGGGATGTAGCGCCGCCGCCCGCTGACGGTCTCGACGTACCCCTTCTCCCGCGCGGCCTCGATCTGCTCGTCCAGGTAGGCGCGCACGCGCGGGAAGCGCGTGAAATACTGCTCGATGAAGTCCTTCGCCTCCTGGACCGACGTCCCGAGCTGCTTGCTCAGCATGTACGGACCGATTCCGTAGATGGTGGCGAAGTTGATGGTCTTCGCGGCGCCCCGCATGCGGCCGTCGACGTCCTCGATGGGTACGTCGAAGACGATCGACGCCGTCTGCCTGTGGATGTCCACACCCTTCCGGAACGCGTCGACCAGCCCCGGCTCGCCCGACAGATGCGCCAGGATGCGCAGCTCGATCTGCGAGTAGTCCGCAGACACGAATCGATGGCCGTCGGCCGGCACGAATCCGCGTCGGATCTCGGCTCCGATGTCGGAACGGATCGGAATGTTCTGCAGGTTCGGATCGCTCGACGAGAGCCGCCCCGTCGCCGCCACCGTCTGGTTGAAGCTGGTGTGGATCCGGCCCGTCTCCGGGTTCACGAGGAGAGGCAGCGCGTCGACGTACGTCCCCTTCAGTTTGTCGAGCTGCCGGTACTCCATCAGCAGCTGCGGAATGCGGTGCCCCTGCTGCGCCAGCTCCTCCAGTACCGTCACGTCCGTGGAGGGCCCCGTCTTCGTGCGCTTGACGACCGGAAGCTCGAGCTTCTCGAAGAGGACCTCACGGAGCTGGGGCGTGGAGTTGATGTTGAACTCCATGCCCGCCTCCTTCCAGATGTCGTCCTGGAGATACCCGAGATCCCGCTCGAGCTTCCCGGCCATGCCGGAGAAGAACGCAGTATCGATGCGGATCCCTTCCTGCTCCATGTCGGCAAGAACCTCCAGGAGCGGCATCTCCATCGACTCGAAGAGTTCGGTGAGGGCGTGACGGGCCAGGAGATCCTCGAAGATCGCCGCCAGGCGCAGCGCGACGTCGGCGTCCTCGCACGCGTACTCGCACACGCGCTCCACCTCGCACTCGGCGATGGCGACCTCGTCCTTTCCCTTCCCGCACAGCTCCGCGTAGGTGGTCGTCCGGTGCTTGAGGTATTCCAGCGAGAGGGAGTCGAGACCGTGCTCCCGGCGGCCCGGATCCACGAGGTACGACGCAATCATGGTGTCGAAGACGATGCCGCGGAGCTGCACTCCCGCCCGCCGGAGGACGAGCAGGTCGTACTTGAGGTTCTGGCCGATCTTTCCCGCCGCTGCGTCCTCGAGGAGATCGCGGAGGGGGCGCATCGCGGCGGTATCGAGGCCCGGCAGGTTGCGCACGCCGTCGCCCAGCGCCAGCTCACCCGGCCGCGAGTGCGCGAACGGCAGGTACCACGCGCGGCCCGGCTCCGTCGCGATGGAGATGCCCACCAGGTCCGCGCGCAGCGGGTCGAGGGCCGTCGATTCCACGTCCACCGCGAAGCGCCCCTTCGCGCGAGCGCGTTCCACGACGTCCACCACCGCCTCCGGCGTGTCCGCGAGTCGGTAGTCCGTGTCGAATTCCGCGGCGGCCTCTTCCGGCGTGAACTGGCGCACCAGGGAGTGGAACTCGAGGTCAAGGAATGCCTCCCGAAGCGCCTCCCGGTCCGGCGGACACACGGCCAGGGCGTCCAGGTCCAGCTCCACGGACAGGTCCCGCATGATCGTCACGAGCTGCCGTGACAGCAGCACCTCCTCCCGGTGCTCCTCGAGCGATTCCCGGGCACGCTTCCCCGAGATCTCTGCCACGTGTGTCAGAATCTCGTCCACACCCCCGTACGTCTCGATCAGCTTGACGGCCGTCTTGGGGCCGATCCCCTTCGCCCCCGGAACGTTGTCCGAGCTGTCTCCGATGAGAGCGAGATAGTCCACCACGTGCTCCGGCCCCACCCCCAGGCGCTCCGACGCGTTGCGGGCGTCGACCCACTCCTCCTCCACGCCCGCCGGTCCGCCGCGGCCGGGGTTCAGCAGACAGATGCCGTCCCCGATGAGCTGGTAGAAGTCCTTGTCGCCGGACACGATCACCGCCTCCAGACCCTCCTCCGCCGCCCGCGTGGCCAGCGTCCCGATCACGTCGTCCGCCTCGTGGTCCTCCAGCTCCAGAACAGGCACCCGGAAGCCCTCCAGGACCTGTCGGACCCGCGGCAGCGACGAGCGGAGCTCGTCCGGCATCTTCTCCCGCGTCGCCTTGTACTCCGGGTAGAGCTCCTCCCGCTGGCTCGTCCCCGCGTCCATCACCACCCCCAGGTAGTCCGGATCGTGCTCTTCCAGGATCTTCATCAGGAATCGCGTGAAGCCGAACACCGCCGACGTGTTCTCGCCCTTCGACGTGATCAGCGGACGGTTGATGAGCGCGAAGAATGCGCGATAGACGAGCGCGTACCCGTCGATGAGGAACAGGCGCCGTCTCGTCTTCTCTGGCTTGTCGACCATCGGATGTGGGGTCTGGGGGGTGGGGTCTCGGGAGCACCTCCTGCTACCCCGGATCGCGGAGCACGCTCCCCATTCGGCCGGCGCGACGGCGCCCCGGAATCGGTCCGACGATGGGGCACCCCGCACCACCGCACAAGCGACATGCAACAGAAAGCGCCCCGCCGGCTCCGGCGGGGCGCTCGCTCTGGCGGGCTGGCCCGGGCCTGCTACAGGCGCGCGACGTTCGCGGCCTGGAGACCCTTCTCCGTCTGGCGGACTTCGAACTCCACCTCCTGGCCTTCGGCGAGGGTCTTGAACCCTTCCATGCTGATGGCCGAGAAATGGACGAACACGTCCTCGCCCCCCTCGGGTTGCTCAATGAAGCCGTACCCCTTCGCGTCATTGAACCACTTGATTCGACCTCTGGGCATCTTCGACTACTCTCCGCGAAACTGTGAATGCGCCGGCACGTGGCCTGCCAACGGCATCGAAGCTAGGCCGCATAAAGATACAGAGTCAAGCAAAATCTTGTTTACCCGTGCCCCGCGCAGCGCGATCCGTGAACGCCGGCGCCATAATCTGTTTACCGGCACACCCGACTATTCGCGATTTATTCGGAGGGCGACGGCCCCGCGTAGAGGAGTCGATACATGCGCGTGTTCTCCTGCACCACCTTCACGTAGTCGCGCGTCTCGGTATACGGGATCCGCTCGGTGAAGAGCTCGGCATCGTTCCATTCGGGGAATTCCTGCCACCGCTCGACGCGCGTGGGCCCGGCGTTGTAGGCGGAGAGGACGGCGGGCAGGATCCCGTCGTAGGTGTCGAGCATGTCCTTGAGGTAGCGGATGCCGAGATGGATGTTGATCTCGGGCTGCTTGAGCATGGACGCATGGAAGCTCTGGACGCCGCTGGCGCGGGCGAGGATGACGCCGGTCTTCGGCATGACCTGCATGAGCCCGATGGCGCCGGCGCCGCTCACCGCGCCGGCGCTGAACATGGACTCCTGGCGGACGAGTCCGGCCACGAGGAACGGGTCGACGCCGCGGTCACCGGCCTCCGCGAGAACGATGTTCTCGTAGGGGAAGGGATAGATGATCCGGAGCAGACGCGGGTTCCAGGCGCCCTCGTCCTGTCGGATCCGCCAGCCGAGCCGGATGCCGGCGACGGTGAAACCGCGGGCGTTGAGGGCCTCGGCGAGCAGGTACTCGGCGCCGTCGTCGGCTTCGAAGGCTCGCCGGATACGGCCGATCTCGGTATCGGCGGCGTCGTCGTCGCTCAGCTCGCGGAGGAGGTCGAGACGGTAGAGCGCGCGCCCCACCTCCCCGGCGAGGGAATCGGAGGGTGCCGGCGAAGGCTCCATGGGCACGTCGTCGATGCCGAGACCGAGCTGCTCGCCGGCGCGCATCCCGTAGTATGAAAGCGGATCGAGGCTCCAGGCCTGTCGCATCCGGATCCGTGCGGAGTCGGGCTCGCCGAGCTCGGCGTAGGCGCGGCCTGCCCAGTACGTCGCCTGCTGGATGCGTCGACCGCCGGGGTGCCGGGAGCGGTAGTCCTCGAACACGTCCGCGGCGCGGCTCCAGTCGCCGCCCACGATGGCCAGGTCGGCGAGGCGCATCATGGCGAGACCCGCCTCGTTCTGGTCGTCGTTGGAGGCGATGGCCCGGTGGTAGTACGAGCGGGCGGTATCGACGGCCCCGAGGTCGTGGGCCAGGTCGGCCACGAGGAAGAGGGCGCGAGTGGAGGACGGCTCGCCGGGGTACCGCGCGGCCAGCGCCTTCAGGCTGGAGACGGCCTCGTCGCGGTGTCCGCTCCGGTACCGGGCCCGGGCCGCGTCGTAGGCAGCCCGTGCGGCGGTCTCGCCGGACGCGGCCGTGGCGACGGCGTCGAGCCGCTTCACCGCCTCGGTGTAGTCACCCGCCCGGAAGTACTCCCGGGCCAGCTCCGCGCGGACGTCGGCGTTTTCGGCGGTCGACCCCTGACCGCTCTCCAGGAACGCCCGCAGACCGCGGATGGCCCGGGTAGTGTTGCCGGCGCGGGCGTAGAGTCGGCCGATGGCGAGCTGGTCCCGCGCGGTCACGCCGGGCAGGTCCGTGAGCTTGCGCGCCCCGTCGATTCCGCCGACGGAGGAAGGCGAGGCGCGCATGGCCCGTCGATACGCGGCCGCCGCGCCGGCGGTATCGCGCCTCTGGAGGAGCAGGTCGCCGAGCAGGTTGAGTGCGCCCGCCTGGTCGGACGGGCTGTCATCGAGGCGGTCGACGGCGGAGCGCGTGGCGGCGATGGCGCCGGCATCGTCGTCCGTCTTCTGCATGGCGCGAACGCGCAGGATCCAGCCGGAGCGGCGGGCCAGGTCGTCGGCGGTGGCGGCGAGACGCCGTGCGACGGCGGCCGTATCGCCGCCCGACGCCGCCGCCCGCGCGGCGTAGAGCTGTATCCAGTCGGAGAGCTGGGGCAGCAGGACCAGGGCGCTGTCGTACGCCGCCAGCGCGGCGCGGGTGCTGTCGAGCTGCGCGAGGGCGAGCCCCCTGCGCGTCATGGCCAGTCCGCGCTCGCGGTCGCCGGCGTCGGCGGAGACCGCCAGGAAGTTCCGCAGGGCGACGTCGCTCGACGCCCACTCGCCGCGCTCGAACCGGCTGCGCCCCAGCAGCGCCCACCCGGCCCCGGCGTCCACCTGGTCCAGCCAGCTCTGACCCCGCAGCAGCGCCTCGACGCGGTCCCACGCCCCCCAGCCGGCCTCAGCCCGGGCGGTCAGCAGCACGGCGTCGGGATCGGGCTTCGGGGTGGCCGCCAGGTAGTCGCGCAGGATCCGACTGGCGCGCCAGTAGCGTCCGGCCTTCAGCGCGTCGAGCGCCTCCTGTGGCACATCCATCCGTGCCGGGGGCGGCGCCGCAGCCGGACCTCCGGTCCTGTGCACGAGGCCTGGCACGAGCACGGCGGCGGCGATCAGGGCGGCGAGGAGGATGTACCTGCGCATGCTGCAACGGCTCCGGCGAGGAAGGAACTGCACGGATCCTGTCGTTCAATCATAACGGGACCGGTGAAGCCGGTCCACGCATTCGAGTCCGGCAGCGAGGCCGGGAAATGAAGGCGGGGCCGCCCCCGAGCTCGGGGCGGCCCCGCCTTCAGCCACAACGGTTTGTCGTCTGGTGATCTACCGGACGTGGCCCATCTCGATCTCGTGGAGGGCGTCGACCATCTTCTGGGCGGTCTCCTCCATGTCGATGACCAGCCGATCGATCCGCGTCACGAAGTAGTTGTGCGCGATGTTGATCGGGATGGCGATGGTGAGGCCCGCGGCGGTGGTGATCAGGGCCACCTTGATGCCGCCGGCGACGAGGGTCGCCTCCACTTCGCCGGCCGCTTCGATGGCCTGGAACGCCTGAATCATTCCGATCACGGTTCCGAGGAATCCGAGCAGCGGCGCGACGTTCGCCAGGGTGGCGAGCCAGACGAGTCCGCTCTCGAGGTGAGCCATCTCGATGAGGCCGACGTTCTCGATGGCCTTCATCACGCGCTCGGTGCCCTCTTCCCGGCGCTCGAGGCCCGCCGTGATGATCCGGCCGGCGGGGGTGTTCGAACCGCGGGCCGCCTCGAGCGCGCCCGTGATGTCCCGCTCGTTGAGCCGTTCGTCCACCTGCCGCAGGACCTTGCGGGTCCGGCTGCCTTTCACGCTCAGGTCGATGAGCTTCCAGACGATGATGACGAGTCCGACCACCGCGCAGGCGCCGAGCGGCCACATCATCCAGCCGCCGCCCTCCCACATCTGGGCGGCCCATTCGGTCACCGTGAGGTCCGGCTGCTGCACACCGGGGAGCTGCAGCAGCGCGAGGGCGGCGAAGTTACCAAGAGCAGTCAAGTTGACCTCCGCGGATGAAAAAATGGGCGGCAGCGGACGCCGCAGTTCACACAGGTTGTCCGTTTTGGGGACCGAGGGAGCGAAACTACGGGAGCCCCGAGACACTGTCAAGCCTCCCCGGCCACGTAGGCCGGCTCCTTTATGCAGGCGGCGAAATGGCCGGGGGCCTTCTCCGCGAGAGGCGGGATGATGCGGGCGCAGTCCGCGTCCTTCAGTGGGTGCGGGCAGCGAGGGTGGAACGGGCAGCCCGTCGGGGGGTTGGCGGGACTGGGAACGTCCCCGGGCAGGACGATGCGCTCCCGCGGGTCGCCGGGCTCGGGCACCGGCACGGCGGAGAGCAGCGCGCGCGTGTACGGGTGCTTCGGCGCGCGGTAAAGCGCATCGGCGTCCGCCATCTCCACGATGCGGCCCAGGTACATGACGGCGATGCGGTCGCTGACGTGCTCCACCACCGAGAGATCGTGGGCGATGAATAGGTAGGCGATTCCGAGTCGTTCCTGCAGGTCCGCGAGGAGGTTCAGCACCTGGGCCTGCACCGAGACGTCGAGGGCGGAGACGGGTTCGTCGCAGACGATGAGGTCCGGCTCCACGGCCAGCGCCCGGGCGATGCCGACCCGCTGCCGCTGCCCGCCGCTGAACTCGTGGGGATAGCGTCCGGCGTACTCGGGAGCGAGACCGACGAGCGAGAGCAGCTCCCGGACGCGGGCGTCCGGGTCCTCCTGCGCGAGTCCGTGGACCTTAAGGACCTCCCGCAGCGCGTCCCCGATGGTCAGGCGCGGATTCAGCGAGCCGTACGGGTCCTGGAAGACGATCTGGGCGCGCCGTCGCAGGCGGCGCAGCTCTGCGGCGTCCAGCGTGAAGATGTCGCGCCCTTCGAACAGCGCCTGGCCTGCCGTCGGCTCCAGCAGCCGGAGCAGCGTCCGGCCCGTCGTCGTCTTGCCGGATCCCGACTCCCCGACGAGTCCGAGCGTCTCACCGCGACGGAGCCAGAACGTGACTCCGTCCACGGCCTTCACCTGGCCGACGGTGCGCCGGAGCACCCCTCCGGTGATGGGGAAGTGCTTCTTCAGTCCCCGCACCACCAGGAGCGCGTCGTCGGGGGGCTGGGTGTCCTCCGGCGTGCGACCGCGCGTGTCGCTGTCGCCCCTGGCGGGCGGCAGCTCGTCGCCGGCGGGCACCTGGGGTGCGGCTTCGATCCGTCCCTCGGTCATGGCGCGTCTCCGGGTCCGACGCTCGATTCGGCGACGGCGCCCTGGGGCGACGTCGCCCCGAACCCGCCACCGGCGCGACGCACCTCCTCGCGCCGCTCCGGCCGCTCCTCGAGCCAGCAGCGGGAGCCCCGTCCGGGGCCCACGGTCAGCAGAGGAGGATGCTCCTGCCTGCAGCGGTCCCAGGCATAGGGGCAGCGGTCGTGGAAGCGGCACCCGGCCGGCCACCGCGTCGGCGCCGGCACGGTCCCCGGGATCACCGCCAGCCGGCCGGCGCTCCGTCCGAGTCGCGGGATCGCGCGCAGCAGTCCCTCCGTGTAGGGGTGGCGCGGGTCGTTGAAGATCTCGCCGACGTCGCCGGTCTCGACGATCTGGCCCGCGTACATGACGGCCACCCGGTCGCACACCTCGGCGACGACGCCCAGGTCGTGGGTGATGAGCAGCATCGCCATGCCGAGCCGCTCGCGCAGCTCGGCCAGGAGCTCCAGGATCTGCGCCTGGATCGTCACGTCGAGCGCGGTCGTGGGCTCGTCGGCGATGAGCAGGTCCGGCTCGCAGGCCAGGGCCATGGCGATCATGACTCTCTGGCGCATGCCCCCGGACATCTGATGCGGGTACTCGTCCACCCGCGTCTGCGGGTCCGCGATGCCCACGATCCGGAGAAGCTCGGTGGCCCGCTCCCGGGCCTCGCGCTTGTCCATCCCGAGGTGCAGCCGCAGGGCCTCGACGATCTGGCGCCCCACCGTGAACACCGGATTGAGGGACGTCATCGGCTCCTGGAAGATCATGGCCACGTCGTTGCCCCGGACGCGCCGCATCTCCTTCTCCGGGAGCTCCAGCAGGTCTCGACCGGCGAAGCGGATGGAGCTGCCCGCCATGATCTCGCCCGGCGGCTGGGGCACGAGGCGCATGATCGAAAGGGACGTGACGGACTTTCCGCTGCCGCTCTCCCCCACGAGACCGAGCACCTCCCCGGCGGACACGTCCAGGGAGACGCCGTCGACCGCCCTGGCCGTTCCGTCGTCGGTGTGGAAGTACGTGCGGAGGTCCCGGATCACCAGCAGCGGCTCCACGGCCGACCCGGCGCCCTGCGGCTCAGCGCCGTCCGCCGTCGGACCGCTCCGCGGAGGCCCCGCACGACCTGCCGTTCCGTCGCTCATTCTCTCAGCCTCGGATCCAGTGCGTCCCGCAGCCCGTCCCCGACGAGGTTGAAGGCGAGGACCGTGAGCACGATGGCGAGCCCCGGCATGGTGGCGACCCACCAGGCGTTGGTCAGGCTCTGTCGCCCGTCGGCCACCATGTTGCCCCACGATGCCGTCGGTGGCTGTACGCCCAGTCCCAGGAAGGACAGGCCCGCCTCCAGCACGATGGTGTTGCCGATGCCCAGGGTGGCCGTGACGATGACGGGTGCGAGCACGTTGGGCACCAGGTGGCGCAGGATGATGCGGGCCCGGCCCATGCCCAGCGCCTTGGCGGCCTGCACGTACTCCCGCTCCCGCAGACTCAGGACCTCCCCCCGCACGATGCGCGTCGTGCCCGGCCATTGCGTCAGGCCCAGCACGAGGATGATCAGGGTCGTGGATGGAGTGAACAGCGCCACGATCATGATGAGCAGCACGAGGCGCGGAAAGGCAAGCACCATGTCCGTGAGGCGCATGAGCACGGTATCGACCCAGCCGCCGATGTAGCCGGCGACGGCGCCGATCAGCGTGCCGAGCGTGACGCTTATGGCAACGGCGATGAAGCCGATCGCCAGGGAGATGCGCGCCCCGAAGATGACGCGGCTCAGGACGTCCCGCCCGAAGCGGTCCGTGCCGAACCAGTGCTCCCACGACGGCCCGAGGAAGCTGCTCGTGATCAGGTTCTGCTGTCGTGTCGGGTCGAACGGCGCGAGGAAGGGGGCGAGCAGGGCCACCAGGTAGAGCACGAAGATGAGCCAGACGCCGACGACCGCGAGCTGGTTCTTGCGGAACTGGCGCGCGGCGATGGCCCACTGCGAATCGCCGCGACGCCCCCGTGGACGGCCGATGCGCTTGAGGTCCCGGAACGCCCATTCCCAGACGGCGCCCAGGCCCACGAGCAGGGCGAGCAGCGCGACCCAGTCCTGGAGCGTCCCGCTTCCGATGTGGCGGATGACGGGCCAGCCCGCCCATCCGGAGCCGAGGAGCGCCCCCCACGCGATGAGCAGCGCCATGCCGCGGCCGGCCGCTCCCACGAAGAGGTGCCCCGCCCCGGGCAGCACGGCGCCCAGGGCCAGCGCCCAGCCGGGCGCCGACGTGGCCGCGGCTCGGTCGTGGAGCGCCGCGCCCTCGGGGCCCGCCGGCGTGGCCGCTTCGGCGGTCGTCGGAATGGGCTCGGCCAGGCCGGACTCCGGATCGCCGTGGACCTCGCCCGGTGCGCCGGGCGAGTCCATGGGATCGCCGATGCCCCGATCGGGCGGGGCATCGTCGCGCGGCTCAGTCATAGCGAATGCGCGGATCGGCGACGGCGTACAGGATGTCCGCGGCCAGGTTGCCCACCACCACCATGAGGGCGAAGAAGAACGACGTCGCCATGACGACGGGGTAGTCGCGCTGCAGGATGGCATCGACGATCACCCGGCCCATCCCGTTGATGGAGAAGATGGTCTCCACGAACACGGTCCCGCTGAACAGGAAGGGGATGTAGAGGCCCAGCAGCGTGATGACCGGGAGCAGCGAATTGCGCATGGCATGGCGCCAGATCACGGTGCGCTCCGGCAGTCCCTTCGCCCGCGCCGTGCGGATGAAGTCCTGGCGGATCACTTCCAGCATCTGTCCCCGGGTGTAGCGGGCGACGCCGGCGGCGAGGACGAGGGCCAGGGTCAGGACGGGCAGGATCAGATGGTCGACCCGGTCCTCGAGCTTGACGAGCGGCGAGAGCGTGTCGTAGTCGATGCTCGTCATCCCGGTGGCCGGCAGGTGGAATGGCCAGCCCCACTGGGAGGCCTTCAGGGCGAAGAGCAGGACCATCATCAGGCCCAGCCAGAAGGACGGCATCGAGTAGAAGAACAGGGAGACAACGCTGATGATCTTGTCGGCCCACGAGTGCTGCCTCACGCCCTGCCAGACGCCGGCGGCGACGCCGACCAGGAACACGAGCACGAGCGCGCAGCCCGTCAGGATGAGGGTGTTGGGAAGGGCGTCCAGCAGCACGTCCTTCACGGGCCGGCTCTGCGCGAACGAGTAGCCGAAATTGCCCTGGAAGAAGGAGGCCAGCCACTTCACGTACCGGATGTGCAGCGGCTGGTCGAGTCCGAGATTGTGCCGGAGCTGCTCGATCACGGCCGGCGGCACGTTCGGGTTGAAGTACAGCGCCGTCGGGTCGCCCGGAGCCAGGTTCAGGACGAAGAAGATGATGGTCGCGATGCCCAGCACGAGGGGGATCGCGCCCAGTAGCCGGCGAACGATGTAGGACGTCATCGGTCGCCGCCGGCCATTACGATCCGGCCGGGGCGGTCCACCGCGCGATGCTCTGCAGCTCGCCCCTCGGGTCCATCTCCACGCCGCCGACGGCGTTCCGCGCCGCCGCCAGCTCGTCGTACCAGTAGAGGAACGTGAACGGCTGGTCCTGCTGGAGCACTTCCTCGAAGCGCCGCCACGTCTCCGTCGCCGACTGCTGATCCGTGGTGGCCGCCGCCGCCTCCATCAGGCTGTCGGCGACCGGGTTCACGTACGAGCTGCGGTTCGAGGACATGGGCACGTCTGCGAACTTCGAATGGAAGAGGGCAATGGGCGCCGACGCGACCTGGAAGTTGTCCATGACCCAGGCGGAAAGTACCGCGTCGAAGTCCCGGGCCTTGTGCTGCGCGAGCAGCGTCTGGAACTCGAGTACGCGGACCTGGGCGTCCACACCCACCCGCTTGAGCTGCGCCTGTACGACCTCCGCGATGGCCTTGTTCTGCGGATTGTCGCTGGACAGCAGCGTGAAGCGGAACGCCTTGCCGGCGGCGTTCTCCCGCACGCCGTCCCCGTTCCGATCGACCCAACCCGCCCGCTGGAGGAGCTGTTTCGCTCGCGCGGTGTCGTAGGGCAGCGGATCGACACCGTCCGGATGTAGGGGGCTCCACGGCGGGATCGGCCCCGCGGCTACCTTGCCGTACCCGTGCAGCAGCGCGTCCACGATCTCCGTCCGGTCCATCGCCAGCGTCATGGCGCGGCGCACGCCGGCGTCGTCGAACGGCGCCCGTCGATTGTTCCAGCCGATGTAGTAGAAGGTGCGGCTGGGGAAGGCGAAGAGGTGGAGGTTGTCCGACTGCTCGACCTGCTGCGCCTGCTCGGCCAGGAGGGGAATGTCCACCTGGACGTTCCCGGCGACGAGCTCGGTCATCATCGTCGACGGCTCGGGGACGATGCGGAAGATCACGTGGTCCGGCTCCGGCGGACCACCGAGCCCTTCCGGAAAGTCGGGGTTGCGGTCGAGCGTGAGCTGCTGGCTCGCCTGCCAGCTTCCGAAGCGGTACGGCCCGCTGCCCACCGGATGACGGTTGAAGTCCGCGTTCCGGAGCTCGCTCGGGGCGACGTCCTTCAGCAGGTGCATGGGCAGAGGAGCCCACCAGAAGTCCTCGAGCGCCTGGGCGTGAGGCTGAGAGAAATGGAACCGGATCGTCTGCGAATCCACGACAACGGCGCGGTCCACGTTGGACAGGAATGCCGAGCCGAGCAGCGACGCGGTGATCGAGTCCTTTGCCAGGTCGAACGTGAACGCGACGTCCCGCGCCGTGACCGGCTGGCCGTCGTGCCATCTCACGTCGTCCCGGAGCGTGAAGACCACGCCCGTGTCGCCCGTCATCTCCCAGGACTTGGCGAGGTAGGGGCGGGGATTCAGGTCGGAGTCGTACTGGATCAGCGGCGTGAACAGGGCGTAGTTGATGATCTCGCCCGTGTACTGGTCGGTGTTGATGACCGGATTGAAGCCGCCGAAGTCCGTGCGCATCCCGACGACGATCGTGCCGCCCTGTCCCCCACCGGCGCCCGCCGAGCCGCGGTCGCTGCCGCGGCAGGCCCCCAGACCCGCGACCAGCGCCAGGACGACGGCCGCGAAACGCCGGCCTCGCCTCCCGAACCCTGCGTCCCACCCCATGATCACGCCTCCCTCTGTCGATACCGATCCTCGGCGAGCTGCCCCGCCCGACGGAACCGCCGCCGCGCAAGACGGGTGCCTCCGCCCGATCGCCGGCCTGCGCTCAGCGCCGCCACGTCCAGGCGCGGTCGGAGAAGCGCGCCTCCAGCTCCAGCGCCCTCGCGACCTCGTCCGTCCCGAGCGGGTCCGGCTCCATGGCGGCGTCGAAGACGCGGACGAATGCAGCGATCACCGCGGCCGCGACGTCGTCCGGGGTGGGCGCGGTCGGCAGCAGCTCCGTCAGCGTGATCGAGCCTGCGGAGGCGGCGGCCACCCCCGCCGAGGGCCGGGCCGCCGGCATCGACGGCAGCGCGCTCGGCATCGACGGCCGCTCCGCGTCCGCGGCGCGCAGGTCGGCCACCTGCGACTGCCGGCCGGAGAGCAGGATCGAGCCGTGCTGCAGGATGGCGCCGCGCTCCGTCCTCTGGGCGCTGCCCACCAGCTTCCGCTGCCTGGCTACCACCTCACCCGGGGCGGGCGCATCGAAGCAGGGGGAGGCAGCGTCACGCCCGGGGTGGGGCGAAGGTCCCGCCGGCGCGAGGCCGGCGGGCACACCGAGGGAGCGGAGCGCCTCCACGAGGGCCGCGTTCACCGCCCGGTACGCCGCCCGGGGACGCCCCAGACGGCGGACGGGTCCCGTCACGGAGTACGTCAGCTCCGCGTCGTGGAGCACCGCGAGTCCCCCCGTCGGGCGGCGCACCACGTCGAATCCGCGCGCCGCGATGGCCCGGGGATCGAAGAGTCCGGACGCCCGCTGGTTGCGCCCGAAGGAAAGGCACGCAGGGCTCCACGCGTAGAGCCGCAGCGTACAGCCGCCGTTCCCGGCGCTCTCCAGCAGCGCCCGATCGACGGCCATGTTCCAGGGGCCCCGGCGTGCGCCGTCCCGGACGACCCTCCAGCGCGCGGCCCGGGACGCCACGCGCAGCTAGCTCCCGGCCTCGGCGTACGCCTCCGTCGGCGGACAGGCGCAGACGAGATTCCGGTCGCCGTACGCGGACTCCACGCGGCCGACGTAGGGCCAGAATTTGTGCTCCCGCGTCCACGGGGCGGGGTAGGCCGCCGTCTCCCGGGAGTACGGGTGGTCCCAGTCGTCCGTCACCACGCTTGCCGCCGTGTGGGGCGCGTTCACCAGCGGGTTGTCCTCCCGCGACATCTCGCCATCCTCCACGAGCCGGACCTCGTCCCGGATGCCGATCATGGCGCGGCAGAACCGATCCAGCTCCTCCAGGGACTCACTCTCCGTCGGCTCGATCATGAGCGTGCCCGGGACCGGGAAGGAAACGGTGGGCGCATGGAAGCCGTAGTCCATCAGCCGTTTGGCGATGTCCTCCGCGTCCACGCCCGCGGACTGTTTCAGCGCCCGTGGGTCGACGATGCACTCGTGCGCGACGGTCCCGTTCCGACCCCGGTACAGCACCGGGTAGGCCGACTCCAGCCGGTGGGCAACGTAGTTGGCGTTCAGGATGGCGACCTCCGTCGCACGCTTCAGACCCGACGCCCCGAGCATGCGGATGTACGACCACGAGATCGGCAGGATGTCCGGACTCCCGAACGGCGCAGCGGAGACGGCGCCCAGCGCCCGGTCGTCTCCGGTGTCCACGACGGGATGGCTGGGCAGGAACTTCGCCAGGTGCTCCGCCACGGCGATCGGGCCCATGCCCGGGCCACCGCCGCCGTGGGGGATGCAGAACGTCTTGTGCAGGTTCAGGTGGCAGACGTCTGCACCGATGTCGCCCGGGCGGGCGAGTCCCACCATGGCGTTCATGTTGGCGCCGTCCATGTAGACCTGGCCGCCGTGCTCGTGAACGATGGCGCAGATCTCCCGCACGCCCTCCTCGAAGATCCCGTGGGTGGAAGGGTACGTGATCATGAGCGCCGCCAGGTCCGAGGCGTGCGCCTCCGCCTTCTTCCGCAGATCGGCCAGGTCGACGCTGCCGTTCTCGTCCGCCTTCACGACCACCACCTCGAGCCCCGCCATCACCGCGCTGGCCGGATTCGTTCCGTGGGCCGACTGCGGGATGAGACACACCCGCCGCTGTCCTTCGCCCCGGGCCTCCTGCCATCTCCGGATCACGAGCAGGCCCGAGAGCTCGCCCTGGGATCCGGCGTTCGGCTGCATCGATACGCGGGCGAAACCCGTGATCTCCGCCAGCCAGCCGTTCAGCTGCGCGATGAGCTCACGGTAGCCCTCCGCCTGATCGGCGGGCGCGAACGGGTGGATCTTCATGAACTCGGGCCACGTGATCGGCAGCATCTCCGCCGACGCGTTGAGCTTCATGGTGCACGATCCCAGGGGGATCATGCTCGTGGTCAACGACAGGTCCCGTGACTCGAGGCGCTTGAGGTAGCGCAGCATCTCCGTCTCGGACCGGTAGCGGTGGAAGACCTCGTGCGTGAGGAAGTCGCTCGTGCGCCCGAACGGGGCGTCGTAGGCGACGTCGTCCACGCCCGTCCCCGGAACCGTTTCAGCCGACGTCGCCCCGAAGCATTCCAGCAGGGACGCCACGTCGTCGCCGGTCGTCGTCTCGTCGAGGGAGACGCCGATGCTCCCGTCCTCGAACCGCCGCAGGTTGATCCGCTTTGCGAGCGCCGCGGCGATGACCTCGTCGGCGGAGCGTGCGGCCAGGTCGACCCGCAGCGTGTCGAAGTAGGGACGGTGTCGGACGCGGTGACCCGCGCCCTCGACCCCATCGGCGAGCGCCGCCGTCAGACGATACACGCGCCGGGCGATGCCGCGCAGACCTTCGGGCCCATGGTAGACGGCGTACATGGCCGCCATGACGGCGAGGAGGACCTGGGCCGTGCACACGTTGCTGGTGGCCCGCTCCCGACGGATGTGCTGCTCCCGCGTCTGCAGGGCCATACGCAGCGCCGGCTGCCCGTGGCTGTCCCGGCTGAGCCCGATGATCCGGCCCGGGATCTGGCGCTTGAATTCGTCCCGCGTGGCGAGGAACGCAGCATGGGGCCCGCCGAAGCCGAGGCCCACGCCGAAGCGCTGGCTGCTGCCCACGACGATGTCCGCGCCCCATTCGCCCGGGGGCGAGAGGAGCGTCAGTGCCAGGAGATCCGTCGCCGCGGTGACGAGGGCACCCGACGCGTGCGCCCGCTCGCAGAAGTCACGATAGTCGTACAGTGCACCGTCCGAGGCGGGGTACTGCACGAGGGCGCCGAAGACGGGGTCGGAGAATTCGAACGTCCGGTGATCCCCGACCACGATCTCCCAGCCACGCGCGCGCGCGCGAGTGCGCACCACATCGATGGTCTGGGGGTGACAGTCCCCGGACACGAAGAATACGCCGTTGTCACCTCCGCTCCGGACGGAATGGCTCATGGCCATCGCCTCCGCCGCCGCCGTCGCCTCGTCCAGAAGAGAGGCGTTCGCGATGTCCATCGCCGTGAGGTCCGTGACCATCGTCTGGAAGACGAGCAGCGCCTCGAGGCGGCCCTGGGCGATCTCCGCCTGGTAGGGAGTGTAGGCCGTGTACCAGCCCGGGTTCTCCAGGATGTTGCGCTGGATCACGGGTGGCGTGATGCAGTCGTGGTAGCCCATGCCGATGAAGGACCGGAACACCCGGTTCCGCTCCGCGAGCTTCCGGAGCTCCCGCAGCGCCTCCGCCTCGCTCGCCGGCGCAGGCAGCTGGAGCTCCCGGCCGAACCGGATCGAAGGCGGGATCGCGGCTTCCATGAGCGCGTCGAGCGACTCGTGACCGATCGCAGCCAGCATCTCGCGAATCTCGGCCTCGCCCGGGCCGATGTGCCGGCGTACGAAGCCACGCTCGAAGTCCATCCGCGCGTCGCCCGAGTACGTCGGCGAGGCCTGCCGTTCCGTCGTGTGCATTCTATACCTGCGTCGAAAGAAGAACGGGGCCACGCCCACCCCCGGGCGCCGCCCCCGCCATTTTCGAGTCCCGCCGGGGCGTGCAATGCTACCCGCGGCCGTTTCCGCCGGTCCGGTCTGCTCGAATCGGCTACGACTCTCCGATGTGCTGCCTGTACTCGTCCGGCCCGAGGAGGGAATCGAGCTCCGCCGGGTCGTTCACCCGGAGGCGAATCATCCAGCCGTCGCCGTAGGGGTCCGTGTTGACCAGGGCAGGATCCGCATCCAGGCGGTCGTTCACCTCGACCACCTCCCCACCCACCGGGCAGTAGAGGTCGCTGACGGCCTTCACGGCCTCGACCGTGCCGAACGTCGCGCCCTTGTCGAAACGGCCGCCCGGCTCCGGCAGCTCGACGAAGACGACGTCACCCAGCTCCGCCTGCGCGTACGCGGTGATCCCGACGGCGTAGACGCCTTCCTTGTCGGTCGGGGCAAGGTACTCGTGCTCTTCGGTGAAGAGCATGTTCTGCGGGATCTGCGACATTGTGCTGGCCTCCGTGCGGTCGTCCGGCCTCCGGCCCACCGGCCGGGGCAGAATAGGCGTGATTCGGAAACGGCGTCAATCCGGCGCCCCGGGGGCGGTGGAATCGTCTTCGGCAGGACGAATCGCGTCCAGCTCCCGGAGCAGGTCCCTCAGCTTGCGGAGCTCGGTCTCGGCCTCCCGCAGCATCTCCAGCACCTCGGGATCCTCGATCGCCGGATCACCCAGCACGAGCTGGATCGACCCCAGGGCAGCCGTGAGCGGACTGCTGGCGTCGTGTCGGATCCGCCGGATCCGTTCGACGATCTGGTTGTACTCGTTCGCGTCCATGTGGCCCGCCCTGGAACCAGATGCGCTGTCGGGCGAAGGTGCTGCTCGGGCGGGGCAAGATACGGGCGCGTGAGGGGAGGGACAACCGACGGCGGCCGCGTGTGACGAAATTCGCACCCACGCGGCTTGATCCTGGCCCGCGGCTTCATTAGCTTCCCTGTGCGTCTCCAATCGGGAGACGACGGGGGCTGCGGGACGATCGCCAGGCGCGCCGTCCCGTGGACCGCGGACTTCGGGTCCGCTGGTGTCATGCCCGCACTTGTCCCGTCAGAAGGAGGTGATCCATTGTCTAGTCCCAGTACTGCTCGCAACCTGGCACGGGCAAGCGATCGCCGCCTCGGCGTCTAGCCGAGCAGCATTGCTACGAGTCTGTCCGCGCCGGCGCGCGATCGCGCCAGGTTGCGGCAGTTCCCAGTGAGAGAGCGCCGTCGGGCACCGCCCGACGGCGCTTTCGCATGTGAAGCGCCTTCGAGACCGCCGGGCGCCGCCGCCCGGCCGACGCGCGCTGCTGCGCTTCCTTCCTGCGCCCGCGTGCCATACCTTGCCCCTGCCGTCGCCGTCCAACACTGCCAGCGAGAGTGATACGATGTCCACGATCCTGCCCGACGTAGCTCGCGCTCCGCTCACCCAGCTCAGCGAAGAGGAGCGGCTCTTCCGCGACACGGTCCGCCAGTTCGCGGAGGAGACCATCGCACCGAAGGTCCACGATATGGACGCGGAAGGGCGCATGGACCGCGGCCTGATCGACCAGCTATTCGATCTGGGCCTCATGGGCGTCGAGATTCCGGAACGGTGGGGCGGCGCCGGAGCCTCCTTCTTCTCCGCCGTGCTCGTGGTCGAGGAGCTCTCGCGTGTCGATCCGTCCGTCGGCGTCCTGGTCGACGTTCAGAACACGCTCATCAACAACTGCATCCTTCGCTACGCGACGGAAGAGCAGAAGGAGCGGGTGCTCCCGCGACTGGCGTCGGACACCGTGGGTGCCTACTGCCTCTCGGAGGCCGGGTCAGGCTCGGACGCCTTCGCCCTCGCCGCGCGGGCACGGGCAGACGGCGACGACTGGGTCCTCGACGGACAGAAGCTGTGGATCACGAACGGGGGGGAGGCGGGACTGTTCATCGTGTTCGCGAACGCGAACCCCGACGCCGGCTATCAGGGCATCACGGCGTTCATCGTGGATGGAGGCCGGGACGGGATCGCAGTCGGCAAGAAGGAGGACAAGCTGGGCATCCGCGCGTCATCGACGACGGAGGTGGTCCTCGACGGGTGCCGCGTGGGGGCGGGCGACGTGCTCGGAGAGGTCGGCAAGGGCTACAAGATCGCCATCGAAACGTTGAACGAGGGGCGCATCGGCATCGGCGCGCAGATGGTGGGCCTCGCCCAGGGCGCGCTCGACCACACGGTCCGCTACGTGAAGGAGCGGGAGCAGTTCGGCCGGCCCGTGGCGGACTTCCAGGGCGTCCAGTTTCAGCTCGCGGAGATGCGCACGGAGCTGGAGGCTGCCCGGCTGCTCGTCTACAACGCAGCTCGCCTGAAGGAGGCCGGTCAGCCTTTCCTCGTGGAAGCCGCCATGGCCAAGCTGCACGCATCCCGGTCGGCGCAGCGGATCGCCTCGGAATGTGTCGACCTGCACGGCGGCTACGGATTCACGAAGGAGTACCCCGTGGAGAAGCTGTACCGGGACGCGAAGATCGGCACGATCTACGAGGGAACCACGAACATGCAGAAGCAGACGATCGCGAAGTACATTCTGAGGTAGACGGCGACCATGGGGTCGCACCGGCTTCGCGGTCGAATGAGCGCCAACGCGTGTACTCCACCTGCATCTTCTGCAAATCGCCTCTCGGGCGCAACGCGCTGATCGAGCACTTCCCCGTCGGGCGCAGGATCGCCTTCGATCCGGCTCGCGGGCGCCTATGGGCCGTGTGCCGAAGTTGCGCCCGGTGGAATCTGAGCCCCATCGAGGACCGCTGGGAGGCGCTCCGCGAGTGCGAGGAGGCCTTCCGCTCGACCTCCCTGCGCGTGTCGACGGAGAACATCGCCCTCGCCCGGACGCGGGAAGGCCTCGAGCTCGTCTTCGTCGGGGCCCCGCCCCGCCCCGAGTTCGCGGCATGGCGCTACGGCTCGCGCTTCAGCGGGCGTCGACGCCGGGCCATGGCCCGCGCCGGCGTCGCCGTCGCCCTGGGTGCGCCGATCACGACCGTGGCAGCCCTCTTCGTGGGCCCGGCGGCGATGGGCATCCCGCTGGTGGCCGCCGGCGCCCATCGCCATTTCGTGCGCGTGAAGGACGACCGCCGAATCACGGCGGTTCCGTTGCCCGATGGCCGCTGGCTGCACGTGCTTCGCAGCGAGCTTCCGGACGCTCGACTCATCCCGAGCCACGCGCTGCGATCGTACGAGCTGCGAGTCCTGGCGGACGGGGAGCAGCACGATCTGCGCGGAGAGGACGCGATGCGGGCGGGAGCCATGATCCTGCCGGCGCTGAACGGCGCCGGCGGAAGCGCCCGTGCCGTCGAATCCGCGACCCGCTTCCTCGACGACTGCGGCGACCCCGAGCAGGTCTTCTACGGTGCGGCCAAGCTGCACGGGCATTCGCGTCCGATCGCGGTGGAGTCCCTCCCCCCACCGGTCCGCCTGGCCATGGAGATGGCCGCCAACGAGAATATGGAGCGCCAGCTCGGCGCTCTCGATCTGTCCTACCTGGAAGAGGCCTGGCGTGAGGCGGAGCACGTCGCCGCCATCGCCGACGGTCTCGTTCTGCCGTCCGGCGTCATCGCCGGGCTGCGTCGCATCCGCATACGGCTTCGGGAGCAGGAATGAACGTATCCGTCGGAGACTCGGCAACGCGCAGCGCCACGCTCGGGCCGGAGAGGGTGAAGGCATTCGCCGAGCTTACGGGAGACTACAATCCGCTCCATTTCGACGAGGCGTTCGCGGCCCGCACCCGCTTCGGCCGCCTCGTCGTGCAGGGCGGCCTGACGACGGGGCTCCTGCACGCCCTCGTCGCCATGGACATGCCCGGGGCCGGAACCGTCTTCCTGAGCCAGGACTGGAAGTTCACGGCGCCCGTCTACGTCGGAGACACGATTACAGCGCATGCCGAGGTCATCGGCGTCCACGAGCGCAAGCCGGTCACGCAGCTTTCCATCCGCGTCACGCGGCAGGATGGCGAGACCGTCCTCGAGGGAGAGGCCTGGTGCTATACGTTCGCGGCGACGGACCGGTGAAGCGCGGGCGCCCTCCCGGTCGAAGAGGTGGCCGGCGGATTGCAGTCGGGGAAGCGCAGGGCCGGGGCACTTTCTCCGCGAGGCGCGATCATGGCCGAAGTCTTCATGAGATTCACGAATCCGCTGACCACGAACGACGGCGTCACGTTTACGGCTCAGGTGTGCGGGCGGGAAGCTCCCGACGGCGGATGGGAAGGGTGGATCGAGTTCGAGCCGGGCGACGGGGGACGTGTCCTGAGAACCGAGCGGGAAAGCCGACAGCCCAATCGCGCCGACCTCGAATACTGGGCGACAGGGCTCACCACCGCGTACCTGCAGGGGGCGCTGGATCGAGCCCTCCGGATCGGACGACCTCGCGCGGAGGCGGTACCGGCGGCCGAACGGCCGGTCTACGACGGCCCGGCGCCGACCCGCACCGACGCGAGGACAGCCGAAGGCTCACGGCGGGTGCCCCCCCGCGCCGTCCTGGACCCGTTCCGCGTCTATGGACAGGGCGAAGAGGTGCTGGCACGGGAGCTCGCCGCCCTCAGCCCGGACCAGTTGCGGAACATCGTCCGCGCCCACGCGCTCGCCGGGGACGCGGAACTCGTCGCGGCCGGCCAGGACAGGGCGCGGCTCACCGCGCTCATCGTCACCGCCGCCCGCAGCCGCTTCGACTGAGGGCAGGAACGCAGCTCGGGGCGGGACCCGTCCCGCCACTCCTGCGGCGAGCGGCAGAATGAAGGGCGAGGACCTTACCGGGATCCTGGAGTTCCTGCGCTCCGCGGAACAGTTGAAGGATACGACGCGCACCGCGTGGACGTCCGAAGGTCGACGGGAGAGCGTCGCCGCCCACACGTGGCGACTCTGCCTGATGGCGCTCGTCATGCGGCGCCATTTCCCCGACGTGGACGCGACCCGGCTGCTCGAGATGTGCATCATCCATGATCTCGGCGAGGCGATCGGCGGAGACATCCCGGCGGTGGATCAGCCGCCCGAAGGCAAGGCGCAGGCGGAACGGCGGGATCTCGTCGCGCTGCTCGAGCCGCTGCCGGAGCCGGACCGACACCGGATCGTGGAGCTGTGGGACGAGTACGAAGCGGCCCGGTCGGCCGAGGCGAAGCTCGCCAAGGCGCTAGACAAGCTCGAGACCATCATGCAGCACAACCAGGGAAGCAACCCCTCCGGATTCGACTACGCGTTCAACCTGGAGTACGGGCGGCGTTTCACGTCCGAGCCGCCGCTGGTGGCGCGCATCCGGGCGATCCTCGACCGGGAGACCGCCCGCCTCTCGAGCGAGAGCGAAGTGAATGATGCCCCGACCGAGCGATGACGGTGCGGTCGCCCGTCGCCCCAGCCCGGGGAACGGGAGTTGCTCCCTCGAAGTGCGTGAATGCGGACCTTCGAGCGAGGGAGCGGCAGGGCATGAAGCGACGGACACTCGGGCGCGACGGGCTGGAAGTATCGGCCATCGGCCTCGGCTGCATGGGGATGAGCGAGTTCTACGGCGATGCGGACGAAGGCGAGGCGATCGACACGATCCATCGGGCGCTGGACCTGGGGATCGATTTCCTGGACACGGCGGACATGTACGGGCCGTTCACGAACGAACGGCTGGTCGGCCGGGCGATCGCGGACCGGCGGGACGACGTGGTGCTGGCGACCAAGTTCGGCAACGTCCGGGGCGCGGACGGTAGCCGCCTCGGCATCCGCGGAGATCCGGAATATGTACGGGAGGCCTGCGATTCCTCCCTCCAGCGACTTGGAGTGGACCACATCGATCTCTACTACCAGCACCGCGTGGATCCTGACGTCCCCATCGAGGAGACGGTCGGGGCGATGGCGGAGCTCGTGGACGCAGGCAAGGTCCGACACCTCGGACTCTCGGAGGCCGCGCCGGAGACGATCCGCCGCGCCCACGCCACCCATCCCATCACCGCACTGCAGACGGAGTACTCTCTGTGGACCCGTGACGTGGAGACCAACGGGGTGCTGGAGACGGTGCGCGACCTCGGGATCGGCTTCGTCGCATACAGCCCCCTCGGTCGCGGCTTCCTTTCGGGCCGCTTCCAGAGCCCGGAGGACCTTCCGGAGGGGGACTTCCGGCGCCACAACCCACGCTTTAAGGGGGAGAACTTCGAACGGAACCTGGAGCTCGTCGACGCGGTTCGGGAAATGGCGGAACGCCTGGAGGTCGACGCCGCCCAGATCGCGCTTGCCTGGGTACTCGCCCGGGGCCGGGACATCGTGCCGATCCCCGGCACGACGCGGGTCGACCACCTCGAGTCGAATGCCGAGGCAGCGTCCATCGAGCTGTCCGACGATGACGTGCGGCACCTGGAAGACGTGTTTCCCGTCGGCGCCACGGCCGGCGATCGCTACCCGGACATGAGCACTGTGAACCGCTGACCGGGGAGGACGGGGGTCATGGAGCCACGGATCGTGGCGATGGAGCCCGGGCACTGGGACCCAGTACGGGCCCCGATCAGCCGTCGATTGCCATCGTTTCCGGCCGCATGGTAAGTTGAGGAGGGCCGGTACGGCCCGCCCCCCGCAAACGACGTGACCCCAGAGGTCCCATGAGCACCAGAGCACCCGAACGAAAGAGCCCCCCGCCCAGGCAGGTCTCCGAACGGGACGCCCGCGAGGTGGCGGAGGCCGCGCGCGAGACGGAGTGGAAGCAGCCGAGCTTCGTTCGAGAGCTGTTCCTCGGAAATCTTCGAATGGACCTGCTTCACCCGCTGCCGGACTTCGATCCTGCGGAGAGGGAACGGGGCGAGGCGTTCCTGCAGCGGCTCGAGGAATTCCTGCGCAGCGTCGACACGCGTGCCATCGACCGGGAGGGCCGGATCCCGCCGGACGTGATGGACGGACTGCGCGGGACCGGCGCGTTCGGAATCAAGATCCCGGAGGAGTACGGGGGACTCGGCCTGCCGCAGCGCTGGTACAACCGCGCCATCGCCCTCGTCAGCTCATACTGCACGGCCATGGGCGTCCTGCTCTCGGCGCACCAGTCGATCGGGGTGCCCCAGCCGCTGAAGATGTTCGGCACGCCGGAGCAGAAGAAGAAGTACCTGCCGCGCTTCGCGCGAGGGGAGATCTCGGCGTTCGCGCTGACGGAGGACGACGTCGGCTCCGATCCGGCACGGCTGGGCGCGTTCGCCGAGCCGACGGAGGACGGGGAAGCCTATATCCTGAACGGCGAGAAGCTGTGGTGCACCAACGGCCCCGTCGCGGACGTGATGGTGGTCATGGCCCGCACGCCGGCGCGGAAGGACGGGGGACGCCCCGGCATCACTGCCTTCATCGTCGACGCCGACACGCCCGGCGTCAGCACGGAGCACCGCTGCTCCTTCATGGGGCTGAACGGCATCGAGAACGGCGTCCTGCGCTTCGAGAACGTGCGCGTTCCGAAGGAGAACGTCCTGTGGGGCGAGGGCCGGGGCCTCAAGCTGGCGCTGATCACGCTGAATACCGGGCGCCTGACCATCCCGGCGACGTGCGCTGCCGCCGGAAAGTGGTGCCTGCAGGTCGTGCGGGAATGGAGCAACGTGCGCAAGCAGTGGGGCGCGGCGATCGGAAAGCACGATGCCGTCGCCCAGAAGATCGCCTACATCGCCGGGCAGGCGTACGCGATGGAGGCGATCGCCGAAGTGTCCGCGACTCTCGCGGACGCCGGCGACCGGGACATCCGTCTGGAAGCCGCCATCGCGAAGATGTACAACTCGGAGGCCGCGTGGCGCGTCGTCGACGAGACGATGCAGATCCGCGGCGGCCGGGGCTATGAGACCGCCGACTCCCTCGAAGCGCGCGGCGAGGCACCGATCGCGGTCGAGAAGGTGATGCGCGACCTTCGCATCAACATGATCTTCGAGGGGTCCAGTGAGATCATGCGGCTGTTCATCGCCCGGGAGGCCGTCGATCCGCATCTCCAGAAGGCCGGTGCGATGATCGACCCGGACGCCGGCGTCGGTGACAAGGCCCGGAGCCTCGTCGGACTCGGGACGCACATGGCGACGTGGTTCGGCGGCAACGTCGTCGGCTCGAGCCGGGTCCCGAGCCACGACGACTTCGGGCCGCTCGCGAAGCACCTGGGCTACGCCCGGCGCACCTCCAGGAAGCTGGCCCGGACCCTCGCCTACGCCATGGCCCGCTTCGGGCCTACGCTGGAGAAGCGGCAGTCCACGCTCTTCCGGCTCGTCGACGTCGGCGCGGAGCTGTTCGCGATCTCTGCCGTGTGCGCCTACGCCGCCCACCAGACGGCCGCCGGCCTCGGCGACGGGTCGGCGTTCGAGCTGGCTGACGCGTTCTGCCGCGGCGCACGCCGACGCATCGCGGTGACGTTCGACGCCGTCTTCGACAACGACGACAGCACCGACTATCGCTTCGCGCAGCGGGTGCTGGAAGGCCGCTTCACCTGGCTCGAGCGCGGCATACAGCCAGCCCCGACGCCCGGAGAGCCGTCCTAGTCGTCCGTACCGCGCCCGCGGCGGCCCCGCCGCCGCGGGCGCGTCATGTCTTCCGCCGATCGGAGTTCGACCGTGCAACGTGGATCACTGCTTGCGGCGGCGTGCGCCGTGCTCCTTCTCGGCATCGGCACGGGTGCCCGCGCCCAGGAGCCCACCTCCGTCGACCCGGTGCTCCTGGGACTGCTGCGTCCCTCCGTACGGCCCTCGCTCCAGCGGCTGGTGACCCCCTCGGGCGCGACTGAAGCGCCCTCGTTCCGGGGCGCGGCGGTCGTCGTTCCGGACGTCGGCGGCCCCGAGGTGGAGATCCTGGTTCGCGGGCGCAATCCGGGTGCGATCGACGCGATCCGGGCAGCCGGCGGCGTGGTGCGGGCGCAGGTCGGGGCGATGGCGGCCGCCCGCGTGCCCCTCGACGCCGTTCGGGGCCTGGCATCCTCCGGCCTCTTCTCCCGCATGGAAGCGGCGCAGCGGCTCGAGCCGATCGATGATTCGAGCAGCGTGGCCATCCGCATCAACACGGTTCGACAGGCCGCCGAGGGACGCTGGATCGGCTTCACGGGCAAGGGCGCGCTGGTGGGAATCGTCGACACCGGTATCGACTTCAGGCACGAGGATTTCATCGACGCCTCCGGCCAGACGCGCGTGCTGGGGATCTGGGACATCACGGGGCGCGGCTCTCCTCCGCCGGGCGAGACGTACGGAACGTACTGCTCGCCCGAGATGATCCAGGCGACGATCACGGGCGGGACGGGCTGCAGTGAGCGGGACCGATTCGGGCACGGCACGCACGTCGCCGGCATCGCCGCCGGTGACGGCTCCGCGGGCAGCACCGGCGCCAGCGACTTCCGGTACGCGGGCGTGGCTCCGGAGGCGGGAATCCTCGTCGTGAAGGCGGGCGAAGCGGGCTTCTACGAGGGCGACATCATCGCGGGGCTGCAGTGGCTCAAGCAGCGTTCACAGGCCCTCGGGATGCCCATCTCGGTGAACCTGTCGCTCGGTGGGCAGTACGGCCCGCACGACGGGACTCGCCTCTACGAGCTGATGATCGACAGCCTTGACGCTCCGGGCTACGTGGTGAACGTCGCCTCGGGCAACGACGGAACGAATCGGGACACACAGCCGGTCGTGACCGGTCCGCTCATCCATGCGGACCTCCAGCCCGCACTCGATCAGGATCGATCCGTCACCATCACCGTTCCCACCTATCCCGGGAGCCCGGACCCCTGTTCCGACTACGTGGCTTTCGACACGTGGTACTCGGGAGCGGACCGGCTGGCGATCACGGTGACCCGACCCGACGGCACGAGCGCGATGGCCGCGACGGGGGACACTGCGGCAGATATCGCCGCGACGGGCACCATCTACGTCGACAACGCCTCCACCGGTACGGACCCGCTCAACGGGGACCATGAGGCATACGTCGAGATCAGCGGCTGCGGCCCGGGCGGCGGCAGCCCTGCCCCGGGATCGTGGAAGGTGGCCATCCGGGCCCTCGATCCCCCGTCCGGCAAGGCGTGGGACGGCTGGATCTACGCCACCTATCTCGGCGGCGATCAGGGGCAGGGCGCCTCGGGCTTCGACAACGCCTCGACCGTTTCCTCCCCCGGCACGTCAATTCGGGCGGTCACCGTCGGCGCCTTCGTCACCCGTCTGTGCGTTCCCTACGCGACGGGGACGGCGTGCAGCACCGTCTCGGAGCAGGTCGGGGACATCGCATACTTCTCCGGCACCGGTCCGACACGGGACGAGCGGCTGAAGCCGGAGATCACCGCGCCCGGCCGCCTGATCATTTCGGCGCTGTCCCGGGACGCCACCTTCCCGAACAACACCATCGCCCCCGATCACCAGCACGTGGCACTCCAGGGCACGAGCATGGCCACCCCGCACGTGACCGGCGCCGTCGCGCTCCTGATGGAGGTGGACCCGACCCTCACGCCCGAGCGGGTGAAGCAGATCCTGGAGTCGACGGCGGACAAGGGTCCGCTGGTGCAGCACACCTACGTCGAAGGGGACGACGACGGCGTCCCGAACTACACGTGGGGCTACGGCAAGATGGACGTCCAGGCCGCGCTCGAGAGCATGGGCGTCGCGGAGAATGCCGCCACGCTGCAGGTGCAGGCGACGCCGCTCCAGCCCGCGGCGAGCAGCAACAGCGCCGCCGGGCAGCGGATTCCGCTGCTCGCCCTGGATCTGACGTCTCAGGGCCCGGAAGCGGAGGCCGTGTACCAGCTCGGTTTCCAGGCGACGGGCTCGGATCCCGGCGCACGCGTCGTCGTCGTGCGCGACGACAACGGGAACGGCGTGCCCGATCCCGGCGAGCCCGTCGTGGGCTCCACGGCTGTGGCGATCGACGGCCAGGCGTCGGTGAGCGTGCCCGTCGATTCCCTGGTCGTGCCCGCCAACGGGACCGTCCACCTGGTCGCGGCGATCGAGATGAGCGGTCAGGCGCCGAACGGGTCGAGCTTCACCCTCGCCTACCTGCCGGACAGGCTCCGCAGCGTGGGCGTCGAATCTCTCGTCGCCTGGCTCCGACAGCAGCCGGCCGGGCCCGTGGCGTCCCAGCCGGCCGTCACCACCGTGCTCGAGGGGGACGAGGTATTCGCCATGAGCGAGAACCCCATCCGCTCCGACCGCGTCTACTTCAACTTCCGGACGCCTCCGGATCGCGCGGCGATCTACACACTATCCGGCCGGATGGTGGTCGATCTGCGCGGCTCCCTCAGCTCCGGGCTGCGCACCGTCTGGCGCGTCGTGAACGGAGACGGTGACCCCCTCGCCGCCGGCGTCTACCTCCTCGTCGTGGAGGTGGGTGGGCAGCGGATCACGCAGAAGCTGTTCGTCACGGGCGAGCGGCAGCCCACGAGCGACCGATGAGGAGAGCGACTTCGATGCGGAATCCGGGAACACCCCGCACCACCACGCTCCTCGCCATCGCCGCGCTCGCCCTCGTGCCCGCCGGAGCGCGGGCGCAGTCGGCCGGCACGACCGGCGCCTCCGTGCTCGAACTGCCTGCCGGAAGCCGGGCCGTCGGCCTCGCCGGCGCGTTCACGGCGGTCGCCGGGGATATCGACGCCATCTTCTACAACCCGTCGGGCCTGGCAGGACTCTCGTCCGGCGCGGGCCTGAGCTACGAGTCGTACGTCGCGGACGTGACGCTCGGGTCCGCCGCGGCGGCGTTCGGCATCGGCCGCGTCGTCCTCGGTGCCGGGATCTCGTACCTCGACGCAGGGGACGTGCGGGTTCTCGAGCCCGACCCGGCGTATGGCGGCCAGCGGGGCCGCGAGACGGGCGCCACCGTCTCCGCGGGCGAAACCGCGCTCAAGGTCTCGGCTGCGACGGCGCTCGGCGACGGACGCCTGCGCGTCGGAATCTCGGCGGGCTACGTCAGCAGCGATCTCGCCGGCACGACGCACTCCGCCCCCATGGCCGACGTCGGCCTGCAGTTCCGCGCTTCGAGCCTGCTCACCGTCGGCGTCGCCGGCCGTAACCTGGGCGGAAAGCTGTCGGGCCCCGGGGACGCCGCGCTGCCCCGGGAGATCCGGCTGGGAGGGCAGCTCCGGGTGCCCCCTATCGAGAGCGTCGGCGTGAACCTCACCGGCGACTACGTCCTCCGTCCGGAGTCCGGCGACGGCGCCTTCGCCGGCGCCGTCGAGGCCGGGCTGCTCCCGACGCCGGAGGGAATCAGCGCCATGGGGCGCCTCGGCTATTCGGCGGCCGCCGGCTCGGACGGTCTGGGCGGCAGGATCTTCATCGGCGCAGGGCTGGGCCTCGGCGCCTTCAGCGTCGACTACGCCTACCAGAGCCTCGACTTCTTCGGCGCGGTCCACCGCTTCGGAATCCGCTGGACCCGCCCCTGAGCCCGAGGCCGAGACCGCTCCGGACGCCTCCCTCAGGACAGGACTTCGCGTTCTCCGCTTCGGACCTCCCGCACCCAGAGGTTGTAGTCGATGGCGGCGGCCAGCGCCGCCTCGATGCTTCGCACGACGTCGCCTTCCTCCACCTCTCGCCTCGCTCGTTCCACGAGCTCTTCGCTGAGCACGAACGTGAACGGGCGACGTGGCCCCTCCCGCGCGCGGCGCCGAGCATACTTCCGCGGCTTCCTCTTCATCCGGCCTCCTCGTTCCAGGTCCGCTGCAAGGTGCCCCTGCCGGCGGGGCGGAGCCATGGCGGGATGGGCACCCGCCCCCTTTGCGCGCGTCCGGACGGGTGTCATCTTTCCGCCATGGACGAGAGCCGAAAGAAGCGACTGATCGTGGTCGGGGACCGACTCCTCATCGAGCCGGAACAGGGCGAGGAGCGCAGTCGGGTGGGACTCTACCTGCCCGCGACAGCGGTGGAGAGCCAGGCGGTGCAGGCGGGAACGATCGTCGCGTGCGGCCCCGGCACCCCCCTGTCGGCGCCGGCGGAGCTCGACGAAGAACCCTGGAAGATCGGCGGCGGCGAGGCTCGGTACGTACCGGTCCAGGCAAACGTCGGAGACTACGCCATCTTCTTTCGACGTGCGGCGGTGGAGATCACGTTCGAAGGGAAGCGCTACCTGGTCGTGCCACAGGCGGCAATCCTCGTCCTCGTGCGGGACGAGCAGGTTGTGGAGCCCGAATGGTAGAGGGCGGCGGCGAGGGCTACATGGTCCGGGCGACGGCGCTGGACGGCCGCGTCCTCGCCTTCGCCATCGATGCGACGTCCGTCGTCGAGGTCATGCGGCGCAGGCAGGGCACCGATCCCGCGCCGACCGCCGCGCTCGGCCGCGCGGCCGCGGGCGCGCTGCTCCTCGCCGCCACGCAGAAGACGGAAGCCGCGACGGTCACCCTGCGCATCCGGGGCGGCGGCCCCGGCGGGCCGCTGGTCGCCACGGCGACGACGACCGGCGACGTGCGGGGCCTGATCGGCAATCCGCGCCCGGAGATCGAACAGGTCGTCGATGGCAAGCTGAACGTGGCCGGCGTCGTCGGGCGCGAGGGGCGGCTCAGCGTGATCCGGGACCTCGGCCTGCGGCAGCCGTACTCCAGCTCCGTCGAGCTGATCTCGGGAGAGGTCGGTCAGGACCTCGCCTACTACTTCGCCCGCAGCGAGCAGATCCCCTCCGCCGTCGGCATCGGCGTGTTCGTCCGGGCAGACGGGTCCGTGGAGGCCGCGGGCGGCTACCTCGTCCAGATCCTGCCAGGCCTCGAGGAAGACGAGGTCGCAGGCCTCGAGGAGACCATCCGATCGCTGCCGCACCCAACGCGCATGCTCAGGGACGGCGACACGCCCGAGTCCATGCTCGGTCGTATCTTCGGGGACGGCGTATCGCTCCTGGCCCGCACGTCCGTTCGCTTCCATTGTCCGTGCTCGCGGGAGCGGGCCGAGCGCGCCCTCATCGCCCTCGGGACCGACGAGCTGCTGAGCATACGGGACGAGGCCCGGGAACGCGGCTGGACGGAGCTGACGTGCGAGTTCTGCGCTGAACCCTACCGGTTCTCGCCCGACGACCTGCAGCAGCTCATGAACGAGGCGGCCTGAATCGAGAATCTTGCCATACGGGCGGCCCGGGATCACATTTCGTGGACCCTGCCGAAGCACCCTGACGAGAGCGAATGACGCTGTTCCGAAAGAAGCCCGACGAAACGGGCCCCCAGGCGCACGGCCTCCTCGCCGATCTGGAGCGTCGCATCCGGCGCTTCCTGGTCGTTCCGCTGGCGGCGCCGGTGCTGCTGTTCGTGGGAGCCGGGATCGGGCGAGTCGCCAACCGCTCCCTCGCCCTGCCTCCCGGGACCCCGGTGCGCAGCGGCATCCACATCCCCGGAATCCAGCTCGAGTCCTTCGGCCGTTACATGACGGCCCTCCACGAGGACGGCCGGCGCACGGCGAGCTACGTGAGCGTCTACCACGATCAGGTGGAGCCCATCGAGCGGTCGCTCCGGCGCAGGGGGGTCGATGCCACGACTGCCCGGCAGGTCGCGTGGCCACTGGTCGAGAACAGCCGGCGGAACGGCCTGGATCCCGCGACCGTGCTGGCGGTGACGCTCATCGAGAGCCGCGGACGACCGGACGCGACGAGCACCGTCGGCGCCCGGGGGCTGATGCAGGTCATGCCCATGCACTCGGGACGGTGGCGCGGCTGCGGGCGGGACCTCTACGACATACGGGACAACCTCTGCAACGGCACTCGCATCCTGGCCTGGTACCTGAGGCAGTACGGCGATGACGAGCGGCGGGCCCTGCTGGGCTACAACGGGTGTGTGAACGGAACGACGACGCCGGATTGCTGGCGCTACCCCGAGCGTGTGCGCCGGCAGCGGCAGACGCTGCTCCGGGAGTGGGGCCGCGCGGCACCCCCGGTCACGGGCGCCGCCGCACCGTAGGCGCTCGGCAGCGGCAGGGAAGGTACTCGGAGCGGCGTCACCGGACAGGGGACGCCGCTCCCGCCGTTCAGGGCCTGGCGAATTCCTCCAGGAACGCCGCCGCGGCGACGGTCCCTTTCTCCAGGTTCTCGATGCTGATCCACTCGTCGGGCGCGTGGGCGTTCTCGCCCGGCAGCCCGAATCCGAGCAGCAGGACGGGTGCGCCGAGGATGCTCTCGAATTCCGGCACGATGGGGATCGAGCCGCCCTCCCCGGCCGCGACGGCCGGACGATCGAAGGCGCGTTCCAGGGCGCGGCGACCGGCCTCGTAGAGTGAGCCCTCGATGTTGGCTCGCCACGGCGAGCCGCCGTGCAGGTACTCGATCTCCACGGCGACGCCGTCCGGCGTCACGTTCGCCACGTGGTCGCGGAAGAGGCGGTCGACCTCGACCGGATCCTGGTCCGGCACCAGCCTGCAGCTGACCTTCGCCATGGCGCTGGACGGCAGCACGGTCTTCGAGCCTTCGCCGGTGTATCCGGAGAGCAGGCCGTTGACCTCACACGTCGGCCGGATCCACAGGCGCTCACGGGTGGTGTAGCCGGTTTCCCCCACGGCCGCGGACGCGCCGGTCTCCTCCACGAACTCGGCCTCGTCGAAGTCGAGCGCGGCGATCTCTTCCCGGTAGGTCTCCATCGACTGCACACGGTCGTAGAAGCCCGGGATCGTGACGCGCCACTCGTCGTCGTGGAACGAGGCGATGATGCGCGCCAACGCCGTCGCCGGATTCACGACGGCGCCGCCGTAGGCGCCGGAATGGAGGTCCTTTCCGGGCCCGCGCACGCGCAGCTCCCAGTAGGCGATTCCCCGCAGGGACGCCCCCAGCGTGGGCACGCCCGGAGCGACCATGGTCGTGTCCGAGATCACGACGGCGTCGCACGCCAGCTTTTCCCGGTTCTCCTGCACGTACGGCATCAGGTTGTCGCTGCCGACCTCCTCCTCCCCTTCGGCGATCACCACAACGTTCACGGGCAGGCGCCCCGCCGTCTTCAGATGGGCCTCGATGGCCTTCACGTGCAGCCAGAGCTGACCCTTGTCATCCACCGAGCCGCGAGCGAACAGCTTTCCGTCCCGGATGGTTGGCTCGAAGGGAGGGCTCGTCCAGAGCTCGAGGGGCTCGGCCGGCTGGACGTCGTAGTGCCCGTAGACGAGGACCGTGGGCGCGTCCTCACCCGCCCCCCGCCACTCGCCCACCACGATGGGGTGGCCCGGCGTGGACTCGATCGACGCATCCAGGCCCGCGGCCCTCATGCGATCCGCCAGCCAGTCGGCACAGGCGAGCATGTCGCCGCGGTTCTCGCTTCGCGCGCTGACGCTCGGGATGCGCAGGAACTCGAACAGCTCCTGCTGGAAGCGCGCGCCGTTGGTGCGGATGTACTCGATCGCCTCGCTCATGGCCCTCTGTATCGTTCGGAATTTCCTGACCCTGTCCCACTCGGCTCAAGGTAGGCACCGACCCGCGTCTCCGCGAGCCGCCGGCGGACCCCTCAGCCGCTGCCCCGAATTGCGTCGAGGTAGCGGCGGGCGCCACCCGGCAGGCGGGCAAGGTCGGACGCGTCGGGGCGGGCGAGCGGCTCGATGCTGCTCAGCGTATTCCAGAACAGGACCGGGCCCCCGCCTCCGGACGCCGCCATGAGTCCGGCCGCCGCTTTCGCCGTGTAGGTGGGGTCCAGGGGCAGGCCCGCCTCGCCGAACGCTCGCTCCGCGACCTCGCCCGCCGGAGTGGCGTGCCCGTACCCTCGGCCGAGCTGCGAAGTGTCGAGGGTGACGCGAGCCAGGATCTCGTCACAGGGCGGGCAGCTCACCCCCGCGTCCTCCAGCAGCGAGGCGGTCCCCGCGACGAGCTGCCGGAGCCGCCGCGTGTTCGTCACGTAGGCCTCCACCACAGCCGTCACAGCGAGCCGCGTTTCGAGACCCGCCAGCGCCAGGCCCAGCGCGATTCCCGCGGCCGTGCCCAGCGTTCCGCCCGCGACGTGCACGACCGCCGGGACCGGAAGCTCCCCGGACTCCACCTGCCCTGCCAGCTCGAGAGCGCCGGCCACGTAGCCGAGCGTACCGACCCGGTTCGAGCCGCCGCCGGGCACGGCGTACGGGTGCTCGTTCCGGTGCGCCCACCGGGCGGCCAGCAGCGCCGCCGGCAGGAGCGAGGCGTGGGGCACCCAGCGAACGTCCGCGCCCAGTGCTGCGTCCGCTTCGAGGACCACGGCGACGTGCTCCGTCGGCGGCTGGGGGAAGAGGGCGAGGGACGTTGCGAGTCCGCGCTCCCTGGCGTACACGGTGGTCGCCAGGGCGTGGTGGGACCCGGCGCCGCCGATCGTCGTGACCCGTCGCGCGCCCGCCCGCTCCGCATCCGCCAGGAGGAACTCGAGCTTGCGGACCTTGTTGCCGCCGTACAGCGGTCCCGAGAGGTCGTCCCGCTTCACCCAGACCTCGGCGCCGCCGAGTTCCAGACGCTGGACCGGAGTGGGGAACCATCCCAGGCGAACCCACGGCAGGCGGTTCGTGCACGTCGGAAATCGGTCGAACAGTGCGTTCAAGATGCCTCCGTGGGTTGACGTCCCATGCACGAACCGAAGCCACGTGGCGACCAGCTCGTCTGGCGCGCCGCGGCCTGTCGCGGCCCGGGCCGGGGCCCCATGTTTCTGCCCTGGTCTCGCTCGCTTTTCCCATGAAAGGAGTCTGGTCTCATGGCGCGGATCCCGGCCTTCCTCGTCGCGGTCTGCACGGCCCTGCCCGCTGCGCCTCTTGGCGCTCAGTCGACGCGTCTCCTGCACCAGCCGGACGTGAGCGGGAGCGAGGTCGTGTTCGCCTACGGCGGCGACCTCTGGACGGTCTCCCGCGACGGCGGAGACGCCCGGCGGCTGACGAGCTCACCGGCCTTGGAGAAGGACCCGCACTTTTCGCCCGACGGTCGTCAAATCGCGTTCACCGGCGAGTACGGCGGCGACGAGGATGTATACGTCATGCCGGTGGGCGGAGGCGAGCCCCGTCGCCTGACCTGGCATCCCGGAGCGGACGAGGTGCGAGGGTGGACGCCGGACGGGAAGGCGGTGGTCTTCGTGTCGACGCGGGAGGGGGTCCCCGACGCGGAGCCGAAGCTGTGGACCGTCTCGGTCGACGGCGGAATGCCGTCGGCCATGATCGTGCCGCGGGCGAAGGCGGGAGGGATCTCCCCCGATGGCGGGCGGGTCGCCTACCAGCTCGTGCGGCCGTGGGAGAGCGAGATGCAGAACTACCGGGGTGGACAGAACCAGCCCATCCGCATCCTCGACCTGAAGTCCCACGCGGTCACGAAGGTGCCGTGGACCGACAGCCGTGATCAGCAGCCGGTGTGGCTGGGGACGACGGTGTACTTCATCTCGGACCGCGACTGGACGAACAACGTGTGGGCGTACGACACGGGCAGCGGTCAACTGAGGCAGGTCACGCGTCACGACGACTACGAGGTGGAGAGCGTGAACGCGGGCGCCGGTGCCGTGGTGTACGCGCAGGCGGGAGACATCCACCTCTACGACCCGGCCACGGGCACCGACCGCAAGCTCGACATCCGGGCGGAGGGTGACTTCCCGTGGGCGATGCCCCACGCGGTTGAGATCGGCGAATCGCTCCAGCACCCCCGGCTGTCGCCCACGGGCGTGCGGGCCCTCTTCGAGGCCCGGGGCGAAATCGTCACGGTGCCGACGGACAAGGGCACGTGGCGCAACCTGACGCGGAGCGCGGGGGAGGCCGAGCGCGCGCCGGTCTGGTCGCCCGACGGCCGTCGCGTGGCGTGGTTCAGCGACGCGTCCGGCGAGTACCGGCTCATGGTGGGGAACCAGGACGGCACCGCGACGCCGCGCGCCTACCCCATCGACGAGCCGAGCTACTTCTACGATCCCCAGTGGTCCCCGGACGGGAAGCGAATCGCGTTCACGGACGCCCAGATGAACGTGCGTGTGATCGACCTGGGGACCGGGAAGGTGGCGCGCGTCGACCGGGGCAACTACACCTGGCCAAACCGGGACATGGCCCCGGCGTGGTCGCCCGACTCACGCTGGCTGGCGTACATGAAGCGTCTACCCCGCTCGCAGTTCCACGCGATCTTCGTCTACTCGGTGGCGGACGGGACGACGCACCAGGTCACGGACGGGCTTTCGGACGCCATCGATCCCTCGTGGGACGCCGGAGGGAAGTACCTGCTCTTCCTGGCATCCACCGATTTCGCGCTCAACACCGGCTGGCTGGACATGAGCTCGTACGAGCGGCCGGTGAGCCGGGGCGTCTATCTGGCCGTCCTCCCGAAGGACGCGCCATCGCCGCTGCTGCCGGAGAGCGGGGACGAGCCGGCTCCCGATTCGGCGACGTCGCCTGCCTCCCGTGGCGGAGCGCGCTCCGACTCCTCGTCGGCGCCTCCCACTGTGCGCATCGACTTCGACGGACTCTCGCAGCGGATCCTCTCCCTCGACGTGCCATCCCGGAACTACGCCGGCCTGGAGGCGGGTCGGCCGGGGCAGTACTTCTATCTCGAGCGGATACCGAACCGCGCGGACGTGCTGCACCGCTACGACCTGAAGGACCGGAAGGCGGTCGACTTCGTGCCCGCCGCCGCCGAGGAGTTCGCCCTCTCGCGGGACGGACGGAAGCTGCTCTACGAAGGAGCGAGAGACGACGGACGGCCGAACGACCACTGGGCCGTCGTGGACGCCACCGGCTCGCCGCCGGAGAACGCCAAGGGATCGCTCGCGACGTCGGCTATGACGATCCAGCTCGATCCCCGGGCCGAGTGGCGGCAGATGTTCGACGAGGCATGGCGGATCGAACGCGACTTCCTGTACGTCGCGAACCTGAACGGCGCGGACTGGCCGGCCGTCAAGGAAAAGTACGCCGCCCTCCTGCCGTACGTCCGCCATCGCGCCGACCTGACGGAGCTGCTCGACGAGATGCAGGGCGAGCTGTCCATCGGCCACAGCTTCGTCGGCGGCGGCGATGTGCCGGAGGCGGACGCGCAGCCCGTGGGTCTGCTCGGGGCGGACCTCGAGGTCGCAGACGGACATTACCGGATCCGTCGGATCTACACGGGCGAGAACTGGAATCCGGACCTCCGGGCGCCGCTGTCCGCGCCGGGCGTCGACGTTCGCGAGGGCGACTACATCCTGGCGGTGAACGGCCAGACCATCACCCCGCCCGCCAACCCGTACGCGCCGTTCGTCGGCACCGTCGGCCGCCAGGTTCGGCTGCGGGTCAACGAGCGCCCCACGGAGACCGGGTCCCGGCTCGTCACAGTCGTGCCGGTCGCGAGCGAGGCGGGGCTGCGGACGCGGGCGTGGATCGAGTCGAATCGCCGCCTCGTCGACAGCCTCTCCGCCGGCCGCCTCGCCTACGTCTACGTGCCCAACACGGGCCAGGGCGGATACACCAGCTTCAACCGCTACTACTTCGCGCAGCAGGGAAAGCAGGGCGCCGTCATCGACGAACGCTTCAATCACGGCGGCAGCATCGCCGACTACATGGTGGACATCATGAGCCGCAAGCTGCACGGCTACTTCAGTCAGCGGCTGGGGGACAGCTACAACTTCGTGACGGCGCCGGCCGCGGCCATATGGGGACCGAAAGTCCTGCTGGTGAACGAGATGAGCGGTTCGGGCGGTGACATGTTCCCGTACATGTTCAAGCAGATGGGGATCGGGCCCCTGATCGGGACACGCACCTGGGGCGGGCTGGTCGGCTGGGGCGGCGAGCCGGACCTCGTCGACGGCGGCTACATCTCCGCCCCCAGCACCGGCTTCTACGACCCGTCCGGCCGGTGGGCCGTGGAGAACGAGGGCGTCGCGCCCGACATCGAGGTGGAGCAGACGCCGGCCGAGCAGATCGCCGGTCACGACCCGCAGCTCGAGCGCGCGGTTGCCGAAGCGCTCCGGCTGCTGGAGGAGCACCCGGTGCCCCTCGCGCCCGTGCCGGCGGGGCCGAACCGCGCCCACCCGAAGGGCAGCGGAACCGGCCGATGAACCGGTGAGACAGGACCACCCCGGTCGCCTCCGGGACCTCTTCCGGGGCAACGTGCTGTGGCTGTCGATCGTGTCGTTCCTGAACGACACGGCCAGCGAGATCATCTACCCGCTGCTGCCGGTCTTCATCACGACGACGCTCGGAGCCGGTGCGGCGTATCTCGGCGCAATCGAGGGCACCGCCGAGAGCGCGTCGAGTCTGCTGAAGCTGGCGGGCGGATGGGTTTCGGACCGGGCGCGGCGACGCAAGCCGCTGGTCGCGTGGGGGTACGGGATCGCAGTGCTGGTCCGCCCGGTCCTCGCCCTCGCGACCGCCGGCTGGCACGTCCTCGCGATCCGCGTCGCCGACCGCGTCGGCAAAGGCCTGCGCACGGCGCCCCGGGACGCGCTCCTCACGGAGTCGGTGGCGCCGGACGTCCGCGGACGCGCCTTCGGACTGCATCGGGCGGCCGATCACGCGGGCGCGGTCCTCGGCCCCCTCATCGCAACGGTCTGGCTCCTCGCCTTTCCGGGCGCGCTGCGCCCCCTGTTCGCCTTCACGCTCGTGCCCGGTCTGCTCGCCGTCGCCATCGTCGCGGGGAAGGTGAGCGAGGCGGGGCTCGCCGCGCCGTCGGATCCGGAGCCGGAACCCGCGCCGGAACCCGCGCCGGTGCCGGGGAACGCCGACGTCGCCGCCGAGAGCAGCGAGTCGGCCGCGGCGACCCGGGGCGAAGTGCCGGGGTACGCGCCGGGTTTCCATTCCTACCTCGCCGTGCTTCTCCTCTTCACCCTCGGCAACGCGTCCGACGCGTTCCTGTTGCTGCGCGCCCGGCAGCTCGGCGTCGCCGTCGCGCTGATCCCGCTGCTCTGGGGCGCGTTCCACGTGAGCAAGATGGGCTGGAGCGTCGCCGGCGGCGTCCTGGCGGACCGGATCGGCCCCCGGTTCGCCATCCTGATGGGGTGGGCCGTGTACGCGGCCGTGTACGTCGCGTTCGGCTACGCAGCGTCCCAGTGGCACGCGTGGGCGCTCTTCGGCGTCTACGGCCTCTTCTACGGCCTCACCGAAGCCCCCGAGAAGGCCCTGGTCGCAACGTATTCCGGCCCGGGCAGGCGGGGCCGCGCGTTCGGTGCCTACCACTTCACCATCGGCCTCGCGGCGCTGCCCGCCAGCCTGGTCTTCGGGCTCCTCTGGCAGAGCGTCTCGCCGCGTGCGGCATTCCTCTATGGCGGCGGACTGGCGGTGCTCGCGGCCCTGCTCTTCCTCGTATTCGTCCCACGGCCGCGGCAACCGACCCTCGCCGGAGCGACGCCGAAGGCCGCCTGAATGGCCCCCGGCGGGTCCTTCGTGCGACCCGCGTTGCATCCCGGGGGCGCGGGGGCCACCTTCCCGCCATGACCGAACGAACGAATGCAGCACGGCACGCCGTCGCGGCCGACCGGTTCGTCGTCGTGCTGAACGAGACGCAGGACCTGGTGAACATCGCGGGGGCCGTGCGCGCCATGACGAACATGGGTCTCCGGCGGCTCCGCCTGGTCAACCCGGCGGAATACGACGAGCGCCGGATCACCGGCATCGCGCACAACGCGGGTCCCGTGCTGGAGCGGGTCGAGCACCACGAGTCCCTCCGCTCGGCCCTGCAGGACTCGACGTACGTGGTCGGCACCACGGCGCGGCGCCGGTCGGCGCGCTTCGTGTGGCAGCACCCGCGGGAAGCCGCGCCGGAGCTTTGGACGATGGCGGCTTCGGGTGGGGACGTCGCCCTCGTCTTCGGCCGTGAGGACGCCGGCATGACCACGGAGGACCTGGACCGCTGTGACCTCCTCCTGAACATCCCGACGGACCCCGCGCACCGCTCCCTCAACCTGGCCCAGGCGGTGCTTCTCGTCTGCTACGAGATCTGGCTGGCGGGCCCCGGCAGCGATCGGCCACTCCCCCGCTCGAAGAAGAAGGCACCACCCGCGACCTGGGAGCAGCGCCGGCTCCTCTTCCTCGAGACCGAGCGGGCGCTGCACGCCCTGGACTTCTACAAGACCCGCCGCCCGGAAGCGCTCATGCGGACGGTCCGCGCCGTCGCCCGACGGGCGGGGCTGGACGGGCAGGAGGCGAACTTCTTCCGCGCCATCGCGATCGAGATCCAGAAGGCGTGCGGCGTGCGGGAGCAGTTCCTGGCGGAAGGGCAGGACTAGCCGCCGCTCGAAGGGCGATCGGACGCCGTGAAAAAAGGTCGGGAGGGCAACTGCACCCTCCCGACCTTCGTATCGACCGGGGGCTGCGCCCGGACCGCGCCCGTCAGGTCGCGGTCTGGAACTCGTCGGGCCGCTCCGCCAGCTCCGGCTCGTAGTACGGTTCCCACATCTGCAGGATGGGGAACTTCGTGGGGAACCACATGACGCACGCGGAGAACACGCCGGCGAAGGCGAGGCCGGTGACGACCTCCGGCCAGCCGAGGGGGATGCTGTCCGCGCCGACGTAGTACGACGGGTAGGTGAGGATGTAGCGCTCGAACCACAGGCCGATCAGGATGACGAGCGTCGCGCCGCCCAGCCACGCCGGCGTCTTCTTCGGCAGCACACCGAGCAGTCCGAAGAACGGGACGATGAAGATGAGGCTCAGGACCGTGATGGAGAGCGGCCGGAAGACGCCTCCCAGGCGGTGCACGACGAACGCCTGCTCGGAGGGCAACTGGCCGTACCAGATCACGATGTACTGGGCCCAGAAGAGATACGCCCAGAACACGCAGAATGCGAAGGTCAGCTTTCCGAGATCGTGCAGCTGGGGCGTGTCGATGAGCGACTCCAGCCCGAGCCGCTTCCGGTGCACGACGGAAAGGAACGCGGTGAGTGCGATGCCGCTGAGGAATGCGCCCGCGAAGAAGTACGGACCGATCAGCGTGCTCCACCACTCGTCCTCGAGGGAGAGGATGAAGTCGAACGCGACGATCGTGAACGTGAAGGCGTAGACGAGTCCGAAGATCGGGGCGAGACGCCCGAGCCGCCGCGTCGCCCGGACTTCCTCCTGCTCGATCCCGCGCCAGCCGCGACTCAGGAAGCCGAAGATGCCGCGGCTCGCCGCCGCGTCCCCCGACTCCCGCATCAGTCCCGCGTCGGGCCGCAGCGCCCAGTAGGCGAAGACGTAGGCGACGAGCGTCAGCAGCGACATCATCACCAGGTTGCGTGCGGTAAGGAACGGCATGTTCAGGTAGGCCGCCTGCTGACCCGCCCCGTAGCGCACCCACGGAAGGATGTGGGGCCCGACGAAGAACAGCGGGATCATGAGCAGAACGGCGATCGGCAGGAAACCGATGGTCGAGAGCGCAATGCGCCGCACCGTCCGCGCCCAGATCGCTCGGACGATGACGAGTGCGGCGGCGAACATCACGGTGCCGAAGCCCAGCCCGGTCCAGAACAGCCAGTTGAAGAGGTACGCGCGCCACGCCCGGTCGGCGTCGACGCTGAGCGCCGCGGCCCATCCGAGGACGCCCACCACGAAGAGCACCGCCGCGATCAGACCGCCCGTGCGGGGGAATCGCTCGTAGCGCCGCACCGGGATCTCGGTGACAGCCCGCTCCATCATCTTCAGCTCCTCCCCTGGACGCCGGTCCCCGGCGCGCCGTTGCTGCCCTGCGGACTCGCCGCCGCACTGTCCGGTGCGGAGGGCGACGTCGTACCCGCACCCCCCGTGGGCGCCGCCGCGTCGCCGCCGAACTCGCCGCCGTACTGCTCGGTGGCGCTGGGCGGGAGCCCGATCATTCCACGGGCGGGCGGCGCCCATCCGATGTCGCCCGGCGCCGGCTGGATCACGCCGACGGCCGGCGTCCCGCCGGTGGCGGACGCCTTCTGCAGCTCACGGAGGTAGGCGACGACGAGCCAGCGATCGGACCGGGCAATACGCTCACCGTATGGGGGCATGAGACCACGGCCCTGGGTCATGATGGCAAAGAGGTAGCCGTCGGTGCGATCGACGGTGATCGGCAGCGTGAGGTCCGGGGCGAAGGGGAAGCGCCCGGGCCCGACGATCGGGCCATTGCCCTTCCCGGCCGGCCCGTGGCACGGCATGCAGTTCCTGTGGAAGAGGCCCTTGCCCCGCTCGAGCTCAGCCGTGGAGTACGTCGTCTTCGGCGGCGTAACGTACGCGGCGAGAGAGTCGAGCCCGGGCACCGTATTGGCGAAGCGGGGCAGGTAATCCCCGTTCGGCGCGGCGAACGGCACCGAATGCGCCGGCTCCGGTCGGGGCATTTCGTAGGGGTAATACGACGGCGCCCTCTTCATGGAGCTGAAGAACGGCACGCTCGCCAGGGCCGTATCGATCTGCGTGCATCCTGCGGCGCCGAGGGCCAGGCCCGCGGCGACGAGGAGCGCTCCGCCCGGCCTCATCCGGGCTCGCCAGTCAGTCCGTGACAACACCCACCTCCTGGGATCCCTCCCGAACCTCCGAAGCGCCGCAGCTCTCGAGAACCTGGCGCGCCTCGGCGGTGCGGTCTGCAGGCGCGGCGACCAGCACGCCGAAGCTGCCGGCGGAGAACGACGGGTCGTAGAGCAGCTCGGCTTTGCGCCTCGGCAGCCTTGCCGTGATGAACAGGCCGAGCACCGTCGAGAGCGCGCCGAACAGGATCGTCAGCTCGAACGCGATGATGACGAAGGGCGGCAGCGAGATGATCGGCTTGCCGCCGGTGATGAGAGGCCAGTCCAGGGACGTCCAGGTTCCGAACGCGAAGCCCGTGGCCGTCCCGGTCAGGCCGCCGACGAGGGTGTAGATGCGCACCGGGCTCTGGGGCAGGTGCAGCGAATGCTCCAGGTCGTGCTGCGGCAGCGGCGCGAAGACGGTCAGGTCCTTCAGACCCTTCCCGCGCAGCGTGTCGATGGCCTCGATGGCGCCGTCCAGCTCCTGGAAGACGCCGAGGACGGCGCTTCCCGTCTGCTCACTCATGGTTGCCGCCCCCTTCGATGGCGGCCGTTCCGCCGCCCCGGGCCGTGATGCTGGCGGGACCGCCGCGTCGGAGCGGGGGAGGCAGGACCTCCTTCAGCTCCGCGACGGAGACGGGCGGCAGCACCCGGATGAAGATCAGGAACCACATGAAGAACCAGCAGAAGCTGCCCACCAGGATGCCCATCTCGACCCACGAAGGCTTGTAGTAGGCGAACTGCCAGGGCTCGTACTCGTGGCTGAGGCTCGCGACGATGATCACGAAGCGCTCGAACCACATGCCGATGTTGATGAAGATCGTGATGGTGAAGAGAGCCGGGATGCTGCGACGGACGTGCTTGAACCACAGCATCTGCGGCACCACCACGTTGCACGTCAGCATGATGGCCCCGGCCCACCACATGTTCCCGCGCAGCGCGCTCGTGATGTAGTTGCCCTCCCATTCCGCAGCGCCGTGGCTGTACCAGGCGATGAAGATCTCGCACAGGTACGCGTAGCTGACCACCAGCGAGGTGAGCAGGATCAGCCGCGACATCATGTCGAAGTGCCGCGGCGTGAAGTAGTTCTCCAGGTGGAAGATCTTCCGCAGCGGCACCAGCAGGGTGATGACCATCGCCAGCCCGCTGAAGATGGCCCCGGCCACGAAGTAGGGCGCGAAGATCGTCGAGTGCCAGCCCGGCACGATCGACATCGCGAAGTCCCAGGACACAACGGAGTGCACCGACAGCACCAGCGGCGTCGCCAGCGCGGCCAGGTACAGGTACGCACGCGTGAAATGCTTCCACTCCTCCTGCGTGCCGCGCCAGCCGAGGGACAGCGTCGTGTAGAGCTTCTTCCGCCACTTCACGTTGGTCGCGTCCCGGGCGGCGGCGATGTCCGGCACCATGCCGAGGTAGAAGAACGTCGCGCTGACGGTGAAGTAGGTGCTCACCGCGAACACGTCCCAGAGCAGCGGCGACCGGAAGTTCGGCCAGATGCCGCGCTGGTTCGGGTAGGGGAGCAGCCAGTAGAAGAACCAGTTGCGCCCGAGATGGATGATCGGGAACAGGCCTGCCGTCATCACGGCGAAGACGGTCATGGCTTCCGCCGCGCGGTAGATCGACTGGCGCCAGCGCGCGCGGAAGAGGTACAGGATCGCCGAGATCAGCGTGCCCGAGTGCGCGATGCCGACCCAGAAGACGAACGTCGTGATGTAGACGCCCCAGCCGACGGGATTTCGCAGCCCCGTCATCCCGATGCCCAGGTACAGCTGTGTCGCGAACGAGAAGCCCAGCAGGCCGACGCCGGCGATGGCCGTCGCGAGCAGGATCCAGTAGCCCCGTCCGGGGCGACTGAGCATCTTCAGGATGTCCCGGTTTACCTCGGCGTACGTGCCGATCCCGGGATGCGTTTCCGAGCGTGTCACTGTCGCCATGCTCGCTCAGGCCTCCGAAGCTTCCGGCACCACCTTCTTCAGGTAGGTGATGCCCGGCTGGGTATTCAGTTCCTCGAGCACGCGGTAGCCACGTCCCGACGCCGCCGTGCGCGCGACCCGCGAGTTCGGGTCCTTGATGTTTCCGAACACGATCGCGTCCCCGGGGCACGTCTGGGCGCACGCCGGGGTGATCTCCCCGTCCGCGACGCCCCGCCCTTCCAGTCGGGCCACGTGCTGAGCCTCCCGGATCCGATGCACGCAGAAAGAGCACTTCTCCATGATGCCCTTCTCCCGCACCGTCACGTCCGGATTGAGCTGCCAGTTCAGCGGCTCCGGCCACTCCCAGCTGAACCAGTTGTAGTAACGGACCTTGTACGGGCAGTTGTTGGCGCAGTACCGCGTACCCACGCAGCGGTTGTAGACCTGTCCGTTGAGACCGTCGGGCGTGTGGTACGCCGCGTACACCGGACAGACGGGTTCACACGGTGCCTGACCGCACTGCTGACAGAGCATGGGCAGGAAGCCGGTCCGCTCGAGCTGCCCGTCCTCCGTCTCCTCGAAGTAGCGCTCGATGCGCATCCACGAGAGGATGCGGCCGTTCGAGATCAGCTTCGGCCCGACGATGCCGATGTTGTTCTCCGCGTAGCAGGCCGTCATGCACGCGCTGCAGCCGATGCACCGCTCGAGGTCGATCGCCATGGCCCAGCGCGGGTTCGCCTCGCTGTACTCGCCGTAGTACGTCTCCGGAGAGGGATACGCCGCGGGCCCGGACTTGAACGTCATCGGCCGGAAGCCGCCGGAGCCCTGGAGCTGCGAGATCTCCTTCTCGCTCAGCGGCACCTCCTCCTCGTGCTCGGCCCTGGATGGCTGTCCGTAGCCGCCGTGCTCGGCGTTCTGGTGCGCACCGCCTTCAGGCACGCCCTCCTCGGGACCCTGGCCCCCCGCGACGGCGCCTGCGGCGAGGGCGCCCGCCCTCTCCAGCCGCCTCGCCTCTCCGATCTCGATCGTCTCGTGGACGTCCCGCCCGGCCTCCGTCTGCCGACCCGCCGTGTTCGCCACCCGCTCCCATTCGCCTGTCGGCCTCAGTGTGGCTGACGTCTGGATGTAGACGAGGCCGCCCGACGGCGACTCGACCTGTGGAGCCAGCAGCCGCGCGGCGTTCACGCCCCGGTCCTGCGCGTAGCGCCCGTACGCCTCATGCCCCTGGCCGAGCTGCAGCGCGACCACGTCCTCCCGGACGCCGGGGAACGGGAACACCGGCACCTCCGCCTTGCCATGCGGCGTCGTCACCTCGACGACGCTGCCCAGGTCCAGGCCCAGACGCTCGGCGACCTTCGGACTCACTTCGAGGAACGAGCCCCACGAGATCTTGCCGATGGGGTCGGGCAGCTCCTGCAGCCACGGCCGGTTCGCCGTGCGGCCGTCGAAGAAGCGGTACGACGGGTAGACCACGAGCGTGTAGCTCTCGCCACCGTCCGGCGCATCGAACGACGGAACGGCGAAATCCACCTGGGCCAGACCCGCTCCGCTCGCGGTAGGCGCGGCGGTCCCCGCCGTCTGGTCGGTCGTGACGGTGCCCTTCTCCAGCGCATCGATCCACCAGTCGTCGAACGTCCCCCCGTCCCCCCCGGCCTGCGGGCGGATCTCGCTGCTCCACCGCTCGCGAAGGTAGTCGTAGAAGGTCGAGGCCTGCGTCGGCAGGGCGTAACCCGCGCGCCGCGCGACGCTGAGCAGCACGTCGCCCGTCTGCTTGGTGCGGAAGACCGGCACCATGACGGGCTGGACCAGGGAGTGCACGCCCGTGCGAGGCTCGACGTCCCCCCAGCTCTCGAGGAAGTGGTGGTCGGGCAGCAGCAGGTGCGCGGCCTGGCTGGTCTCGTCCAGGTAGGGCGAGAACGACGCGACGAAGGGCACCTTTGCGAGCCCAGTGCGGAGCGCGTCGCCCTCCGGCATCGCGTAGGCCGGATTGGATCCGTGCAGCAGGACGGCCTGCACCTCGCCCGCCTGGATGCGCTGGAGCAGCCGCTGCATGTCGGAATAGCGGCCCTGCCCGACGTTCTCGACCCGGTCGTAGCGGACGGTCGTGCCGACGTTGCCCGCCACCTCGTTCAGCACCGCGACGGCAGCGGCCAGAGCCGTGGCCGCCCGGGACGTGGAGCCGACGCCGGGCCCGACGGCCAGGGAGCGGCCGTTGCGGGCGAACTGCGCGGCCGCCGCGCGGATGCGGGCCACCGGGACCCCCGCCGCCTCCGCCGCCGCGTTGACGTCGACGTTTGCGACGGCGCCGCCCACGGTGCCGGCGCTCCCGGACTGATCGGAGAGCACGCGGGCCATCGCGAGGGCCACCATGTGCTCCGTCCCGGGCCGCACGGCCAGCCACTCGTCGGCGTTCAGGTCCGTCAGGGACTGGTGCGGCCCCACGGCGATGAGGCGACCCCGCTTCCCGTCCCGGTACGCGTGCCCCTGTACGAAGCCGTGGGCGTAGTCGACCGGGGAGACCCAGGTCTCGAGGAAGTCCGCCCCGAAGTTGACGACCACCTCGGCCTGCGCGAAGTCGTGGACCGGAACGGCGTCCACGCCGTAGAGCATCATGCTCGCGGCCCGGATCGGCTCGTAGGCGAACTCGTCCCAGCGGACCAGCTCGATGCCGGCGGCGGACGCGAAATCGGCGAGCAGCCGGTCCATCGAGCCCGTGGCGCCGCGAGTCACCAGGACGGTGCGGCCGCGGGCCTTCTGGAGCTCCTGGACGAGGCGTTGCTCGGCCTGATTCCAGGTGATCTTCTGCCAGTCGTCACCCGCGCGCTGGAGCGCCTGCGGCACGCGGTCCGGGTCGTAGAGGCCCTGCAGCGAGGCCTGACCGCGCGCGCACAGCTTTCCGTGGGAAATCGGTGAGAGCGGATTCCCCTCCACCTTCACGGCCCGCCCCTCGCGCGTGCGGACGTTCATTCCGCAGCCGGCGGGGCACTCGCGGCACGTCGTCCGGTACCACGTTGCCATGCCCGGCAGGATGTCTTCCGGCGGTACGACGTACGGGATCAGCTTTTCGGCCGACGCGGTGGAGCAGCCGGAGAGACCGGCGCCGACGCCGGCGACGCCGACCACCTTCAGGAAGTCCCGCCTCTCCATCCCATTGCCCATCTTCGAACTCCTTCTTGCCCTCACGCGCGGGCTAGTAGTGGCAGACCCAGCAGTCCGTGCGGACCTTGTTCTGTCGGTGACAGCTGATGCACCACCCCATCTGGAGGGAGGACACCCGAGTCACTTCCTTCATCGTCTCCACGGGCCCGTGACACTGCTGACACTGCAGCCCCGCGTTCACGTGCATCATGTGGGGGAACCGGACGTAATCCGGCAGCTTGTGGATGCGCACCCAGGGAATGGGCTCCTTCTTCTGCCAGTACGCCACGAGCTTCTTCACGCCCACGCTGTCCGCGCGGAGCATCGGCACGCCGCCCGGGATGTGGCATCCGGCGCACATCTGCACCGACGGAATGCCCGCGTCCTGCGAGCGGTCCGCCGTGTAGTGGCAGTACATGCACGGGATCTGGCTCTTGCCGGCGTGGAGGTCGTGGGGAAACGCGATCGGCTGCGGCTCCGGCGCCTCGCTCGGTCCGATCCCCGCCGCGATCACGCCCGTGCCCGCGAGGACCATGAGGCCCACCGCAAGCACCGCCCATCTGGCTCGTGACATCCGCGTATCTGTCTGAAGTAGTGGTTCACTGCGGACCTCGGCGGCCTCACGACCGCCGAGGGGCCGGCGCATTCCGCCACCGGCCATCCGCTCCGCGCCCCCATCGCCGTCCCGGCGACCGGGACCTGGCCATGCCGCCGGGTCCCCGGGGGCTGCGGCGCGGGAATGTGGGGGAACACCCCAACGCACGCAACCCTCGCCTGTCCGGGTCGCCCCCGCCCCGGGAAGGGCCGTGCCCCACAGACGGTATCGCAGTCCGGGACCGGCTCGGAAGGTGGGGCCGGCTCGGACCGCGGGACCGGTTCAGGACCGTGGGGCCGGGTCAGAAGATGGGGGCGGCGTGGAGCAGCAGGACCAGCAGCGCCAGGCCTCCGCGAGGCCAGGCACCCAGCGGCTCGGACAACGGCGGGCGGGGAAGGAGGAGGAGGGCCGCAGTGAGGACGACGGCTCCGACCAGCGCGGCCGCCACGCCCGTCGCGGGGGCGCCGCCCAGGAAGGCCAGTAGTACGAGGACGGCGATGCCCGGCAGTGCCGTCCACTCGCCGCGCCGTCCGCCGGCGGGCGCCAGCACCCAGGTGCAGAGCAGCAGAACCCCGGCGTGGGCGAGTGCGAGGATGCCGGCGAAACCCCAGCCGCCGCCGGCTCGGCCCAGCCATGGCCACGCCGCGGCGAGGGCGGGCACCACGCCGGCGGCGAGGGCGAAGGCGAGGGCACCGGATCGGCGCACGGGGGGCGGGTCCGGGAGAAGGAGCACAGCGAGAACGGCCGCCGCGCCTGTTGCGATCAGGAAGAAGGCCGCCGCCGGATACGGAATGCCCGTCCACCCGGCCACGCGCTCAGGAGAGCCGACGAGCGCGAGGTCGAGATAGAGCAGGCAGCCCACGGCGGTGCCGCCGCGGAGGCGAAGCCCGCCCGCCCGTCGCTCGAGCCCGACTCCGCCTGCGTCCTTGCTGCGGCGGGCGACCCAGGCGGCGAGGAGCAGGGTGGCCAGGGTAAGTGCCAGCTGAACCGCGACCCACGATCCGGCCCTGTAGAGCAGCGGATCCGGCGCCGCGACGCGTGCGATCTCATCGACGACGAGGGCGGTCGGCAGCGCGGCGACGACCTCTCGCTGCTCGAACTGTCCCACGGCGAGGCCGAGGAAGAGAAGCCCGCCCGCGACGGCGAGGCTTGCGAGCGGGGCGCGGGCGGCGCCGACGGGAAGAACCGTGGCCAGCCGCGCGAGGGCCGCGACGGCCGCAGCGAGCGCGACGGCCGGCGCCCGGCCCATCAGGCGGGACAGAGGCAATGCCGCGAGCAGCAGGAGGAGGGCGGCCAGAACGATCGAAAGCACGTCGCCGGCGGCGGCGCGGACGGGGACCGCCGCGTAAAGCGTCCGAAGGGACTGGACGAGGAAGAGGAGCACGAACGCCGACAGGGCGAACGGCCGGGCCTGTCGCACCGCGGAGCCTCCTATCGGCCGCCGAGCTTGCGGACCACACGACCGACCGCCCTGCGCGTGCGGTCGACCGGCGAGCCGTCGGCTGCTTCGTCGCCCCCGACGACGGTGTGGTCGACGCCCACGAGGGCGCGATGCACCTGCTCGTCGACGCTGCCGGCGTCCATCTCGGGGGAGAGCTCGATGATGAACGTCGAGCCCACACCTTCGGTGCTCTGGACGGAGATCGTGCCGCCCAGCAGGGACAGGAGCTTCTTCGTGATGCTGAGCCCCAGGCCGGTACCGCCGTACTCCCGCGTCGCCGACTGGTCCACCTGGCGGAAGTCCTCGAAGATGGTCTTCAGATGCTCGGGCTTCATCCCGATGCCCGTGTCCTCCACGGCCATCCGGATGCGGTCCCCGGCTCGAGTGACGCGCAGAGCGACGTGACCTTCGTGCGTGAACTTGATGGCGTTCGACAGCAGATTCAGCAGAATCTGCTTCAGTTTCGTGCGGTCGGTTCGGAGCGACGGAATGTCCGGCTCGAGCTCCGTGCGGTACTCGAGAGAGCGCTTCTCGAGGAGCGGACGCACCTGCTCAGAGAGATCCTGGACCAGGTCCTCGACCCGAACCTCTTCCACGTGCAGAGGCATCTTTCCCGCCTCGATCTTCGACAGGTCGAGGATGTCGTTGATCAGCTCGAGCAGGTGCTGAGAAGTGGCGTAGATGCGCTCGAGCCCCTCCTCCTGCTGATCCGTGAGTTCACCGTAGATCCGCTCGCGCATCAGGGACGTGTAACCGAGCACGACGTTGATCGGAGTGCGCAGCTCGTGGCTCATGTTCGCCAGGAACTCGCTCTTCAGGCGCGAGGCCTTCTCCAGCTCGCCTCGCTGCCACTCCAGCTGGCGGTTGTGCTCGGCCAGCTGCTCCGTGGCCCGCTCGATCCGCTGCTCGAGGTCCTCGTTCAGCTGCCGTAGCTCCCGAGCCAGGCGCTCGTTCTCGACCATCTGCGTCAGATCGTGGATCACGCTCACGATGGCCGTCGGTTCGCCCCGGGCGTTGAGGATCTTGCTGCTCGCCACCTCTGCCGGGAAGGACGTTCCCGTCTCCGGGTCCGTCAGACCGATCGTCTCGATCCGGCGCCGGTCCGGTTGCAGGAGGAAGTCACTGATGAGCGTGCTGAAGCGCGTGTCGTTCGTGCGAACGACGCGGCGCCGTCGCTCGCTGTCGGGCTTCGCGCCCGTCGACACGAAGAGCCGCTCCCCCTCACGGTTCACGAGGATGATGTTCGAGTTCTCGTCGGTGACGAGGATGGGATCGGTGACGTTTTCCAGGACCACGTTGAGCTGGTCCCGCTCCCGTCGCGCCCCGTGCTCTGCGGCCCGGGAGCGCCGGAACTGGTCCTCCAGCTCGGAGACGGCGCGCTTCAGATCCGTGATGTCGCGAAGGATCGAGAACATCGCTCCGTCGCCGGCCGCCGAGCCGGGCAGCGGCAGGGTCAGCACCTCGAAGAGCAGGTCCGTGCCGTCGTCCGGGTCCACCAGGTTCAGCTCGCGCGTGTCGGAGACCGCCGCGACGCCGTGGGACAGGAACGAGCTGAAGAGGAGGTTGTTGATCTGGATTGCGCGGCGACGCCCGCCGCTGTCCTCGGCTCCCGCCGTGAGAAGGTGCTCCGCTCGGGCATTGGAGAGCAGGACTCCGCCCTCCGCGTCGGAGAGGAGGACGGGATCCGGCAGGGCGTTGATGATGCCGGTCAGGACTTCGAGGCGGTCGCCCACGCTGCGGATCGGCTGCGGAGAGGCGGCCACACGGCCGAGCACGCCGCCGCAGCAGTCGAGGATCCCGCCCAGTGCATCCAGCGCCGGCTCGGCGTCCTCTTCCGCCCGAATTGCCACGGCGGCCCCACGCACGAGCGGACCCGCGTCGAAGCTGCGCACGTACGCCGAGGGCATGTGCAGCTCCGGCAGCCGCGTCGAACGCCAGCGGCGGCCGGGTTGCCCCGGCTCACCCGGCTCACCCGGCTCACCCGGCTCGAGCAGACCGTCCGGTCCGTCGACCGTGGCCGCGAAGGCGGCGACCTCCGCCTCGTCGAGTCGCCAACCGCCGGTGGCTACGCCGTCGTGCGGCCAGACGATCACCAGCGCCGGTGGAAGGCTCGCTATCTCCCCGGCCTGCTCGAAGAGGATCGCGCATGCGTCGCCGAAGCTCCGACAGCGGGAGAGGCCGTCGAGCAGCTCTACCAGCAGGGAGTCGGGCGGAGCGAAGCTCGGCGCCACGGCTTCAGCTCAGCTCTTCCAACCTCTTCTTGAGCTCCGCGTTCTCGGCCATGATGCGGTCGAGGTCGGAGCTGCCCGGCGTCACCATGGGTCTCGAAGCGATGCCGGTCACGCCGATCGCCTCCGAGTACTTCAGGTACGTGTCGACCGAGGCCACCACGATGCGGGCTTCGACGGTGACGAGATCGATCCCGACCAGCGAGACCCGCACGTACGCATCGATGACGATGCCCTTGTCGAGCACCCGATCGAGAACATCGATCAGACTGCTGCCAGCTGATGAGCGTTCCACCGCCATGATCAGTTTCTCCCTGCTGGGTTGCGACTACTGTTCGAGTGCTCGCCTCTCGTGCTCCGTCAGCCTCTGCTCGATCCGCTCCAGCCGGTCGACGACGGATTCCAGAGCTCCGGCGCCGGGCGATCGAGACGTGAGGAACGGGTCCGAGCGCCACCAGTCCATGCCGATCTCGTCAGCCTTGTCGACCGAGCAGACGATCAGACGGATCTGGATCGTAAGCAGCTCGACGTTCGCCAGATGGACGCGTATGTCCCCCGCGATGACCAGTCCCTTGTCCAGGATCCGGTCGAGAATGTCGACAAGTCCCTGTGAGCGACTGGGGCCCAGCTCGTAGCGGTCGGGCATGTCGGATCTGCTTCGGTTAGAGTAGACGGCCCAGAGGGCCCAGATCGATGTTCAGGTCCTCCCCCGTCAATCCGAACACATCCTTAAGCGTATCCATCCGCTCCTGCAACTTCATGAGGGCGAGCCCGAGGCGCTCCACCTCCTCATCGGAGAGGCCACCGCCCTCCATGCGCCGCACCGCCTGGTGCTCCAGCAGCTGTCGGATCAGTTCGACGATCGTCAGCACCAATCGGGCCAATCCCACGTCCAGGTCCTCCGGAGAGGCGTCGATCCTCTGTGGAAGGCCCGGCGCGAGCTCCGAAAGCTCCGCGGCGAACAGGTCCGGATCGTCGACGTCCACGACGGGGTGGTGCTCCCTTCCGTCGATCGTCACGGCGCAAAGGAGTAGGGGGGCCATGGCCCCGTGATCAGGAACCGAAGGTCGGCGCGCTCCCGGCGGAACGAGCGGGCAAGCTCCAGGAACGCGTCCACTTCGTTGCGGTCGACGAGGAATACCGACGCCGCGCCGGCGGATGGGCCCGTCGCCTCCTCCACCACGCTGTCCCGGACGACGCCGCCCACCCGCGCGGCGAGCTCCCGCAGCGCCGCGGACGCCGCTCCACCGCCCTGCTCCCGCTCGTGCAGTCGCGCGGCGGCGGCGGCCAGATACGCCCTGCCCGGGCTCTCAGCGTTTTCGGGCGACGTCGCCCGGACCACGTCCTCCGTCATGGCGGCGGCCCCGGCCGACGCCTCCATGGCGCGGACGCCGTACTCCACGGCACCCTCGACCTTCGCGAGGGCCCGGGTGAGGACCGGTGCCCGATCCGAGAGCCGCGCGAGCAGCGCGTCGCGATCCTCCATCCACTGTCCGAACCGCAGCGGCAGCGGGGTCGAGCAGCAGTCCAGGACGGCGCTCACCACCCGGTTGTGTATACGAATGGCGTCCACGTCCGCCTTGGGCCGCGCCGGGAGGCTGGACGTCCAGGCCCACAGTTGCTCGGCCACGGCCGCTGCCTCCACCGGCGCCCCATCGAGACCCTCGAGCCCCTCGGGCGGCGCGAGGCCCGCCTCGACGAGACAGTAGGCGTAGGTGCCCATGTCACCCGTCCTCGCCTCCACGGACCCGCAGCGACTCCACCGAGCTGAGCATCGCGCGCAGCCCAAGGTAGACGAGCTCGACGCCGGCGACGCTGATGACGACGTCGCCCGTCACGACGATGCCCCGGTCGAGCACACGGTTCACGAGCTCCGCGAGTGTGAGCTCCTCGAGGAGATCGTCCTCCTCCCGCCGGGCCGGCGAGCGTTCGGGACTCACGAGTCCGACTCCGCGGGCTCATCCTCCCCGTGCAGGAACCGGTACGGAGCCCATGGACCCGAGAGCAGGATGTCGAATCCGAGGGACTCCAGCTCCTCCTTGCGGCCGGACAGCCGGTCTCTCAGCGCCGCCTCGGAATTCTCCGGCACGAGGAGCGCGGCGGCGAGCACGACGGGGAGCTCGCCCGCATTTCGCGGCGGCGGCACGACGACCACCTGCCGGGCATGGCTCGCGAGCTCGTCGAGCAGCTCCCGGGCTCGATCGCGGGCCGCGCGGCTCATGTCCACGCGCACCCGATCCGCACGCTTCTTCTCCAGCAGGTACCGGCGCCCGGGCGGCGCCGCTTCGATCTCGCGATCGAGGGCGGCGATGCCCTCCGAGACTTCCCCGAGATGTTCCGCCAGCACCTCCGCCCGATAGGAGACCTTCAGATCCCACTCCCGCAGGCCGGCAAGCCGGTCCAGCTCGCCGCGCAGCCGCTCGATCCGGCCGTCCGCCTCCGCCAGCAGCGCGGCGTCTCCCGTGTACAGGGTCAGCAGCCGGACAGGCAGGATCGTCGTCCGATCCACGAACCACGCGACGACCCGCTCGTGGGCCACGCCCTGCTGTGCGACCCAGGATAGATCCTGCATCCGCTCCTCGAGTGCCGTACCCGAGTAGTCCGTTGCGGAGACCCGCGCCACCACGGCGCAGACGCCACCGCGCAGCGGCATCAGCTCGATCGCTGCGCCACTCACGCCCGCGAGAGCGTCGGGTTCGGGCGCTCCGTCGGAGACGAAGCCGTAGAGATAGATTGCCTCTTCCATCAGACGACCCGCCACGCGTGAAAGAAGTCCCGCAGTCCCGCCGCACCGGCGGGCGGCGGCCACACCTCCGGAGCGACGATCCGTGGCACGCCTCCGGATCCTCCCCGGCCGGCGATGTCACCATCGTTGCAGATGATCGCTCGCAGCGCCACACCCGAGCCGTCCAGGGCCGCGCGCAGGCGAGCGGTCTCGGCCCGGACGAGGGCGCCGCCCTTCTCGACCACGATGGCGCCGGTCCGCCGAGGGTCCCGGATTCGCGATTCGAACCTCCGCAGCTTCCGCGCGGTCTCGAGCAGAAGACCGCCGAGGTCCTCGAGCGCCTGCCCGGAGCCCTGACGCAGCAGAACCCGCATGAGCTCGTGCACCCAGTCGAGCACGAGCGCGGGCGTCGCCAGCAGGCGCAGGAAATGTCCGGTCGCCGCCGTGTCCACCACGAGTCGCCCCTCGTGCTCCGCAAGCGCCGAGACGGCGAAGATCTCGTCCGCCCCCGGCGGCGCCAGGTCGAGCAGTGCCCGCGTCACCTCCCGGTCCAGTCGGGCGCCGCCGAGTCCCACGGCCTCGAACGCCGCATCCACCCGATCCCGATACCGATCCCGAAGGCGCGCCAGCTCGGCCGCGGCGTCCACCTGCAACGCGTGCACGCCCGGCGCGACGTCGACCGGCTCCGTCCCGACTTCCACGCCGAAGAGGTCCGTCAGGGAGCCGGCCGGGTCGGCCCCATAGAGCATGACGGGCGCCCGCTCGGCGAGTCCGACCGCCGCGGCGGCCGCGCACGTCGACTTGCCGACGCCCCCCTTTCCGACGAAGAGCAGCGTGTCGCCCCACCCGAGCAGCTCCGCAACCCGCGGATCGGGCGCTGCATCGGGGGCGGGCTGCAGCGCCACGCTGCCGGACTGCCGCCGTCCTTCTCCCGAAGCCGCCCCGGACGTTGCTGTATCCCTCCGCCGAGCGAGCTCCCGCAATCCGTCACAGCCGGCCGCCTCCGGCATCCAGGGCGCGACCAGCACCGCCGGATCCGCGCCGTCGCCCGCCGCGTGGTCGTCCGCCCGCGGTCGCGTTCCGACCACGACGCGGGCGACGGGGTGCACGCCGCGCCCGGCGAGGGCCTCGACCAGACGACGGGTTCCCGGCTCTCCGGCGCCGCCCGGCCGCTGGACGACGACGAACGCGGCGCCCGCGGTCAGGTCTTCGAAGCGGCGTCTGGCTTCCTCGAGGGCGTCCAGCGCCCGGGCGGCGGATAGCCGAACCGTGCGGTGGACCATGGCCTCCGCCACCGCCTCCGCCTTCGCCTCCATGGCGCGAAACGCGTCGACCCAGCGGTCGAGCAGCTCCGGGACCGCCAGGAGGCCGAGCGTGTGACCGGCGGGTGCCGTGTCGACCACGACGCAGCCGCCGGCCTCGCCGTCGAGGGCGACCAGTCGGAGGGCGGCCATGACCTCGTCGACGCCCGGCATCCTCAGCGCGATGAGGCCCCCGGCCTCTCCCGCGTCGAGCCAGCTTCCCCGCTCGAGCAGCACGGCCAGGTCGGCGCCGTATTCGCGGCGCCATGCTTCGGCCTCCCGGTCGGCGTCGAGCTCCTCGAGTCGGAGGCGCTCGGTGCAGGGCGATGGGCTCACTCCGGGCCGCTGCCCGGCACCCGGCCCGAAGAGATCGAACAGGGAGTGGGCCGGGTCCGTCGAGACGAGGTGCACGGCTTCGCCCGCGTCCGCCATGGCCAGCGCCAGCGCGCCGGCCGTCGTCGTCTTTCCCGCCCCGCCACGGCCGACGACGAACGTCCACCTCCGCTCGCCGACGGCGCGGCGGAGCGCGTCGATCATGAACCGGCGTCGTCGGCCGAGCCGAAGTCGAGCTCGACCGTCGCGCCCTGCGGATCCGCCGTTTCCGGGGCCGCGGCGCGCTCGTCTTCACGCGACGCGACGCGAACGGGGCCGCCCGAGACGCCCATGCCGAATCGCTCCCGCCACTCGCGGACCTCCCGAAGCTGCCGCATGAGCTCGGCCTCCCGGCGGGCGTATTCGTCGTCGTCGACGTCTCCGAGCTCCAGCTCGAGCTGGAGCTCCATCAGCTCGGCCTTGATGCGGCTATCGTCCGTCAGCTCCTCGCGCACGACGCCCTGAACGCGGTCGAGGGAGAACTCGATCAGGAATTTCGGCCCGGTGACGGGCCAGAAGAGCACGTGCTTCAGCAGCCCCACGTGAGCGTCATCCCTCCGCCCGTTCCAGGCGGAGGCGGATGTTGACGAAGTTATACGGCGGCCACGGTCCGGTGTACTTGAAGGACAGCACGTCCTCGTACTTCCGGCTGAGCGCCTTCACCGCCTGGTCGAAATCCGGCTCCCGGTCCCGGTCGACGAGGTAGGCGGCGTTCATGATCATGCGGTCGCCGATGGGCTTGTTCGACCGGCTCGCGACAGCCACGGGCTTGAGGGACTCGTGGATGTCCATCACGTAATCGTTTGCCGCGGTCTCGAGAGCGCTCTCCACGAGCCGACCGAGCTGCATGCGTGCGAAGTACGTGGAGCCCTGGGCGTTGTGCGTGATCTCCTCCTTGAGCCGCCCGATCTCCTCGTCGTCCTCTTCCAGGTGCGCGATGACGCGCTCCCGGTCCCAGAGGACCTTCAGCCCGAATTCGATCTTGTCCCGCATCTTCTCGAGCACGTCGTCGAATGCGCGGTACGTGGAGCGCAGCAGCTCGACGATGTCGTCCTCCGTCCGGAAGATCGTGCCGAAGGACATCGGGATCACCGTGTGCTCGCGCATCACCGTCTCGTTGACGAGCTCGTGCGCGAGCACGTTCTCCCGGGTGGGATCGTAGATGCGGATCGGCGTGTCGCTTACGACCGCCGCCAGATGCTCGTGGTTGACGGTGTAGACGTGGTTGCCGCCCTCCCCGATGCCGATGGGACCGAAGTCCTTGTCGTCAGCGGTCCTGATGATGCAGTAGACGTACTTGCCCTCGTCCGCGGAATCCGGCAACGCGCCGGGCTCGGCCAAAGGTGCGGGCTGGGGCTCCTCGTATGCACCGGCGTTCTCGGGTGCCATCGAATCGTCCTGTACTGAAGTCGGCTGCGGGAAGTCCGTCCCCAGGCTATCATACGGTGCCCGGGTGCTGGCGCAACCGCATGCACACTACGGGCCGCGGCGACCCGGCGGGCACGCGGCGTGCAGCCCACCCTTCGAATGCCGTTCCATCAGGCTCCGACTACATGACGCTGCGAAAGCGACTCCTGCTCACGTTCGGCGCGATCACACTGCTCGTCCTCGCGCCGGCTCTCTTCGCGGTCAGCCGCCTCACGGAGATGCGCAACATCGCCGTGGACCAGCGTGGGCGACACACACGCGCCGTCGAGTCCATCGGCGAGCTGCAGGCGTCCCTCTCCGAGCTGGACCGCTACACCCGTTCGTACGTCGCACTGGCGTCCGAAGATACTACGCTGCGTCAGGGCATGTACCGCTCCCTCGCCCGCGCCCGCGAGCAACTCGGCGTGGTCCGGGACTTCGGGTACGGAGACGTCACGGCGCCCACCGCCGCCATGCTCGACACTCTCGGCGACGCGGTTCGTCGCGTCGAGAGCCTCGTCGTGGACGGCGAATCGGAGGCCGCCACCGCCTACTTCCAGCCCACGGTCCCGGACCTGCTCCGGCGCGCGCGGGAATCCCTCGGCCCCGTCTCCCGTGCCGTCGACCAGCGCAGCTTCCGTGAGATCACCGAGGCACAGCGCATCAGCGAGTCCGCCGTCAGCGCCGTGACGCTCGTCGCGGCGATCGCGTTTCTCGTCGCGCTCCTCATCGCCGGCCTGGCTACCCGCTCCCTCTCCCGCCCACTGAAGCGGCTGAGGGACGCCATGAGCAACGTCGCCGGTGGCGAGTTCGTCGTCCACGAAGCCCTGCCCTATGACCGCGACGACGAGATCGGCGACCTGTCCCGCTCCTTCCGCACCATGACGGAGCAGCTCGCCGAGCTCGACCGCCTGAAGGCGGAGTTCGTGAGCGTGGCGAGCCATGAGCTGAAGACGCCCATCAACGTGATCGGCGGCTACGCGGAGCTCATGCAGGACGGCCTCTACGGCGAGGTGGAGAAGGGTCAGAAGGAAATCCTCGGCCGCATCATCGAGCAGACCGAGTCCCTCACCCGCCAGGTCAACCAGCTCCTCGACATCAGCCGCATCGAGGCAGGCGGATTCCAGGTCCACCCCGGCGACGTCGAGCTGGCCGAGCTCCTCCGAACCGTCCAGCGGACCTTCGAGCCCCTGGCCGAACAGAAGCGGATCCGGTTCGCCGCCGAGATGGACGACGGCGCCCCCCGCATCATCCGGGCGGACGGAGACCGACTGCGCAACGAGCTTCTCGGAAACCTGATCTCGAATGCCTTCAAGTTCACGCCCGAGGGCGGCGCGATCGAGGTCCGGGCCTGCCGCTCCGACGATGGCGTGCGCATCGACGTGAGTGACACCGGGTCCGGCATCCCCGAGGATCAGCTCCCGTTCATCTTCGACAAGTTCTACCAGGTGGGAAGCGAAGCCCGGGTGAAGGGCTCGGGACTCGGGCTCGCCATCGCCAAGGAAGTGACGGAGGCCCATGGCGGCCGCCTCACCGCGGAGAGCCGGCTCCAGAAAGGCACCGTATTCCACATCGAGCTGCCCGCCGTCAGCAACAGCGCGTCGTGAGTTCGGAAGCCGTCTTCGACGCGATCATCGTGGGCGGGGGACCGGCCGGGCTTTCGGCCGCTGCGTGGCTCGGCCGCTACCGGAGGCGCATCCTCCTCCTCGACGCCGGCGATCCCCGCAACGAGCCTACGTGGGCGGTGCACGGCTTTCCGGGACTGCCCGAGGTCCCACCCCTCACGCTCCGCCGTCGGCTCCGACAGCAGGCCAGCGATGCGGGGGCTGAGCTCCGGGCCGGAATGGTCGTCGGTCTCGAAGGCGACAAGGGCGCCTTCGAGGCTCGGACCGGAGAAGGTGAGTCGATCCGCGCTCGGAGGGTTCTCCTCTGCTACGGCCGCAAGGACGTCGTTCCCGAGATCGACGGAATCGACCGCGCCTACGGCACATCCGTCTTCCACTGCCCGGACTGCGACGGCCCCACCGTGGCGGAACGCCGGGTGGCCGTCCTCGGAGGCGATCCGCCGGCCGCCGCCCTGGCCCTCTTCCTCACGCCCTGGGCCGCCCGCGTAACCCTGCTGCCCCGGCCCGAGGACCCGCCGCTCACGGCCGATCTCGCGGAGCGCCTTCGTCGGCACGACGTGGCCGTCGTCCCGGGCCACGTCGTTCGCCTCGACTCCCGACAGGGACAGCTCCGGACCATCCGTTTCGAGGACGGCCGGGAGCTCGGGGCCGACGCCCTGTTCTTCCATCTCGGCACCTTCCCCGCCTGCGACCTCGCCGCGGCCATGCAGTGCGATTGCGATGCGGGCTCGCACGTGCGCGTCGACCACGGGCAGGAGACGTCGGTTCCAGGCGTCTACGCCGCCGGCGACCTCACCGGGCACCCGTACCTCGCCGTCACCGCTGCCGCCGAGGGGGTCCGAGCGGCCCTGGCGATGCACCGGTCGCTCCTGCCGGCCGGTCTCGAGATCGGCCACGTCTCTTGACCCCGGACGGCCCCGACCTGTAGCTTCGATGAGGTTGCCGCGCACGGCGCGGCCGCCCTCGAGCTTCGAACCGGCCCCCGGGGTTCCGCCGCACGCCTCGCGACGTCCCGCCGCCGGTTTCGCGACTCGGGAATGACCGGAGCCCCGCGCGCAGCAGCGATGACGCGCGGGGCTCCTTTTTTTCCCACCGCCGGCGCCGGTCTGCCAGCTCGCACTTGACCTCGAAGCCGGAACGGTGAAACGTGGTACCCGGTACCGGGACGCCGAGCAGATCGACGAGAAGTGCGTCCTGGAACTCGTTCGGGCCGAGCTCGCCCTGCGCACACGGACCGAGGCAGCCGCCTTCGAGCCGGTCCTTCCTTTTCCCGGCTGACGCCGACCAGAACCGACATGACGACCGGACAGACCCGCATGCATCACCTGGCCACCCTCGCCCACGAGGGGCGGTTCTGGGACGTCTACGTGGAGATCGCCGAGCCGCAGCGAGCAGGGGACAACGCCCGCGGACGGCTTGCCTTCTCCCCGGGCGACACCGGCGAGGACGAAGAACCGATGAGGACGGCCCAGATCTTCATCGAGCCCTCGGCCGAAGAGGCCGTCGCCCGCGCCCGGTCGCTTCCCGAGCACCAACTCCTGGGGCTGCTTCGCTCCTGCCTTCCCTGACCACCCGAGCCGGGTCGAGCGGCGCACAACTCCGCGAAAGGGTCCGGTCGGCGAATCGCCGACCGGACCCTTTCGCATTCGCGAGTCCGCCCGTGGGTGCCTGCGGCGGCGCGGCCGGCCGGCGCCGTCGTCGCCTACGGCATCGCCGCTCCCACCGGGTGGGGCGACAGCCAGGCGAGGAGACTGGCGCGGCCCGCGCGGGCGTAGACGTGGTACGGATAGCTGTGGCAGTCCGGCGTATTCGTCCCGTTCACGCACCCGTTGTAGCGAAGCAGCGCCTCGTCCGGGTCATGGGTTCGACGATACAGGCTAGCGAAGATCTGGGCGCCGTAGCAGATGTTGCCGTCCACCGCCGTGAGCGGACCGGAGCAGGCGGCCCAGCGACCCTGGTGCATCGGCATGACCTGCATCAGGCCCACCGCGCCGACGCGGCTTCGGGCGCGTGGGTTGAGCTCCGGATTCTCCACGAGCAGCACTGCAAGCAGCACCCGGGGCTCGAGGCCTGCCCGATTGGCTTCCCGGACGAGTGCCATGGCGATCGTGCGCCCCGCCGCCGGCTCGGCACCGTAGTCGACCAGGACGCGCTGGATCGGTGCGACATTCTGCTCGTAGTAGCTCTGGACCTGCGCGAGCCGCGTCTCCAGGGTGTCGGCCCGGCGCAGCAGTCCGTTCACGTCGGGGGCCTCTCCGGCTACCGGCGTCGAAGGCCGGGCCATTGCATTGCCGCCCGTGACGCCGACCGCAGCGACCAGCCCTCCAAGCAGCAGGAGTACGATCGTGGGCGCGAGCCAGCGCAGGCAGACTGCAGCGACCTCTGCAGGACGGTGCAATCGGGGCGTGGGCAAACTGCCGGTCGTATATGTCATGTGCTGCCTCGCTCTCGGAACACGGGCGTTGCAGTCCGATCACCGGGGGTGAGTCGGCCGGAGCGGAGGGTGCAAAGGGCATACCCCGGCGGGTCCGAGGCTGTGGAAAACCCGGAACAATCAAGGCAGTGCGTGGACAATCCCGATCCCGTCCGGCGCTCTGGAACGCATGTTTGTGGCGCGCGGGTGCAACGGAATCGACCGCGCTTCGCTTGCCGCCGCGCATCACGCCCGGTACATTGGTCGGACTATCGAGGGCGGCTCCGCCCGTGCCCGGAAGCGGCGATCGACTCCAGAGAAGGGGAAACTCCATGGCGCTCTACCGAACGCTGTACTACGGCGACGTGACGGTGGGCGTGGGAGGCCGCGTCACGATTCCGCAGGAGATTCGGGACGATCTCGGCCTGGAGGACGGCGACATGATGACCGTGCGGGTCGAGGAGAGCTCGAACGGGACCCGGCAGATCGTCATGTGGCGAACCCAGCATCAGGCGCCGGGCCCGGAGGAATAGAGGCGGAAAGGCGGCCGAGCTTCGGCCGCTGGAAGGCGGCCCCGGGCGAGAACGTTTCGCCCGGGGCCGCCTTTTTTTCATCCCGGAGGCGGAGAATGATACGGATCGATACGGGCGACATCGCAGAATACGAGGGTGACGCAGTGGTGAACGCTGCCAACAACCACCTCGTGCTGGGTGGCGGAGTACGAGAGCGCATTCGAGGAGCTGGTCCTCTTCGGATACTCGGATTCGGACGCGGCACGGCTGCGGGCGCTGCTGGCCGGCCGGAGCCGAAACGGGTCGAGCTAGCCTTCGAGATCGACCCAGCGTAGCAGCTCGCCGATGGGGGCGGCGCCGTCGTGGTGCCATTCAGCGGGAGGCCAGGGCAGCTCCGCGAGCGGGCACAGGCGAACGACGCCGACCTCCGCCAGCGCCCGGGCCAGGTCGTCGAGCCGGTGCAGGTCGACGGCGTAGCCGACCGACTGCAGCACCCCGCGGTGTGGCGCGACGAGAGCCGGGACGTCGTCCAGACGGTCCACCGCCTTGACGCGAACGACGCGGTTCAGGCAGCTCGTCTCGAAGCGGGGATCGTCGTCCTGGACCACCGTCCACGCGAGGTCCGGAGGCGCCAGCAGCCCGGATTCGGGGCCTGTCCTGAACTCGGCCGCTCCGCGGACCTGTCGGATGCGTGCCGCTTCGGCGGGTGAGATCCTGCCGCGTGGCAGCTCCCGCTCCAGCGCCGCGAGCGAATCGGCCAGGCGCCCGGCGAAATCCGCCGGCTTGGCGTTGCCCCCGCGCTCCACGTAGAACAGGTGCGGCGAGACGCACCCGCGCTGGTCGAACGTGGCGACGGAGCGGGCGGCGTCAGCGGCGGTGTCGGGGAGGCGCCCCGGAGACAGCGCGCCCCTCCCGATGACGCCGAAGGAGAGCCGCGGACCGTGGGCGACGACGCGGGCGCCGGGGCGCGCGGCGCTCCGGGCCGAGACGACCGCGTCCTCCCCACCATAGACGACGACGAGCTCCGCCGCGCGGGCTGCCTCTTCCCCGGATTCGCCTCCGTCCTCTCCGGGCCAGTAGGTCACTGCAACGGCGTCTCCGAGCTCCGGCGCGACTGCCGCGAGGGTCCGGGCGAAGAGCACCGGGAGGACGGGCTCGTCGGAGGCCGTCTTCGCGAGCACGGGCGCCTTCACGAGCAGGCACCGGACGAGCGCAGTCACCGCAACGCCGGGCACGTTTCCGGCGAAGACGATGTGGGCCAGGCTCGGTCCGAACGCGCGCACTCGCCGGCCCCGTTGGCCTGCAGGCCTGAATCCGTCGAGCACCCCGCGATGGGGCAGGTCCGCGGCGAGCAGCACCTCGAGGGCGGGTCGGGACCAGTCCGCGACCATGCGGTCCAGGACCAGCCGTGTCATGGGAGCCGAATAGCCGGTGACGGCGGAGACAAGCCGATCGGCCTCGCGGCGCAGTGGATCGGCGGAGTCCATGAGCCGTGAGGCGACGCGGTCGACGGCAGCGACGACGTCGTCCGTCGACCATTGCCGGAGCCCGCGCGCGGCGGCGGACTCGAGCCGGGCCGTCTGGCGGGCCACGGCACCCGGCTTCAGCCGAGGCCAGCGCAGGCGGACCCCGCCGGCTTCCAGGACGCCCCACCCTGCTACGTCCTCGTCCGGCGAGAGACCGGGCAGGTGAAACGCATCGAAGGCGTTGCTCACGGGCGCGTCCGAACGGACTCTATCAGCAGATCCATGGCGATGGAGCAGCCCCGGGGCGGCGCATCCGTGGCCCGCCCCTCCAGGACGAATCCGCCGGGGACCGCGTGGGCCATGTCCTCGGTGAGTAAGGCCGATACGGAATCGAGGTTCGCGAGGTCGAAATGGGTGAGGATGCCCGTGGTGCCCGCCGCGACGGGCTCGAGCGTCTCGGGATCGACGACGCACGACCGAAGCCACGGCGGCCCTGCCTTCCGGCGCTCGCCGTGCCCCAGCCCGTCCCCCGGCAGATCGCCGGCGTGGCGGTCCCTGAGCACCGTGTCGTAGCACTGGGAGAGCAGCTCGGTCATTCCGTATTCGTTGACGCAATGGTCGGCTGGCAGTCCCAGCCACTGGCCGTAGAGCCGGCGCAGCTCGCCCTCTCCGACCCGCCGCCGGCTTCCCTTGTAGCCACCCGTATCCATCAGCCGGGAGCCGGTCGGAAGGCGCAGGGCGTCGCCCGTCTCGCGGAGGGCCTCGAGCCAGTGGAGGAAGGCGAGAGAGGTCCCGAAGAGGAGCACCGGGCCGCCGCGTTCTGCAGCCTCCCTCGCGAAACGGGTAAGCCGTTCCGTGTCGAGACCCTCGCCGGCGCTCGCGAACCAGTCGCCTTCCGATCCCGACAGCGAGGTCATGAGCCGCCCTGCCATGTATGAAAGGGACGAATCCCTCAGCTCGTCGGGCGACGGGACCAGCGACAGGATGGGGAGGGAGGCACCGTCGGGAAGGACGAACGTCCTGAAGCCCGCCTCGAGGGAGGCGTCGTAGAGGGACGGATCGAGAACGATGTGGCGTCCCCGGCGCTCGCGGCCCCGGGTGGTCCCGCTGGTCCGGAACAGGCGCTCGCCGCCGCCGGCCGGCCCGGCCACCAGGTCGACCTCCTTGAAGGCGGCCGTAGGAACCGCCGGTACGCCGCGCCATGAGGTCACGGAATCAGGCCGCGCGCCACGTCGCTCGCAGTACGCCCGGTAGGCCTCGTTGTGCTCGAACTGGTGCGCGAAGACGCGCAACGCGAGCTCCCCGAACGGCTCGTCGTCCAGAGGAGCGTCCGCCCCGTCCGCGAACAGGCGGAGCAGCTCGGAGCGAAGCTCCTCGTGCTCGTCACTCACGGGTTCAGCGCACGGATTCGACGGCTGCTGCGAGCTCCTCGACGTCCGTTACGGGCGAGGAGCATCCCCGCCGCCCGCACACGTAAGCCGCCGGTGCGGGCTCCGCCGGGAAGCGGCGTCCACCGAGGCTCCCCCCCGACGGCAGCGGCCACACACGGCGATCGGGCAGCGGGAGCGCCAGGGCGGCGTGCCGGAGGGCGCGCGCGGGTTCGGGCTCGCCGACCACGACGATCTGGAGCGGAGGCTCGAAGAAGGCTTCCACGGCCATCGCGAATCCGGCAGCCGCGGCGCCGTGCCTCGCCGCGCTCGAGGAGAGAACCGCGAGAATCCGCTCGGTGACGGCTCTGGGGGTCCGATCGTCCCGGGCCAGCGCCAGGTCGAGGAAGAGCCGCGCGGCGTCCGCGTTCAGGTCGAAGGGGCGCTCGGGGTAGCGCAGCGCTCCCAGGGTAGGTGCTGCCTCGGGCGCGTCCCGGAAGGTCCCGTCATCGTCCCGGAGCTGGCGGCGCAGGCCGGCGGCGATGGTCTCGGCGCGCTCGAGCCACCGCTCCTCCCCCGATGCCTGTGCCACGGCGGTGCAGGCTCGAGCCAGCTCGACACAATCGGTGAGGAGACCCGCCGGGTTCGGGTCCGCGCCGTCGCCTGCCACGTGCAGCGGAGACCCGTCGTCGGTCCGCGACGATTCCACGAGAGCGGTCAGCCCGGCCGCGGAGCGGTCGATCCACTCGGGTCGGCCCATCCTGCCGCCGGCGTCCGCAAGCGACCGTATCCAGGCGGCGTTCGCATCCGTGTACACGGTCGGATCGACGCGAGGCGGGCTCCGGTCTGCCCGGGCCGCCCCGTCGAGGCCGTAGTACTCTTCGTCCGAGTTCTGGCTGGCGTTCCAGAGTCCGTCCTCGCGCCCCAGGGTTCCGTCGACCCAGGCCACGGTCCGACTCGCAACGTCCCGCCAGTCCGCACGGTCGCGAAGCACACCCGCGAGGGCATAGACGCGCGCCAGACCGGCGTTCACGTGGAGAAGCTTCTCGTACTGCGGGTCCGTCCAGTCCGCTTCCAGTGCGTAGCGGTGGAAGCCGCCGTCCACGTGGTCGTACATCTCGCCGGCGAGCATGCCGTCGAGCGTGACCTCCGCCGCCCCCACCCAGTCGGGATTTTCCTGGGCGACGCCCTGGACGAGGAGCAGCTCCACGGCGTCGGGCGCGGGGAAGCGCGGAGGTTCGCCGAACCCGCCGTTGCGCGGATCCACCGAGTCCTGCAGGACGGCCATCACGCTGTCGGCCGCTTCCCGCCTGACCAGGGCAGAACCGCTCCTGCGGCGGCCGGTCGTCTCCATGGCCATGCGGCGTCGGGACACCTCGTCCAGGAGATCCTCCCGGCGGTCGCTCCAGCCGACGAGAACGCCCTCCGCGACCCGCATGAACTCGCCTCGCTCGAGCGACGTCCCCGACCACAGCACCTCCCCTTCCGGGGTGAGGAACGCGGTGGTCGGCCATCCGCCCGCGATGTAGCGGTCACGCACGTGCGGCAGTCGGTCGGCGTCGACCCGGATCGGGACGAAGCGCCCGTTGACGAGGTCGATGATGTCCGGATGGGAGAGCGTCGTCTCGTCCATGACGTGGCACCAGTGGCACCAGGCGGCGGTCAGCTGGAGCATGACCGGCCGGTCCTCCTCGGCGGCGAGGCGGAAGGGTTCCGGGCCCCACTCGCTCCAGCGGATTTCGCCGGCCCGATTGGGCCGGGGCGAGAAGGAGAACGTGACGGGCATGGGAAGGCCGTTCTCAGGAGGGGAATCGGGACTCGTACTCGCTGCGCCACCGGGACAGGCGGGGATTCACCTCCGGCGCGAAGACTCCGCTCACGAGCCGCTGCGCGAGTCGGATTCCGAGACGTGTGAGCTGCGCCCGCTCCGCCTCGTCGTCTCTCTCGGAGGCGGCGGCCTCGCTGGCCTCCATCTCGAGGGCAAACGCCAGCAGATCGAGCTCCTGGTAGAGCTCGGCACGGAGATCTCGGGCGGCTGTCTCCGCGGCGGCGGATTCGGCGGAGGACCGCAGCTCCGAGAGCGCCTGCTCGTGGCGCTCGCAGATGAAGCGAGTGCCGGTGGTCGAGCGGCCGGCATCGGACGGGCACGCTTCGGCCACGACCCCGTCCCCGCCGAAGCGCACTACCCGCGCGCCCTCGGCGATCGGCGCCTCGCAGATCAGGCATCGAACCGTCACGAGTCCTCCCGTCTTCCGCCCACGTCTCGCCTGAATGTGCTCCGTGTCCCGCACCGGATGCAACCCGGGGGCCAGGCGGGGAGCTCAGCGGAGTCGGAACAGACGACTGCGCGCCTCATAGATCCGCGCGGGCAGGCCCATGAGTCGGATGAGCGCCCGTCTCATCCCTTCCTCGAGAGCGTCGGGCACCGACTCGCGCCCGCCGACCGCGGCGCCGAGATCTCCCCGCAGCCAGTTCTCCAGCTCCTCGAGGTCGGAGAGCGAAAGCGTTTCGACGCGCAGTGACGCGCGATAGTAGTAGCGGCCGTCGCCCTTCGGCACGATCGCCGGCCTGTAGAGCCCCTGCGCGGCCTCCGCCGCCTGCGTGTAATCGGAGAAGCTCCGTACGCCGCCCTCGTCGTGACCCTCTGCCCGCACCAGAAAGCGCTGCGCCAGCGGATCGTACGCGACGACGGCGATCCACTCCCGATCCTCGACCAGTGCGTCGATGAACCGGTCCTTCCACAGCTCCACCCGAAATCGCAGGCGAAGAGGCAGACCGGACCGGACGGCGTCCTCGAGGGCCTCGTCGAGCAGCACGGGTCCGACCCGCACCGCCGGCCGCTCGCCTTCGTCCTCGACGGGCGAGACGCTGAGCGGCGGCAGCTGCTGGAACGGCGAGTCGGAACGAGGACCGACCGGCGGGCCGGACCCGGTTGCGCCGAGGAGCGAGAGAGCGAGGAGACCCGCGAGCACCGGAGACGCTCAGAAGCGGGGATCGATGCGCACGAAGAAATTCGGCGTTCGCTCGGCGCCGGTGAGCGGCACGGCCAGGTAGAGGCCGAGCCGGCCGAATCGTAGCCCGAGTCCTCCATCCGCCGCGAAGTCGCCCAGTCCGCCCCCGCGTCCGAAGCGGCTGTCCGCATCGTTCCATGCTCGGCCCGCGTCGAAAAAGACCACCCACGCGGCGGCCTGCGAGAGATCGACGGTGGGGCCGAACAGCCCCTGCACCCAGCGACCGACGGGCAGGTGCGACTCGTATTCCAGCTGGACCAGGAGCGCGCGGTCGCACCCGTAGTACGGAAAGACGGAGTCGCCGCTGAGCTCGGAAGTAGCACTCCGCGCGGCGCAGTCGAATTCCAGCAGCCCGTAGCCCGGCAGCGTTCCTTCGCCGCCGAGGACGTGTTGGCGCTGCGGCGGCAGCGGAGCGTTATCGAGCGGACCTGTCGCGAAGATGCGTGTCGACAGCCGGGACTCGGGGCCGAGCCGGGCGTAGCGCCGAAGGTCGAGCATCCCTGCGAGGAAGCGCGTATTCGCGAGGGAGACAGCCAGCTCGTCGGGCGGTCCGCCGTCCGGGTTCAGGGGCAGAATCGCGGAGCCGCCCAGCCCCCGCTCGACCTCGGCCGAAACCCACCACCCGGAGCTCGGCGACTCGGGCTCGTTGCGCGTGTCGAGAGCGTAGTGCGCGACTGCGCTCCGCAGCCGGCCCTCGGCGACGATCGGCTCCGGCCGCCACGGCTCGTCGTTGTCGAAGAAGCTGAGCACGTCCGTGGGCGTCACGCGTGAGTCCCGCTCGTCCCTGTACTCGAGCGAGAAGGTGGAGGCCCAGCCCGGCGGTGAGAAGTCGAGGCCGGCGGACCAGCCCTCCCGCCGGTACTCGTCCCGATAGTCCCGGTGGAAGATGAAGGTTGCCAGCGAGTTCTCCCGGTTCGTCAGACCGCGGTCCTCGATGGGTACGATGTCGGACCGGGCCCGGACCCACGCCCTGGCGAAATCGTTCGCACCCATGGCCTGGTCGACCCGAACCGTGTATCCCATGCGGGAGGGGTCGAGCGTCGGACCTCCCTCCGTCCTCCAGATCGCACGGCCGCTCAGCACCGTCGGGTTGGCGTGGCCCAGGCGCAGGCGCGGCCCCAGCTCCACGGGGAGCCCCTCCACTCGGTTGTAGCCACGGTGCACGGCCAGCACGAAGTCCGTGCGGCCGAAGGCGAACTCCCGCCCCGCCGCGAGCTCCTGTTCAGCCCGCGGCGGCATGTAGACGAGGCGGCCTTCCTCTCTGCGGTAACGGAGCGGCACGGCGAATGTCGCCACGGGTCCGCCCACCCGCGCCGAATCGAGGCCCGCGAGGGTGCCGCCGACCACGGTGACGCTCCCGTCCACCTCCGACCCGGGTCGCATCCGCAGGGACCCGTTCAGCACCGCCACGCTGCCGAGCACGTGCCCGGAAAGCTCGAGGTTTCCGCCCAGCACGGCCAGGTCGCCGCCGAGCTCGGCACCCCGCGCTACACGGGCGTCCCCTTCGACCCGCGTCGTCGTCGACGCGTTGTAGAAGGCGACGAGGCCCTCCGCCACGTCCCGCGGCAATTCCGGCTGCGGAGCCCCGGGCTCCTGGCCCGCCAGGCCTGTCACCGGCGCTGCGGCAATGAGCCACGCGAAGGCGCAGGTCACCATGATCCGCCGATCCCGCTGCGTCCCTGCTCCCATCATCGCTCTAACCCCAGCCGCTTCATGCGGCGGTACAGGTTGCCCCGGTCGGTCTCCAGACGCCTCGCCGCCTCGGCTACGTTCCCGGCCGCCGCGGCGAGGGCGTCCTCGATCACGTCCTTCTCGAACGCATCCAGGCGTTCGGCCAGACCCCGGGTCCTCTCCCGCTCCACCTGCCTGCGAGGCAGCACGGACGCGACCTCGGTCTCACCGACGGAGCGGCCCGGGAACAGGATCGCGAGGCGCTCACACGTGTTCACGAGCTCCCGCACGTTGCCGGGCCAGTCGTGCGACCGCAGCCTCCCCAGGGCGGAGCCGCTCAGGCGAGGAGGCAGCAGCCCGTTCCGACGCTGGAGTCGCCCGAAGACGTGCTCCACGAGCTCGTCGAGATCCTCCAGGCGCTCCCGCAGGGCCGGCATCCGGATCGGGACCACGTTGAGCCGATAGAACAGATCCTCCCGGAAGCGGCCTTCCTTCGTCTCTGCCTCGAGATCCCGGTTCGTCGCCGCCACGATCCGGACGTCCACGCGCGTGGAGTACTGCGCGCCGACGCGCTCGACCTCTCCCGTCTCGATGGCGCGCAGCAGCTTGGCCTGGGCTTCGGGCCCCAGATCCGCCACCTCGTCGAGGAAGAGCGTGCCGCCGTGTGCGAGCTCGAATCGGCCGAGGCGGCGCTCCGTGGCGCCCGTGAACGCGCCGCGCTCGTGTCCGAACAGCTCCGACTCCACGAGCTCCCGGGGGATCGCCGCGCTGTTCACCCGCACGAAGGCTCCCGCCGAGCGGCCTGACCATGCGTGCAGCGCCGCCGCCGCCAGCTCCTTGCCCGTCCCGCTCTCTCCCATCAGCAGGACGCGGGCGTCGGTATGCGCCACCCTTCGCAGCAGCTCCCTCGTCTGCTCCATCGCGGCGCTCGACCCGACGAGCCGCTCTCCACCGCCGATCTCTTCGGTCAGGGCCCGGGACAGGTGCCGCGCCCGCCGCACCTCGAGCGCCCCGCCGAGAGTGAGCAGCACGACCTCGGGGCGGAGCGGCTTCTCGATGAAGTGGAAGGCGCCCGAGCGGGTCGCCTTGACCGCGTCGGCCAGCGTCGCCCGTCCACTCATCATGACGACCGGGAGGTCGGGGGACTGCTCGGTGATTCGCCCCAGCACCTCGAGGCCGTTCATGCCGGGCATGACCAGGTCGAGGAGAACCGCGTCCGGCTCCGACTCCGAGAGGGCGTCCAGGGCTGCGGCGCCGTCGGCCGCAGTCTCGACCTGGAAGCCTTCGGACTCCAGCAGCCGGCCGAGCATACGGCGGATGTTCGCTTCGTCGTCGACGATCAGGATCTTGGGCATCGGATCAGGGGAACAGCGTGAGATGGGCGACGACGCCGTTCGTGCCTCGCGGCGAGGCCGACTCGCAGCGGACACGAACGGGCGGACCGTAGAGCAGACGCAGCACGTCCCGTCCACGGGCCGGTCCGGCAGCAGAGACACGCGATCGGCCGGTCACGTCCGAAGCCGCTCGCTGCTTCGCGGGATCGGCGCCGCCGCACGACCGGGTGCCGGCGAAGGCCGGGTCGAGGAATCCCACGACGGAGTCGGCGGCGGCGACGTCGCCCATCACGGCGAGCACCACCGGCGAGCCCGACGCGACCGTCCGCCCGACGTACGCGAGCAGGGCGGCCGCGGCGGGGCGCGCCCCGGATTCCGGCGCCAGCCGAACGAGGATGGCGTCGAGAGAGCGGCCGTGATCGAGCCGGTAGTGGGCGTGCAGGACGCGGGACGCGGCGCCGTCCGTCGCCTTTACCGTCGCGACCGTGTCCGAGGTGGGCGCCGGACCTACCAGCGCGCCAGGCGATCCGTGGCCCCCTGTCACTGGCACGCCCGCCAGAATTGCGAGGTCCGCCCGCGCGTACCGTATCGCCGCCCCGAGGGAGTCTGCGGGGGCCGGGGAGTCCAGCGCCAGCACCGTGAGCGCACGGGGTCCGGGGCCGCCGAGACGCAGGGCGCAGCCGGCGAGAACGGTTACCGTCGCCGCGACGGAGGGACTCGCGCGGTTCAGCCACACGCGGTTCAGTCTCACGCGGCGTCCGGGTCGAGTGGCGCGTCCCGAACCGTGGGCACCCGCACGGTGAACCGCGCGCCTCCGAGCTCCGCGGAGCGGCCGACCGCGACGTCGCCGCCCGCCCGGCGGATCGCTTGCCGGACGATGGCCAGTCCGAGGCCGGTACCGTTCGACTTGGTGCTGAAGTCCGGCTGGAAGACCTCGTCGCCGACGCCGTCCGGAAGGCCCGGGCCGGAATCCTCGATGCAGGCCTCCACCGCGTCGGCCGTGGCGGCGACGGAGACGAGGACCGTGCGTGCGGCCCTCCCCTCGGTGGCTTCGACCGCGTTGCGGAGGAGGTTGCGGTACGCGCGCAGCAGAGCGTCGTAGTGCGCGTTCACCAGAGGCACGTCGGGCTCCAGGCGGATCTCACACCGTACGCCCGAAGGAACGTCGGTCTGCGCGAGCGAGGAAAGCAGCTCGCCGACGTCGATCTCGCTGGTGGGACCCTCCGGCGGCCGCCCCAGGTCCGAAAACCGGGCGGCCAGATCCTCCAGCCGCTCCGTCTCCTGCTCGATCACGGAGACCGGCTCCTCGAGAACGGCGTCGGCGGCGGCCAGCCCGGCCAGGCGATGGGCCGCGAGGCGAAGCGGCGTGAGCGGGTTCTTCATCTCGTGCGCGACCCGGCGCGCCATCTCCCCCCACACGCGCGTCCGCTCGGCCTCGATGGCCCTCCGGCGCGAAGCCACCCGCTCGGCCGCGGCCCTCCGCAGGGCGCTGCGCAGTGCCTCGATCTCCCAAAGGTCGCGCCGGCCCGCGCGCGCCTCCGGCAGCGGCGCCTCCCGGGCAAGCAGGTCGGTCCATCCCACGAGCTCGTCGATCGGGCGGGTCAGCCAGTGGGAGATCCGGCGGCTGACGACGAGGGCCAGGACGGCCAGGAGCACGGCGAGCGCCAGCGTCGCCCGGGGGAGAATACCGAGAATCCGGCGCTGGACGTAGGCCCAGCGCTTCGCGAGGACGAGCGAGGACTGCAGCTCCGCCCGATGGCGTTCGGCGGCCTGCGTCAGTGCGCTGTCACCCGGCGCCTCGGCGGGTATCGTCTGCAGCAGCTCGCGCCCGGAGTCCGCGACCCGCTCCCACGGGACGAGTGAGCTGCTCCAGTCGAGGGCGCGGGACGTGAGCCAGATGCCGCCCAGCATGACGACGAGCGCCGGGAAGAGGCTCAGGGCGAAGAGCCAGCCGAACAGCCGCCGCTCGAGGCTCCGTCTCTTCAGCATGGACACTCCCTTCGTCAGGCTTGACGGGCCGCATCGCGGGAGTAGCTTGGACTCAGGGCCTATCGCCCCCTCCCCGACATCAACCCGGATCGACGCACATTCCGCCTCGGCGGCCGCGCCCACTTCCCCTGGAAGGATCGCGTGCCGCGGGCCGGTCGTCCACCGTGGCGCGCCCGGGACCCCGGCCGCCCAGGCGGAACCGGCGCCGGCGGCGAAAGGTACGATTCGTGAAGGAGGAACCTGCATGATCCTGCCACGCACCCGTGCCTCGTTCGGGCGCGCCGAGGCCGGCGTCGCCCTGAGGATCCTCGGCGAGGGGAGTGCGGAATCCCGCGCTCGGCTGGAGTCCCGCCTCGCCAATGAGGGCTTCGACGCGCTCCTGGACGATCCCCGCATGCTGAACGCCGTGCTTGCGGGTCCTGGACCGGCCGTGCCCGCGCCGCTGGTCTACTACGTCCTCGTTCGCCACGCGCTGCTCGAGATCGGGGTGACGGACCGCGTGCTGGCGGACTACGTGGCCTCGCTGCTCCACGACTTCGGGACGCGGGACCGCGCGCTCCGGGTCGACGACAACACGGGCCCCCGCTACGAGTACCTCGTCGATCTCGTGGCTGCAATCGACGCGGCCCGCGGGCGCCGGGAGTTTCTGCTCCAGGCCCACCTCGGCAACTACGCGCTGTGGGTGAGCGGGCTGTTCCCCGACCGCATCGTGGCGCGCGTGCACCGCCGGGGAGCGCCCGGCATCGAGTACTACGAGGAGCTTGGCGCATCGGCCTTCCGGGTCGCCGCGGAGACGGCCGATGCGAAGCGCTACGGCGTCGGCGAGGTGCTCAGCTCCTGCGCGGACGCGTTCGCGAAGCTGCGCGTCGGACTGAACCGCGTCTCCGATCGGCATCTGTTCCCCCGCCGCGGCGACACCGTCGACCGGCTGCTGCGGCAGATCGTCGACGCCCGCCTGATCCAGGAGAGCAAGGAATGAGGACGATGCAGCGCCGAGCGAGCCATGGCTGAGTTGCTCCGGCCCTTCGCCGCGCCCGTGGAGGGCGAGCTGTCGGTGTGCCCGCACTGCTGGAACGTGAATCGCAGGGCCGCCCGCCTGTGCGCCCGCTGCGGCGCCGACATGTCCATGGTCCTGCAGGAGTCCGGTGGAATCCGCCGCTCAGCGGCCGTCCAGAGCCCCGTGCCCGTTGCCGGGACCCGCCTGACGCGCATGCAGCGGCTCGTGGTTCTCGGCTTCCTCGCCCTGCTCGCCCTCGGTCAGATCGTGGGCGCCTTCGGTCCGCGGCCGCACGCCCGCCCGCAGCCCACCGCCGCGCCCGCCGCTCACTGAGCCTCGGGCCGCCTCCTTCGGCTCCCCTTCCGACTCACCACAGCGCGGGCAGCGAATCCAATTCCGCTGCAGACGCTGGCCGCATTGGCAGCGTCGAGCGAACGAGCGCCCGCACGAAGGACAGGCGAGATACCAGCCGCGGCGCCGCCGGCCGCACCCGGGGCAGCGAAGGCCGGGACTCGCGGCCGCCGCAAGGATCGGTCGGATCTCCTCCGCGGTCGTCCATCCGCGCCGGACCTTCGACAGGGCGTCCTCCGAGAGCAGGCGCATCCCCGCCCGCCGGGCCGTGCGGCGAACCGCGTCGGCACCCGACCGCTGCAGGATGTGGGCACGGACCGGCTCGTCGACGCGCAGGACCTCGAACACGCCGATCCGACCCGACCAGCCACCGTCACAGCGCTCGCACCCCGACCCTGCCCGCCAGCCTCCTTCGCCGTCCCGAATCTCCAAGACGCGACACGCGGGACAGAGACGGCGGACCAGCCGCTGGGCGACGACGCCGATCAGCGCACCGGCGATGAGGTACGGCGGCGCGCCGAGGTCGAGCAGTCGGGTAACGGCGGTCGCCGCGTCGCTGGTGTGGAGCGTGGACAGGACGAGGTGCCCGGTCAGCGCGGCCGCGAGGCCCACCTCGACCGTCTCCCGGTCCCTCATCTCACCCACCATGATGACGTCCGGGTCCTGGCGCAGCACGGCCCGCAGCGCGCCGGCGAAGTCTACGCCGCCGCGCGGGCGCACGGGGACCTGCGTGACGCCGGAGATCCTGTATTCGACCGGGTCCTCGAGCGTGACCAGGTTCTTCCGTTCCCGGTCCAGGCTCGCCAGCGCGGAGTAGAGGGACGTCGTCTTGCCGCTGCCCGTTGGGCCGGTCACGAGAATCGCGCCCTGCGGCCGCTCGAGCAGCGCCTCCAGCGCGGCCCGGTCACGAGGGCCCAGGCCGACGTCCCGGAGCGTGCGGGCGTGAGCGCTCTGCCGCAGGAGGCGCAGGACGACCTTCTCGCCCGTCGCCGAAGGCAGCGTCGAGACCCGCAGCGTGATCTCCTCGCCACCGGCCCGGACGGAACAGCGGCCGTCCTGGGGCAGCCGCTTCGTCGCGATGTCGAGGCCCGCCATCACCTTGATGCGGGATGCGACGGCCGCGCCCAGATGAGCCGGCAGCGTCAGCAGCTCGCGCAGCAGTCCGTCGATGCGGGCCCGCACGCGGAGTCCGCCCTCCGCGGGCTCGATGTGCAGGTCGCTGGCCCCGGCCGACGTCGCCCGCTGCAGCAGCATGTCGACGACGGCGACGATCGGCGCCGCCTCCGTAGCCCGGCGGAGGGTCCCGAGCTCGTCCGGCGCCGGATCGGCGTCCTCCCCTGCGGACAGCCGCGCGAGCAGGGCCTGGATCTCTCCGCCGTCGTACGCGGCGGCGATGCCCGCGTCGACGGCCGCCGTCGACGCGACGAGCGCCTCGACCCGCCGGCCCGTGCGAAAGCGTACGTCGTCCACGGCTTCGAGGTCCAGCGGGTCGGCCATGGCGAGGCGGAGGGTGCGGTCCCGCACCTCGAGCGGGACGACGCGGAGCCGGGCCGCGACGCCGCGGTCGAGGAGACGGGCCGCCCCGGGATCGGGCACGAGCGGCGCGGGTGCGTGCTCGAGCCGGAGCTGGATGGCGAGGGCGCGGGCCACTCGCTCGGCGGAGATGCCGCGGCGGACGAGGATGTCCCCCAGCCGCTCCCTCGTCTTCCTCTGCTCGGCGAGGGCGTCGGCAACCTCACGGGCGTCCACGTCCCCGCTCGCGACGAGCAGCCGTCCCAGGGCGCGTCGGCCCGGGTCGACGGCCCGTCCCGGTGGCCGGGACGGCCACTCGATCTCCGTCGTGCTCACGCCCGATGATGGGCCCGGGCAGCGGGCACCTCCATGGCAGGATCGGCCGGCGCGTCAGCTCCTCCCGGGAGCTCCCCGCCTTCGGGCGCTGGCCCGGCGGGGATAGCAGGGACCGAAGACGGCGATCCCGGATGCGAGCCAGATGCCCCCGACCAGCCACCCACCCACCACGTCCGTGGGCCAGTGCACGGCCAGGTACACGCGCGAGTACGAATTCAGCACGAAGATGACCGTGGCCACCACGTAGCCCCACCGGCCGTGACCGGTCCGATCGATGACGTAGGCCGCCGTGAACAGGACGGCCGTCGTGGCAATGGAGTGGCCACTCGGATACGACGGGAATGCGTACTGCCCGCGCAGCTCGTAGATGTCCGGGCGCGGCCGTTCGAGCATGAACTTGAGGACGGGGTTGAGCGTCCAGCTCCCTGCCTGGACTACGACGAGGTGCACGGCGATGAGGCGCTCGCTCCTGCCCCACCAGAGGTACGCCGCCGTGATGCCCACCACTGGCGCGAGCGTGTAGTTCGTCCCGGCGTACGGGATCCAGAGGAACAGCGGGTCGAGCCACGGCCGAACCGTCGAGTGCGCGAAGGCCAGTACGCCCCGCTCCCATGCCGCACCGTGGGGCCACCAGCCCATGCCCTGCATGAGGAACCCGGCTGCGGCGCCGATCGCGAGCGCCAGCGCCCAGCCCAACGCGAGCCGGAGCCAGTCGCCTCGGGAGGGGAACGCGTCCCGTTCGTTCATTCCCGGGCTCCCGCCGCCCGCTCCTCCTCGGCGTGGAGGTCCCGCTCCTCGACTTCGATCTCCGGCTTGCGCGGCGCGAAGAACTTCAGCGCCGTGAGCACCGATGCCAGGATGGCTACCCACGCGAATCCTGCGAGAAAGCCGCCGATCACGTCCGATGGATAGTGGACCCCCAGATAGATCCGGCTGAGGCCGACCAGCACGATGACGAACACGGCGGTGGTCCAGGTCGCGCGGCGGAGTCTCCGGCTCGGCGCCAGGCGACCGATGAGGTAGGCCATCGCACCGTACACGACGACCGCCGACATGGCGTGACCCGAAGGAAAGGAAAGGGAGACGACCTGGGTCTCGTGGGTGACTACCGACGGCCGCGGACGCCCGTACGCGTTCTTGAGCAGGGCGTTGATCAGCTTCTCCCCCACCACCGCGATCCACAGCAGGTACGCCGAGTAACGGTGCCGCGAGAGGTAGAGGAAGACGGAAGCGATCGCCAGAACCATGATGAGGACGGCGGTGTTCCCGAGGGACGTGACCTGCAGCGCTATGTTGTCCAGGACCGGCGTCCGATACGCGGCGAGCCAGCGGAGCACGCCGTCGTCGAACGCCTGCGTCGCGCCGCCGAGCACGACCTGACCCAGCGCCACGAAGACCCAGACGGCCAGGATGCCGGCGACCAATCCGACGGACAGGTACGCGGCCAGCGCGGCCCAGAACCCCTCGACGTGTCTGGCGATGAACCGCAGCGTGCGGAACAGTGCGTCGCCTGCGATCTTCAGACGACCACGAGCCTGCCGGCGCCGGTCCGGTCCTTTTTCTGGTTCGGGCATCGGCCTTTCGCTGTCGGCACAATGCGTGCCCCGAGCCGGGCGAGGATGATCGAGATCACCGCGCTCCAGAAACGATACGCCTCCGCCACGCGGCGGGCGGCGGTCGAGGCCCTGTCCGGCCTTTCGGCGTCCGTCCCCACCGGTGGCGTGACGGCCGTCGTCGGTCCGAACGGCGCGGGCAAGAGCACGCTCTTCGCCCTGCTCCTCGGGTTCCTCCACCCCACGTCGGGCTCCATCCGCATCGATGGACGGAGCCCCGAACGCTACGTTCGCGCACACGGCGCAGGGTTCCTGCCCGAGCGCTTCGACGTCCCGGCCCGCTGGCCGGTCCGGTCGGCGCTCCGGGCGTTCGCCCGCCTCGAAGGGCTCGACCGACACGCCGCCCGGGACCGGGCCGACGATGCGGTGGAACGATTCGGTCTCGGCCCCCACGCCGGCAAGCCTGCGGGGACGCTGTCCCGCGGACTGCTCCAGCGCCTCGGCCTCGCCCAGGCGGATCTGGGTCGCCGGGAGTTCGTCCTGCTCGACGAGCCCGAGCAGGGGCTTGATCCGCTCTGGCGGATCCGGCTCCGGGAGTGGATCGCCGGACTGGCGGACGACGGGCGCACGGTGCTGCTGGCCAGCCACGACCTGGCGGAAGTCGAGCGCGTGGCCGACCGGGCACTCGTTCTCGAGCGCGGAGTCCTCCGCGAGACCATCCGCCTGGACAGGTCCGCCGCCCGCACGTTCCGGATCCAGGTGGAGCGAGGGGCCGCGCTGCTGCCCGGCGCGTTTCCCGACGCGCGGCGGGTGGCGGGCGACGTCGCCGACGACGCCGCAGAATTCGAGGTCGACGTGGCGAGCACGGCCGAGCTCGCCGATGGACTCACCGCCTTCCTGTCCGCCGGCGGACGCGTCGTCGCCGTGCAGCCCACCGGCCCCGGCCTCGAGGAGCGGGTGAAGGGACTCGGCTCGGCGGAGGATGGCCCGTGAGGCGGGCGCGGGCCATGGTCGGACTCGCCCTTCGCGACAGCCTGCCGCGGCTTCTGGGGCTGACCGCCCTCGGTGCTCTCTTCCTGCTGGCGGGCGGCGTTTCCCGCGTATTCCTAGTCGGCGACGAGGGCCGCGTCGAGATCGGACGCCTCTTCCTCGTCGGCGGCTATCCCCTCGCGTCCGGCCTGCTTCTGCTGGGATGGCTCCTCGGCCGATTCCCCGTCATTGCGGCGCTCGTTCTGACCGCCGGGATCTTCAGCCGCGATCGGGAGCGGGGCTGGGTGCGCCTGGTCGCGTCCCGCCCTGTCTCGATTCCTGCGGTCTACGGACTTCGGCTCGCCACCCTGCTCTCCCTCGCGTTCGTGCTCAGTGCGCTGGTGATGCCGCTCTTCGACCTTCTCATGCTCGGCCAGTGGGCCGGATACGCCACCTTCGTCCTCATCATGGCGAACCTCGCCGTGTACGGCGGGCTCACGGCGCTCCTCTCGGTGTGGTTCCGGGCAGACGCCTGGATCGCCCTGCTCCTCGCGCTGGCCGGCCTCGTCTTCGACGCCGCGGTCCGGGCGGACGTCGGAATTCCTGCCGGACCCCGGGACGTCGTGGGATTCCTGCTCCCGCCGCAGTCCGCGATCCTGCGGCTCGAGCAGGCCTTTGGTGCCGTGCAGCCCGTCCCCTGGGACGCGTTCGCGTACGCCGTCGGCTACGGCGTCGCCGCCATCCTCCTCGCATACCTGTCTCTCCGCGTCAGGGAGATCTAGGAGACGTACCGCTCGAGCAGGGCAGGGGCGACGTCCAGGAGCGAACGCATTCGCGATGCGAGAGTCCGGGCGCCCGGCCCGACCACGAGTCCGAGGGCCGGATTCCGCGTGTGGCCGCCCCTTGCGTCCTCCAGGTTTCCGTGATCGCTCGCCACCACGAGGGTCGTGCCCGAAGGCAGGGCATCCACGAGTCCGCCAAGGAAGGCGTCGACCCGCTCCACCGCCTCGACGCACTCCCCGAACGTGCCCCGATGGCCGACCAGGTCAGTGGTGTAGTGAGCGAACAGGGTCAGGTCATGGGCGCCCGCCAGCCGGGCGAGGTTGGCACCGGCCTGTGCGGCCGTGACGGCGGGCAGTTCCGTGCGTCCGAGCCGCTCGCGCCAGCCGTCGTTCACGATCTCGCTGGCGACGGCCTGGCCGGCGGCGAGCTCCGGCGTGTGCCGCGTCAGCACGTCGGCGCCGAGCGCGGCGAGGGGAGGCCCCGCCCGCACCACGGGGCCGCGCGGACGGCCTCCTTCGAAGAGCTCCTCCGGATACGCATTCGCGAAGGCGACGCGCCCCCCGGCCGCTCGGGTCCGTGCGAGGACGCTCCCGTCCCGCAGAGACGCCCGCAGTGCCGTCGGAATCCAGGGGCCCGCATGGCGGCCGAACGCCCGGGCCGTGTTCTCCCCCGTGAGCAGTGAGGACTGCCCGGTGCCGCTCTGGGGCAGCCCGGGCATGTCGAGGGTCGCATCCAGCGGAACGAGGAAGCCGGCTGCCGCTCGCTGCGGCGATCGCCGCGATCCGACCGCGTCCGCGACCGGGCGCAGGCCGCCGAGCAGCCGCTCGAACGTGGGCAGATTCGCAGCGGCGATCGGGTTGATCGCCGGATCGGAGGGGCCCAGTCCCACGCCGTCGAGGAAGACGAGCAGGACCCGTTCACTGTGCTCCAATCGCCTCGACTCCTCCTCCGGCGCCGGGGCGCCGGTTGCCCGCCCCCGACGATGGTCCTCCGCTCACGAGGACGGGGGCGACCGCACGCGCGGCCGCCCCCGTCCGTGCTCCGATTCCGAACCGCGTCAGCTCGTGACGTCCTTCTTGTCCGACTTCTGCGGCTCCTTCTTCACGACCGGCAGGTTGTGCTTCCGGAGCAGATCGTTCAGCTCCGACAGGTCCGAATCCAGGATCGTATTCATCTGCGTGATCTGGACGTCCAGCTTGCCCGACAGGTCCTTGAAGACGTCGTACATCTGGTCCGTCGGCTGGTCCTCGGCCTGCTCGATGGTGAACATCAGGGCCGCGAGCTTGTTGTTCAGCCTGATGGGGTAGTTGAGCGGGTCCTGGTTGCTCTGGTTCTTCACCTGATAGATGTCGCTCTCGACGCCCTTCAGCTTGTTCTCGACCTGCTGCCCCTTCTTCTCGATCTCCTGCACGTCGGTGCTCTTGAGGCGATCCCCGATCTGGCCGTTGACGCCCCGGATGAGGAGCACCGCGTCGTTCGCCTGGCTCACCTTGTCCCGCACCTTCATGGCCAGGTCGAAACGCTTCTGCAGGTCTGCGAGCGTGACGCTACCCTGCAGGCGCGGATCCATCCGGATGTCGAACGGCTGCGTCTGCGTCTTGCCGTCGGCGACGAGTCGCACCGTATACGTCCCCGGCACGGCCTGCGGGCCCATGGGCGCGGCCGCCCACATGATCAGGTTGTCGAACGTAGTGAACGGCGGATAGCGCGTGTCCCAGATGAACTGGTTCACGCCCGCCTTGTCCGTGGGCTTCGCATTGCGACGTCCGAAGTAGCTTTCTTCACCTTCGTCCTCGGCCTGCGCCGAGTCGGGCTTCGGCGTCGCCTCGAAACGGCGAATCACCTTGCCCTGCCCGTCCAGGAACTCGAGGGCGAGCTGCTTCGCCGGCTGCTCGAGGTAGTAGTAGACGCTCACGCCCCGGTCCACGCCGCGCACCGTCTCGTCCGGCTTGAACAGGTGCACCGGCGCCTGGGCGATGTCCGGCGTGAGCTGGCGAAGCGGGCCGATGTTGTACATCACGTAGAACCCGCGCCCGTGCGTCGCGATGGCCAGGTCGTTGTCCCGGATCTGCAGGTCGGAGACCTGGACCGTCGGCAGGTTGCGCGAGAACTTCTGCCAGTGGTCCCCGGCGTCGAAGCTGATCCAGAGCCCGTAGTTGGTGCCGAGGAAGAGCAGGCCCTGCCGCTTCGGATCCTCACGGATGCTCTGCGTCGGCTCGTTGGCGGGCAGGCCGTTCGTGATCTTCGTCCACGTCTTGCCGTAGTCCGTGGTCCGGAAGACGTAGGGCGCGAAGTCGTTCAGGAGGTAGCGCTGGGCTGTGAGATAGGCCGTGCCCGGCTGCTCCGGCGACTCCTCGATGGTCATGACCTTGGCGAACTCCGGGAGCCCCTTCGGCGTGATGTCCTGCCAGCTGGCTCCGCCGTCCCGCGTGATGTGCACCAGCCCATCGTCGGAGCCGGCCCAGATCGTGTTCCCGTCGTGCGAGGACGGCGTGAGGGCGAACACGGTGGCGTAGGTCTCGACGCCCGTCTGGTCCTTGGTGATGGGCCCGCCGGAGGGTCCGAGCGTCTCCGGCGCGTGACGCGTCAGGTCCGGACTGATCTTCGTCCAGCTCTGTCCCTCGTTCGTCGTCTTCCACACGTGCTGCGACGTGACGTACATCACGTGCGGATCGGTGGGCGCGAAGACGATCGGGTACGTCCACTGGAACCGCTCGTCGATGTCCTTGGCCGAGTAGCCCATGGGGTTGTCCGGCCACACGTTGATCGGCCGGTACTCGCCCGTCGACCAGTCGAACCGGCTCAGGTCGCCGCCGTACGACCCGGCGTAGTAGACGTTCGTGTTCCCCGGGTCCGGCGCGATGTAGCCGCTCTCGCCGCCGCCCACGGCCACGAAGAAGCCGTTCTGGTTGGCCGAGAGGAAGTCCCAGTCCTTCGACGGCATGCACACCGTGCTGTTGTCCTGCTGCGCGCCGCACAGCCAGTACGGCTGGTGGTAGTCCAGCGCCAGCCGGTAGAACTGAGCCGTCGGGAAGTCCTGGTCCGTCCAGCTCTTCCCGCCGTTGACGGACACGTTCGCGCCGCCGTCGTTCGTCTCGATCATCCGGTCCGGATCGTTCGGCGCGATCCACAGGTCGTGATTGTCGCCGTGGGGCACGCGGATCGACTGGAAGGTCTTGCCGCCGTCCTTCGACCGGTACATCCCCGTGTTCAGCGAGTAGACGACCGACGTGTCCTTCGGATCCGCGATGACGTGGCTGTAGTAGAACGCCCGCTGCCGCAGCTTCCGCTCGTTGTTCGTGCGCGTCCATGTGGCGCCACCGTCGTCGGAGCGGAAGACGCCGCCGGAGTCGGCCTCGAGGATCGCCCACACCCGCTTGTCGTTGGCGGGAGAGACGGTCACGTCGACCTTCCCGACGAGCTGGTCCTGCGGGACGAGACCGGGGTTGTGCGTCAGCTCGGTCCAGTGGTCGCCGCCGTCCGTGCTCTTGAACAGGCCGCTCCCCTTCCCGCCGCTGGACATGCCCCACGGCTTCCGCCAGGCCTCCCAGAGGCCGGCGTAGACCACCTGCGGGTTCACCGGATCGATCTCCACGGCGACGGCCGCCGTGTTGTCGTCCCGGTAGAGGACCTTCGTCCAGGTCGCGCCGCCGTCCGTCGAGCGGTACACGCCGCGCTCGGGGTTCGGCTCACCGTAATGGCCGAAGCCTGCCGCGAACACGCGGTCGCACTGCGACGGGTCGACGCGCAGCTCCGAGATGGTCCCGACGTCCTTCAGGCCGATGTGCTTCCACGTCTTGCCGGCGTCCGTCGACTTGTACACGCCGTCGCCCGGCTGGACGTTCCCGCGCAGCTCCCGTTCGCCGGTCCCGATGTAGACGATGTCGGGGTTCGCCTCGCACACCGCCACCGCACCGACGGATGGGCTCGTCAGGTACCCGTCCGTCACCGGGTGCCAGGTTACGCCGCCGTCCGTGGTCTTCCACAGCCCGCCGCCCGTGGCGCCGAAGTAGTACTCGTTCGGCCGCGCAGCGCTGCCGCCCGCCGCGATGGAACGACCGCCGCGGAGGGGTCCGCGGCTCGTGAACGTGAGCCCGCTGAAGAGGGCGGTGTCGTAGGCCGCCGTGGCCGAGCGCGCCTGCGCCGTGCCGGGGCCGGGGGTCGCCACACAGACGGCCACGGCCATTCCGGCCGCGGCGATCCATCGCAGCGAGGTTGGAGCATGCTTCATTGCGGCTCTCCTTTTCCGCACGTGAACGATTCCTGGATGGCGTGTGTCAATGGTCCGACGTCGACTGCGCCCAGCCGTGGGCGACCGTGAAGGTCTCCGAGAGCGTCCTGCCGCCCGCCTTGAGCGTGACCGAGTAGCGGCCGGGCAGCACCCTGGACAGCTCACTGCGGGACGTGGGGCCGCCGAGTTCCCGGGGCCGCGGCCGGCTGGCCTGAAGGTCCCACACGACCCGGTGCACGCCCGGGCGTCCGCTCGCCGAGATGGTGCGGACCACCGCTCCGGCGCTTCCGGCCGCTTCAGCGGAATCCCCGGCAGCCGCGGTGTCGACGGCGGCGGCGCCCGTGTCCCCCACCCGTCGGACCGTCAGCGAGACGTCCTTCCCCTCGTCTGCCTTCAGGTAGTACGTGATCACCACGCCAGTCGGCGGATTCTCTCCCCGGTAGCGCGTGTCCCCGAAGGACGCATACGTGTCCGCCTCCTCGAAGATCCGTCCGGGCGTCACCGGGAAAAGCGCCGCCGGCTGCTCGAGGGCTGCGGGGGTCATCGCCCGCAGCGCCCCGGCGTCCATGATCCAGACGCTGCGGCCGAACGTCGGGATCACGAGCTCCTCGCCGCCGGGGCCGAGGTTCACGTCCCGCACCGGCACCGTGGGGAGCCCCTTCAGGCGCGTCCACGCCGCCCCGCCGTCGTTCGAGACATAGAGACCGCGCTCGTCGCCCGCGTAGAGGAGATCCGCGTTCTGCGGGTCCTGCCGGATCACGTAGCTGCCGGCGTCCTGCGGCAGGCCGTCGGAGATCCGCTTCCACGTCTTTCCGAGATCCGTGGTCCTGTAGACGTATGGGTGGTAGTCGTCCCGGCGGTGGCAGTCGTAGGCGACGAACGCCGTTCCGCGATCGTGGGCCGAGGCGTCGATCTCCGCCACGAAGCATCGCCGCGCATTCTCGTCGGGGACGTTTCGCGTGACGTTCGTCCACGACTTCCCGGCGTCGGTGCTGACCCAGAGCAGCCCGTCGTCCGAGCCGGTCCACAGTACGTTCCGGTCCAGCGGCGACTCGGCGATCGAGTGGATCACGCCGTAGCTCGTGTAACCCGCGATCGGCTCGGGATTCGTCCGGCTCTGCCGCGTCATGTCCGATCCGAGGATCTCCCAGTGCCGGCCGCGGTCCGTCAGCTCGAAGAGGTAGTTGCCGCCGAGATAGAGCGTGGTGGGATCGTAGTGGGAAATGATGAACGGCGTCGTCCATCCCCACCGGAACTCGTAGCCGCTCTCCCGGCCCGCGTCCTCGGCGTGGGGCTGGATGTTCACCGCCTCCCAGGTGTTCGTGTCGATCCGGTGGATCGTCCCGAACTGGTACTCCGCGTACAGGATGTTGCCGCTGTCCGGAGAGACGTGGCTCACCATTCCGTCGCCGCCGAAGACCGTCTGCCAGTCCCGGCTCGTCACGCCGACTCGCTCCCGCGTGCGGGACGGTCCGCACCAGACGCCGTTGTCCTGCAATCCGCCGCACACGTGGTACGGCTGCTTCGTGCTGTCGATGGAGATCTCGTAGAACTGGCCCGCCGGCATCTCGTGGTGCCACCACGCCTTGCCGGCGTCGAAGCTCGTGTGCAGGCCGCCGTCGTTGCCGAGCAGGATGTGCTGGGGATCGTCCGGGTCGACCCACATGGCGTGATTGTCCACGTGGATGTTGCCGGGCATGACCGGGGCCACGGTCCGGCCGCCGTCCTCGGAGTAGCCCAGGAGGGTGCCGGCCAGCCACAGCCGGTCGGCGTTCGACGGGTCGACGAAGACTTCGTTGTAGTAGTAGTCGGGAACGGCGCTCACGTCGTTGACCCGCGTCCAGCTCGCCCCGGCGTCGTCGCTGCGGAAGAGGCCGCCTTCGGGGCTCACACCGGGGTTCGTGGACGACGTCGCCGCCTGGATCACGGCGTACACGACGTTCGGCGCCGACTTCGAGACCCCGAGCCCGATCCGGCCGAGGGCCTCCGCCGGAAGACCGTTGTTCAGCTTCGGGTCCGTGAGCCGGGTCCACGTCGAGCCGCCGTCCGTCGACTTCCAGATGCCGCTGCCGGCGCCCGCGCCCTCCATGTGTCCGCCGCCCCAGCGCAGGTGGTGCCATCCGGCGGCGTACACGACGTCAGGATCGTCCGGCTTGAGCTTCACGTCGATGAAGCCGGTCGTGTCGTCCACGAACAGCACCTTCTTCCAGGTGCCGCCGCCGTCCGTCGTCTTGTAGAGGCCGCGCTCCGGGTTCGGTCCCCAGAGGTGCCCCATGGCGGCCACGTACGCCACGTCCGCGTCCCGGGGATCGGCGGCGATGCGGCCGATCTCTCTCGAGTCCTCCAGACCGACGTGCTTCCACGTGGATCCGCCGTCCGTCGACCGGTACACGCCGTTTCCCCAGCCCTGGGACCGCAGCGAGTTGCGCTCACCCGTGCCGACCCACACGACCTTCGGATCAGCCGGGGAGACAGCAACGTCCGCGACGGCCGCGAAGTCCTGGTCCTCGAAGATCGGCTTCCACGTGATCCCGGCGTTGCTCGACTTCCAGACTCCGCCCGTCGCGTATCCGATGTAGATTGTCTTGTGGTCCGTGCCCTCCGGAACCGCAATGGAGGTCACCCGGCCGCCCTGGTTTGCCGGCCCGATCGAGCGGGGCTTCACGGCCTCGAGCAGGTCCTGGGTCAGGGCGCCCGGCGCCGTCTTCTGCTGCGCCGCCGTCTTCTGCTGGGCCGAACCCGCGGACGCGGACAGGAGCACGAGCATCCCGGCCGCTGCCGCTGCTTTCGCCGCTCTCCGTCGCGCCCTCTTCGTCACGATCATGCCTGTTCATCCGTCCTGATTGGAGTGGCCTCGCTCCGCGAGCGACGATCCCGTGACCGCATCTCGCGGGCTCGGGGCGACCGTGCAGGGCTGCCGGACGTCGAGTGCTCGGGACTGGCCGATGGGAGGGTGGAATTTTATCCGGCCTCGCTGCAGCGGGCAACCGCGCAGCGGAACGGCGCACTCCCCGTTGAGGCAGCGCTCTTCCAGAGGCTATCTTTCCCGAAGCGCGCCTTGTTGGAGCGGCGCCAGCCCAACGACTTCAGCCACGGAGTCCCATGCGAACGATCTGGTCTGCCCTCCTCGTCCTCTGCGTCGCGGTCCCTCTTCGCGCCCAGACTCCGGCACCGGCCCCGGTGACCCCCGAGGAGATCGCCGCCGACAGCGCAGCCATCCGCGGCTCCGCGGTAGCCCATCGCAACTTCCCCTTCTCGTGGGCGGGTCGCGGATTCCTCGGCGGGGTCGTCGCCGGACCGTTCGGAACGGCGTTCGTCTATCATCGGGCCGGCGATTCCGGCGTAGAGGTGCCGAGCGCCGTGCTGGATTCCGTGCGGTCGGCGGGCGGCAGCGACGCCGGCCACAGTGATGCCTTCGCCTCCGGCTACGCCGAAGGGGTCCGGCAGCGGCGACGGGAAGCGAGCATCGCGGGCGGGATGATCGGCACGGGCGTGTTGATCTTCACGATCTTCCAGGTCTTCGACATCGTCGGAAACGGCGTCGGCGGTGGCACACCCGGCGGCGGCGGAGGCACTCCGGCGCTTCGGGTGCCGATCTCGATCCCCATCGGCCACTAGAGCGGGCCGGCCCGGCAGACGCCGGCCACATGCAAACGGGCCCGGCGGAGAATTCCGCCGGGCCCGTCGTCATGCCCGCGAGATGGCCGCTCGGCTCAGCAGCTGCCATTCCAGCAGGGGTTCGTGTCGCGCTCCGAGTTGGGTACGGGGAACAGCGTCCCGGCCTGGTTCGCGTCCGTGCTGGTCTGCCACTCCGGCGACTTGATCCCGAAGCGGTACATGTCCTGGAGGCGCCGGATCCGGAGGAAAAGGTTTGCCTGTCGCTCGTAGATCAGCATGTCCTTCGCGGACACCGAGCTGCCGGTCGTCCACGGCGTCAGCCCGTCCATGGCACGCACCGCGTTGATTTGCGTGGCGAACGTGGACATGTCCCCACCCGCCAGGGCGTTCTCCGCCAGGATCAGGTGCAGCTCCCTGGAGCTGACCAGGTACACCGGCCAGTACTTGAAGGAGGCGGTGAAATCGGCGAGCGTGGTCTGCACGACCGGATCCGGGACGTTGTCGATCGGATCCATGAGACTCACGCCGTCGTACGTCTTGTGGTTCGCGCTAAGATTGACGTACGTGCCGCCGATCTGGAGCTCGCCGCGCTGGTTGACGTTGTATGCGAGGCCGTTCTCGTTGCTCGGGTTGCCAATCCCGTCGATGCCCGTGTACTCGATCGTCCACGCCCAGTTGGGGTCACCCGCGAGGTCCAGGGCGTGCTGCGCGTCCGCGACCATGGCGGCGTCCGCCACCAGCGGGTTCGCCGGCGTCGACCCGGGAGCGAACGGCTTGATGAGCTTCCATACGGCTTCGGCATGCCGCACCCGCGCGCGGTACGCCACCGCCTCGGTCTCCATCTCCTTCTTGCCGGCCGCCTTGGCCGCGCTCTCGGCCTTGTTGAGGTAGTCGATCGCCGTCTCGTACATCTGGAACATGTTCTGTTCACCCAGCGGCGGCGCGGCTTCCTGCTTGTCCGAGAGGGCGAAATTGTCGTAGACGTCCGCCGCGGTGGCGTAGATGATGGCGCCTACCAGGTACGCCTTCGGAAGCAGGCTCGGGTCCGTCAGCGTCCCGTCCGCCGAAAACCCTTCGATGCGCTGGATCGCGTCGTCGGCCGTCCAGCGCGCCGAGGCGAGATCCGGGAACGCCGCGTCGGCGAACTCGTTGGTCAGGTTGTGAACGCTGCCCTGGTCGATCTCGTTCCACGCGTCGCGGGAGCCGATCCACGTGGCCTCGTCCGTCAGGTCCGCGTAGATGCCGCTGGCCGCAGCCCAGCCCCGCGCAACCTTGTACTCGGCGCCGTTCACGATGGCCGCCGCGGCCGCCGCGTCGCCGAGGTTCTCCTCGTTGACGTTGTTCGGGTTCGTCACGTCGAGCAGGCTGTTGCACCCGCCGAGGACCAGCGCGCACGCCGACAGGAGGACGACGCCTCCGCTCGGCCGCCGCGACCCTCGCTGAATTTTTCTATGGATCATGAAAGGATCTCTCCTGGTCGTTCGAGCCAAGGGCGGGGCGCGCGCTCGCGCCCCGCCACAGTCGTCCCTAGAAGTTCACCCGCGCCGTGAAGGAGAAGCGCCGCATGAGCGCGATCCCGAAGGCGTCGAGCGACTGCGCGAAGTTGCAGTCGGTGCTCGCGGACGAGCCGCTGTTGCACCGGCCGTTCAGGTTGATCTCCGGGTCCGTGCCGGGATAGCTGGTCCACAACATGAGGTTGCGGCCCGTGACACCCAGGCTCATCCCCTTCACGCCGATGCCGATCTTGGAAACCATCGTCTGCGGCGCGTTCCACGTCAGGCTCGCTTCCCGCCAGCGCATGAAGTCGCCGCTGTAGATGGTGTTCAGACCGCTGTAGGGCGAGAGAGCGCGCAGCTTGTACGCCCACGTCATGGCGGCGTCGAACCGCTGCTCGGGCGTGCTGCTCGGGTTCAACATCTCGGCCTCTGCGGCCGCGGCCTCGGGCGTGTTGCGGCCGATGCCGCCGTTCGCCTTGCGGAACGCGTCCGTGAGGTTCGTCACGCCGAAGTTGCCCGCCTTCCATTCGAAGAGTGTCGAGAAGGTCAGGTTCTTCAGGAACGTGATGTCGCCACCGAAGGATCCGGTCCAGTCCGGCGAGGGCTTGCCGAGGTAGTTGTCGAGCACGCCTCCGCAGCCGACCGTCTGCCCCTCGGGGCAGGCGACCGCGAGCATCATCGGCTGGAGCTTGGCGTCATCGAAGCCCAGGATGCCGCCGCTGGAGTTCTTGTCCGGATTCGCCAGATAGGCCTTCAGCTGGTCCTCCGTGTCGGGAACGCCGTCACCGTTCGTGTCGAACGGAACCTGACCGGCGCCGAGACAGACGTTCGCGCCGGCCGGACTGCTCGAGCACGGCATCGGCAGCGCGGCGCCGAACATGGCGCCCGGGGCGTATCCTTCCTTGATGTAGTTGCGGTAGCGCGGGTAGCTGCCGCCCACCTTGATCGGCGCGGCGCCGCCCATGTCGGACACGATCTCGTGCAGGTACGCGGCGTTCGCGAACAGGCTGATCTGAGTGGACGCCGAGTTGTAGAGCGAGCTGCGCAGCCCCACCTCCCAGCCGTGCGCCTTGAGCTGTCCCAGGTTCGTCAGCTGCGTGCTCGTGAAGCCGCCGGTCGGCTGGTACTGCTTCTTCACGAGCGCGTCCTGCACCGTACGATTCCAGTACGTCAACTCGAGCGAGGCGCGGTTGTTGAGGAAGCCGATCTCACCGCCACCCTCCCACTCGGTCGAGACCTCGGGCTTCAGGTCCGGGTTGCCCAGGTTGTCCGGGGCGAGACCGGAGCCGTCCGGCGCCGAGACCGGCGAGAACGTCGTGAACTTGTCGAACGCGCCCGGCTGGAGGCCGGACTGCCCGACGGCCGCGCGCAGGCGCAGCGTGTTGATGCCGGGAATGTTCCAGCCGGCGTCGGTCGGGACGATGGACACGCTGGCCTTCGGGTAGACGGCCCCGGCCGTGTTCTGGCCGAACGCGCTGTTCTTGTCGTAGCGCACGCCCGCCGTGAAGAAGGCCCAGTCCTTCCAGCCGATCTGCTCCTGGCCGAACACGCCCAGGTTGACGATGTCCGTGAGCGACTCGCCGATGTCGTAGGAGGACTGCGTTCCCGCGCTGGCCACGTCCAGGCCAGGGCCCGGGAAGTCGTAACCCTGCTCCGAGCCGAAGTGCGTGCGGGTGACGTAGCCCTGGACGCCGACCACCATCGTCGAGCTCACGTCCGGCGTGAAGTTGTTGATCCAGTTGCCCTTCGCGTCGAGGGAGATGTTCCGCCGCTCGTCGGTGCTGAAGTACTTGTAGCCGCTCGGGTAGTAGCCGGACACGTCGTCCAGCACGTAGCCGAAGGGGTACTTGTTCGTGTTGCGCTCGTTGACGTAGTCGACGCCGAACGTGCTCTCGAGGCCGACCGACGGCAGCAGCTGGTAGTTCGCACCGATGCTGCCGTTGTAGTGCGACGCCTGGTTGTAGTAGCGGATGTAGGTGGCCTCGCGGATCGTGGCGAAGGCCGGCGCGCCCAGCGGGTTGCCGGCGCCGGAGCAGCGGCCGTAGCCGGCGACTGACGAGGCGCCGCAGTTCGCGTTCTCCGGCTTGGCGAACATGGCGAGCGTCGCGGGCGACAGGATGTCATTTCCGTTGCCCGGCACCTCGCTGTTGGCCTCCGCGTACTGCGAGGAAACCCGCAGGCGGAGCTTGTCCGAGGCGGTGAACGTCAGGTTCGCCACCCCCTGCTTGTGGCTGTTGAGGTCGTTTGACGGGCCGACGTCGAACTTGTTGCTGCCCCACGGACCGTCCTCGCGGGCGTAGCGCCCGGACACGAAGTACGTGACGTTGTCCGTCCCGCCGGACGCGGAGAGGGAGTACGTGCTCCCGTATCCCGTGCTGGCGTACATGTCCTTCTCGATCGGGACGGAGAAGACCTCGTACGGCTGCACGTTGACGCCCCAGATCTGACTGATGTTGGCGGCCTGGGCCGCCGTACGGGCGAAGCCGGAGTTGTGGTGGTAGCGGTCGGGCATGAGGTCCGCCGCCTGCTCCGTCTGGAACGTCCATCGCGTGCTGCCCTGCGATCCGTGCTTCGTGAATATCTGGATCACGCCGTTGGACGCCTCGGTGCCGTACAGCGTGGCGGCCGCCGCGCCCTTCAGGATCTCGATGTGATCGATGGACTCCGGATCGATGTCGTCCAGGCGGGAAGGCCCGGCGTACGTCAGATCGCCGCCGCTGTTGTCGACGCGGACGCCATCCACGTACACGATGGGCTCATTCGACTGGGACAGGGACGCGCTGCCGCGGATGCGGATCTGCGAGCCCTCGCCGGCCATGCCAGAGCCCGGCGCCCCGACCACACCCGGCTCACGTCCCTGGAGCATCTCCGAGACGTTCACGACCGGAGCGTCCTGCAGCTTCGTCGCGTCGAGGGTGGCGATCGTGTTGCCGAGCTTCTTCTTCTCGGTGGCCGCGCCGGCGCCCGTGACCACGACCTGGTCCAGGGAGATCACCGACTGCTCGAGCGAGAAGTTCGCCGTCGTGGTCTGTCCGGCCGTGACCGTGACCTGCTGGGAGACCGTGGCGTACCCGATGATCTGGGCCCGCACCGTGCGCTGCCCGGCCGGCACGTTCAGGAGCAGGTACTTGCCTGTCTCGTTGCTGATCGCTCCGGCGGAAGTGCCGGGGATGAACACCTGCACGCCCGACAGCGGGCGGCCCGAGCTCTTCTCGCTGACCGTGCCTGTGACGGTCCCGGCGCTCTGGGCCACCGCGGGTGCGGCGGCGATCAGGGCAACCAGGACGGACCAGGACAGGGTGCGAGGGATGCGAGGGCTCAATCGCATACGACGCCTCCTCCGGGGGGAGTCCCGTTGGTGTGGAATACGGCCGTGTCATACGACCGTGATGCGACCGCCGACGTCCCGTCGGCGGCTCGTTGAAAACCGTCTATATCATGCGCGGTCCGTCCCAGCGGACGGATCCTGTTGACAGCGGCTTGATGGAAGGTTGACGCCGACCCGGCCTCCCCGGGTGCGACGTTTGTGAACGCGTGAGGTCGCCGGGATGTGACACGGCGGCTCAAACGGGGCTGCAGATGCGTGACGCAGAATGGGCCGTGGCGGCCGCGTGGTCAAGAGCCGCATTCGTCTTCGAACGCCTGGCGAATCGCCCCGGCGCCGAGACGGCCCGGGACGATTCGACGAGGTGCGCAGCGGGGCGCTGTGCCGGATCAACCGCCCTTCGGCACGATGACGGGACCCACGCCCGCGTCCCGGATCCGGGCGTTCAGGGCGGGCACCTCCGTCCCGAGCAGATCCTGCAGGGTGGCGGCACGGCGCTGCCATTCCGACTGCAGCTCCTGCAGTCGCTGGCGGACGCCTTCGGTGGGGGCGGGCTCGACGGCATCGACCTGGTCCTTCAGGTACAGGTACTGGGCGTCGAGGCCGTTCCTGAAGTTGATGACGTCCTGGAAGGTCTTCTGCTTCGACTGGATGATGGTCGACTGCCAGTCGGCGATGCGGCGGGCGAGGGACTGTGCGGAGTCGGCCAGCTCCGGGTGGTCCGCGCGGTCCTTCAGGGCGCCGGCGAGGGTCTCGAGCTGCTTGCGGACGTGATCGGCGCGGATCCACGCCCCGTGCATGGCGTCCACGTCGTCGCCCACGGCTCGCAGCACCTGCTGCTGCGCTGCGTAGTCGGCCGGCGACGCCTGGATGCGCGGGTCGGGGGCGACGGTCAGGCGGGCGCGGCTGGTGTCACCGACAGCGGCGAGACGGAGCCCGTACTCGCCCGGAGCGACGCGCCCGGCCGACAGGTCGCCGTTGATGAAGACGTCCGGCACCGGCGTGAGGGGCTCGGGCCGGAGGTCCCAGACGAACCGATTCAGGCCCGCGCGAGCGGGGAGGCGCTCCGGGGCAGCGCTGCCGCTCAGCATCTTCACGGTGTCGGGAGCGGCGGTCGAGTAGTGACGCAGGACGGCGCCGGACGCGTCCAGCACGTCCAGCGTCACCGGCCCGTCGACGTTCGCCGGCAGCGCGTAGTAGACGACGGCGCCGGCGGGCGGATTCGCGCCTTCGTCAGGGTTCCGGCCCGGAAAGCCGCCGGTCCGGATGGCTTTGCCGGGCTCGAACAGCGCGGGGGCTGCGGTCGCCTTGCCCGCGGCGAGCTGGCGGAGGGGCGAGACGTCGTCGAGGATCCAGAACCCGCGCCCCTGGGTGGCGGCGACGACGTCGCCGTCATGGACGACGAGGTCGGTGATCGGGACGACGGGCAGGTTCGACCGGGCCCGCTGCCAGGAGGCTCCGTCGTCGAAGGACAGGTAGAACCCGAGCTCGGTCCCCGCGTAGAGCAGACCCGGCCGGGAGGGGTCCTCGCGGAGGACCCGCGCCCAGGAGCCGACGGGGAACGCTGCGCCGAGGGAGGTCCAGGACGCACCCCAGTCGGTTGTCCGGTACACGTACGACCGGAAGTCGCCGAACTTGTATTTCGTGGCCACGACGTACGCCTTCCCCGCCGTGTGGGGCGAGACATCGATGGCGTTGATCTGCGCCTCGCCGAGGCCCTGCGGGGTCACGTCGGCCCACGTGGAGCCGCCGTCACGGGTTACGTGTACGAGGCCGTCGTCGCTACCTACCCAGATCACCCCCGCGTCGCGGGGGGACTCCGCCAGCGCGAAAATCGTGTTGTAGACCTCGCCGCCGGCGCCCTCGTTGGTGTAGGGGAAGCCGCCCGGCCCCTGCTTCGTCGTGTCGTTGCGGGTCAGGTCGGGGCTGATCGCCTTCCAGGTGTGTCCCCGATCCGTGGACTTCAGGAGCACGTTCGCGCCGTGGTAGATCACCCGCGGGTCGTGGTGCGAGACGATGATCGGCGCGTTCCAGTTGAAGCGGTACTCCACGTCCTTCGGGATGCTGGCCAGGCCGAGGTACGGCGCCGCCTGGACGCCTCTCGTGAGGCCGGTCTGCGTGTCGAGCTCCTCGATGATGCCCTGATAGCAGCCGCCGTACACGTAGCGGGGGTCCTTCGGATCGAAGGCCAGGTACGCGCTCTCGCAGCCGGGTCCCGGATCCCAGTCCTTCCAGCCGATCCCGGAGCCCATGGTGCGGCTCGCGATCATGACGGACGAATTGTCCTGCTGCCCTCCGTATACCCAGTAGGGGAAGCGGTCGTCGACGCTGACGCGGTAGAACTGCGCCGTAGGCTGGTTGTTCTGCGTGGACCACGTCTTTCCGCGGTCGTAGCTGATGGTCGCGCCGCCGTCGTCGGTCAGCTCGAGCACCCGCGAGTCGGACGGCGAGATCCACAGGTCGTGCGTGTCTCCGTGGGGAATGCGCACGGTCTGCATCGTGACGCCGCCGTCGGTGGAGTGGTACGGGGACGCGTCGAGAACGTAGACGCCGTCGGCGTCCTGGGGGTCGGCGAAGACCTTGATGTAGTACCAGGCGCGGGCGACGAGGTCGCGGTTGCCGTTGAGGCGACGCCAGCTCTGGCCCGCGTCGTCCGACCGGTACAGGCCGCCGCTGTCGGCCTCGATCATGGCGTACACGCGTTCGGGGTCGGCGCGGCTCACGTCGACGGCCACCTTCCCCATCGCGTCCGGCAGCCCCTTCGAGAGCTTCTTCCAGGTCTCACCCCCGTCCGTGGACTTCCACAGCCCGCTGCCCGGCCCTCCGCTGCGGACCGCCCACGGCGTGCGGCGGTGGTCCCACATGGCCGCGTAGAGCACGCGCGGGTTGTTCATGTCGAGGGACAGGTCGCTCGGGCCGGTGCTTTCGTCGACGTACAGGACCTTGCGCCACGTCCTGCCCCCATCGGTCGTCTTGAAGACGCCCCGGTCCTGGCTGTCCATGTAGACGGGCCCCTGGGCGGCGATCCAGGCGACGTCCGGGTCCCGCGGGTCGATCCGGATCCGCGAGATGTGGCGCGTCGCGTCGAGACCCAGGTGCGTCCACGTCTTCCCGGCGTCCGTGGAGCGGTAGACCCCGTCGCCGTGGGACGTCGTGACCCCACGCACCGGGTGCTCACCCATCCCCACGTACACCACGTTCGGGTCCGACTCGGAGACGGCGATGGCGCCCACGGACCCCGTGTTGAAGAAGCCGTCGGAGACGTTCCTCCAGGTGTTCCCGCCATCCACGGTTTTCCACACCCCGCCGCCGGTCGCCCCCATGTAGAAGGTGCGCGGGTGGCCGACCACGCCCGCCGAGGCCACGGTGCGCCCGCCGCGGTACGGCCCGATGGAGCGCCAGTGCAGCCCCTGCCACGTGGTCGAGTCGAGGGCGACGACCGGCGCTGCAGGGGGGTGGACGGGCGCCGCGGCCGGGCGGGCGGACGCCACGGCCGGGCGGGCGGGCGTCGCGGGCGGGCGGGCGGGCGCCGCGGGCGGCCGGACGGGCGCCGGACTCTGCGCTGACGCCGGCCCCGGCGGGGCGCCGAGGGCGAGAAGGCAGACCATCGCCGCGGCACGCCGCGGCCACACGGTGGTGGAACCGGTCACTTTCGTCCTCCGGATGAGTTGCCGTGGAAGGCAATGAGAGTGGGGCAGGCGTTCGCTGCGCGCCAGGAGGTGCGGGTGGGCGGGCGGCGCGCGGGGGCGGGCGGCGCGCACGCGGCAGCGGCCTTGTAACCGATCGCAATGTGGGATCCGAAGCTGGCTCGGACCGCGACTGCGAGATTTTGTGCGCCTGGCGATCTCAATGCGCAGGACGCCGGCCGGACCCGGCGACGGCATCCAGATTTCGATCGCTCAGCGATACGAATCTGGATTCCGCGTCCCGGGCGGTGCCCGAAATCCACCTTTCGATCGATCCACGGCCGCCCCGTTGGCGCTCAAGGCCCCGCCGCCCCAGCCCCAGCCTCAGCCCCAGCCCCAGCCTCAGCCTCAGCCTAAGCCTCAGCCTAAGCCTCAGCCTAAGCCTCATCCCCTCCGCGTCCGCCTCTTCAGGAAGTCCCTCATGATGTGCTGCCCGAGGGTCATGGTCGTCGTGAAGTAGGCGCGGCCCCGCGCGATCTCGCAGACCTTGGAGACGAACCCGACGAGCGCCGGGTCCCGGGCCAGCATGAACGTGTTGATGGGGATGCCGGCCTTGCGGCACTTGGCGACCTCGTGGAAGGTCTCCTTCAGGACGGTCGGGTCGAGGCCGGCGGGGTTCTTGTAGATCTGGCCGCTGGGCAGCGTGATTGCCGACGGCTTGCCGTCGGTGATCATGATGATCTGGCGCATGTCCTTCTTCTGGGAGAGCAGGATCCGCTGCGCCAGCTTGAGCCCCTCGGCGGTGTTGGTGTGGAAGGGGCCGACCTGGGCCCGGGCGAGGCCGGAGAGGGGGATCTCCTCGGCGCGGTCACCGAAGGTGAGGACGCGCAGGGTGTCGCCCGGGTACTGCGTGCGCACGAGGTGGGCGAGGGCGAGGGCCACTTTCTTGGCCGGCGTGAAGCGGTCCTCTCCGTAGAGGATCATGGAGTGGGAGACGTCCAGCATGAGCACCGTCGCGCAGGAGCTCCTGTACTCCGACTGGTTGACCATGAGGTCACCGTAGTCCAGGTCGATCGGCACGCCGAGCCCCTCGCGCTTGAGGGCGTTCGTGAGCGTCGCGGGGATGTCGAGGTTGAGGGTGTCGCCGAACTCGTAGGGCCGGGAGGCGGCCTCCGCCTCGACGCCCGTGGCGAGCTGCGTCGTCTCGTGGCTCCCGAACGAGGACTGGCCGAGCCCGGCGAGAAGGTTCCGGAGCGTGCGATAGCCGAGGAAGTCCATGCCCTTGCCGGTGAGGCTGAACTCGACCTGTCGGGCGGCGGCGGCCTCGTCGTCGACGTGGCCGCTCCCCTCCATCACCTCGTGCGCGCCGGGCACCTGCGGCGCCTGGGACACGTTGAGGTAGCCCTCTTCGACCAGCTTCTGGACGAGGTCGTCCAGGAGGTCAGCGATCTTCTGCCGGACCTCCTCGTCCCCCTCGCCCTCGCCGCGCAGCTCCCTTAGCATGTCCTCGGTGAGCTGACCGCTCTCGATGAGCGCCCGCAGGAGCGCCTCCTTCAGGGAGTCCAGCGATCGGTCGCCGTCGTCGCCGGACCATCCCCACCACGGATGGTAGTGGGGTCCACCGGCGAACCCGCTCTGGAGCAGGAAGTCGCTGAGGCGGTCCAGCAGGTCCTGGAGGTTTAGCGCATCCAGGATGCTGCCCTCGTACTTGCGGTAGGTCGTGAAGCGCATGCCCGACTCCCCGATGAAGAACTTCCCTGATTCGAAAGGCGACGTCGCCGATTTTCGTGCGCGCCTTCTCGCCTTCTTCGACGCTCGACGGCGTGACCTGCCGTGGCGCCGGGACACCGATCCGTACCGCGTCTGGGTCTCGGAGATCATGCTCCAGCAGACCCGCGTCGAGACCGTCATTCCCTACTTCGAACGCTGGACGCGTCGCTTTCCGGACGTTCGACGCCTCGCCGAGGCCCCGGAGGCGGAGGTGCTGCGTCACTGGGAAGGTCTCGGCTACTACTCGCGCGCTCGCAATCTCCACGGCGCTGCGAAAGTCGTGCGCGAGGAGATGGGCGGTCGCATTCCCGATGACCCCGCCGAGCTCCGGCGCCTCCCCGGCGTCGGCGAGTACACGGCCGGCGCGATCGCGAGCATCGCGTTCGGTGTTCCGGTCCCCGCCGTGGACGGCAACGTGCGGCGCGTGCTCGCCCGACTCGCCGACGAGTCCAGTCCCCGTGCGTCGGATCTCCGGGACGCCGCCGCCGCCCTCGTCGATCCGGCGCGGCCCGGCGACTTCAACCAGGCGCTCATGGAGCTGGGCTCGCTGGTGTGCACGCCCCGGTCGCCTGCCTGTGCGCGCTGCCCCGTCGCCGGCCACTGCGCCGCGCGCGCAGCGGGCACGCAGGAGCAGCGCCCGGCGCCGCGGAAGACCGCTCCGGTTCCGGAACGGGACGTCGCCACGGCCGTGATCCTGGCGCCCGACGGCCGTTTGCTCCTCCGCCGCCGCCCCGCGACGGGCCTGCTGGCGCGGATGTGGGAGCTGCCGGGCGAGGAGCTGCGCGAAGCGGGCGTCGCCTCCGAGGAGGCGGCGGCCGCCGCCGCGGCGTTGGCTCGCCGGCTGACCGCCGGCGAGCCCCTCCACCCCGAAGGACCCGCCGCCGCCGTGTCCCACACCTTCTCACACCTGCGCCTGCACTACCGGCCATGGCGCTTCCGGCTGACCGCCGCGCCACCGCCGCCCGAAAGCGGCCACGCCTGGGTCGCCGAGGACGAGCTCGGCGACTTCGCGCTGCCGCGAGCGCAGCGGAAGCTGCTGGCGCTCCTGTCGTGAGACCCCGCGCGGGGCGTCGGGCAGCCTCGACGGCGGCCGTGACCCCGATGCGCCGGCTAGACCTCGAAGGGTCCCATCCCGCCGATGTTCATTCCGCCCTGCTTCGGCTTCGGCCGCCGCGCGCGGCTGTAGCCGCCGCCGTCCAGACGGCTGATCCTGCGCTGCGCGACGAGCGCCTCGAGGACGAGCTCGGAGGCCGCCGCCGCCCGCGGTGATCCGGCGGGCGCCAGGCCGATTCCTTCGACCACGTCGAGGAGGCCGGGCACGGTGCGGAAGCCTTCCAGCAGGGCGTCGGCGGACGCCAGATCGGAGAGCTGGAGCACGCCGCCGCTCTCGAAGTAGGCGACGATGTCGTCCGCGTTCTCTCCGGCGTCCTCTCCGCCGCGGGCCAGAAACGTTTCGTTGGCCGCATCGGAGACGAGCTGCCGCGCGATGGACTCGGCCCCTACGAGCTCGCCCTCGTACTCGAGCTCCATCTTGCCGACGATCGCCGGGAGCGCGGCGAACACGTCGCTGAGCCGCACCATGACGTCTCCGCCGGAGAGCACCGCGCGGCGCTCGGCGCTCGAGACCGCGTTCTCGAGGACCGTGATGGGCATGCGCTGGCTGACGCCGGAGCGCTGGTCGATGCGCTTGTCGTCCCGGGCCAGGAAGGCGATGCGCTCGATCGTCTCCGCGACGACGTCCGGCACGTCCACGTCCCTGCCGCGGTCGAGCCACGCCTCCTGGCGGGTGATCGCCATCCCCGTCTCCACGTCATCCGGGTAGTGGGTCAGGATCTGCGCGCCGACGCGGTCCTTCAGCGGCGTGATGATCTTGCCCCGGGCGGTGTAATCCTCCGGATTGGCCGAGAAGACGAGCTGCACGTCGAGGGACAGCCGGATGGGGTAGCCTTTGATCTGGACGTCCCCCTCCTGCATGATGTTGAAGAGGCCGACCTGGATCTTTCCGGCGAGGTCCGGCAGCTCGTTCACGGCGAAGATGCCGCGGTTTGCCCGGGGCAGCAGTCCGTAGTGGATCGTCAGCTCGTCGGAGAGCAGGTGCCCTCCCCGGGCGGCCTTGATGGGATCGACGTCCCCGATGATGTCCGCGATGGTCACGTCGGGGGTTGCTAGCTTCTCGACGAAGCGCGCGTCCCGGCCGACCCACGCGACGGGCGCCTCGTCCCCGTGCTCCTCGACGAGCATGCGTCCGTACTTCGAGATGGGCGCGAGGGGATCGTCGTTCACCTCGCTCCCCTCGAGGATGGGAATGGCGTCGTCCAGAAGCTCCACGAGCTGACGGATGATCCGGCTCTTCGCCTGACCGCGGAGACCCAGCAGTATGAAGTTCTGGCGCGCGAGCACCGCGTTCACGATCTGCGGAACGACGGTGTCCTCGTAGCCGACGACGCCCTGGAAGAGCGTCTCACCCTCCGCGAGCTTGCGCAGCAGATTCGCGCGCATCTCGTCCTTGACGGACCGGCTCCTGTACTCGCTCTGCTTCAGTTCTCCCAGTGTCCTGGGGCGTGGGCTCGTCATGCGTTCTTTCGGACTGGATGGAAGGGTCGGCCGGCGTCGGTCGTCGGAACGGTGTGTGGCATCGGTCTCTCTGATTTCCTACAGCGGGGCGGGGCCGGCGTTCCGCGGACGACGCTCAACTCTCGTCGACTTCGATGGTGACGCCGTCGGCCCGCCGCACGAGGCGGGGCAGCACGGTGGGAACGTCTGCGCCACGAAACGCGGCGAGGGCGGCTTCGGTGGTGGGGAATCCGAGGAGGGACTCCACGCTCCGGATGGTGGGGAACACCATCGGCAGCCGACCGTCGTGGAAGCGGTGCATGGCGTCGGCGGGCGTGAGCCAAAGGGCGTCGGTCATCTCCCGCGGATCGACAGCGATCTCGACGTCGGTCCGCAGTGCCGCGAGGAAGAAGTGCGTGTCGTAGCGGCGCGGCTCGGCAATCGGCGTGATCCAGTGCGCGAAGTGCACCATGGCCTCGAGGTCCAGCGTCGCGTCGAGCGTGTGGAGAGCGTCGAGCAGCGTGCACCGTTCCCCGAGCAGCTCTTCGCGGACGGCTTCGACGGCCGGATCGGACGCGGCCGCGGGGACGGGCGAGCCCCCGCTCGTGCGCCCCAGGAGAGCGCCCGTCTCCTCGAACGCCTCCCGGGCGGCGGCGACCCAGAACGCCGCCGGCGGCACCGACCCCATTCCGGTGGCCCGGGCAAGAACCTCCGTGGCCGCGTCCGCTGCGTCGACACGGCCGCCCGGGAAGACATACGCCCCGGGGACGAACCCGCTGGAGCGGTGTCGCCTCAGGAGCAGGACCTCAGGACCGGGGGCGCCGTCCCGGATCAGGACGACGGTCGCAGCCGGCCGCGGCTCCGCGGGCTCGTCCGGCGGCGCATCGACGCGTTCGGCGAAGCCGGGCGGCAGGCGTTCCGCGGGGATCGTGAACGCGTCGCGTCGCCCGGCGCTCATCGGCTGCCGAGCGTCTGCAGGCGGCTCACCCACTCGGCCAGGTCCGCGGGAACGACCATGCCGACCAGGGTGCCGTCGCGGACGACGAGGGCGCGCCTCGCCGGAGACGACTGGATGGCCTGCAGGGCGGACTGCACGGAGTCCTGGGGAGCCACGATCATCTCGGAGGTGAGCGGCGACATGATGTCCCGCACGCGCCGGGAGCGCCAGGCATCCCGCGGGGTGGCGCGCACCTGCTCGAGCGTCACGATGCCGACGGGCCGGCCACCTTCGGAGACGGGGAACCCGCTGTAGCGCCTGCGGAGGAGGACGTCGTCGGCCAGGGCCTGGACGCTGAGCTCCGCGTCCACGGTCTCCGGCTCCGGCGTCATTACGTCCTCGACGCGGCTGTCCTCGAGGACCTCGGTGACGGCCCGCTGGCGGTCCGCGCTGACCGCGGCGTTGCGCAGGAACCAGCCGATGAAGATCAGCCAGACCCCGTTGAGAAGCCCGCTCGTGGCCATGTCGTAGAGCCCCCACGCCATGAGGCCGTATCCTATGGTCCGGCCTCCATTCGCCGCCCAGCGGGTCGCGCGCGTCATGCTGCCCGTCGCCTTCCACACGATGGACCTGAAGATCCGGCCCCCGTCGAGGGGGAAGCCCGGCAGCAGGTTGAAGACGGCGAGCAGGACGTTGATCTGGGCCAGGTAGGCCGCCACGGCGATGACGGAGGGGCTCCAGCCGGCGGGTGCGCCGACCCAGACCACGGCGCGGAAGAGCAGGGCGATGACGAGGCTGCTGAAGGGACCCACCGCGGCGATCTGGAACTCGTCGCCGGGCCGGGTCGCCTCCTGCTTCGTGTGAGCCATCCCGCCGAAGATGAACAGGGTGATTCCGGCGACTTCGATTCCCTTCGCGCGCGCGACGAACGAGTGGGAAAGCTCGTGCCCGAGAAGCGAGAGGAAGAAGAGGAGCGATCCGGCAACGCCCATCACGAGATAGGCGGGCCGGGACAGGCCCGGCACGTACGCCGGGAAGAGACCGGAGCTCAGGGTCCAGAGGATGAGGAAGAAGATCACGAACCAGGAGTAGTCGACCCGGATCTCGAACCCGGCGACGGACCCCAGCCGGAAGGCGGACGTGCTCACGGCGCTCCAGCGACGGAGGATCGAAAGCCGGCGCGAGGCCCCGTCATCCCGCAGGGCGGCGCGCGTTGCGCGCTCCGGCTCGGTTCTTGAACCCCGCCGTGGCGAGAACGGTTCATCACGTGAAGACCGCGCCTGCCGCCGGCGCGGCGGAACGGTGCCCATGGGAATCTCGCTGAAGCCGTCGCACATCGGACGATACGCGCAGATCGCCGCGCTCCTCTACCGGTACGGTCGCTCGGACCTGGTCCGGGACTCCGGCCTCCAGAATGCGCTGGCCAGCGCGGGCGCGGCCCCCGAGACGCCGGTGGATGACGGCGGTGACTCGAAGGCGGCGGGGGAGGCCGAGGAGCTGGCGGATGATCTCGAAGCCCTCGGCCCGACGTTCGTCAAGCTCGGGCAGCTCCTGTCGACGCGGGCCGACCTGTTCCCGCCCGAAGTCCTCGCCGGGCTCGAGCGGCTCCAGGACGGGATCAGCCCCGTGCCCTTCGAGGAGATCCAGGCCGTCGTCGAGGACGAGCTGTCCGTACGCCTGAGCCGCGCCTTCCGGCGGTTCGACGAGAATCCGATCGGCTCCGCATCCCTCGCCCAGGTCCACCACGCAGAGCTGCGGGACGGACGTCCCGTCGCCGTCAAGGTGCAGCGGCCAGGCATCCGTGAGCGCGTCCACGAGGACCTCGAGACCCTGCAGGAGCTGGCGGGCGTCCTCGACGAGCACACGGACGCCGGTGCGAGGTTCCGCTTCTCCGACATGCTGGACCGCCTCCGGCGCGCCATCGAGCGGGAGCTGGACTACCGGAAGGAGGCCCGCAACCTGGAAGTCTTCGGATCGGCGCTCCGCTCCTTTTCCCGGATCGTCGTACCCGCTCCCGTGATGGACTACTCCACGGACCGGGTCCTCACCATGGACTTCGTGCAGGGCCGCAAGATCACCGCGCTCTCGCGCCTGCGGCGCCTGGAGACCGACGGGCGCGCCCTCGCGGACGACCTGTTCGCCGCGTACCTGCAGCAGATCCTCGTGGACGGCTTCTTCCACGCGGATCCGCACCCGGGCAACGTGCTCCTGACGGACGACGGCCGACTCGCGCTCATCGATCTGGGGATGGTGGAAGCCGTCCCGCCCCAGCTGCAGGAGCAGCTTCTCCGGCTTCTCCTGGCGGTGGCGGGTGGAGAGGCCGACGAGGCGGCCACCCTTGCCGTGGGGCTCGGAGAAAGGCAGAGCGACGCAGAAGAGTCGGAGTTCCGGGCGGAGGTCGCCGACGCGGTACTGCGCGCCCGCAACGCCCGCGCGGAGGACCTGCGTATCGGTGCCATGGTGCTGGGGATCAGCCGGAGCGCGGCCGAGCACGGCATCGTTCCTCCGCCGCAGCTTGCCCTGCTCGGGAAGACCCTTCTCAACCTCGACGAGGTGGGTCGGACCCTCGACCCGGAGTTCGACCCGAACGGGGCCGTCCAGCGTCACGCGGGCGAGATCATGCGCAAGCGCATGCTGCACCACCTTTCGCCATCCGAGCTGTTCTCGGCGGCCGTGGACATGAACGAGCTGGTGCGAACGCTTCCCGGCCGTATCAATCGTGTGCTGGACACCGTCGCGTCGAACGAGCTCCGGATCCGGGTCGATTCCATCAACGAAGAGCGCCTCATGGCGGGCCTGCAGAAGATCGCGAACCGGATCGCGATGGGCGTGGTGCTCGCGGCCCTGATCCTCGGCGCTGCCCTGCTGGTGCGCGTGCAGTCGCCGTATCGCATCCTCGGCTACCCGGCGCCGGCGACCTTCTTCTTCCTGGCCGCCGCGGGAGGGGGCATCGCCCTCGTCGTCTCGATTCTGCGCGGCGACAGATCCGCGAAGAAATAGGACGACTGCCGCGCCTCGCTACGGGCGCCGACGGATCGAGACGGACCCGGAGCCGGTGTCGACGTAGAGGCGTCCCTGTCCGTCGCCGAGCAGGCCGTGGAGCTCCGAACGCTCCTTGTGCGTGATCCGGACCGGCACGTCGACGTTGATCCCGCCGCTGCCGGTGCCCACGTCGAGCCGGGCGCCCAGGGCCTCGGGAATGGTGAGCCGGACCCCCCCGGACCCCGTCGAGAACACGGCGTCGTCGACGTCGGCCAGGAGCTCGGCAGTGATGCTTCCGCTGCCCGTGTCGAACTTAAGCTTCGGCGCGGAGACGCCGGCCGCCCGGATGCCGCCGCTGCCCGTGTCGACGTTCAGGTCGTCGGCCCGGACGTCGCTGAGTCGCACGGTGCCCGACCCGGTGTCGAGCTTCACCGTGCGCCCGTGGACGCCGGTGAGCGTGACGCCCCCCGACCCGGTGTCCACCCCGACGTCGCCCTCCACGTCCGCCACCTCGACGCCGCCTGAGCCGGTGTCGATCAGGAGAGCGCCGCGCAGCCCGCGCACGTGCACGCTCGAGGCGGACACGTTGAAGAGCAGGTCACTCGTCACGTCGTTCGCCTCGGCACCCCCGACGCCGAGGAACAGCGCGACTCGCTTCCCCTCGGGCACGAGCACGCGCAGATCCGCGTGGGCCTCCAGGCCGCCGCCACGTCGGTGGATGCGCACGCGCCGCCCCTCGCGTCCGAAGGTACCGTCGTCCCGCACGCGGATCGTCGTGTTCCCGCCCCACCCGCTGCCCTCGTAGGAGACCTCGTCGTCGGGGTAGATGACCCGCAGGGTCCGGCGGCCGTCGATGTCGTCGACGGCCACGGACAGGCGTCCGGCGTCCCGGCCGCCCGCGGTCACCTCCACCTCGACGTCCGGTCCGCTGCCACGCTCGACCCGGAGTTCCCCGGCCACGTTATAGAGGACGACCTCGCGGCCGGAGAGCGAATAACGCTGCTGGGCGGCCGCGGGTGCCGACAGGAGAAGGGCGCAGGCCGCTACGGCGGCCGGCACCAGGCGGGGGGTCCTCGACATGTGATTCACTCCGGATCGATGGGCGTTCGCCTTCGTGAGCTACCTACGGGAGGGGAAGCCCGCCGGTTTCGTGAACGGCGTCGGCCTCAGGACGGCGGGCTTCCGGTGCGGGCCCGGGCGACGTCCTCGAACGCGCGCAGGGCGGTCTCCTGCAGGGCGTGGCGGCCGTCGGCGACGCGGCGCTTTCCGGCCACCCAGCAGTGACGGACGACGCCGGGGCCTGCGCACAGGGCGAGGGCGGAGGCGAGGCCGTCGGTAGGGACGCCGGCGATGTCCGGGTGGTGCAGGTCGACGCCGATCAGGTCCGCGGGCTGTCCCCGGGCGATGGCGGCCGCTCCGGTGCCGAGGGCCCGGGCGCCGGAGGAAGCGGCCATGTCGAGGAGCAGGGACCCGGCGTCGAGGCGGTGCTCGTCCCGACGCCCGAGGACGACGCGCCGCCGTCGGCGCAGGCGCTCGTGGTACTCGACGAGGCGCATCTCCTCGAACGGATCGATCCGCGTCTGGCTGTCGCTGCCCAGCGCCACGGGCACGCCGGCCTCGAGCAGCTCGAGCCCCGGCAGGAAGCCGTCGCCCAGGTCGCGCTCCGTCGTGGGACAGGCGCAGACCGTGGCGCCGGAGCCGGCGAGGAGTCCGACCTCCCCCGCTACCAGGTGCGTCGCGTGCACGGCCGTGAAGGAGGGTGAGAGTACGTCTTCCTCGGCCAGCGCCTCGACGGGCCGGAGCCCCCATTCCGCGACGGCCGCCTCGACTTCGGCGGGCTGCTCGCTCACGTGCATGTGGCAGACGGCGCCCCGATCCCGGGCCCAGTCCGCAAGCGGACGCAGCCAATCCCGGGGCACGGCGCGGACGCTGTGGGGCGCGACACCCACGCTGACGAGGGGGTCTTCCGCGTGGCGGTCCGCCAGGTCTCCCACGCCTGTCAGGAATGCGTCGAGCGACGTCGTCCCGAAACGCCGCTGCGCGTGCTCGAGCGGGCGCCCGATGCCACCGGCCGCGTAGCACACGTCGAGGAGCGCGATGCGGATGCCCACGTCGCGTGCCGCGGAGAGCACGCGCTCCGCCAGCTCCGAGCGGTTCGCGTACGGGCGGCCCGCAGGGTCGTTGTGGAGGTAGTGGAACTCGCCGACGGTGGTCCAGCCCGCCAGCAGCATCTCCAGGAAGCACTGCCGCGCGACCACTTCGACCTCCTCCGGCGTGAGCTCGAGCGCCGCCGCGTACATGGCCGCGCGCCAGCTCCAGAAGTCCGCCGACTCGTCGTCCGCGGGACGCCACTGGGTGCGCCCGCGAATGAGCCGCTGAAAGGCGTGGGAGTGGGCGTTCACGAAGCCCGGGATGAGGGCGACGCCGGGCAGACGAACGACGCCGGGCTCCTCCTGCCCCGTTGCCGGGCGGACGCGACGGATCAGGCCGGACCCGCCATCGCACTCGACGGCGAGCCCGGCCTGGAAGCGGTCCCCGACGCGGACGAGCTCCGGAACCAGCACCGAGACGCCGCCCGGGGGGGGCGCCTCCCGGTCGCCGGGGCTCACCCCATCTCGTCCGTCTTCTCGACGATCCGCCCGACCAGCCCGTACTCCACGGCCTGCTGGGCGTCCAGCCAGAAGTTGCGGTGGGTGTCGTCCTCGATGCGCTCCAGCGGCTGGCCCGTCCGCTCGGCGAAGATCCGGTTCAGGCGCTCGCGCATCTTCAGGATCTCCTTCGCCTCGATCTCGACGTCGCTGGCCGTTCCCCGCGTGCCGCCCGCCGGCTGGTGCAGGAGAAAGCGGGTGTTCGGCAGCGAGTAGCGCCGGTCCCGGGGCACCGCCACGAAGATCAGCGCACCGGCGCTGGCCACCCAGCCGGTGCCGACCATGCTGACCGGCGCCCGGATGAAGCGGATGACGTCGTGGATCGTGTCGCCCGACTCCACGTGACCGCCCTGCGAATTGATGAACACGGTGATGGGCTCGTCGCTCTCGGCCGACATGGCCAGGAGCTGGCCCATCACGTGCGCCGCGAGCTTCTGCGTCACCTCGCCGCTGATGATCAGCGTACGGTGCCGGAAGAGGACGTCCTTGATGCGGTCCGTGACCGCCGTGATATCCGGCTTCTCGGCGTGCTCCTCCCCACCCGGCTCCTCTTCCTCGTCCGGATCCTGCACGCGGCCGGCGAGCGCTTCCACCGGCATCTCCTCCACCATGGTGCCTCCCCTGAGTTCGTTGATGCGCCGGGAGCCCTGCCCCGCGGCGACTCCGCTCTTCACTCGTCCAGCATGGGCAGACGGATTCCGTTCCGCCGTGCCGTCTCCCGCGCCAACTCGTACCCCGCGTCCGCGTGGCGTGCCACGCCGATGCCCGGGTCGTTGGTGAGCACGCGCTCGATGCGCTCCCGCATCTCGTCCGTCCCGTCGCACACCAGCACCTGCCCCGCGTGCAGCGAGTTGCCGATGCCCACGCCACCTCCGTGGTGGAACGACACCCAGCTCGCGCCGGACGCCGTGTTCAGCAGCGCGTTCAGGATCGGCCAGTCGGCCACCGCGTCGGATCCGTCCTTCATCGATTCCGTCTCCCGGTACGGCGAAGCCACCGATCCGGTGTCGAGGTGGTCGCGGCCGATCACGACGGGCGCGCTGATCTCGCCGCTCGCGACCCGGTCGTTGATGGCGACGCCGAAGCGCGCCCGCTCGCCCTGCCCCAGCCAGCAGATGCGGGAGGGCAGGCCCTGGAAGTGGACCTTCTCCCGCGCCTGTCCGATCCACCGTCGCAGGTGCTCGTCCTCCGGGAACAGCTCGAGAACCAGCTCGTCGGTGCGCGCGATGTCCGCCGGGTCACCCGAAAGCGCCACCCACCGGAACGGCCCCTTGCCCTCCTCGAAGAGCGGGCGTACGTACGCCGGCACGAAGCCCGGATACGCGAAGGCGTCCGTGAAGCCGCCCTCCTGCGCCTCGCCGCGAAGGTTGTTGCCGTAATCGAAGACGACGGCACCGTTCCTCATCAGCCCCACCATCGCCTCGCAATGCCGCGCCATCGACAGCCGCGCCCGCCGCCTGTACTCCTCCGGGTTCCGCTCCCGCAGCGAGTCCGCCTCGGAGAGCGACAGGCCGGCCGGCACGTAGCCGTTCACCGGGTCATGCGCCGACGTCTGGTCCGTCACCACGTCCGGGACGACGCGCCGGTCGAGGATCCGCGGCACGATCTCGGCGCAGTTGCCCACCAGACCCACCGACAGCGCCTCGCCACGCTCCGCCGCGCCCGTCACCCACTCGAGGGCCTCGTCCAGATCCGCCGTCATCCGATCGCAATAGCCCGTCTCCACCCGCCGCTCGATGCGTGCGGCGTCCACCTCGACCACCAGGATCGAGCCCTCGTTCATCGTCGCCGCCAGCGGCTGCGCTCCGCCCATGCCTCCCATCCCCCCGCTCAGCACCCAGCGGCCCTTCAGCGTGCCGCCGAAATGCTCCCGCGCCACCGAGCCGAACGTCTCGTACGTGCCCTGGAGGATGCCCTGCGTGCCGATGTAGATCCAGGAGCCGGCCGTCATCTGGCCGTACATGATCAGGCCCTTCCGCTCCAGCTCGTGGAAGTGGTCCCACGTGGCCCAGCGACCCACCAGGTTCGAGTTCGCGATGAGCACCCGCGGCGAATGGCGAAACGTCCGGAAGACACCCACCGGCTTGCCCGACTGCACCAGCAGCGTCTCGTCGTCGCCCAGCTCCTTCAGCGTCCGGACGATGGCGTCGAACGCCTCCCAGCTCCGCGCCGCCCGCCCCGTTCCGCCGTACACGATCAACTCGTCCGGCTTCTCCGCGACCTCCGGATCGAGATTGTTCATCAGCATCCGCAGCGCCGCCTCCTGCTGCCAGCCACGGCACGTCAGCTCGCGGCCCCGGGGGGCGCGAACGCGCCGCGCACCCGCCGTCACATCCGGCGCCGTTCCTTCCTCGATCTCCGTCGCCCTCATTCCTCTCGCTCCTCCTCCTCGGGGCCCCCCTCCTCTCCGGCAGAATGCGCGTCCGACGGTCCTACGTCCACCCCCGGAGCGATCAGACGGAAGCCCGTCGAGACCAGAATCCCCATCGTCAGGTAGCCCACGATCGCCTGCAGACCCGCCAGCGCCCGCCCGGCACCCGTCGGGATGAAGTCACCGTAGCCGGTGGTCGTCAGGGTCACGATGGAGAAGTAGAGCGCGTCGCCGAAGTCGTGCGAGATCCGCGGCGGTCCGACCTGCGTCGCGTCCATGATGCCGATCCGTCCGTGCACCCACGCGAACGCCACGACGAGCACCGACAGGTTCACCGCCAGCAGCACGAGCTCCCGCTTCATCCGCCCCGGGTGCGCCAGCAGGACGCGCAGTCGGTGCACCAGCAGCCACAGGTACGCAAGCGAGAACGCTCCACCGACAACCACGACGATCGTCGAGGACCGCGCCGGGACCGGCAGCCGCTCCACCAGCCAGATCCACGTCCCCCCCGTCAGGGCCACCAGCGCGAATGCACCCGTCGTCGCGATCAGTCGTCTTCATGCCGTCCGTGGCCACGCACGCTCCGCGCCATCTGCCGTTTCGGCAGTCCCGGCCTGAAGACCGCCGTTCAGGCAGACGGAATTCTCGATTTCCAACGAGCATTTGAATACGCGAAAACGTTGGCAACTCAAAGGGTTTCTCGGGGTAATGTATCGTTGGCAAGCGAAATGCTTTGGAAGGCGGCGTCGCGCCGGCCGCTGCGGGTTCGGCGTTACGCCAGATTGCGAGGAGAAGCGGATGGAAAAGAGCATGCTGCCGGTGCTGCCACTGCGAGAGACGGTGGTGTTCCCCGGCGTGACGATCCCGATCGGCGCAGGCCGGCCGGGGACGCTCGAGGCGATCGAGAAGGCGCTGGCGGGTGAGAAGCGGATGTTCGCGGTGTGCCAGCGCGTGAACGAGGACGATCCGACGCCGGACGTGCTGTACGACATGGGCGTCGTCGTGCGGGTGATACAGGCGCAGCGGGGCCGCGACGCGGTTCAGCTTCTGATCCAGGGCGAGCGCCGGGGCCGGGCCGTGACCTATCGCCAGGAAGGCGAGGCGATGCTCATGGCGGAGATGACGACGGTGGACGAGCTGCCGGCGACGATGGAGAAGCCGGCGCTGGAGGCGCTTGACCGTGAGCTGCGCGAGCGAGCGATGACGCTGGGCCGGCGGCGCGGAATCCCGGAGGAGGCCCTGACGCAGCTCGTGCAGGGCGTCTCCGAGCCGGGCGCGTTCGCCGACCTGGTGGCGTTCTACCTGGAGGTCTCCCCGAAGGAGAAGCAGGAGCTGCTGGAACTGCTGGCGGTCGACGAGCGGATGCGGCGGGTTCTGGTAGCCATCGAGCGCGACCTGCTGCGGCTGGAGGCGCAGGAGGACATCCAGCAGAAGGTGCAGGAGGAGCTGGGCGAGAAGCAGCGGGAGATGGTGCTTCGGGAGCAGCTGAAGGCGATCCAGAAGGAGCTGGGCGAGGACGAGGAGACGTCGGACCTGGCGGACCTGGAGGAGCGTCTCGGGTCGCTGGACCTTCCGGAGGAGGGGCGTCGGGAGGTGGACCGGGAGCTGAACCGGCTGCGTCGGACGCACCCGCAGTCGGCGGAGTACCAGGTGATCCGAACGTATCTGGACGTTATCGCGGACCTCCCGTGGAACGAACGTACGGAGGACCGCATCGTCCTGTCGGAAGCGGAGCAGATCCTGGACGAGGACCACTACGGGCTGGAGGACGTGAAGGACCGGGTCCTGGAGTTCCTGGCCGTACGCAAGCTGCAGATGGAAAACGAGGACCTGCTCGGGTCGGTTGACGCCGGGGAGGACGCGGACGTTGGCGACGGGGACGCCGCCACATCGGCGGAGACCGAGGATGACGAGGACGGCGAAGAGGCCGACGCGGCGCACGGCGAGGGCTCGGAGGCGAGCCGCCGGGAGCGGGCGCGCGCGGTAGGGCGCGGACCGATCCTTCTGTTCGTCGGCCCGCCCGGGGTGGGCAAGACGTCCATCGCGCAGTCGATCGCACGGGCGCTGGGCCGGAAGTACGTGCGGATCGCGCTGGGCGGCGCCCGGGACGAGGCGGACATCCGCGGACATCGGCGCACGTACGTGGGCGCGATGCCGGGACGCATCATCCAGGGGATCAAGCAGGCGGGAACGAAGAATCCGGTGTTCCTGCTCGACGAGGTGGACAAGCTCGGGGTGAGCCTGCAGGGCGATCCGTCATCGGCGCTCCTGGAGGTTCTGGACCCGGCGCAGAATCACTCGTTCACGGACCACTACCTGGGCGTGCCGTTCGACCTTTCCGAGGTCCTGTTCATCGCCACGGCGAACTACCGGGACCGGATCCCGGCGCCGCTGCTGGACCGCATGGAGACGGTGGATTTCTCGGGCTACACGGAGCAGGAGAAGCTGGAGATCGCCCGTCGCTATCTGCTCCCGCGGCAGGAGAAGGAGAACGGGCTCGCCTCGGAGCAGATCGGCGTGAGCGAGGACGCGGTGCGCCGAGTGATCAGCGAGTACACGCGCGAAGCCGGTGTCCGGCAGCTCGAGCGGGAGCTCGGCAAGCTGGCCCGGAAGGTCGCGCGGCGTATCGCTGCCGGCGAGGCAGAGCGCGTGGAGGTGGACGCGGCGGACGTGCAGCCACTGCTCGGCCGCCCGCGGGTGCACCCGGAGCGCAAGGCGGAGGAGGACGCCGTCGGCGTGGCCACCGGGATGTACTACACGCCCATGGGCGGCGACATCATGTTCGTCGAGGCGAGCCTCTACCCCGGCAAGGACGGTCTGGTACTCACGGGCCAGCTCGGGGACGTGATGAAGGAGTCGGCACGGGCCGCCCTCACGTACGCGCGGACCCACTACCAGCAGCTCGGGGTCCCGAAGGAGAATCTGAAGGACGTGGAGGTCCACGTGCACGTCCCCGCCGGAGCGGTGCCGAAGGACGGCCCTTCCGCGGGTATCACGATGGCGACGGCGCTGGTGTCGGCGCTCTCGGGCCGGCCCGCGCGCCACGACGTCGCGATGACGGGCGAGATCACGCTGACCGGACGGGTGCTGCCCATCGGCGGCGTCAAGGAAAAGGTCCTGGGCGCGCATCGCGCCGGTGTGAAGGAGATCATCCTGCCGGCGGATAACGAGCCGGATCTGGAGGATCTCCCCGCGGAGGTTCGCGATCAGCTGACCATCCATACCGTGGCGGAGCTCGGGCAGGCCCTCGCCATCGCGCTGAGGGGCGCTTCGCTGCGAGAGGGAACGCTGGTGTTCTCCGAGCAGCCGGAGCCGACGCTGCCGGGCGAGCTGCTCATCCCGCAGGGCAGGGCCGAGGAAGGCCCCCGACACCACCACTGATCGGGATGCCGCGCTCCACGCGAAACGCCCCGGGCGGCCAGGCCGCCCGGGGCGTTTCGCGTTTCCGGACCCGGCGGAACGCACGAAACCCGTGCGTCGGCTGCCGGGGTCGTGCATCTTCTCGTGTACTCCCGAGCGGCTCCCCCTGACCGGAGGTCACCATGGACGTGTACGCGGCTGCGCTGTTCCTCCACTTCGTCGGCCTCGGGCTGCTCACGGCCGGCATGACGACAGAATGGCTCGGTCTGCGCGGTCTTCAGAGGTCGGAGAGCATGGCGGAAGCGCGCACGTGGCTCCGGATGATGCCGGTTCTCCGCGCGCTTTTCCTCCCGGCGGTGATCCTGCTCCTGGCGACAGGCGGGTACATGGTCGTGATCCGGGGGGGATGGACGACCTGGTCCGTGGCCGGAGTCCTGATCGTGGTGGCGTTCGCCGCGGTGGGAAACCTCCACGCGGCGCCCCACCTGGCGGCTCTCGCCAGGGCGGCGGCGGAAGAGCGGGATCCCATCTCCCACGAGTTCCGCAGCCGGCTGGCCGCACCCGCTCCCTGGGTGTCCCTGAACGTGCGCGCTGCCATGGTCGCGGGGCTGGCGTTTCTGATGACGACCAAGCCCGGGCTCACCGGCACCGTCCTCGTCCTCTGCGTCACGGGTCTGCTCGGGTGGGTGGCGGCCACCCGGCCCGCCAAGCGGGTGGCACCGGCCGCGCAGCCGGACCTCGAGGCCTGATCGGATGAGTGCGCCCGGCACGCCCCGGACGGCGTTCCCGTTCCCCGCCTTTCCCCCAGCGCCGTTGCCGCCCGCCGCCCCGCCGCTGCGCGTCGTTGTGGTGGGGGCCGGCGCCGCGGGGCTCGCGGCGGCACTGCAGCTCACGGCTGCGGGTCACGACGTGGTGGTGCTGGAGGCCCGGGACCGGCCGGGCGGCCGTGTGCGGACGATCCGGGAGCCGTTCCCCCCCGCGCTGCACGTGGAGGCGGGCGCGGCGTTCATCCCCGGCAGCCACACGTTCACCGTCGGCTACGCTCTGCAGGCGGGGCTTCGCCTCCTGCCCATGCGGCCGAGCTCGCCAGCGGCCCTCGACTACCTCCGCGGCACGGCGGTGCGGGTCCCCACTCCCGCCGGTGCCCCGTGGCCCGTCCCGCTCTCGGAACGGGAGCGGACCGCAGACCCCACGGCGTGGCTCTCGTGGTACACGGACGAGGCCGTAGGCCAGATTCTGGCCACGGAGCCCCGCGACCCCGCCTGGCCGCCGGCTTCCCTGGCGCCGCTCTCCGAGCGCAGCTTCGCCGAGCACCTCCGTAGCGGCGGTGCCAGTGAAGGCGCCGTCGCCATCCTCCGGCTCGGCTACCTCGACCTGTGGGGCGACGGCGTCGACCGATGCTGCGCACTGCACATCCTCCGGGACATGGCCTTCGCCCGCGTGCCGGACCCGGCGGCCCCGGCCGGCCATCGGCCGCTGGCGCACCCGGCGACGCGGCACTTCGCCGCGATGGCGAAGCGGGGGCCCGGACCGGAGGTGGCGACGTCGGCCGAGCACATCGACCCGCACACGATCTACCGCGTGGACGAGGGCAACGACCGGATTCCCGCGGCGATGGCAGCCCGACTCGGCCCTGCGGTCCACTACCGCACGGTCGTTCGTCGCGTGCTGGCCAGCGGGGAAGGCGTGCGCGTGGAAGCGGAGACGGACGGATCGGCCGTGTCCTTCCAGGCGGACCGGGTCGTGTGCGCCGCTCCGTTCGGCGCGCTCCGGGACGTGGAGATGGGTCCGCTCGACGAGCAGAAGCGGCGCGTCATCGGGGAGCTGCCACAGACGTCCGTCACGCGGGCGTTCCTGGAGTTCGACCGCCCGTACTGGCACGACGCGGGTCTGATCGGCGTCGCGTCCACGGACCTGCCGGAGAACGACGGAGCCGCTCGTCCGGGCCTGTGGATGGAGGACGCGTCGATGCTCGCGCCGCCGGGCTCCGGCGCGGTGCTCGACTGCTACGCCGTCGGCCCCCTCGCCCGCGCCCTCGCGCCCATGGACGACGCCGAGCGTACGCACCTGATCCTCGCGCAGGTCGAGCGCGCGATGCCCGGGGCCGAGGCGGCGTTCACCGGCCGCTCGATCTGCGTCTGCTGGGACGAGGAGCCGTACACCCGCGGCGACTACTGCTGGTTCGAGCCGGGCCAGATGGCAAAGATGCAGCCGCACCTGGCGCGGCCGTGTGGCCGAATCCATTTCTGCGGGGACCACACGTCCGCGCTGCCCGGCTGGATTCAGGGGGCGCTCGAGTCCGGCGTGCGCGCGGCGGCGGAAGTGGCTGCGGCCGGGCGCTCCTGAGCCATCGAGCCGAGCACGAACTCGCCGACGGACGACTCCTCCAGGGGATCGGCGCCGATGACGCGTGCGAAGCGCCGAGCGTCACCGGCTCCGAGGGCGCAGGCGGCCAGGCCCATCGCGGCCGCTGCCAGGTACATGGCCTCGTAGACCACGCCCACTTCCTTCAGCGTCAGCGCGTAGGCGACGCCTTCGTACTTCCAGCTCATGCGCCGGAAGCGGGCGGACAGGACGAGCAGGACCTGCGGCGGACGGCCGTCGGCCATCTGCCCCGCGGCCTCCCGGAGCAGCCGGCTCCCCCCCTCGGACCCGGGGAACGCCTCCAGTGCGTGACCCGCAGGATCGTACCGGTACGTGCCGGACGCGAGTCCCGTGCATGAATCCACGAGGGCGTAGACCTGGAGCGGATGGCGGGCGCCGCCGCCGGGATGGATGCGGCGCACGACGTCGGGGGCGTCGCGCCCTGCGCCGCCGATGCGCGCCGCGGCGTCGTCGGTGCCCGACGCGGCATCCCCTTTGGCTGGCGCGTCAGCGGAGATGTCCCGGGCCCGCACGGTCCGGTACAGGAACTCGCCGAGCTCGTCGATCGTGAGCGCCTCATCACCGTGCACGCGCACGGAGGCGCGGCCCTCTACGACCCGGGCGAACGGAGGGTCGTCCCGCAGGAGCCGCGTCATGTCGGGCTTCCGGAGCGGAATCCGTCGGCCGCCGGTCGGCGGCGGCAGTGGGGGCGGCGGTTGAAATCGGCCTGCATGAGGGTACGTCCCGCCGAGGGGGACACCGGGGGTGAAGGAACGGCTTCGGAAATGGAACAGCGCGTCCTCCAGCTCCCACTGGGCGACCGCCGCGTCCGTCCGCTCTGCGGTCGTGCCGTCATCGTCGAGGCGGACGAGGAGACCTGCGCCGGCCAGGAGACCCGTGAACGACGCGGCCGTGTCGAAGTCCCACCCCGATTCTTGTGCGAGTCCGGCGACGTCGCTGCCCCGGGCCAGGCGCGCCAGGGCAGCCAGCGCCTCGGGCGCGGCGAGCGTCGCCACGGCGAGGCCGAGGGGCGATCGCAGGCGCATCTCGCCCTCGACCGCGTGGCAGACCGCGAAGCGGGAGAGCTCCATCCGGCCGCGCACGTCGGCGACGTCGAAAGCCGCGTCGTGGGGTCGGAGCGAGAGGATGATGCGTCCGGCCGAAGAGAGGAAGTAGTCGAGGGCAGCGACTCCGGCGAGCCGGGCCAGGGCGTAGCGCCAGGAGGCCAGCGACTCGACGCCCCCGGCTTCGAGCACCGTTTCTTCCGCGCTCCTGCCGTCCACTCCGGCACCGAGCGCCAGGAGCCTGGATCGGCAGGACTCCGGGAGGTCGTCGAGTCGAAGGGCTGCGGCGCCTCCGTGCAGCTCCACCGTCTCGCCATCCAAGGCGTCGAGGCGCGCCCCCGGGACGAGGGCGATCCGGGTGCCCGCGCCGGCTTCCTGACCGACGCGGTACGCGGCGCCCGGACCGCTCCTCTCGCTCGCGGAGGTATCGTCCGGCGTCAGATCGCCGTGCAGATGGAGGGGAAGCTGCAGATGTCCGGGTGCGGGTCACCGGAAAGGTCCTTGTCCTTCGCCCGCGCCGGCTTCTCCGGGATGACGAGGTGGTGGACGTCCTCCTTGTCCTCGAGCACCCTCACCTTCCCCGACACCTTCACGCCGGCCTCGTCGAGCACGGCTTCCGGATCCTTCTTGAGCCGCTTCTTGTACTCGGGATCGAGCCACGCCTTCGCGATCACCTTGGCGATCTTCTTCTTGTTGCTGGCCGAGCGCTGCATGATTCCTCCTCGGGGTGTGTGCCGCCTCCCTGAGCGTTCGCTCAGAGGAAGAAGGGCACGGGGTTGAACTGCGACTCCCGCCTCGGACGTGACAGCCAGCCGAGGCGTACGGGAACGTCGTACAGACGACCCGGGGCGAAGCGCGGTCGCAGGCCGCGCAGGCCGGGCACGATCATTCGGACGACCGGGACGCCCACGTCCGGCCGTGTCTGATCCAGCAGCAGCACGTCGAGGCCGAGCGCGGCGAGAGCGCGGCGGCAGCGTGCGGTGGCGTGGGCGACGTCGTCCTCCGAAGGCGGCGTGAGCATTCCGTCGGCGGAACGGGGCACGGGGGATGGCCCGGGGGCGAGGTACGGGTGATCGGCAAGGCTCGCCTCCCGCAGCCACGTGGACAGCTCGGTGGACGCGTCGGGGTCTGCGTCCAGCACCTGGGCGGCGGCCAGCATCTGATCCATCTCACTGAGGGCGCGCTCCGCCGCGATCGCCGGGTCGACGTGCGCCCCCAGACCGAGGAGAACGCGCTCGGGTCCGTGGCGCGCGCGGCTCACGGCGGCGAGGACGGGGACGCCGACGTCGTTCGTCAGGTCCAGCAGCCAGGCGTCCCGGTCGAGAGTCCGATAGCGCGCGACGGCGTCGAGGCACCCGAGGCCTCGCAGCGCGGACTCCGAAAGACGGGGGCGCACGACGCGGTTGTACCACCAGATCGACGCGGCGTCCCGCTCGATGAGCTCGAGGAGCCCCTGGAGGACGGCCTCCTCCAGCGTGTTTCCGGCGGCACACCCGTTCGAGTCGGCGAAGCAATAGCGTGCGCCGCGGACGCTGCGGCTGTAGTACAGCAGCGCCGTGGGCAGCCAGCGGCGACACTCCTCCCCCAGGGACCAGACCGGCGTCCATTGGATCGGCTCGTCGGGCGGCAGGAAGGGCGGCACCGGCGGCTCGCCGGCGCCGTCGGCGGATCGACGCAGGCCGTCGTCCATCACGGGGGCGGGGCGGGCGGACGCGGCGGCCTGCTGGTCCCGGCTGAAGAGCATGCAGGCGTTCGGGTGAATGGCGTCGTCGCCGAGTTCCCGGAGCGACGCGGTCCTGCTGGGCTCGTCGCCCTGCAGCTCGCCGCAGTACCGCTCGATGCTCTCGCCGAGCGCGCTCGCCCGCGCCTGCTCGTCCGTCCGTCCCTTGCCGCTGCTCCGCCTGCGCAGACCCGTGCGCAGGGCGACGGCGTCGGGCGACCCCGTCGCGAGGTTCCGGCCCGCCATGTAGACGTTCATCCACTCCGCGCCGTCGACGGCCAGGCGGTCCAGCCGATCCACCACGCCGGTCAGGGGATCGACGAGCCCCTCGAACGCCTGCAGGGTGTCCGAATGCGCCAGGGTCCGATATCCGCCGACCCGCGACCGGACGCGAGCCGGCGCCTCCGTGAGGGGTGGCACACCGACGCGCTGGGCGTAGAGGGTGGGATCGCCGCACGCCGGGCACTGATCGCGGCGGTGGACCGGGTGTTCCGAGCGCTCGCCCGTTCCGGCGTCCACGACGACGAGGCACCCGGCCCGCAGCCCGGCGGCACCGTCGGCGAGCAGCGCGCGCAGGACGCGGCGGGTCGCCGCTCCGCCCACGAGCGGCAGGAGCGGCTCGGTCGCACCGCGCCGGATGGCCAGATACGCGTCGATGGGCCGGTTCCGGCGCAGGCGGAAGCTCAGGCACTCGAAGCACGCGGTCCGGCCGGGCACGAAGACGGGTCCGACCCACGCGAGGGTACCGCCGACGCGAACCGGCAGCCATGTCCGGCCCTCGTCCAGGGCCCGGCGGTTCCACACCTCGAGGCCCGGGCGAAGGTAATGGTCCGTGAGGACGACGGTCAGCCGGGGATCGGCCTCCAGCGCGGCTGCGACCACGCCGGACCACGCCGCCACATCGACCGGCCCGAAGGACACGAGGCGGCCGGGATCGTGCGCCGGCCCGTGGCCGTGGGCTCCGTGCACGGCCTCCGCCCCCACGGACGGAGCTGTGGCCGAGGGCGGCGGAGAGCCGGCATCGACGACCAGGCCCCGCTCCCGAAGTCGACCGAGGGCGTAGTAGACCTCGGCGGGCTCGAACGCTTCCTCGAGGGCGTCGACCACGGCGTCCTCGTCGCGCTCCCCGTCGAGCAGCGGCACGACGGCAGCCTGGACCTCGCCCCGGACGATCCAGGAACCCCGCTCGGACGCGAACAACACGGCAGCGCGACCGAGGGGCTCGACGGCCAGGTCCGCACGGATCCGGAGCCGCGGGGCAGTCGGCGCCGTCGCCGGAATTTCGACGGATGCGCTCACCCGTTCATCCGCCGCACGGAAGACGAGCGATACGGGGATCGTTGACGATCGGCCGGAATTCCGGGTCGGCGCGCAGGTACGGGGCGGTCAGCGTCGCGGGGACCGCACAGAGCCGCTGGACCAGCCGGATCGCGTCGTCTCGCTGCCCCAGGGCCAGATGGAGCCGGGCCAGCTCGGTCTCCCAGAGGGTCCCGCGAAATGCGTCCTGTGCGATCATGTCGACCGTGTCCGCGGCAGCGGCCTCGGCGGCGGCGCGGTCTCGCAGGCCCAGCCCCGCGTACGCCATCCCGAGATCGATCTTCAGTGCTGCATCGGTGGGCCGCGCCGCCGAGCGTCCCTCGAGAACCGCCCGGGCCGAGTCGAAGTACGCGAGGGTCCGCGTCTTCTGGTCGCGGCGCTGGTACAGCCCGGCCTTGGCCATGTAGAACGCCGCGCTGTCGAACGGCGCCTGGGAGAGGGAAAGGCGATCCAGCCCGTCCTGGTACGGCGCCGGCAGCGCCAGGCGCCAGAGCTTGCGGTAGAAGGCGTCGTCGACGAGGAAGGGCACGAGCTTCTCCAGCACGCCGGGCTTCTGCGCGAGCCGGGTCAGGTCCGCGCGGGCCTCCGCGATGCGGCCAGCGGCGACGAGGATGAGAGGGCGAGCCACCAGGCCGGGAAGCCAGTCCGGCGCGAGAGCCACGGCCTGATCCACGTAGACGAGGGCCTCGTCGATGCGCCGGAGCATGTTCAGCGTCCCGCCCGTCTCGAAGACGAACAGGTGGTTGCGCGGGTCGAGATCGGCGGCGCGACGGAAGCTCTCGAGGGCCTCCTCGAAACGCCCCTGCCGGCGCTGCACGGAACCGATCGCCCAGAGCAGCTCGGCGTTCGCGGGTTCTTCGGACCGTGCCGCGTCGAACTCCCGCATCGCACCGTCGTAGTCGAGATGTCCCCAGTAGCGAAGGTAGCCGCGGGCGATGTGGGTCTGGGCCTCACCGGGGGCGAGTCTGTCCGCCGCCGCCACGGCCGCCTCGACCTGGGCCAGGCGTTCGGGGCGTCGATCGAAGAAGTAGTAGAACAGGGCCTGCACCTGGGCGAGGCGGGCGTAGGCGACGGCGAAGGTGGAGTCGAGGGCGATGGCCCGCTGGTACATCGCGATGGCCTGGCTCTGGCGATCCGGAACGAGGAAGCGGGACGCGAAGAGGTTGCCGCGCAGGTAGGCGTCGTAGGCGTCGAGGTTCGCCGTGGGACGCGTCGCCAGGACCTGCTTCGTGCCCGGCAGGAGCTGGACGTGAAGCTCCGACGCGACGCTTTCGGCGATCCGTCCCTGGGCCGCGATGATCTCGCCGGGCGTGAGGTCGGCGTCGATGCGGTCGGACCAGACCTCCACGCCGTCGGATGTCCGCACCAGCCGCGGCGTCACCCGGACCATGCCGGTCCCATCAGGGCGCCGTTCCGTGCGGATGGAGCCGACGATCACGTAATCCGCGTGCAGGCTCTCGGCCACCTTCGCCAGGGTCGTCTGCTGGAGGTCGAACTGCGCGGCGCTCGCCTGTGCGATGACGGTGATGCCGGCGATCTGCGCGATCCGGCTCGACACCTCGTCGGTGATTCCGGCGGTGAAGTAGTCCTCGTCCGGCGGCCCCAGGTTCTCGAAGGGGAGGACGGCCACAACCGGCACCTTCGAGGTCGGCCTGGAGACGAGCTGCCGTCCGACGATGGCCGTGAGCAGCGCCGCCAGCAGAAGCGCACCGGCAATAAGCGCGGTGCGGCGGATCCCCCCTCCGCCGGAGCCGGCCGGCAGTCGCGGCCGCAGCGCATGCCGGAACTCGGTGGCGTTGTCGAAGCGGTCGTCAGGCGACGTCGCCAGCGCCTTCATCAGGGCCGCATCCACCTCCACCGACAGCTCGGGGCGCGCCCGCCGGACCGGCGGCGGCGGTCCGGACGCGCGCTGCACCAGGACCGCGATCGCCGTCGCCGCCTCGTGCGGCGGCGCGCCCGTGAGCATCTCGTACAGCACACAGCCCAGGCTGTAGATATCGCTCCGGTGATCCTCGAGTCCCTCTCCCGCCGCCTGCTCCGGGCTCATGTACGTCGGAGTGCCGATCGCGATCCCCGTCCGGGTCAGGTCTTCGGAACTCGAGACGTCCACCGCCCGGGCAATGCCGAAATCCGCGACCACGGCGTTTCCCGCCATGAGCAGGATGTTCTCGGGCTTCAGGTCGCGGTGGACGACGCCGGCGGAGTGGGCGTGCGCCAGCGCCTCCGCGACCTGCCGCGCGATGCCGACGGCCTCCTCTATCGGAAGCCGACCCTCCCGATCGAGGCGGTCGCGGAGCGTCTCGCCCTCCACGAACGGCATCACGTAGTACAGGATGCCCTCGACCTCACCGGAGTCGTGGACTGGCACGATGTGCGGGTGGGTCAGGCCGGCGGAGATGCGGATCTCCCGGACGAACCGCTCGGCACCGACGGCCGCGGAGATTTCCGGCCTGAGGACCTTCAGGGCGACGGAGCGGCCGTGCTTGAGGTCCGTGGCCAGGTAGACCACGGCCATGCCACCGAGTCCGATGGGTCGCTCGATCCGGTAGCGTCCTGCCAGGCCGGTCGCGAGCACGTCGAGCTGCGGGACGCCGGGATCGATCATCATCCGGCTTCCCTGGCGAGCCGGGCCGCCAGCGCCTGGCCAACGGGCACGCCCCAGCCCGTGCACGCGTTCCAGCCCTTCTCGGCACGGAAGTAGGGGATGCGACCTCCCGTGACGTCGTTGTCGCCGCCCGACACGTCGCGGCAGCACTCGTCGGCGGCCGCGTAGAGCCAGCGGTTGAGGTAGCCGAGACCGCGGCCGTGCCGTCCGCACAGGCGAGTGACCAGGGAGGCCCAGATCGGCGTCGCCGCGCTCGTCCCTCCCCCCACCCGGTCCTGCCCGGCGACGACCATCCCCGGCCCGGCCCCGAAGTCCGCGCTGGCGGCGACGTCGGGAAGCCAGCGACCGTCGAAGTCGGGATCGTCGCCCGCCAGCCACGTGGGCTTCGGCGTGCCGTGCCCCGGCCGGGTCTGCCACGCCGGCCGCTGGAAGTAGCCGCTCATTCCACCGCCAGTTGCGGTCGGCGCCCCCAGCATCTCTCCCTTCCACGCCGTCTCCCCCACGATCGTCCGGGAATCGGCGAGAAGCCGTGTGCCGCCGCACGCGAGGACGGCCGGACTGGACGCGGGGAAGTTCACGTTGGCGCGGTCCGATCCGCCGGGCGTGTTGCTCGAGCCGATGTCGCCCGAGGCGCAGCACACGGTGATTCCGAGGTGCGCCGCCGCCTCGAGGGCCTGGTGGAGCGCCCTGAGGTACATCGGCCCGAACTCGGACTCCGAGCCGCCCCAGCTCACCGACACGGCCACCGGCCGGGGCACGCGCCGCCGGTCGCCCACCGGCTCTCCGAGAGCGGCGAAGAACACGCGCCGCCAGCCGTCTGCCCCCGGCGGGGCGAAGTGGACGTCCACCGCGGCTCCGCCGGCGAGCCCGGCCACCAGCTCCACGTCCATGGTGACCTCGAGGGTCGCCAGGAGCTCGCCGACCTGGGTCCGGTCGCCGGGCAGATCGCTCATGGTACGCGCGCTGTCCCACGCGTCGAGCATCCGCCCGAGCCGACCCTTCGGCATCGGCCGGTTCGCGCCATACTTTTCGTCGCCGCCTGCAACCGAGAAGGCCCGCACACGCGGGCGGGGCAGCCGGAACCGCTCGGCGTACGCGGATACGTCGGCGCCGTGGTACCCGCCTGCGAACTCGACCAGCGCCACGCGACACGCAGCCGCGCCGGGGGACGCCGGAAACGCGTAGTGGCGGGCGAGTGCCTGGGGCGAGAGGCGAAGCACCGACGTGCGCTGCGCGGCCTCCGTGCCCGCGAAGGAGTTGTGGAGCGGCCGATTCTCGAGTCCGAGCACCGCGTCCACCACCCCCGAGAGGGAGACCGGGAGGTCCACGGGTCCGTGGTGGCCCCGGTAGCTTCCGCCCGGATGGCCGAAGTGGTGGAGCTCGACGCCGAACGCCTTCTCGACCTGCGCCACGCTGCCCTCGACGACGACGTCACGTCGCAGCCGCGACTGGTCGACGACGCGCAGGTCGAAGTCGCGGGCGAAGTCCAGGACCCGGTCGAAGGCGTCCGCACCCGGGTCGCGCAGCGCGTGCACGTCGTCGACGGAGAGGGACGGACCGGCCAGGGGGTGGGCGTCCACGAGCTCGGCGAGGACGCGGGCACGTGCCGGCTCCAGGTCCTCCGGCGGCTTCAGGACGAGCGTGACCTCGAGCCTCGCGTCGGGAGACGAGCGGCCGGTGTCGACAGCCGCCGCGGAATGGACGGCCGCGCTGTCGCGCAGCGGTGTGCGACGCTTCGGGGAGAGCATCGGATCGTCCGTCCGGGGCGGGAGAGGTGCCGCCGCGGCACCGCCGTCCACCTGTGCGGGGAATTCCTTGTCGTAGGAGGTCGAACCCCAAAGATTCAACAATGTTGCTGTCTCCTGCAAGGAAATTCCCTCATCCGCGTCTCTCCTTTTGACGCGCGGCGCCCGGGCCGCTATCGTGAAAGGAGACCGCCAGGGGTATCCCGCGACGGCGCGGGATTGAGAGAGTCCCTTGGAACCTGACCCGGCTGACACCGGCGGAGGGAGGCGGCGTGAAGCCCTGGCGGAGACGGCGAAGGCCGATCCGCCGCGAACGCCGTCCGCCCGGGCGGCGTTTTTCGTTCGACCGCGCCGCGTCTCCCGCCATCCGCGAGTCTCGAGAGGAGTCACGATGCCGCACCCCCCCAGGGCCCCCATGAACGAATCGAACGGCCGGACCGGCAGCGCACTGCCCGTGCACGGCAATGGCAATGGCACCGACACATCGAACGGCGGTGACACCCCCGCGGTGGGCGATTACGGGGATGCGTTCCCCTCCTCGTGGCGCGTCCACGTCGAGGGCTCCCGCGGCGTCCGCGTGCCCATGCGGGAGATCCGCCTCTCGGGTGGGGAGCCACCCGTCCGTGTGTACGACACGGGCGGGCCGCGGGACGTGATCGTGCGGGAGGGGCTGCCCGCCCTTCGGCGTGCGTGGATCGAGGGCCGAGGCGACGTGGAGGTGGTCGAGGGAGCGGCGCAGGCCCGGGCGACGTCGCCTTCCGGAAACGGACGCAACGGATCGGCCGAGATGCCGGAGTCGCTGCTCCGGCCGGTCCTGCGCGGGAACGGTGGCCCCGTCACGCAGATGCACTACGCGAAGCGGGGCGAGGTCACGGCGGAGATGGAGTTCATCGCGATCCGGGAAGGCATGGACCCGGAATTCGTGCGCTCCGAGGTCGCCCGCGGACGGGCCATCATCCCGGCGAACGTGAACCACCCCGAGCTCGAGCCGATGATCATCGGCCGCGGCTTCAAGGTGAAGATCAACGCGAACATCGGGAACTCGGCCGTCACGTCCTCCATCGAGGAGGAAGTCGACAAGCTGCGCTGGGCCACGCTCTGGGGCGCCGACACGGTCATGGACCTGTCGACGGGGAAGAACATCCACGAGACGCGGCAGTGGATCGTGCGCAACTCGCCGGTGCCGATCGGCACGGTGCCGATCTACCAGGCGCTGGAGAAGGTCGGCGGCGTGCCCGAGGAACTGACGTGGGAGGTCTACCGGGACACGCTCATCGAGCAGGCGGAGCAGGGCGTCGACTACTTCACCGTCCACGCCGGCGTGCTGCTGCGCTACATCCCCCTCACCGCGGAGCGCGTGACCGGCATCGTCTCGCGCGGCGGCTCCATCATCGCGAAGTGGTGTCTCGCCCATCATCAGGAGTCCTTCCTGTACACCCGCTTCCGCGAGATCTGCGAGATCATGGCGGCGTACGACGTCTCCTTCTCGCTGGGCGACGGGCTGCGGCCCGGATCCATCGCCGACGCGAACGACGAGGCGCAGTTCGCGGAGCTGAAGACGCAGGGCGAGCTGACGCGCATCGCGTGGCAGCACGACGTGCAGGTCATGAACGAGGGGCCCGGCCACGTGCCCATGCACAAGATCCGGGAGAACATGGAGAAGCAGCTCGAGTGGTGCGACGAGGCGCCGTTCTACACGCTCGGGCCCCTGACCACCGACCTGGCGCCGGGATACGACCACATCACCAGCGCCATCGGCGCCGCCCAGATCGGCTGGTACGGCACCGCCATGCTCTGCTACGTCACCCCCAAGGAGCACCTCGGCCTGCCGAACCGGGACGACGTGAAGCGCGGCGTCATCACCTACCGCATCGCCGCCCACGCCGCGGACCTCGCCAAGGGCCATCCCCGGGCGCAGCAGTGGGACGACGCGCTGTCGAAGGCCCGTTTCGAGTTCCGCTGGGAGGACCAGTTCAACCTCGCGCTGGACCCCGTCACCGCCCGCGAGTACCACGACGAGACGCTGCCCGCCGAGGGCGCAAAGGTCGCGCACTTCTGCTCCATGTGCGGGCCGAAGTTCTGCTCCATGCGGATTTCGGCCGACTTCCGGGACGAGGCGAGGGCCGGAATGGCGCAGAAGGCGGCGGAGTTCCGGGAGGCTGGCGGGGAGATCTACGTTCCGGAAATCTCAGATTCCTGATCGGCGGCGAGCCGGGCGGTGCCACATCGAAGTGGCACCGCGCGGTCCAGTATCAGTGGCGCTCAGCCGGTGCGCCTTCCTCCCGGGCCATTGCGAGAAACTGGTGGACGGAGCTGACGACGACCCCGCCTTCCCCGACGGCGGAGGCCACCCGCTTTACGGAGCCGTGTCGGACATCGCCGACCGCGAAGACGCCGGGAAGGCTGGTCTCGTACGCGAGCGGCAACCGCGAGCTCGCATCCGCGTCCCGCCGCGCGAGCGCGTCGCTCGTGAGGATGAAGCCTCGCTCGTCCCGTAGGATGGAGGGAGGCAGCCAGGAGGTCCGCGGCTCGGCGCCGATGAGCACGAAGAGCGCCGTCGCGGGCACGGTCTGCCTCGAGCCGGACGCGTCCTCGACGACCAGCGCCTGGAGGCGGTGCTCCCCGATTCCATCGACCACGCGGACGCCCGACCGCACCTCCACGTTGCGGAGCTCCTTGATCTCTCGAATGAGGTAGTCCGACATCGTGCGTGCCAGTCCGCCGGAGCGCACGAGCATGGTGACGCGGCTCGCGTACCTGGCGAGGTGCACCGCGGCCTGCCCGGCCGAGTTACCGGCTCCTACGACCGCCACGCTCTGTCCCTGCATGGCCGCAGCCTCCGAGACGCCGGCGCCGTAGTACACGCCGGCGCCGACCCGGGCCTCCAGGCTCGACACGCCGAGACGTCGGTAATTGGCGCCCATCGCGAGACCACCGAGCGGGTCACGATCTCGGTGCCGTTGGAGAAGGCAAGGCCGAAGCCGTCGCCGACAGCTCGCAGGGCGACGGCCTTGCGGAGGATCGATGTCTCCGCGCCGAACGACCAGGCCTGCTCGAGCGCTCGGTTGCAGAGGTCCGTTCCGCTGATTCCGATCGGGAAGCCCAGGTAGTTGCGGATGCGCGAGCTCGCGCCGGCCTGTCCGCCAATCATCTCGCCGTCGACGACGATCGTCCGCAGCCCTTCGGAGGCCGCGTAGACCGCGGCGGAGAGACCGGCGGGGCCGGCGCCGTTGACGACGAGGTCGAAGGTCCCGTGGTCCCGGCGTCGGCGCCGACGTCCGGGTGGGTCCTCTTCCGAGGATCGGCTGGCACGATTCCGTCGAAGCGGACGATCACGGGGAAGGACCGTTAGACGATCCAACCGTACAGGACAGCCATCCCTTCCTCGGAGCTGCGCTCGAGGAAGGTGAACGGAAGGCCGCCGCGCTCGAGCAGATCGCGTATGCGATAGGCCCGCGGATCGAGGCGCTCGCCTACCACCGTCATCAGCGAGGCGGGGGCACGCGGCCGTTGCCACCGCTGCAGCACGCCCGCGATCACGGCATTGAACCGTTCGTCCGGCGAGCTACGAGGCATCGGGACGTAGGAGTCCAGCCGCCCGAGCGAGACGGCCTCCAGCACCGGCCGCAACTCGGACCGGTTCGCTGTGGGAAGCATCAGCACACGCTCGGCGAGCGGGAAGATCTCGTGTCCTCGCCGCAGGTAGCTGAGCCCGATCATCTCCGTCATCGTCCGCGCCGCCAGCAGAGCGACGACTTCGGCTCCGGCTTTCCGCAGCGCCTGGAGTCTCCGCAATCCGGGAGTCGGAGAGTCGCAGCAGTCGATCTCGTAGTCGTCGCCGTACCGCTTCGTCAGCTCGCGGCGGATCGTCTCGAGTTGATCGGGATGGTCATCGACCACCGACAGTACCGGCTTCATCGGCATGCCTTCGCGGGACCGGGGCAGCGGCGAGGGGTCGCGGCTGGACAACACCAGAGAAGATTGGGCGCGGGCCAGACGGACGCCATATTGACCGTTCGTTCCGGCGGTCCGCGCCCCATCTCACGCGGAGTACCTCAATGGAAACCGTGGCCTCGACGGCGACCAGCCCAGATCCCGGCGGCCGCACGATACCCGATCAGGCCGCGCTGCGGCTGTCGGCGAGGTTGCTGCTCCTCGGACAGGTCCTCTACATCGTGGTGACGCAGCTCCACGCCGGAGGGGACGCCAACAACCATCCCGCCATATTCGCCGTCTACGCCGGAAGCTGGAGCTGGACGGCCGTACACCTCGGTCAGTTCGCAGCCATGGCAATCCTGCTCGCGGGGTTGCTCGCGCTGTCCTTCGCACTCGAAGCCGCAGCTGAATTGGTGACGTGGGTCAGCCGCTTCGGTGCCGCTTCTGCCGTAGCCGCCCTGGCTCTGTACGGCACGCTACAGGCGGTGGACGGCGTTGCCAACAAGCAGGCGGACGCCGCCTGGCTGAGTGCCCCATCCGCCGAGAAGACGGCGCGCTTCGCGAACGCCGAGGCGATCCGCTGGGTGGAGTGGGGGTTGAGGAGCTATCAGGACTATGCCGTGGGCCTCGCGCTGCTCCTGTTCGCGGCCGCGCTGGTGCGGACGGCTCTCCCGCGGCCGATCGCCATTCTGATGGGACTCGCGGGCCTCACCTTTCTGGCGCAGGGCTGGGTCGTCGGAGTCGACGGCTTCTCGGGAACGGAATCCATCACAATCGTGATCGGCTGGGCCCTGAATCTGGGCTGGATGACCTGGCTCCTGGTGGCTTCCTCCCGGATGCGCTATTCGGGGCTCCCGTCGCCTGGCCGATGAAGAGCGGGCCGTCCCGCAGCCATGGCCGGAGCGGCCCCTGCAACGCGGCTGCCCGAGACGGACCCGCCCGAGCGCTACCGCACCACCTCGAAGTGCGCCATCATCCCGCCGGCGTGGTGCTCGAGGATGTGGCAGTGGTACATCCACTCGCCCGGCCGGTCGTCCGGCATCCACGCGATGCGAACGCGCCCCGACGGCGGGATCGTGAGCGTGTCCTCCCAGGAAAGATAGGCCGGGGGCTCTCCGTTCACCTCCAGCACCTGGAAGAAGAACCCGTGCAGGTGGAATGGGTGGTCCATCATCGTGTCGTTCACGATGTCCCACACCTGGAGCTCACCCACGCGCACCGGATCTGCCCGGTGGTGGAGCTCCCGGTTGATCGTGAAGCGGACGCCTTCGCGCAGCGACATGGTGAAGCCGAGGTGGACCTCCCGCGTGGGCGTCACGGGGCCGGTCACCAGCGGCACGATGTCGCGGAGCCGGTCGGGGATCGATGCCTTCGACGGGACTGCGGCGCCGACGCGGACGGTGCCGTAGCGAAGTCGCCGGGGCCGCGCCACGCTGCCCTGGTTGTAGGGAAGCGCCTCGATGGCCACCTCCTCACCCTCCGCAAACGGGCCCACCGCAATGTCCGCCCGGTCGGCGGGCGCGAGGAGCACTTCGCTCATCGTGACGGGAGCGGTCACGAGTCCTCCGTCGGTGCCGAGCAGTCGAAACGGACGCCCGCCGATGGAGAGTCGGATGTAGCGCGCGCTCGCGGCATTGACCACCCGCCAGCGCTCCACCTGCCCGGCGGCCATGGACAGCTCCGGCTGCTCCCGACCGTTGATCAGCACCGTGCTGCCCAGCCGCCCGTCGTGGCGCTCCACGAACCCGCCGGGCGGCTTGATCTGCCCCTTCCGGTCGAGCTTGACGTCATCGAGGACGAGGACGCGCTCGGCGTCCAGCACCGGCTCGCCGGGCCCCCGCACGATCAGCGCGCCGTAGAGCCCGCGCTCGAGCTGGACGATCTCGTTGCTGTGCGGGTGGTACCAGAACGTGCCCGCATCGGGGAGCTGGAACCGGTACGTGAACGTCTCGCCCGGCGGGATCGGGTGCTGCACGTTCTCGGTTCCGTCCATCGCTGCGGGAACCCGCAGCCCGTGCCAGTGGATGGTCGTCGGCTCCGGGAGTGAGTTCGTGAGCCGGACCTCCAGCACGTCGCCGACGTTCGCGTCGATCACGGGCCCCGGCACCTGGCCGTTGTACCCCCATGCGCCGGACCGCTTCGCCGGTCTGAACTCCCATTCGACCTCGCGCGCGTCGAGGGCGACGGACACGACCTTGCAGCCTGGCGCGGGCTTCGCCGCCGCGAACGCGCGTTCATACTCGAGCCGGGCGCCGGGCGGCGGCGCGTGCACCATGGGCTCGTGGGCTCCATGGGCGCGGTCGCCGTGTTCCTGAGGGTGGGCGTCCTCGGCGTGAATGTGAGGGATGGGGCCGTGCTGGATCTCCTGTCGCATTTCGGGCTCTCGGGTGGGGGGAGGGCGCGACGAAGCTGAGCTGTCCGTCGCGGGGGAATCAAAGATTACGCGAAGCGTCGACGCCCGCCATGATCTCGACATCGCTCGATGAAGAGGTTGCCTCGGCGCCGTGCCGCAGTTGCGGCCCTGGACGTCGGGGTGCTCGTTGAGCGGGAGGTCGAGGGCGGAGATCACCCGGATACGCTGCCAATGCCGTTCGTCGTTCGCAATGCGGCGCGGAAGCGTGCGAGCGACATCAACGAAGTGATCCGGCAGGCCCGGACGGCGGAGGTCGCATCGAGTTCGCGTCCATCGGGCGGCCGGTCGGCGAACGCAGACACTGTTCTTCCGGCTACCAGCTCTGCTCCGGGATCTGCTGTTCTGGCGATGGGTGCTCCGGAAGCCCCGGTGGATCAAGAAGACCATGAGAACGGTGGTCGTGGCGGCCACCGGTATGGCCAGCCCGGGGCTTCTCGCCCAGGGCATCCCCTCGGGGCTCCACCCCCTGGCGATCGAAGTCGGGGGCATGGCACGCCGGCCCTCTCCCGAGGGCGACCGCGAGATGCTGGCGCTGACGGTGGTCTTCGATCACGCGGTGACTGACGGGGCGCCGGTGGACCGCTTCGTGCGCCGGCTGCACGCGCTCATGATCGGTGCTGGTGGGCTGTCCCCCGCCCAGGAGGAGCACACGTGACACCGCAGACGAGGACGACTCTCCACAGGATCGGCTTCTGGGCAGCGACGACTGCGCTCGTCGGGGCGGTCGGCTACGTGCTCAGCGCGTTCCTGCAGATCTTCGACATGGTGAGCCCGCAAGCGGACGCGGTGATCGCTTTCACCGCATCGCTCATGATGCCCGTGCCCGTGTTGCTGGCCATGCTCGTTCTCCACGCGACCGCCCCGGACGAGGGCCGGTTCTGGGGCAGCGCGGCGGTGGCGTTCGCAGTCATCTACACGACGTACAACACGCTGAACTACGTGGTGCAGCTGGCGACTGTCATACCGGCCGGATACTCCTGGACGTTCGAGGATCCGGCCGGCACGCCGGGGCCCCTCGCCGTGCTGAACCAGACTCCCCATTCCCTCTTCTGGGACGTGGATGCACTGGGCTACATCTTCCTGAGTCTGTCCACGCTCTTCGCGGCGCCGCTCTTCCGGAAGGAGGGGCTGCAGCTGTGGGTGCGACGCCTTTTCATCGCAAACGGTCTGATCATCCCGCTGTTCTGCATAGCGTACTTCTACCCGGGCTACTCGGTCGGTCAGCTCCTGTTCGGACTGCCCTGGGCGGTCACGGTTCCGGGAAGTCTCCTGCTCCTTGCTCTGTACTTCAGGGCCGGCGGAGCGGGATAGCAGCGTGCCTTGACCGCACCGACGGGCAGGTGATACCATCTTCGACATGGATGATACCACGAGCCCCGCGAACGAGCTGCCGTCCGGCCGGTTTCTGCTGCGCCTGGACCCGCGGCTTCACGCGGCGTTGCGCGCGGCGGCGGACGCGGCGGGGCTGTCGCTGAACGAGTACTGTGCACGACGACTGTCTACGCCGGGAGCGGTGGTCGAGGGCGCAGCGACGGCGGTGCTGGCGCGTGCGGTGGAGGTGGCCGCGGGCGCCCTGGTGGGAGTGGTCGTGTTCGGCTCATGGGCGCGCGCGGAGGCGGGGGTGAGCTCGGACGTGGACGTGCTGGTGGTGGTGGAGGAGGCGTTGCCGCTGGAGCGGCGGCTGTACGAGCAGTGGGACGCGGCGCCGGTGGCCGTGGATTCCCGGCCGGTGGAGCCGCACTTCGTGCATCTGCCGGAGCCGGGCGCGCGGGCATCGGGGCTGTGGGCGGAGGCGGCGCTGGACGGACTGGTGCTGTTCGAGCGGGAGTTCGCGGTTTCGCGATGGCTGGCGGAGGTGCGTCGGCGGATCGCGTCGGGGCAGCTGCGACGCGGGTGGACGCACGGGCAGTCGTACTGGGTGGAGGCGGCCTGATGCACAACACGGAACTGGCCGGGGACTACATCTGGCGTGCGACGGTGCGGCTCAGGGCGCTGGACGTTCTGTACGATGCGGAGAGTTGGGCGGACGTGGTGCGGGAGTCGCAGGAAGCCGTGGAGCTGGCGCTGAAGGCGTTGCTGCGGTCGTGCGGCGTGGATCCGCCGCGCAACCACGACGTGTCGGACGTGCTGGTCGCGGAGCGGGCGCGGCTCCCGTCCGGACTGGAGCCCCATCTCACGGAAATCACGGAGGTCTCGCGGCGGCTGCGGCGGGACCGCGAGCTGGCGTTCTACGGCGCCGAAGACCTGACGCCCTCCGGCTTCTATTCTCGCGATGACGCCGATCGAGCCCGGGCCGGCGCGCGCCGGGTAGTCGAGGTGGTTTCCCCCCACATCGCCACGAACTGAGGCGCGGGCCGTCCGCGGGCGAATCCGCGTGTCGCCTCGAGGTCGCGGAGATCATGCGCCGCCGGCGACGTCCTCCGTACGCAGGGTACCGTCGGCGATGAAGTAGCCGCGGGCGAGAGCGGTGTAGGCCTCGACCTGCTCGCGCTGCCACGCCGCGTCACGGCCCAGCTCTTCGGCCATCAGCGAAGCCACCTGCGGCGCCATGTCGATGCTGGCGCGGGCGTCGAGCAGGAGCGTCCGCGTCCGCCGGGAGAGGAAGTCCTCGACCGTCCGCGCCATCTCGTGTCGGGCCGCCCAGACGACCTGCGCCGCGACGACGGGCCGGCCCGGGTGGAGCCGCTCGGCGAGGTCGGGCTCCTCGCGCATCAGGTCCTGGATGCGCGGGGCGTCGGAGCCGTACTTGTGGAGGTCGCCGAAGACCTCCGAGTTCTGGTGGTAGCCGTGGATGCGGAGATCCTTCGTGACGCAGGCGCGATCTTCGAGCTGGGCGAGGGTCGCGGCCTGGTCGATGGTGTCCTCGGCCATCTTCCGGTACGTCGTCCACTTTCCGCCGGCGATGGTGACGAGGCCGGAGGTCGCGATGTGGAGCGTGTGGTCCCGGGAGAGCGCGGCTGTCCCGCCTTCTTCGTCGGGCGAGCCGACGAGCGGGCGGAGCCCGGCGAAGGTGCTGCGGACGTCGGCCGGCGTCGGGTCCCGGGTGAGGTAGCGGGCGGCGTGCTCGAGCAGGAACGCCAGCTCCTCCTCCAGCGGGCGCGGCTCCAGCTCGACTTCCTCGACCGGCGTGTCCGTAGTGCCGATCAAGACGGAGTCGTTCCACGGGATGGCGAAGAGGACACGGCCGTCGTCGGTCCTGGGAACCATGATGGCGGAGTCGCCCGGGAGGAACGCCTTGTCGAGCACGATGTGGACGCCCTGGCTCGGCGACACCATCTCCCGGGCGCCGGGGTCGTCCATGCGCCGGATCGCATCGGTCCAGACGCCGGTGGCGTTGATCACGACGCGGGCGTGGATGTCGAACGTGTCGCCGCCTTCCGCGTCGCGGGCCTGCACGCCGGCGATCTCGGTGCCGTTCTTGAGGAGGTCCGTGACCCGGCAGTAGTTGAGGAGGACGCCGCCCTGCTCGACGGCCGTCTGCGCCATGTTCACGGCGAGGCGGGCGTCGTCGAACTGCGCGTCGTAGTAGACCACGCCGCCGTCGAGCCCCTCGGGCTCGATGGTCGGGAGCCGTTGCAGCGTCTCCTCTTTCGAGAGGTGCTTCGAGCGGCCGAAGCCGGAGCGCCCGGCGAGGAGGTCGTACACCTTCATCCCGACGCCGTAGAACGGCCCCTCCCACCACGAGTAGTTGGGGACGACGAACGGGAGATCGTGGACGAGGTGGGGCGCGTTGTGGAGGAGGCGGCCGCGCTCCTTGAGCGCTTCGAGCACGAGCGAGACGTTGCCCTGCTGGAGGTACCGGACGCCGCCGTGGACGAGCTTCGTCGAGCGGCTGGACGTGCCCTTGGCGAAGTCGTTCTGCTCCAGGAGGAGCGTCTGGTAGCCGCGCGACGCCGCATCGATGGCACAGCCGAGGCCCGTGGCCCCGCCGCCGATGATGACGAAGTCGAACGGCTCCTCGGCGTCCCGAAGCGCGCTGCGCATGGTGTCGCGATTCATGGCACCCGTGCGGAAGACGGAGCGGGCGCGTGGGCCCGCGTGGGGAGGGTGGGCTCCGGCTCGAGCCGCCGGATGCCGAATCCCGTGTACCGGTACAGCCCGGCGATCGTCAGCGAGAAGATCGGGCCGCCATAGCAGAACACGGCCCAGGGCGCGTAATGGGTGGTGGGCACGCCGAGGGTGGTGGCCATGTACACCGCCGAGACGGTCCACGGCATGAGGGGCTCCGTGATGGTCACGGAGTCCTCGATGCTGCGCGACAGGTTGACGGGGGCCAGGCCGCGCTCGCGGTACGCCTCCTGGAACAGCCCGCCGATGACGAGGGCCGTCACGCCGCCGTGGCTCGTGAGTCCGATCATCGTCGCGCCGGCGGCCATGGTGGCGGCGATCAGGCCGAAGACGGAGCGCACGGCGGCGAGCATGCGGTGGATGATCAGGTCGAGCGCGCCCGACACGTCCATTCCGGCGGCGAGCAGGAAGGCGGCGATCACGACGATGAGGGTCGGCGCCATGAAGTAGAGGCCGCCCCGATGGACGAGGGTGACGAGCTGCGTTCCGGGGGCGACGTCGCCCGGAAACATGGCGGGGTCGAAGCCGGCGACGGCGGCCACGATGGCGTCCTCGACGCTGAAGCGCTGCACCCCGACGCCGATGACCATCGCGACGATCGAGGAGGCGCCGATGGCCAGTGCCGGAGGCGCACGCCGCACGATGGCCCACACGACGACGGCCGGCGGGATCAGCACGATCCAGCTCAGCGTGAAATGGCGCTCCAGGTCCGCCATCAGCACGGCGGCCCCGGCGCCGCCGCCGTCTGCGGGGACCGGGGCGAAGTGGGCGACCAGGAAATAGACGGTGAGGCACGCGACGAAGGACGGCGTCGCCGTGTACATCATGTGGCGCACGTGGGCGAACAGATTCGCGCCCGCGCCGATGGCGGAGATGTTCGTCGAGTCGGAGAGCGGGGACATCTTGTCGCCCAGGTAGGCGCCGGAGACGACGGCGCCGGCGGTCACGGCGAGGGGCGCGTGCAGCGCGGCGGCGGTGCCCATGAGCGCGACGCCGATGGTGCCCGCGGAGCCCCACGACGTGCCGGTGAAGAGGGACATGAGCGACGTCGCCAGGAACGCCGTCGGCACGAGCAGCGAGGGGTGCACGACGCGCACGCCCCAGTAGACCATGTACGGGATGGTGCCCGAGAGCACCCACGTGCCGATCAACGCGCCGATTACCAGCAGGATGAGAAGGGCGGGGAGCACGCCGGCGAGCTTCTCCCCGGTGGACGCCTGCATCTCCTCCCAGCCGTGGCCGTGGCGCGCGGCCACGACGCCCGCCACGCCCGCCGCCCCGATGAGCACCGCGACGAGCAGCTCCGAGCTGAAGCCGATGAACGCGACGCCCGCGATGAACATCGCGGCCATGGCCAGGATCGGCAGCAGCGCCTCGAAGAGAGTCAGCTCCCGGTCGCGGCGCGGGTCGTGGCTCCGGTCAGCGCGCGGATGGCGGCTCACGCGTGCTCCAGCGCCTGGCATTTCGTGGCGCTGTGGACGACGAGCCTCGCCTCGGGCCGGATCTCGTCCGCGGCGCACAGGGCCATGTCTTCGGGGTCGACGTGCATCCAGGAAATTTCCGGTTCGGCTCGAGGACCATCCGCGAGAGGAGGGTTCCCAAAGCTGTACCGGTGCAGGCGCGGGAGCAACAGTGCACGGAACTGGCGGGCTGGCTGACGCGTTCGGTCAGAGGGACTTCGCCTCAGACGGCGCAAGGCCTGACGTGAGTCGCGAACCGTGAATGCCGACTCGATCCGCAACCACGTCGCCATCGTCCTCGACCGGGGGGGCGCCGAGAACTACCGTCCGTCGCCGGGTGCCTGCTCCGACCTTTCTGCGACGTGAAGATCCGGCGGCGGCCATAGCGGCGACGTCCGCTGCGAAGGTGGCTGCAGGGAGCGGCGGAGCTGGTGAAGCGCGGGACCGAATTCCGGGTCGAGGGCCAGCGCGGCGCGGTAGAACCGCTGCGCATCCACCCGCCGGGAGCGCGCCTCGCGGATGACGCCGAGGATGTGGAATGCGGCGGGCGCGCCGGGCTCGACGCCTGCCGCGGCGCGGGCGGCAGCTTCCGCCCCATCGAGGTCGTGTCGATCGAGACACGCCTGCGCGCGCTCGATCAGCGCCCGATAGTCCTCGTATGCCGAATCCAAGGTTCGCCTCCGCGGGGTGCGATCGCCTCGTGGGTACTATCGGAAAGCTCGTGTGACGGCCATGAGGATCGCACAAGGAACGAGCGGTCCGGCACAAAGAACCCGCAAAGAACACGGCCGAGGGAGGGGCCCGCCCCTGTCGGGGGTGGCCGCCGGGGGCGAGATTCCGGAGCGGTGGTACGAAAGACGGGGGAGCGAAATGGAACGGGACATACCATCGGTGGCGCTGGTGGTGGACGACGAACCGCACATCCGGCGCGCGGTCCGGAACGCGATGGCGGACGAGTTCGACCGCGTCATCGAGGCCGCTTCGGCTTCGGAGGCGATCGACCTCGCGGCGGCGCAGCACCCCGATCTCATCGTTCTCGATCTGGCGCTGCCCGACGGGCAGGGGCTCGCCGTCTGTCGCGAGGTCCGGAAGTGGTCGACGTCGCCCATCATCGTGCTCTCGGCGAGGCACGGGGAGGGCGACAAGATCGCGCTGCTGGAGGCGGGAGCCGACGACTACGTGACAAAGCCCTTCAGCCCGGGCGAGCTGCGTGCACGCGTACGTGCTCAGATCCGGCGAGCGGCCACGTCGGCGAACCCGGGTGGCGACGGACCGGTGGAGGTGGATGGACTGCGGATCGACCTGGGCGCGCGCACGATCGAGCGCGACGGCGAGGCGATCCACCTCACGCCGACGGAGTGGGAGCTTCTGCGCGCATTCGTTCGCAATGCAGGCCGGACGATGACGCACGCGAGCCTCTTCAACAGCGTGTGGGCGCGGTCGTCGGGTGACCCGCAGCAGTACCTGCGGGTCTACGTCGCGAGCCTCCGTCGCAAGATCGAGCGCGAGAGCGTTCGCCCACGACTGATCATCACAGAGCCCGGTGTCGGCTATCGTTTCATCGCCCTCGGCTGAGGCTCGGGGGGCGCCCCCGACGTGGTTGGGCCCGCTCGTCCTCTGGCTTGTGGTGGCGGCCGCCGTCACGGTCGGTCTCCACGAGCTGCATGGTGAGCTGGACAAGGCGCACATGGCGCTGGCCTACCTGCTCGTGGTGCTGTTCGCCAGCGCCCGCGCGGGCCGTGTCGTCGGCTTCACGGTTTCCGTCGCGTGCTTCCTGGCCTTCAATTTCTTCCTGCTGCCGCCGTACTACACGCTGGCCATCGACAACCCGGTCGACTGGCTGGTGCTGGGCTCGTTCCTGGTGACTGGCGCCGTGGCGGCCGAGCTCCTGCACCGAGCCCGTTGGGAGGCGGAGCTGGCGCGGCGGCGGGCTGCCGAGCTCGACCGCCTGGCCACTCTGGGAGCCGAGACGCTGAGCGTGGCCCGGGCCGAGGACGCGGTGGCGGCCATCGCACGCGTGATGCGCAGCGAGATGGGCGTGCAACGATGTGGCGTTTTCATGCGGGAGAAGGGGCGGGCCGACGTCCGCCTGCTGGCGTCATCGGAGGCGATCGATGACCAGAACGACGACGCCCGCTCGACGGGCGACGAGGCCGATCCAACGGCCCGCGCGGGGGCCGTCGCCGGCCCAGAGCCGGGGGCGGCGGGGGCGGGCAGACGGAAGGGCGGCGAGAGCGAGCTGGCGCGCCTGGTGACGGAGAACGGCGTCGTTGCGTTCGAGCGGCTGGATGGCACGTCCCATCTGTGGCCCTCGGCCGAGAGCCTCGAGTCGGCACTGGCGTCGTCTGCGGAGGCGCGCGTGGTGCTGGTGCCGCTTCGGGCCCGGGAGCGGGTGGTCGGGCTGCTGAGTCTGGAGGACTCCCGCGGCGTCCGCATTCTGCCGGACCAGGCACGGATGGCGGCGCCGCTGGCGTACTACGCCGCGCTCGGCGTCGAGCGGACGCGGCTCGCCGCGGAGGCCGAGCACGCGGCCGTGCTCCGGGAGGCGGACCGGCTGAAGGACGCGCTCATCGCCACGGTCTCGCACGACCTTCGCACTCCGCTCACCACGATCAAGGCGCTGGCAAGCGACCTGCGCGCCGGTGGCGACGACCGGGCCGCGACCATCGAGGAAGAGGCGGACCGACTCAACCGCCTTGTGGCGGACCTGCTGGACCTTTCGAGAGCGCGATCGGGCGCGCTGCCCCTCGACCTCCAGCTCAACGCCGCGGACGACCTGGTCGGGGCAGCGCTTCAGCAACTTACCGCGACGCCAGGAGCCGAGAGGCTGCGGGCGCACCTGCCCGGTGACGAGATCCTCGTGGGCCGGTTCGACTTCGTGCACGGCCTTCGCTCGCTCGTGAACCTGCTTGAGAACGCGCTCAGGTACTCACCCTCCGACACGCCGGTCGAGCTGACCGTAGCCCGCGCGGGCGGTAATCTGATTTTCGCAGTGGAGGACCGTGGCCCCGGAATCCCGCAAGCGGAACGGGAGCGCATCTTCGAGGCGTTCTACCGGCCGTCCGGACTGCCGGACCGTCCCGCCGGCACGGGGCTGGGGCTGACGATCGCACGCACGCTTGCGGAGGCGCAGGGTGGCAGCGTGCGCTACGCAACACGACCAGACGGCGGCAGCCGTTTCGAACTGCGCCTGCCGGCGGTGCTACTCGACGCGGCGCTGGAATCGCCGGCCGGCTGACCCTCGCCGCTCCTTCGGGGGAGTTTCCCTTCTCTCCCGGTCCCTCCCCGCTCCGACCGTGCGCCCCGCCCGACCTTTCTACGGAATTCTTTCGTTCGATGTCTTGATCTTTGTGCGATCCTCACGCCCGAACCCGTACCGTTGGGCGGACGATGACCACCAGGCAGTGAGGAGCACGAGATGGCTACATGGACGGCACGCGGGCGCTTGGCTGGCCGCGCAAGGGGCGCGGCTTTCGTCCTGGTGATCGGGCTAGTCGCGCCGAGAGTGGCACGGGTATAGGGGACGATCGCCACGGATCGACCCGGTCTCGGCTTCAGTGCGGCGGTGTTTCCGGCCTTTGCCTTCCAGCTCTAGTCTGTTCTTCCGTCCGTTGCGATCGGGAGATCGAAAGGAACGCGCACGACACTCACCAACTTCCCGGCGCTGGTGCGCGCCGGATTGAGTCGCGGGGTCGAGCTGAGAGTCGGCAGCACGCTCTACAACTCACAGCGCACGACCCTGCCGGAGGGGAGTGAGCGGGCGAGCGGCTTCGGCGCAGTGGAAGTCGGCGCCAAGCTGTCGTTGGGGATCCGGGGAACGGACGTCGCGCTGATTCCGTCGGTCATCCTGCCGTCGGCGATTCGCGATTCGGTGTCGACCGGACCGGCTACACGGCCAATGCCATCGCGGCGTGGTCGCTCCCGGCTGGCTTCGGGCTCACCACCGTCGCGGGGCTGGCGCTGACGCCGGCCGAGGCGGATCACGCACGACGACGGGCGCGCTGATCGCCGTTCTCGGTCGTGGCTGACGGACCGGCTGGGGGGCTACGTCGAGGGGGGTCTGTATCCCACGCCGGACCTGATCGACCCCGCGTACGTCGGTGCCGGAGGCACCGTGCTCGTGACCCGACTCTTCCAGGTCGATGCTTTCGTGGACAGAGGCTCGGTCCTGCAGCCCCCGACTGGCTGTTCGGGCTGGGCGCGGCCGTTCGGGTCAGCCGTTGACGGGTGAACTCGAACCGGAGGATTCCGATGGGCGACGTCGCATTCGTTCTGCTGACGGTGGCGTTCTTCCTTCTGTCCGGCGCATTCGTGCGCCTGTCAGAGCGGCTGTGAGGAGGCTCGCATGACTATATGGTACTGTATCGGCGCTGTTGTGTCCCTGCTGCTCCTGGTCTACCTGGTGGCGGCGCTGCTGAAGCCGGAGCGCTTCTCATGAGCGCGAACGGCTAGCTCCAGATCGCGCTCTACATGGCGGTGCTCCTGCTGCTGGTCAAGCCGCTGGGCGCGTACATGGCGCGCGTCTACGAGGGAGCGCCCCTGTTCGGATTGGACCGGGTGCTGGGGCCTGTCGAGCGGCTCGTCTACCGCCTCTGCGGCGTGGATCCGGCGACAGAGCATGCGCTGGAGCGCGTACGCCGTGGCCATGCTGCTGTTCAACGCGGCGGGGCTGCTGGTCGTCTACGCTGCTGCAGCGCCTGCAGGGCTGGCTGCCGCTCGAACCCGCAGCACCTCGGCGACGTCGCGCCGGATTCCGCGTTGAACACGGCCGTCAGCTTCGCCACCAACACCAACTGGCAGAGCTACGGCGGCGAGACCACGCATGAGCTACCTCACCCAGATGCTCGGGCTGACGGTGCAGAACTTCGTCTCGGCGGCGACCGGCATGGCGGTGCTGGTCGGCGCTGATCCGCGGCGCTCGCGCGGCGCGAGACGACAGACGCATCGGCAACTTCTGGGTCGACCTGACGCGCACCACGCTGTACATCCTGCTGCCGCTGTCGCTGATCCTCGACGCTTGCTGCTGACGTCGCAGGGCGTGGTGCAGAAGTTCGAGCCGTACCGTGACGTGCACCTGCTCGCAGCCGGTCGCCGGGTGCCGACGGCCAGGCGGTGACCGAGCCAGACGCTGGCGCTGGGACCCGCGGCCTCGCAGATCGCCATCAAGCAGCTCGGCACCAACGGCGGCGGCTTCTTCAACGTCAACTCGGCGCACCCGTTCGAGAACCCCACGCCGCTCTCCAACTTCCTCGAGATGCTGGCGATCCTGCTGATCCCGGCCGCGCTCTGCTACACCTTCGGCCAGATGGTCGGCGACACGCGGCAGGGCTGGGCGCTGCTGGCCGCGATGCTGGTGATCTTCGTGCCCCTGCTCGGCGGGTAGCGCCGTTGCCGAGCAGGCCGGCAATCCGCTGCTGACCGAAGCGGGCGTGACGCAGCAGACGGCGGCGCTGCAGGCGGGCGGCAACATGGAGGGCAAGGAAGTCGCGCTTCGGCATCGCCAACTCGGCGCTCGTGGGCCGACGGCGACGACCGCCGCGTCCAACGGCTCGGTCAACTCGATGCACGACTCGTTCACGCCGCTCGGCGGGCTGGTCCCGATGTGGCTGATGCAGCTCGGCGAGGTCGATCTTCGGCGGCGTCGGCTCGGGCCTCTACGGCATGCTGATCTTCGCCATCGTCGCCGTGTTCGTCGCCGGGCTGATGGTCGGCCGCACGCCCGAGTATCTCGGCAAGAAGATCGAGGCCTTCGAGATGAAGATGGCCTCGATCGCCATCCTGATGCCGCCCGCCGTGGTGCTGGTCGGAACCGCCGTCGCGGTGGTCGCGCCGTCGGGCGTGGCGGCGACGACGAACCCCGGTCCGCACGGCTTCAGCGAGATTCTGTACGCGTTCAGCTCGATGGGCAACAACAACGGCAGCGCGTTCGCGGGCTATGGGGCCAACACACCGCTCGTCAACGTGCTGGGCGGTCTGGCCATGCTCCTCGCGCGATACTGGGTTGCGCTGCCCGTGCTGGCGATCGCCGGCTCGCTGGCGGAGAAGAAGAAGGTGCCGGCGTGGGCCGGCACGCTGCCGACGCACACGCCGCTGTTCGTGTTGACGCTGGTGGCGGTCGTGATCGTCGTGGGCGCGCTGACGTTCATCCCGGCGCTGGCGCTCGGTCCGATCGTGGAGCAATTGCAGCTGATGCACGTCGCGGAGCCATGACATCGAAAGGTCGCGAAATGTCCGAACGTGCCGAACGGCGCTCGCTGTTCGACCCGCAGATCGTGCGGCGGGCGGTGATCGAATCGTTCCGCAAGCTCGATCCGCGCCACCAGGTGCGCAACCCGGTGCATGTTCGTCGTCTTCGTCGGCAGCGTGCTCACCACGCTGCTCTGGGTGGCCGCCCTCGAGGGCGGAATCGACGAGCCGCCGGGCTTCATCCTGGCGATGACGCTGTGGCTGTGGTTCACCGTGCTGTTCGCCAACTTCGCCGAGGCGATGGCGGAGGGGCGCGGCAAGGCGCAGGCAGACGCGCTGCGGAGCACGCGTACCGAGCCGTGGCGAAGAAGCTGCGCGACCCCGCCGACCACGGCTGGAATTCGAGGTCGCGGCGCCTCCGACCTGCGCAAGGGCGATGTCGTGCTTGTCGAAGCCGGGCGACACGATCCCCGCCGACGGCGAGGTGATCGAGGGCGTCGCCTCCGTCGACGAAAGCGCGATCACCGGCGAGAGCGCCCCGGTCATCCGCGAGAGCGGCGGCGACCGCAGCGCGGTCACCGGCGGCACGCGCGTGCTCTCCGACTGGCTGGTCATCCGCGTCACCGCCGACCCCGGCGAGACGCTTCCTCGACCGCATGATCGCCATGGTCGAGGGCGCCAAGCGGCAGAAGACGCCCAACGAGATCGCGCTCGACATCCTGCTGGCGGCGCTCACCATCATCTTCCTGCTGGCGTGCGTCGACGCTGCTGCCCGTTCTCGATCTTCAGCGTCGACGGCGGCCGGGCAGGGCGCGCCGGTCACGCTGACGGTGCTGGTCGCCCTGCTCGTGTGCCTGATCCCGACGACCATCGGCGCGCTGCTCTCCGCCATCGGCATCGCCGGCATGGACCGGATGATCCAGGCGAACGTGATCGCCATGTCCGGCCGCGCGGTCGAGGCGGCCGGCGACGTCGACGTGCTGCTGCTGGACAAGACCGGCACCATCACGCTCGGCAACCGGCAGGCGGCCGAGTTCCTGCCCGCGCCGGACGTCGAGCCGCGCGGGCTGGCGGACGCCGCTCAGCTTGCCTCCCTGGCCGACGAGACGCCGGAGGGCCGCAGCGTCGTGGTGCTGGCGAAACGCGAACACGGCATCCGCGACCGGGACATGGAGCAGATGCACGCACGGTTCGTCCCCTTCACCGCCGAGACCCGCATGAGCGGCGTGGACCTGGACGGGCGCAGCATCCGCAAAGGCGCGGCCGACGCCATCGAGCGCTACGTCGAGGAGCAGGGCGGCCATTTCCCGAGCGCCGTCCGGGAGCGGGTGGAGGAGGTGGCGAAGGGTGGCGGCACGCCGCTGGTGGTCGCCGACGGCGACCGCGTGCTCGGCGTGATCCAGCTGAAGGACATCGTCAAAGGCGGCATCAAGCGAGCGCTTCGCCGAACTGCGGCAGCATGGGCATCAAGACCGTCATGATCACCGGCGACAACCCGCTGACCGCCGCCGCCATCGCCGCCGAGGCCGGCGTGGACGACTTCCTCGCCGAAGCGACGCCCGAGGCCAAGCTGGAGCTGATCCGCGAGCTATCAGGCGGAAGGCCGGCTCGTCGCGATGACCGGCGACGGCACCAACGACGCGCCGGCGCTCGCCCAGGCCGACGTCGCCGTGGCGATGAACACCGGGCACGCAGGCGGCGAAGGAAGCCGGCAACATGGTGGACCTCGACTCGAACCCCACCAAGCTCATCGAGATCGTCGAGATCGGGAAGCAGCTGCTCATGACGCGCGGCGCGCTCACCACGTTCAGCATCGCCAACGACGTCGCCAAGTACTTCGCCATCATCCCGGCCGCGTTCGTGGGCATCTACCCGCAGCTCGGCGCGCTCAACATCATGCGCCTGGCGACGCCGCACAGCGCCATCCTCTCGGCCGTCATCTTCAACGCGCTGATCATCGTGTTCGCTGATTCCGCTCGCGCTGCGCGGGCGTGAAGTACCGGGCCGCACGGCGCAGCGCGCGCTGCTGCGGCGACAACCTGCTGGTCTACGGGCTGGGCGGCCTCGTCGTGCCGTTCGTCGGCATCAAGCTGATCGACCTGCTACTGCGGGCACTGGGGGTCGCATGAGAGCGGACGCGTCGGGTGTTACGCCCGTGAGAGGACAGATCCGGGCGGCGCTGGGAATCCTCCTGGCCATGACGGTGGTGACAGGGGTCCTGTACCCGCTGGCCGTGACCGGCATCGCGCAGGCGCTCATGCCAGGCCGCGCGAACGGCAGCGTCATCGTGAAGGACGGCGCAGCCATCGGCTCGGAGCTGATCGGGCAGGCGTTCACCAGCCCGGCCTACTTCTGGAGCCGGCCGTCGGCGACGTCGCCGGTGCCATACGAGGGCGCCTCCTCCTCCGGCTCCAACCTCGCGCCCACCAACCCCGCGCTGCTGGCCGCGGTGAAGTCCCGGGTGGCCGCGCTCCGCGCCGCGGATCCGGGCAACGAGGCGCCGATCCCGGTGGACCTGGTGACCGCCTCCGGCAGCGGGCTGGACCCGCACGTCTCGCCGGCGGCCGCGCTCTGGCAGGTGGGCCGCGTGGCGCGGGAGCGGGGGCTGGATGAGACGGTCGTGCGAAGCCTCGTGCAGAGGCACGTCGAGGGCCGCTGGCTCGGCATCTTCGGCGAACCGCGCGTGAACGTGCTGCGGCTCAACCTCGCACTCGACTCACTCTCGACGTCCAGCACCCGGCACTGATGTCTACGGAGGATCGGCGTCCCGATCCCGATGCGCTGCTTGCGCACGTGGAGGCCGTCGAGCCGGAGGGGCATCGTGGCCGACTCACGGTCTTCTTCGGCGCCGTTCCCGGCGTGGGCAAGACGTACGCGATGCTGGAGGCAGCGCGCGAGCGGCAGCGCGAGGGGCTGGACGTAGTGGTCGGCGTGGTGGAGACGCACGGCCGGACGGAGACGGAGGCGCTGCTGGCGGGGCTCGAGGTGCTGCCGCGACGCGCGATCGAGCACGGGGCCGTCACGCTCGAGGAGTTCGACCTGGACGCGGCGCTGAAGCGCAGGCCGCGCATCCTGCTGCTGGATGAGCTGGCGCATACGAACGCGCCGGGAAGTCGGCACGCGAAGCGGTGGCAGGACGCCGAGGAGCTGCTCGGCGCCGGGATCGACGTCTACACGACGCTGAACGTGCAGCACGTCGAGAGTCTGAACGACGTGGTGGCGCGCATCACGCACGTGAAGGTGCGAGAGACGGTGCCGGACGCGCTGCTCGAGCGTGCGGACGAGATCGCGCTGGTCGACATCTCACCGGAGGTTCTGCTCAAGCGGCTGCGCGAGGGCAAGGTCTACGTCCCGGAACAGGCCCGCCGCGCGGCGGACAACTTCTTCCGGCGAGGCAACGTCATCGCGCTGCGGCAGCTCGCGCTGCGCCAGACCGCGGAACGGGTGGACGCGGACCTGCGCGTATACCGTCGGGCGTTCGGGGTGCGCCGGACGTGGCCGGTGCGCGAGCGGATCGTCGTCGGCGTCGGGCCGGCGCCGTCGTCGCAGCGGCTGGTGCGGGCGACGAAGCGCCTGGCGGACGGCCTCGGCGCGGAGTGGACCGCCGTATTCGTGGAGACGCCGGCCTATGCTGGCTGGTCCGAGGCCGACCGGGACCGCGTCTGGGAGACGCTGCGACTGGCAGAGAAGCTGGGCGGCAAGACCGTCACCATCGGCGGGCGCGACGTCGACGAGCTGCTGGAGTACGCGCGGGGCGACAACGCAACGAAGATCGTCGTGGGGAAGCCGGCGCATCCTGCGTGGCGCGACCGGCTGATGGGCTCGACGCTGGAGGACGTCGTGCGGGGCAGTGGCGACGTCGACGTGTACGTGATTTCTGCGTCCGGGGAGGAGACCGGGACCGCGCCGCGGCGAGCCAGCCGGGAATCCGGGCGGGCGGCCCCACGAGCCTACGCCGCGGCCGCGGCGGCCATCACGCTGTGCACGGCCCTCGGGTTTCCGCTGCGGCCGTACGTCGCGCCATCCATCGTTCTGATGCTGTACCTCGTGACCGTGGTGTTCGTCGCGAGCCGCCTCGGTCGCGGACCGTCCGTCCTGGCAGCCGTTGGCGCCGTCGCCACGTTCGACTTCGTCTTCGTCCCCCCGTTCTACACGTTCGCGGTCGCGGATACGCAGTACTTCATCGTCTTCGCCGTGATGCTGCTGGTGGCGCTTGTCATCACCACGCTGACGGGGCGGCTGCGCGGGCAGGCGGCAGTCTCGCGGCGGCGCGAGCGCCGCACGGGCGCGCTGCTCCAACTCAGCGCCGCGCTGGTTCGGACCAGCGACCCGCGCGAGTCGTTGCGCGTCGGTGCCCAACACGTCGCATCCACCTTCGACGCCGATGTGGTGATCCTGGCGCCGAACGCGCTCGGCGACCTGCGAACCGTGGCATCAGGGGGCCGGGACCGCCGGCCGGACCCGGACCCGTCCGCGTCGCGCGACCCGACCACGCGGGCGGAGCGCGAGCTGAGCACGCGAGAGAACGCGGTGGTGCGCTGGGTCTTCGGACACGGCCAGCGGCCGGTCGCGGCACGGATACCCTGCCCGAAACCGAGTATCTCTACGTGCCGCTCAGCGCGTCCGGGCAGCGAATTGGCGTGCTGGGAATCCGCGCCGGGGACGGCGTCCGTGATCCCGAGCACATGCACCTGCTGGAGGCGTTCGCAGACCAGATCGCGACCGCCGTGGACCGCTCCAGACTCGTGGAGGAGACCCGGCGTGCGGAAGAGCTGCTGGAGACCAGCCGCGCCCGCGCCGAGGTCTTCGCCACGGCGGCGGAGGAGCTGAAGGCGCCGCTCGAGCGCCTCGAGCGGGAGCTGGAAGCCGACGAGCCGCACGGCACCGATGGGTCCGGCGCGGGCCCCTCGGCGGCCGAGGCGACGGCCGAGCTTCGAGCCGTCGTGGACCGCCTCGCAGGCGCAGCGCGCGCCGGAGCCGGACACATTTCGCCGAGGGCTCGCCCCGTCTCGCCGGCGGCGCTGGTTCGCCGCGCACGCCGCACCTGCACGGCGTCCGATCCCGCGGCCACACCGGCACTGGACGTGGAGGTCGAGCGCGGGCTGCCGCGCGTGCTGTGTGACGGAAAGCGCGCCTCCGAGTTGATTGCCGAGCTGGTGGGCCGTGCAGTGCGGCGGGCCGGCCCCGGGGGCCGGGTCCTGATCGCGGCGGATCGCGTTGGCGAGTGGGTGCAGTTCACCGTCGCCGACGATGGTCCCCCCGTCACGGCCGAGGCCGTGTTCGGGACGGAAGCTACGGCCGGCTTCAGCCCGCTCGACCTGGCCGAAGCCCGGAGCACGGCCCGCAGTCTGGGCGGCGAGTTCTGGATCGACCCCGGGCCTGGCGCGGGTCTGACGGCGGCGTTCACCCTGCCCGTCAGCGAAGACACCGCCGGCTGACGAACGGAGCCGCCCTTCCTCCTCGAGTCGACCGGCCTCTAGTACCTGTACAGTTGCAGCAGCTCGCCGTTCAGGCCGGAGCCGTAGACGCGCCCCTGGATCTGACGGGACTGGACCGTTCCCTCGAAGTCGATGGGGTTGTAGCGGTCGAACTCGAACCGGAGCGAGACGTCCGAACCGCGCCGGTCGCCCGTCACGTAGACGTTGTCGTATCCCCAGTAGCCGTCTCCCGCGGATCGAGCCCTGGTCCTCCCGCAGCGTGACCCGGACCTCCTCGCCCTGGATCGTCGCGCGCCAGTCCCCTTCGGTGGCCCGGCTGCCGAGGCCGGAGATGTCGCTGCAGGCGCCGACGAAGAGCGCGAGGAGCAGTGGGAGCAGTACGAGTCGTCGCATGGGTCCTCCGTGTTCTTCTGGAATCGAATGACGCGAACCCATTGGAGTCACGGTCCGTGCCATCTTTGAACAATCACGTAACTCATTGGTCTACAATGGCTTACGATGGCGCATGGAGGCACCGTGGCTCCTCGGTCGACCCGACGGAGGGACAGGACGATGTCACAACGGGTGGACAGGGAGGCAGGCCGACTCGCGGCCGGACGTTTTCGGCGCGGATCCGCGGCATCCACCTTGCTAGCGTGGGGGTCCGAACCACCTGGAACGGACCGACACGACCATGACCGATCCCGCAGTGACCGACGAGCGCGTGGCCCGAAACGACGCGCTCTTCCTGGCGGAAGCAAGCCGCCTGCTGGCGGCATCTCTCGACTACGAAACGACGCTGGCGACCGTCGCCGCTCTGGCGCTGCCGCACCTCGGATCCTGGTGCTTCGTGGACCTGTGCGTGCCGGACGAGCCGATGCGGAGGCTTTCGGTTGTGCACCCGGACCCGGACAAGCAGGCGCTTGCGTGGCGGCTGCAGAGCGGCTGGCCGCCGCAGCGGGACGACCCGTTCGGCGTTCCGAGCGTCGTTCGGACCCGCCGAAGCGAGGTCGTGCCGGCGGTGTCGGACGACATGCTGCGCCGGGCTGCCCGCAACGACGAGAACCTCGAGATCCTGCGACAGCTCGGGATCGGCTCCCTGATGATGGTTCCGATGGTCGCGCGGGAACGCGTCCTGGGTGCGATCACGTACGTCTCCCCGGAGCGGCCGCTGCGGTTCGATGCCCACGACCTGGAGCTTGCGGAGGATCTCGCCGCGCGCTGTGCGATGGCCATCGACAACGCGATGCTGTACCGGGACGCCGGGCGCGCACGGGCCGAGGCGGAAGAGGCGAGCCGCGCCAAGACGCTCTTCCTGTCAACGATGAGCCACGAGCTCCGGACGCCGCTGAACGCGATCGCCGGGTACGCGGACCTCATCGAGCTGGGAATCCAGGGCCCGCTGACGGACGAGCAGCGGGAGAGCCTGCGGCGGATCAAGATCAACCAGCGGCACCTGCTCGGGCTCGTCAATTCGGTGCTCGACTACTCGAAGCTCGAGGCCGGGCGGCTGGAGTACGAGATTCTGGACGTTTCCCTCGACAGCGCGCTGAGCGACGTCGACGCCCTTGTGATGCCGCTGGCGGAGCGAAAGGGAATACGTTACGAACACGACTGCAGGGACCGATTCCTGGTGCGGGCGGACCCCGAGAAGCTCCGGCAGATCCTCACGAACCTGATGACGAACGCGGTGAAGTTCACGGCGGAGCAGGGCCGGATCTTCATCGGCTGCGGGCGGGACGGTGAGGACGTCCTCGTGCAGGTTCGGGACACCGGAATCGGAATCGCCGACGAGCACCTGGAGGCGATCTTCCAGCCGTTCGTGCAGGTCGACGAGGGCCGGACCCGGCGCGAAGAGGGCACGGGGCTGGGGCTGGCGATCGGCAGGAGTCTGTCCCGGGGGATGGGCGGCGACCTGACGGTGGAGAGCGACCCGGGCACGGGCTCCGTGTTCACGCTGCGGCTGCCGGCCGCAGTCGCTGCCCCGGTCCAGCGGGACGCGGTGGTAGACCGCACCTGATCTGGCGCCGGACGGACTTTGGATGCTCGATCAGAAATCCCGGACGTCCGATCATTGTGGCGAGCCGGGAGCGCGGACGAGGTTCAGGGTCCAGGCGCGACAACCCACCTGTCCGCGCGGCTGCGCGCGGCCGACGGCACGGACCCGGAGCTGCTGCGGCGGCTCCTCTCGCGCCGCCGAGCAGAGCTGCGTGAACCTCGACTACACTTCGGCATGGCGTGCCGGTCCGGATCACCCACAGCATCGCATGACGCGACCTGAACCGCTCCGACTGATGGCCGTGCTGGCCCATCCGGACGACGAGTCCCTGGGCCTGGGCGGCACGCTGGCCACCTACGCGGCGCGCGGCGTCGAGACGTACCTCGTCACGGCCACGCGGGGCGAGCGGGGTCGGTATTTCCACAACGAGGACCGACCGGACGATGCCCAGGTCGGCCGCGTTCGGGAGGGCGAGCTCCGCGCAGCGGCGAGAGAGCTCGGGGTGCGGGACGTCACACTGCTCGGCTACGTGGACAAGGAGCTGGACCGCGCCGATGCCGACGAGGCCCTCGGCCGGATCGTCGCCGCGATCCGGCGCGTGCGGCCGCAGGTGGTCGTGACGTTCGACCCGTTCGGCGCGTACGGCCATCCCGACCACGTCGCGATCTGCCAGCTCGCGACGGCGGCCGTCGCCGCCGCGGTCGACCCCGACTTCCACGGCGCAGGCCGAAGTCCTCCCTGGGCGGTTTCGAAGCTATACTATTTCGTGATGGACGCGGCGGAGTGGGCTGCGTACCAGCGGGCGTTCAAGGAGCTGGTCAGCCGGGTGGACGGGGAGGAGCGACGGGCGCGGCCGTGGCCGGAGTGGGCGGTATCGGCGCGGCTGGACACGTCCCGATACTGGCCGACCGCGTGGCGGGCCGTCCGCTGCCACGAGACGCAGATGGCCATCTACGGTCGTCTGGGCGACCTCACGGAGGAAGAGCTCCGGGCGCTGTGGGGGTCGCAGGCGTTCTACCGGGCCATGAGCCGCGTCAACCTCGGCCGCCAGGTGGAAGACGACCTTTTCGAAGGCGTCGCCCCGGCGCCGACCACAGGAACCCAGGACGACGATGCCGGATGACGGGCGCAGCGCCAGCATGGCGATGGACGCGGACGACTTCCGACGCGCCGGACACGCGCTCGTGGATGCCGTCGCGTCGTTTCTCGAGGGCGTGCCGCGACGACCCGTGACGCCGGCGGAGCCGCAGGCACAGGTGCAGCGGACGCTGGACGCGGCGGCCGGCCTGCCGGAGGAGGGGGCCGACCCGGGCGCCGTGCTCGCCTCCGCCGCCCAGCTCCTCTTCGACCACTCGCTGCTGAACGGGCATCCCCGCTTCCTCGGCTACATCACCTCCTCTCCGGCTCACATCGGCGTGCTGGGCGACATGCTCGCCGCCGCGGTGAATTCGAACGTCGGATCGTGGCGGCTCGCCCCGATGGCGACGGAGATCGAGGCCCAGACCGTCCGCTGGATCGCCGACCTGATCGGGTATCCGACCACGTGCGGCGGGCTCCTGGTCAGCGGCGGAAACATGGCCAACATGGTGCCGTTCTTCGCCGCCCGGGCAGCGGCGGCCGGGTGGGACGTCCGAGCGGAGGGCGTTGCGGCCGCGGACGCGCCGCGGCTGCGGGCCTACGCCTCGAAGGAGACGCACACGTGGATCCAGAAGGCCGCCGACCTCTCCGGGCTCGGGACGGACGCGATCCGCTGGATCGACACGGACGACGACGGACGCATGGACCCGCGCGCGCTCGCCGATTCCATCGCCCGGGATCGTGACGCCGGCGACGTCGCCATGATCGTGGTCGGCACCGGAGGCTCCGTGAGCACCGGCGTGGTCGATCCGCTGCGGGAGATCGCCGAGGTCTGCCGGCAGGCCGGCGTCTGGTTCCACGTGGACGGGGCCTACGGCGCCCTCGCCGCCGCGGTCCCGGGGGTCAATCCCGAGCTGGCGAACCTGGGTCTGGCGGACTCCGTGGCCGTGGATCCCCACAAGTGGCTGTACGCTCCCCTCGAGGCCGGGTGCGCCCTCGTCCGGGATCCGGAGCGGCTGCGGAACGCGTTCTCCTACCACCCGGCGTACTACCACTTCGGGCAGGAGCCGCTGAACTACGTGGACTTCGGTCCGCAGAACTCCCGCGGCTTCCGCGCCCTGAAGGTCTGGCTGGCGCTGCGGCAGGCGGGCCGCAGCGGCTACCGGCAGATGATCGGGGACGACATCGCCCTCGCCCGCCGTCTGCACGAGAACGTCGGCGCCCACGCCGAGTTGGAGCCGGCCACGCTGGCGCTCAGCATTTCCACGTTCCGCTACGTGCCGACCGATCTCCGCAGTCGGACGGGCGAGGACCGCGTGGAGAGCTACCTGAACCGCCTCAACGAGACGCTGCTGGAACGCATCCAGACCTCCGGCGAGCTCTTCGTGTCGAACGCCGTGGCCCGCGGCCGCTATTTGCTCCGGGGATGCATCGTGAACTTCAACACGTCGAGGGCGGACGTGGACGCGATCCCGGAGATCGTGGCGCGGCTGGGCCGGGAGGTCGACCGGGAGCTGCGCGTGGCGGAAGCGATCGAGGTGTAGCCGCCCGGGGCCCCGCCTGCCGGAGCCTACGTGCGGAGCAGGCGGCCGATCACGCCGGGCAGCACCGCCGGGAGACGGTCGGGATGGGTGAGGACGGCGTAGTGCCCGGGACCGAACGTGTGCGGGGCGTAGCGGGAAGCGTCGCGGTCCACCGTGAGACAGAAGACGTGCACGCCCAGCATGCGCGCCTCGACGACCGACCGCCGCGTGTCTTCGACGCCGTACCTGCCCTCGTAGACGTCCTCGTCGTTCGGTCGACCGTCGGAAAGGAGGAGCAGCAGACGGTGCCCGGCCGGCTGCCGGCACAGCTTCGCGGTGGCGTGCCGGATGGCGGCTCCCACGCGCGTGAAGCCGTCGGGCTCGAGGGCGGCGATCCGGCGCAGAGCCGGGCCATGATCCACGTCCGGGAAGTCCTTGATCATGCGGACGGAGACGCCGCCGGGCCCGCGTCCGGAGAAGGACAGGATGGAGAGGGGGTCGCCGAGCGCCTTCAGCGCTTCCAGGACGACGACCAGCGCCTCCCGCTCCACGTCGATGACCCGCTCCACGCCGGAGACCCACGAATCGGTGGACGCGCTGGCGTCGACGAGCAGCGTGATCGCGGCCTCGCGCCGCCTCGGCCTCGTGGCGACGTACATCCGATCATCGCACGTTCCATTGCCTCTCCGGTCGCCGAACGCCTCCACGTACGCCTCCACGTCCAGCTCCGAGCCGTCGCGCTGACGGCGCTGGCGATCATTGCGGGGCCGCAGCTTCTCGAAGTCGCGGCGGACCCGCACGATCAGGCCGCGGTGTCGCCGGCGCACGGCGGCGGCCCAGTCCGGATCGCCCGGGGCCGTGCCCGACTCCCGGACGAGCGCCCCCGGCAGGCGGTACGCGCCTGCCCGGAAGTCCCACTCCGGGTAGGCGACGGCGCTCGTCCTGCTCCGCGGCTCCGGAGCACGCTCCGGGCGGGGCACCGCGACGTCGCTCTCGAGGACCTCGAAGACGGGCGTCGAAGATCGAACCAGGCGCGCTTCGGGGAGCTCGGACAGCAGCTCGGCCAGGTCCCCAGCGTCCGCCTGGTCGTCCCGGTCCGCGGGCCTGCGGAGTCCCATGGGGTCCTCCACCTTCTCCTGCGGGTCGTCCGCCCGCACGATCCACGGAGCCGCCTGCCCCTCCTCCTCGTTCTCCCCTTCCTGCGGCCCCCGGAGGCGCGGGCGCCCCGTCAACCTGGCGGTCCGGCCAGTTGGCGGGAGCGTGTCACCGCCCGGGGGCTCCGGCTCCGCCGGCGGTGCTTCGGACGACACCGGCGATCCGCCCCATAGCTCGACCGCCTCCGGCGCTGCGTAGCGGCCGGGGAGCGCGCGGATCCGTGCCGCCTCGGCCCTCGCCCACCGGCACGAGTCGGCCGGCCCATCCGCAAGCGGCAGGGACGGCGGCGGCTCCGTCGGCGGCGCCAGCAGGACCGCCCGCACCAGGCGCTCCACGGCGGCGGTCTGCGCACGACTGGCCGCGGGGCGAGCGTGCAAAGCGCGCCGGCGGCCGGACGCCAGTTCGGCCACGAGGGTCGGGAAGCGCGTCGCGAGCAGGCGATCGACGGCGACCGCCTCCGCGAGCAGGTAGAGGTCCCGCTCGAGAGACTCGGCAGGAACCAGGGCTGCCGTGCCGCGACGCGCGCGAAAGCCCTGTTCCAGGGCGAGCAGTCGGTACCGGTCGAGGGCGCTGCCGCCGTCAAGGGTCGGCGGCAGCAGGACGCGGCGCCCATCGGTCCGCGCCAGTGGCCCGTTCGCCCCTCGCCCGCCCCCTCGCCCGCCCCCCCGCCCGGCGAGGCGCGCGAGCAGCGACGGCGGCGGCGGCTCGGCCGCCGGTCGAACCTCGAGGCCGGGCCCGAAAACGGCGGCGAGGGTGAGCTCGAGCCGGCGTCGCACGGTCCTCAGGTCGAGCCCTGCCGAACTCGTGCTGCGACGCCGCAGCCATAGCGCATGGGCCGCCGAGGCCGCGTAGTGCGCGGCTTCGAGGACGACTTCGTCCGGCTCGGACATCTAGGTCGTGAGCCGGACGAGATCCAGCATCGCGTCGATCAGATCCGGATCGTCGCTCAGGGGCAGCACGAGGCCCAGCCGGCAGGCCTCCGGCATGGGAATGCCGGACGCCACGAGTCGGCCCGTGGAGACCAGCAGACGGGTGCTCGGTGCTTCCGTGAGCCCCTGATCGCGCAGCTTCCGGATCGCGGTCGCCAGCTCCACCAGCGCCGCGGCTACGGCAGGATCGACGCCCGCCTCCCGGCAGACGATCTCCCGCTCCCGGGCGGGAGCGGGAAACCCGAACTCCATGGCGACGAAACGCTGGCGCGTGCTCGGCTTGAGGTCCTTCAGCGCGTGCTGGTAACCCGGGTTGTACGACACCACCAGCTGGAAGCCCGGCGCTGCACGGATCAGCTCGCCCGTCTTCTCGACAGGCAGGATGCGCCGGTCGTCGGTGAGGGGGTGTATCGCGACCACGACGTCCTGCCGTGCCTCGACGACCTCGTCGAGGTAGCAGATCGCCCCGTGTCGCGCCGCGAGGGCGAGGGGACCGTCCTGCCAGACGGTCTCGCCCCCGTGGATCAGCCAGCGGCCGGTGAGGTCACTGGCGGACAGGTCGTCGTGACAGGCGACGGTGACCAGCGGCCGGTCCAGCCGCCATGCCATGTGCTCCACGAAGCGCGTCTTGCCGCACCCCGTCGGCCCCTTCAGCATCACGGGGAGCCCCCGTCGATGGCACGCCTCGAAGACGGGGACTTCCTGCCCCGCCGGGCTGTAGTACGGCTCTTCCCGGGGCGGATCCCGCAGGCCGTCGGGTAGCGGGAGGTGGCGTATCGCGGCGTCCCGTGAGACCGCGCTCTCCCGCGCGCTCACGACGCACCCTCGAACTCCATCGGAGCCGGCGCCCTCGATTCAGCGGCCGGCCGGTCCGCCATGAAGAAGAAGTCGTAGAGGTAGAGCGCGACGCCCAGCGTGAACATCAGGCCCGTCGCGAGGAGCATCAGGAAGTGGACCTGGATCTTCTGCTGCGTCTGCAGATAGCCCAGCCCCATGATGCGCTCGAGATACGTCTGCGAGATGCCCGCAGCCGCAAACGCCATGGTCATGCCGAACATTCCGCCGACCTGCAGCCAGAACGCCCAGAGCCCCGGCCCCGTCTCCCGCTTCTCCTGGGGATAGCCCCACAGGGACGGCGCCGCGTACGAGATCACCGCGAGGACGATCATCACGTAGGCGCCGAAGAACGCCATGTGCCCGTGCATGGGCGTGATCATCGTGCCGTGCGTCCACTTGTTCACCGACGGCCACGTGTGCGCCAGACCCAGGATGCCCGCGCCCAGCGCGGAGAAGATTGCGCTGCCGACCGTCCAGTGCATCGCGATCCGGTTGGGGTGCGACAGACCGGAGCGGCGCATGGCCGAATAGGCGTACATGGCCATGCCGAGGAACGCCAGCGGCTCCAGGGCGCTGAAGATGCCGCCGATGGGCAGCCAGTATTGCGGAACGCCGATCCAGAAGTAGTGGTGCGCCGTGCCCAGCACGCCCGCGATGAAGGTCAGACCGACGATGACGTACAGCCACTTCTCCATCACCTCCCGATCCGCGCCGGAAAGCCGGATCAGCAGGTACGCCAGCATGCCACCCTGGATCATCTCCCACACACCTTCGACCCACAGGTGCACCGTCCACCAGCGATAGAAGATGCTCAGCGTGTAGTTGTCGAAGAGGAGGAGCGAGGGGAGGTAGAGCAGCGCCGTGAAGACGAGCCCCGCCACCATCACGCCCTCCGTCGTCGTCAGCCGCTTCGCCTTCCAGATCGTCATGCCCAGGTTGTACAGGAACATCAGCATGACCACCACGATGGCGATCTTCACCGGGTAGGGCTGCTCCAGCAGCTTGTTCCCCGCCGTCCATCCGAACAGGTAGCCCACCACCGCCGTCACGCCCGCGGCCGTCCACAGGCCCAGCTGCACGAACGCCAGCGTCGGTGAATACAGCTCCGTCCGGGACTCTTCCGGGATCATCCAGTATGCCGCCCCCATGAATCCCGTGAGCACCCACACGATCAGCAGGTTCGTGTGGATCTCCTTCGAGACGTCGAAAGGCAGCACTCCCATCAGGGGGTCGGGCCCGAGATACTTCGTCACGGACAGGAGCCCGAACACCATCTGCAGCCCGAACAGCAGCAGCGCCACCACGAAGTATGCGTACGCCACCTTCTGCGTGCGGTATCGCATCCGGTCCTCCCCCTACCTGAGCGTCATGAGATAGGCCACGAGCGCATCCACCTGCGATGACTCGAGAACCTGGCCAAAATTCCCCGGCATCAGCGATGTGCTGTCCGTCGCGTACGTGCCGCCGGGAACGATGAAGGCGCTGGGGGCGAGGATCGACTCCCGTATGTAGCCGCGCGCGTCCTGCGCCGATCCGTGATAGTCTGCAGATCCGATCCTCTCCGCTGCCCGCGACGCGATCCCGGCCAGCGAGGGTCCGACCAGAGCAACCCCTGCCGCCGTCGAATGGCACGCGTTGCATCCCGGAGGCGACTGCTGGAACAGCGCTTCACCCACCGCCACGGGATCGGACGACGCCGCCGACGGCGGTGCCGCACCTACATCCGAGCCCGGAATGGACGCGCCGGATACCATGATCGGCCGAGGCGGCCACCCGTTCGTGTCGATCTGACCCACCCACCCGAGGAACGCGATGAGCGCGTCGATCTGCTCGTCGCTCAGGTTCAGGTTCGGCATCAGCCGCCGGTCCCGCTCCTCCGAGTAGAACCGGGACGGCTGCTTCAGGAACGCCTTCAGGTAGGCGTCTCCTCGCTGCTGCGCGATCTTCGTCAGGTCCGGCGCGTAGTACGCACCCTCCCCCAGCAGCGTGTGGCAGTTGATGCAGTCCTTCCGGTGCCAGACCTCCTTGCCCGCGATCACCTGTGGCGTGATCCGATCCGCGTGGGTCAGCGCCGGAATCTGTCGATGCGTGTCCACCGTCAGGACCAGGAAGATCGCCGTGAAGATTCCCGTCCCCGCCAGGAAGAACGCCCGCGTCTGCCGCTTCGTCATGGCCGCCTCCTCAGACCCGAATGGCCCCGAGATACCGGACGCCCATCCATCCCGAGTACACGGCCGCGACGAGCATCAGCGTGAACACCAGAATGCAGAGCGCCTTCACCAGCCGGCCCGACGCAGCGATCGGCTCGTCATGGGACATTTGAGCACCTTGTCATGAGAAATAGGTGTGGGTCTCACCGTGGTTCTCATGATTCTGTCGTGACGGCGGTGCGAACGTAGGGCAGCACCTGAACTGGTGTAGGGATTTGTCGGATTTGTTCATGATTATGTGGCTATTGGCCGCCGGGGGGGACGAGCCGCCGGGGGTTCCGGGCGCCGGGTGAGGAACCCGGGCGGCTGCACGGGAGTATTCGGCGCCATGGTCGAACAGGGCAGCACGGTGCGGGTGACGCGGTCCCTCGTCCTCGGGACGTTGATCGCGCTGGCGGTGGCGGCGGTGTGCGTGCGGCTGGGGATCTGGCAGCTCCACCGGCTGAAGGAGCGGAAGTCCGCCAATGCCGCCGTGGAGGCGCGAATGGCGGAGCCGGCCGCGCGCCTGACGGGCATGCCGCGGGATACGGTGGGCCTGATCTTCCGGCGGGTGACGATGACGGGAGTGTACGACACGGCGCATTCCGTGGTGATCGCCGGTCGGAGCTGGGAGGGCGCCCCCGGGGTTCATCTCCTGACACCGCTTCGGATCACAGGCGGCGGGGCCGTCCTGGTCAACCGGGGCTGGCTGCCGTCGGCCGACGCGGCGACGGTCGAGCTCGCGCCGTACGACACGGTGGGCGAGATCACGGTCCGGGGCCTCGTGCTCCCGCTGGATCTCGAGGGTGGCGCGACGTACGCCGGCCCCCCTTCGACGGATGGATTCCGCCGTGTCTGGTACGCGTACGAGGACGCCATCCGGGACCAGTTCCCTTATCCCGTGGCGTCCGTCTACGTGCAGGCGCTGCCGGACGAGCGGCCGGTGGACTTCCGGCACGTGGGTCCTCCGGAGCTGCCTGCGCGGCTTCCGCCGCCGGCGCTGTCGAACGGTCCTCATCTCGGGTACGCCGTACAGTGGTTCGGCTTCGCGACGGTGACGCTCGTCGGGTGGGGTTTCCTGGTGGCGAGGAGCGGGTCGATGCGCGTGCGACTCCCGGATGGCGACGACGGCTCCCCGGAGCGCCGCCCCGGCTGAACGAAGCGCGCCGCGAGGGTTGCCCCTCGCGGCGCTCCTTCCTTCGTCCTCTCCGCCGGCAGCGGAGAGCGCCGGGTGTGTCTATTCCTTCATTGCATCGATGTTGACGACCTTCTCGGCGATCTGCGTGAGCCGGTGGTCGGTTTCGCCCTCCTCGTCGAGGGTCTTCTGCAGGATGGATGACTGCTCCTCGTGTCCCAGGCGGCGGGCGTAGTTCCGGACGGAGCCGTAGCCGGCCATCTCGTAATGCTCGACCCGCTGCGCGGCCGTGATCAGGGCGGCGTCGAGGGCGTCCGAGTCACCCTTCGCCTTCAGGATCTCGTCGCCTTCCCGGATGATGCCCTTCATGGCCTCGCAGTCGTGGCGCTCCGCCTTCTCGCCGAGCATGTCGAAGACGCGCTCGAGACGCTCCTTGTGCTCCTTCGTCTGCTCCAGGTGCTGATTGAACGCCTCCCGTAGCTCCGGATGCTTGGCGGCCCCGGCCATCTTCGGCAGTGCGTCGATGATGCGGTTCTCGGCGTCGTACAGATCCTGAAGCTGTTCCTTGTACAGCTTCGCGAGAGACTCGACCTTCATGCGCTCCTCCTCGGGTGGGTGCGAAAAAGGGGCCGGACGCGATCTGCCTCGCTCCGGCCCCGTCGTGTTCGAATCGCGGCGCCCCGCGGGGGGCACCGGACGGCTCAGGCCGTCGTCATGATGGGTTGCAAGAGCCGTTCCCCCAAACGTTTACGAGGCGGACGCCGCGGATCGCTCGGCGCGCTGCTTGAGCGCTGTGTTCATGGCGGCGAAGCCCTGGGTGATGGAGGTCTCGAGGCGCCGGCCGAGGACGAGGGCCGCGAGGCCGATGAACCGCTCGCGATTCACGAACCGGACGCTGCCGGAATCGAGGGGCTCCAGGGAGAGGACGTGCTCACCGTCCAGCAGGCCGGGCAGAAGGAGCTGGGCGAGCCAGCGCAGCTCCCGAGCGGGCACCACGTTGAGGACGCGGGGGCGCAGCGTCATGACGCGGACGCCCGGCGGCTCGAGGCGGATACGCAGCGTCTCGCCGATGCGGGCGGTGCCTTCGATGGAGCGGATGTAGGGGTTCCAGGCGGGGTATTCCTCGAAGCGGGTGAGGATGGACCATACCCGTACGGCCGGGGCGTCGATCTGGATCTCGGTCCGGATCTCCATTCCGGCGTCAGAGCAGGGAGCGGAGGAGCTCGACCATGCGCCGGTCCCAGGGATCCGGGGCGGGATCGTCGTCGGCGACGTCGCCGTCCTTCTGGGGCGTCTCGAGGACGAGGGGCACGTCGGCGGAGCGGGGGTCGTGGAGCAGCCAGCGGAACGGCTCGACGCCGATGTGCCCCTCCCCCAGCAGTGCGTGCCGGTCCCGGTTGGAGCCGAGCTCCCCTTCGCTGTCGTTCAGGTGGAAGAACGAGGGCGGCTCTCCCACGGCGTCCTCGAAGGCGTCGATGACGCCGCGCAGCTCCGCTTCGGACGCCGCGAGGTCGAATCCGGACGCGAACAGATGGCACGTGTCGAGGCCGTAGCCGGCACGGGGGCGAACGGCTGCCGGGACGGCGGTCAGGATGGCGGCGACCTCGGCGGGTGTGCGGCCGACGGTGCGTCCCGCGCCGGCCGTGTTCTCGACGAGGAGGCGGGTCGCGCCGTCGACGGACTCGAGAGCCGCCGTCATGGCCGCGCCCACGCGCTCCGTTGCGCCGTCGGGATCACCGCCGGTGGCGGAGCCGGGGTGGAAGCAGACCTGTCCCACACCGAGGGCGGTCGACCGCTCGAGCTCCTTGGCGAGTCCGGCGGTGGCGCGTCGGTTCTTCTCCTCGTCGGCGGTGGCCGTGTTCAGGACGTACGCGGCATGGACGACGACGTTTCGGAGCTCGATGCCCGTCTCCTCGATCGCGGCGCGGAAGCGCTCGACGCGCTCGGGCCGGATGGAGGACCTGTCGCCGTAGAAGCGGGGGATGGCGGTGAAGACCTGGAGCGCGTTCATGCCGGCCGCGTGGGCACGGCGAACGGCCATGTCGATGCCGCCGTTGTCGATGGTGTGGGCGCCGATGTAGTGGGACACTGCCGAACCTCCGGTGCTGGATACGCCCGAGCATAGCGGCGCCGGACCGCCGCTCGCAACGGCGCGGGAGGTCGCCGGCTAGGACCTGCGGATGAGACGCGTGGAGCGCACGTCCGCCGTGATGACGAGCACGAGCTCGTCGCCCGGGAAGACGGTGATCGGCTCGGTGAGGTGCGTCTGCGACGCGAGGAGGTGGATCTCGAATTGTACGTCGTTGGGACGGTTCGGCACGTTGAACCGGTCCGTCGAATGCCCGTTGACCGTGCCGAGGCGGAAGCGGGTGTCCCGAATGATGGCGTAGATCGTCGCGTCGTTGAAGTTCTGGTTCTCGACGCTGAGCACCACCGGCTCCGGCTCCGGCCCCTTGTGCCGGCCCCACAGACCGCACGCGCCGGTGAGCAGGACCGGCACGAGCACGAAGATGACGGTGGCAAACCTTCGCATGGAGGCCTCTTCGGGACGGGTTGAACGGGTGCTGCTCAAGGGTGACCGCCGACTAGGAGGCCGCCTCCTGCTCGTAGTAGGGGCTCGTGCCGGAGGCGTGGTCCGTGACGTCCACGATGCCCTGGATCTCGGGAACCGCCTGCATCAGCATGCGTTCGACGCCCTGACGCAGCGTCACGCGCGCCATGCCGCAGCCCTGGCAGCCGCCGTTCATCTCGAGGTAGACGACGTCGTCCTTCACGTCCACGAGCGTGATCTCGCCTCCGTGCGCCGCGATCCCCGGGTTCACCTTCTCCTCGAGAACGGTCAGAACCCGCTCGGCAAGCGCTCCCGTGGGCCGCGGCCGCGCCTGCTGGGGCACCGCCTCCGGCTGGAGCACGACGAAGCCGCCGCCGTCCTGCGACTCCACGAAGTCGATGGTTCGTCCCTGCACGAGCTGCAGGCTCGCTCCGTCGATGTAGACCCGGAAGGCGCCCTGGTTGACGACCACGTCCCCGGGCTCCTTCTCGTCGACGAGGGTGAGCTCGTACTCGGGCGCGATGGGACTGCCGGCCCCGCACGAGACCCGCAGCGCCGCACCCTCCATCTGGGAGGTGAGGCCGACGATCATGTCGCGGGCTGCGGCGGTGAAGCTGAGCATCGATTCCTGTCCGTCTGCGTGCGGTGGCCTTCGCGTACGTTCGCTCCCATACGTCCGGGCGGCAATACCCCGCAGAGCGGGCGCCGTGCCCGCGTACGTCTTGCGGCGGAGCCGGAAGGGTCGGCGCGCGGAACGGTCGGTGCAGCGTACGGCACTCGGCGCGTCGAAGGGAACGGCCTCGGCGCGGGTGGGGTTAGCCGATGGCACCGGCAGTCGGGCGCCAGCACTGCGGCCACGATGAGAACGGAGGATGAATGCTCGTGAAACGATTGCCTCGCTTCGAGGGGTTCGCCCTGGCAGTGTTCAGGGTGGCGATGGCCGTCCTGTTCATGCAGCACGGTGCGCAGAAGCTGTTCGGCGCCTTCGGGGGTCTGAACGGCGGCACGGCGCCCCTGGCCAGCCGCCTCGGAGCCGCCGGCGTGATCGAGTTCTTCGGCGGACTCCTCATCGGGCTGGGACTGCTCACGCGCCCCGTCGCGCTGGTCTGCGCCTTCGAGATGCTCGCCGCGTACTTCCTGGTGCACCTGCCCCGAAGCGCCTTTCCCATCGCGCGGGGCGGGGGCGAGCTCGCGTTGGTCTACCTGTTCACGTTCTTCTATCTCGCGGCGCGGGGGCCGGGGCAGGCGAGCATGGACTGGGTGCTCTTCGGCGACCGTGGAGCCGGGCCCGACCGCTTCGTCCGCACGCCGGAGGAGGAGGCCCGGGAAGGCTTCGGCTGACCGGCCGTTCCCCTACCGCAGCCGCGGTTTCGTTGACCGCGGCGCCTTCTCGCACTGGGGCCAGCTGGGATTCCCTCCCCGGCGCCCGTACGGCGACGGCGGAAGGCTGGCGAGGTCGACGCGCTCGAGCGGGATCCGGGCCGCGTCCTCGGACGCCAGGTACACGAGCATCGCCGTGAGTGTGGCGTTGTAGCGCAGGTCGTCGAAAACCACCTTGTCGTAGGTGTCCCGCTCCGTGTGCCACGTCACGTTGCCGTAGTCCCAGGAGAAAGCTCCCAGTCCGAACGCGGGAAGTCCGTGACACCCGAACGAGAAATCGTCGCTCCCGCCGCCAGCCGGGCGGCCCGCGACGACGGGATCCCCCCCGTTGATCCGCTCCCGCCACTCGATCGGGATCGCGGCGAGGTAACGGTTCAGGTGCTCGGGAGCATGGACCAGTCCGCCGCCGCCGATGCGCACGATGCGGCCCGTACCGTTGTCCTGATTGAAGAGCGCCTGTAGCCCGCGCAGGATCTCGGGATGGTCCTCGGTGAACGCCTTCGAGCCGACCTCCCCCTCCTCCTCCCCGCTCCAGTGCCCCACCAGGATCGTGCGCTTCGGATGCGGATACACCGATTTCAGGATGCGCATCGCCTCCAGCATCGTCAGCGTGCCCGTACCGTTGTCGGTGGCGCCCGATGACCCGTCCCACGAGTCGAAGTGGGCCGACAGCATCACGTACTCGTCCGGCTTCTCCGTTCCGGGAATCGTCGCGATGACGTTGTAGACCGGCTGCTCCCCCAGCAGGTTCGACTCCAGGTCGAGACGGACCCGCGGGCGGTCCCCGTTCTCGCTGAGCCGGTAGAGGAGACCGTAGTCCTCGCAGTCGAGGGCGACGGCTGGCGTCCGGGTGTTGTACGTCTCGAAAACCTCCATCGCGCCCCACCCCGTGTTGAGGGCGCCCGCGAAGCTGCCGAAGAAGCCGCCGCCCCGCCCTTCGGGGTCCAGCTCGGCCGCGACCACCTGCTCCGGTGTCCGCCCGCCGCCCATCCGCCACGACAGCTTCGGCCGCGACAGGACGATCCCCGCTGCGCCCGCTTCCTCCAGGCGCACGCCGAGGTCACCGCCTCCAAGCGCAGGATAGTAGCCCGTCCCCCGGAGCCCGGCGCCCGCGCCATCCGCCCCCGGCCGGGGCCGCACCACGCTCCACGCCTGCTCGGTCTCGACCATGAGCGTGTCCATGCGCGCCTTGGACTCCGGCGTCGCGTTCATCGCCCAGTCGTCCTGCGGCCGACACGTGGGCAGCGCCGCCGAGATCAGCACGAGCTTCCCCCGGGCCTTCCGTAGCCACTTCACGAACTCGGTGCTGTCGTGGAATGCCGGCAGGATCACCGTTTCCAGGGTCGTCGGCCGACCGCCGGTTCCGGGGCTGTACCCCACCATCTGACCCTGAAGGGTGCGCACCCGAGGGGCGACGAGGTCGATGTGCGAAGGGCCTCGGACCCACCCACGCCACGTGCCGTACTTCTCTTCCCGGGCGTCGATGCCCCACGACCCGTACGTCCGTACGAGCCAGTCCTGTGCCCGCTTCAGATCCGGACTGCCCATCAGACGCGGACCGAGGGAGTCGAAGAGCACGTGCGCCTCCCGTTCCAGTCGCGAGCTGTCCATGCCCATCGCGTAGATGCGCTCGAGGGTGACGTTCGCCTCGGGAAACGTCTGGGCGGCAGCGCTTCGTGCAGCGGCGGGTGCCGCGATCAGCGCGGCGAGGACGACGCCCGCGAGGCGCCGGATTCGCGTTGTCATGGGCCTGGAGCCTTGCGACGGATGAGGGTTCTCGGAAACAACCGCTATTCTACTGCGGCGAGCGGCGTCGCGCGACGGGGATACGACGGCTGCGCGGCGCCGGCTACCGTTCCGCCGCGTCCGCCAGCAGCCGTCCGGCAGCCGCCAGTCTTTCCGGGGTTCCGACGTCGATCCACATGGCATCGCCGATGTCGAAGGGCGCGATGCGCTGTCCGGCGCCGGCGAGGCGGAGGTACGGCTCGACGATGGAGAACGCCCCCTGCTCGGTGAAGCGATCGGGCAGGTCCGGCTCGACGACGTGGACGCCACAGAACGCGCGCCGTCGGACCTCGCCTTCGGGCTCACGGGCGAGCGTACGCGCGTCGGTGCGGGTGTCCTCGTGCCCGCAGAGTCCGCGATCGTCGAAGAGGAGGTAGCGCGAGGCGCTGCGGCGGTTCACGGCCAGCGTGGCCAGAGACCTGGCGTCGGCGTGGGCTTCCAGCATCCGGGGGAGGGAGAAGTCCGTGAGGACGTCGGTGTTGTGGAGGAGAACGGCGCCGTCGCCCCGCAGGAGGTGGGCAGCGGCCGCGAGCCCACCGCCGGTCTCGAGGGGGCGCTCCGGCTCACGGGAGAAGAGCACCTCGACCCCGAATCCGTCGCGCTCGCGGACGAAGCCCTCGATCTGAAGCGCGTGGTGGTGGACGTTCACGATGAGGCGGTCGGCGCCGGCTTCGATGGCGCGACGGGCGACGCGCTCGAGCATTGCGACGCCGCCGACGCCGATCAGGGCCTTCGGGACCACGTCGGTGAGCGGGCGCAGACGCGTGCCGAGACCCGCGGCGAAGAGGAGCGCGTCCACGTCACTCCCGCGCCGTGGCGGAGGCCGCTCGGTGCTGCGGCCAGTGCGGCTCCTCGCGGTGGGTGAGGCGCACGGTTACGGGAAACGTCTCCAGGTGTCGCGCGAGGCGCTCGGCGAAGTAGACCGAGCGGTGCTGTCCGCCGGTGCAGCCGAACATGACGGTCAGGGAGTGGAAGCCGCGGCGCAGATACTCCTCGACCTGCGCGTCGACCAGAGCGGTAACGCCGTTCCAGAAGTCGGCCGCCTCGGGTGTCTCCTCGATGAAGCGGACGACGTCCTCGTCCCGACCGCAGAGGTCGCGGTATTCGAGGTGCCGCCCCGGGTTCGGCAGCGCCCTGCAGTCGAAGACATAGCCTCCGCCGTGGCCACCCTGATCGTCGGGGTAGCCCCGCCGATAGGAGAAGCTGCCGACGTGGACGGTGAGACCGGGCGCCTCGCCGCTGGTCTCGTCCTGCTCGGACCAGGTGTCGACGATGCGTCGATACACGCGACGCAGCTCGGGAAGTCGGACCGGCAGCCCGCGCTCCAGGAGGACCGCCAGGTTGCGCGCGGCGTAGGGGACGCTCTGGAGGAAGCGGGGCTTGCGCTCGAAGAAGCCGCGATAGCCGTAGGCGCCCATCGCCTGCATGATGCGGACGAGCACGAACCCTCGGTAGTGCTGGCGGAAGTCTTCCCTGTCGAAGGCGACGTACTCCTCGAGCGCGTCGAGGTAGTGCTCGAGCAGCTCGTCGCGTACGTCGTCCGGGATCCCGGCCTTGGCGTCGTAGAGGAGGGAGGCGACGTCGTACTGGAGCGCCCCGCGGCGGCCGCCCTGATAGTCGATGAACCAGGGCTCGCCGTCCTGGAGCATCACGTTTCGGGACTGGAAGTCGCGGTAGAGGAAATGTCGGCCGTCCGCCTCGAGGAGGAAATCGGTGAGCCTGTCGAAGTCGTCCTCGAGTCGAGCCTCGCTGAACGGGACGTGGGCCAGCTTCAGGAAGTGGTACTTGAAGTAGTTCAGGTCCCAGAGGATCGACTGGCGATCGAACGCCGAGCGCGGGTAGGCGACGGAGTAGTCGACGGCGTCGCCACCTACTACCTGAAAGCGGGGCAGCTCCTGGAGCACGCGACGGTAGCTCGGCAGGATGGAGCGGGGAAAGACGCCGCCCTCCCGGTCGCGCGCCTCGGCGAGGGCGTCGAAGAGCGTGAGGTCGCCGAGGTCCTGCTCCAGCCAGACGCCGGCGTCCTCGTCCGCCCCGAAGATCTCCGGCACGTTCAGTCCGGCACCGCGCAGCGACCGGGAATAGGAGAGGAAGGCGCGGTTCTCCTCGCGGTCGGGGCCGATGCCGCCCACGGCCGTCTTCCAGTCATCGGTGATGAGCCGGAAGTAGCTGCGGCTCGAGCCGTCGCCGGCGATCTCGAGGATCGCGGCCGGCGGCGAGCCGAAGTGCTGGACGAAGAGGCGTGAGATGCGGTCGTGGAGCATCGCTGCCGAGCGTGTGATGGACGAGGACTCCCCGAGCGATCCGGCGTGCACGAGCCGGGCCAGACGGACCACCTTGCGCGCGCGACCGCGCCGCGCCCTATTGCGGCAGCACGATCTGACGCGTCTCCGCACCCCCGCACCCATGGAAACCAGGCGCCCGACCGTCCCCGCGGCCGAGGAGATCCTCGGCGGCTACTTCCCCGTCCTCGACCACGGCTTCGTGGCCCTCGTGGACTACATGGGGAGCGACGAGAGCGTCGAGCGCGCCGCCCGCGTCTCCTACGGATACGGCACGCGCCGAACGAGCGCCACCCGGGGCCTCATCCGCTACCTGCGCCGACACCGCCACACGACCCCGAGCGAGATGGTCGAGCTGAAGTTCCACTGCGCGATGCCGATGTTCGTCGCGCGCCAGTGGATCCGGCATCGCACGGCGAACGTGAACGAGTACAGCGGCCGGTACTCGCTGATGCCGCTGCTCTTCCACACGCCCGAGGCGGAACAGTTCGCGCTTCAGAGCGACGTGAACAACCAGGGCCGGCAGGACGCCGCGGCGGACCCGGAGCTCTACACCGAGGCGGTCGACCGCTGGAACCGTCTGCGGGAATCGGCGGCGGAGGGCTACGAGTGGATGGTCGGCCACGACGTCGCCCGGGAGATCGCCCGCATCGACCTGCCCCTGTCGACCTACACGCAGTGGTACTGGAAGATCGATCTGCACAACCTGCTGCACTTCCTCACCCTCCGCGTCGACGCCCACGCCCAGTGGGAGATCCGGGCGTACGGGGAGGTGATGGCCGGGATCGTCAAGCGCGTCGCGCCACTGACGTACGAGGCGTGGATCGACTACGACGTGACCGGCGCGCACCTGAGCCGCGGGGAGATGGACGCGATCCGGCGTCTCGTCGCGCCCGGCGACGGCGGGCTCGCTCCACGGCCAGGCGCCGGCGCGCTCTCCTCGGAGGACCTGCAGGCGCTGGGACTGTCGGGGCGGGAGATCCGGGAGCTGCTCGGAAAGCTGGGGGCGGCGCAGCGTCCCGACTTCGAGCTGGACCTCTCGCGCATGGAGACGCCGGAAGTGGTGGCCGAGCGCATGCAGGCGGCGGTGCCGGGTCGCTCGCGGTGATCCTCGACGTGTAGGGGCCTCCCCCACACCGGTGTTTCCTTTCTCCGGCAGCGACGCCGGCGCGAAACCGGTACCATGTCCTGAAGGGTCGGCCGCCTTGCCGACAGCGTACCGCCTCTCAGCCTCCGCTGCACTCATGCCCGAGCACGTGCGCGCCGTAATCCGGGAGATCGATTCGCTGGACGCCGAAGATGTCCTGCGCCGAAACGACGTGGGGCGCATCGCGTTCCTGTCGGGCGGGGAGGTCTTCATCGAGCCGATCCACTTCGCATGGGACGAAGGAGCCGTCTACGGCCGGACCGCGCCCGGCGCGAAGCTCAGCGCCGTGCAGAAGAACCCGATCGTGGCGTTCGAAGTGGACGAGGTGAGCGGGCGCTTCGACTGGCGCAGCGTCGTCGTGCGCGGTCCGTTCTACAGGATCCCGCAGGAGCGCGGCGGGGAGGCGTCCCCGGTGCACCGTCGGGCGCTGCAGCTGCTCCGGCGCGTGGTGCCGGCGACCCTCACCGAGTACGACCCGACGCCCGACCGCACTGTCTTCTTCCGGATCGTGGCCAAGGAGATCACCGGGCGTGCCAGCCGTGCGGTAGAGGTGAGCTCGGAAGGCTGAGGAAATGCCCGGGTGCGAGACGGGGCGGGCCGCCCGCGGCGCCCGCCCCGTCCGTCGTTCCGTCCCTCGGCGGCCTCTGCCCGCCGACGGGGATCTATCTACTTCAGGTGCTGATTCGCGAGCTTCGTCATCTCGAACATCGAGACGCGGCTCTTCCCGTTGAAGACGGGCTTCAGCTTCTCGTCGGCCACGATCGTGCGCTTGTCCTTCGGGTCCTGCAGGTTGTGCTTCTTCACGTAGTCCCAGAGCTTCTTCGTGACTTCCGTCCGCGGCATGGGTCCCTTCCCCACGACGGCGGCGAGCTCCGGGCTCGGCGTCATCGCCTTCATGAACGCGGCGTTCGGCTTGCGCTGAGCCATCATCGACCTCCGAAATCGGGTCTGTGAAACGGCCGGGATTCCCGGCGATTGCGGTGAGTGCCGGTAGTCCGGCGCCCCCACGTTGCACGCGGCGGACTCTTTACGCAAGTCGGACGGGATATTCGGGTTGCCCCGGAAGGCCCGCTCCGAACATCTTGCGACCCGGTATCTTTCCCGCCGCCGCGTCCGGAGTCTGGATGATCGTCATCGTCGGTGCCGGCATCACGGGGCTCGTCCTTGCGCACGAGCTCGCCCGGCGAGGCGTACCCCACCGGGTACTCGAAGCGACGGACCGGCCGGGCGGGGTGATCCGGTCGATCCGGGAGGACGGCTTCGTGCTCGAGGCAGGCCCGCAGCGCGGGCGCCTGAGCCCGGCCCTCGGCGCGCTGGTATCGGAGCTCGGGCTCGAGGAGGAGCTCCTGCTGGCGCCGGACGACCTGCCTCTCTTCGTCCGCGCCGGTGGCAGCATCCGACGGGTGCCCCGCGACCTGGCCACCGCGCTGCGAACCGACCTGCTGTCTCCCGCCGACAAGCTGCGCGCGCTGGCGGAGCCTTTCGCGGCCCCGCCCGACCGCAACGAGAGCGTGGGCGCGTACCTGTCCCGGGCGTTCGGGTCGCGGACGTACGCGCGGATGCTCGGCCCTCTCTTCGGCGGACTCTACGGCTCCGACCCGGACGAGATGCGGGTGAGACACTCCCTCGGGCCGCTGCTCGACGACATGGGGCTGGCCGGTCGCAGCCTGCTTCTGACGTTCCTGCGCAGCTCGCTGCGCCGCGGCGGCGGCGGCGCGCCGGCGTTCTCCTTCCGGTCGGGACTGGAGGCGCTGCCGCACGGCCTGTACCGGGCCAACGCCGAGCGCGTTTCGCTGGCCGCGCCGGTTCGGGCGATCCGCCCGGCCGGGGCCGGCTACGTCCTCGAGACGGAGGCGGAGCGCGTCGACGCCCGCGCGGTGGTGCTCACCGTTCCGGCCGACGAAGCCGCGCGACTGCTGCGCCGGGCCGCGCCGCAGGCGGTCGAGCACCTCCGGCCCCTGCGCTACAATCGCCTCGCCCTCGCGTTCCTGCAGGCGGACGATCTGCCACGGGGGCTCGGCTACCAGGTCGCGCTGGGCGAAGGCCTGGACACGCGGGGCGTCACCTTCAACCACTGGCTGTTCGGACCGGAGGCGCGGGACGGACGCGGGACGCCCGTTCGATCGGCAAACGGGCGCGGCGGCGTCTGCACCGCCTTCCTCGGCGGCGCCCTCAACCCGGGCCTGGCCGAGATGCCCGACGACTGGATCGCCGAGGTGGCCTGCAACGAGCTGCTCTCCTCCACGGGAGCGTCGGCCCGGGCCGTGCGGGTGGCGCGGGCGCGCATGCCGGCGTGGGATCGGAGCTGGGACGCGCTGGACGGACTCGCGCTGCCCCGGGGGATCCACCTTGCCGCGAACTACGAATCGCGGGTGGGCATTCCCGGACGGGTCCGCCGCGCCCGCGAGCTGGCGGGACGCCTTGCGGGAGAAGGGAAGACTGCCGCCCGCGGCGGCGACGTCGGCTGACGGTCCACCGCCGAATCGGGCTCAGCCGTTCGTGCAGCGTGTCGCGGGGTCCGGTCTGCAGCGGCACTGCTTCAGGGTGAACGCATCGAAGGCGGCCCCGCCGATGCGCGCCTCCACGAGGTCCGCGAGGACGGACGCGAAGCGAGGGTCGCCGTGGGGAACCGGGACGCGGTGGAACTCGAGGCCGCGCTCCTCCGCCTCCGCCCGGAGCTCCCGATCGAGCTCGGAGAGCGTCTCCGACTGCTCGTGCATGAAGGAGATCGGCACGACGACGATGCCCTCGATCGCGCCGTCGCCGCCCAGCTCCTCGACCACCGCGTCGATGGACGGCTGCGTCCATTCGATGGGTCGGTTGGCGTGGTTCTGGTACCCGAGGGAGTAGGTCCCGACGCCGGCTGCCTGCGGCGACGTGGCGGCAGTTCTCCACCGTGTACTCCTCGTACCGGCTGCCCTCCCGGAGATACTTCACGGGCGTGCCGTGGGCGGAGAAGACGAGGCGCATCGGGCCTGCGTTCAGGTCGAGGCCGTGCTCTCGGGCGTAATCCCGGATGCCGGCTGCGCGCAGCTCGACGTAGCCCTCGTGCCGGTGCCAGCCGCTCAGCTCGAGCGGCTCCACGTCCCACCCCAGCTCCTTCAGGCCTCGCTCGACCTGCCCCAGCGCCGCCACGTTCGTCGACGGGCCGCACACGGGGTAGACCGGCAGGGCGACCAGCACGTCCACACCGTCGTCCCTGGCGCGGCGCACCGCGTCCTCGATCAGCGGATCCGTGAACTGCATGCCGACGTAGCAGCGCGCGTCGTGACCGCGCCGTGCCAGCTCCGCCTGGAGCTGGTCCGCCTGTCCGTGCGCCTGCTCGTTCAGGGGCGAGCCGCCGATGGCCTCGTACTCCCGGATCAGCCCGGGCGCCCGCTGAACGGCAAGCTCGTGGCTGCGGGCTCGCCGCTCCTCCGGCGTCTTCGCGCCCTCCAGAAAGGAGTTGGTCAGGAAGATCCGCTCCAGGAACGGGACGACCTCGTCCATCGTCGCCTGGCCGGGCTCGCCGAAGTTGATCAGCACGACGCCGATCCGCCGCGCTCCGGCGCCCGTGCCTCCGTCTGCGCTCACGCCGCACCTCCGAATTCGTGGACGTAGTCGACCACGGCCCGGATCACGTCCGGGTCCGTGCCCGGAAGCACTCCGTGGCCGACGTTGAAGATGTGGCCCGGTCGTCCGCCAACCCGTTCGAGGACGTCACGGGCCATGCGCAGGGCGACGTCGCGCCCCGCGAGCATCGCGGCCGGATCCAGATTGCCCTGGACGCCACGATCCTCGCCCACGATCGCCCACGCCTCGTCGATCGGCATGCGCCAGTCGAGCCCGATGAGGTCCCCGCCGGCCTCGGCGATGAGCGGAAGCAGACAGGGATTGCCGGTGGCGAAATGGATCGTCGGAACACCCGCCTCCCGGCAGCGGTCGAGGACGCGCTTCGAATGGGGCATGACGTAGCGTTCGTACTCCGCCGGCGCGAGGGCGCCCGCCCAGGAGTCGAAGAGCTGGATGCCGGCCGCTCCCGCCTCGTGCTGGGCGATGGCGTACTCCGCCTGGTGCTCGGCCCAGAAGCCGGCGAGGCGCTCCCACGCCTCGGGCTCCCGCCACATGAAGGCCTTCGTCTCCTCCACGTTCTTCGCGGATCGGGGGCCGCCGATCAGGTAGGAGCAGAGCGTGAACGGCGCTCCCACGAAGGCGAGGAGCGCCACGTCGAGCCGCTCCACGAGGATGCGGATCTGCTCCATCGTGTAGCCGAGGGCCTCACGGGGATCGAACGGCTGCAGCCGATCCACGTCCGCGCCGCTCTCGATGGACGGGGTCACCACAGGGCCGACGCCCGCGTGCAGCTCCACCGACAGCCCTGCGCCCAGGAACGGGGTCGACAGGTCGTTGTAGAGGATCGCCGCGTCGACGGGGAAATAGTCGAGGGGCAGCTCCGTCACCCGGGCCGCCGCCTCCGGATCCTGGATCACCTCGAACATGCCGCGCTCGGAGCGGACCTCGCGATAGCGTGGCAGCGAGCGGCCCGCCTGCCGCATGAACCACACGGGCGTGGCGTCCACCGGCTGCCTGCGCAGCGCGCGGACGATGCGATCGTTCGTCAACGAACCCCTTCCCCCGCCTGGCGGGTCTACCGGAAACGTTCTGCCGGACGTGAGGGTAGCCGGAGGCCCCGCTGCGGGTCAATCGGAGGTCGGCGAGGTCCCGGCGGAGCAGGGGGGACTCGCGCCGCAGTCCGCCGACGTGCATCGTTAGGTCGGCTTCACGGTGCCGGGAACGTTCGCCCGGCGCACGCCTCCGCGACGCACGCGGGGGCGCCGCGGATCCCTTTCCCCCAGAAGGAGCGGCACCCATGAACGGACGCATTCTGATCGTCGGTGCGGCGATGCTCGCCGCCGCCTGCTCGCAGCCGCAGGCCGACTCGAACACGACGCCGGCGGAGGAGACCGCCGCCACGACGGGGGCCGCTGCTCCCGCCGCCGACGCGGCCCAGGCCGGCAACCCCGTCGCGGACGCCGTCCGCCAGATCGTGGAGCGCCAGTCCGGCAACCTCATCGGCTCCGCGAAGGAGATGCCGGCAGACAAGTACTCGTTCAGCCCGACGAAGGAGCAGATGACGTTCGGGCACCTGGCCAGCCACGTAGCCGGTGACAACGCGTTCCGCTGCTCCGCCATCTCCGGCACGCCGGCGCCGGACGCGACGAAGGCCGCCGAGGACGCGTCGAAGGAGGCCCTGATCGCGGCCATGCAGGCGTCGTTCGACTATTGCCAGCAGGCGCTGCAGGGCGTCACGGACGCCCAGCTCGCCGATTCGGTGGCGTTTTTCGGCAATCGCAAGGTCACGAAGGCGATGGCCATGATCGGGCTCACGAACGATCTGGCCGACCACTACGCCGCGGCGGCCACCTACCTGCGACTGAACGGGCACCTGCCCCCGACCGCGCAGAAGCGCGGCGGCATGTAGCTCCACTCGGGCCGAGCCGGCGCATGCGCAGCGCGCCCGGATCCGCACGAGCGGGTCCGGGCGCGCTGTGTCAGTGAGGGCATGTTAGCCGTCGCGCCTGCCGGGAGTGGGTCGGGAGCGGATGCGGGTGCGGGTGCGGGTCGGGCGGGCGGCCCGCACGCGGCCCGTCGGGGCGGCGGCCTCAGTGCACGGCGCCCGCGGCGCCCGCCCGACGCGGATCGGCCCCGGCCGTGACCCGCCCATCCCGGATCTCCAGCGCGGCCCCGTACCCTTCGCGCAGCTCCCCCCGCAGCGACACCCACCGGAAGCGGTGCCCCATCGCTTCGAGTCGCCGCACGACGTCCGGGTCGAACCCGTCCTCGGCGTACACCAGCTCGGCGCGCCTGCCGCCCGGCAGGAACTCCGTCGACGGCAGGAATCGCGGCAGCTCCAGCGCGGCCTGGGGGCTCAGCCCGAAGTCCACCAGCCCGACCAGCTCCTCGTACACGCCGGCGGTGATCCAGGCGTTGCCGGCGGTCCCGAACGCGAATGCCGGCTTGCGGTCGGCGCCCGTCCCGCGGAACACGAGGGTCGGGCTGATCGTGCTGCCGTGGCGCGCGTTGGGCAGGCGCGCGCCGTAGGCGCCCGGGTCGAGGGCGTACGAGGTCAGCTTGTCGTTGTACGTGAAGCCGAGCCCCGGCGAGACGTAGAACGTGCCACCCCAGGTCCCGAGCGTCTGCGTGACCGACACGACATCGCCCGCGCCGTCGGCGACGACGAACGCCGTCGTGCCCGTCATGTGGCAGTGGCCGGAGGCGGTACGAAGCGCACACGCGGCCGGCCCGTCGTCGTCCTCCGTGGCGGATTGCCCGTTCGTGCCGCCGCCGCCGCGCGGACCGGACGCGGTGTCCGCGCCGGCCGCGCACGCCGGCGGCTCGGAGCCGGAGAACAGACCGGCCGGCGTCGCCTCAGCGGGGTCGAAGCAGCGCCAGCGCGCGTCCGCCGTGTCCCGGCTCGTTACGGCATCGACGTCCACCGGCCAGAGCCCCGGGTCGGCGATGTGCCCGCGGGAGGACGGCTCGAGCTTCCACGCCTCGATCATGGCGTGCAGCGTCGCGGCGTCGTCCGGGTACGGCTTCATGGGCGAGAAGTGCTCGAGCAGGTGCAGCTTCGCCGCGAGGCTCGCCCCTCCCGCCGACGGCGGCGCGCTGGAGAAGACGGTGTAGCCCCGGTACGTGCCGGACACCGGCTCCCGGACGGCGGCGTAGTAGCGCTCGACGTCCCGCATGCGCATGGCGCTTCCGTGGGCGCGCAGGTCCTCGACCATCCTGCGGCCGACGTCCCCATGATAGAACGCGTCCGCGCCTCCTTCGGCGATGGCCCGGAGCGTGTTCGCCAGGTCCGGGTTGCGGACGGTGTCTCCGGCCTGAAGCGGCTCGCCCTCGCGGAAGAAGAGCGCGCGACTGCCCGGGTACTTCAGGAAGTGCTCGCGCTCGGTCGCGAGGGTGGCTGCGAGACCGTCGGAGACCTCGTAGCCGTTCTCTGCGGCCCGTATCGCGGGCTGCAGCAGCTCCTTCCACGGAAGGCTGCCCCGGTCCTGCCAGGCGCGGTACATCCCAGCCAGCGTGCCCGGCACCTGCGTGAGGATCGGACCGTCGTCCGGGTAATGGCCGTTCGGTTGGAGGGCGCCGTTGTCCAGCGTCGCGTCCTGCGGCGTCCGCGTCATGAACTCGACGAGCTCGGGGTCGTCCATGCCGGGCTGCCAGATCAGCATCTGGCCGTAGCCGCCGATCCCGCTCGCCTCCGGCTCGACCACCCCGAGCGCGAAGGAGACCGCGACGGCGGCGTCGACCACGTTGCCCCCGCGCCGGAGCATCTCCAGACCAGCATCCGTCGCGACGGGGTTGGCGCTGGAGACCGCCGCCCGGCCCGTCGCCGGCTCGCGCAGCGGCGGCCGGTCGGCCATCATGGCGTGAACGACCGACTCGAGCGCCGAATCGGTGGGCGCGGCCAGGGCACGGGGGCGGTACTTCTCCCGCGCCTGCTCCCATTGCTGCTGCCTCTGCTTCAGCACGGCAGGCGCGCGGTGCGGCGTGCCGGGCCGGCGGGTGAAGTAGAGGTCGCGCACGCGGGACCAGACGCGATCGAACGCGGCGGCGTCGATCTCGCGGCGGTCGACGCCGCCCGCGTCGACGCTGACGGCGCGCCGGCCCGCGTCGGGCGGCGCGGGAGCCGGCACCAGCCACAGGCCGTCCGGCCTGTCGAAGAGCGCACGAGCTTCCCTGTCACCCAGTCGGTTCGGATCGCCGTTGAAGGAGACGTCCGCGCCGGGCAGCTCGGCCAGCGCGATGACGCCGGCGCCGGGGGCCCAGGCGGGCGCCGCCGGCGTTGGGGAGAGCAGGTTCTCGTAGCTGCCGTCCACGTCCGTGATCCACACCCCTGCGTCGCGACCTCGCCGCGCGAACGCGATGCGGCCTGCATCCGGGGACCAGGCGGGGTCCTCCGCCTCACCGGAGCGCACCTCGCGGGTCTTCCCGCCCTCGAGGGGAACGGTCCGCAGCGAGGCCTCCCCGGCCGACGTCGCCGCGAAGACCACGATGCGACCGTCCGGCGAGACCGCGGGCGAGCGTTCCGCTCCCGGCGACGTCGTGAGGCGCCGCTCCTCGCCGGCCGCCGACCGCACCCAGAGGTCCGCCGCCGGGCCGTCACCCCTCACGAACACGATCGAGCCGTCGGGCGCCGCCGCGGGCTCGCGGTCCGGGCCGTGGCCCGTCGTGATCCGTCGCGGCTCGCCGCCCGCCACGGGCACGCTCCAGATCGACCAGCCGCCGGAGCGGTCGGACGCGAAGAGCAGGGACTTCCCGTCGGCGCTCCACGAGACATCCACGTCCAGCGCGGGGCCCGAGGTCACGGGCAGCCACGTGGGCCGCGCGTCCGGACCGTCGACCGGGGACTGCGTCACCCAGAGGTCGCCGCGGATCGAGAGGGCGAGGCGACCGTCGGGTGAGAACGCGGGGCTGCGGGGAGCGGCCGGCACCGCCGGGATCGGGGCGGCGAGGAGGAGGGTGGCGAGCAGCGTCGCGAGCATCACGGTTCCATTTCGGAGTGGGCGCCGTACGGGCCGATCCCGCCGGCGCAGGAAGGGAATCGTGGGGCGCGCCCGCGCTCGACGTCAACCGCGCCCCGGCCGGGACACAGCGGTGAATCCCTACACGCGAGCGCGGCGGCACCCTACCCCGGTGGGCGACCGCCCTACAGACAGGCCGCAGGGCCCCGGATAACGTTCAGGCGATCGTCCATGGATACGCAGATCGGGAGCGTGCGGTGGGAAATCGGGACGCGGGCGCTTCGGAGGGCAGGAAGAAGGCGGAAGCGCCGCGCCGCAGACGGCGCCGACGCTCCCGCCGCTCCCATTACGACCTGGTGGTCCTAACGACGGCCTCCGAGGGGGTGACTGCCGCCGGCTCGATCCTCGAGGACATTCCCGCTCGCTTCCCGGCCGCGTTCGCCGTCGCCCAGCACCGCTCGTCCCACCAGTCCTCCGTCCTCGCGGCCGTGCTCGGCCTGCGAACGCCCCTGAAGGTGAAGGTCGCGGAGGACGGTGAGGTCCTGCGGAACGCCACCGTCTATCTGGCTCCGCAGGACGCCTACATCATGCTCAATCCGGACCTGACGCTGGGCGTCGTGCCGGAACGTCGCGCGCGGGCGCCCTGTGCGGCGCTCCCGCTCGTGGAGTCGGCGGCCGCCGTCCTCGGTGACCGCCTGCTCGTGATCCTGGCAGGGGACGCACCGGACCCCCTGGACGTGATGCGTGCCGCCCATGGGAACGGCTCATTCGTGATTCTCGAGGATTGCACCGGAGAAGCGACGCACCCGGCGCCGGACGCGGAGCAGGCGGCGAAGGAAGCCGACATGCTGCTGCCCCTCCATGACGTGGGCCCGACGCTCATCGCCCTCGTCCGCAAGGACCCGCCCGGGAGCTGACGGTCTCAGCGGGCCACCAGGGACCGCAGCAGGAACATCACGTTCGCGGGCCGCTCCGCCAGGCGACGCATGTACCACGGGAACCACTGCTCTCCGTAGCTGATCAGGACGCGGATCGGCTGTCCCTCCGACGCCAGCCTGCGCTGGGTCTCCTTGCGAATCCCGTAGAGCATCTGGAACTCGTAGCCGCCGCGCACCCCGCGCTCGGACGCCGTGCGCCGGATTCGATCGATGAGGGCGACGTCGTGCGTCGCGATCGCCGCCCTGAGGCCCACTTCCCCGGGCTCCCGGCCTGCTACCATGTCCAGGAGGCGCTCGGCGAGCCTCGCGTACGCCGTGTCCACCTCGCTCCGGAGCGCGAAGGCGAGCGGCTCCGGCTCCAGGTAGGCGCCCTTCACGAGTCGGATGGATGGGCGCAGTGGGGCCAGTCGCTCGAGGTCGGTGGGTGTTCGGCGCAGGTTCGCCTGGAGGCACACGCCGACGCGAGGTGAGGCCTCCCGGGCGGCCGTGTACAGGTCGAGGGTGGCCCCGGTGTACGCGCTCGACTCCATGTCGATCCACACGAAGTTGCCGTGCCGCTCCGCGGCGTCCAGCAGCCGCCGGATTCCCTCCTCCGCCACCGTCGCCCCCAGATCGAGGCCCAGGTGCGTCGGCTTGACGGAGATTTCGCAGTCGAGCCCCGCGGCCGCGACGGCGGAGATCGCGCCCTCGTAGTGCTCCGCCACGGTGGCCGCGTCCTCCTGCGTCGTGACGTTCTCCCCGAGAGCGGTGATCACCGTGCCGATGCCCGTATCGGCGAACACGGCCGCGGCGGTGAGAGCGTCCTCCAGCCGCTCGCCCGGCATGAAGCGGCGCACGGCACGACGGGCGAACGCCTGGCGCGGCAGCCGCCGCTTCAGCCACTCGTTCTGCGACGCCTTCAGCAGCACCGGTCGAAGGATGGCCATGCCTCGCTCCTGGGGGGCGGGTGAGGGTTGTGACGGAAGGATCGTGACCGTACGATAACGCCCTCCGCCACCGGCATCCAACCAATCCGCCGTCCCTCCGGGACCGGCCGTGCCTCGCACAGGAAGATTCGATGAGACTGCCCCGCACGCCCGCCGCGCTGCTCGCCCTGGCCGCCGCGCTCCTGTCCCTTCCCTCCTCCGCGCAGGCGCAGGACGGGTCGGCGGACGGGCTCGCCGCCGGGCTGCACTCCCTGCACGCCCGGTCCGTGGGACCCGCCGGGATGGCGGGGCGGGTGGCGAGCGTCGTGGCCGTGCCCGGGCAGCCGGACACGATGTTCGCCGGCGCCGCGACGGGCGGCGTCTGGCGGAGCGACGACGGCGGCGTCACCTGGCAGCCCGTCTTCGACGACCAGCCCGTCCAGTCCATCGGCGCGATCGCCGTCAGCCCGAGCAACCCCGCAGTCGTCTGGGTGGGCACCGGCGAGGGGAACCCGCGCAACAGCGCGGGCGTCGGCAACGGCGTCTACCGCAGCGTCGACGGCGGTCGGACGTGGACCCACGTCGGGCTCGAGAAGTCCGAGCGGATCCATCGAATCGTCGTCGACCCGCGGGATCCCGACATCGCCTACGCAGGCGCGATGGGGCCCGAATGGAGCGACGGCGAGGAGCGAGGCGTCTTCAAGACGACGGACGGCGGACGGACGTGGAAGCGTGTCCTCTTCACGAACGCGTCGAGCGGCGTGAGCGATCTGGTCATGGACCCGTCGAACCCCGACAAGCTCTTCGCCGCGATGTGGGACTTCCGGCGCAAGCCGTGGACGTTCCGGTCCGGGGGTCCCGGCAGCGGCCTGTTCGTGACCCGCGACGGGGGTGAGACGTGGACGCGGCTGAGCGCCGACGACGGCCTTCCCGCAGGGGAGCTCGGTCGCATCGGCGTCGCCGTCGCTGCGTCCGACCCGGACATCGTCACCGCCGTGGTCGAGGCGAAGAAGGGGGCGCTCGTTCGCTCCTACGACGGCGGACGGACGTGGAAGACGCTGACGGACGACGATCACGTCCTCGGACGGCCGTTCTACTACGCGGACATCCGGGTCGACCCGACGAACGAGAACCGCATCTACAGCCTGAACTCCCAGCTCTGGGTCTCACAGGACGAGGGCCGGAGCTGGGAACTCGTTGTGCCGTCGGGCAAGGTGCACGGCGACGTGCAGGACCTCTGGCTCGGCGCGGACGGCCGGATGCTGGTCTACTCCAGCGACGGCGGCGTCGCCATCTCCCGCAACCGCGGCAGGACCTGGCGCTGGGTCGAGAACCTGCCCGTCGGCCAGTTCTACCACATCGCGGTGGACGACGCGGTCCCCTTCAACCTGTACGGCGGGATGCAGGACAACGGATCGTGGCTCGGCCCGAGCTCCACGTGGACGCGGGCGGGCATCCGCAACGCCGAGTGGACGCGGGTCGGCGGCGGGGACGGGATGGGCGTCATCAACGACCCCACCGACGCCGCCTCGGGCTATGGGTCCTCCCAGAACGGAAGCCTGTTCCGGTTCGACCGGGTGACCGGCGAGGGCAAGGACATCCAGCCCGTGGCCCCGGAAGGGGGCGAGCCCCTCCGCTTCAACTGGAACGCCGCGCTGACCCGGGACCCGTTCGACCCGGCCACGATCTACCTGGGCAGCCAGTACCTGCACCGCTCCACGGACCGGGGCGAGACGTGGGAGACCATCTCGCCGGACCTCACGACCGACGATCCCGAGAAGCAGAAGCAGGCGGAGAGCGGAGGCCTCACCATCGACGACTCGGGGGCCGAGAACCACACCACGATCATGACCATCGCGCCCAGCCCCGTGCAGAAGGGCGTGATCTGGGTCGGTACCGATGACGGCAACATCCAGCTCACGCGCGACGCCGGGGAGACGTGGACGAACGTCGTCGGCGGCGTGCCAGGCGTGCCGAAGCACACGTGGGTCTCCCACATCGAGGCCTCCCCCCACGAGGCGGGCACGGCTTTCGTCACGCTTGACGACCACCGGCGAGGCAACTGGCAGACGTACGTCTATCGCACCGACGACTTCGGCAGGAGCTGGACGAGCCTCGCACGCCCCGACGTCCGCGGCTTCGCCCAGACCATCGAGCAGGACCCCGCCGAGCCGCGGCTGCTGTTCCTGGGAACGGAGTTCGGCATGTGGGCCTCGCTGGACGCCGGCGCCCACTGGATCCGCTGGAACAGCGGCATTCCCTCCGTACCGGTGCGGGGACTCGCGGTCCAGGCACGGGATGGCGACCTCGCCGTGGGCACGCACGGGCGCGCGGCGTACGTCCTGGACGACATCCGGCCGCTGCGCGAGCTCGCGGCCACGCCGTCGATCCGGTCCGAGCCCGTACATCTCTTCCAGCCGCCCGTGGCCTGGATCCACGAACGGGCGGAGGCGCCGGGCTACCGGTCGACGGGTGACGCCCTGTACGAGGCGGAGAACCGGCCGTACGGCGCACTGATCAGCTACTGGGTGCACGCCGGCTCCGGATCGAGCGCTGCCGACACCGCGCGGATCCAGATCCTGCAGGGCGACTCGGTAGTGCGCGACTTCCACGGCCCCGCGGGCAACGGCCTTCAGCGCGTGGCCTGGGACCTCCGGCTCTCCGATCCACCGTCCCTCGGAGGCCGCCGCCTTCCGGCTCCCGAGGTCGTGCCGGGCCGCTACGCGGCGCGGGTGATCGTCGGGACGGATACCAGCCGCGCCGCCAGCTTCGAGGTGCGGGCGGACCCGCGCACCCACGTCGCGGACACGGACCGCCAGGCCAAGCTGAGCACGGAGCTCGCCGTCCAGGATTCGATCCTCGCGCCCCTCGCCCGGCTGAACGGCCGCGTCGCCGCTGCGCGCTCGGCCCTCCGCCGCGTCCAGGCGATCGTCGAGGCGCAGCCCCCCGGCACGGCGGCGGCCGCCCTGGGCCCGGACGCCCAACACCTCGGCGCCCGTCTGCAGGAGGCGGAGGACGCCCTCGACGCACCCGGCGACGAGGCGCGCTCGGCGTGGTTCTCGCTGCAGTCTTCGGTCGACGCGCCCACGGCCACCGAGCGGACGCGGATCCGCCGCGCCGCCGCCGCCCTCGCGACGGCGCGACGCACGGTGGAGGACGTCCTGGACCGGGACGTAGAGGAGTTCTCCCGCAAGGTCGCGGCGGCGGGCCTCTCCCTCTTCCCGGACGCCCCGTGAGCCGCCGGTGGCGCGGCTCCCGCGAGACGGAGCGTCTCGCGGCCCGGAGCGGCGACCCCGTCGCCGGAGGAAGCATGAAGCCCGAGATCACCCCGAAGAGCATCGGTCCGAACGAGGACGCCAGTCAGCTCCGGATCGAGTGGGCGGATGGTCACGTGTCGGACTACTCGCCGCGCTATCTCCGCCTCCAGTGCCGGTGCGCCGCGTGCGTTGACGAGATGACCGGGCGGCCCCGCCTGGACCCCCGGGCCGTCCCCGCCGACGTCTACCCGCTGAACATTCAGTACGTCGGCCGATACGCGATCCGCATCGACTGGAGCGACGGCCACACGACGGGCATCTACCCCTACGAGCTCCTCCGGAAGATCTGCCCGTGCGAGGACTGCGACATCGAGGAGGCCGCTTCCTGAGGTGAGCGCCGACCCGGGTACCCGCACGCCTCCCGCCGCGCTGCGCGCCTTCCGCCACAGGGATTTCCGCCTCTTCTTCGCGGGGCAGCTGCTCTCCAACGTCGGCACGTGGATGCAGTCCGTCGCCATGAGCTGGCTCGTCTACCGGCTCACCGGCTCCGCACTCGCCCTCGGCGTGATCGGCTTCGCGACCCAGTTCCCGGCGTTCCTGATCTCGCCCATCGCCGGCGTCTTCGTCGATCGATGGAACCGCCGGCGCATCGTCCTGACCACGCAGTCGGCAGCAATGGTCCAGGCGTTCGTGCTCACCGGCCTCGTCCTCACCGACGAGATCCGCGTCTGGCACCTCGTCGCCCTCGCGCTCGTCCTGGGCACCATCAACGGCTTCGACATCCCCGCCCGGCAGGCGTACCTCGTCCTCCTCGTCGAAGGCACCGAGGACCTCGCCAACGCCATCGCCCTCAACTCGTCCATGTTCAACGCCGCGCGCCTCGTCGGGCCGGCCGTCGCCGGCGTGCTCATCGGCGCCGTCGGCGAGGGCGTCGTCTTCCTGCTGAACGCCGTCAGCTATCTCGCCGTGCTCGCCGCCCTGCTCGGCATCCGCGCGCGCGGCGGACCCGTCGTGCCGGGCCGGCCCGACGTCGTGCGGAATCTGCGCGAGGGTTTCCGCTACGCGTTCGGGTTTGCTCCCATCCGATCGCTGCTCCTCGTTCTCGCCGTCGTGTCCCTCGTCGGGATGCCCTACACGGTGCTCCTCCCCGTCTTCGCGAGTGACGTTCTGGGCGGCGGCGCCACCACCCTCGGGTTCCTGACCTCCGCCGCCGGATTCGGCGCCCTCGGCGGCGCCCTCTTCCTCGCCTCCCGCAGCACCGTCCGCGGCCTCAGCCGCGTCATCGCTGCCGGAGCGGCGATCTTCGGCTTCGGCCTCGCCGCCCTCGGCTTCACCCGGACCCTCCCCGTTTCGGGGCTCGTCATCCTGCTCGCGGGGTTCGGTCTCATGATCTTCTCGGCCTCCATCAACACCGTCCTCCAGACCCTCACCACCGAGGAGATGCGCGGCCGGGTCATGAGCCTCTACACCATGGCCTTCATGGGAATGGCCCCTTTCGGCAGCCTGTTCGCCGGCGGAATCGCCAACCGTATCGGGGCGCCCCGCACGGTCCTCCTGGGCGGAGTCGCGTGCCTTGCCGCGGCGGCGTGGTTCGGCCGCCGGATCCCCGCCCTGCGGGCCCTCGTGCACCCGCTCTACGTCGAGCGCGGCATCATCCCCGAGGTCGCGACCGGCATCCAGGCCGCGTCCACGCAGCGTCCGCGCACCTGACCGGTCCGCACGTCAGCCGCTCACCTCCGCGCCGTCCCCGGAGGCGAACGCATCTCCCAGTCCCAGCTCCGCCAGGACGGCGCGGCTGTGCTCGCCGACCCGCGGTGGCGGCCGCGCCGCGGTCCAGCGGCGCCCGTCGTGCTCCAGCGGCAGGGCCACATCCCGGTAGTCCGGGTGACCCGTACGGCTCACCGATCGCAGGACGCCGGAGGCGTGGACCTGGGGATCGTCCGCGACCTGGGCCATGTCCTGGATCGGTCCGGACGGGACGCCCGCGCGGCGCAGGCGCTCGAGGAGGTCGGATGCGGTGAGATCGCGCGTCGTCGCGGTGAGGCGCTCCTCGAGGGCGGCCCGGTTGGCGACGCGGTCGCGGTTCGACAGGAACCGCGGATCGTCCGTTAGGTCGTCCGCGCCGAGTGCACCGCACAGCAGGCGGAAGAGCTTGTCGTTGCCGGCGGCGATCATGACCCATGCGTCGGCGGTGGGGAAGGCGCCGTACGGGACGATGGAGGCCAGCCCCGAGCCCTCGGGTCCCGGGGCGTGCCCCGTCGCCAGGTACCCCATGAGGTGGTAGCTCCCCCAGACGAGGGCGGTGTCCAGGAGGGAGGCGACGACGCGGCTGCCGCGTCCCGTGCGCTCCCGCTCCCGCAGCGCCGCGAGGATTCCGATGGCCGCCCACATGCCGGTGCCCATGTCCACCATCGATGCGCCGAGGCGGGTCGGCGGCGAGGCCGGGTGGCCGGTGACGGACATCAGGCCGGCGCAGGCCTGGACGACCGGATCGTACCCGGGCTCCTCTCGTCGTGGCCCGCGGTGTCCCCAGGCCGTGATGTCACAGTAGATGACGCGGTCGCTGACGGCACGGACCTGGGCGTACCCGAGCCCCAGGGACTCGGCGACGCCAAGACGGAAGGAATGCAGGACGACGTCGGCGCGGGTCACGAGTCGGCGCACCACCTCGCTCCCGTGTGGCCCCTTCAGATCGATTTCGAGACTGCGCTTGCCGCGGTTCGCGGACAGGAAGAGCGTGCCGTCTCCGGCCCAGAAGGGAGGCCCCCACTGGCGCGACGGATCGCCTCCCGGCCGCTCGATCTTGACGACGTCGGCGCCGAGGTCGGCCAGGATCTGACCACAGAACGGCCCGGCGAGGGACTCCGTGAAGTCGGCGACGAAGATGCCCTGCAGCGGGCTGGAGATCGTCATTTCGCGTCCAGGGCGGGAGGATGGGTCGATGGAAGCTCGCGGCCGTGAGCGGACGCGGCAACGTCGCCGGTCGAAGACTTGCAGGTAGCCGGAGCCGGCGCGCAGTCGAGCGCGTCCGAACCCCCGGAGGGCTGGATGCACGTGGATCCGAAGCAGGACCTGCCGCTCGTCGTGATGGTGGGATTCCTGGTCGTGGCGGCCGCCGTGCTGACGCTGCTGTTCCTCTACTGACGGCCAGTGGCGCGGGGGCGGCCGGCGTGCGAGCTTGACCCGTTCCGGCCCGCCGCGCACGGCGGGTCCGTCTTCCCCGACCCGCGCCCCCATGCGAATCGCGAACCGACTGGCCGTTCCCGCCGCCCTCGCGGCTCTTCTCATGCTGTCGACGGCGGCGGATCCCGCCGCCGGACGCGCCCCGCTCTCCGGTGCGTCCGCGTCCAGGCCTCCCGTCCCGAGCTTCCGGATCACTCTGGCGCCCGCCGCGGCCGCACGCGTCCACGAGCTCGGCCTCGAGGTCCCCGTCACCGGCCGCGTCTACGTGGTGGTCAGCCGCGACGCGACCGGTGAGCCGCGGGAGAAGGTAGGGGTCATGGGCGTGCCGTTCTGGGGGCGGGACGTCACGGGCCTTCGGCCGGGCGGAGAGGTCGACCTCGCGGCAGGGGACACTCTCGTCTACGGATACCCTTACGCGGACCTGGGATCGCTGCCGCCGGGCACGTACCGCGTGCAGGCGTTCCTGAATGTCTACACCACGTTCCACCGCGCCGACGGGCACACCGTCTCGCTCCACCTGAACTCCGGCGCCGGGCAGGACCTCTGGCGCGCGCCGGGCAACGTCGCCTCGCCCGTGCGCGAGATTCGCGTGGGCGCTGGCAACGCGGCCCCTGTCCACCTGACGCTGTCGGAGGTGATCGAGCCCCTCGAGCCGGTACCCGCCGGCGGCTCGCTGCAGCAGGGGAACCCGACGGACCGGGACCTCGTCCGCTTCGTCAAGATCCGGAGCGAGCGACTGTCGCGCTTCTGGGGCCACGACATGTGGATCGGCGTGAACGTGCTCCTGCCGGCGGGCTACGACGCCCATCCGGAACGTCGCTACCCGGTCGTATACCTGCAGGGGCACTTCCCCGGCCGTTCGGCGCCCTTCGGCTATGGACGGGGCGGCGAGCGGAGCGGCGCGTTCGACGCCTTCTGGCGCTCTCCGGACGCGCCCCAGGTCATCGCGGTGACGTTCAGGGACGCGAACCCGTACTACGACACGTCCTACTCCGTGAACAGCGCCAACGTGGGTCCGTACCGGGACGCCCTCCTCGAGGAGCTCGTGCCGGAGCTGGAGCGTCGCTTCCGCGCCATCCCCGACGCGTGGGCCCGCGTGCTGGCCGGCGGGTCGACCGGGGGATGGGAGGCACTGGCGATGCAGGTCTTCGATCCCGACTTCTTCGGCGGCACCTGGGGCTGGTGCCCGGACCCCGTCGATTTCCGCTACTACCAGATCGTGAACGTGTACGAGGACGAGAACGCTTACGTCCTGCACCGGGGCGACGTCGCCGTTCCTCGCCCCGGCGCCCGCAGCCCCGACGGCTCCGTCCGCTACACGATGGCGCAGGAGAACCGGATGGAGCTCGCGGCCGGCGAACACGGCCGCTCCGGCGGCCAGTGGGACATCTGGCAGGCGGCGTACGGGCCGGTGGGGGAGGACGGCTACCCCGCCCCGATATGGGACAAGCGCAGCGGTGCGATCGACCACGAGGTGGCCGGCTACTGGCGGGAGAACTACGACCTGCGGGCGATCCTCTCGCGCCGCTGGGCCGTGCTGGGCCCGAAGCTCACCGGGCGCATCCACGTCGCTGTGGGTGACATGGACACGTACTACCTCAACGACGCGGTGCAGCTCCTCCAGGCGTCGCTGGACTCGACGACGAGTCCGCCCGCCCGGGCCACGTTCGAATACGGGCGCGGCCAGCCCCACTGCTGGATCGGCCGCAGCCCGACGAACCCGGACCGGGAGCTCTCGTATCCGGAATTCGTCCGCATCGCCGCCGACCACATGCGCCGCTCGGCTCCGCCAGGCGTCGATCTTCGCTGGGCGGGAGGCCGATAGGCAAGGTACGCATCTTGGGCGGCGGCATCTGGCTATTCAACCGCCGCGGTCGGGACCGACCGGCGCACGGACGTCTGACCGGCGGCCTGCGCCACGGCCGCCCCGGCCGCCTACGCCCCGGCCCCCTACGCCTCGACCGCCCCGCCGCTCTGCGTCTCGACCGCGCCGGCGATTCGCTGACCCAGCCGGATCTCCGCGCCCGGCTGAAGCCCCTCGTCCAGCGCGACGCCCTCGGGGAAGAGGAGCACGACGGTTGAGCCCAGGTGGAAGGCCATGAGGTCGTCGCCCCGGGCCACGGGAACCGGCGGCTCGTAGCGCCGGGCCTCCACCACGGCACGAGGGCGGTTCGTCACCCAGCCCGGCCGCCCGGCCTGCGCACCCCACCCGTCGTCGAACGCCGCCGAGATCCGGCCGACGTTGTATGCACCGACGGCGACGACGGCGACGCGCCCGACCGGCGAATCGATGTGACAGAGCAGCCGCTCGTTGCGTGGAAAGAGGTTCGGGATGGTCGCGACCGCGGCCTCGTTCACGGGCAGCAGCGCGCCGGGGACGTGGCGTGCCAGGGCGATGCTCCCGCCGACGGGGGCGTGGATGCGGTGGTAGTGCCTGGGGCTGAGATACAGGGTAAGGAAGGTGCCGCCGCTGAAGCCGTCCGCCTCGGTCTCGTCCCCCAGCAGGTCGGCGATGCCGTACCGGAGCCCTTTCGCCTGCACGACCCGGCCGGACCGAACGGCCCCGAATGCACCTACGATCCCGTCCACCGGACTCCCCGCATCGAGCGGATCGGACGGCCACGCCCGCAGACCGGGACGCAGGCGGCGCACGAAGAAGGCGTTCAGGCTCGCGTAGTCTCCGGGCGCTCCCCGGGCCTCGCCCAGATCCGCGCCCACCAGGCGCGCGAAGCCGCCGATGAGCGGCCGCCGCAGCGCCGGGGGCAGGCGGGCATCGGCCAGCCGGCCGAACCCCCGACTCAGCAGTCCCTGCGGCATGCGCCGCAGAAGCGCGAGTGCGAGCCGCCACCTCGACGCCACATTCGGGACGTCGCTGGGGCCGACTTCGGGAACGCTCGGATCAGTCATCGCCCGGGGAACATGCAGGCGCCACGCCGTTTGCGGAAGCGCCGAGGGGGAAGGACGACCGACGTCGCCCCTCCCCCTCGTCTCCGGCCTCGGCACACGGCACGACCGGCCGCGGGCGTCCCGGCGCTAGGCGCCGGCCGTAACCGCCACGGGCGACTCGAGCACCTCCGCGATCGCGGGCAGCACCGCCTGCAACTCCTCCTTCGTCGCCACCAGCGGGGGCGCGAAGCGGACCACCTGATCGTGCGTCTCCTTCGCCAGGATGCCCCGGGCCTTCAGCGCTTCGCAGAACGGCCGCGCCGGACCCGACTCGTCCCGGATGACCACGCCGATCAGCAGCCCCCGGCCGCGCACCTCCGCCACGTGTGGCGATTCGAGGGCCCGAAGCTCGTCCATGAACCAGGCACCGAGCTCCGCCGCCCGCTCGGCCAGCTTCTCCTCGACGAGGACCTTCAAGGACGCCCGCGCCACCGCCGCCGCCAGCGGGTTGCCGCCGAACGTCGAGCCGTGCGTGCCCGGCGTGAAGACGTCCATGACCGCCTCATCCGCCAGCACGCCCGAGACCGGGTACACCCCGCCGCCCAGCGCCTTGCCGACGATCACCACGTCCGGCCGCACTCCTTCCCACTGCGACGCGAACATGCGGCCCGTACGCCCCAGGCCCGTCTGGATCTCGTCCGCCACCAGAAGAGCGCCGTGCTCACGGCAGAGCGCCGCCGCCCCCTGCAGGTACCCCTCCGGCGGCACGACCACGCCCGCCTCCCCCTGGATCGGCTCGACGAGGAACGCAACCGTGTTCTCGTCCATCGCCGACTTCAGCGCCTCGAGGTCGCCGTACGGGACCCGCACGAAGCCGGGCGTGAACGGGCCGAAGCCCTCCTTGTACAGGTCCTCCGACGAGAAGCCCACGATCGTCGTCGTACGACCGTGGAAGTTGCCGTCGCACACCACGATCTTCGCCTTGCCCGGCGCCACTCCCTTCACCTCGTATCCCCACTTCCGCACCATCTTGATGGCAGTCTCCACGGCCTCGGCGCCCGTGTTCATCGGCAGCGCCTTCTCGTATCCCGCCAGCTGGCACAGCTCCTTCAGGAACGGACCCATCTGGTCGTTGTGGAACGCCCGTGACGTCAGCGTGAGCTTCGAAGCCTGCTCCACCAGCGCCCCGATGATCGCCGGGTGCCGGTGCCCCTGATTCACCGCCGAGTACGCCGACAGCATGTCCATGTACTTCCGCCCGTCGACGTCCCACACCCACACCCCCTCCCCCCGCTCCAGCACCACCGGCAGGGGGTGATAGTTATGCGCGCTGTACGTCTCCGCCATTCCGACCAGCTCTTGCGTCCGTCCCATTGCTCGTCCTTCCGATGGTGCGCGTCCCCGCGCCGTGCCCGTGCCGGTCGGCCGCGCCGCCGGAAATACCTGGACCGGGAAATGTATAAACATACATCAAGACGGGCAAGGGAGCCGCGGCGCGTTGCAGCGGAAGGGCGGCGCGGGGTATCGTCCGGCAGAGGTGCAGTGAATCGGATCGAAGGGGAGGGACGGATGAAGCGGATCGCGTCGCTGCTGGCGAGCGGGACGGAGATCGTGCAGGCGCTGGGGCTGGGGGACGGGCTGGTGGCGATCTCGCACGAGTGCGACTACCCGCCAGAGGTGCTGGACCGGCCGAGGGTCAGCCGGCCGCGCTTCGACCCAATCGGGTTGACGAGCGGGGAGGTGGACCGGGCAGTGCGCCGGGCAATGGAAGAGCACGGCAGCGTCTACGAGGTGAGCGGCGACCGGCTGGAGGCGCTCCGGCCGGACGTGGTGCTGACGCAGGCAGTCTGCGAGGTGTGCGCGGTGCCGACCCCCGGGGTGCGTGAGCTGGTGGCCAGCCGGGGGCTGTCGGCGGAGGTCGTGTCGCTCGACGCACACACGCTCGAGGACGTGTTCGGGTGCATCGCAGCCGTGGGCCGGGCGGCCGGCGTGGAGGCCCGGGCCGCCGAACTCGTTTCGGAGCTGCGAGGGAGACTGGACGTCGTGCGCGCGGCCGTGGCGGGGAGGTCCGGACCGGGGGTGCTGGCGGTCGAGTGGCTCGATCCCGTCTTCGTGCCGGGGCACTGGGTCCCGGAGCAGATCGAGCTGGCCGGAGGCCGAAATCTGGCCGGGGAGATGGGGGCGCGCTCGGTGGAGGCGGAGCCGTCGGATCTTGCGGAGCTGGATGCGGATGTTCTCGTGATCATGCCGTGCGGGTACGACCTGGGGGCCACGCAGGCGGACGCGGACGCCCACGGTGAGCTCCTGGCGCGGATCGCGCCACGGGCGGTGAGGCAGGGTCGAGCCTGGGCCGTGGACGGGTCTGCGTACTTCAACCGGTCGGGTCCGCGCGTGGTTCGCGGGGTCGAGGTGCTGGCGGGTTTGCTTCACCCCGGCGCGGTGCCGGCGCCGGGCGCGCAGGAAGCGGCAGTCTGGCGGAGAGCGTAGGCCGGGCTCTGCTCGTACCGGCTGCTAGAGGGTCCCGGTGTCGGGTGATACCGGCAGGACCGGCTCGGCCGGTTCCCCCGGCGGGAACCCCGTCGTCGCCGCGACGCGGTGCGCCTGCCAGAGGTGGCGGCGATTGTGTGCGAGTATGCTGCGGAACGCCTGGGACACGGAGAGGCGCAGCAAGCGGAAGAAGGGCGACACGATGCGCGTGCCGGTGAGGGTCACGCCGTCGGCGGCGCGCAGGCACGCGTCGAAGCGCCGGCACGAGGACCGCCACGCGGCGAGCAGCTCCGGCCGGCCGGGCGGGGCGGACGGCTCGAGGCGTCCGGCCGTGCGGATGCGGAACCGGGGCGGGGGCTCGAGGCTGCGGACGAATCGCTCACCCAGCCAGGGCTCGCGGCGCTGAAGGTCCATGTCGCCGCGCTTGCGCGCCGCGGCGCACGCCGCGTCCACGGCGTCGGCGTACGGGCCCACGGGCAGGGTTATGTGGACGAGGTTCTCGGCGATGGACCAGCGGTTCGGATCCGGGCGCCAGTACAGCTGGGCGTCGGTCAGGGACTCGACGAAGGTCTCGACCTCCGCCTCCTGCGCCTCGAGGTCGCGGAGCAGGGCGGCCACGGCCGGGTCGCGCGGTCCTTCGTGGTCCGTCATGCGGATACCGTCCGGATGAGCGTCTCGACGGTGGGAAGGGGCACGTGGAGGACGGCGCCGATGCGCCGTACCATCTCCGATTCCCGTGGATCGAAGCTGCCGTCGGCGCGGGAGACGAGAATGGCGCCGCGCAGGATCTGCTCCTTCCCGTACTCGTTCAGATAACCGCTGGCGCGGGAGAGGTACCGGGCGACGCTCGTCGGCTCACGCCCGACGTCCTCTACCTCCTCGATGACGTCCTCACGCCTGAGTGAGACACCCGTCACGTCCTCGAAGATGCGGCGGACGATGGAGATCTCTCGGTCGCGGACCACGCCGTCCACCATCACCATGAGGGCGAGGATCCGCTTCAGGGCGCGCTGGTACTCGGCGACGACCTCCTCCGTACCGGTTCCACCGCTGTATGCCAGCACCTGTGGCCGAAAGGTGCTCACGCAGGCGGTGCACTCGACGTACTCTCCGTAACGTCCCCAGGGCAGTCTGGCACCGAGTACGGCCGCGGTTCTGCGAACCTCGGTGCGGCGATAGCCGCGCATGGTGCCGCAGGTCGGGCAGTGGAACTCGCCGGACCCCGCGTAAAGCCTGTTGGGCTCGTATCGGAAGAGAATGCTGGGCATCGATCGCTCGGGTCGAGGATCGCCGGACAGCGGCAGAGATCAGCGCAGCGGCGGCGGCGCGCTACCGCCGGACCGGCGGGTGCGCCCGCTGATGCTTCGATGCCACGGAAGATGGCAGGTCGGGCCCGCCCCTGTCGAGTGTCACGTCACGACAGCGGCCGGCCCGGTCACCGGTGTCGGCGCTGAGATCGCGCGCGGGCCGCACCGGTCCCTTCGGGGCGGCCCGCGCCTTGAACGCGATCCGATCGTATCCGTCAGCCGTGGCCGCCGCCGCGTCTGCGGTGGTCCCCGAAGTGGCCCGGCGCATGGCTGACGTCCACGTCACGCCCGCACACGGTCCCGGTGATGTGGATCATGCCGGTGTCCGGATCGTAGCTCTGGGTCAGAGCGATGTCGCAGGAGCGCGTGCCCTGGTCGCTCGTCCAGTCGAGGTGCCCCGTGCGGCTCGCTTCGAGGGACAGCAGCTGCGGCCGCTCATCCCGCGTCTGCGGGAGCTGCTTGCTCGCGCTGCCGGTGGTCTCGACCGATCCGTCGAGCGTCACTGTCAGGTCCCCGAGCGTGAAGACGCAGCCGTCGTGCACGTGGCTGGCCGTCCAGTCCATGGTCACGATGCGCGTATCGGACGCGAACGTGCTGTGATGCTCGCCGCTCACCACGGTCGTTCCGCCGCCGGGGCAATCGACGGTTCGCTCGAACGTGAACGAGCCGCTGACGTCCGCCGGCGCGACGTCGCCGAAGCCCCACCCGAGGGCCATCGGGTCCGGTCCCGTCTCGTCCACGCTGGACACGATGTCGGCGACGACGCCGGCCTCGTAGTCGTCCACTCCTGCCGACGGCCCCGTCGAATCCGCGCAGGCCGCCATGGCGAGAACACCCACGGCCACGCCGACGGCCGTCGCGGCTCGCTTTGTCTTCCACGTCATGTCGTTCCTCCTCTCCCGCCCCGGCGGGCGGCGGTAAGCTCCGGTCCTGCCGCTCTACACATCAGACGATCGAGGAGGGCGAATGGTAAAATCACGCCCGCTCGCCGTCGCGCCGTGCGCGTCGCAGCTCGACGTGGGGCGAACCGGTGATCAGCCGGATCCCCCGCTGATACGTCACGTACGCCCACGCCCACTGGATCATGACGATGAGCCGGTTCCGGAAGCCGATGAGGTAGAGGATGTGAATGAACACCCAGGTCAGCCAGGCGATGAGCCCGGACAGCCGGACACCGGCGATGCGGGCGACGGCGGCGGCGCGTCCGATCGTCGCCAGGTCGCCCTTGTCGACGTAGTGGAAGCTCGTGCGCGGACGGCCCGCCAGGTCCCGGCGGATCTGGGCCGCCGCGTGGCGGCCCATCTGGTTGGCGGCAGGCGCGACGCCGGGCACGGGCTCACCATCCGGCCGTGTCATGGCGGCGAGGTCGCCGGCGACGAACACTACCGGGTGTCCGGGGAGCGAGCCGTCGGGCTCCACCCGCACGCGCCCGGCCCGGTCCACGGGCGCGCCCAGATCGCGTCCGAGCGGCGACGCGGCCACGCCCGCCGCCCAGAAGACGTTCGCCGCCTCGACGCGCTCGCTTCCGATGCCGACGCCGTTCGCGTCGATTTCCGTCACCAGCGAACCCGTCCGCACCTCCACGCCCAGGCCTTCGAGCTGCTCCCGCGCCCGCTTCGACAGCTCGGGCGGGTAGCCGGGCAGCACCCGGTCGGTGCCTTCGACGAGGATCACGCGGGCGGAGCTCGTGTCGATCGCACGGAAGTCCCGGGGCAGGGCCTGGCGGGCGATCTCGGCCATCGCGCCCGCGAGCTCCACGCCGGTCGGACCCCCTCCGACGATGGCGAAGGTGAGCAGCCGGCGCCGGGCCACCGGATCCCCTTCGCGCTCGGCGGCCTCGAACGCGAGCAGGAAGCGCCGGCGGATCTCGACGGCGTCGTCGACGGTCTTGAGCCCCGGCGCTCGCCCTTCCCATTCCGGGTGCCCGAAATACGCGTGGGTCGCCCCCGTCGCCACGACGAGGTAGTCGTAGGGCAGCTCCGAGTCCGTCAGCTTCAGGACGCGCCGCTCGACGTCGACGCCAACCGCCTCTCCCAGCCAGACCTCGACGTTTCGCTGCCTGCGCAGGATCGAGCGGAGCGGACTGGCGATGTCGCCGGGGGAGAGCGACGCCGTCGCGACCTGGTACAGGAGCGGCTGGAAGAGGTGGTAGTTCCGGCGGTCCACCAGCGTTAGCCGGACCGGCGCCCGTTTCAGCCCGCGAACGCACGACAGCCCGGCGAATCCGCCGCCCACGACGACGACGTGCGGCCTGCGGTTCCCGCGCCCCGATATCCCCGGTTCTCCCATGCCCCCTCCCGACTTGCGGTGCGTGCGTAGATTGCCTGATCAGTACCCCGGCCTCAAGTGTGCAGCCATCGGTACCCCGAACGGAGCCCTCGAGGGACGGACCCCTCCTGCCAGGCGGACGATGAGCGACCCGAACCCTTCGGACATGCGAGAACGCGGAGCGCGACCGGACGCGCTGCCGGACACGCACGCGGAATCGGCGCCGGACAGTCCGGGCGGCTGGCGCGCGTTCGGCCGGCGGGTCGCCGCCGAGGTCGGAGATTCGCTTGGCCACGGCAGGCTGTCCCTCTCCGCCGCCGAGCGGGAGCACATCGCCCGGCGCATCGGCCAGGCCGTGACCCGCGCCCTCGACGTGCCACCGGACCTCCCGGCGCGGATCCGTCGGCGTGTGGACCGCTTCCGGTCCGGGCGGAAGGAGGATCCCGTGAGCCTCGCCTGGGAGCGGACGCGACTGAGGGCGAGGCGCACGGCCGCGATCGGGACGGTCACGACGGTCCCCGCGATGATCCCCGTCCTCGGGCCCGCGCTGGCCGCCCTGGGCCTCGTGGCCGACTGGCGGCTCGTCGCCGAGCAGCAGCGCGACCTCGTGCTGGAGATCGCCGCCCTCTTCGACGTCATGCCGGAGGACCCGACCCGGGAGGTGCGCGGGCTGTTCCTCGCCTCCGCCGGATCCGCCTTCGTCGGCAGCCAGGTCGGCGAAGCGGTGGTCCGGGTCGCCGCGCGGGAAGTGGCGGAGCGGAGCGTTTCCAGACTCCTTCCCGGCGTCGGCGCCGCCGTCGCGGGCGCGCTCAACTACGCCGCCACGGTCGCCATCGGGCGGGCGGCCATCGAGCAGTTCGCGGAGCGCGCCGGAGTCGACGTGCGGGGCCTGCTTCCGAAGCGGGTCCATGCCGCGATGGCGGGCCTGCGGAAGCGTGTGGCCGCGCCGCCGGCGGCGGTGCGGGGTCCGCGACTCACGGACGAGGAGCGGGCGGTCGTTCCCGAACTCAGTGATCCGGAGCGGGAGGAGCTGCTGGACGTCGCGGCGGCCGGCGCCCTCGAGCGCGGTCTGGGGTTGCGCGAGGAGCAGGCGCTTCGGGAGCTGGCCGGAGAGCTCGACCTGGACGCCGCGGCGGCGGACGCGGTTCTGGACGCCCTGGAGCGGGACATGGTCTCCGCGCGGCGCCGGGTCGGTCGCCTGCTTCGCCGCTCCAGCTCCGCCACGGGAGAGGCGGCGCGGACCGCCTGGCGCGGCGCGTCCCGCATCGCCCGGTCCGGACTGCGTCGGGCCCGCCGGAAAGGAGCCGACGGGCCCGAGAGGCGCGACGCGGGCGAGTGACGCCGGTCGACGACGAGTGACGCCGACGCCGGCCGCTAGTGCATGTGCAGGTCCTGCAGCATCTCGTCGGCCACCGACGACTTCTCCGTCGGGCCCAGGCCGATGCCCAGATCGTTCCAGTTGATCAGGGCGTTCCAGACCAGGGAGAAGTTCCCGTGGTTCTGGAACCGATGCAGCGGATCGAAGCCGTACAGCACGATCGTCCCCTTCCCCGTCGGTGCCACGATCAGGGCCGGGTCGTTGGCCAGCTCCGCCGCGTTCTTGCCGAGCCCGCTCAGCAGCACCGAGTCCTTGCTGGCGGTGTAGCGCAGGACGACGTCGTTCTTGAGGGCGTCCCCGACGCGGAAGTACGGACCGAAGTGGTGGTACAACGGGATCGTCGTGTCGTATCCGTAGGCGATGGGGTTCTTCGGCAGCTTGACGCTGCCCTGGACGATGGACCCGGGCACGAACAGGCCCGGGTGCGTGGCCGTGGACACGTCCCGCACCATGCCCATTTCCACCGGGAGGGTCCCGGCCGAGCCGAGGGCCAGGAACGTGCCGCCGTTCTGGACGAAGTCCCGGAGGGCGGCGAGGCCCTCGTAGGTGATCCCTCCGGCCATGTCGGACGTGCTGTCCGGGTGGCCGAGGGCGGGGTACTCAGCGGACGGCATGTAGGGCAGCGGCGACCATTTCGGGTCAATGCCTTCCAGGATCGACTTGCCCGTCGCGCCCGCCCCCTGCGTGGCCATGATGATGACGTCGAAGCGGGAGCGCAGGTCCGGCCGACTGCGCAGCCGGTCCACGCCCATGTACGTGTACGGCACCCCGTAGCGGTCCAGCGCCACGCGAACGGAGCCGTCGTCCTGCGTGCTCCGCCACGAGTGCAGCAGCGCGATGCGGGGCGCGTCGAGCGCGTGACGGGCGACGTCGCCCAGGTCCTTCGACGTCGCCTCGACCACGTCCACGCCCATCTCGCGCGCGACCTTCATCACGCGATCCCGGTCGACCTGCTTCGCGTCGATGAGCCAGCTCCCCGCCGGCACCGTCGTCGAGCCGACCTTCACGTCCGCCTCCACGGCGGACAGGTTCATCCCCTGGAGGGCGTAGTACGCCCGGATCTCCTGGGCCGCGGCCCGGGGCTCGATCAGGTAGAAGTCGGCTCCGCGACGGCTCGTGACGCGGCCCGCCATCTGCACGTGTGCCTTGCCCACCGGCGCCATGCCCAGGTCCAGGACCTTGGCGTCGTCCACCGGCTTGGCGACCACGTCGTACATGAGCGGGAACGTCCACCCGGTGTCGTCGTACGGTCTCGGCGCGTCGTCCGGGAAGTCCTGCTTCTGCATCAGCGTGAGCACGTAGTTCCGGTACGGCTGGTCCATGCGGATGACGTAGTCGCCCTTCTCGATCCTGACGTCCCCGAACGTCCCCGCCGCGGTCGCCTGGCTGATCTCGATGCCCTTCGCGGCCAGGTTGTTGAGCATGCTCGCCGCGTCGCCCCGCCGGGGCTGGTCCTGCGGGACGACCCACGCGTACGGCTTTTCGGTCCGTCCCTTGGCGAGGGCGTTCTTCCCCTTCGTCCACAGGTCCTGGAGGATTCGCTCGTGGTTCTGCGCGACGAGGGAAAGCGCCGAAAGCACGCCCGTCTCCATGTAGTTCGTGTTGTTGCGCAGGGACCAGAGCGTCTCCTTCCTCGGCGGAAGCGGCCGGTACCACTCGACCCCCGTGGCATTGCCGCCCAGCGTTCGCTTCTGCGTCAGGGGCACGCTGTTGCCGAACGTCTCGTAGAAGCGCCCGATCCCGTTCAGGTCGTTGTTCGTGACCCACATCAGATAGCCGGGATACCAGCCGTCGTAGAAGCCGTGCGTCCAGACCCCCGGCATCCCGTACGACGTCAGCGCCGTCACCTCGTAGTTCGACATCCACTGCCACTCGCCGATGGTGATCGGGTCGATGGCGTTGTTGTACGGGCCCGTGCCGGTCGACGTATAGAGGTAGGGCACCGACTCGTGCAGATCGTGGCCGATGGGGAAGTGCCAGTCCAGCGCCAGGTCGATCAGGATCTGGGTCAGCCGCAGCGACATCTGCAGCCCGTCCCGGTTGTTGTCGTGCAGGATGTAGTGTCCCCAGTACGGGGGCCCGGGGATCTCGTCGTCGGGATCGAACGCCTTCGTGTTGTTCTTCCGGTACCACTGCACGACGCGATTCCGGCCGTCCACCTCGGTGACGGGGATGATGAAGACGACGACGTCGTCCCGGATGCGCTTGATCTCCGGCGCGTCCGACGCCGCAAGACGGTACGCCAGCTCCATCACCATCTCCGGCGGCCCCGTCTCCCGGGAGTGCAGACCGGCGAAGAACAGGTAGATGGGCGGCATGTCGCGGATCAGTCGCTGGGCCTCTTCCTCGCTGGTCGCGCGCGGATCCGAAAGCTTCGCCATGGCGGCCTTGATCGAGTCCAGCCGCTGCAGGTTCCGCTCGCTGCCCACCTGGACGAGGGCCATGTGGTTCCCCTCCTCCGTCTCGCCCAGCGTCTGGAAGCGCACCCGCGGCGTGCTCTTCGCGAGGTCCTGGAAGTAGCCGTAGATCTCGTCGGCGTCGTGCAGGATGCCGGGCTTGCCGATCGGGTAGCCGAAGTGCTCCGTCGGGGACACTACCGCGCCGCTCTCCGGCAGCGTGTTCACCAGCGGGCTCGTGTACTCCGGCATCGTCGTCCACGACAGGATCAGGCGCGTGCTCGCCGTGTCCACGGCCTGCCCCCATGGCTCCCTGGCCGGAATTCCATCCTTCTTCCACCAGTCGAACGTCTGCGGGACGGGCGGAGCCGAGTCCGGCTTCGCCGGCGCCTGCGCAGACAGCGGCGCAACGGCCAGAAGAGCGAGGATGAGCGGCCCGGCGCTGCGGCGCATGCTTGCCTCCGATCGGATGGGGGACCCGCGAATCGTGCCGGGGAAGATCGACGGAGCGCGGCGACCATGCAAGAGAGCGGGGGCGCCGGTCGGCGCCCCCGCTCTTCGATTCGTGTCCGGACTCGCGGACCTCTTCCGGTCAGCGCCCGGTTGCGGGCAGCCGCAGTACCTGGCCGGCCTTGATCTTCGAGCTGCGCAGGTTGTTCGCCTGTTTGATCGCCTGAACGGTGGTCCCGTGCTGCCGCGCGATCGTCCAGAGACTGTCGCCGGTGTCGACGTGATACGAGACGAGCGACGGCGCCGAGTCGTCCGCGGAGCGACGGGAGGCCACGGACGTCGCCGGCACGCGCAGGACCTGGCCGGGGAGGATGCGCGGGGAGCTCAGCGCGTTGGAGTCCATGAGCGCGGCGACGCTCGTCCCGAAGCTGCGGGCGATGTCCCAGAGCGTCTCGCCCCGCAGCACTTCGTGGGGCACGAGGCCGGCCTCGGCGGGGGCCGCGTCCTCACCGCTCATCGTGGCGGCTTCCTCATCGCTGAGCCCCTTCGCGGCGCCGGCGGCGTCCGTGTCGTCCTCGTCGCCCCGCGTGCCCTCCGACATCGCGACCGCCGTCCGGGCGTTGCGATCGGTGTCGATGCTGGCCACGTAGTCCGAATACGGCTCGGGGAACAGCGCGACGTGGTAGTGCGGCGGCCGGTGTTCCCGGGTGGCCTCGAGCACGTGGCGGGCCTCCAGCGAGAGCAGCGTGCTCTCCATCCAGGAGCGGCAGGACGCCTTGTCGCTGCGCCGCAGGTCCATGGCCATGCCGGTGGGATGGACGGTTCTCCTCGACGAGTTCCACAGGTGCATCGACTGCGGCCGCACGAGACTCGTCACGACCAGCTCTTCGCCGCACGCGGCGCGGTACTCGCGGGCGAGCCGCTCGACGAACAGCTTCACCTCCGGACGCGCGTACGGGTACGACACGCTGTGGAGCCGGTAGTCTGCGTTGCCGGGCAGCCGGACGAGGAGCCCCTCCTTCACGAACCGGCGGATCTGGCTGCCGCTGCGGAGATACGTGAAGTCGTGCTCGTGCGCCTGCCGGTTCTGGACCGTCAGCGAATGTGGCGAGCCCTGGAGACTCTGTGCCTGAAGGTCGGATGCCGCCAACACGGACAGTGCCGCGAGGGCAGCCACGATGGAACGGTGCACGCCTTTCCTCGGACCGGATTTTCTGTTGGGCTTTGTTGCGCAGAGGCCAGGGGAGTGACCTACTTGTCACGCGCAGTTGAGGATAGGCCACGTTCGCGCGGCGTGTCAAGAGTATTTCCTGGGGGGGAGAGGCCGCGTGTCGCGCGGGCGGCCGGCTCGCCCGCCACGCGGCGCGCCCGTGCGGCGCGCCGGGCACGGGCCGGCGCAGCGGCCTCAGTCCTGGGGTTCGGCCCGGGACCGGCGGTCCTTCGTGGTCTCGTAGCCGTAGCGGACGTAGTCCCTGAAGTCCATGTACGGGCCTGCCTCATCGTCCGCCCAGCCGTCCCGGATGGCGGGCTCGACGCTCTCGAAGCCACGACCGTCGTAGCGGGGATTGTGCCCGGCGATGTGCCCGATTCCGTAGCCGACCCGTGCCTCGTCGAAGCTCATGTCGCGGCTCCGGCCGTGGGACTCGAAGTGCAGCCGGTAGTGGGCGTCGTCATCCCTGCTGTACGCCGACGCTGCGTCCGCCACCGATCGCCCGGCCCACCACCCGCCGGCGCCACCCGCGATCCCGCCGATGATGGTGCCGAGCGGCCCGCGGGCGCTGCCGATGGCCGCGCCGACCAGGGTTCCACTCGCACCGCCGGTGGCGCCGCCCACCTGCCGCGCCGCACGCCGGCGGTCTCCTCTCCTGCGCTCGTCGAGTCGTTCGTTCGCCATCCGGGTCCCCCTTCCGATCGCCGTCCTGTCCGGTGTGTCTGGTCGCAGGAAATGCACCAGCGGGGAACCGGCTCGAGGGCCGCCGGTATTCCGTGCCGGGCGGACCCGAACGAGAGGCGAAATGGAGCAGCAGACCGGCCGCAGGAGCGTGCTGATCGCGGGATGTGGCTACGTCGGGGTGGAGCTTGGGCGGCGGCTCGCCGCCGACGGCGACGTCGTGTGGGGTCTGCGTCGCGACCCGTCCTCCATTCCGGCGCCGATCCGTCCTCTCGCCGGCGACGTCGCATCCGCCGACCTGCCGGCGCTCCCGACCGTCGACGCCGTCGTCTATGCGGTCTCCGCCGGCGGCCGAACGGCCGACCGGTACCGGCGCGCGTACGTGGACGGGCCGCGCAACGTGTTGGCGGCCCTCGAGGCGGCGGGTCGCCGGCCCGAGCGCTTCGTGCTCGTCTCGTCGACCGGCGTGTACGGCCAGACGGAAGGCGAATGGGTCGACGAGTCGTCGCCCACGGAGCCCGCGGACGAGACCGGCCGACTGCTTCTCGAGGGGGAGCGCGCCGTGCTCGGATCGGCGGCGAACGGCGTCGTGGTGCGCGCTGGCGGCATCTACGGTCCGGACCGAACGGGCCTCCTCGACCGCATCCGGAGCGGGGTGGTTCGCCGTCCTCCTCCCGGAACCCGCTGGCTCAACCTGGTGCACCGCGACGACCTCGCCCGGGCCCTTGGGCACGTGCTTCGCCTGGCCGACCCGGGGCCCACCCTCGCCGTCGTGGACGAGGAGCCGGCGGACTACGACGAGGTGGTCGCCTGGCTCGCCCGCCGCGCGGGGGTACCGGTGCCGCCGGCAGTGACGGAGAGCGACGGCGGGCGCCGCGGCACGAACAAGCGCGTCAGCAGCGAGCGGCTGCGGCGCACCGGGTTCCGCTTCCTCTACCCGACGTTCCGGGAGGGGTACGGCGCCCTCCTCGGGGGCTGAAACGTGGGCGCGGGCGTGACGCACGGAACTTGCGCCCGGGCGAGTTCGGCAGCGTGGACCGGAACGGAAGCGGAGGAGAGGGCGAATGGCCGAGCAACCGAAGAGCGTGCGGCTGCAGGTCGCCAGCGCGAAGGCGCAGGACGTCGGCAAGGGACTCGCCCGGCTGAGCCAGAGTGCGCTGGCGGAGCTGGGCCTTCGGGAAGGCGACGTCGTCCAGGTGGCCGGCAAGCGCACGACCGCCGGTCTGGCCCTGCCGCCGTACCCGGAGGACGAGGGCCTCGACCTGGTGCGGCTGGACGGCCTGATGCGCATCAACGCGGACGCCGGAATCGGCGACTACGTGGAGGTGTCGGCGGCGGACGTGAAGCCGGCCCGGCGCGTCGTGCTCGCGCCCGCCCAGAAGAACGTCCGGCTGATGGGCTCGGGCGACATGCTGCGCCGAACGCTGTTCCGGCGGCCCCTCGTCGCCGGCGACATCGTGTCGACGTCCACGATGCGGCGGACGGGCTCGCAGCAGGGTGAGGGCCTGATGCCCGAGGACGTCTTCCGCACGTTCTTCGAGCAGCCGGCGTATGCGCTGCAGGAGATCCGGCTGCGGGTGGTCTCGACGCTGCCCCGCAGCATCGTGCGCGTGGCGCAGGAGACGGAGATCGAGCTCCTGCCCGAGTACGCGGAGGCCGAGGAGGCCGGGCGCGTCGACATCACCTACGACGACGTGGGCGGGATCGATGCCACGATCGAGCAGGTCCGGGAGATGATCGAACTGCCGCTCAAGCACCCGGAGCTGTTCCAGCGCCTCGGCATCGACCCGCCGAAGGGCGTCCTCCTCCACGGCCCGCCGGGCACCGGGAAGACGCTCCTCGCCCGTGCGGTCGCCAACGAGTCCGAGGCGGCCTTCTTCCACATCGCCGGGCCGGAGATCATGGGCCGCTACTACGGCGAGTCGGAGCAGCGGCTGCGGGACGTCTTCCAGGAGGCGCAGCAGCAGGCGCCCTCCATCATCTTCATCGACGAGATCGACTCCATCGCGCCGAAGCGGGAGGACGCCAGCGGAGAGGTCGAACGGCGCGTCGTCGCCCAGCTCCTGACGCTGCTGGACGGCCTCGAGCCGCGTCAGAACGTGGTCGTCATCGGGGCGACGAACCGTATCAACTCCATCGACGAGGCCCTTCGCCGGCCCGGACGGTTCGACCGGGAGATCGTCATCGGCGTGCCGGACGCCGTCGGGCGCCAGGAGGTGCTCGGCATCCACACGCGCGGCATGCCCATCGCCGAGGACGTCGATCTCCGGGAGCTCGCCCGCAGCACGTACGGATTCGTGGGCGCGGATCTCGCCGCGTTCGCCCGGGAGGCCGCCATCGAGGCGCTGCGTCGCTACCTGCCCGACATCGATCTCAGCCGCAACGAGATCCCGGCCGAGATTCTGAACCAGCTGCAGGTCACGCGCGACGATTTCATGAACGCCCTCAAGCGCGTCCAGCCGTCCGCGGTGCGGGAGATCATGATCCAGGTCCCGAACGTGAGCTGGGAGGACGTCGGCGGCCTCGGGGAAGCCAAGCAGCTCCTCAACGAGGGCGTCGAGCTGCCGCTCCGGCACCCGGAGGCGTTCCGTCGCATCGGCATCCGCCCGGCCAAGGGCTTCCTGCTGTTCGGCCCGCCCGGCACAGGAAAGACGCTGCTGGCCAAGGCCGTCGCCCGGGAGGCGGAGGCGAACTTCATCGCGACCAAGGCCTCCGACCTGCTGTCCAAGTGGTACGGCGAGTCGGAGCAGCAGGTCAGCCGACTCTTCGCCCGGGCCCGCCAGGTCGCGCCCACGGTCATCTTCATCGACGAGATCGACTCCCTCGCGCCGCAGCGAGGCGGCGGACTGGGCGAGCCGGCCGTGACGGAGCGGGTCGTGAACACGCTGCTCTCCGAGATGGACGGCCTCGAGGAGCTGCAGGGCGTCGTCGTCATCGGCGCGACGAACCAGCCCTCGCTGCTCGATCCGGCGCTGCTGCGCCCCGGCCGGTTCGACGAGCTGGTCTACGTCTCGGTCCCGGACGAGGAGGCGCGGCAGCGCATCCTCCGGATCCACGCCCAGCACATGCCCGTTGGGGACGACGTCGACTTCGCGGGCCTCGCGGCGCGGACCGAAGGCTACACGGGCGCGGACCTGGAGGATCTGGTCCGGCGCGCCGGCCTGCAGGCGCTCCGGGAGGACCTCGACGCCGCCCGCATCCCCATGCGATTCTTCGACAAGGCACTGGAAGAGACGCGGGCGTCGGTCACGCCGGAGATGGAGGAGGACTACCGCCGGATGGCTCGCACGCTGAAGCAGGAGAACCCGCGCGGGCCGCGGCGCATCGGCTTCGCCCTCGAAGAGGAGCGCCCGTCGATCGCGGCGCAGGCGACGTCGCCGCGGCAGGGTCCGGCGGGCTGAACACCCGTCCGGCGCGGCGCGGGGTCGCTCACCTGGCCCGCGCCGCACGCAGCGGCGGCAGGGGGAAGACGATTGCCCGTCGACCGTCTCCCGGTGCACCTTGCGGAGGACCCCATCGATGGACCTCCCTTCGCGCCCGGGAAGTCGCGCTCGCCCCCATGTCACCCATCGAAGAGCAGGCCGAACCGCCTGAGCGGCTGCCGAAGGAGGGCTTCGAGGAGGAGGCCCTGCCGCACCTCGATGCGGTGTTTCGCTTCGCCCTGCGGCTGTCCGCCGGCCGTCCGGACGAGGCGGAGGACGTCGTCCAGGACACCTTCCTGCGGGCGTACCGGGCATGGGAGACGTACGAGCGGGGAACAAATTGCCGCTCCTGGCTCTTCACCATCTGTCGAAACGTCTTCCTACGGAGGCGTGAGCGGGAGGGCCGACTGGCCGAGACGCCCCTCAGCCAGATCCAGGTGCCCACGAGCTCTCTTCCGGCGTGGCGGCTCCTGGCCTCCAGCCCGGACGCGAACCCGGAGCAGGCGTTTTTCGAATCGTTCATCGACGCGGAGGTCCTCGGTGCGGTGGATTCGCTGCCGCCGGAGTTTCGCGAAGCCGTGATCCTATCGGACCTTCAGGGGCTCTCCTACGCGGAGATCTCCGATATCCTGATGGTGCCCCTGGGTACGGTGAAGAGCCGGCTGTTCCGTGGTCGCCGGCTCCTCCAGGAGCGACTCTACCGATACGCCGTCGACTCTGGATTCCTGCGGGCTCCCGCAGAGCCGCCGGAGGATGCGAAGCCATGAACTGTCCGAGCTCGCTGAACTGCGAAGAGGTGATGACGAAGCTATGGGAGTTCATCGATCACGAGCTGACGCCGGACGCGGCGGAGCGAATGCGGGAGCATCTGGCCATCTGCTCCGGCTGCTTCCCGCAGTACGATTTCCAGCGCGCGTTCGTGGTCTTCCTGAGGCGTAACGCCGCGACACAGGCTCCGCCGGAGCTGCGTCGGCGCATCTTTCAGCGGCTGCTCTCCGAGCCGGCCCACCGGCGACGCTAGGGCCAGCCGGCGGCCTGGAGCCTACTCTTCCGCCGCCCCCAGCTCCAGCACGTCCAGGGCGTCCAGCCGCGCCCCCAGCCGGGCCATTCCGGAGCCGGCCGACTCCATGTTCTGTAGCGCGTTTCGCATCTGCGTGACCGCGCGGTCGAAGAGCTCCCGGACGGCGTCCGCCTCCTGTCGCATGTTCTCCATCGCCGCGTGCAGCTCCCGGGCGTGCTCCGCGATGCGGACGCCGCGCAGCCCGAGCACGATGGTCTGCAGGTAGGCGTAGAGCGTGCTCGGGGAACAGGGGTAGACCCGGCGCGACTGGCTGTAGTGGAGGAACTCGAGCCCCTCCTCTCGAACTGCCAGCTCGTAGTAGATGCTCTCGGAGGGGATGTACATGAGGGCGAAATCGAGGGTGCCGTCCTCGGGGCAGATGTACTTCCGGGCGATCTCCTCGACGCGGCCCCGCACGGCCCGGTGCAGCTCCTTGCGTCGCGCCTCCACGCCCTCGCCGCCCTGCTCCTCGGCCTCCAGCAGGCGGCGGTAGGCCTCCAGCGGGAACTTGCTGTCCACCGCCACGATCCTGCCCCCCGGCGCGCGCACCGCCACGTCCACCACGACGTCCCGCGACGGCAGCCGGTGCTGGCGGCTGACCTGCTCACGCGGCAGCACCTCGGCCAGCAGCATCTCGAGGGACCACTCGCCGAGCCCGCCCCTCAGCTTCGGGGCCGCCAGGATCTGTTCGAGCCCTCGGATGGAGCGGCCGACCTCCTCGACCTGGCGGGCGGCCTGGTCGAGCCGGCCGATGCGCTCGGAGAGCTCGGACAGGGATCGGCCGGTTCCGGCGAGCTGCTGGCCGACGAGCGTCGTCAGCGAGCGCGTCGCCTCGGCACTGTCCCCCACCCGCGCTCCCAGCTGGCCCGCCAGGGCGTCGAGTCGGGCGTCGAGGCGGACGACGCTCTCGTCGTTGCGGCGCCGGCGCAGCTCCAGGAGCACGAGAACGAGCAGCGCCGCGACGACGAGAAGCGTCGCAAGGAGGGCCCAGCTCAGCTCGTTCGCAGCCACTGGACGACCTCCCTGAAGCTGGGCCGTCGCCCGGCCGACAGGATGCCGATCCTGTAGATCTTGGCCGCGGCCCACACCAGCACGGCGATCCCGACCGCCTGGAGGAGCAGGCCCCCGACGATCTGGACGATCGGCACGTTCGTCAGCATGGCGCGGGCGGGCATGACCACGGCCGACGTGAGGGGGATCAGGGAGGTCCACACGGCGACGGCGCTCGTGGGATCCGCGATCACCGCCTGCTCGGCGAGGATGGCGGCGATGAGCGGCAGCATGACCGGAAACTGCATCTGCTGCGCCTCCTGATCCGTCGTGGCGATGGCGCCCATGGCCGCGTAGAGGGTCGCGTAGATCAGGAAGCCGCCGGCGAAGAAGAGCAGGAATACGACGGCGACGGAGATCGGGATCGTCGGCAGGGTCGGCAGCGTCGCGTCGAAGCGGGCGGCGATGTCCTGGCCGTAGACGATGGCGAGGATGGCGAACACGACCCAGACGAGCACCTGCAGCAGGCTGGCGCCGCCGATCCCCAGCACCTTTCCCATCATGAGCTGCTCGGGCTCGATCGAGCTGGTGATGACCTCCACGATCCGGTCCCGCTTCTCCTCGAGCACGCCGCGGAGCACCGCCTGGCCGAAGAGGATCACTACCATGTAGACGATGAACCCGAGGATGTAGGCACCGAACAGGGCGGTCTCCGGCCGCTCCGAGGCCTCCGCCCCCGCACGTCGCGCCTGGAATCCGACGGGCTTCATGGCCCCCGCGACGGACCGTGGCTCGATCCCGGCTTCGGCGAGCCGACGGCGCTGGACGGCGCTCTGGACGGCCGACCGGACGAGGGACAGCTCGGCCAGGCCGGGGGTGTCGCGTCCCACGTACTCCACCGTGTCACCGTTCTCCGGGGCCGGCGGGATCCACAGGTACGCGTCCGCCGCCTCACTCGTGAGCTGCGACTCGAGGTGCTGGATCTCAGCCTCCGCCTGCCCGGCGGGTACGTTCTCGACGCGCGGATTGAAGCTCATCCGCAGGTCCCGACGGTTCTCGTCCTTTTCCCCTTCCGATCCGCGCGGCTGCTCCTCGCCGGAGCGCGATTCGGCGAGCAGCCCTGTCGCGATGGCGTCCCCCAGGCCGCTGCCCGACGCGTCCGCGATGACCACCGTCCGCGTGCCGTTCGTGTTCGAGCTCAGCAGGACGGGAATCACGAACAGCCCGATGATGAGAATCGGTCCGAACAGCGTTCCGAGCACGAACATCCGCGTGCGCGTGGCGGCGTTGAACTCCCGCTTCACGACCGCCCACGTCCTAGACATGCGCCACCTCCACCAGGTCACCGGTCTCACTGACGGGCCGGCCGACCCGCTCAACGAAGATCTGTTCGAGCGACGGTTCGACTCGCTCGAATCGCCGCAGCCGGACGCCCCGGCCGACGAGCTCCTCCAGGAGCGCCTGCGGATCGCTACCCTCCCGGAGGGCGACCTCCGCCTCCGCCCCGTCCTGGCGGGCGGACTCGATGAGTGGCGAGCCGGCGATCACCGACTCCGCCTCCGCGCTCCACGATTCGAGCCGGATCGCCACGAACTCGCCGCCGTGACGCCGTTTCACCTCGTCCATCGCTCCGTCAACGACCTTCCGTCCGTTCGCGATGATGCAGACGTGGTCGCAGATCCGCTCCGCGTGCGGGATCATGTGGGTGCAGAAGATGATGGTCCTGCCTTCGCGCCTCAGGTCCGCGACGATGTCCCGGAGCACCTGCTGGTTGATGGGGTCGAGACCGCTGAACGGCTCGTCCAGGACGACGAGGTCGGGCTCGTGCAGAAGCGCCCCGGCGAACTGGATCTTCTGCTGCATCCCCTTCGACAGCTCCTGCACCTTCGAGTCGGCTCGGTCGCCCAGCCCGAGCCGGTCCAGCCACGCCGTGATGCGCGGCCGCGAATCCCTCACCGACACGCCCTTGAGCTCCGCCAGGAACGAGAGCGCTTCCCGCACCTTCATACGCTTGTAGAGGCCCCGCTCCTCGGGGAGGTATCCGATCCGGTCCAGCACCGAGCGAGTCGGCGCTTCGCCGAAGAGACGGATCGTGCCCGAATCATGAGAAAGGATGCCCAGCATGATGCGGATCGTCGTCGTCTTCCCGGCGCCGTTCGGCCCGAGCACACCGTACGTCGAGCCTCGGGGCACCGTCAGATCGAAGTGGTCCACGGCGGTCTTCTCGCCGTAACGCTTCACGACGTCCCGCAGCTCCACGGCCGCGGCATCGCCGGCGCGCGAGACTCCGTCGCCTTCTCGCATGAATTCGTCCTTCGTGGGGGAATCGCCTCTAGTCGTCCGGCCGGGAGGCCGAAGTCCACCGGCCATCTTTCAGGCGCACCGATCGCTGGAGCACGGGGCCCAGTGCCGGACCCGCAGCGTACGTCCAGCACCCGCGTCCGTTGACCTCCACACCGACACGGCGGAACAGTCCGCCGGCCACATCCTCGTACGCGTCGATCGCCGGGATCCGCTCGACCGGACAGCGCCATACCTCGCCGTGGACCGCGTCCGGGCCCGAGAGCACCAGGGCCGGGTAGCCGTCCGGGGTCCGGTACAGCGTGCCGCCCACCACGCCGCGGGAGACGCGCGCACATCCGTCCAGCAGCGCCTCCGCACCGCCGCCGCGCAGCAGCGTCCCGTAGATGAAGAGGTGGACCTCGTCCCGGACGGGATCGCCGCTCACTGCGCCTCGCCCGTGTGCCCGCGCAAGCCGGCCCGCAGGAGCAGGTCGCGCAGGCGGGCGGCCTGCTCGTCCACGGCCTCGCCAAGCTCGCCGATCTTCTCGGAGCTCGCCGCCAGGGCGGCCGCGTCGCAGGCCTCGCCCCCGGCGCCCTGGAGCGCGCGGACGACCGACTCCAGCTCCCGACGCGACTTCTCCACCGTGCGCCGAAGCCGGACGAGGGCGCGTCTCGCCTCCCGAAGGGCATCTTCGTCGTATTCCGGATCCATGGGTACCGGAAAGATGACCGGGCCCTCCGCCCCCCGCAACGCGGCCCGCCCGGTCACCGGAAGAGGGCCAGCCACAGCGCGCGCAGACCCAGTCCGGACGCCACGAGCACCACGACTCCGCCGAGCAGGTTGAGCACCCATCCGTTGACCCAGCGACCCATGGCCTTGCGATCGTTCGCCGCCAGGAGCAGGAAGACGGCGATGCCGGGCAGCAGGATCCCGTTCGCCACCTGGGCGAAGAGAATTGCAGCCACGGGCCTCACGTTCGTCGCGGCGAACAGCGCGCCGGTCCCGAGAACGAGCATCCAAACGGCGCGAACCCGGCCCGCGCGCAGATCCCGCCGCCAGCCGAGGGCACCGGCCGTGGCGTACGCCGCGGCCAGCGGCGCCGTGATGGCGGATGTCAGTCCGGCTGCAGCCAGACCCGCGGCGAAGAAGACGCGGGCCCACGAGCCCAGAACCGGCTCGAGCTGGCGGGCCATGTCGGCAGCGTTCTCGATCCCGGCGCCGGCTCCCGCGGCAGCCGACGTCGCCACGATTGCCATGCTCACCACGCCGCCCAGCGCGATTGAGACGACGAGATCCGCTCTCGCTGCCGGCAGCCCCTCCGGGCCCGACCACTTCTCGGAAACGGCCGCTGCGTGCAGGAACAGGTTGTACGGGACCACGGTCGTGCCGATCAGACCCACCGCCACGAGAAAGCCGGCCCGGCCGCCGGGCGCGTGCGGGGTGAACGCGCCGCGGAGCACATCGAGGATCGGCGGACCGATGACGACTGCGGTGACGAGGAATCCGACGGACATGACAACCACCATGCCGACGAGCACGCGCTCGACGATCCGGTAGCTTCCGAGGAGGAGGAGCAGAAAGGCGACGGCCGCCGCGCAGAGCGCCCACACCCGCGTCGCCTCGCCGGCGACGGCGTCCATCCCGAGGGAGGCGCCGAGCAGGTTTCCGGTCTCGTACGCTGCGTTGCCGACGGCGATCGCCGAGATGACGAGGGCAACGGCCGCCACGCGGCCGGCCCCGCGGAACTGGCGCCGCACCGCTTCGCCCAGTCCCGCCCCGGTGACGAGGCCGAGGCGCGCGGACATCTCCTGCAGGACGATGGTGGCGAGGGTCGAGAAGAGGAGCGCCCACAGCAGCGCGTAGCCGTAGTGGGCGCCGGCCAGTGTGGCGGTCGTCACGGTCCCCGGCCCGATGAACGCGGCGGCGACGACGGCGCCGGGGCCGGCCGAGCGCAGCGCCGACCGGAACCGCCCTTCAGGCCGCGCCATTCGCCCCCGGCGCGCCGTCGAACGGCAGGGCGACGACGCGCACGGCGGCGCCGTCCGGCTCCAGGACCAGATCCCCGGGCGGCTCCACTTCGCGCCGGACGTAGCCGAGCCCGATCGTCTGCCCGTGCGCGGGCGAGACGCACGCGCTGGTCACCCGCCCGAGCTCCTTCGTCTCGCCCGCCCGGACCAGCGACGCGCCCCGCGGCGGCGGGGGGTGGTCGCCCAGCAGAAGACCGCGCAGGTGCCGGTTCACGTGTCCGCGGTGCAGGATGCGGACGATCACCTCCTGGCCCGTGTAGCAGCCCTTCGTCTCGCTGATCGCCCGGCTCCGCAGCCCCGCCTCGAGGGGGATGACCTCGTCCGTCAGCTCCGCCCCCCAGCGGGGACGACCGGCTTCGATCCGCAGCGTCTCCAGTGTGTCCTGTCCCGCCGGGGTCGCCCCCGCGGACCGCAGCCCGTCCCACAGCCGCTCCATCTGCTCCGCCGCCGCGACGACGTCGTAGCCGTCGACGCCGGCGTAGCGGGTCCGCAGGGCTAGCGCGCCGTCGCCGTCCGTGATCAGCCCCTCTTCCGGGACGCCGGCCAGGTCTTCCGGGCGCCGGCCGAGGGCGGCCGCCGTCGCGCGCGCGGCGTGCGGGCCGAAGACGCCGAGGATGCCCCACGCCCCCGTCCGATCGTCGACGCGGGCGAAGAGCGGCGGGATCGACCGGGCGAGGTGGTCTTTCAGGGACTGCAGCGCGGCAGCCTCGCACAGCAGCCAGACGTCCCCTGCGCGGCGGAGCGCGCGCACGTCCGCGATGATCCTGCCCTTCGGGGTCAGCACCGTGGCGTACACGGCACGGTCGTCCGGCGCTCCGGCGAGGTCGTTGCTGATGAGGCCCTGCACCATGCGCAGCGGGTCGCGCCCGTGCAGCCGCAGCACGCCCAGGTCCGAACGATCGATGACGACCGCGGCTTCGCGGGCGGTCCGGTATTCCTCGTCGGGCGCGTTCACGGCCCGTCCTCCCGGAGCTGATCGATGAGCATCCGGACGCGGGTGCGGTCGCCGGCGTCGGCGGCCGATTCCAGGTACTGCTCCAGCTCCGCGATGGCCTCGTCGACACGGCCGGAGCGCGCCAGCAGCATTCCGCGGTCGCGGATCTCGTCGGCCGCGCCCGGCCGGATCATCAGGATGCGGTCGACGGCGGCGAGGGCACGGACGTCGTCCCGGGTGTTGACGTGGACGCTCTTCAGGTTCATCAGCAGGCGCACGAGCATCGCCTTCCGCGATGCCTCCCGCAGGAAGTCGTCCCGCATCCGGACCATACCGCCGTAGAGCCGGTCCAGCAGCGGCTGCAGGTCGTCGTCGAACCGAAGTCGGCCCCTCTGGAACGGGTCCACCGTCACGCGCATCGCCTCGCCCTCGAAGCGGACGAGGAAGTGGCCGGGGAACTGCACCCCCGTCAGCGGCAGGCCCAGCCGCCAGCCGACTTCGAGATAGACGATGCTCAGCGTGATGGGGATGCCGAGTCGCCGATCCAGGACGTCGTTGAGGTAGGAGTTGCGGGGATCGTAGTACGCCTCGACGTTGCCGCGGAAGCCCTCCTGCTCGTACAGCACCGCGTTCATCTCCTGGAGGACGAGGAGCGGGGCCGTCTCCTCGTTCAACCGGTCCCGCACCCGCTCCGCCAGCAGGTCGAGCCGCCGGAGATAGGCGAGCGGCGTCAGCTGCGGATACTCCTCGGCCGCGATCCAGAGCGCGGCCTCGGCCAGTGGCACCTCCCGGTCCGGCAACCGGACGAGCGCGCCGAAGCGCGACCGCGGCGAGAGCGCTGGAGACGTCACCGGCGATCCTCCCGGCGCGACGGTCGCGGACACGCGTCTGCACCCCGCGGCAGGCGGCGGCGGTGCCCCGGTCCGGGGCGGCGGTTCCCTGTCGACGACGAGTTCATCCTGCTACGGCGCTCTCCTTCGGCAATCGGCTCTCCCTTCCAAGGTATTCCCCGCGAGGACGGCGGTGCAACGGACGCCGGGGTGGCGCGCGGCCCACCCCGCGGCCTAGCATTCCCGCCATGAGACAAGACGAGACACCCCGGGATCGGCGTCCACGCATCCGGCTGACCCAGCTCTCCCACGGAGCGGGCTGAGCGTGTAAGCTCGGGCAGTCCGAGCTGACGCAGGTCCTGCGTCACCTGGTACCCTTCGAGGACCCCAACGTCCTCGTCGATGCGTCGTCGGGCGACGACGCGGCCGTCTACCGCCTGAGCGCGGAGCGCGCCCTCGTCGCCACGGCCGACTTCTTCACGCCCATCGTCGACGATCCGTTCGACTTCGGCCGCATCGCCGCGGCCAATGCCCTGTCGGACCTTTACGCGAAGGGCGCGCGGCCGATGTTCGCCCTGAATCTGCTCGGCTTCCCGCGCAGGCACCTGGCAGCGGGGCTGCTCGAGGAGATCGTGCGGGGCGGCGGGACCGTCGCGGCGGAGGCGGGCATCGCGATCCTCGGGGGCCACTCCATCGATGCTGCGGAGCCGCTGTTCGGACTGTGCGCCATCGGGGAGGTGCACCCGGATCGCATCGTGACGAACGGCGGGGCCCGGGCAGGTGACAGGCTCGTCCTGACGAAGCCGCTCGGCACGGGGCTGGTCTCGACCGCGCTGAAGGGGGGATCGGCCCCGCCCGACGCGACGGCGGCCGCAGTGTCGTCCATGACCACGCTGAATCGCGGAGCAGCGGACGCGATGGGCCAGGTCCGCACCCACGCCGCAACGGACGTGAGCGGCTACGGCCTGCTCGGACACCTCCACCAGCTGCTGGTGCAGAGCCGCGTCGCCGGACGCGTGCGCGCCGGCGCCGTGCCGCTCCTGCCTCACGCCCGGGAGCTCGCGCAGGCCGGGCATCTGGCCGGCGGCACGCGCCGGAATCGGGACGACCTGGCCGGCTCCGCCGAGTTCGAGGAGGGCGTCCCCGAGGACCTGCGCGTCGTCCTGTTCGACGCGCAGACCTCGGGCGGACTGCTGATCGCCGTGGATCCCGCCGACCGGGACGTGCTCCTCGCCGCACTGCGCCGCGCCCGGACGCCCGCCGCGGCGGACATCGGGGAGGTCGTCGCCGGGCCCGCCGGACACGTCCGGATCGGGCCCTGAAGGTCGACGACTACTGGACGGTCGAAGTCCCGGTGAACGTCATGGTCAGCGTGCCGGGCACCGGATCGAAGAGCTGTTCGTCCTGGAATTCGGGAACGAGCTGTATCAGCCGGTCGCGGCTCACCTCCTGGACCGCCCCGCTGAACGACAGCGTCTTCTCTCCCGACGCCGACGAGTCCGCCGGCGTGTACTTCAGCGTGAGCGTACGCGGGACCAGGAAGAGCGTGTAGCTGCTGTCCTTGTTCCAGACGATGCGGGCGCCGTCCGCGGTGGTCGAGTACGTCCCGTTCACCGTGATGAAGCTCCCGGTGCTCGGATCCCGGAAGTAGAGCTGCGCGCTGTTGTCGCTGGCGAGATTCAGCCCGGGCGTCACGCCCTGGCTGATCATGCGGGCGCGGATGTCGACCTGCGGCAACGAGCCCGACGGGTCGAAGTTGAGCGTCGAGAGCGTGTAGACGCCCTCCACGTCCGCCCGGGCTACGGTCGGGCCGGTCGAATCCCCGCACGCGGCGAGTACCGGGCTCAGCAGAACCGCCGCGCTGAGCGCTTTGATGATCGTCTTCATTCTGGATCCTCCACTCTGTCGAATCGGGGAGACCGCGCGATGGCGCGGTCTCCCCGTCATCGAGCACGGTCCGTGCCGCGGCGCGTCACATGTGGATGACGCGTCCGAGCGAGGCCAGCGCCGCCTCCCCGATCGCCTCCGAGAGCGTCGGATGCGGATGGATCGCCGTCTCCATCTCCTCCACGGTCGTCTCGAGCTGACGGCCGACCACGAACTCGGCGATCATCTCGCTGGCGTGCGGGCCCACGATGTGGGCGCCCAGGAGCTCGCTGTACTTCGCGTCCCGCACCACCTTCACGAAGCCCTCCGTCTCGCCGGCGGTACGCGCCCGCCCGTTGGCGCTGAAGGGAAACGTGCCGACCGTCACTTCGTACCCCGCCTCCTTCGCCTTCTCCTCCGTCATGCCGACGGACGCGACCTCCGGATGACAGTACGTGACCGCCGGGATGTTGCCGTAGTCGACGCCGTGCTCCGCGACCCCCGCGATCGCCTCCGCGGCCACGATGCCCTCGTGCGACGCCTTGTGGGCGAGGAGCGGCGGCTTCGTGACGTCGCCGATGGCGTACACCCCCTCGACGTTCGTGCGCATCATCGCGTCGCTCGGGATGAAGCCGTTCTCCGTCTTCACGCCCGCCTTGTCGAGACCGATGTCGTCGATGATCGGGGCCCGCCCCACGGCGACCAGCACACGCTCCACTTCGATCTCCTGCGTCTTCCCGTCCTTCGCCTTCACGCTCAGCTTCACGCTCTTCTTGCCGACGTCGGCCTTCTCGAGACGGGCTCCCTCCAGCACGTCGATGCCGCGCTTCCTGTACACGCGTGCCAGCGTCTTCGAGGCGTCCGGGTCCTCCAGCGGGAGGATGCGGTCGAGCGCCTCGATCAGCGTGACCTTCGTCCCGAACGCAGCGTACACGTCCGCGAACTCCATCCCGATGGCGCCGGCGCCGATGATGCCGATGCTCTTCGGCAGATCCTGCGGAAAGACCGCCTGATCCGAGCTCCACACCCGGTCTCCGTCGATCTTCAGCATCGGCAGCGACTTCGGCCGGGACCCCGTCGCGATGATGATGTTCTTCCCGTGGATCGTCTGCTTCTTCCCGCCCTTGTCCGGGGCCTCCAGACCGTGGCCGGCGTTCGTGCCCGGATCCACCTCGACCGCGCCCTTCCCCGCCAGTCGGCCCCACCCCTGGATGTGGTCGATCCTGTTCTTCTTGAAGAGGTAGCCCGTGCCCTTCGCACCCTTGTCGGCGACGTCCCCGGCCCGCTTCGCGGCGCGCGTCACGTCCAGCTTCACGTCGCCGACGGTGATGCCGAAGTCGTCCAGCTCGCCCACGTGCCGGGCGTAGTTGGCGCTCTCCAGCATCGCCTTGGTCGGGATGCACCCCCAGTTGTTGCACACGCCGCCCAGCTTCTGGGCCTCCACGCAGGCCACCTTCAGCCCCAGCTGGGCCGCACGGATCGCGGCCACGTATCCGCCGGGGCCCGACCCGATCACGATCACGTCGTATGTATCGCCCGCCACGTTGTCCTCTTCGTCGGTTCTCGCTCGTGCCGGCCCCTCAGGCCAGCATCATCATCGGCTCTTCCAGGAATTCCTTCAGCGTCTGGAGGAACCGCGCACCCGTCGCGCCGTCGACGACCCGGTGGTCGCAGCTCATCGTCAGGCGCATGCGCGGCCGCACCACCACCTCTCCATCCATCACGACCGGCTTCTCCTCCACGCGGCCCACCGCCAGGATCGCCGCCTCCGGCGGGTTGATGATGGCCGTGAACTCGTCGATGCCGAACATCCCCAGGTTCGAGATGGAGAACGTGGCACCCGTGTACTCGTCCGGCTGCAGCTTCTTCTCCCGCGCCCGACCGGCCAGCTCACGGACCTCCTGTCCGATCTCCGCCACGCCCTTCGCGTCCGCGTCCCGCACCACCGGCGTGATCAGACCCTCCTCGACCGCGACGGCGACGCCGATGTGCACCCGGCCGTAACGACGGATCACGCTCTCGCCCCACGCCGCGTTCACTTCCGGATGCCGGCGCAGTGCGGCCGCCACCGCCTTGATCACCAGGTCGTTGACGGAGACCTTCACGCCCTGCGGCTCCAGCCGCTCGTTCAGGCGCTTCCGCATCGCCGTCATCTCCTGCATGTCCGCTTCGATCGTGAGATAGAAGGTCGGGACGGGGCCGAGGGACGTGCTCAGCCGCTTCGCGATGGTCTTCCGCATCTGGGAGACCGGCACCTCGACGACCTCCTCCGCCTGCGGCGTCGGCCGGCCGGGCACGGCGGCCGCCGCGGTGGACGCGCCGGACGGTGCGGCGGCCGCAGGCGCCGCGGCCGCCGCCGTGGCACCGCCCTCCAGCGCGGCCTCGATGTCCCGCTTCACGATCCGGCCACCCGGACCCGACCCTGCCACGGACCCGAGATCGAGGTCGTTCTCCGCCGCCAGGCGGCGCGCCAGCGGAGACACCTTCAGGCGTCCGCCGGCGCCATTTCCACCCGCGTCCGCACCTTCACCCGCGTCCGCACCGGAAGCCGGCGCCGCGGACGGGCGCGGTGTGGCGGGCCTGCCGGGCGCCTCCGAAGCGGCCACGGCGCCCTCGGCGGCCTGGCTCTTCTCCGTGGGGCCCTGGCCGCCGGCCACGCCCTCGGCCGCGGCGGCCGCCGCCGCGCCCGCGGCCCCACCCGCCGCCTCGCCGGCCTCGCCACCCGCCGTGGCCGATGCTTCCGCGCCGGCCTCCGCGGGACCGCCGCCGGATGCGGCCTCCGCCTCCACGTCCGCGATGTCCTCGTCGGGACCCGCGATGACGCCGATCACCGCTCCTACGGGCGCCGTCGAGCCCTCGCCCAGGAAGTGCTTGCGCAGCACGCCCGAGCCCCGTGCGACGAGCTCCATCGTGGCCTTGTCCGTCTCGATCTCGGCCAGGATGTCGCCTTCCGAGACCTCGTCGCCCTCCGCCTTGAGCCAGGAGACGATCTGCCCCTCCTCCATGGTCGGGGAGAGGGCTTCCATGTGGACTTTCGTGGACATATCAGATCCGGCTGCGGCCTCGGCGGCCTCGGTTCACTTGCGCTCGCTTCACTTGCGGTAGAGCACCCGGTTGCACGCGGCTACGACCCGCTCGACGGACGGCTTCGCCAGCTTTTCCAGCCCCTTGTTGTACGGCATGGGCACGTCGGCCTGGCAGACGCGCACCAGCGGAGCGTCGAGGTAGTCGAACGCCTCCTCCTGCACGATCTGCGTGATGGAGGCGGCCACACCCATGAAGCCCCAGCCCTCCTCCAGGTACACCGCCCGATTCGTCTTCTTCACGGATGCGAGGATGGCCTCGACGTCCAGAGGCCGGAGCGTGCGCAGGTCGACCACCTCGGCGGAGATGCCGTCCTTCTCCAGGGCCGCCGCGGCCTGCAACGCCACGTTCACCATCTTGCCGTGGCTGAGGATGGTCACGTCCTCGCCCTGCCGCTTCACGTCGGCGACGCCCAGGGGGATGACGAAGTCGTCATCGTCCGGGACCTCCCCCTTCAGTGCGTAGAGAAGCTCGCCCTCGAAGAAGGCGACGGGGTCGTCGTCCCGGATCGACGCCTTGAGCAGGCCCTTCGCGTCCGCCGGAGTCGCGGGCGTGACGATCTTCAGACCCGGATAGTTGGCGTAGTTCGCCTCCAGCGCCTGGGAGTGCTGGGCAGAGAGCTGGAGCGCGGCGCCCGTCGGGCCGCGGAAGACGATCGGGCAGCGGAACTGACCGTTCGTCATGTACAGCATCTTGGCCGCCGAGTTGAAGACCTGGTCCGTGGCGAGCAGGGAGAAGTTGAAGGTCATGAACTCGATGACGGGCCGGAGCCCGGTCATCGCGGCGCCGACGCCCAGTCCCGCGAAGCCGAGCTCGGTGATGGGCGTGTCGACGACCCGCTTCTCGCCGAAGCGGTCCATCAGCCCCTTCGAGACCTTGTAGGCGCCGTTGTAGAGCCCGACCTCCTCCCCCATGAGGAAGACGTCGGGGTCCCGTTCCATCTCCTCGGCGAGGGCCTGGTTCAGCGCCTCCCGATACGTGATCGTGGCCATCAGACCTCCCCCCGCCCGTCCAGGAACAGGCGGCCGTTCCCGACGTCCGCATACGCGTGCGCGTACAGGTCCTCGGGATCGGGGTCCGGCGACTGCTCCGCGAACGCGACCGCGTCCTCCACCGCCTCCCGGACCTGCGCGTCGATCGCCTTCAGCTCCTCCTCCTCCAGCAGGTCGTTCCGCTGCAGATCCCGGATGAAGATCTTGATGGGGTCGTGGCTCTCCTTCTCCTCCTCGACCTCTTCCTTCGTCCGGTAGACGCCGGCGACGGGGTCGGACATGGAGTGGCCCATGAACCGGTAGCAGCGGGCCTCCACCAGCGTGGGGGTGCCGTCGGCTCGCGCCCGGTCCACCGCCTGCTGGATCGTGTGGCGCATGCCCAGTACGTTCATGCCGTCGGCCACGACCCCCGGCATGTCGTACGCCGAGCTCTTCTGCGAGATGTCGTACAGGGACGCGACGCGCTCCCACGCCGTGCCCATGCCGAACCGGTTGTTCTCGACGACGTAGATGACCGGCAGCTTCCACAGCGCCGCCATGTTCAGCGACTCGTGGAACGCGCCCTGGTTCACGGCGGCCTCGCCCATGAAGCAGATGCAGACCCGGTCCTCCTCCCGGTACTTGATCGACCAGCCGACGCCGGTGGCCATGGGAATCTGCCCGCCGACGATGCCCCATCCGCCCAGGAAGTTCCGCTCCCGGCTGTAGAGGTGCATCGAGCCGCCCTTGCCGCCCGAGCACCCGGTGCGGCGGCCGTACAGCTCCGCCATCACCTCGCGGGGAGTCAGCCCCTTGGCGATCGCCTGCACGTGCTCCCGGTAGGCGCTGATCACGTAGTCGTCGTCGCGGAGCGCCGAGAGCGCACCCACGGCGACGGCCTCCTGCCCGATGTAGAGGTGGCAGAAGCCGCCGATCTTGCCGAGAGCGTACGCCTCCGCGGCCTTTTCCTCGAAGCGCCGGCCCAGGAGCATGGTGTGCAGGAGCTCGTGGAGCTCCTTGCGATCGAGCCCCGCGAGCCCGTCCTCGGCCGACGCCTTCCCGGCCGCGGGAGCCTTCTTCGACCGGGAGCCGGAGCGCCGGCCGTTCGGCTCGGGCGCGTCCGCGGTCTCCGCCGCCTTCTTCCCTCTCGTCTCGGAATCCGCCATCTCGTCCTCGCTACGACGCTTTCGACCGGCGCTCGAGCTGCACGAGCCCCGGTGCTCCGTCCCGTTTACCACCCGACCCGACGACCTCCGACGGGGCCGGCACGTCCGCCTCCAGGATCTCCTGGATCTCGCCGACGCCTCCGGCGGTCACTCGCCGCGCCTGCGTCTCCGCGTGATAGCTGGATCGAACGAGCGGCCCCGACTCGACGTGGCGGAAGCCGATTTCGTCCTCTCCGACCCGCTTCCACTCCGCGAACTCCGCCGGCGTGACCCACCGGGCCACGGGCGCGTGATGCTCGCTGGGACGCAGGTACTGACCCAGCGTGACGATGTCGACTGCCGCCTTCCGCAGGTCCTCGAGCGCCGTGCGGATCTCGTCCACCGTCTCTCCCATTCCCAGGATCACGCCCGACTTCGTCAGCATGTCGGGATCCATCCGCTTCGCGGCACCCAGAAGCGAGATGCTGCGCCAGTAGCGCCCGCCCGGCCGCGCCCACGGGTGCAGCCGCTCGACCGTCTCCAGGTTGTGGTTCAGGATGTCCGGCCGCGCCTCGACCACCGTGCGAATCGCGTCCTCGTCTCCCTTGAAGTCCGGGATCAGGACCTCGATCGAGCAGGACGGGCGGGCCTGTCGCGTCCGCCGGATCGTCTCGGCGAAGATCCACGCCCCTCCATCCTCCAGCTCGTCACGATTGACGCTCGTCACCACGACGTGCTCGAGCTCGAGCTCGGCCACCGCCTCCGCCACGCGCCGCGGCTCGTCCAGATCCAGCTCCGTGGGCATCCCGTGGGCGATCGCGCAGTACTTGCACGCCCGGGTGCACACGTCGCCCAGGATCAGGAACGTGGCAGTCCCCGCCTCCCAGCACTCGCCGATGTTGGGGCAGCCCGCCTCCTCGCACACCGAGTGGAGCTTCTGCCCCCGCATCAGCTTCCTGAGACGGGCGTAATTCCGGCCACCCGGCGAGCGAACCTTCAGCCAGCCCGGCTTGCGCGCCCTCATGTCCACGGGCGTCTGGCCTTCCAGGACCGGCAGGCGCGCCGTGCCCTTCGACTTCACGACCCCCGTGTCCTTGCCGGACGGAGCGTAGCCCGTCGTGCTCCCGTTCGTCATTTCCGTTGCCATTTCACCATCCGTCTGCGGTGCGCGGCCAGCCCAGAAAGGTAGACCGGCGCCCGCCCGATATCAATTTTTCGCCGCCGCCGAATCGCTCCGCACGAATCCGAACGTCAGCTGGCGGGAGTTGAGGAACAGCGACAGGCTGTCTCCCTTGACCACTCCCTGCATGACCGGTTCCTCCGACGTGGAATCGGCGGACGCTTCGCCCGCATAGAAGCGCATCTGGTCGCCCTGCCGCTCGTAGAGTCCGGTGCGGTCCTCCGACTTGTTCTCCGTGTTGACGACGCCCTCCTTCATGCACGCTTCCCGGAGGTCGTACGTCAGTGCGTAGCCGTTGCCTTCCTTCAGGTCCAGGCGGCCGGCCGTGAAGGTCGGGCGGCAGCTGGTGCCTTCGATGGGCTGAAGCTTGTTCGTGAAGGGCAGCGGCTGCCCGTTCACCGAGGCCAGAGCGAAGCTCTCGGGTGCGCCGCTCTCTCCGCGGTCCGCCCCACCGCAGCCGAAGCTGAGGAGAGTGGCCGTGGCCAGGGCGCCGACGACGGCGCCTCGCATGATCCTGCCGTGCATCGGGTTCTTTCTCCTTCGGTCGTTGAGTCGCTCCATCCGGGCTGCCGGATGGCTTGGTGCCGTGATCACTGCAGCGCGCTCCGCAGCGCGTCGTCGAGGCCCGGGTGCCGGAACCGGTACCCCGTGTCCAGGAGTCGTTTCGGCAGCGCCGTCGCCCCGGTCAGAAGCAGTTCCTCGGCCAGATCCGCGGCCGCCAGGCGGGCGACCACGGCGGGCACGACGAACGGCGTCGGGCGGTCGAGGACGCGGCCGAGGGCCTCGACGAAGTCGTTGAACGTCGCGGGCTCCGGCGATACGACGTTCACGGGTCCGGCGAGGTCCGCATGGTCCAGGGCGTGCAGCGCGGCGCCGACGGCGTCGTCTAGAGATACCCAGGAGAAGGGCTGGCGGCCGCTTCCGATCCGGCCGCCGAGCCCGAGCCGGAAGATCGGCAGCGCGAGCCGGAGCGCGCCTCCGTTCCGGTCGAGCACGACGCCCTGCCGGAGGTGCACGACCCGGATCCCGGCGTCCGCCGCGGGTCGTGCCGCGCCTTCCCACTCCACGCAGACGCGCGGGAGGAACCCCGTGCCCGGCAGGGCGCTCTCGTCGACGGTCTCCGCCGCCGGGCGGCTGCCGTAGTAGTTGACACCGGACGCCGCGATGAGCGCCGTCGGCGGCCGGTCGAGGGCGGCGAGGGTGCGGGCGAGCAGCCCGGTTCCCTGCACGCGGCTGTCCCGGATGCGCCGCTTCTTCGCCACCGTCCAGAAGCCGAAGAGCGACTCGCCGGCGAGGTGGTAGACGGCGTCGTGGCCCTCGAGTCCGGCGTCGTCGATCTCCCCCCGGGACGGCCGCCACCAGACGGTGCCCGGGCGGGTCGCGGCTTCGAGGCTGCGCACGACCCTCGTGACCTCGACGCCGCGCTCGTGCAGGGCGGCCACGAGGGCACGTCCGATCAGGCCCGAGGAACCGGTGACGGCGACACGCATCAGCGGTCCCGGTCCAGCCCCGACGAGTGGGGCCCGCCGCCCCGCGCCTGATCCCGGACGGCCTCGTTGCGCTCCGAGCGATCGTACTCCTCGCGCAGGCGCGCCATCATCTCCGCCCGGCGGCGGAAGAGCCGCTTCGGCTGCCGCGGCTCGTGGCGCGCCATGGCGTAGGCGGTCAGGATGGGCAGCGCGATCGTGCTGTCCGTGTAGCAGACGACGGCGTCGGGGAGCCGCTCGGGGTCGACCTTCCCCCAGCTCACGGCCTCGGCCGGCGTCGCACCGGACAGGCCGCCCGTGTCCGGACGGGCGTCGGTCACCTGAAGGAAGTAGTCGTGCCCCTTTTCGGCGATGCCGAGGACTTCCTGGATCTGCGGCTCGGTCTGCAGCATGAAGTTCTTCGGGCTGCCGCCGCCCAGGATGACGACGCCGGATCGGCCGCCGCCTCGCTTCGCGTCCAGCACGATCGCCGCCGTCTCGTTCACGTCCGCGCTGACGTCGAACCGGAACGGACTTCCCTGCAGCGCCATGGCGGCCACGTTCATGCCGATGGAGGAGTCGCCGGGGGAGGACGTGTAGACGGGAGCGTCGTACTCCCAGCACGCGGCGAGCAGGGACTTCCGGCCGATTCCGAGGGCCTTCTCCCGCTCGGCCACGTACCGGCCGCACAGGTTGTGGAACTCGGCGGTCGACATCGGGCGCCGGAACTCGTCCGCCTGAAGGATCCGCCGGAAGAAGGCGTCGGTGTCCAGCAGCACGGAGTAGTCGAAGAAGATGTCGTAGATGCGGACGACTTCCTCGTCCCTCAGCTCCACGTCCGAGACGTGGGGGCTGCCCTGCCGCATCTCCAGTCCGAGCCCGAAGTGCGCGTCGTGGTACAGGTTCGCGCCCGTGGAGACGATCCAGTCGACGAACCCCGCCTCGATGAGCGGGATCAGGGCGCTCATCCCGAGGCCGGCGGGGGTGAGGGCGCCGGTCAGGGAGAGACCGACGGTCACGTCCTCGTCCAGCATGCGTTGGGTGAAGAGGCGACAGGCCTCCCGGAGGCGACCCGCGTTGTACGCCAGGAAGGTGCCGTCGACCAGCTCGGCGACCGTCGTGTCACCGTCGATGCGCTTCGGATCGATCCTGCGTCCGGACAGATATCGGCTCGTGCCTGCCATGGGGCTTCGGGGTCGGGTCGGGGTCGAAAAGGCCCGCTCAGACCGAGCGGGACGGCACGTACCCATCCGGCTGCGCCTGATAGCTCTCGACGAGGATCCGCGCGGCCTCTTCGGGCGAATCCGTGATGCGGAGCAGCGCGAGGTCGTCGGGCGAGATCTTGCCACCGGGGAGCATGACGTTCGACAGCCAATCCAGCAAGCCCCGCCAGTACTCGCTTCCGAAGAGGACGACGGGGAAGTCCCGGACCTTCCCGGTCTGGATGAGGGTCAGGGATTCGAACAGCTCGTCCATGGTCCCGAAACCGCCCGGAAAGATCACGAAGCCCTCCGAGTACTTCACGAACATCGTCTTCCGGACGAAGAAGTAGCGGAAGTTGATCGAGGTGCGCACGAAGGCGTTCGTTCCCTGCTCGAACGGCAGCTCGATGTTGCAGCCGATCGAGCGACCGCCGCCCTCGACGGCGCCCCGGTTCGCGGCCTCCATGATTCCCGGCCCCCCGCCCGTGATGACGCCGAAGCCCGCCTCCGCGATCAGCCTGGCCGTCGTTCGCGCCTGCGCATAGGTGGGGTTGTCCGGGGCCGTCCGCGCGCTCCCGAAGATGGCGATGGCGGGCCCGATCCCCGCCAGCGTGTCGAACCCCTCCACGAACTCCCCCATGATCCGGAAGACGCGCCACGGATCCGTGTGCGTGAACTCGGCCGCCGACGGTTCGCTCTGGAGGAGCCGCTCGTCCTCCGTCGTCCGCTGCCGGTTCAACTCGGGCGTGTCCTTCTTCGGCGCCGCGGTCGGCGCCTGCCTCTCCTTGACCTCTTCGCCTTTCATGTCCCGTCCGTGCCGTCGCTTCGCATCCGACGTGTCGTGCCGCCGGTCTCGCCTGCACCTCTCCGCCCCGTGAGGTCGGGACGCACGACCCTTCATGGTCGCGGCAGGACGCGCCGAATGCCAGCCCCGACGGGCGTCGGGGCGCCGCTCCAGGGTGGACGCCCCCGCGGGGTACCATTAGAATCCGCTCCATGAAATGTCCGAACTGCGGTACGGAATCCGACGGCGCATTCTGTCCTGAATGCGGCGTCAACCTCGAGGCAGGCGACTGCCCGAGCTGCGGGGAGCCTCTCCAGCCGGGGGCCCGCTTCTGCACGAGCTGCGGAGAGAAGATCGGCGGGGGACGTGTCCCGCAGCCCGCCAGAGCGGGCGGCGGCTTCCTGACGAACCTGCCCTGGTACGTGGCCGGCGTGGCGTTCGTCGCTCTCGCCACGGTGCTGGTGGTCCGCTCGTCCCGGGACGAGGGAGCGGCGGCCGGCGCCGGAGCGCCGTTCGCCGGCGGTGCGGCCGGGGCCATGGGCGGCGGGGCTCCGGCCGGCGGGGCCGTGGGCGGCGGCGCGCCCGGCCCCCTCACGGGGACGCCCCGCGAGCAGGCCGACCGCCTCTTCAACCGCATCATGAGCGCCCTCCAGAGCGGCGACACGCAGCAGGCGGACTTCTTCATGCCGATGGGGATCCAGGCCTACCAGATGGTCCCGGACCTGGACGCGGACGGGCTCTACCACCTGAGCCTGCTCGAGTCCGCCGCGAACAAGCCCGCCGACGCCCTCGCCACGGCAAAGAAGATCCTGGCCGGCAGCCCGGACCACCTCCTGGGCCTCGCCGCCGCGGCGCAGGCGGCAAACAAGGCCGGACAGAAGGATCAGGCGGCGGACTACTGGCGCCACTACCTGCGCGTCTACGACGCGGAGAGCGGCAGGACCGTGCAGGAGTACTCCGAGCACAAGCAGGTCCTGCCGGAGTACAGGAGCGAGGCCGAGGCCTACCTCAAGCAGGGCTGACGGATCGCGGGCGCTGCACGAACCCGCAGGCGCTGCACGAGCCCGCACGGGAAAGGGCCCGCCGGACGGATCCGGCGGGCCCTTTCACGTGGCGGCGAGGTGCTCTACCGGCGCTTGTTCAGGGCATCGAAGAGGAGCGGGAAGGTGGCCGCAGACTGCGCGCGGTACTGGGGCTGGAATCCGAACAGGACGATCTCGCCCTTGCCGACCGGTGCGACGGCCAGCGCGCCCTTGCCGGCGATGCGCTCCCCGCCCAGTGCCCAGCCGGAAAGCAGCGGCTTCGGCGACGCATAGCGCGCCAGGATCGTCGCCCCCTCGCCCGTCGTCTCGAAGGCCAGCCCGTCCGTGCCGAACCAGGCGGCAGAGCTCGCGGGCATGCCTGCAGTGAGTGGGCTCGAGTCGCTGATGTCGATCCCGAGAATCGAGCCCGGGATGTAGAAGTCCGCCGGCTCGACGCCCTCCACGACGTTGCGCAGCGGCGCGCCGAGGTCCTGGACGGCGAAGTTGCTGGCCTCCTCCAGCGTCACGACCCGGCCGCCCGCCTGGAGGAACGCCTTCAGGGCGGCGACGCCCTCGCTGCCGAGTCCGCCCGCCACCGAATCCGGGACGGTCCCCGCTCTGCGTCCGCGCACGATGGCGTTCCTGGACTCGGACGGGAACAGGATGACGTCCCAGCGCCTCGCCAGGTTGCCTGCCCGGATGTCCTTGTCGTGCACGGTCTTGTAGCGAACGCCGTACCGATCGAAAACCCAGCGCGTCCACCCCTCGTCCATGCTGGGCGCGTAGCTCTGATAGACGGCGACGCGTGGCGCATTGCGGCCGGTCAGCGCAGGCGGTCCGTGACGCTCCACCGTCGGAACGGGGATCGGATCCGAGAGCGAAAGCGCCGAGGTGTCCAGCGTCTTCACCGGCACCGCCTCCATGTCCAGCAGGAGGGGAAGCGTGTGGGCGGTCACGTCGTACGGCCGCTTCGGCGGGCCGCCCGGGTACTGGCGCAGGTCAGGGTAGTCCTGCCGCTCGAGCATGGTCTCGGCGAACGACGCGTACGGCTGGTGCATCGGGATCACCCAGGACCCCGCCGGGAACGTGCGGCCGGCGGCCTGGAAGGGCTGAGCCGCCTTGCGAACCTCGACGTCCCCGGTGGTCAGGACCCGCAGCACCTCCTGGACGGACGTGGTGTTCTTCTGACCCGACGGGATCACCCATGCATCCGGCCACCGATCCCACTTCGCCACCGCCTTCTGGCCGATGTGGAGGAAGGAGCGCAGCCACTCCTCCCGGTTCTCGGCCGCGTGCTCGAGGAGCGCGAACGCGCCCGCTTCCATGTAGTCGACGATGTTCGACAGGTGCCATTCCCCGCCCTGCCACGGGTCCGGGAAGTTCCAGCTCCGCTCCCGGGCGTCGAAGTTGCGGCCCGGCTGGAGTGAGTCGAACGGCACGGTGATGGGGGACGCCAGATTCGCCGACGCCGTCTCCGTCAGGATGCGCACGCCGCCGTGGTAGTGCTGGTACGAGCGCGCGGGCGTCCAGCCGTCGTACGTCGCGTTGATCACGACGCCCTTGTACCCGTTCATGCCCAGCTTCCACGCCATGTGGGTTCCGAGGTCGTTGATCCCCTCGATGAGGATCGGGTCTACGTTCGGCTCGATGGGATCGATCCACGGCGGGATGAAGAAGCGCGAGCCACGCGAGCCCTGCTGGTGGATGTCGTGGACGATCTGCGGATGCCAGGCGTTGTGCGCCTTGTCGACGGTCAGGTTGGTCTCGTCCAGCGCGAAGAAGTACCAGTCCCGGTTGTCGTCGTGGCCGGCGTAGTAGTGGTAGAGGAAGGGGGGCGAGGCGCCCTCCCACGGCTTGCCGACGGTGCCGCGGTACCAGTGCACGACCATGTCCGCGCCGTCGGGATTCAGGGACGGGACCAGCAGCACGATGGTGTTGCGGCGGATGTTCTGCTCCAGGCTGCCCTCTGACGTGGCCAGGCGGTACGCGATGTTCATCGGCGCCTGTGTCCCGCCCACCTCGGTGGAGTGGATGGAGGACGTGATCAGCACGATCGTCTTCCCGTCCCGCACGAGCTGCTCCGCTTCCGCGTCGGACCCGATGCGGCGGGGATCGGCCAGCTTCATCTGGATGTCGTGGAAGTGGTCGAGGTTCCGGAGCGTCCCCTCGTCCCCGATCGTCAGCATGATGAAGGGCCGGCCCAGCGTCGTCTGGCCCAGCGTGTCCAGCTTCACGCGCGGGCTCGCCTTCGCCAGGGCCTCCATGTATCCCGTCACCTGCCCCCAGTCGGCCATCTTCCGATCGGTCCCGACCTTGAACCCCAGGTACTGTTCGGGGGAGGGGACGGCCTGCTGGGCATGCGCCGGCACCGCCGACGCCGTCGTGACGGCGACGCACACGGCCGCCATCGTTCGCAGCACTGCACGCATCGGTGTTCTCCCGGGTCCGGAGTCTAGCGCCCCGCGCCGTCGGAGGCGGCGGACGGAGCGGGAAGCGACGGCAGCGAGGCCGCCTGGATCGCGTTGAACAGCAGCTTGAACGTGCCCCGGGGCTGGGCCCGGAACTGGGGCCGGAAGCCGATGAGGACGACGTCGCCCTTCCCCTTGCCCACGCGCAGCACCGCGGGTCTGCCCCCGAGATGGTGCTCCCCGCCGAGGGACCAGCCGCTCATGAGGAGATCGTGGTCCGCGTAGCGGGCGACGACCGATACCGGCTGCGGAGGCGCGGACTTGTCGCCTTCGCTGGCGGACGGGATGACCTCGAAGGCCCGGCTGTTCGAGAAGAACGCCGCCGCTTCTTCGGGCATGCCGTAGGCGACGGGGTCGCTGTCGTCCACGTCGATGCGCAGCAGCGTGCCGGGCACGTAGAAGCGGGTGTCCGGGAGCCCGGCGACGGCATTCCGGACCGGCAGACCGAGCTGCTCGATGGCGAAGTCGGAGGCCGCGTCGAGGGCGACGAGCACGCCGCCGCCCTTGACGAAATCGTCGATGGCCGCGGCCCCCTTCACGCCGAGGCCTCCGGTGTACTCCGGCGGCATCGTGCCCGGCGCGTGGCCATTCAGCAGGTCGCCCGGACTCTGATCGGGAAGGATCAGGACGTCGAAGTCCTTCAGCCTGCCCGATCGGATGTCTGCGTCGTGCAGCGTGTCGACCGGGAAGTCGTACTGCTGCAGGATCCAGCGCGTCCAGCCCTCGTCGATGTTGGAAACCCAGGACTTGTAGAGGGCGACGCGGGGCCGGCGAAGCCGCTCCGCGCGAACGTCCGGCTGCGACGAGAGTCCGACGAAGTCGACTCCCAGATCCGCTGCGAGCGAGCGCACGCGGTCGGCCGTTCCGCCACCCCGTCTCACGAGGATCGTGCCTGCGGACCACTCCCGCCCGTCCACCGTTGCCGGCGCCATCGCCCAGCTGACCCGGTCGCCGGCTTTCAGGAGCCGATTCACGGCGATGGCACTGGCGTTCGAAGCGTGGTCGAGGGCCCAGCCCCAGCCGGCGTCGCCGCTCACCGTGCCCGGCCAGACGGAGGCGGAGTCCACGGCCGAGCCCGCCACCTGGAAAGGCTTCTCCACCCGCTCGACCCGCACGTCCATCTGCATCGGCAGCGTCCAGCCGGAGATGTCGTAGGGCGGGTCCGGGGGCCCGCCCGGATACAGGCGCATGTCGGGATAGACCTGCTTTCCCATCAGGTCCACGACGTAGGGTCGGAACGCCTGGGCCGTCGGAACGACGAAGCTTCCGGCGGGATAGCTCCGGCCGCCCGCGCTGAAGTCGGACGTGGCGCGCGTGATCTCGATGCCGGCGCGGCGCAGCAGGTTGACCAGCTCCACGGCCTCCCGGGGGTTCCGCTGGCCCGTCGCCGGGATCACGTACGCGTACGGGTCCCCGGCATTGCCCTTCTCGATGGCCTCGTGCCCCATGCGGTAGGCGTCGTACAGGAAGTCCTCCCGCATGTCGGCGGCGGCCTCGAGGACCGCGTAGTCGCTGGTTACCTCGTAGTCGATGGCGTCGCGCAGGTGCCAGCAGCCGCCCTTCCACGGATTCGGGTAGAAGATGCTGGGCTCCTTCGCGGACACGTTCGCGCCGCCGAAGGTGCTGGGCAGGTCGGCCGGGTCGTAGCAGTGCGGCGTCGCGTAGCGGTAGCCGGCAGTCTCCGTCAGGATTCCGATCTGGTTGTGGTAGTACGGCGCCGTGCGCATGCCCCCGTTCCACCACATGTCGAAGCCGACGCGGGAAACCACACCGGCCTTGCCCTCCTCGGCGAAACGCCGGTTCATGGCGTCACCGATCAGGTTGACGCCGCGCACCACGAGCGGCGGGATGGTCGGATTGACCGGATCGGCGAAGGGCGGCGTGAAGATGCGTGCGGGGAACGGGGCCGGCTGGTGCTGGTTGTAGACGATCTGCGGATACCACTCCTCGTAGAGCTGCTTCGCCACCGCCCGGCTTTCGGGCATGAACATCGTGAACCAGTCCCGGTTGTTGTCGTGGCCCACGTAGTGGTGGTACAGCCACGGCAGCGGCGAGGTCTCGAACGGCGTCCCGAGGTTCCGCTCGTACCAGTCGGCCACGATGTCCAGGCCGTCCGGGTTCATGTTCGGCATGAGCAGGAAGATCACGTTGTCCCGGATCTTCTTCGCCTCCGAGCTCTCGTCCGTCACGAGGTCGTAGGCGATGAGCGGCGTCTCCTGACCGTGTGCGACCTCCGTCGCGTGCAGTCCGCCGTCGATCCAGACGATCGCCTTCCCCTCCTCCGCGAGGGCGTGGGCCTGCTCGTCGGTCAGATCCCGGGCCCGGGCGAGGCGCGCGCTGATCTGCTTCCAGTGGTCCAGCTTCGCGAGATTGTCCGCGCTCGAGATGAACGCCAGAAGCATGGGTCGGCCCAGCGTGCTCGTGCCGATCTGCTCGACACGGATCCGGTCGGACGCGGCGTCGAGGGCGTGGAAGTACTCCTGGATCCTGTCGTAGTGGGCCAGGTGGTAGTCGGCGCCGGGCTCGAACCCGAAGACGTCCGCGGGACGGGGCACGGCGTTCTGCGCCTGCGCCGGGATCGCGGGAAACGCCAGGCCGAGCGCTACGACGAGACCGAGCACCCCGTGCTTCCGGTTCATCGTCCGCTCCTTGTGGTCGAATCGTGCGGGGGTCGTGGGCTGGATGGCCGCAGAATAACACGGCCGGGCGGGCCGGGCCACCGCGAGCGCGCCCTTCTCGCGCCGCGACGGGATTCGCGTAGATTCAGGCCCATGACGCGTCAACGCAAGCGTGCCCGGGCGCTCGCGGTCTTCTGCGTCGCTGCATTCCTCGGCTTCGCCCAGAGCGGGCCCGTGGAGCGCGCGCTCGCCGTCATCACGCCCACCGAGTTCATCGCCCACGTCCGCTTCCTCGCCAGCGACGCGCTGCGCGGAAGGGCCCCGGGTACGCCCGGCGGCCGCGTCGCGGCCGAGTACATCGCCAGCGAGATGCTGCGCGCGGGTCTGCGTCCGGCCGGCGAATCGTGGTTCCAGCGCGTTCCCCTGCTGGGCGTCACCCCCGACACCTCGCGCGTTCGCCTCGGCTTCACCCGAGGGGACGGGGCCGTCGGGGCCGTTTACGGCGACGACGCCGTCGTCTGGACCCCCTTCGACACCGCCGCCGCGGTCGACGCGGAGCTCGTCTTCGCCGGCTACGGCATCCGTTCCTCGAGTGAGGGGTGGGACGACTTCAAGGGGGCCGACGTCCGCGGAAAGGTCCTGCTGGTCCTGGTGAACGAGCCGCCCGCACCGCCCGACGACCCGGACCGGTTCGACGGCACGGCCCTCACCTATTACGGCCGCTGGACGTACAAGCTCGAGGAGGCCGAGCGTCTCGGCGCCGCCGGCGTGCTCATCGTCCACTCTCCCGACGCGGCCGGCTACGCGTGGAGCGTCGTCCGCTCCTCCTGGAGCGGCGAGCGGCTCTTCCTTCGAGGCGACGGCGCGACGCCGCGGAACGCGCCGCTGCGCGGCTGGGTGCAGTGGTCCTTCGCCCGCGGGGTCCTTGCCCTCGCCGACCTCGACCTCGACGAGCTCTACGTCCAGGCCGCCCGCCCGGACTTCCATCCGGTCCGGACCGGCATCACCGTACACTGTCGCATCCCGGTCCGCGCGCGACGCCTCGAGTCCGCCAACGTCGTCGGCGTCCTGAACGGGCGCTCCCCGTCCCTCGCCTCCCAGGTCGTCACCTACACCGCGCACTACGACCACCTGGGCGTCGGCACACCCGTCGACGGGGACTCCATCTACAACGGCGCGTACGACAACGCGTCCGGGGTGGCCCTGCTCCTGGAGGTCGCCCGGGCGTTCGGCACCCTCGATCCGGCGCCCCGCCGCTCCATCCTTTTCATAGCCACAACGGCCGAGGAGGCCGGGACCCTGGGCGCGGAGTATTACGTGCGCCATCCCGTCGTGCCCCTCGACCGGACCGTCGCCGAGCTGAACGTCGACGGGGCCAATCCGTGGGGGCGGACCGACGACGTCGACGCCATCGGTATGGAACGCTCCTCCCTCGGACCGGTCGTGGCGCGCCGAGCCCGGCAGCTGGGCATGAAGGCCGGATCCGACCGGGCCCCCGAGCGCGGCCTGTTCTTCCGCCTCGACCAGTTCCCCTTCGCCCGGGAAGGAGTTCCGGCCATGTCCATCGCCCACGGCCTCGATTTCCGGGACCGACCCCTCGGCTGGGGTCGCCAGCTCCTGCAGGAATACGACGCCCGGCACTATCACCAGCCGTCTGACGAGCTGCGCCCCGACATGACCTTCGAGGGCGCCGTCCAGCAGGCCCGTCTCGCCTTCCTCGTGGGCCTCGACGTCGCCGACAGCGCGAAGGCCCCGGAATGGTATCCCGGGGCCCGACCCGACACCGCGGCTTCGCCGCACGCCGGCCGCTGAGACGGGCGACGTCGCCTACATGCCCGTCGGCAGGCTCAGGAACTCCCAGGGCAGACCGAAGCGCTCCTCCAGATGCGCGGCCAGCGCACGCACGCCCCACGTCTCCGTGGCGTAGTGTCCGCCGTAGTAGACGTTGATCCCGCCCTCCATGGCGTCGAAGAACGAGTGATGGCGGCCCTCGCCCGTGACGAAGCCGTCGAGGCCCGCGGCGATCGCGTCCCCGATCATGCTTCCGGCGGCGCCCGTCACGACACCCACCCGCGCCAGCCGCTCCGGGCCGCCCGCCAGCATCCGGACGGGTCCCCCCAGGCATTCGTCCAGTCGGGCCGCCAGCACCTCGCGACGCACCTCGAGCCGCCCCCACACGCCGAGGTCGACTCCGTACTCCTCTCCGAACGTGCCCTCCAGCTCGATTCCCAGCTCCCGCGCCAGCACCACGTTGTTGCCCACCTCCGGGTGCAGGTCAAGCGGAATATGCGCGCTGTAGACGGCGACGCCGGCGTCCATGAGCGGCTTCAGCTTTCGATAGCGCCGCCCCGTCACCGGCCGGTTGCCGTCCCAGAAGAGGCCGTGGTGGACCAGGAGCAGATCGCATCCCCGCTCCACGGCCGCCAGCGCGGCGGCTTCGCTTGCGTCCACCGCTGCCGCCACGCGCGTCACGGTCCCGCCGTTCTCCAGCTGCAGCCCGTTCAGCGCGACGGGCGCATCCGGCACCGCGTCGACGCGAAGGTACGCGTCCAGGTACTCGGCGACCTCACGCAGCTTCATGGCGCTCCCACCCCGCTTTCCCGTCCCCGTGTGGAAAACATCACCGAATTCTCGCCCGGAAGCCCTGGAGAGCCACGACAAAACGTGCTAAACCAAGTTCTGGCAGGCACTTCGGAGAATTCCACAGAATGTTGAGAAAATCCCGTAATTTTCCCGAACTCCACCGGTGGAAAGCCGCCGAACGACCTCAGGCCGACGCGGCCTCCCGGGCCGGCTCCCTGGAGTTGCCGGCCCCCTGCGGGTGACGCTGTGCGCCGCCGCGGAGAGCGGAGCGCTCGACGTCCCCCGTGTGGACGCCGCCGTTCACCCTGCCCCCTTCGTCGAGCTTGATGCGGCGGGCGTGGATCTCCCCGTCCACCACGCAGGTGGCCTGCAGCTCGAGCCGGCTCTCTGCCACCACGGTGCCTCGCACCGATCCGCCGATCACGGCGTCCTGCGTGACGATGTCGCCGTTGACGGAGCCGTCCTTGCCTACCACAACGGCCTTGCCGGCGCGGACGGTCCCCTCCACGGCTCCCTCGATGCGGATCGTGCCCTCCGTTTCGCAGTCGCCAACCACACGCATCCCGGGGCCGATGATGGAGATGACGCCCTCGTTGCCCGGCGTCGCCGGCTGGATGTTCCTGTCCTTGGACATGTCTCGAATCGCTTTCCCTGGGCTGGGTGGTGATCAGGGCCGGCTGACGAAATTCATGGGGTCGACGGGCCGGCCGTTCCGGCGTACCTCAAAATGAAGATGGGGTGCGGTGGACCGTCCCGTCGAGCCCGACAGGGCGATCACCTGGTGCGCCTCGACGCGTTCTCCGGCGCGCACGAAGAGACGGGAGGCGTGGCCGTAGAGGGTTTGCAGGCCCCCGCCATGGTCGAGAAGCACGTAGTCACCGTACACGTCGTCGCTGTCCGCCTCGAGCACCGTTCCCGCGCCCACGGCCCGCACATAGGTGTCGGCAGGCACGGCGATGTCGATGCCCGGGTGATCGCCTCCACGGCTCCCGTCCCCGTCGGAGCCGGGGCGCGCGCCGGCTCCGGTGAGAGCGCGCGTCACGAACCCCGGAGCCGCCAGAGGCCAGCCATCCAGCCGCGGACCGCCTCCCGCCAGAGGGCCGGTCCCGGGCCCGCCGCCCGCCTCCGGCGTCAGCGCGGCCCCGTCGTCCCGCGGTCTCGGTGCCGCTCCGCCGCCGCCGTCGCGCGACCCGGCGCTGTCGGCGCCCGGCACCAGCGGAGGCAGCAGCGGACGTCCCCGGGCATCCGTCCCGCCCGCCGCGTCCGCCCCCAGCATCGTACGCACGCGCTCGTACTGCGCCTCGACCTCCGACAGGGTGCGGGCCAGCTCCGCCACCTTCTGTCGCTCCGCCTCCAGCTCGCTCACCTGCCGCTCCAGCCCCGGCACGCGCGCCGCCTGCGCCGCCACGAACCACCAGGACGCAGCCATGACGACGAACACCACCACTACCACCGCAGCGACGCCCAGCGCCAGCTTGACGCGGCCGTACGGGACGCGGTACGTCCGCGTCTCCGGGTCGCCGTCGGGCACGATGATGACGGTGAGCCGCCGTGTATCCATCAGGAGACGGTCTCCTCGACCGACCGGTCGGTCAGGAGCTCGAACAGCCGCGCGAAGTCCTCCTCGTCCAGGAACGGCAGCTCCACTCGACCGCTGCTGCCCCTGCCGCGCCGGATCCGTACCTCCGCGCCGAACTGTCGCTGCAGGACCTCCTCCAGCCGGCGCTCGGCCGCGTCCCGCTCCGGATTCGCACCCCGGCGCCGCTTGCGTTTCTTCGGCTTCTGTTCGCCCCGGGCCGCCTTCACCCGGGCCTCCGTATGGCGAACGCTCCACTCCTCCTCGACGGCACGGCGGGCGAGGTCCGCCAGACGCGCGTCGCCAGCCAGCCCGAGGAGCGCCCGGGCGTGACCCGCCGTGAGATCTCCCGTCGACAGCATCCTGCGCACCGAGGCCGGAAGCTGGAGAAGCCGGAGCGTGTTCGCCACCGTCGAGCGATCGCGGCCGACGGTGTCGGCGATCTCCGCCTGTGAAAGACCGAACTCGTCGGCCAGCCGGCGGTACGCCTCCGCCTCCTCCAGAGGGGAGAGCTGCGCCCGCTGGATGTTTTCGACGAGCGACAGCACCAGCAGCGTCCGGTCGTCGACCTCCCGGATGATGGCGGGGACGTGCTTCCAGCCCAGGCGCGTAACGGCCCGCCACCTGCGCTCGCCGGCGACCAGCTCCCACAGGGCGTCGCTGCCGTCGGACGCCGGCCGCAGCACGATGGGCTGGAGCAGGCCGTTCTCGCGGATCGACTCGGTCAGGTCCGCCAGCTCCCCCTCCTCGAACTCCCGCCGGGGCTGGAAGGGGTTGGGCGTGATGGAGCCGAGGGGAACCTCGCGGACCTCTACGCCGTCGATCCGCTCCTCCCCGAGGTACTCCCCCAGAAGGGCCCCGAGCCCTCTCCCGAGCCGGTCACGCTTCGCCATGGCTCAGTCCTCCCCCGCGTGGTCGGCGTCGCCGGGCGTCGCATCGCCCGTGCCCCGGGCCGTGGGCAGCGGCTCCGCGCCTCCCGCCGGGCGTGACCGGGAGCGCGCGATGACCTCCCGGGCCAGGGCGAGGTAGCTCTGCGCGCCGGCGGAGAGAATGTCGTAGAGCACGATCGGCTTTCCGAAGCTCGGGGCTTCGGCCAGGCGCACGTTGCGCGGGATCGCGGTCTTGTAGACGCGGCTCCCGAAGTACTCCTTCGCTTCCTCGGCGACCTGACGCGAGAGGTTCAGCCGCTTATCGTACATCGTCAGGAGGACGCCGTCTATCTGCAAACGTGGATTGAGGTTACGCTGCACGAGCCGGACGGTGTTGAGGAGCTGGGACAGACCTTCGAGGGCATAGAACTCGCACTGGATCGGAATGAGCACCGCGTCGGCGGCGGCCAGCGTGTTCAGCGTGAGCAGGCCCAGCGACGGCGGGCAGTCGACGAGGACGTACTCGTAGTCGTCCCGCACCTCCCGCAGTGCGTTCCGGAGGGCCATCTCCCGCTCCTCCCGGGCGACGAGCTCGACCTCGGCCCCCACCAGGTCACGGGAGGAGGGGACGACGTCCAGGAAGGGAAACTGCACCTCCCGGAGCATCGCCTCCGAGAGCGGCACGCCGTCGACGAGGACGTCGTAGACGGAAGCGGCCGCCTCCTTGTCGATGCCGAGCCCGCTCGATGCGTTGCCCTGCGGGTCCATGTCGATGACGAGCGTGCGTTTCTCGGCGACTGCGAGGCATGCACCGAGGTTGATGGCGGTGGTCGTCTTGCCGACCCCGCCCTTCTGATTGGCGATCGCTATGACGCGGGACATGCCATCCTGCCGAAGGGGTTACGCTCCCGCCGCGAATATACCCGCGCGGGCCGCCGCGGGAAAGCGCGCGGCCGATGTTTCACGTGAAACACGTGTCTCGGCTCGGAACCTGCGGCCGGTGCGGCGCCGAACCGGACTTTGAAAACGGAGACCCATGACCGCTCCACCGCCGCTGGAATCCCTGCGCGATCGCCTGCGCGATCTGGACGGCAGTCCGTACGGCGCCTACAAGTCGGTCAAGGGGAGCTACGACGCCGGGGACTTCACCCTCGTCCTCGACTACGTCCAGGGCGACCCCTTCGCACGACCGAGTCGCATGCGGGCGCAGCTCACCCCCGCGCAGGCAGGCCTGCCCGACGACCTCCGGGCGACCGAGGACCGCCGTCGCGCCTGTGCGGACTTCCTGAACCGCGCGCTGGCCGCCTCGCTCCGGCGCCGCTCGGGACGGACCGGCTCCGGCCGGAGCGGCGAGCTCACGATCCTCCTGCCCGGGCAGCAGGTCCTCGAGCGCACGAGCCTGCGGGTCTCGCCCGATGGCGCCGTGGAGGCCCGGTTCCGGGCCGGCCTGCCCGCCCGGGGGCGCCGCATCCTGGGGAAGCAGGCGGCGACGCTGCTCCTGAAAGACGCCCCGGCCGCGATCCGCGAGGCGCTGCCCTGGGCGGCCGTCGACGAGGGAGGCCTGCGCGCACACGTGGAGAGCGTCGAGGACGCCGTTGCGCTCCGGGCAGCCCTGGACCCCGCCGGGCTGGTCGCGTTCGTGGCGGACGGAGCCCTGCTGCCCCGGCGGACCGGCGCCGACGACCGGCCCCTCGACCGCGACCACGCGCGCGCGTTCCGATCTCCCGCGTCCCTGCGCGTAACGCTGCAGGCGCCCCACGCCGGTCCCGTGACGGGAATGGGAGTTCCCCGGGGTGTCACGCTCATCGCCGGCGGCGGGTACCACGGGAAGAGCACGCTGCTCACGGCGCTCCAGAACGGGATCTACGACCACGTCCCCGGCGACGGCCGGGAGCGGGTCGTGTGCGCGGCCGACGCCGTGAAGATCCGTGCGGAAGACGGCCGCCGCGTGGCGGGCACGGACATCTCCGGCTTCATCGCGGACCTCCCCGGCGGTGCGTCGACGGAACGGTTCGAGAGCGAGAACGCCAGCGGATCGACCTCCCAGGCGGCCGCCATCGCCGAGGCCCTGGAGGTCGGCACCACGTGTCTGCTCCTCGACGAAGACACGTCGGCCACCAACTTCATGATCCGGGACGCTCGCATGCAGGCGCTGGTCCCGGACGAGGCGGAGCCCATCACCCCGTTCATCGACCGCGTGCAGGCGCTGGCCGGAAGCGGCGTCTCCACGATCCTCGTCGTAGGCGGCTCCGGCGACTACTTCGACGTGGCGGACGTGGTGATCGTCATGCGCGAGTACCTGCCGACGGACGCGACCACGGAGGCGCGAGAGATCGCGTCGGAGCGGCCGAGCGAGCGGACCGGCGCGCCGCGTCCGTGGCGGAGTCCCCGGCCGAGGCGACCGCGCCCGGAGGGTGTCGACCCACGGGAACGGGGCCGGGTCCGGATCAAGGTCCCGGCCATCGACCGGGTGAGGTTCGGAGGGACGGACGTGGACCTGGGGGCCGTCGAGCAGCTCGTGGAGCGGGCGCAGACGGTCGCGGTGGCAACGGCGGCGCACCGGGCGGTCTCGGAGGGGCTGCTCGACGGCGAGCGGACGCTCGCGCAGGTTGCGGCGGCGGTAGGGGAGCGGCTGGGCGCCGACTCCGTGGACGCCATCGACCCGGAGCCGGTGGGCGACTACGCCGCCTTCCGCCCTCACGAGCTCGCCGCTTTCCTGAACCGGCTGCGGACGCTGGAGACGCGATGAAGGAGTGTTTCACGTGAAACACGAAATACCCGAAGAAATGCCGAAGCGGATCGCGCTGCGCGTGACGGGCTTGGTTCAGGGCGTCGGCTTCCGCTGGTGGTGCCGGCAGGAGGCGACGCGCCTGGGACTGGCGGGGCGGGTGCGGAACCGCAGCGACGGCAGCGTCGAGATCGAGGCGGAGGGGACCGCCGCCGCCGTGGCCGAGCTGCGCAGGCGCATGGAAGACGGGCCGGCGGCGGCGCGCGTACGGACCGTGGAGGCCCGGGACCCGGGACCGGAGGAGCTGCCGCGACCGTTCCGGATCGAGCGGTGACGGCTGCGGGCCGCCGCGCCCGACCCCGTCAGCCGTGCGTCTTGCCCGTCGCCTTCTCGCGCTGGCTGCGCTGCTGGACCCTCCGGCGCTCCTGCATGATCTGGAGCTGCCGGGGCACGCTGGCCAGGTTCGAGGCGGCGTAGTAGAGGTTGAGGCCTGCGGGCAGCCGGAAGAAGAAGAAGGCGATGAACGCGGGCATGACCCACGTCATGATCTTCATCTGCTGGTTGGGGTTGGGCGTGCTGCGCAGGCTCAGCCACTGCAGGGCGAACATGCTCAGGGCCAGCACGATGGGAAGGATGTAGAGCGGGTCGGGCCGGGACAGGTCGGGAAGCCACAGGAACGCCGCGCCGCGGAACTCGATGGTGTTCCGGAACACGAAGAAGAGCGTGATCAGCACGGGGTAGGGGATGAGCATGGGGAGGCAGCCCCCCAGGGGGTTGAACCCCTCCTCCTTGTAGAGGCGCATCATCTCCTTCTGAAGCTTCTCCTGATCGTTCTTGTGCTTCTTCTGGAGCTCCTGGATGACCGGCTGCAGCTCCATGTTCTTGAGCTGGGACCGGGTGGCCCGTGCGTACAGGGGCCAGAGCACGATCTGAAGCAGGATGCCGAAGACGATGAGCACCCATCCGTAGCCCAGGTGGAGCACGCGGTGCAGCGCGGCGATGGCCCAGACGATGAGGTGCGAGAGCGGTCGCAGGATGGGGCGGAAGACCTGCCATCCCCAGGGATTGACGTCCTGGAGGTCGTGGCCGATGGCCGCGAGGCGGTCGTACTCCTGGGGGCCCATGTAGATGGAGAAGGCGAAGTCGCCCGAGCGGTCGACGGGAAGGGTGGAGACCACCGTCGCGCCCCCGGATCCGGCGGGCTGTACCGGGTTGGCGATGGCGCCTCCGAAGCAGGATCCGCCGTCGCCGCCGCACTCCGTCAGGAGGGCGGCGAGGAAGTACTTGTTCTTCATGGCGGTCCAGTAGAGGGGTCCCTCCTGGACCTGAACGGAATCCACCTTGTCGAGGCGGACGCTCGTGATGCCCTCGCGGCGGCCGTTCACCACGTAGGAAAGGGAGCGGGCGTCCTCGGCGGAATCGGCCTCGTTGACGGCGAGCCCGGGCCCCAGTCGCAGGCGCAGGGTGGCCGGGTTCCCGGCGAGTCCGTCGACGTGCCCGCGGACCGACACGAGGTAGTGGTCGGGCCGGAAGGTGTAGTCGAGCTCGACACCGAAGCCCGTCGCCGAGTCCCGGTGCGCCAGTCGCAGTGTCCGGGTGCCGCCGGAAACCTCCAGCGAATCCGCGGCGTCGGCGCTGAAGGGGAACTGCCGGAGGGGAACGACCGTGTCGCCCACGGCGAGGGCGTAGTCCACCAGCGGGCCGTCTCCCGCCGGGACGAGCTCGACGGGTCCCGTGCGGGTGAAGGACTCGTAGCGCGTCAGCTCCGCCCGGACGATTCCACCGCCCGCGGTGCTCACCCCGAACCGGTAGAGCGGCGACACCGCGATCACCGTGTCGGCCGCCACGGCCGCCTGGGCCGCGACGCTTCCCGCGTCGGGCGCCCCCGCCGCAGCAAGAGCCGCCGCGCCCTCGGCCGCCGCGCCGCGGCCCGCCACGGCGGAGGAGCCGGCGGGAAGCTGCGGCGTCGGACCCTGCGCCCCCGGAGCGGCCGCGGCGCCCTCGCCCGCCGGCGCCGAGCGGCCGGCGGCGGCGGATCCCGGCACGGCCGGCGGCGGCTGCAGCGTGTCGACCGCGAGGGTATCGATCCCTGGCGCGGTGGCGCGTGGCGGCGCACCGGGGAAGAGAAGGTTCGTCGCGACGATCACGAGGACCGCCAGGACGATGGCTATCAGGAAGCGTGCGTTGTCCATCAACCGCGCTATCGTGGGCCGGGGCGGCCTCGCGCCCGGGCGTTCATTTTCATCGGTGGCGCCGCTCGCGGGCGATGCCTTCGCCGCTCACGGCACGGGGTCGTGACCGTGGCCGCCGAAGGGGTGGCAGCGCAAGAGGCGCCGGAGCGCGAGCCAGGAGCCACGGCCGGCTCCGTACCTCCGTATCGCCTCGGCCGCGTAGGCCGAACAGGTCGGCGTGTAGCGGCACGACGGCGGGAGGAAGGGCGAGATCCCCCGCTGGTAGAACCGGATCGTGCTCAGCAGCAGCTTCTGGAGCATTCCCGCTCCGTCCATCGAACGAGCTCGTCCCGCAGTGCGCCGAAGGACGCATCATACGCCTCTCGCCGGGCGCGCACGAGAACCTCGCTCCCGCGGGCGCCGGTGTCGAGCCTCGGCAGCACGTCGATCCGTACGATCTCGCGCAGCCGGCGTTTCAGGCGGTTGCGATCGACGGCGGTGCGGCCGTGGCGGGGCACGATGAGCCCGACCCGTGAAAACGACGCGGGGGAAGGGGAGCAGAAGACATCCAGATGGGACGTCCGACTCCTCTTCCCCCGCCTCAGTACCCGGCGAATGTCCTGTCCGTGGCGGATCCGTCGGCTGCGAGGATAGCGCCGCCGGCCCCGTTCGGAGCTCTCGTCGGGACGCGTCGGCCGCGACCCTACTTCGAGCCGACGCTGACGCTCAGGCGCTTGCGCCCCTTGCGGCGACGGCGATTCAGGACCTTCCGCCCGGCGCGGGTCTCCATGCGCGCGCGGAACCCGTGTCGGTTCTTGCGGCGGCGGCGGCTCGGATTGTAGGTGGGCTTGCCCATGATCTGCTCCACGTCCGTAATTCGCAAATTGCAAAGCTCGTAAAGTTATCCGGTATCAGGGGGCGGGGTCAAGTGCGCGTCGCGCGCCGTTGACTTGTCCACAATGCCGCTCTAGCTTCCCCGCCCTGACGTCTGCCTCCCCTGCCGATACCCGATGGAGCTGACAGCCTCCGAGGCCTGGACCCGAATTCTCGAGCGCTCGCGAACGCTGCTGCCCGAGCAGAGCTATCGCACGTGGTTTCAGAACACGGAGGCGGTAGCGCTGTCGCGGGACCTGCTCGTGGTGAGCACGGGCAGCGAGTTCGCGGCGGAGTGGATCGAGGACAAGTACGGCGACCTGCTGGCCGACGTCGCCGAGCACGTGTTCGGGCATCGGGTCACGGTCTCCTTCCAGTTCCACGCGGCGGAGGGGGACGAGGCACGGGCGACGCCGGCGGCGCCGGCTTCGCCGCCCCTGCCGGCCGCGGCGGCGCCGACGGAGCCGGACGGAGCCGGGCAGCCCGGCGGTCGGGGCCCATCGATCATGGGCACGCCGCTGAACGACCGCTACCTGTTCGAGCGGTTCGTGGTCGGCACGAACAACCAGCTTGCGGCGGCGGCCTGCCGGGCCGTGGCGGAGGCGCCGGCGCGCATGTACAACCCCCTGTTCATCTATGGCGGAGTGGGTCTCGGCAAGACGCACCTCATGCACGCCATCGGCAACGCGGTCCTCGAGCGGCTGCCGGACCGGCGCATCGCCTACATCTCGAGCGAGCGATTCACGAATGACCTGATCGCCTCGATCCAGTCGGGCCAGATGGCGGACTTCCGGCGCCGATACCGGGAGATCGAGGTGCTGCTGATCGACGACATCCACTTCCTGGGCGAGAAGGAGCGGACGCAGGAGGAGTTCTTCCACACGTTCAATGCGCTGTACGAGGCGCAGCGGCAGATCGTGCTGACGAGCGACCGTCCGCCGAAGGAGATCCCGGGCCTGGAGGACCGCCTGGTGTCGCGGTTCGAATGGGGGCTGGTGACGGACATCAAGCCGCCGGACCTGGAGACGCGCGTCGCGATCCTGCGGAAGAAGGCGGACGAGGATCGGCTGGTGCTCGCGGACGAGGTACTGGACTTCATCGCGCGGAACTGCCGGTCGAGCGTGCGGGAGCTGGAGGGCGCGATCATCAAGCTCCTCGCCTACTCGTCGCTGACCCGCCGGGAGATCACTGTCGAGCTGGCGCAGGAAGCGCTGGGCGGCGTGCTGGCTGGGGGAGGCCTGGAGGAGACGACCCCGGAGCGCATCCGCGAGCGTGTGGCGGAGGAGTTCGGCGTGTCCGTGGATGGCCTGACGTCGAAACGGCGCACGAAGGAGCTCACGGTGCCCCGGCAGGTGGCGATGTACCTGATCCGGGAGATGATGGATCTGCCGCTGGTGGACATCGGGAAGCTGTTCGGCGGGCGGGACCACTCCACGGTGATCCACTCGGTCCAGAAGGTGGAGCAGGACATCCAGGAAGACGACGGACTGCGGCAGAAGATCGACGGCCTGCGGGCGGAGCTGGGTCCGTGAGGGAGGCCGGGGAGAACGGGTGTGGAAAGGGTGTGGGCAGCCGGCTGGTTCTCCACGCAGGCGGTTGAAGTGTGGGAACCCGGGGACAGCCACTCCGGTGTCCAGACTCGTTTCCACATGAAGCCGGCGCGCACAAAACGGCCGCAGGACAGGCCGCAGGGGTAGTGGAGGAAGAGATGTCCACGGCTCCACACCCTCTACTACTACGGCTAATTTTATAAATCAGGTAAAGGTAGTCGTTTCTTCCCGTGGAAACGTCGCTCAAACGCCCCAACGCGAGGAACCGATGAAATTCACGATCACCCGGGAGAACCTGCAGCAGGGTCTCGCCGCGGTTGCCGCGACGATCCCGACGCGGACGACCCTCCCCGTTCTGTCCAACATCCTGGTGGAGGCGGAGTCCGGGGGCGTTCGGATGAGCGGAACGGACCTGGACATGGCGGTGAGCCTGCGGGTCCCCGCGGACGTAGAGGAACCGGGTTCGCTGACGGTTCCTGCGAAGAAGATGCAGGAGCTTGCGCGGGAGCTGCCCGAGCAGCCGGTCCGCGTCTCGGCAAAGGGGGACCGGATGGAGCTCGAGTGCGGTCGAGCACGGTTCCGCCTGAACGGGATGGCGCGGGACGAGTTCCCTACCTTCCCCGAGGTGGATTTCGGCGAGAGCTGGAAGATCGGAGGGGACGTTCTGCAGTCGCTGATCCGGCAGACGTCGTTCGCGGTCTCGACGGAGGAGAGCCGGCCGATCCTGAACGGGGTCCTGTGGCAGCTCGGCGACCGGGACATGCGGATGGTCGCCACGAACGGTCATCGGCTGGCATTCATGAAGGTGCCGATGGACTCTGCCGGGGCTCCCCGTGCCGAGCTGATCGTGCCGCCCAAGGCGCTGTCCCAGATCGAGCGGCTGTTCGGGTCCGAGTCGGAGATCGAGGTCGCCCGGAGCGAGAACCACCTGGGCTTTCGCAACGAGGGTACGCAGGTCTACACCCGCCTGATCGAGGGCCCGTACCCGAACTACGAGCAGGTCATCCCGCGGGACAACGACCGGATCGCCGTCGTCTCCAAATCGGCGCTGATCCAGGTGCTGCGCCGGATGGCGGTGGTGGCGAGCGAACAGACGCACCGGGTGCGTCTGTCGTTCGCGGGCAACGTCGTGCGGTTCTCGGTGGAGACGCCGGACCTCGGGGAGGCGCACGAGGAGATGGAGCTGGGATACGACGGGGAACCGCTGGAGATCGGGTTCAACGCCAGCTACCTCCTGGAGGTGCTGAAGTACATTCCCAGCGAGGACGTCAAGCTCGCGTTCAAGGCGCCGGAGCGGGCGGCGACGCTCGAGCCGGCCGGGGACGGGGCCGACGAGGACGTCGAGTACCTGTGCCTGGTGATGCCCCTCCGTCTGCTCGAGTAGTGAAGCAGAGCGGGAAGGCGTTCCTCCTCGCCCTGACCGCAGGCGCGGTATTCGCCGCGTGCGGCGGCGGCGGTGAGCCGGACGCGCTGCGGGTGGGCGACGTCGCATACACAGGCTCCGAGCTCGGCGCGCTTCCGGGCGGGAAGAGAAACGAGCTCGGGACGCTGACCGCTTTCGGGCTCGCCGTCGCCCGGGACAGCCTCGGGCCGGTGCTCCGGCCGTTCGTGGAACGGGAGGAGCAGAGTCGGCTGCTGCGCCGGCTCGCCGCCGAGGTCGAGGCGCGCGAGGCGGGGATCGGGGAGGACGAGCTGCGCCGGACGTACCTCCAGGACCCGGAGTACGAGCTGACGGTCCGGCACCTGGTGGTGCTCGCGAAGCCGTTCGAGCCGGAGGAAGCGCAGCGCCAGGCGCGGCAGAAGGCGGAGGCCGCCCTCGAGCGGATTCGGGGCGGCGAGCCCTTCGCCGAAGTGGCGGCCGACGTCTCGGAGGAGCCCGGAGCCGATCGAAGCGGCGGACTCCTGGAGCCGGGCCGGAAGGGTACGTGGGTGGACTCGTTCTGGGATGCGGCCTCCAGGCTCCAGGTGGGGGAGGTGAGCGGCGTTGTCCACACCCTGTACGGCTATCACGTGCTGAAGCTGGAGGACCGGCAGGTCGTGCCGTTCGACAGCGTCCGGGGCCGGGTGCTGGCCCGGGTCGTCGGGCGGCTGGGGCGCAGCGACGTGGCGCAGGAGTGGGCGCGGGAGCAGGGGGCGAAGGTCCGGGTCGACGCGTCCGCGGTGGCGCGATGGCAGCGGTCGCGGGACACCGATCCCTCCGCGGCGGACTCCCTCACGCTCGCAACGTGGCCGGGCGGTGAGTTGACGGGGTCGGAGCTGCGCTCGTACATGCTCACCCTGCCAGGGGACGCGCGGGACCGCCTCGCCACGGCAGGCGCCGAGGCCATGGAGAGCGTCGCAGCCGGGGTCGCCCGCAACGACATGCTCGCCGACAAGGCCCATGAGATGGGTCTCTCCCTGGACGAAGAAGCGGAGCGGGAGATCGCGTCCGCCGAGGCCGACTCGGCGCAGACGTGGGCGACCTCCCTCGGATTCCACGCCGGTCAGAACGCGGAGCAGGTCAAGGCGGCGGCGCTGCGTGCGCTAGCGGGCACCGGCCAGAGCATCGCCATCGCTCGGGCGGCGCTGGACCGGATCGCCGCCGCGCTTCGCACTGTCTACCCGGTGGAGATCGCCGGTGCGGGCGATCAGGAAGGCGGAGACGAATGACGGAGGAGATCGCCGGGATCGAGCTGTACCGGCTGCTGCGGTCGCTGACGCTGCCGATCGTTGCCATCACCACGAGCGCCGGCGGCCGCAGGAACGGACTCATCGTGAACAGCGCACAGCGTGCGTCCCTGGTCCCGACGCTGCCCCGGGTCTCGCTCTACGTCTCGAAGACGAACTTCTCCCACGACCTGGTCTACAGGTCGGGCGTGCTCGGCGTCCACCTGCTGCGCCAGGACCAGTGGAACGTGGTTCGGGGGCTGGGCCTGCGCTCGGGCCGGGACGGGGACAAGCTCGGCGTCTTCGAGACGGTGGTGGGACGAGACCGGCTGTCCGCTTCTGGCCGACGTCTTCGCCGCGTTCGACTGTCGTGTCGTCAACGCGATGGACGCGGGCGCCGCGACATTCTTCCTGGCCGACGTCGTCGGCACCCGCTTCGACGGGCGTGGCGAGGTCATGACGAGCGACTACTTCCGGGGCAACCTGCCGGAGGATGTGCGCCGGGCGTACGAGTCGCGGCTGGAGACAGCGCAGGAGGAGCTCGAAGCATTCGGCCGCGACGTCGCCAGCGGCGACGTCTGGCCGGGTCCGGTCGTCGAGCCCTGAGCGGAGAGGACGGCGTCAGGCGCCGTCGTCGAGCAGCTCGGTGGCGGTGAACAGGGCGACCAGGTCCAGGCCTGCCTCCATCAGCTTCTGCCGCCCGCCTTCCTCCCGGTCCACCAGCGTGAACACGCCGAGGACCCTGCCCCCCTCGCCGCGCACCACTTCCACGGCCGAGAGGGCGCTGCCGCCCGACGTCACCGCGTCCTCGACCACGACCACGTCCATGCCCGGCTCGAAGCAGCCCTCGATGCGCCGGCCGCTGCCGTGGGACTTTGGCTGCTTGCGTACGGTGAACGCGTCGATGCCTGCCTCGGCGCCGGCGCAGGCGATGGCGTAGGAGACCGGATCGGCGCCCAGGGTGAGGCCGCCCACCGCCCGGGGCCGCCAGCCGCGATCGTGGATGGCGGCCAGGGCGAGGGGTCCGATCAGCCGCTGACCCTCGCCGCTCATGGTGGTCCGCCGGCCGTCGATGTAGTAGTTCGATCGGACTCCGCTCGCGAGGACGAAGTCGCCGCGCTGGAGCGAGCGTCGGCGGAGGATGTCGAGAAGTCGGGCGCGATCGGGATCGTTCATTCGTCCACCGCCTCGGGTCGGGACGCCTCGGTCCATTCGTCCTGGCTGTCCGCAGGGAAGCTGTCGTGCAGGTCGGCCCGGGCCGCGGCGACGGCATCGGATCGGACGAGTCCGGCGTCCGCCGGGTCCTCGAAGAACTCCAGGAAGCGGTCGACCCGTCCCGCGGAGCGGAAGAGCCACGCCCGGCCGCCGGCCTCCGCCATGGCGGCCCGTGCGACGGTCCACAGCCGCCAGTAGTCGTCCTCGCGGTCCAGTGGGACCGTCCGGTGCGTGACGAGGAGTCGGGTCATGAGTTTCCCGGTGCGGGCGTCAGGGAAGGGGAATGGACGTTCCGGTCCAGGGGGCCCGTCATCCGAGCTTTCGAACAGTAAGGCGGCGCCTCCCGGTCCGGCAACGGGCCTCGTCGGCCGCGTGCAGAGGGCGCGCGGCCGACGTATGGGCTTGCGACGGAGCGGGCAGACGACGCACACTCGGCGGGATGCCGCCGCCGCCTCGCAACTCCGCCCACGTCCCCGCAGAGCGTCCGGTTCTGCCGCTCCCCGATGCTGCCCGCTCCGGAGCCTCCGGAACGCCTGCGGAGCTGCCGGACCCGGGACTGCGGCAGGAAGGCCTCGCGTCGAATGACGCCGGCGAGTTCGTCCTCCCGGGCGCCGGGGTGGTGGCGGCCGGCACCTTCCGGCAGGGCGTGCGCACGGTTTCGTTCGAAGGCGCCGGCACCGTCCACTTCCAGTCCCTGAAAGCGGCGGGAACGACGCCAACGGCCGCCTCGCGCGCCCGGTCACCCGTCGGCGTCGAGCGCTCGCTCCTGGTCGACGGAATATCCGTTCGGGAGCGGCTGGTCGTCGGCCGGGACGCCTCCGGCGCCGTGCTGGAGTGGAGCGCCGGGGCTCCGACCGACCTCACGCTCCGGCTGCGGGTCGAGCCCGGAAGGCCGAGAGACGCGTCGGGCCCGAGGATTCGTTGGCGCACGGCGTCGGGCTCGGCCCTGGTCGCCGGCGAGGACGGCACGGGGGCTGCCGTCGCCCTCGTCGCGGCACCCGGCGGCGAATGGCAGGCGGCCCTGGACGGCGGCGCAGCCCCCGATGACAGCGCGCTGAGCCTCCGTCTCGCGGCCCGGCTCGAGCCCGGACGGGCGCTGCGCGTGGCGCTGGGGGCCGGAAGCGATCCGGAGGCAGCGTGCCGGTCGGCGGAGGCGCTCCTCGACATCGGCGCCCGAGCCGCCGTGTGGGCGGCCGCTGCCCGGCGGATCCTGCGGGACCGGCTGTCCATCCGCGTCGACGGATCCGGCGTCGGCGCATCCGTGGAGTGGGCGAAGCTGCATCTGGACGCGTGGGCGCTGGGCCGTGGCGCGCCCGGCGCCGACGCGGTGCCGATCGCGCTGGCGGGCCTGGCGGCCGGGGACGGCGACCCCGCCCGGACGATCCTGGCATCCCCCGACGGCGCGGGCTCGGCTGCGAGCGACTACCTCCGGCTCTTCTCCCGCTTCCTCGCCTGGACGGGGGACGCCGCCTTCGCGTCGAGAGCATGGCAGCAGGTGCGGGACGCGGCGAAGAGGGGACCGGAGGGCGGCGCCGAAGCCTGGCAGGCTGTCCTTTCCGAGCTCGCCGACGCCGCGGACACGCTCGGCCAGCGGTCGTTCGCGGCCGAGCTGCGTCGCCGCCCGACTCGCCTCGGGACCAGCGCCGCCGCGGGTCCGCACCCGCGGTCCGAACGGCGCGGACTACCCGGACGATCCGGGCGGCCCGGGCCGCCCGGGCGGGAGTCGGACGAGCGGTGGGCAGACGGGGCTGCACCGAGCTCCGCGACCGACGCGGCGAAGCTGGTGAGCGCCGTCGTGGAGGACGTGCTGGGGGCGGAGCCCGACGCGCCCCGGGGGCGGCTCACGCTGCGGCCGCGCCTCCCGGAGGCGTGGGAGCGGGTGGCGGTGGAGCGCCTGCGAATCGGCGACTGCGACGTCGCCCTGCGATACGAGCGGGATGGCGACCTGCACCGGTTGCGGCTGGAGCAGACGGGCGGCGCGGTGCCGATGCGCGTGGTCTTCGAGCCGGAGCTCCCGGGGACGCGCCTGCTCGAGGCGAGCGTGGATGGGCGTCCGGCGGACCTCGGGACGCGCCCGGCGGGGAGCCGAACGGCCGTTCCGGTCCAGCTGGTGCTCGACCACGAGCGGACGGTGGAGCTGACCATGGCGCGCGGGGACTGACGATGGCGGGCGTGCGGCTGGAGTCCCTGAGCAAGACGTACGGCGGCGGTGTCGTGGCGGTGAAGTCTCTGGACCTGGACGTCGCGGACGGCGAGCTCCTCGTGCTGGTGGGACCCTCCGGGTGCGGGAAGTCGACGACGCTGCGCATGATCGCCGGCCTGGAGACGGTCACTTCGGGCCGCGTCCTCATCGGGGACCGGGACGTCACGAACCTGGAGCCGGGCGACCGGGACATCGCCATGGTCTTCCAGAGCTACGCCCTGTACCCCCACATGACCGTGCGGGAGAACCTCTCGTTCGGGCTGCGGATGCGGAAGACGCCCCGGGCCGAGCGGAGCGCGCGGGTGGAGGAAGCCGCGCGTCGTCTGGATCTGGAGCCGCTGCTCGAGCGGAAGCCCGCGGCCCTCTCGGGCGGGCAGAGGCAGCGGGTCGCCCTCGGCCGCGCGATCGTCCGCGAGCCTGCGGTCTTCCTGTTCGACGAGCCCCTCTCCAACCTCGACGCGCGGCTGCGCGTCCGCACCCGGGCCGAGCTGGTCTCGCTGCACCGGGAGCTGGGCACCACCATGGTCTACGTCACCCACGACCAGACCGAAGCCATGACGATGGGGGAGCGGATCGCGATCCTGCGCGCTGGCGAACTGCAGCAGGTCGCCGCCCCCCTGGACGTCTACGACCGGCCCGCCAACGTCTTCGTCGCGGGGTTCATCGGCTCTCCGCCCATGAACCTCTTCGACGGGACGCTCGTCACCGTTGGCGGCGTTCGGCGCTTCACGGGCCCGAGCTTCAGCCTGCCGGTCCCCGGGCCGGCCGACGCGCCGGGCGGCGACGCCGTCCTCGGCGTCCGCCCCGAGCACCTCTCCCTCAGGGCCCGTTCCGACGTCGCCGGCTTCGACGCCTCGGTCGAAGTGGTCGAGGCGCTCGGGTCCGAGACCCTCGTGCACGTCCGAACAGCCGCGGGCGAGACGGCGGTGATCCGGCTAGCCGCGCGTGCGGAGGTGGCGCCTGGCGACGGCGTCCGGCTGGGTTTCGACCGCGACACGATCCACCTGTTCGACGCCGACGGGGGACGGCGGCTTCCCGCCTGAGCGCGGCCCCGCTGGAACGCGAAGCGGGGCTCGGCCCCGAGTGGCGCGACCGTCACAATCCTGTAACTTCCGCGGCGCGGTTTCGTCCGACTCCGGAGGAGGAACTCATGAGGACCATCTTCGGCCTCTTCGGCCGTTCGCCGTTCGGCCCGCTGGCGCAGCACACCGAACGGGTGCACGAGACGGTGGCGCTGCTGCGGCCGCTCTTCGACGCCTTCACGACCGGCGAGTGGTCGCAGACGGAAGAGATCTACCACCAGATCTCGAAGCTCGAGCACAAGGCGGACGTCATCAAGAACGAGATCCGGGACCACCTCCCGAAGTCGCTGTTCATGCCCGTGGACCGAGGAGACGTGCTGCTCTTTCTGCGGGAGCAGGACGCGATCGCCGACACGGCGGAGGATCTGGGCGTTCTGCTGACGATGCGGAAGACGCCGATCGCGGCGGCGATGCGGGAGCCGCTCCTCGCCCTGGTCGACCAGGTCATCCGGACGAGCGAGGCGTGGTACGAGATCGCGAAGGAGCTGCCGACGCTGCAGGAGGCGTCCTTCACGGGGCCCGAAGTCGACCGCACGATGGAGCGGATCAAGGACATCTCGGACATGGAGTGGGAGGCGGACAAGCAGCAGGCGGCGGTGTCCAAGCTGCTGTTCGAGAACGAGGAGGAAGTCGGGCCGGTCTCGGTACTGGTGTGGATGCGGATCCTGCACACCATCGGTGAGGTCGCCAACCACGCGGAGAATACGGCGGACCTGCTGCGCCTCATGCTCGCGCGGCGATGAGTCTTCCGACGGTCGTGCTGGCCGTCGCCGTGGTGGGCGGTCTCTACATGGCGTGGAACATCGGCGCCAACGACGTGGCGAACGCCATGGGCACGTCCGTCGGCTCCGGAGCGCTCACCATGGCGCGGGCGGTGGTGTTCGCGAGCATCTTCGAGTTCGCCGGGGCCGTGCTCGCCGGCTCGGACGTGACGGACACGATCCGCAAGGGCATCATCGAGACGAACGTGTTCCAGCCGGGCGGCCCGTTCGGCGTGCACGGCCCGCTGCTCCTCGCGCTGGGCATGCTCGCGGCGCTGCTGGCCGCCGGGATCTGGCTCCACGTCGCGACCCACTTCGGGCTGCCGGTATCCACCACGCACTCGATCGTGGGCGCCGTGGTGGGCGTCGGCGTCGTCAGCTTCGGCTGGAGCGGCGTCGACTGGAGCACCATCTGGCAGATCGTGCTGAGCTGGGTCGTCTCCCCGGTGCTCGGCGGGCTGCTCGCGTTCGGGGTCTTCGTCTTCATCCGCCGCAACATCCTGCGCAGCGACGACCCCGTCGAGGCGACGCGCCGGATCGGCCCGTTCCTCGTGGCCCTGGTCGTGGCGATCATCACGATCGCCGCCATCTACAAGGCGTTGAACAACGTCATCGCGGCCCCGCCTCTGCCCGTCGCCATCGGCGTGGGCGCGGCGTTCGGGGCCGTGGGCGGCGAGATCACGCGCCATATCCTGAAGCGGACGGCGCCGCGGCAGCCGAATCCGTACGTGTACGTCGAGCGCATGTTCGGCTACCTGCAGATCACTACCGCGTGCTTCGTGGCGTTCGCCCACGGCGCGAACGACGTTGCGAACGCAGTCGGCCCCCTCGCCGCCGTCGTCGACCTCGCCGGGAGCGGGTTCAGCCACGTCTCCCAGCAGGTCACCGTCCCCACGTGGATCCTCCTCCTCGGCGGCGCCGGCATCGTGTTCGGACTCGCAACCCTGGGCTACCGGGTGATCGCGACGATCGGCAAGGAGATCACCGAGATCACGCCGACCCGGGGCTTCAGCGCCGAGTTCGGAGCGGCGACGACCGTGCTCGTCGCGAGCCGCATGGGCCTGCCGATCTCCACTACCCACACGCTGGTCGGCGGCGTCATCGGGGTCGGCTTCGCGCAGGGCATCGGCGCGCTGAACCTGCGCATGATCCGCAACATCGTGAACTCGTGGCTCGCCACGATCCCCGCCGCCGCGGCGATCGCCGCGCTGCTCTTCGAGATCTTCCGATGGGTCGTTCTTTGAGCGGCCGTCACGGCGGCACGACCGTCCCCCCTTCGGGACGCGGCAGATGAGCGCAGGTTCGCGCGACGGAGACGAAGCCCAGCGCGCGGGTGGTCACTTCCGGCTCGTCCGGACTTCCTTGCTCGCGGTTCCCATCGGCTTCATCGCCGCCGGAACGGCGTACGTGGTTTACCACCTGATCGGCTTCCTCTACAACGCCTTCTTCTACCACCGGCTGTCGACGTTCTTCGTGGAGCCACCCGACTCGGGTCTCCCGTGGTGGATCATCTTCGTGCCCGCGCTGGGCGGCCTTGCATGCGGCGTCATGGCGAAGTACGGGTCCCGTCGGATCATCGGCCACGGGATCCCGGAGGCCATGGAGGCCGTCTGGGTCAACCTGAGCAGGGTGAAGCCGCGAATCTTCTTCCTGAAGCCGCTCTCGGCCGCCATCGCCATCGGCACCGGTGCGCCGTTCGGCGTGGAGGGGCCGATCATCCAGGGTGGCGGAGCGATGGGCTCCGTGGTGGGCCAGTGGGTGACGACGACGGGCGAAGAACGGAAGGTGATGCTCGCCTGCGGTGCCGCGGCGGGGATGGCGGCAACCTTCAACACCCCTCTCGCGGCCATCTTCATGGCCATCGAGCTCCTCGTCTTCGAATTCCGGGCCCGCTCCTTCATCCCCATCGCGATCGCCAGCCTGTTCGGCACCTGGATGCGCCGCGTGATCATCGGCCGCGGGCCGATGTTCGAGATGGCCGGCGCGCTTCCCGTCGATTCCTTCGGGAACATCCCGTTCCTCGTGCTGCTGGGCCTCCTCCTCGGCGGCGCCGCTATCCTTTTCAAGGACGGGTATTTCTCCCTCGAGCGGATGATCCATCGCGTGCCGGTCGACGACGTACTGCTTCCGGCGCTCGGAGGCCTGGTGTTCGGGGTGATCGGACTGATCGTTCCGCGCGCCTTCGGCGTCGGGTACGATGTGATCCGCGAGATCCTGCGGGACCAGTTGACCGTCGGACTCGTCCTCGCGGTCATGATCGCCAAGATGCTGGGGGTCACCGTGACGCTGGGCTCGAAGACGTCGGGCGGCTTCCTGGCTCCCATGTTCGTCTCCGGTGCGGCGATCGGCAGCATCGTCGCCCAGACGACGAACGCGATGCTGCCCGGTGTCCACCTGTCCGTGCCGCTCTTCGCTCTTGCGGGCACCGGCGTCCTCTTCGGCGTCCTGTGCAACGCGACGCTGGCGTTCACGGTCTTCGCCCTCGAGGTGACCGGCCGCTTCGACGCAATCGTCCCCGTCTTCCTTGTGGCCGTGACGGCGGACATCGTGGCCCGCCTCTACATGCGGTCCGACCTCATGACGACGGAGCTGGCAGACCGGGGGATCGACGTCCACCAGGAATTCGAGGTGGACCTCCTCAGGCGCTTCAAGGTCGGCGAGGTCATGGGGACGGCGCTGCATCCGATCTCGCCGGCGACCTCCGTCCAGGACCTCATCGGGCGAGTGGCTGGAGCGGGCGAGGAGGCACGCGGCCGGAACGGGGCTTCGGACGCGTGGCCGATCGTCGATGCGGAGGGGACCCTGCGGGGCCTGATCACCTACGGGGACGTGGTCCGTTCCGTTGCGCATGGACGACAGGGCATGTCCGTCCTGGATGCAGGAGCGGCTCGTCTCCATGTCGCACACGAGGACGAGCCGCTCTGGGACGCCATGACCCGCATGGCCCGCCACGAGGTCGAGCAGCTTCCGGTGGTGTCCCGCACCGAGCCGATTCGGCTCATCGGGTGGCTGGACGCGCAGGAGGCGATCCGCTCCGCGCTCGTCCGGGTCGACCTCGAGCAACGGCAGGAGACCGGCTGGTTCGGACGCCTCGTTCGGCGGCGGCGACAGGCACCCGCGTAGCTCCGGCGGACGTCATCCCCCCCATGGCTCGTCCGCCGTCGGCCCGTAGATGGACGGAACGGGTACGTCGATGAGCCGGAGGTAGACGGAGAGCTGCCCGCGGTGGTGCACGAGGTGGTTGATGTTCTGCCGGATGATCTCGCCGCGGGTGGACGTGAAGAAGACCTTGTCGCCGGCCACGAGGGACCAGGGCTCGCCGAGCTGCTCGTCCTTCAGCCCCTCGATGGCCGCTCTCGCGTTCCGGACGTTTTCGTCGAACAGCTCCAGCAGCTTTTCCGTCGGCTCGTAGCTGTACTGCGGCGCGGTGGCGAAATCGATGTTCGGCTCCTCGATGGCGCTGGTGATCCAGCCCGGCATCCAGGACAGGAGCTGGGCGAGGTGGCCCAGGGAGAACGACTTCGGATGCGGCTTCCACTCGCCCTTCTCCGAGGGTACCCGCTGGAGGCAGCGGCGCGTCGTGGCCATCTCGGCGTCGAATTCGGGAAGCAGCGTGTCGGCGTAGCTCATGGGGCTCCGGTGAGTTCGGGATCGATGGATCGAGCCAAGATGGCGCACTGCCCCGGCCGCGGCCACATTGGAGTCACGACGTCGGAGCCGTCCTGCTCTCGCGGCGCACCGGCGTCCGTCCGACGGAGGTGCTCATGAGGACGACGATGGCGGTGCTCTTCCTGGTGCTGCTCGTTGCGCGCTCCGCTGCAGGCCAGTCCGCCGAGGATCGCTACTTCGACTCGGGCGGCGTGCGCATCCGCTACGTGGACGTCGGCGCCGGCGAGCCGGTCCTGCTCGTCCACGGCTTCACGGCGAACCTCGACGTGAACTGGGTCCGCACCGGCGTCGTCGCGGCTCTCGCAGCGGCAGGGTACCGCGTCATCGCGTACGACGACCGCGGCCACGGCCGGAGCGGCAAGCCACACGACCCGGCCGCGTACGGCGATCCGGAGGTCGAGGACGCGGTGCGCCTGCTGGACCACCTCGGGATCGGGAGTGCCCACGTCGTCGGGTACTCGCGGGGCGGAGTCCTGGCGCTCCAGCTCGCGGCCCTGCACCCTGACCGGGTCCGGACGCTCGTGGTGGGCGACAGTCCGGGCCTGGCGCGGCGCGTCCGCCTGCTCGCGGTGCCCGGGCTCGTGGACTCGCTGGAGGCCGGACGGCCCGGGCCGATGTTGCGGGCACTGGCGCCCACCGGGGCGCCGCCGCGGGGGGCGGACTCTCTCAACGCACTCTTCCTCCAGGCGTTGAGCGCCAACGACTTCGTCGCTCTCGCCGCCGTGCTCCGGGCGCCGCCGTTCTCGGCCCTCGACACGGACGACGTCGCAGCCTCCGGAATCCCGGTGCTGATCCTCGTGGGCGAGCTCGACCCGGTGAAGCCCGCGGCCCTGAGCCTGGCCCGGGCGCTGGCCGGTGCGGACACGGTCGTCATCCCCGGGGCCACCCACCTGTCGGCGGTGGTCGACCCGGCGTTCGCCGCGGCGGTGCTGCAATTCCTCGGGCGGCACGCGGCCGCGCCGGGAATGCGTCCCGGGCCGCACCCGCGGCGTTGGCGGACGCCGCGGCGATCCTGATCAGCGCCGGGGCACGACGCAGATGGGGCATGGACCCATCTGCGGTTCCGCCCCGAGCCGGACGGTCGCGGGCCCGAGCGTCACCTGCGCCTTCTCGACCGTGTCGTCCACGACGACGGTGAACGTGAGCCGGTCGCCGCGCACCGTGCCGGTCATCTCCGCGGGGACTTCCGGGCCCACGGCGACGGGGTACGCCCGGAGCATGTAGCTGCCGGCGACCCGGAGCCGGCCCTGGTCGTCCAGGTCGACCGGCGCCGGGAAGTTTCCGTACGTGCATCCCACGTGCACGTGCGCGACGGTATCGTTCACGATCACGCCCGCCTCCACGCCTCCCCACGTGCCCGACTCCAGCTCGTCGCCGACCGGGGGCAGAGGCGAGCCGCACGCGGCGAACGCGAGGAGCGCGACCGACGCGAACGTGACGGCGCGCGCGACCGGCGACGTCGCCCGGACAGCGCGCAGAAAATGGTCTCTCGACATGGCGGGACTCCCTCCTCGTGTAGAACGAACGGCCGGCGCCGAACGTGTCAGTGCTGCCGGTCCGTACTTGCGTCGAGCCCGGGGGCGGCACATCCGTGATGGAAGCGGTCGCCTGCGCCCGAACGGATGGAGCTGCCCATGCCCTCCCCCCTCGATCGACTCCCGCCCCTGGCCGGCGTGACCGATCACGTCGGCGCCGCACGCCTGGGCATCGGCGTGGACGAGAACGTCCGGCGCCTGCTGCGCTATCAGTGGGTGGAGCAGCGCTTCTCGCGCATCGAGGCGATGCGGCTCATCGCGACGCCGGAGTGGGAGGTGAAGGGCGGCCTGGCCCGCCACCAGTGGCTCGACGTGGAACACGCCGACGTCCTGCGACGGCGCATCGCCGAGATGCGACACCCGGTGCCGCCGCTGGACCGGACGCCGGAATCGGCGCTGGACGCGTTCGTGGAGGAGGTGCTCCGGGCCCGCGACACGGTCGAGCTGCTCGTGGGGCTCTACCGCGTCGGCCACGCCGCGCTCCTGGACGCGTACCGGGAGCACCTGCGTTCCTCGAATCCGCTGGCGGACGAGCCCACGCACCGGGCGCTGCGGTTCGTCATCGTCGAGGAGGAGGACGAGCTCGCGTGGGGGGAGGCGTGCCTGGCCGCGCTGCTGGAGGGGGACGCCTCCGCGGGCACGCGGGCGGCGGCGTGGGAGTCCCACCTGCGGGCCTACCTGGATGCGGCGGGCGGGATCGCCGGGCCGCCGAACGACGCCATCCGCGACCTGCCCCCGTCCCGGGCATCGGCTCCGTTCGAGGCCGACACCACCCCGCGCCGGGACGCGCGCTTCCATGGGGTCCACAACTTCAACTTCCCGCCACACGTGGTCTACGACGACCCGGCCCTTCCCGCCGACGAGCGAAACCTGGCGCTGGTCTGCAAGCGGCTGCTGGAGATGGACGTCCCGGAGATGATGGCGTCGATCCTGGCGGAGAAGGAGGACCAGCCGTGGGAGTTCCGGCGGGACTTCGCCAGGCAGCTCTGGGACGAGGCCCGGCACTCGATGCTCGGCGAGGCAGCACTGGAGGCGCGGGGCGTCGACTGGCGCGCGATTCCCCTCAACGTCGGCTTCGCCCTGCGGCTGAACCGCCACGCGACGCCGCTGGAGCGGCAGCTCGTGCTGTTCCGCATCGAGCAGGGCCTCATGCCCCGGGAGACCGGCAAGCGGTTCGAGTACGAGACGGCGGTGGAGGCGCGCGATCCGCTGTCGGCGCTCTTCCAGGACCACGACTGGGCGGACGAGGTCCTGCACGCGCGGATCGGCCGGCGCTGGGCCCGGGCCGCGGGCTACGACCCGGAGGCTGCCGTGCGGGAGGCCGAGCGGGTGCAGGAGCGGACGTGGAACGCGCTGGACGAGTACCGGCAGCGGGAGCCCCAGACGGAGTGGTGGCAGGCCTTCGTGGAGCGGGTGCTCGGCCACGAGAGCCGGGCACGCCCGGACCAGCTACAGGAGTCGACGCGGCTGACGGAGTAGCAGCGCGCTACCTCCGCCGCGCCCTGACGAAGACGCGGATGTCGTCCGGCCGCGGGTTCCACAGCTCGAGCTCGACCCGTCCGTCCCCGCGCGTACGAACGCGCGCCGGGATCGAGGAGGCCGTGAGATACCACCCGTCCGGGAGCACCACCCCGTTGCGCGGGCGTCCGAACGACCGGTCCCAGACCAGCTCGTCGCCGGTCAGCACGTAGCGGCTCGGGTCCGTGTATGTCTCCGAGATGCGGAGCCGCGTGGAGCCGTCCGGCCGAACGGCCGGGAACGTGATCACGACCACCTCCGCGTCCGGCTCGATAGGCTCGCCGGCGTCCAGCCCCCGCGCCGCGAGCTCCGCGCCTGAAAGCGTGGCGACGTCCAGCTTTTCCCCCGTGTCGAGGTCGACGGCCGACGGCTCCGACGAACGGCTGCCCGGCCGCACCACGTTGAAGTAGTGGGAGACGCCCGGTCGGCTCTCGGTGTAGTCGTGGTAGAGGTCGAACGCGTGGGTCTCGGGCTGCCGCAGGAAGTAGACGATCTCGCGGTCCTGCCGCGCCCGCTCGGGAAAGCTCCAGCCGACGCGCGCCGCCGTCGAGGGTCCGGGGCCTTCCGTCGCTTCCCTCGCCGGCGCTCCGGTGTCGGACGACGTCGAGCGAGCCGGGCTCGCGGCGGCCCGCGCGCGCGCACTTGCCGTGGCGGCCGGCAGCCGCGCGGCGTGCACCTCGTACGGCACCGCCGCAGGCCCGGCGTTCATGAAGCTGACGCGGATGCGCCCGTCCGATTCGACCGACACCTGGGACGGGAAGTTCACCGAGCGCAGCTCCCACCCCGCCGGCAGCACTACCGCGTTGCGATCGATGCCCAGCGACCGCTTCCAGACGAGCTCGGAGCCGTCCATGAAATAGGTGGCCGTGTCCGTGTACGTCTTGTCGATCAGCAGCCGCGCCTCGCCGCCCTGCGGCACCGGCCGCGCCAGCTCGACACGGAGGTAGCGGTCCCCGTCCCCGGCCCACGGCAGGCCCTCGCCCCGCGCGACGTCGCCGCCGACCACGCTCCAGCGCAGCGAGTCGCCGGTGGAGCGGTCGTAGACCGCGTCGATGCGATGCTCGCTGCCCGCCCGGAGCCCGTTGAAGAACGCCTTCGAGCCCGGCGTCGTGGCGGTCACCTCGTAGAGGATCCGGAAGGCGTGGCTGGCCGGCTCGAGCAGCTCGTAGCGCGTGTAGTCGTCGGCCTGCGTCTGGCGCGACGGCGCCTGGGCGGCGGCGGGGGACGGGTCGAGCGTCGCGAGCAGGGCCAGGGCAGCGACCGAGCCGATTGCGTGCCAGGCGCGAACGGGCGAACTGCCGGGGCAGGAGCGCGGGCGGAGGGCGAGGACGCGACGTCGCATGGGGCCTCCCGGGGAAAGTACGGATGTCATGGGGCAGGATAGGCGGGCGCCTGCGTGGCGGAAAGGGCGGGCCGCAGGCGCCCGGCTGCGTTGCGTAGCGTCGTGAGGGCGGGGGGTCCGGATCGCCGGTGTGTCGGGCGGTCGTCGCAGACTGCGTATGAATGGAACGAGGGGCCGAGCCGTCCCACGAATCCTGCCGGCCCCCGTCCCGGATCCGGAGGTGACCCATGCAACGCGTGACGAGGAGTCTGCTGCTCGCGAGCTCGGCCTGGCTGCTCGGTGCCTGCGCCGACGGAGCGGTGACGTCCCCGCAGACCGGCGCGGCTACGCGGCCCGCCTCGGACGTCAGCGCCCAGGCTGCCCCGCTGCCGACGTCGTCCTGCACCTACTCGGCGAACGGCGAGGGCACCTACGACGTGACGGTGACCTGGTCCAACCTGTCGGTGACCTGGATCGAAATCACGGCGGTCAGCGGACTCCCCGAGCTTCAGGAGGCGCTGAAGCACCCGACGCGGAGGGACTCGCTGTCGTGGACGGTACAGGGTGAGCCGTACACGGTGACGCTGGCCGGCCGCGATGCAATCGGCGTGCGGACGCTCTGCCAGGGCGGGTGAGGCCGCGGCGCCGTGCGTCCCGGATCGTCGTGCTCGCCCGGACCACTACTCGGTGTGCGAGACCGTGAGCAGGAACGCGCCGCCGCTCTCGGAGCTGACGCTGTGGCGGATCCCGGCTCCGAGCGCGAGCAGCTGTCGAGGGCCCAGATCATGGTCCTGTCCCTGTGCCGTGAAGCGGATGCGGCCGCTCACGGGCTGGACCGTGATCGGCCCGTCCGCCTCGTGCTCGGCGATCTCGCCGCCCGCAGCGAGCACCACCAGCGTCACGCGCAGCGCTCCGCTCTTCAGCAGCGTGCGGGCGTTCCGACCACTGCGGTCGAGTGCCGCAGAATCGGCGGCGTGCTCGCGCTCCTCGTCGAGGCTGAAGACGAGTACGTCGCCGGAAAGAGGTCTTTCGATGGAAGGCATCAGCCGTCTCCTCCGGGGCCGCGCTTGCGCACCCGCACGCGCCAGGTTTCGGGCCCCTGCTCGAGGTAGTCGAACGTGAAGGCGTCGTCGCCGCGCGTGGCCTTCAGCGTGTAGTACATGCACTTCGGGTCGTGATCGACCGTCAGCTCGAGGGCCTCGTCGGTGGCGAGCGCCTCGTACGCCGCCATGATCCGCTCGAAGCGGTACCTGGGCTCGACGGGGCGCACGTCGAGGGCGACCGGCGCGGTCACTGCGCCTCCCGGGCTGCGACCATGCCGGCCTCCGCGGCCATGCCACCCAGCCGGACCAGGGAGCGATCCGCCTTGCTCCCGCAGCCCCAGCCGCCCCGGCGTCCGAGCCAGTTCGTCCAGGCCACGTGATAGCGAGGCGAGCTCGGAGCCAGGATCACGCTGCCGTCGTAGCCGGCCAGGGCGAGCGTGCGCATGAGCGCGCCGACGCCGTGGCCATCGTGCAGGTCCGATTCGGGTCCGCCGCCGGCGACGCGCACGTGGCGAAGGCGCCGCCCGGCGAGGCTCAGCAGGCGCTCCGCGCCCGCCGCCGCGCCCAGCCGGATCGGGAAGTTCCACGCCAGATCGAACCCGCGAGCAACCAGCCGCCGCACCTCTTCGAAGTCGAGCTCGTCGACGACGACAGCCACTTCGCCGCCGCCGTTCGCGAGATCCGCCGCGCGCAGGATCCGTGCGTCACACGGGCCGCCGTCGACGAGGACCGGCGCGTCGGCGGCGGACGCCAGCGGGGCGAGGCCGCAATCCTCGACCGCGCTGGCGGATCGGAAGCCGCTGATGGCGACGCCGGCGGCGGCCGCGCGCTCGCGGGCAGCGGCGCCGCCAGCCGCGCCCGCCACCACGCCGTGAGCGTCACCACTCCGCAGCTCGACCGCCGCCAGACCTCGGCGGACGCACGCGGCCAGGAGCTCGGCGAACGGGGCGTCGGGAGCGGCGGCGGAGCTCAGCCCGAGGCGCATCAGGCGTCGCTCCTGGAGATCTGGACGCGCCACACGGTGGGCCCCTGCTCCAGGTACTCCCAGCCGAACTCGCCCTCGTGCTCGAACTGGAACTGGTAGCGCAGGGGCTTCGGGTCGTGGTCGTTCACCAGCACGAACGATTCTCCCGGCGCCAGCGCGGCGAAGGTCTCGAAGATGGCGGGATGCTTCTCCCGGGGAGGAATGACGCGGACGTCCAGGGTTCGCTGATCGGGCATGTCGCTGTCTCTCTCGGGTTCGGGTTCGGAGCGGGCCGCCTCGGCCCGCCGGATGAAGACGCGCACGAGGTCGGGCTCCTGCTCCCGGATCTCGTACGCGAAGCCGCGCTCGTCGAGGAGCGGCAGCAGGAATCGAGGCACGCGCACGTTGATCTGCACGAGCGTCGCGGCATCCGGCAGCGACTCGAGCGCCGCCAGAGTGCGCACCATGGGCTCGGGCGGCTCGAGGCCACGGACGTCGAGCACGATGACGTCCCCGCCGGCGGTGTCCGACTCCGCCGAGCCGTTCGCGGCCGACCGTTCACCGGCAGCGTCCCCGCGCGCGTCCGCGTCCGCGCTGCCCGCCGGCGCAGCTTCGCTCGCAACCGGAGCTTCGCCGGCGGCGTCGCCCTCGTCGTAGAACCAGACGCGCCAGTCGTCGCCGGCGAGTCGCTCCGTGTGGTGGGACAGCCCCTGCTTCGCCATCACCGCGTAGAGCGGCACGGGCTCGAAGATGGCGCGCACGCGCAGCGCGCCGCCGGGCGGCACGTTGCGCCGCGCGGCCATGATGCGGCTGAACGGCTCCTGGCCCCTGAGGAGGTCCTCGCGCACGTCGACCGTCACCACGCGGTCCGCGGGGAGCGCGGCGAGCCGCGCGGGAAGAGTGGGCGCATCAGGCGACGCGGGCGTATCGGGCAGCGCGGGCGTCGCGGGCAGCGCGTTGTCCGGGGACGGCTTCGGCGACGGCCGGGACGAGTCGCCTGCGCCGGCGGCGCTGGGCTCGGGGCGCTCCGCCGCCTGGGACGTGGCCGCGTTGAGTCGGTCCACCAGCTCGTCGGCGTCGACGCCGGCCATGCGGGCGGCCTGCGCCACGGTCACGAGGCGGGACATCACCCTGCGCATGGCCGGATTGCGCAGGCGCTCGAAGGCCGGCGAGAGGGCGACGAACGTCTCCACCAGCGACGCGTCCGAGCGCAGCACGGTCGAGACCCGATCCTGCTTGCGGATCACCATGCCCCCTCCTCGATCATGCCCGGGTGCCACGCAGGCTCCCAGACCAGGTTCGGCTCCACGTCCCGAACACCGGACACGGCCGAGAGCGCGTCCACGATCCCGCGCGTGATGTGCTGCTCGAGGGGGCAGCCGGGCGTCGTCAGGCTGTAGGTGACCTCCACGACGCCGTCCCGGAGGGACACGCCGTAGACGAGCCCGAGCGTGACGATGTCGAGCCCGATCTCCGGGTCGATCACGGTGCGCAGGGCGTCGCGCACACGGGACTCCGTCAGTCCGGCGTCGCCCGCCGGGGCGACGGGATCGGCGTCCAGCCTGGAGAGCGCCGCCCTGTATCCATCGGTGGTTTCCGTCATGGCCTCGTCCTCCGTCATGGTCTCGTCCTGGATAGCTGGAGCATCTGATACGCCTCGACCGCCACCCCGCTTGCGAACGCGAGCGCGGCGAGCCGTGCGGCCCGGGGCGCACCCGCGCCCACGGCCGCGACGAAACCGGCAGCGCCTGCCAGGAGCAGAGCGGCTGCGGCGGTGGCCAGGCGCGCCGAGTAGAGCTCGGCGACGCGCGGCACCGGCCGCCTGCCCGCGAGCGGACCGAAGCGGTGATACCACACGAGGAAGGGCACGATCTTGTAGTAGTGCGCGGCGACGAAGAGGCTGATGCCGAGCACCAGCGTCGCCACGTAGGCCGTCGCGACGCGCGGGGCGGCGACGCCGCCGAGGACCGGTGCGGCGAGCGCGAGGGCGACGGCCAGGAAGCCGAGCGCGGCGGCCGCCAGGCGCATGCCGGGGTCCAGGGCGGGGCGGTGGCGGTGCGCGTAGAAGCGGCGCGCCTGGATCAGGAAGCACACGAGTCCGGCGCCGATGAGCGCCGCCGGGAGCCAGCGGCTGAACGGCGCGGCGGCGTGGTGCAGCACCGCGAGGCTCCCTGCGCCCGAGGCGACGAGGACCACGGCCGCGCGCGCGAACCGGTCACCGGCGCCGTGGCTCAGCAGGAACATGGGCAGCAACCGGTGGGCCACGCCGATGATCACCAGCAGCACCCACCCCGCCAGCGCGACGTGCAGGTGGACGCCCAGGGCCGTGAGGCGGTGACCGCCCAGGTAGCCCCAGCGCAGGTTGCCGGCGAGCGCCGTGCCGAAGACGAGCGTCATCAGCAGGAACGCGTCCGCGCAGGCCAGCGCCCACCACGTCACGTCCCTGCGCCTGGCGCGGGCGAGAGTTCGGCCAAGGTTCGCCGCGAACATCACGATCGCCGTGCCGAAAGCGGCCGCGCCGAGCAGCATGACGTCCTTGTGGCCCGTCATCAGACCCGCCACGAACGCGAGCAGACCGGGCACGTAGAGCCCGAACGTCGCGTGCGCCAGCCGACGCGAGCGGATCGGCTCGCCCAGCGCGACCGGCAGGAACTGGTACAGCGCGCCCATGATGGACGTCGTGATCCAGCCGAGCGTGAAGAGGTGGGTGACGCCGACGACGCGCGGCGACGGGTAGAAGCCGCCGGCCAGCAGCGGCGCCGCGACCACCAGCCCGGCGGCGCCGAGCAGCAGGAAGAGCAGCGCGGCGGCGAAGTGCTCACCGGGCAGCCGGAACGGGGGAGCGTTCGTCGCTGCCAGGCCCGGCGCCGTCGCCGGACTCGCGCCCCGCGGCACGGCTTGGGCGACGTCGCCTGCCGATCGCGCGTCGGCCTTCGTCAGCATCCGCCCTCCGCCTCGTACGAGCACGCGGCGTCGCCCGTCGGGATGTAGCTCACGCGCGTGAGCCCTTCGCCCACCAGCTCGCGGACGAAGCCGATCTCCGCCCTGCAGGGGATCTTCGTCTCCTCGATCAGCTCCCGGAAGGGGCAGTGGCACAGCCGCAGGCGCGGGCGGCCGCCGTGCTCCTCGACCATCGCCATGAAGCCCTGCTCCGACAGGATCTTCGCCGCCTCCTCCAGGCGCTCGCGCCCCTCCAGGTCCGCCACCCGAGCCAGCGCTTCGGTACGGCGCTCCTCGATGAGCCGGTCGAAGAAGTCGCGCAGCAGGTCCTCGCGACCCGACGCCTTCAGGTGCGACGCCAGGCCCCGCAGCAGCTCGCCCTCCCGTCGGGGAAAGAGCTTCTCCGCCTCCGGCGTGAGGGCGTAGACGACCTCGGGACGCCCAGGTCCGCTGCTGCGCGTGCCCTCGCGCACCACCAGCCCCTGCGAGCCGAGGGTCTTCACGTGCTCGCGAACGGTCTCGACGTTCAGCCGGACCTTCGCGGCCAGCACCGGGATGGTGGCGCTGCCCAGCCGCTTCAGCACCGTCAGGATGGCGCGGCGGCTGTCGCCCAGACCGGGCGCCTGGAGGCCTTCCCCGCGCCGGCGTCCCGCCACGGGCCTACGCCTCCGCCGCCGCGCCGGCGCTCGCCAGTGCCCGCGCGCCCGGGAAGAGCACGTTGTTCTCCAGGTGCACGTGCCGGTGCAGGTCCGCCTCGAACTCCTCCAGCTTCGCGTACAGCGCCCGGTACGTCGTGCACGCGTCCGCCGGCGGCGCGAAGTCTCCGCTCAGCTCACGGATCCGCTGCATGACGGCGCCCGCGTGCTCGTGGTCGTCCTCCAGCGCGACGAGCTCCGCGCCCGCATCGAAGCCGTCCCCGGCCGCGTCGTCCGTCGCTCCGTTCGTGGACCGCGCGGCAATCATCCGCTCGACTCGCGGGAACAGCTCCCGCTCCTCTTCCTCGAGGTGATCGCTCAGCTCGCGGGCGAGCTCCGCGACCAGCGACCGGATCTCCTCCAGCTCCGCGTGTCGGCCGCCGTGGACCCGCGCCACCTTCTCCGAGAACTGGAGCAGCGCCGGCAGCGACTCCCGCACGTAGCCGTGATGCACGGCGACGATGTGCTTCGCCAGCACGTCCAGATCCCACCCGCGCTCGTCCGACTCCTCGGCTCCGGACCGGTCCACGGCGGAGAGCGCCCCGGCCAGCTCCTCCGTACTCACACCCTTCGCTCCGCACGCCGCGCCCACCGTGCGGCCCCCGCCGCAGCAGAAATCGATGCCGAAGCGCTGGAACACCGACGCGCGCCGGTAGTCCTCCGCCACGACGTCGCCCACCGTGCGGCGCTCGAGCTCCGCGGTCGTCATCCCTGCCATGTGCTCCCTGCCCTCTCTCTCGGTTCGTCGCGGCTGAGGTCGTGTGCGCCGCTCGACGCATGATCGCACTCTGCGGGAGAATTGTCAAGGCAAATACCATGACAACTGCGGCGGGTCGAAGGTGGCGCGCGGCTGGAGCGCTTCAGCCCGCTCCGGCGATCAGAGCCTCTCCACGGGGGACGCGGTCCGTGAACCCGCGTCAACAGCCTCCTCGGCCCGTTGGGCACATGCAATGCATCGCTATTGCTCACGTTATCCTGGTTCGTGAGCCGGCACATGCGCCGTACGCCCTGCGCTTCTCTACCCGACACGGGAGCGCGCGGGCAATCTGGAGGTGATCGTGCCGCTGAACGCGCAGTTGTTGCGCCGTGCAGCGATCTGACGGGGAGGAGACATGAGAGGCAAGACAGTGGCAGGCATCGTGATAGCGGCGGCGTGGATGGCGGCCTGCGGCGGTGCGGCCACCCCCGGGACCACGGACGGGACACCGGCGGCGGGGCAGCAGGGCGTCGTGCCGGAGACGGGGGTCCAGAACGGTCCCGGCGTGCAGGCGCCGCCCTATGGCAACCCGGCCGGCGGCCAGGCCGGCGGCCCGATGGGCGGACAGATGGGCTGGACAGATGGGCGGGCAGATGGGCGCGATGGGCGCGATGGGCGGGCGGATGATGGGCGGCCAGGCATCGCCGGAAGCCGCGCCCCGACCGCAGGCGGCCACGGCGGCGGTGGCGGGCGACTGCCCGAAAATCGATGACGCGCTGGTTTCGAAGGGACGAACGATCTTCTCCGGCGGTGGGAACTGCTACACCTGTCACGGCGCGAACGCCAAGGGGACGCCGCTGGCCCCCGACCTGACTGACAAGAGCTGGATCAACATCGATGGCTCCTACACTGCCATCGACCACCTCGTGGCCACGGGTGTGCCGAGCCCGAAGCAGCATCCAGCGCCCATGCCGCCGAAGGGTGGCAGCAGCATCTCGGCTGCGGACGTGTGCGCCGCGGCAGCGTACGTGTACTCCCTGAGCCACAGCTAGGCGCCGATGCGATTCGGCAGACTCGCGGCGAAACTGCAACGGCCCCGGGGAAAGCGAGGCAGGACGCCACGTTCCCGGGGCCGTTCAACTCCGGCGGCAGGACTCGAACCTGCGACATGACGGTTAACAGCCGTCCGCTCTACCAACTGAGCTACGCCGGAATGGGTACAGAGGAAAAACGTTAGCCAAAATCGGCTCGGTGGTCAACACCGCGCGGGCGCAGCGCGAGGGCGGCGACGAGGACCCAATCGGAGTCGCCCCCGCGGTCGGGAACCGAGCCGATGGCGTCTTCGATCCGGCCGATGAGGTCAGCGACGTCAGGGTCGGCCCCGGCGTCGCGGAGCGCCCGGGCGAGGCCGTGGTGCGTGGCCGAGGGTGCGCCCTGGCGGAGGCGGTCCAGGGCCGCGTCGACCCGCCGGCAGATGGCCGGGTCGGGCGCGGGCGCCGCCGCGAGGGCCCGGAGCAGCGCGCGGCTGGCCCGTCGCACGGCGGGGGCGGTCGGAGCCGCCGCGGCGGCGCGCGCCCGTAGCCAGCGGGACGCCGCGTCCACGAGGAACTGCTCCAAGCCGCCATCGTGGTCAGCCGATTCGGCCGCTCCCGCCCCTCCCGTCCCTCCCGTCCCATCCGTCCCTCCCCCCACGAGGCCGACGAGCTGGCGCTCGACCCGTTCATCGGCGCGCCGGCAGCGGCCGTCGGGATCGGTCAGCACGAGCGCCGAACGCGAGCCTCGGCGCCACCCGGTCACGAGGGCCGGAATCGCGAGCCCCGGCGCCGCGTTCACACGCGCTATCGCCCGGACGGGTTCGTCCCCGCCGCCGACGTCGGTCGCCGCAGCGGGCGTTCCGAGCGCCGCCGGCTCCGCGTCTGACGGTCCGAGATCCGCGGATGCGTGGAGGGCCGCTCCGGCGACGTCGCTCCAGCGGGCGTCGTCGGCACGCTCGATCCTCTCCAGCAACGCCGGATCGCCGCGGCGGATGGCGGCCGAGGCGCTCGCCCGCTCCGGCGGATCCTCGGCCAGTACGGCTCCGTCGGCCGGCCCGACGAGCTGCGCCGCGCGGAGCTTGCCGCGGATGCGCTCGCTCAGGCCGAGCATCGCCTCGAGCTCCGCTTCCGGCACGAAGTAGTGGCCGCGCACTTCCCTGTGCAGGGAGCCGAGGCGGTCGACGCGCCCGACCCGCTGAACCAGCCTCACCGGATTCCACGGGAGGTCGTAGCTGATCACGTCCGCCGCGTCCTGCAGGTTCAGCCCTTCCGACAGTACGTCCGTCGCGATGAGCAGGCCGATCCTGTCCCGGGGGTGCGGCTCGGGGCGGCCGTTCGCCCGCGGAGCGAAGCGCTCGATCACCTCCGCGCGACCGCACGGGCCGCTGGAGATCCGTGCCCCGGCGCCGTCGATGACTGCGACGCCCCCTCGTCCCTTCAGGGCGTCCCACAGCCATGCTGCCGTATCCCGGAACTCGGTGAAGATGATGGTCGGTCCGCGCAGCTCCTGGAGGAGCCGGAGTAGCGCGGCGAGCTTCGGGTCGCGCCGCGGGTCCAGAGCGGGTGCTGCCGCGCGGAGCAGCCGCTTCAGGCGACCGCGGTCGCGCCGCAGGGCGGCCAGGAGCGCGGGACGATCGAGATCCGGCGGCAGGGGCTCGAAGACCAGGGGTTCCAGCAGGAGCTGGAGCGGGTCCCGCTCCGCCGGGGCGGCCGGGGACCGAGGGCGGGGCCGTCGTCCGTCGGCCGCGGCGCGGATGCACGTGTCGTGGGAACGGATCTGTCGGCGCAGCGACGCCGCGAAGGCGGGCACGCTCGACTCGAGGCGCTTGAGCAGCGTGGACTGAAGGAGCTCGCGACCCCCCGTTATGGATCCGGACACGAGGCCGAGGGCGGCGCCCTCCAGGCCGGGCAGCTCCTCACCGAGGCAGCGGTGGATGTCGGGCAGCGTGTCCGTGAGCCGGTACTCGACCGCGTGCGGCGGAGCGCGCCGGGGAAAGCGGAGGGCCGTCCCATCGGGCAGCGTCGACGCTCCCGCGGAGCGTCGTGCCTCCCTTCGGCTCCGGCGCACGACGCAGGTGCGGATCGCCGCCGCGAGGGGCGGCGTCGGCGCCGTCGCCCCCGCGCGATGCGCCTCCTCGAACGTGGCGCGGAGGTCGGCGACGCCCGCGTCCTCGAAATCGCGGTCCCCCGCGAAGAGCCGGAGCAGCCAGTACAGGTCGAGGATCGAGTTGTTTACGGGCGTCGCCGTCAGGAGGAGCGTGGGGGCCCGGCGCCCGAGCTCGGCCAGCGCGGCGTAGCGGCGCGTGTCCGGGTTCCGGAACGCGTGCGCCTCGTCCACGACGACGAGGCCGAACTCCCCGGACGGAGCGCCGTTCCGCGCGAGCCAGGAGTGGGAGATCAGCCGGACGGCGGGACCGGCGGCTGGCCGCACGGGGAGGTCGGACGCGTGCTCGAGTCGTCGGAGGTGGTGCCGCCACTGCCTGCGCGTCGCGGCCGGAACGACGACGAGGGATCCGGCGCCGGCGGCGAGCCGCCGCTCGATCGCCGCGAGCGCGACGAACGTCTTGCCCAGCCCGACGGCGTCGGCGAGGACCGCGCCGCCGTGCCGGTCGAGGGCGGCCTCCACGCGCCGCAGCGCGTCCGCCTGGAAGTCCGCGAGTCCGGTCCCGTCGGCCGCCGGCGCACCCGCGGCGCGTGGCGCGCCGTAGCGCAGCCGGAGCAGCCGCAGGGCTACCTCGCGCGGGGGCGCGGTGCGGGGACGGGGTGTCGCGGCGTTCGCGTGGCCGGGTGTCGCCGCGCTCGCGTGGCGGGGTGTCGCGGCCTCCGGCGGTCCGACGGCCGGCGCCCGCTCCCGCACCAGCCCCCGCGTCGACGCGGGGGTCGGTGGTCCCGCCGTATCGACGTCCCCGAGCGCTTCCAGCGCCACATCCAGCACGTCGTATCCGTCGAGCCACAGGGCGTCGAAGCGCTCGCTGAGTGCGCGGCACGCCCGCGGGTCCGAGACCCGGCACGTCAGCGCCGCACCCGCGGCGGGCGCCGTCGAGAAGTAGTGCGCGCCGACGAGCCCCGCCGACACGCCGGCGTCGGAGGCGTACACGGAGAAGTCCGGCAGCCAGCGGTGGGCCCCGGCGCTGCGCAGCTCGAGGCGCCCTTCGCCCGCGAAGTCGCGCAGCACGAGCAGATTGGCCCTCACGCGCGGGTCGAGCCGCGCCGCGGCGACGGCGTCGAGCAGCGTGCCGGCGTCCAGGACGCCGACGAGCACGCGCAGCCGCCGGACGCCCGCGAGCTCGGCGGTCCGCAGGTCCACCGCCTCCAGGCGGATGCGTCCGATGGCGAAATCGGCGAGCTCCGAGCGGGTCAGGAGCTCGCCCACGCACGAACGAAGGGCCGGCGGCCGCGCTGCGTCGAACAGCGTCGGCCCGCCGACGGTCCGACCCGTCACTGTGCCTCTCCCCGGAGCCAGCAGTCGAACGACTCCAGCGCGCGCCATTGCCGCGGGGTGAGGCCGTACGCCCAGGCGACGACGTCGTCCAGCAGGCCGCGGTCGTGCTCGTCCAGGGCGCCGCGCTCGTGAGCGGCCGCGGAAACGGTGAGCAGTCGCTCCCGCGCCGCCGGATCGAGCAGCGCGCGCGGTCTCGGCACCATGGCCATCGTCCAGGCGAAGAAGCGGAAGCGGGCGTCCTTCGCCCGCTCCGCGATCGCGCGGGCGAACGTCCGAACGGGGAGGGAGTTCAGCAGCGCGGCCAGGACCAGAGCGTCGGCCTCGTGGTCGGCCGGGACGAAATAGACGGTGTTCAGCGGGACCAGCGGGCGGGTGCCCCCCCACGACGTCCGCAGTTTGGCCGGCAGCGCGACGGCGCGGACCGTGTCCGACAGGTCGTGCCAGGCGACCTTCGGCCGGAGCGTGTCCGGCGAGACCCGCAGCACGGCGCCGAGCGGCAGCCGGCCGCCCCCGGAGCGGACGCGCAGTCGCGTCTCGTTGGCGGCCAGATACCGCTCCATGCGGCGCGGGGCGTCGACGCGCCGGCCCTGGGGGTCCCGCAGCCAGACGACGTGGTCCGGGGCGTCGTAGCGCCACGCGTCGACGCCCGCGCCGCGGACTAGGGGGGCGAGGGCGGCCCCTTCCACCAGCACCTCCTCGCCGCCGCCTTCGGGCGTGGCCAGTACGAGACCGCCGAGCTTCGGCCGGACGTCCCGGAGCACCAGCACGCGATTCGCGCCCGTGAGAACGCCGCGACGGACCCGGTGGGCCCTGCCGAGCGGCGGCCCGGCCTCCTGCATGGCCCGGAGGGCGGAGCGGGCGTCGGGCGGGGCGAGCATCCAGGGCGAGGCGGGGTCGTCGCGGAGCAGGGAGAGCTCGCGTCGCGGGGTCTCGAACTCGAGGGGCGCCACCCCCGGTCGAGTCATCCGGATCCCCACCGCCTCGCCGTCGGCCGGCTGCTCGCCCGGTGCGCTCCGCCGGGCGACGACGGCGCACGCGAAGGCGTCGGCCCGGAAGGCACCGCGCGCGTCGAGGGCGTGGTCCTGCACCGTCAGGATGGGGGCGCGCTCGAGCAGGAGCCGGCGCGCGCCCCCGCCGTGCAGGGACCGGAGAAGCTTGGCCGGAAGCAGCATCCCGAGGACGCCGCCGGGGGCGAGCAGCCCGATCGAGCGCTCGAGGAAGAGAGCGGCCATGTCGGTCTGGCGGGCGGCCCCGGCGGGGGTGCCGGTGATCCGCGCGCCTTCGGTCCATCCCTCGCCGGCGGCGGGGAAGCGCCGTCGCAGCGCCGCCGCCGTGGACTTCGACCAGCGGGCGGGCCGCACCCACGGCGGATTCGACAGGACCAGGCCGAAGCCGTCGACGGCGGCCTCGGCGAAGTGTACGTCGAAGCTGAAGAACGGCATGCTCTGGCCGCGGCGAAGAGCGGCGCTCATCCGCTTCGTCGTCGCGCGCTCTTCTTCCAGTCCGAGCAGCTCCCCGTCCGCCAGGTAGGCAGCGGACGTCCGATCCCCGAAGAGGTCGCGCTCCGCCGCCCGGGCGCGCAGCTCCCGCTCCCGGGCGCGCTGACGCCGCTCGATGCCGGTCAGCCAGGCGTCTGCAACGCGCCGTTCCGCCCGGGCGATGCGTACCCGGAGGCGGACGCGCTGCTCGGGCTCGGTAGCCACGTAGGCCGCCGCCAGCGGCTCGAGGGCGCGGACCGCCGCCCTGAGCGCCGGATCGATCGAGGCGCGCCCGCCCGTGACCTCGGCAGGAGACAGGAGCGCGTCGCCCTGGCGGATGCGCCGGTCCAGGTTGGGCAGCGGCGGCGGCTCGCCCTCGCCGTCCCACATGGCGAGCCAGAGACGGAGAGAGCAGAGAAGCGCCGCGTCGTCCTGCACGTCCACGCCATAGAGCCCGCGGGCGATCGCCTGCCGTCGCGCGTCGGTCCGCCCGACTCCCGCGAGCCTTCCGCGCAGCTCCGAGATGCGGATCATGGCGCCGAGGAGGAACGCCCCCGAGCCGCACGCCGGGTCCAGCACGGTGACGGACGCGAGGCGTTCGTCGATGTCCCTGCGTACGCCGGCGGTCAGCGCGGCGACGTCGCCCGTCAGCATCGACCGCTCCAGCCCACGTCTTTCGGAACCCCCCGACCCGACCGCGTAGCGGGCGAGCGCCTCCCGCACGATTCCGGCGACGAGGGCCGGGGGCGTGAAGTACGTCCCGGTGTCCCCGCGCTCGTCCGGATCCATGAGGTCCTCGAAGACGCGGCCGAGCATCTCCGGGTCGATGCTCGCCTCCTCCTCGAGCTCCAGCGATTCGGCGCTCTCCCGCGGCGAGACGCGGAACGCGTCGAGGAGCTGGAGGGCGGCGAGGGCGACGTCGTCCGGAAGGTCGAGATTGCGGTGGCTCCGCTCCAGCGGCGTACGGTCGAAGAGGCCGCCGTTCAGGTAGGGCAGCTCTCCCAGCCGCCGGGCGTCTGCGTCCCGGGTCTCCGGCCGGCGGTTCAGCACGCCGAAGAAGAGGGGCGCGAGAGCGGAGCGGTAGAACCCGCCTCCGCCGAGCGCGCCGGCGCGCCAGCGGGCCCGCAGACGGGACAGCCAGCGGCGGTCGCCGGCGAGCCGGCCGTGCTCCTGCAGGAAGGCGAGGAAGAGGAGCCGGCAGAGCAGGAGGAGCGCCAGCCGGGAGCGGTCGCGCTCCGTGCAGCTCCCGATCCGGAGCCACGCCGCCGCGATCCGGGACCGGTGCATGCGGAACTCGGCGAAGAACCGCTCCCCGAGACGCTGCCGGTCGAGGGCGCGGGCGTAGCGCATCCTCAGCTCCACGCCCCCTTCCCCGTCCTCCGCCACCATGTCGGCCAGCACGCGCAGGGCGGCCGCGTCCGGCTCCTCCCGGTCGATCGTGAGCCTCCGGACCGGCCCGGTCAGCTCACGGCACGCCACGACGAGGGACCGCTCGCCCGTGAGGAGGAAGAGGTGCTGACGGGCGGGGTCCCGGGAGGTGACGCCGCGCACGAGACGGGCGACGTCGCCCCTGTCAGCGCCGAGGCGGGCGTGGACCGCCAGCAGCCCCTTCCGCTCCGCGACCGCACGCAGCGGCGGGAGCTCGTCCTCGCCTGGCAACGCGAGCGCAACGCCGTCCGGACCCCCGCCCGGGACAGGCGGCAGGCCGAGGGCGGCCGCCAGCCCGCAGGCTCCCGCCGCGTCCGCGCAGGCCCGCACCCGCGCCGCGAGGTCCGTCTCCGGATGATGCACCCGGCGAAGAAACCACCGCGGCCGGGGCGTCGGAATAGCGGATCGCGCCGGCGCGCCGCATGCCCGACGCGCCGGCGCTCAATGCCGGCGTCTACCGCCGGGGGCCGGCGTACAGCTTCCCGCGCAGGATCGCCCTGGGCTCTTCGACGGTGACGAAGGCGTCCGGGTCCCAGATCTGCGCCTCCTTCAGGACCTGCGGGACGTGGCGTCGCTTCACGACGGTGTACACGATCTCGACCATGCCCTCGCGGCCCTGGCCGGAGAACTCCGTCACGCCGAAGCCGCGCTCGCGCAGGGCTTCCGCCAGCTCGACTCCGCCGTGGCGCGAGATGATCCGGACCGTCGAGAGGCCGAGGGCCAGCTTCCCCTCGATCCACATGCCGACCAGGTTTCCCGTCCCGAAGCCGAGGGCGTAGCCGGCCACGTGCCAGGGGCTGTTCAGGTTCCGGATGGCGCTGCCCACGGCCACGATCCAGACCGTCACCTCGAAGACGGCGATGATCGGCACGACGAGGCGGTAGTTCCGCATCGTGAGGAGAACGCGGACCGTGGACAGGGACACGTCCACGATGCGAAGCAGGAAGATCAGGATGGGTCCCCAGGGACCCGCGAAGAAGGCGTCGAGACCGGGCATGGGCTACTCGCGCGTCGGCGGAGCCATGAAGTCGGGGCCGACGGGGTCCTCGACCGCGTCCGCCACGATCCGCTCCGCCTCCCGTACGCCGTCTTCACCAAGTGTCCAGCCGTCCACCCGCCCGAGCACGTCCAGGTGCCGCGGACTGCGTGCGCCGAGCAGCGCCACCGTTGCGCCGGGCTTCTCCAGCACCCAGCGGATCGCGAGGTCGATCACGCGGCGCTCGTACGTGTCGCGCGCGAACGCGTCGAGCCGGTCCACGGCCTCGAGGTAGTCCCGGTAGCGGGGCGGCTGGAACTTCGGGTCGGACGCCCGGACGTCGTCCTCCTCGAACGTGGTGTCGGCCCCCATGCGCCCGCTCAGCAGGCCCCGGCAGAGCGTGCCGTACGTGAGCGTCTCGATGCCGTTGTCGAGGCAGTACTGCAGCACGTCCTCCTCGATGCCGCGCTCGAAGAGGTTGTACGGCGGCTGCAGCGTGTGCAGGGGCGAGGACTCGCGGAAGCGCTCCATCTGCTCGACGGAGAAGTTGCTGACGCCGACGGCGCGGATGAGGCCGCGGTCGAGCAGCCGCTCCATCGCCTCGCCCGTCGCGGCGGGGTCCACGAGCGGATCGGGCCAGTGGATCTGGTAGATGTCGATGTAGTCGATCCCCAGGCGACGCAGCGAGTCCTCCGCCTCCCGCTCGATCTGCTTCGGGCGCCCGTCCCGCCACGGGCCGGAGCGCTCGTCGAAGCGGAGCCCCGCCTTGGTTGCGACGACGACGTCCTCCCGCGAGCCGTGGCGCCCCAGGGCCTGGCCGACGCGCTCCTCGGCGGCACCCTTGCCGTAGGCCGGCGCCGTGTCGATGACGTCGACGCCGCGCTCCAGCGCGCCGACGATGGTGTCCACCGCCTGCTCCTCGGGCGTGCCGCCCCACATGGACCCGCCGATGGACCACGTGCCCAGCGCCACGCGTCCGACGTCCCGGCGGAGGGCCTTCAGGTGAATGCGCTCCATGGACTCCGATCCTTCCGTGTCTCGCCGTGAGGGTTGCGGACGGCCCCGGCGGGCCGGGCGCCGCCGCCGCAGTCTGGGGGCGCGGCGGGTCCCGCGCGAGGCCCCGGCGGCGTGCGCGGGCGCTGGCGGCGCGGGGGCCGCGGCGTAGATTGCCTGCATGCAGGATCCTTTCCTTGCGTCCGAGGCTCCGGCGGAACCGCATCGGGACCTCGGGCTCGTGCTCACGGGCGGCGGCGCGCGAGGCGCCTACCAGGTCGGTGTGCTGCGCTGGATCGCGCGGCAGTACCCCGACCTGCAGATCCCCATCGTCACGGGCGTGTCTGCCGGAGCGGTGAACGCCGGTCACCTGGCGGCGCACCACGGCAACTTCTCCCAGGCCATGCAGGAGCTGTCGCATCTGTGGAGCGAGCTGACGGTCGAGAAGGTCTTCCGCGTCGACGCCGCCTCCATCGGCTGGAACGTCCTCCGCTGGGGCGCCCGCCTCGTGTCCGGCGGGCTCGTGCGCCCGCCGCAGCTGCGCGCGTTCCTGGACACGAGCCCCCTCGCGAAGCACCTCGAGGAGGTCTACGCCTGCGTCAACGGGGAGCTGACCGGCGTCGACTACAACCTGCGCCGTGGCTCGCTGCGCGCCGTCGCCATCAGCACGACGAGCTACAACACCGGACAGTCCGTGGTGTGGGTTCAGGGACGGGACGTGGAGGACTGGGCTCGGCCCAAGCGGCTGTCGAGACAGACCCGGCTGCGCATCAACCACATCATGGCGTCCACCGCGCTGCCCATGTTCTTCCCCGCGGTGCGCATCGGTCACCAGTGGTACGGCGACGGCGGCATCCGGCAGACCGCGCCCCTGTCCCCCGCGCTGCACCTCGGGGCTCGACGGGTCCTGGCGATCTCCACCCGCTACGGCACGAGCCGCAAGGAGAGCCGGAAGGTGAAAGTGACCGGCTACCCGCCGCCGGCACAGGTCCTCGGCCTCCTGATGAACGCCGTCTTCCTGGACCTCGTGGATCAGGACGAGCTGCGGCTGCACCGTCTGAACCGGCTGCTGCGCAAGCTGCCGCCGGAGGAGCGGGAGGGCCTGAACCCGATCCAGCTCCTCGTCATGCGGCCGTCCGAGGACCTCGGCCGTCTGGCAGGCGACTACGAGCCGCAGCTCCCCGCCGCGTTCCGCTTCATGACCCGCGGGCTGGGCACGCAGGAGACGCGCAGCCCGGACGTGCTGTCGATGCTGATGTTCCAGCCGGACTACCTCAAGCGGCTCATGGACCTGGGCGAGCACGACGCCGCGGCCCGGGGGGACGAGCTGCACGCGTTCCTGCGCCTGTCGGCCGAATCGGCGCCGCTGGACGGCGACGCCGTCGCCGCGTCGAACCTGGCCGGAGAGGAGGACCCGGAGGATGCGCCGGAACGCGAGTCCGCCGCCGCCCGCGGCACGGGCCGCCGCTGAAGCCGCCTCCCCCGAACCCGAACCGCACCACGCCACCCGCAAACCGCACCGGATTCATGAAACGAGCCCTCGTCGCAGTCCTGATCCTCCTGACGCTCTCTACGGCGCCCGTCGTGGCACAGGAGCACTACGATCTCCTGATCCGCGGCGGCCGCGTGCTGGACGGCACGGGCGACCCGTGGCTGCGGGAGGACGTCGCCGTCCGCGGCGACCGCATCGCCGCGGTCGGTGACCTGTCCGGCGCCACTGCGGACCGCGTCGTGGACGCGAAGGGGCTCTACGTCTCACCCGGCTTCATCGACGTCCACTCCCACGCCGCGCCGGGGCTGGCCACGCCCGGGCTGAGCCTGGCGAAGCCGCTCATCTCGGAAGGCATCACCACGCTCTTCGGCAACCCGGACGGCGGCGGCCCGACGGACCTCGCGAAGCAGCGTGAGGACCTCCTGAAGGACGGGCTCGGCGTCAACATCGGGCTCATGATCGGGCAGGGCTCCGTGCGCGCCGAGGTGGTCGGGCAGGACGATCGGCCGCCCACGGCCGAGGAGATGCGCCGCATGAAGGCGCTGGTGCGGAAGGGCATGGAGGAGGGCGCCTTCGGTCTGAGCTCGGGCCTCTTCTACACGCCGGGCGGGTTCGCCACGACCGGCGAGGTCGTGGAGCTGGCGAAGGAGGTCGCCCCGTACGGGGGCCTGTACAGCAGCCACATCCGGGACGAGGCGGACTACACGGTCGGCGTGGTGGCGGCCGTGGACGAGGTGATCACGATCGCGCGCGAGGCGAAGATCCCCGGCGTCGTGACCCACATCAAGGTGCTGGGCCCCCACGTCTGGGGCTACTCGGCGGCGATCGTGAAGCGAATCGAGGAGGCGCGGAACGCGGGCATCGAGGTCTGGGCCGACCAGTACCCCTACGACGCGTCCTCGACCAGCCTCGAGGCCGCCCTCGTGCCGAAGTGGGCCCGGGACGGCGGCAGCAAGGCGCTCATGAAGCGGCTCGCGGACCCGGCCACGCGGGACAGCATCGTGGCGGGGATGCGCGAGGGACTCGACCGCCGCGGCGGCGCGGACCGGCTCCAGATCACCCGCCACAAGGAGGACCCGTCCATCGAGGGGAAGACCCTCGCCGCCATCGCGGCTGCCCGGGGACAGGACCCCATCGAGACGGCCATCGCCATCGTGAAGGAGGGCGGCGCCGGCGTCGTCTCCTTCAACATGGACGAGGAGGACATCGCCCGCTTCATGCGCCAGCCGTGGACGATGACGTGCTCCGACGGGGATCTCGTGCCCATGGGAGAGGGCGTGCCCCATCCGCGGGCGTACGGCACGTTCCCGCGCAAGATCCGCAAGTACGTTCGCGAGGAAGGCGTGATCGACCTGCCCACCGCCATCCACAGCATGACCGGGCTTCCCGCCGCGGTCTTCCGGCTGAAGGACCGGGGCGTGATCCGGCCGGGCGCCTACGCGGACGTGGTGGTCTTCGACCTGGCGAAGGTGAACGATCCCGCCACCTACAGCGAGCCGCACCAGCTGGCGGAAGGCATGGTCGAGGTCATCGTGAACGGTCGGGAGGCCATCGCGGACGGGAAGATCACCGGCACGAAGGCGGGGCGGGTGCTCTCGCGCCGCGGCGGAGCCTAGGTCGGAACGTCCCGCCGCCCGAGCTCCCAGGTGACCAGCGCCGCGGCGATGACGCCGCCGGCCAGGCCCAGCGAGAGTGCCGTGGGCCCTCCCTCCCGGGAGCTGGACGCGTACAGCGGCAGCGCCCACGGGTAGAAGCGGAGCTTCGCGCTGCCCGCGGCGAAGAGGGCAAAAAAGGTCCCCGCGACGCCGACGCCCAGCGCGAGGGCGGTGCTGGGCCAGCGCATGGCGACCCAGGACTGGATCGCCACCACGAGCCAGGAGGCGAGGAAGGCGAGGCCGGCGGCCCGCGCGGCGTGCGCCAGCGCCGGTCCGGCCGCGGCCGCAGAGAGGCCCAGCTCCGGCCGGATCGAGCCCAGCGCCGCCCCCGCCAGGCCCAGCCCCGCGACCAGCACGGCGGATCCGGTGAGGACGGCGAGCAGGGCGACGATCTGCTTCGCCAGGATCACGGTCCAGCGCGGTGCCGGAAGCGCGAACAGGTGCTTCCAGGCGCGCTGGTTGTGCTCGACCGCGCCGAGCAGCGCCGTCTCGAGGGCGATGAGGAGCGGCAGCATGAAGAGCCCCCAGATGGACACGCCGCCGCTCACGAACAGGCTCCACGCGTCAGAGTCCGGCCGGACCACGAAGCGGCCGCGCTCGAGGAAGTTCAGGAACTGGAAGAGGACCACCAGCAGGGGCGCGAGGAGGGTCATCCACAGCGCCAGCGTGCGGCGCAGCTTCACGATCTCGGAGCCGAGCGCCCGCCAGAGCGCCTTCATCGCCGATCCCCCGCCGCCGAACGTGCGCCCAGTGCCGCGGCCTCCGAGCGCGCGGCCGTCACGCGCAGGAAGATCTCCTCGAGGGAGGATCGCGTGAGCGCCACGCGGCTCACGGGGATCCCGTTCAGGACGAGCATCGTGTTGATGCGGGCGGCGTCGGAAGGCGACGTCGCCTCCACTACGATCCGGTCCGGCGACGCCGCGTCGCGCCGCACCGTCCAGCCGGCGGACCGGAGCAGCCGCATGGCCTCGGCCGGACGCGACACGTCCACCTCGACGCGCGGCTGACGCTCGGCTTCCAGCGCCTGGACCGGTCCCTGGAAGAGGAGCTCGCCGGCGCGGATGATGCCGATGTCCGTCGCCGTCTGCTCGACCTCGCTCAGCAGATGGCTGGACAGGAAGACGGTGGCGTCGAGCTCCGAGGGGAGGCGCCGGATCAGCTCACGGATCTCGTGGATCCCCGCCGGATCGAGCCCGTTGGTAGGCTCGTCCAGGATGAGCAGCTCGGGGTCCGTCAGCAGCGCCAGTGCGATGCCGAGGCGCTGCCGCATGCCCAGCGAATACTCCCGCACCAGGCGATCGGCCTCGCCGGGCAGTCGCACGATCTCCAGCGCCCGGTCCCCGCGTCCGCGCCCCACGCCCAGCAGCCGTCGGCTCACCTCGAGGTTCTCCCGCCCCGTCAGGTGCGGGTAGAGCGACGGCGCTTCCACGAGCGCGCCAACGCGCGCCGCCAGCCGCAGCCGCGTGCGGCCGGTAAGCCTCTCGCCGAAGAGCCGCACGTCGCCCGACGTCGGGCGCAGCAGGCCCAGCAGCATCCGGATCGTCACCGTCTTCCCCGCCCCGTTCGGACCGAGGAAGCCGTACACCGAGCCCCGCGGCACCTCGAGGTCCACGCGGTCCACTGCCGTGGCGGCGCCGAAGCGGCGGGTCAGCTCGACGGTTCGGATGACGGGGTCGTACATGCCTAGAATCGCCGTCCCAGCCGGATGAAGAAGGTGGAGCTCCCGCCGCCGTTTCCCACGGGGTGCGCCCAGTAGAGGCCGACCCCGCCGATCAGGACGCCCAGCCCGGCGTCGTAGAGGGCGGGTGCGGAGGTGGCGGTTCCGTTGCCGGACGGGTCGAGCGCCCAGCCGCGGCCGGCGTCGAAGAACGCCGACCAGCCGAAGCGGACGTCCCCGTCCCAGTCGCGGTCGTGGCGTCGCGAGGCGCGGCTCGGCTCGTCGGAGCGCCAGCCGTCCGAGTCGTCCGAGTCGTCCCAGCCGTCGTCCCAGCCGTCGGAGTCGTCCCAGCCGCCCCAGTCGAAGAGGTCGAGGTGGACGCCGCCCCGGTACTCGGCCTGGAAGAGCGCGACGCGGTCGCAGCCGTAGCCGCCGAGGTAGGAGGCGGCGGCGTCGCCCGAACCCGTCGTCACGGCCATGCTCCGCGCGCCGCAGCTCAGGTCGAAGAGCGGCTGCCCCGGAAGCGTGCCGAGGCCGCCGAGGGCGTGCTGGTACTGGGGCGGGAGCGGCGTCGAGCCGACGGCGCCGGCCACGTAGCCCCGCAGGGCGAGCTGCGAGTCCCAGCCGACCTGCTCGTAGCGTCGCACGTCCAGCTCCGCCGATGTGAAGTCGACGGGCAGCGGCGTCGGCGCGAACGTCGGGCCGTCGGGGCCGATCGTCCGGGCCGGCAGGGCGAGGTCGCCGTCGACCCCGCGCGTCGCGACCGCGTGGACGTACCAGCCGGGGTCGTCCGCGCCGTCGTACCACAGGCGGCCGGGCTCCAGGTCGAGGAACCCGTGGCGGCCCCGGTCGAGCCGGCGGGAGTCCCACGTCGCCTCGCCGCTCACGCTCCGCAGCGCGCCCACCCCGACGAGGGGCTGCAGTCGCCAGGGGGTGTCGTTGTCCCGCAGCGTCCACGGCGATCGGGCGGGCGCGGAGCGCTGGTCCTCGTCCCGGTACGTCAGCGTGACGTCCAGCGGCACGGCCCGGGGCGACCAGGCCAGGAACGCGCGCCAGCCCTCCCGCTCGAAGTGGTCCCGGTAGTCCCGGTGGGCGAGGAGCGTCGACAGAGACGTTTCCAGGTCCGTCACCCCGCCCGCGTCCACCGGCACGACCAGCGACTGCACGCCCGCGCCGACGCGCCACTCGCCGCGGCCTCCGAGATACTGCTCGAGGGAGGCGTCCCAGCCGAGGTCGTCGGGCCCGGCGCCGCCCGACTCCGTGCGCCAGATCAGGGCCCCGCGCAGGCGGGTCGGGTTCGGGCCGGCGGTCCGGACGACCGGGCCGACCCGGACGGGCAGGCCCTCGACGCGGTTGTACGAACCGGCGAGCCCGACGTCCAGGTCCGCGCGGCCCCAGCGGCCGTCGAAGCCCCATTCGTCGTGCCACGGTCCGTTGCGCGGGCGGCCGTCGCGCCAGCCGCGGTCGCGCGGCGGCCAGGCCGTGTCCGCCGGCTCCCATCGTCCCGATCCGGTCCCGTAGGCGACCATCGTGCCCGCGAAGGCGCGGGCGGCGTCGCCCTCGACGCGTCCGTCCACGAGGGTGACGTCTCCGAGGACCCGGGCGCCGTCCTCGAGGCGCACGACGCCACCGAGGACGACGAGCTCGCCGAGAACGCGGCCGGCCAGGTCGAGCGTGTCGGACGTGACGACCACGTCGCCGGCAATGGTGTCGCCCGCCGCCACGAAGCCACCGGCAGGGAAGGTCCGGGTGGCGGGGTCGCGGACGACGTCGAGAAGGTGGCGCTCGACGCGATACGGCAGCCGCGCGTCACGGATCTGTCGCTCCTGCGCGCCGGCGCCGCTCGCGAGCGCGAGCAGCGCGGTCGCGATGGCCAGGCTCTTCATCGGGTCCTCTCGGGCCGGGGTCCGGCGGAGGGCGCGACCCCCCGCTCCCCCACCAGAACGAATGGGCGCCGCGGGAGGTTTCAGAAGGCGCCGCCGGCTGCGCCGCGGATGGCTCAGCCGCCGGTCCCGTCGAGCAGACCGTGCCGGCGCAGGATCTCGAGGGTCCGGTCGAGGGGGAGGGCCTGCACGGTTCCCTGATACCCCTTCACCGTGGTGGCCTTGAAGAGCGAGTCGTAGATCGCCTCCTCGGTGGCCTCGGCCACTGCCTGGAAGAGGGCGGACATGGAGTCGTTGCCCACGTCCGCCGTCGTGCGCACCCCTTCCGTGGACCGGATGCGGACGGATTCGGCGGTGGAGAAGGCGATGACGTAGTCGCCCGATCCGTTCGTCATCGATGCGCCGGTCCGGGCAAGGCCGGAGAGGGCGCGATGGGCGAGTCGCTCGAGGTTGCGCGACAGCAGCGGCGCGTCCGTGGCGACGACGATCATGATGCTGCCGTCCGCGTCGCCGCCGCCGTCGGCGGAGTCCGACTCGACCGCTCCCTTGAAGGCGTACTGGCCGAGCTCCTGGCCGACCGGCGCGCCGGCCACGCGGAGCACGCCGCCGAAGTTCGTCTGCACGAGGACGCCCACGGTCCAGCCGCCGAGGGGCTCGGGCACGCGCCTCGAGCTCGTCCCGATCCCGCCCTTCCACCCGAACGCGACGGTCCCTGCGCCCGCGCCCACCACCCCCTCCTCGACGGGGCCGCCGGACGCCGACTCCAGGGCGTGCACCACGTCAGCGGCCGTGATGGGGCGCGCCCGGATGTCGCTCAGGTAGCCGTCGTTCGTCTCTCCGACCACGGGGTTGATGGAGCGGACCTCCTCCATGCCGGGCCGCGCGAGCTGCCACGCGACCATGGCGTCGGCGGCCTTCCACACGCACAGCGTGCACGTCAGGAGGACGGGCGTCTCGATCTCGCCCAGCTCCCGGACCTGCGTGACCCCGAGCAGCTTGCCGAAGCCGTTGCCCACGACCATGGCCGCCGGGACCTTCTCGTGGAACAGGTCGCCGGGGTGGGGCAGGATCGCCGTGACGCCGGTATGGATCGAGTCGCCCGAGACCACGGTGGTGTGGCCGACCCTCACGCCGTCCACGTCCGTGATGGCGTTCAGCGGACCGGGGCGGAAGATGCCGACGCGCACGCCCGCCTCGCGGGCGCGCGGCCGGGCCTCTGGCGTCTGGCTCATGACGGGGGTCGCGGCGAGGAGGAGGGCGAGGACGACGATCGGGATGCGCATGGGGCGAAGGATCCGGCACGCGCGCGCACGCGTCAAGCCCACGCCGCCCGCGCTACCGCAGCGAGCTCAGCACGGCGGCGGCCACCTCGTCATTTTCGAGGCCGAAATGGTGGCCCCCGCCGAACCGGTAGACGCGTACGTTCGGCTGGTCGAGGCGAGAGCACGCCGCGTTCGGGTCCCGCGCGCCGTAGACGCACGTCACGGGGACGTCCCGGATCCGGTCCACCGCCGGCAGCGTGGGGTACAGCCGTCCCTTGTCGATCCCCAGCCACCCCACCATGTGGAACTCGAAGAGGGCGTCGTCCGCGAAGGAGAGCAGCGCGATGGCCCGCACGCCCGCGCGCTGCTCCGGCGACAGCCGATCGTACAGGATCGGCAGCACGTCCGCCCCGAAGGAGTAGCCGACCAGGAACACGCGAGGGCGATCCCACGCCTTTTCGTAGTGCTCGATCACGCGGCCCAGGTCCGCCGCGGCCTCCGCCGGCGTGCGCGCCTTCCAGTAGTAGCGCAGGCTGTTCCATCCCACGACGGGGAGACCCGCCCGGGCGAGGCGGTTGGCCAGGGACCGGTCCGTTCCCGCCCATCCGCCGTCACCCGAGAGCAGCACGGCGAACGTCGAGTCCGCGCCCGGCGGCGGCGGGAACAGCGACGTGTCCGGCGCGACCGCCGGTGGGGCGTCGGCGTGCACCTCGATGAGAGGGAGACCCGCGAGTGGGGAGTCGGCCGCCACCCCGGGCGGCGTGCCCCCCGAGAGATAGAAGGACGCGCACGCCGTGAGGGCGAACGCCAGCACGGCGGCCGCGGCCGCGTCCACCGCCCGGCGCCGGGGTTGGCCTCGGCGTCCGACGGGGCGATAATATCCGGGCTCCGGCGGCCGGAGCCGTGCTTCGTTCGACACTCGAGAGATCCCTTCGGGGGACGCAGTCTGATGGCCCAGAACTCTATCGATTCCGCCACGTCCGCGGGAGCTGGCTCCGAGGCGGGCCTGCACCGCCGTCGGTTCGGCGTCATCGCGGCCGGAGCGGCCGCCTACACGTATCTGCTCATCCTCTTCGGCGGCATCGTGCGCATCACGGGGTCCGGCCTCGGGTGCGGTGACGACTGGCCCCGCTGCCACGGCCGGTGGATCCCGCCGATGTCCGTGGAGACGCTGATCGAGTACACGCACCGGCTGCTGGCCGCCGGCATCCTCATGCCCGTCGCGATCGTCGCTCTCTACGCGTGGCGCCACCGCCGGGACGATGGCTTCGCCGGGCCCGGCGGCCTGCTCCGCCCCGTGGGTCTCTTTCTCGGCCTGCTCGTCGTGCAGATCGCGCTGGGCGCCATCACCGTGAAGCTCGAGCTGCCGCCGGCCGTGACCGTGGTCCATTTCATCAACGCGTCGGCGATCCTTGCGACGCTGCTCGTCGCCGCCGTCCGGGGCCGCACCGGGGGCTCCCTCTACCGGCCGGGCCCGAATCCCTGGTCCCGCGCAGCGCTGGCCATCGCCGCCCTGGGCATCCTGGTCGTGTCCTGGGGCGCCCTCACCGCCAACACCGGCGCCGCCCCTGCCTGCCAGGGCTTCCCCCTCTGCAACGGCAGCGCCATGCCGGCGGGCGGGAGCATGGTCCACACCCACTGGACCCACCGGGTGCTGGCGTACCTGCTATTCCTGAGCGTCTTGTGCGGAACCGGGTGGGCCTGGCTGCGACGGGCGCCCGCCCCGGTGCGGGCGGCCGCGACCGCGGCTCTCCTCGTGGTCGTGGCCCAGATCGCCGTGGCTGCGGCCATGGTGCTGATGTACCTGCCCCACCCGCTGCAGGCCCTGCACCTCGCGACGGGCGAGGCGGTGTGGGCCTCGCTGGTCCTCTGGGCCGCCGTAGCACGTCGCGCCGGGGCAGCGCCGGGCCGCGCAGCCCCGGGAGACCTCACCCGGCGCGCCATGTCCGGAGCATCCTGACGACCCGTAGGGATCCGCTTGACCCGTCGGCCACTGCGCTTTAACCTACCGCGTTCTGCAGGCCCCTCCTTTGGGGCCGCGTTCCGGACTTCACGTGAGGAGTTGATGTCCAGCCCTAGACGAGCTCTGCGGCGCGGCCTCGTGCTCGGCGCGGTCGGCCTTGTGGGTCTGCTGGCGGCGTGCAGCGCCAGCGCCCATCCGCAGACGATCTTCGATCCTGTCACCGACTATGGCCGGACACTGGACGAGCTGTTCCACAGCATCTTCTGGTGGACGATCTGGATCCTGGTGGTGGTGGAGCTCGGCATCGTGTGGCTGGTGATCCGCTTCCGGGACCGGCCGGGCGCGGAGGATCCGAAGCAGATCCACGGCAACAACAAGCTCGAGCTCATCTGGACACTGGTGCCTGCCGTCATCGTGGTGGCCATCACCGTTCCATCGGTGAAGACGATCTTCCAGACGTACCAGAAGGCGCCGCAGGGCGCGCTCATCGTGGAGGCGATCGGCCACCAGTGGTGGTGGGAGTTCCGCTACCCGCAGTACGACGGGGCCCGGACGTCGAACCAGCTCTACCTGCCCGTCGGCCGCCCGGTCGAGATGAAGCTGTCGTCCGTGGACGTCATCCACAGCTGGTGGGTTCCGCGGCTGGGCGGCAAGCGGGACAACTTCCCGATCCCCGCCATCCCGAGCGGGGCGAAGGAGCCAACGCGCTATCACCGCCTCCTCTTCACGGTGGAGGAGCCGGGCGAGTACTCCGGTCAGTGCGCCGAGTACTGCGGCACCTCCCACGCGCTGATGCGCATGCGGGTGATGGCCGTGCAGCCCGACGAATTCGCGAAGGTGATCGCGCAGTTCCAGGGCAAGGCGCCGGCGCCGGCGGGCGTGCAGACTGCGGCGACGCAGACGCAGGCGGCGAGCGTTGTCGCGCTGGGCTCGGCGGGCGGACAGGACAGCGCGCAGGCGCAGCCGGCGGCCCCGCCGAAGCCGGGGGCGCCGCCGGAGGGCACCCTCGAGCGGCAGGGCTACGACGTGTTCACGACGCACGCGTGCGTCGCCTGCCACCGCATCGCCGGTACGTCCGCCGTGGGCCAGATCGGGCCCGACCTCACGAAGGTCGGCGCCCGCTGGGCCATCGGCGCGGGCACGCTCGACAACACGCAGCAGAACATCCAGACCTGGATCCACAACCCCCAGGCCGTGAAGCCGGGCGCGCTCATGCCCGGCACGAAGACCAGCGGCGGCGGACTGCCGCCGACCGGGCTGACGGACGAGCAGGTGCGGCAGGTGGCCGCCTACCTCTCGAGCCTCAAGTAACCAGCAGGCACAGGGATCATGGCGACTGCCGAAGCTACGATCACGCAGGCCCCGCCGCGCAGCGGCGTCTGGGACTGGATCACGACGATCGACCACAAGAAGATCGGGGTGCTCTACGGCGCCACCGCGCTGATCTTCATGCTGGTCGGCGGCGTCGAGGTGCTGATCATCCGGCTGCAGCTCGCGCAGCCGAACGGGAAGGTGGTCAGCGCCGACGTCTACAATCAGCTCTTCACGATGCACGGCACGACCATGGTCTTCCTCGTCGGAATGCCCATGGCGGTGGCCCTCTTCAACTACGTCATCCCGCTGCAGATCGGCGCCCGGGACGTGGCGTTCCCGCGCCTGAACGCGCTGTCCTACTGGATCTTCCTGTTCGGCGGCCTGTTCATGAACTCGAGCTGGCTGTTCGGCGCGGCGCCGAACGGCGGCTGGTTCGGCTACGCGCCCCTGACGGGGCCCACGTACTCGCCGGGCCTGAACATCGATTTCTGGGTGCTGGGCCTGCAGATCCTGGGCGTGGCCTCGATCATGGGCGGCGTCAACTTCATCACGACCATCATCAATCTCCGCGCGCCGGGGATGAAGATGATGCGCATGCCGCTGTTCACGTGGATGGGATTCGTGACGAGCTTTCTCCTCGTCACGGCGCTGCCCGTCCTGGCGGTCGCGCTGTTCTTCCAGACTTTCGACCGCTTCTGGGGCACGCAGTTCTACGTGACCAGCGCCGGCGGCGACGCGTTCCTCTGGCAGCACCTCTTCTGGCTGTTCGGCCATCCCGAGGTCTACATCCTGATCCTGCCGGGCTTCGGCATCATCAGCGACGTGCTGCCCACGTTCGCCCGCAAGCCGCTGTTCGGCTACGCCCTCGTCGTCTACTCGGGCATCCTCATCGGCTTCATCAGCTGGGGCGTCTGGGCGCACCACATGTTCGCCACCGGCATGGGACCCATCGCCGACTCGTTCTTCGCCGTCTCGACGATGATCATCGCCATCCCGACCGGCGTGAAGATCTTCAACTGGATGGCGACGCTGTATGGTGGAAGGATCAGCTTCACGTCCGCGATGATGTTCGCCATCGGGTCCATCGCGCTCTTCACCATCGGCGGCATCTCCGGCGTCTGGCACGCCTCGCCGCCCCTCGACCTGCAGCAGACCGACACGTACTTCGTCGTCGCCCACTTCCACTACGTGCTCGTCGGCGGCCTGATCATGGCCGTCTTCTCGGGCTTCTACTACTGGTTCCCGAAGCTCACCGGCCGGTTCATGAGCGAGACGCTCGGGAAGTGGCACTTCTGGCTGTTCTTCATCGGCATGAACATGACGTTCTTCATCATGCACTTCGCGGGGCTGCTGGGGATGCCGCGGCGCATCTTCACCTACTCGCCGGAGCTGAACGTCGGCACGATGAACCTGTGGGAGACGGTCGGCGCGTTCATCCAGGCCGCGGCCGTCCTGGTCTTCGTCTACAACATCATCCGCAGCGCGCGGAAGGGCGAGAAGGCGGGCCCGAACCCCTGGAACGCCCACACGCTGGAGTGGGCGACGACGTCCCCGCCGGCGCCGTACAACTTCGCCGAGCTGCCCGTGGTCCACAGCCGCGAGCCGATGTGGGACGAGCCCGAGGCGATCCTGGCGAGGACGACGAAGGTGCCGGATTCGCCGGTGCACATGCCCTCGCCGTCCTACTGGCCGATCCTGACGGCGGTCGGCGTGTCGAGCACGTTCATTCTGTTCCTGACACACCACTGGTGGGCGCCGCTGATCGGGCTGGGCTTCACCATGCTGATGGTCATCAACTGGGCGTTCGAGCCGGCGTCCCACTAGGGGCGGGGCTCGGGAAGCAACGGGAGGATACTTGAGCGACGCGGCCGTCGTCCACGCGGACGACCCCCACTACACGGCCACCGGTCTGTCGACCTGGAAGCTCGGCTTCTGGACCTTCATCGGGTCCGAGTGCCTGTTTTTCGGGTCGCTCATCGGCACGTACATGGTCTACCGCGGCCGCAGCGTCGTGGGACCCTATCCCCACGGGCCGGACGGAATCCTGAACATCCCGCTGACCTCCGTCAGCACGTTCGTCCTGCTCATGAGCTCGCTGGCCATGGTGCTCGCGCTCGATGCCGTGCAGCGGAACCTGCGGGGCAAGGCGCTCTTCTGGATCATGGCGGTGTGCGTGCTGGGCGCCGGCTTCATCGGCTTCCAGGCCTACGAGTTCACGCACTTCTATCACGAAGGCGCGGCGGTCACGAAGAACCTGTTCGGATCCACGTTCTTCGTGCTCACCGGCTTCCACGGCGCGCACGTCACCGTGGGCGTGATGTGGCTGTTGACGCTCTGGTTCGAGACGCTCCGGGGCAACATCGGCCCCGAGAACTCGCTGAAGGTCGAGATCGCGGGCCTCTACTGGCACTTCGTGGACGTGGTCTGGATCGCCATCTTTACGCTCGTCTACCTGATCTCCTAGGAGAAGCCGCATGACTCCCGTCGAGCAGGACGCCCGGGCCGTGGAGGAGGCGCACTCGGAGCACACGCATCCGACCGCCCGGTTCTACGTGATCGTCGGCGTGATCCTGACCGTGATCACCGCCATGGAGGTGGCGGTCTTCTACATCCAGGCCCTCCACGGCGTGCTGGTCCCGCTTCTGGTGACGCTGTCGGCGACGAAGTTCGCCATGGTCGTCGGCTTCTACATGCACCTGCGCTTCGACGACAAGCTGTTCACCAGCGTGTTCGTCGCGCCGCTGGTCCTGGGGATCACCGTCGTGATCTCGCTGATCATCCTCTTCCACGTGCTGCCGTACGTGAACATCTGAGGCGACGATGGCAGTCGGAGCCCTCGCCTCGCTCGCGCTGCTCCACGGCGGCGCGCCCGGCAGCTTCTCGTGGACGCGCTGGGAGATCCATCCCTCGGTCCTGATCGGGGACGTCGCGCTCCTCGCCCTCTACTTCCTCCTCGTCGGGCCGCTCCGCCGCCGCAACGGCTGGGCGGAGCGGACGGATCCGTGGCAGACCACGGCCTTCGTCGCCGGAATCCTGGTCATGTTCATGGCCCTGAACGGGCCGATCCACGACCTGAGCGACTACTACCTGTTCAGCGGCCACATGGTGCAGCACATGCTGCTCATGATGATCATGCCGCCGCTGCTGCTCCTCGGGCTCCCGGCCTGGTTGCTCCGGCCGCTCCTGCTGCGTCCCGGTGTCGAGCCCGTCGCCCGTGTGCTGACCCACCCCGCCACGGCCTTCGTGACGTACAACGTGGTGCTCATCGGGTGGCACTTCCCGGCGGCGTACAACTACGCCCTTGAGCACCACAACGTGCACATCGTGCAGCACCTGCTGTTCATGGCGACGGCGGTGCTGATGTGGTGGCCGATCGTGGACCCGCTGCCGGAGCTGTCGCGGCTGGGCGCGTTGATGAAGATGCTCTACCTGTTCGTCTTCGGGCTGCCCATGACGGTGGTGGCGGCCGTCTTCTCCTTCGCGGAGCAGCCGATGCTGGCGTGGTACGCCTCGGCGCCCCGGATCTTCGGATTGACGGCGCTCGAGGACCAGCAGCTCGGTGGCGTGATCATGTGGATCCCGGGGATGCTGATCTACTGGACGGCGGTGACCATCGTCTTCATGCGCTACTCGTCCCGGGAGGAGCGGGGGGAAGCGCACGCCCGCGAGGAGGGCCCGGGGTACGACGACGAGGAGGGCGGCGACGGGGGCGGCGGGTCGAGGCGCGGTCCGACGCAGCCCCTGCCCGTGCTCCCCGGTGAGGGCGCACCCCCGTTCGCTGCGCCCGGCGAGGGCGGCGCGAGACGCCGGAGAGGCGAGCTCGTAACCGCCGGAAGCTGACCCCGCCCGTCTAGCGGGCCGCGGCGGCGTCCTCCAGGGACCGGCCGTCGTACTGGTGTCGCACGTTCGGGTGCGCCCGCCACAGATACCAGCCCATCGCCACCGCCGCCACCACGTTCCCGATCACCACGTTCCAGCCGCCGATGGAGTTGAGGATCCAGTTGGCGAAGAGCGAGATGAAGCCGATGACGGAGGCTTCCAGGGTGACGAAGACGAGCACGAAGGCGATCAGCATGCCGGGCTCCCGCTCGGCCAGCACGAGCATCGCGGCGGCCACGAAGCCGATGAGCAGGAACGCCGTGAAGTGCAGGGCCGTGTAGCCCAGGACGGTGGCCGCCGTGATCTGGACGCCGGCCGTGCTGTCGGCCCCGTTGAAGAGGGCGGACCCCAGAGCTGCGGGCGTGAACAGCACCTGTCGGGTGGCGGCGTCGAAGATGAGGAACCAGATCGCCACGGCAGTGCCCCCGATCACGCCGGACACGATGCCCTCCCGTACGATCCGGTGCTCGCTCAGGATCTCGCCCCACGACTTGACGGGGTACGGACTGGTGAAGCGCAGCCAGCCGACCATCACGAGCCCCGCGATGAGGTTCCCCGCCAGCACCCACGGCCAGCCGAGCTCCGGGAGCACGTCCACCCCGCTGACGGACAGGCTCGTGTAGAACATGAGGTCGAAGAAGACGAGGCCCAGGATCAGCCCCATGACCACGCCCGGCGCGAGTCGCCCGGAATTGACGATCCAGGCGATCAGCACCCCGAGTGCGATGAAGACCGCGTAGTGCACCAGCGTGTAGGCGGCGATGGCGCCGGCCCCGACGGTCAGGGGCGAACCGCCGATCACGGTCGCGGCAAGGAAGGACGGCGTCGCGAACGGCTCCCCCTGCGCGAGATCGAAGAGGAAGAACCACACGACGACGGCGCTCGCGGCGAGCGCGCCCGCCACGGCGCCTCGAGTGAGGCTTCGGTTGCTGTCCACGCAGACCTCCGATCGGGTTGGTGAGACGCGTCGGTCCTCGCCGCCGCTCCACAACCACCGCGAGCGTGCAGCTAGACCTTGTCGAGCACCATCAGCGCGAGAAGCAACGGCAGATAGACGATGGATGCAAGGAACAGGCGACGGGCGCGAGTCCGGGTGCAGTCGAGGGTCATGGCCGCGGCGGCGGCGACGAATCCGGCGCCGAGCAGGAGCGCGCCCACGAAGTAGATCCGGCCGGTCACACCGAATGCCGTGGGCAGGAGGCTGACGGGCACGAGGGTGAGGGCGTAGAGCAGGCTCTGGAGCGAAGTGGCCCGTCCGTCGGGGTCGTCCCGGCTGAGCATGACGTAGCCGGCCCCGGCGTAGTCCTCGCGGTGCATCCAGGCGAGGGCCAGGAAGTGGGGAATCTGCCAGAGGAAGAGCACGCCGAACAGGCTCCACGCCGCCGGCTCGAGGGGCCGGCCGGTGGCGGCCCAGCCGGCCAGGACGGGGAGCGCGCCGGGGATCGCCCCGACCAGGGTGTTCACCGTCGTGCGCGTCTTCAGCGGCGTGTAGACGAGCACGTAGCTGACGATGCTCGCGAAGACGATGAGGGCTGCGGCCGCGTTGACCGTGACCGCGGTGTAGGCCGTCCCGAGGATGGAGATGGCCAGGGCGAAGGCGAGCGCGGCGCCGCCGGACAGGCGGCCGGACGGCAGCGGGCGGCGACGCGTCCGGCGCATGCGGCCGTCGAGCTCCCGCTCCACGTACTCGTTCAGGGCGTTGGCGCCGCCGGCGGCGAGGACCACCCCGACGAGGATGTTGAAGAGCGTCGTCCAGCGAACGCCGCCCTGGGAGCCCATGTAGAAGCCGGCGGCCGAGGTCATCGCCACGAGCCGGGTGATGCCCGGTTTCGTGAGCTCCACGTAGCGGCCCAGGCGGAGGCCGGGGATCGTGCCCGCCGGCGCCGGGTCGGCCACTGCAGCGCCGCCGTGCGGACGCGGCTCTGCCGGGGGGGCCTCCGCAGGGCCTCCGTCCACCACGATGCTCGTCGACTTCACGGTACGAGCCGCCTTCCGTCCTCGTCGAAGACCGCCAGTGCCCGGGTCGGACACACGTCGCACGCCATCACGACGCGCGCGCGCTCCACGTCCGGGCTGCCCGGGCGGAACGAGCTGAGGTTGCGCTCGTCCAGCTCGAACACCTCCGGCGCGACGGACACGCAGTCCCCATGCCCCAGGCATTCCCACCGGTCGATGCGCACGCGCAGCCCGGCGACCTGCTTCTCCATGTACTGGTCCAACGGTGTCCTTCCCGCTTCCGGCGCCGTCCTGCGCGGCGCCCGGAATCCGAAAATCTAGCGCCGGACGGCCTTCGATTCCAGTTCCGACCCGCCCGGCCGCGTTGCGGAAACGTGCCCCGCGCGAGAACTTGCCGCCATGCGGATCGCCTACGTAGACGGGCCCCGGCTGCGCAGGGCGCTGATCGCGGGGATGGAGCACGCGCAGCGCTCGCGGGCGGAGCTGAACCGTATCAACGTCTTTCCCGTCCCGGACGGCGACACCGGCACCAACCTGTCGCTGACGGCGCGGGCGATCGCGGACCGCCTCCGGCACACGGACGAGGCGTCGGCGGGCGCCGTGGCGATGGCGGCGGCCGACGCCGGCGTCCTGGGCGCCCGCGGCAACTGCGGCATGATCCTCTCCCACTACCTGCTCGGCTTCGCGGATGCCGTGGACGGGCGGGGTCGCCTCTCGGCCGCGGACTTCTCCGCCGCCATGACGGACGCGGTGCGCCACCTCTACGCGGCCCTCGAGCAGCCCGTCGAGGGCACGATCATCACGGTGATGCGGGAGGTCGCCGAGACCGCGGCGGCCGACGGGGGGCGGCCTGCGGACTTCGCGGACCTGGTCGAGCTCCTCGTCGACGAGGGCCGGACCTCCCTCGACCGGACGCCCGACCTGCTGCCCGCGCTGCGCCGGGCGGGCGTGGTCGACGCGGGGGCGAAGGGCTTCGTCGCGATCCTGGAGGGCGTCAGCCGCCTGGTGCGTGGGGAGGACGAACCCTCGAGCGGCAACGGCGATACCCCCACCGCAGCAGGCGGGCAGGACGCCATCGCGGCGGCTGCGGCGGAGTTCCCCGGCGGATCGGAGCGCTACCGCTACTGCACGGAGGCGCTGGTCCGGGGGGACGGCCTGCCGCCGGAATCCGCCGTCCGGGAGCGGCTGCGCGCGACGGGCGACTCCCTGATCGTGATCCGGTCGGGGGCCGCGCTGAAGGTCCACGTCCACACCGACGAGCCCGACGCGGTCTTCGCCTACCTGCGGGGGCTGGGCGAGCTGGTGACCCACAAGGCGGAGGACATGGCGGCCCAGCACCGCGCCGTCGAGCGGTCCGCCGCCGAGCACCGCGTCCTGGCGCGGCGGCCCGTCGGGGTCGTGACCGACTCCGCGTGCGACCTCTCCGACGAGATCCTGCAGGCCCACGGCATCCAGATGGTGCCCCTGAGCCTCGTGTTCGAGGACGCCACCCTGCGCGACCGGGTGGACGTGTCGCCGGAGGAGTTCGGAGAGCGCCTCCTGGGCGGCGCCCATCCCACGACCTCGCAGCCCCCGCCCGCGGCGTTCCTCGAAGGCTTCCGCCGGGCCGGCGAGGCGGCGGAGAACGTCGTCGCCGTGCTGCTCGGATCGACGCTGTCCGGGACGTACGCTTCGGCGGAGACCGCGGCGAAGAAGGCCGTCGGGACGCCGATCCACCTCGTCGACTCCCTGGGCGCCTCCCTGCTGCAGGGGCTTCTGACGCTCCGGGCGGCGGAGCTCGCGGAGCTGGCCACCGACCCGACGGAGATCGTGGCCGAGCTCCGGCGGCTGCGGACGCGGTCCGGTCTGCTCTTCACCGTGGAGACGTTCGACCGGCTGCTGTCCTCCGGCCGCGTCACCCGGCGCCGGGCGTGGCTGGGGAACGTGCTGGGCATCCGGCCGATCCTCGAGCTGAACCAGGAGGGCCGGGTGGAGGCGGTCGCCCGGGCGCGCACGCGGGCCGTCAGCGCCCGCATGATCGAGATGCTGCGGGAGCGCATCCCGGCGGACGCGACCCGGATCCGCTTCGGGGTGATCCACGTCGCGAGGCCCGGCGCCGTACTCCAGGCTTCCGCCGCGCTGCGTGCCGCCTTCGGTGACGTCGAGATCCTCGGCTCGACGGCCACGCCGGTCATCGCGACCCACGTCGGGCCCGGCGCGTGGGGGGTGGCCTGGATGGCGGAGTAGGGCGCCCGACGGGCCGCGTCCGCTCAGCGCTCCCGGGCGATCACCCCGTTGTGCGCCTTGATGTAGCCGCAGCGCAGAACGTCGAAGCCGTTCTCCCACACGTACAGTCCGAGCTGCCGGGCGTCCATCAGCTCCCGGTACCCGTAGTTCATCAGCTCCCCCATCGCCAGGTAGAAGGCGCGGGCCCGGAGCTGACGACGGGGCGTGGTCACGATGGCGTAGCCGCCCGGCTTCAGGAACCGGCGGTGGAGCTCGAAGGCGTGGGGCTTCAGCGCGTCGGGAAAGTGCTCCACCAGGCCGACCGAGACTACCACGTCGAATTCCCGCCCGTACTTCAGGTCCCGGATGTCCGCCACCTCGAAGTCGATGTCCATCTCCTCGCGCCGCCAGGTGCGCGGGCCGCCGGTGGCGGGGTCGCGGCCGAGGAAGGGGTACGGCTCCGGGAAGTTTCCGAAGCGCTCGTCCCTGCAGAACGCGTCGTAGTCGACGAGCACCGCGTGGCCGCCCGGGTACATCGCCATGAGCTGCATGGCCTCGTAACCGTCGGCAGCGCCCAGGAAGAGGATCTCCGGACGCTTCAGATCCAGCCCCTCGAAGAGCGCTCGCTTCCCCCGCGGGTCCCAGACCGCGTCCTCGACCCGGTGCACGTGGTTCCAGATGCGCACGCGCGCCAGCTCCGAGCCGAGCCGCCGCACCGCCCGTGCGTCGAGGCCCGCCGCCGCCGCCCCCAGCCGGCCGAGGATCTCCGCAGGGGCCCGGTCCAGGTCCGTCATGAACAGCTCGTGGAAGCGACGGTTGAAGTGCTCCCACTGCACGGGGACGGGCATCTCCGTGCCGTGCTGACGCTCCCACCCGGCCCTCTCACTGGAGTAGTTGCGGACCTCGTAGGGTCGGCCCAGCTCGCTCCAGCGCAGGCGCGACCAGTCCGTGTCGGACAGGTCCTCGAACACGTCCGGGGGGCCCGGGCCGCACGTCGGCCACGTAGTTCGGGTAGACGGCGCGCTCGCCGGGCTGGGGGACTCGGTCCATGATCGGCGGGGTGAGGGGACGGGGCGCGGCGCGGCCCCGTGCTGTAGATTACGCAGCAATCTGCACCCCCACGCGATCCACGTGCAACGCTGAGGACCGATGAAGGCCATCTCCTTCCGGGCGACGCTCGCGCTTGCAGCGCTCCTCGCGGGGTCGCCGGCGGCGGGGGCGGCGCAGGCCACCGGCGGCGCCGCGCGCCGCCCCGCGCCCGACACGCAGGTCGTGGACAGCGCCGCCGCGACACCCTCCCCTTCCCTCGTCCCGGCCGGCGCACCGGTCGTCCTGGGAGAGGACACGGTGCTCGTCATCTCCGCGCGCCTCGGGCCGTACTCGCCCGGTGAGCGCGCCGACGCCGTCGCCCGACGCCTCGCGACCATCGCCAGCGAGCGGAACCGCGCCGACACGCTCGTCGTGCCCCTCGAGAGCGACGGGGCCACCGACCTCATGCTCGGCGACCGCGTGCTCATGACCGTCAGCGACGCCGACGCCGAGGCCGCCGGCGTGCCCCGGGCGGCCCTCGCGGCCCGGTGGGCCACCGGCCTCCAGGCCGCCCTCGCCGCCCGCATCGAGGCCTTCAGCATCAAGGCCCTCGTCCTCGGCGGACTCTACAGCCTCCTCGCGACCGTCGCGCTCGCCCTCGTACTGCGCATCTTCGCCCGGGTCTTCCCCCGCTTCTACCGCCTCATCGGGCTGTGGCGTACGACGCGGCTCCGGAGCATCCGCTTCCAGAAGCTGGAGCTCGTGTCCGCCGATCGCATCGGCGACGCGCTCATCATCGCGGGCCGCGTGCTCCGCTTCGCGGCCACGCTGATCCTGCTCTACTTCTACTTCCCGCTCGTCTTCAGCTTCTTTCCGTGGACCCGCTCCCTCTCCTCGGAGCTGGTCGGCTACGTGCTCGTGCCCCTGGCCAACGGCGCCGGCGCGATGGCCGGATACCTGCCCAACCTGCTGTCCATCGGCCTCATCGTCCTCGCGACCTTCTACCTGCTGAAGCTGGTCAAGCTGGTGTTCGACGGCGTCGCCCGCGGCACCATCACCTTCGAGGGGTTCTATCCGGACTGGGCCGAGCCGACCTACAAGATCATCCGCTTCCTCATCCTGGCGTTCGCCCTCATCCTGGTCTGGCCGTATCTTCCGAAGAGTAGCTCCGAGGGCTTCCGCGGCGTCGCCGCCTTCCTCGGGCTGCTGCTCACGTTCGGGTCGGCCTCGGCCATCGGAAACATCGTCGGCGGCGTCGTCATGATCTACATGCGCCCCTTCCAGGTGGGGGACCGGGTCAAGATCGCCGACACCGTGGGCGACGTCGTCGCGAAGAACCTGCTCGTCACCCGCGTGCGCACCATCAAGAACGTGGACGTCACCGTTCCCAACTCCATGGTCCTGGGCAGCCACATCATCAACTACAGCTCCACGGCCAGGGAGGGCGGCCTCATCCTGCACACCACCGTCACCATCGGCTACGACGCCCCCTGGCGGGACGTCCAGGCCGCGCTCCTCCAGGCCGCCGACCGCACCGAGTTCATCCTCAAGTCCCCGGCGCCCTTCGTGCTGCAGACCGCGCTCAACGACTTCTACGTCACCTACGAGCTGAACGCCTACACGGACGTGCCGAACCGCATGGCCGCCACGTACTCGGACCTGCACACCCACATCCAGGACGCCTTCAACCAGGCGGGCCTCGAGATCATGTCCCCCCACTACGAGGCCCTCCGGGACGGCAACCGGCCGGCCATGCCCGACGCCGCGCTGGGTCCCGACTACGAGGCGCCCTCCTTCCGGGTTCGCCCCGCCGACTCGCCCCGATGATCTACGTCGTCATCGCCGCGGGCGGCGCCCTCGGCGCCCTGTCCCGCTACTTCGTGGCCGGCTGGGTCCAGGACCGCTTCTTCGGGGCCTACCCCTGGGGGACCTTCGTCGTCAACGTCGTCGGCGCCTTCCTGCTCGGCTTCTCCTACCGCCTGTTCGAGGGACTCGCCATCAGCCCCGAGACCCGCGCGTTCGCGGCCGTCGGCTTCCTCGGCGCCTTCACCACGTTCAGCACCTTCAGCTACGAGACGGCCACGCTGATGCAGGACGGAGAATGGTCCGCCGCCGCCCTCTATTCCCTCGGCAGCCTCGCCCTCGGCGTCGCCGCCGTATTCGCCGGCTTCTGGCTCGCCGCCGCGACCCTTCAGGCCCGTGGCACATGAGATCGATCGGGAGGTCCCCATGACACGCGGATTCGAGGGCGAGCGCACCCTCATGCGAATCTTCCTCGGCGAGAGCGACCGCTGCCAGGACGGCGAGCACCGCGGAAAGCCTCTCTACGAGGCGATTCTGCTGACCCTGCGGCAGCACGGCTTCGCCGGCGCCACCGTGCTGCGCGGCATCGCCGGGTTCGGCGCCAGCGCCCGCCTCCACACCGACCGCGTCCTGCGCCTCTCCCTCGACCTGCCCGTCATCCTCGAAGTCGTCGAGTCCGAGGAGAAGATCCAGGAGATCCTCCCCATCCTCGACCCCATGGTCGAGGGCGGACTCATCACCCTCGAGCGGGCCCGCGTCATCCTCTACCGCGGCGCCCGACCCCGGGACCCGGAGTCGTGAGGACGCCCGCCCGCGTCGCCGTCGTCCAGGCCGCCCCACGCCCGTTCGACCGGGACGCCGCCGTCGCGGAGGTCGCCCGCCTCACCGCCGAGGCGGCGGGCGGCGGCGCGCAGCTCGTCCTGTTCCCGGAGGCCTACGTCCCGGCCTACCCGTGGGGATTAGTGTTTGGAACACGCGTTGGTGGACGGAGCGACGTCGGCCGCGCCATGTTCCAGCGCTACTGGGAGAACGCCGTCGAGGTGCGAAGCGGCGACCCGGCGTTCGACGCCCTCGGCGCCGCAGCGGCGGAGCACGGCGTGCACCTGGCCGTCGGGATCATCGAGCGGGACAGCGAGTTCTCCCGGGGCACGCTGTACTGCACGCTGGTGCTGTTCGGGCCGGACGGGCGGCTGCTCTCGAAGCACCGGAAGCTGAAGCCGACGGCGGCGGAGCGGCTGATCTGGGGCGAAGGCGACGGGAGCACGTTGCCTGTTGTGAACACGGATCTCGGTCGGGTGGGGGGACTGATCTGCTGGGAGAACTACATGCCGCTGGCGCGGGCGGCGCTGTACGGGAAGGGGGTCGAGGTGTACCTGGCGCCGACGGCGGACGCGCGGGAGACGTGGATGGCGACGCTGCGTCACGTGGCGTGCGAGGGGCGCTGCTACGTGCTGGGGTGCAACCAGTACGTGACGAAGTCGATGTACCCGGCGGATCTGCCGGGCAGGGAGGAGCTGGAGGGGGCGCCGGAGGAGCTGTGCCGCGGGGGGAGCGCGATCGTGGGTCCGCTGGGGGAGGTGCTGGCGGGTCCGCTGTACGGGGAGGCGGGCATCCTGTACGCGGATCTGGACCCGGGCGCGCTGCCGCGGGCCCGCTTCGATTTCGACGCGGTGGGACACTACGCCCGGCCGGACGTGTTCCGGCTGGTGGTGAACGAGCGCCGGGCGCGGCCGGTGGAGACGGAGCCGGAGGGCGACGTCGCCGACGGACGCCGCGTGGGCGGAAACGACAGCGAGCAAGGACCGGAGCGATGAATCGGATTCGGGGGAAGTGGGCGCTGGTGACGGGAGCGAGCTCGGGCATCGGCGCGGCGTGCGCGCGCCGCCTGGCGGCGGAGGGCGTGAGCGTGGCGCTGTGGGCCCGTCGGGAGGAGCGGCTGGAGGCGCTGGCGGAGGAGGCGCGCGGCGCGGGCGTGGAGGCGCGGGTCGCGGCGGTGGACGTGCGGGATCGGGAGGCGGTGGGCGCGGCGGTGGAGGCCCTCGCGGCGGGCGGCGTCGAGCCGGACATCCTGATCAACAACGCCGGTCTCGCAGCCGGTCTGGACCCCATCCAGAGCGGGGACCCGGATGACTGGGACCGGATGATCGACACCAACGTGAAGGGGCTGCTGAACGTGACGCGGGCGGTTCTGCAGGGGATGATCCGGCGGGACAGCGGCCACGTCGTCAACATCGGCAGTACGGCGGGCCGCTGGGTCTATCCGAGCGGGAACGTGTACAACGCCACGAAGTTCGCCGTGAAGGCGCTGAACGAGGGAATGAGCCTCGACACCGCGTCGTCCAGCATCCGAATCTCGTCGGTGAATCCCGGTTTCGTGGACACGGAGTTCTCGAGCGTGCGCTTCCACGGCGACGACGACCGCGCGGCGGCCGTCTACGAGGGCTTCACGCCCCTGGGCGCGGACGACGTGGCCGACGTCGTGGCGTACGTGCTGAACGCGCCGCCCCACGTGAACCTGTTCGAGACCGTCCTGCTGCCAACGGCCCAGCGCAACGGTGTGACCGTCCGCAGGGAAGACGCTTGAGGCGACGTCGCCGCTTCTGGCTGGCCGGGCTGATCGCGATCGGCGCGATGCTCGGCGCCCCGGCCGCGGTGCGTGCGCAGGCCGCGGTGCGTGCGCAGGCCGCGCCGGACTCGCTGCAGATCTACCTGCTCACCCTGGGTCCAGGCGACGCCGTATGGGAGAAGTTCGGCCACGACGCCCTGTGGGTGCACGACCCCGGGGCGGGCACGGACGTCGCCTACAACTACGGCATGTTCGACTTCGCCGCGCCGCGCTTCATGAGGAACTTCATCCTGGGCCGGATGCAGTACTGGATGCAGGGGATCGACGCGCAGGCGATGGTGAACTACTACGTCGAGAACAACCGGTCCGTCTGGGTGCAGCGGCTGAACCTGTCGATGGACCAGCGCCGGCGGCTGGAGGAGTTCCTGGAGTGGAACGCCCGCCCGGAGAACCGCTTCTACCGCTACGACTACTACCTGGACAACTGCACGACGCGGGTGCGGGATGCGATCGACAGGGTGATCGGCGGGGCCATCCGGGCGCAGACCGCGGGCACGCCGTCCGGCACGACGTTCCGGTGGCACACGCGGGTGCTGACGGAGTCGGAGCCCCTGGTCTACACGGGCACCGAGCTGGCCATGGCGGAGCCGGTGGACCAGGAGATCTCCGTGTACGAGGAGATGTTCCTGCCCATGCAGCTCATGGAGCACCTCCGCACGGTGCGGGTGCCGGGCCCGGACGGGCGATCCGAGCCGCTGGTGTCGGAGGAGCGGACGGTCTTCGAGGCGAACCGGCCGCCCCTGCCGACGGAGCCGCCGACGCGCTGGCCGTGGTACCTGGCCATCGGCCTCGCGGTGGGGGGAGCGCTGGCGTGGTCGGGGCGCGAGCTCGGCAGACCCGGCAGGGCCGGGTCCGCTGCGCGGGCGGTGTTCGCGATCCTCGGCGGCGGCGGGGGCCTGATGATGGGGCTGCTCGGCGTGGTTCTGGCCTTCCTATGGGGCTTCACCGACCACTGGGCCACCTACCGGAACGAGAACCTGTTCCAGGTGAACCCGCTGGCGCTGGCGATGGTGGTCCTCGCTCCCGCGGCCGCGTTCGGCCGCGCGCGCCGCGCCGCGGCTCTCACCGCCCTCGCGCTGGCGGCGCTGGCGGTGGCGGGCTTCGCGGTGCAGATCCTTCCGGGTCGCGATCAGACCAACGGGGAGCTGATCGGGCTGCTCCTGCCCTCCTGGGTCGGCCTCGCCCTCGGCGCCGCGAGCTGGCGACGCGAGCCGGGCGCGGGCGTGGCGGCGGGCGCGGGCGAGGCGGCGGGCGCCGGCCGCTAGTCACGCCCCCTCCGCTGTACCTCCACCGCACTCCGTCGCACGCGGCGCCCCCGAAACGAGGCGCCCCGAGCGCGGCCTGACCCGGGGCGGCCGGGCACCCCCGCGGAGCATTGGCACGCTGTACTCAGCAATTGTTGGCGCCATGCAGCCCTCGCCCTGGCCCCGGCCCCAGCCCCAGCCTCAGCCTCAGCCTCAGCCTCAGCCTCAGCCTCAGCCTCAGCCTCAGCCTCAGCCTCAGCCTCAGCCTCAGCCTCAGCCTCAGCCCTCTCCCCCGCTTGCTCCCGCCCCCCTGCAGCCCACATCTTGCCTCGTCGGCCTCTCACCTGCCGACGGTCGCATCCGCGCGACGAGGCGTGGCACGCAACAACCCCGCGAAGGAGCTCTGCGCCATGGCATCCCGACCGCTTCGCATCCTGGGCGACGCCCTCTCTTCCTGGCCCGCGGCCCGGCAGCTCGCCGGCCTGGTGAAGGGCCGCGGCGGCGAAGGGCCGGGCGAGGCGCGTCCGAGCGACGTCGCCATGACGGATCGGACGCGGGGGATGAAGTCGCGGCTGCACGGGACGGAGCGGATCGCGAGCGTCTGTCCGTACTGCGCCGTCGGGTGCGGCACGGTCGTGCACGTGAAGGACGGCGCCGTCGTGGACGTGGAGGGCAATCCGGAGAGCCCGATCAACGAGGGAACGCTGTGCCCCAAGGGCGCCGGCATCTTCCAGTACACGGTGAACCCGAAGCGGCTGACGAAGGCGCTCTACCGCCGCCCGGGCGGAACGGAGTGGGAGGAGGTCGACCTGGAATGGGCGATGGACCGGATCGCGGACCGCTTCGCGGAGTCGCGGGAGCGGGGGTGGATCGCCGAGGACGGGGAGGGTCGGCCGGTGCGGCACACCGGCTCCGTCGGCTTCCTGGGCGGCGCGGCGCTGGACAACGAGGAGAACTACCTGATCAAGAAGTTCTGCGTGGGCACGGGCATCGTCCACGTGGAGAACCAGGCGCGCATATGACATAGCGCCACGGTCCCCGGTCTGGGGACGCCGATGGGTCGGGGCGGCGCCACGACCTTCCAGATGGACCTCGCGAACGCCGACTGCCTGTTCATCATGGGCTCGAACATGGCGGAGGCGCACCCCGTCGGGTTCCGGTTCGTGATGAAGGCCCGGGAGCGGGGAGCGGAGGTGATCCACGTCGATCCGCGCTTCACGCGCACGTCCGCGCACGCGACGCAGTACCTGCAGATCCGTGCGGGCTCGGACATCGTTTTCCTGGGCGGCCTGATCCGCCACGTGCTGAACAGCCGGCGGTGGAACACGGACCCGTTCTTCAAGGAGTACGTCTCCCACTACACGAACGCGCCGGACCTGGTGCGGGAGGACTTCGGCGACCCCGCCGAGCTGGGCGGCGTCTTCTCCGGGTGGAACGACGCGCAGGGGCGCTACGAGTTCCAGACGTGGCAGTACGCCGGCCACGAGCGGGTCGGGACCGAGCCCGACGGGGAGACCGAGCCCGTCGGCCGGGAGCCGTCGCAGGCGCTGGGCCCGCGCACGGGCTCGCCGAAGGGCGGTGCGGCGGCGACGGACCCGACGATGGAGCACCCACGCTGCGTGCTCCAGGTCCTGAAGCGGCACTTCGAGCGCTACACTCCGGAGATGGTGGAGGAGGCGACGGGGGTCCCGCGGGACCGCTTCCTGAAGGCCGCCGAGACTCTCCTGGAGCGCTCGGGCCGGGACCGGACCACGGCCATCTGCTACGCCGTCGGCTGGACGCAGCACACGGTCGGTCCGCAGATCATCGCCAGCGCGGCCATCCTGCAGCTCCTGCTGGGGAACATCGGTCGGCCGGGCGGCGGCATCCAGGCGCTGCGGGGCCACGCGACGATCCAGGGCTCCACCGACATCCCGACGCTCTACGATCTGCTGCCGGGCTATCTGCGCATGCCCTCGAACGGGGACGTGCACAGGGACTTCGCCACGTACGTGAAGAACGAGCGGGGCAAGGGCGGGCTGTGGGCGAACACGTCGAAGTACCTGGTCTCGCTGCTGCGGGCGTGGTACGGGGAGGCGGCCGCGGAGTCGAACGGCTGGGGCTACGAGTTCCTGCCCCGCATCACGGGCGACCACTCGCACCTGCCGATGTTCGTGAAGATGCACGAGGGGGAGATGGACGGGCTCTTCCTCATGGGACAGAACCCGGCGGTGGGCGGCCAGAACGCGCGCTTCCAGCGGGCGGCGCTGGGGCGCCTGAAGTGGCTGGTCGTGCGGGACCTCTTCGAGATCGAGAGCGCGTCGTTCTGGAAGGACGCGCCGGAGGTCCGGACGGGCGAGGTGCGGCCCGAGGACATCGATACGGAGGTCTTCCTCCTGCCGGCGGCGACGGTGACGGAGAAGGAGGGCTCGTTCACGAACACGCAGCGGCTCATCCAGTTCCACGACAAGGCCGTGGAGCCGCCGGACGACTGCCGCTCGGAGACGTGGTTCATGCACCAGCTCTGGAAGCGCGTGCGGGACCGCTACGCCGGCTCGGGGGAGGAGCGGGACCGGGGCGTCCGGGCGCTCACGTGGGACTACCCGGAGAAGGAGAACGGCGAGCCGGACGTGGACGCCATCGTTCGGGAGATCAACGGCTACACCTGGTCCCCGGACCCCGCCGCCCGGGAGCAGCTCGGCACGTACAAGGACCTGAAGGACGACGGCTCCACGGCGTCCGGCTGCTGGATCTACTGCGGCCTGCACCCGGGCCGGAACCGAGGCCGGGACCGGGACAGGGGGGACGGCTACGTCGCCCCGGACTGGGGCTTCGCGTGGCCGAACAACGTGCGCATGCTCTACAACCGCTGCTCGGCGGACCCGGAGGGGAAGCCGTGGTCCGAACGCAAGCGCTACGTCTGGTGGGACGCCGAGGCGCAGGAGTGGACCGGCAAGGACCAGGCGGACTTCCCCACGGAGAAGCCGCCCTCGTATCCGGCGGACGCGCACAAGGAGGGCACGGACCGCCACGCCGGTGACTCGCCGTTCGTCCTGAAGCCGTGGGGGAAGGCGTGGCTGTTCTTCCCCTTCGGCATGAAGGACGGTCCGATGCCCACGCACTACGAGCCGTGGGAGACGCCGGTCCACAACCCCGTCTACACCGGGCAGGACCGGAACCCGGCGACGAAGACGTGGGACGTGCCGGGCAACCGCTACAACGGCGTCGCCAATCCGGCGTACCCGCACGTGCTCACCACGTATCGCCTGACGGAGCACCACACGGGCGGCGGCATGACGCGCTGGAACACGTGGCTCTCCGAGCTGCAGCCGGGCGCGTTCGTGGAGATCAGCCCCGAGCTCGCGGAAGAGAAGGGCATCGAGCACGGCGGCTGGGCGACGCTGCGCACCGCGCGCGGCGAGGCGGAGGCCCGCGTCCTCGTGACGAGGCGGCTCCGACCCCTGCGCATCGGCGGCCGCAGGATCCACCAGGTCGGCTTTCCCTGGCATTTCGGCTACGGCGGCATCGCCACCGGGGCCTCCGCCAACGACCTGGTCTCCATCGTGGCGGAGCCGAACGTGAGCATCCACGAGGGCAAGGTCCTGACCTGCGACATCCGCGCGGGCCGCATCGGGGGAGGCGAGGAATGAGGACGCCGCTGGACGAATTCATCCGCTCCCAGGGGTCCGGCTCCGGAGCCGCCGAGCCGCCGTCGTGGCTCGACGAGGCGGAGCGGACCGCCGGAACGAGGATCGAGGCGGGGCGGGCCTACGGCTTCTTCACCGACACCACGCTGTGCATCGGCTGCAAGGCGTGCGAGGTCGCGTGCAAGCAGTGGAACCAGCTCCCGGCCGATGGGTTCGGGCTGTCCGGCCGCTCCTACGACAACACGCGGGGGCTGGGCGCGAACACGTGGCGGCACGTCTACTTCATCGAGCAGTTCGACGCCGAACGCTTCACGAACCTGCCGGAGGTGGAGGTGCCGATGGGGACGGCGCCGACGCGAGAGGCGCCGGACGGGCCGGAGCCGGCGGACGGGCCCGACCTCGGCGCCGGCTTCCGGCCGTGGGGCAACCTGACGAGCAGCGAGCAGTGGGCGCAGCCGGGCAACCGCTGGGTGTTCATGTCGGACGTGTGCAAGCACTGCGTCGAGGCGCCGTGCATGGAGGCGTGCCCGACCGGCTCCCTCATCCGCACCGAGTTCGACACCGTGTACGTGCAGCAGGACGTGTGCAACGGCTGCGGCTACTGCGTGCCGGCGTGCCCGTTCGGGGTCGTGGCCGTCGACAGCGAGGGGGACGGCAAGGCGCACAAGTGCACGCTCTGCTACGACCGCATGAAGGACGGACTCGAGCCGGCGTGCGCGAAGTCGTGCCCGACGGACTCCATCCGCTTCGGCGCCGTGGACGACCTGCTCGAGCACGCCCGGGAGCGGGTCCGGGAGCTGCGGGCCCGGGGCGTGCCCGCCTACCTCTACGGCTCGGGCGGCCCCCTCGAGGACGACTGCGACACGAGCGAGCTCGGGGGACTGAACTCCTTCTTCCTCCTCATCGATCGGCCGGAGGTCTACAACCTGCCGTCGGCGCCGAAGCGGCCTTCCACCCGCGTGATCCCGGGCCTCGCCACGGGGCTCGTCACGGCGGCGGCCCTCGCGCTGGGCGGCGCGCTGGCGTTCCTGAGCGGGCGGGGGGAGCGGTGAGCACGGACGAGGCCCGCGGACGCTCGGCGGCGTCGACGGGGGATCGGACGCCGGCGCCGCCCGGGCCCTCCGAGGGGCGGGTGCCGGGCCGGGAGACGGTCGGCGGCGCGGTGGCGAAGGACCGCCGGAAGCGCGGCGGCCCGGACCGGAACAGCAGCCCGGCGGGGGTGCCTCCCGTAAAGGCTCCGCCGTGGAAGAGGCGCTACATCCCCGTCTACTTCTGGGTGGGCGGAGTGGCGGGCGGGAGCTGGCTCGCGCTGTCCCTGGAGGACGCCCTGGGCGAGCGGGACGCCGCCGTCATCCGGACGGGCCGCTATCTCGGCGCGGCCGGCGTCGCGGCCAGCACCGTGCTGCTGGTTCTCGATCTCGGGCGCCCGGAGCGCTTCCTCAACATGCTGCGCATCGTGCGCGCTCGCTCGGCCATGAGCCTGGGCGCGTGGGGGCTGTCGGCGTTCGGGGCCGTGGGCGGCGCCGCCGCCGCCCTGCAGGCGGCCGAGGACCTGGGCCTCGGCGCGCCCGGCCGCTGGTCCCGGGGACCGCTCGGCCGGCTGCTCAACCTGGGCGGCCTGCCGCTCGCGCTGTTCGTCGGCAGCTACACCGGCATCCTTATTGGCGCCACGAACGTGCCCGCCTGGGGAGCGCGGTCGCGGCTCCTCGGGCCGCTGTTCGTGGCCTCCGCCGCGTCGAGCGGGCTGGCGGCGGTCTCGGCCGGCGCCGAGCTGGGCGGCGGGAGCCCGGGCGCGCAGCGTCGTCTGGCCCGGGCGGAGACGCTGGCGCTCGGCGGCGAGCTGGGGCTGGCGCTCGCGGCGAGGCAGGAGGCGCGGCGCCGCCTGCCGTCCGCCCGGGAGGAGCCGCCCCGCATGCGGCTCGCCCGCTGGGCGACGATCGGCGCCGGCGTCGCCCTGCCGCTGGCGCTGAAGGCCCTCGACGGCTTCGGGCGGCGCCCACGCAGCGGAAGGGGCCGATCCCTCCTCGCGGCGGGGCTCGCCCTGGGCGGCAGCCTGGCCATGCGGCTGCTCATCACGGAGGAGGGCCGGCGGTCGGCGCAGCGCGACGCGGACACGTGGGCGTACGCGTCGAACGGCCGGGGAAGCGGCGAGCGGGGAGGGTCCCATGGCCGGTGAGCTTCACCCGGAGCGGGCCCACGGCGCGGAACCGCGCGGGGTCGTGCGCGGGCGCATCACGATCGTCCAGGAGGATCGCATCCGCCTGATGGACGCCGTCGGGCGGGGCTACCTCTTCACCGTGGGAAAGCGCGTCGCCCCCACGCCTGCCCTGGAGCGCTGGCGGGACACCGGGCTGCGCGTGGACGTCGAATACCACGGTCAGCCGGACGCGGGCGCCGTCGCCTCGCGCGTCACGCCCGCCGTCGAACTCGAACCCGGCCGCGAAACGGAATGAGCGAGAGAGCCTACGCCGCGAACTGGCGCCGGACCGACGGCGCGGCGACCGTCTCGCGATCGTCCAGGACGCGGGACGGGTTCTCGTGGAGCAGGATGCGGGCGGCCTCGTCGCCGCCGCTGGCGCGGAGCAGCCGGTCGGCCTCGGCGGGCGACTCGGGTCTTGAGTCCGCGTGGTTGTCGGAGCCGATGAGGTCGGGCAGGCCGCGGGCGAGGAGGTCCCAGGCGACGGTCTCGACGTCGGATCGGTAGTGGCCGGCGAGGCTGCCGGCGTTCACCTGCAGGAGCGCGCCGGCCTCCTTCCATGACGCGATCTCGTCCACGCTGACGCGGGCGCCGTCCCGGCGGTAGCGCTCGGGATGGGCGACGATGGGGCGTCGGCCGGCGTCGCGCACGGCGCGGATGATGGCGGGGCACTCTTCGGGCAGGTCGAACCCGAACTCCATGAGGACATAGCGGCTGCCGGCGTGGCCGACGCCGGGCACGCGGACGACGCGGTCGGCGATCTCGGGGGCCGAAAGGTAGACCTCCTGGCCGAGCTCGAGGCTCGGGACGTCGGCCACGCCTGCGAGCTCCGCCCGCACGGTCCGGAACACCGATTCGAGGTGGTCGAGCCGGGCCTCGAGGGCGCCCTCCGCCTCGGCGAGCCAGCCGAAGAGGTGGGGGCTGAAGGCCAGGCGGCGGACGCCGTCGGCGTGGAGGGCCTGGAGGTGGCGCAGCGTCTCGGGCATGGAGCGGGAGCCGTCGTCGACGCCCGGGAGCAGGTGGTTGTGGATCTCGGTGAAGACGGGCGACTCGGTGCTCATGGTGCGGTACGGGGTCAGATCCCGAGCCAGTAGCTCGCCTTGAGGATCAGCACGTTGTCGGCGGCGCCGGAGAAGAGCGAGCCGGCGTCGGCTAGGCGGAAGACGGCGTTCTGGTCCCGCTCGTAGCGGTTCTGCTGCCAGACCAGGTACAGGGTGGAGCCGGGGCGGTACTCCCAGCGCAGGACGGCGTTGCCGCGAAGGGAGCGGATGCGGAAGTCGGGATCGTCGAAGGACGTGTCGGGCGTGCCGTCGCCGTTCCAGTCGATGTAGCGCGTGCCGTCGAGCGTGCACGTCGTGCCGCCGACGCAGCGGAGCTGGTCGCCGGAGCGGGAGGCGGTGCCGGCGGTGAAGTCGATGAAGTCGTAGCTCTCGGCGCGGGCGAGCTGTCGGAAGGTGCCGTAGCTTCCGGTCGACAGGAGCGGCTGGGCGAAGAGCTGGAGCGTCAGGTACGGGGAGAAGGCCACGTTCAGGCGCGTCTCCACGGAGAAGCTGCGGCGCTCGAGCTCACCGAAGAGGTAGCGGCCGCCGTAGGTCGGCGCGAATCCGGCGTCGTCGACGGAGGTGACGTACTGGGCCGCGTCCTTCTGGTGCGAGACCTCGGGCTGGAGCTGGATCTCGAATCGGGAGGAAGGCCGCAGCGTGAGCTGCACGCCGGTGCGCAGGGAGGAGCCTGCAGGGCCGTTCCACTCGGCGTTCAGATTGGGCTCGACAGTGACGGCCGCGCGACGGTCGGTGCTGGCGTGCAGCCGGACGGAGCGGGACGCGGGGCGGACCATGAGCGGCCCGCCACGGGTGGCGGCGTCGTCGAGGAGCTCCGGCGAGTAGCTGAGGTCCAGGTTCAGGGACCAGTAGTTGAGGAACGTCAGGTCGAAGTTCGTGGAGAACGACCCGCTCTTGTGGGCGTGGCCCCAGGAGGCCGCCGACCACGGGTCCGAAAGGGCCGAGTGCCGCCAGTTGTTGTACGTCATCAGGCCGACCCGGTAATTGCGCAGGACCGCACCCGGCTCGATCTCCTCGTAGTTGAGGCGCGCGCCACCGTCGAGGCGCTCGCTGCCCTGGAAGAAGCCCAGGTCGTTGGCGTCGAATCCGGGCGTCCGCTCGGCTGCCCAGACGCCGCCGGTCCAGTGCCGGCCGCTGCGCCGATCGAGCTGCACGCGCCACTCGGCGCCCGTCAGGGACGCGGCTGCACTGTCGACGGACAGGTAGCCGGCGTCGGGGCGCTGGAAGTAGTGGCTGCTGGACTCCTGCCGGTCGAGGATCGCCCGGGTCGAGCCGTGCACCCAGGTGCCGGCCAGGAAGCCCCAGACGGCCCACTCGCGGTCGGACCACGTGTGCTCGAAGTCCACGCCGCCGCTGAAGGCCCGGTCGGCGAGGGCGTCGAGGCTGCCGTCGCCGGGCAGAGCCCGGGTCATGCTGGTGACGATCCCGCCGATCTGACTGGCGCCGCCGCCGAAGTCCTGCTGCACGCGGGCCACGCCGTAGCCGGTGGCGGGCGCCGCCACGAAGCGGGCGACGGAGTCGCCGTCGACGAAGTACGCCCGGCCGAGCTCGCGGCCGGTGGCGGCGGCGAGGACGCCGGCGGACAGGCCGCCGGCGGTCCGGCCGGTGAGCTTGCCCGCTCCGAGGATCGTCGTCTGGTCCGGCGAGTCGACGTAGTCGGCGCCGTCGGGCGCGTCGCCCGGCGGCCGTCGCCCTATGCGGCGGCTGTAGAAGAGCGAGTTCTGGTGGCCCGAGAGGTTGAAGTCGAAGATGCGGGCGTCCTCCACGAAGAACGGCCGCTTCTCGGGATAAAACGTCTCGAACGCGCTCAGGTTCACGACCGCCGGGTCCACCTCGACCTGACCGAAGTCCGGATTCACCGTCGCGTCGAGGGCAAAGTTGGAGCCGAGCCCGTAGCGAACGTCACCGCCGACCTTGGCGGAGGCGGACGTTCCGTGGGCGAACGGGTCCTGTGGGTCGACGGCGGTGGTGGCGACGCGGCCGAGGGCGTACGGCCGGACCTCGGCGCGGCGGGAGCCGGACGTCAGCAGGATGCCGCCGAGGCGTCCGAACTGGCTGACCTTCCCGTGGCGCAGCCGGCTCTGGAGGGCGAAGTCGACGCGCTCCTTGGCGGCGATGCGCTGGCGCGAGAAGTTGACACCCCACGTCTGCGGGTCCGGGGACGCCTGGAAGCGGATCTGGGAGAGGGGGATGCGGATCTCGGCGGTCCAGCCGGCGGAGTCGACGGCCACGGCCGACTGCCAGACGGCGTCCCAGGAGTCGTCGTTGCGGTCGTCGTCGTAGAGGTAGTCGTCCCCCTTGACGTTCGACGCGCTGACGCGGAAGCGGTAGCCGGTGCGGCCGTCCCGGTTCGGGTCGAGGGAGATCTCGAAGGAGTCGAAGTTGCCTGGATCATCCCGGCGCACGAGCTGCCGGGCGATTCGCGACGTGTCGGACTCCACCATGCGGGCGCCGACGTAGAGGGCGTCGTCGTCGAACAGGACGCGCACGCGCGTGGGCTCTTCGGGAGCGGCGCCCTCGATGGGCTCCCGCTGAACGAAGTGGGTGATGACGGGCGCGTCGGCCCACGCCTGCTCGTCCAGCCGGCCGTCCACGTCGATGGGGCCGGTCCGCGATACGGCCTGGGCCATGGTCCGGCCCGCGTGCGCCGGCGCGTCGCCGTCCCGATCGGGGCGCTGCGCGGCGAGCGGGCCGGCGCCGGGCGCCGCCGCCGCGAAGGCGAGGGCGAAGGCCAGCAGGCCGACACGGGCCGCGCCCGGGGCGGGCCGCGGCTCGGGTCGCAAGGACGCTTGTCTATCGATCATTGCCATCGTTTCTTACGGGATGCCGGGGGCGAAAACCTATCGCCTCGAGGGCCGCCAGACCACGGAGAGCCATGGAGCGAATGACACCCGCGCCTCGCGCCGAGCCCGGCGCGCGCTGGAGCCCGCTGCGGCTGGCGACGGTGGCGGCCGCCGTGTTCGCCGCCGACGTGCTCTCGAAGCAGTGGGCGCTCGCCTCGCTCCCGCCGGGCCACACGGTCCGGGCGCTGGGCGGGCTCGTGCCGCTCACGCTGGCGTTCAACACCGGCATCGCCTTCGGCATCCGCGTCCGGCTGGGGCCGGTCCTGCTGGTCGTGCTCACGCTCGGCGTGCTCGTCGCGCTGGCCTGGCTCTTCAGCCGCGCCCGGCGCGGCGATCCCTACCGCATGCCGGGCATCGCCCTCGTCGCGGGCGGGGCCGCCGGGAACCTCTTCGACCGCGTTCGCTGGGCCCACGGCGTCATCGACTTCATCGGGCCCCTGGACCTGGGCGTCTTCCTGTTCCCGATCTTCAACGTGGCCGACATGTCCATCACGTTCGGCGCGCTGCTCGTGGCGGCGTCGATCGGCTGGGAGGAGCGCGTCGACGAGGAGATCGCGGGGGAGGCGCCGCCGCCGCCCGACGACCCCCTCACCAGCTGACCTCCCCCTCCTTCGAGGTGTCGATCTGCGACGCCTCGCCGCTGCGGAACAGGTACGCCTCCATGTTGGACGTCAGGAAGTCGCGTGCATCGCGGTCGCGCACGTCCAGCCCGTGGTGGTTGATCAGCGCCGTCTGGAACCGCAGCCACTCCGCCCAGCACGTCGTGCAGATCGACGCCTGGATCCGCTCACCGAGCTCGTTCTTCAGCGGCGCCCGGTCGAGGGACTCCCCCGTCTTCCCGCAGCGCGCGCACTGGATCTCCGCCATTTGCTCTCCGTCTCGTGAAAGAGGGTCCGGCCTCCACTACCCCGACGCGCCCGATGCGTTGCCCGGCGGCGTGACGGGCGACGTCGCCAGGAAATGCACGACGCGCTCGACGTCCTCCGCGGTCGATCGATGGCTCAGCACGCACACCCGCAGCGCGTAGCGGCCGCGCAGGCGCGTAGAGGAGACCAGCCCGAGGCCGCTCGCCATGAGGCGCCGGACGAGGTCGGCGTTCACCGCCTCGATGGCCGTCTCCGACTCGACGCCGGGCGGCCGGCGGCGGAAGCACACCACGCCCAGCCGAGGTCCGAACAGCGGCTCCAGCTCCGGTGCCTCATCGACCAGCCGCGCCGCGAGCTCCGCCAGGTCCAGCGCCCGGTCCACGGCCGCCGCGAACGCCGGCACGCCGAACGTCCGCAGCGAAAGCCACACCTTGATGCCCCGCGCCGAGCGGGTCAGCTGCAGCCCCCGGTCGGCGAAGTTGACCTCGGCGCCGGCAACGGCGGTGTCCTGCAGGTAGTCGGGCATGACGTGGAACGCGTCCGCGAGGAGGCGCCCGTCCCGGACCAGCAGGCAGCCCACCTCGAAGGGCTGGTGCAGCCACTTGTGCGGGTCGAGGACCACGGAGTCGGCGCGCTCGATACCGGCCAGCGCCGCGCGCCCGCGCTCCGACAGCACGGCGAAGCCGCCGTAGGCCGCGTCCACGTGCAGCCACGCCCCGGATCCCGCGCACAGATCGGCCAGCTCGCTCAGCGGATCGACGGAGCCGGTGCTCGTCGCGCCCGCGTTGGCGACGACGAGGAAGGGGGGGATGCCGGCCGCGGCGTCCGCCTCCATCGCCGCGCGGACGGCGGCGGCCGGCAGTCGGTACTCCTCGTCGGAGGGGAGGGTGCGCACGAGATCTGCCGGCACGTCCGCGATGCGCAGCGCCCGCAGGACCGACGAGTGGGTCTGTTCCGAAAGGTAGACGGCGCCGCGCGCCCCCGCGTCGCCGCGCCGGCGCCGCCACGCCTCCCGGGCGCACGCCAGCGCGTCCAGGTTCGCCGCCGACCCGCCGCTCGTCAGGACGCCTTCCGCGTCGGCCGGAAAGCCGATCCAGTCGGAGAACCAGCGCAGCACGCGCAGCTCCAGGACGTTCGGCCCCGACGCCGCCTGGGACGTGCCGGCGAACACGTTGAAGCCCGCGGCCAGCAGATCGCCGAGGATCGACGGCCACGTGGACGAGCCGGGCACGTAGCCGAAGAAGCGAGGATGGTCGACGCGGGAGGCGAAGGGCAGCACCTCCGCGTCGAGGAGATCCAGCAGCAGGCCCGGCTCGGCCGGCGCCTCGGCTGCGTCCGCGAGGCGCGCCTCCAGCTCGGCCCGGGCGCGCCAGCGCCAGGCCGGCTCCGCGTCGAGTCCGGCGAGGCGGTCGACCAGCCGGTCGATCACGCGGTGGCCGAGGCGGCGCATGGCCGCCGCGTCCATCGACAGGGGGTCGTCCGGCGGTCCGTCCCGGGGCGGCATGTCACGCGTCATGGCGTCGCTTCGCGCGGAGGTCGGGTTTCGGCGCGCACCCGGCCGCCGGCCCCGCTCGGGAGCGGGACGGCGGCCCCCGCGCCGGCGGGCACGGGACCGATGATCGTGCACGCACCGGCCGGGAGCAAGCGGCGGGGGCTGCCGCTGCTTTCATGGGAAGGTGCCCTCGATGCCACGAGCGGCGCTATATTGGACGGTTCCCGGACGTTTCCGTCCTCTCCCTGGTGAGCGATGTCGAGCCTGAAGCACCTCATCGCGGAGATCCACCGCCTGTCCCTCTGGAAGGTGGTGGGACTGTACCTGGCGGCGTCGTGGGTCGCCTACCAGGTCGTGCTCGGCCTGACGGACGGCGTCGGCCTGCCGGACTGGGTGCCGGGCGCCGCCCTCGCGCTGCTGGTCGTGGGGCTGCCCATCGTGCTCGCGACGGCGGTCGTTCAGGATTCGCCGCCGCCGGGGCCGCTCGCCGCCGCGCCGGACCCGGCAGGCGCCGCCACGCCGGACGCGTCCCCCGCCCCCGGCGCCGCGGCCGAGGACCGCTCGGCGCGTGATCCTGCCCCCGCCATCGCAGACGCCACAGCAGGCGCCGCCGCCCCACCCTCGCTCCGCCGGCTGCTCACGTGGCGGCGCTCCATCCTCGGCGGCGTGCTGGCCTTTGCTGCGCTGGGCGCCGGAACGACCGCCTACATGGCCATGCGCGAGATGGGCATCGGGCCGGTGGGCACGCTGCTGGCGCAGGGCGTCCTGGACGAGGGCGGCTCGATCATCCTGGCGGATTTCGACAGCCCGACCGGAGACACGGTGCTGGCGGCTGTGGTAGTACAGGCGCTGCGGGTGGACCTTGGCCAGTCGGCGGCGCTGTCGATCGCCGAGCCGGTCCGGGTGCGGGAGGCGCTCGGGCGGATGCGGGTGGACCCGGGGACGCGGCTGACGCCGGAGTTGGCGCGGCAGGTCGCGATCCGGGAGGGCTTCCGTGCGCAGCTCCAGGGCACGGTGGCCTCGGCGGGTCGGTTCCTCATCACGGTCGATCTCGTGTCGGCCGACTCGGCGCGCACGCTCGCGTCGTTCCGGGAGACGGCCCGGGATTCGACCGAGCTGATCCCCGCCGTCGATCGCCTGGCCGCGCAGATCCGCGAGCGGGTGGGCGAGTCGCTGAAGACGATCCGGGCGCGCCCCCCGCTCGAAGCCGTGACCACGGCGTCCCTCGAGGCCCTGCGGGACTACACGCTTGCCCAGCGGGCGCTGGACGCCGGGGACGACGCGAAGGGCATCACCCTCCTCGAGGCCGCGGTGTCCGTCGACACCGCCTTCGCGATGGCGTACCGCCGCCTCGGCACCGTGTACTGGAACCACGGCGACCAGTCGCGCTCGCTGGCGATGGTCCGCACGGCACTCGCCCATTCGCAGCGGCTCACGGAGCGGGAGCGGCTCATCCTCACGGCTGGCTATGCGCTGAGCGCCGGGCGCTGGGCCGACGCCGCGGCCGCGTACGAGCGGGTGCTGGACACCTACCCGGACGATCAGGCCGCGCTGAACAACCTCGGCCTGTGCAGGCTGGCCCTGCACGACTACGCGGGTGCGGAGACGGCCTTCCAGGCGGCGCTCCGGGCCGGCTCGCGGTTCGGCGGCATCTTCAACAACCTGGTCGATACGCGCATCGCACGCGGGGACACGGCGGGGGCCCGGAAGGCGATCGACGCGCTGGCGCGCATGCATCCGGACAGCAGAGACGTGGCGGTGAACACGGCGGAGCTGGAATCGTCCCAGGAACGCTACGTGGAGGCCGCCCGCCTCGTGGATGCCGCCGGACTCCCGCCGGGTGTGAACGCCAACGTGCGGGCTCGCTTCGCACTGGCCCGTGGGCGCCTGGAGGAAGCCGGCCGCCTCCGCTCGGAGGCCGTCGACGCCTGGACGAGCGGTGGGGACGCCGCCGTGGCGTTCGGGGTGGAGCTCGAGGGCGCGTTCGTGGACCTCTGGACGCTCGGCCGGCCCGCGGAGGCGGTCGCGGCCGCCGACCGGCTCCAGGCCCGGCTGCCCCTGGATTCGCTGACGGCCGGCGACCGGCCCTACCTGCCGCTGGCGCTCCTCTACGCGGAAGCCGGCCAGCCCGGGCGCGCCCGGGCGCTGCTGGATGCCTGGCGCGGCGAGGTGGACCCGGACCTTCGCGGGTCTGGCGGGTGGCTCGAGGACGTGGTACGGGGCGTCCTGCTGCTGGACGAGGGCCGCGGCGCCGAAGCCGCCGCTTCCCTGCGTCGGGGCGGCGCCGCCGCGCCCTTCCCCATGGCCGGCCTGCCGGAGCTCGCCGAAGCCCTCGCCGCGGGCGGCGACGAGGCGGGCGCCGTCGACGCCTACGAGCGCTACCTGTCGACCCCTGCCGGTATGCGGGGGGGCATGGTGCCGTTCCTGAGCGGGGCGCTGTGGACCGCACCGTACCGCGCGGTGCCGGCCCACGAGCGGCTCGCCGCCCTCTACCTCGCCCGCGGCGACACGGCGAACGCGGCGCGGCACTACGCCCACCTCGTCGAGCTGTGGACCGACGCGGACCCGGCGCTCCAGCCGCGCGTGCAGGCCGCGCGACGTCGCCTGCAGGCCCTCACGGCGGAGCCGTAGCGCCCCTTCCGTTGACGCCCTCCCCTCCCGCGCGCTACCCTCCCCCGGCGCCCGTTCGGGGGCGCGCGCGACGAATCCGACGCACAGGGGCACGATGGCAGATTTCACGTTCCGGGTCTCCGACGCCGTGGCCGTTCCGCTGCGCGGCATGCTGCTGCGCCTGAAGCTGGTGGACGGGCAGGCGAGCATGTCCGACCTGAAGAAGGGCGGGCAGCTCCGGCTCGTCTCGCCCGAGGGCGACGAGCGTCGGGTCACGATCAAGGACTTCTCGACGACCGGCGGCCGCGCCACCCAGGAGCGGCTCGACGCCTACCACGAGCTGGACGTGGTCATCCCGGCGGAGGACGCCGTGCGGGACGACGTGCCCGTGGAGATCGGCTGGACGGCCCGGTCGGGGTGAGCCCGGGCGACGCCCGCCTCGCGGCTCTTACGGGCGCGACAGGCTTCATCGGCGGCCGCCTCGCCCCGCTGCTGGCCGCGCGCGGGTGGCGGCTGCGCTGTCTGGCGCGGCGCACGTCCCGGACGGCGCCGCTGGAGGCGCTCGGCGCGGAGATCGTGGAGGGCGACGTCGCCGATCCCGACGCCCTCGCGAGGCTGCTGGACGGCGCCGGCGTGGCGTACCACCTGGCCGGCGCGTACGACCTGGGGCCCCGGGTCGACGCCGCCGAGCTCGAGCGCGTGAACGTTCGGGGCACGCGGCTCTTCCTGGACGCGGCACGGACCGCCGGCACTCCGCGCGCCGTCTACGCCTCCACGACCATCGCCCTCGGGCCCGTGCCGCCGGTCGTGATCGGGGACGAGGCGTCCCGCAACGCCGGCCCCTTCCGGTCCGTCTACGAGCGCACCAAGACCGAGGCCCACGAGCTGGCGCTGCGGGCCGCGTCCGCCGGCATGCCCCTCCTGACCGCCTGCCCCGCGTACGTCTACGGCCCCGGGGACACGGGCCCGGGCGGGCGCTTCCTGGTCGAGCTGCTGCGGGGCCGGGTGCCGGGGCTGCTCTCCGATCCGGCGTGGTTCTCCTACGTGCACGTGGAGGACGTGGCCGCGGGGCTCGCGGCGATGGCGGAGGCGGGCGTCTCCGGCGGCACGTACGTGCTGGGCGGCGAGTTCGCCAGCGTGAACGCGTACGCCGAGCTCGCCGCGACGCTCGCGGGGAAGAGGGCGCCGCGGCTGCGCTTCCCGCCGGCCCTGGCGCGCCTCACGGCGCTGGCGCTGGACGGGGTCTCCAAGGCGACGGGGCTGCGGACGTCCCTGAACGTGGAGAACGTGGACACTACCGCCGGCCTGCGGTGGCTTCACTCATGGGAGAAGGCGCGGCGGGACCTGGGCTACGCGCCCAGGGGGCTGCACGAAGGGCTGCCGGAGACCGTCGCCTGGGCGCTCAGTCCCGAAGGCCCCACTTGAGGTACTCGAACGCGGTGTGGCAGTCGAGGCACCAGTAGGTCGCCACCGACAGCTGCGGACCGAAGGGGGAATGGAGCTCGGTCCGTGCGCCGCCGCAGAACGGGCAGTCGGGGGAGGCGGGCAGGTCGAAGTCCTGCGCGGAGAGCAGCGACCCGCGCCGGCCGCGCCGATCCTTTCCGGAAGCGGCCATCGATGCCCTCAGTCCACCAGGAAGACGCGGTTCCGGTCGCCGCGGATGCGCTCGACGGTCTCCGCGTCGGGCGCGCCCGGCCCCCGGCGGCGCGACTCGTCGTGGGCGTCGAACGCCGGCTCGGCGTCCGCGTCGCCCAGCCCCAGCGCCTCCAGCAGCGGGGCGACGCGGCGCAGCCAGCGCCCGCGCAGCCCCGATCCAGCGGCGTCGGCGACGCCCGCCTCCACCATCCGCCCCGCCCGCTCGGAGTCCGGGCCGAACCAGCGGAGGACCGGCTCGATGACCGACTCCGCCGCCGCCCGCATCTCCTCCTCCGCCTGGCCCCCGGCCGCGGCCATGCGGCGCAGCCACGCGGCGCCGTGGGCGGCGTGGAAGCGCTCCTCCTCCACCAGCTTCTCCACGCGCTGGCGCAGCGGCGGGTAGCAGCAGTCGGCCAGCGCCTCGAACTGGACGGTGAGGGCCAGGTCGACCAGCGCGTTCAGGGCGATCAGCCCCGCCCAGCTCTCCGGCTCCCGGTCCAGCGCCTCCATGCTCACGTACGCGTCCGCCTCGCGGCCGTGCTCGAGGGCGGCGACGTCCTCCTCGAAGTCCTTGAGCAGCGCGTAGAGCAGGCGGGCGTGACCCCACTCGTCCTGCGCCATGGACGCGCACGCGATGGACGCCTCCAGCTCCGGCGCGCCCAGCATCCACCCCGCGTAGCGCATGCCCAGCAGCCGCTTGCTGTCCGCCAGCACGAGGACGAGGTCCCGGACGTCGTCCCGCACCTCCGGCGGCAGCGCGTTCGCTTCGGTCGACGTCATCGGCGCGACTCCTCGGCGGCGGGGCGCTCGGCGTTGAAGACCTCGATGAAGTGATCCCGCGGCACGACCCACATGTCGAACCAGCGCTCCTCGTCGTACGTGTTGAAGGCGTAGACGCTGGCCAGCTCGTCGTTCGACGCGTTCAGGTTGCCGATGTGCCGGAGCGGCTCGCCCCGGCTCTTGCGCGCAAACACTTCGTAGACCATTCGACCTCCCCTAGGCGACGCCGCAGCGGCGCAGCGCGTCGCGCGCCACCGCCGTCATGCGCGCCCGTGTCCAGGCGGGCTGCCACACCTCGCGGATCTCCACCGAGTCGACGCCCGGCTCCCGCAGCAGCCGGTCCCGGACGTCCTCCCGGATGAACGCCGAGCACGGGCACCCGATGGCCGTGTACGTCAGGTCGACGGTCACGCGGCCGCCCTCCCGCTCCACGTCCACGATCAGACCCAGGTCGACCACGCTGACGGGCAGCTCCGGGTCCATCACCTCCCGGAGCGCGTTCCATTCGGGCGCGTCGGGGTAGCGCGCCGCCTCCGACGCACGAGGCCCGTCGCCGGCGCGGCCCACGGGCGCGGCCTTCGCCATCTCGGCAGCCAGCACGCCGCCCCGGCGCGTGTCCTCCGCGGCCGCGCGGATGCGCTCCGCCGAGGCCGCGTCCAGCACGCGCAGCTTCCTCAAACGTCCCGCTCCAGCAGGCGCGACAGCGAGCCGTGGCTGCGGCGCACCGACTCCACGTAGGACTCGTTCATCGGGCCCCGCTTCTTCCAGCGGTCGAAGACGTCCTCCCACGTGATGCGCCCGCCCGCGAAGTCCCAGCGCTTCTCCGCAGCGTCGTACGCGCACGGGAAGTCGTACTCCAGGACGTAGCGGTCCTGCGCCTCGTCGAAGTGGGCAGGGACCTCCAGGTCCAGCGACTCGCACAGCGGCACCGTCGCGCCCATCCACGCCTGCCGCAGCTCGTCGTTCGTCATGCCCTTCAGCCGGTAGTCGAGCTGCCCGCTGTGCCGCTTCATCGCGTCCGGCAGTCCGAACCACTCCACCGTCATCGGGAACATCCAGTCGACCGCCCGCTGGATGCGCGCCTTCGCCTCCCCGTTCCCCTGGCACAGCCGCTTCATCCACACCTCGCCGTGCCGCAGGTGGAACGTCTCCTCCAGGTCCACCTTCACCAGCGCCCGCTTCAGCGGCCCGTAGCTCGTGTTCCGGTAGACGTCCGAGAGCAGCGTGATCCCTGCCCGATCGAAGAAGCCGTTCGCCACGACCAGCTCCGCCCAGCTCTCCAGCGGCTGGTCGAACCCGTACGGGTGCTTGAACTCGTGGGGCTCACGGCCGTAGACCAGCCACTCCTTGTCCACGCCCATGTCCTCCAGAAGCCGGTACGCGATGTTCGCGTGCGCCATCTCGTCCTGGATGATCGCCACCGCGGAGACCATGGTGTTCGTCGACGGCGCGTCCTGCGCCGCTCCCCAGTACGCCGGCGCGCTCATCAGCTCCGTGTCGCCCTGCACGGTGAGCTGGACGATGATCGCCTTGCGGTATCCGTCCGTCATCTCTTCGGGCGACTCCAGGATGTAGCCGTCCTGGACCTTCTGCTTGAGCTCGTCCTCGGTGTAGCGACTCATGTGCCTCGTGGCCTGGAGGGGTGGCCTCGTTCGAACGATCGTTCGGGTCATCATAGGTACGGCGCCGGTCGCGGGTCAAGGCGCGGCGGCCCCGGCGCGCGCCCGTCGGGGACCTGCCGGAACGGGCGCGGAGGAAGCGGTCGCGGGCGGCCCGCACGCGCTGGCGCGAGTCATGCAATCGGGGCGCGGCGGAGACACCATCCGAGCGCGGTGGAGACACTCGAGGAGAGGACGATGACGCAGCCGAAGGCTCTCATGGTCGAAGGGTTCACCAGTCCGGCGGTGGGACGCGCGATCGCGCGTCGCCTGCGGGAGGCACGGGCGGGCCTGACGTACCGGTGGCTGGAGCGCATCGCCGAGCGGGTGAGCGTCGAGGAGGAGCGGATCTTCCCGACGGACGAGCTGCTGAACCACGTGCCGCTCCTCGTCGAGGCCATCGCGGAGCGGGTCGAGGATCCCGGCACCGGTTCGCCCACGTCGACCGCCGTGGTCGAAAAGGCGGCGGAGCTGGGCGAGCTGCGCTACCGGCAGGGCTTCAGCCCGTACCAGATCCTGAAGGAGTTCGAGATCCTGGGCGGCATCGTGCTGACGTTCCTGGAGGACGTGGCCCGGGAGATGGGCGAGTCGGTGGCGGCGAGGGACTTCGTCATCGCCGCGCACCGCGTGCAGGAGTCGCTGGCGGCGATCCAGCGGGCGACGACGGCGCGTTACCTTCTTCTTCTGGACGCGCGCGTGAGCGACCGCGAGCGCCGCCTGCGCACGGCATGTCTGTTCGTGGAGCGGGACGTCCGCCAGCGGGTCGATGCGTCGCTCCGGGTGCTGGACCGGATGGGGATCGAGGACGCGAACGGCATCGAGCTGCGGGGCAACCTGGAGATCCTGCTGGCCCAGGCGCAGGCCCTGGAATGCATCACCCGGTCCGATGGCAACGCCCGGCAGCAGCGGAACGTGACGCTGGCCTCGGCCGCCGCCGAAGCGACCCGGCAGGTGCGCGACCTGGCCGCCGAGCGAGGCGTGGACGTGGTGATCGACGCCGACCTGCCGACGGTGGAGGTGAACGCCGCCGCCGTGGAGATCGCGCTGGTCAGCCAGCTCGGCGCCGCAATCCGCTTCACCCGCCGCTCCGACCGCCGCCGCCGCATCGAGATCTCCGGCCGCCTGGAGGGCGGCGGCGCCCGCTCGGAGCTGGTCGTCGAGGTGCGGGACGACGGCGTCGACGGACAGATCGACGGCGAGACGGAGCTCGCGCGCAATTACCTCCTCGCCGCCGCCCTCGACGCCTCCACGTCCGACGCCTCCGCTCCCGACGCCGAGACCCGGGACGCCCCCCCGCCCGACGGCCTCGCCCTGAGCCTCGTCCGCGACGCCATCGAGCCCGTCGGCGGCCACGTCTGGGTCCGCGCCGAAGCCGACACCACCGTGCTGGCCTTCTCCCTCCCCTGTCGCCGCGCCGACGACCTCCCCCCGCCCGACTGACCCCCCGCAGTACCCCGCCCGCAGTACCTCGCCCGAGGTATCCCCCCGCAGTACCTCGCCCGCAGTATCCCCCCGCAGTACCTCGCCCGCAGTATCCCCCCGCAGTACCTCGCCCGCAGTATCCCCCCGCAGTACCTCGCCCGCAGTACCCCGCCCGCCGTAGTTCGCCCGCCGTAGTTCGCCCGCCGTGCCGGCACTCTCCTTGCCCCAAAGCCCCCGCAGTCCAAACTCGAACCCCCGACGTCCCAATGTCCATCACGCGAGGCGGCATCCTGAAGTTCTTCCTGGTCCTGGTGCTGCTGGGCATCGGGGCCGGCGTCGTGCTGTGGGAGCGGTGCGGCCTGCGGGGCTGCCCGGACGTGGGCGAGCTGTCCGGGTACGTTCCCGACGAGGCGTCGGTGGTGCTGGACCGGGACGGGAAGGAGCTGGGCAAGCTCTACCTGGTGCAGCGCGTGGTGGTGCCGCTGGACTCGCTGCCGGACTACGTGCCGAAGGCGTTCGTGGCCATCGAGGACCGGCGTTTCTACGAGCACCACGGCGTGGACTGGCACCGGGTGCCGGGCGCGTTCATCGCCAACCTGAAGGCCGGCGGCGTGTCCCAGGGCTTCAGCACGATCACGATGCAGCTCGCCCGCAACCTGTTCCCGGACAAGCTGCCGGCGTCGGAGCGCACGCCCTGGCGCAAGCTCGGTGAGATGCGCGTGGCCGGGGAGATCGAGGACCGGTACTCGAAGGAGCAGATCCTGTCGATGTACCTGAACCAGATCTACTTCGGCAGCGGCGCGTGGGGAATCGAGGCGGCGTCTCAGGAGTACTTCGGCGAGCCCGCGTCGGAGCTGACGCTGGCGCAGGCGGCGACGCTGGCGGGTCTGCCGCAGGCGCCGTCGCGGGACAACCCGCGGGCCGACCGGGACCGGGCCCACGCGCGCCGCAACGAGGTGCTGGACCGCATGGCGGAGCAGGGCATGATCACGCGGGCCGAGGCGCAGAAGGCGAAGGACGCGAAGCTGGAGCTGGCGAAGGGGTCGGACCGGCAGGACGAGCAGGCGCCGTACTTCGTGGAGGCGGTGCGCCAGATCCTGGAGCAGCGCCTCGGGGACGCGCTGTACACGCAGGGGTACCGGATCCACACGACGCTGGACGCGGACGCGCAGGCGGCCGCGACGCGGGAGCTGAACCAGCAGCTCGACGCCATCGAAGCGGGCCGCTACGGCACGTACCGCTGGGCCCGCTACCACCCGGACGCGCCGGACAGCGCGTCGGAGGGTGGCGTCGACTACCTGCAGGGCGCGCTGGTCTCCATGGACGCGGAGACGGGGGACGTCCTCGCCCTCGTCGGCGGCCGGGACTTCGAGCAGTCGAAGTTCGACAGGGCGACGCAGGCCGAGCGGCAGCCCGGCAGCGCCTTCAAGCCCTTCGTCTACGCCACGGCCGTGGCCCGGGGCTACCCGCCGACGTTCCCGCTGGACGACGAGCCGCTCAGCATGACCATCGACGGGAAGGAGTGGAATCCCCAGAACTACGGCGGCGAGTACTCGGGCCGCATCCCCATGCGGGAGGCGCTGGTCCACTCGAAGAACGTCGCCACGATCCGGCTCGCCGAGCAGGTAGGGCTCCCGAACGTCATCTCCACCGCACACGCCATGGGCATCCAGGAGGACATCCCGCCGTACCCGTCCATCGTGCTCGGGTCGGTGGGCGTCTCCCTCATGGAGATGGTGTCCGCCTACACCGCCTTCGCCACGCTCGGCCAGAAGGCGGACCCCCGCTTCGTGACGGAGGTCGAGGACCGGAACGGCGCCGTCGTCTGGCGCGAGCCGGTGCAGCGCCGGAGCGTGATCGACCCCGGCGTCGCCTTCATCGTCACGGACATGCTCCAGGACGTTGTCAATCGCGGGACCGGCACCGCCGTGCGGGCCACCGGCTTCACCGGGCCGGCGGCCGGCAAGACCGGCACGACCAACGACGGGACCAACGCGTGGTTCATCGGCTTCACGCCCCGGGTCGTCACCGGCGTCTGGATCGGCATGGACGAACCCCGGACGATCGTCCCAGCCGCCACGGGCGGCAGGCTCGCGGCGCCCGTGTGGGGGCGCATGATGCGGGAGGCGGGATTCGCCGGCGGGCAGGGCTGGTCCCCGCCCGCCGGCGTCGAGCAGCAGCAGGTCGACTCCGCCGGGAACGTCCTGGCCGAGGGCTGCACCGTCCAGGGCCCCACGCGACAGGAGTGGTTCCTGAGCGGGACCGCCCGCTCCCGCGGCGGGTGCTGGGGCGCGTACGGGGACGTGTACGGCTACGGCGACACTCTCATGTACACCGACACGGCCGACGAGGGCTGGTTCCAGCGCCTGCGCCAGCGCCTCTTCGGGCGCGACGAGGCAGCCCGCGCCGACAGCCTGGCCCGGGACAGCCTGCGGCGCCGGGATCGCGTGGGGCCGCCCGCCGACACGTTCGGCTTCCGGGTGGACACGCCCCGCGTCGACACGCTGCCGCGCGACACCGGCCGCATCCGCGTGCCGCCCCGCCCGCCGACGGAGCGGGACACGCTGCCGTTCCCCGCCGACACCACGGGCCCGGCGCCGCGACGCACGATGCCGCCACCGATGACGCCGCGGCCGACCATGCCACGGCCCGATACCGTGCCGACGACGCCGCGACCCGATACCATGCGGACGACGCCGCGACCCGATACCATGCGGACGACGCCCCGGCCGACCGCGCCACGGCCGGACACGACGAGCCGCCCCGACACCACCGCGCGGCCGCCCCTCGCGGGCGACGGGGGGACCGCCGAGACGAACCGAGCCGGAGACACCGGATGAAGAGGAAGGCAGCACCGCTCCTCCCCGCGCTCCTCGCCGCAGCGTGCGCGGGGCGGACGCCGCCGCCGACGCAGGCTCCCGCGCCGCCCGCTCCTGCCTCGGAGCGGGCGGCGCCCTCGCTCCCCCCGGAGCCGCCGCCGATCCCCCGGGGCCAGGCCCCGCCGCCGGGGCCGTACGCCCCCGGCTTCGACGCCGTGAGCTACGCGTTCGCCGTCGCCCTTCCGGACACGGGCACCTACATCCGGGCATCGGCCCTCGAGCTCATCGCCCTCCGCGAGCCGCGCCAGGACACGCTGCGCCTGGACCTCACCGGGCTCGCCGTCACGGCGGTACGTGTTTCCGGCCCCGGCCTGGAGCGGGTCCACCCGGTCGATTTCGTGCAGCGAGGAGGGAAGGTGCTCGTACCCGTGCCCGACGAAGCCGGCGTGGGACAGACGTTCTTCGTGAACGTCGACTACGAGGGCCACGTCGACGACGGCCTGATCCTGCGCCGCAACGTCCACGGCCACTGGACCGCCTTCGGGGACGACTGGCCGAACCGGGCGCGCTTCTGGCTGCCCGTCATCGACCACCCCTCCGACAAGGCGACCGTCTCGTGGGCCGTCAGCGCCCCCGCCGCGTGGCGCGTCGTGGCGAACGGCGTCCGCTCCGACACGCTCGGACCCGACGCCCCCGGGCTCCCCCACGTGATTCCCGCTCCGGATCCGCCCGAGCCGCCGCCCGGCTCGTTCACGCCCCGGGCCATCACGCGCTGGGGCGAGGCCGTGCCGATCCCGCCCTACCTCATGGTCGTGGGCGCCGGAGACATGGCCGTCACGAGCCTCGGGCGCGCGTGCGGGCCGGGACTGCCCCCGCGGTGCGTGCCGCTGGAGGGGTGGAGCTTCCCGGAGGACAGCGCGAACGCCGCGCGGATCTTCGCGCCGGCGCCCGACATCCTGGCCTACTTCGCGGCGCTCGTCGGGCCGTTCGCGTACGAGAAGCTGGACCACGTGCAGTCCGCCACCATGTTCGGCGGGATGGAGAACGCCACCGCCATCTTCTACGACGAGAAGGCCGTCGCGAACGGAACCCTGTCGGAGGAGACGGTCGCCCACGAGACGGCGCACCAGTGGTTCGGGGACGCGGTGACGGAGGCGCGCTGGGCGGACCTGTGGCTGTCGGAGGGCTTCGCGACGTACTTCGCGGCGCTGTGGACGGAGCATTCGCGGGGGCAGGCGGCGTTCCGGGACGTGATGCAGGCGGCGGCGCGGCGCTACTGGTCGTCGGACGTGACGGACCGGCCCGTCATCGACACGGCGCAGACCGACCTCATGGAGCTGCTCGACCGCAACAGCTATCAGAAGGGGGCCTGGGTCCTGCACATGCTCCGCGGCACGCTCGGCGACTCCGCCTTCTTCACCGGCATCCGCCGCTACTACGTCGAGCACCGGAACGGCACCGCGCTGACGCCGGACCTGCGGGCGGCCATGGAGAACGCATCGGGCCGGGAGCTGGGCTGGTTCTTCGACCAGTGGCTGCGTCGGCCCGGCTTCCCGCAGCTCACCTACGACTGGCGCTGGGACGCCCGGGCGCGGGAGGCCGTGGTGACGCTTGCGCAGGTGCAGTCGTCGGCGTGGCCGACGTTCCGCCTGCCGCTGACGCTGGAGTTCGGGAGCGGCTCCGGGGCGGTGCGTCGGACGGCGACGCTGGAGCAGCGGACGGCGACGCTGCGCTTCCGCCTGCCGGCGCGGCCGACGTCGCTGCGGGTCGATCCCGACGGCGCGCTGCTGCTCCAGATCGTGGCGGCGCCGCCCGCGCCCGGGGGCAGTTGACAACCGGAGGCGCGCTTCCCAGTGTGCGGGGCTGCGCCCATTCCGGGCGAGACGTGAGCGAGAAGGACCAACCGGGGCAGGAAAGGAGAACGGCCATGGCGAACCTGGAGGACGCCCGCAAGGACGCGCGCGAGGCAGTGGAGAGCTACAACGCGCTGGATCGCAACGAGCGCATGGACCAGGGCATCCTGACGGAGCACGCGAAGCGCTTCCACGGCGCTCTCGGCTCCCTGGTGGCCGCGACGGACGGCGAGTCGGCGGTGTCCGACGAGCGGGCGGCGGCGCGGGAAGCGCTCTCGGAGTTCGAGGACCCGACGAGCTACGGCTCGCCGCAGCAGGTGCGGCGGGCGTGCTACGTGCTGCGCTCCAACACGAAGACCATGCTGGACGCGCTGGAGAACGGGTGACGGGAGCCGAGCCGAACATGCGATTCGTGGTTCTGGGGGCCGGCCTTCAGGGCTCGGCCTGCGCATACGATCTCCTGCAGACGGCCGGCGCGCAGCGCGTCGTCGTCGCGGACCAGGACGTGGACGACCTGCCGCCGTTCCTGGAGAAGCTGCGGGGCGACGACCGCCTCGAGCTGGTCCGGCTGGACGCCAACGACGACGACGCGGTGCGCAGGCTGCTGGAGGGTGCGACGGCGTGCATGAACGCGCTGCCGTACTACTTCAACCTGGCGATGACGAAGCACGCCATCGCCGCCGGCGCCCACTACTGCGACCTGGGCGGCAACACGGAGATCGTCTTCCAGCAGCTCGAGCTGGACGGGGAGGCGAAGGAGAAGGGCGTCGTCGCCATTCCCGACTGCGGGCTGGCGCCGGGCATGGTCAACATCCTGGCCGCCGCGGGCATGGCGGACCTGGCGAAGACGCGCTCGGTGCGCATCCGCGTCGGGGGGCTGCCCCAGGACCCGCAGCCGCCCCTCGACTACAAGATCGTCTACTCGCTGGAAGGCGTGCTGGACTACTACACGACCCCGTCGTGGGTCGTCCGGGGCGGCGAGCCGGTGCAGGTGGAGGCCCTGACGGAGCTGGAGGCCGTGAGCTTCCCGAGCCCCGTCGGCACCCTCGAGGCGTTCCACACCGCCGGCGGCCTGTCCGTCATGCCGTGGACGTACGAGGGCCAGGTCCCGACCATGGAGTACAAGACGCTGCGCTATCCCGGCCACGCCGACCGCATGCGCACCATCCGGGATCTCGGGCTCCTGGGGCTCGATCCCGTCGACGTGAACGGCACCGACGTCGTGCCCCGGGAGCTCTTCATCTCCATCGTCGACCCGCTGCTGCGCAACGCGCCCGGCGACGACCTCGTCGCCCTGCGCGTCGAGGTGGACGGCGAGGACGAGGGCGGCGCCGCCCGCACCATCGTCTACGACCTCCTCGACTACCACGACCCGGAGACCGGCATCAGCGCCATGGAGCGCACCACCGGCTTCTCCCTCGCCATCACCGGCGCGATGCAGGCCGACGGCACCATCACCGAGCGCGGCGTCATGACCGCCGACCGCTGCGTGCCCGCCGACGCCTACATCCGCGAGCTCGGCCGGCGCGGCATCGACATCCGCCGCAGCGTGAAGTAGGCGAGTCTCCGCTCCGGAACCTCACCGCGAGTGTCCGGTAGTCACCCGTAGCCCCGGGGTTCGAGCAAGCCGCCCGGACCCCTCGCGCGGCCGCAGCGACGCGCCCGCGCCCACTCCCAGTCGAACGGAGGAGCACCATCGCCAGGAACCGCACCCGCGTAAACGACGACATCCGCATCAGCCCCATCCGCCTCATCGACGCCGACGGCGAGCAGATCGGCGTGGTTTCCCTGGAGGACGCCCGCGAGCGAGCCGCCGACGCCGGCCTCGATCTCGTCGAGGTCGCCCCCCGCGCCCGGCCGCCCGTCGTCCGCATACTCGACTGGGGCAAGTACCAGTACGAGCAGCAGAAGCGGGCCAAGGAGGCGAAGAAGAAGCAGCACACGATCGAGATCAAGGAGGTCAAGTTCCGTCCCAAGACCGACGACCACGATCTCGACTTCAAGGTGCGCAACGCCCGCCGCTTCCTGAGGAAGGGCAAGAAGGTCAAGGTCACCGTCCGCTTCCGCCGCCGCGAGCTGCGCCGGCCCGAGCTCGGCCAGAACGTGCTCGACGAGGTCGTCGACCAGACGCAGGACATCGCGAAGGTCGAGAGCCGCAGCAAGCGCGTCGACGGCCGCCAGCTCGTCATGATGCTGGAGCCGTCGGAGGCCGAGGGCTGACCGCTCGGTCAGGTGGCAGGCAAATCCGGGGCCCCGGCCCCGAACAGATCCCGTAAGTCGTGGCGCCGCAGGCATTTCAACGGGTATTGGAAACCGTGAAAATCGCGGAGGCGTCACCCTTGAGCGGGAGTGCGTAATTCGTTATATTACCGGTGCGAGGGAGCACGCTGAGGAGTCTGGTCGGCCCGACGAATTCGGGCCGTTTGCAGGCTTGAGAGAATAAGGCGATGGGGGTGCCCGCGGCGGTCGGCACCCCTTTCGCTTCGGGAAAGGAGAGGCAATGGCTACGAAGGAGGCGAAGCGTAGCGACATCCACAAGACACCGCTTCCGGCGCTGACGGACTCGGATCTGGTGGCGGCGCATCTGGCGGGCCGGCCGGGCGCGTTCACGGAGCTGTACGACCGGTACCACGACAAGCTCGTGTACTTCATCACCCGGAAGACGGGGGACGGGGACCGGGCGGAGGACCTGGTACAGGAGGCGTTCATCCGCGTGACGCGGCACCTGCACCGGTTCGACCAGTCGAAGAAGTTCTCGACGTGGATCTACACGATCTGCTCGAACCTGTCGAAGAACGAGCTGCGGAACCGGTCGCGGAGTCCGCTGGTGCTGTTCCAGAAGCTGACGACGCACTGGGAGCCGGAGCACCGGCCCCTGCAGTTCGAGGACAACACGCAGCAGCCGGACCGGCTGTACACGAAGCGGTACCTGCAGGAGATCGTGGAGGAAACGGTCCGTGAGCTGCCGGAGCACCACCAGCTCGTCTTCCGGCTGCGGGAGCTGGAGGGCAAGAGCTATGAGGAGATCGCGGAGATCACGGGCGTGAACCTGGGCACGGTGAAGAGCCGTCTGCACCGGGCGCGCACGAGCTTCGCGGAGCGCATCGAGCCGCTGCTGAACTAGGGCGCGGGCTTCGCCCGCGCAGGGGGTCGCGGCGCTGGCGCGCCGCTCCGAGGGGGGCGGAGCCGCTGGCGCGGGCCCCTTCGAGGAGGTCGGCGCGCTGGGGCGCGCCTTCGAGGGGGGAGCGCTCGCCTTCGGCGTCGCTTCCAGGAGGTCGGGGCCGCCGGGGGCGGCCCCTCCGAGGTGGCGCAGAGGCGGAAGGGGGAGGGCCCGACACAGCGGGCGCCTCCCCCTTCGTCTATCGGGCCGCCGCCCCCGCGGTTCCGCGGGGCCGCTGGCGCGGGCCCCGTTGGGGAGGTCGGCGCGCTGAGGCGCGCCTTCGAGGGGGGAGCGCTCGCCTTCGGCGTCGCTTCCAGGGAGGTCGGGGCCGCCGGGGGCGGCCCCTCCGAGGTGGCGCAGAGGCGGAAGGGGGAGGGCCCGACACAGCGGGCGCCTCCCCCTTCGTCCATCCGGCCGCCGCCCCCGCAGTCCCTCGGAGGCCGCGCAGCGGCCGACCCCCTCGAAGCGGCGCAAAGCGCCGCGCCCCCCTCGAAGCGGCCGCAGGCCGCGCCCCTCCTCGGAGTGGCGCGCCAGCGCCACGACCCCCTAGGAGCGGCGCGAAGCGCCGCGACCCCCTGCGCGGGGCGCAGCCCCGCGCCTCAAACGACCGAAGCCTCCACCGAAATCTCCACGTTCCCCTTCAGCGCCCCCGACACAGGGCAGCCTTTCCCCGCGTCCTGAGCCGCCTTCTTGAATTCCTCCTCGCCCATGTCGGGCACGGTGCCCCGCACCTGGATCCGCATGGTCGAGATGCGGAAGCCGCCGCCCTCGGGCTTCGGCTCGAAGGCGCACGTGGCGTCGACCTCGAGGCGGTCGGGCGCGTGGCCGGCCTGGGCGAGGCCGTTGGAGAGGGCCATGGAGAAGCACGCGGCGTGGGCGGCGGCGATGAGCTCCTCGGGGCTGGTCATGGCGTCGTCGCCGCCGGTGCGGGCCTTCCACGTGACGGGCACCTCGGGGAACGCGCCGCTGTCCGGGCGCACGCGCCCCTTCCCCTCCATGAGACTCCCTTCCCAGACGGCGTGCGCCGTCCTCCTGGCTCCAGCCATGTCGGTCCTCCGGTTGGATTGGCGTGTCTGACTGCCGCCGGAACGTGGGCGTTCGGCGGCCGCGGGGAAAGGCCGCATGGCGCGTGCCCACGGCGGGGACGGCGGGGACGGTGGGGACGGCGGGCGAGAACGGCGGGCGATAGAGGCGGGCGAGAACTTCGGGCGAGAACTGCGGGCGAGAGAGGCGGGAGTTAGTGGCCCGGGGCGGCCAGCAGGGAGCGGGGTGGGGAGTCCGCGTTCGCGGCGGCGAGGCCGATGCGGAGGGCGTAGTCGGCGTAGCGGGCGAGGCCGGCGAAGGAAAAGTCGGGCTTCCACTCGTCGGCGGGCTGGTGGTAGTGGTCCCACTTGCGGAAGAGGGCGTCGTGGGTGGCGGCGTCGACGCCTTCCCAGCGGTCGCCGGGGATGAGGAAGACGGCGGGCACGCCGCGCAGGAGGAACGGCCAGTAGTCGGAGTTGGGGGACGGGTCGGACGTGGTGGCCTGCCAGCCGGCGCGGGCGGCGGCGTCACGGGCGACGCGGCCCAGCGTGGAGGCGCTGCCGCCCGCGACGCGCCAGGAGACGGGGGGCGCGGGCGGCGCGCCGGCGTCGAGGTTCACGAGCCCGACGATCCGGTCGAGGGGCACGACAGGCCGGGTGGCGGCGTAGGTGGAGCCGAGCAGGCCGCGCTCCTCGCCGGTGAAGAAGAGGAGCAGCACGGACCGGCGCGGCGGGTCCCTGCGGAGCGCCTCGCCGATGGCCAGCAGCATGGCGTCCCCGGCGGCGTCGTCGGAGAAGCCGTTGTAGATGGAGTCGCCGGTCGCGTCCGGCGTGCTCACGCCCAGGTGGTCGTAGTGGGCGGTGAAGGCGACGTACTCGTCCCGCAGCGCCGGGTCGGAGCCGGGGATCACGGCGGCGACGTTGGCGGACGGCCGGTCCTGGACGTGGACGGAGACGGTCGCGTCCACGCGGCGGTCGAGGTCGACGGCCCGGGCGACGGCGGCGACGCCGCCTGGGGCGTCGCGTGGGGGGGCGGCGGCGCCGTCCAGGAGCGCGGCGGACAGCACAGGACCGGCCAGCAGCACGGGCAGGTCCGGCTGCCAGATCGGGTCGTCCACGGGTGCGTCCACGTAGAAGCGGGAGGGTCCGCGGCTGCGGACGTACAGGTCCCAGCGGTCGGGCTGGCGGATGAGCGCCAGCACGCCGGCAGCGCCCCGGGCGCGCCAGTCGGGCACGAGCTGGAGCGCGGCGCCGCCGAGGGGTCCTTCGACGGCGACGACGCGCCCGCGCAGGTCGACGCCCTCGAGGGCGCGCGCGGCGGTCGCCGGGGAGCCGGCGTAGACGACGTCGCCCGAGAAGGAGTGGAACGCGCCGGCGCCGCCCGTGTTGGGGATGAACGCGTCGGGCGTCCCGAACGTCGTGTCTGCGCCCGCCGTCCCGTCCGCCGCGCGCACGGCCAGGCGCAGCCGGGTGCGGGCCGTGTCGATGACCGCCTCCTTCAGCGGAACGGGCTGCAGGTAGCCGCCGTCCGCGGCGGCGCCGGGGATGCCGAGCTCCGTGAGCTGGCTGACGAGGTAGAGCGCGGCGAGGCGCTCGCCGGGCGTGCCGGCGCCGCGGCCCTCGAGGAGGTCGTCGGACAGGAAGCGCGTGTGGGCGCGCAGGGCGAGGGTGTCGATGGGGAGGGGCGCCTGCGCCCGGGCCGCCGCGGGGGCTCCGACGGGTAGGGCGAGAGCCAGGGCGAGAGCGAGCGCGGCGGCGCGGGAACGGCGCATGTCGGGTCGGGGTGCCGGGGACGCGCGGCGCGGGATTCGCGCCGCCACGCCTGCCTACACCCCCGCCCTTCCGGGAGTGCCGCCGGACCGGTTCCGACAGCCCTCCGAGGGCCTACTCGCTCAGGACGCGCCCGGCGTACCCGTTGTCCGGGTTGCCGCCCCGGGACAGGATGCGATTCACCGTGCCGGGACCGCGGTTGTACGCGGTCAGCGCCAGCCGCACGTCACCCTCGTAGTCGTCGATCAGCTTGCGCAGGTAGCGGAAGCCCGCGTGCAGGTTCGTGTCCACGTCGAAGAGGTTCGGCGTGTGCTTCGCGCCCATGATCCACTTCGCGGTCCGGGGCAGCACCTGCGTCAGTCCCTGCGCGCCGACGCTGCTCACCACCTGCGGCCGGAACGTGCTCTCGGTGTTCACGAGCCCGAACGCCAGGTCCGGCTCGATGCCCTCGTCCACGGCCGTGTCGAAGATCTTTCGCGCCAGCTCACGGGAAATGTCGTAGCGCGTCTGCGCGCCGGTAATCGTCAGCTCGCGCATCCGCTTCTCCGCCGCCTGCCGCCACTGCTGCGCAACGACGTCCTCCGTCGGCACGTCCTGCGCGGCTGCGGTCTCCGAGCCCGCGGCCGCCTGCGCCGGCTGCGGTTTCGGCGCCTCGGGACCCGCCGTGCCGGCGTGGATCAGCGGCGCCGCCGCCCCCGCCACCGTGAGTCCGATGATCGGGTCCTTCCAGCGGTTCAGCAGCTCCCGCCAGCGGCGCCGCTCCGACGGCTTCGGCTCCGAAGCGCGCCGGTCCGGACCCTCGTACGTGTCCGTCTCGACCCGCGGCTCCGCCGCCGCGGCCTCGGCGCGCCTGTCGTACGGCTCCCGGTCCCGATCCGTCCCGACCTCGTCGGCCATCTCCGGCTCCTTCCCTTCCGGTGGAAAGCGCCGGCGCCGCCCCTGCGACGCCCGCGCGGTCCCCTAACGGTGCACCAATCGTGCCGGGTGGTCGTAAAGCCGTCTGTGACAATGATTTGCGATGATTCTGCCGCTCTCCGCCGCGCCCTGCCCCGTGCACTACTGCGGACCCGGCCACGAGCCTTCGGCGGGGATGCCGTCGCCGGACGGGCTCAGCAGGAACCACTGGCCGCTGAAGCCCTGGTCGTCCTGGCCCTTCGCCTCGCACGATCCGCCCAAGTAGAGGGGGTGGCCGGCGTAGGTGACCTGGGTGGAGCTGTCCCGGCGCTGGACGGTGCCGATGAGGGACGCCCGCACGGCGGCGTCGGCCGCGGAGGGCGTGGCCTGCTGGATGGTAAACGGCGCCCAGATCTCGGCGCACCCCTCGTAGCAGGCGCTCGAGCCGGCCCGGTCCTTCGTGAACATGTAGAGGGGGCTCTCCCCTGTGTCCGAATCGGTGAATCCGCTGCTTTCGTCCGGAGGGGGGGAGTCGCAAGTCGCGTGCGCCCGGGGCGGGCCGTACGCCGTTCGGCCAGCCCCGCCTCTCAGGGCAGCCGGCAGCGGATGCGGGCGAGGGGTGCGACGGTGTCGAGGCCCTGCTCGCTGGTGAGCCAGAGCTCTCCGTCGGCGCCGAGGCCGACGCCCTCGCCCTGGGTGCCGGCGAGGTCGCCGAGGGGGAGGTCGAGGGAGTCGCCGGCGGCCGCGTCGGCGGAGTCGTCGTCGAAGCCGGATCCGGAGTCGGGCTCGGCGGCGGCGCCGTCGCCGCGCAGGCGCACACGGAAGGGGACGAGGCGGCCGTCCCGGAGGTGGTAGAAGCGCAGCGCGGTGTAGGTGCGAAGGACCACCCAACGCCCGCCCGGCCCGGCGACGGCGCCGGTGACCTGGTCGGGCAGGGTCACGGGGCCGTCGGTGAGGCGCTGCACCTCCTCGAGCGTCACGGTGCTGTCCGGGACGAGGGGGAACGGGTAGCGAAATACGGCCACGGGGGCGTGAACGCCCTTGGTGACGACGTACACACGCGGGCCCGGCAGGACGAACAGGGCCTCGGCGTCCCGGGGCTGTCGGTCGGGCCAGCGGGCGGGAAGGTTGTCCGCCTTCGCGGTGGCGCGGTCCTCCGGCGCGGGCTCGGGCACGCGGTAGACCACGAGGGAGTCCCGGTCGTGCTGGTTGTTGCCGATGTCCCCGATGTAGAGGCAGTGGGAGCCGTCGGCGCAGGGCGCGGTGGCGAGGTCCTCCCAGTCGTGGTTCGTGGCGCCGGTCACGGCGACGGTGCCGCGCAGGGCGCCGGAGGCGTCGACGGCGTAGATTTCCGCGCGGCCGCCGGAATCGTCGTGGGTCCACAGCACGCCGGGCGTGCGGTGGGAGCCGTCGACGCCGCTGGACTCCCGGACCACGCGGGGCAGCCACGCGACGCGCTCGGGCGGGTCGCACGACGGCGCGCCGGAGCAGGCGGCGGCGAGGGCTGCGATCAGGGCCGCCGCGAGCGCCGCGAGGGCGGCGCGGTCGCGGCGCGGGGCGGCGCGAGGATGTCGGTCTCGGTGTCGGGGGCGCATGGGCTCCGCTGGCGGTTGCAGGGCGCGTGCCCCGCGCCCGGCACCGACGTTGCGAGCCGTAGCGCCGCCGCGCAACCGACCACGGAAAAGGAGCCATGAAGGACTACACCATCGGCGTGCTCTTCGTCTGCCTCGGCAACATCTGCCGCTCGCCCCTGGCGGAGAACGTCTTCCGGGAGCGGGTGGAGCGCGCGGGGCTGGCGGACCGGTTCGACGTGGACTCGGCGGGGACGTCGGGGTGGCACGACGGCCAGCCGCCGGACGCCCGCACCGCGGAGGAGGCGCGGCGGCGGGGGCTGGAGCTGACGGGCCGGTCCCGTCGCATCCGGCAGGCGGACCTGGACCGCTTCGACTACGTCGTCGCAATGGACGCGAACAACCGGGAGGAGGTCCGGGCGCTGGCGGAGGACGCCGGGCGCGAGGCGGGCGTGCGGCTGCTGCGGGAGTTCGACCCGGACGCGGACGGGGAGCTGGAGGTGCCGGACCCGTACTTCGGCGGGGAAGGCGGCTTCGCCGCCGTGCACGACATGGTCGAGCGGTCGTGCGACGGGCTGCTGGCGCACATCCGCGCGGAGCGGGGGCTGTGAGCGCGGCGCCGCGGGGGCGGGGGGCGGAGGTCGCGCTGCCGGACGCGGCGCGGCGGGCGGTGGAGGCGGCGTGGAGCGAGCGCACGGGACGGCCGGCGCGGCTGGCGTCGGCGCGGCCGGTGTCCGGCGGCTGCATCAGCCCGTCGGCGCGCGTGGAGTCGGAGGAGGCCGACGTCGCCTTCGTGAAGTGGGGGGAAGGCGACGCCGCGCGCCGCATGTTCGTCGAGGAGGCCCGCTCGCTGCGGGCCATCGCCGCCGCGGACGCCGTGCGGGTGCCGGAGGTCTGGGTCGCGCCCGGCGACGGTCCGGAGGACGCGCCGGACGGAGGGCCCGAAGCGGCCCCGGCGCCGGCGCGCCCGTGCTGGTGCTGGAGTGGCTGGAGCCGGGCCGGCCGACGAAGGGCGCGTGGCAGAGCCTCGGCGCGGGGCTCGCGCGGCTGCACCACGTGCGGGCGGACGCGTTCGGGTGGGACCACGACAACTTCATCGGCTCGCTGCCGCAGCGGAACGGGCGGGCGGACGACTGGGCGGCGTTCTGGCGGGAGCGGCGGCTGGAGCCGCAGCTCCGGATGGCGCGGGACGCGGGGAAGCTGGACGCCGCGGCGGGTTCCCGCTTCGACGCGCTCTTCGGCGCGCTGGACGAGCTCCTGGCGCCGGGGCAGGAGGAGGGCCCGTCGCTGCTGCACGGGGACCTGTGGAGCGGCAATGTCCATATGCTCGGCGCCGGCGCGGCGGCGGTGATCGACCCCTCGTGCCACGACGGCCACCGGGAGGTGGACCTCGCGATGACCGAGCTGTTCGGCGGCTTCGACCCGGCGTTCTACCAGGCGTACGAGGAGCACTGGCCCGTCGCGCCGGGGTACCGCGAGACCCGGCGCGCCGTCTACCAGCTCTACTACCTGCTCGTGCACGTCAACCTGTTCGGCGGCGGCTACGCCGGCAGCACCCTCGCCGCCCTCGAGCGCGCCGGCTTCTGACGCGCCGGCTTCTGACGCGCCGCGGGGACCGCCCCGCTGCGTCCGGACGCCTCCGGCCGCCCTGCCTCAGCGGATCCGGTAGGACGACAGCGCCAGGTTGTTCTCCAGCTTCCAGTCCAGCCGGTCTCCGTTGTTGAAGACCAGCGGCTGCGTCGCGTAGGCCTGTTCCGACCCGATCGGGTCGGCCAGCAGCCGCACGTTCCCGTTGCCGAGGGTGAAGGGCTTCGGGACGCGAAACGTCCGCGTCTGCATGGACGTCACCGTCCCCAGGCGCTGCCGGGTCCCGTCCCGCGTGACGTAGACCGTCATGTCGAGCCAGTTGCTGTTGGTCACGCTCACCGTCGCCGGCTCGTCCATCGCCGCCCGGCGCGCCCCGCCGGCCGTGGCGCACGCGCCGGTGCCGAGTGCCAGGGCGACGACCGCCGCCGCGGCCCATCGCGTCGCTCTCCTCATCGTTCCTCCCCGCGTCGGACCGCCCGGGTCCTCTGCCCGAAAATGGAAAAGGCGGCCGTGGTGGCCGCCCCGCCAGGTCATTGTCCTGCAGGGGTATGTCGAGCATGATGCGTGCCGGCGGGCGGGCCCGTTGCGCGGGGCGTATATTGAGGGGCGGGAGGACGTCACAAGAGGACGTCACGAGGGGTGAACATGGGCGGTACGGCACAGGCTCGAGGCGTGGCCGCGAAGGCGCGGGATGGCACCGGGGGGGCGTGGCGACGGCTGCGGGCGCGCGGCGGCGCGCGGCCGATCTGGCCGCTCGTGGCGGTCACGATGGCGTGCCTGGTGACGCTGCTGGTGCTGCCCATGGCCGTGGGGCACCTGACGTCGGGACTGCGGCGGGACATCGCGGACGTGGTGGAGCCGGCGCACACGGAGCTCACGCGCATCGAGTTCGCGCAGGCGCGCCAGGCGGCGGCGATCCGCGGCTACCTGCTGACGGGGGACGAGACGTACCGGGCCCGTTACCGGGTCGCGGCGGGGACGGAGTCGGACGCGTTCCGGACGCTGGCGCCGCTGGTGAAGACGCTGCGGGGGAGCGTGACGTCCCCGATGCTGCTGGACCTGCAGCGCGCGGCCGCGGGGTGGCGGTCCCTGAACGACGCCTTGCTGGCCGGAAGGGTGGAGCGGGACGCGTATCTTTCGCGGCTGTCGAAGCAGGGGCGGGACTACGAGACGATCCTGGTCTCGGCGCAGTCGCTGGAGGACGGGCTGCAGGCGGAGGCGGCCGCGCGGCGCACGCGCATCGCGGAGCTGGAGCGGACGCAGCGGATCGTGTCCGTGGCCCTGGTCCTGCTCGCGCTGGCCGCGGCGGTCATCGTCTTCGGCCTGGGCCGCGCGCTGGAGCGGCGGCGGGCGGCGGCGGAGGAGTCGGAGACGTGGAGCCGGGAGCTGGCGGGCATGGTCGAGGCGCTGTCCGCCACGCTGGACGTCGGGCAGGTCCTGGAGCAGGCGGCGAACGGGCCCGTGCCCGGGCTGGCGGACGGCGCGCTGGCGCTGCTGCTGGACCCGCGGGGACGGGTGGAGCGGAGCGCGGCGCAGCACCGGGACCCGGAGCGGGCGGTGTCGGCGCGGCAGCTCGCGGCCGTCGTCAAGCCTTCGGACCTGGGCGACGACCCGTCTGCGTCCTTCGCCGCCGGCGCGCCCCGCGTGGTGACGCCGCCGCCCCCCGCGGACGGGCCGGCCGGCGGGCTCCTGGCGGCCCTCGCCCCCCGCTCCGCCATCGTCGCGCCCTTCCGCTCCGGCGAGCGCGTGCGGGGCGCCCTCGTGCTGCTCCGCGGCGGCCGCCGGCCGGCCTTCACGGCCCTCGACGCCGCCCGCGCCGGCGAGCTGGCCGAGCGCGCCGCCCTCGCCCTCCACAACGCGCTGCTGCACGAGGAGACGGAGGCGGCGCTGCGGACCCGGGACGAGGTCCTGGCCGTCGTCTCCCACGACCTGCGCAACCCCCTGAACGCCATCCTCATGTCCACCGAGCTGATGGAGCTGCGCCTCTCCAGGGGCGAGCTCGACGGCGAAAGCCTGCGCCGGCAGGTGTCCGTCATCCGCCGCAGCGTCGAGCAGTCGGCCCGCCTCATCGGGGACCTCCTCGAGGTCGGACGCATCGAGCGCGGCCGCCTCTCGATCCACCCGGAGTCCTCGGACGCCGCCCGCCTGGTGCGGGACGCGCTGGACCTGAACCGCCCCGTCGCCGTGGAGAAGGGCGTCGAGCTGGAGGCGGAGTGCGACGCCCCGGGGCGCGTCCACGCCGACCGGGACCGGGTGCTGCAGGTCTTCTCGAACCTCATCGTGAACGCCGTCCGCTACTCGCCGGACGGCGGCAGGGTCTGCGTGCGCGCGCGGCGGGAGGAGCAGGACGTCCTCTTCGAGGTGGGCGACGACGGGCCGGGCGTGCCGCCGGACGAGCGACCCCACCTCTTCACCGCGTTCTGGCAGGGCAGCCACCCGCAGCGGGGCGGCGCGGGGCTGGGCCTGGCCATCTGCCGGGGCATCGTCGAGGCCCACGGCGGCAGCATCGAGGCCGAGTGCCCGGACGGCGGCGGCACGATCTTCCGCTTCCGGCTGCCGGGGGCGGGGGAGGCCGCACCGGCCACCGCGGGCGCGGCTCCCGCCGACGGCGCGGACGTGGCGTAGCCCGCGAGCCCTAGATCGCGTTCCCCGGCGGCTGCCAGCTCACCCGCTCCAGCGGGCCGTGGGGATCCGACGGGTCCACCGGCACCCGCCCGTGGTGGGGGTCCACCGGCACGAGGGGGTGATGGGGATCCGCCGGCACCACCTCGATCCACGGGCCCGTCTCCACCCCGACCTCCGCGCCCGCCGGCCTCGCCGCCCGGGCCCGCCACACCCACCACGCCACCAGGGCCAGCAGGATCAGCACGACCAGCCACCACACCGCGCCGCACCCGCGGCGCCCCCGCTGCGCGACGGGGTCCGGCGTGCCCCTCGGCCCGCCCGGACCCGCGGGTCCGTCCGGTCCCGGATGCGGCGGCTCCGGCGGCGGCTCCGGCCCCTCCGGCGGGGGTGGCCCCGGCGGCTCCGGCGGTCGTGCGGTGGACATGCGGTCTCCTCTCCCTCGGGCTCCCACGGGCGCGGCGAGAGCGCCCCGCTTCCGGGCCGGAGGAGGGCAAGCCCCGTGCCTGCAATGGGTTAGGGGGATCCGTCGGGTGCGAGGTCGAGGGCCTCGAGGTAGAACCGGACGACGCGGTGGCGTCCCAGCCCCGGCACGTCCTCGGGGTCGGCCGCACGCAGCCGCCCGAGTGTCGCGGCGGCCCAGGGATAGGCCGGGCGGTCGAGGTCGCGGACGCCCATCGCCTTCCGGTCGTCCCGCTCCTCGCCCGCCGTATCCCGCGCGTCCTCCAGCAGCAGGCCGAAAACGACGTCGGAGAGGGCCTGCGCGTCGGCGCCGGGTCCGACGATCACGACGTTGGCGTCCCCGGCCTCCCGCCGGCGCAGGTAGACGGGCGTCGTCCGCCGCTCGTCCAGGACGACGGTGACGTGCACCAGGCCCCGGGCAGGCGATGACCGCAGCGTGTCCACCTGCTGACCGGACGCGCCCGCGGGCGCGGCCGCGCACAGGGCGACGGCCGCCATGGCGAGAATCGGGGACGTCGGGACGGGCATCGTCATCGCGGCGGGGCTCCGTATCGAAGGGGCGCGACACTCGCGGCGCGCCGGGCTGGCGCGGCGATAAACACATGACGGATCAGGTCCGTCCGAACGGCGACGGGCAAGGCCGCCGGCCGGGGCGGCGCCTCGGCCGGGGCTACCGGGCCGGCCGGAGGCGCGGAGGCCGTCGTGCGCGATGCGCACGGGTCGACCCCGCACCCAGTTGGCGGGCGACGGGATGAGATGGCTCGTCCCCGCCGGGCGCAATCGACCACTCGGCGCGGGCGGGCGGCGCGATGTCGAATTGTGGTCGGCCAGCGGCGCTGACGTGACGACGGATCTTCGGCGGCGCCAGTCTCCCGTCACGTTCGCGTCGCCTCGCATGCACGATGTGGCGATCGTGTCCGCGCCCCGCCAGATCGGCACGTTCCGGCCCCTGAGGCAGCGACGTCGCCCTATCCGGGCGCCCCGATCCTCGCCTCCATCTCGATCTCCGGCGCCCAGAGGGAGCCGGGGAGCTGGCGGAAGCCGGCCTTCTCGTAGGAGCGGATGGCGGGGCGGTTCCACGGCTCGACGCACAGCCACACGCGGGAGTACGTCCTCTCCGCGGCGCGCTCGAGGAGGACGCGGTTCAGCGCGGTGCCGATGCCGCGGTCCCGCACGGCCTGGTGCAGGAAGTTGGCGAGCTCCGCGCCGCCGTCCTCCATGGGGATGAGCATGCCGTGCCCCATGACCTCGCCCGCGACCTCGACCAGCAGGTGGTCCCCGGAGGCGAGGACCGTGTCGAGCCAGCGTCGCAGGGCGAGCTCGCTGTCGGGCGGCAGCCCCTGGGCCAGGCGCTTGGGCCGGAAGTCGACGTACATGTCCTCCAGCGCCGGCCGGTCCGGACGGCGGTACGGACGCACCACGAACGGGCCGCCGCGCTTGTCGACGCGCTGCATGCTGTCCGTGTCGGGGGCGGCGGACATCAGAAGCCGAGGCTCCAGCCGGTGACGAGGGGGAGGGCCTGTCGCCGTACCGCGTCGAGGGTCCGCAGGTTCCGGGCGGCTGCCTCCTCCTCCCGGGGCGAGGGGGGGAGGGAGCCCTCGGGGTCCCGGAGGGTGGCGGGCACGAGGACGCCGTGCTCCGCCAGGACGCGGTCCTGGAAGACCCGGGGCACGCCGTCGGGGGCGGGTTCGCCCCGGAGGATGCCCCACACCAGCGCCCACGCGCGGGGCACCACCTCGTAGACCGCGTAGCCGCCGCCGCCGGTGGCGACGACGCGGCCGCCGCACACCTCGTCCGCCACGTCGCACACGACGCGCGTCAGCCGCTCGAACAGCCGCGTCGTGCAGCGCATGTGCGTGAGGGGGTCCCGGAAGTGGGCGTCGCAGCCGCACTGCAGCACGATCACGTCCGGCCGGAACGCCCGGGCCAGCGGCGGGACCAGCTCCGAGAAGAGCCGGTAGTAGCTCGCGTCCCCCGTGTGGGCGTCCAGCGGCACGTTCACCGCGTAGCCGTGCCCGTCCCCGCCGCCCAGCTCGTCCACCCAGCCCGTGCCGGGGAAGAGGTACGCCGGGCTCTCGTGGAACGAGACGGTCAGCACCTCCGGGTCGTCCCAGAACGCCTCCTGCACGCCGTCCCCGTGGTGCGCGTCGTAGTCCACGTACATGACCCGCGCCCGGTGCTCCGTGCGCATCCACTGGATGGCCACCGCCAGGTCGTTGTAGACGCAGAAGCCCGCCGCCCGCGCCCGGTGCCCGTGGTGCATGCCGCCGGCGACGTTGAACGCCCGCGTGCGCCGCCCCGACATCACCTCCTCCGCCGCGACGAGCGTCCCGCCCACCACCGCCCGGGCCATGGCGTCCATGCCGGGCACCACCGGCACGTCCTCCGTGCCCAGCCCCCAGCGCGCCGCCTCCGCCGCGTCCGGCTCCGGACCCGACAGCCGCCGCACCGCCCCCACGTACTGCCGCGTGTGGAAGAGCACCAGCTCGTCGTCCGTCGCGTCCCGACCCGCCACCACCTCCGACTCCGGCAGCATCTCCAGCGCACGGATCAGCTCCACCGTCAGACGCAGCCGGTCCGCGTTCATCGGGTGGCCGGCGGGGAAGCCGTAGGGGGTCAACTGCAGGAGACCACGTGAGGCTTGCGGTCACACTTCAGGCCCGCGCATATCACTCATCATCGACCAAGCCGCAGTCGCGGAATCTCCGTACTTCTTAGACGATAGTAAGTGTAGCAGATCCCAGCAGGGAGCGCTCGCCCGCCCACTCTCGGGAGTCTTGAAGCCCCCGGGCTCCCTCACACAGGCACGCCGGCGGATCCTCCATTGTGACCGGGTTCGGGGGTTAAGAGGGAAGAGAAGAAGTGGTTCACCCCCCCCCGCGTGCCATAGGTATAGTTACATACGGTCCCAGTAGCGCATGAGATCTAACGATTGCACAACCCCGTCAAGCGAAGGAAACAATGACGCCCGGGTGATAGCCTCGTAGTACAAGAGTCGTAGCATCTTGGGGGCTTCGGTAACCGGAAGACTGAGCTTACGAAGTATTGGGCCAGCGATGGGAGCAGCCCCGTTCGTTTCCGAAATCACCGCCGCCTGTTCCGGTACAATCTTGTCAAGGGCCGCTATTATAGGTGCGGCATTAGCATCGGCCGTTTCCTGAACGTGTACTGTGAACACACCCCGCTGCGCCCGCAAGTTCTGATTTGACGCCTGGGGAGTTCCGATTGATGCGACGCTTGTCGACGAGTTCCGCCAGAGCTTACGCGCCTCATATTCGTTGAATGCCCACACGGCTAAGCGCTCAGGTGCATCCCCTCCCGGGGCTCCATCTTTCACCCAGTGTGCGGCCTCCTCTGAGGCAAAATACGCCGCCACCTTTCCATTCCTGGACCAGTCCAGAAGGCGCGTTGGGATTCCATGGTGCTGTGCGAGAGCAAGCAAGGTGTACAACTTGTGAAGTGGCCACTGCGAATATCCCTTCCGCGCTGTACTAATGACATCATCATGTACTTCTTTCCAGTTAAACCAAATTCCATAAATGTCAGGAGGCACGGCGTGACCAACTTCGTTCATTAGGACCAAGAAGCGCTCAACGGCCGCAAACTCGTCACGGACTTGCTCCAAGTGTGTTCTCCGAGGTCCGACGGCTGCGTGTTCACCAAAGCCGAGGATGGTCTGAGGACGCAGCGCGGACGGTATAAGGGGCCATCCTGCATCAGAATGCCCCCGGAACAACCAGTTTCGAGGTCGCGGCTGCCACATAGGTTCGCGCGCGGAAAGGCGATCTAGGATCTCATCCGCCGATTCACACTCAATCACCTCTACGCTGCTCATATTCGTTCCCTTGCAAAGTGCTAGCGGAGTGGTTTCGCGTTAATGATGAACCCTCTCTCTCCCTCCGCAATCTTGAGCTGTCGTAGGAGCGCCCGGACCTCAAGAACTTCTCGTCGCGAAAAGCAAACTACCGCAGCCTTCAGGGTGGCTTCCACTTTTAGGCTGGCCAGCGCGTCTCCCAACCCCCTGCTGGTTGCCAATTTGAATAGGACGAGACTCGAAACGCGGTAGTTCCCTGGAACCAGGTTTCCCTTGATCTGTGGATCCGGCGTGCCAACCCAGATCAAACGCAGAATCACGCGCAGGTCCGCCTCGCGTGATATTGGGCCATCATCGGTGTAGAACGCCTTCCAGCCGTCGTTCTGTTCGACTGCTACTTTCAGCTGCTGCAAACGGGAACCGGTGACACTTGCGTCCGAGCCGTCAAAGTCGTAGAAGCAAGTGGATTCAGCGAGACTCTTTGACAAGGACCGCACCTGTGAGATGTATAGTTTTTCTGAAGCACGCACCCGCTCACTTGCAAGCTCCTCTGCTTGATCCCCCGTGTCTTCCTTAAAGCGGACGAAGATGTCCATTAAGCCCGGGTACTCTGCATAGGTGCTCCGGGCAGCCTCGTCTAGTTGCTTTCGAGTGGGCTCAGGCTGACGGGCGCGACTACGCCTCCCTCCCACCGAGCGCCGCCGCTTCTGGGCATTCTTTCTTTCCTCGTCGCGCCGCAGAATGTCTGCGAGGGCCGTCTGGAAGTAATTGTTAATCTGCGCGCGGAGTTGATCATTCGGAACGGCCGCCGCGATTTCCGGGTAATCGCGAATCATGTCGGTTCGATTTATCCAGACCTCATCCTTTGTCAGCATGTCGGCTGGCGTGAGGATGACGTAATCGCCGCCGACGTACGGCAAGTCAAACGTACCCGGAACCCACACTTCCCTACTATAGTCGAAGCGGACCTTGGGAACTGATACTACCTTTCGAAACTGCGGATCCAGAAAATTCTGTGAAAATTTTTGTGTGTAATTGCATAGGTATTCCTTTATTATGTTTGTAACTAAATCGCTTATATTATCTCGGCCAACCCCTCCTGTCAGAAATACTTTTTCGACGTGAGGTCCCTGCGTGACAGTGCTTGTCCCCAAAATCTCGAAAGACGTTTTCCAAATTATCTCTGAATTGCCGGGCAAACCTCATCCCAAGACCGCTCCCTACATTTCCTTCCTGGCAGTATCCAAACCAGTTATGTTTGACTTCCTTGAACGTGAACCAAGCACGCAGCAGCCCGTCAGAGACGGGCCCCTCCCTGGACTTGTTTCGAAGAAATCTTACGTAGGAAATAATTCCATCATGTAGGTCTGTGTACTCTTTCTTATGGCTGTTGAATAGCAAAAAAGGATCAATGAAGAGCGGGAGATCGTTGATCATTGAGATGTCGAATGCGCCGAAATCCTCCACGTCACTTCTACTGAGACCCACAAAATCCGAAAAATACATCGACGCTGTGGATGGCAGGTTGTCACCAATCGGGGTGGCCAATGGGCCTCCAAGTAACTGGCGCGGAAATCAATGGCGAAGCAGGGTTGCAGGTGCTCACTTCTGTTGAATTGCTTTTGAAAGTTATTGCTCCCCCAACCAATCCGCTAGTCCAAATGTAGTTCCGCGATGCGGCACACGTGGTGTTTAAGCCGTTCCATTTTCCCCACAGCGCCCGCTCTTGAACGCCCCCCGACCTAAACTGCGATTCGGCTGGACACGGCAACGCATCAGGCGCTCGGGGTGCCGATCAAATGCTCAAGACCTGGCCAATGGCGCGGACGCGGTAAGCGTTGGCTGCGGCGAATCTTGTTGCAGTATGATTTGGACAATCCCGTGGCCTCGACAATCTGGTGTGCGTTCCCTAAACTTTGTCGCTGATCCTCTCTAAATTCTGTCGCATCCGAGGGCATCACCACGGTAGGTTTTCCGCTTCCAGCAGCAGGGCGTGATCCCCAGTGCTGAGGGAGGCAAGGAGGATGCTCAGGATGCTCGATCGACACGCGGTTCACGCCCTGCTCGAGGCAGGAAGATCGTCGAAGGCCATTGCGAGGCAGTTCGGGGTTTCGCAGCGGACGATCCAACGGATCGCCAAAGAGTGTGTGGTCGAGGATGGGAACGACACGGCGGCGCGTCGGGAGCGGGGTGTGGGCCGTCCGCCGGTGCCGATGGCAGTGAAGTTCCGCCTGGTGGATCTGATCGGAGAGGACCCGGAGGCACCGCCGCTGGAGTATCTGCGTCAGCTCCGAGAGGAAGGAGTCGAGCTGGCCGAGAGCACATTCTATCGGGTCTTCCGGCTCGAGAAGGAGAAGCTGCCGGCGGAGCTGATGGTGCGGTTCGAGGGTGTGGCCGGGGAATTCGCTCAGTTCGACTTCGGGCAGGCGGACGTCCGGTTGCTGGACGGGCGCAAGCGGCGGGTCCACTTCGCGGCCTACCGCCTGAAGTACTCGCGGTGGGTATGGGTGGTCATCGTACCGGATGAGCGAATCGAGTCACTGGTGCGGGCGCTGCTGACGGCCTTTGAGCACTCGGGCGGGGTGCCGTTGCGGGTGGTATTCGACAATCCGAAGACGGTCGTGGTGGGCCGGGACGAGGGGGGCCGGCCGATCTGGAACTCGACGCTGGCACAGGTGGCCATCGACTACGGCTTCACGATCGAGCTGTGCGCGCCGCGGAGCCCGGAGCAGAAGGGATCGGTGGAGAATCTGGTGGGATGGGTGAAGCGAAGCTTCTTCCGGGCCCGCCGCTTCGCTGACCTCGACCAGGACCTCCCCCGTCAGCTTCTGGACTGGCTGATCGGCGTGAATGAGGAGCGAGCGTCCCGGGCTACGAAGGAGATTCCGAAGCTCCGGCTCCTGGCCGAGCAGGCACGAATGAAGCCGCTGAGCGTGCCTCCGGCCGAGTACGGCCTGCGTTACGCCGTCCATGTCGGCCCCACGGCACTCGTGGATTTCCAGGGAGTTCGCTACGCCATGCCGGCAGGCGCGTGCGGGATCCCGGCCACGCTGCACCTGTACCCGGACCGAGTTCGGATCGTCACGACCGCCGCCCGGTTCGAGGCCACCCACCCGCGGTTCCCCAAGGTCGGAAAGACCAGCTATCTGCTCGGGCAGCGAGCGGAGCAGCTCGCGGCCGTGGCCGGCGCAAGGAAGCGCCTCTACTTCATGCGTGAGCGAATCCTGGAGCTGGGGCCCGTGGGGGAGGGCTATCTGACAGAGCTCATCCACGCGCGGCCGCACACCTGGAAGGCGGACGTCGAGCGGCTCTTCGCGCTACTGGAGGAGCTGGGGCAGGAGCGTTTTCTTCGCCTGCTCCAGCGCGCGCTCTTTCAGCGCCTGATCGGCGCCGAGTACGTCGTAGGTCTGGCCGCAAAGGAGGTGGCGTCATGAACGCCACCCCGGTACCGCTGGATGATCTCGATGCCATGCTCAAGCGCCTCCACATGCCCACCATCCGGCGCCAGTATGCCGAGCTGGCCATCCGGGCCGAGGAGGAGGGCATGAGCTACCACGCCTTCCTCGAGCTGCTCTGCGCCGAGGAGATCGCGCACCGCGCTCAGACCCGCATCACCCGCTACGTCCGCAAGGCGAAATTTCCTTTTCTCCGCACCATTGAGGAATTCGACTTCACCTTCCAGACCAGCGTGCGGCTCCAGATGCTCGGCACTCTTCTGGGCCCGGAACTCGTGAGCGAGGGCCGGTGCGCGATCTTCACCGGCCCCCCCGGTCGAGGCAAGACGCACATGGCGGTGGCCATCGCCTATCGAGCCATTCAGAACGGCTTCGATTCTCGATTCACCACGGCCGATGAACTCATTGGCACACTCTCGAATGCAGCCGCGGAGGGACGGCTGGACGAAGCGCTCGAGCCCTACACCCATCCCCACGTGCTGGTCATCGACGAACTCGGGTATCAAAGCTACGCCGCCGATGCCGCCAACGTACTTTATCGCGTGGTCAACGATCGCTACCTGAGGCACCGGCCCATGATCGTTACTACCAACAAGCCTCTGGCCGCCCTCGGCCAGGTGCTGCATGATGCTGATCTCGCTGAAGCGATCCTGGACCGGCTCCTGGAGCGCGGTACCCATTTCCTGCTCCGTGGCCGTTCCTATCGAACACGCCACCACAAACAGGAGGAGAGCTCGGACTCTGAAGCCGCTTAGCTCACACCTCGGAAGCGACAAAGTTTAGAGAGAAACCGCGACAAACTTTAGAGGACCCACATCTGGTCAACGGAAAAATCTGAGAGGTGAGGCGCTATTTCCTCGCGGTAGTAGTCGGTCTCAGTCCTTTCGACAGTCGGTGCGGTTTCCGCGAGTTTGCGCAGAGCCACCCAATGTCGTGGATGAGGGACACCTACGCCGCGTCGAATCTGATTGCAGGTGACGAGTGCGAGGCCGGTCGCGTCCGCCAACTGGCGGCCGCGCAAATGCCTGAGACGGGGAGCTATCTCCCGCCGAAATTCATCCTTGTCGTACTTCCCCGGATTCTCTGCCTCCCATTCAGCGATCTCGCGATTCATCCGAGCCGTTTGCCGACTCTGCTTCTCGCGAAGGTCTTCGCTACTCCGCTTGTCTCGTCCCTCCGCTTGCAACTGCTCCAGCTTCTCCCGACCCTTGGCCGCGTTCTCCCGCCGCAGTACTTCCCGGCATCGCGGGCAGTGAGCACGCTCCGTAAGCTTCCCGAGCGGTTCTGAGGTGACCCCCGGATCCTGAGCCGGTTATTATGGGACTCTTGAGCGGGATGGTCCTGTCCCCGAATTAGGTCCAGGAAACAGGTGAGTTTAGGAGCTTCTCCGGGGCCGAGGTGAAGGCTCCGCCGAGCCTGAATTGGCGGGGCGGAATCTGGCCCAAGCTACTGTGGGGCCTGAACTTGTTGTAATCGTCCTTCCACTTCTCGAGAGTGAGTCGAGCATCTTCGAGGTCTGTAAACCAGTGTTGCGAAAGGCACTCCCGCCTCAGCGTGGCGTTGAAGCTCTCGATGTGGGCATTGTCCGTCGGCTTCCCGGGCCGGCTGAAGTCCAGTTGAATCTTGTTCCAGTAGGCCTAGTGATCCAAGGCCTTCGAGGTGAACTCGGTGCCATTGTCCACCGAGATCAGGGCCGGAAGAGCACCGCGGTGGCAGCCGGCTCCGGTGAGGATCGCCGCCACATCCTCCCCCTTGAAGCTCGGTTGGGCCACCAGAGCCACGCACTCTCGGGTGAAGGCATCGATGGCCGCAAGGATCCGGATCGCGCGGCCGCCAGCCAGGACATCATGAACGAAGTCCATGGCCCATCGCTCATTCGGCGCTCCGGCTTCCGGCCGTGTCTGCCGGGGCTGGCGCTCTTTCGCCGCTTCGGTCGTTTGCGCTTGAGGGTCAGGCCCTCTTCCGTATAGAGTCGATAGACGCGCTTGTGATTGATCCGCCACCCTTCGCGCCGGAGCAGAATGGTGAGCCGCGGATAGCCCCAGCTCACCCGGGCGGCCGCGAGCTCGCGCAAACGCCGCCGGAGGGGCTTCTGCGCAGGCTTCACGGATCGGTACCGCACCAGGGATCGGCTGATCCCGACCGCGACGCAGGCGCGCCTTTCTGCGAGGCCGTACGCAGTCTGAGCCCATCCCACCACCTCACGCCGCTGCGTCGGCGTCACCATTTTTTTCGGAGGGCCTCCTGCAGGATGCTCTTGTCCAGCGAGAGGTCCGCCACGAGCCCCTTCAGCTTCCGATTCTCATCCCGCAACTGCCTGAGTTCGCGAAGCTCGGGCACGCCGAGGCCCCCGAACTCTTCTTCCACCCGAAGAACCTGGTCTCCGAGATCTCCAGCTTCCGGCAGATCTCCGCGACCGGCGTCCCGGCGTCCGCCTGCCGCAGCGCCAGCGCGATCTGCTCTTCCGAAAACCGACTCCGTCTCATGGGTCGCTCCCCGCCTCTGCCGAGGCTCCAGGTCCGACCCGAAGATAACGCCCCTAAACGCGAGCCCGCCCGGACTCATTTCCGGGGAGAAGACCACCTCAATCCCTGATTGACGCTGTTGCCGGGTGCGTTTAGTGCCCTAAGCACTCGATCAAAAAGTGAGCAGCAGACGATCCCGCACCACTTCCCCTTCGAGAGTCTCTCCCCGCATCTGAAAGCGCCTCAACATCGAACGCCCGCAGTTTACCATAGCTTCCTCCTCGAACAAGCCGTCCGGGATGGGAACATCGCAGAGCAGGTTCCCGGATCGTTTCGTACCGTCAATACTGAGTAACACCCTTGCCCCACGAGCCTTCGCCCGATCGATAGCCGCGAAAAGACGGGATAGATCGAAGCGCTGGGCGCCGTACAAGATCGCCTGACTGTGAGTGTACGGCGGGTCGCAGTACACCACGTCACCATCGCTCGCTTGGTCAATCACGTCCTCGAAGTCAGCGTGTAGAAAGGTTGCTCCTTGGACGCGCGGGTGCCACTCGTCAACTCTGCGCGCAAAGCTCCGCGGTGAAATCGGCCGGTGAGATCCGCACGGAGTACTGATGAATCCGTCCCTTTGGCGGAATCGGACCACTCCGCCGTAGCACGAGCGAGAAATGAACAACAGATCCGGGCCATTTGGTTTCGCGTTGTAAGAGGCCTTAATCCTCTCATACTCGTCAACCTTATCGCCTGCGTCCACTGTCTGCCATCGTGCGGCGTACCACGTCTTCAACTCTTCGGGCGCGTCACTGAGGGCTTGCCAAATCTCGATCAATGGGGAGAGTGCATCACCCGCAATCGCCTGATGGGGGCGAAGCGTCCCGAGTACTGCGCCACTGCCCACAAATGGCTCGAAGTATGTTCGGAACGAAGAAGGGAAGTAACCGATGATCTGGTCTGCGAACCGCTGTTTGTTGCCTACCCACTTCAGCAATTGAAGCCGAAAGGGCTTTACGTTCGGAACCGGGGCGCCTACCAGATCAAGTTGGGCTGACAAGTGAATCTCCGCGCAGGGTGAACCGTTGCAGCATTATATCCTGTTTTGGGATTCACGGTCAAGTGAGCCTAGGATAGGCGAAACACCTGTCCGCCGAACTCGGAGCACTTGGTCTGGAATGCCTGATTCTCGAATTCCGCGGTCATTCGTCGGATCCCAGTTGCGCGAGTTGCGCGAACGGGCTGGCCTTCGGCAGCAGGACGTCGCGGAGCGCCTCCACCAGCCACAGTCATTCGTAAGCAAGTACGAGTCGGGCGAACGTCGACTTGACGTGTTGGAGGTGCGCGCAATCTGCCGAGCTTGTGGGGCGAACCTTTCGAGCTTCGTCGAATTGCTCGAACAAAGTCTCAGGGAGGATTAGCTGTGGAAGCCGATCCTCGATTCAAGAAGCTATCGAAGGCCTTTTGGGCTAACGTCCGGACGATTAGCCAGGAGGCGGGGTACACGGTGCGTGGGAGGGGCGTCGTTAAGGTTCCTACTCTAGAGGAAATGCTGCGCGTCATGGATGGGTTAGGGCTTGGCCGGAGCCATTT
>CAVSJO010000005.1:0-306902 GCA_963728445.1 uncultured Gemmatimonadales bacterium | reverse complement strand
CGGGCCACGATGCAGGCCACGCTTGACGGAAGGCTGCGGTCGCGGCACAATTGAGGGGCCTCCCCGGGCATCTCCAAACTTCATGTCTGAGCAGAGCTTCGCGCGTATTTCCTCCATCGATGGCGCATCGTCGTCCATCGCGGGCTTCGCCGCCGTGCATGCGGGCGGCGTCGCGCCCGTGCGCCCACCGGCCCGCGCCCGCGGGTGGGCGGTCCTGGCGGTGCTCTGCATCGTCGCCGTCTCGGCGACCCTCACGGTCACCGCCATGCGCACCACCTCCACCACGTTCGACGAGATCCTGCTGCCGGCCGCCGGCGCCCGCGGTCTCGAGACGGGGCGGTTCGACCTGATCGTCGAGCAGCCGCCGGTGATGGAGTACCTGTACGGGCTTCCCGTCTGGCTGGCCCACCCTGCGTATCCGCCGGAGCAGGGGCGGGTGTGGCACGTGGGGGACCGCTACGATTACGCCCGGGACCTGTTCTGGCGGAACGGGAACGATCCCGAACGCCTCGCGTTCCTCTCCCGACTGGTGGCCGCGGTGGTGGCGGCTCTCCTCGTCCTGAGCGTGGCCTGGGCGACGGCGGCGAGGTTCGGATCGGGGGCTGGCGTACTGGCGGCGCTTCTCGCCGCCTTCCTGCCCGACGTACTCGCCCATGGGGGAGTGGCCTGGAACGACCTGCCGGAGGCTCTCGCGCTCTTCTGGGCGGTCTGGGCGGTGGACCGCGCGGTGAGGCGGCCCGGCGTGGGCCGCGGCGCGCTGGCCGGTGTGTTCGCCGGCCTCGCCCTGGGGGTGAAGTTCTCGGCCGTGGCGCTTGCGCCCATCGCGGTAGGCCTGGCCGTGGCCGAAGGCGTGGGGCGCCGGTGGGACCGGCGCTGGCTGCGGGGCGTGCTCCTGAGCGCGGACGTGGCCCTCGCCGTCGCCTACGTCGTCCTGGTCTTGATCTACCGCGGCGACTTCACGCTGACCTCGTTCCGGCTGGGCCTGCTCTTCGAGGTGGGACACGCGGCCGTCGGATCGACGTCGCCCGTGTCGTTCCTGGGGCAGCGGGGCACCACCGGCTGGTGGTACTTCTTCCCGGTTGCGTTCCTGCTCAAGACGCCCATCGCGCTGCACGCACTGCTGGGCGTGGCCGTCGCCTCGCTCTTCGCGGCGGCGGCCTCGGAGCGGGGCAGGGCGCTGCTGAGGGCGCCGCTGCGGGCGGAGGTCGTCGCCCTCGCCGTGCTCTCGGCGCTGCTGCTTCGGGCCGATCTTCAGATCGGCTTCCGCTACGCCATGCCCGTTCTGCCGTACCTCCTCGTGATCGTGGCCGCGGGCGTGGCCCGGGCGTGGAGCATGGCGGGCCGGCCGGCGCGGGCGGTGCTCGCCACGGCGTGTGTAGCGTACATTGCCTCATCGCTCTCGTTCTACCCCGACTTCCTGGCGTACACCAGCGAGTACGTCGCCCGGGACCGGGCCCACGGCCTGATCGTGGACTCGAGCCTGGACTGGGGACAGGGGCTGCTTCGGCTTCGGGATTTCCTGGAGACGGAACGCGTGGACAGCGTGTACCTGGCGTACTTCGGCTCGGCGCTTCCCGACGGCTACGGCATCGACGCGCTGCCCGTTACGGGCGTGATGGACGCGGCGACGAACGCGGATTCCGCCGTCGCCCGCTCGCCGTTCTTCGTGGTGTCGGCCACGTTCCTGGCGGGCGCGTACCTGGACCGGGACCCCTTCGGGCCGCTGCGCGCCGTACGGCCCGTGAAGGTGCTGGGGCAGTCCCTGGTGGTGTACCGGACGCGGGACGCGGTGTCCGCCCTGCGGCCGCCCGCAGGGCGCCCGGGCATGGTCGACGGCGGCGTATCCGCCGTGGCGAGGGCGCGGTGAGCACGGTTGCGCCCCGCCGGGAGGCGGACCGGCAGTCGGAGTCGAAGGCGGCCGGAGGCCTGGTCTTCGTCGTCGCCCTCGTCGCAGCGTGTTCGGTGTTCCTCACCCTGGCGGCGTCCCGGCACGAGTCCACCACCTTCGACGAGATCGCCATGGTGGCGGCCGGGGCGCGGGGCTTCGAGACGGGGAAGTGGGACCTGCTGACGGACCACCCGCCGCTGATGCAGTACCTGTACGGCCTGCCCGTGTACCTGACGCACCCGAAGTACCCGGCGGAGGACGCCGCGCAGTGGAACAGCGACCTGCGCTACCCGTACGCGCAGCAGTTCTTCTTCCGGGAGGGCAACGACCCGGAGCGGATGGCGTACCACGCCCGGGTGATCGCGGGGGCGGTGGTGGCCCTCCTCGTGCTGCTGGTGTGGGGCTTCGCGACCGAAGCGGTCAGCCCCGTGGGTGGTCTCATCGCCGCGGTGCTCGTCGCCTTCCTGCCGGACGTGCTGGCCCACGGCGGCGTGGCGTACAACGACGTGCCCGTGGCGGCCGCCATGTTCGCGGCGGCGTGGGCGCTGGAGCGCATGATGGTGCGGCCGACGCCCCGGGTCGCCGCCACGGCGGGGCTGCTGGTGGCCGTCGCCGTGGGCGTGAAGTTCACGGCAGTGCTGCTGGCGCCCATCGCGCTGCTGCTCCTGTTCTGCGAGGCGGGGGTGCGGGGCCGGGACCCGGACTGGCGGCGGGACGTGCTGGCGGCGGCGAACATCGGGGCCCTCTTCACGTACCTGGGCCTGGTCGCGATCTACCGGGGCGACTTCGCCCTCACCGCCCTCCGGAACGGGGTGCACTTCAAGGTGGCCCAGGCGGCGGCGAACACGGGTTCGGCGCCCGCCACCGCGTGGCTGCTGGGTCACACCAGCGCGGACGGGTTCGCCCTCTTCTTCCCGGTGGCGTTCCTGCTCAAGACGCCCGTGGCGCTGCACCTGCTCATCGTGCTGGGCATCGTGGGCGTGTGGGTACGCATGCAGCGCCGCTCGCTCCGCCTCCAGCCGGAGGGCGTCGACCGCGCGCGCTGGCTGCAGTCCCCGCTGCGCATGCCGGCGCTGGCGTGCATCGTCATGCTGCCCGTGCTCATCGGCTCGGACCTGAACATCGGCTTCCGCCATGCGCTGCCCATGATGCCGTTCCTGCTCGTCCTCGTGGCCGCCGGCGCGGCGCGGACCGGTCGCACATGGGGGTGGCCGGCGAAGGCGGGCGTCCTCGTGCTGCTCGCGGGGTACGTCGCCTCGTCCGTCTCGTACTACCCGGACTTCCTGGCGTACCAGAGCCTGTACACGCGGGGGCGCAGCCCCACGCGGCCGGCGCTGGTGGACTCGAGCCTGGACTGGGGGCAGGGCCTGCTGCAGCTCCGGGACTTCATGCGCGAGGAGCACGTCCAGCGCGTCAACCTGGGGTACTTCGGGACGGCGCTGCCCGAGGGCTACGGCATCGCGTACCGGCCGCTGCCCAGCTTCTACCCTCTGCCGGCGCAGCCGGACACAGGCGCCGCGCCGGAGTACACGGTGGTGTCCGTGACGAACATCGCGGGCGTCTACCTCGACGGGGACCCGTACGCGGCGCTGCGCGGCCGCACGCCCGACCGGGTCATCGCCCACTCGCTCCTCGTGTACCGGAGCCCGTGATGGACGCCACGGCCCCGCACCGCCGGCCCGGCCGCGCGTTCGCCTCCATCGTCGTGCCGTGCTTCGACGAGGAGGACGTGATCGAGGCGACGTGCGAGCGGCTGCGAGCCGTGCTGGACGCGCAGGACGGCCTCGACTACGAGCTGGTCTTCGTGGACGACGGCAGCCGGGACGCGACCCGCTCCATCCTCCGCGGGCTGGCCGGGTCGGACCCCCGCGTGCGGGTGCTCGGCCTGTCCCGCAACTTCGGCCACCAGAACGCGCTGACCGCAGGCCTCGTCCGCGCCCGCGGGGACCTGGTCGTCACCATCGACGCCGACCTGCAGGACCCGCCGGAGCTGATCCCCCGCATGATCGAGGACTGGCGCGGCGGCAGCGACGTGGTGTACGCCGTGCGCACCGTGCGGGACGGGGAGACCCGCTTCAAGCGCTGGACGGCGTCCCTCTTCTACCGGCTCATCAACCGCCTCTCGGACGTGTCGATCCCCCTCGACGCCGGCGACTTCCGCCTCATGGACCGGCGCGTGGTGGACGCGCTGCTGGCCATGCCGGAGAGCAACCGCTTCGTGCGGGGCATGGTGGCGTGGGTCGGCTACCGCCAGTCCATGGTCCCGTACGGCAGGGCGCCCCGGGCCGCGGGCGTGACGAAGTATCCGCTCTTCCGCATGCTGCGCTTCGCGGTGGACGGCGTCACGTCCTTCTCCATGGTGCCGCTGCGCCTCGCCACGTGGATGGGGTTCATCGTGTCGGCCATCGCGGCCGCCGGAGTGCTCTACGCGGTCGTCGCGCGGCTGCTTACCCGGGCGTGGGTGCCCGGCTGGGCGGCCCTCTTCGTGGCCGTCTCCTTCCTGGGCGGCGTGCAGCTCATCTTCCTGGGCATCCTGGGCGAGTACGTCGGGCGGCTGTACGCGGAGGCGAAGCGGCGGCCCCTCTACATCGTGGAGGACGCCGTCGGCTTCCGGGAGGACGGCGGCGCGGCGGCGGACGGCCCCGCCGACATCCCCTCCATCGGCCACAGGCCGGCGGTTGACGCCGCGCGGGACCGTGCCTAGCATGACCCACCCCGCACCCGCACCCGTGCGCGCGCACGGCGCCCTCCGCTCGGCCCTGGCCGGGGAGAGCTGACGCATGTCCCTCAGAGCGAAAGTCCTCTTCCTCTTCCTCACGCTCGCAGTCCTGCCGCTGGCGGCGATCACGATCTTCGACTACCTGCAGTCGGTGCAGTCCCTGGAGGGGCTGGTCCGCGCGCAGAACCGGAGCGTCGCCGAGGTGGCCTCCCGGGAGCTGGGTCAGCTCTACGCCCGGCGGGGACAGGAGCTGGACGGGCTGCTGCGGGACCCGTCCGTGCCGCGCCTTCTGCGCGCCGGAGCGGCCGCGTCGTCGACCGCTGCTGCGGACGACTGGCGCCGCCTGGGGGACGTGATGTCGGGCTGGCTGGTGGGTGCCGAGCTCGTGGACGGGCGTGGCCGCGTGCTGGCGAGATCCGGCGCCCCCGCCGCGGCGACGGGCGACGGGTGCCCGGGGCAGGGTGGCCGCGTGGTCCTGGTGCGGACGGCGAGGCTTGGCAGAGAGGCCACGCCCGTCAGCGTCCGGGCGGTCGTTGAGGCGGACGCAGTCTTTCCCGCGGAGGCCCTGTCGGCCCGCGTCGGCGCCGACGGCTTCACGGCCGTGGTGGACCGGAACACGGGCGCGGTGCTGTTCCGGGGCCGGTGCGACGTGGAGCCCGCGCAGGTCGCGGCCGTGGTCGTCCCGGGCGTCGCCGCCCGCGGCACGACGGAAGTGGCGAGCGCGGACGGCCTTCGCTTCACGGCCGTCGAGCCGCTGCCGCGGTCCGACTGGGCCGTGATCTCCAGCGTCGTGCCGGACGAGTTCACACGCCCGTTCGCACGGGCCCGCTTCGTGTTCGTGCTGCTCGTGCTGTTCGTGGGCGGGGCGACGAGCCTGGCGTTCGCGATCCTGCTGGGCCGGATCACGCGCTCGCTGCGGGACCTCACGGAGGCGGCCGGAGAGGTGGCCGCGGGCAACTTCACGCCCGCGCTGCCGCCCCCGGGCTCCGACGAGGTGGGCCGCCTGTCGTATTCCATCGGCATGATGGCCGGGCGGGTCCAGCGGATGCTGCGCCAGATCGAGTCGACGCGGCAGCTCGCGACCATGGGCGAGTTCGCGGGCCGGGTCTCCCACGAGATCCGCAACCCGCTCAGCTCCATCCGGCTGAACCTGCAGGGGATGGAGCGGGACGTCCGGAAGGGGCGCGCGGACGCGTCCCTGCGGGAGCCCCTCGAGATCTGCCTCAAGGAGGTGGACCGTCTCGACCGCGTCGTGCGCGGCATGCTGGCCCTGGCCCGCTCCGAGCCGATGCGCCAGAAGCCGTTCTCCGTGCACGGGATCATCCGGGAGGCGAGCGGCATCCTGAGCCGGCAGCTCGAGCAGGAGGACGTCGTCCTCGAGACGCGCCTCGAGGCGGAGCGGGACACCGTGGTGGGGGACGAGGCCCAGCTCCGCGGCGTCGTGATGAACCTGGTCCTGAACGGCGCCCAGGCCATGGAAGCAGGCGGGACCGTGCGCGTGCGCACCGCCACGGACCAGGTCGAGGGGCGCCGGGTCATCCGCGTCCACGTGGCGGACGACGGGCCGGGCGTGCCGCACGAGGCGCGCGACCAGATCTTCCGGCCCTTCGTGACCACCAAGTCGGGCGGCACGGGGCTCGGTCTGCCCATCGCCCGGCGCACCGCCGAGCAGCACGGCGGCACGCTGTACCTGGAGCACGGCTCGGCGCTGCAGCGCGGCGCGGAGTTCGTCCTCCTCCTCCCGCTGGCGGCGGACGCGGACGTCGCGGCCCCGGCCGGCGAGGGAGAGGTGGGGCGCCGTGAGCTGGCCGCCGCGGGCGGCGCAGGTTGACTATCCCGAACACGCAGGGACCGATCCGATGAGCCGAAGGATCCTCGTCGTGGACGACGACGAATCGCACCGCAGCACGCTCGAGCGCTTCCTCTCCGGGGACGACTGCGAGGTCATGGCCGTGGACAGCGCCGAGCGCGCCCTCGGCCTCGTCGCCTCCTTCGACCCGCACCTGGTCATCACGGACATCAAGATGCCCGGGATGAGCGGGTTCGACCTGATCCGCCGCCTGCGCAGCGTGCAGGACGATCGGGACGTGGTGATGATCACGGCGTTCGAGGACATGAAGACCGCCATCGAGGCCATGAAGGAGGGCGCCTACGACTTCCTCGTGAAGCCGCTGGACCTCGACCAGCTCGAGGCCGTGGTGGAGCGCTGCTTCAAGGACCGGGCGTACCGGCGCCGGGCCCGGCAGCTCGCCGAGGACGCCGCGGGGGACGCGACGCTGGACACCCTCGTGGGTCGCGACCCGCGCATGATCGACATCTACAAGCTCATCGGGCGCGTCGCCCAGACCCAGACGCCCGTGCTGATCCGCGGTGAGACCGGCACGGGCAAGGAGCTCATCGCCCGGGCGCTGCACTACAACTCCCCGCGCTCCCACGAGCCCTTCGTGGCCGTGAACTGCACGGCGCTTCCGGAGACGCTCCTGGAGACCGAGCTCTTCGGCCACGTTCGGGGCGCCTTCACCGGCGCGGTCGGCGAGCGCAAGGGCCGCTTCGAGATGGCGGGCTCCGGCACCATCTTCCTCGACGAGATCGGGGACACCAGCCCGACGTTCCAGGGCGAGCTGCTGCGCGTGCTCCAGGAAGGCGAGTACCATCCCGTGGGCGCCGAGCGCGTCCGGAAGACCGACGCCCGGGTCATCGCCGCCACGCACCGGAACGTCGAGCAGATGGTCAAGGACGGCGACTTCCGGGAGGACCTCTACTTCCGACTGCGCGTGGTCGAGATCAGCGTGCCGCCGCTGCGCGACCGCCGCTCGGACATTCCGATGCTCGCCCAGCACATCGTCAACAAGGTGGCGAAGCGGCTGCACAAGCCGGTGCTCGTCATCCCGGACCCCGTCATGGCCGAGCTCCTGGCCTACGACTGGCCCGGCAACGTGCGGGAGCTGGAGAACGCCCTGACCCGCGCCATCGTGCTGGCCCAGGGCCACGCCATCTCCGCCGAGCACCTCGTCCTCGGCGCCACCCAGTCCTCCGCCCCGAAGTTCGGCGAGCTCGAGGGCGCCACCCTCGAAGACGTCGAGGGCGCCCACGTCCAGCGCGTCCTCGCCCAGACCGGCGGCAACAAGACCCGCGCGGCCGAGATCCTCGGCATCTCCCGTCCGCGGCTCAACCGCATCATCGAGCGCCACGAGCTGTACGTGCCCTGATGGGAACGGTCGCAGCCGAGAGCAGGAAGGGGAGGGGGTCGGCCGCGCCCCCGCCGGGGGCATCGGACGGAGCCGGGGAACGGCGCAACTTCGCGCCCTCCCTGGTCGACATCTTCTTCATCATGCTCGCCCTCGTCGTGCCGCTCCGCTGGCACCACCAGCTCCTGAACGCGGACGGCGACCTGGCCATCCACCTGCGCATGGGGCACGACATCCTGCGCGAGCACGCGATCCCCTTCGTGGACCGCTTCTCGTACACGATGGCGGGGCAGACACTGATCCCGACGTCCTGGCTCTCCGAGGTCCTGGACGCCCTCGTGGAGAACGCCGGCGGCCTGGCCGGGATCGTTCTCTTCACCGGCGTCGTGCTGGCCGTGACCTACGCCCTCGTCGCCCTCTTCCTGCGCCGCAGGAACGTGGACGGGCGCCTGGCCGTGGTGGCGTGCCTGTTCAGCGTGCTGCTGGGCGCCATCCACTGGCTGCCGAGGCCGCACCTGTTCACCATCCTCGGCTCCGTGGTGCTCCTGCACCTGCTGGAGCGGGGCGACGACCAGAGCGTGTGGCCGTACGCGGTGCTCTTCGCCGTCTGGTCGAACCTGCACGGCGGCTGGCTCTACGGCGTCATCGTGCTGGCCGTGTACGCGGCCGGCGAGGCGGTGGAGGCGCTGGCGGCGCGCCGCGGGGTCCGGGACGCGCTCGGTGGTGACGACGGCTCCGGCACCGGCGGCTCCGACGCCGGCGGCTCGACGGACGACGTCGCCTTCCAGCGCGACTGGCGCCGCCGGGCCGTCCGCCACGGCGTGGCGCTCCTCGTGGCGTGCGCGGCGAGCCTGCTCAACCCCGGTGGCGTGCTGCTCCTGAAGCAGATCGGCGGCTCCCTCGGCAGCAGCCACATGGTGGACACCACGGTGGAGTACCGCTCCCCGGACTTCCACCTCATGGGCCCGCGCTTCTTCCTCGTTCTGCTGCTCCTGGCCCTGCTGCTCCTGGCCCGCGACCGCCGCCGGATGCCGTTCCCGTGGCTCGCCGTCGTCCTCGTGAACCTGGCCTTCGCGCTGTTCTCCGTGCGCAACATCCCCCTCTTCGGGGTCACCGCGCTGCCGCTGCTGACGGTCCACGCCGCCGGCGTGCTGCGACGACGCCGGGCAGGGTACGTGTTCGGGGACGGCTTCGCGGACATCGACAGGCGCGCGCGCGTGGGCGTGTGGTCCATCCCCGTGCTGGCCGTGGTCGTGGCCCTCGGGCTGAACCACGGCAGGGTGGCGGGCGTGCCCGTGCTGCCCGACGCGTTCCACCCGGCGCATTTCCCCATCGAGGCGGTGGACCGGGCGAAGGCGGCCGGGCTCCGGGGCCACCTCTTCACCGAGTTCATCTGGGCCGGCTACGTCATCTACGCGTGGCCCGAGCAGAAGGTCTTCGCCTCCAGCCAGAAGTACACGGATCCGGTCTCGCGGGACTACCTGGACGTGTTCTACCTGTCCCCCGGCTGGCGGGACGTGCTGGACCGCTGGGACGTGAAGCTCCTGCTGCTGCCCCGGGAGACACCCCTCTCCAACGAGGTGCGCCACGACCCGGGCTGGGCCGTCTGGTACTGCGATCAGACGGCCGTGCTCCTCGTGCGCGCGGGTGGGGCGTACGCGCCGTCCCGGCCGGTGGTCTGTCCGAAGTACGATCCGGAGAAGCGGCACCGGGACTAGGGATTCTCTCTGGAGGCGACTGAGTGTCACGCGGAGGCGCGGAGGCGCGCGGAGGCGTCGTCCGGGGCATGATCCGGCCACGACGCGGGGACGGTGGCGTGAATATGGTTTGGATTCCGGCGGTTCTGGATCGTGGCGACAAGCAAGCCCCGTCGATGGGCCAGCAGCGACGAGTCCGCGTGACATCTCGCGACGTCCCCCGGCGTCTCGCGCCCGCCGTACCAAATGAGATCCGAAATCAGCGGAGTCCCGATCTCTCGGAGCCCCCGACCGCAGCCTCCGCGCTCCTCCGCGGCTCCGCGCGACCAAGCGGCGTCGCGCGCCGCGGCACCGCCAGCGAAACCGACCTACTTTGCCCGGTTCACCCGCAGAGGCGACTCCGCCGAGGGCCGGTGCCGATTCACCACCCGGACGATCCCTTCCTGCATCGTGGCCCCTCCGAAGTTGAGCAGCAGCCCGACAGGCAGATCCAGCAGTCGGATGTACGTCAGGACCTGCTTCCAGTGCACCGGCGCCATCTTCTCGACCGACTTGAGCTCCACCACGAGGCTGTCCTCGACCAGCAGATCGACCCGCAGACCCGTGCCGAACTCGAGGCCGTCGACCGTGAACGGCACGTGCACCTGACTGACGTTGCGGAGATTCCTCCGGTCCAGCTCCCGGACGAGAAGCTTCTGGTACACGGACTCCAGCAGCCCCGGCCCGATGCGTCGGTGCAGGCGGACCGCAGCATCCACCACGGCTCCCGAGATCACGTCGATGTCCTTCATCGCCGCTCTTGCAAGATATTGTGGGTAAACCGGTTCCACCCCGAGACAGAGGCGCCCCCGAACGTGATCACGCTCTCGAAGCCAGCCTCCGCGCTCCTCCGCGTCTCCGCGTGAGATGATCGCGTCCCGGCCGCGCCATCGGAATAGCCGCACCGGCCGCAACGAGATGTTGTGTTCCGACGTACCATTTCATTACGCGAGGCCCTGCCGCGCCTACGCCACAAAATAGCTAAATCACCACTTCACAATGATTTACGTCCATGCCGCGGAATGGCACGAGGGTCGCTCTACGTAAGGGCCGCAGCCGGGGACCCACATCGGGTTCGCCGACCGGTCTTCGGACCGGGTTCCCTCAGGCGCACAGCATCGTGGGGGTCGGGGATAACCCCTCAGTGACGACGCTGGCGGAACGGATCTCCACCGGGGAGGAGGCCGGGTCGCTCGAGGTTGTGCGCCGGGGAACGCTGTTCAACAGCACAGGGGCAAGGGGGCCCCGCGCAGCCCGCCAGGAGGCGGCTGCCATCGTCACCGCGGCACGTGCCGCAGAGAAGAGGAGTCGTCACATGGTGGAGCTCATGAACAGGCTCGTCAGCGCGCTGCGCGAGGACGAGTCCGGGCAGGGCCTGGTGGAGTACGCCCTGATCCTGGTGCTCATCGCGATCGTGGTGATCGCAGCGCTGACCTTCCTGGGCGGCGAGGTGAGCACGGTGTTCAGCAACATCGCCCGCTCGCTGAACGCGGCGAATCGAGCTGACGCACGGGCGAAACGAGCTCGCCGGCGTCCCGGATCATCGGGGCGCCGGCGGCCGTTTCGCACGGTGCGGAGAAGGAAGGGAGGATTCTGTTGCATTCATGCGGCAGCGTGACTAGCTTGGGAAGCAGCGAGCGAAACGGGCGCCGGGCTTGCCGCCGGGAATCCTCTCCCCTGATTCACGGTGCCCGCGGATGCCAGGTCACCACGCCGGTGGCAGGCCTGACATGCAGAGTGTGAGATTCGTGTCGGCAATGTCGGACGTGGCGCTCCCCGCCATCTTCATCATCGTCATGCTTTCGGCCGCGCTCTATGACGTTCGGACGCGGCGGATCCCGAACCGGCTGACGGTCGGGGCGATGATTCTGGGACTCGCGCTGGGGGCGCTTTCGGGATGGGGCGGGATCGTGGCGGCTGTGGAGGGATTGGGGCTCGCGCTGTTGATCACCGCGCCGCTGCTCCTTCTGGGCGGCCTCGGCGGCGGCGACGCGAAGCTGCTCATGGCTGCGGGCGCATTTCTGGGCCCTTCCCGTTTCCTGCTCTCGCTCCTGCCCGTCGCGCTGATCGGCGGACTGCTCGCCGTGGGGGCGGCGCTCTTCACCGGACAGCTCGGAGCGGTGCTCCAGAGCACGGGGCGGACGCTGGCGAGCATGGTGAGCCTGGGTCAGGCGGGCGAGCGCAGGCAGCTGGGGGATGCGGGAGGACTGGCGGTCCCGTACGGGGTCGCCATCGCGCTGGGATGCATCTGGGGGATGTTCGCATGAACACAACGACGCGCACGCTGCTCGGCCGGCTCCGCCGGCGCGATGGACAGGCGCTCGTCGAGTTCGCCCTCGTCGTGCCGATGCTGCTGGTTCTGCTCCTCGGCATCTTCGAGTTCGCCCGCGCCTGGAACGTCTTCCAGGTCGTGACGGATGCGGGCCGGGAGGCGACGCGCAAGCTGGTGGTGGACGACGACCTGACGCAGACCGATTACGAGAACACGATCAACTCGGCGCTGAACCGGGCGGGGCTGCCGAATCTGACGACGGTGCCGACGCCCGACGGCTGCCGGCAGTCCTTCTGCTCGAACGCGGGCACGACCGGCGGCACCACGACGGTGACGATCAGCTACCCCTACAACTTCGTGGCTCTGGGGAAGCTGCTGCCGCTGCCGCCCATCACGCTCAAGACGACGGCGAAGATGCGCAATGAATAGGACAGCGCGGAATCGGATCGGCCTGCTGGCGCGCCTGGCGCGCCGGGGCCGGAGCTCGTCGGGGCAGGGGCTCGTGGAGTTCGCGCTCATCGTGCCGCTGGTGATGCTGCTGCTCGTCGGCATCTACGAGTTCGCGAACGCGTGGCGGGCCTTCCAGGTCGTCACGGACGCGGGGCGTGAGGTCGCCCGCGTCATGGTGGCCGACTCGACGCTGAAGACGCAGTCGGCGGTCGACTCAGTCGTCGTGGGTGCGCTCCAGCGGGCCGGCCTGAACGGTACCGCCAGCGTCTCCGTCTACAACTGTCCGACCGCGGTGTGCAGTCCGCGGGGCGTCAAGGGGCAGCCCGATACCGTCAAGATCACCTATTCCCACCCGCTGGCCCTCCTGGACAGGATCATGGGCGTGCCGGCGGTGCAGCTGAAGACCACCTTCGTGATGCGCAACCAGTACTCGTCTCCGTGACGGGCGCGCGAAAAGCCACCATGGGTGCCGGAAATGAAGAATCGTAGACTCCTGATCGTGCTGCTCGTGGCGCTCGTCGCGGGCCTGTCGGCGGCGTACCTGTCGCTCGACTACCTGCGGCAGCAGGCGACGCCGCTCATCGCGTCCACGCCGAAGACCCAGGTCGTCGTCGCGGCGCGCCCGCTCCCCGTCGGCCACGAGGTCGTGGGAGAGGACGTGAAGACGGTGGACTGGCCGGGCTCCACGCTGCCGGAGGGCTACTTCAGCTCGCCGGACCAGGTGGTGGGCCGCGGCATCATCACGTCGGTGGCCATGAACGAGCCGCTGCTCGCGCCCAAGGTCGCCGACAAGGCGGCGGGCGGCGGGCTGCCCATCGTCATTCCGGAGGGGATGCGCGCGGTGAGCGTGCGCGTCGACGAGGTCATCGCCGTCGCCGGCTTCGTGCTGCCGGGCACGCGCGCGGACGTCATCGTCAGCATCCCCGACCCGAACAGCTCGGAGCTGCAGCGCACGCAGTTCGTGCAGCGGCTGCAGGACCTCATCGTCCTCGCGGCGGGACAGACGATCCAGAAGACGCCCGACGGCAAGCCGCAGACCGTGGGTGTGATGACCTTCCTTGTGACGCCGGCCCAGGCGGAGCTGCTCATCCTCGCTGCCAAGCAGGGGCAGATCCAGCTCGCACTACGCAACACGCTGGATACGGACACCATCGAGACCAGCGGTGCACGTTCCAACGCGATCCTCGGGCCCGTCCAGGGTTCGGCGCCTCGGCGCCGCACCCGCACCGCCACCACGACCACGCCGGAGCCCGCTCCGAGCGTCATCGAGGTCTACAAGGGCGGGACTCGCACACTCATCCGGCACTAAGGGGAACGGAATTCATGGGGCATTCCACGGGCGTGACGAAGCGCAGCAGGTCCGGCGCGATCGCGGGAGTTCTCTCTGTTGTGCTGCTCGCCCAGGCGGCACTGTCTCCCCGCTCGCTCCACGCGCAGCGGGTGATGACGCAGCCGCAGCAGACCATCACCATCGCGAAGGGGAAGTCCGCGCTGCTCCGGCCGGACCGGCCGATCCAGCGGGTCTCCGTCGGGGACCCCTCGATCGCCGATCCGAACGTGCTGCCGAACGGTGAGATCCTCATCAACGCCGTCGCGCTGGGCACGACGACCCTCATCTACTGGGACCAGCAGGACGTGGCCCACATCTACACGATCGAGGTGAACGTCGACGCCCAGGCGCTGCAGCAGCAGATCGCCGAGCTCTTCCCGGGCGTGAACGTGACCGTGTCCTCGACGGGGGGGAACGTGATCCTCTCCGGCGCGGTCTCCGATGCGACCGTCGTGCGCCGCATCCAGGCCATCGCACAGGGCACGGGCGCGAACATCATCAACAACCTCGAGGCGCCCACCGCCGAGCAGGTGCTCGTCAAGGTGCGCTTCGCCGAGGTGAACCGCACGGCGGCCCAGAACCTCGGCTCGCAGCTCGCCGCGCTGAACCCGGACCACCTGGACCAGGCGGCGAAGGGCGACGTCGACGTCGAGACGATCTCCGACGGCATCATCCGGCTCTTCCTCATCGGCGGCGACGCCCAGTTCCAGGCGTTCCTGCGGGCCGCGAAGTCGACGGGCGACTTCCGCACGCTTGCCGAGCCGAACCTCCTGACCCTCGAGGGCAAGGAGGCGTCCTTCCTGGCCGGCGGCGAGTTCCCGTATCCGGCCGTTCAGTCAGTAAGCGGAGGGCAGCAGGCGAAACAGCGCCATTTCCGTTCAGTTCCGTGAGTACGGGGTGCGCCTGAAGTTCACGCCCTACGTGACGAACGCCGGGGCGATCCGCCTGCAGATCGAGCCGGAGGTGTCCTCCCTCGACTTCGCCAACGGCGTGACGATCTCGGGCTTCCAGCTGCCGAGCATCCTGACCCGCCGGGCGCAGACGGAGGTGGAGCTCAAGCCGGGGCAGCACCTGGCCATCGCCGGGCTGCTGGACACGCAGTCGCAGGAGAACATCGCCAAGATCCCGCTGCTCGGCGATATTCCGATTCTGGGAGCGCTCTTCCGGTCGAAGAACATCCAGCAGCACCGGACGGAGCTGATCGTCCTCATCACGCCGCAGCTCGTGAAGCCGTCCGACGTGGCGCCTGCGATTCCGACGGGTGAGCCGGGTACCTGGCACCTGGATCGGAGCCTGAGCGTGCCGCCGGACACCACGGGAGCGGTTCGGAGGTAGACATGCGCCGCCTTGCGTACGGGATCCGGTCGAAGCTTGGCGATGAGCGGGGAAGCGTCCTCGTGCTGGTCGCCCTCTCCAGCGCCGCCATTCTGGCGTTCGCCGCCCTCGCCATCGACATGGGCATGCTCATGACCGCCCGGGCCGAGGCCCAGCGCGCGGCCGATTCCGCCGCGCTGGCCGGCGCGAGCGCGTACCTGGACTCGACGGCGGTCACCGCCGTGCCCGTGGCGAAGCAGCGGGCCCGCACGTTCGGCGGCCGGAACATGATCCGGAACACGAACATCGACACGACCATGATCCGGTCCACGGCGAACGTGGACACCATGGCCGAGGAGATCGTTCTGGTGAAGCCGGACAGCTTCCTGGTCCGGGTCTGGGTGCGCAGGCCGAGCATCGGCCTCTGGTTCGCGAAGGTGTTCGGCGTGAACACGTGGGGCGTGAGCGCCGTGGCCACGGCGAAGGCGACGCAGGCGGGGGCCACGCGCTGTCTCAAGCCGTTCGTGGTGCCGGACATGTGGCAGGAGAACGGAACGGACGCGAACGACAACAACATCGCAGACGGGGAGACCTGGACCTTCGATCCGACGGTCGACCACTACAAGCCGTTCATGGGGGCGGATTCGACGATCATCGGGCCTGACCCGACGGACACCACGTCCACGGGGTACGGCAGTCACTTCCGGGACGGAAGCGGCGACAGCGGTGAGGCCGACTACGGCCGGCAGGTCTCCTTCAAGTACCAGAACCCGGGCGACAAGAACTTCGTGTTGACGCCGGGCGTGTTCATGCCGTGGGACCTGCCGGACGCGAGCGGCAACTCGGTGCCCGGCGGCAACTGGTACCGGCAGAACATCAACACGTGCAACAACCAGCCGGTCCAGCTTGGCAAGTCGTACGACATCGAGAACGGCAACATGGTGGGCCCGACGTTCCAGGGCGTGAACGACCTGATCGCCGAAGACCAGAACGCGGCCTGGGACAACGGTACCGGGCGGGTCGTGAATTCGACATACGGGGACGACTGGATGGCCAGCCCGCGGGTGATCAAGATCGCCATGGCCTCCCCCGATCAGATGAACAAGCCCGGCAAGACGACGGTCAAGTTCAACAACTTCGCGCTGTTCTTCATCGAATCGATGCCGAGCAACAAGGATCCGGTGACGGGGCGGTTCCTGTACTACGTGGAAGGGGAGGAGTCGGGGCCCACGACGGGGTCGCTGACGTTCCAGCTCCGGCTCGTAAAGTAAGAAGGGGAACGGGGAAACGAAAATGGATGCGAATTTCACGCGCACGGCACTCGTCACCGGCGATCCGGCGTTCCGGGACTTCGTCCGGGACGGGCTACGATCGATGGAGGGCGCGCCTGCGCTGGGGCTGGAGCTTCTCGCGACGTTCGACGAGATCGGCAAGGAGCAGATCGAGAAGCTGCGCGAGTTCGCGCCTGACCTCGTCTTCCTCGACCTCGGCTCGGAGCCGGTGGTGGGCATCCGCTTCGCCCAGTTCCTGACGGAGCTGGACCCGGGCATGCGCGTGGTCGCGGCGGGCCCGACGCTGAGCCAGGACCTGCTGCTGGAGGCGATGCGGGCGGGGATCTCCGAGTTCCTGCCCCGCCCGGTGGAGGAGCAGGACCTGTCCGACGCGGTCATGCGCATCCGCCGCAAGCTGCGCCGCGGCGGCAGCGCGGTGGGCGAAGGCGAACCCGGCAAGCTGTTCAGCCTGTTCGCCGCCAAGGGCGGCGTGGGCACGACGACGGCGGCCACGAACCTGGCCGTGCAGATCCACCGCCTCACGGGCAAGCGGGTCCTGCTCATCGACCTGGACCTGGAGCTGGGGGAGACGGCGCTCCTGCTGGGCGTGCGGCCGCGGTTCAACTTCGTCGACATGGTCAAGAACTTCCACCGCATGGACGCCGAGCTGCTGGCGTCCTACATCGAGCGTCACGAGTCGGGCGTGCACCTGCTCTCCTCCCCGGTCCGCCCGGAGCGGATCGAGGAGGTGACGGCGGAGGAGGTGCGCACGGTGCTGCGCTTCCTGAAGCAGCACTACGACTACATCATCATCGATACGTCCAAGACGTTCTCGCCCCACTCGGCCGCCGCCTTCGAGGAGGCGGACCTGGTGCTGCTGCTCACGACGCCGGACCTGCCGTCCCTGCGGAACGCGAAGCGGTCGATCCCGATCCTGGAGCGGGTCACGGGCGGGAAGGGCGCGAATCGCGTGCGGTTGGTCGTGAACCGGGCCCACGCCCGGACGGTCATCACTCTGGACGACATCCGGCGGACGCTGGAGCTGGACATCTTCTGGACGCTGGCCAACGACTACGCGGCGATCAGCGCGTCCGTGAACGCCGGCAAGCCGGTGGTCCTGAACGGGCAGGGCTCGCCCTACGTCAAGGACCTGAAGTCGCTGGCGGCCGACCTGGCGGGTCTGGGGGGCGCGGCGAACGCGCAGGGCCGCACGGCGCTGTCCCCGCTCACGGGGCTCATCCGCAAGCTGGCGGGCCGGAACGGCGTGTCCGACGCGGACGCGGAAGTGGAAGCGGAACCAGAACCGGAGTTCCAGGCGGAAGAGGTGACGGCGCATGAGTGAGCGACCGAAGGGAACGAGCGCGCAGCAGGTCAAGAACGCGTCGAATGGACGCGGTCCGAACGGCGGGTTCGACTGGGATCCGCAGCAGGACGCGCCGTCCATGCGGGAGGAGCTGAAAGGCCGCATCCACCGCAAGCTGCTGGAACGCCTGAACCTCGCCAACCTGGAGAACCTGTCCAGGGAAGAGGCGGCCGTCGCGATCCGCCGGGTCGTGCACGAGCTGCTCGAGCAGGAGGGCGCGCCCCTCAACTACGAGGAGCGCGAGGAGGTCGTCGACCAGGTCCTGGACGAGATCTTCGGGCTGGGGCCTCTCGAGCCCCTCATGAAGGACCCGGAGATCGCCGACATCCTGGTGAACACGTACAACAGCGTCTACATCGAGCGGAACGGCAAGCTCGAGAAGACGGCCGTGCGGTTCCGGGACGACCGGCACCTGCTCCAGGTGATCGACCGCATCGTGTCCGCCATCGGCCGCCGCATCGACGACAGCTCGCCCATGGTGGACGCCCGTCTGGCGGACGGCTCCCGTGTGAACGCCATCATCCCGCCGCTGGCGGTCGACGGCCCGCACGTCTCGATCCGTAAGTTCAAGCGGGACACGCTGGGCGGAGACGACCTGCTGCGCTACGGCTCGGCCACGGAGCAGATGCTGGAGCTCATGCGCGGGATCGTGCAGGCGCGTCTGAACGTGCTGATCTCCGGTGGTACGGGCGCCGGTAAGACGACGCTGCTGAACATCCTGTCGAGCTACATCCCGCCGACGGAGCGCATCGTCACGATCGAGGACTCGGCGGAGCTCCAGCTTCGGCAGCCCCACGTGGTGCGCCTGGAGACCCGCCCGGCGAACATCGAGGGCGCGGGTGCCATCCCGCAGCGGCAGCTCCTCATCAACTCGCTGCGCATGCGGCCCGACCGCATCATCGTCGGTGAGGTGCGCGGCGCCGAGGCGGTGGACATGCTGCAGGCCATGAACACGGGCCACGACGGCTCGCTGGCCACGCTGCACGCGAACACGCCCCGGGACGCGCTGAGCCGTCTCGAGACCATGATCTCCATGGCGGAGCTGAACCTGCCGGAGAAGGCGATGCGGCAGCAGGTGGCGAGCGCCATCGACGTCGTCATCCAGGCGAGCCGCCTGTCCGACGGCACGCGCAAGATCATGACGATCGCCGAGATCGTGGGCATGGAGGGGGACGTCATCACCATGCAGGACATCTTCGTCTTCGAGCGGGAAGGCCGGGACGAGGAAGGCAACGTCATCGGCCGGTTCAAGGCCACGGGCATCCGGCCCAAGTTCGCCGACAAGCTCAAGTCCTACGGCATTCAGCTCTCGACCATGCTGTTCTCGCCGTCGGAGCCGTCCACGCCGGGCGGAGCGAGCGGGGTCACGAACCCGGCGGCGCCCCGTCGCAACGAGCGCAACGCCGCGGGCACGCCCGCGGAGTCGCGGTGGTGAGCCGATGAACACGGTGATTCCCGCGATCCTCGTCTTCGCGGCCATCGCGCTGGTCACGATCGCCGCCGCCGTCGCCTGGGAGATGATCCGCGAGGCGCGTCAGCGGCGGCGGGCAGTGAAGGAGCTCGAGTCCCTGGACTCGGACCTCTTCGGTGTCGAGGCGCAGACGCAGGAGGACCTGATCCGCCGAACCCGGGGCAACCTGGGGTGGCTCGGCGGCGTGGCCCGTCGCGTCCCGCAGCTCGGGCAGCTCCAGATGCTCATGGAGCGCGGCGACGTGACCATGAGCCTCCAGACGTTCGTGTTCCTGACGGTCGGGCTGGCCGTTGGCGGGGGGCTGACGGCGCTGATCGCGTCCAACAGCGTCCTCATCGCCGCCGTGGTCGCCGCGCTCGTGGCGCCGGGCCCCTACCTGTTCGTGCGCTTCCGGAAGTGGCGGCGGACGAACCGTTTCGAGTCCCAGTTCCCCGAGGCTATCGACCTGATGGGGCGGGCGATCCGGGCGGGGCACCCCCTCTCCGCGGGCGTGCGCATGGTCGCGGAGGAGATGCCGGACCCCGTGGGCAGCGAGTTCCGCACGGTCTTCGAGGAGCAGCGTTTCGGCCTTCCGTTCAACGACGCGCTGCTGTCCCTGGCGGACCGCAACGACCTGGTGGACGTGCGCATCTTCGTGACGGCGGTGCTGATCCAGCGGGAGGTCGGCGGCAACCTGGCCGAGATCCTGGACAAGCTCTCCACCATGATCCGCATGCGCTTCGCCATCCGCCGCCAGCTCCGTACCTACACGGCGCAGGGGCGCATGAGCGGCTACGTGCTGGCCTGTGTCCCGTTCTTCGTCGGCTTCATCATCTACGTCCTGAACCCGAGCTACATGACCACCCTCTTCACCGAGCCGATCGGCCGCTACATGATCCTCGGCGCGGTGATCCTGCAGCTCATGGGGTTCCTCTGGATTCGCAAGATCGTAAACATCGAGATCTAGCAGGCGCGCCGTGATCTATTTCATCGTCATCCTCGCCGCGACTTCCGCCGCCCTCCTCGTCGGTCTGGGCCTTCAGGCCCTGCCCGCCCGGCCCGGCGCGGTCACCCGCCGCCTCAAGGAGGTGCGCGAGCTCGGGGTCAATCCCGCTGTCGAGGCCGCCCGCAAGGAGCGCCGCAGGGAGCAGGGGAGGCGCGTGCGCTCCATCCTGCTCGTGGTCGGCTCCGCCATCGAGGGCCGTCAGCGTGCGGGCTCGGTGGCCACGCGGGAGCTGCTCACGCACGCGGGCTTCCGGCAGCCCGGCGCCGTCGGCATCTATCTCGGCGCCCGCGCCCTGCTGCCCGCGTTCCTGGGCGCGCTCTTCTTCGCCCTCACCCTGATCCTCACGCGCGAGCCGAAGGTGGCCATGCTCGGCGCCATGATCGGCGCCATCTTCGGCTGGATCCTGCCCGTCTTCTACGTGGGCAGCAAGAAGAAGAAGCGCCAGCACGAGCTGCAGCTCGCGCTGCCTGACGCCCTCGACCTCATGGTCGTGTGCGTGGAGGCAGGCCTCGGTCTGAACCAGGCGCTGCTGCGCGTCTCGGAGGAGATCCGCCACGTGAGCGCGCTCATGAGCGACGAGCTCGCGCTGGTGAACTACGAGATCCGCGCCGGCTCGCCCCGGGAGGAGGCGCTCCGCAACCTGGCGGAGCGGACGGGCGTCGAGGACATCCGTTCCCTCACGACGATTCTGATCCAGACGGACCGCTTCGGCACGTCCGTGGCCCTCGCGCTCCGCGTGCAGTCCGACACGCTGCGGGAGAAGCGCAAGCAGCGCGCGGAGGAGGCCGCGGCGAAGACCACCATCAAGATGGTGCTGCCGCTGGTGTTCTGCATCTTCCCGGCGCTCTTCGTCGTGATCCTCGGACCGGGCGCGATCCAGATCTACAAGACGTTCACGAGCGGAGCCATCTGAGGCATGCGCTACATCCGGGTCGAGAACACCAGCCGGGGCACGGTCCTCGGCGGGCGCATCCGCATCGCGGACGATTTCCGGTCCCGGACCTTCGGCCTGCTGGGCGCGAAGCCGCCGGAGCCGGGTGAGGGCCTGCTGCTGATCCCGTGCCGGGCGATCCACATGCTCGGCATGCGCTTCCCGCTGGACGTGCTGTTCCTGGATGAAAGGGGCGAGGTCCTGTCGGCGCACCACGCTCTCCCGCCCGGTCCGCGCTTCCGCTGGAGCCGGCACGCCGCGTCGACGCTCGAGCTGCCGCCGGGAACGCTGCGGGCGTCCGGCACGCGCCGCGGCGACGTCGTCCTGTGGACGCCGGCGGACGGCGGCGTCGACGGACCGCAGGCACCGGCCGGAGCCCGCGCCCGACACGATAACAGAATGGCGCAATGTCCCGACCGGGGGCACCGACGCCGATCCGACGAACCGCGAGGTGATGGGATGAGCTCGACTGTCAAGGCCGCGAACGGAGTGAACGGGGACGACCTGATGGCGCCGCCCGAGATCCCGCCGGTCCCGGAGACGCTGCAGGACACGGGGCTGACGCACGAGAAGATCGCCGACCTCGTTCTGAAGCTCCTCTACGTCCAGGGCGCCCGCACGGGTGACCAGATCCAGGAGACGATCTGTCTGCCGTTCGGCCTGCTCGACGACGTGCTCCTGGACCTGCAGCAGCGGCGCTTCATCGAGGTCCGGGGGACGCAGGGCCACGGCCGCGAGGGCTACCTCTACGACATCGGGGGCGAGGGCCGGGGGCGCGCGAAGGAGGCTCTGGAGCAGAACCAGTACGTCGGCGCGGCGCCCGTCCCGCTCTGGCAGTACAAGGAGTGGGTGAAGCACCAGACGATCGCCGGCGTGACCATCACCCGCAGCCGCATCCGCGAGGGCTTCACGGACCTCGTGCTCGACGAGCACATGTTCGAGATGCTCGGCCCGGCCGTGAACTCGGCCAAGTCCCTGTTCCTCTACGGGGAGCCCGGCAACGGCAAGACGCACATCGCCGAGACGATCGCCCGGCTGCTGGGGAAGGGCGGCATGTACATCCCGCAGGCCGTCGACATCGACGGCCAGATCATGATCTTCTACGACCCCGTCCACCATCAGCGCCTGGACGAGGACGAGGCCGAGGGGCACAGCGAGGAAGGCGTCGAGTCGCTCCTCTTCCGGAAGCGCCGCCCCATGGACCGGCGGTTCGTGAAGATCGCGCGGCCCGTCGTCGTCACCGGCGGCGAGCTGACCCTCGACCAGCTCGACCTCCAGTACGACCAGCAGACGAAGATGTACCAGGCGCCGTTCCAGGTGAAGGCGAACGGCGGCGTGCTCATCATCGACGACTTCGGCCGCCAGCGCGTGCCGCCCCACGAGCTGCTGAACCGCTGGATCGTGCCGCTGGAGAAGCGCAAGGACTTCCTCACGCTGCACACCGGCGTGAAGTTTCCTGTCCCGTTCGACTGCCTGCTCATCTTCGCCACGAACCTGGACCCGTCCGACCTCGTGGACGAGGCGTTCATGCGCCGGATCCACTACAAGGTCCGCGTCCACAACCCGCCGCGCGAGGCGTACGACGAGATCTTCCGCCGCCAGTGCGAGGAAAAGGCCATCAAGTTCGACGTGCGGGCCGTCGACTACATCTACAGGAAGTACTACGACGGGATCGGCATCGAGCCGCGCGGCTGCCATCCCCGCGACCTGACGGACCACCTGTGCGACTTCGCCCGCTACCACGAGCGTGAGCCCGTGCTCACGCCCGACCTCATCGACCACGCGGCCGAGTCGTACTTCCTGGTCATGGCCGCCGAAAAGATGCGCGGCGCCACCATGGCGCAGGGGGCGGGCGGCACGCTCGGACTGAAGAAGCAGGAGGATCAGGCGTGAGCGACAACTGGAATCCGGACGACTTCCGCACCCCGTCCATGTCCGGCGCCGCGCCGGGCCGGAAGAACGTCGAGGAGCTGGCCAAGGAGTTCGAGGACGTCGTCCTGAGCCGGCTGCGCAAGGTCGAGCGGTCGAACCGGCGCATGCGGACCTGGATCATGGGCCTCATCGGGCTGAACGTCGTCATCGGGCTCGGCGCCGCCGCCCTCCTCGCCACCATGGCGAAGGGCGGCCGCCCCGCCTGGGCCGCCCAGACCGTCTCCGCCCGCAGGTTCGTCCTCTCCGACGCGCGCGGCCGCGTGCGCGGGACCTGGAGCGCCGATGACGACGGTGCCGTCCGCTGGGCCCTCAGCGACTCCGCGGGCACCGAGCGGCTGCGCATGTCCGTGCTGCCGGAGGGCGGCTCGCCCGGCATGGTCATGACCGACGACGCCGGCAACTCCCGCGTCGCCCTCGCCCTGCTGCCCGACGAGACGAGCACTCTCGTTTTCGCCGACCGCGCCGGCTACGCCCGGGCCGTCCTCGGCATCTCCAACGAGGCCACCACCCTCGCCTTCGCCGACCGCCAGGGCAACACCAAGGCCGGCATCGGCATCGACGCCACCGGCCGACCCGACCTGCTCATGGACGACAGCCAGCCCGGCGAGACCGTCGCCGACAGCGTCGTGGCGGACAGCACGGGCAACTAGGCAGGCGAGGTCCTGACGCCGGCGCATTCCGACGCCGGCGCCTGTCGTTCACGTGGCCGGCGCCGCACCTTCGCGGCGTCGACACGGAGGAACGGAGGAACGGAGCCACCCACCACCGCCACTCCGATTTCCATAACGGGGTATCCATTTTTCTCAACCTCACTTCACGAGGAGACACATGGCTACAACACCTCCCGGGCCGCGGCCAGAACATTCTCCCGCTATGGAAGACTGCGTTGAAGATGAGGTCCTTGAGTGGTACCGGATGACTCCGCAGGAACGCTGGGCCGAGAGTATGCGACTCTGGCACACCTTTTACCTACTGGGAGGCGAGCTTGAACCTGAGTCCGATACCCAAAGTCCTTTCTACGATGCGGGAGCACGGCGTGGAGGCCCTGCTGATGGGAGGGCAGGCGTGCGTGCTCTACGGCGCAGCGGAGTTTAGTCGGGACGCGGACTTCACGGTTGTGGCCTCGCCGTCGAACCTCGGGCGCCTGCGCGCCGCATTGGATGACCTCCAAGCGGAAGTCATCGCGGTGCCCCCGTTCGAGACGGGATACCTGGAGCGGGGGCACGCCGTACACTTCCGGTGCAGGCACCCGGATGCGCTCGGCATGCGGATCGACGTGATGGCGCATCTCCGCGGCGTCGATCCTTTCGATACCCTTTGGTCGCGGCGCACGACGTGGGATTTCCCGGAAGGCTTCCAGATGGACTCCCTGTCGCTTCCCGATCTGGTGGCATCGAAGAAGACCCAACGCGATAAGGACTGGCCGATGGTCCGGCGCCTGGTCGAGACCAGCTACGATAAGGACTTCTCCGACGCCACACCCGAACGAATCGAGTTCTGGCTCCGGGAACTCCGCACTCCGGAACTCCTCGTTGACTGCACCCGCTGGTTCCCCGATGACGCCCAGCGGCTCGCGGAGGAGAGGCGGGCCGTCGAAGCGGCACTGTCGCGCAACATCGAGGCGATCCAGGAGAGCCTTGCGCTTGAGGAAGCCCAGGAGCGCGCCCTGGATCGTGCCTACTGGGACCCGCTCAAGGCAGAGCTGGAGGCGCTACGGCATGGACGGGGCCGGTCGCGTTAGACCCCCGTTTTCTATATTCACAGCTGCATTCGCAACGTCCAAAGGCTCCGCCGCGAAGGCCTCCGTTCCTCCGTTCCTCCGTTCCTCCGTTCCTCCGTTCCTCCGTGTTGAACCCGGAATCGCCGGAATTCGCCGGTCACTTTCGGCGCCACCGGACACAGTCGGCGCCGCCGGCTCGCCCGCTCCGTCGCTCGTTCACGCGCCGGGGTGTTGTATCGCTGCGACGGTCGCGTTACGGCCGCTCGTAACGAAACGTTGCGGGCGGAGCGTCGCACGGGGCGAGGAATATCGGCATAAGTGCAACGGGGACAAACGGTTGCAGTGTGACCGCATAGTGGCACGGGACTTGTCCCTGCCGGGGGTGGGGTGCTGAATCCAATCCACAGTGCACGGACGGCGGCGATGGAAGGCCACACCGAGAACGGCAACGGGCAGGGGATCTCCGTGTCCACGGGCGTGGAGGCGTTCGACGCCCGGACCGGGGGGCTGAGCGGCGGGCGGTACTACGTGCTGAGCGGGGCGCCCGGATCGGGGAAGACGTCGGCGGCGCTGCACATGCTCGGTGCGGGGATCGAGGCCGGGGAGACGGTGGCCGTGCTGACGCAGGAGGACCCCGCGGACCTGGTGGCGCAGGCGGAGTTCCTGGGCTACGACTTCCGGGCGGCGGAGGAGCAGGACCGACTCCTCCTCTTCCGCTACCGGCTGGACTTCCAGCGGCACTACTCGCGGGTGGTGGACGCCGCGGCCGTGTTCGAGGAGTTGAAGGCGCTGCTGTGGGACAAGATCCCGCAGCGGTTCGTCGTGGACTCGGTGCTGCCGCTGCTGGAGGGCGGGTTCGCCGCGGAGGAGTCGGTGGACGCGTTCGCGGCGTTCCTGGAGGAGATCCCGTGCACGACGTACCTGACGGTGCCCGGGGACCTGTCGGAGGCGTACTACCGCCGGATGTACACGCAGATCACGGCGGGGGCGGCGGGGATCTTCCACTTCGAGGTGCTGAGCGGCGGCGCGCGGCAGATGACGATCCGGAAGCTGCGCCGCCGGCCGTCGTCGATGGATCCGGTGCGCTTCACGATCCGGCCCGGAGCGGGCATCGTCGAGGACCTGGCGCTCCGCTCCCACGACGAGGTGTCGGAGGAGAAGCGCCGCCGGGTGGTGCTCCTGACGATGGGCGGCAAGTTCCCGCCGGAGTGGCTGGGCGCGCTGCAGACGTACGACCTGACGATGTACGAGAGCACGGAGCGGGCGTTCGGGGACCTGGCGTCCGCGCAGTACGGGGCGCTGCTGATCGCCATCGATCCGATGGCAGCGGATGCCGCGATGGAGCTCACGAAGGAGCTGCGGCGGGCCGGCAACGGCGCGCCGATCCTCTACGTTTCGCCGTCCCGGGGGCTGCGTGGAAACACGCGGGCGCAGGGCCTTCGGGCCGGCGGCGACGACTTCCTCACGGACGAGCTGACGCCGGGCGAGCTGGTGGCCCGGATCGACGGCGCGCGGATTCGCGGGCACAGGCGGCTCGCGCCCGGCGCCATCGCCGCGGCGCCGCCGCACGCGCAGCCCACGGACGCGGACGGCCGCTACCTGCTCCTGCCGGCGGACCTGTTCCGGGAGGTGGTGCAGCAGCAGGCGGACGGTGAACACCAGGCGTTCTTCGCCCTGGTCCTGCTGCAGACGCCGGACGGAGGCAGCGAGGCGGCCTGGCAGGTGCTGCGCTCGAAGCTGCGCATCAAGGACGGGGACATGGTCGCGCAGATGGAGGACGGGCAGCTCGCGCTCTACCTGCACGACATCCACCGGAAGCACGTGAAGGACCTCCTGGAGCGGCTGTCGGCGCAGAACCCCGGCTTCGCGGACCTGGACAACACCGTCGTGCTGTCCTTCCCGGCGGACCGGGACTCGATCGTCGCGTGGCTGACGTCGGCGCCGGAAAGGGCGATGGCGGGCCCGGTGCGTCAGGCGAGCGCCTGACATGTCCGAGGACGGTCGAAAGCGCTACGGCTGGTGGCTGGGCGGCACCATGGTGCTGCTCGTGGCCATCAGCGCCGGCTCCGTCTACGTCCTGACGGGTCGGGGCGACGTCGTTTCGCTGCAACAGGTCTTCGGCGAGCCGCTTAGCGCACCTCCGGTACGGACGTCCGGGGCGACGTCGCCCGTCCAGCCCGCCGTGGAAGCCGTGCGGCAGGGCAGCGTCCGGCCGCCGGCGGCGGACATCGCGGCGCCGGCGCCGCCGGAAGAGCCGGAGGCGCCGAAGCCGGAGCCGCCCTCCCCGCGCGAGGTGGCGCGGGCGCTCACCGGTCGCGAGGACTACGCGGCGGCGCTGCGCGTCTACGACCGGCTGCGGGCGTCGACGCCGGCAGACACGTCCGTGCTGCACGAGCGCGCGAAGGTGCTGGCGTGGGCCGGCCGGCCGGCGGACGCGGCCGCAGCGATGGGTCCGCTTCTCGACCGCTCTCCGTCCGACGGCGCACTGCTGTTCGAAAAGGCTACGTACCAGTGGTGGGCCGGTCGGGGCTGGGCCGCGGACTCCACGCTGAGCGCGGCGCTGACGGCGGACCCGTCGCTGGACGAGGCCCGCCAGCTCCGCCGGACGGTGCGGCTGTCGCTGCAGCCGTCGTCCGCGACGGCTCAGGCGTGGCTCGAGGACGACTCGAGCGCACCGTTCCACCTGCTGCTGGCGCGGGCGCTCGGCCGGGAAGGGAAGCCGGCCGCGGCGCTTCGGCAGTACGCGCTGGCGCAGGCGACGGGCGCCGAGCCGGACTCGCTGCACCTGGAGATCGCTGCGACGGCGCTGGACGCCGATTCGCCGGCCGTCGCCGTGGCGGAGCTGGAGGTCTACGCGGCGGACCACCCTGCGGAACGCCCGGTCCGGGTACGCCTCGCCCGGGCCTACGGCTGGGCGGGAGAGACGGAGCGCGCGATCGGCGCCTACGACGCGCTGCTGGCCGCGTCGCCGGACCCGGACCTGCGCTACGAGCGGGCGGCGCTGTACGCGTCGACGGACCGGTGGGAGCGGGCCGTGCCGGAGCTGCGCGCGCTGGTGGCGGCGAACCCGAAGGACGCCCGGAGCCTGAAGCTGCTCGGCGACCTGGCGCGCTGGGACGGGAAGTGGCAGGAGGCGCTGGACTGGTACGGCCGGGCGGCGGCCGCCGACCCGAAGCTGGCCGGCGTGACGGAGGGGCGCGCGGAGGCCGAGGCGAAGCTCGCGGAGCTCGCCGCGGCCGCCGACTCGGCACGACGCGCCCGGGAGGCCGCGCGGGTGCCCGGCGTGACGAACCCGCTGGGCGCCGTCTGGTCCGTCCGGGGTGAGGCGTTCGGGGACAGCGAGGACTTCCGCTGGTACGAGGCGCTGGGCCGGGCCGGCTGGTCGTCGGGGCGTGGGCTGCTGGGCGTGTCCGTTTACCAGGGTCAGAGCCGCGGCGCACTCGCGGCGGGGCTGACGCCGCGCATTACGGCGTGGGGCGCAGGGGCATTCGGCCGCTGGATGATGACGGGGGACGTGCTGCTCTCCGCCGAGGCCGGCTTCCGGGCGTTCGACGGCATGCAGACGGTCCCGTCCTTCGAGGCGTCTCTCGCCACGGCCTCCACGTGGCCGGACCATCTCGCGCTGGAATTCTCCTACGGACCCGCGGTGCGCCGGGCCGCGAGCGCGGCCGCGCTCGCGGCGGACGTGCGCTCGGGCGTCGTGAGCGGCGTCGCCGAGCACTACGGCGCCCTGTGGGGCTTCGCCGGCAGCCTGGAGGCGGAGCGGCTCTCGTCCGCGTACGGCCTGAACTACCGGCTCGCCGGGAGCGTGACGGTGCAGCGGCTGCTGCTGCCGGGGCTGTACGGCGTGGGCACGATGGGCGTCGTCTCGACCGACGGCGCGGCGCCGCTGCTGCCGGCGGGCGAGCCGCTCTACTGGACGCCGCAGTACTACGTCGCGCCGCAGCTCGGCCTGCGCTGGGAGGCCGCTCCGGCGCCGAGCTGGCGCACGACGCTGCGGTTCTACCCGGGCTACGCCTGGGTACACGAACAGGGCGCCGACCGGCGCTTCAACCGGGAGCGGCTGCCCTTCCTGTCCACCGGCCTGGACGTCATCTACGCGCCCTCACCCTGGGAGGTCGGCATGTCGCTGGACTGGAGCGGCGCCCTCGTCGAGGGATACCGCGCCGCGGCGCTGCGGCTGTGGGTCTCACCGCACGTGAGGTGGCCGTGAGACGCCCGCGCTACGTCGTCCTGTTCGCCTCCGGCGTGCTGATCATCGTCGGGCTCGCGGCGATCATCGTCGGCGTGATCTGGTCGCTGCAGGCGCCGCCGGAGATCCAGAACGGGCTGATCCGCGCGACGGTCGTGCTGCTCATGGCGTTCCTGGGCGTGCTCGTCTTCCGCTACGTGGCGCTGCTCTGGCTCGGCTACCTGCAGCACGCGGAGGAAGTCGCCGAGCCGCACCGCCGGGAGGCGCAGGTGCTGCCGCCGGTGAGCGTGATCGTGCCGGCGTACAACGAGGGTCTCGTCGTCCAGGACGCGATACGGTCGATCCTGCGCATGGACTACCCGCGGCTCGAGGTGCTGGTCGTGGACGACGGCAGCACGGACGACACGTTCGCCCGCGCCTCGGCCCTCGAGGGGCGCCACGGCCGCGCCGTGGTGCGGGTCATCAGCAAGGTGAACGCAGGGAAGGCGGCCGCCCTGAACACGGGCATCGCGCTGGCGCGCTACCCCTACGTGATGTGCGTGGACGGGGACTCGACGCTGGCCACGGGCGCGCTGAAGGCGGCGATGCGCCACTTCCGGGACCCGTCCGTGGCCGCGGTCGCCGGCAACGTGAAGGTCGAGAACCGCGTCAACCTGTGGTCGCGGCTCCAGGCGCTGGAGTACATCGAGGGGCTGAACATGCCCCGCCGCGCCCAGGGACTGGTGCGGGCCGTGAACATCATCCCGGGCCCCATCGGCGTCTTCCGCGCCGACGTGCTGCGAGGGCTCGGCGGCTACGACACGGACACGTTCGCCGAGGACGCCGACCTGACGCTCAAGATCCTGACGGCCGGCTACCGCATCGAGTACGCGCCGGAGGCGGTGGCGTACACGGAGGTGCCGCTCACGCTGGGCGCGCTCATCCGCCAGCGCTACCGCTGGACGCGGGGCATCCTGCAGGCGGTGGGCAAGCGCAAGGCGGCGCTCGTGCGGCCGAGCACGGACGCGACCGTCTGGCTCTCCATCATGTCGATGCTCTTCGAGGCCGTGATCTGGCCCTTCATGAACGTGCTCGGCAACCTGTTCTTCGTGCTCATCGCACTCGCCTACGGCGCCGGCGTCTACCTGCTGAGCTGGTGGGTCCTGCTGACCCTGCTCGACATCGCCGCGGCGCTGCACACGGTGGCCATCGAGGAGGAGGATCTGCGGCTGGTGCCGCTGGCCATCATCTACCGCTTCTTCTTCATCCTCTTCATCGACGTGACCAAGCTGTTCGCGACGATCGAGGAGGCGTTCAAGTTCGACATGAGCTGGGGCAAGCTCGAACGGATCGGAAGGACGGCATGAACGTACTCGATGTACTCATCCTGATCATCATCGTCACCATCGTCGTGACGATGACCCTGGCGGTGGCCAGCTACGGCGCGTTCAAGATCCGCGAGCGACGTCGCCCGGCGCCGCGACCGGTGGAGAACGAGGGCCCGATGTTCTTCGAGCGGGTTCGCCTCGCGCCGCGCAGCGAGGCGAACCGGGGTTGACGCGGTGAGAGAGGGGAGGGCGAGGCTCCTCGCCGTCTTCACCATCGTCGGGGCGGTCGCGATCTTCGCGGGCTCGGCCGTCTATTTCTGGAAGGCGCTGCCGCCGACGACGGGACTGCTGGGCGCGCCGGTCACGTGGACGCCTGCCTCGGGAGGGCCGACGGATCTGCCGTCGGCCCTCGCGCCCGTTTCTCTCGCGGGCGTGCGCGTGGCGGTGCTGGAGAACCAGGAGAACGAGCGGGTCACGCCGGCGGGCTTCTACGCCGGAGAGGTGGCGCGCTGGAAGGAGCTGCTGACGGCCGGCGGCGCCACGCTCTCGCCGGTCTCGGCCGCCGACGTGCTCGTGCTGCCCCACGCGCTCTGCGCCAGCGTGCCGCTGCGCCTGCTGGTGGCCCGCCACCTCGAGCGCGGCGGCGGCGTCGTGACCACCGGCATGACGGGCGCCTTCGACGGGCGCTGCCAGCCGGACCCGGACACACTCGTCGCGGACCTGGTGGGGGGCGGAGTCGGCGTCGTGCGGCCGCTCCAGCCCTCGGATTCCGGCTCCTACTACGCCGTCGCGCGGGGCGAGACGGCCATCGCGGCGGGCATCCCGCCCGGCGCGCGCGTCGAGATCCGGCCGTCCCACCAGGTCGCGTTCGCCGGCCCGGCCCGGGACGTCTACTACACGGACTACCTCCGGGCCGCGGCGCCCGCGCCGGGAGACACGAGCGCCGTCGGCGCGGTGGTGCGCAGCCGCGTCGGCCCGGGCCGCGTCGTCGCCTTCGGATTCGGCCTGTCCCACCTCGTGGAGGGGTGGAGTCGCCACGTCGGAGAGGCCATGGCGCTCAACGCCGTGGCGTGGGCCGGAGGCCGCCCCGTCGCCCAGCTCGCCTCCTGGCCCGGGGGCGCCGCCGCCGCCGTGGTCCTGGCGCAGGACGTGGAGCAGCAGTACCGCAACGCGAACCGTGTGGCCGAGGTGATGGAAAAGGAGAAGGTGCCCGGCACGTTCTTCATCCTGGGCGCCGACGCGGAGGCGCACCTGGCCACGACGCACCGCGTGGAGGCGTACGTGGAGGTGGGCTCCCACACGGTGACGCACGAGGACCTGCGGGGCATGCCCCTGGACCGGCAGGTCCGCAACCTGGCCTGGGCGCAGCGCGAGATGGTCCGCCTGGTCGGGCATCCGGCCGTCGGTTTGCGCCCGCCGGAGGAGCAGTTCGACCTGGCGACGATGCAGGCGTGGGACTCCGTGGGCGGGGCATACATCTTCGGCGCCAACAACCTGCGCACCGCGGGCCCGGAGATCGTGCCCCTCGCGCCGGTCCGCGCCGACTCCATGGTGCTGCTGGTCCGCTCGGGCGTCGACGACTACTACCTCCTGGCCACCGAGGGCCTGCGTGACCGCGGCGACATCCTGCGCCGCCTGGTCGACCAGGTCGACGATGCCGCGCGGCTGCGTGGCGTCTACACGGTCTCGTTCCATTCCCACCTGCTCGGCACACCCGAGCTCGTGGGCATCCTCGACGCCTTCGTGCGGGACGTGCGCCGCCGCGGCGACGTCTGGTTCGCCAGCGCCCGGGACGTGGCCGTGTGGTGGCGCCAGCGCTACGCCGTGACGGTCGAGCCCTCCGCCGACGGCTCGAGCGTCCGCCTGCTCAACACCGGCTCCGTGCCGGTGCGCGACGCCGTCGTGATCGAGGATCTGCCCGACGGCCGGTCCGTCCGCGCCGCCGCCCCCGTGCTCGAGCCCGGCCGCCCGGTGGTGGTGCAGATGCCGGGCGTGGTCGCGGGCGCGGATTCCGCGGCGCAGGACATAGCACCCGATGAACGTGGATTGGCGACGTCGCCCCCCCAGACCCCGAGGGCTCCATGAGCGAATTCTTCCAGCACCTGGCGCAGGCCATCATCAACGGCGGCGCGGTCGTGGGCCACGCCGTCGGCAAGTTCCTCTACAGCGTCGGGCACGACTGGAGCCTGGCCTGGGTCCCCATCGTCGTCGTGATCGTCGTCGGTGTCGGCCTCTGGGCGATGATGCTCCGCAAGGATTGATCGCGGCTCAGGCGGCGCGCACCTCGGCCGCGCCGGCGAGCTCCTTCTCTCCACGGATCAGCAGCCAGCCAAGACCGAGCAGCAGCACGGACCCTCCGACCAGCGCGGGTGGGGGTGGGGCGGTGGTGGTACCGGCGGCGCCGAGGACGCCGGGGCGCAGGGCGAGCCACACGAGCGTTCCATTGTAGAGCAGGTGCATCGCCATGCTCAGCCAGAGCGAGCGGGTGCGCCAGACGACGGTGGCCAGGAGCAGGCCCATCCAGGCGGTCGGCAGGAAGCGGATCGCCGTCTCGGTGGACAGGTGGAAGCCGCCGAAGACGGCGGCGTTGAGCGCGACGGCGCCGACGCCGGACATCTCGCCCCGGGAGCCGGAGAGCAGGGCGCCGCGGAAGACGAGCTCCTCGCACACGGCGGGGGTGAGGGCGACGGCGGCGAAGAGGCCGGCGACCTGGAGCGGGCTCTCGACGTGGAGCAGCGGCTCGAGGGCCTGGGCGAGGTGGGTGGGCAGCGGCAGGAACCGCGTCTGGACCCAGCCGAGGAACCAGGCGACGGGGAGCCCGCCGAGGGCGAGGGCGAGGGCGCCGGCGGCGTCGCGGGAGCGCGGCGCGCGGTCGAGGCCCAGCGTCGCCAGTGGAGACGCCGTGGTCCGGCGCAGGAACAGGGCGGCCGGCACGAACATGAGCAGCCACTCCGCGAGGCCCGTCGCCAGGAGCGGGTTGTCGATGCCGAGGGCCGCGAGCAGCAGCCGGGCGCCGTAGAAGTAGAGGACGGCCACGGCGATGACGAGGCCGAGGGCCTGGCGCAGCGGCGGCGTCGCGTGATGCCCGCGGGCAACGAACACGCGCCGGAGCAGGGAACCGCCGGCGGTCTGCGGGGCGTCGTCCCGGCCGAACAGCGTTTCCTCGCTGCCGAGTCCCCGCGCGGCGAAGGACAGGCCCGCCAGCGCGTAGCCGACGGTGGCGAGCACGGCGACCATCGCGGGCGCGGCGGGCGCGGTCCCGGTGAGCAGCCCGGCGAAGAGCAGGACCATGCCCCCGACGGGGACGAGCGCCGTCGCCAGTGTCAGGTGGATCCCCGGCAGCGCCGGCAGCATGGCAGGGATCAGGATGAGCATGTACGCGGGCGTGAGGGCGCTCTGCGCCTCCTTCAGGGACTGCGCCCGCATGGACACGCCCAGGAACACGCCGGCGAAGAGGATGCCGAGGGGCACCAGCGTGGCGAACATGAGCAGCACCGCGCCGGCGGAGAACGAGCCGACGGGGAGCTGGTCCGTGGCGCCGAACAGGCCGGCCTTCAGCGTCAGGAGCATGCTGGCGAGGTTGGCTGCGGCGGCGACGAATCCGACGACGGCGACGGTGGCGAACTTCCCCGCGATGAGGTGCGAATGGGGCACCGGCGCCGTGAGCAGCGACTCCAGCGTGCCCCGCTCCTTCTCCCCGGCGCCGAGGTCCAGCGCGGGGTAGAACGTCCCCAGCAGCGTGATGATCACCAGCAGGAGGGGCAGGAACCGGGCGGCCTGGTGCAGCGCCGGGCCGGTGCCCGCCTCGGCCGCGGAATCGGCGAGGGCGACGGGGCGGGCCCACTGCCGGGGGAGGCCCTGCTGCTGGAGGCGCTCGGCGAGCACGCCGTTGCCCCATTCGCCCAGGGCCTCGCGCACCCGCCCGCGCGCCGCCGCGGACCGCGTGCTGCCCGGGTCGTAGACGACGCTCGCCCGGAGCTCGCCGGCGGCGTCGAGGCGGCCTCCGACGACGGCGACGTCGGCGCGGCCCTGTCGCACCAGCGCACCAGGATCGTCGGCCAGACGCACCTCCGCGCCGTTCATGCGCTGCAGCGCGGCGATGGCACCTTCCGCCAGATCCGGGGAGACCGCAACCACGTCCGGCGCGTCGCTCGAGCCGAGCCCCGCCAGCGCGATCTGCTCCACGCCGATGAAGACCGCGGGGTACAGCAGGACCGGCACGACGAGCATCACGAGGATCGTGCGGTGGTCCCGGAAGAGCTCCCGCATCTCCTTCACGAAGACGGTCCAGCCCGTCCCGACCATGCCCTTCACGCGGCCCCCTTCACGCCGGCCCCTTCACGCGGCACCCTCGACGGTCCGGATGCGCCGGGCGACGAGGTGCAGGAACGCCCGGGGCAGATTCGGCTGTCCGGTCTCCGCCAGGATGTCGTTCAGCGACCCTTCGCCCACCAGCTCGCCCCGGTTCAGCACGCCGATCCGGTCCGCGATGGTCCGCACCGATTCCAGCTCGTGGGTCGTGAACAGGATGGCCCTGCCGCGGTCCCGCTCCTCCCACAGGAAGGCGTAGATGCTCTCGGCGCTGACCAGGTCGAGGCCCGTCGTCGGCTCGTCCATGACGAGGGCGGGCGGGTCGTGCACGACGGAGCGCGCGATGGATACCCGCTGCCGCTGCCCCGTCGACAGCCGGCCGCAGTAGCGGTCGGCGAAGTCCCGGATCCCGAAGCGGAGAACGAGCTCCTCGACCCTGTCGTCGAGGTCGGGGTCGTCCATGCCGTGCAGCTCGCCGAAGAAGCGGATCAGCTCGCGGGGCGTGAGCCGCTCGTACAGCCCCTGAGTGGACGGGAGGTAGCCGAGTCGGCGGCGACCGGGCGACGCCGCGTCGCTGACGTCGTCGCCGCCGATGAGGACGCGGCCCGAGTCGGGCTTCAGCAGTCCGGCGAGGCAGCGGAGGCCGGTCGTCTTGCCGGACCCGTTCGGCCCGATGAGGGCGTAGACCTCCCCGGGCTGCACGGCCAGCGAGAGCCCCCGCAGGGCGGGCCGTCCACCGTAGGACTTCGTCACCTGGTCGAATCGGATCACGCGTGCACCCGTTGCGCGGGGCGGGTCATGCGGGCACGGGCGCTCCGCCCCAGGTGCGCGCCCGTTGCGGGGGAGTCGAGCAACAAACGGTCCATGAGGCTGAGGCTGAGGCTGAGGCTAAGGCTGAGGCTCACGGGGCGCGGCTGGAGGCGGGTGAGTTCGGGCTCGGGCTGGGGCTGGGGCTCGGAAGCGCTCAGAGGCTGGGGGTGGGGGGGGCCTGTTCGGAGTAGACGGGGTTGGAGAGGTAGCGCTCGCCGAAGTCGGGCAGGATCGAGACGATCAGCAGGCCCCGGCTCTCGGGGCGGCGGGCGACCTCGAGGGCGGCCCAGGTGATCGAGCCGGCGGAGATGCCGGCCAGGATGCCTTCCTCGCGGGCGAGGCGGCGGGTGGTGGCGATGGCCTGGTCGTTGGAGACCCGGACGACCTCGTCGTAGACGTCGGTGTCCAGGACGCCGGGCACGAACCCGGCACCGATGCCCTGCTGCTTGTGGGAGCCGGGCTCGCCGCCGGAGAGGACGGGGCTCTCCTCGGGCTCCACGGCCACGACCCTCAGGCCGGCCTTCTTCTCCTTCAGGAACCGCCCGGCGCCGGTGATCGTGCCGCCGGTGCCGATGCCGGCGACGAAGACGTCGACGTCGCCGCCGGTGTCCTCCCAGATCTCGGGACCCGTGGTGTGGTAGTGGATCGCCGGGTTGGCCGGGTTGTCGAACTGGCGCGGGATCCAGGCACGCTCGCCGAGCTCGGCCGCGATCTCCTCGGCCCGGGCGATGGCGCCCTTCATGCCCTTCGCCCCCTCGGTGAGGACCACGCTCGCGCCCAGGGCACGCAGCAGGTTGCGTCGCTCCACCGTCATGCTGTCCGGCATCGTCAGGATGCAGCGGAAGCCGCGGGCCGCGGCGGCGAAGGCCAGTCCGATGCCCGTGTTCCCGCTCGTGGGCTCGACGATGACCATCCCGGGCTTCAGCTCGCCTCGCTCGAGGCCGTCCTCCAGCATGGCGACCCCGATCCGGTCCTTCACCGACGCGCACGGGTTGAAGCCCTCGTGCTTGACGACCACCGTGCCCGGCAGGCCTTCCCCGAGGCGGCGCAGGCGGATGAGCGGGGTGTCGCCGATGGTGAGCGTGACGTCGTCGTAGATGCGGCCCCTGGCCATGTCCGGCTCCCGGTCTGAATGAAGGGGTGGATTCGGGCAATCCGCGGGCCCCGGTCGCGGGTTCCCGACGCCCGACGCGTTCAGGTCCCGTGCGGCGGACGGCTCGCGGAGGCCTGTCCGGGGTAGTCTTCAAGGACACTGCCCGCTACCGTTCGTCCGGCGTGCGGGTTCCGTGCGGGCGTGGCAGCGATCCGCGCGGGCGGCCCGTCGAATCCGCGCGGGCGGCCCGTCGAATCCACGCGGGCCGGACCGCCGTAGGGATGGCAGACCCTGAAAGGAGACCAACAGGTGTTACGCAGCCGTGCGGCCACGGCGTTCCTCGTCCTCGCGATTCTCGCCGGGGGCGCGGGCGCCGCTCGCGCCCAGGACATCCAGCTCCCGAAGCCGACGGGGTACGTCAACGACTTCGCCGACGTGCTCTCGCCCGAGCGCGAGGCGCAGATCGAGCGCGTCATCGACGAGGTCCGGGCGAAGTCCGGCGGCGAGATCGTCGTCGTGACGATGAAGTCCCTCGACGGTCAGCCCATCGACCGCGTCGCCCTCCAGATCGGGCGGCAGTGGAAGATCGGCAAGGCGGGCAAGCCGGGCGACAAGGCGCGCAACACGGGCGCGGTCGTGCTCCTGATCCCGAAGGAGACCTCTCCCGACGGGCGCGGCCACCTGAAGATCGAGACGGGGATCGGCACGACGCAGTTCATCACGGCGGCGGAGGCCGGGCGCATCGCCGACCGCTTCATGGTGCCGTACTTCCAGCAGCAGGACTACGGCACGGGCGTGCTCCAGGGCGTCGCGGCCATCGCGCAGCAGTACGCCCGGTTCTTCGACTTCCAGCTCACGGGCGACGTCCCGCAGCCGAAGGCGCCGGCCGACAGCGGCCCCGACGCCGGGCAGATCGTCTTCCTCGTCTTCCTGCTGTTGATCATCCTCTCGGGGTTCGGCCGGCGGCGAGGCTTTCCGATCTTCCTGCCGTTCCCCATGGGCGGGCGGCACCGGGGCGGCTGGGGCGGTTTCGGGGGGGGCTTCGGCGGCTTCGGCGGAGGTGGAGGATTCGGCGGCTTCGGGGGCGGCGGCGGCTTCGGCGGCGGCGGAGCGGGGCGGTCATGGTAGCGGAGGGAACGACGGGATGAGCGACGATCCGAGGACGACGGCCGGAGAGCTGGCGGAAGCGTTGCGGCAGGCACTGGGGGACGGCCTGCGCAGCGTGATCCTGCACGGCTCCGTGGCCCGGGGAGACGCCATCGCGTCCGTGAGCGACATCAACGTGATGGTCCTGCTGGACGACGCCGGGCCGGGCCGACTCCAGGCCGCCGCGCCCCACGCGCGGCGCTGGATGAAGGCGGGCAACAGCGCGCCGCTGCTCCTCACCACGTCCGAGTGGGAGCGGGCGGCGGACGCCTTCGCCATCGAGATGTCCGACATGCTCGAGGCCCACGAGGTGCTGGCGGGGGAGGACCCCCTGACCGGACGGAGCGTGGACCCGCAGGACCTGAGGCTGCAGGCAGAGCGGGAGCTGCGGGGCAAGCTGCTTCAGCTCCGCACGGGCGTCATGGTGTCCGCGGACAGCGGCACCGACGTCGGCCGGCTGCTGCTGACGGCGCTGCCGTCCTTCGTGACGTACCTGCGGGCGGCGCTGCGCCTGGCGGAGGGCAGGGCGCCGCTGCGGACGCCGGAGGTGATCGAGCAGGGCTGCGCGCTCGTGGGCGCCGACCCGGCGGCCCTGAAGCGCTGCTGGGAGTCGCGGCGGGACCGGCGCGCCCTGAAGGCGGGCCTGCACGACGCCGTCGTGGCGGGGTATTTCACGACCGCGGAAGAGACCGCGGCGTACGTGGACGCATTCACGGGAGAGACGACTCGATGACCGCGATGATGCGCAGGACGGCCTGGCTGCCCCTCGTGCTGGTGCTCGCGAGCTGCGGCTACAACACCATCCAGACGAAGGACGAGGCGGTCAGCGCGGCCCGGGCCAACATCGACACGGAGCTGATGCGCCGCAACGACCTGATCCCGAACCTGGTGGCCACGGTCGACGAGGCAGCGCAGTTCGAGAAGCAGACGTACACGCAGGTGGCCGAGGCCCGGGCCGGGGTGAACCAGGCCCGGCAGCAGGTGGCGCAGGCGGTCCAGGCCGGCGCCGGCACCGACGAGCTGCAGCAGGCCAACGCCGCGCTGACGGGCAACCTGCGCACGTTCCTGAACGTCGCCGTCGAGGCGTACCCGCAGCTCCAGGCCAACCAGAACTTCCGGGCGCTGCAGGACGAGCTGACGGAGACCGAGAACCGCATCGCCGTCGCGCGCCGCGACTACAACGAGACCGTCCAGGACTACAACGGCTACATCCGTCGCTTCCCCCAGGTCGTGACCGCGCGCATCATCGGCGCCGATCGGAAGGCCCCCTTCGAGGCGCCCGAGAGCGCGAAGGAAGCGCCGAAGGTGCAGTTCCCGAGCAGCCAGGCTCCGCAGAGCCGCTGACGCTCGGTCGCGACGTCGCCCTAGAAGTACCGCTTGATCGCCCAGATGACGAGCAGTGCCAGGCCGATGAAGAGAACCACGTGGATCAGTGCGCCGGCGATCTTGAAGACGATGCCGCCCACGATCCAGAGCAGTACGAGGATCAGTCCGATCCAGAGCAGTGCACCCATTCCTCCCCCTTTCCTTACGCCCACCTTCAGGGCCGAGTCGTGTAGGGAATTCCCCCACCACGGCGGGAAGAATTTCAAGAACCGTTCCCGGGGAAAGTCCCGATTGAAGCCCGGGAGGGCTGGGGCTACCTTACACGCGTCTCCAGTTGAGGAGCGGTAGATGAGAAATACGGCGGGTCGACCGGACGCAGGGGCCGCGGAGAGCGGCGTCGCGGCGGTCGAGCTGAACGGGATCGCGAAGCGCTTCGGGCGCCGCTGGGTGCTGCGGGGCGTCGATCTGCACCTGCCGCCGGGCTCCGTGCTGGGGCTGGTGGGTCGGAACGGCAGCGGCAAGACCACGCTGCTGCGGATGCTGGCGACGCTGCACCGCCCGAGCCGCGGCTCCGGGCGCGTGTTCGGGCACGACCTGGTCCGGGAAGCGGACGACGTGCGGGCCCAAGCGGGGCTGCTGGGCCACCACGCGGGCATGTACCCGGACCTGACGGCGGCGGAGAACCTGCACTTCGCGCAGCGCATGCTCGGGCTGCACGGCGGCGCGCCGGCGGTGGAGTGGGCCCTGGAACGGGTGGGCCTGGGCCGCGACGCGGACGCGCGCGTGCGCTACTTCTCGGCGGGCATGCAGCGCCGCCTGGCCCTGGCGCGGCTGATGCTGCGCCCGCCCCGCCTGCTGCTCCTGGACGAGCCGCACGCGGCGTTCGACGCGGAGGGCATCCAGCTCGTCTACGCCTTCGTCCAGGAGGTGCAGAGCGCCGGTGGCGCGGCGCTTGTCGCCACGCACGACCCGCTGCGGGCGGGCGGCCTGTGGACGCGGCTGCTGCTTCTCGAGGACGGCGTGCTGGAGGCGACGTCCCTCGAGCGCATCCGCCGCGAGCGCACGCTGCTCGCCGAGGAATCCCCCTCTCCGATGGTCGAGGAATATGTCGGCTGACACCGCGACGCTCCGTAGCGCCGGCCGCCCGACCGGCGCCGCGGATTCGGCGACGGGCCGGACATCGCCGTCCGGCCGGACAGCGCCGTTCGGTCCGACGGAGCCGCCGTTCGACCGGACGGAGCCGATCCGGCGCGGGTTCGCGCGGGAGGCGGCGCGGGCGGCGGCCGTCGCCCTCAAGGACATGACGGCGGAGCGGCGCACGAAGGCGAACTTCAACTCCGTCGTCTTCCTGGCGGCCATGACGCTGCTGCTGTTCGGGTTCGCGCTGGGCCCGGACGCCGAGGCGCTGCGGCAGGCCGCCGCGGGCGTGCTCTGGCTGACGGTGCTGTTCAGCGGCGTGCTCGCCTTCAACCGCAGCTACGAGCTGGAGCTGGAGAACGGGGCGCTGGACGCCCTGCTGATGTACCCCGGGGACCGGCGCTCTCTGTTCGTCGGCAAGGTGCTGGCGAACCTGGCGTTCGTGCTGCTGGTGGAGGTGATCATCGTGCCGGTGGCGGGGGTGCTGTACGACATCCCGCTGCTGGCGCCGTTCCCGGGACTCGCGGGCGTGTTCGTCCTGGGCACGATCGGCTTCGTGACCCTCGGCACGTTCTACGCGGCGATGGCCAGCCGCGTGCGCGCCCGGGAGGTGCTGCTGCCCCTGCTGCTGTTCCCCATGCTGGTGCCGGTGCTGATCGCGTCCGTCGAGGCGACGGGGGCGATCCTGGGCGGCGACGCCATGGGGGACGCGGGGGCCTGGATGCGGATACTCATCGTCTTCGACGTGGTCTTCCTCGTCGCGACGTTCTTCGCTTTCGAGCACGTGATCGAGGGATAAATGATCGGATCCATGGAGGACCGGATGACGGAGGACGGGATGGAGCGGCGGGCGGTCGAGCCGCCGAGGCAGCCCGGCTGGGTGACGATCCTCGGCTGGATCGGGTTCCTGGGGCTGATCGGCTCGCAGGCCTTCGGATTCGCCATGTCGCCGCCGGACCGGGACATGGGCAACCTGGAGAAGATCCTGTACGTGCACGTGCCCGTCGCGTGGAACATGGGGCTCGCTTTCGGTTTCGTGTTCCTGATGAGCATCGCCTACCTGTGGCGGCGGAGCGAGCGGCTGGACCTGATGGCCGCCTCGGGTGCGGAGGTGGGTACGGTGCTGACGGGCCTGACGCTGATGCTCGGCTCGATCTGGGCGCGTCCGACGTGGGGCATCTGGTGGACGTGGGACCCGCGCCTGACGACGACGGCGATCCTGTTCGTGCTCTACGTGGGGTACCTGTCGCTGCGGGCGTTCACGGAGGACGCCGAACGGCGGGCGCGCTGGAGCGCGGCGGTGGGGATCCTCGGGTTCCTGAACGTCATCATCGTCTACAAGTCCGTGCAGTGGTGGCGCACGATCCACCAGGTGCAGTCGACGCCCAGCACCATGGCGCCGGTCTACGCATGGGCCATGCGCTTCAGCGCCCTCTCGATCCTGGCGCTGCTGATCCACTTCACGGCCCGGCGCTACACCATCGCGAAGTCGGAGCGGGCGCTGGACGCACGACTCGAAGAGCAGGCGCTCGGAAGGAGCGAGGTCCATGTCTGAGTGGAATTTCATCATCGCGGCGTACGCCGTGGCCTGGGTCGGCCTCGGCGGCTACGCGCTGTACCTCCGGAGTCGTGCCGCCCGCGTGCGGGAGGCCTGGGATCGCAGCCTCGAAGAGAACGGTCGGTAAAGCCATGGAACGCAAGACGCGACGTCGCCTGACGCTGGCCGCTGGTCTGCTCGCCATCGCCACGGCCTTCGGATACCTGCTCTACAGCGGGATCGGCAACAACCTGGTCTACTTCCTCACGCCGGCCGAGCTGGTGGCCAAGGGCGTGAAGGCGTACGACCGCCCGGTGCGACTGGGCGGCATGGTCGAGCCCGGCAGCGTCGACTGGAACAGCCAGAAGCTCGAGCTGACCTTCAAGATCACGGACGGCTCGAAGACGCTGCTCGTGCACTCGAAGGGCGCGCCGCCGACCATGTTCCGACCCGGCATCGGCGTCGTCGTCGAGGGGAAGTACACGAAGGCCGGCGTGTTCGAGTCGAACAGCCTCATGGTCAAGCACTCGAACGAGTACCATCCGCCGACGAACGGTGAGATGCCGAAGGACATGTACAAGACCCTGATCACCGAGGGGCAGAGTTGACCCGCATCATCGGATTCTCGGCGGTCGCCGTCGCCCTCGCCCTGGCGGTCTGGGGCATCTTCGCGGCGGTGATCGGAGAGCGGAAGCGCCGGCCGGACCTGATCGACAGCGCCCGCTCCGCGACGTACGCGACCCTGGTGCTGCTCCTGCTGGCGAACCTGGCCATGGTCTACGGCCTGGTGACCCACGACTTCAGCATCGGCTACGTGGCGCAGGTGGGCAGCCGGGCCACGCCGACGTTCTACACGGTCATCTCCCTGTGGGGCGCTCTGGAGGGCTCGATCCTCTTCTGGGGCCTCGTCCTCGCGGGCTACACGGCCACGTCGGTGTACTTCACCCGCAAGCGGGAGGGCGCCCTCTACCCGTACGCCTACGCCACCATGCTGGCGGTGCAGGCGTTCTTCTTCCTGCTCATCGTGGGCCCGGCGAACCCGTTCCATCTGGTGACGCCCACGCCCGCCGACGGGCCCGGGCCGAACCCGCTGCTGCAGAACCACATCCTGATGGGCATCCACCCGCCGTTCCTGTACATGGGCTACGTCGGGTTCACCGTGCCCTTCGCCTTCGCCATCGGCGCGCTGGTCTCCGGCAAGCTGGACGACGAATGGATCCGGGCGAGCCGGACGTGGACGATGGTCTCCTGGGGCTTCCTGTCGGTGGCCATCATGCTGGGGATGTGGTGGTCGTACGACGTGCTGGGCTGGGGCGGGTACTGGGCGTGGGACCCCGTGGAGAACGCCTCCTTCCTGCCGTGGCTGACGGGCACCGCGTTCCTGCACTCGGTCATGGTGCAGGAGCGGCGAGGCATGCTGCGCATGTGGAACATGAGCCTCGTGGTGGCGACGTTCCTGCTGACGGTGCTGGGGACGTTCCTCACCCGCAGCGGCATCCTCAGCTCCGTGCACGCCTTCTCCGAGGGCACCATCGGGATCTACTTCCTCGTCTTCATCTCCCTGGCCCTGGTCTTCTCCGTGGCCATGCTGGCGGGGCGGTCGCAGGAGCTGCGCACGGAGGGACGGCTGGACCACCCGCTGTCCCGGGAGACGGCCTTCCTGGTGAACAACCTGCTCCTCGCGGCGTTCACCTTCACCGTGCTGCTCGGCACGCTGTTCCCGCTGGTCGCGGAGGCGTTCCGGGGCGTAAAGGTCAGCGTGGGCGGTCCGTTCTTCAACCGCATGACGTTTCCCATCGCCGTGACGCTGCTCTTCCTGATCGGCGTCGGTCCGGCGCTGCCGTGGCGGCGCCCGAAGGACGGGCTTGCTCGGCGCTTCCTGGTGCCGGCCGCGGCGGGACTGCTGAGCGGGGCGGCCGGCGTTCTGGCTGGCGCGCGCAATCCGTACGCGATCCTGGCCTTCACGTTCGCCGGGTTCGGGCTGGTCTCCAACCTCATCGAGTTCGCCGTGGCGGGCGCGGCGCGGCGCCGGATCCACGGGGAGGCGTTCGTCCCGGCGACGGTCCGGGCCGTGGTCGCGAACCGGCGCAGGTTCGGCGGCTACGTCGCCCACATCGGGCTGATCCTGGCCGCGGTCGGCATCGCCGCGTCCTCCGAGTTCCGGCAGGACCGGGAGGTCACGCTGAAGGTGGGCGAGTCGCTCACCATCGCGGACTACACGGTGCAGCTCGACCGCATCTGGGCGCAGGACGAGCCGCAGCGCTTCGCCGTCGCGTCGACGCTTCAGGTGAGCCGCGGGGGCAAGGTACTCGGCCAGCTCGAGCCGCGCCTCAACTTCTACCGCACGTCGGACCAGCCGGTGGCGACGCCGGCGGTGCGCTCGCGGCCCGACGGCGACCTGTATCTGACCCTCATGTCGTTCGAGCGGGACGGCAGCGCGGCGACGCTGCGCGCCGTCGTGGAGCCGCTCGTCGGCTGGATCTGGCTCGGCGGCCTGATCGTCGGCCTCGGCGCCGTCATCTCGGGCTGGCCGCCGCGGAAGCGGCGCATCGCCCGGACGGCCGTGCGCCCGTCTGCGACCCGTCCCGAGCGGGCGCGCTCGCCCCTCGAGCGGCCCTCGGCCCACGCGGGAGTGTGATCTCATGAACATGCGCGGCGCCATCATCGCCGGGATCGTCTCGGTCCCCATCGTGCTCCTGCTGGCCTTCGGGATGACGAAGGACCCCCGGGACATCCCTTCGCCGCTGCCGGGCCGGGCGGCGCCGGCCTTCACCATGCAGGCCCTCGAGCCGGGCCCCATGGGTACGGCGGCGGACCGGGACACGGTGCGCCTCGCGGACCTGCGGGGCGACGTCGTCGTGCTCAACTTCTACGCCTCCTGGTGCCTCGCCTGCCGCGACGAGCACGCGGTTCTGTCCATGATGGCCAGCTCGTACCGGGACGCGCCCGTACGCTTCTACAGCGTGCTGTACGACGACAAGCCGGAGAACATCAAGCGCTGGATCCAGGAGATGGGCGGGCAGGCGTACCCGACGCTGCTGGACCCCGGCTCCCGGACCGCCATCAACTACGGGCTCTACGGCGTGCCCGAGACGTTCTTCATCAGTCCGGACGGGACCGTGGCCTACAAGAACGTGGGACCGGTCACGCCGGACGTGGTCCGGCAGAAGGTGGACTCGCTGCTGGCGGTCGCCGGCGGCGGAGCCGCACCCGCCGCGCCCGTGGCCCCGGCGCCGGGTGAGCCGCTGCCCGGCACGACGGGAGCGGGTCGATGAGCCGCCTGTCCGGCGCACGACGCCTCGCCGTCGCCTGCGCCGCCGCGGCGCTGGCCGCTCTCGCCGTCTCGCCGCTGATCGCGCAGAACCCGGGGCAGGGGAGCGGCCAGGTCGGCGTCGGCGCGCCGGCGGCTTCGGCCCAGGGGCTGCAGCCTGCCGTCCCCACCATGAGCGACTCGGCGCTGGACGCGCAGACCCACGAGATCGCGTCCCAGCTCCGCTGCCCGGTCTGCCAGGGCGTCTCCATCGACGCATCCCCCACGGACCTCGCCCGGGAGATGAAGGGCCTCGTCCGCGACCAGCTCGCGGCAGGCAGGACGCCGCAGCAGGTGAAGGACTACTTCGTGAGCAAGTACGGCGAGTGGATCCTGCTCCAGCCGAAGGCGAAGGGGTTCAACCTGACCGTCTACCTGCTCCCGTTCGCCGTGCTGCTGATCGGGGCCGGCGTGATCGTCGTGGCGGTCCGCCGCTGGACGAGGGGGGCCGGCGAGGAGGTCGAGCCGGGTGCGGAAGAGGCGGACCGCCCCGTGGGGACGGCGTCGGGAAGCGAGCGTTGACGGGAGGCGGCGAACTTCGCGACCTTCCCGTGGTATAAGCGCCCGAAACCAACGCCCGCGGCGGCACCAACAGGAGCAGGGATGCACCCGATCTTCTTCCACATCGGCAGCTTCGCCGTGACGAGCTTCGGCGTGATGATGTTCCTGTCGTTCATCGCCGCGGCCTGGACGCTCTCCATCCAGCTCAAGCGCCGGGGCTACGATCCGGACTTCGCGTGGGACGTGCTGGCGTGGGTGGCGGTGGGCGGGATCCTCGGGGCGAAGCTGTATTACGTCTTCCTGCACTGGGGCGACCTGGTCGCCAACCCGGTCGGCGAGCTGACCAATCGCGCGGGGCTCGTCTGGTACGGCGGCTTCATCGGCGGCGCCGTCGCCTATCTGTGGATGATCCACAGACGCAAGCTGCCGGTCTGGCCCATGTTCGACGCCGTCGCGGCGCCGCTGGCGCTTGCCTACTCCATCGGCCGCATCGGCTGCTTCCTCGTCGGGGACGACTACGGGCTGCCCACGAACGGCCCGACGGGGATCGCCTTTCCCAAGGGCGCGCCGCCGAGCACCGCCGGGTATCTGCGCAGCGCGGGCGCCCACGTCGCCGCGAACATACCGGATTCGGCCATCCTCACCGTCCATCCGACGCAGCTCTACGAGTCCGGCGCCGCGCTGATCATCTTCGCGATCCTCTGGAAGCTGTCCTCGAAGCGCCTGGCGCCCGGTCGCCTCTTCGGCATGTACCTGGGCCTCTACGGCTTCGAGCGCTTCCTGGTGGAGTTCGTCCGGGCGAAGACGGACCGCTATTTCCTCGGCCTGTCCACGTCCCAGGTGGCGAGCATCGTGCTGGTCTGCTTCGGCATCTTCCTGTGGCTCCGCCGGAGCAGGGAAGAGTCCGGGGCGAAGAACCGAACGGCGCGGCCCTCCGCGGCGGCGGCGAAGTAGCGGCCGCCAGGCCGGTCTCCGGACTGGAACGCCGTTTGCCCTGAGCCGGGGCATGAGCCCCTGGCCCCCCCGTCCGGCGCGACGCTCCGTCGCCGTCGCCTTCGCGGCGCTGACCGCCGCATTCCACCCGTTCCACGGCCGCGCGCAGACCCTCACCGCACCGCAGCCGGGCTCCTCGTCCCGCATCGTGGCTACCGTTTTCGCCGGCGGCGCCGCCTTCACCGGGCTGCAGGGCGTCTGGGTCGAGCCGTCAGAGCGCACCGACGGCTCCGGACGCTACGCCGGCAGCATGGCGGCCCGGGCCGCGGGCGTGTTCGGCGGCTCCGTCGCCTGGTGGCCCCGGGACTGGGGCGTCCGCGTCGGCGGCTCATACATCCCCACGCGGCTGGAGGTGCGGATGAGCCCCGAGGCCCGCCAGGCCCTCGGAAACACCCGCGTTCTGGATCCGGGGCTGGACCGCTTCGACGCGTGGACCGCCGAGGCGGCGGCGCTCGTGCGGCTGCCCCTCGAGGTCGGCCAACTGTACCCGTACGCCCTCGTCTCTCTGGGGGCGATGGGGTTTCGGGTCGCCAGCGCGGACTCCGTGACGTCGGACGACTGGCGGGTCGGCCCCGCGGCCGGCATCGGCGTCGGCGCCATCGTGCCCCTGACGGGCTCGCGCCTGGGCCTGAGCTTCGAGCTGACGGACCGCCTCTCCCGGACGCCGATCCCCGCGAGCGCCGGCGCCAGCTCGGACCTCGCCCACTCGCCGGGCATCGTCGTCGTCGTTCCCGGCGACGGCGGCGAGTCGGGGAACTTCGGGCCTCCGTCCCGCGTCTCGCTCGTGCACCAGGTCCGGATCACGGCCGGGTTCACCTACCGCCTCGGCGGCGCGTGACGGCGCCTCAGCGCACCACGATCACGCGCGAGGTCTCCGCAGTCCCGCCGGGCCCCGTAGCCTCCAGCCGCAGCGCGTAGCGCCCGGAGTCGACGCCGCCCAGGTCGAGGTCCACCGCGACGCGCGTTACGCCGTCCCTTGTCGGTGGGGTCGGGGTCCACGCCAGCCGCGGCGACGCCGCACCACCACCGCCGAAGACCGCGTGCAGCGCCCGCCTGAGCAGCCCCGGGCGGTCCAGGCGCTCCAGGGACAGGTCCATCCGCTGGACGGGGCCCGTCGCCTCCGCGTAGACGCCCAGCGTGTCCGTGCCGGCGAAGACGAGGGAGGCCCGGCCCCGGAGCGACGGGTCCGTCCGGTCGCCGGGCGCTCCGGCGGCGCCGAAGGGCAGGCACACGAGGGGGTCGCTCAGCCGCAGCCCGGACCCGCTTCGGCCGCGGCCGCTCCCGCGCCGATCCGGACCGTCCACCTCCACCCACGCCCGCGACCGCCCCGCGAGACGCGTCTTCTCCTCGACGGCCTCCGCGCTGTACGCCCATCGCCCCGCCGGTGCGGCGACCCAGAGCGTGAAGGAGGCGATGGAGTCGGTCACGGCGACGTCGCCCCGCGCCTGCTCGAAGACGTCCAGCGACGCGGAATCGGCCAGCAGCAGGGCCGTTCGCACCCGCCCGGGTGCCGCCGAGTCGGCAGTGGCGTCCAGCGGCAGCGCCGCGTCCACGCGCACCATCGCGCCGGGACCGGTGGGGAAGCGGGTGACCTGCGCGGGCATCGTGACCAGCTTGCGGAGGTCTCCCGGCGGGTGTCCGCTCCGGGGCCGCGGCGGATCGAGGGGGTCTTCGGCTCCCGGCGGCGCCGCGTCCAGGGCCCGGTCGGGCACCGCGTCCGGATCGACGAGCGACGCCTGCGCGGGGTCGTAGCGCTCGATGAGCTCCAGGTTCGACCGGAACGTGCCGGCGATGCGCTCCCGTGAGACGGGCACGCCGTAGCGGAGCGTGAGCTCGGCCAGGTCGTCTCCCCACGACGTCGCCCCCCGAACCCACGGCGCTTCCGGCAGCAGTCGCACCCAGACCCGCCGGGCCAGGTGCTCGGCCTGCGCCGGATTGCCCGGCTCCATCCACAGCGGGTCGGCGACGCGCCACATGCGCCGCTCGAACGCCGCCCGGCCTGCCGCGTCGAGGCGCCGGTACCGGTCCCGGACCGCGCCCTTCAGCAGGACCTCGACGTCCCTCATCCCCCGTCGTCGATCCGGCGGCAGCCCCTCCAGCCCGTGCCGGAAGGCCACCAGCGCTGCGCTGTCACGGTGCGCCGCGTGGAGGGAGAAGCCGGCGAGGAGGTCCGCCCACGCACGCACCGTGTCGGGCGCGCCCCCTCGCTCGAGCGCCCACGACAGCGCCCCCGCGGCCGACGCGGCCTCGTCTCCCCTGTCGTCCTCGACCAGGTAGCGCACGAGACGACCGGCCAGGTCGGCGTCCGCCGGAGCCGCCGCGAACGCACGACGCAGCGCTTCCACCGCCCCGCGCCGTGCAGCGACGACGGAGGGGGGAGGCGGCAGCGGCGGCTTCTGGTCCTCCTCGTCCTCGAAGTAGAGGCAGAAGCGGCCGACGTGCTCCTGGCACTCGCCCTGGGGCAGCCCGACGGGGCTGAGCGGCGCGCTCCACCGCACTTCCTGCTCGTAGCGTCGTTCGGCTTCCGGTGGCGTAGCGCCGCAGCGCTTCCACGTCCGGCGCGGGGCCGGCCTGCTGGAAGGCGAGGAGGGCGAGGGCCGCGATCACGGGCGGAACGGGGGTCAGTACGTCCAGCGGCGCCGCAGGTCGATGTACTTCTGCAGCCCGGGATTGGTGAGCGGTGAGACGATCTCGAGCCCGAGGAGATTGTAGCGGCGACGGATGAGGGGCTCGACGCCGGCACCGACGGTCCACTCGGGATCGATGCGCCACTCGACGGCGACGCCGACGCCGCCGTTCGCGGCGCTGGTGCCGAAGAGACCGGAGAGGCCGGCGTTCACGGTGATGAAGAAGTTGTTGGCGATCTCCTTCCCGAACTCGACGGTGGCGCAGCCCAGGAAGGACGTGGGGCAGGTCGCCTCCTCGAAGCGGAACTGGAGGTAGTCGAGGGAGACGCCGAGCTCGCGGGCGAGGGCCTGCTCCGCCGTGGAGCTGAGGATGTCCCCCACGCCCCCGAGGAGCGTGCTGGCCACGAGGCTCTCCTGGAGGCCGCCGCCGCCGGAGAATCCGGCGCCGACGTTGGCGCTGGAGCGGCCGAAGAGGAGGAAGCTGAGGAGCTCGGACTCGGGAATCTCCGTGCCCTCGGCGGTGCTGAGGCTGAGGCTCGGGTTGCGGGCGGTTCCCGAGACGTTGACCAGTACGTTGACCCGGTTGCTCTGACCGGTATAGACGACGCGGCTCGCCGTGATCTGGAGCGCCGGATTCGGGTCCGGCGATCCGAAGAATCGGATCGTGGCGTCCGTCACGTCGAAGCGCCGGATGAGGGGGCCGGCCTGCATGGTGAACGTGCCGTGCTGCCCGGAGAGGGTGCCGAAGATCTTCACGGCGTTCTTCGTCACGAACAAGGTCAGCTCTCCGGAGAGCTGGATGCGGGCCTCGGGCTGCTGGAGGATGAACCAGACGTTGTCGCCGGTGACGACGGTGAGGCCCTGGATCGAGACGTGGTCGAAGAGGGTCGAGGCCGCGCCCTCCTCGAGGCCGGCCGTCGCCACGCCTCCGGTCTCCATGAACTGCTCGACCTGCTGCTGGAACGGGTCGCCCCCGACCTGGGGGATCTCGAAGTTGCCGTCGGCGACGCGGACGGAGCCGGACAGGGTGACGTCGGGAAGCGTGCCGCGGACGGTGACGTCCCCGGACATGGCGGCCGGCTGGTAGTTGGCCACGCCCATGGGACGGAAGTCGTTGAGGCGGACCTTCAGGTCGGCGACCGGACTGGACAGCTCCTGGAACGTGACCTGGCCCGTGGCGGTGGCGCTGCCGCCGCTCTCCAGCCTCAGGCTGTCGACCACCACCTTCTGCCCGGACAGCGCCAGGTGGCCGGCGATGCTGGTGAACCGTCGATCGAGGGCGGGGAGCGTGACGGCGCCGCTGTCCAGCAGCACGTCCCCGGCGAGCTCCGGCGAGCCCGGCGTTCCGCCCAGGGTCACGTCCGCGGTCGTGGTGCCGCCCAGCTCGCGGAACATCGGGAAGAGCGGGTCCAGGGTGCGCAGCGGGAAGGCGCGCGTCGTCAGGCGTCCGTCCAGCCGGCCGTCGTCGATGAGCGAAGCCCGGAGGGAGTCTGTAAGTTCCACGTCCACCGGCACGGTGGCCTTCAGGTCGATGCGGCCCGCGGGGCGGAAGTCGCCCGTCGCCGCCAGCGTCGCGACCCGGTCCGCGTACCCGAGCTGCCCCTGGATCTGCGTGTAGCGTACGCCCCGGACCTCCCCCGAATCGAGGCGGAGGGTCGCGTCGACGCGCGGCGTTCCTCCGCCCACGACCGTGCCGTTCGCCCACAGGTCCCCGGTGATGATGGAGTCCTGTCCCAGCATCTGCTGCAGTCGGCCCGTCGGCAGCGCCGCCACGTCGAAGCGGAAGTCGGCCTGGTTCAGGGGGTACAGCGTGCCGTCGAGGGACAGCCGGCCGGTGGAGTCCGCCGTCGCGACGGCGAGGTCGTGGACGACGATGCCCGGGACGCCGCCCCACTGGATCTTCGCGGGGCGCTGCAGGGACCAGCGCTCGTTGCCCAGATCGGCGACGAAGTGGGTAACGTTCGCCGCCCGGACGCCGGCCTCCAGCAGGGTCCCGTCGGCGGTGATCTCGATCACGCCGCCGCCGACGCGATTCGCGCGGGCGTCCAGATCGAAGGACGGAGGGGCGAGGTTGGCTTCGACGGACGCGGCCTGGAACGCCCCGGCGGTCGGCGTCTGCACGGCCCGTGCGCCGAGGCTTACGTGCAGGGTAGGCAGGCTGTCCCCCAGGGCCACCATGGCCGTGCCCTCGGCCGCGCCGACGCCCCACGGACCGTAGCGCACGTCCTGGAGGCGCAGGTCCCCGGCGATCTGGGGGTGCTGGAGCGTGCCCTTCGCCGTCCCGGACACGTCGATGGACCCACTGGCCGCCGGATTCTCGATGGCCGGCAGGTACGGGCCGAGCGGCCCGAGGGCGGACACGTTCAGGCGGAACTCGATGCCGGGGGAGACGACGTCGTCCCGGAGGCCCCAGTCGCCGTTCGCGTTCAGCGCCACGGGGCCCATCGCCGCCGCGAGCCGGGCGACGTGGAGCATGCCCGAGTCGGCGCTGGCCTGGAGGTGGATCTCGTCGCCCGCGTTCGTATACCAGCCGGAGAAGCGCCCGTCGAGCCCCGCCGTGGCTGCGAGGGTGGCCGGGTCCGTGCCGTGGCCCGACACCTTGAACTCGGCGGTGAGGGTCACGGGCGGCATCTTCGGTTCGGCGAGCTGCTGGATGTCGACGCCCAGGAGACGGCCGCTCAGATCGTAGGCCGGCTCCGCGCCGGTCAGGTCGACGGTGCCCGTCACGATGGCCACCCCGCCGGCCGTTTCGAGGCGGACGTTCACGTCCAGCGGACTCGTGCCCGGGGCGCCCGTGAGGGCGATCGTCCCGGACAGGGCGCCGGCGAGATGTACATTGGGCAGGTACGGCCGGAGAGAGGCGAGGGGCACCTCGTTCAGCGTCGCCTCGAGCTGCCCGAGGCGCACGCCCGTCCCGCCCAGCCCGATCCGGCCGTTGAGCTGCGTCGTGAACGTCCGCCGCTCGCCTTCCGGGGCCAGCGTCGCGGCGACGTCGAAGGAGAGGGCGTCGGCCGGACCCTTGATGCTGCCGCGCAGCTCGCCGGTGTACGGCAGCGGGTTCTCGAGGAAGCGGTTCAGGAAGGCCACCCGCACCGGGGAGAGGCGTGCGTCGACACTGCGGAGCGCGAAGCCGCCGGTGTCCGGGACTGCCAGGGCGACGCTGCCCGTCACCTCCGATTCCCCGGAGTGGAGCTCGAGGCTCGTCAGCTCCACCGCCGTCGCGCCCTCCTCCGGGGCCACGGCCCAGTCGAAGCTGGCCGTGCCCTCGTCCGGGACCTTCGGGCCCATGAACGTCACGTCCGCCAGCTCGACGTGCGCCGCCCGGCCCGTGGCCCGGATGCCGTAGCCGCCGAAGTCGCTGTCGAACACCCCCTGCACGTTCTCGACGACCGACTGCGCGAGCTGCACCCGTTCGATACGGAAATCGACCTCTCCGCCCGGGAGCGTGAGGTGCGCCCCGGCGATCTCCAGCGGCAGCGCGACGCTGTCGGCGGGGATCGTGAACGTCGACAGCATCCGCTCGATCGCCACGGTCGCCGCGTTGTCCCCGGACGGCACCGCGACGGAGGCGATGGTCCCGTGGAGGTCCCGGGCGACGTAGGTCTGCGCGGGACGCCGGATCTCGACGTCGCCCCCGACGACGCGGATGCCGTTCAGGAAAATGCCCTGGTTCGGATTGCCGGGGCCCGACGGCGGCGCCGCGGGCTGGTCGAAGCCCAGGACGGGAACGTAGTTCCAGACGGCGCCGGTGTCCGTCTGGACCAGCAGCACGCGGGGGTCGTTGAGCACGACGCCGTCCAGCTCGTACCGGCCGCGCTGGACGGCGATGGCGTTGAGGGTGGCCGTCGCCGAGGCGAGGCGCAGGAACGGCCGGTCTTCGCGGTCGCGCCAGAGGACGTCGCCCGCGCGGACGCGGATGCCGCGGCGGATCGGCTCCGTGGGGACCGGGCCCGCCGCGAGGCGCCGGTCCACGGACGCCTCGAAGGCGGCGATCACGGAGCCGCCGGTCCGGCCGATCTGCACGGGCGGGCGCGTCGTGTCCGGCGCCGCGGCCGTGGTGAGGGGCGGCGTCCCCGGGGCGCCCGTTCCGGGCGGCAGGGGGGCCATGGGTGCGCGAGGCAGGAGGACCCAGAGCAGCAGCGCGCCGACGCCGATGCCGAAGCCGAGGAGCGCCGACAGGGCGCGCCAGCGCCGCCGAAGCTGTCGCCGCCGGACCTCCCGCTCTTCGCTCATGCTAGAAGGCCTGCCCCACGGCCACGTGGAGGCGGAGCCGGCTGAAGAAGTCGCCGGGACCAGGGTCGTAGCTGTCGCGGATGCGGAACAGCGTGCCCGTGCGCTGGTCGGTGACGAGCAGCGGGCCCGCGGCGAGGCCGTAGCCGTTGTAGGCGATGTCCAGCCGGGCCGGCCCGACGGGCGTATCCACACGGACGCCCAGGCCCGGCGTGACCTTCCACTTCGTCGGGTTGATGTCCCAGAGAGAGCCTGCGCCGACCTGCCCGGCGTCCACGAACGCGGCGAGGCGCAGGAGGTCGCCGAGCACGGGGGAAGGGAAGCGCAGCTCGGCGCTGGCGATGCTGACGGCCGTCCCGCCCACCGGCACGAACGTGGGCGTCACCCCCTCCGGCAGCGTCTGCTCCCCTGTGGCCGGGTCCGTCGCCACTGTGTCGGCCACCCACACTCCGGGACCGAGCTGATTCCGGTTGAAGCCCCTCACGCTCGTCGCACCGCCCGCGTAAAAGCGCTCTTCCGGCGGGATGAACGAGCCGGCGCGGGTCGACTCGAGGGAGCCCGTTCCGAAGAACGTGCCGAGACGAACGTACGCCGCCGCGATCCACGCCCGCTTCAGCGTCGAGTAGTACGCCGCCTCGCCCGTCCAGCGCTCGTAGTTCACGTCGGACGCGAGCCACGGGGCGGAGTAGTCCGCCGAGCTGGCCAGGCGGTAGCCGTGCTTCGGGTTGAGCGCCACGTCCGTGCGGTCGCGGGCGAAGCTGGTGGACAGCCGGTTTCGCCAGCGCGTGCGCGCGAGCTCGTCGATGACGATCGGCTCGCACACCTGCAGGGCTACGCAGAACACCGCCGGGGAGGCGGTAGTGCGGCCCCGCTCCAGCGTGAGGCCGGCGGTGACGACGTCCAGCGTCCGGAAGCGACGGGCCACCGTGAATCGGCTGCCCCGGGACGTCCGCTGGTACAGACCCGGCTCCGACGTGCGGTCCGCGAACAGCGACAGCGTGAGCTGGTTGTGGGCGCTGAAGAAGTACGGCTGCGTCAGGTCGGCGCCCAGATGGTAGTCGAGCTGCTGTCGGAACGGGTCGCCCCGGTAGCTGTTGCAGATCGACGACTCGAGCTGCCGCGAGTACGTGGCGCCGCCCAGTCCGATCTTGGACACGTTGCCCGTGAGCACGAACCTGCGTGCGCCGCCGTAGAAGCTGCGACTCGTCCAGCTCGAGCGGGCGCGCAGACACTCCACGGAGCCGTAGCCGATGGACGTCTCCACGACGTGGACCGGCGCTTCCGAGATGCGCACGGAGACCGTCGCCGTCGAGCTGTCCGCCGGCGTCAGCTGGAGCGAGTCGGCGGCGATCTCCACCGTCGCGAACTGCACCAGGTCCAGCCCGTACAGGTTGCGCTGGCTCGCCGCCAGGTCGCCCAGCCGGAGAAGATCGCCGCTGCCGAACTCGAGCTGCCGCACCGCCGATGCCCGGCCCAGGTAGTGGGCGCCGAGGACGACAACCGAATCCACGCGCACCTGAGGTCCCGGGATCGTCAGGTAGCTCACCGTCGCCCGGTCCTGCACCGTGTCGACGCCGTAGTTCCGGAGCACCTGCGCGTAGGCGTACCCGTCCTGCTGCAGCGCGGAAAGGATCGAGTCCCCGGACGCGACGAACTGCTCCACGTCGAAGAGCTGTCCCGTCCGCAGCGGCAGGTTCGCCGCCAGGGAGTCGGGATCCAGGATGTCCTCCGTCCCTTCCACCATCAGCGAGTCCAGCGTCACCTCGTCCCCCCGCTCGATGGCGAAGGTAACCGCGACCTGGCCGCCCTTCGGCTGGACCCCCGGACGCACGTGCGTGCCGAAGTAGCCGTTCTGCCGGTAGAAGACCGCCAGCCGGACCACGTCCGACGCCAGCGTGCTCGTGTCCAGCCGGTGCTCCTGGCGCCCGATTCCCGTGCCCGGGATGCACACCGGCAGACCGAGCAGACGGCAGCTCGTCGGCTGCGTCTCCACGAGCTGCAGCAGCGTGTCCCGGGAGAACGGCTCCGGCGCCAGGAACTCGACGCTGCGGATCTCCCGGCCCTCGTACTGCGAGAGCTGGGGGTACGGACCCGCCGCGGCCTGCGGCCCGAGCGCGGCGCACGCCGCTCCCAGCAGCGGGAACACGCCGGCCACGACCGCCCTGAGCCACCGGCCCCGCGCGCGATCGACTTCCTGGGATTGGCACGGATCGGGGTGCGTCACGTCCGTTCGTCGGAACACAATCCTACCTGATGGAGATTTCTACGGTCGCGGAAGCTGCAAGCGATGCGCCATCCGTGAATTGACGCCCCCTCACCGCCGTGTTAGTCTAATGCGCTTTGGCATCCCGGCAACCACGAAGTCATCCGAATGGCCCGACATCCAGCGGCAGCACGCGTCCACCGACCCCGGACCGATCCCGACGACGCCGTCGTCGCGAGAGTCGTCGAGTGGTCTGAATGGGGACGACGCAACGCACGTATCGTCATCGGCGTTGCAGTCGTTCTCGTCCTCGTCGTACTCGGGTTCCTGTATTATCGGTCCCGATCGGCCCGGCTCGACCAGCTCGCCGCGACGCGTCTGGGCGAGATCCGGCAGACGGCGGCGAGCGGGAACAACCCCCTGGCCATCAAGGACCTGCAGCAGTTCCTCGATCGCTTCGGCGGCACCGCCTCCGCGCCCGAGGGCGGCCTCCTGCTGGCCCAGCTCCAGCTCGAGCAGACCCAGTCGACCGACGCGATCTCCACGCTGCGTAGCTTCACGCCCGACGACGGACTGACGAACGCCTCCCGGCTCATCCTCCTCGCGGCGGCCTACGAGCAGGCCGACAGCACCGCCCGGGCCGTGCAGACCTACCTCGACGTCGGCAACAACGAGAGCGGCTTCGAGTTCCAGCGCCGCGAGGGGCTCGAGAACGCGGCCCGGCTCCAGATGCAGAACGGCAACCCGGCCGACGCCGCCAACACGTACCAGAAGCTCCTCGACCTCACCGCCGACGCCTCCCCGCAGCAGACCGCCGTCTACCGCCTCCGCCTCGCCGAGGCGGAAGCCGCCGCACAGGGCAAGACGGCAGCCGCCGCGCCGGCAGGGCAGGGCACCCCGAACGACTGACGCCGCGGCTCCGCCGGAGCCGCAGGAGGCAATCCGCCTCCGGCCGGATCCAGGCGGCTCGCCGCAGACCCTCGCCCGACTTGCGGCCTATCTCATTGTGGAACGTCGACTTGCAGCGGTCACTTGAAGTTGTGCATGAGCTGACCGAGCCTGCCCCAGCCCAGCCCCGTCCCAGCCCCGTCCCAGCCCCGTCCCAGCCCTAGCCCCGTCCCAGCCCTAGCCCCGTCCCACACCCAGCTCCTTCTTCATCCCCACCGTGATCGACTGCCGCACGGACCCGTACCCCTCCCACGGATCGCGACGCAGCCGCCGCAGGCGGTCGGGGAGCGAGCGGACGGTGTAGCGGATCGGCTCGTCGGAGGCCTCCAGCTCCCTCCAGGTGATGGGCACGGCCACGGGGGCGCCGTCGCGGGCGCGGGTGGAGTAGGGGAGGATGGCCGTCGCGCCGCGGGCGTTGCGCAGGTAGTCGACGTAGATCCGGCCCTCCCGCTCGGCCTTCGAGGCCGTGTCGGTGTAGCGATCGGGCCAACGTCCCGCCATCTCGGCGGCGAGGGCCCGGGCGAAGCCCTTCAGCTCGTCCCAGTCGCTGCGGCGCACCAGCGGCGCGACAACGTGCACGCCCTTTCCGCCCGTCGATTTCGGGAAGGTCCGCAGCCCCAGGCCCTCCAGCCGGTCCCGCAGCGCGACCGCCGCCTCCACGACGGCCGACCACTGCACGTTCGGCCCGGGATCCAGGTCCATGACGAGCAGATCCGGCCGCTCCAGGCGGTCGATGCGGGCGCCCCAGGCGTGGATCTCGAGGACGCCGATCTGCACGAGGGAGACGAGCCCTTCCACGGAGTCCACGTACAGGTACTCCGCCGTCTTCCGCTGCTCCTGGATGGGGATCCGCTTCACGGCCTCCGGAACGCTCTCCGCCGCGTGCTTCTGGTAGAAGCAGTCGCCCTCGGTCCCGGCGGGGCAGCGGACCAGCGTCAGCGGCCGGTCCGCCAGGAAGGGAAGCATCCGCTCGGAGACGAGGGCGTAGTACGCCGCCAGCTCGCCCTTCGTGAGCCCCTGTTCCCGGTACAGCACCCTGTCCGGACTCGTGAGCCGCACGCGCACGCCGCTCAGATCCGGAATCGTGAAATGCGACGTCGCCTCGTCCTCGTTCACTGGCTCCTCCTGTCCCGCGACAGCGGCATCTTCTGGATCCTGCGGCTCCTCCCGAACCACCTCCGACGGGCTCTTGTCCTCCCGCAGCCCCTTGAAGGACGGGTGCCGAAGCGAGCCGTCCTTCGTCCACTCCGTGAAGGCGACCTGCGCCAGGAGCTCGGGACGTACCCAGTGCACGCCCCGCGCCGCAGCGCCCCGAGGGGGATTCACGACCGGAGCCGTCTTCCGCCGCATCGGCTCCAGCCGCCCCGTGAGCTCCCGAAGCGTCCGCTCGTCGAACCCGGTCCCGACCTTGCCCGCCAGCGTGAGCCCGCCTTCGGCCTGGTAGCCCACCAGCAGGGCACCCAGCCCCGTCCGTGAGCCCGACGGGTCCGTGTAGCCGACGATGACGAACTCCTGCTCGAGCAGGCACTTCGTCTTCAGCCAGTCCCGCCCCCGGCCGCCGCTGTACGCACGGTCCGCGCGCTTGCTGACGATGCCCTCGAGCCCGTGCTCGCACGCCTCCCGATAGAACGCCTCGCCGTTGCCCCGTACGTGGTCGCTGTACCGGATCCGGCCGGCGGCCGTTCCCGAAGCGCTGCCGACGAGCTCCTCCAGCAGTGCCTTGCGCTCCTCGAGCGGCAGGGAGGACACGTCCCGCCCGTCCAGGTGCAGCAGGTCGAAAACGTAGTAGATCAGGCCGCTGCCCGGCCGGTCGAGGGCGTTCTGCAGACGCTGGAAGTCGCTCACGCCCGACTCGTCCAGAACCACGACCTCCCCGTCCAGCACGGCGTCGTGGGCCGGCAGCTCCCGCACCGCCGCCTCCGTGTCGGGGAAGCGCTCCGTCCAGTCCTTGCCGCCCCGCGTGACGAGCTTCACGTTCCCGCCCGAAAGGACACCGAAGAGGCGGTAGCCGTCGAACTTGATCTCGTGCAGCCAGGCGTCGCCCGACGGCGGCTCGTCGACGAGCGTCGCCAGCTCCGCCTTCAGCGACCCCACGGCCGGGAGACGACGCTCCGGCAGCTCCTCCAGGCGCTCCTCGTCCACGCCGGCTTCCGGTGAGTGCCAGACCCGGTCCCGGTCCCGGGCGATTTCGTCCATCGTACGCCCGCTGGCGACGCTCCGGGCCGACTCCTCCTCGGTCACGTCCGGGGCAGAGGCGTCCCGCTCCGTCCCGTCCCGCTCCTTGATGAGCAGCCAGTTCTCCTTGCCGTCCTCGTTCGAACGGCCGCCCATGCGCACCAGCGTCCAGCCGCCGCGCAGCTTTTCGCCGTCGAGAAAGAACTTTAACTGTCCCTTAGCAAGTCCTTTCTGCGCCTCATCTTGAACCGTCCACTCTCCACGGTCCCATAGCATCACCGTCCCGCCGCCGTACTGGCCCTTCGGGATGACGCCCTCGAAGTCCGCGTAGTCCAGCGGATGGTCCTCGACGTGGACCGCCAGGCGACGCTCCGACGGATCGTAGCTGGGTCCCTTGGGCACCGCCCAGCTCACGAGAACGCCGTCCAGCTCGAGACGGAAGTCGTAGTGGAGGTGGCTGGCCGCGTGCTTCTGGACGACGAAGAGGCGGCCGACCGCGCTGCGCCGGACCGTGCCGGCGGGCTCGGGCGTCTCCTCGAAGCTGCGCTTGCGGCGGTACGTGTCGAGAGGCATGGCGATGGGCGAGGCTTGCAAGGGATGAGCCGGGATTGAGGCTTAGGCTGAGGCTTAGGCTGAGGCTGAGGCTCGAGCGCCGGCTGCCGCCGGCTGCTCGGGTCGGGGATCCACTTCGTATAATATACATTATGTAAACTCAAGCCGTGGATAATCGTGGAAAACTGCGGTGAGGGTGTGGACGCGGTGCCCTGCTCGGGCCGGGGCGGCATCGTTCCGCCGGGTCGTTCCGTGCTTCGAGCGCCGGACGATATCGGACATCGAGGTTGCCTCGGGTTCGCCAGATCCCGCGATCGTCCGGATTCCGGGCGAAATCGGCCAACGGCCGAGAGGGTCTCCGGTCCCGTTGCCCAAAAAGGTGCGAATTCCGGGATGGATCGGGATTCGACGAGCGATTCGGGCGCTCATTGTCCGATTTCGTTCGCCGGGAGCATTCCGGGATCCCGGCGCCCTGCCCGTGTCGCCCCGCGCGCCCGCGTCCCCGAACTTCCTCGCTACCGCGGCCCTCGCGCCCCGGGCGCCTCCCGCGCCGCCACCGCGCCCGCACCCCCCGCGTTTTCCCGCCCCCCGCGTTTTCCCGCCCCCCGCGTTTCCCCGGCCCCCGCGCCACCCCCCCCGCGAGCATTCCGCCACCCCTCCGCGCCCCCGCCCGCTCCCTATTCCCCGCCGCCCACCCCGTGCAGGATCTCCGGCAGACGGTCGGTCTGTCCGAGGAGGTGAGCCAGTGCGCCCATTACGGCCCGGGCGACGTCGCCGAGGCGGCGCTCGCGCTCGGCGCGGTCGTCGACCCGTCCGAAGCGCAGGGGCGTGCCGTAGACGATGCGGATCGGCGCCCGGCGCACGCCGTGGCTCCAGCGTGGCAGCGTGTCGTAGGTGCCGGTCACGGCGCACGGGATCACCGGGACGCCGGCCTTGAGGATGAGGCGCAGCGTGCCGATGCGGGGCGGCTGGAGGCGGCCGTCCCAGCTCCGCTCCCCTTCGATGTAGATGGAGACGAGGTCGCCGGACCAGAGGTGGCGGAGCGCGGTCCGGACGGCCACGGGATCGACGGCGTAGCGGTGCGCGGGGAACGCCTTGAGGCGCGGCATGAGGGGACCGACGAGGGGGTCGGTGAACTGGCTGCTCTTGGCCATGCTGTACATGGGCCGGGGGCAGAATGCCTGGACGACGGGCGGGTCGGCGAAGCTCTGATGGTTGCAGATGATGAGGCCGGGGCCGCGGGACGGCACGTTCTCGAGGCCTTCGACGGTGACGGATTCGGCGACGGCGCGGGTGAGCCCGCGTACCGCGGCCTGGGCGAAGGCGTACAGGCTCACGTGGTGATGCGGGGCTGGAATTCGCGGATCTCGCCCTTCCCCGCGGCCCGCCAGTGCGCCCGGAGCACCTCGCGGATGCCCGCGTCCCACAGGCGCAGCGAGGCGTCGGGAAAGCGGAGGGAGAAGAGGCGCCCGTCCCGGTGGCGTATCTGGAGGCTGCTCGAGCTGGCGACGAGGGCGCCGATGTCGTCCGGGGGCCACGTCTCGGCCGGCCCCTCCGCCCCCGCGCCCGCGTCCGCCGCGCCGTCCGCCCCCGCGGCCGGCCCCTCCGCCCCCGCGCCGGCGTCCCTCGCGGCCTCGAGGGTGAGGCCCGAGCGGCGGAGCGTCAGGACGCCGGCGCGGGGGGCTTCCAGCTCCTCGACCCGGCCGAGGAATCGCCCGCGCGTGCGCACGGGGCGCCACCTGCGCGCCACCTGCACGCGCGCTGCCGTCCGCAGCAGGGCGTCGCCGGCCGCGAGACCGGCGGCTTCGATGTCCTCCAGCGTCGGCTCGCCGATGAGGTCCGCCCAGGCGGGGGACGGTCGATCCACGGGCGCTCCGCCGGGCGGCGTCGCCTCGATGCGTGCGCCGGTCGTGCGCCGGAACGTGGCGCCGCAGCCGGCGCAGGTCGAGGTGCGCCCCGTCGCCCGGATGCCGTCAACCGTGCGGCAGAGGGGGCAGGCCCAGAGGAGGTCCCGGATGGCCACTGCCGGGTCAGAGTCGGCCGAAGAGGTCCAGGAGGCGGAGGTGCCAGACGCGCCACACGGCCTCGCGGATGATGCGTTTCGACATCTTCGACTCGCCGGCGTCCCGGTCCACGAAGACGATGGGGATCTCCCCGATGCGGAAGCCTCGCCGCCACGCCCGCAGGCTCATCTCGATCTGGAACGCGTAGCCCTCGGAGCGGACGCCGTCGAGGTCGATGGCTTCCAGGACTTCCCTGCGGAAGCACTTGTATCCGCCCGTCGCGTCCGCGACCGGCAGCCCGGTGATGGTCCGGGCGTACACATTGGCGAAATAGGAGAGGAACAGGCGGGTGATGGGCCAGTTGATGACGGTGACGCGTCCGTGAAGGTAGCGCGAGCCGAGCACGACGTCGTACTCCTGGATCGCCTCGAGGAACGCGGGCAGGTGCGCGGGATCGTGGGAGAAGTCGGCGTCCATCTCCTGCAGGTAGTCGTACTCGCGGGCGAGCCCCCAGCGGAACCCGGCCAGGTACGCCGTGCCGAGGCCGAGCTTGCCTGCCCGGTGCAGGACGTGGACGCGCCCGTTCTCCGCCGCGATGGAGTCGGCCAGGTCGCCGGTCCCGTCGGGGGAAGCGTCGTCGACGACGAGCATGTCGATGCGCTCGTCCTGGGCGAGGACGAGATCGACGAGCCGCTGGAGATTGTCGCGCTCGTTGTAGGTCGGTACGACCACGAGAGCGCGCCCGGGGCCTTCAGCCATGGCGGGTTGAGACGGTCCTTCCGGGGGATTAGCTTGAAAGGCTAGCAAGCTAAAGGCTCCCCTGGCCGGCGACAAGTGAAGGCGCGACAAGTGAAGGCGCTCTACATCGCGACCGCGTACCCGCGCCATCCGCAGGACGTCATCACGCCGTGGCTCGGGGAGACGATCCGGCGGCTGGGCAGCGCCGGCGTGACGGTTGAGGTGCTGGCTCCCTCGTACCGGGGGGAGCCCGCGCGCCCCATCGACGGCGTCGTGGTGCATCGCTTCCGCTACGCGCCCGCCCGCATCGAGGACCTCACCCACGACCAGACGGCGCCGGATCGGCTGCGGGAGCGGCCGGCGTACCTCGGGCTCGTGCCCGGGTACCTCGCCGCCGGGATGGCCGCGGCGGCCCGCATCGCCCGGCGCGGCGATTTCGACCTCGTGCACGTGCACTGGCCGATCCCCCACGCCCTCTTCGGCATGGCCGCGCGCCGCGCGGCGGGGATCCCCATGGTCTGCTCCTTCCACGGCGTGGAGCTCACGTGGACACGGCGGGACTGGCCCGTGCTGCTCCCGCTGCTGCGTCGCCTGATCCACAGCGCGGACGCCGTGACGGCGAACTCCACGTACACGGCGGGCATGATCCGGCGCGTCTACGATCGGCCGGTGGTCCGCATCCCGTTCGGCACGACGCTCGACGTCGAGTCGGATGGCGACGTCGCACCCGCCGGCTCCGCGCCCGGTCCCCTCCGCCTGCTGTTCGTCGGGCGGCTGGTGGAGCGCAAAGGCGTCGCCTACCTTCTCGACGCCCTCGCCTCCCTGCCCGCCGGGACGGCGCGACTGGACGTCGTCGGGGACGGACCCCTTCGCGCGGAGCTGGAAGGCCGTGCCGCAGGGCTCGGACTGGGAGATCGCGCGCGCTTCCACGGCTTCGTCTCCGCCGAGGCGCTGCGCGCTCGCTACCGGGAGTCGGACGTGTTCGTGCTCCCCGCCGTGGTGGACGCCAAGGGAGACACGGAGGGCCTCGGCGTCGTCCTCGTGGAGGCGCTGGCGTATGGGCGCCCGGCCGTGGCGAGCGGCGTCGGCGGCATCGTGGACGTGGTGCGGGACGGCGAGTCCGGCCTGCTCGTCCCGCCCGCCGATCCCCCGGCCCTCGCCGCCGCGATCCGGCGCCTGGCCGGGGACCGGGACCTGGTGCGGCGCCTCGGCCGCGGCGGCCTGGAGCTCGTCCGCGCCGAGTTCGCGTGGCCCGTCATCATCGACCGGCTGGTGCGCCTGTACCAGGACGTCGTCCATGGTCGAGACGCACGCGGCAGCCAGACCGGCCGCAGACCCTGACCCCCGCGAACCCGACGCCCGCGATCCCGACGCCCGCGAACCCCACGAGGCCGACGTTGCTGGAACCGCTCATCCGCGCCGCGCTGCGCGCCCGCTCGCGACCCGCCGTTCTCGGCTTCGAGAAGCGCGTCCGCGCGGCCGTGCCGCCCCTCGACCGTGCCGCAAAGCGCGCCTACGCCCGCTTCAAGACCCGGCAGCTCGTCGACGCGTGCTCGGATCCCGCGATCCGGGCGGCCATGCTCGGACGCGGAGATCTCCCGGACCGATACGGCCTCGGCATGGACGAGCGCGTCGTGGAGTATCCGTGGGTCCTCGCCCGCGTCCCGGAGGACGCGCGGCGGGTCTTCGACGCCGGCTCCACCCTGAACTTCCCCTGGGTCGCCGATCATCCCGCCATACGGGGCCGCGACGTGATCGTCTGCACCCTCGCGCCCGAAGGCGTTCTCGGCCGCCGCGAGTACTCGTATCTGTACGGCGACCTGCGGGACACGGTCCTCCGGGACGCGTGCGCCGACGCGTGCGTGTGCATCTCCACGCTCGAGCACGTCGGCATGGACAACACCGCGTACACGGGCCGGGAGCGTGACCGGGAAGACGCAGCCACGACGTTCACGGCGGCACTGACGGAGATCCGCCGCGTTCTCCGCCCCGGCGCTCCCCTGCTCCTCACCGTTCCGTTCGGCCGCTACCAGGACCTCGGCTGGCTCCAGCAGTTCGACGCTTCCCTGCTCCGCCGGGCCGTCGACGCGTTCGCCGGCGAGCTCGTCGACGAGGACTACTTCCGCCACGACCCGGATCGGGGCTGGCACCGCACCACTGCCGACGCCTGCGCCGACGCCGCGTTCCTCGACGTGCGCGGCTCCGGCGGGCGCGGCGTCGCCACGATGGCGACGGCGATCGCCTGCCTCCGGCTGCGGCGTCCCGCGCCAGAAGCGCGAGAATCGACATGATGCGCCGGATGTCAACGATATATCTCGCAACAGTTTGCAGATGGCGACCCTGAGGGTCCTCCACTGCCTCTACGACGACCCGGACAATCCCTGGGTCGCCGGCGGCGGGGCCGTCCGCGCGCGGGAGATCTACCGGCGGCTGGCGGCGGACGTCGACGTCGAGATCGTGACCGGACGGTACCCGGGATCGAGGGACGGCGTGGTGGACGGCGTCCGCTATCGCCGCGTGGGACCGAGCCGTCCGTACGCCCTGAGCCGCGCCGGGTACGCCGTCGAGGCCACGCGGCTGCTGGGTCGGGGCGGTTACGACGTCGGCATCTGCGATTTCTCCGTGTACGCGCCGGTGCGCGTTCCGGCGCGGCCGGCGCCCGTCGGACTGGTGGTCCATCACCTGACGGGCCCCACGGCGCGGGAGCGTTGGGGCCGGACGGTGGGCGGCGGCGTGGCGGCGCTCGAGAGGGCCCTGCTCCGCCGAGCGCACTGGATCAGCACGCCGTCCGTGTACACCATCGAGGCGCTGCGGCCGATCGTGGCGCCGGGGACGCACCTCGTGAACGTCGGCGCGGGCGTGGACGAGGCCTTCTTCGAGCTGGATCGATCGGACGAGGGGTACCTGTTATACTTCGGCCGCCTGGACCTCTTCCAGAAGGGACTGGACACGCTGCTGGAGGCATTCGCGCGCCTCGCCGCCGGCCGCCCCGCCGTGGAGCTGCGGGTGGCGGGGCGCGGCAGGGACGCCGCGGCGGCGGCAGCGCTGGCCGCGGAGCTGGGGGTGTCGGAGCGCGTGCGGATGCTCGGGCCGGTGAGCGACGCGGAGCGGCTGCGCCTTTTCGCCGGGGCGACGCTGCTGGTGATGCCGTCGCGCTTCGAAGGGTTCGGGCTGGTGGCGGCGGAAGCGCTGGCCGCGGGGCTGCCCGTCGTGGCTGCCGAGGCGGGCGCGCTGCCGGAGGTCCTCGGTTCGGGGGGCGGCGTGCTGGTGCCGCCCGGGGACGCGGCCGCGCTGGCCCGAGCGGTGGCCCGGCTGCTGGACGACGCGGAGGAGCGGCGGCGTCTGAGCCGGGAGGCCCGGGAATCGGCGCGGCGCTTCGCGTGGGGCGACGTCGCCCGCAGGCACCTCGAGTTCCTACACGACATCGCGGCCGACGCGGGCCGCGCGCGATCGGGAGAGTGAATGACGGCAAAGGCGAGAAAGGAATCGGCCGCGGGAGCCGATGAGCGGGAGTCGCGGTTCGGCCTCGGCTGGGCGGCGCTGCTCTACTTCGGTCTGGCCCTGGTCTACTTCATCCCCGCGTTCCTGCCGGGCAACCACATCTACGGCACCGACTACCTCGCCGGCGGCTACTTCTTCCAGGAGTTCATCTCGCAGCGCCTGCACGCGGGCGTGCTGCCGAAATGGGTCCCGTACGTGTACGGAGGGCTGCCGCTCTTCTCGAATCCCGGCAGCGCGTTCTACCCCTTCCGCTTCCTGGCCGACGGCCTCTTCGGCGTGACGCGCATCCTGCCGACGATCTTCGTGATCCAGGCCGGGTTCGCGGGTCTCGGCACGTGGCTGCTGGCCCGGGAGCTGGACGTGCGGAGCTGGATCGCAGCGGTCGTGGGACTGGCCTTCGAGTTCACGGGCCTGACGATGTCGTTCGTCTACGCCGGGCAGGACGGCCGGATCATCGTCGCCACGTTCACGCCGCTGCTGTTCTACTTCCTGCACCGCGGCATCCGCACGGGCCGGCTCGGCCCCTTCGTCGGCGCAGCGGCGACGGTGGGGTTCACCCTCCTGTCGTTCCAGATCCAGACGGCGTACTACATGCTGCTGGCCGCGGGGGCGTGGGCGGTCTTCTGTCTGGTCGTCCTGGGCTACGCGAAGCGGCCGGGCGCGCTCGGCAAGCGGGTCGGATTCGGGCTCGGCGCCGTCGCCGTGGGGTTCGCGCTGGCGGCTGTCAACTTCCTGCCGTTCCTCGGCTACGTGCCGGCCTCCCCCCGTGGGGGCACGGAGGGCCGGGGCTACGAGTACTCGACCTCGTACTCCATGCCGCCGGAGGAGATCGTCGGGCTGGCCGTTCCCGAGCAGTACGGCGTGAACGTGACGGACCTGCAGCGCCGGCCCGAGTTCCCCGTGTACCACGGTCGCAGCCCGTTCAAGCTGCACACGGAGTACGCCGGCGCTCTCGTCGTGGCGCTCCTGTTCCTGGGCGCCTTCTACTCCTTCCGGAACCGGTACTGGTGGTTCTTCGCAGTGCTGACCGCGTTCGCCCTGAGCATGGCGTTCGGCGGCTACACGCCGATCTTCCGGCTGTACTACGAGCTGCTTCCCGGGGCGAAGAAGTTCCGGGCGCCGAACCTGTCGTTCTTCCTCGTCAGCTTCTCGCTGGCGCTGATGGCGGCGCTCACGCTGGAGCGGCTGGCGCGGCTGCGGGCGGAGCGCGTGGCCGCCCGGCGCCCGAGCGCCGGCCCGGCAGACGAGCTGCGCTGGCTGCCGTGGGTGCTCGGAGCCCTGCTGGCGCTGTCCGTCGCCGGCGTCGCCCTGAGCAGCGGTCAGCCGGCCACACCGGGCGTGCCCACGCGGGCGGGCGGCTGGCTGCGCTTTGCAGTGTTCCTGGCGGCGACGTCCGGCACGCTCTGGCTGTGGATCGCCGGCACCCTCTCGCCTCGGGTCGCGGCCGTCGTCCTGGCCGTGATCACGCTGCTCGACCTGTGGATCATCGACCGGCGCTTCTTCCAGACGATACCGCCGCCGGAGATGACCTTCGCGGCGGACGACGTCGTCGACTTCCTGCGCTCCCAGCAGGAGCCCTTCCGCGTCTGGTCCGTCCCCTCCCCGCCCCTTCCCGGCAACGCCACCTACGGCCGGCAGGGGGACTACCTGATGCACTTCCGTATCGATCAGGCCGGGGGCGAGCACGGCAACCAGCTCCAGAGCTACAACGACCTCATCGGTTCGACGCAGGAGAACTACGTCGACTGGCACAACTTCCTCCAGCACCCGGCCCTCATGGACGTGGCCAACGTCCGCTACCTGGCGCTGGGGGCGAAGCTGAACGCGCCGGGGCTGAAGCTGGTGCACGAGGGACCCGCCGGGGTCGTCTACGAGAACATCGCGGCGCAGCCCCGCGCCTGGATGGTGGATTCCGTCGCGGTCGTTCCGGGTGACCAGGCCGACCTGGACGCCATGAAGGCGCCGGACTGGGATCCCGCCCGGGTCGCCTACCTGCGGGAGGCGCCGCCGCAGTCCGCCGGCGACCTCGGCGGCGGGCCCCTTCGCTCCGCGGTGCACGTGACAGCCTACACGCCCGACTCCGTGACCCTCCACACCCAGGCCGATCGCGGCGCCCTGCTCGTCCTGGCGGACAACTTCTACCCGGGGTGGAAGGCGAGCGTGGACGGGGCCGACGTACCCGTCCTCCGCGCGGACCACACGTTTCGCGGCGTGCCCGTGCCCGCCGGAGGGCACGAGGTGGTGTTCCGCTTCGAGCCCCAGGGCCTGCACGAGGGCTTCCTGATCTCCCTCGCGTTCTTCGCCCTCGTCGTCGCCTACGGCGCCTTCGCCGGCGTCGAGGCCGTCCGGCAGCGGACCGTCCGGCAGCCGAAGACGGCGAACGGATGACCCCGGACGACGGCGCTCCCTCCGGACGGCGTTCCGGATGGGGACGGCGCGCCGTCGGCGCGATCCTCGTCCTCGGCGCCTTCGCCTTCCTCGGCCGGACGGTCGCCCGGGACTGGAGCCGCCTGCGCGCCTACGAGTGGCACGTGGACCCGCTGCTCCTGCCGCTCAGCGTGCTCGCCCTCGTCGCCGTTTTCTGCTTCGGCGTCTACGCCTGGCTGCGCGCGCTCCGATGCCTCGCTCCGTCCACGCTCCGCTACCGCGACATCCTGCGCATCTGGTTCCTCTCGAACCTGGCCCGCTACATCCCCGGCAAGATCTGGCAGTTCGTCGGCGCGGCCCAGATGGCCCGCGACAGGGGCGTGCCCGGTGCCGTCGTCGTGACCTCGCTGGTCGTGAACATGGGCTTCACGCTCCTCTCCTCCCTGCTCGTCGGCCTTGCGATGCTGCCCACCGGCGCCGTGCTCGCCCACGTCGGCCTCTCCGGCGTACCCGCCTGGGGCGGACTGGTCGTCCTCCCCGTCGCCGTCCTCGCCGTCCACCCCGCCGTGCTGAACGGGCTCCTCCGCCTCGTGCCCCGGTGGCTGCACCGGGACGTCCTCGTCTGGCGCGGCGGCTGGACCGACGGACTCCTGCTCCTGGGGATGGGGATCGTCTCCTGGCTCGGCTACGGCGCCGCCCTCTGGCTGTTCGTCCGCTCGCTGCTGCCGCCTCCCGCCGGCGCCCTCTTCGCCCTCACGGGCGCCAACGCGCTGGCCTTCCTGGCCGGCTACCTCGTCTTCATCGCTCCCGCCGGCCTCGGCGCCCGGGAGCTCAGCATGACCGCCCTGCTGACCCCCCTCTTCCCCGGCTCCGTCGCCGCCGTCGTCGCCCTCGGCTCCCGCCTCTGGATCGTGGCAGCCGAGCTCGTCGGCGCCGCCGCCGTCGTCCTCGCGACCCGCGGCGCCCGGCGAAGCCCCTAGCCTCAGCCTCAGCCTCAGCCTCAGCCTCCGTAGCAAGATTGCGATATTCGCATCCCGGCTATAGGTTCGTAGCATGAATGAGCTACCAAACCCCTTCCGCATCGAGGGCGTCGTCGCGCCGCCGTTCTTCACGGACCGCGCCGACGAGGTCGCCCGGGTGAAGCGGGCGCTGGTGGAGGCGCCGAGGCGGCTGCTGGTCTACGGCGAGCGGCGCATGGGCAAGACGTCGGTCCTGCGGGCGGGTGAGCGGGCGGCCCGGCGCGCAAAGGCGAAGGTCGTCTTCGCGGACCTGTCGACGGCGTCCTCGCCGGCGGACATGGCGAACCGGGTGCTGGAGTCGGCGACGCGGGCCCTGGGGCGGACGTGGCGGGGAATGGCGAGTGATTTCGTCGGGCGGCTGCGGATCCGGCTGCAGCTCGTGCCGGACCCGGTGAGCGGGCTGGCGATCCCGACGGTGGACGCGTCGCTGCGGTCGCGGGGGGAGGACGAGCAGCACGCGTCGTTCACGGGCGTGCTGGACGCCCTGGAGGCGATGGCGGCGGCCAGGAAGACGACGCTGGGCGTGGTCCTGGACGAGTTCCAGGAGATCCACCGGTTCGGGGGCGAATCGGCGGAGTGGCGGCTGCGGGGTGCGATCCAGCACCACGACCACGTGAGCTACGTGCTGGCGGGGTCGGACACGTCGCTGATCCGGGCGATGACGGGGCGGAAGCGGGCGTTCTACGGGATGTTCGACCTGCTGGAGCTGGGCCCCATCGATACGCGGCACCTGGCGCGGTGGGTGGACGAGCGGCTGAAGGGGGCGGGCGTGGCGGCGGCGGGTGCCGGTGCCCGGTGCATCGAGGTGGCGGGGCCCCGCACGCGCGACGTGGTGAGGCTGGCGCGTGCGGTCTACGAAGTGGTGCGCAGCGGACGCGAGGCCGACGTCGCCGAGGCGGCCGGTGCGCAGTCCGGCAGCGAGGCCGCCGCCGCCGTCGTCGTGCGTGCCGCCCTGGCGCGGGTGGTGGCGGAGGAGGACGCGCCTCTGCGTGCGCAGTGGGCGAACCTGACGCCGGTGCAGCAGAACGTGCTGCGGGCGGTCGCGTGGGGCGGCGGCGGCATCGCGGCGAAGGACACGCTGGAGCGTTTCGGGCTGTCGTACGGCGGGACGGCGCGGAACACGGGCCTGGCGCTGGTGGATCGAGGGCTGCTGGCCCGGGACGACGACGCCCCGTCCGGATTCTCCTTCGAGAGCCCTTTCGCCCGGGCGTGGGTGGTGTCGAACGCGCTGCCGGACGCGGGCGTGCTGGTCGCCATCGACCACCTCGGCCGCTAGCCGATCTCCTTCACCATCTTCACGGTGTCCGTCCCGTAGCCGACGGCCTCGTACAGGCGTCGGGCCCTGTCGTTGTCCCCGAACACGTTCAGCGAGATGAGGCGGTATCCGCGCGAGCGGGCCCAGTCCTCGGCGGCGGCGAGGAGGGCGCGGCCGACTCCCCTGCCCTCCTGCTGCGGATCGACGACGATGTCGGAGACGTGCCCGTGGGCCTCGCCGGTGAAGTAGTCGGTGGACATGGCGGGGCGGGGGCGGAACGGCGGCGGTCCGAACTCGTGGAGCCGGGGTGCGAGGGCCAGGATCCAGTCCCGATCGTCCGGCCTGCCGGGCCGGATGGAAGAGTCCCCCGGGGCGTCGCCGCTCACTCCTCTGTCCGCCCGATACCGCTCAGCTTCCGGTGCACGCCCTCGATCTCGGCGCGCTGCTGGGCGATGAGCTCGGCAAGGAATCCGAAGCCGAAGAGCAGGAAGCCGAGGGTCTCCAGCAGGATGACCAGGTAGAGCAGCGGGCGGAATCCGAACGGCGGCATCGCGTGTCCGATGCGGAGGGCGATGGTCACGAGGCCGACGAGGAAGCCGAGGCTCGCCATGGTCAGGCCGGTCACGCCGAAGAGCATGAGCGGCTTGCGGGAGAAGAAGAGGAAGAAGGCGACGGAGAGCAGATCGAGCAGCCCGACGACGATGCGTCCGCGCCCTGCGTACTTCGACTCGCCGTGGCGCCGGGGCAGCAGCTCGATGTCCAGCTCGGTGATGGTGAAGCCGCGGGCGTAGGCGAGGACGACGAAGAAACGGTGCCAGTCGTGGCGGAGGTGGATCTCGTCCAGGATGTCGCGCCGGAACGCCTTCATGGAGTTGAGATCGCTGACCGGCACGTGGAAGAGCCGCCGGTTGAGCGCGTTGTAGACGCGGGAGACGGCGGCCTTCTCGTAGTGCCCGACCTTTCGACCGGTGACGATGTCCCATCCTTCCGCGAGGCGCGCGAGGAAGCGGGGGATCTCCTCGGTGGAGTGCTGGAGGTCGGCGTCGAAGAGGACGAGCCAGCGGGCGTCGGTGTTCTCGGCTGCCGTCACCAGGGCTTCCGTCTTCCCGAAGTTGCGGCGGTGCGAGAGGACGCGCAGGCGGGGCCAGCGCTCCGCCTCGGCCCGGGCACGCGCGGCGGTGTCGTCGGAGGAGCCGTCGTCGACGATGAGCACCTCCCCCTCGAGCCCGTGGCGCTCGAACGTGGCTTGCAGCTCCGCCACGAGCTCCGCCACGTTGTCGGCCTCGTTGTACGCGGGGACGACCACGGCGAAGTCGCGGCGGGCCTTCGGCGGCAGGTCGGCGATGGGCTCGTTCATGCGCTGGGCGTCAGACCCGCTTGCGCATCCGGGCGGAAAGGATGCCGAGCTGGTCGCGGTACTTCGCGACGGTGCGTCGGGCGATCTGGATGCCCTCCTCCTTGAGCACGTTGACGATGGCCTGATCGGTCAGCGGCTTCTTGGGGTTCTCCTCCGCCACCAGCTTCTCGATCTTGGCCCGGATCCCCCGGGCGCTGACGTCCTCGCCGGAGTCCGTGGAGAGCCCGCTGGAGAAGAAGAACTTCAGCGGCAGCACTCCCCGCGGCGTCTGCACGAATTTCTCGTTCGTGACGCGGCTGACCGTCGACTCGTGCATGTCGATCACTTCCGCGACCTCCCGCAGCGTGAGGGGCTTCAGGTACTGCACGCCCCGCTCGAAGTACTCTCGCTGACGATCGACGATGAAGTTCATGACCTTCAGCATGGTCTGGCGACGCTGCTCGATCGCCTGGATCATCCAGTTGGCGCTGTTCAGCTTGTTGGAGATGAACTCCTTGTTCTCTCCCTTGAACTTGTTCTTGTCCCGGGCGACCTCGCGGTAGGCGCGGGAGAGGCGGAGCCGGGGCATGTTCGTGTCGTTCAGGAAGACGAGGTAGTCGCCCTCGACCTTGTCGACCACCAGGTCCGGCGTGATGTAGTCGTCCTTGGGCGCGGCGTACTTGAGGCCGGGCTTCGGGTCCAGCTTGGACACCTCGTCGGCTGCCGTCTGGACTTCCTTCTGGGAGACGCCCAGCTCCTTGGAGATCTCCGACCAGCGGTGATTGATGAGCTGATCGTAGTACGTGTCGACGATGCGGTAGGCGAGGGAGTCCTGCTCCTCGATCTCGCGGAGCTGGAGGAGCAGGCACTCGCGCAGGTCACGGGCGGCGATGCCGGGCGGATCGAACCCCTGGATCGTCAGGAGCATTTTCTCCGCCTCCTCGAGGCTGAACGGCTCGGCCTCGGCCTCGGTGTTGGCCCACTCCTGCCCCTGCTCCTTCATCCACTCGTTCAGCGGACCGAGGACCTCCTCCACGGAGCAGGTCAGGTAGCCGTCGTCGTCGATGTTGCCGATGATCTCCTCGCCGAGGAGCTGCTCCCGCTCGTTGATGGGCAGGAGCATGAGCTGGTCGCGCAGATGGTCGGCCAGGTCCCGGGTCTCGACCGGCACCGCCTCGTAGTATTCCTTCTGCTCGTACTCCTGCTTGCGCCCCCCGGCGTCGAAGCCGTCCAGGAGGATCTCCTCCCAGTCGATCTCCTCGTCCTCCTTCTCCTTCTCCTTCTCCTTCTCGGACGTCAGCTCCGCCTCGGCGGCGGGGGCCTCCAGCTCGAGAAAGGGGTTGTTCAGCAGCTCCTGGTTGATGTGCTGCTGGAGGTCGAGCAGCGGCATGTACAGGAGATCCATCGCCTGGTAAAGGCGAGGATTGATCTTCATCTCCTGCTTGAGCTGCGTGCCCTGATACAGTCCGGTCTTCATGCTCATACGTCCTCGGGCTGTGCGTAACGCTCGCGCATGCGCGCCGTGAGCGTTGGGCCGAAATAGATCTCTGCGACTTCGTCGTTCCAGACCAGCTCCGCGACCGTGCCGGAGACACGGACCCGGCCGTCGTACATGATGTAGGCCCGATCCACGATGTCGAGCGTCTGCTCGACGTTGTGGTCGGTGATGATGACGCCGATCCCCCGGTGCCGGAGCCCCGCGACGATCTGCTGGATGTCGTGGACCGCGATGGGGTCCACGCCGGCGAACGGCTCGTCCAGCAGCATGAACTTCGGCTCGCTGACGAGGGCGCGGGTGATCTCGAGCCGACGTCGCTCGCCCCCCGACAGCGAGTAGGCCTTCGCCTTTCGCAGGTGCTTGATCGAGAGCTCGTCGAGGAGCTGCTCCAGGCGTTCCCTTCTCTCTGCACGGCCGATGCCGAGCGTCTGGAGGATGGCCAGGATGTTCTCTTCCACGGTGAGCTTCCGGAAGATGGATGGCTCCTGCGCGAGGTAGCCGATTCCCTTCCGTGCCCGCCGGTACATGGGGGTCCGCGTCAGGTTCTCGCCGTCCAGGAAGACCTCTCCGTCGGTGGGCGGGATGAGCCCGACGACCATGTAGAACGTGGTGGTCTTGCCTGCCCCGTTCGGGCCCAGCAGACCGACGATCTCGCCCTGCGTGACGCGCACGTCGACGTCGTTCACCACGCGACGTCGCCGGAACACCTTCACGAGCCCCTTCGCCTCCAGCGTGCTGCGGCCGTTGCCGTTGGCCGACGGCGCGGGCCGCTGCGTCGCCTCCACCGTGGGCGCCAGCAGCGCGTGGGCCGTCTCGTGCAGCCGCGCGACGACGCGGTCCCTGTCGGGCTGCGTCGCCGCCCAGGTCTCGGGCAGGATCCGCGCCCGCTCCCAGTCGGGCCCCTCGGGAACGCCTTCGGCGATCCCCTCGTCCTTCAGTGGCCGGAGAACGTGCTGTTCGAGGTAGCGGGCGAGCTGGTCGGCCGGGACCATGCCCGCGGCCTCCCCGGCCGGATCGCGGGTGGGGAGCTCGCTGTCGTAGGCGTTGCGCACGCCGGCGATCCAGTCGCCACGGTCCACCACGCCCTCGGGGCTCGCCCGGCGGACCAGCTCGTGGAGCGCGATGGCGACCGACGCGTCGTGGGGGCGGAGGCGCGCCGCGAAGGCGAGGATCGGCTGATCGCTCACGGTCGGCTCCCGCTTCGAGGCGGCGAAACGGTAGTGTCCGCGGGCGCCGTCCTGCCGGTCGGCGTGAGGTGGACGCCGTGCACGGAGCCGCTGGCTTCCACGATGCGCACGTCGCCCTCCGACAGCCTGAGCGTGATGGTCCTGGCCACCAGGTAGTTGATGTCCGGCTTCGTGGCCGGACCCGCGTTCCTGTCCCGGGACCTGTAGACGGACTGCGCGGGCTCGCTGTCGCTCGCGCCCACGATGACGAGCCGCTCGAGCTGCGTGCGTGCGGCGGCGCTGTCCCGGGAGGTCGCGGCGGGCCCGGTCGGCTTCACCAGCGAGTCGGGGAGCTGGGCGAAGTAGGCGCGGATGGTGTCGCCCCGCGCCCAGTCGGTGTCGACGACGTCCGGCAGCCCCGCGCGGACCGTGTCCGCGAGCTGCTGGCCGTAGGCGCGCCCCACGGCGTAGATGCTGTCGACGGCCTCACCCCCGGACAGGGCGTCGATGGAATCCGCGACCACACGCATGCCCTCGGAATGCGCGACCGCCTGCAGCGTGCTGTCCGAGGGCGCGGCCTCCTTCGCGGCTCGCCGGGCCCCGAGAGCGATCAGGCGATGCGCCTGTCCGTCCTCGAAGGCGATGCGGACTTCCGGCGCGGTCAGCTTCGCCTGGTCCGACGTCAGGACCGCGTTCCCCAGCGCGATGACGCGCTCGATGCGGTTGCTGGCGTCGAGGAATGCGTCCACTGCATTGGCCGTGAGGTCAAACGTCTCGCCCGTGACCGTCGCGTGGCCGGTGAGCCGGAGGCGGCGCGTCGCCTCGTCGTAGTCGGCCTGGTCCCCCGTCCCGTCGATCTCGCCGCGGATCACGTGGACGTCTCCCGTGCCCTGGAACGAGTTCTCGCCGGTGATCTGGATGACGCGCGCGTCGACGATCGTGGGCTTCACGGAGTCCGGCGGTGCGGCCGACGCGGTGTCGCGAGGATACAGCTCGGCGTGCGGGCTGCCGCCGTCCACGACGAGCCGCGACTCCTCGCGCCCCATGGACGGCGCCTCCCGGAAGTACTGCAGCCCCTCGCCGGTGATCACGGACCGCGACTTCTGGTCCTCGACCCGGACGCTGCCACGGCCCTGCAGGTAGCGCTGCTGCGACTGGTAGTGGACCCAGTCCGCCTTCATGCGCTTGGCCGTGTCGGCGTAGGTTACGTGGCCGATGAGGTACCACTCCTTCTGCTCCGTCAGGTTCACCGCGCTGTCGGCCCGCACCGTCACGCCGTCCGTGCAGCGAACGGCCAGCGGTCCGCTGATGAACATGATGTTGCCCTGCGTGACGGACTTCGACGCCTCCAGCGAGCACGTGGCGCCCTGGGCGCGGACGGCCGAGGGCGCGAGCACGCCGATCCCGGAGAGGAGGACCGGCGCGAGCACCCGGCCGAAGGTCGCAGCGGACGGTCCATGCCCCATCAGAACGTGACCTTCAGGCTCTTCCCCGTCGCCCGGGGATTCTTGATCTGGTAGTTCTGGAAGTGCGTGTCGCCGGAGAAGCCGGTCCCCGTGACGCGGGAGCCGTTCTCCGTCATGGTCGTCTGGACGTCGCTCCAGATCCGGTCGGCCTGCGGCTCGTAGTGCAGCTCCTCGGTCTCGATCCGGCGATTTCCGTCCTGGAGCGTCAGCACGACGCTGCCCCGCGCCGTCATCGCCTGGGTGCGCTGATCGACCACGCCGCTCCGGGCCGTGAGCTCGCCTGACTTCTTGCCCTCTTCGTCGAACAGGATCACGTGTACGCCGTGCACCTGGATGCTCGTCGAATCGTCGAACATGTACGCGGTATCGGCCGTCATCCGGGCGCTCCGGACGCCGTCCTTCGTGAGCCACTCCTCCAGGTTGTACATGACGTTGTCCGCGGGCAGCTCCGGCGCGTTCTCCACCGCCACCGGCTCGCCCGCCGACGACCGGCACGCGCCCGACGCCGCGGCCACGGCGGCCGCCAGCGCGATCCCGGCTGCGATTCGAATCCTCATACCGCTCCCGCTCTCATCAGGTCGTGCAGGTGGACGATGCCCACCAGCGTCCCGTCCTCGTCCACCACCGGCAGGGCCATGATGCCGTGCGTCTCCATCTGATACACCGCAGCCGCCCCGAGCACGTCCGGCCGCGTGACCTTGGGACGGGCGGTCATCACCTCGGACACGAGCGCGGCAAAGACGTCCTCCCGCCGCTCCATGAGACGCGTGAGGTCGCCCGCTGTGACGACGCCGATCACGCGCCCGTCGCCGTCCACGATGGGCACCGTTCCCCGCTTTTCCGCCAGCAGCACGACGCACTCGCGCATGGTCGCGTCGGGCCCGAGCCGTGGCGCGTCCTCGCGGATCATCACGTCGGCGACGCGCAGCGTCAGCTTCCGCCCGAGTGAGCCGCCGGGGTGCAGTCTCGCGAAGTCCTCGCGGCCGAAGTCCCGCCGCAGCAGAAGCGCCACGGCCAGAGCATCGCCCAGGGCCATGGTCACCGTGGTGGACGTCGTGGGTGCCAGGTCGTGGGGACACGCCTCCTCGGCCACCGCGCAGTCCAGCACGACTGCGGAGGAGCGGCCCAGCGCCGAGTCCCGGCGGCCCGTCATGCCGAGGATCGGCACGCCCAGGCGCGTCAGGTACTCCATCAGGCCGCGCAGTTCGTCGGACTCGCCGCTCTTGGAGATCAGGATCGCCAGATCGTCCCGGCCGACGATGCCCAGGTCCCCGTGCATTCCCTCCACCGGGTGCAGGAAGATGGCTGGCGTACCCGTGGACGTCAGCGTCGCCGCGATCTTGCGCCCCACGATGCCGCTCTTGCCGATGCCGCTCACCACGACCCGGCCCGGCGCCGCGAGGATCATGTCGACGGCGTCCATCAGCTCGTCGCCCAGCCGTGCTTCCAGCGCGTGCAGCGCCTCCGCCTCCATGTGCACGACGCTGCGGGCCCGTTCCAGGAGCTCGGCGCGCGCGTCGACGGTGGCGCCGGTCGGGGTGGCGCTCGCCCGCGTCATGCCCGCTCCGGGTCCCGCTCGCGAGCGTACGACTCCACCACGTCCGTCCACTGTCCTCGCGCGCGCAGCAGCGCCTCGGCGAACTCCCGCACGGCACCGCGTCCGCCCTCCCGGCTCGTCCGCCACGCGGCCTGGGCGCGGATCTCGGCCACCGCGTTGGCGACCGCCACGGGAAGCCCGGCCCGGCGGAAGGCCGGCAGATCGGGCAGGTCGTCTCCGACGACCGCCACTTCGTCCCACTTCACGCCCGTCTGCTCGACGACCTGCTCCACGGCGTGCAGCTTGAACCCGTCGTCCGCCTGGTAGGACGGCACGTCCAGCTCGGCGGCGCGCAGCCGCGTGGCCGGCGATTCCCGGCCGCTCACGACCGCGACGCGGATGCCGGCCCGCTCCAGCAGCTTCATGCCGAGGCCGTCGACGATGTCGAACCGCTTCATCTCGACCGCCTCGCCCGACGCCGTCTCGCCCATGTAGACGCCGGCGTCGGTGAGGACGCCGTCGACGTCGAAGACGACCAGTCGGATCCGACGGGCGACGTCGCCCGGAATCCCCTCAGCCACGAGCGACCCCCGCCGGCTCTGCCGCCTGCTCGCCCTGCGCGGCCTCGGAGAGGGCGGCGCGGATGCGGAGGACCTGCCCCATCAGATCGTGCAGGCGGTCGAGCCGGAGCATGTTGGTCGAGTCGGAGGGCGCCGTCTCCGGCCGTGGGTGCGTCTCCAGGAAGAGCCCGTCGCAGCCGGCGGCCACCGCGGCTCGCACCAGGTGCGGAATGAAGACCGGGTCGCCGCCGCTCGCGCCGTCGGCGCGGCCGGGGCGCTGAACGGAGTGGGTCCCGTCGAAGACGGCAGGCGCGTCGGCGGCCTCCCGCAGGCGCCGGAAGGAGCGCATGTCCACGACCAGGTCCCCGTAGCCGAAGAACGTGCCCCGCTCCGTGAGGGCGACGCCGGCGGCGCCCGCGTTTCGGGCCTTCGCCGCGGCGTTCGCCATCTCCTCGGGCGCCATCCACTGCCCCTTCTTGATGTTCACCGCCCGGCCGGTGGCGCCGGCCGCCTCCACGAGGTCCGTCTGCCGGCAGAGGAAGGCCGGGATCTGCAGCGCGTCGCAGACGGAGCCGGCGGCTTCGGCCTGCTCCACCTCGTGCACGTCGGTGATCACCGGCAGCCCCGTCTCCCGCCGCACGCGCTCGAGCCTGGCCAGCCCCTCGTCGAGGCCCGGGCCCCGCGGCGCTCCGGGCCGGCTGCGGTTCGCCTTGTCGAACGACGCCTTGTAGACGACGGGGATCTCCAGGTCCGCGGACAGGCGCGCGAGGGCCTCCCCGACCTCCAGGTTGAGGGCGTCGTCCTCGAGCACGCATGGTCCGGCGATGAGGAAGAACGGACCGTTCCTGCGGAAGAGCACGGCGACGTCCATCACTCCCCTTCGCCGGCGGCCGCGTCGATCCCGGCGCTCAGCGCGGCTCCCGTCCGCCCCTCCGCGCCGGCCTCCGGCTGCGCGAGCCCACGCCGCGCCATGGCCGCCCCGATGAAGGAGCGGAAGAGCGGGTGCGGGTGCAGCGGTCGGGACTTCAGCTCGGGGTGGAACTGGCAGCCGACGAACCACGGGTGGTCCGGCAGCTCGATGATCTCCACCAGGTTACCGTCGGGCGAGAGGCCGCTGAAGCGGAGTCCCTGCTCCGAGAGGACGTCGCGGTACGCGTTGTTGAACTCGTAGCGGTGGCGGTGCCGTTCGCTGATCTCGGAGACGCCGTAGATCCGCTGGGCCCGGGAGCCGGCGCGGAGCCGCGCCGGATAGGCGCCGAGCCGCATGGTCCCGCCCATGTCCGTGACCTGGCGCTGGGAGTCCATGAGGCAGATCACCGGGTCGGCCGTGTCCGTGAGGAACTCGACGGAGTGGGAGTCCGCCAGTCCCGCCGCGTTGCGAGCGAACTCGATGACGGCGCACTGCAGTCCGAGACAGATGCCGAAGAAGGGCAGATCGTTCGTGCGGGCCCAGCGGATGGCCTCGAGCATGCCCTCGACGCCGCGGATCCCGAAGCCGCCCGGGATCAGCAGGCCGTCGTACTCGGCGAGGCCGTCGGCGGGGCCGTCCTCGAAGTCCTCGCTGGACAGCCACTCGATGTCGACGCCCGCGTCGTTGGCGATGCCTCCGTGGACGAGGGCCTCGTGCACCGACTTGTAGGAGTCGACCAGCGACGTGTACTTGCCCACCACCGCGATGCGCACGCGGCCGCTGCCGGGGCGCTTCACCCGCTCGACCATGGCGCTCCACGCGTCCAGGTTCGGCGGCCGCGTGTCCAGGCCGAGTCGCTCCGCGACCAGATCGTCCAGCTTCTGACGGTGCAGGTCGAGGGGCACCTCGTAGATCGTCGGCGCGTCCCGTGCCTCGATCACCGCCGGCACCGCAACGTTCGTGAACAGCGCGATCTTGCGGCGCAGCTCCTCCGTCAGCGGGCGCTCGGTCCGGCAGATCAGCACGTCCGGCTGGATCCCGATCTCCATCAGCTCCCGCACGGAGTGCTGGGTCGGCTTCGTCTTGAGCTCCCCGGCGGCAGCGATGAACGGGATGAGCGTCAGGTGGATGAAGAGCGTGTGCTCCCGCCCGACCTCCTGCCGGAACTGACGGATCGCCTCCAGGAACGGCAGGGACTCGATGTCGCCGACCGTGCCCCCGATCTCCGTGATGACGACGTCGTGGTTCGTCGCGAGCCGCTTGATCGCGCCCTTGATCTCGTCCGTGATGTGGGGAATGACCTGGACCGTGGCGCCCAGATAGTCGCCGCGCCGCTCCTTCGTGATCACGTCCCGGTAGATCCGTCCGGTCGTGATGTTGTTCGCCTGGGAGAGGGACTCCTCGATGAAGCGCTCGTAGTGCCCGAGGTCCAGGTCCGTCTCCGCCCCGTCGTCCGTCACGTACACCTCTCCGTGCTGGAACGGAGAGAGCGTGCCCGGATCGACGTTGATGTAGGGATCGAACTTCTGGATCGTGACCCGCAGGCCCCGGTCCACCAGGAGTCGCCCCAGCGACGCGGCGGCGATCCCCTTCCCGAGGGAGGAGACGACGCCGCCGGTCACGAAGATGAACTTCGTCGGTTGCTGTGCGTGGTCGCTCATGGCCTCAGCCCGCGTTCGAGTGCGTCCATCCCAGTTCTCGCATCCGTGCCTCCGCCCGCTGCGCGTCGTCCGGCGTGTCGATCCCGCCCTCGCCCCGCTCCACCACCGTGACGCCGATCCGCATCCCGTCCCGCAGCGCCCGGAGCTGCTCCAGGCGTTCCAGATCCTCCAGCGCGTCCGGCGGCAGGGCCACCCAGCGCCGCAGTGCCGCGGGCGCGTAGGCGTACACGCCCAGGTGCCTCAGGTACGGCTCGGCACCGAGCTGCGCGGCGTCCGGCGCGCCGTCCCGGCGGTGCGGGATCGGCGCACGGCTGAAGTATAACGCGCCCCCGTCGGTCCGTCGCACCACCTTCACGACCGCAGGGTCCGCCAGCGACTCGGCGCTGCGCAGCGGCGTCGCCACCGTGCCCACGTCCCAGCCCGCCCGCACCAGGTCCGCCGCGCCCGCGATCTGCTCCGCCGTCACGAACGGCTCGTCGCCCTGCACGTTCACGATCACCTCGCAGCCGCCGTACTCCGGCCGCGCGGCGACCTCGGCGACCCGGTCCGTGCCCGAGCGGTGCTCCGCGGACGTCAGCACGACCTCTGCACCGAACGAGAGGCACGCGTCCGCCACCTCCGCGCTGTCCGTCGCCACCACGACGGCGTCCAGCACGCCGGCCTCCCGGACCCGCCGCCAGACCCACTCCACGAGCGGTCGGCCCGCGAGCGGATGCAGCGGTTTCCGCGGCAGTCGCTCGGAGCCGATCCGGGCAGGAACCACCCCGAGCGATACGATCGATGGCATGGAAAAAGGGTCGTGAGAAAGCGGCGGGGCGCGCCCCGTGCTGCAAGTTTCAAGCCGCCCCTCAAGGTAATGACTGAGGAGGGTGCTGTCAAAGACGCCGGCGGGCTCAGAACGGCATGCTCAGGCCGACGGACACCTTGTGGTCGTCGAGGTTGGTCGGGTCGAAGACGGCGCGGACGAAGGCGACGAAGAACTGCAGCTTCACGCCCACGTTCTGCTCGAGGGTGGCGGGTCCGTCGTGCGTCCAGGCGTAGCCGGCCACGTGGAGCAGATCGAGGTCCGGGGCGCCGAGGACGGGCAGGGCGAGGCGCTCCGGAAGGGGGAAGGTGTACGTCGTCTTGACGTAGACGACACGATCGCCGCGAAATTCGGCGCGGTCGAACGTGTAGAGGGTGGCGCCGCCGCCGACGAAGCTCCAGCGCTGGCGGGGCAGCGAGTCGGTGCCCGGGAGGGGGCCCTGGAGGTGGGCCTCCACGTGCAGGGTCTGGCGCCGGAACGTCGGGACGAGCCAGTCGGCCCAGGCGTTCCAGGCGCCGAACGCGAAGTCGCCGCCGGCGGCGCGGCCGGCGAGCTCGAGCTCGGCGCCGCCCAGGAGCTTCACGCCGGTGGTGTCCCATGCGGCGTCGGCGCCCAGGACGACGCTCGAGACGACGCCGTCGTCCACCGGCAGGTTCGGTTGGGCCTCCTCGTCGGTGAACAGACTCCAGGCGTTGCCGACCTGGAGACTGCGGGCGCTCTCGCGCTGGACGCGCCCGTGGATCGTGAGGGCGACCCCGCCCGCGTCGAGCTCCCCTTCCCCGCCGAAGCGGATCCGGTCGGCGTCGTAGTAGTCCCGATAATCGTGGCCGAGGAAGAGGTAGGACAGAGAGTTGTGGGTGGGCCCCCGGGCCCACGCCTCATTCGTGAAGGCGTCCCGCTCGACGGCCGCGGTCCAGCGCACGGAGCCGATCGTCGCGGTTGCGGAGGCCACGCCCCCGAAATCGCCGCGGTCGGAGAACCAGAGGCCGCGGGCGATGACCTCGGGCCGGGCCCGGATTGCGCCGGGGACGCGGAAGCCGAAGCCCCATCCGAGGCGCAGTCCGTTCACGCGGTCGTAGGTCGGGATCGACAGGCCCTGGAGGCCCGGCAGGAAGAATCCCCCTGCGACTGCTGCGGACGGGCGCGCGACGATCGTCCAGGACGCGGCGGTCCCCTCGACGCGGTAGTCGGCGAGGGGCTCGTCGAGGACGGCGCCGCGGACGGTGGCGAGGGCGGACCGGTACAGGCCGCCTCCGGCGTTCACGAGGTCTCCGGCGACGTCGGCGCGGGGGCGCACGAACACGTTGGACGACACGGCCACGACGCTGCCACGCACCGGTGCGTCCAGGGCCACGGTCGCGTCCATCACCAGGACGGACCGGCGGATCGTGTCCCCCTGGAGGATCGTGTCACGCGTGACGAGCAGATACCCGCCGTGGGACAGGAGCCCGCGGATGCGGTCGTCCACGTCGGGCACGGCCGCGCCCCGGAAGACGACGGTCGTGTCGGCAGAAGCCGCTGCTGCCGCAGGGGCGCCTGTGTCCCCGGGCACCTGCGCCGCGGCTCCCTGTGGCCGGACCGCAGCGAAGAGCAGGACCGCGGCAGCGGCGGCGGCTCGCAGGGCAAAGGGGGCGGCGATCCTCACGAGCCCTCGACGAAGTTGCGCATCAGCTCACGGCCGTGCTCACTGGCGATGGACTCGGGGTGGAACTGGACGCCGTACACCGGATGCTCCCGGTGCCGCAGCCCCTGGATCTCGTCCTCCCATCCCTCTTCCGCGGTCCAGGCCGTGACCTCGAGGCCGTCCGGCAGCGAGTCCCGATCGACAACGAGAGAATGGTAGCGCATGACGTCCAGGGTGGCCGGCAGGCCGCGGAAGATGCCCTCGCCCCCGTGGCGGATGGTCGAGCGCTTCCCGTGCATGGCCCTGCGCCCGCGCACGACGCGGCCGCCGTACGCGGCGGCGAGGGACTGGTGGCCGAGGCAGACGCCGAGGATGGGAATGCGCGGACCGAGGGCGCGGATCAGCTCCACGCTGATGCCGGCCTCCGCGGGCGTGCAGGGTCCCGGCGACACGACGACCCGGTCGGGCGCCATGGCCTCCACCTCCTGGACGGACACCTCGTCGTTGCGCCGCACCACGGGGTCGGCGCCCAGCTCGCCCAGGAGCTGGACGAGGTTCCACGTGAACGAGTCGTAATTGTCGAGGACGAAAATCATCGCGCCAAGCTACGACAAAAGCCGTGCCGGAAACAGGCGCGGACCCCTCTCTCGGGGCAGCCGCCGCCGGCGGCGCAGCTCGCGCCGGGCGGCCGCCCATTGAGCCGGGACGGGTCCTTCCCTACCTTCCTCGCCACGGTCGCGAGGGGGTCAGTGTCGTCTGGTGACGGCCTCGCTCTTCAAAAGCGCTGGGTCCGGCTGAACACCGGACCGGTGGGTTCGATTCCCACGGGCTCCCGCCACCGCCGCGGCTCCCGCCTCAGTCCACCGCGTGGTAGCCCGCCTGCGCCGCCGACGAGGCGTAGGCCATCGCCACGCGCTCCTGCGTGCCCACCGGAACTCGGACGCTCCAGCTCCGGTTCGGCGGCGTCTGCTTCTTCACGAGCTGCGGGTTCAGGTCGATCACCGTCCCGGCATCCACACCGGCCGCCCGCGCCACGTCCGCCAGATCCGTCCCGCCCGGCACCGTCACCTCCGCGAAGCTCAGCGGCTTCTCCGGCTGCACCTCCGTGAACCCGTACTTCGCCGGGTTCTTCGCGATGTAGCCCATCGCCAGCATGACGGGGACGTAGTCCCGCGTCTCCTGCGGCAGGTCGGGCATGATCTCCCAGAACTGGTTCTCGTCTCCCCGCACCGTGCCGTAGTGCTCCCGGAGGACGCGCTCCACGCGGTTCTCGCCCGTGTTGTAGCCCGCGGCCGACAGGTACCAGCTCCCCTTGAAGCGCTGGTTCAGGTCCTTCAGGTACGCGACGGCCGCGTCCGTCGCCTTCACCGGATCCCGACGCTCGTCCACGTACTTCGACACCTCCAGCCCGTAGCGCTCGCCCGTCGGAGCGATGAACTGCCAGAGTCCCGCCGCGTCCGCCGACGAGTACGCGTTCGGGTCCAGGCCGCTCTCGATCATCGACAGGTACAGCAGGTCCCGGGGCATCCCGGCGTCCGCGAGCTTCTCCTGGATCATCGGACCGTAGCGCCCGATCCGGTTCAGCCACGTCGCCGTCTTGTCCCGGTTCTTCCCCATCAGGAACTCGATGAAGAAGTCCACGCGGTCGTTCTTCGTGGTCGGCAGGTCCCAGGTCTCCTGGCGGGCGCTGGCCTCCTGCCGCTCGGGCTCCGGCTTCGGCGCCTGCGGCTTCGCCGGCGTGGCCGACGATGCACCGCCGCCCGCCGTCGTCGCGGCCACGCCGCCCAGCGACGCTGCCGCGAGCCCAAGCGCGAGGGCCTGCCGCCCGTGCCGGTGCTTGCGCTCCACACCGTCCTTCCTGCCGGCGCTCGCCGCGCTCGCCTCCTCGCGGTCGCTCGCTCGTCGGTCCGTGCGCTCCTTCTGCTCGTCCATGCGTCCCCCAGCCCCGTAGTCGCGGATGCGCTCTCCCCTGACTCCCTCTGCAAGGGGCACGCCGAACCGCTCGCGTGTGTCCGTACAATCCTATGTGAGTAAACGAGTTACGCCGTGACGTTCCCGACGGAATCGAAGGCGGAGCGGGCGGCGGACTCGACGAGGGCGAGGTCGCGGGCGACGGAGACGCGCTGGCGGGTGCCGTCCAGAGTGGCCTGCATCTGGGCCCGCAGGCAGGGGTGGTGCCGAGGCGGGACGCGGCGGGCGATGCGGGCCAGAGTCTCGAGGATGCGGACGGTGACGACGGCCTGGTCCGCGGCGAAATGCCGGACCTGGTCGAAGGCCAGCGCGACGAGGTCGGCGTACGGGGGGACCCGCACGACGAGCCGGAGGGCGCCGTCCTCGTCGGCGCGGACGGGCGACGGCCACCGACGGGTCCCGAGGAAGACCAGGATGTCGGCCATCCGGTCGAGGCAGATCATGGCCGTCGTCGGATCGTTGATCGACGGCGAGAGCGCCTTCAGGGCGACGTCGGCGAGCTCGATGATCCCGCGCTGCACGTCCTGGTGCGGCGTCCGTTCGCTGCCCAGCACGAACGCGTCCTGGATCTTTTCGCGGGCCGGGTCGTCGATGGACCCCGACGGCCAGGCCGTCGCCACGACCTCACCCGGGATGAGGTAGTCGCCAGGGCTCACCTCGATGCGCAGCACGAGGTCTCTGTCCCGCGCGAGTCCGAGGAGGGCCTTTCCGTCCACGCCCTGGAGGAACCCGCCTCCCTCGGGCGCGACCACCACGGCCCCACCTTCCGGCAGCTCCGGGCGCTGGTCCTCGGGCTCGCCGATCCGCTCGGGGAAGAGGCGCCCGGCGAGGTCGAGGGTTTCGCCGTGGATGCGATCGACGACGTTGGACGCCTGAATGGAGCGCGCCGCGTGGTTGATGAAGAAGATCAGGAAGCCCATGCTGGCGAGGGCCAGCAGGACGGCCATGGTGACGGAGAGGTTGGGCACGAAGGCCGCCTGCGGACCGCCACCGGTCGAGGCGGCCCGGGCGATTGCGGCGGGCGAGTCGTCCGCGGCGATTACGGTGCGCAGCACGAGGAGCGTGTACGTGAACGTGCCGATGAAGACGCCGAGCACGAACTGGTTCGCCCGGTCGGCGGTGAAGCTGCGGAGCACCCGGGGTGTGAACTGCGTCGAGGCGAGCTGCAGGGCCACGATGGTGATGGAGAAGACCGTCCCCGTGACCGTGATGAGGCCGCCGGCGATGACGGACAGGACGCCGCGGGCCCCTGCGGCCCCGCCGCTGAAGATGAGCAGGCTGTCCGGCGTGCCGTCGACCATCGCCCGGTCGATGCGCAGCATGCCGATGGCGAGGAGGACGGACGCGACGGTCATGGTGGCGGGCAGGAACCACAGACTGTCGCGAACGCCCATCCAGACGTTCTGGAGCCGGCTCAGCATCGCGGATGCGGACGGCGGGACCGGCCCGCCGTCCCCTCCTGATCAGCCGTGGGTCGCGATCACGTCGATCTCGACCCGCACGTCCTTGGGCAGCCGGGCGACCTGGACGGTCGAGCGGGCGGGCCGGTGCTCGCCGAAGTGGCGGCCGTAGACCTCGTTCATGGTCGGGAAATCGTTCATGTCGGAGAGGAAGACGGTGGTCTTCACGACCCGCTGGAGCGAGCTGCCGGCGCTCTCGAGGACCGCGGCGAGGTTCTTCATGACGCGGTCGGTCTGCGCGGCGACGTCGCCTCCGACGATCTCCATGGACGCGGGGTCCAGGGGGATCTGGCCCGCCGTGAAGACCAGGTCGCCGGCGACGATGGCCTGGCTGTAGGGTCCGATGGCTGCGGGTGCGGACTCGGTGTGGATGCGCTCGAGCATGGGTGCTGTTCCTGTCGTGAGGGTCAGTCGTCGGCCGCGTGGTCCTCGACGGCCTGGATGAGCTCTTCGGGCGTAACGGTCGCCGCTCCGACCTTGGCAACCTCCACGCCGGCGGCGTGGTTCGCCAGGATCGCGGCCTCCGCTGGGGAGGCGCCGGCGGCGAGGCCGAGGGCGAGGACGGCGGTGACGGTGTCCCCGGCGCCGGAGACGTCGAACACGGAGCGGGCGACGGTGGGAACGCGCACGAACTGCCCCTCCTCCGTCATCAGCGCCATTCCCCCCTCGCCGAGGGTCACGAGGAGGTGGCTGCAGTCCAGGTGGCGGCGGGTGGCGTCCATCCACTCCGGGTCGTCGGCGCGGACGGGCGCGCGCAGCGCCGAAGCGAGCTCGGAGCGGTTCGGCTTGAAGAGCGTGGCGCCGCCGAAGGAGAAGAAGTGATCGGACTTCGGGTCCACCACGACCGGAATGTCCCGTCGGCGCCCGGCGTCCATGGCGGCCTCGATGACGAGGGGCGCCAGCACGCCCTTGTCGTAGTCCTCGAGCACGATGGCGTCAGCTTCAGCGGCCAGGCGTTCGACCGCGTCGGCCAGGGCGCGGGCGGTATCGGGGTCGACGTCGCCGTCCCCTTCCCTGTCGTAGCGCGCGACCTGCTGGTGGCGTGCCATGACCCGCGTCTTGACCGTCGTGGGGCGGCCGGACGGGACGATGCCGGAGGCGCCGATGCCGGAGTGCTCCAGCTCGGACCGGAGCGCTTCCGCGGCCGCATCGCGACCCGTGACGCCCACCACGTCCGAGCGGCCCGCGAGGGCAACCGCGTTGGCCGCCACGTTTGCGGCGCCGCCCAGCGCCGTCCACTCCTCGGAGACCAGCACGACCGGAACGGGCGCCTCGGGCGAGATGCGGCTCGCGCTGCCCCGCAGGTAGACGTCCAGCATGAGGTCCCCCACCACCAGGACCCGCCTGCCGGCGGCCTGCTCGAGGATTTCCCGGGCGCGCCGGGGCGCGAGATGGTTCACGGGTTCGTCATCGGCACGGAAATTGTGTCTGCGGAAGGCCGTCTCGTCCGGGGCGAACGTACGCGCAGCCCGGGCCCGTGTAAAGCGGAACCGACCTTCCCAGGTGAACAGGAGCCAGCGCCGATGCAGCGCGCCGTCGCCTTCGTCGACGATTGGATGCGGGGCGTGGCCCTGGGCGTGCTCGAATACTTCACGCTCGCGGGTCGCGCCATCCGCTTCATCGTGGGGCGCCCGTTCTACTGGCGGGACATCCTGACGCAGATGGACCGCATCGGCGTCGGGTCGCTGCCCATCGTGCTGCTCACCGGCCTCTTCACAGGAATGGTCCTCGCCCTGCAGAGCTCGGTCTCGCTCTCGAAGTTCGGCGCCGAGATGTACATCGGCGCGCTGGTCGGCGCCTCCATGATCCGGGAGCTCGGCCCCGTGCTCAGCTCGCTCATGGTCGCGAGCCGCGTCGGCTCGGGCATCGCCGCGGAGATCGGCTCGATGCGCGTGACGGAGCAGATCGACGCGCTGCAGAGCTTCGGAACCGATCCCATCAAGAAGCTGGTCGTCCCGCGCCTGATCGCCGGCCTGCTGGTCATGCCGCTGCTCACGGCCGTGACGGACGTCGTGGGCGTGTTCGGCGGGCTGCTCGTGGCGGTATACAAGGTGCAGATACCGGCGGAAGCGTACCTGAACAGCATCTGGACCACCATCGCCACGTCCGGGTTCGTGCTCGGTTTCTTCCCCCGCGACTTCGTGAGCGGGCTCGTGAAGCCCTTCGTGTTCGGCGGCATCATCACCCTCACCGGCTGCTACTACGGGTTGAACACGGAAGGCGGCACCGAAGGCGTCGGCGCCTCGACCACGAGTGCGGTCGTGGCCGCGTCCGTACTCGTCCTCGCCGTGGACTATTTCCTGACGCAGCTCCTCCTCGTGCTGCTGCCCCCGCTGTGAGCGACGAGCGACGTGAGCACGTGCAGGCCATCCGCGACGAGCTCGACGACGACGCGCGGGACGACGCCCGGGAGGAAGCGCGTGAGGATGCGAGGGCGGAGGCACAGCACGAGACGCCTGCGCCCGCCGAGGAGCCCGTCATCGAGCTGTCGGACGTGTACCTCACGTTCGACCGACCGGTCCTCGAGGACGTCTCGCTGGAAGCGCGACGGGGCGAGACGCTCCTCGTCGTGGGCGAGTCCGGCACGGGGAAGTCGACGATCCTCAAGCTCATCCTCCGGCTGCTCCTGCCGGACGAGGGGAGCATCCGGGTCTTCGGCACGGAGATTACCGAGATGAGCTTCGATGAGGCGCTGGACCTCCGTCGCCGCATCGGCATGGTGTTCCAGAACGCGGCGTTGTTCGACTCGCTGACCGTGTTCGACAACGTGGCTTATCCGCTCCGGGAGAACCGGGACATGAGTGACGACGAAGTGGAGGCGACGGTGCGGGACAAGCTGGAGTTCGTGGATCTCGACCCCGATCAGGTGCTGGGGCAGCTGCCCAGCGCCCTGTCGGGCGGCATGCGCAAGCGAGTGGGCATCGCCCGGGCCATCGCGACCGAGCCCGAGGTCGTGCTCTACGACGAGCCGACGGCGGGCCTCGACCCCCTCACCATCGGTACGATCAATCGGCTGATCCGAAAGCTGCAGACGGAGCTGGGCGTGACGTCCCTTCTGGTCAGCCACGACATCCGCGCCGGCTTCCGGGTCGCGACCCGGGTCAACCTCCTGAAGGATGGCCGGATCCAGTTCGACGGAACCCCGGAGGAGATGGTGGCCGCCGACGACGACTACATCAACGCATTCCTGAGCTGATGGCGGCCACCGGACGCAATCGCAATCGGGCCCGCATCCTCCGGGTCGGAGCGCTCATACTGCTCGGAGCCGCGGTGATCGCCCTGGCCGTATGGCAGGTGGGGAAGATCTTCGACGTCTTCGCCTCCCGCTATCCGCTGGTGACCATCGTGGACAACGCCGCCGGGCTGCGGGAGGGCGCGCCCGTCACACTCGCAGGCCAGCGGGTCGGGCAGGTCGCGGCCATCGAGTTCATCCCCCTCGAGCGGCAGACCGACGAACAGCACGTCCGCGTGCACCTGTCGGTGAGCCAGGACGTGCGAAAGCAGATCCGCGGAGACTCCCGGGCGTACATCCGCACGCAGGGCCTGCTAGGCGACAAGTACGTCGACATCTCACCCGGCACGCCCCGCCAGCCGGTGCTGCTGGACGGCGACACGCTGCCCAGCGCCGAGATCGTCGACCTCGAGACCGTCATGGAGCAGGCGTCCACGATGATGGACTCCGCCAGCGCGATCATCGGCGACATCCACGCGATCACACGCTCCATCGCCACGGGCCAGGGCACGATGGGGCGGCTTCTGACCGACGACGCGCTCTACCTCCGGCTGACCGCCGCGACCGGCGAGCTCGCCTCCCTGCTGCGCGACGTCGACCGCTCGAACGGCACGCTCGGCCGGCTCATGAAGGACCCCTCCCTGTACGACGACGCCGCACGGGCCATCGCCCGCGTCGACACCCTGACCGGCGACATCCTCCAGGGACGCGGCACGCTCGGCCGGTTCGTCACCGACGACGCTCTCTACGAGCGATCCGTCGGCACCGTCACGAAGCTGGATTCGACGCTGGCCAGCGTGAACACCCTCCTCGACCAGGTGAACACGGGCGACGGGACGCTGCAGCGCCTGATCTCGGACCCGGCCCTCTACGAGCAGATCCTCAAGTCCGTTGTGGACCTTCAGACGCTGATCCAGGACATGCGGGAGAATCCGAAGAAGTATGTGCCGGATGTGCATGTGAAAGTTTTTTAGGCGCGCCTGGCGGCGCGCAGGGGGTCGCGGGCGCGGAGCGCCCGGCTCCTAGGGGGGCGGGCCGCTGGCGCGGGCCCTTCGAGGGGGGGCGGGCCGCTTCGCGGGCCCTTCGAGGGGGGCGGGCCGCTTCGCGGGCCCTTCTAGGGGGTCGCTCGCCTTCGGCTCGCTCCGAGGGGGGGCGGGGCGCTTCGCGGGGGCTTCGAGCGCGTTACGGGGCGACGTCCAGGAACTCCAGGTCTTTGGCGCGGTCCTGGGTGCTGCGGAGGGTCCAGGGGGAGTCGAAGAGGAGCAGGGGGCGGTTCTTTGCGTCGTAGACGAGGGCGCGGCCGGGGCCGGCGCCGAGGGCCTCGATCTGCTTCGCGGGTCCGATCACCCAGCGGGCGTGGTGGTACGGCAGTGGCTCGAGCCGGGCGGTGACGCCGTACTCGTTGTCGAGGCGGTGGATCAGGACGTCGAACTGCAGGCGGCCGACGGCGCCCACCAGGGGCTCGGGGCCGGCGTGGGTGGAGGCATAGAAGACCTGCGCGGCGCCCTCCTCCGAGAGCTGACGCAGACCCTTGTCCAGGTGCTTGCGGCGGAGGGGGTCCGGCACCCGGATGCGGGCGAAGTGCTCGGGCGAGAAGTGGGGCATGCGCTCGATGGCGCTGCGGCCGTTCTCGGCCAGCGTATCCCCGATGCGGAGGCTGCCCCGGTCGTGGATGCCGATGACGTCGCCCGCGAAGGCTTCCTCCACGTGGCGGCGCTCCTGCGCCATGAACGCCTGCGGCTGCGCCAGCCGGACGCTCTCCCCGCTGCGAACGTTGCGGACGCTCATGTTCGGCTCGAAGCGGCCGGAGCAGACGCGCACGAACGCCACCCGGTCCCGGTGCCGCGGGTCCATGTTCGCCTGGATCTTGAAGACGAAGCCGGAGAAGTCGTCGTCCGTGGGGGAGACCGCCCCCTCCTCCGTCTCCCGCGGCAGCGGCGCCGGGGCCATGCGCAGGAAGTGCCGAAGGAACGGCTCGACGCCGAAGTTGGTCAGCGCGCTGCCGAAGAAGGCCGGCGCCAGCCTTCCCTCCCGGACGGCCTCCTCGTCGTAGTCGGCGCCGACCACGTCCAGCAGCTCGAGGTCCTCGATGAGGGTCGCGTGGGCGACGTCGCCCAGCAGCTGCCGGGCCTCGTCCGAATCCAGCTCCGCCACCTTCGCCCGCGCCTGGCGGGCGCCGTGGTCCGCGTCCCGCTCGAAAAGGTGCACGTGCCGGGTGAGGCGATCGTAGACGCCCACCAGCCGCCCGGCCTCCGCGATCGGCCACGTCACCGGGAAGCAGTGCAGACCCAGCTCGGCCTCGACGTCGTCCAGCAGCTTGAGCGGCGGCTCGCCCGCCCGGTCGCACTTGTTGACGAAGACGAACATCGGCGTGCGCCGGCGGTGGCAGACGGCGAACAGCTTGCGCGTCTGCTCCTCGACACCCTTCCGGTTGTCCAGCAGCATCACCGCGCTGTCGGCGGCGATGAGCGTGCGGTAGGTGTCCTCCGAGAAGTCCTGGTGCCCCGGCGTGTCCAGCAGGTTGACCCGGTGGCCGTCGTACTCGAACTGCAGCACGCTCGAGGTGATGGAGATGCCCCGCTCCTGCTCGAGCTTCATCCAGTCGGAGGTGGCGTGGCGCGCGGCGCGACGGGCCTTGACGGATCCGGCGAGATGGATGGCGCCGCCGTAGAGAAGAAGCTTCTCCGTCAGCGTCGTCTTCCCCGCGTCGGGATGGCTGATGATGGCGAACGTGCGCCGCCGCGCCACTTCCCGCCGCATCGCCGCCTCCGCCGCGCTCCCCTGCTCCACTGCCACGCGTCCTCTCCGCTTCTGCGTCCATGGACTCATTGCCGCGACCTTTCGGCGCCCAAAGTACTTGGGAGTGCGGGAGAAGTTCCTTGGGACTGCGGGAACGGAGAGGCGGGCGAATGCGGCGGGCGAGGACAGCGGGCGAGTACTTCGGGCGAGGACGGCGGGAGGGGACGGCGGGAGAAAACGGCGGGAGGAAACGGCGGGAGGAAACGGCGGGAGGAAACGGCGGGAGGAAACGGCGGGAGAAAACGGCGGGAGGAAACGGCGGGAGGGGACGGCGGGACGCGCCCCCCGCCCGCCGTCACCCCTCCCGCCTCACATCGCCCGAAGTATTCGCCCGCCTCACATCGCCCGCATCACCTCGCCCGCCTCGCAGTCCTCCCGCCTCACATTGCCCCCGGTTTCAGAATTGCTTCGATCCGGGCTTCCACGCCGACCAGGTGGTAGCGGGTCTCTCGATTGAGGGCGCGGGCGATGGCGCGGTGCACGTCGGCGCGGAGGTCCGTCAGGTCGCCCCGGAGCTGGGCCTTGGTCTCGTCCCGGAGCGGCTCCCGGCGGAAGAACGGGTTCTGTGGGCCCTCCGACGGTTCCGGGTTGAGCTTTCCGTCCACGAGGGACAGGTAGCGCATCTGGAGGGCGCGGCGGTAGGGGTCGATGTCGACGCGGGCGTCGCCGAGCTCGTCCCAGATGCCGGTGCGGAGATCGGACAGCAGGTTTCCGATCGTGTAGACGTCCTCGTGCGTGGCCGCGGACATGGCCTCGCTGTCGAGGAGGCGGTTCAGCCGGGCGTTGTCGAGGAGCGTCGACAGGGGGCGGGCCTGCGCCCCGACGATGCGATCGATCATCGCGTCGGGCTCGATGCGCCTCCCGATGTCGGCACGGACGAGGTAGGTGGGTGTGAAGAACACGTTCCGGTTCAGGAACACGACGGCGGCGCGCTGGCGGGCGGCGGTGATCGGCGTGTAGACGGCCCCGGCCTGGCTGCCGGCCTTGTACTGAACGCGCGCCCCGCCCACGAGCGTGGCCACGTGATTGGCTTCCGTGGCCCACTGCCCGACGGTCCTGTCGTACAGCTCCTCGAGGTCCGTGTTGTCGTGCTCGGGCCGGATGGCGGCGGCGTCGATGTAGCCCAGGACGCGGCGGATGTTCCGGAAGCCGAGCTCCGTCGATTTCACCGGGTCCGCGTCTCCGACGGCCTCGGACTGCGTGCCGGTGGCGCCGAACGCGTTGTTCGACGAGAACCGGTACCAGGGAATCGTGTCCTGCATGCGGGCCCACGCGTCGAGTCTGCCGAGCTCGTCGTCCGGCGTGCCGGCGCCCGGAATCGGCGTGTAGCCCCACATGATGGCGTAGCGGTCGTAGGGCCCGATGCGCGGGATGATGTCGGCCAGGGCGATGCCGTCGTCGGGCTGTGCGACGTAGTTGAAGCGCGAGTAGTCCATGATGCTGGGCGGCGTGGCCCATGCGGTGCACCCAGGTCGCGCTGCGCACGCTGTCGGCGGGATACGTGGAGCTGCCGATCTGGTCGTGCTGCAGCCCCAGCGTGTGGCCGATCTCGTGGGCGACGACGAACTCGAGGAGCCGGCCCATGAGCGAGTCCGGCAGCGGCAGGCTTCGGGCGCGAGGGTCGAGCTGGGACGCCTGCGTGAAGTACCAGTCGCGCTGCAGCTTCAGGACGTTCTGGAAGATGCGGACGGAGCCGTTCAGGATCTCGCCCGTGCGGGGGTCGCTGACGTGGGGTCCGACGGCGTTCTCGACGGTGGACGGCAGCCAGCGGATCATCGTGTGGCGGACGTCCTCGGGGGACCAGTCGGGGTCGTTGGCCGGCGGGTCCTTCGCCACGATCCCTTCACTGAAGCCGGCCGCCTCGAACGCCGTCTGCCAGTCGGTGATCGCCTTCCGGATCCACGGCTTCCAGACGTCCGGCGTCGCCGGGTCCACGTAGTAGACGATGGGCTGCTTCGGCACGCACAGGTCTCCGACGCGCCGATCCGAGCACTCCAGCCGGTAGCGCGTGATGTACTGCCGCTGCGACGCCTTCTGCTCGGCGCCGAAGTCGACCTGGCGGATCGAGAAGAAGCCGACGCGCTCGTCGAAGCGGCGCGGCATCATCGGGTCTTCGGGCAGGCGCACGAGGCTCCAGTGGGCGAGCACGCTCACCGCCGGCGTCGGGCGGCCGCCCGGGCCGGCGGGGCCGCCTCCGCCGCGGCTCGCTCCGTTCCCGGACGGGCTGCCGGTCTGCGTCGCCTCCACCTCCACGTTGTCCGGGAAGGCCGCTGTCCGCTCGATGAACGACCGCTTCTCGTCGATGTTGCCCCGAATGGCCTCGAACTGCTGGACCCCCGTCGTATAGAGCTTCGTCACGTCCACGACCGCCGCGCTGTCCGGGCCCCACGCCTCGACGTCGAGCACGGCCACGACGGGCGGATAGCTGGAGTTCCGGACGGCCGTGTAGACGGGCAGCGCGGTGTCCGCCGTGATGGCGTAGGAGGGGGCGCGCAGGATGATCCGGTTCCCGTCCCGGTCCCAGCGCAGCGTGCTCTCCCCGAACTGATCGCCGCCGTAGCTGCCGAACCCGCCGGACCGGTCGTTCGGGTCTTCGGCCGCGGCTCGGGCGTAGCGCCCCACCAGCAGCATGGCATGGCCGAGCTCGGAGCGCGGGATCTCGAAGTAGAGCTTCTCCCCTACCCGGTGCACGATGAAGAGGCCGCGCTGCGTGGTGGCCTTCGACGTGATCACCTGATCGTAGGGCTTCGGCTCGGCTTCCTGCCTGCCGTCGCGGCCGCCGGCCTCTGCGCCGCCCGAACGGGCGCCTGCGCCCGACGCACGGCCCCCCGCCGGAGACGGAGCGGGCGCCGTCGTCGCCTTCGGGGATCCACTGGCGCAACCGGCAAGCAGGACGGCCGCAAGGGCGAGGGCGGGACGAATCGTCATCGTCGATCGGGAGAGTGCGGAGTCGGAGCCGCCCCCGTGGCGGCCGTCGGCCGCCGGGACGCGGGAAGGAAGGTCGAATATGGGGCCGGTTCCTCGGCCGCGGCAACCCCGCGGTCCGCCGGAAAGCCGGGGGTTCAGAAGCCGCGGATGAGAATGTAGACGAGTGGAGGTATGACGGTCAGTCCAGCCCAGCGGGCGATGGAGCCGAGCCTGCTTCCCTTCTTCGGTATGACGATCTGGTCGCCGGCCTGCAGGTTCATCTGATCGAGGGTCCGACCCTGCGTCATAGCGGTCTGGAGCGGTTCTCCGTCCCATATGACGTCATCGGCCCGCTCGATCTTCAGATCATCGATCTTTGCGTCGTCTCGAGGGCCGCCTGCGGCCATGAGGGCTTCGGTGATGAGCGTGGTCGAGGGAAGAACGTAGAATCCGGGCCGGCCCACCTGCCCCAGCACGGCCACCCGCATCAGCGACTGGGTGCTGACGCGGGGTTCCTTGATGAAGCGCGCCAGCTGATTCGTCAGGTAGTCCTCCAGCTCCGAGCGCAGGACGCCCTGCAGGGAGATGTCCCCGATGACCGGCAGGCGGATCACGGAGCCGCCCGCGACCGTGAAGGTGTCGGTGAGGGCCTCCTCTCCCTGCACGGAGAGATAGATTCGGTCGCCGACGTGGAAGTCCCCCTCCTTGAGACGCTGGCGGATCAGCGCCGCGTCCCGCGCGGCCTGCGCTCGCAGGGACGAACTGTATGCATCCGACTGTGCGGCCTGCTCGTACTTCGCCAGCAGGTCGCTCAGGTCCTTGCGGGTCAGCTCGAGCCCGCTGGGGCTCCAGTCGGAGGGCGTCTGCGCACGCGCAGGCGCCGACACCGCGAGCGCGAGCAGGCACGCGGCCAGGGCGTAGACGATGCGGATCGACCGGATCTTCAAGGAGTTCCGTCGGCTTTCGGTATGAAAAGAGCCCGCCACGGAGACGGGTACTGCGGCCGAAAGCTAGGAAGGATCGTGCCGGCGCGAAAGCTAGGCCGGCTCGGAGTTGCGTACCAGGAGCGGACCGCCTCGGCCCGTGAGCCCGAACCCGGCGAGCAGCTCGAGGGCCGACAGCATCCGACCCGTCGGGTCGGGGATCGGCAGAACGGCGTGGCAGCGGGAGCAGAACAGGAGCTCCAGGACGGAGCCGTCCGCGTCTCGCTCGCGTGTCCGTGGACCCGCCGAGTTCCCATCCTGCTGACGCTGGCAGTGCCCGCAAAGCATCGGGTCGCCTCCCTGGCGGTTGGGTTTGTGATCGGGCAGCGCGAAGGTGGGCTTCAAGAACTCTGCCGCCGCCGCCGCCGCCGGGCGAAACTGCGGATTCGGCGTGGTTCTGCCATTGGTGGGGAATGACCGACCGCGGGCCAGCCGCGAAAGGGGCCGGGGACGTTGCACGAATACGACAGGGGCGTTGAATCCCTGTGACATCGCGACAGCCGGCAGCGCGTCGACGCCCCTCCGGACGGGCACGTCAGGACGCGTCCAGCCGGCGGGTTTGCCGCCCGCGCCCCCGGAGAGCGGCGGCGCCGAGGGCTTCCGGCGATCGGCGCCCGGACCGGCGCACGGAACGTGCAGCCTGTTCGTGAAGCTGCGGCAAGACCGGCTTTCCCCGAACCGGGCCATTGACAGAGGCATGCCGGAACCATCGCCATCCCGACGTCCACCCGTCGTGCTGGTCGCGAACTCCGAGGAGTGGTCGACGCGCTCGGTCGAGAGCGTCATCGCCTCCGAAGGGTATCACGTTCTGCGGGCGCGCACTGGACAGCAGGTGATCGAGCAGGCGGAGTCGGCCCGGCCGGACGCCGTGCTCGTCAATGTAAACATGCCCGACATGCCCGGTGCGGCGGTGTGCCGGGAGCTGCGTCGGCGGGCCCTGGTGACGCCGAGCACGCCGATTTTGATGATCTCGGGGGGTCTCCACGACCACGAGTCGGTGCTCGAGTCGCTGCGGGCCGGGGCGTGGGATCTGATGCCGATGCCCCTCGACTCGGATCTCCTCCTCGCCAAGCTCGAAGTCTACGTACAGGCGCGGATGGACGCGGAGAATGCTCGCGAAGCGAGCCTGCTGGACCCGGGAACCGGCCTGTACAACCTGCAGGGTATCCTTCGCCAGGTGGGTCAGCTCGGCAACGACGCGGTTCGCCACCAGAGGCCCATCGCGTGCGTCGTCTTCGCCGCGGAGCCCGTGGAGTCGCCGGCCACGGAGACGGTCACCGGCGGCAACGCATTCGCCAGACGGGTGCGTGGGGCGACGCGGGGCTCCGATGCCGTGGGGCGGCTGAGTCGGAACGAGTTCATCGTCGTGGCGCCGGACACGGGACCCGAAGCCGTCGTGAAGCTGGCAGAGCGCCTGTCCCGCGCCATCGCCGGGCCGTCCGAGACGGAGGCGGCGCCGGCCGGCGTACGCGTCCGCGCCGGCTGCTTCGCGGTGCCCAACATGGAGATCGCGGCACTTCAGCCCACGGACCTGCTGGTCCGGGCCACGGTCGCCCTGCGGAAGTCGCAGTCCGACGTATCGGGACCGCGGATCCGCTTCTACAGCGACGACGGCCTGACCAGCACCTCCCTCACCTGAGCCGGCACGGCCTCCCGCCTGCCCTCCGGGTCGGGTAGCGCGACCCCGGCCTCAGCCCGACCCCGGCCTCAGCGTGGCCCCGGCCTCAGCCCGACCCCGGCCTCAACTCTCCTGCAACTGCGGCGGCTGTGGCGACTCCTGCTCCGCCTCGTCCGTTCCTTCCTCCACGCCATAGCCCGGAAGATAGCCGTAGTAGCCGTAGACCTGCTCCCGCGGCACGTCGTTGAGAACCACGCCGAGAATGCGGATGGGCAGCCGCTCCAGCATCGGCAGCTTCGACTCCATCAACTGGCGATCCGTGGAGCCTGTGCGGACGACGAGGACCATGTTGCCGGCCAGGGAGCCGAGCATGAAGGCGTCGGCGCCGGCACCCATGGGCGGGCTGTCGATCAGGATGACGTCGTAGCGCGGACGCAGGTGCGCGATGAGCTGCCGAAGCGCCGGCGCCCCGAGCAGCTCGGGCGACTTCGAGAGGCGGGTGCCGCTGCTGATGAGGTGAAGCGAAGGGAATTCCGTTTCCTGGACCACGTCGTCCACGCTCAGTCCACCACGCAGGAAGTCCGTCAGGCCCGGAACCCGCTTGCCCCGGACGAGCCGATGCAGGGCCCCCCGCCGGGTATCCCCGTCGATGAGCAGGACGCGGCGGCCGAGGTCCGCATAGGAAAGCGCCAGATTGCTGGACAGCATGGACTTTCCGTCGCCGCTTCCCGCACTGGAGATCGCCACCACCATGGGGCCGGCGGACCCGTGGGCGTGCGCCATGCTGAGACGGAGCTCCCGAAGGGACTCGACGGCCTGGTGAACCGTGGCCGCGCCCCCGTTGAGCCGGCCGTTGCGGGACACGTGCGGGAGCGTGCCGAGGATCGGCATGCCGAGCCCGTGCGTGACCTGCTCCGGATAGCGGAACTTCGGGTCGACGCGGTCGCGCAGAACCGCTCCGAGCAGGCCGAGTCCCAGGCTGCCGAGGAACGCCAGTGCAATGGTCTGCAGCTTGGTGTTCTGCATCGGCTCGTTCGGCACGGCGGCCTGGTCGATGACGCGCACGTCCGGAATGCTGCTGACCGCCGCCAGCCTCGCCTCCTCGTAGCGCTGCTGCAGCGTCGTGTACAGGTTGTCCGAGATGGCGACCTGGCGACGCAGCCGGGCCTCCTCGATGGCCCGGGGCGGGATCTGCTGGAGGTCCGATCCCGCCGAGGCGATCTGCTGACTGATCTCCTGCTCGCGGTTGCCGAGACTCGCGACGAGGGCATTCGCCAGATTCGGGATCGTCTTGTCCTCCAGGGTGGCGATCTCCGACTCGAGCTGCTTCACCGGCGGGTGCTCCTCGGTGTAGCGGTACTTCATCGCGCGCAGGCTCGCCTGCTTGTCAGTCAGCTCCGCCAGGGCCTTCATGAGCTCGGTCGAGCTCTGCACGGACGGGATGATCTCCAGCGCTTCGACGCTGACGCCTCCCTGCAGGGCCTGGACGATGGCTTCGCGGTCCTGTCGGATCTGATCGGCTTCCAGCTTGCGCTTGAAGTAGTTGTCGAAGACCGGGTCCTGGGTCATCTGGAGGCCGGGCGCGACCGGGCTGGCGCGCTCCGAGGGCAGCGTGATGGTGTGCACCCGGAACGCCTCCAGGTCGCCTTCGGCCTGGCGCAGGTTGTTCTCCGAGCGCGACAGCTGCTCCTTGAGGATCTTGGTGAGCTCGTCGAGCTTCGAGCGCTTCAGCTCGGCCGCGGTCTCGGTATACCGCTTGAGGATGGCGTTGAGCGTGCCGGCCACCTCTTCCGGTGACCGGCCAACGAGCTGCAGGCTCAGGAAGCGACCGTTCTGGTCGATGGACGTCTGTAGCTCCTGGGCCAGCTGAAGCGACGCTTCCCGGGGCACGTCCACCGCGAACCTCAGCTCGCGCCCCGGCTTCAGCACCTGCGCACCAGGCGTCCAGTCGAAGCCGACCTTCTCCCCCACGGGCTCGCCGACCCGCCCCTCCTGAAGCGTCTGGCCGTCCGTCGTCTGGAGCTTGAACGTGCCGCCGTCCTTCGCGACCTCGATCTCGTAATCCCCGGGACGGAAGCGGTCCTGAAGCCCGAAGTCCGCGAACTCGGCTCGCGTCGCGTCTCCCTTCGGCTGGAGGTAGAGGTGCTCCTGCCGGACGACGTAGTCGAGTACGACGAAGGAGCGCAGCAGATCCACCCACGCCGTCGACTGGCTCAGCAGTCCGCCGGTCTGGATCGGTCCGCGGTCGCTGCCGCCGGCCGCCTCCTCGCTGATCCAGACGGTCGCCTGGGCCCGGTACTTCAGCGGGACGAAGCGCGCCGCGACAAACCCTGCCGCAGACCCCACAAGTGTAATGATTAGGATCATCCACTTGTAACGTTTTGCGGCAGCCAGGTAGCGCCGCAGGTTCTCCATTCCCCCGCTCTCCTCGGGGATGTCGTACTCGGGCTCGTAGCCCGGGTATTGCGCTGGAGACACCTGCGCCGGCGTAGTCTCGCCCGGTTCGTAGGGCGCGGGATGGTTCATTCTTCGGCCGTAATCCGGATTGATTGCATTTTCCACCGGCGTACCGTCACCGGCAGCGCTGTTGCGATCATTCCGCAAGGTCGATACCGATCAGGAGCGCTCCCTGTGAGAGGCGGCCCGGCGCGGCACGCAACTTGACGCATACATGCAACACTCGGCCGGCCCCACCCGGGGCTGCAGGCGAGTTCCATGAGACGCCGAATGGATGGTGGCAGGAGCGGCTTCACCGCAAGTCAGCGTCCGAGGAGGAGAGCCATGGAGGTGGGCACGTCGCGCCGCTGGTCGCGCCGGGAGAGCCCGAATCACCGGGGAGCGGGGGACGAGTTGAGTGGTGACAGTCCGGACCGACTGACCGCGGACCAGAAGGGGACGGTTCGCATCCTGGTCGTCGATGACGAATCGACGCTGCGGGAGAGCTGCACGAGCGTTCTGCGGGTCGAGGGATTCGACGTGGCGACGTGCGGGCGCGGCTCCGAGGCGAAGGACCTCCTGGGCAGGCGTGACTTCGACATCGTGCTGCTCGACCTTTTCATGTCGCAGGTCCCGGGCATGAAGCTCCTGGCCACCTGCCTCGAGACCTATCCGGACACGCTCGTGGTCATCATGACGGGCAACCCGAGCGTGGAGACCAGCATCGAAGCCCTGCGCGCGGGCGCGTGGGACTACCTGCCAAAGCCGTTCTCGGCGCCGCAGCTCCAGACGCTCATCGGACGCGCTGCCCACACCGTTCTCGTGGCGCGGGAAACCCAACAGCAGCAGCGTGGCCTGCGCCAGCGGCACGCCCACAGCGACAAGGTCTCGCTGCTCGGGAATGCCCCTTCGTTCCGGGACGTGATCGAGCTCGCCCGCAAGGTGGCGCCCACCGACGCGTCCGTGTTCATCACGGGCGAGAGCGGGACGGGCAAGGAGATGATCGCCCAGTTCATCCACCACAACAGCCGGCGCAGCAGTCGACCCATCGTGGCGGTGAACTGCGCGGCTCTTCCGGAAGCGCTCCTCGAATCGGAGATGTTCGGGCACCTGAAGGGCAGCTTCACGGGCGCCGTCGCGGACAAGGAGGGGCTGCTCGAGACGGCCAATGGCGGAACGATGTTCCTGGACGAGCTCATCGAGATGTCCCCCGCCATCCAGGCGAAGCTGCTCCGGGTGATCCAGGATGGATCCATCCGCCGGGTCGGCAGCGCGAAGGTCGACGCGGTCGTGAACGTGCGCTTCATCGCCGCCACGAACCAGGACCCGCAGGAGGCGACCAGCGAGGGCCATCTCCGACGGGACCTGTTCTACCGTCTGCGCGTGGTGCCCATTCACATGCCGCCCCTGCGCGAACGGCCCGACGACATCCCGATCCTCGCGCGTCACTTCCTTACCCAGTTCTGGTCGGTGCACCGTGACCGCACCTCAGCGGCGCCGACCTTTACCGAGGACGCGATCGGAGAGCTCCAGTCCCGACGCTGGACCGGCAACGTGCGGGAGTTGCAGAATGTCATCGAGCACGCCGTCGTCCTGCTGGAGCCGGGTGCGACGATCCGACCCGAGGACATCCCTTCCATCGACGGCAACGGCGGCGGGAGCGGGGACTTCGGCTTCTCCGTCCTGAGCGGCGGAGACGAGAAGTACCACGACGCGCGCGAGCGCGTCATCGGCCATTTCGAGCGGGAGTACCTCACATGGCTCGTGCGCCGCGCCGGAGGCAACATGTCCCGTGCCGCCCGCATCGCCGGTGTCGATCGGACGACGCTCTATCGACTCTCCGACAAGCACGGACTCGAGCGCGGTGAAATCGCCCTCGATGGCGCAGACTGATCCGGAGCGCAGGGCAAGCCCCGCCGCCGGCCAGGCCCTCCCCCTCCTGGACGCGGCCGTGGCTTCCCTGGCGCGGGAGTGGCAGGAGCGGACGGATCTGCCCCTCCTCCTTCAGACCGACCCCCGCGCCGAGCTCGACGCGGTCGCCGACGCCATCCGCAGGGCGGTGGTCTCCGGAGCCGAATTGACGGTCGAGCCCGGACCGAATCCCATTCTCCGACGCCGCCTCGCCGATCGACTGCGGCGCGAGCTCCTCGATCGCTGGTGCCACCGGCCCGGTGCCGTGAAGCCGGAGGCCATGCTGCCGGTGCTGCGCGCAGCCACCGCGGTCTGTGATCGGCTCAATCCGGAATGGGGACAGGACGCCGCCGCACTCCTCAGCTCGCCCGATGGCCTCAGTCTCGTGGCTGAAGTCGCCCACGACCTCCGCTCGCCCCTGTCCGCAGTCCTGTTCCTCTCGGACACGATCCGGAGAGGCCACAGCGGGGAGACCAACGAGGTGCAGCGGCGTCAGATCGGCCTCATCTACTCCGCCACCCTCGCGCTGATCAACATCAGCAGCGACATCATCGAGCTGGCACGCGGCGGCAATCATCTGCCGGAAGGCGAGCGCAGAGTCTTCTCAATCTCCCAGACCCTCGAGGCCGTCCGCAGCATCGTCGAGCCCATGGCCTCGGAGAAGCACGTGGCGCTGAGGCTCCGCACCGCAGAACCCGACCGCCGCGTCGGTCACCCCGTCGCCGTCAATCGGGTGCTCCTCAACCTGGCCTCCAACGCCATCAAGTACACGGAAGAGGGGTTCGTCGAGATCGTCGTCGCCGCCGAAGGACGCACGCGACTCTCCTTCACCGTTCGTGACACCGGGCCCGGCATCAGCGAGGAGGAGCAGCAGACCCTCTTCCTCCCCTTCCGGAACCGCCCGGACCGCGGATACCAGTTCTCCGGCACCGGTCTCGGCCTCAGCATCGCCCGCCGCCTCGTTCGCGCCCTCGGCGGTGATCTCACCTTCGAAACCAGCGAGGGCTGGGGCACCGCATTTCACTTCGCTATCGACGCACCACCCGCTTCGAGTCCCGGCGTCTGACCCGCCAACCCGGCCGCCTTTTCTTCGCGTCGCTCCGCCCCGAAGCAATTTTCTCGTATCATCCTTGCATCTCGCTGCCGCGGCCGTCGGTGTGGCACGGGCCCTACAATCGTTGGGGCGTCGCCGCATTCGAGGCCGATGCAAGACCCGATGCCCAATCTCCTAAATGCTTGTCAGGCAATAGTTTAGGCGATTTTCGATAGGACCCCGAGATTGGCGAACGGGCCTTGCACACAGTTAGGAGCGTCGAACGGATACACGACTCACGTGCAGGCAGGGAGAAGCTACGTGCGATCCCCATCAAAAGAATTGAAGAGCGTCGAGGCGGTGGCCGGACTGGGGTCCGCCCCGGCGCACAGCGAGTTGCACCTGGTGCTGGCACCCCCTGCGCAGGCGACGTCGTCGGAGCGAGCGAGACGGTGGCTCAACGTGGTGGTGGCGCTTGTCCTGCTGGTCGTGAGCGCGCCGGTGATGCTGATCGTGGCGCTGCTGGTGAAGCTGACGAGCCGCGGTCCGGTGATCTACCGGCAGACGCGGATCGGAGTCGACCGGCGTCAGGGGCGGCCGGGGGGAAACTGGCGGCGCAGGGTCGACCTGGGGGGGCGGCCCTTCACGGTCTACAAGTTCCGGACGATGACGTGGGCGGGGGCAGCCGGAGACGAGGTATGGGCCACGCCGGACGACCCGCGGATCACGACGGTCGGTCGTTTTCTGCGTCGGACGCGTCTGGACGAGCTGCCCCAGCTGTTTAACGTGCTGAAGGGGGACATGAACGTGGTGGGTCCGCGGCCGGAGCAGCCGCAGATCTTCGCGGAGATGCGGGAGCACATCGATGCCTATCCGAAGCGCCAGCGGGTGCTTCCGGGCATCACGGGGTGGGCCCAGATCAACCACCACTATGATCGGACGATCGACGACGTCCGCACGAAGGTCCACTACGATCTGGAGTACCTGCAGCGCGCGTCCGTGACGTACGACCTGTCCATCCTCGCCCGGACCGTTCCGGTGGTCGTATTCCGGAAGGGCGCCTGGTAGGGATGAGCACGGTTTCCGCCGAGTTCCCGGTGCGGGGTCGAACACGGCCCGCGGTGGCCAAGGCGGCTTCGCTGCGCCGGTACGCCGGTCCGGCGGGGTTCGCGGCCCTGGCGGTCGCGTTCGTCGTGCTGTTCTGGACGCCGCTGTGGACGTTCGGCCGCGACCTGTGGAACGATCCCGACGCGGGCCACGGTCTGCTGCTGGTCCCGCTCGCGATCTATCTAGGCTGGCGGTCGGGGATCTCGAAGCGGGCGAGGGCGCAGCCGGGACTCGGGCTCGGAATCCTGACGTCGGCCGTGCTGCTGCGCTACCTGTCGGGCCTCGCCGCGGAAGTCTTCACGATGCGGCTGTCGATGCTGCTGGCGCTGGCCGGGATCATCGTCCTCTACTTCGGATTCCGGCAGGTGCTTCACTGGTGGCTGCCGATCCTGCTCGTCGGGCTTTCCGTTCCGCTGCCCGTGGTGCTGACGAATTCGATCGCGTTCCCGCTGCAGCTCAAGGCGTCCCAGCTCGGGGCTTCCCTGCTCCGCTGGAGGCACGTGCCCGTGCTGCTGAGCGGGAACGTGATCAATCTGCCCGGCCAGCGGCTCTTCGTCACGGAAGCGTGCAGCGGTCTGCGGTCGCTCACGGCGCTGATCGCGCTGGGTGTTCTGATCGGGGGGCTCTGGCTCCGCTACCCGGTGACCCGGGTCCTGCTCGTCGCAGCCGCCCTGCCCGTCGCCATGCTGTTGAACGGCGTGCGGGTCTTCCTCACGGGCTTTCTCGTGTTTTTCGTGAGCCCGGAGCTGGGTCAGGGCTTCATGCACCTCACGGAGGGCTGGATCATCTTTATCGTAGCGTTCCTGATGCTTGGCGCGGTGGCCTGGGTGCTGGACCGCGGCGAGAAGGGGTTCGGCTCGTGGCGCGCAGGGAGGGCCCCATGACGCGGACGCGGAGCACCTGGGTGGCGGCCGCGATCCTCGGGTTCGGCGCGCTGATGACGCTTGGCTTCGTGCGGCCGCAGCGCAGCCTCGAGTTGCGCAGGCCCCTGAGCGCGGTGGTTCCGACGCGCCTCGAGGGCCGGGCGGGCTCGGACGTCCCCATCTCGGACGCGGAGCAGCGCATCGCGGGCATGACGACGTACGTCCTGCGGATCTACGGAGAGGGCGAATCCGCGTTCTCCGTCTACGTCGGATACTACGATCGGCAGGAACAGGGTAAGACGATTCATTCGCCGAAGAACTGCCTTCCGGGCGGCGGCTGGGAGCCGCTCGTCCAGAAGCGGGAGGAGATCGCGACGGCCGCCGGGACGGTGCCGGTGAACCGCTATCTGATCGGCAACGGCTCCGCCCGGGCGCTGGTGCTCTACTGGTACCAGGGGCGCGGGCGGGTGGCCGCAAACGAGTACAGGGTGAAGTGGGACCTGCTTCGGGACCAGGCATTGCTGGGCCGAAGCGACGAAGCGCTGGTGCGGGTCGTCGTACCGGTGCAGAACGACGACGAGGACGCCGCGTATGCGCGGGCCGTTCGCGTCGCACGGACGCTGGTCCCTTCGGTATACACGGCGCTTCCGAGCGCCTGAGGTCCTGGAAGACCGCCGGCATGTGGCGCCGGTGGTCGGCTCCGCGAAGCACGCGGAGCACAAGACTGCGGGGCAAAGTGCCCCCAGCGGAGCGGGAATGGCCTCCCGCGCCGAGATCCTAGCCACGTGGAAGGAGGAGGAACATGGTACGAACTGCACTGGCGAGAGCCAGGCCTCTGTCACTCGCGTTAGCGGGTGCGGTGGTCATGGCTGTCGGTGCCGGTGCTGCAAGCGCCCAGACAGTGCTCTTCCAGGGCACGACACAGGGCTGCTTCAGCGCAGGCTGTACCCCGAGCGACCCGGCAAGCCTGCTGGGCCTCACGTACAACGGGGGCACGTTCAACACTTCGACCCTCGGGGGGGACGGCAGCATCGGCGGTGTGGCGACGAACAACTTCGGTTCGTTCTCGCTCACCAGCCCCGGGATCGGGTCGACGGACACCTATACGGGTCCGTTCACGCTCCTGATCAACTTCGTGTATCCGACGGCGTCGGATCAGACGTTCACCGGGATGCTCTCCGGCAGCGTCGATCATGACGGGAACGGCGGAGCCAACATCCTTTGGGATAATTCCGGCTTCGTCTACTTCGGCGACAGCAACCAGTACGCAGTCCGGGTGAATCCGGTCTCTGTGACTGCTGGGCAGACCATCTACGTCAGCGGTGCGGTCAAGGCCAGTGCGGCCCCCGAGCCGGTGAGCGTGGTGCTGCTCGGAACGGGCCTGCTCGGGCTCGTGGGCGTTGCGCGCCGGCGTCGCAGGAATGGCGACATCGAGTACGCCTGAGCTTCATCGGGCTAGATGCTCGAGGTTGAAGACGCCCCCGGTCAATCCGGGGGCGTCTTCTCTTTCGGCGACAGTTGCGGATCGCGATGTGTCGGGAGCGATGAGCCAGGTGTTTCCAGGCACGGCTCTTGACGCTACTCTCAGGAATCCCGCAGCTTCGAAAACGTGCTTCCATATCGGATGAGCCCAATGAACCGTGTTGTGCCTGATTTCCGCCGCTTCGCGGGGCCGATCTACGTTCTCGTCCTGCTCATGATCACGCTTCCGCTGCTGGACGTGGCGGCGGACTGGGCGACGTTCCAGCCTGGCCAGGTGGCATGGCGATTCGGAGCGGTCGGCCTGCTGACGGGGGCGAGTCTGATGCCGGTCTTCGGACTGATCCTCGCCCTGGCGATCGCTCGACTCGCCGAGCACCATGCCTTCGCAGCCATCCTCTCCTGGGTGGCCCTGCTGCTCGCTCTCGTGCTGCTCGCCGTCGCGGGGTTCTTCTCCCTCGATGGGATCCAGCTTCGAGCCCAGGTTCGACCGCAGGCGCTTTCGCGCTTCGATTTCGCGATCATCAAGACGATCATCGCGCTGGTTCTGGCCTCGATCGTCCTGGCGTGGAGCGGAGTGGCGAGCATCCGGTGGGGACGGCAACTGCGCCGGACACGGCCCGCAGGCGGATCGCAGCCCGAAGACGCGATGCTTGTGATGGGACGCGAACCGGTGGGCAGCTGACGCATTCCGATGCCCCCCACGAGCAGCGAACCCGTCCCGGCGATCCCGCCACGCATCCGCGTGGCGTTCTGCGTCGACAACATGAACGTGGGCGGCACGGAGCTGAACGCGGTCCGGACGGCTGAACGCCTCGATCGGGAGCGCTACGAGCTGAGTGTCGTCACGCTCTCGTCCGACGGTCCGCTTCTCGATCGCTACCGGGCGGCTCGCATTCCCGTGAACGTGATTCGGCTGCGGAACCTGTACGGTCCGTCGGCGCTGGCCGCTGGACTGGAGCTGGCCCGGCACCTGCGCCACGAGCGCATCGATCTGGTGCACGCCCACGACATGTACAGCAACATGTTCGCGGGGCCGTGGGCCCGCTGGGCCGGGTGCGGCGTGGTGGCCAGCCGACGCTGGTGGGCCGGTCCCTCCCGCCGGGCGTACCGCATCGGGAACCGGCTGTCCTACCACTTCGCCCACCGGGTCCTCGCGAACTCCGAGCGGGTGGCGCAGCTGCTCGTCGAGGAGGGACTACCGCCGTCGAAGGTGGCGGTGGTTCGAAACTTCCTCGAGGAGGAGGCCTTTTCGGAGCCCGGCGCGGAGTGGCTCGCCCGCGCCCGCCGGCACGTTGCCCTGCCGGATCACGGACCGGTTGTGGGGATGCTGGCCTCATCGAGCCCGGACAAGGACCAGGCGACGCTGGTGCGCGCCGTGGCGCGACTGCGGTCGTCGCATCCCCGCCTGGTCTGCGTTCTCGTGGGGCGGGACGCGGGCGAGGAATCCGCGCTGCGGTCCCTCGTGGCGGAGCTGGGGCTCGACGACGCGGTCCGTTTCGCCGGACAGATGCCCAGCCGACCCAGCCCGCATCACCTCTTCGACGTCTCGGTCCTGAGCACGCGGAGTGAAGGGCTTCCCAACTCCGTGCTCGAAGCCATGGCCTCGGGACGACCGACGATCGCGTCGGACGTCGGCGCGGTCGCGGACGCCGTGGACGACGGGGTGACGGGCTTTCTCGTTCCACCCGGTGACGCGGGCGCCCTGGCTGCCGCGCTGGGCCGCTGCCTGGACGACGCCGAGCTCCGGCGCAGCCTCGGAGCGGCGGGACGGGAGCGGGCCCGGGAGCGGTATTCCGCACGCGGCGCACTCGCGGCGCTCGACTCCCTCTACGGCGGCGTGATCGGCGCCCGAGGGGCGATGGCGCGTTCAGCGGACGGGGTGACTCCGTCGAGCTCGATGCGTGTCGAGGCGACGTCGCCGTGATGGAGGGCCTTCTCTTCCGGGCGGGGCATCGACTCCGGGGCTCCGAGAGTCCGGCGGTGCTCCGACGCATTCGGAACGTGCCTCGGATGGATCCCGAAGGCGTGCGGCAGATGCAGCTCGAGCGACTGCGCACGCTTCTCGTACACTGCGCCGAGCGTGTTCCCTACTATCGGCAGCTTTTCGGGGACGTCGGGTTCGACCCCGGTGCGATGAAGAGCCTGGATGAGCTGCGGCGGCTGCCGATCCTGACCAAGGACGTCGTCCGGGAGCGCGAGCGGGACCTCGTGCGTGAGGACGTGCCGATCGACTCTCTCTCGGCCCACTACAGCGGCGGCTCGACGGGCGTACCTCTTCGGTTTCACCGCGACCGATACTACCTCGACGTGTCCGAGGCCGGCACCTACCGGAACCTGATGGAGAGCGGCTGGCGCCCGGGCGAGATGATCGCCTTCTTCTGGGGCTGGAACGACCGCCTCGCGTCGATGTCCCGGCTCGAGTTCGAGGCCCGGCAGTGGGCCCGCCGCATGTACCAGTTCGATCCCTTCCGGTCCGGTCCGGCGGACATGGACGGGTGGCTGCGCCGGTGGCGGCGCCTGCGTCCTTCGGTCGCCCATGGATACGCGTCCACCATCGCGCGTTTCGCCCGCCACATCATGGACCGTGGGGAGCGAGTGCGACCGTTGAAGGGTGTGTTCACGACCGCGGAGCGTCTCCTCCCCGAACAGCGCGAGGAGATCTCGCGGGCCTTCGGCTGCCGGGTCTTCGACTGCTACGGCAGCAGCGAGGTCCAGAACATCGCCGCGGAGTGCGCCTGCGGGCGCATGCACGTGAATTCCGACTTCGTCGTTCTCGAAGTCGAGGACGCGGACGAGGCCGGGACCGAAGGGCCGCTCCTGGTCACCTCCCTCGTGAACTACGCGATGCCGTTCATCCGCTACCGGAACGAGGATCGCGGAGCGCTGGCAGCGGGGACGTGCGAGTGCGGCAGCGGCTTTCCGCTCATGGACCTCCGCATCGGGCGGCTTTCGGACAACTTCCCGCTCCCCGACGGCCGCGTCGTCCACGGTGAGTTCTTCACGCACCTCCTCTACGGATCCGAGGGCATCGACCGCTTCCAGTTCCGCCAGACCGCCGTCGACCGGATCGTTCTCCAGGTGGTGCCCACGGGGCAGGACGCGGAGGGACGAGAGCGGTCGCTGCGACGGGCCGTCGAGGAGCTGCGGGCGCTTGCCCCTTCCCTGTCCGTGTCGGTCGAGGTGGTCGAGGACATTCCGCTCAGCTCCGCGGGCAAGCACCGGTTCACGCGGTCGGACGTGAGCTCGGCGGGCGCCGAGGTGTCCTAGCATGTGCGGCATCTGCGGTATCGTGGAGGCCGCGGGTCTGCGCCCCGGCGATCCCGCTCGCGTGCGCGACATGGCCGACCTGATCGCCCACCGCGGACCCGACGGCGACGGCTTCTGGGACGTGCAGGGTGCAAGCCTCGGACACCGGCGGCTGGCCATCATCGACGTCGAGGGCGGCGCGCAGCCGCTCTTCGACGAGGCCGGCAGCATCGGCCTCGTCTTCAACGGCGAGATCTACAACTATCAAGAGCTCCGCCGTACGCTGCTCGGGCGCGGTCACCGATTCCGGACCGAGACGGACAGCGAGGTCATCGTCCACGGATACGAGGAGTGGGGCGACGACGTCGCCTCGAAGCTGCGTGGCATGTTCGCGTTCGCCCTCTGGGACACGTCCGGACGCCTGGTGCTGGTCCGTGATCGCCTCGGAATCAAGCCTCTCTACTACCACGCATCGAGCGGCGGCCGCCGCATCGTGTTTGCCTCCGAGATCAAGGCCCTCTTCGCTGATCCGTCGGTTCCGCGTGCTCTGAACGAGGACCGTCTGACGGAGTACCTGGCCTTCCGATCCCTCGCCGGCGAGGGGACGCTGTTCCGGGACGTCCATGAGCTGGAGCCCGGCACACTGGCCACGGTCGACCGTGACGGCATGCGCGTCCGGACGTACTGGAGCGCCGACACCCCGGTCGACGCCGGTCGGACGCTGACGGCGGCGGCCGGCGAGGGGCGGGCCCTGCTGAGGGAGGTCGTCGCGAGTCACCTCATGAGCGACGTCGGCGTCGGCACGATCACCAGCGGCGGCCTGGATTCGAGCCTGGTGAGCGCCATGGCGGCCGAGGCGTTGCAGGGGATCGACACGTTCTGCGTCGGCTTCGCGTCGCCCGATCTGGACGAGCGACCGCAGGCGCGGGCGGTGGCGAAGCGGATCGGCTCACGGCACCACGACATCGAGGCCGACCCGGACGGCTTCGCGGCCGAGCTGGAACGGCTCACGTGGTTCCATGACGAGCCGCTCGCGCACCCGAACGCGGTGGCCATGCACCTGGTCTTTCGCTTCGCCCGTCAGGACGTCGGCATCCCGGTCCTGCTCTCGGGCGAGGGAGCGGACGAGCTCTTCGGCGGATACGGGTGGTATCGCACGCTTCTACGGCGGGAGCGGCTGGCGCGCGTTCCGGGACTTCGGGGCATCAGCGCGGCGGTTCCGGTGGGCAGGTTCGCGACACTGGCGCGCGTGCTCGACGAGGGCTATCCGGTGTGGGCGAATGCGGTGGCGCGACCGGCCGAGCTGCGGCGCCTCGGCCTGGACCCCATCGAAGCGGTTCGGGAGCGAATCGAGCGGGCGCCGAGCTCTCTCGACGACTACTTCCGCCACGACCAGCGAACGTATCTGCCGCCGCTGCTTCAGCGGCAGGACCGGATGAGCATGGCCACGGGCCTCGAGGCGAGGGTTCCCTTCCTCGATCACGTGCTCGTCGAGTGGGCGAACGCCGTCCCGGCATCCACGAAGCTGGAAGGCGGGGTGACGAAGCGCCTGCTGAAGGAGATCGCCACCGGTGTGCTGCCGGCGGAGATCGTACACCGGAGCAAGGTGGGCTTTGCGCTGCCGCTGCGGGACTGGCTCGCGCCGGCCGGGCCCCTGGGGGGCCGGATCGCCGACCTGCGCCGCGCAGACGGCACGGCGGGCGACGTCGCCCGTGCGGCGTTCGGCGCGAGCGCCGAGCCGTCGCCGGACCTGCTCTGGACGCTCCTCGCGCTGAACGTCTGGGAAGGCGTCTTCCTCGGGAACAGCGCGCCGGGTCGACCGGGCGGGGCCGACGTGGCCGGGTCTGCAACGCCCCGCATGACGGCTGGCCGCTGATGTGCGGACTCTGTGGCATCGCGTCCTGGGGAGTCGCCGAGCCGGGCGACACCCGTGGGCACGTGCTGGCGATGCGGGATCGCATGGAGCACCGCGGGCCGGACGACGCCGGCGACGTGTCTCGGAGACCGCGGCTCGCGTCTGGGGCATCGTCGGCTGAGCATCGTCGACCTCTCCGCGGCCGGGCATCAGCCGATGGCGAACGAGGACGGGAGCGTCTGGATCGTCTTCAACGGCGAGATCTACAACCACCCGGAGCTGCGACCCGATCTGGAGGCGCGAGGCCACGGTACCGCTCCCACTCGGACACGGAGACGCTGGTCCACCTGTACGAGGAGTACGGGCGAGGAGATGCTGCCGCTGCTGCGCGGCATGTTCGCGTTCGCCATCTGGGACGCGCGCAGGCGGCGGTCCTCTTCGCGGCCCGCGACCGCGTCGGCATCAAGCCGTTCTACTGGACGAGCCGTGGACGGCCGCTTCCTCTTCGCCTCGGAGATCAAGGCGATCCTGGCCCACCCCGCGGTCGAGCCCGGAGCTGGACGTGGACGGCGCTCTACCACTACCTGACGTTACATGACCACGCCCGCGCCCACACGCTGTTCCGGGGCATCCGCAAGCTGCCGGCCGGGCACCGCCTGGTGCGCGGAGGCGAGACGGGAGCTCGCGGTCGAGCGCTGGTGGGACCTGGCCGACGCGCCGAGCTGCCGGACGCCGGAGCTGCTCCAGCCGCGGACGGCCGTGCGCCGCGGACACGTGCGCGAGCTGCTGACGGAGGCCGTGCGCGAGCGGCTGATGGCCGACGTCCCGTTCGGCGTGTTCCTCTCCGGCGGCGTGGACTCGAGCGCGATCACCGCGCTCGTGCGCCAGCTCCACGACGGGCCGCTGCGCACCTTCTCGGTGGGCTACAGCGACGCGCCCGGAGCACGACGAGCCGGACCCGCGCGCGGCGTGGCCGCGAGCACTTCGGAACGGAGCACCACGAGGTGCTGATCGACCACGCCGACCTGCTGGAGTACGTCCCGCAGCTGATCCACGCGCAGGACGAGCCGCTGGCCGACTGGGTGTGCATTCCGCTGCACTACGTATCGCAAGCTGGTGCGCGACTCGGGGACGATCGTCGCGCTGGTGGGCGAGGGAAGCGACGAGCAGTTCGCCGGCTACGCGCACTACCACCGCTACCTGCGGCTGCAGCGCGGCGCTCTGGCCCGCGTACCATCGGCTGCCGCGGTGGTCGCGGCGCGGACTCGCACCGGCTGGCGGACCCGGCGCTGCGGCGGCCAGCGGCTGCCGCGGGAGATCCGGGAGCTGGTGCGCCGCGCGGCCAGGGACGAGCCGCTCTTCCTGAGCGGCGCCGTTGCGCGTGGGAGACGCGACAAGCGCGACTTGATGTCGCGCGCGAATGCGGCCGGCGGCGTGGGCGGGCGCCTCGAGCGTCCCGCTCGCGGCGGCGACGGCGCGGCGACTTCGCGGCGGCGCGGCCGGACGCCGATTTCCTGGACGGCGCTGATCTACCAGGAGTTCCAGCTCCGGCTCCCGGAGCTGCTGCTGATGCGGGTGGACAAGATCAGCATGTCCACCTCGATCGAGGCGCGGGTCCCGTTCCTGGACCACCGGCTGGTGGAGTTCACCGTCCACATCCCGAGGCCATGAAGGCTGCGGGGCAGCCGGACGAAGCACGTGCTCAAGGAAGCGGTGGCCGGACCTCGTGCCGGACGGACGTGATCAACCGGCGCGAAGCAGGGGTTCAGCGCCCCCGTGAAGGAGTGGTTCCGCGGCCCGCTGGCCGGCTACGCCCGGCGCTCGATCCTCGACTCCCGGCTGCGGGAGCGGGGCCTCTTCGACTACGACGTGGTGGCCGGGATGCTGGAGGCGCACCGGACCGGCAGCGCAACTACGACACCCTGCTCTGGACCCTGCTCAACCTGTCGCAGTGGTACGACCACTGGATCGCGGCCGCGCCCGCGCGGGCGCGTGGCGGCGTGTGATCCGCGTCTGCATCGTCGCCCCCCGCTACATGACCGGGGGCCAGGCGATCGAGGCGCGCACCCTGGTGGAGGGCTTCGCGGGCGACCCGGAGGTCCGGGTGGAGCTGCAGCCCATCGACCCGCGGCTCCCGGCTGGCTCGCGCGGATGCGGGGGCGTGCGCACGGTGGCGCGGATGCCGCTGTTCCTCGTCGGGCTGGCCCGCCGCGTCTGGCGCGCGGACGTGGTGCACGTCTTCACGGCGGCGTTCTCGCCGTTCCTCCTGACCACCACGCCCGCGATCCTGCTGGCGCGCGCTGCTGGGCCGGCCCGTGATCCTCAACTACCGGGACGGCCGCGCCGCGACCACATCCGGCCGGCGCGGGTGCGCTGGGTGTTCCGCCGGGCGACGCTGCTGGTCTTCCCGTCCGGCTTCCTGCGGGACGTCTTCCGCCGCTTCGGGCTGGAGGGGGAGGTGGTGCCGAACGTGGTGGACACGGAGCGGTTCCGCTTCCGCGCAGCGCGACCCGCTGCGGCCCGTGCTGATCTCTGTCGCGACTGCTGGAGGAGCTGTACGCGGTGGAGAACACGCATCCGGGCCTTCGCGCGGGTGCGGCGGAGCGGCCGGAGGCGCGCCTGATCGTGATCGGGGACGGCGACCGGGAGCCGATGCTGGAAGCGCTGGTTCGCGACGAGCGCATCGAGGGCGTGGAGTTCCACGGCGCGGTGCCGCACGCAGAGGTCGCCGACTGGTTCGACCGCGCGGACGTCTTCGTGAACAGCTCGCGCGATCGACAACATGCCGCACTCCCTCATCGAGGCGTTCGCCGCCGGCCTGCCGGTGGTCACCACGCCGGCGGGCGGGATCCCGTACATCGTGGAGGACGGGCGCAACGGGCTGTTCGTGCCGATCGACGATCCGGGGGCGATGGCGGACGCCGTGCTGCGGCTGCTCGAGGACCCGCTCGCCCGCGCCCTGGTGGCGGAAGGCACGCGGGACGTGGAGGCGCTCTACTCCTGGACGGCGGCGAAGCGCTGGGAAGACGGTGTACCGGACGCCGGGCAGTCGGCGTGCGCGAGGCACGGCAGATCGGGGTGGCATGAGCTCAGGTCCGTCGGTGATCCGGCGAGCGGGCGTGGATCGGACGCCGCCGTGACGGTCCGCGCCGCGACCTCGAGCCGCCGTCGCCGTTCCGGGGCCTGCGCTGGTCCCTCTCCTTCGCGGCGGTGCTGCTCTACATGTTCATCATCACGAGTTATCGAATCCGCATCGGCGACGTGGCCATGGCCATCGCGCTGGTGGGCCTGGTCATGGAGCCGGGCGGATTCCGGTTCCCGCCGCTACTGCTGATCTTCGGCGTGTTCTGGCTGTGGTGCCTGCTGGGTTCCTCCCCCTGGCCGGACGTCGTGCAGGACGAGCTCCTCGTGCTGGGCAAGCTCGGGCTCATCGTGCTGGCCCTGATGAACGTGCTGCGCGGCCGCAAGCGGGTTCGCGTCTTCATGCTCTTCTTCGTGCTCATCTTCGCCCTGTTCCCCGTCCGCGGTGCGCTCTTGAACTACTTTCTCGCCGGCTACGGCACGTCGGCCGGGCGATCTGGAACTTCGTCTACGCCAATCCGAACGATCTCGCGGCGTTGACGCTGCTCCAGCTCTCGATCGCCGCCGCCTTTCTCGTCCGGGAGCCGAAGGGGCTCTACCGATTGGGGGCGATGGCCGCGCTCGTCGTCCTTCCGTTCCTGATCCTGCTGACCCAGTCCCGCGGAGTGTTCATCGGCCTGGTCGCCTTCGGCGTGGTGGCGTTTGCCGGCCACCATCGGAAGGCGAAGGCTCTCGGCCTCGTCATCGCTGGTCCTCGTGTCGACGATGTTCCTGCCGTCCTCCGCGTGGAATCGGCTGGAGTGGTCACGCAGATCGGAGACACCTCCGAGCTCTCGGAGATCAACGACGAGGGCTCCGCGGAGCAGCGATTCGAGATCTGGCAGACCGCCTTCCGGATCATCAAGGATCACCCGATCACCGGCGTCGGCTGGGAGCGTATCCGCAAGCCAATGCGGCGTATTCGCCGCGGCTCGGCGGGCGGGACACGCACAGCACGTACTTCAACGTGATGGCGGAGACGGGGTCCGGGGTTCCTGCTGTTCCTCGGGATGATCGGGGCCACCGTCGTTCACGCGGAGCGGATCCGGCGTCGATCTCGGGCCGGATCCGTTGCCGCGCGGCAGATCTTCTTGCTGGAGCTGGGCTGTTCGGCTATCTGCTGGCGAGCGTCTTCGGATCCTACTCCCGGCTGTCCTTCCTCTATCTCCACCTGGTCCTGTATCGATGTGGCCGAGGCGAACGACGTGCCGTTGCGCCCGCGGAGGAACGTATGCCTCGCGGCGCGACGCGGCGCCGGTTCCGGAGCGGCGCGTGACATGTGTGGAATCGCCGGGTACGCGGGATCAGCCCGACCCGCCGGTCTGGACGCGATGTGCGACGCCATCCGCCACCGGGGCCCGGACGACGCCGGGTACCCCGCGCGCCGACGTCGGCCTGGGCATGCGCCGCCTCAGCATCATCGACGTGGGCGGCGGGCGCCAGCCGATCGGCAACGAGGACGGAACCGTCCAGGTCGTCTTCAACGGCGAGATCTACAACTTCCACGAAATCCGTGGCCGGCTGGAACGGTGGGCACCGCTTTCGAACGGGCACGGACACCGAGGTGCTGGTCCACCTCTACGAGGAGCGAGGGACGCCCTGGTCGAGGAGCTGCGGGGCATGTTCGCCTTCGCGCTGTGGGACGGACGCCGGGAGCGCCTGCTCATCGCCCGCGACCGCCTCGGGATCAAGCCGCTCTACTACTCGTGCTCCGCGGCGGCGGGCTGGCTTCGGATCCGAGCTGAAGTGCCTGGCGGGGGTCCGGGCGCCTCGAGCGATCGCCCCAGGGCATTGCCGCGTACCTCGCACTCGGGTACGTGCCCGACCCGCTCTGCATTTTCGAGGGCGTCGCAAGCTGCCGCCCGGCCACCTCGCGGCATGGGAGCGGGAGCGCGGCCTCACGGTACGTACTGGTCGCCGCCCGCCGGGAGGACGCCTCCATCGACGACAGGCCGCCGTCCAGGAGATCCAGCGTCTGCTCGAGGAGTCGGTCCGCTACAGGCTGGTGGCGGACGTGCCGCTCGGCGCCTTCCTCTCCAGCGGCCTGGACTCGAGCACGGTGGTGGCCGAGATGTCGCGGCAGTCGGACCGGCCGGTCCGGACCTTCTCGATCGGCTTCGCGGAGCCGGATTTCAACGAGGCGCCCGCGCCGCCGCAATCGCGCCGAGCTCGGTACAGACCACACGGAGCTGATTGTCGAGCCGGACGTGGAGGAGCTGTTCGACTGGATCGCCGCGGCGTTCGACGAGCCCTTCGCGGACTCGTCCGCGATCCCCACGCTGCTGGTGTCCAGGCTCGCGGCGGAGAGCGTGAAGGTGGTCCTGTCCGGCGACGGCGGCGACGAGCTGTTCGGCGGCTACACCCGGTATCTGGATTACGTGCGTCGGGACGTCGCGCTCCCCGGCGTCGTCCGGGGCCTGGTGGCTTCTTCGGTCGGCGTCTGCCCCACGGGACACCCGGTCGGGATCGCATCCTGGAGATCGCCGGCATGTCCCAGGACCGGTATTTCGGGATGGTCGGACTCCGCTCGAACCTGGGAGCGGCGGAGTGGCCAGCAGGGACCTCCTCCGATCCGGTCAGGCTGGGACGAGCCGTTCCGCACCGCCGGCTCCGAGGTAAACGGCTGCGGCTCGCTGGACCGGTTGATGCACGTCGATCCGCTTACTACCTGCCGGGCGACATCCTCACAAAGATCGACAGGATGAGCATGCCCAATTGCTCCAGTGCCGGTTCCCGCTCCTCGATCATCAGCGGCGAATTCGCCTTCCGCATCCCGAAGCGCTCAAGATCCGGGACGGGCTCGGGAAGCAGATCTTTCGCTGGGTGGTTGCCGACCGCGTTCCGAAAGCGGCGCTCCGGAAGACAAACAGGGATTGGAGTGCCCCTTCGCCCATGGCTGCGAACGGTTCTGCGGCACGACATCCGGGACCTTGCGAGGCAGCGGCCCTCCAGCCATTCCGTCGACGGTCGAGCCGTTGAACGGCTTGTGTGCGAGCACGTGCGCGGCCGCCGGGACCACAGTGCCGTCCTGTGGAAGCTGACGGTGCTTCGAGCTGCTCGAGTCCATAGGCCAGAGCGGCGTCGGCCGCGCCGGCGGCTGTGGCGAGCTAGAAAGGGTTTGCGATGGAGGAAATCGAGTGAATGGCCGGTCAAAGTCGCATCGCGCACATCCTGCCGTTCCCTTCGTTCGGGGGGACGGAGGTGGGCATGCTGCGTATCATCCGGACTGCCGAGCGGCATGGTTTCGGGGGCCTCTGTGTACGACAGGGCTGCAGCCGATGCCGTACGCCGGTTCTTCCAGGATGAGGGAGTCGAGACGCGGCCGTTCGAGCCCGTCGAGCCCAGCTACCGCACACCGCTCCCGTTCCTGACGAACTAGTCCTGCTTGCCCGGGAGTTCCGCGCCCAGCGGGTGTCTGCCGTCCACAGCGCAGATCTCCCGGGCGCGTACTTCGCGGGCTATGGAGCGCGACTGGCGGGACTCCCACTTCTGTGTCCGTCCGGAACCGATACTCCGAGCTGCCGCTGCGGGACCGGAGCTTTCTTCTCCCCGTACAGCAGTCCGCTTCGTTTCCAAGCACACCTGGCCGAGCTTCAACGGTCGAGCGCCGCCGGGCAGAGGCGGCTCCTGACGACGGCATCCCGATTCCGGACCGATCACCAGCCCGAGACGATCAGGGAGAGCGTGCGGCGGGATCTGGGGATCCCCGCGGCGGTGCCGGTCGTCGGACTGGTCGCCGGGTCGCCCCTCAAAGGATTTCCCGACCCTGATCCAAGCCGCGAGACGGGTCCTCAAGGCTCGCCCGGACACGCGCTTCGTCGTCATCGGGGACACGGCGACTTCGGCGGCGAATCGGGACCACTACGCCGACATGCCGGCGCGGGCGGACTCGGCAGGTGTCCGCGAAAGTTCCTCTTCACGGGGCAGCGAACCACGTGGAGCGCTTCTATGGCGCGATGGACGTGTTCGTGCTGAGCACGCACTGGGAGGGATTGCCGCTCGTCATCCTGGAGCAAGGCTCACGATCTTCCCGCCGTTGCGACGGGCGTGGACGAAGTCCCGGAACTCGTGGTCGAGGGCGAAACGGGTTTCCTTCGCGACCACGAGGACGCGGAGCGTACGGCAAAACGCGTGATCGGGCTCGTCGACAACCCCGAGCTGGCGCGGACTCTGGGAGGCATCCCGTCGCCGGGCGGAGGCCGACTTCAGCGCGGAGAGCTTCGAGCGAGAGTCACACGCAGGTACGAAGCATTGTCGCCGTCCCACCGGAGGACCGCGAGAACCGCGACAAAGTCCTCGGCATCGGACTGAACAAGACCGGCACGACCACGCTGGCGGAATGCCTGAAGCACTCCGCGACCGCCACACCATGTCCAACCTCGAGCCCACCCGCTGCGTCGAGAACGGCGATCTGGCGCTGGTGTTCAGGTACGCGGACAGCTACGACAGCTTCGAGGATTGGCCATGGCCGCTCGTCTACCGTGAGCTCGATCAGCGCTTCCCCGGGAGCAAGTTCATCCGCACCCGGCGCCCCGACGCCGCGACGTGGCTACGAAGCCTGAAGACCCACGCGCTGCTCGCAGGGCCGACGAAGTCCGCCGCATCGCGTACGGCTACGCCGTTCCCCAGGGTCACAAAGCCGAGCACCTGGCCCGCTCTAACACCCACACCGAAGTCTGCCGGTATTTCCGGGACCCGCCGGGAGACTCCTCGAGGTCTGCCGGGAGGAGGGCGCGGGGGGCAACGAGCTGTGCAGCTCCCTGGGGTGTCAGGGTCCCGACATTCCCTTTCCCCACGCCTGAATCCAACGGCTCACAGTTCTGACACGAACCCGGGGGCTCGCCTCCATGTGTTTACACCGACACGCTCCCGCATTCTGGAGAGGGCGCCAGCAGCGCGCCTGGGGCTTACCTGAGCCGGACCCGATACGCGCATTTTTCTGTATGGGATGCAGTCGAGCGGCGCGTCACTCGTGACGTTCTTCCTCGCCCAACCGCCGCGTTCCGTCGCGGCGGTCGACCTGTGGCCTTCGTTCCTGCCGCCGCCCATCCACGCTCCGGGTGCCGACCACGTCATCGGCAAGGTGGTCGTGACCACGATTTCGAGGTCGAGGATCATGTGACGAGCTTCCAGCCAGATCGGACAATCCCGGCGCTTCGTCACCCCGTGCACAACTACGCGTCCCTGGGACGGAGTACTACGCGGACGAGAATGGATCCATCGACGACAAGTTCCGACGGCTGGAGGCCACGTTCCTCGATCGAGCGTCGTTCGATCTGTCCCGCTGTACGAAGACTTCGTCCTGCGCCCGGGTCCCACCTTGGCGCGCATGAAGACTCCGGCTGCCCGCTTAAATGCGCCATTAGGCGTTTCCCCGAGTCCTGAGGAGATCCTTGCCTTCAACCTCGCACAGAGCCGGTGGTGTCGTGAGCACTTCGAGGACGGATGGTTGTTCGGAAACGTACAGGGCCGCGACCTGGACAAGCGCGCGGTCTACAAGCGCGTGCCCCGAAGCGTGAAGCGGCATGTCGAGCGGCTCTGTCCGAATCCCTGCGCGTTCTTCGACGAACACTACGCCGAACACACATCGACCGTTCAGCTGCACCTGTTGTCTTTCATCCACGACGTTTTTCGGCCGGCGGTCGGTGCCGTGGGTCGACGCGTCAAGGCGGCACTGGGCGTGGCACCCGCAAGCAGGTCCCGGGATTCGTCCCGGCCCTGAACACCTGCGAAATGGGGAATGGGAAACGTGTTGACATCGATACGACAGCAGCTGCACTATCGTTGGCTCGGGCTACCGCGTCAAGATGATCGGCCTCCAGTCGGAAACCCTCGGCTTCATCGGTTACTTCCTCCGAAGTATCCGCGGAGAAGTGCGGCGCTCGTGGTGATGCTGGTGCTCGCGGGGCTCGCCGAGGGGATCGGCATCGCGGCGCTGCTGCCGGTCCTCGACCTGTCGGCCGGTGGGCAGCGCCAGCCATCCGCTCTTTCGCTATCGATCAGGCCTTCCTGAGCCGGTTCGGGATTCCCGCAAGTCTTGGCGTCCTGCTCACGATCATCGTCATAGCGATGGCAGCGAAGGGCGCATTCAGCTCCTCGCCATGCGACAGGTGGGATTCACGGTTTCCCGCGTGACGACGGACCTTCGGCTTCAGCTCATCAGGGCCCTGCTGCATTCCCGCTGGGCGTACTTCATCGCGCAGCCGGCCGCTTCGCGAACGCCATCAGCATGGAGGCGAACCGGACGTCGATGGCCTACCGGGCAGCGTGCACCATGCTCGCTGCGCTGATCCAGGCGTGCTTCTACACGGGGATCGCCCTGCTCATTTCGTGGAGAGTCGCGCTGGCCGCCGTCGCAGCCGGGGCACTCGTCGCGCTGGCGCTGAAGCGACTCGTGGTCATGAGCCGGACGGCAGGCAACCGACAGACGATCCTGACCAAGGCGCTCATTCCGCGGCTCGTCGACGCGATCCACGGAATCAAACCGATCAAGGCGATGGGCCAGGAAGGGAATTTCAAGCGCTTCTGGACGAGGAGGCGAGAGAGATCAATCGGGCGCAGGAGCACCAGGTCGTCGCCTCGGAGGGGCTGAAGGCCGCGCAGGAGCCGATCTTGGTGCTGCTGCTCGCCATCACCCTGTACCTGGCCATGCGGGTGGGCCATCAATCGTTCTCGTCCGTGATGGTTCTGGCGTTTCTATTCTACCGACTGGCCACACGTATGGGAGAGGTTCAGCTCAACTACCAGAGCGTCGCCGTCGGCGAGAGCGCGTTCTGGTCCCTTCAGGAAAGCATCCGGAGCGCCACCGAGCACGAGGAGCATCCCGGCGGAGGTGTGAGGTTCCCGGAATTTTCCGAGTCGATCGAATTCCGCGATGTCAGCTTTGGATATTCGGATCAACCGGTCCTCGACGCGGTCAATCTTAGGATCCCGCCGGTCTGATCACCGCTCTGGTGGGCGCCTCCGGGGCGGGCAAGACAACGGCGGCGGATTTGTTAGCGGGGTTCTATTCCCCCGACGCGGGAGACGTCCGGATCGACGGGACGTGCTGCACGATTTCGATCTCGCTTCCTGGCGGCGCCGTATCGGCTACGTGCCGCAGGAAATGCTGCTCCTCCATGACACCGTCTACAACAACATCACGCTCGGGGACTCCTCGATATCACTCGAGGATGCCCGAGAAGCGCTTTCGCTCGCCGGGGCCGGTGAATTCGTCGACCGGTTACCGGACGGACTGCACACGCTTCTGGGAGAGCATGGTGCGCGGGTTTTGGGGGGGCAGCGGCAGAGAATCGCGCTGGCCCGAGCCCTCGTTCGCCGGCCGGCGCTGCTCATTCTGGATGAAGTGACCACTTCGCTGGATCCAGAGACCGAGGCCGATATTGCCGAACCCTGGAGAGTCTTCGGGGGCGGTTGACGGTCCTGACGGTCTCGCACCAGCCGGCGATGATGAAAATTGCGGATGTCGTGTACCGGATCGGTCGCGGAATGATCGACGAGGCCGGCGCGCAAGTGACGTCGCTCCACCTGCCGTACGGGGGGAGGGGCATGCGCCCCTATAATCCAATGCGGTTTCGCGATTAGCTATCGATTCGGCGACACAATTCATCCAGCGTCGACCGGCACAGTTGCTCGATCGAACGTGCGATGCGCTCTGACTGCAGCTGACCCAGCACATCATGACGCCGTGGAGCCTTGAGGGAGTGGCTCGCTTTGAGATTCAGTTCGCCAACGGGTACTTCGAGGAAGGACGCAATCCGCTCGGGATGGCTGGAGATGTCACCTACGCGGATGACGAGGAGTCGGTCGACAGGCACTCCGTCGAGGACCTGACGGTAGTACTCGTTCCACCCCGCCAGATAGCCCTCGATCGTAAACAGGCCCAGTTCCTTCAGGATCTGCTCCTGAGGCGGATAATCCGTCAACCCTCGTCCGAAATAGCGATTGTTGAGATATTGAAAGAATGCCGCCTGAGGATTCGGGGTGTGGGATCGAACCGGTGTACGGCCTTGTTGAGGCGCATGTTGATGATGGAGCCCAGCCACGACAGCGGTTCGCGGAAAGAAACGATAAAGCGGGCGTCAGGGAACGTCCGGGCCAGAAGGTCTGCAAAGACGGTCATCGGGTGAGACGCTTCCACGTCCAGGTATAGCTCCCGATCGCGCCATCTGAGGTAGCGGATCAGCTCGTCCATGGGTCGTTTCTGCTCATGGGCGAAGCGCACGTAGTCGCGTGTCCGGACTGAAAGTGGCTCGTGCTCGGCGCGAAAGCGTGGACGGAAGATTTCGGACAAGGAGGTCGTGCCGGTCTTCGGCGGACCCAGGACATAGGCATGGAGCCGTCGCCGCCGAAGCAGCGGAAATAACGGTGTGTGTTTGACGCCGGACTTGAGTGCTCCGTACAGGTTTTCCATCACAGATCCTGCCACAGCGTGGATTGGGAATTCTTGGAGATGATAGTCGAACCGGATGATGGCCTCAATGGGGAGGAGGGGCGGGCTTGACCTCACGAAAAGCTGAACCCAGGCTGATCTGCTTCACGCACATCCAAGAGGCCGGCGGCACCTCCTCGAAGTGATCATGCGGCGTCACTTCGGCCTCGGCTACATGCTGGTAGATCCACGCGAGGGCTGGATATATAGACCGCAGGATCTTGCCGCGGACCTGCGTCTGAACCCGTTGGCCCGTCATCTCTGTGGGCACTGGCTGCGGCCGTTCGTCGATTTTGGACCGGACGTCGATCCGATCTGGTACACGATGGTGCGCGAGCCGATTTCGAGGTTTATTTCTCATTACCAGTACCACCTCGAGCGCATGGATTCGTCGCAGTCCTTCGAGGACTTTCTCCGCTCTCCCATTCAAGAGAACGTCCAGACCTGGCTGATCGCCGGCGAGCAGGACGTGGATGCGGCCAAGCAGATCCTGGAAACACGGTTCCGAGCCGTGGGCGTACTGGAGTGGTTCAGGGATCTATGCTCATCGTGCGGGAGGCTCTCGAGCTCGATGGCCTCCGCTTCCGGCAGGAGCCGCGTAGCAATCCGGCCAGTTCCTCGAGATGCGTGAGCGCCTTGGCGTACTGGCCGATATGTATGCGGACGAGTTTCTGGAGCGCAATCGGCTCGACATCGAGCTCTGTCGTTTCGTCCGTGAGGAGATTTTCCCGGCAGGTGCGTGAGTACGGGAGGTCAGGCTGAGGCGAGAGGTTGTGGGCGCGTTTCCGGAGGCGAGGCTCTCACTCGCGGAGCGGCTCGGGATTCGTCCGCGATCGCGTTTCGCCGCCTGGTACAGCTTCCAGTCGTCGCTCCGCCGCGCCGTCACGGCGCCCGGTGGGGCGCGATGAGGCACGCGCGATAATCCCGACAATCGGCGGTGACTCCCGCACGACATTCGGTCGCGAGGTCGATCACGGTCGTCATTTCCCGGCCCCCGGCGAAGTTGATCGCGCGTCGGCTTCGCCCCAGCGAATCATCCGAACGTATCCCCAACGGATCAGAGATGGAGCTAGAATCAGGCCGAGGAGTACAAGCCGCAGCTTAATCGTCGGAGAGACTTCGATTGCGGCTTCGACCCCGCGGCGCGCTTCGCGGTAGCGTTTGTGGACAAGATGGACCTTTGCCCCTTCGAGTCCAATCATCGCTTCCAGCAGGCGTGCGCGGGTTACTAGCGTTGACCTCTCATCTGAAAGAGAGATCCAGCGTGTCGATGAGCTTCCTGCAGACCGCAACTGCTCCTCGAGCAAGCTCTGCGGGGACCGGCGCCCAAACTATTTGGATGCACACGGTGGTCGAGTAGAATCTGACGATGATAGCAGATTCGCCCTCCGGCATGTGCGAGTCGAAGCCAGAGATCGAAGTCTTCCGAGTGATACCGGTGTTCATCAAAGAGTCCCGCGGCGATGAGTGAGGCACGGCGGGCCACGACGCCCGAGGTGATCACCGTGCATCGGGCCGACGCTAAGTTCTCGAAGGTCGCTTCCCCTCCGACGGGCTGGCCTCCATGAACGTTCGGTGACGGAGGCGAATGTCGCCGATGATTCGGGCGTCGCAGTACACCGGAAGTGCCCATGGACGGATCCCGCTCCAGCCAGGCGACCTGCGTGGCGAGGAATGAGTCATGCCAGCGATCGTCGGCATCCAGAAAGGCGATCAGGTCGGCACGCGCCTCACGGATGCCCGTGTTGCGGGCTCCGCCCGGCCCGCGATTCGGTTGCACGATGTAGCGCACTGTAGCGGCGTACGGAGCGATGACCTTCTCGAGCTCGGCGGTGTCCGGGGATCCGTCGTTCACCACGATCACCTCGTGATCCTGGAGAACTTGCGCGAAGACCGACTCCAGAGCTTCCGGCAGGAAGGTTGCTGAATTGTATGCGGGTATCACGACGCTGACCCTCGGGCGGGCGTTCGCTCCCATCCGTCCCTCGTACGGGCTCAAGGCTCGACTAGTAGAGAAAAAGATGGGAGGTGCCGACGTTCGTCGCAATCTCGATGCGATGACCTCTCCGCATTCCGAACAGAGGCGGAGCTCCCGACTCTCCAGGAGCCCCGCCGTGGTCGACTAGTTGCCGAGGCGGAAAGCCAGGTACTTGCCGCTGGACCGGTACGCCTGGTCGTACTCCTTCGGTCGACCGTCGGCAAGTCCCGAATAGGGATCCGAAAGCGGCCCCTGGCCGTGACCATAGGTAGACGCGAAGATCTCGTCGCCCCACGCCCTGTATTTCGGATCGCCAGTGATCTTGTACGCGTATCCGAAGGCCTGTACGATCAGACCGTTACGCTGTCGGACAAGCCTGAACTTCTGCGGCAGATCGTCAAAGTCGTTTCCACATCCGGTCATCGTCGGGTTCGTCGCCGGATCGCACTTGTCGCCGTACACGAAGTAGAAGCCCCGCGCATACGCGTGCCGTAACCGGGCACATCTCTTTGATCGTACCCGCCCTCGTAGAGGTTCTCTACGCTTTTTACGATCGCCTGCGCCACCGTAGGATCTCCAGTCAACTGGTGGACAGCCTCCAGCCCGTCGAGCAGGAGCCCCACCATGAACGGCTGCATGAAATAACCGCTGATGCCGAGCTCATCTGCAGCAGCGTGGCCCTCCCATCGCCACGAGCCGTCGCCATACTGGAGGCGCGAATAATAGTTGACCGCGGCTTGGAGCACACGCTGTCTGAAGTCGGCTCTCACGGACGGATCGGGATGAACCTTCGCAAGCCACGCAGCGTACTGCAACATGTACCCGCCGTCACGGATGCCGTAATACAGGTTCGGGTTGTCGATCCGCTTCCCCACCCAGTTCTCCAGCATCTTGTCGGCGTACCGTGTGATCCACGGCCACATATCGGGTCGACCATCCATGGCGCGCAGGATCAAGCCGCCGAGCGAGACATTGCGGGGCGCGTACGTCTGGCCGAGGTCGAAGTTCTTGCCTTCCAGAATGCCGATCGACTTCCACCACGAGTCCGTGACCTTTCGCGCGTCCATCAGGAACTGGCTGTTGCCGGTCCTGTAGTAGGCCAGGTAGAGGCACAGGCCGAGGTCGTAGTAGTTGGAGTTGACGTACTCGCCGTTGTTAAACGTGGCCGAGTTCATCTTCACGCTCGAGCCCGTGGTGCTCTCCGGAGCGTAAGTTTCCTGCAGGGTCAACTGCGTATCGCTCTCGACGCTAGCGACGTGCTCGGCCAGGTAGCCGCCGATCGACGGGAAGTAGATGTAGACGGTCGCTGGAGCGCTGATCTCGCGGGTAAAACGCGTTCCCTTGCCCGTGACCTTGACTGGGCTCGTGGTCGCGTCGACCGATACCGTCCCGGTCAACGTGACCACCCCCGGGGTCCGCGATGAAATCCGCGCCGTGGATGAGCCCAGTCGTGATCTGCGTCTGGTCGTACCACGGCCACGGGTTGCCGGCGCTTCCCGACCTGAGCTGCGGCCCGAGGATGAACGCAACGTCGTCGTTCGGATAGGTGACGATATCCCCGGAGCCGACCGTGGCAGTCGTCGAGACGCTGACGGTGGATGTCGCCCGGAGGCCGTCCAGTGACGCCGTGATCGTGGCGGTGCCCGCCGCGAGTGCGGAGACCACGCCTGTCGCCGAGACCGGACGCGACGGACGGGGTAGAGGACGACCACGTCACTGCCGCGCCCTTGACGGCGACTCCGTTGGAGTCGGACGGAGTGGCGGGAGAGCTGCATGACGCCCCCGGGCGTCAGCGTGGCCGAGGCGGGGCTGATCTGGATGGTCTTGATGACCTGCCGGATCTGCACGGCGGCCGTGTCGGCCACCTGGCAGCAGATCGAAGTCGCCACGATGAGGGTGCTGCCGATGGCCTTCGCTACTACACGTCCCATGCTGTCTACGGCTGCCGTTGCGGGGTTCATGGATGTCCAGGTGACCCGCGCGCCTGACACCGAACGGCCGGTGGCGTCATAGCCGACGAAGGACAGGGCGAGCGTGTCGCCAAGTGCGTTCAGCGTTCCGCTCGAGGGCGACACCACGAGCCGGGAGACCGTCGGCCCGCCGGCCGTGGTGCTCACGGTGATCGCGGCGGACGCGCTCTTCCCTGCCGCGGACGCCGTGACGGTCGCATTCCCCGTGATCTTGCCGGTGACGAGGCCACTGGAATCAACCGTGGCCACGGCGGAGTTCGACGATGCCCACGTGTAGGTCACGCCCTGGACCTGCTGCCCCGCCGCATCCGTCGCGGTCGGGACGAGCTGAACTGTCCTGTCGGGAGCCAGACTTGCGCTGGTCGGGCTCAAAGCTATCGCGTCGACCGTGGACGGCACAACCACGGTTGCCGAACCCGTCGCGTCGGCCGCGGTCGCCGTGATGGTCGCGCCCCGGCGCCACGGCCGTGACGGCTCCGTCGGACGAAACGGACGCGACGGAGGGATCCAGTGACGCCCAGGTATAGCTGGCGCCGGAGACACGTGATCCGCTCTCGTCGAGGGCGGATGCTGAGAGCGAGGCGGACTGTCCCGGTGCGATCTGCACCGAGTCGGGCGACACGACGACGGTGCTGATGGGCGTTGCCACGGCGCTGGCCAAGAACGTCACGCCGGTCAGGTCGGTGGACGACGCCGTCGCGCTCTGCTTGCCGATCGATGAGCCGAGCGTCCAGGTGGTGCTGACGAGCCCGTCGGCGCCGCTGGTGGACGTCGCCGGGGAGGCGCTGCCCTCCTGCGGCTTCCACGTCACCGTTACGCCCGCGACGGGGTTCCCGAACTGATCCGCGACCCTGACCTTCAGAGGCCTCGTCAGCGGCGTGGCGACGATGCCGGTCTCCTGTCGCCGTCGACCAGCACGACGGCGGACGGCTCATCCGCGACGGCCGTTGCATGGAACGTCACCGTCTGAACGCCGTTCACGCGCGCGCTCAGCGTCTGATCCCCGAGCTCGTAGCCCAGCGCCCAGCGCGTCCACGCGATGCCGTCCTGGCTCGTCGTCGCGCTGGACGGCGAGGCGTAGCCGGCACCGCTGCCGATGTCGAAGGAGACGGCCACGCCGGCGACCGGATCCCCGTGGCGGTCGAGAACCCGAACCGAGATCGAATCCGGCAGGATGACGCCGGTGACGTCCGTCTGGGCGTCGCCACTCACGGCTTCCATCGTCTTCGCCACTGCCGTGACGTTGAGCGACGCGTTACCGGTCAGGCCCCTGCCGCCGCCGTTGCCGTTCGCGTAGCCCTGGCCGTTGCTGGCCACCGTGATGTTGGCGGAGAAGGGACGACGCTTCCGGATGCGTTCGCGACGAGACTCGCCGAGACCGACACTGTGCCCGGGCGCAGAGCTCGCACGGCGCCGTTGCCATCGATGCTCGCGATCGTCGGGTCGGAAACCGTCCACTGCAGGTGCGTGCCCGTGGGCAGCCGGCTCAGGGGCTTGCCCGACTGATCGAGGAGCACCGGGCGGTACTGCATGGACTGCCCGTCCGGCAGCTGGGTCTCGACCGGCTTCACTTCCAGGGCCACGGCGGCGGGAAGCGGCTCGGAGGGGAGCCCCTCCGTGCACGCGCTCGCCAGCAGAAGTGGCAGGAGGAGACGGGATCCGGCGCGCAGGGCAATCGCAGGATTCCTCGCGGGCATCGTTGCCTCCACAGTGCGTCGTTGCATCAGGATTTGATCAGGGACACGGAAAAGGCCGCCAGCGCCGACGTTTCGTTGGCTCGCTGGCGGCCCGGCGGGCATGGCGGCGAAACGGCCGCGTTAGCCCCGTGGCTCTGCGTCCCCGGGTTTCCCCAGGTTTGCTCTGAGCAGCGCTCTGATCGGATTGTCGGGGGTCCGAAACCCCCGTTTCCGCGGGGGGGGACGTGCAGCCGATGTGCCGGCGCGGGGGCTACGCCGTAAGGCTTTGGAAGAGAACGATTTGGGAGGGAGGATGCGCGAGGACGAAGGCTTCTGCCCGACTACTCTTTTCCACGTTTCGTCACACTTTGTCGGCCGCTTCAGAGGGCGAGACCACCTCCAGTCTGGCGACGAGCCGCGCCGGCAGACGGGCCTCGCCGGCGGCGACCACGGCTAGGCGCTCGTCCGAGCGGCCGTACTCGTCGCTACCCGTGTCCGGCTCGATTCGCACGGACAGACCGGGCGGCAGGGACCACGAGAGCCTCACGGACCGGCGAGGATCGAGGTCGATCCGGACGCTGTGTTCGAGCGAATCAGCCACGAATCCCGGGCCGAGATGGAATCGAGCAGCCATCGCCTCGCTGCCGCGCCCTTCGATCCGGTCCTCGATCGTCCAGCGCCCAGGTGCCTCACACCGGATCGTGCGTCGGCACACCGCCCGGGACTGCCGGCGCGCGTACGCGACGCGCGCGCCCGAGAACTCCAGTGGGAGATGCTCTGCGTTCCACGACAGGACGTGCGCGTGAGTCCGATCGCCAGGACCCTCCACGGCCGATCCGGGCGGATCGGATTCATCTCCTCGGCACCGAGCTGCACGACGTTGTGCGCGGCCGTCGACCGGAACGCGTAGCGGGCGTCCAGGTCGCGGGTGTACAGAAGGTCCGCTGTCGGCGATTACCCGGGGCCCATCGAGGACGAGCTCGAACGAAAGCTGGTCGTTGTGGTCGTGGCTCCCCGCCCCGTGGAGCCCCACCGGGCCGCAGCGGATGACGGCATGGTCCGACCCGATCCTCAGCACGAAGAAGCCTCCGTCGGGAAAAGCGGCCGATCCGGGCGACGCCGGCAGATCGAGCCACGGCGGCAGCCCGAGGGCGTGGCGTCGCGGCCGTCGCGCCGCTTCCGCGCTGAAGAGGTGGACGCGCCCGTCGTCGGCGTCGCCGATCATCGGCGCCTCCCCCGAATCGGGCAGGTAGGCGGCCATGAAGCGCAGCATGCCACCAGGCGCGACAGGTACTCCGCACCGAGCGCGCCGGGCGAGTTCGACGCAGGACCTCGCCGCCGCACGCGAAGAGCTCCGTCGCCAGCCGGTGATAGCCGATCGAGCCTTCGAAGGACGGCCGTCTTCTCGCACCTGGCGTCGAATTTCCGTTTCCAGGATGCTGGCTCCGAGCCGGAGCCAGCGATCGCCGTCCGGCTCGCCGCGGAAGAGCGCCCCCAGGTATGCGAGCCCGACCGCGTCGCGACGAAGTGGTTGCCGCGGTAGACGGGATGCCATTCGAGGTGGTGCTCGAGCCACCGTCCGGCAGAATGCAGATTGCCGAGGAGCACGGCCCAGAGCGCCGACGGCACGTGCTCGTGCCCCGCGAACAGCACGACCGCCACGGCCCAGTTGCAGCAGCGGAGGGCCACGTCCATCGGCGAGGCCCAGTTAGGGCCGTAGCCGATCGGGTTCTGATCGAGCCAGGAGCGGATGTGCCGGTCGAGCGTCCTGGCGTAGATGGCGCTTCCGGTGCTCCAGGCGGCGCGGGCGAGCGGCAGCAAGTGGTAGAAACGGGACAGCTCCCAGACGGTGCGGATGTCGGAGCCATCGCCGCGGACGATGCGGTAGCGGCTGGACCGGTCGAGAGGCCATTCCATCCCGCTGTACAGATCCGTCCGCCAGGTCGGCGGGTCGCCGAGAGAGACCTGTCCCGACCCGATCAGATCGAACCGACCCGCCGTCGCAGCATCGGCGAGCTCGAGGTCGAGGGGCGTACAGGTCTCCCTGCACCACTCCCGGGCTTCATCGACATCGATCCAGAGTCGGCCGGCGCCCGGGCGCCGAAGCCATGCCGCCACGCCAGCACGCGCCCATTCGGCCTCCAAGTCCCGCCCCCACGCGAGCGCCTGCTTCTGCAGCCGTCGCAGGCCGCCGAGCGTCTCGACCGCCTCGCGCAGGCGGCGGCGGCCCCGAAAGACGGCCGCAGCGGCCGTCTGCCGGGGCGTCAGTCCTCTCACCCGACGTGCTCCGCCACCAGGCGCTCGATCTCCTGGCAGCGGCCTTCCCACGACTCGGTGCGGGCCCTCAGCGCGGCTTCACGCCGCACCGCCGGCGTCGGCGGGTCGTGAAGAAGACGTCCCACCGCGGCGATAAAAGAATCCGGTGTCCGCTCACAGTGGAGGAAGTCGTCCGGCGGAAGCGCGGCGATCTCCGGCAGCGCGGTCGCCACCACCGGCATCCCGGCCGAGAGGTATTCCCGCAGCTTGATCGGGTTGACGGCGGCGTGAGATCGTTGAGGACGAACGGCATGAGGGCCACGTCGAAGCGGGCCGCGTAGGCGGGCAGGTCCGGGTAGGGCTTCTGTCCGAGGAAGCGGACATTGGGCCGGCGCGCGAGGGCGCTCGTGTCCACGCGCTTCTTGCCGATCAGCACGAGCACCGCGTCGGGAAACCGGTCGGCGACGCAGACGAGCAGCTCCTGGTCGATCCAGTCGTGGATCAGGCCGAAGAAGCCGACGACGGGCCGGTCGCCCACGTCGGCCAGGTCCGGCGGCACGGAGGGCGGCTGCAGCGCCGCGGCGGAGAAGTGCTCCCACTCCACGCCGTGGCGCATGAGGTACGCCCGATCGGTGAAGGCCCGGCAGTCATCCAGGAGCTCGAGGGACGAGGCGATGACCACGTCCGCGTCCCGGCACAGCTTCTCGTGGCACTCACGCATCACGTCCCCGTCATACTCCGAGAAGGCCCACCACCGGTCCACGCAGTGGTAGACCAGACCGCGCCGCGGCACGCGTCGAGGTACGGCGCGACCGTCGGCATGTAGACCCAGAGCAGCGGCAGCTCATCGTTCGGTTGCACGCGTGCGACGGCCTTCCGGTACAGACGGCGGTTCAGCGAACGCGCGACGCGACTGGACGGGATGGGAATGGCCAGCGGGCTCACGACGCGGACGCCGGAATCCAGAGCCGCGGGCGCCGACGCCGAACGCAGCTTGCCCAGGATGCGTCGCAGGTCACCGGCGCTCGTGAGCCGCGGAACGCGCATGCCGGACGATTCCACCCAGGTCACCGGATGGGAGCGCGCCATGTAGCGCATGACGTGGTGCTTGCTGGTCGGATCACCCCGCCAGTTGTTGGCGAAGCAGACGATCGGCGCGGTCCGAGCCCTACATCCGGCGTTCTGGAATTCGACATGGATCTCGAATCTATCAGGGTCGAAGGAGGCGGAAACCCCCAGGCGGCGCGCATTGGCGTGCAACACGTGTTGCCCCGCCGCAACACTTCGTCGGCGGTCTCCGGGAGTTTGCACCTCTGGGCGCGGGCATCGCTCGCGGCTTCCCCGTGGCCGGGGTACAATACGTGCTCGCGACGAGACCGAACGATCACCCGCGTTCCCTGCAACCTCGAGAGCTTTCTTGGCGGAGCTCGTGTTCACCGTTCTGGCGGCGACGCTCGTCTGGGCCTACGTCGGCTACCCGCTCGTGACGGAGTGGCGGGCGCGCGGCCGGCAGCACTCCGACGACGATGCCGAGCCTCGGCGGGACCCCACGGGTGCGGAAGCAGAGTCGCTGTCCATCCTGCTCCCGGTGCGCGATGGCGCGCGCTGGCTGGACTGCCGCGTCGAGGGACTCCTGACCCAGGGGTGGCACGGCGAGAGAGAGATCCTGATCATCCTGAACGGCTGCACGGACGGCAGCACGGCCGTGGCGGAGGGGTTGGCCAGGGCGCATCCGCAGGTCCGCGTCCTCGAGAGTCCCGCCGCCGAAGGCAAGGCCGGTGCCCTCAATGCGGGCGTCGAGGCGGCCCGGGGGAACGTCCTCGTGTTCGCCGACGTCCGGCAGAGCTGGGATCCGGGGACGCTGCGCCGTCTGGTCGAGCGGCTCGAGGAGCCCGGCGTCGGCGCGGTGACCGGCCGGCTCGCGTGGTCTCGCGCGGACCGGCCGGCGTCCCACGGCTTCAACCGCTACTGGGGCTATGAAACGCGTCTCCGCATGGCGGAGAGCGAGACCGGCTCCGTCGTGGGAGTCACCGGCGCGATCTGGGCCGCGCGTCGGGAGCTGTCCCCTTCCCCTCCCCGACGGCCTGATCCTCGACGACGTCTACGCCCCGCTCGTCATCGCGGCGGCAGGTCACCGCGTGGTGATGGCGCCCGACGCTGTGGCCCGGGACGAGCCGTCGAGGGACGACGGTGCCGAGTACCGCCGCCGCGTGCGCCACCTGGTCGGAAACCTGCAGCTCCTGCGGCTCCTGCCGTGGCTGCTGATCCCCGGAAGAAATCCGCTCTGGGGCCGGTACGTGTCTCACAAGCTGCTGCGCGTGCTCACGCCGGCACTGATGCCGGCCCTGCTCATCGCAGGGCTGGTGTCCCCGCACGTGGTGCCGCGTGCGCTGGCGCTGGCCCTCGGGGCCGTCTACGTTCTGGGCGCCGTCGGCATCCTGCTGCGCCTGCGGGCGCTGGCGCTTCCGTCGGCATTCGTTCTGGCGCACACGGCCGGCCTCTCCGCTCTTCTGCGGCCCGGCCGCGGCGCCGCAGACGTTTGGCATCGGAATGCCGGTGGACGTGCATGAGCGGGCGCATCGTGGTGGATCGGACATGCTGACGCGAATCATCGTGCTGATCGAGGATGACTGGGAGCTCTTCGGGAATGGCCTCGGAAATGTGGCCGACGTCCAGTACCTGCCGCTTCTCTTTCTGCTCAGGCTTGCAGACCAGCTCGGTCTGAAGATCACCTTCATGGCGGAGGTCATGCAGCAGCTCGCCATGCGGGGCGGACGCGGGGTTCCGGACGCAACACCATTGCCCAGGCGGGTCTGTGGGACGAGTGCGTTCGAATGATGAAAGAGCGGGGTCACGATGTGCAGCTCCACCTGCATCCGCAATGGCTGGATGCCGAACTGCGTCCGACACGGTGCGCGTCGGCCCGCAGTGGAACATTGCGCAATTTCCGCCAGACGCTCGGCGCCGGATGATCGCCGAAGGAGTTCAGTACCTCGAGGAGTTGATCCGGCCTATCGACCCTTCGTATGTGGTAAAGGCCTTCAAGCCCGGATCGTGGGGACTGCAACCGTCCGGCGGCATTCTGTCCGACCTGGATGCCGCCGGAATTCGTGTCGTGATCGGCGGCGGCCGGGGAATTCGCTACCAGAGCGAGCACTTCCATGCGGATTACAGCCAGTTGGATGAGGACCTGCTGCCCTATCATCCATGTTACGAGGATGTCCTGCGGGTTTCCCCAAGGGAGCGCCCGATCGTGGTCCTTCCCCTCCCCTATTACCGCCTCCCCCCCGGTCGGCTGGTGGCGCAGGTCGTGCGTCGGATCCTGCCGCCGGGACGAACGTCCCGTGCAGGTCGCCTGTACTATCAAGCGCCGGAGGCGGTCGAGGCTGCCCGGAGGTCGCCCATGGGGCGCCGGCGTGTGAGCGTGAAGGAATTACTCCGGCAGCGGGGGGACGTCCGAAGTCTGGACGTCGGAAACGTCGGATTTCGGCAGCTGAAGCTGGCAATCGATCAGATCATGAGCCGCTGTGTCGAGTCGGGCAGAGCGAATCTTCCGCTCGTGATTCAAAGCCATACCAAGGCCTACGCGGGCAACTGGAAGCACATATCTGATTTCTTTCACTACTTCGTCAAGGAATACGGTGCGCTCCTCGAATTCGCTACGTTGGGGGAGGTGGCCGATCGGTTGCCTTCGATGGTCTCGACGGAGAACGCCTGATGGGCAGCGACCAGACCGGGCTGTCGGGGGAGGTGGGGGCGGCGTCAGCCGAGGAGTTGAGCCAGCCTCCCAGCAGTGCTCGTCCTGTCGATCTGGACACTCCGGACGAGCTGCTCGCAGTATACGGGGACCTGCACGACAGGGTGGCGGCCACGCTTGCAGGGGACTTCCGCCGTTTCGACCGTTTGCTGCTGCGGCTTCATTACATGCGGGGCGCCGAGCTGCCGGAGCGGCAGAAATCGCTGCTCCTCCACTTCCTGGCGCGTGGCTACGCCTTGTCACGAGACGTGCGCTACTACAACGAGCTGCTCTGGTTTGCCCGCGGTGACGGCGATCCGCTTGTGGAACACTGCACGACGATTTTCGAGGAGCGGCTTTCGGCGTCCGGGCATCACCCCTTTCCGCTTGCCACTCGTGACGCGGTCGAACGCCAGGCCGCAGACCTTCAGCCCTGCACGGACGGCCCGTCTCCCGGGGACCATCGAAAGCTCAGCGTCGCTCTGCTCGGGGCGCCGTTCAACTTCACTCGACTTCACAGGGAGCTGGAGACCCGTGGCTGCGACGTCAGCGCCTACCACGTCGCCGGCGGTGGTCGTGGCTTCAGGAGCTGGGCCAAATCAAATCGCTTCGCGACGCGGGCCGCGTGCGTGGCCCGGGGATGCTTCATTCGCTATCAGACCTTGGGAGCGGGTGCTTCGAATCCGCACACCTCGGAGGTTCTGACGGCTGCTGAACATGATCTGGCGTTTCACAGGTTGAATGTGATCATTCGCCGAAACCTGATCGATGCGTTTCGACTCGGGATCCTGAACGACATCTGGGGGTCCTGCCGTTCGTGCGCGGCCGGTCGAGCGTCGAGTATTCCCTGCTCTTCGGGTTTCCCGTCGGAGCCACGGTACACTGGATCGACGAAGGCGTGGACACGGGAGAGATCCTCTTCATCGAGACGTATCCGATCGACGGGTTGCTCGCCGGACCCTGGCCCACGTGAAGGCTGCAATCATCAGACGGAGCGATGAACGTTTCCTCCTCGCGGCCCGACTGGTCATGAACGGCAACGCCCGCACAGCCGAGAACGAGGCTAGCGCTGGGTCTGCAGTACTTCACCACGCACCCGCTGCTGGTCGACCATGTCGAAACCAGAGTTGCCGATACGGAGCGGCAGCGCCTGCATGAGTCTGAAATCGATATGAAACAGGTCCTGATTCGCTCCGGCCAAGCCGTTGTCGAGGAGGTCCTGGTGCCGCGGGTGAACGCCGGCGCGGTTCTCGTGCGCGTCACCCGCTCCTGCATTCCCGTGGGCACGGAGACGCGGGGAGTACGCACGAGCGGAATGCCGCTCTGGAAGCGCGCGCCGACGCAACCCCAGAATGTCCGCAAGGTCATCCGGCTCGCCCGATCCCAGGGACTTCCCGGGCCGGAAGCGTTGTCGCGGAAGCTCTCCTCCGGCAGCGCCAGCGGATACTCGTCTGCTGGACCCGTTGTAGAGGTCGGCTCTGGAGCGGCGGCCGGCGTCCGGGAGCCCGCGTCGCGTGCGCGGGCGCTCATGCGCCTTTCACGCGGAACTCGTGGACGTGCCCTTAACCTCTGCGTGCGAGTGCCGGACGAGGTCGATATGGATTCGGCCAGCACCGTCACCCTCGGCGCGATCGCGCTTCAGGGGGTCCGTCGGGCAGCGCCGACGCTGGGTGAGTGCTTCGTCGTCATCGGTCTCGGGGCCATCGGCCAGATAACTTCGCAGATTCTCGCCGCCAACGGCTGCCGAGTCGTGGGGATCGACCCCGACCGTGAGCGGGTGCGGGAGAGCGCTCAGCCTCGGGATGGACGTGGGAATTCCCGGCGAGGTCGACTCGGACGTCGAGCAGGTGCACCGACTCACGGACGGCCTGGGTGCGGACGGGGTGATCATAACAGCGGCAACGCCGTCCCACGACGTCGTTTCGAAGGCGTTCGGCATGTGCCCAAAGAAAGGACGGTTGGTACTCGTCGGCGACGTCGGTCTCAACCTGAATCGAGAGGACATCTACGCGAAGGGCTCGACTTCTTCGTTTCCGACATCCTACGGACCCGGGCGATACGACAGTCGCTACGAAGAAGAGGCTGGATTATCCTGTCGGCTACGTGCGCTGGACCGAGAACCGCAACATGTCGGCCTACATCGGGCTTCTGGCCGCTGGGCGCGTCCGTTTGCAGCCGCTGATCGACGCGACGTTTTCGATCGATCGTGCGTCGGAGGCCTACAGAGCGCTGGAGGACCCCTCTTGGCACGGCCCCTGATGGTGACCTTGTCGTACCCCGTTTCGGATTCCAGGACTACCGAAATCGTTCGTACAGTGCGGACCCGCGCCAACCTGCGCCGGACGGGAGCGGTCCGTATCGCCGTCGTCGGCGCCGGCAGCTTCGCCAGGAGCACGCATCTGCCGAATCTGAAAGCACTGGACGACCGCTTCGAGATCGCCGCCGTCGTCTCGGGCACCGGGCACAACGCCGCGGCCGCCGCGCGCCAGTTCGAGGCTGAGTACGCCAGCACCGACTTCGAGTCAATCCTGAAGAATTCGGACATCGATGCCGTGCTCATCGCGACACGGCCGCGGCTCCATGCTGGAATGGCTCTCCAGGCCCTCCGCTCCGGCAAGCACGTGCTCGTCGAGAAGCCGCTCGCCCTGGAGCCCTCCAGCTCGACGAGATCCGGGCGTTCTTCTCCGAAAACACTGGCGAGGGCCAACCTGTCCTGGTGACCGGCTTCAACCGGCGCTTTTCACCGTACGTGCAACGGATTGCGGAAGGGTTTCGGGGGCGAAGCAATCCCCTGATGCTCAATTACACAATGAACGCCGGGCGCCTTCCGGCGACGGACTGGTCGCACGGCGCTGATAACGGCAGTCGGAACCTGTCCGAAGCGTGTCACATCTACGATCTCTTCACGTATCTTGCGGACAGTCCCTGCCGCGACGTCGCGGTCCTGGCCCTGTCGCCTCAAACGGAGTACTACACGTCGAGGGACAACTTCGTCGCAGTCACGCGCTTCGAGGACGGAACTGTAGGCACGTTGACGTATACCGCGCTCGGATCTTCGGACCATCCGAAAGAACGGCTCGAAGTCTTCTGCGACGGGCGGGTCGTTGTTCTGGATGACTACGTTCGTCTTTCGGTCGCTGGAGGCCACATCAAGCCTCTGAGCACTCGCAGGCCCGACAAGGGCCACGTTGCCGAGCTGATCGCCTTTTCCGACGCGATACGCTCGGGAGATACGCCCATTCCATTGTGGCAGCAGGCGCAGGCGACGGAGATCGCTTTCGAGGTCGAGCGGCGGCTGTCCTCGGCATTCCTGAAGGATGAAGCAGATCATGAAACAGACTGACGATTTCCCCGGCGCGGCGGCCCCCGCAGATGGCTCCGACGCCTCCGCACCCCTTACCTCGTCACCGGCGGCGCCGGCTTCATCGGCTCCCACCTGGTTCACCCTGGTGGACGCGGGAAACGAGGTCGTGGTGCTCGACGATTTCTCGACCGGGCACCGCCAGAATCTCGAGAGGTAACGGACGCTATCGAGCTGATCGAAGGCGATGTCCGGGACCTGGCTGCATGTGGTCGAGCCGAGGCGGGGGACTACGTCCTGCACCAGGCGGCGCTGCCGTCAGTGCCCCGCTCGGTGAAGGACCCGGCGAGCTCCCACGCCGTGAACGCGACGGGCACTTTGAACGTTCTGATCGCGGCGCGGGACGCGGGCGTGCGTCGGATCGTCTACGCGGCGTCGTCGTCCGCGTACGGTGACACGGCCGAGCTTCCGAAGCATGAGGGCATGCGGCCGAACCCGCGCTCCCCCTACGCGGCGTCGAAGCTCGCCGGCGAGCTGTACTGCGCGGCGTTCGCGGCCAGCTACGGGCTCGAGACGGTTGCGCTCCGCTATTTCAACATTTTCGGGCCGCGACAGGATCCCGCTTCGGCCTATGCTGCGGTGATCCCGAAGTTCACGATGGCGGCGCTGAACGGAGAGCGCCCGTCATCTTCGGCGATGGCGAGCAGACGCGGGACTTCACGCATGTGGGCAACGCGGTCGAGGCGAACCTGTGGGGGTGTGTGGCTCCGGCGGAACAGGCGTCCGGCCGGGTGTTCAACGTGGGCTGCGGCAGACGGATCAGCATCAACGAGCTGTGGCGACGGATTCGCGACGCGACCGGCGCGAGCGTGGAACCGCGCCACGACCCTTCGCGGGCGGGCGACGTTCGCGACTCCCTCGCGTCGATCGACGCAGCGCGAGAGGCGCTGGGCTACGAGTCGCGTGCCGCTCGAGGCGGGCATTCGCCACACCGTAGCGTGGTATTCGCAACAGAGCGCGTCGACCGCGGCATAGCGGCGCGGCGCAGGAATGGGCTGATGCCGGATGAGGTGGGGATGAACGGACGAAACGGATCGATGCGGTGGGCCGCCGTGCTGCTGATGGCGTGTGAGCCTCGCTCCGGCTTCTCGGTGGCGCAGACGCTCACGACGGGGGTGATCCCCGGCCACGTCGAGACCGCGGCGGGATGACCCTGCCGCGGGTCAGCGTTACGGTGACGTCGGCGCGATGGGGCTCCAGCGCACGTCACGAGCGATCGCGCTGGCGCGTTCTCGGTGCCGTACCTGGAGCCGGGCGAATACCGGTGTTCGCGGAGCAGGTCGGATACCGGCCTCGCCGCATCACGGGCGTGCCCGTCCAGGCGGGCAGGCGTACGGGGCTCGAGATCCGTCTGACGCAGGCTAGTGGGCCCGTCACCACGTGGACGAGGTGCGCTACGGCGCCGGGTTCCCGGCAGGTCCGTGTCGGGGGCGGGTCACTGGGTCTCCCGGCCGATGATCGAAGCGATTCCGCGCGCGAGCGAACGCTCGACCACGTGCTGGAGCTGACGACGATGGGGGATCCCGACAGCGGCATCGAAGGCCTTCCGATCGGCATGTCGACGCTGGCGATGGACGGCGTGCCGTTCCGCCGGGCGCTGCACCCCGGCTGGACGAGCGAGGGCCTGGCGTTGACCCCGTTCCCGTTGCTTCAAATCGCGGGGGCAGCGATCGAGCCGAACCCTGTCGAGGTCGAGGCGGGTGATCTGGCGGGTCGTGGATGGGGGTGAGCGGGCTCACCGGGGGCAACGACTTCCACGTGCAGGGCTTCGGCCGGCTTTCCCCGGCATCGCTGGCGTCGTCGGGCGACTTCACGACGAGCGACGCGGACGCCGGGACTTCGTACGCGGCCGGGGCGTACTCTCCGGCGCCGTGGTCAGGGACAGCGCGCGTCTGGTGGTCGGCTTCGAGGCCAGCCGCATCGAGACGCCCTTTCTTCGCGTGTGGCCGCAGATTCTCCGGCGTGCGAACGCCGGGGCCTTCGCGGCGCCGCAGACCCTGACCCGCCAGACGGCTTCGGGCTTCGCGGGGTTCGAATGGCAGCTCTCCGCGAACAGCCACGTGAGCCTGCGGGGCGACTTCGCGTTCTATCCCGAGTACGACCTTACGATGGTGGACGTGCCGTCGATCTCGCTCCGGCCACGCGTCTCCGGACGGGACATGGGCGAGGGGAGAGCTGCGATCGCTTTTCTCGGACTCCTGGGCGAACGAGCTGCGGGCGGGATTCGGCACGAGCCGCCGCGAGTACCGTATGGACGCCGAGATCCCGCTCACGCGGCTGGCGCATTCCGGCGTTGGGTTCGGCACCACCCCCTCTTCCCCGGCGACTTCCAGCAGACGCGTCTCGACGTATCGGACGCCCTGACGTTCGCCGCGTCGGACAACGCCTTGAAGTCGGCGCCGCGGTGTCGACGACTCCTACGACCGGACGTACCTCTACGGGGCATCGGGCGAGTATCCCTTCGGAGGACCGATGCAGCTCGCGCTGGGCGGGCGCGTTCTTCGAAGCCGTCGGAGCCGCGCCGTCGGCGAGCTTCAACGCGCCGAGCTTCGGACCTTCCCCCAGGATCGATGGAGCGCCGTGCCGGGGCTCGACGTGATCGCGGGGGTGCGCTTCGGCGTCGAGAAGCTGCCGCAGTCGGACGTCGTTATCGACCCGATCTGGGAGGGCCTGACAGGTCCTCGAATCGGCCATCCCGTCGTCTCTGACGACGATCTCGCCCCGGATCGGCTTCCACTGGGACGTCGAGCAGCCCCACGAATGGGTGGTCAGCGGCGGCGCGGGCCTGTACGGGGACCGAGTCGATCCTGGAGTCCTGGCGCGCTGATTCGCGACCATGGCACCATCGAGATCCGCCGCGGTGTCGGGCTGCTCGGCGTCTGGCCAGGCGTCCGAGCGACGCCGCCGCGCCCGTGGTCGGCACCTCTCTTTCACTCATGAGCCCCGATTTCAAGGCGCCGCAGACATTCCGCGCCAGCTGGGCGTCGATCGCGCCCTCGGGTCCGCCGCGTTCCTGCATCTGGCCGCCACGTACCGGCGCACGGAGAACCTGCCGCGACTGGACGACATCAACCTCCAGCGCGAGCCCTCCGCCACGACCAGTACGGCCGACCCATTTTCGGCGAGCTGGAGAAGCTGGGCGGTTGATCGTTGCTATGCCCGGACCAACCGGGTCTTCGAGCAGTACGACGCCGTGACGGCGTTCACCTCCGACGGAACGTCCCGCTACGGCGGCTTCATTCGGCCTCGACGTGCAGCCGACGGGGGCCACCGTCTTCGCCCGCTACACGTACTCGCAGACGACCGACGACTGGCTCGCCGATGGTCGGGACGCGCTCGTCTACGGCATCGATCCGCTGGCGGTGGCCGCGGGCGGGAGCGTCGGGCCCGTGGCGGGCGACTGGGCCGACGGACGTTCGATCTTCGACGTGCCGTCCAGCTTCGCGGTGGGCGGCGTCGCACGGCCACGGCCGGCGTGGTGTCGCTTCGGCTTTCGGGAATCCATACCTGCCGCTCCGGCCGCTCTTCACGCCCGGATTCCCCCCCGGCGTCGACATCAACGCCGACGGCTCGGGGCTCAACGATCCGGCCTACGTCGACGCATCCGTCAGCGGCATCGATCCGCTGCTGTCGGACTGGAGCTGCCTGCGCTCGCAGGTCGGACGCATCGCCGAGCGCAATGCCTGCCGCGGCCCGGCCCGCTCCGCACTCGACCTGCGCGTGAGCGCCAGCCTCCTGGGCGATCGGAACGCCGCCTCCGGCTCTTCATGGACGCCATCGGCCTGGTGCGCACCGGCGACCACCTGCTCGACGCCGCGCTCTACAGCATCGACCCGTCGCGCCTCTGGTCACGGACGGCGGCACGGTGACGATTCCGTTCGTCGGCAACCCGATCTTCGGGACCCTCATTCGCAATTCTACCCGCGGGTGATCCGCATCGGACTGGAAGTGAGCTACTGAGATGCAGCATCGATTCGCAATCCTGTCCCCGTCCTCGCCCTTACTGGCGTTGCCGCCGCCTGTGCAGCTCCGGAAGCAGTCCCGTCGAAGTCAAGACGACCGGGACCTCGTGGCTCTCGTCTACGTCGACCGTGACGGTTACCGGTCCTGAGCACGGGAGACGGGCCGCTCGAATGTCGTCCCGTCTCCGTATCGCTGCCAAGCCGCGCGACGCCGACTGCGACGGCTACGACCGACGGGTCCGGCATCTTCCTCATGCGCCAGGTTCCGGTGGGCCGCTATGCGGCCACGGTCCCGCAGATCACGGTCCCCGACAGCCTCGAGTCCAGCGGCTGGATTCCGGCACCGTTCTCGTCACGGCGAACGACACGTCCCGGACGATTTCCGGGCGGAATACCCCACGCTGTCGATCCGACAGGCCCGTGCGGCGAGGCGGCGAAAAGTCTTCATCTCGGCAAAATGCTGAACAGCTGGGCGACGTACGGCGATTCCACGGTCTGCTTTGTGGACACGTCCGGAACGATCCGCGGCACGCGCATGGACCCGACGAATGTACAGGGCGGTGACAGCGTCCGCGTGCTCGGGCGTGTCTCGACACGAGACGGGCAGCCCGTGCTCTTCGATGCGAAGGTCTTCCTGCTCGGCAAGGCCCAGGGCCCGCCCCCCACGCCCGTCACCACGGCGCAGGCGGCGTCCGCCAATGGCGGCGAGCTCGATGCGGCGCTGGTGTCCATTTCCGGGGCTGCGGTGAAGGACACGACCACGTTGCACAGTCTCGACTTCCAGGCCACCGTCGACGACGGCAGCGGCCCGGTCGACGTCGTCTTCGACCGGAGCATTCAGTACAACCTCAAGTCTTCGAAACCGCTCCTCGAATCGAGCCTGGACGTGACCGGTATCCTCGTTCCCCGCGCGGACGGCACCTGGACGCTGAAGCCACGCACCAACCTGGACGTGGGGGTGCTGCCGTCCGGCGCTCTCGTGGGCCCGGCTCGACTGAAAGGCCGCGGCCAAGTACACTGAGGTGTGGTTCGCACGCAACAGACTGTTGCGATGATAACTCGTGCGGCCGCTGACCTGGCCAGCGTTTTCGGTTGCCGGCGAGTATGCGACGCCCCTCTGAAATGGCCACCGGGCCGGACCGGAAACGTGCTGAGGTACCCGCGTGTGATTGCTGGTCCCTTCCTTGCAACATATTGAGACGCAGGCTCGAATGGATGCACCTAATACTGGACGGAGGCAGCATGAAAAGCAGACTCGCACTCGCAGTCGGAGCTGTGCTCGCGGTGGGCCTGGTGGCCCCGGCACCTGCCTCCGCAAATTTTCACTTTCAGTGCCCAGGGTGCACTACGGTTGGACACGTTACCGGGTACCTCTACGAAATCACCGCCGATCCGGGGAGCTACGACCTCTTCGCCGCTGGAACCGCGACGGGGAATTTCGTGGTGAGCGTGTGGACCTCTCCGGCTTCGTACGACGCCGCGGCGACGCACAATGCGGACGGGAGCACGACCACAGATCTCACCAACGCGTTATATTACTGGGGATACGGCGTGACGACCCCGAACTCGAATCTCCGCTTCACCGAGGGTGACCCGCTCGTCATCGCCTCGGGCCAGACATACTATATCGCCGTCTCGACGGGTACAAGTGAAAACGGAATGACGAACCCGGACCCGAGCCAGTGCACGACGGGCAACGGGTGCAACATCGAGATCAAGATGGCCGAGGCCGGGGCTCCACCGCCGCCGAGCACGGTCCCCGAGCCGGCGAGCGTATTGCTTCTCCTGACAGGCGTGGCCGGTATGTTCGGTGTTGGCCGGCGCATGAAGAAATCCTCGTAGTGGCTGACTGACGCCATTCGGTCGTGAATACGCGTGGCGCCGGCCTCGAGGCCGGCGCCACGCTCACTTGCACGAGAGGTTGAGCCTTGCCGACCAAAGACGCTGCACTCCCGGGGCGGCATCTGTTTTGGCCCCCTCCAGCTCCTCGCCTTCATCCTCATCGTGTTTCCGCTGAGCGGCGCGGCGCTGTCTCCGATCGTCCCAGGACCGGCAGGCGAGGTCAGCCGCGTTCAGCTTCTCGGAGTCATGGCTGACAATATCGCCCTTCCCCTGCTGGGCACGTTTCTGGGCGCCCTTGCCGCCGATCTCTACCGGGCGGAAGGAATCGAAGCCCTATACGGAGTCTTGTCGGGGCTCGGTGGAGTTGCACTGCTGATCTCGGTGCCCTTTTTCTTTTTGGACGTGATCCAGGTTCGGCGCGGGGTGCAGCCAGGAATGCTGGGACTGTACGAACTCAACTCGATCCGGTCCCTCGGCGTGATCTCACTCTCGGCCATCCTGCTTCTCTGGCTCGGTGTATCCATCTGGCGCGCTCGGCGATCAACCGGTCGATGGGCCGATTCGAAACGGCCGGTCTTTTTCGTCGGCCAGAAGGCGGCCTCCGATGGGTAACGACGAACCAGGGACGCGGCGTGTGATCCGACTCTCTGCACGGCTTGCGTTCATGTAGCTCGTCCGCATCACAGTGCTGCGCCACCTCATCGATCTCTGCGACTGGCGAGTACGGCGAACGCCGCCTCGGCCGCGCAGCGCTGTCGGCGCGGCCCCCCACAGGCGTGACGCTTTATTCGTCGAGTAAGACGAACAGTCGGATGCTGACCGCCGGCTCGGTCTCTGGTGAGAGCGGCTGGTCATTTGGATGTCTGGGCGGCCTCCGGGGCGGCGGAAGCAACGATCTGGAAGCCTGTTCCTCAACGGACAGCGGGGCCACTCAGGGTCTGTCACTCGGCGGCACGTTCAGCTTCACGTTCACGTCGAGTACGGCCCCCGGACCCACGTGATCGACGATGAGACGCTGGGACACGGGCCTCCGCGGGATCGCAGGTGTCGGGCCGCGCCGGCGGCGCGATGCGACGACAGCAACGACCCGCGCCCTCCCCGGGCGCCGGTGCCTAGTGGGCACTGGCCGTGGGCACTCCTGGCGACGTGCCTGGCCGAGACAACACGGCCGGGCACGTTCGCGTCCTGCGTCGATTCCGCGCGCTGATGCCATGGGGCATTGGCGTGCGCGTGGCCGTCCAACCTCCCGGTCATGAGCGGGCACCCCGGGTGCCCTCTTTGTTTTTCCTGCCGCTGCGGCCTCGGGTGGCTCCGGCAGCGTCGATCTTAGCGTCGATCTCAGCCGCCGCCGGACACCGGCCGTTGCGCCTGCAGCGCCTTCCACTGCTCGAGCACCTGGTCGGCCTGCTTCCGCGCCGCGTCGCACGCGGCGATCCTGCCGAGCCGTGGGCGCGACGTCCGCATCCTGCATCGCCATGGCGGCGGACATCAGGTCCCGCTCGGCGCTCTGAAGGGACGGCGGACCCGCGGGCCCCCTTCGGAAGAACGCGAACGCGCCGCCCTGCTCCGGCGCGGGAGCCAGCGCCTCGAGCTTCCTGCGGTACGCGGCGACGTTGGCGCCGCCCCGGTCTCTCGAGGCTTCGCCAGCATCGCCCGGGCTTCGACGTACGCGGCGTGGACTGCGACGGCCCGGTCGTACATGTCGCGGGACAGCTCGGCGACGCGCGCCAGATCGGCGGCGGGGGTCCGAACCCGCGGGTCGAGGTGCAGCTCCAGCGGCTGGGTCGACGTCGTGCCTCCGGCCGTCAGTCGCACGGTGTAGCGCCCTGGCGGCGCCCACGGCGTGCCGGCGTCCGGATAGGTCCGGTGCGGCACGGCGCCCGTGGCGCTGCCCTCCTCCACCGGCTCCTCGCCCCCCGGCGGCTCGTAGCGGAGGTCCCAGGCGAACCGGTGCATCCCGGCCTTCGTCGACAGGCGGCTCAGGGGAGCCGCCCAGTACAGCGGCACGCCGCAGTCCGGCGCCTCCGGGTTCCGGCGGCAGACGGCGTCGTAGGCGGACGGGTCGACCCCCGGATCGGGGTCGAGGGACGCGTCGTCGCTCGAGTACGAGCGGATCACGGTGCCGCCCGCGTCGACGACGTCGAGGGTGACCGGTCCGGCCACATCCGCGGGCAGGTAGTAGTCGAGGATGCCGCCCGGGGGCGGGTTCTCCCCGGCAGCGATCTCAGGCGGCCACGGCGTCGGATCGTTCGTTCCGAAGCGAACCCGGACGGCAGGGGCGGGACGGAACAGGAACGGTTCGCTCGCCTGCTGCGCCTCCGTCGCCTGTCGCAGCGGGGTCACGTCATCCAGGATCCAGAAGCCGCGGCCGTGGGTCCCGGCGACGAGATCCGAGCACAGGCAGGTGCTGTCGCTCTTCACCGTGATGTCCCGGACCGAGACTGCGGGCATGTTCAGCCGCAGTGAGCGCCAGTGGTCGCCGTCGTCGAACGACACCCACACCTGCGTCTCGGTCGCGGCGTAGAGGAGCCCCGGCTTCTCGGGATCCTCCCGGATCGAGTTGGCCGTGGCGCCCGGCGCGATCCCGGTGTCGATCTCCGTCCACGTCCGGCCGCCGTCGTGGGTGCGCCAGAAGTGGGGGTTCATGTCGTCGATGCGCATCGTGTTCGCGGCGGCGTACGCGGTGCCGCTGTCGAAGTGGCCGGCCTCGATGTTGAAGATGCGCGTCCACGGGCGGATCTGCGGCGGCGTCACGTTGGACCAGTGTGCGCCGCCGTCGGTGGTCACCTGTATATTGCCGTCGTCGGTGCCCGCCCAGAGGATGTCGACGCTGCGGGGCGACGGCGAGAGCGCCGTGATCACGCCCTGGGCGTCGACGTCCACGCTCGACGCGTACCTGCCCGCGGTTTCCGGGACCTTCCACGTCTGCCGGGACAGGTCGGGGCTGATGCGGGTCCAGCTCTTCCCCCGGTCCGTCGTCTTCCACACGGCGTCCGAGGTGTAGAAGAGCACGTCCGGATTCACCGGGGACCACTGCAGCGGCATGGTCCGCACGTTCCGGTTGAACGGGCCGCCGCGCGGTCCCATGTCCGGCCCGACGTACGTCGTCTGTCCGGTGCGTCGGTCGTAGCGCGACACGTTGTTGCGCATGCCGCCGAAGACCACGTCCGGGTCCTTCGGGTCCGGCGCCGCGATGCCGTACTCCTGGATGTTGACGGGGTGCCAGTCGTGGAACGTGATCTCGCCGTCCATGGACCGGCTCTCGACGCACGCGGAGCCCGAGTCCTGCTGCCCGCCGCAGGCGCGGTACGGGAAGTCGTTGTCGGTGGTGACGTGGTAGACGGCGGCCGTCGGCTGCGTGTACCAGTTGCTCCAGGACTCTCCCCGGTTTGCCGACACGACCGCGCCCTGGTCCGCCACGGAAAAGACGATGTCCGGGTGGTCCGGGTTGATCCAGATCTTCTGGTAGTCGTCTCCGCCCGGGGCGCCGCGCACCGCCGACCACGTGTGGCCGCCGTCCTCCGTGCGCCACATGACGACGGACGCGCTGTAGACCACGTCCGGGTTCTTCGGGTCGACGGTGATGGTCGGCAGGTCGCCGCCGCCGATCCGAGCCAGAGGACGGCGGTCGACGTGCGCCGTCCCCTTCCCCACAGGCCCCTCGGGGACGTCCACCGCGGTCCAGTGCGCGCCGGCGTCGTCCGACCGGTAGAAGCCGACAATGCCCGTCGTTCCTCCGTCCCGGCCCGGGCCGGAGCCCTTCGCCGTCTGCGGCGTGCCCGCGACCATGGCGTAGACGGTGCTCGCCTGCGACGGCGCGATGGCCAGGTTCGCTTCGATGACTTTGGGGAGGCCCGCCGTAAGCGGCACCCACGTGTCTCCCCCGTCCGTCGACTTGAAGATGCCGTTCCCGGCGCCGCCGAACTCCTGGCTCTCCCGGAAGCCCTGCTGCTGCTGCCAGAGCGTGGCGTAGACGACGTTCGGGTTCGACGGATCGAGGCGCACGTCGTTACCGCTCGTGTACTCGTCCCGGTACAGGACCTTCTCGAATGTCTGTCCCCCGTCCGTCGAGCGATAGATGCCCCGCTCGGGGTTGGGCCCGTACGGGTGGCCCAGCACGGCGACGAAGAGCCGATCCGGGTTCGTCGGGTCGACGGCGATGTTCGCGATCATCTGGCTCTCGCGGAGCCCCAGGTGGGTCCACGTCCTGCCGCCGTCCGTCGACTTGTAGACGCCGTCACCGGTGGACAGGTCCGGGCGGATGATGCCCGCGCCGCTGCCCACGTAGATGACGTCCGGGTTCGACGGCGCCACGGCGATCGCCCCGATGGAGCTCGTCGGCTGGTCGTCGAAGAGGGGGTGCCACGTCGAGCCGTAGTCCGTCGTGCGCCAGACGCCGCCGTTGTCGAAGCCGGCGTAGAACACGTTCGGCTGCGCGCGCACCCCGTCGAGGGCGCGGGCGCGCCCCGCGCGCGTGGGGCCGATGGAGCGCCAGTGCATGTCGCCGTAGAGGGACGGCGTCTGGGCCACCGCGGGATCCGCCCCCCTCGCGGCGACGAGGCCCATCGAGCACATGACCGCAACGAAGCCGCGAAGCACGAGAGCGCGCACGGAAGATCTCCTGGCAAATTGGACGGGGTCGGTTCGCAGGACCGCGAAAGATGGGGATGCGCGGCGCGAACGGCCAGTTCGCGCCGGATGGCGGGATGATGCCACCCGTGTGGAACGGCGCCCCGGGCGCGCCGCGGACGCTCGCCCCAGGAAAAAAGAGGGGCCCGGGGAAAGCCCCGGGCCCCTCACAGCCGCTACTCGGGAGAGCGCCGCTTCGTCAGTCGTTGGCTACGTCTCCGCCCTTGCGCCGGCGGATCAGGCCGAGCCCGAGGAGTCCGGTGCCGAACAGCGCGACCGTGACTGGCTCGGGGACCGTGGACGTCGGCTCACAGCCGGAGAGCGTTCCGTCCCCCGGCGTCGTCAGAACCGCGCTGCCGTCCGAACGGAACTTCGCCGAGCAGGTACCGATCGACTGCACGTGCGTGCCGATGACCAGGTCCCCGTTCGCGAAGTGGCCCGTCAGGTCCGTGGTGGTCGTGAAGCTGAGCGTGAACGCCTGTACGCCGGGCACGCCGTTCTTGCAGGCGCCGACGTTCAGGTCCGTCTGGCTGTACGAGCCGCCGCCGAGATCGTTGCAGATCGTGCCCACGGAGCCGGTGTAGCCCGTGAAGCCGGTGGGGACGCCGCTCAGATTGTCGAACCCGAAGTCGGTGCTCGTCGTGTTGAAGATGCCTACGCCCGTCAGCTCACCGTAGTCCGTCACGTTCGACGGCGACGTGTTGTTCATGACGACGAGCGTGTACGAGTCCCCGTCCTTCGTCAGCGAGAACGAGTTGCACAGCGTCAGCGACCCGGCCGTGCACACGTTCGTGTCCACGAGAACGTCCGCGCGGGCCCCGGGCGGCGCCACCAGCAGTACCGCGAGTGCCGCCCCCGCCCACGTCATTCCTCTTCGTTTCATACGCGCTTCCTCCTCTTGATGTGGCGGAATGAGGCGACCGCCGCGATGAGATACCCTGCGCCAAAGCCGAGTCCCATCGACGTCGTCCGCACGATGGTCTTCTTGATCACCAGGCTGGCCGGCCCGCTGCCCGCCGCGTTCAGTGCCATCGGCACATCCAGCGTGAACACCGTCCAGGCGCCCAGGATCAGCAGCGCGAAGGCGACCAGCAGGATCGACGTCACCAGAATGCCGATCCGCCGCCCCCTCGCCAGATACGAGCCCAGAATCGCCGCCATGCCGATGGAGAACAGCGGCAGGGAACCCAGCGTCCGGGCGATCGTTCCGAACTCCCACTCCGGCGAGCTCCACGCCGCCGGGTACAGGTTGAGCACCAGATCGACGAATGCGATCGCAGCGATCAGCAGACCGAACCAACCGATCGCCCGCCACCCCCGATCGGGGGATGCGGTGAGGGGCTCGACGTCCCGTGCGGCCCTCGCAGCCTTCTCATCGGCATCGAGGACCAGCCCGGCCGCGAGACCCTTGGATTCTGCGTTCGCTGAAGCCACGCTCATCGACCCGACGGCCTCACTTCCCTCGTGGGTGCACTTCGACCACAGGGTGGACCTTGCAAGCCGTGGGCCACGAACTACATATGGCGTCGATCCGCCACGAGCCTGCTCCGTTCCTTGTCTTCCGGTACTTTTCCCCGTCCATTTCGCCGTCGGATTCCGCACCTCCGTGTGGGGCTCGTGCGACACCGTGTGGGCTCATGCCAACAGTCGTTGCAGCCACGCGACACGGAGGCGCCCTCAGCTGCCCTCCTGTCGCTGCCGCAGGACCTGCTCCAGAAAGTCGACCTGCTGCTGGAGCTGCCGGACCTGGTCCTCCAGCAGGTCGATGCGTGTGGAGTCGCTCTCCGACAGCCCGGGCGTCGGCGTCGGCCCGGGCAGCGTTCGCCTTCCCGGCTCGAGCGCCACGGCGGGTAGTGCCATCATGTGATCGACGACCTGCCGAAGCATGCGCGCGGGCGCGAAGCCGGAGGGCACCTGGTTGGCGGGTGCATCCAGGAGCGCCAGCGCGCCGATGATGTCGCGGGCGTCGGCGCGGGACACCAGAAGGCGGTGCTTGCGTCCGTCCGCGACGACGAGGATGCGCCCCTTGAATGGTCCGGCCCGAAGCGTCGCCCGGGAGATGACGTCGGCCGGCACGTCGATCTGCCGCCAGCCGGCAGGACGCTCGGACCGGATGCAGAGCAGTCGCCGGTCCGTGACCACGATGAGCCAGGGACGTCGGAGCCATCGGCCGCGGGCGACTCTGCCCCGACCGACCGCCAGGATCCGCTCTCCGCCGTCAAGCACCGCCGGCAGGTCCCTCAACTCGCGGGTGCCCCAGAGACCCGCGCCCTGTCCGAGCTCCCGGAGCTGCTGTTCGACGACGCCGCGATCGACGGGCATGCCTGCCTCCGGTACGGTTTCGGTGCGTGCGGATCATCGGTCCGGGGAGCGGGGGGCGCAAGATGGAGTCCATGCGGGGGAGCGCCGGCGCAGTCCTGCGTGCGCCCGCCGGCGTGCAACCGAGGACTGCAAGCGCCGACTGCAACCGATCGACGCCCGCCGTCGTCCAAGAGAGGGACCGGACCCGTGCCCCCGATCCCGGACCCGCCATGAACCCGCGCTCCTCGACTCCGCTCTCCGCTCTCGGGCTGCTCTATGCCGGGCTCCTCGTCGTGTCGGCGGGCTCGACCGTCGCCGGGATCCGATGGCCGGACAGCGCGTTCGGAAACCGGTTCGCTCCGAACCTCGCCACTGAAGCCATGAGCGTCCTCGTGACGATCGCCGTCGTGCGTCGGCTCCTGGACCGGCAGGAGCGGGCTCAGCGGCTGCGCGGGTCCGTCGGCGCGCTGCGTCGCTCCGGCCGGGCCCTGGCCGGGCTCGTGGATACCTGGGCGCGGCTCGTGAAGGCGAGCCGTCCCTTCGCGGAGCCGGTTCCCGGGACCTGCGACGACCTTCTCGCTCCCTATCGCACCGAGGACCTCATGTTCCTGGATCCGTCGGGACAGGCCCGGGGCGAGGATGCGCCGTTCACGGAGGGGGCTGCCGAGCGCCTGGCCGGGTGCCGAGGCGACCTGCGCGACGTCATCGCCGTGTACAGCGCCGACCTGGAGCCCGAGTACAAGGAGATGCTCGACGCCGTCACCGACGACCCGTTCCTCGATCTCGTCCTGGAGCTCGCCCGGCGCGGTGTGGGCCAGAGGGAGTGGCGGGTTGCCGTCAATTCGGTGCGCGGCCATCGAGAGGCTCACTTCGCGCGGCTTCTCGGGGCGGTGCAGCTTCACAACCGCTTCGCCGCCGAGGCCGCCCGGTACCGGAGCCGTACCGCCGCGCCGCACTCGGACGTCACCGGCATCGTGCGCCCTCTCGATCACGACACGCGCGTGGACCTCGAGCTGCCCCGGCGGTGGTGGAGAGAGGCGCCGGGTGCGGGCAGCCTCGACTCGAGGCGCTGACGCGGGGGAGCCGCTTGCGCGGCGCCGGGGTTCGGGTCAGGATGACGACGTTCCCGAACAATCCGACCCTGCACAGACCCGAGACGTGAAGAGGAAAGTCATGCGCAACTGGCTGTTCGTGCTGGGAGCCGCCGCGTCCCTCGCGGCCACCACCCCCCTCTCCGCCCAGCGCCCCTCCGGTCCTCCCGGCAACGGTGACGAAGGCGCAAAGGAAGGCGTCCCCGCCGTCGAAAAGGTGTCCACGACGAAGCATACCGTCACACTCGACGGGGAGACGATCCACTATACGGCGAACGCCGGCACGATGGTGATCCGGGACGAGGACGGGAAACCCGCCGCCACCGCGTTCTACATCGCCTACACGAAGGACGGTGCGGAGCCGGGGACGCGGCCCGTCACGTTCTTCTTCAACGGCGGACCCGGCTCGGCGTCGATCTGGCTTGACATGGGCATCATGAGCCCGCGTCACCCGACGATGGGCCCGAACGGCGCGCAGCCGGCACCGCCGTACGATCTGGTCGACAACCCGTACTCCCCCCTGGCCACGACGGACCTGGTGCAGGTGGACGCCATGATGACCGGCTACTCGCGCCCCGCACCGGGCGTGAAGGGGACGGACTTCACGGGCGCGCGGAACGACATCCAGTACTTCGGCAAGTTCATCCGCGACTACCTGGACAAGTACCACCGGTGGTCGAGCCCGAAGTACCTGTTCGGCGAAAGCTACGGGACGTTCCGCTCCGCGGGGCTGGCGGAGTACCTGCAGGACGACGAGGGCATCGAGCTGAACGGGATCATGCTCCTGGGCACCGTACTCGACCTCGGCTACATCGCGCCGATGCCGACGAACGACATCGGCTACAGCATGTACCTGCCGACGTACACCGCGACGGCGTGGTACCACAAGAAGCTGCCGGCCGACCTGCAGAGCCAGACTCTCGAGCAGGTGGTGCAGCAGTCACGGGACTACGCGTTCGGGGACTACCTCACCGAGCTCGCGAAGGGCAACGCGCTGTCGCAAGCCGATCGAAAGGCCGCGGCCGACAAACTGGCGCGCCTGACGGGCGTGTCGTCCGGTTTCGTGATGCAGACCAACCTGCGCATCGACCCGGGCATGTACCGCACCGAGCTGCTGCGGGACCAGCGCGAAACCGTCGGGCGCTACGACAGCCGCATGATCGGCCTGAACGCGAACGCGGCCAGCACGCGCCAGGACTACGATCCGTCCGACGTCGCTCCGTCGGGCGCGTTCATGTCCGCGTTCATGCGCTACCTTCACAACGAGCTCGACTACTCCAGCGACCTGCAGTACTACATGGGCGGGCACACGGGGCGCTGGGACTGGGGCCCCGGCGGGTACTTCGGCTATCCCAACGAGGTGGAGCCCCTGCGTTCCGCCATGGCCAAGAACCCGTACCTCAAGGTCATGGTCGGCGCCGGCTACTACGACATGGCGACGCCCTTCGCCAACGCCGAGTACACCTTCCGCCATCTCGGCTTCGACCAGACGTACCCCGACCGCGTCCAGTTCGAGTACTACAGGAGCGGCCACATGGCCTACCTGAACCAGGACTCGGCGAAGAAGCTCAAGAAGGACATCGAGGACTTCATCAACGGCACCAAGCACATGGAGCAGATCGCGCCCTGAGGCGGGCCGTTCCGACGCGTGGAGACGGAGGGCGACGAGCGACGTCGCCCTCCGTCTTTTCATCCGTGCTCCGCCCGATTCGCGCCTCGCCCCGCATCCGCTTCCTCCGACCCTCCGGTCATCCCGCCTTCCCCGCGGTCTGCCAGTCGCAAACCGGTACGAAAGAACGCCGGCCGTTCCGTTGACACGGGCCTGCCCATGCCCTACGCTTGATTGAGAACGATTCTCAACCCGGACACGCACCATGCTCTCGTCTTTCGTCATTCTGCTGCGGGAAGGCTTCGAGGCGTTCCTCATCGTGGCCATCATCCTCGCCTACCTGAGGAAATCGGGGCGGACCCGGCTCGAGGCGGCTGTACACTCCGGCGTGCTGGTGGCCCTCGCGCTGTGCGCCGGCCTCGGGTTCGTGCTTCGCAAGCAGGCCGACACCCCCCTCCTGGAGGGGATTCTCGGGCTGGCCGCCGTCCCGTTCGTGGTCGGCCTCGTGGTTCACATGTGGCGGACGGGCCCGACACTCAAGGGGCGCATGGAGGCCACGCTCTCGGCGCGGACGGCCCGCCGCCCGGGTCCAGTGGCGTTCGCCGGCGTCTTTTTCTTCACGGTCCTCATGCTGGCCCGGGAGGGAGTGGAGACCGCCCTGATGCTCTTCCAGGTACACTCCGGCAACGTCCTCGCCGGGGCCCTGCTGGGCCTGCTCGCTGCGGGGCTCATGGCGTGGGCGTGGGCACGTTACGGGCACCGGATCGACCTGAGGCGCTTTTTCCAGGCGACGGGCGCGTTCCTGCTGATCTTCACCGCACAGATCGCCATCTACGCCCTGCATGAGCTGTCGGAGGCGGGGATCGTGGTGAACCGGGAGGTTGTCGCCTTCCACGTCGCGACCGAGCCTTACTCCCCGACGGGGCAGTACGGACGGTGGTTCCCCCTCCTCATGGTCGCCGTGCCAGCGGCGTGGCTGCTCGCTGCGTGGCTGCGCGAGCGGCTTCGGCCCGCGTCTTCGGCGTAGGAGCCGGACGCGGCCGCGGAGGGGGCGCCGCCGCTGTGGTACGCGTACGTGGCGGTGCCGGACGTGGACTCCGTGGTCGCGAAGACGCTGGAGGTCGGCGGCCGCGCCCTCGTGCCTGCGAAGTTCGTCCCGGGGGTCGGCCGGTTCGCCGTGCTACAGGGCGTGGGCGGCGAGATCTTCGCGGTGATCACGGGCGACCAGCCGGAAGACAGCCTGCCGCCGGAGGGCGAGCCGCAGCCGCTGGACTTCGCGCGGCACGAGCTCGCGGCCGGCGACGTGGAGCGGGACGTCGCCTTCTACGTCGATCTCTTCGGATGGGATCTGATGCGCGAGTTCGACATGGGCCCCGAGTACGGCAAGTACCGGATCTACGGACGCAACGATCTTGAGTACGGCGGCATGATGCAGCTGCCGCCGAACGCTCCGACGCCGCCGTACTGGATGCACTACATCCGCGTGAAGGACAGCGCGGACGCGGCCGCGGCGGCGTTCGCGGTTCACTCGAAGACGTCGTCGTAGGCGACGCCTCAACGGTACCCGGCGGGGTGGCTCTCGGCGTCCTGGACGGCATTCAGGATGAACTGCCGCAGGTCGGACGTGGCCTGCGCCAGCTGGGGCTGCGGCAGGTAGAGCATGTGCCCCGCCGGATACCCCTTCCACTGCACGCGGTCGCCGAGCTTCCCGCCCGGGTCCATCTGCCAGACCGTGTACTTCGCCGAGAAGTAGTCGGTGCCGGTGTCGAAGTAGCCGGACTGCACGAGCAGGTGCATGACGGGGTTCTCCGCCAGCGCCTGGCGAAGCTGCTCGCCGGTCCGGTCCCCTTCCCTGTTCCACGGATAGACCGGTCCGAAGACCCAGTACTCCACGCTGGGGCTGAAGCCGAGCACGTCCCGCAGGTAGTGGTTGATGGCGGGGGCGAACTCGTGGTTCCACGCCGTGAGCGCTGGGTCGTAGTCGTAATCCTCGCCGGCGTTCTCCCGGTCCACGCCGAGGTAGCGGGCGTCCAGGCGACCGACGGTCTGGCCCCGGTCCCGCAGCAGCTCCTTCCGGAACGCGCCGACCGGCACGGCCAGATCGTGGTCGAGGACGTACTGTTGCGAGATGCCCGCGTACTTCCCGACCTGATCGGCGATCTCCTTCCGCTTCGCGTCGGAGAGGGCGCGGCCTCGGGTGAGGGCCGGGATGTACTGGTCCACGGTGAAGTTCTCGACGTCCGCCAGCAGCTGCTCGAGGGGCCGCGACTGGAGCTCCGGCGCGAGGTCGTGATGGTACCACGCCGTCGCCGCGTAGCTCGGCAGTCCCAGCGCGTCGCCTACCGGGCCGCCCCGGTCGATGCCCAGGCCCGTAGGGGACGTCAGGATCACGCCGTTCAGGTACATCCAGTGGCGGTCCTGGAGGACCCCCGCCAGCCCCGACACGCGCGTCGTTCCGTAGCTCTCGCCGATCAGGAACTTGGGGGAGGTCCAGCGCCTGTGCCGGGAGACGAACGTCTCGATCCAGTCGGCCAGGTAGTCCAGGTCCTCGTTGACGCCGAAGAACTGCTTCGTGTCCACGCCGTCGAGCGCACGGGAGAAGCCGGTGTTCACCGGGTTCACGTAGACGATGTCCGTGGCGTCCAGGATCGAGTGCGGGTTCTGCACCACGCCGTACGGCTGAACGGGGTAGCCCAGCGAGTCGATCTTGAGGCGCATGGGTCCGGTGTAGCCGAGATGCATCCAGAGCGAGCCGGTGCCGGGGCCGCCGTTGAAGGAGATCAGCAGCGGACGGTGGTCGACGTCGCTCACGTCCGTGCGCGTGTAGTACGTGTAGTTGAGCGTCGCGATGGGCGAGCCGTCGGCCCCGTAGACCGGCTGCGTCCCCTCCTCCGCGCGGTAGGGCACGCGCTTCCCCTCGATGGTCGTCTCGTGGGTCGTGACGACCGCCGTGTCCAGCGGAAGGCGACGTCCGTTCGCCTCCACTTCGCCCTTCGCGGGCCTGACGGTGGGAATGCGCGGCGCACCGCCCGGCCGCTGGGCCGCGGCGGGGTACGGCGCCGCCAGCACGAGCAGCACGGCCGACAGGGAGAGGTAGCGCTTCATCACGACCTCCAGCTTCGTGTGCGGGTATGCGGGGTCGGCGCCAACCTGCGGAGGTGCGGGCGTTCCGTCAACGGGGAGGGGGGCGCGTGATTCCTGCAGGGGGAGTCGGGGACCGGCTACCGCTGTCGCCGGGCGACGAACGAGCAATCCAAACGAGCAGAACGGGACGCATGAGCGATACGACTACCGAAACGCACGTCGGCCGCACGGTCGGCCGCGGCCCGCGGGAATGGGCACGGGCCTTCACCGGCTTCTACCCGCCCACGGCCGAGGACATGAGCCGGCTGGATCCCGTCGCGCGGTTCCTCTATTCGGCGCGCAGCGTCATCCTCGTGATCTCCTTCCAGGCGGCGCTGCTGGCCGGGCTCCTCGCCCTGACCGCCCGCCGCTTCGAGGCCCTGCCGTTCGTCCTCATCCTCGTCGGCTACCTCGTCCTGCACATGATCAGCAACCTCTCGAACGACTACTTCGGCGTGCGGAGAGGGCACGACACGGACGACTCGCCCCGCCGCCGCTACACGGTCCATCCCGTGCTGTCCGGCGCCGTGAGCTCCCGTCTGCTCGTGACCGGCATCCTGGTCCTCACGGTCATCGCCGTGGGCATCGGGATCTGGTTCATCGTGCTCCGCGGCTGGGCCGCCGCATGGCTCACCGCCGCCGGCGCCGGCCTGCTGCTGGCCTACGACGCGGCCCCGCGGGCGCTGAAGGAGCTCGGACTGGGCGAGGTGGCGGCCTTCGTGGTGTGGGGGCCCCTCATGGTCGGCGGCGGCTACTGGATGATCACGGGCGAGCCGTCCCTGTCGGCGTTCGTGGCGTCCGTGCCGTACGGCCTCGGGGTCATGTCGATCCTGGTCGGCAAGCACATCGACCAGCGCATGTTCGACACGCGTCACAACCAGTGGACGCTGCCCGTGCTCCTCGGTGAGAAGTGGGCCCGGAGGCTGAACCAGACGGCGATCGTTGCGATGTACGCCATCATCCTCGCCGGCGTGGCGACCGCTGTGCTCACGCCCTTCGTTCTCGTCGTGGCCCTCGCGCTGCCGCGGGCGCTGAGCGCGATCCGTGTCATGGCGACGCCGACGCCCGACGAACCCCCCGCGGGCTACGTCGGCTGGCCCCTCTGGTACCACCGTTTCTGCCTGGTGCACAACCGCGCCTTCGGCTGGCTCTGCGTGCTGGGACTCGGCCTCGGCGCCGCCTTCCCGGCCGTCCGATTGGGCTGACGGTATCCGTTCGCCGCTCCGCGCGGGCTCACCGACTCCTGCGGGCGTCGAGGACTTCGAGGACGGCGTCCAGATCCACGCCGGCGGCCCGGGCCGCCACCAGCGCGTGGTAGAACAGGTCGGCGGTCTCTTCCGCGACGCGCGAGGAATCCTCGTCCGCGCACGCCACCGCCAGCTCCGTGGCTTCTTCGCCCAGCTTCTTGAGCCGGAGGTTGCGGTCCGACAGCAGCCGGGCCGTGTAGCTCTCCTCCGCACGGGCGGCCCGGCGATCCGCGATGCGTTCCGCCAGCGCGGCGAGCACGGGCCGGGGGCCGGGGTCCGGCTCCGCAGCGGCGGCGACCTGCGACGCCGTCTCCCCCACCGCAGGGGCGTCGAAGCAGCTCCGCGCACCGGTGTGACACGTCGGGCCGCGCGGGCGAACGCGCGCGAGGATCGCGTCGCCGTCACAGTCCGCGTGGAGAGATCGGACGGCGAGCGTGTTGCCGCTGGTCTCCCCCTTCGTCCAACGAACCCCCCGGGAGCGGGAGTGGAAGGTGAGGAGGCCCGTGGCGAGCGTGCGCTCGACCGCGTCGCGATCGGCGTACCCGACCATGAGCACGTCGCCCGTGAGGTCGTGCTGCGCGACGACGGGGATCAGGCCCTTCCCGAAATCCAGGGCGTCGACGTCCAGGCTCATTCCGCCTCCAGGTCCTCTGCCGTCGCGACGACGCGCTTCGACGCCCGTCGCGGCCGCACGGGGATGCCCGCTGCCGCGAGGGCGTCCTTCACGTCGGCGACGGCCACGGTCCGGTCGTGGAAGATGCCGGCGCCCAGCGCGGCGTCGGCGCGGCCGCGGGACAGGACGTCCGTGAAATCGGACGGCGCGCCCGCGCCGCCGCTGGCGATCACCGGGACGGACACCGCCTCGGCGACGGTCCGGGTGAGCGGGACGTCGAACCCGCCGCGCGCGCCGTCCCGATGGATCGCCGTGAGCAGGATCTCGCCCGCGCCCGCGTCGGCGCATCTGCTGGCCCACTCCACGGCGTCCAGTTCCGTGGGCGTCCGGCCGCCACGCACGAAGACGCGGTAGCCGGACGGGCAGCCGGCGTCCTCCGCGGCGTCGATGGACGCCACCACGCATTGCGCCCCGAACCGATCGGCGCATTCGGACAGCACCACGGGTCGGAGCACGGCCGCCGTGTTGATCGCCACCTTGTCCGCCCCTGCCCGGAGCGCGCGGTCCGCGTCGGCCACGCTCCCGACGCCTCCGCCCACGGTGAGCGGTACGAACAGCCGCTCCGCCGTGCGACGCACCACGTCCAGCAGGGTGCCACGTGCCTCGGTGGAAGCCGTGATGTCGAGGAAGACGAGCTCGTCCGCGCCCTCCGCCTCGTAGCGCACCGCCAGCTCCACGGGATCGCCCACGTCCCGCAGCGACCGGAAGCGAACGCCTTTCACGACCCGCCCGGCGTCGACGTCCAGGCACACGACCACTCTCCTAGCCAGCATCGTCCTCCCCTTCCCAGCGAAGGCGGACGGCGCCCTTGGTGCTGAACACCGCGTCGCCGGTCTCGCGGAGCGCCTGGCGCACGGCGAGCCCGAGGGCCTTGAACGCCGCCTCCACCATGTGGTGGCGGTCCCGACCGCGCAGCACCCGGACGTGGATCGTCCAGCCCGCGTTGATCGCCAGCGAGCGGAGGAAGTGCTCGTACAGGCGGCTCGGCAGCCGCCCCTCGAAGTGGGGCCGTCCGCCCGCGTCCAATGCGACCTGGACCAGCGCCTCGTCCATGGGGATGGTCGCCTCGCCGTACCGGGCACAGGTGGCGGGAGTGTCGCGGCCCAGCACCGCCCCGAGGGTGATTGCCACGTCCTCCACGAGGTGGTGCCGCAGGTCCCCCTGCGCGTCCACTCGAAGACCGAGGTCGGCGTACCGCCCGAGCGTCGTCAGCATGTGGTCGAGGAAGGGCTCGCCCGTCGACACGTCGCTCGAGCCGGACCGCACCTCCACCCGGACTTTCGTCTCCCGCGTCTCGCGGCTTGCCATGCTCATCCGGTTTCCTCCCATGCCAGTGCGTCCGCCGGCCGGAGCCGGCCGGTGTAGAGCGCCATGCCGAGGACGACGCCGGCGACGCCCGCGCCGTCCAGAGCCTCCAGATCCTCGGGCCCCGCCACTCCGCCCGCGGCCAGAAGCGGATGGCCTGCCGCCCCGGCCAGCTCGCGGAACAGGTCCGCGTCCACCCCCGCCTGCCGCCCTTCCCTGCCCACGTCCGTGACCAGGATGCCCCCGAGCGGCACGTCGGACAGTCCGGCGACGAAGGCCCGAGCCGTTCGCCCCGAGCTCTGCGTCCAGCCGTGCGTCACGACGCGGCCGCCCCGGACGTCGGCGGCGACGACGAGGCGCCCCGGCCACTGCGCCGCCGCGTCTTCCAGCCACGGCCGGTCCTCCACGGCGCGCGTCCCCACCACCACGCGATCGGCCCCGATCTCCAGGAGCGCCTGGACGGAGGTCTGGCTCCGCACGCCGCCGCCCACCTGGCACTCCGTCGTCGCGAGGGCCGCGATGTCCGCGACCGCCCGCGCGTTCGCACCGTGCCCGAGGGCCGCGTCCAGATCGACGACGTGGATCCGCTCGAACCCCGCCGCGATCCACCGCCGCGCCGCGGCCACGGGGTCCGACTGCCGCACCCGCTCCCGGGCGGGGTCTCCCCCAACGAGCTGGACCGCCGCCCCGCCGCGGATGTCCACGGCCGCGAAGACCTTCACGGCCGTGCTCCGTCGACGAAGTTCCGGAGCACGCGCAGCCCTGCGTCGCCGCTCTTCTCCGGGTGGAACTGCGTTCCCGTCACCCTGCCCCGGCGCACGGCCGCGGCCAGGCGGACGCCCTCGTGCTCCGTCCACGCGATCGCGTCCGCCGGTTCGGCGGGATCGACGGCGTAGCTGTGGGCGAAGTAGAAGTACGACCCGGCCGGGACCCCGCCGAAGAGCGGATCGTCGCCCGCCGGCAGGACCTCGTTCCATCCCATGTGCGGCACGCGGGCAGTCCGCAGCCGTCGGCTCGCGCCGCGGATCAGCCCGAGCCCCTCTCCGTCCCCTTCCTCGCTGGATTCGAGGAGCAGCTGCATCCCGAGACACACGCCGAGGACCGGCATCCCGGCCGCCGCGGCGGTCCGCACCGCCTCGCCGTGGGGCTGGAGTCGGCGTGCCGCCGCGCCGAACGCGCCGACGCCCGGCAGGACCAGGGCGTCCCGGCCCTCCAGGTCCGTCCCGACCGAGACTGACGCGCCGCACCGTTCCAGCGCCTTGGCGAGGGAGTGGAGGTTTCCTGTGCCGTAGCCGAAGAGGAGCACGTTCACGGGAGCACCGCGTCCAGGGCCGCGAGGAAGCGCTCCATGAGCGCCCACGGCCCGACCGTGACGCGGATCGCGTCGCCGACCGCCGCCAGCTCCGGAAACGCCCGGACGCCGATGCCGCGCCCCGCGAGCGCTTCCTTCACGGACGCCGCCCACGGGCCGGGCGGCCGCGCCCCGTCCGATCCGGCGGGCGGAGTACTCCCGGGCCCGAACAGCACGAAGTTACCGCGCCCTGGCACCACCCTCAGCCCGCGACGGCGCAGCTCCGCCTGGAGGCGGTCCCGGTTTCTCGCCGTTCGACGGATCACGTCCTCCGCCCACGCGCGCCCGTCCCGCACGGCGGCCACCGCCGCGGCCTCGGACGCCGCGCCGACCTTGTAGGGGCCCCGGGACAGCTCGATGGCCCGGATCACCGGAGCCGGCCCGACGGCGTAGCCCACCCGCAGTCCCGCCAGGCCGTACGCCTTCGAGAACGTGCGGAGCACGACGCCGCGCCCCGACGCCAGAGCCGCGTCGAGCAGCGTCTCGCCGGCGAAGTCGCCGTACGCTTCGTCGATGAGCACCGGGCCCCGCGACCTCCGGAGCAGCTCCACGACCGTCTCCCGGGGCAGCATCGTCCCCGTGGGGTTGTTCGGGCGGCAGACGTAGGCGACGTCGGCCGCCGCGAGCGCCGCGAGCCCGGCAGGCCCCACGTCGCCGCCGGCGTCCGCGGGCACTGCCACCGGCCGGGCCGCGTTCATGCGCGCGAACTCGGACACCACCCCGAACGTCGGCCACGGGAACGCCACCGCGTCACCCGGCTCGCAGAACGCGCGCAGCGCCGAGTCGATGAGGTCATCGGAGCCGCACCCCGTCGTCACCTGCGACACGTCCAGTCCCCACGCCTCGGCCAGCGCCTGCTTCAGCGCGTCGGCGTACGGCGTCGGATACGCGGTAGGCTCCATCCCCCGGAGTGCCTCCAGCGCCGCAGGGCACGCGCCCCACAGGTTCGTGTTCGCGCTCAGATCCACGGGAAGAGGCGGGCGCGCCGGGTCGTACGGCCTCAGCTTCCGGTACGCGGATCGCGGCGCGGGGCTGCCCGGTCCGCCGCCCGGGGCCCCGCCCTGGCTGCCGGCGCGCCGCGCCGCTGCCGCGTGCGCCGGCAGCCCCTCGGCCTCGGCCAGCGGGGCCACGACGCCGGCCAGCGCTACTGCGGCCCCGGCGTCCGCCTCCTGCCAGGTCGTCCAGCGCACGAAATCGTCGAGGGACAGCCCGGACCAGGCTCGCGCCAGGCCACCCGTCGGCAGCACGTGGTTGGCCCCGGTGGCGTAGTCGCCGAACGCCACGGAGGTGGTCGGCCCCAGGAACACGGTCCCGGCGGAGCGCACCCGCTCCAGCACGGCGCGAGGCTCCCGGACCAGCAGCAGCAGGTGCTCGGGTGCGTAGCGCTCCGCGAACGCGACGGCCGCGTCGACGTCCTCGGAGACGAGCAGCCCGCCGGCCGTGTCGAGGGATGCCCGGACGATGTCGGCCCGGGGCTCCTGCGCCCAGCGCCGGCCCAGCTCCCCGGCCACCGCCGCGGCGAGCGTCTCGGAGGGGGTCACGAGGACCGAGGCCGCGTCCGGATCGTGCTCTGCCTGGGCGAGCATCTCGAGGGCGACGCAGGCGGGGTCGGCGCCGTCTTCGCCGATCACCAGCAGCTCCGAGGGGCCGGCCGGCGCGTCGGTTCCCACGATTCCCGAGAGCTGGCGCTTCGCCTCCGCGACGTAGGCATTGCCCGGCCCGACGACACGGTCGACGCGGGGCACGGTCTGCGTGCCGAGGGCGAGCGCGGCGACGGCGCCGGCTCCACCCAGGGCGAATACGCGGTCGACGCCCGCCACGGCGCACGCGGCCAGCACCAGGGGCGAGGGGCGACCGTCCGGCCCGGGCGGGGAGCAGACCACGACCTCCTCGACGCCCGCCACCCGGGCGGGGACGGCGCCCATGAGCACGCTGCTCGGGTATGCCGCGCGTCCTCCGGGCGCGTAGACGCCCACGCGTCGCAACGGGTCCGGCCGCCGCCCCAGCGTCAGACCGGGCGCGGCCGTGAACGTCAGCGGCCGGGGCCGCTGGGCGGCGTGGAAGGACCGGATCGCCTCCGCCGCGCTCTCCAGCGCGGCGCGGAGGTCCGGCTCCAGCGACGCCAGGGCGGCGCCCGCCGCCTCGGGCGGGACCTCGACGGCATCGAGCTCGACACCGTCGTAGCGCAGCGCGAGCTCCCGCAGCGCAGCGTCCCCGCGGCAGCGCACGGCCGCGACGTCGGCCGCGACGGAGCGGCCGACGTCCGGGTCACCGGCGCGGCCGCGGACCAGCAGACGATCGAGCTCGGCGGAGTCCAGGTCGGCGAGGCGTCGAACCGGGATCATGGCATCAGCCTCTCGATGCGGGTGACCAGGATTCCTTCCGCCCCGAGTGCCTTGAGAGCCGCGATGGTCCGGTAGACGTCCGAGCGGTCGACGACCGCGTGGGCTGCCACGTGCTCCCCCCCGTTCAGCACGTCCACGATGGTCGGCCCGTTCAGGCCGGGAAGCACGTCCCGCAGCGCCGGTAGCGCACTCCGGGGCACGTTCGCCATTACGTAGCGCTTGCCGTCCGCCCGCAGCACGGACTCGAGGGCCGCCACGAGCTCGCGGATCCGTGACGCCTCCGGGCCGCGCGCCGCGGACGGCGCCGCCACGAGAACCGCCTCCACGGCGCTCAGGGTCTCGAGCTCCCGTAGGCCGTTCACTTTCAGCGTCGACCCGGTGCTCACGAGGTCCGCGATGAGGTCCGCGACCCCGATGTGCGGCGCCAGCTCCGCCGCGCCGGAGACCGGCACGATCTCGACCCGTCTTCCCCGCTCCTCGAACCACCGCCGCGTGGTGCGCGGGAACGACGTGGCGACCCGCACGCCGTCCGGAATGCCCGTCGCTCCGGCCCACTCCCCCTCGCCCTCCCGACCCGCCAGCACGAGCCGGCACGCACCGAAGCCGAGGGGCAGGAGCGACGCCAGCTCCCTTCCCGACTCCGCCACCAGGTCGCTCCCGGTGATGCCCACGTCCGCAGCGCCGTCGGCCACGAGCTCGGGGATGTCCCGGGCCCGCAGGAAGAGCGCGGTGAAGTCCTCGCCCAGCTCCGCCCGCAGGGCCCGCTCCGACGTCATCGATGGGACGAGCCCGGCCCGCTCCAGCAGCTCCAGGGCTCCCCTGGCGAGCCGCCCCTTGTTCGGTACCGCGATGCGCAGCCGCGCCGGGCCTTCCGGCCGCTCCTGCCTTCGCGCTTCCTGGATCTTCATTTCCGTGGTCACGTGCCTCTCCACCTTCATTCCCGTGGGGACGACCGCCCCGGTCGGGGGCGGCGCCTTGTGCGCGGGCACGGCGACGGCGTCTGTCGGAAGGGGGAGACAACAAAAAGACCCGCCCCGGACAGGGACGGGCCGCGTGGCCTGCGCGCTTCTCGTTCGATCTCTACATCACGAGCGCAACCGCCACCGCGACCCGTCCGGGGCCGTGATGGTGATGATGCTGCCGCTGAATCCGGTTCGCGCTCGTCATGGTGTTCGAACCGTAGCGGCGTCGGACTTCCGGGTCAAGTCTGGCGAGCGATCGGCCCCACGCATAGGATTCCGGGACGGCAGAACGCCCACGCCGCCTCCTCCACGACCCGACGAGCCGACCCGTACGCCCATGACTCCGCGCCTCCTCCCCCTGCGCCTCGCGGCCCGTCGCCTTCGGCGAGCGCCCGGCTTCACGGCCGCCACGGCTGTGACCGTCGCCCTCGGAATCGGCGTCACGACCGCCGCCTTCTCGATGGTCGACCACGTCCTCCTCCGCCCGCTTCCGTACCCGGACGCCGACCGCCTGGTCGAGGCCTTCCACACGCTCCAGGTGACAGGCATTTCCAGGGTGGACCAGTCCGACGCGAGCTTCCTGTACTATCGGCAGACGAGCCGGGAATTCTCCCGCATGGGCGCGTACCGGGTGGCGTCCGTCAACCTCGGGCCCGTCGACGCGCCGTCCGGTGCCGCCGACGCCACACGGCCGGAGCGGGTCGAAGCCGGCTTCGTGAGCGCGGGCCTCCTCCCGACACTCGAGGTCGCGCCGATGCTCGGGCGCGGGATCGCGGCCGACGACGATCTTCCCGGCGCGCCTCCCGTGGTGCTCCTCTCCGAACAGCTCTGGCGTCGCACGTACGCCGCGGATCCTGGCATCGTCGGCCGCCGCATCGTGATCGACGGCGTGCCCCGGGCGGTGATCGGCGTCATGCCGGAGGATTTCCGGTTTCCGACCGCCGACGCGCGCGTCTGGCTGCCCCTCGCCCTCGATCCGTCGAAGACAGAATCGGCGAGCTTCGACTACCGCGCGGTGGGGCGGTTGAAGGCCCGTGCGAGCGTGGCCTCGGCCACGGCTGACCTGGACCGGCTTCTGCCGCGCCTGCCCGAGGCATTTCCCGGCAGGCTCACCGCCAGCTCCATCGAAGCCACCCACATGCACGCCGCCGTGCGGCCGCTCCGGGAAGCCGTCGTGGGCGACATCGGGCCGGTGCTCTGGGTCGTCCTGGGCGCGGGCGCTTTCGTGCTCCTGGTCGCGTGCGCCAGCGTCGCCAACCTCTTTCTCGTCCGGGCCGAGGCACGGCGAAAGGAGATGGCCGTACGGCGGGCGCTCGGCGCCGGTCGCGGCCGAATCGTCGGTGAGTTCGCCGCCGAGGGCATGGTCGTCGCCGGACTCGGCGGCGCGGCGGGCGCAGGGCTCGCCGCCGTCGCTCTTCGCGCGCTTCCGTCGGTCGAGGCCGGCGTCGAGATCCCGCGCCTGGCGGAAGTGCGGATGGACGCGGCGGTCCTGCTCTTCGCGGCGGCGACGACGATGCTGGCCGCCCTCGTCTTCAGCGCGCTGCCGGCGCTGCGGCGCGGCGCCCCGCTGACCGAGATGCTCGCCGGCACCAGCCGGGGCGCGACGACGGGCAGGGATCGGCAGCGCGTGCGCAGTGGCCTCGTCGTGGCGCAGGTCGCCCTGGCGCTCGTGCTCCTCGCCGGATCCGGCCTGATGGCCCGCTCGTTCGCGAAGCTTCGCTCGGTGAACCCGGGATTCGAGGCCGCCCATGCACTGTCCTTCCGCGTCGCATTGCCCGCCGCGGAGTACGCTGCCCCTGGCGACGCCGCCCGCTTCTTCACCGGCGCCCTCGACGACATCGCGGCCGCGCCCGGCGTCGTCGCGGCCGGCGTCGTGTCCCGGCTTCCCCTGGAGGAGGACGGCGAGATCCAGAGCGGCCTTTTCGTGGAGGATCAGCCGCTTCCGTCCGGCGTCATGCCCGCCGTCGAGGAGGTCGCATATGCGACGCCGGGCGCCTTTCCGGCCCTGGGCATCCGCTTGCTGTCCGGCCGCCTTTACGGACCGCCGGACCCGGACCGCGAGATGCACGAGGTCGTCGTCAGTCGCTCCCTCGCCGAGCGTTACTGGACGCTCGACACCGCCGTCGGCCGGCGCCTGAGGACGAACCAGACCGGCACCGCGTGGTACACGGTCGTCGGCGTCGTCCGCGACGTCCGTGGCGCCTCCCTGGACGCGCCCGCCCAGCCGATCGTGTACTACCCGCTCGTCACAGGGAACCCGCTCACGACCGGCGACCCGGACGTCCCCTGGACGCCGGCGTCCATGTCCTTCGTCGTGCGCACCGTCGGTGCACCGGCGCAGGCCGCCGCCCCCGCCCGGTCGGCGATCCGACGCCTGGATCCGACGATCCCGATGTACCGACTCCGCCCCATGGCCGAGCTGCTCCGCAGGTCGACGGCGCGGACGTCCTTCACGCTCCTGCTTCTCACCCTCGCGGCCGTCGTGACCCTCGTCCTCGGCTGCGTGGGCATCTACGGAGTGCTCGCCTACGCGGTACGCCTGCGCGCCCGGGAGATCGCCGTGCGGCTGGCTCTCGGGGCGCTTCCGGCGCAGGTCCTCGGGATGGTGACGCGCCAGGGGCTCGCGGTTGCGGCGGTCGGCGTCGCTCTCGGCCTGGCCGCCTCGGTCGCCCTGACGCGCGGGCTGAGCGCGCTCCTCTACGACGTCTCTCCCACGGACCCCGTCGTCCTGCTCGGGGCAGCGGCCGTCCTGCTGGCCGCCGCAGCGGCCGCCAGCTGGCTGCCCGCCCGCCGCGCCGCCCGCGTGGAGGTCGCGGACGTGCTGCGCGACGAGTGATCGGAGGCCGGATCGGGGCCGCCCCGGTGTTTGACAGTCCTGCTCGTGGTCCGGCAGATTCCGCCTTCCCTCCACCCCCGCGCGCAACCCTTCGTACGAGGCTCGAAATGACACTCGCGACGCCGCGATCGACAGCACCGCTACGTCTCGCCTTCTTCTGCGCCCTTATCGCGTCCTGCCTCGTGGCGGGCCCTGCACGGGCGCAGGCACCGCCTCCCCCGGCCCGAGCCCTCCCGGCGGGCGGCCCCGACTCCACGGAGCGGGTCCTGTCCGTCCCCGACTATTCCCGCTGGCGCACCATCGGGGACGAGGCGATCTCCGGCGATGGCGGCTGGGTGACGTGGGTCTACCGCCACACGAACGTGGCGAAGGACGACGAGAACCCCGAGCTGCACGTGCTGAGCCTCGCGAACGGTCGCGACACGGCCTTCGCCGAGGCCTCGAACGGAGTGTTTTCGCCCGACTCCCGTTGGATCGTCTTCGAGGTGGACTCGACGGCGGAGGGCGGCGGCGGTAGCTCGAACTCCCACGGAGGCGCCGGCTCGGGAGGCAGCGGCGGAGAGAAACCGAAGGTCCATCATCGAATCGAGCTCCGGGAGCTCTCGACCGGCCGCACGTTCGTCTGGCACGACATGCAGTCGGCCACCTTCTCCCGCGACGCCCGGTTCGCTCTCCTGCGCGATCGCCCCGCCCCGCGCGCACGTGGCTTCGGCGGCGGATCCAGCGGCGGCGGAACCCCGTCGGAAAAGGGCTCGGACGCCATCCTGGTGGACCTGTCCTCCGGGCGAGGTCAGCTCCTCGGCAGCGTCGGCGATGCCGCGTTCAACCGGCAGGGGAATCTGCTCGCATACACCGTGAATGCGGAGAAGAAGGACGCCAACGGGCTGTTCGTGATCGACCTGGCTTCCGGGGCGACGGAGGCGCTGCGCAATGCCCCGCACGTCTACTCGCGCCTCGCCTGGAACGACGCCGGCACGGCGGTGGCCGTCCTCGAGGGCGACGACGCCGCGAAGCGGCTCCACCGCTCGAACGCCCTCGTCGTCGTGCCCGACGTCGTCGCCGCGCTGCGCAGCGGGAAGATCGCGCCGGCCACGCTCGACACGACGTCGCCCGGCTTCCCGGATGGATGGGTGATCAGCGACGGGGCTCCCCTCACGTGGAGCGCCGATGGACGGCGCGTCTTCCTCGGCGCCCTGCCGCAGCGTCCAGCCTCGGACACGGTCACCGTGGAGAGCACGGACTCCACGGCCAACGTGGACGTCTGGAACACGGCCGACCGCTACATCCAGTCGGCGCAGATGGCGCGAGCGGGGCGCGAGCGGAACTACGCCTACCGGGAGGCATTCGACCTCGGCCGGAACGCGTACGTCGCGCTGAGCGACTCGACGCTCCGGGAGCTGGAGGTCTCGACGGACGGGAAGTGGGCCGTGGGCATGGACGAACGGCCCTACGTCTCCGACTGGAAGCCGTACGGCGGCCGACTTCTACCGCGTGAACACGGCGACGGGCGAGCGGACGCTCATGTTCCGGGATCAGCTCGCCGGTCAGGCCACGTTCGGGATCTCGCCGGACGGACGCACGTTCCTGTACTGGAAGGACGACACGTTCCACGCGTACGATCTCGACAGCGGCACGACCAGGAGGATCGGTGCGGGCGCACCCGCCTTCACCGACACCACATTCGACTATCCGGGTCCGCGGCCGCCCTGGGGCGTCGCCGGCTACACGAGCGACGGGAAGAGCGCCGTCGTGTACGACCGCTACGATGTCTGGACGCTGCCGCTCGAGGGTGGGCGGGCTCGCAACGTGACCAACGGCTACGGCGCGAAGAACGACATCGTGCTCCGGCTCGTCCGTCCCGAGCCCATCGACTCCATGGCGACGCGTGCCGCGCGCACCGGACGGGTGTGGGACCTCTCGAAGCCGGTCACGCTCTCCGCCTTCGGCGACCGGACGAAGAAGGCGGGGTTCTTCCGGCTGGCGAACGGCCGCGTGAGCGAGGTCGTCTATGCCGACGCACAGTTCGACACGCCGGAGAAGGCGGCCCACGCCAATCGCTACCTCTTCACGCGGCAGTCGTTCACGGAATCGCCGGACCTGCGCGTCTCGGGGCCGGACTACGGGGAGGCGAAGAAGATCACGGACTCGAACCCGCAGCAGGCGGAGTACCGCTGGGGACACAGCCGGCTCTTCGAGTTCCAGGACCGCTACGGCCACCCCCTCCAGGGCATGCTCTGGCTGCCGGACGACTACGAGCCGGGCGAGAAGCGACCGATGCTGGTCACGTTCTACGAGAAGAACTCCCAGAACCTGAACCACTACCCGATGCCCGAGCTGTTCGTGAGCATGGGCCGGCCCGCCATCGAAGCCGTGAGCAAGGGCTACGTCGTCATGCTCCCGGACATCTACTACAACACGGGCTCGTCCCACGACGATCAGCTGGACGGGGTCGAGTCGGCGACGAAGAAGGTCATCGAGCTCGGCTACGCCGATCCCGACCACATCGGGCTGCACGGCCACAGCTACGGCGGCGAGGGGGCGGCGTACATCGCCACCCGGTCGAAGCTGTTCGCCGCCGTCGGCGAGGGCGCCGGCGTCACGGACCTGTACACGGACTTCAGCCAGGAGTGGGGCTGGTCGTACCAGGTGGCGGAAGGCCCCGGCGAGAACGGCAGCGGCTACTACGAGCACGGGCAGGGCCGCTGGGGATTCTCACCCTGGGAGAAGCCGGACGTCTACCACGACGAGTCCGCCCTGAACCACGCGCCGGAGGCCAGTCAGCCGATCCTCATCATGCACGGCACGGCGGATCCGACGGTCTCCTTCAACGAGAGCCTGAAGTTCTACAACGCGCTGCGTTTCAACGGGAAGGACGCGATCCTCCTGGCGTATCCGGGCGAAGGCCACCACCTGGACAAGCTGGGCAACCGAAAGGACTTCACGATCCGCTTCTTCCAGTTCTTCGACCATTACCTGAAGGGAGCCCCGGCCGCGGCGTGGATGACGGAGGGCGTTCCCTATCTCAGGAAGCCGCTGACGGCGGACGGGACGTCGGCCTCGCTCCCCTAGCGCCCCGGCCGAACGCTGATCGTCAGCACCAGCGGCCGGTGATCGGACGCCCGGGTGTCCGCCACTCGGGCACTTCCGCAGGCGACGCCGCGCAGCAGCAGGTAGTCGATGCGCCGATCGGGCGCGTCCGCCGGGAACGACTCGCCGGGGCCGTTCCCGCATGAGGCGAAGGCGTCCTCCAGGGCGAGGGACGCGGCCCCGATCTCCGGCGTATCCGGCCGCGCGTTCATGTCTCCGCCCACGATTACGGGCCCGCTCCGTCCCGTCAGGCGGTGAACCGCCGCGAGCAGGTCGACCATCTCCTGCCTGCGATAGACGGGTGAGCCGGTGCCCAGGTGGGTGTTCAGGAGCGGGAGCGGTCCGGCGTCCGTCTGCACACGCACGAACAGCGCGACGCGCGGCTCGTAGCTGCCGCCGCTCCGCTCCTCCGGCGGCGTCACGGTGAGGGGCACCACCTCCGTGCGCTCGATCGGCAGCCGGGACAGCACAGCGATTCCGTAGTCGCCGCCGTCGTAGTCGAGGCTCTTGCCGAAGACGCCGTGCATCCCCGTCAGCCGCTCCAGCTCCGCCACCTGGTCGACGCCCCCCGAGCGTCGCGTGCCCCGATCGACTTCCTGCAGGAAGGCGACGTCGGCGCCGATGGAGTCCAGCACCGCCGCGATCCGGTCCAGGTTCGGCTGCCCCCCGGCGTCCTTCCCGGCGTGCATGTTGAAGGTCACGACGGTGAGGCGCGTAGGTGCTCGTGCGGAACTCGGCACGGTCCCGCCGGTCTGCTCGACGGCCCCCGAGCAGGAGAGGAACACGGACAGCACGGAAATCAGGACGGCACGCATGCTTTAGCGCTCCGGGCTCCAGGTGAGTGATCGCGGCGGCGGAACGCGTCGAACGCACCGCCGTACGAAGATAGCCGAATCTTCCCGACGTCACGTGGGCCGAGGGCCTACGCCGTTGGGTCGCTGCACCGGGTATCCTGGGGAAGAGGCGGACGGACACCGTCCGCGCCAACGCCGAACCCGGAGGTGCGCATGTCCTGGATGAACGAAGCAGGATGGGACCGATTCATCCGCGTGGTAGCCGGCCTGTTGCTCGCCTACATTCCCTGGGCCGGCTACGTCGCAGGTGGGCTCGGCCTCGCGGTGGGACTGATCGGCTTTGTTCTGCTGGTCACCGGCATCGTCGGGTTCTGCCCGCTGTACAGGGTGCTCGGCGTCCGCACCAATCGGCCGGCTACCCCGGGCGGGACCCGCTGACGCCAGCGCGGGGGGGCCGCTGACGTCAGCGTTCCGGGGGTGGGGTTCCGTTCCGGGCCTTCAGGCCGCATCTTGGCCCGATCCTGATCCTCGCTCCCGGATTCCGACCATGCCTTTCCCGCGCCCCGCCTTTGCCCTTGCCGCGTTCGTCGCGTTCCTCGGCGCCGCGGCCCCCTCGGCGCGCGCCCAGGACTCCATCCCGGGGCCGTCCTTCGAGCAGACCCTTTCCCTGAGCCAGGCCGGCTCGCCGGTGATCTCGCCGGACGGCCGTTCCATCGTCTATCCCGTCCGCAGCGCCGACTGGAAGGCCAACCGCTTCGACACGGAGCTGTGGCTGGCGCGCCAGGGCGAAGCGCCGTTCCAGCTCACGCGCACGGCGGACGGCAGCAGCGACTCGCCCGCGTGGTCGCCCGACGGGAAGTGGATCGCGTTCCTGGCGGGGCGGGACGGCAAGCAGCAGGTGTGGGCCATCCGGGCCGACGGGGGTGAGGCCCTGCCGGTGACGAAGCACGCGGAGGCCGTGCAGGCGTTCCGCTGGTCGCCGGACGGCAAGCGCATCGCGTTCCGGGCGCAGGAGCCCGAGTCGAAGGCCCGGGAGGAACGGACCGAGAAGCTCGGCGACTTCAGCATCGAGGACCACGAGTACCGGCAGTCGCACCTGTGGGTCGTCGACCTCTCGCCCGGATCGCCCGCCGAGGCACAGCGGCTCACCGAGGGCGACGACTTCACCGTCACGTCCTTCGCGTGGTCGCCGGACGGACGGCGCATCGCCTTCGGCAGGCAGCGGGACCCGCTCATCAACTCGTGGCCGAGCGCCGACGTCTACGTTCTCGACGTCGCGTCGAAGGCCGCGACGCCCGTCGTCTCGGCGCCGGGCGGCGACGACCTCGAGCTCTGGTCGCCGGACGGGACGTGGATCCTGTACAGCACGAACGCGGGCGACACCACGTCGAACTACTACGCCAACGGGCAGCTCTTCCGGGTGCGGCCCGACGGCACCGGCGCGGCCCGTCTGGCCGCCGACTTCGACGAGGACATCGGGCGGCTCTCGTGGACGAAGGCGGGGCTCTACGGCGTCGCCTGGCAGGGCGGTGACAGCCGTCGGCTCGTGCGCATCGATCCCCGGAGCGGACGTGCGACGGTGGTCCCGGGCGGCCCGCCCGTGATCCTGTCCGCCGACGTCTCCACCGACGGCACGACGCTGGCGCTGCTCGGCCAGACGCCGACGACGCTGGCGGAGGTCTATCGGTCGCCGGCGGCCCGCCTGAGCCCGACGCAGGTGACGACGATGACGTCGCAGATCGACGGATGGCCCATCGGCAAGGCCGAGATGGTGTCCTGGAAGAGCCGGGACGGAGCGACCATCGAGGGCGTGCTCCACACGCCTCCGGGGTTCGACCCGCACCGGAAGTACCCGCTCTTCGTGGTGATCCACGGCGGCCCGACGGGCCACGACTACCCCGAGCCCATGACGGGATACGTCTATCCCACGATGCAGTGGCTCGCCCGCGGCGCGTTGATCCTGCAGCCCAACTATCGCGGGTCCGCCGGCTACGGCGCCGCGTTCCGCGCGCTGAACGTGCGCAACCTCGGCGTCGGCGACGCGTGGGACGTGCTGTCCGGCGTCGACTACGTCGTCAGGCGGGGGATCGTGGACACGACGCGCATGGGCTCCATGGGCTGGAGCGAGGGCGGCTACATCTCCGCCTTCCTCACGACGACCTCGAACCGCTTCGCCGCGATCTCCGTCGGCGCCGGCATCTCCGACTGGCTGACGTACTACGTGAACACGGACATCCACCCGTTCACCCGCCAGTACCTGAAGGCGACGCCGTGGGACGACCCGGACATCTACCGGAAGACGTCGCCGATCACGTACATCAAGCAGGCGACGACGCCGACGCTCATCCAGCACGACTCCGGCGACCCGCGCGTCCCCGTGGCCGACGCCTTCGAGCTGTACCAGGGGCTGCAGGACCAGGGGGTTCCGGTACGGCTCATCATCTACAAGGCCGACACCCACGGCATCCCGCGCCCGAAGGAGCGCCTCGCCGCCCTCTGGCACAACTGGCAGTGGTTCGAGAAGTGGGTGTACGGGACCGATGTGGCGGCGCCGGGCGACGTCGGCGGGAAATAGCGCCCCCCGTGGTGCAGGATATCCTTGACCCGCCGATTCGCACTCGACTATCTAGCGAATGGGGCCGCTGTTCCAGGATTCTTGAACCCGAATCGATTGGGGGACGACCGTGTCCGACGTCAAGCTTGAGCGAAACGGAGTTTCGATCGACGGAACGCTTCGGGTAAACGGCAATGGCCTGCACATGGGCAGCCCGGAGAATCTCCGGATTACGAGCGGTGGGAGCACGACATCGGTCACTGTAGGATCGACGCAGAAGCCGGCGCGCGTCCAGCTGAAAGGTCACGGTAACGAGGCATTTCTTTTCGTCGCCGGGCTGATGCGGTGCGCCGAGGTCGACACCGGCAAACTGAGCGTCGACGGGACGGATCTCGCTGCCAAGATCGCGGAGTTGGAGCGTCGCCTCGCAGCGCTGGAGGGCTGAATGCCTTCCCTTGCTCCGGCCCTGGAGAATGGCAAGGTCGGCCTGGCCACGGCCGCGCGTCGTGTCTGGCTCGACTCGGAGGAGGTCGATGGCGGCCACGAGTTCAAATGGCCGGTCAGCGCCTCGAACGTGGTGGCGAGGGCGCGAGTTTTCGACCGCCGGACAGGTGCGGCGTACGACGAAATCGACGGGTTCGAAGCCTCGTCCAAGCGAGGCGTCTGGCCCAAGCTCGACAAGTCCGAGATCGTGCGGGACCTTCGACGGCGCGTGCTGGAGCCCTGGCGAATCGACCAGGGTCCTGCTCCCTTCTGCGGCCCGGCCGCCATTACGTTCGAGCTGGCCCGTCGCGACCCGCGGCGTTACGTCCGGATCGTGCGGAACCTCTTCGAGGAGGGCTCGTTCGTCGACTCCACCCGGAAACGCATCGCGGCATCCCGTCGCCTGCGCACGTTCCCGCCGTTCGGCGAGATCGACGTGGACGACGACGGCACGAAGGACTTCTGGCAGCTTGCGCACGGTGACTGGATTCTGCAGGCGACCCTGCGCGAGGCCGCGAACGTCATCCTGAACGTGACCGGAGGGTTCGACGGTCTCAACGCCCTCAAGGGCGCCACCACGGCGTGGGAGATCGTCGAGTGGAGCAAGCGCATTCTTGGCTCGCGCGGGGCGAAGATCCATCGCGCCAAGCCCATGGGCGAGTTCGGCGTGGAGCCCGGCGTGTTGGATGCCGGCGCATCGGACGTAGGTGCATGGATTCGAAATTTCTTCCGCAAGGACGACGTCGGACCCGAGCCTGCCTTCCAGGACGCCGTAGGCGCGGTCAAGGCTGGCGGCTCCGCCATGCTGATGATCAACGCGAAGCTGCTGAAGGGACTCGCGGTCCCGTTCACTCTCGGACCGAACGTCTCGACTCACTGGGTATCGCTTCTCACGGGCAGCGTCGATCTACGCCGCCTCGTCCACGGCCCGCCCCTGGCGTGGAGCCGCGAGGTCGCCCGCTCGCGGCGTACGACCAGCGGCTCCACGACCTGGGTACGTCCGGTCTCGACCATCGGACAGGTGAACCGGAACGTGACCATAAGCGCGTTCACCTGGGGCAACATCGAGCACCGCAAAACGACGTTCGCGACCCTGCGCCGGCACCTCTTCGCGGTCGTGATCGCACCCTAGGCCCTCAGTGCTGCTCGAACATCGCCTGCACGTCCCGTTCACCGGATAGCACAGCGCGTAGTAGGGACCGCTGGTGCGCCAGCCGACGGCCCGGGTCACGAAGTCGACCATCGCCGTCGTCGTGGGCGCCACGATGCTCTCGAGTAGGGGGTCACCGCTCTGCTGGCGCGGTGAGTAGAGGAAGGTGTCCGGAGCCGTGACGTTCGAGTCGTAGACGCTCCCGATCACGCTCTTCTCCCTGTGGATCGGTGGTCGCCGCCGACCGGTCAACCGCGGGCTGGCACGGCCGGAGTGCGACGGCTACCGTGGTCTGTTGCCGTGCTCCTCGCGGCTGCGGCCGACCTCCCGCTCCAGGCGCTGCCGGGATGATCCGCGCCTGACGATTCCCTGCGCTGCCCCGAACCACGCCTCCGATGCTGATCCTGTCCCACGCCGAAGTCCTCGAGCTGCTCGACCTCGACCTCCTGATCGCCGCACTGGCCGGTGCGATGGCCGACCTGTCCACCGGGGAGGCGTCCGTCCCGAAACGCAACGTCGCGAAGGTCGGTGAGCGCGGCATCCTGGCAGCCATGCCGGCGTGGCTGGGCAGCGCCGATCAGCTCGGCGCCAAGCTCGTGCTGGTGTTCCCCGGCAACGCGTCCCGGGGCGTGGAGACGCACCAGGCGATCGTCGCCGTCTTCGACCCGGAGACGGGCGTGCCCCGCGCGCTGATGGACGGCGGCGCCATCACCGCGCTGCGCACGGCAGCCGGCTCGGCGCTGGCCACGCGGCTGTGCGCCCGGGAGGACGCCGCCGTTCTGGCCGTCCTGGGCACCGGCGTGCAGGCGCGGACCCACGCGCGGGCCGTGGCCCGGGTACGCCCGATCCGGAAGCTCGTCTTCGCGGGTCGCGATCCGGCGAAGGTGGAGGCCATCGCCGGCGAGCTCGGCGGCGACGTCGCCCGTGACTACGAGGAGGCCGTACGCGCCGCCGACGTCGTGTGCGCCTGCACCAGTGCCACGGAGCCGATCGTCCGGCGGGAGTGGCTCCGCCCCGGCACCCACGTGAACGCGGTCGGCATGGCACGGGGTCCGGAGCTGGACCCCGGCGTGTTCGACGGCGCGATCGTGATCGTCGAGTCGCGGGGCGCCGTGATCGGCAGCTTTCCGGACGGCGCCGAGGACATCACGGCCGCCGTCCGGGACGGGCTCCTGGAGATGGACGACGCCCGCGAGGTGGGCGAGCTCGTCATCGGCGCGCGCACGGGTCGCACGGCGCCCGACCAGATCACCGTCTACCGGAGCGTGGGCGTGGCCGCGCAGGACGTGGCGGCGGCCGCCCTCGTGCTCGCGGCCGCGCGCGAGCGCGGCATCGGCACCGAAGTGGATCTCTGATCCCCCGCGGTTCCGCGAGTCGGCGGGGCGCCTGCCCCGTCACCGCTTCCGCTCGTAGCTCCCGAAGTCTTCCACGTCCATGCCGGTGATCCGGCCGTGCTCGTCGAGGTGGAACGTCACGAACGAGCTGCCGTCCCCCGGCGTGCGCCAGTTCGCCCGGAAGATGTCCTGGTGCCAGTGCTCCAGGTCGGCGACGAAGTCCGACGTGTAGCGCAGCACCAGCCCGTTCGCCTCCTGGCTCACCGTCATGTCGCCCCACAGATCGCTCTCGTACCTGCCGGCGTAGTCGGCCAGCGGGAGCGACGGGGACGTACCCTCCAGCCGTGCGTCTTCGAGCTTGCGACGTCGCTCCGCGGCCCGCTCCTCGCTGCGCCGGGCGAGCTCGAGGTAGCGGGCGCTCCAGTCCGTCGGCTTCTCGCCCAGGAGTGCGTCGAAGACCCGGTACATGAGGGCCGCCTGGAGCTCGCTCAGCTCGAGATTGGCGATGGCCACGAAGCCGATGCCCTCCGACGGGATGAAGCCCACCTGCGTGCGCATGTTGTTGAGCCATCCCGAATGGTCGATCAGGACGCGGCCCCGGTAGTCCTGCACGTCCCATCCGAGCCCGTACGCGTTCAGGTGCCGGTCCGGGAAGAGGCGGTGGTCCACGCTGTCCATGGGTATGAGGTTCTGGGGCGTGCGCATCTCGGCGATCGCGGAATCGCTGAGCAGGCGGTCGCCTGCGTAGACGCCGTGGCCGAGCTGCAGGCGGACCCACTGGGCCATGTCCCGGACGCTCGACCAGATGGCGCCCGCGCCGCCGATGTCGTCGTAGTTGCGGTGCGGAACCACCTGGACCCTGCCGTCGATCGTGGCGTGGGAGCCGGAGACGTTGTCCGCCTGCTCCACCGCGGCCATGTCGCGACGTCGTACGGCTCATGCCCAGCGGCGTGAAGATGCGACGCTGCACGAAGTCGTCCCACCCCGTCCCGGAGACGCGGCCCGCAACCTCGCCCGCAGTGATGAACATGAGGTTGTTGTAGCCGTAGCCGGCCCTGAACCCGTTCACCTGCGGCAGGTAGCGCAGGTGCCGGATGATGCCCTCCCGGTCGAAGTTCCCCGCGATCCACAGGTTGTCGTCCCGCGCCACGCCGATCCGATGGGTGAGGAGGTCCCGCACCGTGACCGCCCGCGTCACGTACGGATCCTGGAGCTCGAACTCCGGGAGGAGGCGGGTGACCGGATCGTTCCACGAGAGCTTCCCCTCGTCCACCAGCATGCCCAGCGCGGCCACCGTGAACGCCTTCGACGTGGACGCGATGTTGAACAGCGTGTTCTCGTCGACGGCGCCGGGCCTGCCCAGCTCCCGCACGCCGTATCCCCGGGCGAAGATCACGGAGTCGTCCTTGACGACGGCGAGGGCCAGTCCGGGCACCTGCCAGTCCTTCATGGCGGAGGTGACGTAGGCGTCGAGGCCGGCGAGCGCACCCTTCTGGGCATGGGCCGCGGACGGTGCTCCGACGAGCGCGGTGGTCAGAAGCAGGAGCGCGGCGAGGCGCGAGAACGAGGCGTGGCGGTATGGAACAGCGCGCGAGGCGCGGGCGATGCGCATGGGTCCTCCGGTCAGTGTCGAACGGGGCAGGAGACCGTGCAACCTATCCGACCCGTGCCGCCGTCCACCAGACCGCCACGGCGCCCGCGCGGGGCGACGTCGCCCCCGACCCGCGCTCGCCGGCACCGACGGCCAACGCGGTCGTCGGACTACCCGGCGACGACGCGCGGGTACTGGAACTTGCGCTGGGCTACGAGCGGCAGTCGGGGCGCTTCGTGGCACAGGGCCGGGGCGGATGAGCCGCAGGCGCGCTCTTCCGCCCTCGGCCCCGCGAGGTGGGACTCAGCCGCCCTCGTGCTCGATGGGCAGGACCTCTCCCGTGCGGGCGTCCACGTTCACCTCGACGATCCCGTCCTGGCCGGGAACGGTGAACTCGAACGAGTAGATCAGCCGGCCTTTCTCGTTCTCGAGCTCGCTCGCCTTGAGCGAGCCACCCGGGACCTTCTTCATCGCGAGCGCCTGTGCCTGTGCCTTCGTCAGGCGGGCCTGTCGACTCAGCGCCGCCGGGTCGGCTTCGGTGGACTCGCGCTGCTCTCCCGTTTCAGCCGTCTCGCCGGCCTCGGCCTTCTCTCCGGATTCACGCAGCTCCGACTCCTCCCGGGCCTCGCGTGCTTCCGCACCGGCGTTCTCGTGCTCGACGGTCAGGACCTTTCCCGTGTTCGCATCGACGTGAACCTCCTGCACGCCGGCCTTGCCGGCCACGACGATGTCGTACGAATAGATCAGCCGTCCGCCCTCGCGTTCCAGCTCCCCCGACTGGACCCTGCCGCCCGGTACCTTCGCGAGAGCCGTCGCCCGGGCCGCCGCCTCCGCGACGGCAGGCTTCGGCTGCTGCGCCTGCACCGGGGCCGCCAGCGCGGCGGCTGCGACCATCGACATCGCGAGCGTCTTCACGTTCATCATTATCTCTCCTCCGTCGTTCAGCGGGCTCGGCGGTTGGTCGCCGGCCTCACCGAGCAAGCTAGCGGCGGCACACTCACGCCCCGGTAACATCCGGCATGCCCCGGACGAAGCCATTGTTAACGTGGCGTTATCCTGGGCTGCGTATCGTACAGACCGTCCGTCCTCCGGTCCTCACCGATCCGCCGGCCGACGCCCGATTCCCTTCCCCTGATCTGCGAGGTACGTCATGACAGACCAACGGCTGCGCACGAGCGCCGTCGCAGTCGCGATCGCCGCCGCGCTCGCGCTTCCCTCCCCCGCCTCTCCCCAGTCCAGCCCGTACTCGGTGACTCGCCACATCACGCTGGGCGGGGACGGCGGCTGGGACTACATCACCGTGGACACGACGGCGAACCGGATCTTCATCACCCGATCCGACCGTGCGATGGTCGTGGACGAGAAGATCGGGCGAACTGCTGGGGGAGATCCCGGGCCTGCAGCGCGGCCACGGCGTGGCGCTCGCCTACCCGACCGGCCACGGATTCGTGACGTCCGGAGCCGACAGCACCGTGACGATGTTCGACCTGAAGACGCTGAAGGTGCTCGGCACGACGACTGCGGCCGTCGACGACGACGGCGTCCTCTACGACCCGGCGAGCAACCGGATCTTCACCTTCAACGGCGACGCGAACTCCGCGAGCGCCATCGACGCGGTCACGGGCAGGCGCATCGCCAACATCCCCCTGGGCGGAAAGCCGGAGTTCGGCGTGAGCGACGCCAGCGGGAAGCTCTACGTGAACATCGAGGACAGGAGCGAGATCGTGGAGATCGACGCGAACGCGATGAAGGTCACGCGGCGTTGGCCCCTGGCCCCGTGCGAGTCGCCGAGCGGGCTCGCCATCGACGTCGCCCATTCCCGCCTCTTCAGCGTCTGCCACAGCCAGGTGATGGCGGTGTCGGACGCGGACGCGGGCAAGGTCGTGGCCACCGTTCCCATCGGCGCCGGCGTGGACGGCGCGCGCTTCGATGCAGCCACCGGGTACGCGTTCGCCTCGAACGGGGACGGGACGATGACCGTGGTCCACGAGGATACGCCGGACACGTATCACGTCGTCCAGACCGTCACCACCCTGCCGGGCGCCCGCACGCTCGGGCTCGACCCGCGCACCCACACCGTCTACACGGTCAGCGCGAAGTTCGGCCCCGCACCTCAGGCGAGCGGCGAGCGCCGGCGTCGGCCGCCCATGATCCCGGGCACGTTCGAGCTGATGGAGATCACCCGGAAGCCGTAGCCGCTGGGGGCGGTCTTCGGACCGGCGCTCCAGGTCCGGGTGCACACGGGGCCGGGTGCACTGGCGCCAGATACTACTGGCTCCCGGTATCGTGACGAGGGGGCTCCCGCTGCCATCGCGGGAGCCCCCCCAGCCTTCCCCGAAGTGAATCGCCCCGGGTTCCGCCGAGGGCATCGCGATCATCGAGGACCTGGCCGCCCTGGCGAGCCGTCTCCACTGATCTGACGCCGTAGCCTGTCAAGACACTCAGGCGCGCCGCCGTCCGCGGCGTGTTCCGTCCGAATCAAAGCGATCCCGACCCGGTCGCCCCTTGACCTCCACTACATAACCAAGTAGTAATACTGGCCGCCGTGCGGGGCGTCTCGCATGGCTCATCGGGTGGATCCTGAACGGGGAGCAGCGTCGGAGGCCATGGGACACGGGACGAACGGAGGGCGTGGACTCGGGGTCGCGGTAGCCTGGGCGACGGTGGCGGTAATGCTCCTCGCCGGGCCCGGCGCGGCCCAGCAGCCGGGCGCTCAGCAGCGGCTGGGGCTGGGCGATGCCCTGCACCGTGCGCGGACGGGCGCGTTCGGCAACCGCATCGCCGCGGGGGAGTCCACGGAGCGCTCGGCGGATGCGGTGGAGGCGCTGCGCGGAATGCTTCCCACGGTGCGCGTGGAGAGCGGCTACATGCGCACGACGGACCCGATCGGTGCGTTCGGGACGCTCCTGCGGCAGCGCTCCATCACGCAGGCCGACTTCGACCCGTCGCGTCTGAGCTACCCGGCGACCACGCCCACGTACAGTGCCGCGGTGGTCGTGGAGCAACCCCTCGTGAACGCGGACGCGTGGCTGGGCCGCTCGGCGGCATCCACCGCGACGGAGGCCTCCCGGGAGTCGGAGTCGTGGACGCTCCTGGGCACGTCGGTGGACGTGGTACGGGCGTACTTCGGGGCGGTGCTGGCGTCGGAGACGGTGGCCACCCTGGAGTCCGCGTCCCGGGCGGCACATCGGCACGTGTCGCAGACGGAGTCCATGGCCGAGCAGGGGCTGGTGACGCGATCGGACGCGCTGCTGGCGTCGGTGAAGGCGGGGGAGGTGGACGCGCAGCGCATCGCGGCAACGGGCGCGGCCTCGCTGGCGCGGCGGGGCCTGGCGACGCTCCTTGGCGAGCCCGGGGCGACGGCGTTCTCGCTGCCGCCCGCGCTGCCGAGCGCGGAGGCGGTCCGCGTCCGGTTGTCGGAGGTGCTGCCGTCCGACGTGCCGCAGCGCGCCGAGGTGGCCGCGGCGGATCCTGCCGGAGACGACCGTGTGCGTGGGCCTTCGGTCCTCTCGTGAGGCCGCCCGACCGGTCTCCGGACCCGCACCCGAGCCCGCACCCGGCGACCGGCCGGACGTGCGCGCGGCGGCGCTGGGGGCGGCGGCGGCCCGACAGGACGTCCGGCGCGCGCAGTCACAGTGGCTTCCGCGCCTGAACGCATTCGGCCGCTACGACTGGTACTCGGCGAGCGGCGTGTTCGCGGGTCCGGAGAGCTGGACGGCCGGGCTGATGGTGACGTGGACCCCCCTGTCGGGCGGCGGACAGGTGGCGGCGCTGCGCCGGGCGCGCGGCCGTGCGGACGCTGCTTCGGCTCGCGCCGAGGCTGCCGTGGCCCGTGCGGAGCTGGAGCGGGAACGAACCGCCAGCGACCTGCACGTCGCGCTGGAGCGGCTTCAGATCGCGGAGCGGGGCGTGGCGCAGGCGGCCGAGGCACACCGGATCGTGAGCCGGAAGTACGAGGGCGGCCTCGCCACGGTGATCGAGCTGCTGGACGCTGCGGCGGTGGAGACCAGGGCGCGGCTGGACCGGTCGGCGGCGGTGTACGCGGCGATCGAGGCGGGCGCGGAGCGGCTGCGGGCGCTGGGGCGGGACCCCGGCGTGCTCGCCGGTCTGGAGACGCACATCGGAGTGGAGGCGGAGAACGCGCGATGAAGATCCTGGGAGCAATGGCGACCGTGGCGGGACTCCTGGCGCTGACGGCCTGCAGCGGCGACGACGTCGCGGAAGCGGCGCCGCCGGCGACGGCGTCGAGCGGGCCGGTCTACGTCGTCCGCGACACGGTGGTCGACGCGGCGGTGGACGCCGCGGGCGTCGCCCAGCCCGTGGCCGAGGCGACGCTGAGCACGAAGCTGATGGGCAGCGTGGAGGCGGTGCTGGTGCGGGAGGGGGACCATGTGAAGGCGGGGAATCCGCTCGTGCGCATCGACGCCCGGGACCTGCGGGCGAAGCGCGCGGGGGTGGCCGCGTCCATCACGGAAGCCGAGGCCATGCAGCAGGAGGCCCGCCGGCATGCGGAGCGGATGCGGGCGCTCTTCGCCGACTCCGCGGCCCCGAAGGCGCAGCTGGACGCGGCGGAGACCGGTCTGGCGCGTGCCGAGGCGTCGGTCGCCGCAGCGCGGGCCGGCGGGCGGGAGCTGGAGGCGATGGAAGCGTACGCCACCGTGCGTGCCCCCTTCGACGGCATGGTGACGGGGCGCTTCGTCGACGAAGGTGCGTTCGCAGCCCCGGGCACGCCGCTCGTGAAGATACAGGACGCACGGCGGCTGCGCCTATCGGTGACGGCATCCCCGGACGCCGTACGACGGCTGCGGCGCGGGGACGCGCTGGAGGCGCGCATCGAGGACGACACCGTCACCGCCGTCGTCGAGGGCGTGGTCCCCGCGCCGGGCGGCAACCTGTACCGGGTGAACGCGCTGGTGCCGAACGCCGACGGCCGTTTCCTCCCCGGCAGCGCGGCGACCCTCGCGCTGCGGCAAGGCGAACGGCCGGCGATCCTGGTGCCCACCGCGGCGATCGTACGCCAGGGGGATCTGACGGGTGTGCGACTGAGCACGGAGTCCGGCCCCGAGCTGCGCTGGGTGCGACTGGGCCGCGCGCACGGCGACTTCGTGGAGGTCGTCTCCGGCCTGCGCGCGGGCGACCGCGTGCTGCTCCGATCGGCCGACGCGGGGGGCGCCTGACATGGGCGCGTCCGGGCGCATCGCCAAGGCGTTCCTGCACTCGAAGCTGACGCCGCTCATCACGCTGGCCTCCCTCGCGGTGGGCGTCATCGCGATCGCCCTGACGCCGCGGGAGGAGGAGCCGCAGATCTCCGTGCCGATGATCGACGTGATGGTCGGTCTGCCGGGCGCCGGACCCGAGGAGGTGGAGAACCGGCTGGTGCGCCCCATCGAGCGGGCGATGTGGGAGATCCCCGGCGTCGACTACGTCTACTCGACGGCCGACGAAGGCCAGGCGCTGGTGACGGTCCGCTTCGACGTGGGGGAGGACCAGGAGCGCAGCGTCACCAAGGTGCACGCCAAGCTGTCGTCGCTGATGGACGAGGCGCCGGCGGGCGCTACGCCGCCGCTGGTGAAGCCGCACTCCATCGACGAGGTGCCGATCCTGGCGCTGACGCTGCACTCGAAGCGGTACGGGTCGAACGAGCTGCGGCGGGTGGCGAACCACCTCGAGGGCGAGATCCGCACCGTGAACGACGTCTCCGAGACGCACGTGATCGGCGGCAGCCCCGAGCAGATCCGGGTTTCGCTCGAGCCGGGGCGGCTGGCGGCGAGCGGCGTCACGCCGGGCGAGGTGGCGACGGCGCTGCAGGCGGCGAACGCGCGGCTGCAGGCCGGCGAGTACGCGGCCGGGGACGTCGTCTACCGCGTGGACGTGGGGGCACCGCTGAGCACGGCGGCGGACGTGGGCAGCGTGGTCGTGAGCGCCAGGGGGGCGGGCCCGGTCTACGTGCGGGACGTCGCGCGCGTCGAGGAGACGTTCGGCGAGCCGACCCGCTACGTCTCCCACGCCGCGCGGGGCGACGCACCCGAGAGCGCGGTGACGCTGTCCGTCGCGAAACGGAAGGGCGCGAACGCGACGGCCGTGGCGCAGCGCGTGCTGGAGCGAGTGAAGGCGGCCGAGGGTCGGATCGTGCCCGGCGACGTCGCCATCGCGATCACACGGGACTACGGCGAGACGGCCGCGGAGAAGGCCCGCGAGCTGATGCTGCACCTCGGCCTCGCCACCCTGGCCGTCACCCTGCTCATCGGGCTGTTCCTCGGCTGGCGCGAGGCGATGGTCGTGCTGGTGGCGGTGCCGGTCACGCTGGCGCTGACGCTCTTCGTCTACTACGCGCTGGGCTATACGCTGAACCGCATCACGCTCTTCGCGCTGATCTTCTCCATCGGCATTCTCGTCGACGACGCCATCGTTGTCGTGGAGAACATCTACCGGCACCTGCGGATGGGGGACCGCGAGGCCGCCGTCGCCGCGGTGGAGGCGGTGGACGAGGTCGGCAACCCCACGATCCTGGCCACGTTCACCGTGATCGCGGCGATCCTGCCCATGGCGGTGGTCTCGGGGATGATGGGCCCGTACATGCGGCCGATCCCCGTGGGCGCGTCCGTGGCCATGCTGTTCTCCCTCGGCGTCGCCTTCGTGGTGACGCCGTGGCTCACTGTGAGGCTGCTGAAGGGGCACGTGCACGGGGTGGACGCGGCGGGGCACCGGGACCGCAGCCACGAGCCCGAGGAGGCCAGCCGGTTCGCGCGGCTCTACGCCCGCCTGATGACGCCGCTCATGGAACGGCGTCGGCTGCGCTTTGGCTTCTACGGCGCCGTGCTCGGGCTCCTCGCGCTGTCCATGGGGCTGGTCGCGGTGCGGGCGGTGCAGGTCAAGATGCTCCCGTTCGACAACAAGAGCGAATTCCAGGTCGTGCTGGACTTCCCCGAAGGCACGACGCTGGAGACGAGCAACGCGGCGGCGCAGGAGGTCGCGCGCTACCTGCGCGGCGTACCGGAGGTCGTGAGCACGCAGACGTACGCCGGCACGGCCGCGCCGTTCAACTTCAACGGTCTGGTGCGCCACTACTTCCTGCGCCGTGGCGCCAACGTGGCCGACGTGCAGGTGAATCTGCTGCCCAAGCACGAGCGCGATCGGCAGAGCCACGCCATCGCGGTGGCGGTGCGGCCGGGCGTGGATTCGGTCGCCCGGCTCTTCGGCGCCAGCGCGAAGGTTGCCGAGATCCCGCCCGGGCCGCCGGTGCTGTCCACGATGGTCGCCGAGGTCTACGCCGGCGACGACGCCACGCGCATGGAGGCGGCCCGCAGCGTGAAGCGGATCTTCGAGACGACGCCGGGCGTCGTGGACGTGGACTGGACCGTGGAGGCGCCGCAGCAGAAGCGCCGCTTCCGCGTGGACCGCGTGCGTGCGGCGTCCGCGGGCGCCGGCGTCGAGCAGGTGGTGCGCACGCTGGCCATGGCGCTCTCGGGTGCGCCGACGGGGCTTACGACCTCGGAGACCGCGCGCGAAGGCGTCGCCATCGTGCCGCGGCTGGACGTGACGGACCGGTCGTCGGTGGAGGCACTGCTGTCGATCCCCGTCGCCACGGCCACGGGGCCGCAGCCGCTCGGCCGCTTCGTGCACGTGGAAGACGCCGTGCGCGAGCCGTCCCGGTTCCGAAAGAATCTGCGGCCCGTGATCTACGTCACGGGCGACGTCGCCGGATCCATCGAATCGCCCGTCTACGCCATCCTGGCCATGGACCGGAAGCTGGGCGACGTGCGCGTGGACGGGCGGCCGATCGCCCGCTACAACGCGGTGCAGCCGGAGCGGCTGGACGAGCTGGCGGTGAAGTGGGACGGCGAGTGGCAGGTAACCATCGAGGTCTTCCGCGACCTGGGCCTCGCCTTCCTGGGCGCGCTGCTGCTCATCTACGTGCTGGTGGTGGGGTGGTTCCAGAGCTTCAAGGTCCCGCTCGTCATCATGGCGCCCATCCCCCTCACGCTCATCGGCATCCTGCCGGGACACGCGGCCTTCGGCGCGTTCTTCACGGCGACGTCGATGATCGGCATGATCGCCCTGGCCGGGATCATCGTCCGCAACTCCATCCTGCTGGTGGACTTCATCCAGCTCGCCGAGGCCCGCGGCCGCACGCTGCGGGAGGCGGTGCTGGAGGCCGGCGCGGTGCGATTCCGGCCCATCGCCCTGACGGCCGCGGCCGTGGTGGTGGGCGCCGTGGTCATCGTGCTCGACCCGATCTTCCAGGGGCTGGCGGTGTCCCTCATGAGCGGCGCGGTCGTGGCCACTGCGCTCACGATGGTGGTGGTCCCGCTGCTGTACTGGGAGCTGCGCTCGCGGCAGCAGCGGGGACAGCAGAGGCGGGCGGCCGGCACGCAGCGCTTCCCGGCGGAGGAGGTCGGCGCGCCGCGGCGGCTCGAGTCCCCGGAGGCGATGGAGACCGTCGGCAGCCACAGCGGAAAGGCAGGCGAGTCGTGAAGCTCCTTCTGATCGTCTACAGCGGCCAGCGCCCGAACCTGGTTCAGGATCTCCTCGAGGAGCACCGGGTGGGCGGCTACACGGAGATGGACCACGCCCACGGCGTCGGCGCGACCGGCCGCCGGGAGGGCACGAGGGCGTGGCCGGGGGAGTCCGAGGTGCTCTTCAGCGCCGTTCCGGACGAGCGCGTGGACGAGCTGGTTGCGGCGCTGCGGGCGGAGTCCGATGCGCTGAACGGCGACGAGCGGCTGCACGTGGCCGTCATGCCCGTGGAATCATTCTTCTGAGTCGGAGGCCTTCGATGTGCGACGACCGTGTGATCCGCCGGTTCGCCGGCGTGTTCGTGCTGCTTTCCGACCCGGCCTGAGACGCGCTGTTTCTCACCGGTCAGTCGAGCAGCGTCTTCTTCGCGTACTCCTCCGCGAAGATCTCCCACAGCACCAGGAACAGCGCGGCGATCACCGGCCCCGCGACGAACCCCGCGACGCCGAAGGCGGCGAGGCCGCCGAGCGTCGAGAGCAGCACCAGGTAGTCGGGCGTTTGGGTATCGCGTCCGACCACGATGGGCCTCAGCAGGTTGTCCACGAGACCGATCACGAACACGCCCCCGAGCACCACCAGCACGCCCTGCCAGACGTGGCCGCCGGCGAAGAAGATGACGGCCGCGGGCAGCCAGACCAGGCCGGCCCCCACCGCGGGCAGGAGCGAGAGCACGGCCATGACGGCGCCCCAGAACACGGCGGTGCGGACACCCACGACGGCGAACAGGACCGCGCCCAGGCCGCCCTGTGCGAGGGCGATGATCAGCGTCCCCTTCACCGTTGCGCGGGCCACTTCCGCGAACTTCCGGAGGAGGCGCTGCTTGCGATCCGCACCCAGCGGCACGGCCCGCATCACGCGCTCCACGATGTCCTCGCCGTCCCGGAAGAAGAAGAACATGAGGTAGAGCATCAGCCCGAACGACAGGGCGAGGCCCAGCACGTTCCTCCCGGCGGTCAGCGCCCACCCCGCGACGGCCTGCGTGGCACCCGCGGCCATCTGCTGCAGGGAGACGCGGAGGTGTTCGACGTCGATGCCGTAGCGCTCCAGCAGCCCGGAAGCGGCGGGCACCGTTCGCTCGATCAGGTCGATGGCGGGCTGCAGGCTGATCTCTCCGGAGGCCAGCCCCTGGTACAGAAGAAGTCCCTGGCGCGTGAGCGCGGCCAGCACGGCTGCGAACGGCAGCACGACGAAGACGATCGTCGCGAGGGTCGCCACCAGCGCGGCGGCGGAAGGTCTGCCGCCAAAGGCCCGCAGGAGGCGCGTGTACAGCCACTGGAACAGGAGCGCGAGCACGGCCGCCCAGAACAACGGCGCGAAGAACGGGTGGATAACCCAGAGGAACGCGACAGTGGTGACGATCACGAAGCTGAGGAACGTGAACGTCTCGAGCTTTCGGAGACGGCGGTCGGACGGGTCGAGGGTCATGCGGTCGCGAGCGTATCCTCGGCTCTTCGCAGACGCGGCAGCCAGAAGCGGAACGTGCTTCCCTGCCCCAGCTGGCTCTCCACCTCGACTCCTCCGCCGAGAAGGCGACTGTACTCCTGCACCGCAGCGAGCCCGACCCCCACTCCCCCGGCCGGTCGGCTGGTCCTGCCATCGACCTGCCAGAACCGCTCGAAGATCCGGACGTGGTGCTCGGGCGCGATTCCGAGGCCGGTGTCGCTGACCGCGAACACCACCCGCCCCCCCTCATCGCGCAACCCGAGACGGACCTCCCCCGCCGCCGTGTACTTCAGGGCGTTCCCGCAAAGGTTCAGGAGGACCTGGCGGGCCTTCACCACATCGGTCTCGACCTGCACGGCGGCCGCAGGCACGTCGAGCGCGAATGACAGACCCTTGGCGGCCACGAGGGGCGCCATCAGGGAGTGGACCTCTTCCACCATCTCCCGGGCGTCGACGGGCTGGCACTCCACAGTTTCCCGGTCAGCGTCCATCCGTGTGAAGCTCAGGAGTCCCTCGATCATCGCCGTCAGATGGCGGCCGCCCGTCTTGATCCGTTCGACCCTTTGGTCCTGCTCCGCCGTAAGTGCTCCGTCCATCTGGAGAACGTCGGCGTAGCCCATGATCGCGCTGAGTGGAGTGCGGAGCTCGTGGGAGAGCGTGCCCAGGAACATGGTCTTCGCCGCATTCGCCGCTTCCGCCGCCGATTTCGCCTCCCGCATCTCCTCCTGGACCCGGTGGTGCTCCGTGTTGTTGAAGAACGTCAGGACCGCGCCGTCGATGGGGCCATCGATGGAGCGGTAGGGATTGATCCGGACGACGAACCATTCGCCACCTTCGCCGGACACTTCCCGCTCGATCTTCTCGAGAGACCCCAGCACGGTCGCCACGTCCTCCACCAGGCCCGGGTAGTCGAGCCGGTGCGTCAGGTGGGCGAGCGGCCGGCCGTGGTCGGTGGCGAGCACGTTGAACAGCCCCGTCGTCGCCGGAGTGAAGCGCCGGATCCGCATCGCCCGATCCAGAAAGAGCGTGGCGATCTCGGTGGACTCGATCAGGTTCTTCAGGTCTCCGTTCGTCCGCTTCAGCTCGTCGATGGTGCTCTGGTGCTCCTGGTTGATGGTCGTGAGCTCCTCGTTGATCGACTGGATCTCCTCGCGGCCCGTCTCCAGCTCCTCCGCCGCGGCCTGCTGCTCCTCGTTGATCGAGCGCAGCTCCTCGTTCACCCTCTGGAGATCGGCCACCGTGTGATCGTGCGATGTGCTGCTCGCGTCGAGCTGATCCCGGGTTCGCAGCAGCTCCGCTTCGAGGCTCGCCACGTCCCGTTCGGCTGACTCACTGCTCGCCTCGGCTGGAGCGGCTTCGTCCGGGGGCCGCACTTCCTCGAAAAGGACCAGGGCGAATCGGACCGCTCCCGAGCGAGGGTTCATTACGGCAGGCCGCACGCGCAGGGACACGACGTCGCCATCGCCGTCGAGATGGACTCGCCGGATCGTCGGCTCTCCCTTCGAGAAGGCCTGGTGCAGCGCCGTCCGCAGCGCCACGCGCAGCTCACCGCTCGCCAGATCGAGCACCCGGCGGCTCGGCTCCCCTTCCCCGAGGCGCAGGAACCGCCCCGCGCCCGCCGAAAGATGCGCCACTTCCAGCCGCTCGTCCACGACCAGGCTGGGCTCGGCGTACTCCTCCAGCATCTGTACGTGCAGCCCGCCATACGAGAACCGGTCCCGGCGGTCCCCGTCGGCGCCCGCGACGCCGGCCCCGCTGTCGATGCGCGGCGGCCCGACGCGTGGCAGAGGGTCGACCGCTGACAGCCGGGGCAGCACGCGGCGCGTCGTCGGATTGCGACGGAAGATACGGTTCTGTTCCGGTCCGACCGCCGCGAACAACCCATTGTCTCCAACGGATTCCGACGAGCCCAGAAAGAGGATCCCATCGGGATTCAGCGCGAAGTGCAGGGTCTCCAGCGCCTGCTGCTGCGCCTCGGGCTGCAGGTAGATGAAGAGGTTGCGGCAGCTGATCAGGTCGAGGCGCGCGAACGGCGGATCGCGCAACACGTTGTGGACCGCAAACAGAACGCGCTCCCGCAGGGCCTTGCTGATCCGGTAGCCCCCGGGCTCGCGAACGAAGTAGCGCTGCAGCCGCCTCGCGTCGACGGCCGCGACGGCCGCCGGCGAGTACAGGCCCTCGCGACCCCAGGCGTAACCCCGTTCGTCGATGTCCGTCGCGAAGATCTGTACCTTCGGAGGGTCCAGTAGCTCCGCCGCCTTCTCCGCCAGCAACATGGCCAGGGAGTAGACCTCCTCCCCGGATGCACACCCCACCACCCAGACGCGCAGCGTGTCCGCCGGGCCCTTCCCCTCGAACAGCCCGGCGATCGCTTCCGCCAGCGCCTCGAACGCCTCGGGGTCACGGAAGAACGAGCTCACCGAGATCAGCAGGTCCCGCAGCAGCGCCTGGCGCTCCGCCTCGCTCGACCTGAGCAGCGTCACGTACTCGTCCAGGCTCTCCAGGCCGTTGAACAGCAGACGTCGGTCCAGCCGTCTCAGCACCGTCGACCGTTTGTACATGCTGAAGTCGTGGCCCGTGCCGCTGCGCAGCGCCGCAAACACCGGCGCGATCCCTGCCTCCACGTCCGCGCTCACCTCGGCCTCCACGACCGGCGCCGGACTCCGGTCGAGTCGGAGGAGCTCGAGCGGAATGCGCGATGCCGGCAGCACCAGGTCCACCAACCCGGTGGCAATGGCGCTCGACGGCATTCCCGCGTACTCCGCCTCTCCGGGCGCCTGCGCGACCGTGATCCCGCCCCACTCCCGGATGGACCGGATGCCTCCGGTACCGTCCACCCCCGTCCCCGACAGCACCACCCCCATCGCCTGCGTGCCGTACGTCTCCGCCAGCGTACGGAAGAACAGATCCACGGGCGCCCGCTCGGCCCGGTCGCCGCGCTCACGGACCTCGATCGTCCCGTCCCCCATCGCCAGGTCACGCTCCGGCGGAATCACGTAGATGTGGTCGGCCTGCACCTGCGTTGCTCCCGTCACCTGCGTCACAGGGATGGCGGCCCGGTCCTGCAGCAGCTCCGCGATCCGGCTCTGCCGCTCCGGGTCCAGGTGCATGATCACCACGTACGCCATGCCACTGTCGACCGGAATCGCCTGCACCAGATCCTGGAGCGCCCTCAGCCCGCCGGCCGACGCGCCGATGCCGACTACGCCGGTGCGACGTGGAAGGACGAGCGCATGAGCGGCAGCGCGCCGGGGGGGCCGGCGGCTCGTCGTGGAGGTCTTCATCGACCACCTCCGGGCCCTGCGAGAGATGGAACCGGCCCCCTCGGCGCGGGGGAGGAGCGGCGTGAGTTGACTCGGGGGGTACCTTGAGGATACCGTATTTTGGACAGATGGTCAATAGCGCTGGAATCACCGGCGTTGCGGCCACGGAGGCGCGGACGCGCGACGCGCGACACTCAAGGAGTTGTCGGATGGCGAAACGCCTGCCGGAGGAAGCGCGTCGCGAACAGCTGTTGCGGGCGGCGTACCGGGTTGCGGCGCGGGACGGCATCGGTCGCCTGACGATCCGCGCGCTGGCCGCGGAAGCAGGCGTGAGCCACGGGCTGGTCCTGTTCTACTTCGGTCGCAAGGACCGGCTCGTCCGGGGGCTGCTCGACTGGCTGATCGAGAGCATGGCGGTCCTGCGGGTCTCGGAGGACATCGCCCACTTCCCCCGGGCGCTGGACCGGCTGCACGCCGTCCTGCAGCAGGAGATGGCGCGGCTTTCCCACGATCCGGACCGGACGCGCCTGCTCCTGGAGTACTGGGCTCTCGGCGCCCAGCACCGGGGCATCCGGACCCGGATCAGCGCGGAGCTGGCGCGCTACCGCGCCGCGTTCCGGGAGATCATGGACGACCTCGTCGACGGCGAAGGGGTGGCCTTCACCGGAGTCACCACCCAGGGCCTGGCGGCGGTGGCCGTGAGCTGGATCCATGGGTGCGCCGTGCAGGCCATGATCGACCCGGAACACTTCGACATCGACGAGTACCTGGCCGCGGTGCGAGGGATGGTCGGGCAGCTCGGCTGAGGGGCACACCGAGCATGAGGAGATGTGGAATGCCGCAATGGGTGTGGATCACCGGGGTGGGCGCGGCGTCCCTGCTGGTCCTTGCGGCCGCGGCCGTGGCGCTCGGCGCCGCCGTATGGCGTGGTGACAGCGCTCGCGCGGTCGCCCGTCTACAGCAACCCGACAGCGGACGGGCGCCCGCAGCGGGAGACGGGACCGAGTCGACGCTGCCGCCACCGGTCGCGCGCTATTTCGCCTACGCCCTGGCAGCGGACCGGCGCCCGGTCCGGACGGCGCACGTCCGCTGGATGGGAGAGTTTCGGATGCGTCCGGACGCGGCCTGGGTCCCGTTCACCGCCACGCAGGACTTCAGCGTGAACCCGCCGGGCTTCGTGTGGGACGCGAGGATCCGGATGCTCCCGTTCATGAACGTGCGGGTGCGGGACTGCTACCGCGCGGGCGCAGCATCGATGCTGGGGCGACTCGCGGGTGTGATCCCCGTCGTGGATCAGGCGGGAACGCCCGAACTCGCGCAGAGCGCGCTCGGACGATGGCTGGGCGAGGCCGCGTGGTTCCCGACCGCGCTGCTGCCGCGGCCCGGCGTGCAGTGGGAAGCGATCGACGACTCCACGGCCCGGGTCACGCTCACGGACGGCTCGACGACCGTGTCCGCCGAGTTCCGCTTCGCCGCCGACGGCAGAGCCCTGCGGATGACCTCGATGCGGTACCGGGACGTGGACGGCACACCCGTGCTGACGCCGTTCGAGGGGGTCTACGGGGACTACGTCCCGGTCAACGGCGTGATGATCCCGTCGTCGGCCGAGGTGGCGTGGCTGACACCCGAAGGCAGATACGCGTACTGGAGGGGGGCGCCGGTCGAGGTGCGGTACCAGCGTGGCGACGAGCCGATTCCCGTCATGGAGTAGCGTTCTTCCCACGGGGCCTACGAAGCCAGGATCCCGCCGTCTATGGGGAGCTGGATGCCGGTGACCCAGCGCGACTCGTCGCTGGCCAGGTACAGGACGCCCCACGCGACGTCGATGGGCTCGCCGATGGTGCCCAGGGGGAACTCTTCGCCGAGCTGGTCCACGGTGACGCCCTCCTTCTCCGCTCCGTACGCCGCCATGCGCGTGCGGATGTAGCCGGGATGCACGGAGTTCACGCGCACCCGGCGGTCGGCGAGCTCGATGGCGGCGTCCCGCGTCATGGTGGTGATCGCGCCTTTCGATCCCCCGTAGATCGTGAAGCCGGACGCCCCCGCGAACGCGTCCATGGACGACATGTTCACGATCGAGCCACCGCCCTGCTCCGCCATCACGGGCGCGACGTGCCTGATCCCCAGGAAAACGCCGTGGACGTTCGTCTCGAAGATGCGCCGCAGGCATTCGAGCGTGCTGTCCTCCAGCGATTCGATGACGTAGAGCCCTGCATTGTTGACCAGCACGTCGATTCGCGACTCTCGCCGGGTCACCTCCGCCACCACGCGCCTCCAGTCCTCCTCGCGCGATACGTCCTGCGGGAGAAAGGTTGCCGTCCCGCCCTCGGACCGGATCCCCGCGGCCGCATCCTGCCCCGGCCCCTCATCCCGGTCGGTGATGTACACGCGTGCCCCCTCTGCGCTGAGCAGGCGGGCGCACTCCCGTCCGATCCCGCGACCACCGCCGGTCACGATCGCCACTTTGCCGTCGACTCTTCCCATCGTCCTGCTCCGGTGAACGGCCCACGGCAGGATGAAGTCGCAGGGGTCGTGCCGCCATACGAGCCGTACGGTACCGTCCGATGATCCGGGAGCAGCAGATCGCGGACGCTTTGGTGGACTAAACGGTTCTGGGCGGGGAGACGATCTACGAGCCCAAGGAGAGGCGTGGCACGTACGCGTCGTTCGATCCCTGACAGGGCTGCCATCAGAACGAACCGATGCGCACCCCTGTGCGTGTGCGTGTGCCTGTGCGTGGATGCCTTCCCGGTCGTTCCCCTGCCCCCCGCGCGCTGAATCGCCGGCTCTACGCCCGTCCGTACGCTTCGGCGCCGCCGCTGCCGGCGAGCGCGCCGCCGGGTACCCGTCCGGAAAGCGAGGCAAAGGCAACCAGCGCGGCCGCGCCGACGAGCGCCTCGGTCCACAGCATGCCGCTGCTGCCCCACGCGTCGTGCGCCCAGCCGTCGACTCGCAGCATGCCGAGGCTGAAGAGCGTGTTGAGGGCGAAGAACAGGTTGATCTTCGTCGCCGCCGCGGTCTCGCCGACGATGGCGAGCACGAGCCCCGTGAAGGACGCGGCCACCATGCCCAGGGTGAAGGCGTACAACAGCGTCGTGGCGGCGTAGCCGACGGGCGTGCGTGGAGAGGCGGCGATGACGATGCAGGCGACGAGGCCGAGTCCGCACGCGACCATGTACGCCGCGGGTTTGCGGATGCGATCGGCGAGCGCTCCGCCGGCGAAGCAGCCGAGCACGATGGCGACGCCGCCGCCGATGCCCAGCACGGCGGAGACCGTATCCGGCCCCGCACGCCACTCGGGGGCGATGGAGCCGAACAGCGACTGAGCAGCGCCGGTGCCGATCGGCAGGATCGCGAGGATCAGGCTGATGCGGCCGATCTTCGAACGCAGCAGCGCGGCGAGGTTGCGCCAGGCGTCGAGCGCGCGCTCTCTCACGGTGGCGTCGGGTACGGCGCGCGGGGGCTCCTCGACCCGCCGCAGCGCGAGCGCGCACGCGCCGATGATCAGGGCGAGGGCGACGCCGGCCAGTGCCGGTGAGGCTGCGTGGGTCATCAGCCACAGCCCCAGTCCGCCGCCGGCCGTCTGGCCGAACTGGTTGCCCGACTGGAACCAGCCGGCTGCACGTCCGCGCGCGGCGGCGGGCGTATTGTGCACCATCAGGCCCTCCGTCGCGAAGGCCAGGAAGGTGCCCGCGACGCTGCAGATGAGGACGAGTCCCCCCACGATCGGCACCGTGCGGGTCGAGAACGGCACCACGGTGAGCGCGACGAGGCACGTCGCGATCAGCGAAAGCGCGAGCAGGTACCAGCGCTTCCGCGAGAGCGTGTAGTCACCGAGCGGCGCCCACACGAACTTCCAGCCGGCGGCCAGGTACGCCATGCCGACCACGCCGGCAATGGCCGAGACGGGGACACCCGCGCGGCTGCCGAGGTAGCCCAGCGCAATGGCCGGGAAGCCGAACGTCAGACCGTACGGGAAATAGAGCACGGCCCAGACCCACGGTCCGTGTCCGCGCGGCGCGCTCACGGCGAGGTCGAGCGCGCGGGCCTCGTCTTCGGCGAGACGTTATCGCAGCCTGTCATCCCGCCTCTCCGCCCGCCTTCACCCGCCCCTGCAACTCATCGATGAGCCGCGACGCCGTTCCCTCGCTCCCGCCGGTCAGCTCGTCCAGGGACGCGAGCCCCACCAGCGCCGCGGCCTGCGCATCCGTCAGCCCCGCCTGCTTGACCAGGTCCTCGACGAACCGCCGCTGCTTCGCGCTGGGCGGACGGCGCTCGTCGTGCAGCTCTCGCAGCGCCTCGATGGCGCCGCTCGCCTGTTCGGCCGTGCGCAGCGACGCGACGTCGCGCACGCCGATGAGCTCGAACAGCTCGTCGTCCGGCAGCTCCAGCTCCTCGATCAGCGTCGTGGCGTACTCCTTCTGCGCCACCGTCGGCGCCGGCTGGACCCCGGCCTCCCGCAGCTCCGAGATCAGCGCCCGCGCCTTCTCGTACGTCAGCCCCTCGATCGACGCGTGCGCGGCCCGGACGTCCTCCGGCGCGTTCTCGAGCAGCCGGGCGAGCATCTCCGTCTGACGCGGAACGACGGCGCCGGCCTTCTTCCGCTCCTGCGCGTCCTCGTGCAGCGCGCGGACCTCGTCACGGTACGTCTCCCACGTGTCCGGCGCGGAGGCCTCGCCCTCGGCGATGCGGTCCAGCTCGGTCTCCATCAGCGCGGTGAACTCGGGGCTGAACAGCTCCTCGACGACGCCGTCGCCGTCCTCGTCGCCGGCGTACATCGGGGCGACGTCGAGCCAGACGGCGCGGCCGCGCGGGGTGGGCGCCAGCGCGCCGTCCTCCACGACGAGGTAGCCGCGGTCCTCGAGCTTGTCCACCGTGGAGCTGTACGTGGACGGGCGGCCGATGCCGGCGTCCTTCATTGCGCGGATCAGCGTGTGCGGGCGGTAGCGGGCGGGCGGGCGCGTCTCGTCCTCGATCAGGCGCGGGTTCGGCTCCTCGTCGGTGCCGGGCTCGAGGGGCCATACGGCGCCCTCCTCGAGTGGCGCGGCAGGCGGTGCGGTGGCGACGTCGCCGAGAAACTCGTCGTAGGCGGCCTCCCAGCCGGCGAACGTGCGCCAGGAAACGCTGCCGGTGAGCGGGCGCTCGAGCCCGTCGCACGCGGCCTCGATGCTGACGATCGTGCGCTGCGACGGCGCCATCTGGCTGGCCAGCGTGTGCGCACGGACCAGCCGGTACAGGCGACGCGCGTCGTCGTCCACTTCGGGAGCCTCCGGAACGTCCAGCCGCGTCGGGCGCACGGCCTCGTGCGCGTCCTGGACGGGGCCGGTGACGACGCCGCCGGCCACGCTGTCGCCGAGGTGATCCTCGCCGAACGACGACGCGACGACCGCGCGCGCGGCGTCCACCGCGGATCGGGCGAGCCGCGTCGAGTCCGTGCGGATGTAGGTGATGTGGCCGGCCTCGTAGAGCGTGGACGCGAGGGCGGACGTCTTGCGCGGAGACCAGCCGAAGCGCGAGCCGGCGGCCTGGAGCAGCGCGTCCGTTGTGAATGGCGCGTCCGGCCGCCGCTGCCGCGTCGACGTCCTCGAGCCGGTGACGCGAACGGTGCCGGCCGCCTCGAGCGCCGCGAGCGCGAGGCGAGCGCGGTCGCCGTCGAAGGTGCGGGTGGGGTGGACCTTGTCCGCGTCGTCGCGCCACGCGTCGGCGTCGTCGCGCTCGTGGAACCGGACGGACAGCTCCGCCGCTCGGGTGCGCGCCCGGACCTCGAAGTAGGGGATCGGGACGTGCGCCTCGCGCTCCAGCTCCCGCTCCACGACGAAGCCGAGCGTGGGCGTCTGCACGCGTCCCATCGACGCCCTGCCGCCCTCGACCAGCGAGCTGGCGAACTTGGACGTGCGGTACCCGACCAGGCGGTCCAGGAACTTCCGCACGAGGGCGCTCTCCACCAGCCGCTCGTCGACGGCGCGCGGCCGCTCGATGGCGGCGCCCACCGCCTCCTTCGTGACCTCCTGGAACGTGACGCGGTGCGTCGTCGCGTCGTCCCCCAGCAGGCGGTCCAGGCACCACGCGATGAACTCGCCCTCGCGGTCGGGGTCGGTCGCGATCCAGAACGTGGCGCCGTCGTCCGCGGACCGCGCCTCGTCGGCGATCTTCTTCACGGCCGCCTCCCCGCGCTCCGTCCAGACCCACGGCGGCGAAGGGAGCTCCCCCGGCCGGTTGATCCAGTACGCCTTGCCGGCGTGCTTGCCGTGCATGCGGCGGTCCTCGGGCAGCGTCTGCACGTGCCCGCCCGTCGCGAGCACCTTCCAGCCCGCGCCTAGGTAACCCTGGAGCGTCCGCGCCTTGGCGGCTGATTCGACGATGAGGATGTTCATGGTGCTGCACACTGCGGTGAGGGAGGCGGAGCGGTCACGCCGCCCGGCCGGCCCGTCCCGGCCGCGCGGGCGCCAAGGATAGGCGGAACGACCCGCCTCGCACAACGCCCCCCCGTGGACCGCCCCGGTTGCTTCAGCTCGGGACGGCCGCCGGCCAGCCGCTCTACGCCAGCTCGCCGCTGCCCACCGTGATGGTGAGCGAGCGGAAGACGACGCCCGCCACCCCCATGACCAGCGCCGCCGGCAGAATGATCCAGCGAGCGGCCTTCTCGTCCGCCTCGAACGGCGCGAACGAGAACACCGCCACCAACACGGCGAGTCCCGCGCCGAGCACCGCCACCATCAACGTGCCCGTCTGCGTATGCCTGTACATCAGGGCCCGCGGACGGGCTCGCTGACGCCAGGTTCCGCGCCGTCCTCCCGGGATCGGGCGAGCAGCATCCAGGACGTGCCGAAGCGGTCGCGGAGCATCGCGAAGCGGGGCGCGAAGAAGGTATGGTCCATCTTCATGAACACCTCGCCGCCCTCAGCAAGGAGCGCGTACAGACGGTCCGCTTCCTCCGGCGAGTCGGTGGTGAGCGTGAGATAGGCGCTCCGCATCGGCTCGGCGCGCGGGACGTCGGCGCCCATCAGGACGGTGCCGCCGATCTCCATCTGACCGTGGAGGACGGTGTCCTTCCAGTCGTCCGGGACCTGCGACGGTCCGGGCGACTCCCCGTGGGTCATCATCATGGTGATGCGGCCGCCCAGATGCGCTTCGTAGAACCGGAACGCCTCGCGGCAGCGGCCGTGGTAGTTGACGTAGATGTCGAGCTTCATCAGGCGACGTCCTGTCTCGGAGTCAACGGGTTCCTCTCGGGGCCCGCGGCACGTGCCAACCACCCCCCAGCTGCATCAGCCCGCGCGGGCGAATGTCGACGGGATGCGTCGGTGCAGCAGCACCGGCAGAGCCACGAGCGCGGAGACTGCAAGGCCCAGGTCGGGGATCACCCCGAGAGCGAACGAAGCCGAGGTGCCGACGACCGCCCAGGCGACCGGAATGAGCAGGAGGTGCGCCGGCACCCGCCCACCTCCCAACAGGAACATCCCGAAGGTGAAGATGACGACGGGACAGGGTGCGCCGAAAGTCGGCAGCGCCGGATAGGCGTGACCGCTCAACGGCAGCACAAGGGGATAGACCACGAGCGCATAGCTGAGCACGAGCACGCCCGCAAGTGCCCGGGCCGTGGGCGCGCGTCCGGCCGGCCATTGACCGTCAGGGGCGGAGTCCATCTGCGCCGCCACGCCGAGGGGGCGCGCTCGCAGGACGAGTAGCCCGCCCTCGAGAACGAAGAGCGCGCCGAAGACCCGAGCGGCGGGGTTGATCGCAGCGAAGTGGAGCACGTGGTACGCGATGCCCGACCACATCCACAGGGCGCCGAGAATCGCGACCGGCAGCCGGGCCCCCGCGCCCGGACGGCCGCTGCGCCGGAGCAGCAGTGCCGCGATCGCGGCGACGATCGGCATCAGGACCGGCGCGGGCCAGACGGCACGGTTGTAGGCCGCGAACACGGCGAAGAAGTCGTCGGTGCCGAACGGCAGCTGGAGCATGGCCCCTCCCGGGGATCGGACCGGGGGGAGTCCACGCCCATCATGCCGCGGGACGACCCGAAATTCTGCAGGGGAAAGCCTGATCGTGTGCGGGGGAATGCAAAGGGACGGCCACCATGAATCGCGCCGGGGATCGTGGGGATCGAGGGCGGGCGGCGTAAAGCTCGCGACTGGGCCGAGTCCGCGGCCGGCCCTATGTTCCCCTCATGAAGATCTGGATCGACGCGGACGCGGCCCCCGGCGCGGTGAAGGAGATCGTGTTCCGGGCATCGGCCCGACTCGGGCTCGACACGGTTCTCGTGGCGAACCAGCGGCTCGCCACGCCGAGGAGCAATCCCCGGGTGGTGGCGGTGGTGGTGTCCGGCGGGCCCGACGTGGCCGACCAGTACATCGTCGATCACGCGACCGAGGGCGACCTCGCCATCACGGCAGACATCCCGCTGGCGGCGGCGCTGGTGGAGCGCGGCGTGATGGTCCTGGATCCACGGGGCGAGCAGTACAGCGACGCGAACGTGCGGGAGCGCCTCTCCGTCCGCGACTTCATGGATTCGCTCCGAAGCAGCGGCGTCGAAACGGGCGGCCCGAAGCCGTACGGCCGACAGGAGCGACAGGCCTTCGCCAACAGCCTCGACCGGCTGCTCACGAAGCACGTGGATTAGGGCGCTGGAGTGTTCGACCATCGGCAGACGCTGCCGTGCCGAATACCGACGCCGCGTGGAGGTCCCCCTCCAGCGCCGCGAGCATCTGCTCCAGCTCGGTGCGGCCCTTCCGGAGCGCGTAGCCGTAGCCCCAGCGGCACCCGGCCAGCGACATCCCTCCCGCGATCGCGGCGCCGCCGACGGCCACCGCCGCCGCGAGCGGGCCGAGCGCGACCGTCAGCCCGATCCCCGCACCGGCCGCGGCACCGGCGGAACCCACGAAGCCACTGATCCACTTGTCCACCGTCCATGCCTTGCGCAGCCCACGTCGGAGATCACCCGACACGGTGACCTCACATCCAGCGACCGGTGATCCCAACGGCTTCAACGCCACGTGCAGCTGCTCCAGCTCGAGTTGCGTCAGCCGGTGGTTGAACATGCTCGATATCCCGTCGAACGCGACGATGACCGAGCGCAGCTGGTGCACGTTGAACACGAGGACTCCGCCATCGAGCGGATGTCCACCCACGGTGTCGCGCAGCTTCAGGCCGTACGGAGGCGCCGTGAACACTCGCCCGATCGACTCGAGCACCGCGCTCGGCGTCGCGCCGATCACCCGCGAGCAGGAAATACTGCGATCGCGCGTGCCCAGCATCCGGGTTAGCACGCGCTCCTCCCGCTCCGTCAGGTGGGCCGATGGCTGCGCCGATGCAGTGGGCCGCTCCGCGATGGCCATAGCGACGAACTCCGCCCCGATCCCCGCCTCCTCGGCGGCCCGCTCCACGTCCTGCAGCCGGTATCCGTCGGTCGACGGGGCGCTCGTGGGGGCCGCACCGGGCGGAGGCTCGCGGTAGCGGGCCTGCAGCCGGCTGGTGGCCTCCGCCTGCAGCTGCGCGGCGCGCGACCAGATGGCGCGCGCCTGGTCGGTGCTCACGACCTCCGCCAGTGAACCTGCGACCGCCGGCAGAGCCGCCGAGCGCAGCGCCGTCTCCAGTGCCTCCGCGAACGCCTCGCCCGTGGGATAGCGGTCCGACGGCTGCTTGCTCAAGCTCCGGTCGATGACCGCCACGAGCCCACTCGGCAGGTCGGGCGCAAGCGTCGCCAGCGAGGGGGCGGGGCGCGTCACCTGCTGCGCCATCACCGCCGCAGCCTTCGCTCCCTCGAACGGAAGGCGCCCGCTGAGGATCTGGAAACCGACGACGCCGAGGGAGTAGAGATCGCTGCGGCCGTCGAGCCGGTCGCCGGCCGCCTGTTCGGGGCTCATGTAGTGCGCCGAACCGAGCACCACACCCCCCTGCGTGAGCGGCGACGCCTGCTGGTTCTGTGCGATGCCGAAGTCGGTCACGACGGCGCGGTTGGAGCCGCGCTCGATCAGGATGTTCGCCGGCTTCACGTCGCGGTGCACCACGCCACGGGCGTGGGCATAGGCGAGTGCCCACGCCGCCTCGCGCAACAGCTGCACCGCCTCCGGAACAGGGAGCGGGCCGCGCACCCGCAGTCGGTCGGCCAGATTCTCGCCGTCGACGTAACCCATGGCGAAGAACGCCACGCCGCCGACCTCGTCGGCCCGGTAGACCGGCACGATGTTCGGGTGCGCGAGCTGGGCGGAGGTTCGCGCCTCACGCAGGAACCGCTCGCGCAGCTCGGGGTTCGCCGCCAGCGCGGGTGGCAGGACCTTGATGGCCACGGGACGGTCCAGGCGGTCGTCGCGCGCCAGGTAGACGACACCCATGCCGCCGCGCCCGATCTCACGCTCGATCGTGTACTGGCCCGCGAGCAGTGACTGCAGCGGAGCAAACGATTCGGAGGTCATCGAGCCGGTACACCCTCGTGGCCGTTGGGTTCGACCCGCGCACGCGCCCCGCCGACGGGGATCCGCGCTGGCGCCGCTCCGCCGGGCGGCACTGCGGGGCACGCTGCGTGCATCTGCCTGGCCCCCCCGACCGATGCAGGCCCTCCCGATCCGCGCATGGATCGCCGCGATCCCTTCAGGCAGGACGGTCTTCCGCCGCGCGGCGGAGTCTGCGAGGTGCTGTTCATCCGACCGGATCGGGCGCATATTCGGGGCGCTTCCCGCTCCGCACATGCCCGTGCCCCGGACCACCTCGTGATTCCAGAGCATCCCCTTGCAGGGGGCGCCGCCGACCAGGGAGCTTCACTCGCCGCTGCCCTCGGCGACCGCTACCGCATAGAGCGCGAGCTCGGCGCCGGCGGCATGGCCACCGTGTACCTCGCCGAGGACCTGCGCCATCGCCGCCGCGTCGCCATCAAGGTGCTGCATCCGGAGCTCTCGGCCATGCTGGGTCCCGAGCGGTTCCTGAAGGAGATCGAGCTCACGGCATCGCTGCAGCACCCGCACATCCTGCCGCTCTTCGACTCCGGACGCGCCGAAGGTCTGCTCTATTACGTCATGCCCTTCGTCGACGGTGAGACGCTGCGCGCGCGGCTGGAGCGCGAACGGCAGCTGCCCGTCGCGGACGCCGTGCGGATCGCCAGCGAGACGGCCGACGCGCTGCAGTACGCGCACGCGAGGGGCGTCGTGCACCGGGACGTCAAGCCAGAGAACATCCTGCTGCAGAACGGCCACGCACTCGTTGCCGATTTCGGCATCGCGCTGGCTGTCGAGCAGGCGGGCGGCAGCCGCCTCACGCAGACGGGACTGAGCCTGGGCACGCCCGCCTACATGGCGCCCGAGCAGGCCACGGGCGACGCGAACGTGGACGGGCGGGCGGACATCTACGCGCTGGGCGCGGTTACATACGAGATGCTGACGGGGCAGACACCGTACGCCGGGGGACCGGCGCAGGCGGTCCTCGCCCGCGCGCTCACTGAGCGGCCTGCGCCGCTGCACCCGCAGCGGAACCGGGTGCCGGAGCACGTCGAGGACGCGGTGCTGACCGCGCTGGAGAGACTCCCGGCCGACCGCTTCACGACGGCTGCCGAATTCGGCCGCGCCCTGACCGAGGACGACGGCCGGGTTCGGCCGCGGGGCCCCCGCGCACGGCGAGCCCGCCGGCTCCTGCTGGCCGGCGGGGGCGCCATCGCTCTCGCCGCCACCGGGTTCGTCGCCGGCCTGTGGACCGGAACACCCCGTCTGCCGATCGCTGGCTTCGGGCGAGCCTGGAAAGCCACGTGGGATCCCGGCCTCGAAGTCCAGCCCGCGCTGTCGCCCGATGGGCGGTACGTCGCCTACGTTTCGAATACTGCAGCCGGCATGCGCATCTACGTGCGGCAGGTCACCGGTGGCAGGCCTGCGCCCCTCTCGGATGACTCGCTGGACGTGGAGACCAACCCGCAGTGGTCGCCGGATGGATCCCGCGTCCTGTTTCTTTCGAACGGCGGTGTGTTCAGTGCACCCTCCTCGGGCGGGCCCGCGCGAGCGGAGATGGCGGAACCCCCCTCCGGACCCGTGATGTCCGCGGTCTGGGCCCCGGACGGGCGGGCGATTGCCTACGCCGTAGGGGACTCGATCTACATCCGGGATTCCGCCGGCCGTGTCCGATCCCTCACGCGCATCCCGGAGGCCTCCCTCTGCCAGTGGTCGCCCGACGGCACTCGCCTCGCCTGCGCCTCGGAAAACTCGTACTACTCGCGCGTCGGGAATTTCTTCGGCAACCTGTCCCCCAGCCGCATCGTCGTTGCGCGCGTGTCAGATGGCGCCACGAGCATCGTCTCCGACAGCACCTCGGTCAATCAGAGTCCCGTGTGGTCGGATGACGGGCAATGGCTCTTCTTCGTCTCGAGCCGGCTGGGGGCGCGCGATGTCTACGCGATGCGCATCGATCGCGCGGGCCGTGCGAGCGGTGATCCGCTGCGACTCACCACGGGTCTCGACGCGCATACCATTTCCATTGCCGGAGACGGCTCGCGATTCGCCTACGATCGCTACGTAGCCACGTCAAACCTGTGGTCGCTCCCCTTCCCGCCCCACGGGGCCACGCAGGATGCAGCGACGGCGGTTACCAGTGGTACGCAGGTGATCGAATCCGTCTCGATAGACGGCCGCTGGATCTATTACGACTCGGATGTGAGCGGCGTCTCGGAGCTGTACCGGCAGCGCCTGCCCGAGGGCGAACCGGAACAGCTCACGACGGATCCGAGCGATGAGTTCTCGCCCGACCCATCCCCCGACGGCCGCGAGCTCGCGTTCCATTCATGGCGCTCGGGCTCCCGGGACCTGTACGTCATGCCGCTCGACGGGGGACCCGCGCAGGCAGTCACTTCCACATCAGACGTGCGAGAGGTAAACCCCGTATGGTCGCCGGATGGGCGGGCGCTGACATTCACGTTGTTCGGTCGTCCAAGCGGGATCTGGGTGGTTCATCGGGCCGCGAACGGCAGGTGGGGAAAACCGGTCGAGCGTGCCGCCTCTGGCGCATGGGCAACCTGGTCGCCGGACGGCCGGTGGATCGCGTATTCGAGCTTCGTTCTCGGAGGGTCACTGATGGTCGTCGACGCGGACTCGGGCGCGCCGCGGGTGGTGCTCGATTCCGTTGCGAGCGGAGTGCCGGTCGAGATGCCGCACTGGAGCACCGATGGGCGGACGATCTACTTCAAGAGCTACGATCAGAAGGGCAACGCCGAGTTCTGGTCGATCCCCGCCACCGGGGGTCGCCCGACCCTGCTCACCCGATTCGACGATCGGCGTCGGCCGTCGTTCCGGCCTGAATGGGCGCTCGGTCCGGACCGCATGTACTTCACGATCCAGGATCGCCAGAGCGACGTCTGGGTGATGGACGTGCGGAACCGCGCGGACTTTCCATGAGACCCGTCGGATCGCCGTCGAACGCGGCTTCGCGTGTGCTGTCCGCTCGCGGCGGACGTCTGCCGCGATCGCGCGTCAGGGGCAGACGGTATCGACGGCGACGAAGGCGCCGTTCTGGATCTGGCCGATGAACGGGCGAATTCGCCGCGACGTGTATCCTCGCTTTCCTCACCGACGCCGCGCCCGTGGGCGCCATCCTCCGACATCTCGACCTGCCCCACACCACACCGCCGCTCTCCCCGCACGCGCTCCACCCCAAGCCGCACTCGCGCTTGACACCGAGCCCGTCGCACCCGCCGATGCGCTGCCCCACGACGACTTCGGAGCCCGACCTCGACCGAACCCGCCCGCCCATCACCACCACACTTGGCCCTCCGAAACCACTCCGCCTGTCCGACCGAACGTAGCCGAAACGGCGTTTGGATCTCCTATCCCTCACCTCCGCAAGCCTCGTGTCGGGTAGTTCACCGTTTGTGCGCTCGACTGGGTGCAGTGCGACCCATCGATCACACCACGCGGAGGCAGCGCATGCAGATGCACAGGACACATCCACGTCGGCACCTCATCGGTGCCATCACGAGCGCGCTCCTCGTGCTCGTTTGCTGTAGCGGTGAGAGCACAGCCCCGGCGGAGCAGGTCCCGGAGATAACACAGTTCAGCGTGGTGGGCCCCAAGACTACCGCGCCGGTTGGAGAGACGCTGCAGCTCGCGATCGACATCGTACCGCGGTCCGCGTCGATGAGCGCCACGTGGACGAGCGGCGACGCCGCGCTTGCGACGGTGAGTGGTGGAGGTCTCGTCACGGGGGTCGCGCCGGGAATCGTAACGATCACGGCCACGAGCACTGTAGATCCCACGACGAGCGGGTCGCTCGAGATCACCGTAGTGGGATGCCCAGCGCCGCGCATGGTCACCAGCAGCCCCACGGGAAGCACGACCTGGCAGGACTGGATCGCGAACCCCGCCTGCGGTTGAGTACGTGGGTGTAGATCATTGTCGTCTTGACGTCCTTGTGGCCGAGGAGCTCCTGGATGGTGCGGATGTCGTAGCGGTCCTCGAGGAGGTGGGTGGCGAAGGAGTGGCGCAGTGTGTGGCAGGTCACGCGCTTCGCGATCCCGGCGCGGCGGCCGGCGGTGGAGACGTCGCGCTGGAAGGCTGTCTCGTGCAGATGGTGACGGTGGTCGGGGTCGTCGCGGATCCAGATGCAGATCGACTATCCCCGGGCGCGGGTCCACTTCCGCGAGCGGCGAACGTCGGGAGGGGACGGGATGCCGTGGGTCGTGGTCGTGGCCCGGACGGCGGCCACGCCGAAGAGAGGACACGCGAGGGCCAGCGCCCAGATCGCCGGGGCGGCGCCGGTCCGGGCAAGGGCCGGGAGCACCGCGGCGGCGGCGGTCGCGGCGGCCAGGAGGGCTGCGGCGGCCGCGGCGAGGGTGCGGAGCCGCCGCTCCCGGCGCACCTCCGCGGCCCGTTCGGCCCCGAGGGCGTCCAGGATCCGGGCGCGGAGCGGGGCGTCGAGCGTGGCGTCGGGGCGGAGCGCGTCGCGCAGCAGTTCGTCGTCGGACGGGGTCATCCTCTCAGCTCCTCGAGCATGGGTCTCAGGGCGCGGACCGCCTGGTGGAGCGTGGCCTTGACGGTGCCTTCCGCCACGCCCAGGGCCGCCGCGGTCTCAGCAACGGAGCGCTCTTCGATCAGGCGCAGGGTCACCACCTGCCGCTGCCGCTCGCCCAGCGCAGCCAGGGCCCGCAGCAAGCGACGCCGGATCTCCTCGTGCTCGGCGGGATCCCCGCCCGACCCGGGCGCCGGGTTCGCGGCGGATCGGGCCACGGCGTCGGCGAGCCTCGTGCGCCGACGCCCGGACCGCAGCCGGTTCAGGGCGACCGTACGGCACACGGCGCAGAGCCAGCCGAACACGCCGCCGGCTCCGCGGAAGGCGCGTCGCTTCCTGTAGGCCCGGACCCAGGTGGCCTGTAGGATCTCGCGGGCCTCGTCCTCCGATCGGGCGAACGCGCGGGCGACCAGCATGAGGCGGGGGGAGTGGTCGTCCACCAGCCGTTGGAAGAGCCGCTCGTCGCCCGCGTGGAACCGGTCCAGCTCCTCCGGCGTCAAGTGCGATCCACCCAATCCGTCCACGCGAGCACGGCCAGGATCAGGACGGGCGCCACCAGCGCGAGCAGGCCGGCGTAGTACGCCTCTCCGGCCACGCGGAGCACGAGCTTCTCGTACGCGTTCTCGCTCACCAAGTAGGTGCCAGCGACGAGCAGGAACGCGATGGCCCACTCCTGGACGGCGGCCAGCTCCCGGAGACGGAGCGCAGCCGTCCGTCGGCCGACCAGTGCCCCGATGCCAGCGAAGACGGGCACGAGCGCGGCGAGGGACAGGTCGCCGAGGAGCCGAAAGGCGAGGCGGTTGGCCCTGAGCCAGTCTCCCGCCGCGGCGGCCGCGGAAGTGGCCGCGGGGAGCCGGTGGAGCGGGATCCCCGAGCCGGCAGGGGACGGGCGGATGGGTGCCCCCCACCCGAGCAGCACGAGGACCGCGCCGGCGGCCACGAGCGCGCCCGCGATGGCCGACCTCGTCCGGCCGTGGCTGGCGCGGAGGGCCGCGGGGTAGGCCGCCGCCACGGCCGCGTTGGCGACCCAGTGCGGCCAGCTCTCGGCAACGCCGGTGCGGCCGGCGCCGGAGGCCAGCGCCACGGCCGCGATCACGGCGAGGAAGCCGGCGGCCCACGCGGCGTGTCGAACGAGGTAGCGGGCCATGGTCAGAAGTAGTAGCCGAGGAGGTGGTAGTAGGCCAGGAACGGGATCATCAGCAGCCCCACCGCGCTCAGAGCGGTGAGGTGGATCCGCCGGCTGCGCGACCCCGACCCGGCCCTCAGGCAGCGCCACACCAGCCACGCCAGGACCGGCGCCGTGAGGGATGCGGCGAGGAGAAGCGTGAGCGAGAGGCGGAGCCCGAACTCGACCGCGCCGGGGCTGCCCGGGCCCCCGCCCATGAGGACCGCGGCGAGCAGGGCAAGCGGGGCGGCCACCGTCAGCGACGAGTAGGCAGTCGCCGCGCGGGCCGCGGCGCGGGCGGCGCCGGGTCTGGCCGCATGCGCGCGCCGTCGCCGCAGGGCGGCCAGGGAGCGGACGAGCCAGGCGAGGGGCAGCAAAAGCGCCAGGAGCGCGGCGGCTGCGTGGAGGGTGCCGCGCTGGTACCAGGCGAGACGCGTGAAGCTCACCGGGTCCTGCGTAGCGCCGCTCAGGACCATGTCCGGGCCGTCCCCGCCCGGGCGCCGGAAAGCCAGGACGACGCCGTCGTCCGATCGGTACAGCCCGGGACCGGCGGGAGCGAGGTCGATGCCCCGACCCGCGAACGGCAGCGCGACGCGCAGCCGGCCGTCCGGCGCAGCGCGCACCCGCGTGTCCAGCGCCATCCACCCCGCCCGGGCCAGGGTGGTGGACGGCAGGAGGGAGGGCCGGTAGACCCCGGCGAAGCGGTGGTCGGCCGCCGGCGCGGCCGGCGCGGGGCCGCCTCCCGCCGCAATGTCGGCCCCGGGGCCCGCCCGGGCGGGCGCGACGAACCGCTCGATGAAGGCGCGCGCGAAGTCTTCCCGCAGTGTCTGGTACGGCCCCCCCTGGTGCATGGAGTGGACGAGGAAGATCCCCACGCCGGCGTCGGGGACCAGAACCATGAGCGAGAAATGGGTACGCGCCCCGGTGTGGAAGAGCGCGGGCACGCCGGCGAGCCGCGTCTCGAACCAGCCGAGGGCCACGCCCGGTGCGGAGGGGATGGCGGTCCAGTGCGTCGCCTGCATGGTGTCGAGCATGGCGCGGTCGAGGACCGGGCCGCCATCGCATAGCTGCGACAGCATGAAGAGTCCCATGTCGTGCGGGGCGGCAACGAGCGAACCGGCCGGAAAGAGCTGGAGGTAGTTGGGCGTGGGTCCCGAGCCCGCCGTGGCGATCCGCGAGGCAAGCCACGGCGGCACCGGCTGGCGGAACGTGGCCGTGGTCATTCCGAGGGGGGCGAACACGCGGCGGTCCACGTAGTCCTCGAACCGCTCGCCCGAGGCGCGCTCGACGATCCGCCCTGCGAGCGTCATCCCGTAGCTGGAGTAGCGCACTTCCGCGCCGGGCGGTGCGCCCGCGCGCGGGGGATGCGCGCGGAAGTAGTCACCGAGCGGCAGGAGATCCGAGGGGTCGTCCACGACGGCGCCGAGGAGGGGGCCCTCCAGGCCGCTGGTGTGCGTGAGGAGGTGCTCGACCGTGACCGGCGCGCCAGGCCGTTCGGGGACCGGGACGTCCAGGATGCCGCCCACATCGGCGCCGAGCGCGAGGCGTCCGGCGGCCACGAGCCGGAGGACGGCCGTCGTGGTGATCAGCTTCGAAAGGGAGGCCATGTTGAAGAGGGTCGAGTCGGGGTCGACCGGCGAGTCCCCGTCCTGGTCCGCGTAGCCGTATCCCTTTTCGAGAACGATGCGTCCGCCCTCCACCACCACCAGGGCCAGGCTGGGGCGCCGGGAGTCCCGGAGATAGTCCGCGAAGAAGGAATCGGCGAAGGCTTCCAAGCTGCGCCGCGGGAGCGGCGGCCGAGCGGCTGCTCCCGGGGCCTGCCCGGGGAGCCCGAGGGGGAGCAGCAAGCCCGGCAGGACGGCGAGGGCGGACACGAGGGGGCCGCGGACCATGGTCATCAATTCTCCCGGAACGTAGTGGGGCCGTCCAGGGAGACACCCGCGGGGGGAGCCCGGTTTAGCGGAGCCCGAAAATCCTTCCCGCGAAAGCCAATCCGCCGCCGGCGCGAGGTCCACGTGGCGGGTGCGAGGCGAACGCGTCGGCGTGTGCCGCGGATCGTGTCGACCTGCACAGGTGAGCCAGCCGGTGGGGCTGCGGCCGCCTGCCACCGCCTACGCGATGCGGTCCCCGTCGCCAGCGCGGGGAGCGGCGTGCGTACCCGGAACGTCGGGGACAGGTGGAGGGCGGCGGTGGGCGAAGAGCAGCAGGCCATCGCGCTCGCCAGTGCGGCCGCGAGCACGGCGGCCATCGAGCGCGTGTGACCACGTGCCGGTTGAGACAAGCCGGGGGTGCAATGCCGCGTCACGGCAATCGAGGGCCAAGGGCGGTCACTCCTTGTTCTTCTTCAGAAATTCGGCCCAGGCACTGGGGGTTACCATGACAATATACCCCTGGGGGCCCGGTAGGCCGGCGGGGGAAGATGTAGGTGCCGTCGCGGAAGCCCGCGGCAACGACCTTCCGGATGGAGTCGGGCGCGACCCGCTGGAGGAGCAGCTCGCCCCAACGGCGCACGACGGGCAGGATGGTCGCCGTTCCTTCGGCGTCCCAACACGTCGGCTTGCGCGCCAGCGGGTGGTCCCGGTTGACCGCGCAATCCGGCCCGTTCCGGTCTACGAAGCCTGATCATCCGCTCCCGTCGCGGCCGCCATTGACCTGCCGACGGCCACGACACACCTTGCCGAAGGTCACCGGAAGGGCGGTTGGATTTCCTATCCCTGCCGACCGTGCTCGAGCTCGAGCCGGGTCGGGCGCGCGTTTCGATGCGGGACCGGCGGCGCGTACGCAACCCCCTGCGATCGATCCACGCGATCGCGCTGATCAACCTGGGCGAGCTGACGACGGTGCTGGCGCTGACCACTGCGTGCCGGCCGGGGTGCGCGGCATTCCGACCGGGCTGTCCATCGAGTACCACCGGAAGGCGCGCGGCACGGTCGAGGGAGTGCGCGTGCGACGCGCCCGAAGTGCCGGCGACTACCGGGCCGGTGGACTACGAGGTGCACGGTGCGATCCGCGACGCGGCCGAGCAGATGGTCGCGCGCGTGACGGCGCGCTGGAGACTGGAAAGGACGTGACAATGGTGGACACGCTGTTCGCCATCGGTGGGCTCGCGATCTTCGGCTGGCTGCCGCTGCTGCTGATCCCGCAGACCCGCCTTGCGCGGTGGCTCGCCGCGTGGACGGTGTTCCCGGTCTTCCTCGCCGTGCTCTACGTGGTCGGCATCGCGAGCGTGCTCGCGCGCATGGGGCCGGGCATCATGGGAGACTTCGGCAGCGCCGCGGGCGTGACGCGGCTGCTGAGCGATCACGACCTCGCGCTCGTCGCGTGGATCCACATCCTCGCCTTCGACCAGCTCGCCGCGCTGTGGATTTTCCAGGACAACCTTCGCCGCCGCGTTGTGCCGCTGCCCGTGCAGTCGCTCTTGCTCGTGGCCACGCTGATGTTCGGCCCGGTCGCCTTCGTCACGTACGCGCTGGTCCGGATGGCGCGCGGACGGTCGCTTCAGGAGGCGCGCGAGATGGACGCGATCGTGGCCGCACGGCCGCAGCCGGAGCCGGCGCGCACGGTGCGCCTGCTCGGTGCGGCGGCCGCCGACCCTGTCGTGCTCGGGCTCGGCTTCGCGGGTATGGCGCTCGGCGCCGTGGTTCTCGCCGCGACCGTCCCGCTCGGCGCGCACATCCCGCCGGAAGGGAAGCTGCTCGAGGCCGGCCGGTTCGACGTCGCCGTCGGTCTCTACCTGGCGACGCTGTCGATCCTCCTTCCGCTGGCGAGCTTCACGCCACGCGGCTACCGCACGTGGCGGTCGTGGACGGTAGGGCTGGGGATCTACTTCTTCGGCGCCGAGACCGTGCAGGCGCTGCGCGGGATCGACCCGCGCTTCACGACGCACGGCACGGCCGTAGACGGATTGTTCAACAGCTTCTTCGGACTCAGCGCGGTCGGCGTGATCGTCATGTTCGTGTTGCTCGCCATCCCGTTCGTGCGCGGACGCTCGCGGGCGACGCCGCTGCTGCGGCTCGCGCTGCTGTACGGCACGGCTGCCGTCGCCGCGGGCTTCGGATCGGGCATCTGGATGAGCGTGATCCGTGGCAGGATCACGGGCCCGGGCGGCAGCATCATGCCCGTCCACTTCGTCGGCTTCCACGGCCTGCAGGCGGTGCCGCTGCTCGCCCTGCTGCTCGCGGGCGCCGGCGCCGAGCCGGCGAGCGCACGCCGACTCGTTCACGTCGGCGGCGCGGCGTGGCTCGGCGCGTGCGCCCTGCTCGGCTTGCAGGCGATCTCGGGGCCGCCACTCGCGTTCTCGCCCGCCAACCTGGCCGCCGCCGCGGCGCTCACGCTGTGGTTCGGCGTCGCCGTCTACTCTCTCGCGGCGTGGTGGGCAGGACAGCGGCGCATCCCGGCGCTTGAGGCCGAGCGCGCGTAACGCGACGCAGCCGCCGGAGCGTGATCCGGCGCCGCGCAGGCCGGCCGCGCTGGCGTCGCCCCGAAGCAGTCCCCACGATTCCGCGGTCCGCCCCTTCCGATGGAGAAGATCGCGATGAAGCGTTCGACCCGGCCGTTCCGCCTGCCCTTTCCCGCCCTCGGTCTCGCATTCGCCCTCGCCGTGCCGGAGCCGCCGGCGCATGCGCAGGCGCAGCAGTTCACGCTCGAGCAGGTGCTGAGCGGCCCGTTCCCGTCCGACCTCGTCGGGTGGTGCGGCGGCGGCAGGGTCGCGTGGTCGCATGACGACGAGGGCAAGCGCAACGTCTGGGTGGCGGAGGCGCCGGAGTGGAAGCCGCGCAGGCTGACGCCCTACGACGCGGACGACGGCCAGGAGGTCACGTCGCTGGCGTTCACGACCGACGGGCGGGCGGTCGTGTAGGTGCGCGGGCAGGGAGCGAACCGGCGGGGCGAAGTGCCGAACCCGCTGAGCTGGACCGACTGGCCGGACCAGGCGGTGTGGATCGTCGGGCTCGACGGCGGCGCGCCGAAGAAGCTCGGCGACGGGCGCAGCCCCGCGGTGTCGCCGAAGGGGGATGGCATCGCGTTCACGAGCAAGGGGCAGATCTGGACGGCGCCGCTGGATGGGAGCGCGAAGGCGAACCAGCTGCTCCAGATCCGCGGCGCGGCGGGCCGCCTGATTTGGGCACCGGACGGGTCGAAGCTCGCGTTCGTCAGCCGGCGCGGTGACCACGGCTTCGTCGGCGTGTAGACACCGAACGCGGAGCGCGTGCGCTGGATGGCGCCGAGCACGGACCACGACGACTCGGCGGTGTGGTCCCCCGACGGCACGCGACTCGCCTTCCTGCGCGTGCCGAACGAGCGGGCGCCACTGCCATTCATCCCGCAGCGCACGGGCCTGCCGTGGTCGATCATGGTCGCGGACACCGCGACCGGCGAGGCCAGGCGCGTGTGGACGGCGGACGAGGGGCCGGGCAGCGCGTTCGCCGCGAACGACCGGGACGGCGACATCTACTGGGCCGCCGGCGACCGCATCAGCTTTCCGTTGGAGAAGACCGGGTAGCTGCACTCGTGGTCCGTGCTCGGCGAGGAGTACGCCGCCTATGCCCGCAAGGTGCCGGCAGTGCTCCCGATCGGCTGAGCCCCCGGCGAATACGCGCCCCCCGACACGCTTCTCCGCTGTCGTGGCTGAATCCTCTTGCACGATCATGGGTCATGCGAAAGGCCCGGCCGCGGATACAGCGGCAGCGCTCCTCAAGGAGGCGAGGGAGTAGTGACGATTTCAGACCGCTCGAGTGAGTTCAGGCTGCGCGGGCTGGACATGACACGCATCGAGACGTTCACGGACGCGGCCTTCGCGTCTGCGCTGACGCGAGCCCTGTTGCACGTGCCTGGCTTCGTTCTGAGCGCGGCCCTTCTCATGGTGTTCTGGAACGGACACCACCGCTGGAGCCGGCACTACGGCCTGACGACGGTGCGACCATCGTTCTGAGCTGCCTCCTCGTGTTCACCGTCCTCGTGTTCGTCTATCCGCTCCGCTACATGGTCAGCGCTGTCACCGGCTTCGGCGCGATCCTGATGGGCACTGCCGATCGGACCGGATGTCCGCACACGGGGCATCACCAGCGTCCGCGACGTGAATCTCATGTTCGTGATCTACGGCATCGGCTTCATGTCGATGTCGATCGCGATCGCGCTGCTGAACAGCCGGCGGCGGCGAAGCGATGCCGCCGTGCAACCAAGTGCGGCGGACGGCCGTAGGAACGGCATGACCCCTCTCGCCTTCTCCGATCTGTTGACCGCGGTCACGCCCGCCGCCTCGGTGCTCTTCGGCGCCTTCATCTGACCGGTGCCCTGCAATTCGCCGATCAGCGCAACCGAGACGGGGACGCGGGTGAGCCGGCTGCCTCCCTGAACGCCCGGAGTATATTCATGAGAAATGTAGTGTTATTGAGGTCGGGCATGGCCATAGCGGCTGGGCTTGCTGCACTATGGACGGCCTCTGACCTCCGTCGATTCGTGCAGATCGATCCAGACGACTCGCCCAATGAGATCAGTGCCAGCCTGAACCAGGTGCTAGCCAGCGCGATGCAGCGATATTCAATCGCTGGCGTTGCCGCAGGCGCAATCAAGGGCGGCGAGGTCATATGGTCCGCGAGAATGGGTCGAGCCACAGCGGATGGAAAACCAGTCACTGGGGAGACGACGTTCAACATCGGCTCGGTATCGAAACCGTTGACGGTCTGGGCGGTGTTGGCCCTCGCCCAGCAGGGGACCATCGAACTGGACGCGCCCGTCAACCGATACCTGAAGCGGTTCGTATTACCGCCGAGCCCATTTTCACTGGAAGACGTGACTGTCCGGCGACTGCTGCGGCATACCGGCGGGACAAATATCCATGGATACGGCGGCTATAGCGTCCGTGAAGAGCAACCCGTCGATGCCGTTCAGCTTTCCGAAGAGTTCGAGCCACTGGCCGTGGTCCGAAGGCCGGGATCGCAACGGGTCTACTCGGGCGGAGGGTATGTGCTGCTGCAGATGATGATCGAAGATGTCACGGGGCTCGACTTCGATACGGCGCTGCAGAAACTGGTGTTGAAGCCGCTCGCCATGAAGAACAGCGGCTTCATTCCTTCCGCCCTGCCCACCCGTGCCGACGCATTTGCATACCATGGAAACCACATCGAGGATCTCCGAAACGTCGCGCTCGCTGCTGCCGGCGGTTATGTCTCCGGCGACGATATGGAGCGGTTCGTGGTGGCGCACATCGACGGCGGAGGTGTCCTGACGCCTGCTTCGCTTGCTGCCGCCTTCGCGCCAACGGAACCCGACGCGAGTTTCGGCATGAGCTATACGCGATGGGAAACGCCCTCTGGCCTGCTCATCGGGCATGGCGGAAACAATTCCAACTGGAATACGCAGATCTACGTGCGGCCGAACACGGGAGATGGCTTCTACTTTCTCGCCAATTCCACCAGCGGCGCGCAGCTGGATTTCGATCTCAGCTGCGCCTGGCTGTCCATGATCGAGGTTGATGAAGGCGCAGCCCGATGCGCCGAAGCGATTGATGTGACGCACAAAATCCACTGGTCGGCTTATGGCGTTGCCATGCTGGGCATGTTGATCGCGTACTGGCTGGCCACAGGACTATTTCGCGGCACCCGCAGCCTATCGCCAAGACCCACAGATCGGGGGCAAACTCGGCTGATCCTACGAATGCTCGCATTCCTCGTCGTACTTGTCATGCTCGGGACGGCGATCTGTGTCTTTTATACCGACATCATGATGTGGCGCAGCGGGGTCACCCTGATCGACGAGATGCCCGTGGATGAAATCAGGAAGCTCACGACAGCCATCACCGCGGGCCTTGGGCTGCTTGCACTGGCGTTGTGGTCGAGCCCGGTTTCTGTAGAATCGATTGCCTGAGGTGGAGCGACTCGTCTTCATCAGAGGGTGGGTCCAGGCCGCCGTGATCGGTATCCTGGCGCTTTCTGCGATGTCTGGCCATGACCCGTGGGGACCTACGGCAAGGCGGTGAGCTGAGCGTGGACGTGCGCGACGTCGGTGGCACGCGGCACGGCTTCGGCCGCCTCCGGGGCGGGCTGTCCCCAACTACCCCATGTTCGTTCACAGGTACTACCCCGCCGAGATGCGGGACGCGAAAACGCCCGCCGACGTCCGCGACTTCGGGGTGCACCGCGCGATGGCAGCGTTCAACGAGATGCTCCGCAAAGTCCGCGAGGCACACCGGTGACGCCGGCGCGCACGCTCTCGCGCCGCTGGTCCACCAGTGCCTGGTCCAGCCAGCCACTCAGTATCTTCATGCTGAGGAGGCGCGTCAGCCAGCGCGCCGCACGACCTCGGCCTCCAGCCGGTCACCCAGCTTGTCCCGCTCAACATCCAGGTCGTAGCTGGCCTGGAGATTGAGCCAGAAGCGGTCCGAGGTGCCGAAGTACCGAGCCAAGCGTAGCGCCGTGTCTGCCGTCACAGAGCGCTTGCCGTGGACGATCTCGTTGATACGGCGCGGAGGCACACTGATATCCTTGGCCAGACGGTACTGGCTGATGCCCGACGGCTCGAGGAACTCCTCGAACAGGACCTCTCCGGGGTGGACTGGGGGGAGAGTTGTCATGGCCATGGAGCCTCCTCTAATGGTAGTCGACGATCTCGACGTCGAACGCATGCCCGGAACGCCAGACGAAGCAGACCCGCCACTGCTGATTCACCCGGATGCTGTACTGCCCAGCACGGTCACCCCTGAGCTTCTCGAGGCGATTCGCCGGGGGCACCTGCAAATCTTCCAGGACCGTGGCCGAGTCGAGCATCCGAAGCTTCCGAAGGGCGACTCGCTGGACCGCGGGGCCAGGTCGTTTGATCGGCTCCCTTCGGAAAAGGCGCTCCGTGTCGCGATCCTTGAAGGTCTTGATCACGGGAAAATCATAACGCCGGGCGTTATTAACGTCAAGCGTTATGGGTGGCGTCGAAATACTCAAGCCCGCGCTCGAAGGCCGCTATTCCATCGTGCGTGAAGTCGGCGCGGGCGGAATGGCGACGGTCAGTCTCGCTCGGGATCTCAAGCACGAGCGAGACTCGCGCCGAGCCGGGTGCACCCGAACGCGTGCCCGGGGCTGGCGAACTGACCCGGTGCTCTCCCTCTCGACCGGGTTAGCTGCCCGTGGGGTGAGCGCTCGAATCTCCCCGACGATACGAGCGATCTCGTCCTCGATCCGCGAGGTCTCTTCGAGACCGCGCGCCTCCCGGGCGAGATCCTCGCACGGGGCACGTATGCGATTCCTCTGGTTCCTGCTCCACGACCAGATCCATCACCGCGGCCAGCTGTCGGTATACCTGCGCATGGCCGACGGGCGCGTCCCTGCCATCTACGGGCCCAGCGCGGACGAGCCGTGGATGTGAGGCCGCGCCGCCGCGCTGTCTTCACGACGACGCGGCCACGTCCCTAGCTCGACGGAGCAAGGGCCCGGTCGTTCGTCAGGAACCGAGCGGGCTTCTGGCGATTTGGGCATCCGTCACACATCTTTGCGCTCAAACGTTGTCCCCCTGAGCCGGGGAACCGCACCGGACTCAAACCCACTTCGTAGCCACGAACAATCGGCTTCACCGCCTGCGGCCCCGGAGGTCGCAGCGCATCGCGACGCTCACACGCGCACGAAGCCTCTGTGCGGGGAGGGCGTCTTCCCGAGGGCAAGAGACCACGGAGGAGCCATGAGGAGGTCAGGCCGGAGGTTGGGGCCTTGGGCGCTGGCGGCAGCGCTCACTCTGATCAGTGCCAGCGCCGGGCATGCCCAGCAGCGAGGCACGATCTCGGGCCAGGTGACGGACGTGTCGACGCAGCAGCCGTTGGCGAACATTCAGGTGTACGTCACGGGCACCGCGCTGGGCACCCTGACGAATCAGGACGGTCGTTACCTGCTGCTGAACGTGCCGGAGGGAGAGGCTGAGGTGCAGGTGAGCGGCCTCGGCTACACGACGGCCACGCGGAAGGTGACGGTTGCGGCGGGGCAGTCCGCCACGGCGGACTTCGCGCTGAAGCAATCGGCCGTGGCGTTGGGCGAGATCGTCGTGACCGGCACGTCGGGCCGCGTGGAGCGGCGCGAGCAGCCGGCGGTGGTCTCGACGATCGACGCCTCGAAGAAGGTGGAAAGGGGGACGTCGACCAACGTCACGGACGTGCTGACGGCGGCGGTACCGGGCGTTCAGGTTACGAGCTCGTCGGGCGTGAGCGGCACGGCGCAGCAGATCCGCATCCGCGGCGCGTCGTCGATCTCGCTGTCCAACGAGCCGCTGGTCTTCGTCGACGGGGTGCGCGCGAACGCGCGGACGCTGAACGACATCAACATCGGGGGTCAGGGCGTCAGCCAGCTGTTCGACCTGAACCCCGAGGACATCGATCACATCGAGGTGGTGAAGGGTCCGGCCGCGGCCACGCTGTACGGCGCCGACGCCTCTGCGGGCGTGATCCAGATCTTCACGAAGAAGGGGCGAATGGGCGCCCACTTCACGCAGAACATCTCGCTGGAGTACAACGGCATCCAGCCCAACTGGACACCGCCGGCGAACTTCGCCGCGTGCTCGGCGTCGCGCGTGGGTCCCACCAGCAGCAGCGACCTGTGCCGCGGCCAGCCGGTGGGCACCGTCGTGTCCGACAACCCGCTTCTGCGCACGAGCTCGCTGCGCGACGGCTCGTACAAGTCGCTCGGATACAGCGGCCGGGGCGGCGGCGACAACTTCGGCTACTTCGTGTCCGGCGGCTGGGACAAGGAAGAGGGCACGCTGCCGAACAACCACCTCGAGCGGAAGAACGGCCGCCTCAACTTCAACTTCGTTCCCACCCCGAGCCTGAGCGTGGAGGCGGGGCTGGGGCTGGGGCTGACGAACCGGAATCTTCCCATCAACGACAACAACATCTACGGGTACATGGGCGGCGCGCTGCTGGGCCGGCCCTACACGGTGACGACGAACTCCGACGGCGCGGCGGTGGGCGGGTGGTACATCCCGCAGCGTGACCAGAACGCGATCGGCAGCATCTTCAGCCAGGTGGAGACGCTGCGCTACGAGCCGACGGTCCAGGTAAACTACACGCCGCTCTCCTGGCTGACGAACCGTCTGACGATGGGGGCGGACGTGTCGCGCACGAACGGCACCCAGTACTTCCCGAAGAACGACCTCGTCTGGTACAACGGCGACACGGACACGGGCAGCCTGGAAGAGGAGCGCATCAACTACGACATCTACACGTTCGACTATCTCGGCAAGGCGAGCAGCGCCTTCGGCGCCGACAAGCAGTACACCGCCGACCTGTCGGTGGGCGCCCAGGTGATCGCGGAGATCCTGGACAACGTGTCGGCGAACGGCACGGGCTTCGTGACGAACGCGAACCGCGTGGTGGGCGACGCGTCGCAGATCAGCGCGAACCAGGATTACCAGAAGACCACGTCCGTAGGGTACCTGAGCGAGCTGGACGTGGGCCTCTGGGACCGGCTGTTCCTGCAGCTCGGCGCACGCGTCGACCAGTTCTCGTCCTTCGGCGAGAATGCCAAGCCGTTCTTCCTGCCGAAAGTGGGCGCGTCGTACGTGATCTCGGATGAGGATTTCTGGCAGGGCATCTCCTCGCTGGTGCCGGAGCTGCGCCTGCGGGCCGCGTACGGCACGACGGGCCGGGCGCCCAGCGCCGGCGCGTCGCTGGAGACGTACGAGGCGTCGCCGTACGCCATCGTGGGCGGCGGCACGGGCGCCGGCGTCGTGCCGGCCCGGCCGGGCAACTACGACCTCCGACCGGAGAAGGGGACGGAGTTCGAGGTGGGCCTCGACGCCGGCTTCCTGGACCAGCGCATCGGCCTGGAGTTGACGTACTACAACAAGAAGACCACCGACCTGATCCTGCAGGTGCCGATCCCGCCGTCGTCCGGCTTCAGCACGAATCCGTACCGCAACATCGGCGAGGTGCTGAACCGCGGCTGGGAGGTTTCGCTGCGCGGCACGCCGGTGAGTACGCCGAACTTCACGTGGGACTTCCACGTGGCGGGCAGCACGCTGCACAACGAGCTGGTCAGTCTCGGCGAGGTGGCGGCGTTCGGCAGTCTGAACCGCTTCCAGGAGGGGCTGCCACTGGGCGCCTTCGTGACGAACAAGATCGTGTCCATCGACACGGTGGCCGGTCAGGCGACGGTGACCAACGACCTGACGTTCGTAGGCAACTACCTTCCGACGTTCGAGGGCAACCTCGGGTCGACGTTCACGATCATGAACAACGTCTCCCTCAGCGGCCAGCTGGACTGGAAGCGGAACTTCAAGATCTACAACAACACGGCCCAGTTCCGGGACCGCGCGTTCCAGAACTCGGAGCTGGCGGTGGAGCGGAACCTGGGCCAGGCGGAGCTGATCCGGCGCTACGGCCCGTTCGTGAACCAGGATGGGAAGCCCGTGGCGTACACGCAGGTGAACGAGGCGTACATCCAGGACGGCGGCTTCCTGCGACTGCGCGAGGTGGCGGCGACGCTGACGCTGCCGCGCGACTGGGCGCAGCAGATGAAGGCCACGACCGCTTCGTTGACAGTCGGCGGTCGCAACCTGGCGCTCTGGACGAACTACGCCGGAGCGGATCCGGAGGTGCTGGCGCAGGCTACCCGCAACTCGGGTGCGGCCACGTTCCAGCGCGAGGACTTCCTGACCATCCCGCAGCCGCGGCGGTGGGTCGTCAAGCTCAATCTGACATTCTGAGGAAGAGACGCCATGCGCAAGCCACGATATCGGATGGTCGGAGCGGCCACGGCGCTGGTAGCGCTGCTGGGCGCGTCCGCCTGCAACAATTTCCTGGACGTCGCGGACCCGACGGTCATCGACGCGTCCACCATCGACCCCAACGCGGACCTGCCGACGTTCGCCAGCTCGGCCCTGCAGAACCTGTTCGACGCGTTCGACAACATCGTCGTCTACAGCGCGTGGTTCAGCGGCGAGGCGTACGTGGGCGACACGTTCCCGACGCGTAACGACATCGGCCGGCGCGTCGTCGAGTTCACGAACGGCACGCTGGACGGCGAGGTGTACCAGCCGCTGGAACTGGCCATCTCGACGAACGAGAAGGTGCTGGAGCTGGCGAACGCCGCGCCGACGCCGCCCCAGGGAGTCCTCGCCAAGGCGAACTTCGCCTCGGCGTACGCGATCCTGCTGGAGGCGGAGAACTTCTGCGAAGTGGTGATCAGCAGCGGGCTCGACAACCTCGGCAGCGGCACCCCGTCCGACCAGGCGATGCAGGAGGCCATCAACCGCTTCCAGGCCGCGATAGACGCGGGCACGCAGTCGGGCGATGCCGACATCGTGAATGCGTCGTACGTCGGCATGGCCCGGGCGCAGCTGTTCCGCGGCGAGTACGCGGCGGCGGCCGCGGCCGCGGCCAACGTTCCGGCAGACTTCGAGTTCATGGTGCCGAAGGCAGACGATCCGTCCTACCGCGGCCGCCTGGGCAACACGGTGTACAGCTTCACGCTGGCCCGTCCGTCCCTGGTGGTTCCGCCGTACTACCGCGACCTGAACGACCCGCGCATCCAGTACGCGCTCACGGTGGACGGCTCCGGCAACCCGGTGAAGAGCCAGGGCAACGACTTCGACTTCTACCACCAGACGAAGTACCCCGGCTGGGACGCGCCGCTGCGACTGTCCTCGGGACTGGAGGCGCAGTACATCTCCGCCGAGGCGAAGCTCATGCAGGGAGACCCCACGGAGGCACTCGCGCTCATCGCAGCGCGGAACGAGCCGGGCTCCAACAGCGGCGACGATGAGGACTTCGTCGCCGACACGGGCACGCTGGTCCAGCTCCTCGACCAGAAGGCGCGCGACTTCTATCTCGAGGCCGTCCACGAGGGCGACTGGCGGCGCAACCCCGACAAGACCCCGTACGTCCCGCCCGCCGGCACGCCCTACTACGCCGACGCGGTTGGCGGCACCTTCGGCGACGTGACATGCCTGCCCACGCCGCGGGCAGAGGTGGACAACAACCCCAACTACGGCGGCGGCGGCTGAGCCGCTCCGGGCGCCCGCGCTGGCCGGCGTCCGGATTCGATGTGAACGAGCCCGGCCGGGGAACCGGTCGGGCTCGTTCATTTCTGCGTGGGGACCCTGCCTGGAGTCTCCTGCGGCGGTTGCGGTGGGCGACGCCGTCCCGCGGCTGCGCTCCGCGTCGCGTCTTCAGCGGATCCCCACCCACCGCAGCCCGGCCGTGTCGGCGGGTGCGGGCGGCGGGTAGTCGGTGTCCACCACGATCACCCCGCTGGCCGCGTTGATGCCGTAGCGCACGCTGGCCTCGGCGCCCGACAGGATGCGGATCAGCGAGATGTCGCGGGCGGGGATGTCCGCCAGCATCCGGACGTCCGCCATGCGCGCGCCGTCCAGCACCAGCAGCATACGCTCCGTGAGGTAGATGCTCTCGCGGCCCCGGCGGCTTACGTGCAGCGGACGCGCCTCGTGCTCGCTGAAGCTGAGGTAGTTCGCGTAGCGGCGCAGCACGTCCCAGCCGTTGGAGAGTCCCGACCTGCGGATGGTCTCGGCCGTGATGACCTGACCGCCCACGTCGGGACTGGCTTCATCGTGTGCGCGCGTCGCGAGACCGCACGCGCCGAGAAACGCCACGGATGACAGCAGCAGCAAACGGGGAACGGCTGAGCGCAGCGACATGGGGAGCCTCCGGAGAAGCGGCGGTGCCGCGGAAAGGCGAAGCCGCCGGTCCCGACGGATTCACCCATAATCGAAGATAGCCCCGGCGCCGCGGCGGATCAACGGAAGCAGCGGGCGCCAACCCGCGCCCCGCCCCCACACGGCCCCGCGCGGTCGAAAGGCTCTTGATCCATACCCCGCCATCAACCTTGACCTGTCGATCCCCCGCCACGTACCCTTGCGAAAGCCGAAACGGCAGTTGGAATGCCTACCTTTGCAGCTACCTGGCACACCTGGATCGTGCTGAAGCGCTTCCACATCGATACGAGCCTGGGGGCAGGAAGGAGTCGGGTCGCGGGGCCCGGCTACCCGGCGGAGGCGATGAAGGATTCCGCGAAATCAGCATCTCGTTGCACAAGACCGTGCTCGCGCAGATCGCCGCCAACGGCGGTGGGGGCTCGATCCGGGCCTGCTCAAGAAGATGCTCCCCATGCTTGCAATGGCCGTCGCCGGATTCATGGCGAAGCAGGGAGGCACCACGGGCGCGGCGCAGCCGAAACCGGCAGGCGACGGCAACCCGCTGGACGACATACTGAGAATGGCGCGCAGGGCGAAGGCTTGACCGCACGGCGCGTCGGCGGCCGCGGACGGGCAGTCTCCATCAACAGGGGAGTACGCACATGAGCTGGATCATCTCTTTGATCATCGGCGGGATCGTAGGATGGATCGCGAGCATCGTCATGAAGACCAACGCCCAGATGGGCATAATCGCAAACGTGCTGGTGGGCGTGGTGGGTTCGATCCTGGGATTTTGGATCGCCGGGCTGCTGGGCATTGCGCCGACCGGCGGCATCCTGCGGTTCGTCGTCGCACTGGCGGGCGCGGTGCTGCTCATTTTCATTCTGGGCAAGCTCGGGATCTTCAAGGCGAAATGACGCCGGGCCCCCTCGGAGCGACGACGGCTCGAACGCTCCGGCGCGCCGTGATCCCGCAATCCCTTCGTCGGCAAAGGAGATTCCGAGGATGAGCATGGGCAGGCGGCGCGCGGAAGGCGCTACGGACTCCAATGCTTTAGAGCGGCGGCCATGATGGGCTGCGCCCAAGACGGGATTTCTGCCGCTGCCGCGATCTCCACGATGGCTCTTTCTCGAGCCCAAAGCAGGCGCTGCGGGACCGGCTTCTCCCCTCGTTCCGGGGCGGCTTCGGCACTGTTGTCGTAGAGAGCCAACTCGTTCGTGTGTGGAATCAACCGAACCAGGTTCTCGCGGCTGGACGTCCATCGATCCCGAATACGGGCCTCCGGAATATCGTGCCCTCCGCGCTCCACCCGCTCCCGGACTCTTTGAATGTGGAGTTCGGGCGTTGCGAGGCCGACGTACCAAATCCGAACCCGGCGGCCTCGCTCGGCGGCGTGCAGGAGGAGGCGCGTGATCGTCCGCCCCCCGAGCGTGGTTTCAAAGGCGTAGTCGCGGCCCTGCAGGATCGCGCGCTCGAACTGCTCTCGGCCACGATGCCAGGCTCGCGAGTTGGCGGCCTCCTCAGAGAGACCAGCCCGTACGTACCGTTGCGTAGCTCGATCCGGGTTGTAGTACGTTCCCCCTTGCTGTTCGAGCGCGGCGCCGGCAACCGAGCTCTTCCCTGCTCCGTTCGTCCCGGCCAGGACCAGGATCGTTCCCGTCTTCGTCACTCCTCGTCCGTCTCATCCGCGGCTGCAGCGGCTTCCCCCAGTTGCACCGGCGTCAGGGCGAATAAACGGTCGACGGCCGCGGAGTGCTCCGGTGACTGCATTCGCTCCAGCATGTCCTCGAAGTCCTGTTCCAAGGCATCCAGATCGACCGGTTCTTCCGCGATGAGATCGGCGTATGCATCCATTGAAAGGATAACGGCCTCGCGTCGGTGGTATCGCGTGATGAACACGCGGCCCTGCCGGGAGACACGCGCCAGAACTTCCCCAAAGTTATTCTGTGCGTCTGTCGAACTCACTGTGTCATCCCGGCTTCGCTTCCCTGCGTCACTCATGCTCCCTCCCAGGTGCGAGGTTACGCCGCCCTCTGCACCAATTTAGCTATGTTGCCTAACTTCCGACAAGGGGCCAGCCGGACTTCACCCGTGGCGGCCCCACCGGCCCCCACGAACCTCCCGCAACACACGAAGGGGGCGAACAGCTTTCACTGTCCGCGCCATGAGTGGAGCCGCCGGGAGTGAACCGGAGCGAGTTCCTCCCCTTTCAAGCGGAGGCCGCCTCCCGCCCATGAGCTGCCGTGATGCAAGCAGGGCGCGGCAACCGGTGGGTTACCGCGCCCTGTGCATGGAGCCGGCGGGAGTCGAACCCGCGTCCGCGAATCGCTCCGACGACGCTTCTACGTGCGTAGTCCGCTGTTTTGATTCTCGCTCGTCCGGCGGCCAGTGGACCGCCTCCGGTTGAGCCAGCCGCTTGGTTCTCGCCCCGGATGCAGCGGCCGCATCCGGTGGCCAGCCCGATTCAGTCGTCGCCTCGCACTTCACCTCGGGCCCGGTGCAGTGAGAGACGGGTCACGTAAGGTTAGTTACGCGGCCAGCGCCATGTTTGAGTTGGCACTTGAGAGTTTTTCCGCTGTTTTACGAGGGTACGGAACCTCGGCACGCAACGCCGACCTCACAAAACACGTCGAATCCAGGTCGGCCCCTGAAACTCCCTAAATCTAGGGAAATCGGGGCTTTGGATCAAGTCCGGAGCGCCCGTTTCCGACCTCTGGGTACCCTTCATCGCCTCCCGGGATCCACGAGCAGGGGGCCACGAGCCGGGCCGCCTCTGGCGCCCCCGGGAACCCTGCCCTTCCTCAGCCTCGCTCCGGCGCCGCGACGACCCGGTCCCTGCCCTGCTCCTTCGCCGCGTACAGCGCCGCGTCGGCGCTCTCGAGCAGGGCCGCGGGGTTCTCCACGCAGCGTGGGCAGGCCGAAGCGCCGATCGACACGGTGATCGGGATCCGGCGTCCTTCCCAGCGCACGTCGAGCCCGGCGACGGCGCGCCGCACCCGCTCGCCGATCTCCAACGCGTCGTTCAGCGTCGCCTCCCGGGCCAGCACCACGAACTCCTCGCCGCCGAAGCGGGCCACCATGTCGGTTTCCCGGACGCAGCCGCCGAGGGCCCCGCCGACGGCCTGCAGCACGGCGTCGCCCGCCGCGTGCCCGTGCGTATCGTTGACCTGCTTGAAGTGATCGAGGTCGAGGACCAGGACCGCGAAGGGGCGGCGGTAGCGGTGATGATGGGCGGAGGCCTCGGCGAAGCGGTCGTCGAAGGCGCGCCGGTTCGGCAGCCCGGTGAGGGCGTCCCGGCGGGCGCTCTCCCTCACCGACTCGTACTGCAGCGCGTAGCGCAGCTGCATCGCGGCGAACGGGGCCACCGCGGCGAGGGCGTCGACGGCGACGTCGTCGAGCTGGGCGACGTCGCCCGACCAGACCGCCAGCAGCCCGACGACTCCGGCAACGGGATCGACCAGCGGCACGACGACCGATGCTCGTGGCCTGCGTATCCACCGCTCGTCCGGCGCGGCGAGCGGCGGCGGCCTGGATCCGGTGCCCGGCTCCGAGCGGCGGATGAGCGCGGCACCATGGGCGGCCATGCCCAGGTCCGATCCGGCGGGGTCCACACGGTCGCCCGGGCGAGGACCGCCGTCATCGCCCGTAACGGCGAGGACGACGCCGTTCCCTTCCCCGCTGCCGGCGTCGACCCAGCGCGCCAGAAGGGCGCCGGACGCGCCGGCCAGGCGTCGCGCTGCGGCGATGAGCTCTCCTGCGAAGGCGTCATCGGCCAGGCGCCCCGAAAAAACCCGAAGCGTTTCCAGGACCGCGTGGAGCCGCGCGCGCTCCGCCTCAGCCGCGCGTGTCTCGCGCTCGAGAGTCACCGCCGAGCGGAGCAGCACCCCGAAGGGCTCGAGCGCCTCGGGAAGCGGCAACGCGGACGACCCGTCGAACTCCAGCGTGAGGACGGCCGTCGCGGTGTCGCCCGGGTGGAGGGGCACGACGCACACGCCTGCCGCGTCGGTCGACCAGGTCGGAGCGCGGTCGAGGCGCATGGCGCGGTTCTCGTCCCACGCCCAGCGCATGGGATCGCCGGCCAGGGAGATGGTCGGAGGCGGCGGGCCGCCGCTGGCGTGGACGGGGCGGGCGCGGTTGTCGTCCGGATCCACGTCCCAGAGGACCGCCCGGCGGGCGCCGAGCTGCCGACGGATCGAGTCGACCAGCTCGCGCATCGGACTACTCCAGGTGGCGCCGGATCTGGTTGATCCGGGTGGCGGCGAAGGCGGCGCCGAAGCCGTTGTCGATGTTCACGACCGTGAGCCCCGACGCGCAGCTCGTGAGCATGGACAGGAGCGCGGAGAGCCCGCCGAAGCTGGCGCCGTAGCCGACGCTGGTGGGCACGGCGATGACGGGCCCGGCGACGATGCCGCCGACGACCGACGGCAGCGCGCCTTCCATCCCGGCCACCACGATGGTCACGGCGGCGCTGCGCAGGACGTCGGCCCGCTCCAGCAGCCGGTGGATCCCCGCGACCCCCACGTCGTAGAGACGCACGACGGGGTTTCCCATGAAGTCGGCGGTGACGGCGGCCTCCTCGGCGACGGGCAGGTCCGACGTGCCGGCGCTCACGATCAGCACGTCCCCCAGCACCTCGCGGGGCGGCGTATCGGTCGGGCGGACGGCGACGGTGCGCGCGAGCTCGCTCGCCTCGGCGTCCGGGAAGCGGGCGAGCAGCGCGCGGCGGACGTCCGCGTCCGCGCGCGTCGCCAGGAAGCCGCCGGCCCGGTCGTACAGCCGCTCGCAGATGCCGACCGTCTGGTCGGGCGTCTTGCCCGGGCAGAAGACGACCTCGGCGTGGCCCTGGCGCAGCTCACGGTGGTGGTCGATGCGGGCGAACGGGGCGGCGTCGCCGTCGCCGGAGAGAGGCTCGACGTCGAGGGACGCGAGGCGTCGGACCGCGTCGGCCGGGCTCAGTCCGCCGGCGGACACGGACTGGAGCAGCCGGAGGAGCTGCTCGGGGCTCATGCCGCGAGAGCCTCCGTGCGGAGGAGGTACGACTCCAGGAGGGCCTCGGCCTCGTGCAGGCCGGTCACCTGGAAGAGCTCCTGGCGGAGCGACTTGCCGTCCGGCAGCCCCTTCGTGTACCAGCCGAGGTGCTTGCGGAACTCGATCATCGCCCGGGTCTCGTCCGCCTCGAAGGCGATGGCGTTGCGGGCGTGCTCGAGGACGATGCGGAAGCGCTCCTCTGCCGGCGGGTCCGACGGGATGTTCCGGCCGTCGAGGGCGGCCCGGGCCTGACGGAAGATCCACGGCGCGCCGTGGGAGCCACGGGCGATCATCACGCCCGCGCACCCGGTCTCCCGGACCATGCGCGCCGCGTCCGCGCCCGCGCGCACGTCCCCGTTGCCGATCACCGGGATCTCCAGCGCGTCCGTCACCGCAGCGATCTCCTCCCAGCGCGCCTCGCCCGAGTACATCTGCGTCCGGGTCCGGGGATGAAGCGTGAGGAAACGCGCGCCCGCGTCCTCGCAGCGCAGGGCGATCTCCACCGGATTGCGCATCGTCTCGTCCCAGCCGCTCCGGATCTTCACCGTCGTCGGGAGGGCGGACGCACCGTCCACGGCCCGGATGATCCGCTCGACCAGGTCCAGGTCCCGGAGGCACCCGGACCCACCGTTGCGCTTCACTACCTTCTTGACCGGGCAGCCGAAGTTGATGTCGATGAAGTCGGGCCCGTACACGTCCGCCACGAGCGCCGCGGCTTCCCCCATCGCCTGCGGGTCCGAGCCGAAGATCTGCACGCCGATGGGTCGCTCCGCCTCGTCGAAGCGGAGGTACTCGTGCGTGCGCTCGCTCCCGCGCCGGATCCCCTCGGCGCTGACGAACTCGCTCACGACGACGTCGGCGCCGAAGCGCCTGCACAGCCGACGGAACGGCGACTCGCTCACCCCGGCCTGCGGGGCCAGGAACAGCGGCGTGTCGCCGGCCGTTGCCAGCCGGTTCAGAAGTGCGGCAAACATGCGCCGAATCTAACCTTGCGGCACCGGCCCATCAATCGTGCCCGGGCTTTGACACCGGCGCGATCCCTCGTTTATGTTCCCTCCGCCTGTTCGGCACCCTGACACGGGTTGGAGGCAGAATGCAACTGCGAGAGTTTTTCAATAGAGACGCGGTCGACCTGGATCTCCAGGGCGACACGAAGGACGAGATCCTGAAGGAGCTCATCGCCCTGCTGGGTCTCGACGAGAAGAGCGAGGGCATACTCTTCAAGATGCTGAAGCGAAGGGAGAACCTCGGCTCCACCGGGATCGGCCGCGGCATGGCGATCCCGCACTGCCGGTCCCTGGTGGTCAATCGCCTTCGCGTGGCCTTCGGACGTCGGTCCGAGGGCCTCGATTTCAAGGCCATCGACGACCAGCCCGTCCGGTACTTCTTCCTGATCGTGGCCCCGCCCCTGGAGGTCAGCAACCAGTACCTGCCGGTGCTCGGGAAGATCGCCCAGTTCGCGAAGGATCCCGAGGTGCCGAAGCGCCTCGACCAGCTCGAGTCGCCGGAGGAGTTCCTCCAGCTTCTCGAGGAGAAGTCCGTCTGACGAGGCGAGGAGGCCGTAGATGCAGGAGCTCGAGCCGGACGTGCGCCGCCACTACACCCGCATCGCCAGCGGCCGCAACCGCGTCGTCGTTCCCGCCATCAACGCGACCTGCTACGGCTGCTTCGTCGCGATTCCCACGGCCCAGTGGCCCGACGTCGCCAGGCGTGAATCCCTGCTCCGCTGCGACCACTGCGGCCGCTTCCTGTACGCGCTGGGGCGGTAGGTCAAAAAAACCGAAGGCGCCGGCCTTTCGACCGGCGCCTCGGCGCTTCTCTGACGAATCTGGTCCGTGTTCGTCCTCCTCCTATTTCGCCACGAGCATCTTGATGACGATGGGCTTGTAGCCGTTTACCGTCAGCTGTGCGTAGTAGAGCCCGGACGCCACTTTCCGATTACTTCGGTCGTAGCCGTCCCAGAATGCCACTTTGTCCCCGGGTGTCAGGTATTCGAGCTTGTCCACCAGAACACCGTTCCCCGCAGGGTGGTCCAACGCTTTCGGTATGGCCACCAGCTGGTGCAGAACATTGTAGATCCGGATCGTCACGACCACCGGCTCGCTGCGCTCGAAGAGCGACTCCGAGAGGTGGAACGGAATCCGTGTAACCGGATTGAACGGATTCGGATAGTTCTGACCGAGCTGAACCGGCCCATTGCTGGCCGCCGGCTGCTGACCGCCGCTAACAACCTGGGCGTGCAACGCCGCCGGAGCGGCCCCTGCCAGGAGGAGGAAGGCCAGCGCGCAGAAAACGCGTTTCATGGCCACCTCCGCACATGCTGCGTGCAGTAGCTGAAGTTCCTATAGCCCTCCATCGGGGATGTGGTTGTAGTACTGCAGTCCGAACCTAGGTGTTCCCACCTTCAAGTGTCAAGGATGGCGCCCCGCACCTAAAGTGATTTCTCAGGTCCCGTGCGAGGCCTCCTCCGGGAGCGGCACGCTCCGACCGTCGCCCTGACGGACGGTCACGCCCGTGGCGTCCAGCCACGCGAGGAGGGGCATGAGGTACTTGCGGGTCAGGTCGCCGACGGCGGCGCGGAAGTCCGCGGGGGACAGGCCCGCGCGGCCGCCGAGCCGTTCCCGCACGGCGGCCACCGCTTCGCGGGCGGCGGCGGCGTCCACGAACAGGTCGGGTGCGACGCGCACCGCCTGCCCCGTCCGGACGAGGTGCCCGGCGAGGTCGTCGGCGTCGGCGCGGTCCCGCAGGTCAGCAGGCAGGTCCTGCCAGGTCGGCGGCGCCAGCCCGCCGTCCCGGAGGATCGCCACGAAGCGCTCGAGGGCGCGTTCCTGTTCGGGCGACGGGGTCGCTTCCGCGCCTGCGAGGGCGACGCCGTCATCCCGGAGCACGAGGGTGCCGTCGGTGACCATCGCCTGCACGGCGTGCTCCGCAAGGACGGGCGGCGTGCGCGGGGGCGCTGCCGCCCGGGCCAGCTCCAGCGACAGGGACGGCCGGAGCGGGTGCTCGCGATGGAGACGCCGGACGGCTGCCAGGATGGCGTCCCGGACGGACGCCTCCACGTCCGGGTGAAACCAGCGGTCACCGGCGCGCACCAGCCTCGCCGCGGCAGCGGCGGCGGCGGCCGTTTCGGCGCGGCGCGGACGCTCGCCTGGAGTGGCTCGCCCCGCCCTCCTCGGCCGCCCCGCCCTCCGCGCCCTCCGCGCTCTCCCTGCCGGACCCCGGCAGCAGCAGGTCGAGGGACGCCGCGGGGATGCCGGTCCGGCCGGCAAGCCGGCCGGCGGCGGCTGCTGCTGCGGCCGCGTCGCCGTCCAGGATGGCGTCGAGCGCGGAGCGGTCCGGCTCGCGCAGGCGCTTGCGCTTCCGGGGAACGGGCTCGGCGACGACGGCGCCGCCGATGGTGGTGACGGGCGAATACGAGCGGACCACGAGTCGGTCGCCGGCCCGCGCGACCAGGGGCGATTCGAGGCGGAGCTGTGCCCACGTGGTCTGTCCCGGCCCGAGGATGGTGTCGGCGTCGGAGGAGCCGCCCTCGACCGCGGCAGGCTCCAGCAGGGCGACCCGCGCCAGCGCCTCGGCGGTGCCGAGATGGACGCGCACGCGCTGGCGCTGGGCGATGCTCCACGCGCTGTCGGGCACGACCGAGAGGCGCACGGTGAGCATCGAGGAGGGGGTCCAGTCCGGTGAATCGACGAGGACGTCGCCGCGCTGGACCTCGTCGGTGTCGAGGCCCGCGAGGGCCACGGCCGCCCGCTGCCCGGCGAGGATCCGGTCGACCTCCCGGCCGTGCACCTGCAGGCCCCGGACGCGGGACGTGCGGCCGGACGGGAGAACGCGGGGGGACGCATCGGCGTTCAGGGCACCGTGCCAGACCGTGCCCGTCACGACGGTGCCGGTCCCCCGGATCGTGAAGACGCGGTCGACGGGCATGCGGAAGCGGCCGTCGGCGGGGCGGTCGGGCACGGCGGCGGCGGCCCCGGCCAGAGCGGCGCGGAGCTCGTCCAGTCCGCGGCCGTCCCTGCTGGAGACCGGGACGACGGGAGCGCCGGCGAACGGCGTCGCCGCCAGGTGCTCGGTGAGCTCCTCCTGCACCAGCTCCAGCCATGCCGGCTCCACGAGGTCCGTCTTGGTGAGTGCGACGACGCCGCCGCGCACGCCCAGGAGCCGGACGATGTCCAGGTGCTCCGTCGTCTGCGGCATCACGCCCTCGTCGGCGGCGACGACGAGGAGGACGAGGTCGATGCCCGTCGCCCCCGCGAGCATGTTCCGCACGAACGCCTCGTGTCCCGGCACGTCGACGATGCCGAGGGTGAGGTCGTCGCCCAGGGGCAGTTCGGCGAAGCCGAGGTCGATGGTGATTCCCCGCCGCTTCTCCTCGGCGAGCCGGTCCGTGTCGACGCCCGTGAGGGCGGCCACCAGGGCCGTCTTGCCGTGGTCCACGTGGCCCGCCGTGCCGAGGACGAGGTGGCGCGTCACGGGCCCGCGGCGGCCGGCTGGGCGCCCGCCTCGTCGGACAGCGCGCCGGCCAGGAATTCCAGGGACCGCAGCGTCCGGCCTTCGAGCACGTGGTAGGCGAGGAAACGGTCCAGCAGGGCCCAGTGGGCAGCCGTCCGCTCCAGCGCCGGCAGCTCTCCGGCGCACAGGGACGCCACGGCGGAGCGCGCCTCCGGCGGCAGGGATCGCCCGGCGCCCATGGCGGAGCCGCACGTCGCGCAGCGTACGCCACCGGCGGCGTAGTCGAAGTAGGCGACGTCGCCTTCCTCGAGACCCCGGTCGCACGCCTGGCACCGGTCCAGGGCCGGCGCGAAGCCCAGGTGGGCCACGAGGCTCCAGATGCGGGAGAGCAGCAGGACCTCGAGGGCAGGCGGCGGGGCCGCGGCGATGGCCCGGAGCGCGTCCCGGACGCGGGCGTGCAGGAGGGGATCGGGCTCGGCGCTGCCGGCCAGGAGGACGAGCTCCGCGATGACGGAGGCGCCGCCGAAGCGGACGAGGTTGCTTCCGAGGGCCTGCCCGCTCCGTACGAGGTCGAAGCCGGAGAGCGTCTGCAGGTCCCGGGACTCCTTCAGGTAGATCGTCGCCGTCCCCTCGGTGAACGGCTCCAGCAGTCCCCCGTAGCGGCTCTTCGGCCGGCGGGCGCCCTTCACGATGACCGAGAGCACACCGTGGCCACGGGTGAGCAGGCGCAGGATCTTGCTCGTCTCGCTGTACGGGAACGCCTGGAGGACGAGGACGTCCTCGCTAATCAGCGGCATCACTGTCCGTGGCCAGGGCCTGCTTCGCGCGCACCCGCAACGCCTCCCGCAGGCGGAGGAAATCCGCGCGCTCGTCCGGGCTGTCGGGCGGCAGCGCCGCCAGCCGCTCCTCCACGGCCGCGAGCTCCATGAGGGGCACGCGCCATGGAGGGATTTCCGGGCCTGCCGTCCGCTGCCGGTACAGCAGCGCCAGCGCGCCGAGGGCGAGGACGGCGACGACGGCGGTCCAGAACAGCACCGGGTCCGGACCCTCGCGCCCGGGCACGCCACCCGCACCCGCGGCGCCGGCCGGCGCCCCCGCCTGTCCGATCCCGAACGCGCTCACGGCGTTCTCGGGCGTCCCGACGGTCAGCACATAGCCGGAATCCGGAATGGCGCCACGGATGGGCGGACCGACGTACATCTCGCCCTCGTAGCGGGCGATGGCGAAGAGCAGCCCCTCGGTGGGCGCGGCGACGTTCTCGAACCGGAACGCCCCCGCGGAGTCCGACGTGGCCGAAGCGACCTGAGCCCCGCCCGTGTCGGTCACGTGATGCAGGCTGATGGGCAGGTCCGGCACGGGCCGGCCGTCGGGGCCGACCACGCGGCCCGTGAGGGTCTGGCCCGTGGCCGGCGCCAGGCCGGCGAATGCGAAGAGCCCGCCCGCGATGAGGACGGGCAGGCTCCGGGATGGGGATCGACGCATGGCGCTCACATGTTGAAGCGGCCGAAATCCTCGGGATTGAGGCGGCGCAGGTACTCGTTGAGCTCGCGGGCGCGGAGGCCCTCCTCTTCCTCTTCCTCCTCCTCGGCCGCTTCCGGCTGGGCGCCGCCGGGGTCGAAGGGGGTTCCGAAGCTGAGCTCCTCGGCCTCCTCCATGGACTCGCTCACGTCGGAGATCTCGAGGTTGGAGTTCTCGAGAAGCTCCTCGTCCGTGAGGATCGTGGCCTCGAGGCGCAGGGCGATGGCGATGGAGTCGGAGGGGCGGGCGTCGACGCTGATCAGCTCGCCGCCGCGCTGGATGATCAGCTCGGCGTAGTAGGTGTTGTCCACGACCTTGGTGATCAGGACGCGCTCGAGGTGTCCGCCGAGGCCGCGGATGACGGAGCAGAACAGATCGTGGGTCAGCGGCCGGGCGAACTTCATGCCCGCCAGCTCCATGGCGATGGCGCTGGCCTCCCCGGGCCCGATCCAGATGGGCAGGACCCGACTTCCCGTGGTCTCCTGAAGGATCACCACGGGAGTATTGGAGGATCGGTCGAGCCCCAGGCTCTGCACCTTCACTTCTACCATGGAGGCCTCCACTGCGCCGTTCACTTCGACGGGATTTCAGGTCCCCATGTCCCACGACGCCAGGTAGTGCTCCTGCTCCGCCGTGAGCGTGTCGAACCCGATTCCCATGGCCACGAGCTTGAGCCGTGCGATCTCGCGGTCCATCTCCTCGGGCACACGGTACACCTCACGCTTCATTTCGCTCCCGTGCTCGACCAGGTACTCGGCGGCGAGGGACTGGTTGGCGAAGCTCATGTCCATGACCGAGGCGGGGTGTCCTTCCGCCGCGGCCAGGTTGATGAGCCGCCCCTCGCCCAGGACGTTGACCCGCTTCCCGTCCAGCCGATACTCCTGGACGAAGTCCCGCACGGTGGTGGCCGGCTCGTCGGCGACCTCTGCAAGCGTCTCGAGGTCGAGCTCGACGTTGAAGTGGCCGGAGTTGGCCACGATGGCGCCGTCCTTCATGGCCCGGAAGTGCTCCTCCCGGATGACATGGATGTTGCCGGTGAGGGTGACGAAGATGTCACCCTGGGCCGCAGCCTCCTCCATGGGCATGACGCGGAAACCGTCCATGGCGGCCTCGAGGCCCTTGACGGGGTCGATCTCGGTGACGATCACGTTGGCGCCCATGCCCCGGGCGCGCATGGCGAAGCCCCGTCCGCACCAGCCGTAGCCGGCCACGACAACGACGGAGCCGGCGAGCAGGTGGTTGGTGGCGCGGATGATCCCGTCGATGGTGCTCTGGCCGGTGCCGTAGCGGTTGTCGAACAGGTGCTTCGTGTAGGAGTCGTTCACGGCGATGACCGGGAACTGCAGCACGCCGTCGTTGGCCATGGCCTTGAGACGGATCACGCCCGTCGTGGTCTCCTCCGTGGAGCCGAGGACGTCCCGGGAGACGCCGCGGCGGTCGTCGTCGGAGAGGGACGCGGCCCACTCGCGGACGGGCCCCGCCAGGTCGTCGTAGCGGCCCAGCGCGATCATGTGGATGGAGCCGACGAGGTCGGCGCCGTCATCCATCGTGATGACCGGCCGGTGGGCCAGCGCCGCGCGGATGTGGTCGTAGTACGTGTCGTGGTCCTCGCCCCGCACGGCAAAGACGCGGATGCCGTGGTCGCGCACCAGATGCGCGGCGACGTCGTCCTGCGTCGAGAGCGGATTCGACGCGCAGAGGGCGACGTCCGCACCGCCGGCCTTCAGCGTGATCATCAGGTTCGCGGTCTCCGTCGTCACGTGCAGGCACGCGGCGATGCGCTGGCCCTCGAGGGGCCGCTCCCGGGAGAATCGTTCCCGGATCTGGCGCAGGACGGGCATCTGCCGCTCGGCCCATTCGGTGCGCTGGCGGCCGCGGTCGGCCAGCTCGATTTCGCGGATGTCGTGTGCTGCCATTGAATCGGTCGTAGCCATCGTTTCCGTTCTCAGGTCTGAAGGCCGAGTGCGTTCCGGATGTCGTCGGCGCGATCGGTAAGCTCCCAGGGGAAGAAGCGGCGGATCCCGCCCGTCCCGTTCTCCTCGTACGGCTTGCGTCCGAAGTGCCCGTACGCCGCCGTCGGGCGATAGATCGGCCGCAGCAGGTCCAGGTCCCGGATGATGCCGCGGGGCGTGAAGTCGAAGACCTCCCGGATCACCTCCGCGACGCGCTCGTCCGGGCACTCGCCCGTCCCGAACGTGTCGACGTGGACGGAGACCGGGTCCGCAACGCCGATGGCGTAGGCGAGCTGGATCTCGCAGCGCCGTGCGGCGCCGGAGGCGACGACGTTCTTCGCCGCCCACCGGGCCGCGTACGCGGCGGACCGGTCCACCTTCGAGGGGTCCTTGCCGCTGAAGGCACCGCCGCCGTGGCGGGCGGCGCCGCCGTACGTGTCCACGATGATCTTGCGGCCGGTGAGCCCGGCGTCCCCGTGGGGACCGCCGACGACGAAGCGGCCGGTCGGGTTCACATGGAAGACGCACTGGCCGTCGTCGAACAGCTCGGGCGGCATGACGGGCCGGACGACCTCCTCGATGACGCCCTCCCGCAACTCGGACATCGGGATGTCGGGCGAATGCTGCGTGCTGATCACCACCGTGTGGACCGAAACGGGACGGCCATCCCGGTACAGCATGGTCACCTGCGCCTTGCCGTCGGGGCGCAGCCACGGCAGCGTGCCCTCCTTGCGCATCTTCGCGAGACGCTTGGTCAGGCGGTGGGCGAGCCCGATGGGGGCGGGCATGAGCTCGGGCGTCTCGTCGACGGCGTAGCCGAACATCATGCCCTGGTCCCCTGCCCCGCCGGTATCGACGCCCTGGGCGATGTCGGGCGACTGCCGGTCGAGGGCGACCATGACGCCGCAGCTGTCTGCGTCGATGCCGTAGTCCGCGTCGGTGTAGCCGATGGAGCGGAGCGTGCCGCGCACGGCGCCTGTGATGTCCACGTAGCGGGAGGTGGTGATCTCCCCCGCGACGATGGCGAGCCCCGTGGTGACGAGGGTCTCGCAGGCGACCCGACCGGCCGCGTCGCCTTCGAGAACGGCGTCGAGGATGGCGTCGCTGATCTGGTCGGCGATCTTGTCGGGGTGCCCCTCCGTGACCGACTCGGAGGTGAAGAGGTATCGGTCCAACCCGTGCTCCTTTTCGTCCAATGGCGTCCGGCCGGCGAAGTTAGCCCGTCACTGGAGGGGGGACAAGTTCCAGCGGCCGGAGAAGAGCGACAGGTCGAGGCGCTCGGAAGCCGCCCGCGTCAGGATCTCCACCACCTCCGTGGCCGTGGCGGCGTCGTGGGCCAGGGTGGCCGCCTCGTGTGCGGCGGAGGCAGGCACGCTTCGTACCACCTTCTTCACCTCGGGCAGGGCCGACGGCGCGACGCTCAGCGCGGGCACGCCCAGCCCCAGGAGCAGGAAGACGCCCAGAGGGTTGGCGGCCATCTCGCCGCAGACGCTGACCTCCACCCCCGCTCGCCGGCCGACCTCCGTGACGCGCCGGAGCAGCTTCACGATGGCGGGGTGGAACGGGTTCGAGCGGGACGCCAGCCGGGCGTTGCCCCGGTCCACGGCGAGCGTGTACTGGACCAGGTCGTTGGTACCGATGGAGAAGAAGTCGGCGTGCCGGGCAAGCTCCTCGGCGATCATGGCCGCCGCCGGCGTCTCGATCATGACCCCAAGCTTGTAGCCGGGGTTGTACTCCCGCCCCTCCTCGATGAGCTGCTGCTCGACCTCCTCCAGCAGCTCACGGGTGCGCATGACCTCCTCGACCTCGTTGACGAGAGGAAGCATGATGCGCAGGTCACCGTGGGCGCTGGCCCGGAGCAGGGCACGGAGCTGCGTGCGGAACAGGTCGGGCATGTCCAGGCACACGCGGATCGCGCGCCAGCCCAGGAAGGGATTCTCCTCGGCCGGCATCTGGAGGAAGCGCGGGAATTTGTCGCCGCCCAGGTCGTACGTCCGGATGTAGACGGCGTCGTCCGGGAAGACCTCGAGGACGCGGCGGTAGGCGTCGTACTGGTCGTCCTCGACGGGAAAGGCGCTGCGTCCGACGACCAGGAACTCGGTGCGGAAGAGGCCGATCCCCGCGGCGCCGTGGTCGCGGGCCGTCTCCGCCTCGCCCGGCAGGTCGATGTTCGCCCGCAGCTGGATCGGCTGCGCGTCCGGCGTGACGGAGTCCATGTGGGCAAGGAGGAGGAGCTCCTGCTCCCACTCCCGCAGGCGCACGTCGCGCTCCGCATACACGTCCCGCTCCTGGGCCGTCGGCTCGAGAACGACGCGGCCGGTGCGGCCGTCCAGGATCAGCTCGTCGCCGTCCTGGGCGCTGTCCGACAGGTCGCCGAGGGCGACCACGGCGGGGATGCCGAGGGCCCGGGCCAGGATCGCGGAATGCGACGTCCGCGTCCCCGTGTCCATCGCGATTCCGAGGGTCCGGGCCGGGTCGAGCTGCACGGTCAGGCTCGGCGTCAGGTCGTGGGCGACGAGGATGCGGGCGCCGTCGTTGCGCGCCGTCGGCGGCGCCGTGGGCCCGTCGAGGTCGAGGAGCTCGTTCATGAGCCGGACCTCGACGTCGAGCAGGTCGGTGAGCCGGTCGAGGATCATGGGATGCCCGCTGCGCCGCCACTCGGAGCGGAGCTCGAGGACGCGCAGCTCGATGGCGCGGGCGGCGGAGTACTGGTTGTCCCGGATATAGCGCTCCGCCGGCCCGATGAGCTCGGAGTCGTCGAGCATGAGGATCTGGGGCTCGAAGATCTGCGCCTCGACGGGGCCCAGCCGCTCCGCCGTCTGCTGCTGGATCTCGCGGATGCGCTCCTTCGCGGTTTCCCGTGCCGAGCGCAGGCGCTCGAGCTCGGCGTCCACCTCGTCCGGATCGACGTTCGCGCGGGCGACGCGCGGGACCTCCCAGCGGAGGACGCGCGCACGACCGACGACGATCCCGGGCGATGCGGGGATGCCATCCCGGACGATCCTCACTCACTCCTCCCCGAAGCGGTTCTCGACCAGGGCCGTCAGCTCCCGCAGCGCGTCGGCGGAGTCCGTGCCCTCCGCCTGGATCTCGATCTCGCTGTCGAATTCCGCGGCCAGCATCATGACGCCCATGATGCTCTTTCCGTTCACCTCCAGCTCGTCCTTGCGTACGCGCACCTCGCAGTCGAAGCGGCTCGCCAGCTTGACGAACTCGGCGGCCGGTCGGGCGTGCAGGCCGAACTTGTTCCGTATCCGGACCGTGACGATCCGGGAGTCGCTTTCCGTCGTCATTCGATCAGGCCCACGATGAGTCCGAAGGTTGCCAGTAGCGAGAGCAGCGTGATGACGGTCGCCCGCAGTCCGGACCCGAGGCGGAGCCCGGCCGCGGCGGCCGCCGCGGCGGCGAGCGCCCACGGCCACGTCACGTGGATGCGCACGAGGCCGCCCGACAGCACCAGCGGCAGCGTCACCCCCACGAGGAACGGGCCGCCCCGGGCAAACAGCCGCTGCGCAGGCACGACCAGCGACAGGCGCAGCTTCTCGCCCACCCGGACGCCGTTCTCGACGCCCATGCGGAAGCTCCACACGCGCAGCCCCAGGTGGCCGAGGTTGTAGGCTACGAGAAAGCCGGCCGCGGCGGCCCAGCCCGGGGCGCCGAGAGCGTATGCGCTGAGGGCGAGCAGCAGACACGCCGGCCGCCAGCCGGACCAGACGAGGCGGTCCCCCAGCGAGCCGAGGGAGCCCCGAACCGCCGTCTTGAAACGGTCGATCAGGGCGGGGTCCGTGTCCTCCATCTCCATCCGGGCGACGGCGCCGAGAGCCATGGGCGCCAGGTACGGATGGCTGTTGAAGAGGCCGCCGTGCCGCGCGAGCGCGCGGTTCAGCGCCTCACGATCCCCGTCGAAGCGTCGCCGCAGGGCGGGGATCAGGGCATATGCGAAGCCGGTCCCGATGAGCGTCTCGTAGTTCCACGAGCCCTGAACTGCGAAGGATCGCACGAGGACCGATACGGGCACCTCGCTCCCGGGCCCGTTCATCGCACCAGGAGCAGCAGAAATCCGACCACCAGCCCCACGAGAAGGGGCCGGAGCCGCTCTCTCAGACTGCCGAACAGGGACAGAGAGGCGGCCACCAGCGCGGCGGACGCCACCGCGAGGGCGCCGGCCGCCGTGGCATCCGCGATGTCCAGTCTCGGGAGGACGAGGCGCATGGCCGCGGCGCCGATCGCCCAGCCCGCCAGCACGACGGCGACGGCTCGGACCAGGTCCAGCCCCATGGCCGCGAGGTGCCGGCGCGAAACGAGCCCCGGCGTAACGCCGGCGTCGCGGCCGAGGGACGCGAACCTCCCGTTCACCCGCCGGAGCGCGATCACGGAGACGCCGGTGACCTGCTCCCAGGCGAGACCGAAGAGCACTGCCAGAAGCAGGAGGTCGCCACGCAGCTCTCCCGAGAGCGAGCCGTACGCGGCCACGGCTGCCACGGCGCCCGTCCCGTGCTCCGGGTAGCGGGCCGCGCCGATGGGCAGCGAGTTCAGTGCGAACACCTCCAGAACCGCGCCGATGACGGCGCCCGCAACGGGCGCACCCGCGATCCAGCCGGCCACCGTCCCTGCGACGAAGGGGCGGGAGACCATGACCTGGAGCAGCGACGTCGCGTCGACACCGACGAAGCCGCCCCAGAGAGCGAGGAAGAGGGCGCTCACCGGCCCTCCGTCTCCGCGACAAGATGGTCGAGGGAGACCGCCCGGGACGCAGGAAGATCCCGTGCGGCGATCCGCGCGTCCTGCGCGGCCAGCTCTCGCAGCTCGGCCGTCTCCTCCGGGCTCAGGAATACGTACGGCAGGACGGGACGCCGTCCGGGCGCGTGGTGGATCCCGCCGATGTTGATCTCGGTGCCCGCGAGCGTGCCGCCTTCCCCGAGCCGCCGCATCGTGCCGACGTTCCGGGTCAGCACGATCGTGCGCCGCTCGTCGTCCCTCCAGGCGGAGAGCTGCTCACGGGCCGCGGCCACGTCCACGAATTCCGTCTCCATCTCGGGCGGCAGGCCCATCACGTACAGCTCCTGCTCCCAGTCGGAGGCGGCGATCTCGTCGTCCACGACCACGATCCGGTTCGGGTGCAGGACCGATCCCCACCCGACGATCACCTGGCCGTGGATCAGCCGCTCATCCACTCGATACAGTACGACGGGCATCGCCTCCCCCCGTTGCGGCCGCTGCACAGATTCCCTGCTGCCCCTTCTGAACGAGTCGGTCGGCGAGCTCGGTGAGGGGCATGTCCCGGTGCACGGCGAAGTCGACGAGCATGGGCAGATTCACGCCCGTGACCACCACCACGTTCGACCGGCCGTTGCACAGGCGCCGGGCGGCGAATGCGCAGCTCCCGACGTGCATGTCCGTGAAGAGGATCCACTCGCCGTCCCGGATGTAGGCATCGATGGCCGCGGCGAGGTCGTCGGGAGAGCGGCCGGCGTTGCTGACGGAGGCCAGCGCTTCCTCCGGCGCGCCCGTGATGGTGCGAGCCGCTTCGATGAGTCCGGGCCCGAGCCCGGAATGCGCCACGATCAGGGCGCGCACGCCGTCACTCATAGTCCTCTTCCAGGTATTGCTTCACCGGCTGCATGCGGTCCTGCAGCCGCTGGTTGAAGCGCGCGGCGGAGTCGACGCCGGAGTACTTCAGGAGGTGGTTCATTGCCACAACCTCCGAGATCACCGTGATGTTCTTGCCGGGGTTGAGCGGCACGCGCACCCGGGGAACGTGCACCCCGAGGTAGTCCACGTCTTCGGTGTCCAGCCCCGTCCTGTCGTACGCGCCCTTCTCGCTCCATTCATCGAGCTGCACCACCACCTCGATGCGCTTCTGCTGACGGATCGAGCGGATCCCGAAGAGCGCCGGAATGTCGATGATGCCGATGCCCCGGATCTCCATGTGGTGGCGCTGGAGCTCGTGCCCCCGACCGATGAGGATGTCGTTGCCCCGCCGTGACACGTACACCACGTCGTCCGCCACGAGCCGGTGACCCCGCTCCACCAGGTCCAGCACGCATTCGCTCTTGCCGATGCCGCTCTTGCCCACGAACAGCAGCCCCACGCCGTAGACGTCCGCGAGCGAGCCGTGGACGATCGTCGTCGGCGCGAAGCAGTCCTCGAGGTACGGCTGGATCCGCCGGTAGAACTCGCCGGTCTTCATCGGGGTGCGAAGAACGGGGATCTCCCGCTCGTCGGCCACGCGCAGGACGGCGTCCGGCAGCGTCTGTCCCTTCGTTACGATCACCGCCGGAAACGAGAGCTCGAAGAACCGGCGAGTCGCCGACTCCAGCGCCTCGGCGTCCAGGGAGCCGAGGTAGCTCACCTCGGTCTCGCCCAGGACCTGCAGCCTCCCCTGGGGCAGCCGCACCGTGTAGCCGGCGAGGAGCAGCCCGGGGCTCGAGACGCTCGGCTCGGAGATCTCCCGGGCGAGCTCCGCGTCCCGGTTCAGTACCTCGAGCTGGAGCGCCTTTCCCTTCGCCTCGAGCAGGTCCTCGACGGTGATGCGCTTCACGTCAGGCGAGCTCCATGGGACGCTCCACATCCTGTCCCGTCGATCCCTCGTGCGACGAGGCCTCGGTGCGCCTGCTGCGGCGTCGCCCGCGCGTGCGCTTGATCCGCCTCCACACGCGGTCCGTCGCCTCGTCCAGGGCGCTCCTCCAGGTGGAGGCGCGGCCCGTCGCGATCACCGGCCCGTCCCCCGGCACACGAAGCCGGACCTCCGCCTGTACGTCGGCGCCGTCCTGCTCGAAGACCACGTCCGCCGCGCGGATGCGGTCGTCGAGGCGCGCGACGCGGTCGAGGCGAGACGCGGCCCTTGTCCGCGCCGACTGCGGGAGGGAGAGATGGCGAGCGGTGACGCTGACGTCCATGGAGCCCCCGGTGGTCGAAGAAGTGCCCGGCGAATGCGGGCGGTCAGCCGTGCCCCGCCACGGAGCGGAGGTGCCGTTCCGTGAGATCGGCCGCACGGTCCCAGGTATGTCGTTCCGCGAACGCACGGGCCGCGGCGCCCATGCGGTCCCGCAGCGCGGGCTGCTGAAGCAGGCTGCCGATGCGGGCCGACAGGGCCTCGACGTCCCCGTGAGGGACGAGATAGCCCGTCTCCCCGTCGACGACGGAGTCCCGGAGGCCCGGCGAGTCGCTGGCGACGCTCGGCGTGCCGCACGCGGCGGCTTCCAGATTCGAGATCCCCCAGCCCTCCTTCGGCGAAGTCAGGACGTGGACCCAGGCACGACGCAGCAGCCGGAGCTTCTCCTCCTCGGGCACGAAGCCCGGGAACTCGACGTGCTCCCCGATTCCGAGGCGCCGGACCAGCGAAGCCAGCGCCGCCGCCCGATCGCCGCGCCCCGCCACGACGAGCCGCGCGCTCACGCCGGAGCGGATCAGCCGATTCACCGCGCGGATGACGAGATCCACGCGCTTGTAGCGCTTCAGCCGGCCCATGTAGAGGGCCGTGGGCACCTCGAAGCGCGGCTCGTCGGGCTCGGGGTGGAAGTACCCCAGGTCGACCCCGTTCGGGATGACCTCGATCTCGCCCCGGAAGCCGCGGCGCCGCAGATCGTCGGCGGTGCTCTGCGACACCGCCTGCGTGGGAAGCGTGCGGTATACCCAGGGCAGCGGTCGCTCGAGCAGCCACGTCGCCGTCGCCATCGGCGGAGCAGCCTCCTGGAAGGCGACGGCGCCGAACAGGTGGTGAACGAGCAGCACCACCGGACGGCCCGCCCACAGGGGCGCGAACACGGGTACCTTGTTCAGGTCCTCGACGACGACGTCGAAAGGCCGCCCCAGCAGGTGCCGCCGGTAGTAACGCGCCACCACCAGACTGAATGTATAACGGCCGCCTACCCGGTGCACATCCATGCCGTCGACCTGCTCCCGGGGCGGCGCACCGGGCCAGCCGGAGACCAGAAGCGTGACGCGGTGGCCCCGTTCGGCCAGGCGGCCGTAGATCTCGTGCAGGTGGGTCTCGGCGCCTCCCGCCTGGGGGTTGAGCCGGTCCTGCCAGTTCACGACGAGGAGATCGAGGGACACGGCTCGCGTCAGCGGTCGGCGTGGGCGCGGCCCGAGCTCCGCATGAGAGCATCCAGCACGCCGTTGACGAATCGGGGGCTCTCGGGCGTTCCGTAGCGGTCGGAGAGGCGGATCGCCTCCTGGATCACGACGCGCGGCGGCACGTCCTGGTGGTAGAGCATCTCCCCTCCGGCCAGGCGCAGCACGTTCCGATCGATGACGGACAGACGCTCCAGCCGCCAGTTGGTGAGGGAATCCTGGACGGCCCGGTCGATCTCCGGCCGGTGGGCGGCGATCGTCGCGACGAGGCGCCGGATGTATTCCTGGCTCTCCTCCGCCACGAGACGGTCGCGGAAGAACTCGGCGCGCACGGCGTCCAGGGGCTCTTCTGCGCCCCGGCTCTCCCACGCATAGAGGATCTGGAGGGTCCAGCCGCGGGCGCGCGTCCGGTCACGCATCAGCTTCGCGTCTCCCGCAGCAGGTCGGCCATCTCGAGGGCCGCCAGAGCGGCTTCCCTGCCCTTGTTCGTGTCCCGTCCTCCGGCGCGGGCCCATGCCTGCTCCGGGTTCTCCGTGGTGAGGACGCCGAACGCGACCGGCACGCCCGTCTCGAGGGCGACGCTGCCCAGCCCGCGCGCCGTCTCGGCCGCGATGATGTCGAAGTGGGGCGTCTCTCCGCGGATGATGCAGCCGAGTGCGAGCACTGCGTCCGCTCCCGCGTCGGCCGCGCGCTTCGCGGCGACGGCCAGCTCCCACGCGCCCGGGACGTGGACGACCTCGATGGCGTCCCCGTCGACGCCGTGGTCCCGGAGACAGTCGAGGGCGCCCTCCAGGAGCGCCGTCGTGATCGCTTCGTTGAACCGGCTGACGACGACGGAAATGCGCACGCCCGCCCCTGCGGGCCTGCCCCGAAGCTCCTTCACTTCCGCTCCCCGTTCCCGGAGCCCGGCTCGACGTCGAGACCGGTGAGGATGTGGCCCAGCTTTTCCCGCTTCGTCACCAGGTAGCCCAGGTTGTGGTCCGTGGGTCGGATCTGGATCGGCTCCCGACCGGTGATCATGAGGTCGTAGCCCTCGAGGCCGACGACCTTGCGGGGGTTGTTCGTGAGCAGACGGATGGAAGAGAGCCCGAGATCCAGCAGGATCTGGGCGCCGATGCCGTAGTCCCGGAGGTCCGGCTTGAAGCCGAGGGATTCGTTGGCCTCGACGGTGTCCTGTCCCTCATCCTGGAGTGCGTACGCCCGGATCTTGTTCGCCAGGCCGATGCCGCGTCCCTCCTGTCGGAGGTACACGACGGCGCCCTGCCCTTCCTCGTCGATGCGCCGCATCGCGGCGTGGAGCTGCTCACCGCAGTCGCAGCGGGCGGAGTGGAACACGTCCCCCGTGAGGCACTCGGAGTGCATGCGGACGAGCACGTCCTTGCGGCCGCCGATGTCGCCCTTCACGAGGGCGACGTGCTCGCGCCCGTCGATCTGGTTGGCGTAGGCGATGACGCGGAAGTCGCCGTGGCGCGTCGGCAGCATGGCCTCGGCCACGCGGCGCACGAGGCGCTCCGTGCGCAGTCGATAGGCGACGATGTCGGCGACGGTCACGAAGCGCAGCCCGTGCTCCCGGGCGAACGTCTCGAGCTGCGGCCGCCGGGCCATCGTCCCGTCTTCGTTCATGATCTCACAGATCACCCCGACGGGCGGCAGACCCGCCAGCCGGGCCAGGTCGACGGAGGCCTCGGTCTGTCCCACCCGCCGGAGCACCCCGCCCGGGACCGCGCGAAGCGGGAAGACGTGACCGGGTCGACGCAGGTCGCCGGGGTTCGTCTCCTCGTCCGCCAGGAGCTGGATCGTCCGCGAGCGGTCCGCTGCGCTGATGCCGGTCGTCGTGCCGTAGCGGGGGTGCGCGTCGACCGAGACGGTGAACGCCGTACCGAAGCCTTCCTTGTTGATCTCCGCCATGAGCGGCAGGTCCAGGGCGTCGGCCCGATCCGGCGGCATCGCCACGCAGATGAGTCCGCGACCGTGCACCGCCATGAAGTTCACCAGCTCGGGCGTTGCGAACGTCGCCGCGGCCACGAGGTCGCCCTCGTTCTCCCGGTCCTCGTCGTCCGCGACGATGACCAGTCTGCCCTCCCGGATGTCCTGTATCGCGTCCTCGACGCGGTCGAAGCCCATCGCCTCATCCCCTGCCCTGTTCGTCACCGGACCCGAGCTCCGGGCTCGCGGCGTTGCTCCATACACCGATCCCGCCCGTTCGCTTCAGGTAGTCGACCACGAAGCGACCGAGCATGTCCCCCTCCAGGTTCACCTCGTCGCCGGGCCGCAGGCCTGACAGCGTCGTCCGGTCCCACGTCATCGGGATGAGCGCGACCTCCACCCGGTCGGGTCCGGGGCGGTCGTTCACCGTGAGGCTGACACCCTGGATCGCGATGGAGCCGTGCAGCACCGTGACCTCCGCCACGACCGGCGGCACCCGCACCTCCAGCAGCACGTGCTCACCCTGTCGCTCCACCCGCGTCACCTCCCCGACCCCGTCCACGTGCCCCTGGACCAGGTGTCCGCCGAGCGCCTCGCCGAGACCCAGCGCCGGCTCCAGGTTCACGGGGTCGCCCACCGCGAGACGGCCGAGCGTCGTGCGCGAGAGCGTCGTCGCGATCGCCTCGACCGTGAACGCCCCTCCATCCACGGAGACCACGGTCTGGCAAACGCCGTCCACTGCGATCGAGTCGCCTTCCGAGAGGGTGGGGGCCGTCTGCGGCGCCCGAATCCGGAGGACGCGCCCGTTGCCGCGCGCCTCCGCCGCCTCGACCCGTCCCGTCTCCCGCACGATGCCCGTGAACACGTCAGTCGTCCTCTCGCCGCCGGTCGTAGTCCAGGCGCACGTCGTCACCCAGCACGGCGACGCGCGTCCGCCGCCAGGCCGCGCCATCGGGGACCGGGCCGTCGAACGCGTCGACGCCGCCGCGTCCGAAGAGGACCGGCGCAACGTACGTGATGAGTCGGTCGACCCGGTCGCCGGCCAGCAGCGCGGCGCCGAGACGGCCGCCGCCCTCGCAGAGGACGGCGCGGGCGCCACCGGCGTGCAGGTCCTCCAGCACCGCGGCCAGATCGAGTCCGCCCTCCGCTCGCGAAACCGCACGTGCCTCGATCCCCGCGGCGCGCAGCGTAGCAACGCGGGACTCCGCGGCGTCCGGCGCGTGGTAGACCCGGACCGGCGCCTCCTCCACCGTCCGGAACAGCCGGCTCCCGGGAGCGAGGCGCGCCTCCGCGTCGACCACGACCCGAAGCGGCGGAACCCGAGGTCGCACGTCGCCCCGCGCGGTCAGCAGTGGGTCGTCCACTGCCGCGGTGCCGGCGCCGATGATAATCGCGTCGAACCCGGCGCGCAGCCGGTGCGCGTCGCGCCGGGCGACGTCGCCCGTCACCCGCGTCGGCTCGCCTGATCGCCGCGCCAGCCTGCCGTCCACGGAAAGCGCGTACTTGAGGACCGTCCAGGGGCCCCTGCCCCCGAGCGCGTGGAAGAATGCGGCGTTCTGGACCCGCGCCGCCTCCGCCTCCACGCCGCCTGTCACCTCCACGCCCTGCGCCGCGAGACGTGCCGCGCCGCCGGCGGCCTCCGGGCTCGCATCCGCCGCAGCGTAAACGAGCCGGCGCACGCCCGCGGACAGCACGGCGTCCGTGCAGGGCGGCGTCTTGCCGTGGTGGGCGCACGGCTCGAGGGTCACGTAGAGCGTCGCCCCGGCAGCCGCCTCGCCCGCCGCGCGCAGCGCCTCGATCTCGGCGTGGGCCTCCCCGAACTCCCGGTGCGCGCCCTCCCCCACCACCTCCCCGTCCCGAACGACGACGGCGCCGACGAGAGGGTTGGGGTGGACGCGACCCCAGCCGGCCTCGGCGAGGTCGAGGGCGCGGCGCATGTGGCGGTGATCCTCCGATGCGGACATCCCGGCGCGCGGCCCGGCTACATCGCGAGGCGCAGCGCGAGGCTCCCGAACAGGGCGCCTTCCCTCGGGTGCAGCTCGGCCTTGGGCGGCAGCGGCACCTCGGACAGCGTGGTGCCCTGCTGCCAGCCGACCTCCCCCACCAGGTTGATGAGCACGAAGTTGAGGGCGACGTTGGCGAACGCCGACGTCCGGTGGGACGTGACCTCCGTGGGCGGAACGACGGCCGTGGCGGTGACGCCCTGGTCGTGGACGGCGGCGCCGAACGCCACCTCGCTCCGGTAGTGGTCATAGCCGAGTCCGGCGGCGACGGCCACGAACGCTACGTTCTTGCTCACGCCCAGGCGCCAGCTCGTGACGTCCAGGTCCGCGCGGAAGTAGGCGTCGTAGCTCTGCAGCGCGGGGTCCCCGTAGACGACCTCCGGCACGTGGTGGTACGTGCCGCTCAGGGAGACGCCGGGAACCTCGAAGGATTCCCGCACGAGACCCAGCCGGGCGCCTGCCCCCCACGTGATCGGGTTGGCCTGTGCGAAGCCCTCCCCGCCCGGGATCGGGATGGTGCCGAGGCTGCCGAGCAGATCGACTGCGAAGAGGCCGCCCATGGTCGAGGAGGGCGAGAAGCCGCGAAAGACGCCGACCGCCGCGTCCGCCGCGACGCTCCCCAGCGGAAACGTCAGTCGCTCGCCCGTGTCCTCCTGCCGGATGTCGGGGACCTTCGTGGCGACGACCGTGCCCCGCACGTCGATGCTGAAGCGCGGCAGTGAGCCGACGCGCAGACCCAGCGTGCTGAACGTGCCGGGCACGGGGTTGCCGCCGGTGATCCCGATGCCCAGTCGCGGCTGGGTCAGCTCGACGGTGCGAGCGACCAGGTTGCAGTACCGCAGCGCGCGGTCGACGCCCTGGGCTGCGGCTTCGCAGCGGTCCGTGAGCTGGGCCCGACCGGCCGACGGCAACCCGGCCAGAACGCACGCGGCGATCAGCACCGGTGGCACCGTGCGCGACAGAGACGTACGACGCATGCTCCCCTCCTCGCCTATTCCAGGACTACGCCGGCGTCGCCACGGGCGACCACGCCGGCGATCCACGCCCGCTGGTCCGCGGCGGCGAGCCGGTCCACGACGGCGTCGGCGTCCGACGCGTCGACGGCCAGGACCATCCCGACGCCCATGTTGAAGGTCTCGAACATCTCGAGCGCGTCCACGCCGCCGAGGCGCATGATGGTCGTGAACTCGGAGGGCGGCGTCCACGAGTCGCGACGCACCCGGCCCTCGAGTCCCGCGGGCATGACGCGGGCCAGGTTCTCGGGCAGGCCGCCACCGGTGATGTGGGCGAGGGCGTGGACGAGGCCGTCGTCGAGGAGCGGGGCCACCGAGGGCAGATACGAGCGGTGGACGCGCAGCAGGACGTCGCCAACGGTGTCGTCGGAGCCCGGGAACGGGGCGTCGACGTCGAGGCCGAGCCGGTCGAAGAGGATTCGTCGCAGGAGCGAATAGCCGTTCGTGTGGAAACCGCTGGAGGCGAGCGCGACGAGGGCGTCCCCGTCCCGGACGCGGTCGGCACCCGGGCGGTCGTGCTCGGCGACGAGGCCTACGATGAAGCCGGCCAGGTCGTACTCGCCGGGGGCGTAGAAGTCCGGCATCTCCGCCGTTTCGCCGCCCAGCAGGGCGCAACCGTTGGCGCGGCAGCCCCGGGCAACGCCCTCGACGAGGGCCTCGACGGTGCCCTCCTCGAGGCGCCCCATGCCGATGTAGTCGAGGAAGAAGAGGGGGCGGCCACCCTCGACGAGGATGTCGTCGACGCAATGGTTCACCAGGTCCTCGCCCACGGTGTCGTGGCGGCCGGCGAGCATGGCGACCTTCAGCTTCGTGCCGACGCCGTCCGCGCTGGCCACGAGGACGGGCGAGTCTACGCCTGCGGGCACGCGGAACTGGCCGCCGAACGCGCCCTCGCCGGACAGGACTCCCTGGACGCGGGTCGAGGCGACGAGCTCTGCGATGCGCCGCTTCGCCCGGGCCGCGACGTCCCGGTCGACGCCGGAGTCGCGGTAGCTGAGGCCCTGTGCCGCGTCAGACACCGGCGCCGGCCCCGAGAGCGTGCTCGAAGGCGGTGAGCTCCCGGAAATCGCGCACGCGCTGCTCGATCTCCTCGGGGCGCAGCTCGCGGAACCGGTCCACACTGAAGCGCTCGACGGCGAACGAGCCCATGGCGGAGCCGTAGACCATGGCGCGGCGCAGCTCGTCGGGCGCAAAGGTGCCGGCGCGGGCGACGTGGCCCAGGAAGCCGCCGGCGAAGGCGTCTCCCGCACCCGTCGGGTCGAAGATGTCTTCGAGGGGGAATCCCGGGACGTAGAAGATGACGTCCCGGTTGAAGAGCATGGCGCCGTGCTCGCCCTTCTTCACCACGACGATGTCCGGTCCGCGCTCCTGCACCCAGCGGGCGGCGCGGACCAGGTTGTGCTCACCGGTCAGGGCACGGATCTCCGCGTCGTTCACCAGCAGCACGTTGACGCGGGCGAGCAGGCGGACCAGGTCGTCCCGCTTGCCGTCGATCCAGAAGTTCATGGTGTCGCAGGCGACGAGGCGGGGCGAGCGAACCTGCTCGAGGACGTCGAGCTGGAGGACGGGGTCGATGTTCGCCAGGAAGACCCACTCCGCGTCCCGGAACGAGGCAGGGATCTCGGGTCGGAAATCGGCGAAGACGCCGAGACGCGTCTCGAGCGTCTTGGCGGTGTTCAGGTCGTACGTGTAGCGACCGGACCAGCGGAAGCTCTCACCGGGGACCGTGGACACGCCGGACAGGTCGACGCCCGCGTCCGAGAGGAACGACAGGTTGCCCGTCGGGAAATCCTCGCCCACGACGCCGACGACCTGCACATCACAGAAATGGGACGCGGATGCGCTGAAGTAGGTGGCGGAGCCGCCCAGCGCGTCTTCCGCCCGCCCGAACGGCGTCTCGACGGAATCCAGTGCGACGCTGCCCACGACGAGCAGGCTCATTCTGCGTCCTCCCGCTGCATGGCGTCCGGGGCCGTGAGGCCGAGAAGAGTGAGCCCGTTGCGGAGCACGATCCGGGTTCCCGCCGCGAGGGCCAGGCGCGCGCGGCGCAGGTCGGGATCGTCCGCGAGAACGGCGAGCTCGGGGTTCCGGCTCGGATTTCCGGCGTGGTACCAGGAGTTGACGACGCCGGCCGTCGCCTCGAGGTACTCGCACACGAGGTGCGGCGCCCGGCTCTCGGCGGCGCGCTCCACGACCTCCGGGAATACGTCGAGCTGCTTCATCAGCTCCTGCTCCGCGGCGTGCGTCAGCAGCGCCGTGTCCCCGAAGTCCGGGCCCACGTCGTCCGGTTCCACCCCGGCCTTCCGGAAGATGCTCATCATCCGGGCATGGGCGTACTGGACCTTGAAGACCGGATTCTTCTCCGAGTGGTCGAGGGCCAGGTCCAGGTCGAAGACCATCTGCGCGTCACCGCGGCGCATCAGGAAGAAGTATCGGGCCACGTCCGGACCCGTCTCGTCGACCAGCTCCCGCAGCGTGATGATCTCCCCCGCCCGCTTGCTCAGCCGGACCTCGCGGCCCGCGCGGGTCACGCGGACGATCTGCACGATCTGAACCTCGAGGAAGTCTTCGAGGCCGAGCCCGGCGAGGGCCGCCTGCATGCGGGGGATGTAGCCGTGGTGGTCGGCGCCCCAGATGTCGATGGCGAGGCCGAAGCCGCGCCGCGCCTTGTCCCGATGGTAGGCGATGTCCGGCAGGAAGTACGTGGGCGAGCCGTCGCTCTTCACGAGCACGCGGTCCTTGTCGTCCCCGTACGACGTGGTGCGCAGCCAGCGCGCCCCCTCGGACTCGTAGATCAGCCCGCGCTCCGTCAGCTCCTCGAGCGCCTGCTCCACGAGCCCGTCCCCGTACAGGCGGGACTCCGGATAGAAGGTCTCGAAGTGGATGCCGAACTGGCGCAGGTCCTCCTTCTGTTCCTCGAGGAGGCGTCCGACAGCCCAGTCCTGCAGCCGATCGAGGCGCGCGTTCCGATCGTCCTCCGACTCGTCCTCGGGCGGCACCAGCGCGGGCTCCTGCAGGGCGTCGTCGGCCATGTCCAGCAGGTAGTCCCCGTGGTAGCCGCCTTCCGGGATCTCGGCGCTCCGGCCCATGCGCTGGCAGATGCGGGCGTCCAGCGACAGCACGAGCTTGTCGATCTGCGTGCCCGCGTCGTTGATGTAGAACTCCCGCGCCACGTCGTCGCCCGCCCAGTGGAGGAGGCTGGCGATGGCGTCTCCCAGCGCGGCGCCGCGGCCATGGGCCACGTGCAGCGGCCCCGTGGGGTTCGCAGAGACGAACTCCACGTTCACGCGACGTCCCGTCGGCCGCTCCGCGCGGCCATAGGCGGCGTCCTGCCGCAGAACCGCTTCGAGCCGCGCGCCCACGCTGGCGTGGGCCAGACGGAAGTTGATGAACCCGGGCCCGGCGATCTCGGCGGACTCGACCCCCGCCGCGTCCAGGTCGAGTCGCTGGATGAGGCGCTCGGCGACGCGCCGCGGCGGCTCCTTCAGCGTGGACGCGAGGGCGAGGGCGATGTTCGTCGCGAAGTCCCCGTGCTCGGGGTTGCGCGGACGCTCGAGCTGTACGGAGTCCGCCGCCCCGTCCCCGCCCAGCTCCCGGGCGATGGACGCGAGCTGCTCCCGCAGCGCTTCGATGCCCATCTACTCCGACGCCTTTCCGCCGCCGGAGCCCGAGCCGCTGCCTCCCGATCCCGAGTCGCCGCCGCCGGAGCCGGACCCGCCCGAGCCCCCGGACCCGCCGGAGTCCGACGACCCGGACGCGCCGCCGTCGCCGGACTTCGACTCCTTCGGGCGATCCTGTTCGGCCGCCTTCCGGTAGCCTTCGCTGCGGTAGTCGGTGATGTAGAAGCCCGAGCCCTTGAAGAGCAGCCCCGCGCCGCCGGAGAGGATGCGCTCAGAGGGCGCACCGCACTCGGGGCACTCCGCCTCGGGCGGGGCGCTGATCCGCTGGAACTTCTCGAACTCGTGCCCGTTCGGGCAGCGATACTCGTACGTGGGCATGGATCCGTTCGCGTTCGGCTACATCGCAGGCCGGTAGACGCCCCACTCCTCGCGGAGGACGTCGCTGATCTCCCCGAGCGTTGCCCGGGCGCGGACCGCCTGAATCATGGGCGGCAGCAGGTTCTCGTCGCTGCGCGCAGCAAGTCTAACCGCATCGAGGGCCTCTTGCACATCCCCGCGCACGCGCTGCTCGCGCACGTGCGAGAGCTTTCGCTTCTGGGCCTCTTCGAGGGCCGTGTAGTCCGGCTGCTCGATGCGGACGGACGGGTCGTCCTCCCGGTACTCGTTGACGCCGACGATGGTGCGATCCCCGCTCTCCACCGCCTGCTGGTGGGCCCACGCGGAGCGCTGGATCTCCTCCTTGAAATACTCCACGGCTCTCGCGGCGCCGCCCATGGACTCGACCTCGTCCAGGTACGTCCGGACGCGTTCCTCGAGGGCGTTGGTGAGGGACTCGACGTAGTAGCTGCCGCCGAGGGGGTCCACCGTCTCCGAGACGCCCGATTCCGCGGCGAGGATCTGCTGCGTGCGCAGGGCCAGCTTCGCCGATTCCTCCGTCGGCAGCGCCAGCGCCTCGTCGTAGGCGTTGGTGTGGAGCGACTGGGTGCCGCCGAGGATCGCCGACAGGGCCTGGACCGTCACCCGTACCACGTTGTTCAGCGGCTGCTGGGCCGTGAGCGTGACCCCGCCCGTCTGGGTGTGGAAGCGGAGGCGGGCCGCGTCCTCCGACGCGCCGTACCGCTCCGTCATGAGCCGGGCCCAGATCCGGCGCGCGGCGCGGAACTTCGCGACCTCCTCGAAGAGGTCGTTGTGCGCGGCGAAGAAGAACGAGAGGCGCGGCGCGAAGCGGTCGATCCGGAGGCCGGCGGCCAGCGCCCGATCGACGTACTCCAGGGCGTTCGCGAACGTGAACGCCACCTCCTGCGCCGCCGTCGCGCCCGCCTCCCGGATGTGGTACCCGCTGATGGAGATCGTATTCCAGCGCGGCACCTCGCGTTCACAGAACTCGAACAGGTCCGTGATCAGGCGCAGGCTCGGCTCCACCGGGTAGATGTAGGTCCCCCGGGCGATGTACTCCTTGAGGATGTCGTTCTGTACGGTGCCGGAGAGGCGATCCCGCGGCACGCCGCGCTCGTCCGCCAGCGCCACGTAGAGGGCGAGGAGGATGGCAGCCGTGGCGTTGATCGTCATCGACACGGACACGTCCTCGAGGGGGATGGCGTCGAAGAGCGTGCGCATGTCGTCGAGCGTGTCGATGGCGACGCCGACGCGCCCGACCTCGCCGGCGGCCATCGGCGCGTCCGAGTCGTAGCCCATCTGCGTGGGCAGATCGAACGCCACCGACAGCCCCGTCTGTCCGTGCTCCAGCAGGTAGCGGTAGCGCGCGTTCGTCTCCTCCGCCGTCCCGAAGCCGGCGTACTGCCGCATCGTCCACAGCCGGCCCCGGTACATCGTGGGATAGACGCCGCGGGTGAACGGCGGCTCGCCCGGGTAGCCCAGGTCCGCGGCGTAGTCGACGCCCGCGTCCGGCGGCGTGTACAGCCGCTCGACCGTGACGCCGCTCGTCGTCTCGAAGCGCTCCCGGCGCTCGGGATGCCGCTCGACGAGGGGACCCACCGTCTCCCGCTCCCAGCGGTCCCTGTCGGGATCCCGCGCCCGGCCGCTCACTCCGCCTCGAACTCCACGAGAACCGTCCCCTTCTCCACCGGCTGCCCGGCCTCGACGGCGATGCGGACTACCCGCCCGGCGCTCTCGGCCTTCAGCTCGTTCTCCATCTTCATCGCCTCGACGATGGCGACGCCCTGCCCCGCCTTCACCACGTCCCCCACCTCGACCTCGACGCGCACGACGAGGCCGGGCATCGGCGCACGCACGGGCCTCGGCCCGCGATGTCCGGCCGCCGCGCCGGTCAGCGCCCGCATCTCCCGGGTGCGTTCGTCCACGACCTCGGCTTCCCGCGGCACGCCGTCGACCGTCACCTGCCAGAACCCCCGCGTCTCGCCCTTCCGGGCGACGAGGGCAACCGAGCGACCGTCGACGAGGAGGCTCCGGACGGCGCCGCCCGCCACCGTTTCCAGGCCGGCGTCCACCGGCTCACCGTCCACGGTGAGAGAGTCGCCGTCGACTTCGATCTCGAAGGTCCGGCCGTCCAGCGTCACGAAGTAGCGCATTCGAGCTCCGCCACGGTTTCCACGTGGGCCGTCTGGGGGAACAGGTCGAAGCAGCGAACGGATCGAAGCAGGAACGCCGGTGCGAGGCGCTCCACGTCCCGGGCCAGCGTGGCGGGATCGCAGCTCACGTAGAGGATCCGCTCGGGACGCACGTCCGAGAGCACGGCCGGAACGGCCTCGTGGAGTCCCGCCCGAGGCGGGTTCACGAGCACGAGGTCCGCCGGCAGCGCCTCGGCGATCCGATCCTCGACCGCGCCCTCCAGGAAATTCGCGCCCGGGGCGCCTCGGCGCGCTTCCCGCACGGCGGCCGGGTCCATCTCGATCCCGACCACCCGCGCGCCCGCCCGATCCAGCCGCCGCGCGTGGATGCCGACGCCGCAGTATGCGTCCACGACGCGCCTGCCCGAGACGTCCCCGGCACGCTCCAGCACGTACGATTCCAGCAGCGCGGCCGCGCGACGGTTGACCTGCAGGAAGACGGCCCCGCCGAGGCGGACCGACTCCTCGTTCCACGACTCCTCCAGCCCGGCTTCGCCGGCCAGCAGCCCGGGCGCGTCGTCGGGGCTACCCCTGCCCCACACGACGGTGAGTCCGGGCACGTCCCGGACCAGCCCCTCGGCGTCGCCGGCGCCGCTGCCGCCCTCGACGAGGAGCGCGGTTCCGCCGGCCTGCGCGATCCGCAGCGTGAGCCGGAGGTCGCGGCCGGCGGGAAGCCGCCGGGCGCCGTCGCCCCACGCCCCACGCAGCGCGCCCCACGCACGGGCCAGCGCCGGCTCCGGGAGCAGGCACCGCCCGTCGACGTCGAGGATGCGGTCGGGCCGGTCCAGCTCGCGGAACCCGGCGACGACGCGCCCGCCGCCGAGGCGGCGCAGCGAGAAGGAGAGGCGGTTCCGGTACCGGAGCTCGTCCGGCGACGGCACCACCGGAGGCACGTCCGCCTCGGTCCCGCCGATGCGGCGGAGCGCCTCCCGGACGAGGTCGCGCTTGGCCGCGAGCTGCGCGTCGTAGCGCATGTGCTCGAGCGTGCAGCCTCCGCATCGTTCGTACAGCGGACACGGAGCCTCGCGCCGGACCTCCGACGGGGTCCGAAGCGAGACGAGGCGGGCGGTGGCCCAGCGCCGCTTCGAGCGAGTGACGCGGACGTCGGCGACGTCGCCCGGCGCGGTTCGCTGCACGAAGACGGCCCGGCCGTCGGGCAGACGCCCCACGCCGGCCCCGCCCGCGGCGATGCCGTGGATCTCCACCGTCTCCGTTGCCGTCACGGCTCAGCCGCGCCAGTCCATGCGGCGCCATCCGCCGCCAGCGGCGGCGGTGCCTTCCGTCTCGACCCTTCGCACGACGCGGCGGCGACGATCCTCGTCCTCCAGGAGCGCCGCGGCGACCGCGGCGGCCCGGAGGGCGGCGTCGGAGTCCTTCGCCTCGAGCAGGTCGGGGTGCTTTTCCACGTAGCGGATGTCCAGGCGTCCGGCGCGGAAGTCCTCCTCGGCCATGACCCGGCGCAGGAACGGAGCGCTCGTCTCCACGCCGACGACCCGCAGCTCCCCGAGGACGCGGTGCATGCGATCGATGGCCGCCTCGCGCGTGTCCCCGTACGTGACCAGCTTGCCCAGCAGCGGGTCGTAGTAGAGGGAGACGTCGGCGCCGGCGGCGACGCCGCCGTCCCAGCGCACCCCGGGTCCGGCGGGGATCGACAGCTCCTCGATCCGGCCGGTCGACGGCAGGAAGCCGCTCCACGGGTCCTCGCTGGTGATGCGGCACTCCACGGCGTGCCCGGTCCAGGAGACGTCCTCCTGTCCGAACGGCAGCGCCTCACCCTGCGCGATGCGGATCTGCCACTGGACCAGGTCGAGGCCGGTGACCAGCTCCGTGACCGGATGCTCGACCTGCAGGCGCGTGTTCATCTCGAGGAAGAAGAAGTCGCCGTCCTGGTAGAGGAACTCGATGGTGCCGGCGTTCCTGTAGTCCACCGCCCGGGCTGCGGCGACGGCCGCCTCCCCCATGCGTCGCCGCAGCTCCGGAGTGAGCACGGCCGAAGGCGCCTCCTCGATCATCTTCTGGTGCCGGCGCTGGATGGAGCACTCCCGCTCCCCGAGGGACAGCGTCGTGCCGTGGGCGTCGGCGAGGACCTGGATCTCGATGTGGCGCGGCCCGTCGAGGAACTTCTCGACGTACACGCTGCCGTCCCCGAACGCCGACTTCGCCTCACGCGACGCCGCTTCCAGGGCCCGCGGCAGCTCTTCCTCCTCCCGGACGACGCGCATGCCCTTTCCGCCGCCCCCGGCCGCAGCCTTGAGCATGACCGGCAGCCCGATCTCCCGGGCGATGCGCACCGCCTCCTCGGCGTCCGCGAGAGGCTCGGCGGTCCCGGGCACCACGGGCACCCCGGCGTCGATCATGCGCCGGCGCGCTTCGGTCTTGTCGCCCATGGCGCCGATGGCTTCGGCGTCGGGCCCGACGAAGACGAGGCCGGCGTCCCGGACCGCCGCGGCGAAGGACGCCCGCTCCGCCAGGAACCCGTAGCCGGGGTGGATCGCGCCGGCGCCAGCCTTCTTCGCCGCCTCGATGATGACGTCCCCGCGCAGGTAGCTCTCGGACGAGGGGGCGGGCCCGATCCGGTACGCCCGGTCGGCGGCGAGCACGTGGGGGGCAAGGCGGTCGGCGTCCGAGAAGACGGCTACGGTCTCCAGCCCGAGCTCCTGGCACGCGCGGATGATCCGCAGCGCGATCTCCCCCCGGTTCGCGACGAGGACGGAGTCGAAGCTCATAGCGGCAGGTTCCCGTGCTTCTTCGGCGGATTCTCGTCCCGCTTCTGGGCCAGCATGTCGAGGGCGTTGATGAGCCGGGGGCGGGTGTCCCGCGGGTCGATGACGTCGTCGATGTAGCCGCGGGCCGCGGCGATGTAGGGGTTCGCGAACTGCTCGCGGTACTCCTCCTCCCGCGCGGCCGCGGCGCCGGCGGGGTCGTCCGCCTCGGAGATCTCCTTGTGGAACAGGATCTCGACGGCGCCCTTCGGGCCCATGACCGCGATCTCCGCCGTGGGCCACGCCAGGTTCATGTCGCCGCGGATGTGCTTCGAGTTCATGACGTCGTACGCGCCGCCGTACGCCTTGCGCGTGATGACGGTGATGCGGGGCACGGTCGCCTCGCAGAACGCGTACAGCAGCTTGGCGCCGTGGCGGATGATGCCGCCGTGCTCCTGCGCGACGCCCGGGAGGAAGCCCGGCACGTCCTCGAAGACGACGAGGGGTATGTTGAACGCGTCGCAGAAACGCACGAAGCGGGCGCCCTTCACGGAGCTGTTGATGTCCAGAACGCCCGCCAGCACGGCAGGCTGGTTCGCCACGATCCCGACCGCGCGGCCGCCGAGGTGGGCGAAGCCGACGAGCAGACTGCCGCCGAAGTCCGCGTGGACCTCGTAGAAGTCGCCGTCGTCGACCACGCGCCGGATGACGTCGCGGATGTCGTAGGGCCGGGCCGGCTCGTCGGGGACGACGGACAGCAGCTCCTCGTCACGCCGGTCCGGCGGGTCGTCGGTGGCGCGGCGGGGCGGGTCCTCCCGGTTGTTCTGGGGGATGTAGCGGAAGAGTCGACGGAGCGACGCGAGGCACTCCATCTCGCTGTCGCACGCGAAGTGCGCGACGCCGGACGTGCCGGCGTGCACGTCCGCGCCGCCGAGGCCCTCCATGTCGATGTCCTCGTGGGTCACCGTCTTCACCACGTTCGGACCCGTCACGAACATGTAGCTCGTGCCGCGAACCATGTAGACGAAGTCCGTTATGGCCGGAGAGTACACGGCTCCGCCGGCGCACGGCCCGAGGACCGCGCTGATCTGCGGGATGACACCCGATGCGAGCGTGTTGCGGAGGAAGATGTCGGCGTATCCGCCCAGGCTCACCACCCCCTCCTGGATGCGCGCGCCGCCCGAGTCGTTGAGGCCGACGATCGGCGCCCCGTTCTTCAGCGCCAGGTCCATGACCTTGCAGATCTTCTCGGCGTGCGTCTCCGACAGCGACCCGCCGAAGACCGTGAAGTCCTGGCTGAAGACGTAGACGAGCCGCCCCTCCACCGTGCCGTAGCCGGTCACGACCCCGTCACCCAGGTACTTCTCGTTCTCCAGATCGAATCCGACGGTGCGGTGGGTCACGAATCGGTCCAGCTCCACGAAGCTGCCCTCGTCCAGCAGCAGCGCCAGCCGCTCCCGGGCCGACAGCTTCCCCTTCGCGTGCTGTGCCTCGAGGCGACGCTTCCCGCCGCCCAGCTCGCTCTGCTCCCTCAGCTCCTCGAGCCGGTCCAGCTTCTCTCGCATGCTCATCGCACTCCGCCCTCCGGATCCCCCTGCTGCGGCGCCCCGTCGACCGCCACCAGCCGGCCGTCGACGACCCTCACCACGACCGGCCGGCGCTCCAGCGTTCCGTCCACCACGTCGAACCGGGCCGTCGCGCCGGCCACGTCCCGCAGCGACGCCAGCCGACGCGCCGCCTCCTCCGGCGTGCGCGCCATCCCCGCCGACGCCCTCGCGCCCAGCGCCCGCGCCGCCAGCAGCGCCGCGTCGTAGCCCAGCGCGGGGTACGGCGTGTCCAGCGATCGCCGTTCCGCCTCCTCGTAGCGCGCCACGAACTCCGACCACCCCGACGTCTCCCCGTTTCGAAGCATCGGCGTCACGGCCACGACGTCCCGAAGACCGGCGTCCCGGATCGTCCGCAGCGACGCCGGCGACGTCCATTCCTCGCTCCCGAGCACGGTCACCGAGTCCGTGTTCATGCCGAAGTAGCGGAGCTGCGGCGCGAGCTGACGCACGTCCGCCTCCGAGGCCGGCACGTACAGGACGCTCGGGCTGGCCGAGACCACGCGCTTCATCCACGGCCCGAAGGACGTCGCTCCGGAGTCGAAAGGCACCTCCAGCGACACGCGTCCACCCGCCTGCCGGAGCGCCGCAGCAAACGCGCGCGCCTGCGCCGCGTATTCCGAAGCCGTCGAGTGCAGAACGGCGACGTCGCCCAGTCCCGAGGCGGCCACCCACGCCGCGAGCGCCGCCGGGCCCGCACGGTCGGGACCGTTCAGCGTGTACACATTCGGCGCGTTCGCCGGCGGCACGCCCGCCGTCGGGCTCACGAGCGACAGCGCCGGGTCCGGCCGCGCAGCAGCCGCGGCCCGCAGACCCTCCGGGGAGAGAGGCCCGATCACGACCAGCGCGCCCTCCCCTGTCAGCCGGCGGACCAGGTCCGGGGCCGAGCCGTCGCTGCCGTGATCGTCGACGACGACCAGGCGGATCGGCGCGTCCCCTTCCCCGCCACCCGGCAGAGCCAGGCGGATCCCGGACAGGATCTGATTCCCGAAGCGGGCCAGGTAGTCGGGCCCCGTCAGGGGCAGGATCGCGCCGATCACCGGACGACGCGCCGGGCGCTCGCTGGCAGCCGTGTCCGCCGCCGCGACAGGCGCCGCGGAGGGCGCCGCTCCCGCGCTCCGCTGCCCCGCCGGCGCACACGCCGCGGCAAGGGCGCTCGCGGCCGACGTCGCACACGCGGCCACCAGGACGAGGAGCGCGCCCGGGCTTCTCCGGACGCGCGATGGGTTCGGTCTCAACGGCTTTCCGATGTTCGGGTTCGAGGGCCCCGGCAACTTATTGGCCGCGCCGGGACAAAAAAAGGGACGGCCCCGTCGGGGCCGCCCCTCGTTCCAGTCGGCCGGACCCGTGGCCCGGCGACGCCCGGAGGCCTACTTCTCTTCCTCCTCGGCGGCCTCGTCCTCCTCGGCCTCGCCTTCGGCGGCCTCTTCCTCCTCTGCCTCGCCTTCGGCCTCCGCGACCGGCTCTTCGGGCTCGGCTTCCGCCTCGGCGGCCGCCTCCTCAGCCTCAGCCTCAGCCTCAGCCTCAGCCTCAGCCTCAGCCTCAGCCGCAGGCTCCGACTCCTCCGCGACCGACTCGGCGGCGCCAGCCTCAGCCTCAGCCTCAGCCTCAGCCTCGCCCTCGGGAGCCTCGCCCTCCGCCGCCTCGCCTTCAACGACGGGGCGCGCCTCGGGGATCTCCGTGACGGTGAGGACGATGCGCCGGTTCACGGCGTCGGACTCGATGACGCGGAGCTCGAGGGTCATGCCCTCGAGGTAGCGGTCGGACGGGTTCTGCACTTCGGCGCCGAGCTGGCTGGCGGGCACGAAGCCCTCGACCTCGTCGCCGAGGTCCACGACCACGCCGTCGTCCAGCACGCGCACGACGCTGCCCTGCGTCTCCACGCCCGGCGCGTATTCCTTGACCAGGCGGTACCACGGATCCTCCTGCGTCTGCTTCAGGCCCAGGGAGATCCGCTTGTTCTCGGCGTCCACGCTCAGCACGACGACCTCGACGTCCTCGCCCTTGCGCAGGACCTCGGACGGGTGCTGCACGCGGCGCGTCCAGCTCATGTCGGAGATGTGGATGAGGCCGTCGATTCCGGGCTCGATCTCCACGAACGCGCCGAACGACGTCAGGTTGCGGACCTTGCCGGTGACACGGGTACCCGTCGGATACTTGACCGGCAGGGCCAGCCACGGATCCTCCTCGGTCTGCTTCATGCCGAGGGAGATCTTCTCCTCGTCCCGATCGACGCTCAGCACGACGGCTTCGATCTCGTCCCCGATGGAGACCATCTGCGACGGGTGCCGGACGTTGCGCGTCCACGACATCTCGGAGACGTGGACCAGACCCTCGACGCCCTTCTCCAGCTCGACGAAGGCGCCGTAGTTCGTGATGGAGACGACGCGCCCGTAGACGCGGGAACCCACCGGGTACTTCCGCTCGATGTCCTTCCACGGATAGGGGAGGAGCTGCTTGAAGCCCAGCGAGATGCGCTCCCGGTCCCAGTCGATGTCCAGGACCTTGATGTCGAGCTCGTCGCCGATGTTGACGACCTCCGACGGATGGCCGACGCGGCCCCAGCTCATATCCGTGATGTGGAGCAGCCCGTCCATTCCGCCCAGGTCGATGAACGCACCGAAGTCGGTCACGTTCTTGACGACGCCGTGGCGGACCTGGCCGACGAGGAGCTCCTTCACCAGCAGCTCGCGCTTCTTTTCGCGCTCGCCCTCGAGGATGACCCGACGGCTCACGACGATGTTGCGACGCCGCTTGTTGAGCTTGATGATCTTGAATTCGTACGTCTGCCCGATCAGGTCCTCGATGTTCGGGACCCGGCGCAGCGCGATCTGGGAACCGGGCAGGAACGAGTCGACGCCCATGATGTCGACGGTGACGCCGCCCTTGATCTTGCGGACCAGCGTGCCGGGGACGGTCTCGTCGTCCTCGTACGCCGTCTTGATCTTCTCCCACACCCGCAGGAAGTCGGCCTTCTTCTTCGACAGCACGACGCGACCGTCGTCGTCCTCGAGGGCCTCGAGGAAGACCTCGACTTCGTCGCCCGGCTGGAGCTCGTCCGGATTCTTGAACTCGTCCCGCGTGACCGCGCCTTCGCTCTTGAAGCCGACGTCGAGGATCACGGCGTTCTCCGTCACGCGCAGCACGTGCGCCTTGACGATCTGCCCTTCCTCGACGTTGGTGAGCGTCTCCTCGTACATCTGGAGCATCGCCTCGTATTCCTCGGGCGAGTACTCCTCGTCGTAGAGGTCGGCGCGAACGCCAACGGTCTCTGCGCGCTCCTCGATCTCGTACGCCGTCAGCTCGGAGCCGATACCGCCGGTTCGTTCGAGTTCCTGCTGGATCTGGCCGTCCGCCATGGGTTGGGGTTCCTTCCACTATCCGCCGCGTCCCCCCGTGGGCCGCGGATCCGGGTTCGGGTCATCGTTCGCCGGCATGAAGCCGCCGCCCCAGCGCTCGCTGGGGAATCCGAAAATTTAGACAAGGAATCGGCAGGGGTCAAGTTGCCGCGCCTGTGGCGCGGGGCACGGCGCCTGTCGGCGCCGGGCACCGGCTTCGCCGGGGCACCGTCCGTTGGACGGGGCACCGCCTGCGGCGGGGGTTCCGCGCCTGCGGCGCGGGAACGGCGGGAACGACAGCAACGCCGGGAACGGCGGGAACGGCGGGAACCGCAGCAACGACGGGACAGGCATGCCCGCTCGACCATTGCGCGAAAGCGTGCGGCGCAGCCCGCGACGAGAGCGCCCCGCCCAACGGGCGGAACCCCGCGAAGCGGTGTCGTGTCCCCGCCGCACCGCGGCGGAACCCCCGCCCTCAGGGCGGTGCCCCGTCCGCAGGACGGTGCCCCGGCGCAGCCGGTGCCCGGCGCCGCAGGCGCCGTGCCCCGCGCCACAGGCGCGGCTCAGCTCCGTGCCAGCGACACGATCCGTTCCACCTGCTCGTCGAAGTCCAGCGCCGTGGTGTCCACGTCGACGGCGTCGTCGGCGCGGCGCAGGGGGGCAATGTCGCGGGTGGAGTCGAGGTGGTCGCGGCGGCGCAGGCGCTCGATCTCGGCGGCGAGGGCGTCGGGGTCGGCGTCGGTGTGGCCGCTCTGGCGCAGCCGGCGGCGGGCGCGCTCGGCGGGGTCCGCGACGAGGAAGATCTTCAGGTCCGCGTGCGGGAAGACGACGGTTCCGATGTCGCGGCCCTCGGCGACCACGTCGGTCGTGGCGGCCACCGCGCGGAGGCGCTGGTTCACCCAGGCGCGCACGGGGCCGATGCTCGCCATGCGGGACACGCGCGCGGTCACGGCCGCGTTCCGGATGCTGCGGGTGATGTCGTGACCGCCCGCCCGGACGCGCAGCTCGTCCCCGTGGAACTCCGCCTCGATCCCGAAGGAATCGAGGGCTTCCTGATCGAGGCGGGCCCAGGCGTCCTCCGCCACGCCGGCGTCGAGCGCCGCCCACGTCACCGCCCGGTACAGGGCGCCCGAATCGAGGTGATGGAAGCCGAGGCGCTTCGCCACGGCCCGGGCGGTGGTGCTCTTCCCCGAACCCGCGGGGCCGTCGATGGCGACGATCATCGTGTCAGCTCCGCGGCGGTGGCGTGGAGGAGCTCCCAGAACCCCGGGAAGCTCACGTCGGCGGCGGCCGGTTGGTCGATGTGGATGGCGGAGCGAGCCGCACGACCGGCGCCGTCGAACTCGCCCGCTGCGGCGGCCAGCACGCCGAACGCCATGGCGATCCGGTGATCGCCGTGGCACGCCACGCGGCCGCGCAGCGGCGCGTCGGTCCCGGCGATGCGCAGGCCGTCCTCCAGCTCCTCCACGTCGACACCGAGAGCCGTGAGGTTCGCCGCGAGTACCGCCAGGCGATCGGACTCCTTCACGCGCAGCTCGGCGGCGCCGCGGATCTCCGTGACGCCGTCGGCCCGGGCGGCGAGGATGGCAAGGACAGGCACCTCGTCGATGAGGGACGGCAGCTCGGCGGCGTCGACGCGCGTCGCGCTCAGGCGGGCCTTCTCGACGACGACGTCGCCCACCGGCTCACCGGCGCTCTCCCGCTCGCCGCTCACCTCCACGGCGGCGCCCATGCGGCGCAGCACGGCCAGCAGGCCGATGCGCCCGGGGTTCAGGCCGATGCCCGTCACGCGCAGCGGCCTGCCGCCGGCGAGCGCCCCGAGGGCGAGGAAGAAGGCGGCGGAGGAGACGTCGCCCGGAACGTCGATGTCCAGGGGGGCGACGTCTCCCGTCGGCTCCAGGGCCGCCACCGCGCAGCCGGCCGACTCGCGCGTCTCGACCCGCACGCCGCACGCGCGCAGCATGCGCTCCGTGTGATCCCGGGAGAGCACGGGCTCGGACACCTCGACGGGCACGCCGGCGCACAGCCCGGCCAGCAGGATGGCGCTCTTGACCTGAGCGCTCGCGCGGGGACTGGTCCAGCGCAGCGGCCGGAGCGCCCCGCCGTGCGCGCGGATCGGCAGGCGATCGGCGGCGCCGCGCTCGTCGAAGCGGGCGCCCATGGCCGCGAGCGGCTCCGTCACGCGCCGCATCGGCCGGGAGCGGAGGGAAGCGTCCCCCGTCAGCTCGGCCGTGAACGGCTGGGCGGCAAGGACGCCGAGCATGAGGCGGGCGGTCGTCCCGCTGTTGCCGCAGTCGAGGGGTGACGCGGGGGCAGACATGCCACGGGGACCGGCGCCCGTGATCGCGAGCGACGTGCCCGGGTCGAGCTCCGGCACGGCGAGGCCGAGGCCCCGGAGCACCTGCGCCGTCGAGCGGCAGTCCTGCCCGTCGAGGATGCCGCGGATCCGGCTGGTCCCCCGTGCCAGTGCGGCCACGATGAGGGCGCGGTGGGAGATCGACTTGTCGCCCGGCACCCGTACGTCGACGCTCACGGCGCCTCCCCGGCGGCGGGCTCCGGCGCGCCGGCTCCGGCGGACGCGTCCGGCGGGTAGGGGATCTCGACGCACAGGCCGTCGTGCGCGATACGGCAGCGGCGGAACACCGATCGGGCCTCGCGCTGGAGGACCCGCGGGTCTTCCGCGTAGCGGGAGGACAGGTGCGTGAGGACCAGGCGGCGGACGCCGGCCCGGCGGGCGACCTGCGCGGCCTCCCGGGCCGTGGAGTGCCCCGTCGCCCGTGCCCGATCCGCCTCCTCGGAGCCGAACGTCGCTTCGTGGACCAGGAGGTCGGCGTGGCGGGCGATTTCGACCGTGGACTCGCACGGTCGCGTGTCGCCCGTGTAGACCACGGTCCGACCGCGGCGGGACGGGCCGACCACGTCCTCGGGGCGGATCGTGCGGCCGTCCACCTCCACCGCGTCGCCGTGGTGGAGTCGTCCGAAGAGCGGACCCTCGGGAACGCCCAGCTCCCGTGCCCGGTCCGGGTGGAAGCGCCCGAGGCGCTCGTGCTCGACGAGGGCGTATCCGAGAGAGTGCGTGCCGTGGCGGGTCGCGTAGGCTACGACGTCGTAGTCCTCCCGCTCCACGCGCATGCCGGGCTCCAGCTCGTGGATCGAGACTTCGAACGAGACCCGCTCCACGCCGAGGTTGACCGCGTCGCTCAGCACACCGCGCCCGCCGCGCGGGGCCCATAACGCCATCGGCTCCTCCCTCCCCTGCAGGCTCATCGTCCGGAGCAGGCCAATGACGCCGAGGAAATGGTCAGCGTGCAGGTGGGAGAAGAAGATGTCGTTCACGGTGAAGCCGGTGCCGAACCGCATCATCTGCCGCTGCGTGCCCTCCCCGCAGTCGAACATGAGCAGCTCGCCCTCGCGGTTCACGAGCACGCCGCTCACGTTGCGGCCGACGGTCGGCCGGCTCGCCGCGGTTCCCAGGAACGTCACGCGTATCATCCGTCCGACTCTCTTCTCTTCTGCGAGGGCGCGACGCCCGGGCGGCCGAGGGGACCCGGCCCGGCACCGAACAGCCAGAGTGCCGCGCATGCGCTCCAGATCTCCGAGGTCAGGTTCGTCATCGGGGGGATAACGAGGAGCGCGAGCCATAGCAGGGCCCGGGCGCCTGCGCGCAGGCGTGCCCTCCGCGCGCGCGCCGCCTCCTCCTCCGCCTCCCGGGCGCCCGTGATGTCACCGCGTCGGGCGCGCTGCTCGGCATGCTGCGCCGCGACCATGGCTTCCACGCCCCCGCGCACGGCGGAAAAGAAGGCGCGACCGAGTTGCACGAGCAGCGCGGCCACGCCGAGGACGGCGAGGATGCCGAGGGCCGTTTCCATGCGCGGAAGCTATCCGGCCCCGGTGCGGGTCTCAACCCGCGCCGGCGCAGCGCCGCGATCGTGTAGGGGTGGGCCCCGGTGATTTCGGGGATTCGACTACGGGGAGCGCGGGCCGGAAGCTCCATCGTGGAGCAGGCCGCGGGGGCGCCCCCGCCCCGCGTCGCACCATTCACCGGGGCGGGTGTCTGACCTTGCCGAGGGAGCGGAAGTACTCCTCCACCAGGTCGCGGAAGCGCTCCGGCACCTCCGGCGTCCCGGACAGCAGCACGCCCTGCCCGTCGTCGCCCCGGATGGCGCGACGCAGCGAGAATTCGACGTCCTTGAGGCCCTGCACGGCGGCCTCCTGCAGCCGCTCGACGGCGGCCGGGTCCCGGTAGGGCGCGGCGTCGGTGAGGGACCGCAGCGCGGCGATGGCGGACTCCAGATCGCCGGCGTCCCGCCCCTCCGCGCGCAGCTCGCCCTCGAGGGCGCGGGCGTCTTCCAGGCGCTCCCGGGCCTCGCGCCGGAACTGCCGGACCTGGTCGGAAGAGAAATCGCCAGGTCGGGAGTCCCCGCCGCCGCCGGGCGAGGAGCGCGAATCCGGCCCGCCTCCGCTTTGCGCGTCCCGGCCCTGCGCGTCTCCACCCTGCGCGCCCCTGCCCTGCTCGCCTCCGCCCTGCGCGCCATCCCGCAGGCGCTGCCCGAGGGACTCGGCGCCGCGGGCGAGGGAGCGGGCGCGCTCGAGGGTCTCCTCGTCGCGCCGCTCCTCCGCGCCGGCCCGGGCGATGCGATCGGCCGCACCGTCGAGCCGGGCGCCGAGGGAGTCCAGACGCTGGGTGACGTCGTCGTCCAGGCGTCGGGCGTAGTCCCCGGCGCCGCCCTGCTCGGCCAGCCCCCGTGAGAAGCGGACCTTGTCGGCGACCTTGCCGTCCCGGAGCGCCTGCGCGGCGTCAGCCATCCGCTGGGCGGCGACGGAGTCGCGAGCCCGCGCGTCGGCGGACAGCTGATCGAGGCGGCTCTCCATCTCGTCGACGGCTGAAGCGAGCTGATCCTTGCGGTCGAGGAGCCGCCGCACGTCGGCCGAATCGACGCGGTTGCCCCCGCCGTTCGCGCCGCCGCCTGCCGATCCGGCTTCCTGCCGCGCCTCCTCCAGCCGACGCGACGCGTCGGCCAGGTCGCGCTGCTCGTCGGCGAGCTGCCGGGCGCGATCCCGCGCCGCCGCCGCCCTGCGCGCGAGCTGATCCCCCTGGCCCTGCTCGAGGAGTCGTCGGGCCTGGTCGAGCCGATCGCGGGCGGCCGTCGCGCCGCCGCTCGACGGGTCGGCCGCCGACCGCCGCAGCTCGTCCGCGGCCTGGCGCAGCCTGCGGGCGCTCTCCTGGAGCGACGTGCCCTGGCCGGGATTCTCGTGGGCGAGCCGCTCGAGGCGCCGCGCCTCCTCCTCGGCCTGCTCTGCGAGCTGACGCTGCGCGTTGCCGGACGCGGACGCCGCGGCGCCCGCCCCGCCCTGTCCGCGGGCGAGCCGGCGCTGGCGCTGCTCCTCCTGCTGCTGGCGGCGCGCCAGCTCCTTCAACCGCTCCAGCGCCTCGTCGAGCTGCTCCTGCGTCTGCTGCTCCTGGCTCCGCTGGAGCGTCTCGTACTGGTTGCGCAGGCGGTCCATCTCGAGCTGGAAGAGATCGGCCAGGTCCTCGGCGGCCGCGCTGCTGCCACCGCCGCCGCCGCCGTTCGCGTCGGCCAGCGCCACCTGGACGTCCCGATAGACCTCCTCGGCGCGCTGCAGGTATTGCAGCGCCCGCTGCTCCGGCGACAGGGCCTCCCTGTCCCGCGCCTGGGCGAGCAGCGACCGGGCCGAGTCCATCTCGACGGAAGCCTTCGGCAGGAGCGACAGGATGAGTCCGAACGTGGAGTCCATGGCGGCGACGTTGCGCTCCCGCATCCGACGCACGAGCCCGTCCACCTGCTCCTTCACCCTTCCCTGCGCGAGGGCGATCGTGGCCCGATGCTCGCGCCGGACGTCGTCCCCGAGGGACGCGCCGTCCCGCACCAGGTTGAACGTCGCGGCGACGACCTGCTTCTGCTGCTCCGAGAGGGCTCCTGGCTGCTCCTGCTGCCCGCCGCCCCCCGGCGTGCCCCGCTGCTCGGCGGCGTGGTAGTCCTTGCGGAAGTCGCGGATCCGGACGAAGTAGATGTCGCTCGTCGCGCTGCCCGCGCCGCTCGCGGCCCGCGGACGGGTGTCCGCGGCACGGGCGAAGTAGGAGACGACGTCGCCCGGCTGAAGCCCCATCTCCTCCAGGTAGAGCGTGTGGCCGGCGGATACCTCTTTCAGCGGCGCTCCCCGGGGCTCGTACAGGCGGATCGTGTCCTCCGCGCCGCCGTTCACGGCGTAGACGACCTCGAGGCGGCCGACGCCGTAGTCGTCCACCGCCCGGGCCTGAAGGAAGACTTCCTCGACGCTCGTGGCCCGGGTGTCCCGCCCGGGCTTCTCGAAGCTCACGCCCGGCGGCTGGTCCTCGAGCACGTCGATCGTGTAGTCGGGGGAGCCGGTCACGGCGGGGCCGTCGCCGGCGCGCAGCTCCAGGTGGTAGACGCCGGGGCGGTCGATGGGCAGCTCACCCGTCAGCGTGCCGTCCGGCCCCGGCTCCAGCGGGAAGGCGCGCCCGTCGCCGCGCACGATCCGGCCGCGGGTCCCGGTCACCGTGCTCCACACTCGCAGGCGGGCGATCGTCCCGACGACGGCAGCCAGGTCGCCGCCGTCCTCGACCGTCCGCGGCGGCAGCCCGGTGTAGTCGGGGAAGCGGTACTCGACGCCGAGGCGCCGGACGTAGGGCAGGTCCGCCACGTCGATGCGGTACAGAGGCGAGCGGACGCCGCCGGCCTCGACGAAGTAGTCCGTCGCCTCGCTCAACCGGTACACGACCGCTTCGTACGAGGAGTCCTCCCCGGCGGTCATCGGCACCCGCTCGAACGCCGCATCCGCCCCCGAGCGCACGAGGAGGTCGGCGCCACCGCTGCCGAAGCCGTACAGCCGGGCGACGACGCGCTGATCGGCGCCCCGGCGCACCGTCACGCTTCCCGGCGAGACGTCGATCCGGTACGGCGCGGCCGCCTCGGCCGCGCGCCACGGCCGCAGCAGCACGCCCACCCCGTGGCGCAGGAAAGCCGGCCCTGCTGCCGCTGCGAACAGCGCCCACCACAGCCGCGGCGGCGATGACAGCCGAGGCCGCGCGCACGCTCTGACGCTCGATGCGCCGCCCATCCTCCACGGCCCTCACCCGGGCCAGCGCGTCCCGCACCAGCCGGTCCACGAGGCCGTCGGAGCGGGTCGCCGCGCCCGGGCCGTCAGTACCGTCGGCACCTTCGCCCGCCGCGCCCGGGCCGGCCGTCGCGCCCACGGCGCTCACGAGGGCGGCGTCCAGCGACGGCTCGTGCTCCTCCACGTACAGCGCGACCTGCGTGTCCTCGACCCGCCGGAGCTGCGGCAGCACGAGCCACCGGACGGCCACGGCCGCCGCGGCCAGGTACGCGGCGACACGGAAGCCCGTGATGGCCTTCGGCGCGAACGCGAAGTACTCCATGCCGTAGGACGCCGCGAGGGCGATCAGAAGCCCGGCGGCCAGGAACACGGCGCCCCCGCGCAGCGCCATGCGCAGACGCCAACGCCTGCGAACGCCGCGGATGACGCGGGCCAGCTCGCTGCGGGACATGCCCTCGTGCTCCGCCATGGCGCTACCCTCCTGCCGTGGACAGGCGATTGGAAACCAGCGGCTCTGCGGCGAACAGCACGAACGCGGCCGCGAGCAGGTACCACCACCATCCCTGCCGTTTCTCCCGATCGGCGGCCGTCAGCGTCGACTGACGTGACGAAACGTCCTCGCCTGCGGCGGGCGCCGTGACGGCCGCGGCGACCTCCGCCGGATCGACGGGGGCGAGGTCGGCCTCCGTCGGGTCCACGTTCACCGCGACGCCGGCGGACGCGGCGCCGTCGCCATCATGCCGGATCTCCCAGAACCCGGCCTCGTCGAGGGGCACCGCCGGCGCACGCCCCGGTCCGCCCACGTCGCTCCGGACGCCGGACGGCGAAAGCGCGACCGCCGGGCCGGTCACGTCCGGCTGCCAGACGTCGCCAACCGTGAGAGACGGCCGCGCGGGCGCGAAGCCCGCGGCGTAGCGGACGAGCTCGTGGACGAAGGGCAGGAACACGGGCTGCACGACCAGGTCGCTCCAGTCGTTGTCCAGCGTGGAGGCCCACAGCAGCACGCGGCCGCGGCCGACGTGGCGCTCCGCCAGCGCGACCGCGCCGTCGTCGAAGCGGGCGAGGACGCGGGCCGAGTCTGCCGGCTGCAGGGCCCGTTGGCGGAAGAAGCGAACCGCCGTGAAGTCGCCGCTGTGCGGTGCCGCGAACGGTTCGAAAACCGGGTGGCTGAAGTCGATGCGGCCGAGGGCGCCACCGCGCGCGTCGTCGCGGTCCACCTGCGTGCCTGCGGCCGCCGGCATCAGCCCGTTGGCATCGCCCGACCAGCGCGCGTCCCTGCCGGCCGCGACGACGAGCCCGCCGCCAGCCTCCACCCACGTCCGCAGCCGCCGCCCGGCTTCGCCGCCGGGAAGCGGCGCATCGTCGAGGATCACGACGCCCCGGGCCGGCAGGCCCGCGCCCGTCCAGCCCCGTGCTTGCCGCTCGGAGACCGCGAAGCCCGGTGTGCCGCCGATCTCCAGCGCGCGCCGCAGGAACAGGCTGGCGCCGGCACGCCCGAGCAGGAGCACGGGCGTGGCCTGCCCGGGCTCGAGGCGGAAGCGGAAGTGGTCGTCGGCCGGCAGGGCGTCCCCGGAAAGATGGACGTCGCCCTCGACGGCGGCCGAGAGGGCGAAGCCGTCGAAGGCCACGGCCGCGGATGCCCCGGGCCCCACCGTGACGCTCTTCCGTGAGACCGGCTGCCCGGCCAGCTCGAGGGTGACGCGGGCGTCCGCGACGGAATCGGGCCCGAGGTTCGCCACACGCGCGGTGGCCGTCACGGTCTCCGCGCCAGCCCGCGCCTGTCTCGCGAACGCCACGTCCGTCACCGCCAGGTCCGCCCCGGGGCCGCCCACCGGAACGGTCGTGAGTCGCGCGCCGGCGGGCAGCGCGGTGGGCGCGTCCGCGTCCCAGCCCGAGCGCTGGAAGTCGGAGACCAGAACGGCCTCGCGGTCGGGCCGCGTGCCGCCGTCCAGGATGCTGCCGGCCAGCTCCAGGGCCGGCGCGAAGCGGGTGCGACCGGAGCCGACGGACACCGAGGCCAGCTCGGCGCGAAGGCGGTCCCGGTCTCCCGTCGGCGGCCCGAGGGCGCGGGCGTGCTCGTCGAAGACGACGACGCTCGCGCGGTCGTCCGGGCCGAGTCCATCCACCACGCGCTCCGCGGCCGCCACCGCGGCGGCCCAACGTTCGCCGTACCCCATGCTCCAGGAGCGGTCCAGCAGCACGACCACGTCCCGCGCCGCGGCCGCGGCGGCGGGCCCGTCGGTGCGCCCGGTGAGGAACGGGCGGGCGAAGGCGGCGACGAGGAGGGCGAGAGCGAGGAGCCGCAGCGCGAGCAGCGCCGGGTGGCGCAGCCGGCGACGTCGCGCCGAGGGGAACGGAACCCTGCGCACGAACATGAGCGACGGGAACTCGACGGTCCGGGAGCGCTGCCGGTGGATCAGGTGCACGACGATCGGCACGGCGAGGGCCCCGAGGCCCAGCAGGAACGCGGGAACCAGGAAGGACAGCCCCATCAGCGCACCCGCGTCAGGTGCGAGCGTCGCGACAGCCACGCGAACAGCGCGTGGTCGAGGGGCGTCGACGTCGTGAGCAGCGCGTACTCCACCCCGTCCCGGCCGAGGAGCCGCTCCAGCTCCCGGCAGTGCTCGCGCACGACGGCGCGGTAGCGCTCGCGCATCTCGGCAGGCACGACGGGCGCCGTCTCCCCGCTCTCGAGGTCCCGGAACGTGGACGCCTCGTCGAAGGGGAAGTCGAGCTCGGCGGGGTCGAGAACGTGGAAGACGACGACGTCGCAGCCGCGACCGACGAGCGCCCGCACGGCGCTCGCGACGGACGCGGGCTCCTCGTACAGGTCCGAGACCACGGCGACGATGCCCCGGCGCCGGATCCCTGCCGCGAGCCGGGCCAGCGGGCCGCTCAGCCCGCCCGTCGCCGGCGCGGCTTCGAGGCGGTCGAGGGTGTGGAGCACCACGTCCATGTGCTTCGCGGACGCCGGCACGTGGTCGACGATGTCCTCCGCGAACGCCGTCAGCCCGACCCGGTCCCGCTGGCGGTGGGCGAACCACGCCAGATGTCGCGGCCAGGAAGCGGGCGTAGTCCAGCTTGGTGATCGCGCCGCTGCCGTAGGCCATGGAGCGGGACGCGTCCAGCGCGACGACGAAATCGGCGTTCGTGTCGGCCTCGTACTGCTTGACGTGGTAGCGATCCGTCCGCGCGTACAGGCGCCAGTCGATGCGGCGGATGTCGTCACCCGGCATGTACGCCCGGTGCTCGGCGAAGTCGAGGGAGAGGCCGAGATACGGCGAGCGGTGCAGGCCGTTCAGGAAGCCGTCGACCACGGTGCGGGCGACGAGCTCGAGGTTGTCGATCCGCGCCAGCGCCGCGGGGTCGATGAAGCGGGCGCCGCGGGCGGCGGTGCTCCGGGTCGCCGGCATCGCTACATCCCCGAGCGCGGCGGCTCGACGGCCGCGAGGAGCTGATCGATGATGGCGTCGGTTGTAACGCGCTCCGACTCCGCGTGGAAGTTCGTGAGAATGCGGTGTCGCAGGACCGGCCGGGCGAGGGCGCGGACGTCCTCGAAGCCCGCGTGGCTGCGGCCCTGGGTGAGGGCCCGCGCCTTTGCGCCGAGGATCATGTACTGCGCGGCGCGGACGCTGACGCCGTAGGCGACCCACTTCTCGATGAACTCGGGCGTGGCCCCGTTCGCGTTCGGCCGCGTCGTGCGGGCCAGTGCGAGGGCGTAGCGCAGCACCGCGTCGGAGACGGGCACGCGCCGCACGAGGCGCTGGAAGGCGATGAGGTCTTCGGCGCCCAGAGCGTGCCGCAGCTCCGGCTCCTGGACCGCCGTCGTCGCCCGCACGACGGCCAGCTCGTCCTCCTCCGGCAGGTGCTCGATGACGATCTCGAACATGAACCGGTCGAGCTGCGCCTCGGGCAGCGGATAGGTGCCCTCCAGCTCGATGGGGTTCTGCGTGGCGAAGACGAAGAACGGCTCCTCCAGCGAGTACGTGCGCCCCTGGATCGTCACCCGGTGCTCCTGCATCGCCTCCAGCAGCGCCGACTGCGTCTTCGGCGGCGTGCGGTTGATCTCGTCCGCGAGGACCACGTTCGCGAAGATGGGCCCTGGCGCGAACACCATCTCGCGACGCCCCGTCTCCGCGCTCTCCTGGATGATGTCCGTGCCGGTGATGTCCGACGGCATCAGGTCCGGCGTGAACTGGATGCGGCTGAACTTCAGATCGAGCACGCGGGCGAGCGTCTGGACGATGAGCGTCTTCGCCAGCCCCGGCACACCGAGCAGCAGGCTGTTGCCGCCCACGAAGAGCGTCAGCAGCACCTGCTCGATCACCTCGTCCTGGCCGATGATCAGCTTGCGGAGCTCGTCGAGGATCCGCCGCCGCCCGGCCTGCATCCGTTCCGCCAGCTCGACGTCGTCCCGCGACTCCAGCACCGCCCCGGTCGTCGGATTCGCCACGTTCACCCCCTCAGTGCGTCATCGCGTAGACGATGTAGTTGATACCCAGCTTGTACGCCTCGTTGGAGAGGTCGATGGGCAGGAGACCCGTGTCGGACCACTCCCAGTACTCGCTCACGTCGTTGTCGAAGTTGATGATGGCCACCAGCGGCTTCGACGTGTCCCCGTCCGCGTAGAGCCCGTAGAAGACGGGCGTGTACTGCCGGTACGTGGGCGCCTCGAAGTTCAGCGAATCGATGTCGAAGAACGAATGGAAGATCGGGTGCGAGACGTCGAGGCGGACGATCCGGCCCTCCGGGAGCACGCGACGGATCTGTTCCTGGAAGTTCTCCCAGTCCCGTGGACCCCGGAAGTCGTCGAAGATGACGAAGCCGCCCTTCGTCAGATAGTTGCGCATGCCCGCCACTTCGGCATCCGTCGGCTGCCAGTATCCCGCCTCACACAGGTACGCGATGGGGAACTTCATCAGCTCCGGGTCGTCGGAGGTGAAGATGTTGCTCGCGTCCTGCACGGGCTCGACGCTCGTCAGCTCGCCCACGATCTTCGCGAGGTGCCGCTCCGCGCGGGGATAGTCGTGGGCCCATTCCGGCAGGTCCCGGCCGCGCCGCCCGTAGAAGCGCATGCGCACCTCCGCAGGCGTGTAGCGGATCCGCGTGATCGTGTAGCGCCCGCTGTACGGCACGTTCTCCTCCTGCATGGACGCGTGCGCGCCGCCCGCCGCCGCGGCCACGGTGGCCGCCACGATGACGGAGAGCGCCACGCGGCCGGCCGTCCCGTCCATCACGCTCCACCTCCCTTCGGTTGCAGCTCCAGCAGCAGCGCCTGCGCTTCCGCGAAGTCCGGGGCCACTTCCAGCGACCGCAGCACGGCCTTTCGCGCTCCCGCTGCGTCATCCGCCTCGTAGAGCGCCCGGGCCAGGCGATACCACGCGTCCGCAGGGTCGGACGGGCGCAGCGCGACCACGGCGCGCCGCTCGCGGACCGCACCCTGCCGGTCGCCCAGCCCGCCGTAGAGGTTCGCGAGGCGCCGGTGCAGCTCCGGATCGGACGGGTCGATCCAGACCGCCTCCCTCAGCGCCGCGGCGGCGCCGCTCCGGTCGCCCAGCTTCTCCCTCAGCCCAGCCAGCCGCAGGCGGGCGTCGTAGTCGGAATCGTTTCGACGCGTCAGCGAGTCCAGCTCCGCGACGGCGCCCCGTGTGTCCCCGGCCGCCTCGGCGATCGAGGCCAGCGCCTCGTACGCGCTGCCCGCCCCGGCGTACGCCGGCAAGAGCGCCTTCGCGCGCTCGAGGTGCGGCTTCGCGGCCGCGTTCTGTCCCGCCGCTGCCAGGCGACGCCCCGCCTCCAGCTCCGTCCGGAATTCGTCCATCGAGGTGAGCGCAGTCGCGAAGCGCCGGCGAAGCCATCCGTCGAAGCGGGCGTCGAACGCGGCCGGCTCCATCTTCAGCACGTCCCGGAACACCGCCGAGTCCTGCTTCCCCTCCCCGTACTCCCGCAGCATCCCGCGTATCGCATCGAACCCGTGCTCCCGCTCGATGAGCTCCACCGCCAAAGACGCCTCGTAGTACGAGTAGACGACCTGCCGCGGATAGGTCGGCCGGACGAATCCGTCGTTCAGACGGCTCACCGGGAGCAGGCGTCCGTCCTTCAAGGCCGTCACGAACCCGGGATCGGGAAGCTGCCCCCAGCCCGCGTGGGCGCGGCGCTCCTCCCGCACGGCAAGGCCCTCCGTGAACCAGCGAGGGACGCGCTGGTGCGTGATCCCCAGGTGGAAGACGTGCGCCATCTCGTGCCACAGCGTCGACGCCCAGTTGAAGTCCCCGCGCGCCCGGGCGGACGGCGAGTCCATGGCGACGACGCGGCCGAACGTCACGCCCAGCGCCCCCAGGCCGACCAGTCCCACGGTCCGCACGCTGAAGTCCGCGTGACGGGGATAGACCTCCACGCGTACGGGCCCGTCCGGCCGGTAGCCGTACCGGGACGCCATGTCGGCGAACGCCCGCTCCGCCACGTCCTCCACGTACGGCGCCAGCAGGTCCGCCTCCCCGGGATCCAGCACCAGGCGGAAGTCCCGGGTGCTCACCTGCCGGAACGTCGCCAGCGTGTCCAGCAGGTCGAGCGTGTTCTTGAACCAGACGTTGTAGGGGTCGCGCCGGAACGCCGCCTCCAGGTTCCTCCTGGCCGGCTCAACCTGGCCCAGACGGAGCTCGTCCATCCCGAGCACGCCCAGCGCCCGGGAAGAGCTGGAGTCCCGCTCCAGCGCCCGACGCGCCAGCTTCACCGCCCGGTCGTAGCGGCGCGAGCGCACGGCGATCTCGGCGACGTCGGCGTAGAAGTCCGCGTTTCGCGGGTTCAGCGCGGCGGCGCGGCGCTCCACGTCCGCCATGCCCGCCTCGTCACCTCCCAGCCAGCGCGCCGCGGCCAGCACCGCCAGCGCCTCCATGGACGAAGGGTTCACCTCCAGCGCCCGCTCGGCTTCCTGCCGGGCGCCCGCGTAGTCCTCCCGGTCCAGGTCCAGCCGCGCGAGGAAGGCATGGGCCGTGACGAGGGACGGGTTCCGCTCCAGGGCCTTCCGCACCGTGTCCGCCGCACCGGGACGGCCGTCGAAGTCCATCACCTCGGCGAGGCCGACGAGCGCCCGCGCGTTGCCGGGATCCCGGCGCAGGACGGCCCGGAACTCGTCCGAGGCCTGGGCGCTGTTGTACTTCGAGAGCAGGAGCGCTCCCGCCCGGAGGCGCGGCTCCGGGTCGTCCGGGTCCGCTGCCACCGCCTCGTCGTACGCCCGCAGTGCGTCCTTCAGAAGGGCCGGGTTGCCGTCCCTGCCCAGCCAGGCCACCGCCGTGGCCACGGCCGTGAGCTCCCGGGCGCTCAGCTTGCGCCCGGAGTTGTAGACGTCGATGAAGGCGTCGAATCGCCGGCGGGCCTCCTCCAGCGCGCCGCGGCCCCGCAGCGCCTCGGCCAGGTTGAGCTCCGCGACGAGCCGATCGGGCGCGTTTGCGGCGATGGCGCTCCGGTAGGCGCCCTCCGCCTCGTCCCGCTTCCCCCGCAGCATGAGCACCTCGCCCAGCGTGTTCAGCGCCGCGGGCGACGCCGCCGCCGCCGAGCGCGCCGCCGCCTCCGCCTCGGCGTAGCGCCCGACCTCCACGAGCGCTCGAATCGTCTGCTCCCCCGCGGCAGTCGCCTGCTGCCGGGCGCCCGTCGTCCGCTCCTGGGCCGCCGCCGTCCGCGGCGGCCAGGCCCCGGCCGCCAGGAGGGCGAGCGCCGCCCACGACAGGAGCCGGACGTGGGGGCGCGTCACGGCCGACCTCCGCCTGCGTCCCGGATCGCCCGGTCCGTCTTCGCCAGCTCGACCAGCAGCCGCTCCAGCTCGTTGTCGTACCGCTCGGCCGGCAGGCTCCCGCGGACGGACTTCAGCGAGTCGATGCTCGCCACGAGCGCCCGCCGCCTCTCGTGCAGTGCCCGGAGCGCCGGCGAAGCGTCGGGGGAAAGCGTGCTCACGGACGCCGACGCGGAAGCGGCCGCGGACGGCGACGCGGCGCCGAGAGCGAATGCGGCGCCGTCGCCCTCCATCCTGGCGTGCTCGGTGCGCAGCAGGTTCTCCTTCTCGTACGCCCGGGCGACCTCGGCCTGCGCGTACGCGAACGCCTCTTCCAGCGACACGCTTCCGTCCCGGTCCGTGTCCCCGCCTTCGCCCGCATAGGCGTCGACGAAGAAGCCGGGGAAGAGGGTCTCGTTGCGCTCTCCCGCCGCCCCCGTCGCGGTGACGACCAGACGGCCGGGCGCGGCAAGGGGCTCCAGGAATCCCGCGCTCGCGGCGGACGTGACCACCACCGCCACGGAACGGCCCCGGAGCGGCTCGAGCATGGTCGCCAGGGCGCCGGGGGAGAGGTCGGGGCCCGGCAGGTTCAGGCGCGGCCCGTCCTCCCCCTCGCTCCCGTGCCCGATGAGCACGACGAGGAGCCGGTCGCCGGGCCGCGACCGCTCTGCCAGCCCGGCCAGCGCGCCCTGCATCTGCGCCAGCGTCGAGCGGCCGTCGATCCGCGTGGCGTCGCGCTCCGGCCGCTCCGCGAGCCAGACCACGTCGGCGTCGGCGAGCCCGTAACGCGCGTGCGCTGCGTCCACCAGCTCCGAGCCCCAGCCGTAGTAGCGGTCGCTGTACTCCGTCTGACCCCCGATCCCCGTCACGACCAGCAGCATCGACCGCGGTGGGGACTGCCAGGCGGACGCGCGCGGCGCGGGCGGCAGGAGCAGCGCACCGAGGAGCGCCAGCAGAGCCGCCCCCGGGCGCCTCACGACCGCCACCCGCCGTCTCACGCCAGCCCCCGTGCACGGCGCCAGCCCCATTCCGCCGACAGAAGGCCCACGAGGAGGAAGAAGAGAGCGGGCATGTCCCACAGGTCCAGCTCTTCGACGGAGGTCACGCCGCCCCCGGTGTAGCGGATGTCGTCCGGCAGAGACGCGGCAGTCCCGGCCGTGTAGAACCGGCCGCCCGTCTCCTCGGCCACGCGCCGGAGCAGCGGCTCCCGCATGCCCGCGTCGAAGTACTCGGCGTCCCCCGGGGCGACGTCGAGCCCCGCCACGTCCCGCCCGAGGACGGCCCGACCGCGCCGCGCCTCCACCGTGACGGCGTAGGGCCCGTCGCTCGACGGCACGAACCGGCCGCGGTAGCCGCCGTCGCGGTCGACGGTCCACTCGAGGGGGACCTCCGTATCCGTGCCGTCCGGGCCCCGGACGGTCGCAGAGACGCGGGCGTCGTTCACCGCCAGGAAGGCCGAGTCGGCGACGTCGGCGCGGATCGTCACCGGCGACCCCGCCTCCGCCCGGTCGGGCGTCACGCTCGCCACCACGGGCGACGGCACGCCGTCCACCACGCGCCGGAGGAGCTGCCGCCAGAACCGGTCGTGCCGGTCGTCACCCGTCGGCGCGCTCGCGTGCATCGACCACAGCCACGAGTCCTCCGGCGTGAACGCCAGCGCGCTCCCGCGTCCGTAGCGCTGCGACGCGAGCACGACCTGCGGCGAAGGCAGGGCGTCCCCGGTGCCGACGAGCAGCGTCGTCGCCCCGGGCTTCACGGCGCTCAGCGCGTTGACGGTGCTCACCGGCGGGAGCGTCGCCCATCGGTCCGGCGAAAGGGACGGAGTGTCGGAGAGCAGCGTGACCGCCTCGCCCCGCCCGGCCCGCGCCGGCGCGACGCTCATGGGCGCGAAGAAGCCGGGCGTCCCGCCGCCATCCGGCAGGACGACGGGCAGCGCGTCGGCGACCGGCGTTTCGCCGTAGCCCCCTTCCGCGAAGGCATGCCGACCGCCCAGTGCCAGCAGGCCCCCGCCCCGCGTGCCGACGAAGTCCGCGATCATGCGGAGCTGGTCGTACGTGAAGAAGCTCGCTTCGATGCTGCCCAGCACGAGACCGCTGTAGCCGAACAGCTCTTCCCGCGTCCGGGGAAAGCCGTCCACGAGCTCGTCGCCCCGGGTTACGTCCAGACGCAGGAACTTGTCCTTCGCCGTCCGCTGCAGGACGACGAGCTGGAGGCTGGAGTCCGTCGCCGCCGCACGCCGGATGAACTTCACCTCGAAGCGCGGCTCGCCCTCGATGTAGAGGATCTTCGCCCGCTCGTCCTGCACGCGGATCCGCGCCGTCTGCTCGTTGTTGCGCGTCAGCACTTCGCCCGCCTGGGGCGGGACCCGAAAGCGCACCCGGCGCAGACCGGGCTCCGAGGCCGTGAACCGCACGGTGACCGGCGCCGGCTGGCCGTCCGGCGGCAGCACGACGTCCTGCCGGGCGAGGATGCGACCGTCGTCCTCGATCTGGACAGGCACGCTCCGCCCGGCGAATCCGCGCTGCGAAAGGACGAGGTCCACGGCCACGGAGGCGCCCCTCAGCACCTCGGGCGGCGTCTGGACCCGCGCCAGCTCGACGTCCGGATCGAGCTGCGCCCGGCCCACCCCGACGGCGTAGACCGGCACACCGGCAGCCTTCAGGGACAGCAGCGCGGCGCTGGGGCTCTCGGCCGAGTTGTCGGCGCCGTCCGTGACGACGACGACGCCCGCGAGGGGGACGCCTTCGAGCTCGTCCCGGACGCGTCGCAGGGAGCCGGCCACGGCGGTTCCCGTCTCTTCGAACCGCAGGGCCGCGGGTTCGTCCAGTCGGGACGCGGACGCGCCGAACCGGAAGTAGCGCAGCTGGAAGCGCCGCGCGAGGGCATGGCGGAGGGGCGACGTCGCGCTGCCGAACTCCCGCGCCACCACCGCGCTGCGGGGCTTCCCGTCCTCGTCCGGGATGCGCATGCTCCGCGAATCGTCGAGCAGCACGGCCAGGAAGTTCTGCTGCGGGAGCTGGGACGAGACCGCGAGCGTGGGGCGGAGCAGCGCGAGGGCGAGGACGGCGAGCACGGCGAGGCGCGCGACCACGAGGACGAGCCGGTCCAGCGGCCGCGCGCTCGCCGGCATGCGCCGATAGCTCCACGCCGCGGCGAGGACGAGGAGCAGGAGAAGGAGCAGCACCCCGGCACCCGGCGCACGCAGCACCAGCTCGCCGCGCTGGAAGACGACGGGCCGGTACTTGAACAGGAACTGGAAGAACGAGTCGAGCACGCTGCCCTCGGGGACGGCTGGGAGACTCGTGCTGCCTGCTGCGGAATGCCCGGAAGGCGGCGACCGCGCCCGGCGGCCGGGCCGCCGGAGGCCGGGGCGAAATCGGCCCGCGCGATCGGTGCGTGACGCATCGCGCGAGCCGGCCCCTGTTCCAGTCTACTGAACTCGCGGGCTCCGGTACAGGTTCCGGGGCAGCCCCACGAGGCCGGCTGCGAGGGCGGCGCCCGCGCACTGGCGGCGTCCGGTGGTCAGGGGCGACTATTCGACATGCTCCCCCGCCCTGCTTCGTCCCGCCGATCGAAGGCCTCGCTCGTCGTCGCACTCGTGCTCGGCGCCTTCGCCGCGTGCCGCGCGGACCCGCCGAAGCCCGCGGCGTCGACGCGGCCCGACGCGCCGTTCCCGGCGCTGGTCGAGCAGCTTTCCGAACCCGGCGGCTACTTCGATACGGACAACCTGATCTCGAACGAGGCGTCGTATCTGCACGCCCTGGGGCCGCTGCGCCGCCGCGGCATCCATGGCGGCGCCTACATCGGCGTGGGTCCCGACCAGAACTTTTCCTACATCGCCCAGATCCAGCCGGAGATCGCCTTCGTCCTCGACATCCGCCGCGACAACCTGCTGGAGCACCTATGGCTGCGGTCACTCTTCGAGCTCGCCCGGGACCGGGCCGACTACCTGTCGCTCATGTTCGGCCGGCCGCGGCCGTCGATCGCGCCGGACTCGGGCGTCGCGGGATTGCGCCAGATCCTCGACGAGCTCTCGGCGACGCCGCCCGATCCGCGCCGCGTCGCCGAGATCCGCGCCGCCGTGCACCGCCAGCTCGCCGGCTTCGGTGTTCCCCTCTCTGCGACGGACACGGCCCGCATCGACAGCATCCACGGCGCGTTCGTCGCCGCCGGACCGGGGCTGCGGTTCACGAGCTTCGGACGCGGGCCGCGCACGTACTATCCGACATACCGCGAGCTCCTGCTCGAGACCGATCGAGACGGTCACGCGGGCAGCTATCTGGCTTCGGAAGACGCATTCCGGCGCGTGGCCCGGCTCGAGAAGGACGGTCGCGTCATTCCCGTCGTCGGCGATCTCGCCGGGGACCACGCCCTCGCCGCCATCGGGCACTACCTCCGGGAGCGCGGTACGAAGGTCACCGCGTTCTACACGTCGAATGTCGAATTCTACCTCATGCGCGGCGGCGGTTTCGATCACTTCGCCGCTACGGTCGCCGACCTGCCGCGCTCTCCCGACGCGGTGCTGGTCCGTAGCTGGTTCCACCCGTTCGGGCCGACACCGCCCGACGCCGCACCCGGATACGCCAGCACACAGATCGTCCAGCCCATGGACGAGTTCGTCGAACGCACGCGCGTCGGCGGATACCGGTCCTATGCGGAACTGGTGGGGTCGAGCCATCTTCCGGACTGACGACGCCCTTTCGACGCGACCCGCTGCGCAGTAGATACGGGACCATGATTCCCTCCAATGCCAAAATGGAAGCTTCCGACGACGGCGACGCGCGAGCGCTGGACGACATCCGCGCGGCACTCGGTGACGACTTCGACGTCGTCCGCCCTCTCGGGCGGGGCGCGATGGCTACCGTCTACCTCGCCCGGGACCGCGCTCTCGACATGCTCGTGGCCGTGAAGGTTCTGCGTCCGGGAGGCGCCGCGGACGAGACCGCCCGCAAGCGTTTCGAGCGGGAGGCGCGTTCCGCCGCCTCCATCGGCGCCCATCCGAACGCGGTGGCCGTCACCCGCTTCGGACGACTTCCCGATGACACGCCCTACCTCGTCATGCAGTACGTCAAGGGCCGGACGATGGAGGAGCGGCTGAAGGCCGAGGGGAAGCTCTCCATCGCGCAGGCGACCTCCGTGCTCCGGGAGGTGGCCTCGGCCCTCGCCGCCGCCCACGAAAAGCGGATCGTCCACCGGGACGTGCGCCCCGGCAACGTGCTGTGGGACGAGGAGAAGGGCCGCGCGATGCTGACGGACTTCGGCATCGCGGGGGTGCTCGAGCCGGCGCCCGGGGCGGCACGGCTGACGCAGGCCGGGCAGGTGCTCGGCGACCCGCAGCACATGAGCCCCGAACAGCTCACCGGCGGCGAGACGACCGAGCTGACGGACATGTATCTCTTCGGGGTGATGGGGTACGAGCTCCTTGCCGGTGAGGGGCCATACGAGGCGCGGACCACGGCGGAGGTGCTGCGAGCGCACCTGCAGCAGGAGCCGCGGGACCTGAGGCAGCTCCGGCCCGACGTGCCTGCGCCGCTCGCCGACCTGCTCCGGCGCTGTCTCGCGCGGGAGCCGCTTCACCGCCCGTCGGCTCGCGACGCGGTCAAGGCCCTCGAGAGCGGCGCTGCGGCCGGGACGCAGCTTCCCGGCTCCGGGGCGGCCTCAGACCCGGGGGACAGCGACCTCGGCAAGCTGCTGCGGCGAAGGGTGCCGCAGATCGTCCTGCTCGTTGCAGGCGCAGGGGCCGGCCTGATCCAGCTCGCGGACTCGCTGGAGGATCTCCTGCCGCCGAAGACGAAGCTGCTCACGGTGATCTTCTCCATAGCCGCCGTTCTCGCGGCCGGCGTCATTTCGTGGTTCCACGGCGAGCGCGGCAGGCAGCGCATGCCGTTCCTCGAGTACGTGATCCTCGGCCTCCTGGGCCTCGCCTGGCTGGTCGTCTCCGTTTTCGCAGTCCTCCATTGACGCCCGACCGAACCCACACACGGACGGTCCAATGACGCGTGCGACGCCGCCGCAGTTCGCAGACATCGATGACTGGGGCCTGACCCACCAGGGCAGCGTCCGGGCCGACAACCAGGACCATTTCCTCCTCGGCGCCCTCGCCCGCGGCGTGACGGTGAAGTGCTCGAGCATCGACGACCTCGCGCCCGGCGTCCTGCGCGGAGAACGGCTCGCGAGCCTGGCGGTCGTCGCCGACGGGGTGGGCATGTCGGGCGGAGGCGAGCACGCGGCACGACGCGCGGTGGAAGGGCTCGTGGAGTCGGTATCGAGGTTCTTCCACGAGGCCATCGATCGCGAGCCCGAGGATCCGGATGTCTTCTCCCGGCTTCTCAACGACGCCGCCCTCGACGTTCACGAGAAGCTCATCGAGGAGTCGGAGCACGAAGGCGCCGGACAGCGCTACGCAACCACGCTCACCCTCTTCCTCGGGCTCTGGCCCCACGCCTATCTCCTCCAGCTCGGCGACTCCCGCTGCTACGTCTTCAATGACGGCGAGCTGACGCAGATCACGCGCGACCAGACCGTGGCGCAGGACCTCATCGACAGCGGCGTCCTCACGAGAACCGTTGCCGAGAAGACCCGCTGGGCTCACGTCCTGTCCAGCGCCATCGGGGCCCCCGAAGCGGTGCCCCTCGTCACCCGCGTCGTCCGGGACTGGGGCACGGTGGTTCTGCTTTGCAGTGACGGTCTCACCAAACACGTCTCCGACGACCAGATCCGGGAGCGACTCGCCACCATGACGAGCTCCCGGCAGGTGGCCGAGCAGCTCCTCCAGGACGCCCTCGACGACGGCGGCACTGACAACATCACGCTGATCGTGGGCCGAACGCTCGAACACGGCCGCCGCGTCGGGTGAGCTTTCCCGAACGCCTCGTCGCGGCGCTAGCCGACCGCTACCGCATCGAACGCGAGCTCGGAGCGGGCGGCATGGCCACCGTCTACCTGGCCGAGGACCTGCGCCATCACCGCCAGGTCGCCATCAAGGTGCTCAAGCCGGAGCTCGCCGCCGTGCTGGGCGCCGACCGCTTCGTCCAGGAGATCACGACCACCGCGCAGCTCCAGCACCCGCACATCCTGCCCCTCTTCGACTCCGGCACCGCCGACGGCTTCCTGTTCTACGTCATGCCGTACGTCGAAGGCGAGACGCTCCGCGACAGGCTGAACCGCGAGACGCAGCTCGGCGTGGACGAGGCGGTGAAGATCACCCGGGAGGTGGCGGACGCGCTGGACTACGCGCACCGCCACGGCGTGGTCCACCGCGACATCAAGCCCGAGAACATCCTGCTGCACGACGGCCGGCCCATGGTGGCGGACTTCGGCATCGCGCTGGCGGTTTCGGCCGCCGCCGGCGGGCGCATGACGGAGACGGGGCTCAGTCTGGGCACGCCGCACTACATGAGCCCGGAGCAGGCGACGGCGGAGAAGGACCTCACCGGGCGAAGCGACGTCTACTCGCTGGCGAGCGTCCTCTACGAGATGCTGACCGGCGACCCGCCGCACACGGGCAGCTCGGCGCAGCAGATCATCATGAAGATCGTGACGGAGGAGGCGGCGCCGGTCACGAAGCTGCGGAAGTCCGTGCCGCCGAACGTGGCGGCCGCCGTCGCGAAGGCGCTGGAGAAGCTGCCGGCCGACCGGTTCGACAGCGCGAAGGCGTTCGCGGACGCGCTGGCCGACCCGCACTTCTCCGCCGGTGTGTCGGCGGGCGCGCGCCCGAGCGGTCCCGTGGCCCTCCGCACGCCGACGCGTCACCCGCTCGTGCTCGGACTCGCGGCTGCTCTGGTCGCCACCGCCGGGATCGCGGTGTGGCAGTGGCGTGCCGCCCACCGGGACGCCCCGCGTCCCGTGGTGCGGGTCCGGATCGGATTGCCTTCGACGATGCTCATCACGAATGGGGGCCTCGGCACGAACGCAGCCGCCTCCCCGGACGGAAGCTCCGTCGCCTACGCGCTTCCCGACTCGACAGGCACGTCGCAGCTGTACCTTCGTCCGCTCAGCCAGGGCGAGTCCCACGTGATCGCCGGCACGGGCGGCGCCCAACTGCCCTGCTTCTCGCCCGATGGCCGGTGGATCGCATACACCGTCGGCGCCACGGTCTGGAAGGTTCAGGCTTCGGGAGGCACGCCGGTGCGGATCGGCGACGCCGGGGCCGGTTCCATCGGAATCTCGTGGAGCGCTTCCGGTGTGATCATCGCCGCCGCCGCGTCGGGCCTACTTGCGTTTCCGGAGGACGGCGGCGCGCCGCGGCTGCTGGCCAGAGGGGACTCCACCGCCGGTGAGACCTACAGGCAGCCGCTCGCGCTGCCGGACGGCAGGACGGCTCTGTTCACTATCGTCCCGGCGGAGGGTCTGGCCGGGACCCGCCTGGCCGAGGTGACGCTGGAGACGGGGTCGGTCCGGCGGCTCGACATGACGCTCCTGGACGTGCTCGGGTATCGTGATGGAACCCTCGTCTACGTCCTGCCCTCCGGTGCCCTGATGGGCGTCCCCTACGATCTCGACGATGGGAGGGCGACCGGCACGCCGGTGGCGCTCGGCCCTCCGGTCGCCACGTCGCTCGCCGGAGCCGCCCTGGCGGACCTGTCCGCGGACGGGACGCTGGTGTATGTGCCGGCGAGCCGGAAAGGGACGCTGGGCTGGATCGGGCTTCAGGGTCAGTTCACGCCGGTTCTCTCCGACCCGGATGCCTACGGCTACCCTCGTCTCTCTCCGGACGGGAAGCGCATCGCGGTGGCGGTCGGGACCGAAGCACGCTCGGATGTCCTGGTCTACGACCTCGTGTCCGGCACGCCGACGCGGATCACCAACTCGGGCACCCAGAACGATCGCCCGGAGTGGACCCCCGATGGACGTCGCGTGCTCTATCGCTCGGATCGCGGCGGCCCGACGGCGATCTGGTGGGAGCCCGTGGACCAGAGCGCGCCGGCGACGCCGTTGCAGGCGGCGGCATTGCACGCGTTCTTCGAGGGCGTGATCACGCCGGACGGCAAGACGCTCGTCTACCAGGTGGACGACGGGGGCGTGACCCAGGCCGACGTCATGTACCGGGCGCTCGACGGCGACACGACCCCCCACCCCGTGGCGGCCACCCGATACGTGGAAGCGCAGGCGCGCGTCTCCCCCGACGGGCACTGGGTCGCTTTCGTCACAGACCGGTCCGGAGCGCAGCAGGTCGTGGTACAACCGTTCCCCGGCCCCGGCGGCCAGGTGCAGATCTCGGTCTCGGGCGGCACCGAGCCCGTGTGGGCTCGGGACGGGAAGCGCATCTTCTACCGCAACGGTCGCCATGTCGTCGCCGCGTCGGTGAGCACGACCGGTGGATTTTCCGTCACGGCGCGCACGAATCTCTTTGCCGACACGTACGCCTTCGCCGCCGCCCCACACGCCAACTACGACGTGTCGCCGGACGGCACACGTCTGCTGATGATCCGCAGCACCCAGACGCCGGAATACGACGTCGTCTACGGATGGGGCGGCGAGATGGCGGCGCGGATGGCCGGCGCCGGGGGGCCGTAGGACGATGACGCTCTTCAGCGAGCTGAAGCGCCGGAAGGTCGTCAAGGTCGGGCTTGCCTACCTCGTGGCCGCCTGGGTCGTGATCCAGGTGGTCACGACGGTGGCGCCCCAGCTCGGCATCCCCGACTGGGCGCCGCGCCTCGTGACGCTGCTCGTGCTGCTCGGCTTCCCCGTGGCCCTCGTCCTTTCCTGGATCTTCGACGTCACGCCCGAGGGCATCCGCACGGACCGCTCGGCGGGCGGGAATCGGGCGATCATCGGGGTGGGCCTCGTGCTCGCCGCGGCCGCCGTCGGCTGGTACTGGAAGGGACGGCCCGCTGCGACGGGCGACGCCGGCGGCGCCCGCTCCATCGCCGTCCTTCCCTTCGTGAACATGTCCGGCGATCCGAGTCGGGAGTACTTCTCCGACGGCATCTCCGAGGAGATCCTGAACGTGCTGGCGCGCTCGCCGGGCCTCGAGGTGGCGGCGCGGACGTCGTCGTTCGCGTTCAAGGGCCAGTCCAGGGAGATCCCGGACATCGCCCGCGAACTGAACGTCCGGACGGTCCTCGAAGGCAGCGTGCGCCAGGACGGACAGCGCGTGCGCATCACGGCGCAGCTCGTCGACGCGCGGAGCGGCTACCATCTCTGGTCGCAGACGTACGACCGACAGATGACCGACATCTTCGCCGTGCAGGACGAGATCGCCCAGGCGATCGGCAGGCAGCTCCAGGTCCGGATCGCGGGCGATCAACCGGCGGCGGCCGCCGACTCGACGCCCATCGCGAGCCCCGCGGCGCACGACCTCTACCTGCGCGGCCTGGCGAAGTGGCGCACGCGGACCGCGGACTCGCTGTGGGCGGCCGTCGCCGACTTCGACAGCGCAGCGGCCACCGATCCGGGCTTCGCCCGGGCGTGGGCCGGCCTGGCCCTGGCGTACGCCATCATCCCCGACTACTCGCGGCGCATCCCCGTCGAGGATGCCTACGGGCGTGGAAAGGATGCCGGGGAGCACGCGCTGGCGCTCGACCCGAAGCTCCCGGAGGCCTTCGCCGCGCTCGGCAACATCGCAGTTGTCGAGGGCCGGGTCGAAACCGCGCTCGCACTCCTGCGTCGTGCGGTCGCCCTCAGCCCCTCCTTCGCCACGGCCCAGCAGTGGCTGGGCACCAGTCTCGTCGTCCAGGGCAGGATCGATGAAGGACTCGCCGCGCTCGAGCGCGCCTCCGAGCTGGATCCTCGTTCGAGCGTCGTTGCCGCAAACCACGCCATCATGCTCATGGCCGCCGCGCGCAACGCCGAGGCCATTTCGATACTCGACGATTGCCTCGCGGCGGACCCCGCATCACCGCTGTGCCTCCGGACCAAGGCGATGGCTCGGATCATCGAGGACGGACCCGACGGCGCCCGCCCGGTACTGGCCGCCTGGGGAAACGCGATCGGACGCGAACCGAACGAGGATGAGGAGCAGATCCTCGACGCGATCGGAGGCCGGGGCGACAGGCGGGCGGCCGCGCTCCGGATCGCCTCCGACTCCATGCGTCTCGTGCCCGACCCGACCACGGGGACGCTGTTCACGATCTTCGAGGTGCCTACGCTCCTCATTCTCCTGGCGGAACCCGGACTCGCCCTCGATTATCTCGAGCGACTCGCGGTCGCCGAACCGACCGAGGAATCGTGGTCCATGGTCTTCCCGGCCCTCGACCCGATCCGCTGTGATCCCCGCTTCCAGGCGGTCGCCGCCAGGGTCCACTACGTCGACGCCCGTGCGCCGAAGGTCTGCGCCGGGCCGTCGCCCCGGAGCTCCTCATGACGTCGACCGCAGAACGGCTGCAGGCCGCGCTCGCCGACCGCTACCGGATCGAGCGCGAGATCGGCGAGGGCGGCATGGCGACGGTGTATCTCGCCCGCGATCTGAGACACGAGCGCGACGTCGCCCTGAAAGTGCTCCGGCCTGAGCTCGCCGCCGTCATCGGGGCGGAGCGCTTCCTGGCCGAGATCCGCACCACCGCCAACCTCCAGCACCCGCACATTCTCGCGCTATTCGACTCCGGCGAGGCGGGCGGCTTCGTGTACTACGTGATGCCGTACGTCGAGGGGGAGTCGCTGCGGGACCGGCTGAACCGCGAGAAGCACCTTCCGGTGGACGACGCGCTGCGGATCGCGACCGAGGTGGCCGACGCACTGGAGTACGCGCACCGCAACGGCATCATCCACCGCGACATCAAGCCCGAAAACGTGCTGCTGCACGGGGGGCACGCGCTGGTGGCGGACTTCGGCATCGCGCTGGCGGTGAGCCGCGGAGACGGAGCCACGCGCATGACCGAGACCGGGATGTCGCTCGGTACGCCGACCTACATGAGCCCCGAGCAGGCGATGGGGGAGCGGGAGGTCTCGGCCCGCAGCGATGTCTATGCGCTGGGCGCGATGCTGTTCGAGATGCTCGCCGGCGATCCTCCGTTCACCGGGTCGACCGCGCAGGCCATCGTCGCCAAGGTGCTGACCACGGCGCCGCCGTCCATCATGGAGCAGCGTCACACGGTGCCGCCACACGTCGAACAGGCCGTGTTGCGCGCGCTGGAGAAGCTGCCCGCCGACCGTTTCGCGAGCGCGGCCGAATTCGCCCGGGCGCTGTCCGATGCGTCCGGAGCGACGCCCGGAAGCGCCGGCGGCCGCCGCGCGGCGTACATGAAGTCGCAGCGCGCGCTCGGCCTGCCCGCCGCGGCGGTACTCGTGCTGGCCGCCCTCGCCGTGGGTGCGGCGGCCACCTCGTTCGTACGCCGGGACCGCGCCGTAGCGAGCCCCACGACGCGCGTGATGCTCGAATTCCCGGCCAACGAGCAACCCGAACTGGGAACCTCGAGCCCGCCCGTCCTCGCCCTGCACCCGGACGGCAGTGGCCTGCTCTACTCGGGCAGGGGGGCGGGCGGTCAGCCCCAACTCTGGTTCCGGCGATGGGATCGCCTGGGGGCCGCCCGGTATTCGCAGACGCTGGGCGGGGCCTGCTGTTCGACGTTCGCTCCCAGTGGCGATTCGGTGGCCTATCTGGCGCCGCCACACACCCTGCAGGTGCTCCCGCTGAACGGGGGATTCCCCATGACGGCGGCGGACTCCGGAATCACCTCTGTTTCGGACATCGGCGGCGGCGTGGACTGGGCCTCCGACGGCATGCTGTACGTCAGCGGGCTGGAGGGACTCCTGCGCGTCTCACCCCGCGGCGGCACCCCGGACGTGATCGTTCCGCTGGACAAGCAGCGCGGCGATCTCCGATACCTCTACCCGGCCGTGCTCCCGGGCGCGCGGGGCGCCCTGGTTTCCGTCGTGCCGGCGTCGGCTCCGACGAGCATGGACCGGGTGGCGATCGGCGCCGCGGACCTCCGGACGGGAAAGGTGAAGCTCATCCTCGAGGGGACCCGCGCCATCTACGCTCCCGATGGCGACGTAGTCTTCTCGAAGGCGAATGGCGTTCTCTGGGCGGTCCCCTTCGACGTGAAATCGATGACGACCACCGGGCCGGCGCGCGAGCTGGCGGACACGGTGGCGACCACGGGTTACCAGCAGTTCGGGGACTTCACCCTCTCGCCCGGGGGCACACTCGCCTACGCGAAGGGGGTGGTCCAGTCGAACCGCCTCGTGTGGGTGGATCGCAGCGGCGCCGCGACCCCGGTGGCGAGCGACATGGCCGACGACCAGATCAACAGCCTCGCGGTCTCTCCGGACGGCAAGCGCATCATCGCAGGCATGGCCGGGTCGGACGGCAAGTTCAACCTCTGGGTGAAGGCGCTGGACGGCGGTCCCAGGGTCCGTGTCACGTTCGACGGGACCACGAACTGGCGCGCCGCGTGGCGGCCCGGAACGGATGAGATCGCGTTCCTCTCCGACCGACAGAAAATCGGTGCCACGGCCCTGCAGCTGTTCATGCTGAACGTCGACGGGCGGGCGGGCGTGTCGAAGCCGGATCTTCACGACGGGCGCAGCATCGGCGGTGCCGTCTGGTCTCCCGACGGAACGTGGCTGGTGTTCCGCACCGACAATTCGGAGGCTGGAAACGGCGACATCCTGGCCATCCGCCCGGGCGTCGACTCGGTGGCGCGGCCGCTGGTCGCCACGCCGGCCGAGGAGCTCGGGCCGGCGGTCTCTCCGGATGGCCGGTGGCTGGCATACAGCTCCGATCTGTCGGGCCGGCGGGAGATCTACGTGCGCGGCTTTCCCGACGCCGCGGGCGCGCCGTACCAGGTGTCCACGACGGGAGGGACCAATCCGGCGTGGAATCCGGACGGCAAGGAGCTCTTCTTCATCGACGCGGACAACAACATGGTGTCCGTGCCCGTCATCCCGGGGCCGAAGTTCCAGATGGGGCAACCGCGGGTGTTGTTCTCTACCTCCGGCTACCTTCTGAGCGCGTTTTCGAATCAGTTCGCTCCCGCGCCTGACGGGCAGCGCTTCGTCATGGTCGAGGGCACAACCGACGACGCGGTGCACGTGGTGGTCGTGTTCGACTTCCTGGACGAGCTGAAGCTGCGGATGGCCGGGCAATGAGCGCCGCCCCCGATCGCCTCGCCGCCGCCCTGGCCGACCGCTACCGCATCGAGCGCGAGCTCGGCGCGGGCGGCATGGCCACGGTGTATCTCGCGCGCGATCTGAAGCACGAGCGCGACGTCGCCATCAAGGTGCTCAAGCCCGAGCTTGCGGCCGTGCTCGGAGCCGACCGCTTCGTGACCGAGATCAAGACGACGGCGGCGCTCCAGCACCCGCACATCCTCCCCCTCTTCGACTCCGGCACCGCCGACGGCTTCCTGTTCTACGTCATGCCATACGTCGAAGGCGAGACGCTGCGCGACAGGCTGAACCGGGAGACGCAGCTCGGCGTCGACGAGGCCGTTCGGATCACCCGGGAGGTGGCGGACGCGCTGGATTACGCGCACCGCCACGGCGTGGTCCACCGCGACATCAAGCCCGAGAACATCCTGCTGCACGACGGGCGGCCCATGGTGGCCGACTTCGGCATCGCGCTGGCCGTTTCGGCCGCTGCGGGCGGGCGCATGACCGAGACGGGGCTCAGCCTCGGCACACCGCACTACATGAGCCCGGAGCAGGCGACGGCGGAGAAGGACCTCACCGGGCGCAGCGACGTCTACTCGCTGGCGAGCGTGCTCTACGAGATGCTCACCGGCGACCCGCCGCACACGGGCAGCTCGGCGCAGCAGATCATCATGAAGATCGTGACCGAGGAGGCGGCGCCTGTCACGAAGCTCCGGAAGTCCGTGCCGCCGAACGTGGCGGCGGCGGTGGCGAAGGGGCTGGAGAAGCTGCCGGCGGACCGCTTCGACAGCGCGAAGGCGTTCGCGGACGCGCTGGCCGATCCCGCGTTCCGGATCGCCGGCCACGAAGCGCTCGGAGCGGGAGCGTCGGGGACCTCTTCGAAGGGGCGGCGGACCGCCCTGTGGATGGTGTCGGCCGTGGCTGTCGTGGCCACCGCCGCGGCCCTGGCACTGGCAGCGCGCCGGCCGACCCTACCTCCAGGCCCTCTCGTCGTCTCGTCGCTCCACCCGCCCCCGGGCCAGGATTTCAGCGAGCGGGCATCCTTCGGGGCGCTTTCACCGGACGGCCGGACCTTCGCCTTCGTCGCCATCGCCGCGAACGGCGGACGAAGCCTCTGGCTGCGTGGACTGGACACCCTCGATGCCCGGAGAGTCCCCGGTACCGACGGGGCGACAGCACCGTTCTGGTCTCCGGACGGGAAGTCGGTGGGCTATTTCGCACGCGATGCCCTGATGCGGGTGGACGTGCCGTCGGGAACCCCGCGGACGCTGTGTCCCGCGACGGCAGGAGCGTCGGGAACCTGGGGAACGTCCGGCGTCATTGTCTTCAGCACGACTCGGGGTCTCGAGCGCGTCGCGGCCGCGGGAGGTCCGTGCCAGGTCGCGATTCCCCCGGACTCCACCGGGCGCGTCTATCGCCACCCGTCGTTCCTGCCGGGGGACACCCGGATCTTGTTCGAGAGCGGGTCCGGCCTCCGGCAGACGGTGATGGTTGGCGACCTCGAATCGGGCGCCACGAGCGCGCTCCTGCCCGGTGCGGCCGCGCCGACCTGGGTGCCGCCCGGATATCTGGTGTATGGACGATTCAACGAGGAAGGCATCGGCTCGGCTGTGTACGCTCAGCGCATCCGTGCCGATGGCTCGGCCGTCGAGGGGGACGCCACGCCGCTAACGGGACCGGTTCGCACATCCGCTCTCGTCTTTGCGTACGCGGCGTCCGGGACTGGGTCGCTACTGTATCTTCCCGGGCTCGGCGATCGCGAAAAGCTGATCGTGGACAGACGAGGAGAGGTCCTCGATACGGTGCGTGTCGGGAACACCTTCACGCACCGGTATGCGCACGGCCATACCTGGGTCGCCCTGGCCAACGCGGGTACCGTCTGGCTGTACGACCTCGCGCGAGGTCTGGCCACCCCCCTCGTTCCCCAAACTCAGGCGGAAGGAATTCGTGCGTGGCCGGTCTGGGCGCCTTCCGATTCCGCGGTGGCCTTCGGTGCGTGCCAACTGTTCGTCGTACGGATCGCGGACCTGTCCGTGCGACCCATCGCCCCGGACGCGCCGGGATGCTCCATGGCGACGGATTGGTCCTCGGACGGACGTTACCTCATCCTCGGCGGCCTCCCCGGCTACCTGCCGGTACACCGAGGGGATACGGCAACGGCTTCGCGGGACCATACGCTCGTGGCGGCGTTCGATCTTGCGCAGGGCCGCACGATCCGGTTCAACGTGCCCGGGAACGCTGGCGAGGGTGCGCTCTCCCCGGACATGCGCTGGCTCGCCTACACGTCCGACGAGACCGGGAATCCCGAAGTGTACGTCCAGCCCTTCCCCGCGGGAGGCCGACCCGTGCGCATCTCGCGGCAGGGAGGCAGGGCGCCCCGCTGGAGCGCCGATGGCCGTCAGCTCTTCTTCGAAGCTCCGGACGGTGGCATCCTGAGCGCGAGCGTGACGCCGGCAGCCGACTTACGGGTGGCCACGCCTCAGCTTCTCTTCCACGCTCCCGGCTGGACCCGGCCTCTCTTCTTCGACACCGGCACCCCTTACGATGTGAGCCCCGACGGCCAACGATTCATCGTCAGGCAGACCGCGTCCTCGACCGATGCAGTGCTCGTCCAGAACTGGCGCGCGAAGCTCGAGACGAAGGGGGGCTCGTGATCCTCGACGTCGCGGAACGCGCGCAATGACTGCCCCCGAGCGCCTTGCCACAGCCCTGGCGGACCGCTACCGCATCGAGCGCGAGCTCGGCGCGGGCGGCATGGCGACGGTGTATCTCGCGCGCGATCTGAAACACGAGCGCGACGTCGCCATCAAGGTGCTGAAGCCCGAGCTTGCGGCCGTGCTCGGCGCCGATCGCTTCGTGAGCGAGATCAAGACGACGGCCAGCCTCCAGCATCCCAACATCCTTCCCCTCTTCGACTCCGGCACCGCCGACGGCTTCCTGTTCTACGTCATGCCCTACATCGAAGGCGAGACGCTGCGCGACAGGCTGAACCGGGAGACGCAGCTCGGCGTCGACGAGGCCGTTCGGATCACCCGGGAGGTGGCGGACGCGCTGGATTACGCGCACCGCCACGGCGTGGTCCACCGCGACATCAAGCCCGAGAACATCCTGCTGCACGACGGGCGGCCGATGGTGGCCGACTTCGGCATCGCGCTGGCGGTCTCCGCGGCCGCCGGCGGGCGCATGACGGAGACGGGGCTCAGTCTCGGCACGCCGCACTACATGAGCCCGGAGCAGGCGACGGCGGAGAAGGACCTCACCGGGCGCAGCGACGTCTATTCGCTGGCGAGCGTGCTCTACGAGATGCTGACGGGCGATCCGCCGCACACGGGCAGCTCGGCGCAGCAGATCATCATGAAGATCGTGACGGAGGAGGCGGCGCCCGTCACGAAGGTACGGAAGTCGGTGCCGCCGAACGTGGCGGCGGCGGTGGCGAAGGGGCTGGAGAAGCTGCCGGCGGACCGCTTCGACTCCGCCAGGGCCTTCGCCGACGCCCTGAACGATCCCGGTTTCGCGGCGAAGGCGAACGCCGCCCAAACATCCGCCGCCGGGCCCGCCGCCCGACCGCGCGTCCTGCTCGCGGTGGCCGCCGCCGCCGTGGTCGTGGCGCTGGCGGCCGGATGGATGTTCGGCGGGCGCGGCGGCGATCCGGGCAGCGTCGCCCCGTCGGACGTCGTACACGCCAAAGTGGGGCTGGCGGACGGCGTCACCGTCCCCCAGCTCCTGACGATGCGGCTGGCGATCTCACGGTCGGGACGGCGCATCGCATTCGCGGGCCAGAAGGGCGGCGTCGTGCAGCTATGGGTCCGCGAGCTCGGCGAGGACGCGGCGCACCCGGTGGCGGGCACCGAGGGGGCCGGCGATCCCTTCTTCTCCCCGGACGGAGAATCGATCGGATTCTTCACCGGCAGGGGAGCGCGCGCCCAGCTCCGCGTGGTGCGTTTCAACGGCGGCGCGGTTCGCACGGTCGTTCGCGATTCTCTCCAGTACTACGGCGGTGGTTCGTGGGGGGACGACGGTCGGATCTACTTCGTATACGGCGCCGGCCTCGCCTCCGTGGCCGCCACGGGGGGGCCTGTGACGACCATCGCGCGGCCGGACTCGGGATCGGGCGCCTTCCAGTACGGCTTTCCGGAGGTGCTCCCCGGAAGCCGGAAGGTTCTGATCATGGTCTACCGGGGATCGCTCGGCGCGTCACGGATCGGCGTGGTCGATGTGGCGACGAGGGGCGTCACCGAGCTCACTCCCGGGACCGTCGCGCGCTACGTGGCGCCGGGATATCTGGCGATCGGGCTGCCCGACGGCCGCATCCTCGCCGCGCGCTTCGACGCCGCGGCGGCCCGTCTCACCAGCCCCCCGATCCCCGTCCTGCAGGGCGTTCAGACCGATATCACGAACGGCTCGGTGCAGTTCTCGGTGTCGTCCACCGGTGTCCTGGTCTACGAGCGCCAGGCCGGCGGCATCGGCGGACCCGTCTGGGTGAACCGGGCCGGCGACATCACGCCGGTGGACGCGAACCTGACCGGCGCGTACCAGAATCCGGCGCTGTCCCCGGACGGCAGCCAGTTCGTCGTGTCCCGGCAGGAGGCCGGGGCAACGCAACTGTGGGTGAAGCAGCTCTCCACGGGCGCGTTCACCCGACTCACCTCGGATCCGGAAAGCGCGGATCGCCCGGAATGGTCGCCGGACGGGCGGCGCGTGGCATACCTCGGCAGAGTGAACGGGGTGCGCAGCGCATTCATCCGACGGGCCGACGGAAGCGGCGACGAGCGTCCTGTCATGCCGAATCTGCCCGAGCTGGACGAAGTCGAGTTCGGCCCACGCGGGCGCTTTCTGCTCTTCCGTACCTTCGGTGCCGGAATCGACAGCCGCCATCTCCTCGTCGCGGAGGCCGGCAGGGACACCGTGCCACGGCTGCTCCTACCGCCGCGGGTCGACCACTACGCGATGAGACTCTCGCCCGACGGACGCTGGCTCGCGTACGTCTCGGAGGAATCCGGGGTCGCCGAGGTCTATGTCCGCCCGTTCCCCAACGTCGATTCGGCGCGGATCGCGATATCGGTGGGAGGCGGCATCGAACCTCTCTGGAGCCGCGACGGCACCGAGCTCTTCTTCCGCGGCCAGCGCGGCGAGATGTTCGCGACGCCCGTGACCCTCGGCGCGCACTTCACGCACGGGACGCCGAAGCTGTTGTTCACGCGCCCCGGCCTCGTGCAGGACCCCTACCATCGCGCCTACGACGTGACCCCGGACGACAAGCGGTTCCTGATGGTCGCGAGCGCCGGCGACGACGCGGCCGACCTGAACGTGATCTTCAACTGGCGCGTCGAGGTCGAGCGGGTGACGGAGGACGGCCGATGACGGGAGCTCCCGACCGTCTCGTCGCCGCCCTGGCCGACCGCTACCGCATCGAACGCGGGCTCGGTGAGGGCGGCATGGCCACGGTCTACCTGGCCGAGGACCTCAAGCACGACCGCAAGGTTGCGATCAAGGTGCTCAAGCCCGAGCTGGCCGCGGTCCTGGGCGCGGACCGCTTCATCCAGGAGATCAAGACCACCGCGTCGCTCCAGCACCCGAACATCCTGCCGCTGTTCGACTCCGGAGCCGCCGACGGCTTCCTGTACTACGTGATGCCCTACGTGGAGGGCGAGTCGCTGCGGGACCGTCTGAACCGGGAGAAGCAGCTCCCCGTGCAGGAGGCGGTGGACCTGGCCTCGGAGGTGGCCGACGCGCTGGAGTACGCCCACGATCACGGCGTGGTCCACCGGGACATCAAGCCCGAGAACATCCTGATCCACGCCGGGCGGCCGATGGTGGCGGACTTCGGCATCGCGCTGGCGGTGAGCGCGGCGGCCGGCGGGCGCATGACGGAGACGGGGCTCAGCCTGGGCACGCCGCACTACATGAGCCCGGAGCAGGCGACGGCCGAGACGGACATCACGGGGCGCTCGGATGTCTACTCGCTGGCCAGCGTGCTGTACGAGATGCTGACCGGCGACCCGCCGCACACGGGCTCCTCCGCCCAGCAGATCATCATGAAGATCGTGACCGAGGAGGCGGCGCCGGTCACGAGGCTTCGCAAGAGCGTGCCGCCCAACGTGGCGGCCGCGGTGGCGAAGGGGCTGGAGAAGCTGCCCGCGGACCGGTTCGACAGTGCGAGGGCGTTCGCGGACGCGCTGGCGGATCCGGCGTTCCGGCACGGGGCGATGGGAATGGCCGGTGCCGGGCCGGCGGCATCGCGTGCGACGTGGCGGGAGCGCGCCGCGATTCCGTTGGCCGGTGCGGCGGCCGTCCTGCTCGGCGCGGTGCTCTGGGGATGGCTCCGGCCGGGTCCGGCGCCGGCTCCCGCCTCCCGCGAGAGCGTCGTCCTGGGCCCGACGCTGCCCGGCATGATCGCAGGGGGCGCGGCGATCGCTCCGGATGGCTCGGCCATCGTCTACACGGACACAGTGGGCGGTCCGAAGCTGTGGATCAAGGAGCGCGGAGAGCTCGATCCGCGCCCCCTCGCCGAGCTGACACACCAGGCCGGCGGCTTCGAGCCGGGGCCGTCGTTCTCGCCGGACGGCCGATGGATCGTCTACGCGGACCTCAGGCTCATGCGGGTGGCGCGCGGTGGAGGTTCACCCGTCGCGATGTCGGACTCTGCGGCGGGCTACGGCACGGCGTGGCTGGACGACGGCACGATCGTCTTCGGCGGTCGCTCGGGCTTCCGGCTCTTCCGCACCTCCGCGGACGGTGGTGCGACGACGCTCGTGACCGACTCGCTGGGCGGAGCCCTCATCTACAAGCACATCGCGCCGGTACCCGGATCCGCCGCGATCATGACGGCGGTGGGCGGAGGCCCGCGGGGCACGAGCGCAATCGTCGTCGACGTCTCGACCGGTGCGGTGCGCACGCTCGTCCAGGGAGCCAAGGGAGCCTGGGTCGTGCCGGGCGGGAACCTGATCTACGCCCGCACCGACGGAGGGCTCTACGCGGCCACCTTCGGCCGGGACAAGCTCGCGTTGGCCGGCCCGTCGGTGTCGCTCCTGGCCGGCGTCGGCGACGTCGCCCTCGGCCGGGATGGCACCATGCTGTACGTCCGCGGCGGGACGACGACCGAAGGGGCTTCCGAGGTGGTCGCGGTGTCCCGCGATGGGTCGGAGGTGGTACCACTCGACAGTGGCTGGAGCGCGCCGGTGGCGGCACCGGGTGGCCTGGCGCTGTCACCGGACGGCTCGAAGATCGCCCTCAGCGTGAGGGACAGCACGACGGGCCGGGCAGACCTCGTGGTTGTGCCGGTGCGGGCCGGGCCCACGACGCGTCTCACCTCCCAGGGGCCGGGGACCAACATCCGGCCGGCGTGGTCGCCCGACGGCCACAGAGTGGCCTACGCCTCGGGGAGCGCCGGTGCCCGCCTCTGGGTGCGCGGCGCAGATGGCGGCGGGCGGCCCGTGCCCGTGCCAATGGCCGAGACGCGTAATGTCTGGGAGGGGCTGTGGTCGCCCGACGGGCGCTGGATCGTCTACCGGACGAGCGACGGAGACGCGGGCAATGGGGACATCCTGGCCGTGCGCACGAGCGGCGACACCACGCCGGTGCCCCTGGCCGCGACGGGTGCCCAGGAGTACAGTCCTGCCCTCTCGCCCGACGGCCGCTGGCTCGCCTACTCGTCTTCGTCCTCGGGGCGGATGGAAATCTACGTGTGCCCGTTCCCGGCCGCGGGGGACGGGCTGTGGCCGATCTCCAGCGACGGCGGCACGGAGCCCGAGTGGTCGCACGACGGGCGCCAGCTCTTCTACAGGAACGGTGCCGGGGAGATGATCGCCGTCGACGTCACCACTGGCTCCACCTTCTCCGCGGGAACCCACCACCGGCTTTTCGACGCGCGCGGGTACGCGGCCAACTTCCAGAGCCACGTCTACGCGCTCACGCCCGATGACCGTCGGTTCGTGATGGTCCGGCCCGTCGCGTCCGCGGGGTCGCATGCCGCCTCAGCGCCCAGGCTCGTGCTCGTGCGCAACTGGCTGCCGGATCTGCGGGCGAAGCTGAAGGGGGTGGGGAACCCGTGAGCGGGACCGCGGAGCGTCTCGCCTGCGCCCTCGCCGACCGCTACCGGATCGAGCGGGAGCTCGGCGCGGGCGGCATGGCCACCGTCTACCTGGCCGAGGACCTGCGCCACCACCGCCAGGTCGCCATCAAGGTGCTCAAGCCCGAGCTCGCCGCCGTCCTCGGCGCCGACCGGTTCGTGCAGGAGATCACCACCACCGCCCAGCTCCAGCACCCGCACATCCTTCCCCTCTTCGACTCCGGCACCGCCGACGGCTTCCTGTTCTACGTCATGCCGTACGTCGAAGGCGAGACGCTCCGCGATAAGCTGAACCGCGAGACGCAGCTCGGCGTCGACGAGGCGGTGAAGATCACCCGGGAGGTGGCGGACGCGCTGGACTACGCGCACCGCCACGGCGTCGTCCACCGCGACATCAAGCCCGAGAACATCCTGCTGCACGACGGCCGGCCGATGGTGGCGGACTTCGGCATCGCGCTGGCCGTTTCAGCCGCTGCCGGCGGGCGCATGACGGAGACGGGCCTCAGTCTCGGCACGCCGCACTACATGAGCCCGGAGCAGGCGACGGCGGAGAAGGACCTCACCGGTCGAAGCGACGTCTACTCGCTGGCGAGCGTGCTCTACGAGATGCTGACGGGCGATCCGCCGCACACGGGCTCCTCGGCGCAGCAGATCATCATGAAGATCGTGACGGAGGAGGCGGCGCCGGTCACGAAGGTACGGAAGTCGGTGCCGCCGAACGTGGCGGCGGCCGTGGCGAAGGCGCTGGAGAAGCTGCCGGCGGACCGGTTCGACAGCGCGCGGGCGTTCGCGGACGCACTCGCCGATCCGCACTTCTCCACCGGGGTGGCAGCGGGGGCAACGTCGAGCAGTGCAGTGACCGTCCGCAGGTTGACCCGTCACCCGCTCGTCCTCGGCCTGGCGGCGGCGCTGGTGGCCATCGCCGGACTCGCGGTGTCGCAGTGGCGTGCCGCGCACCGCGAGGCGCCGCGCCCCGTGGTGCGGCTCAAGATCCCGTTGCCGTCGACGATGCTCATCACCAACGCAGGCCTCGGCACGAACGTGGCCGTCTCCCCCGACGGAAGCGCGGTCGCCTATGCGCTTTCCGATTCGACGGGTACGTCGCGGCTGTACGTTCGGCCGCTCAGCGAGCGCGATGCCCACGTGATCGCCGGAACGGACGGAGCGCAGCAGCCCTGCTTTTCGCCCGACGGCAAGTGGATCGCCTACTTCGTCGGCACCACGGTCCGGAAGGTCCCGACCACCGGTGGCACACCGGTGCAGGTCGGAGACGCCGGGGCCCCTTCCATCGGGATATCGTGGAGCGCGTCCGGTCGGATCATCGTCGCCGCCGCGCCCGGCCTCGTCGTGTTTCCGGAGGACGGCGGCTCGTCGCGGTTGCTGGCTAGCGTGGACTCCACCACAGTTGAATTCTACCGGCAGCCGCTCGCGCTGCCGGACGGAAAGACGGCGCTGTTCACTATTACGCCGGTGGAGGGGTTGGCCGAGACCCGTCTGGCCGAGGTGACGCTGGAGACGGGAGCAGTCCGACGATTCGACATGACGCTCCTGGACGTGCTCGGCTACGTGGACGGGACCCTCGTCTACGTCCTGCCCTCCGGCGCCCTGATGGGCGTTCCCTTCGATCTCGACGGCGGAAGGGCGACCGGCACGCCGGTGGCGCTCGGGCCCCTCGTCGCCACGACGCTGGCTGCAGCCGCCACCGCGGACCTGTCTCCTACCGGGACCCTCGTGTACGAGCCAGCAACCCGGGAAGGGACGCTGGGTTGGGTGGAGCCGAGCGGTCCGTTCACGCCGGTCCTGTCCAAGCCCGAAGCCTACGCCTTTCCTCGGCTCTCTCCCGACGGGAAGCGCATCGCCGTGGCGGTGGGGACCGAAGGACGCTCGGACATCCTGCTCTACGACCCCGCGTCGCGTACGCCGACCCGGATCACCAACTCCGGCACCCAGAACGATCGCCCCGAGTGGACCCCCGATGGGCGTCGCGTGCTCTATCGCTCGGATCGCAGCGGCCCGACGGCGATCTGGTGGCAGCCAGCCGACCAGAGCTCGCCCGCGACGCCGTTGCAGGCGGCCGAGTCGCACGGCTTCTTCGAGGGCGTGATCACACCGGACGGCAGGACCCTCGTGTATCAGGTGGACGATGGGGGGGTGACCCAGGCCGACATCATGTATCGGGCGCTCGAGGGCGACACGGCGTCCCAGCCCGTTGCGGCGACGCGATTCGTGGAAGCGCAGCCGCGCGTCTCCCCCGACGGGCATTGGGTGGCCTTCGTGACCGACGCATCGGGAACGTCGCAGGTCGTGGTGCAACCGTTTCCGGGCCCCGGCGGCCAGGTGCAGGTCTCGGTCTCGGGCGGCGCCGAGCCCGTGTGGGCGCGGGACGGGAAGCGGATCTTCTACCGCGACGGTCGCCACGTCGTCGCCGCATCCGTGAGCACCGCCGGCGGATTCACCGTCACCGGTCGCACCGACCTCTTTGCCGACACCTACGCCTTCGCCCCGGGCCCACACGCCAACTACGACGTTTCGCCGGACGGCACCCGGCTACTGATGGTCCGGAGTGTCCGGACCCCGGAGTACGACATCGTCTACGGATGGGGCAGCGAGCTGGCCGCGCAAATGCACCCCTCCGGAGGTCGATGAGCCGATGAGGACGAGCACCCTTGGATGACGTGCCCGACCGCCTCGCGGCCGCCCTTGCGGACCGTTACCGCATCGAGCGCGAGCTCGGCGCCGGCGGCATGGCCACGGTGTATCTGGCGCGCGATCTGAGACACGAGCGCGACGTCGCCATCAAGGTGCTCAAGCCGGAGCTCGCCGCCGTGCTCGGTGCCGACCGCTTCCTGACCGAGATCAAGACGACGGCATCGCTCCAGCACCCCCACATCCTGCCGCTCTTCGACTCCGGCACCGCCGACGGCTTCCTGTTCTACGTCATGCCCTACGTCGAGGGCGAGACGCTGCGCGACAAGCTGAACCGGGAGACGCAGCTCGGCGTGGACGAGGCGGTGCGGATCACGCGCGAGGTGGCCGACGCGCTGGATTACGCGCACCGCCACGGCGTGGTCCACCGCGACATCAAGCCCGAGAACATCCTGCTGCACGACGGCCGGCCCATGGTGGCGGACTTCGGCATCGCGCTGGCGGTTTCGGCGGCCGCCGGCGGGCGCATGACGGAGACGGGGCTCAGCCTCGGGACGCCGCACTACATGTCGCCCGAGCAGGCGACGGCGGAAAAGGACCTCACCGGGCGAAGCGACGTCTACTCGCTGGCGAGCGTCCTGTACGAGATGCTGACGGGCGACCCACCACACGTCGGCAGCTCTGCGCAGCAGATCATCATGAAGATCGTGACGGAGGAGGCGGCGCCGGTCACGAAGGTGCGCAAGGCGGTACCGCCGAACGTCGCGGCCGCCGTCGCGAAGGCGCTGGAGAAGCTTCCCGCCGACCGATTCGGGAGCGCGAAGGCCTTCGCGGACGCCCTGAACGATCCTGGTTTCGCGACTCAGGTGACCGCCGCGCGATCGTTCGCCGCCGTGCCCGCCGGCCGCCCGCTCGCCGTGCTCGCCGTGGCCGCCACCGCCGTGGTCGTGGCGCTGGCGGCCGGATGGATGATCGGCGGGCGCGGTGGCGATCCCGGCAGCGTCGCCCCCTCCGACGTCGTGCACGCCACACTGGAGCTGCCGGACAGCGTCACCGTCCCCCAGATCCTGACGCTGCGGCTGGCGATCTCACGATCTGGGCGGCGTATCGCGTTCGTGGGCCAGAAGGGCGGAGTCACCCAGCTGTGGGTCCGCGAGCTCGGCGAGGACGCGGCCCACCCGTTGACGGGAACCGAGGGGGCCGGCGATCCCTTCTTCTCCCCGGACGGAGAATCGATCGGATTCTTCACCGGCAGAGGAGCGAGTGCGCAGCTCCGCGTCGTGCGCTTCAATGGCGGCGCGATTCGCACGGTCGTTCGCGATTCTCTCCAGTACTACGGCGGCGGTTCGTGGGGGGACGACGGTCGGATCTACTTCGTTTACGGCGCCGGCCTCGCCTCCGTGGCCGCGACGGGCGGTCCGGTGACGCCGATCGCCCGGCCGGACTCGGCTTCGGGCGGCGCCCAATTCGCTTTTCCGGAGGTGCTCCCGGGAAGCCAGAAGGTTCTGACCATGGTCTACCGGGGATCGCTTGGTGCGTCACGGATCGCCGTGGTCGATGTGGCGACGAGGGGCGTTACCGACCTCACGCCCGGTACCACCGCGCGCTACGTGGCGCCCGGAGTTCTGGCGATCGGGTCACCGGACGGCCACATCCACGCCGCGCGCTTCGACGCCGCGGTGGCCCGTCTCACGAGCCCCCCGATCCCCGTTCTGCAGGGCGTTCAGACCGATAACACGAACGGCTCGGTGCAGTTCTCGGTGTCGTCGACCGGTGTCCTTGTCTACGAACGCCAGGCCGGCGGCATCGGCGGACCCGTCTGGGTGGACCGGGCCGGCGAAATCACGCCGGTGGACACGAACCTGACCGGCGCGTACCAGGATCCGGTGCTGTCCCCGGATGGCACCCAGTTCGTCGTGGCCCGGCAGGACGCCGGGGCGACGCAACTGTGGGTGAAGCAGCTCCCGACGGGTGCGTTCACCCGGCTCACCTCGGATCCAGAAAGGGCAGATCGCCCGGATTGGTCGCCGGACGGGCGACGCGTGGCATACCTCGCCACGGTGAACGGGGTGCGCAGCGCATTCATCCGTCGGGCCGATGGAAGCGGCGACGAGCGCCCTGTCATGCCGAATCTGCCCGAGCTGGACGAAGTCCAGTTTGGCCCACGCGGGCGCTTTCTGCTCTTCCGCACCTTCGGCGCCGGGATCGACAGCCGCCATCTCCTCGTCGCGGAGGCCGGCAGGGACGCCGAGCCGCGCGTGCTCCTCCCGTCGCGCGTCGACCACTACGCGATGAGACTCTCACCCGACGGACGCTGGCTCGCGTACGTCTCGGAGGCGTCAGGAGTCGCGGAGGTCTACGTCCGCCCCTTCCCCCATGCGGATTCGGCGCGAATCGCGATTTCGGTGGGAGGTGGCATCGAACCTCTCTGGAGCCGCGACGGCACCGAGCTCTTCTTCCGCGGCCAGCGCGGCGAGATGTTCGCGACGCCCGTGACCCTCGGCGCGCACTTCACGCATGGGACGCCCAAGCTGCTGTTCACGCTCCCCGGCCTCGTGCAGGATCCCTACCATCGCGCCTACGACGTGACCCCGGATGGTACGCGGTTCCTGATGGTTACGAGCGCCGGCGACGACGCGTCCGACCTGAACGTGATCTTCAACTGGCGCGTCGAGGTCGAGCGGGCGATGGAGAACGGGAAGTGACGGGAGCTCCCGACCGTCTCGTCGTCGCCCTCGCCGACCGCTACCGTATCGAGCGGGAGCTCGGCGAAGGGGGGATGGCCACGGTCTACCTGGCCGGGGACCTGAAGCACCACCGAAGGGTCGCGATCAAGGTCCTCAAGCCCGAGCTGGCGGCCGTGCTGGGCGCCGACCGGTTCCTGGTCGAGATCAAGACCACCGCCTCCCTGCAGCACCCCAACATCCTGCCGCTTTACGACTCGGGCGAAGCCGACGGCTTCCTCTTCTACGTGATGCCGTACGTGGAAGGGGAGACACTGCGCGCCAGGCTCGACCGCGAGACGCAGCTCGGGGTCGAGGAGTCCGTGAAGCTGGTGAGCGAGGTGGCCGACGCGCTCGGCTACGCGCATCGGCAGGGGGTGGTCCACCGGGACATCAAGCCGGAGAACATCCTGCTCCATGCCGGCCGGCCCATGGTGGCGGACTTCGGGATCGCGCTGGCGGTGAGTGCGGCGGCAGGCGGCCGGATGACGGAGACGGGGCTTTCGCTGGGCACGCCGCACTACATGTCGCCCGAGCAGGCGACGGCGGAGAAGACGATCACGAATCGCAGCGACGTCTATTCGCTCGGCGCCGTGCTGTACGAGATGCTGACAGGGCAGCCGCCGCACCTCGGTGGCTCGGCGCAGCAGATCATCATGAAGATCGTGACGGAGGAGCCAGCGCCGGTCACGAGGCTGCGCAAGTCGGTGCCGCCGAACGTGGACGCGGCGGCGTCGAAGGCGCTGGAGAAGCTGCCGGCGGACCGGTTCGAGACGGCCACGGCATTCGCGGAGGCACTGCAGAATCCTGCGTTCCGGGTCACCGGGGGCGCGGTGGCCGGCACGCCCGGTGCGCGTGGTTTCCGGGGGTGGATTCGCAGCCCCTGGTCGTGGGGGATGATCACGGTAGCCGTGGCCGGGGTGGTGCTGTCGGTCCTCCTGATGCGTGGCGCGGCACCCGCCTCGCCGCCGTGGTTCACGGCCCGGACGTTCGACTCCCATTCGATCTTCAACGCGCGCTTCATGCCCGACGGGCAGACGATTGTGTTCAGCGGCATGCCCGATGTCGGGATCGTGTCGCGCCTGTACGTCATCCGGCCCGACCACACGGATCCCGTCCCGTTTGGCCCGGACTCGGCGCACCTGCTGGACGTTTCGAGCACGGGCCAGCTCGCCATCCTCACGCACGCGAGCTACCTCGGTGGCCATCGCCTGTTCTCGGGCACGCTGGCGACGGTCTCGCTCAGGGGCGAGGCGCCGCGCGAGGTAACAACGGGTGTGCGAGAGGCCGACTGGGGCCCGAACGGAAAGACCATGGCCGTGATCCGCGACAGCAGCGGAACGGACCTCCTCGAGTACCCGGTGGGGATGGTCCTCGTGCGCTCCCAGGGCTACCTCTCGGATCCCAGGGTCTCGCCCTCGGGCGACGCGATCGCCTACCTCGAGCACCCCGCGAAGTTCGACGATCGCGGCTCCGCCATCATCGCCGATCGCACGGGCCGCACCCTGGCCAAGTCGGTGGACTTTCAGGGGACCGAGGGTGTCGCGTGGTGGCCGGACGGGAAGGGCATTTTCTACTCGGCCGCCGGGGGAGGAGGTACCGGGGTTGTCAGCTTCGCGCTGCGCGAACTGGACCGGTCTGGACGGAACGGATGGGCCCTTTCCGGTCCGGGCGACCTGACCGTCCAGGACGTCTCCCGCGAGGGTCGTGTTCTGCTGACCGACGATCGCCAGATAGAACGTGTCGTCGGGCGCGGGCCGGGCGCCGCCGAGGAGACGGACATGGGCGTGCGCAATTGGTCGCAGAGGCCGGTGCTCAGCGGGGACGGCCGATACCTGGCGTACAGCGATGCGGGCTCGATGGGCGGTACCGACTACTCCTTGCTGTGGCGGAAGTCAGACGGTTCTCCGCTGGTCCGCCTCGGCGCGGGGACTCCGATGGCCGTGGCCCGCGGCGACGGCCTCGTCCTGGCGGGCCTGCCCACCACTCCGGCAAAGCTCATGCTCTATCCCACCGGTCCGGGCTCGGCGCGGCGGATCGACTCTGGCCAGTTCCAGACGTTGGACCTCGGGACGAGCGGGGACGTCCGGGTGGCCGGGCGTGACACCATTGTCTTCTTCTGCGGAACGGAGCCGCAGCGATCCGAGCGTTGCTACGTCGATTCGCGGTCGCACGCCGCCCCGATCCCTGTGACTCCCCCGGGAACGTCTCAGGCAGTCATCTCGCCGGACGGCCGGCGCGTGCTGGCCCGGGTCGGGGACAGCGTGGCCATCTACCCCCTGGACGGGGGCGCGCCCCGACGTGCGCCCGGAGTCCGTCCAGGCGATGTCCTGATCCGATGGAGCCCGGAGGGACGCGAGGTGTGGGTGTGGACGAATAGGAGCTCCGCCTCGAGCCTGGACTTCGCTCGCGTCGATCCCGTCACCGGCGCGCGCGCGACGCTTCAGAGCGTCGTGCCCCGTGAGCTGGGTGGGGTGCGCGGCTTCGACCGGCCGACGCTGGCGGATGATCCCCACGTGTACGCCTACAACCAGTTCCTGTACACGTCTCGGCTCTACACCGTGGACGGTTTGCGATGAGTGACGCCCCCGACCGCCTCGCCGCCGCCCTCTCGGACCGCTACCGCCTCGACCGGGGGCTGGGCCAGG
>CAVSJO010000004.1:82500-628115 GCA_963728445.1 uncultured Gemmatimonadales bacterium | reverse complement strand
CCGCCGCGCTACTGCCGCGCCAGGAACTCCATCATCGCGGACGACGGGTCGGCGTGGTGGTGGACCAGCGTCCAGCCGTCGGGCCCGCGCCGGTAGACGTTCGTCACGCGATGGTCGATCGTCATGGACTCGCCGCCGAGGCGGACGTGTCCGCGCTCCTGGCCGGTCTCTATCGCGGCGTCCCCCACCACCTGGACGTGCGAGTCGGCGATTCCGACCTGTCCCTCCGTAGCCAGCTCGGCGAACTGCTCGAAGGAGCCGCGCACCGCGTCCCAGCCCACCTGCATGCCCCCGATCGGGTGCATGGCCGTGACCTCCGGGCCGTGGTGCCACGCGCCGGAGATCCCGCTGGCGTCCCCGCCGGCCATGCGGCTGAGCGCCGCGTAGAATGCGTCCGAGGCTGCGCGGACTTCCGATTCGTTCGACGACATGGACTGCCTCCCGGAAAGGAAAGGGAACCGTCACGGCCGGGTGCTGTGAGGGAAGACGCTCCATAGTATTGTACGTGGATGGACGATTCCAGAGCTTCGTTCCCGAACGCAGGAGCAGCGGTGTGACCGTGCGCGTGCTCGTCGCGGCACCGAAGGATATCCTCTCCGTCGACCCGGCTTCGGGCGACGTCGCACGGCGCGCCCTCTCCGCCGCCGAGCCGGGCGTCGCGCGGTTTGGTGACGCCGCACTGACGGGGCTCGCGGCCGATCCGCTGGTTCCCGGCCGCGTCTGGTGCTGCACGAAGGGGGCGGGCGTCTTCCGGAGCGACGACGCTGGCAGCACGTGGTCGCCCGCCGGGCTCGCCGGCGAGCGCCTCATGGTCGTCGCGCCGAGCCCCGCGCGCCGGGATCTGCTCTGGGCCGGCGTCGAGATGAGCGCCGTCTGGCGCAGCGACGACGCCGGCGCCGGCTGGCAGCGGAGCGCCGACCTCGAGGGGCTCGCGTCGTCCGACACCTGGGCGTTTCCGCCTCGCCCCGACACCCACCACGTCCGCTGGGTCCTGTGCCACCCGACCGACGCCGACCGCCTCTGGGTGGCCGTGGAGGCCGGCGCGCTCGTCTCGACGCGGGACGGGGGGCGGAGCTGGAACGACCGGGCCGCGGACGGCCCGTACGACACCCACGAAGCCGCCCTCCATCCGGACGCACCCGACGTTCTGCGAATCGCCGCGGGCGACGGCTACTACGAGAGCTTCGACGGCGGCGCCACGTGGAGCTCGCCCATGGACGGGCTCGAGGTCGGCTATCTCCGCAGCGTCGCCGTCGATCCGGGGGACCCGGATGTCGTGCTCGTCACAGCCGCCACCCACGCCCACGCCGCTTACGCCGCTGGCCATTCCGACGGCCGCGTCTACCGCCGGGAAGGGGAAGGGAAGTGGCAGCGCGTGGCGCACTGGCCCGATCCGGCGCGCACCATCGCCCCGCTGCTCACGAGCGGGCTCCGCCCCGGCGAGCTTTGGGCTGCGGACGAGCACGGCGTCCATCGCTCGGGCGACGGCGGCGGCGGCTGGGACCTCGTCGCCCGCTTCGATCCGCGCCCGAGCCACGTGCGCGGGCTGGCCGTGACCGGCGACACCGGGACCGCCCGCGGCTGACGGGCGACGTCGCCCGCGTCAGTTCCCGGCCCGGCCCGTCACCCGCCACTCCGAGATCGACGCGAACGGGCCGTTCGCGTCCACGCTCACGCCGGACAGGCGCGGACCCACCGCGAGCAGGCGCGGAACGTAGTCGGTGTAGACGAGCGGCACGTCCAGCGCGACCCACCGCTGCAGCGCCCGATAGATGCTGTCGCGCGCCGCCTCGGACGCTGCCGTTGGCAGCGCGCCCAGCAGCGAATCGACGGTCGCGTTGGAGTACCCCGCCAGGTTCGCGTCCCCGCCCGTGTGCAGCTCCGCCGTCGGGTCGGGATTGATGATCCGGTCCGGGCGGAACGTCAGCGCCATCGCCGCCGGGCGCGTCTTCGGATCCATGATGACCTGGTAGAACGCGCCGCCTTCCAGGAGCTGCAGCTTTGCGTCGAAGCCGACCCGGGAGAGCTGGGCCTGCACCGCGGTCATGACGTCCGCGAAGGGCTGCGGCCCCACCAGGTCGACGCGCAGGGGCTCGCCCCGGGCGTTCCGCCGCACGCCGTCGGGCCCCCGCGACCACCCCGCGCTGTCCAGCAGCGCCGCGGCCAGCGCGGTGTCCGCGTCCGGCTGCCCGAACGCGGGGTCGATCGCCGCGTGTCCTTCCGGCAGGAACGTGGCCGCCGGCGAGGCGAGAGGGGAGATCAGGCCGGCGAGCTGCGCCCGGTCCAGCGCCGCCGAGAACGCCCGCCGAACACGCGGGTCGTCGAATGGCTTGCGCGTGCCGTTCAGCGGGATCACCTGCACGCCGACGGGCGGCAGTCGCAGCGCCGTGAGCGTCGAGTCCTGGGCGAGGTCCTTGGCCAGCGACGACCCCGTGATGCACGCGTCCACACCCCGGGTCCGCAGCTCCACGAGCAGCGTGGCTGCGTCCGCCACGTTCCGGAAGACGAGGCCGTCCAGGGACGGCCGCCCCAGATCCTCCGGGAAGGCGTCGAAGCGCGTGAACCGCAGCGTCCCGTCGGGGTCGCGGCCCGCGAAGCGGAACGGGCCGCTGCCGACCGGTCCACGATTGTAATCGGCCTTCGCGAATTCCTCGGGCGGGATCGAGTCGAGGAGGTGCTGCGGAAGGACAGGAAGCGCGACGAACGGCTCGAGCCCCGGTGCGTAGCGGCGGTCGAAGTCCAGCCGCACCGTCTGCGAATCGACGACCTGCACGTCGGACACCGCGTCGAAGTCGGCGCCGCCCGTGTAGGCGTAGCGCGGCTCCGCCGCGGCCCGGATCGTCCACGCGACGTCGCTCGCCGTCACGCGCGTGCTGTCGTGCCAGAGCACGTCCCCCCGGAGGTGGAACGTCAGGCTGCGCTGCCCCTCACCCCAGTCCCAGCTCCGGGCCAGATAGGGCCGGAAGCCGCCCTTCCCGTCGTAGAGCACGAGGGGCGTGTAGAGAACGAGCCGGAAGTCGGAGGAGAGCTGGTCCGGCGCGGAGAAGGGGTCCAGGCTCGACGGCTGCGCCTGACTGCATACGACGGCGACGCCGCCCGACGGCGATCCGCCGCCGTCACCACCCCGGCAGCCGCCGATCCCCAGCGCGACGAGCACCGCTGCCCTGGAGACTGCCGTTCCGCTCCGCACCCGCCCCGTCCCTCGCATGCCGTCTCCTCGTCGTCGTTGGCTCCAGGCTTCCCCTCCTCACGGGCGGCCGGGCTCTCCGGCTCGTTCCCGTCTAGGCTTCCAGCGCCTGCGTCGTCGGCCCTCCCCCGAGCCGTTCGGCGAGCGCAGCGGCACGCCGCTGCATCGGCGTCGCACCCAGCGCGGCGAACGCCTCCACGGCCTCCGCCGCGATGTCCCGGGCCCGCTCGGCGTCCTTCTTCGCCACGATCTCGGCCTTTCGGAGGTGGTATAGCCCCCACATGTAGCGGTCCCGGGCCGCGAGCTCGCGCTCACCGGCTTCCAGCATGGTGACCGCCCCGTCGACCTCGCCTGCCTCCGCAGCGAGCCGGGCGCACAGGAGCTGGAACGCCTCCAGGCTCTCGTTCCAGGCTTCGCCTTCCTTGAGGCTGGCCTGGGCGGCGGCTTCCGCCTCCCGCGCGCCCGCCAGGTCGTCGCGCTCGAGCCGCACCCGGCCGATCCCGCAATGCGCCACGACCTCCGCCGTCCAGTATCCCGTCTCCCGTGCGCACGCCAGCATCTCGTTCCACCGCGCCTCCGCCCGGTCCAGCTCGCCCCGGTCCATCTCCAGCTCCGCGAGCCCCTCCAGCGGCTGCAGCAGGCGCGCGGCCGCGCCGATCTGCCGCCGCATCCGCAGCGCCTCGTTCAGGTTCTGCTCCGCCCGTTCCCACTCCCCCGTGCGCGTGAGAAGCAGCCCGAGGTTGCCCCGCACCGACGCCAGCTCCATCGGGTTTCCGACCTTCGCGAACGCCTGCGACGCGCCGTCCAGCGCCTGCAGCGCGTCCGGGTATTTTCCCCGCATGATGTTCGCGACCGCGATGCAGTTGTGGCATCGGCCGACGCGGCTCAGGTCTTCCAGGTGCTCGTACGCCTCGAGGCCGCGCCCGAAGTGCTCGATCGACTCCTCCGTCCGGCCGAGCATCATGAGTGCGATGCCCATGAAGTAGTGGCCACGGGCGATCAGCGACTCGTCGCCGATCTCCTGCGCGATGGTGAGAGCCTGGCCGGCCAGGGCGACGTCCTCGTCCCCCTCCGTCCCCGGCAGGTCGATGCGGTGCCAGAGGATGTGGCACAGCTCCGCCCGCAGGCCCAGCCGCTCGGCTTCGTCCGCAAGCGACCGCATCCGGTCCAGGAGCTCCTGGGCCGGGCGGCCGCCCTGGTCGCGCTCCACGAGGATGCTCTTCCGCTGGAGCGTCAGCGATCGGTCGGGCGCGCCCGCCGCGGACGCTTCCCGGACCGCCTCCTCGAGCGCCTCGAGGGCGTCCGGGTAGCGGCCGATCACCCACTTCGTGTCTCCGAGCCGCTCCAGCGCGTCCATCCGCCGCGCCGGCTCGTTCGCGTTTCGCAGCGCCCGCTCGATGAGCGCCAGCGCGTCGTAGTGCGCGTAGACGCGGCTCGCCCGGTCGGCCGCCATCACGGCGAACTCGAACGCGCGCTCCGCCTGTCGGCCCTCGTCGTAGTGGACCGCCAGTCGGTGGGCGATGCCGCCCCGCTCCGCCGCGTACACGTCCTCCAGGATCTCCGCCATCTTCCGGTGCAGCAGGATCCGGCGCTTACCCTGCAGGTTCGCGTGCAGGACGTCCTGGATGAGCGAGTGGCTGAACTGGTACAGGCTCGCGATGTCCCCGTTCGGCAGGTCCTTCGTTTCCGTCATGCGCACCAGCCCGTGGATCCGGGCGAGGGGCTCGAGCGTCTCCTCGAGCTCCAGCTCGTCCTGGCCCAGCAGCCGCGCCAGCGTCGTGGAGTCGAACTCGTTGCCCTCCACGCTCGCGTACTCGAGCACCTTGTACGTGTCCGGGTCGAGGCGGTTCAGGCGCTTCTCGATGGCGCCCGCCGCGGATCGCGGGATCTCGATCTCCTGCGGCTGCCGCGACAGCCGCCACTCGCCACGGACCTCCACCGCCAGGTTCTGATCCCGCAGCCACTTGAGGAGCTCCGTGAAGAAGAGCGGATTGCTCCCGCCGTGCTGCACGAGCCAGTGCATGAGGTCGGGCGACGGCGGCCCCCCGAGCTCCAGCGTCGCCATCTCGCGCAGCGCTTCCTCGTCCATCGCGCGCAGGACCAGCTCCTGCGCTGCCCTGTAGCGCTCCAGCTCCAGCTTGGCGCCCCGCAGCGCATGATCCTCCGCCGCCACGTCCGCCGCGCGGTACGTACCCAGGATCATCACCCGCTCCGTGTCGATCTTCCGGGCAAGGTGCGTGAGCAGCGAGACGGACGCGCGGTCCGCCCAGTGCAGGTCGTCGATGAAGAAGAGGATCGGCTGCGTGCGCGCGGCCGTGAGGAACAGCTCGGTGTACTGGAAGAAGAGGGCTTCCTCGCTGCCCGCCCCCTGGCCGCCGAAGGCGCTGCGCAGCTCGGACGCCGTGGCGAGGGACGCGGCCAGCACCTGCCCGGCGACGGGGATCGCCGCGATCCAGTGCGGCGCCAGCTCCCGGGCCAGCTCCCGAAGGCTTCGCTTGCCCGCCGGTGCCGCCGTGTCCTCGAGCAGGCTCCGGAACGCGTCGATGAACGGCTGGTACGGCTCGCCCGACCCGTACTGCTCCGAGCACGCCGCCCGGATCACCCGCAGCTCCGGATCCCGCTCCACCGCGTCCGCCAGGAACCGCGCGACGAGGGTGCTCTTTCCCGCTCCGGCGTCGCCGGTGATGAACACGGTCGAGCCTCGCCCCCCGAGCGCACCGTCCAGCGTGCGACCCAGGAGGTCCAGCTCGCTCCTGCGGCCTACGAATCCCGCCATCCCCACTCACATGATCCGGGCGCGCCGCCTCGGTCGGCGACGCGCCCGGACGATTGGAAGACGCCTCAGTTCAGGACGTCGAACTTCGGATCGTTCGCGCTCCCGCCGCACGATTGACCACTCGGTGGCGTTGGCGAGTTCACGAACGACGAGTTCGAATCGTAGCGGGAAGCGTCCGGCACCGACTCCGCGGCTCCGGGGTTCCCTGGCGTCCCGATCGCGAACGAGTGCTCGGAGCCCGCCGGTACGTTCTTCTCCACGACCGTGACCCGCACGCGATTCCCGCTGCCCGCATACGAGGGCACAACGGCGCAGTAGGCCTTCGCGCCAATGATTGCGGCGCCGGTCCCGCTCACACTCGAATTCGAGATCGTGCAAACCCCGCCGACCACGGATACGTCGAAGTCCAGCGAAAGCTGCAGCGTCGGGTATCCGCTCGCCACTGTCCGGGATCGGTATCTCATCGAGACGGGGCTCGTCTGGTTCTGCTCCCACCAGGCAGCGAACCGGGATGACGAGGCTAGCAGCGCATTCGCCTCCGCACCGTACCCGTAGCTCACGGCGCCGGTGATGTCCGGGTTCGATGCATCTCCGGCCACGTCGTTCACCGTTCCGACCTCGCACGTGAGCGGCTCCACGAAACGATCGCCGAATTCGAACGGCCCGGTCTGGTGCAGTGAGATCGACGCGGGCACGTCATCCGGTCCCATCGTCAGCAGCTCGATAAAATAGTCCCCGACCGGTGCCGGCAGAGACCGCATTGCCTCGCTCGTCGTGGACGCCCCCAGCAGGAAGCCATACTGGATCCCCGGGTAATCGCCCTGGAGATTCCGCCACGCCGTCAGGTTGTTGAACGGCGCCACGAGGAACGCCGTGCTGGCCGGCAAGGTCCACTGGTCGTCGTACGACAGCAGCGTGATCGACGAGGTCCCGAACGAGGCCAGCTGCAGGCCCACGGACGTGTTGCCGCTCACCTTCACGGGGCGTCCCGAAGCAGTCGCGCAATACGCGCCGTAGGTCGCCTCGGTCACGACGTCCTGCCGGTTCTTCGCCGTCGTCAGAACCGCCCCCTGGTCCGGCTTCCCGGTACCGTACGCTGCGACCGCACCCGGCGGCACGATCTGGTCGCCCCCGGCATTGAACGCGGACAGCGGCACCGGGGAAGCCCACACGCAGTAGTCACCGCTGGGCACGGACGTGAACGTCACCACGCCGTTGACGGTCTGGCCGCGCAGGCCCCCAATTGCGCCGGACGGCCCCACGAGCCCGACCGTCACGCCCGACACGGCCTGGCGGCTCGCGTCCGTGACGGTGACGGTCACGGTCGCCGAAGTGCTTCCGCCTCGGGCATACCGCAGCGAGGCGTCAGGCGCCGTCAACGCGTCGGGTGGCCCGTCCGCGCAGGCGGTGAGGGCGAGGGTGGATACGAGAGCCGTAACGAGTACGGCGCCTGGCTTGTAACGGTGAACACGCGGGAACATGACGACTCTCCGGGGGAGCAGCGTGGGCGTGGTGCTGCATACTTGAACACCGGGGTCGCCCACGCTGGGCTCGGGGTCCCCCGGTTCGAGTCGGTCGCTAGTGCGTGAAAGCCCCGGCGGAACAGCCGTAGCCTGTATACATATCGTGGCAGCGCCGGTCGGCGTCAACGGGTACGGGCGGCGCCTCCGTCCCTCGGCCCTCTGTCGGACGACGCGTGGGATGCCGCATCGGACCTCTCTTCCCCGCCGCTCCCCGGCCGGGCACGCAGCCAGGCGTCGACCCCCGCCTGACGGAAGCGGTAGACGCTCGAGAGCTCTCCGCCGGACGACTCCTCGCCTTCGAATACGAGCACGCCCGATCGTACGTAGCCGGCGAGCCGGTCCTCGATCTCGAGCTCGTCGACGCCGGCGTCCCGGGCCATGACGGTGGCCAGGAATCGCTGTCCCTGCGCCGCCGCGGTGGAGAGGAAGTCGAGGTCCGCCTCGGGCAGCTCGATGCGCCGCTCGACCTCATGGGCCGCTGGAAGGCCGGACCCGTCCGGCGGGAACCGGCGCCATTCCCACGACCGGCGACGGCGCAGGATGAAGCCAACGCGCTCCAGCTCGACCAGCAGCGACCAGATCTCCCTGAGGTTTCCCCCTGTCCGGCCCATGAACCATTCGGTCCAGCGCGGAGATGGACGCCCGCGCGTCGCGCGCGCGAGGAGCTCGGCCGTGTCCCGGTGGTCGACGTACGGGAGGCGGATCGTTCGGCCCACGCCCGCGCGCTCGGCCTGGCGGATGAGCCCGTCGATGGCGACGTCGCCCATCGCGTCCCCTTCCGAGTGCACGATCACCAGCAGCGTCCGCGTCTCGGCAATCCTGCCGATGAGGAAGGACGCGCCCGCCAGGTCCTCCGCCGTGCCGCGGTCGAGGTCGTCCAGGACGAGGAGGCGAGGATCGCGGGGCCCCAGCTCGAGGAGCGCGCGCACCCCCTGCAGCCGCAGCCGCTCCGCCGTCTTCTCCCACCGCTCCCGTCGCTCGTCGCGCGGACCCCGCCGCAGCGTCGCGATCGTCTCCGTGACCGCCTCGATCACGTCACCCACGACCGGAAGGAGACCCAGCCACTGGCCGCCGCTCCGCTTCAGCGAGCGCCCCACCCGGTGCTCGACGGTGAGTCGCACGGGGGCGGTCTGCCAGACCCGGCCGCGCTGCTCGCTCCCGGCGTCCACGTAGGCCGACCGCATGCGCCAGTGGCGACGCCGCGCCTCCCGCTCGAACCTGGCCATGAGCCCGCTCTTCCCGCAGCCGGCTCCTCCCGTCACGAACACCACCCGCCCGCCGGACGGCGACAGGGCGCGTCCCAGCTCCTCCTGCAGCGCCGCCGCTGCCTGCGCCCGGGGAATGAAGGGCCGCGGTCCCGTCCACGCTGCCTGCACGTGTCCGGCCCCCATCCGGACCTCGGCGCCGCCCTCGACCGGCTCACGCTCCTCGTCCGGACGCGCAGCTTCGGGTTCCGTGTCTTCGCTGGTCTTCATGCTGCTGATTCGCTCCGGATCGTCTGAAGGGGCGCCGTACACGTGGGGGCCGTCCGTCTGAAGATACAACGTTCGCCGGAGGCAAGATGCGCGCAGGGACCGGCCTCGCGCTACGCGGATGACAGGGTCTCGTCCGCCCCGGCGGGGGCGCCATGGCCGGCCGCGACGTCCCTCCCCATATTCCGGTCCGCGCCGTTCCGAGCGAACCCCGAACCGGAGCCCACCGATGCCGGATCCCTCCCGCCGCGACGTCGTCCGCACCCTCGCCGGCGCCTCCCTCGGCCTCCTCGCAGCACCCTACCTGAACCTGAGCCGCTTCCGGCTCTTCGCCGACGGCCCCGACTACTCCGAGCGCGCCGTCCGGCTCGTCCGCGAGAGCGACCCCGTCGACCTGCTGAACCAGTTCGCCTTCCCCGACTACTCCCACAAGCCGCCGTTGGCAGAGCTCTGGCTCAGCAAACCGTGGACGTTCACGGCAGCGGATTTCGCCCTCTATCGCGACTCCGGCATCCGCGTCTTCGCCCTGGGCCACGCCCAACCGAGCTACGATACGGCCGTTCGCTGGTTCGCCGACTGGAACGGGTTCCTCGCGGCCCACCCCGACTGGCTCCTGCGCGTCGGCGACGCGGGCGACTTCGACGCACTCGCCGGCTCCGACCGCGTCGGCATCCTGCTCACGTACCAGAACTCCGATCACTTCCGCACGCCCGCGGACGTCGACACCTTCTTCGGCCTCGGCCAGCGGCTCTCCCAGCTCACGTACAACTACCAGAACCGGATCGGCTGCGGCTTCCTCGAGGAGCACGACGGCGGCCTGACCGTCTTCGGCGCACAGGTGGTGGAGCGCATGAACCGCGTCGGAATGGCGGTGGACGTCTCCCACTGCGCGGATCGTACGACTCTCGATACCCTCGATGCGTCCCGCGCGCCCGTGGTCTTCAGCCACGCTTCGTGCCGCGCCCTCATGCCGGACCACCCCCGCTGCAAGACGGACGAGATGATCCGGAAGATGGCCGCGTCCGGCGGCGTGATGGGGATACCGTTCCTCCGCTTCATGGCCCGCGCCCGTGAGCCCGTTGCCGTCGGCGACGTCCTCGACCACTTCGACCACGTCGCCCGACTCGTCGGCCCCGAGTACCTGGCCGTCGGCAGCGACATGGACCTCTTCGGCAACCCGAACCCCGTCAACGGCGGCGACTTCGGAGCCCCCACCGACACCACCGGCCGCCCGAACTGGTCCCGCTACGGCGTCCACACGGACCCGGAGGGCGGCATCACCATCCCCGACCTCGATCACCCGAAGCGGATGTACGACCTCACGGAAGGTCTGGTGCAGCGCGGCTGGTCCGACGACGCCATCCGTGGCGTGCTCGGCGCCAACGCGCGCAGGGTCCTCACGGGGATCTGGAAGGGAGTCGCTTCCGACTAAAATCGCTTCGGACTGGAGTCTCTTCGGACTGGATTCGCTTCGGAAGGGAAGGGACTACGTCAGGAGCGGCGCGGCCGCATCCGGGCTCGCTCCACCGCCCCCGTCCTGCTCCAGCAGCCGCCGGACCTCCGCCAGCAGCCGGCTCGGTGCCACCGGTTTCACCAGGAACGCGTCGCACCCGGCGTCCAGCGCCCGACGTCGGTCCTCCTCCATCGCGTGCGCCGTCACCGCCATGATGAGCAGGCCCGACGTCCGCGGGTCCGACCGCAGCAGTCGCGTCGCCTCGATCCCGTCCATGCGCGGCAGCGACACGTCCATGATCACGAGGTCCGGCACGAGCGCCAGCGCCATCCGGACGCCCTCCTCCCCCGTCGTCGCCTCCAGGACCCGGTACCCGCCCTGTTCCAGGATCGCGCCGTAGATGAAGCGGTTGTCCTCGTTGTCCTCCACGAGGAGTACCGTGGAGCCCGCCATGACCCCCTCCCGGTTTCGGTTGCCACCTCCCCGCCCGCTTTCCGCCCCCCCTCACGCTTCGTGCCACACCCCCCGCCGAAGGCGGCCCCCCCGCCAGGCGGACCCCCCGCCGAAGGCGGAACCCCCCCGCCGAAGGCGGAACCCCCGCCGCCAGGCGGTGCCCCGGCCCCAGGCCGGTGCCCGGCCCAACGGGCCGTGCCCCGCGCCGCCAGGCGCGGTGCCCGCGCGCAGCGCGCCCACCCCCCATTGACACACCCCTCCCCTCTCTCTATGTTGCCTGTCTGTCCCGGAATTCGCCCCGGCGCCCCGGGTCGACGGCCTCGGCCGCTCGGGACACCACCATATGCGCTGGCGCGGACGGGCCTCGGCCGGCCGTCCGCGCCTCGCATTGCGCCAGCGCCGGACTCGCATGGGGCCCGGCTCGCATGAACGACCGAGACACCTGCGCGAAGGGAAAGCGACCATGGGGAAGGCGAAGTTTGAGCGGACGAAGCCGCACGTCAACGTGGGAACGATCGGGCACGTGGATCACGGGAAGACGACGCTGACGGCGGCGATCACGGAGATCCAGGCGGCGAAGGGGCTGGCGCAGTACGTGGCGTTCGACCAGATCGACAAGGCGCCGGAGGAGCGGGAGCGGGGGATCACGATTGCGACGGCGCACGTGGAGTACGAGACGCCGAAGCGGCACTACGCGCACGTGGACTGCCCGGGGCACGCGGACTACGTGAAGAACATGATCACGGGCGCGGCGCAGATGGACGGAGCGATCCTGGTGGTGAGCGCGGCGGACGGACCGATGCCGCAGACGCGGGAGCACATCCTGCTGGCGCGGCAGGTGAACGTGCCGTACGTGGTGGTGTTCCTGAACAAGGTGGACATGGTGGACGACGAGGAGCTGGTGGACCTGGTGGAGCTGGAGGTCCGGGAGCTTCTGAGCGAGTACGACTTTCCTGGGGACGACCTGCCGGTGATCCGGGGCTCGGCGCTGAAGGCGCTGGAGAGCGGGGATCCGGACTCGGAGTGGGGGCAGAAGATCACGGAGCTGATGGACGCGATCGACAGCTACATTCCGGAGCCGCAGCGGGACGTGGACAAGCCGTTCCTGATGCCGGTGGAGGATGTGTTCTCGATCACGGGACGTGGGACGGTGGCGACGGGGCGGATCGAGCGGGGAGTGGTGCACGTGGGCGACGAGGTCGAGATGGTGGGCTTCGGCGCGAACAAGAAGAGCGTGGTGACGGGCGTGGAGATGTTCCGGAAGGTTCTGGACGAGGGGCAGGCGGGGGACAACGTGGGCCTGCTGCTGCGGGGCGTCGACAAGGAGGAGATCGAGCGGGGGATGGTGCTGGCGAAGCCGGGCTCGATCACGCCGCACACGAAGTTCAAGGCGGAAGTGTACGTGCTGACGAAGGAGGAGGGGGGACGGCACACGCCGTTCTTCCAGGGCTACCGGCCGCAGTTCTACTTCCGGACGACGGACGTGACGGGGGACGTGACGCTGCCGACGGGAGTGGAGATGGTGATGCCGGGAGACAACGTGCAGATGGACATCGCGCTGATCACGCCGATCGCCATGGAGACGGAGCTGCGCTTCGCGATCCGCGAGGGCGGCCGCACCGTCGGTGCCGGCGTCGTCACCGAAGTCGTCGAATAGGCAGGGGAGTCGGCACCGGGAGCGTCGCCGCCGCACGGCGCCGCTCCCGGCCGACCGACCGTTCCCGGAACCTGCGGGCCGCCCGGGCGTAGAATGAAAGCTCTGCCCGTTCCGGGCCGCCGAAGTCGGAGGAGTCAATGCCGCGCGACAAGATCATCCTCGCCTGCACCGAGTGCCAGGAGAGGAACTACAACACGACGAAGAACAAGCGCAAGCACCCGGAGCGCGCGGAGTGGAAGAAGCACTGCCCGCGCTGCAACCGGCACACGGTGCACAAGGAAACGAAGTGAAATCCGTAGCCGAGGCGCGGGAGTTCACGCAGGACGTCGTCGACGAGGTCAAGAAGGTCACCTGGCCCGACTGGCCCCAGCTCAAGAACGCGACGTTCGTGATTCTCGTGTTCGTCATCGTCGTGGCCCTCATCATCTGGGTCATGGATATCGGCGTGCGCGGGGTCATCAACACGATCCTGGACCTCTTCGCAGCGTGATATGACGGAAGCCACCGAGGTCCGCTGGTACGCGATCCAGACGTACTCGGGACACGAGAACAAGGTGAAGAAGCTCCTCGACCACCGCATCGGGGAGGAGGAAGGCGAGGCCCCCGAGGAGAAGGAGATCCAGGAGGCCCTCGTCCCGACGCAGGAGGCGGTCGAGATCCGGAACGGCAAGCGCGTGACCGTCACGCGTCGGCTCTATCCCGGCTACGTCCTGGTGAAGATGGTCCTGAACCAGCGGACCATGCACGTGATCAACAACATCCAGGGCGTGATCAAGTTCGTGGGCTCCGGCAAGGCCCCGCAGCCGCTGCGCGAGGACGAGATGAACAAGATTCTCGGGCTCGAGCCGGTGCAGGAGGAGAAGGAGCCGAAGGAGGAGATCCCGTTCCGGCCCGGCCAGGTGGTCGAGGTGACGGAGGGTCCCTTCTCCGACTTCTCGGGCACGGTCCAGGAAGTCTACCCCGACAAGGGGAAGGTGAAGGTCGAGGTGAGCCTGTTCGGACGGCCCACCTCCGTCGAGCTCGACTACACGCAGCTGAAGGGATACTAGCCCGATGGCGAAGAAAGTCGTTGGCTTCATCAAGCTCCAGGTGCCGGCGGGCGCGGCCAATCCCGCGCCGCCCGTGGGGCCCGCGCTGGGCCAGCACGGCGTCAACATCATGGAGTTCTGCAAGCAGTTCAACGCGCGCACGCAGGGGCAGCCGGGCATGATCATCCCGGTGGAGATCACGGTCTTCGGGGATCGGTCCTTCACGTTCATCACGAAGTCCCCGCCGGCGGCCGTGCTGCTGAAGAAGGCGGCCGGGCTGGAGCGCGCTTCGGGCACGCCGAACCGGGAGAAGGTCGGGCGCGTGACCCGCCAGCAGGTCAAGGAGATCGCCGAGCTGAAGATGGAAGATCTGAACGCGTCCGGCGTCGAATCGGCGATGCGGATGATCGAGGGTACGGCCCGCTCGATGGGCATCACGGTGGCGGACTGATGGCGACACACGGAAAGCGGTACTCGGATGCCCGGGCGAAATGGTCCCGGGACGACCGGCTGACGGATCCCGTAGAAGCGCTGGGCCGGGTGAAGGAGAGCGCGTACGCGAAGTTCGACGAGACCGTGGAGGTCTCGGTGCGGCTCGGCGTGGATCCGCGCCACGCCGACCAGATCGTGCGCGGCACCGTCGTGCTGCCGCACGGCACGGGCAAGGAGGTGCGCGTCCTCGTGCTGACCCAGGGCCCCCGGGAGCAGGAGGCCCAGGAGGCGGGCGCGGACTACGTCGGCATGGAGTACGTCCAGAAGATCAAGGACGGCTGGATCGACTTCGACGCCGTCGTCGCCTCCCCGGATGCCATGGGCCAGGTCGGCCAGCTCGGCCGGATCCTCGGCCCCCGCGGGCTCATGCCCACGCCGAAGGCCGGCACCGTGACCATGGAGGTCGGCAAGGCCGTGCGCGAGATCAAGGCCGGAAAGATCGAGTTCCGCGTCGACAAGACCGGGAACCTGCACGCCCCCATCGGTCGTGTCTCGTTCTCCGTCGAGGATCTCGCCGAGAACTACGGCGCCTTCATGGACACGGTCATGCGCCAGCGCCCGTCGGCGGCCAAGGGCGCCTACGTTCGCAGCGTCACGGTCTCCAGCACGATGGGGCCGGGCATCAAGCTGGATCCGAATCTCTATCGCCGGGTGACGGCCTGATGAAAGTCCAGGATAAGCAACGGATCGTCGAGGACCTCGCCGGTCGGCTGGAGGGCGCCCGCGCGTTCTACCTCACCGACTTCACGGGCATCGACGTGAAGGGAATGACGGAACTGCGCGCGCGGCTCCGCAACGCGGGTGTCGAGTACGTGGTCGTAAAGAACACCCTGGCCCGGCGCGCGCTCGGGGGGATGGACCTCCCGGACATCGCGGAATTCTTCACCGGTCCCACCGGACTGGTCATCGGGCGGGACGATGCGGTCACCGCGGCGAAGATCATCGACGAGTTCGCCAGCGCGCACGACTCGCGACCCGCCGTGAAGGTCGGCATCGTCGAGAGTCGGATCGTGTCGACCGAGCAGTTCGGCAAGCTTGCCAAGCTGCCGCCCCGCGAGCAGCTCCTCGCGGAGCTCGCCGGCGCCATGGAGGCGCCGATGGCTCAGCTCGCGTACATGCTGCAGGCCCACCTCGGCGAGTTCGTCGGACTCCTCGAGGCCCTGCGCGCCCAGCGAGATCAGGCGTAAAACTCCATTACCCCAGAGGATTTGCAACCATGGCTACGAAGGAAGAGCTGCTCGACGCCATCGGCAACATGACCGTCATTGAGCTGGCGGATTTCGTTGAGGCGTTCAAGGAGAAGTTTGGCGTGACGGCCGTCGTCGCCGCGCCCGCCGCCGGCGCCGCGGGTGGCGCCGCGGCCCCGGCCGCCGAGGAGAAGACCGAGTTCGACGTCCATCTCACGGGCATCGGCTCCAAGAAGATCCAGGTCATCAAGGTCATCCGTGAGGTGACCAGCCTCGGGCTGAAGGAGGCCAAGGACCTCGTCGACAACGCCCCCTCCGTCGTCAAGGAGGGCATCGCGAAGGACGAGGCCGAACAGATCAAGGCCAAGCTCGAGGAGCAGGGCGCGACCGTCGAGCTGAAGTAGCTCCTCTTCCGTCGGCCCCGCGTCCGCTCGCAGGCGTAGCGGCGGATGCGGGGCGACGGGAAGTCGCCGGCTCGCCCGTGCCGGGCGGCGGCGGCTTTGGTCTCGGTTCACCGGGACGCACCAGAGGGAGTTACTTCAGCCGCGGACGCGCATGCGCCGACGAATACACCACACGCAGTACAACCCACGAGCGCAGGCTCGGGAGACCCGCTGCCCCCGCGGCGCGGCGGGCTTTTCCCGTGCCTGCTGCCGTCGTCTCGGGGCCTGAGGAGGGAGTTCAGCTTTGGCTATGAACAAGAACGGCAAGAAGCCGATCGTCAACTTTTCCAAGTTGCCGACGGTCATGCCCATGCCGAACCTGCTCGACGTGCAGATCCGCGCCTTCGAGGCGCTGCTGCAGACCGATGCGGCGGCGAAGGAGCGCGAGGACGTCGGGCTCGAGCGGGTGTTCAGCGAGATCTTCCCGATCTCCGACGTCAACGAGAACTTCTCGCTGGAGTACGTCTCCTACACGCTCGGCGAGCCGAAGTACAGCGTCGACGAGTGCATCGAGCGGGACATGACGTTCGCGGCGCCGCTGAAGGCGACGCTGCGACTGGTGGTGTGGGAGGACCTGGAGGACGGCGAGCGCCGGCCGAAGGACATCATCGAGAAGGAGGTCTACCTCGGTGACCTGCCCCTCCTCACGGAGCTGGGCACCTTCATCATCAACGGCGCCGAGCGCGTCATCGTCAGCCAGCTGCACCGCTCCCCGGGCGTGGTGTTCGAGGAGAACATCCACCCGAACGGCTCGCGGCTGAACAGCGCCCGCATCATCCCGTTCCGGGGCTCGTGGGTCGAGTTCACGGTGGACATCCACGACGTCGTCTACGTCCACATCGACCGCAAGAAGAAGTTCCCGGCGACGGCGCTTCTGCGCGCCTTCGGGTACGGCGAGGACGAGGACATCCTGCGCCTGTTCTACACGACGCGGGAAGTCGAGATCGACGAGGAAGTCGCCGAGCGCGGCACGCGCCGCGAGATCCTCGGGTCCCTGCTGGCCGAGGACGTGGTGGATCCGGAGAGCGGCGAGATCATCGCCGAGAGCGCCGACGAGCTGACGCCCGAGCTGGCGCGGCGGCTCGAGAAGGTCGGCGCCACCAAGGTGCGCATCTTCAGCAGCGGGATCGAGGGCCGGGCCGAGAGCCCGCTCCTCAAGAACACGCTGCGCAAGGACCCGACGGGGGATGAGGCGGCGGCCCTGAAGGCCATCTACGCGCTGCTCCGGCCCGGCGATCCGCCGAACCTGGAGACGGCCCGCGTCGCCATCGAGCGCATCTTCTTCAATCCGAAGCGCTACGACCTCGGTCGCGTCGGCCGCTACAAGATCAACCAGCGGCTGGGCCTGGACCTGCCCGCGGGGCACACCGTGCTCACGCAGGAGGACTTCATCGCGATCATCCGCTACCTCATCGAGCTGTCCGAGGGGCGGGGCTTCGTCGACGACATCGACCATCTCGGCAACCGCCGGGTGCGCAGCGTCGGCGAGCTCATCGCGAACCAGTTCTCCGTCGGCCTCTCGCGCATGGCCCGGCTGGTCAAGGAGCGCATGTCCATCACCACGGACGTCGACAAGATCAACATCGACGACCTGGTGAACGCCCGGACCGTGAGCGCCGTCATCCAGGCGTTCTTCGGCTCGAGCCAGCTCAGCCAGTTCATGGATCAGACGAACCCGCTGGCGGAGCTGACGCACAAGCGCCGCCTCTCCGCCCTCGGCCCGGGCGGGCTGACGCGGGAGCGCGCGGGCTTCGAGGTGCGCGACGTCCATTATTCGCACTACGGGCGCATGTGCCCCATCGAGACGCCGGAAGGTCCGAACATCGGCCTCATCACGAGCCTGACGACCTTCTCGCGCATCAACGACCTCGGCTTCATCGAGACGCCGTACCGGAAGGTCGTCGACGGGCGCGCCACCGACGAGATCGTCTGGCTGGACGCCAACGCGGAGGAGAACGCAACCATCGCCCAGGCCAACGCGCCGCTGGACGAGGACGGCGCGTTCCGCAACGCCTTCGTGCTGTGCCGCCAGCGGGGCGACTTCCCGCTGATGCCGCCGGACCAGATCGACTACATGGACGTGGCCCCGGACCAGCTCGTGTCCGTGGCCGCCGCCCTGATCCCGTTCCTGGAGCACGACGACGCGAACCGCGCGCTGATGGGCTCCAACATGCAGCGGCAGGCGGTGCCTCTCCTCTTCCCGGAGGCGCCCCTCGTGGGCACGGGCCTCGAGGAGAAGGTCGCCCGCGACTCCGGTTCGGTCATCCTGGCCCGGCGCGCCGGCGTGGTCGAGCGCGTCACCGCCGACGAGATCGTGGTCGACACGGGCGCAGTGAAGCCCGGCAAGTCGGATGAGCCGCTGGCCCGTCTCACGCAGTACGACCGCTACCGGCTGAAGAAGTACTGGCGCACGAACCAGGACACGGCGCTGAACCAGCGTCCGCTGGTCCACGCCGGTCAGAAGGTGGAGGCCGGGGCCATCATGGCCGACGGCGCGTCCACGGACCACGGCGAGCTGGCCCTCGGCCGCAACGTTCTCGTCTCCTTCATGCCCTGGTACGGGCACAACTTCGAGGACGCGATCGTCATCAGCGAGAAGCTGGTGAAGGACGATGTCTACACCTCGATCCACATCCAGGAGCTCGAGCTCCACGTCCGCGACACCAAGCGCGGCATGGAGGAGATCACCCGGGAGATCCCGAACGTCGCCGAGGAGAGCATCACCCACCTCGACGAGCGCGGCATCGTGCGCATCGGCGCCCGGGTCAAGGCCGGCGACATTCTGGTCGGCAAGATCACGCCGAAGGGGGAGACCGAGCTCTCCCCGGAGGAGAAGCTGCTCACCGCGATCTTCGGTGAGAAGGCGAAGGACGTGAAGGACTCGTCGCTGAAGGTGTCGCCCGGAATGGAGGGCACGGTCATCGACGTGAAGGTGTTCAGCCGGCGCATCGACGACCCGCTCCTGGAGAAGGAGCGGGGTGAGCGCATCGGCCAGCTCCGGAACTACGAGAAGCAGGAGATCGGGCGCATCGCCGAGGCCCGGGACGAGGAGCTCCGGGAGCTGCTCAAGGACCAGAAGGTCGCGCTCATGCTCAAGCGCGGCACCGTCGAGCCTTTCCTGGACGAGGGCACGAAGCTCACGGCCACGAAGCTCGGAGACCTGGACTTCGCGGACGTCGATCTGACCACGCTCAAGGTCAAGGACGGCGACGTGAACCAGCGCCTCCGCCGCGTCATCGACGCGGCGAAGACCCGCATCGAGCGCATCCGCGAGAAGACCGAGGAGCAGATCGACAAGGTCTTCCAGCCCGACGAGCTCTCGCCGGGCGTCGTCCAGCTCGTGAAGGTGTACCTGGCGGAGAAGCGAAAGATCAGCGTCGGCGACAAGATGGCCGGACGCCACGGTAACAAGGGCATCATCGCCCGGATCGTGCCGGAGGAGGACATGCCGTTCCTCCCCGACGGCACGCCCGTGGAGATCGTGCTGAACCCGCTGGGCGTCCCGAGCCGGATGAACGTGGGCCAGATCCTCGAGACGCACCTGGGCTGGGCGTGCAGGCTCCTCGGCTTCGAGGCCAAGACGCCCGTCTTCCAGGGGGCCAGTGAGGACGAGGTCGGCGGCCTCATCAAGATCGCCGACATCGAATGGACCGGCCGCGCGCTGGGCGTGCAGGAGCCGTTCCCCACGTTCGGCGCCGACGCCGCCGCGGAGATGCTCGCGTCCATGCACGATCTCCGGCAGCGCGTCGACCTCCCGCCGGCGAGCGCCACCGTCGCCGACACGGACGGGGACCGTTCCGCCGCGGAGCAGCTCGCGCGGCTGCAGCTCGGCCGCTCGCTGGACGCCTACCTGGCCAAGGAGACGCCGAAGCCGCTGCGGGCGAAGCTGGAGGAGATCCGCGACTGGCTCGTGGCGGCGGGAACCGAGATCGCGGGGCGGGACGACCAGGAGCTGGGCGACCGCTTCCCGGCCATCGCCGCTCTGGCCGGCAGCAAGACCCTCAAGGGGGGCCTCGATGCCGCCGCGATCGAGTTCATGAGTCTGGTCGGCCTCACGCCGGGCGGGAAGGTCTGGCTGCGCGACGGCCGCTCCGGCCAGCGCTTCGACTTCCCGGCCACGGTCGGCGCCATCTACATGCTGAAGCTGTCGCACCTGGTCGACGACAAGATCCACGCCCGCTCCATCGGGCCGTACTCCCTCGTGACGCAGCAGCCGCTCGCCGGAAAGGCGCAGTTCGGTGGCCAGCGATTCGGGGAGATGGAGGTCTGGGCCCTGGAGGCGTACGGAGCCGCGCACACGCTCCAGGAGATCCTGACGGTCAAGAGCGACGACGTCGCCGGACGCTCCCGCGTCTACGAGGCGATCGTCAAGGGCGAGAACCTGCCCGAGCCCGGCATCCCGGAATCCTTCAACGTTCTCGTGAAGGAGCTGCAGGCCCTGGGACTGTCCGTGACGCTCGGACGAGAGGAGTAAGGACGCATATGATCGATTTCGCGCGTGCCCGTGAGCCCCGCTCGAGTGACTTCGACTTCATCCAGCTGCGCATCGCCTCCCCGGAGGAGGTGCGGAGCTGGAGCTACGGTGAGGTGACGAAGCCCGAGACCATCAACTACCGCTCCTTCAAGCCGGAGCGGGACGGTCTCTTCTGCGAGCGCATCTTCGGTCCCGTCAAGGACTGGGAGTGCCACTGCGGAAAGTTCAAGCGCATCCGCTTCCGTGGGCACATCTGCGACAAGTGCGGCGTGGAGGTGACCCTCTCGAAGGTGCGCCGCGAGCGCATGGGCCACATCGAGCTGGCCGTGCCCGTCGCCCACATCTGGTTCTTCAAGACGCTGCCGAGCCAGATGGGCTACCTGCTCGGCATGACGCTGCGGGACCTGGAGAAGGTGGTCTACTACGCGAACTACGTGGTGACCGACCCGGGTCAGCAGGAGGTCGACTACCAGCAGCTCCTGGACGAGGACGAGTTCTACGAGCTGCGCGTGAAGGCACGCGACGAGGGCGACACCGGCTTCAAGGCGGAGATCGGCGCCGAGGGCGTCCGCACGCTCCTGCGCCAGCTCGACACGCCGGACCGCCAGACGAAGGACCCGAACAAGGACGGCCGCGGACTCGACCGTCTGGCCGACTGGCTGAGGGTCGAGGTCGCTACCGAGACCAGCCAGCACCGCAAGAAGCAGAAGCTCAAGAGGCTCAAGGTCGTCGACGCCCTGCGCAACTCCGGCGCGACGCCCGAGCAGCGCAACAAGCCCGAGTGGATGATCATGGACGTCGTCCCGGTCATCCCGCCGGACCTGCGTCCCCTCGTGCCGCTGGACGGCGGCCGCTTCGCGACGTCGGACCTGAACGACCTCTACCGCCGCGTCATCAACCGGAACAACCGGCTGAAGAAGCTCATCGAGATGCGCGCGCCGGAGGTCATCCTGCGCAACGAGAAGCGCATGCTGCAGGAGGCGGTCGACGCGCTGTTCGACAACGGCCGCCGCTCGAAGGCGATCCGCGGCCGGGGCAAGCGGCCCCTCAAGTCGCTCTCGGACATGCTGAAGGGGAAGCAGGGCCGCTTCCGCCAGAACCTGCTCGGCAAGCGGGTGGACTACTCGGGCCGTTCCGTCATCGTGGTCGGTCCGGAGCTCAAGCTGCACCAGTGCGGCCTGCCGAAGGCCATGGCCGTCGAGCTCTTCAAGCCGTTCATCATCCACGAGCTGGAGAAGCGGGGCGAGGCCGAGACGGTCAAGCGCGCGAAGAAGATCGTGGAGCGGGACGACCCCAAGGTCTACGAGGTTCTGGAGCACATCATCAAGGACCATCCGGTCCTGCTGAACCGTGCCCCGACGCTGCACCGCCTGGGCATCCAGGCGTTCGAGCCGGTCCTCGTCGAGGGGAAGGCCATCCGCATCCATCCGCTCGTGTGCGCGGCGTTCAACGCCGACTTCGACGGTGACCAGATGGCCGTGCACGTGCCCCTCAGCTTCGAGGCACAGCTCGAGGCCCGCGTGCTCATGCTGAGCAGCAACAACATCCTGCTGCCGTCGAACGGCCGGCCCGTGGCCAGCCCGACGCAGGACATGGTCATCGGCTGCTACTACCTGACGAAGCCGCCGCTCCACGTCGGCGACCTCGAGGACGCCTTCAACCAGGCGCGCCTCTCGAAGGAGCGCCGCGAGGAGGCCAACAAGAAGCTCGACGAGATCTACGCGGAGGCGCCGCGCTACGGCCGCTTCGCCGAGGCGGAGGCCGCCATGGCCCTCGGCCACGTGACGTTCCACTCGCCCTGCTGGTTCTGGGTCGAGCGGCGCCGCATGGACGAGGCGGAGACGGAGGAGCAGGCGCGCCGCGGACGCTGGGTCCGGACGACCGTCGGCCGCGTCGTCTTCAACTCCGTCGTGCCCGAGGCCCTGGGCTACTTCAACCAGACCATGGGCAAGAAGGAGCTGGGCGACATCATCTTCAAGGCGTACACGGACGTGGGGCTCGGCCCGACGACCGCGTTCCTCGACGCCCTCAAGGACTTCGGGTTCCGCTACTCGACGCACGGCGGCATCTCCGTCGGGCTCGTGGACCTGGAGATCCCCAGCGAGAAGCACGAGATCCTGACGGACGCCGACGAGGAGGTCGCCCGCTTCACCCGCGCGTACCAGAACGGCGTCATCTCGAACGGCGAGCGCTACAACAAGGTCATCGACACCTGGACGCACGCCAACAACGACGTCGCAGACGCCATGGTCCGGCGTCTCGAGCGCTCGGCGGGCGGCTTCAACCCCGTGTTCATGATGATGAACTCGGGCGCCCGCGGGAACCGCGACCAGATGCGCCAGCTCGCCGGCATGCGCGGGCTCATGGCCAAGCCGCAGAAGAAGCTGACGGGCGGCATCGGCGAGATCATCGAGAGCCCCATCAAGTCGAATTTCCGGGAGGGGCTCACCGTTCTCGAGTACTTCATCTCGACGCACGGCGCCCGGAAGGGTCTGGCCGACACGGCGCTGAAGACGGCCGACGCCGGATACCTGACGCGCCGCCTCGTGGACGTCGCGCAGGACGTGACGGTCACCGAGGAGGACTGCGGCACCGTGCTCGGCATCGAGATGAGCGCCCTGAAGGAGGGCGAGGACATCATCGAGCCGCTGCACGACCGGATCGTCGGAAACGTCGCCCTCGACGACGTCTACGATCCCATCGACGGCGAGCTGGTCGTCGAGGCCGGCGAGCTGATCGACGAGGAGGCCGCCGAGGCCATCGAGGATGCGGGCATCCAGACCGTGCGCATCCGCTCGGTCCTGACCTGCGAGGCGAAGCGCGGCATCTGCCGACGCTGCTACGGCCGCAACCTGGCGACCATGAAGATGGTCGACATCGGCGAGGCCGTCGGCATCCTGGCCGCCCAGTCCATCGGCGAGCCGGGCACGCAGCTTACGCTCCGGACGTTCCACATCGGCGGCACGGCGGCTCGCATCGCCGCCCAGACGCAGCGCAAGTCCAAGGTCGACGGCTCCATCTCGTTCGAGCGGATCACCGTCGTCGAGACGCCCGGCGAGGAGCGCATCGTCACCAGCCGCGAGGGCGAGATCGTCATGCGCACGAAGGAGGGAGCCGTGCGCTCCCGCCTCGCCGTGCCGTATGGCGCGTCCCTCAACGTGGAGGACGGCCAGGAAGTCGAGGCCGGCGACCTGCTCTTCGGCTGGGATCCGTACTCGGAGCCCATCGTCGCCGACCGCGGCGGCACCGTCGAGTTCGTCGACATCGTCGAGGAGGTCACCGTCCGCGAGGAGCTGGACGAGTCCACCGGGCGGCGGCAGCTCGTCATCATCGAGGACCGCGAGAAGAAGCTCCACCCGACGATCCAGATCAAGGACGACAAGGGGGAGAAGCTTCGCGAGTTCATCGTGCCGGTGGGCGCGCAGCTCACCGTGCAGGACGGTCAGGAGGTCGAGCCCGGCGCCACGCTGGCCAAGATCTCCCGCGAGGTCTACAAGACGCGCGACATCACGGGCGGTCTGCCCCGCGTCGCCGAGCTCTTCGAGGCCCGGCGTCCCAAGGACCCGGCCGTCATCACCGAGATCGACGGATCCGTCCGCTTCGGCGACATCAAGCGAGGCAAGCGCGAGATCATCGTCATCCCGGAGGAGGGCGAGGAGCGTGTCTACGAGGTCCCCGTCGGCAAGCATCTGCGTGTCCACGAGGGCGACCTCGTCCGCGCCGGTGACCGCCTCAGCGAGGGCCCCGTCAACCCGCACGACATCCTGCGCATCAAGGGGCCGCGGGCCGTGCAGGAGTACCTCCTCAACGAGGTCCAGGAGGTCTACCGCCTCCAGGGCGTCAAGATCAACGACAAGCACATCGGCTGCATCGTCCGCCAGATGCTGCAGAAGGTCCGCATCACCGACCCCGGCGAGACGGACTTCCTGGAGGGCGAGCACGTCGATCGCATGATGTTCCGGGAGAGCAACCAGGGGACCATCACGAGCGGCGGCAAGCCCGCCCGTTCCGAGCCCCTGCTCCTCGGCATCACCAAGGCCAGCCTGACGACCGAGTCGTTCATCAGCGCCGCCTCCTTCCAGGAGACCACGCGCGTGCTGACCGACGCCGCCGTCCGCGGCGCTCGCGACGAGCTCATCGGGCTGAAGGAGAACATCATCATCGGTCACCTCATCCCCGCGGGTACCGGCGTCTATCGCTACAGCGACGTCGAGTTCCTGGTCGAAGAGCCGCGCCAGCAGCCCGAGGACACCCTCGCCTCTCGCGCCGACCAGCTCTTCCCCGGACTCGCCGCCACGCCGGAGCCCGAGGAGGCCACGGCCGAGTAGCGCCGCGCGCCTCCGGCGCGCGGGGCACCGCCTGCGGCGGGGCACGGCCCTTTCGGGCCGGGCACGGCCTTCGGCCGGGCACCACCCTCCGGGTGGGGGTTCCGCCCTCCGGGCGGGGAAACGGATGCGCTTCGCGGTTCCGCGCCTTTCGGCGCGGGGCCGCGTCGCATTTGCGGACCGGCGTTCGGCAAGGCCGCTCCCCCGGCAGCCGCGACGGTATTCCCCCCCGCCGAAGGCGGAACCCCGCCCGCAGGGCGCCCACGCGGCGCCGGCGCAGCCGCGCCGCCCCCGCCCGCAGGGCGGAACCCCCGCCGCAGGCGGTGCCCCGCCCCCCGGGCGGTGCCCGGCCCTCCGGGCCGTGCCCCGCGGCGCAGCCGCGGTGCCCCGCCCAACGGGCGGCGTCTCGGGTTGACAGTTCTCCGCCTCTCTTTTAAGTTTTCAAGTCTGTCCGGTCACTTCTGACCGGCCGCGGCGGGGACCGACACCGTCCCCGCGTTTTTTCGCTGGGAACCGGAGACTCAGGCCAGGCATGCCGACGATCAACCAGCTCGTCCGCAAGGGGCGGCAGCAGGTGGGCAAGAAGGAGAAGGCGCCGGCGCTCGAAGGCAATCCGCAGAAGCGCGGCGTCTGCACTCGCGTCTATACGACGACGCCGAAGAAGCCGAACTCGGCGCTTCGGAAGGTCGCCCGCGTGCGGCTCACGAACGGGATCGAGGTCACCGCCTACATCCCGGGCGAGGGGCACAACCTGCAGGAGCACTCGATCGTGCTGATCCGCGGCGGCCGTGTGAAGGATCTGCCTGGAGTCCGGTACCACATCATTCGCGGGACGCTCGACGCGAGCGGCGTGTCCGATCGCCGCCAGGGTCGTTCCAAGTACGGCGCCAAGAGGCCCAGGTAGTCATGAGCAGACGCCAGCGTGCGGTGAAGCGGGAGGTCCCGCCGGACCCCCAGTACGGCTCGACGACCGTCAGCAAGTTCATCAACTCGCTGATGCAGGACGGGAAGAAGTCGACGGCCGAGGGGATCTTCTACGAGGCCATGCGGATGATCGAGGAGAAGACGGGGCAGCCCGCGCTGAACGTCTTCAAGCAGGCGGTCAACAACGCGAAGCCGTCCGTCGAGGTGAAGAGCCGGCGGGTCGGCGGCGCGACGTACCAGGTTCCGGTGGAGGTGCGGCCGGAGCGCCGGCAGTCCCTGGCGTTCAAATGGCTGGTGATGTTCTCGCGTGGGCGTGGTGAGAAGTCCATGTCCGAGCGACTTGCGAACGAGCTGCTGTCCGCATCGCGGAACGAGGGCAGCGCAATCAAGCGGAAGGACGACGTGCACCGGATGGCGGACGCCAACAAGGCGTTTGCGCATTACCGGTGGTGAGTCGATAGAAGAAGACGATGCCCAGAAAGACGCCACTCAACAAGCTGCGCAACATCGGCATCATGGCCCACATCGATGCCGGGAAGACGACCACGACGGAGCGCATCCTCTTCTATACGGGGCGGACGCACAAGCTCGGCGAGGTCCACGAGGGCTCCGCCACGATGGACTGGATGGAGCAGGAGCAGGAGCGCGGCATCACGATCACGTCGGCAGCCACCACGTGCGAATGGAAGCGCGCGGGCTCCGACTACCGGATCAACATCCTGGACACGCCCGGCCACGTGGACTTCACCGTCGAGGTGGAGCGGTCGCTGCGCGTGCTGGACGGCTCGGTGGCCGTTTTCTGCGCCGTGGGCGGCGTGGAGCCCCAGTCGGAAACCGTGTGGCGTCAGGCCGACCGCTACGGCGTCCCGCGCATCGCGTTCGTCAACAAGATGGATCGCGTGGGCGCGGACTTCATGAACGTGGTCGAGATGATCCGCGACCGGCTGGGCGCGACCGCGCACCCGGTCCACCTGCCACTGGGCGAGGGTGAGCTGTTCACGGGGATCGTGGACATCGTTCGCCGCGTCGAGATCGTCTATGACGACGAGTCTCTCGGTGCCAAGTGGACGGAGGGCCCGGTGCCCGCGCCCCTCGAGGCGCGGGTGGAGGAGCTCCGCCACGAGCTGGTGGAGGCCGCGGTCGAGCACGACGACGAGTTGCTGAACAAGTACCTCGAGGGCGGCGAGATCACCGAGGAGGAGCTCTCCCGGGCGATTCGCAAGGCGACCATCGCCAACGCCATCGTGCCGGTCCTGTGCGGCTCCGCCTTCAAGAACAAGGGCGTGCAGCAGCTCCTCGACGCCGTGGTCGACTACCTGCCCTCGCCCGTCGAGGTGCCGGCCATCAAGGGCCACCTGCCGCACCACGACGAGACGATCGTGGAGCGTGCGGCGGCCGACGAGGCGCCGTTCTCGGCCCTCGCGTTCAAGATCATGACGGACCCGTACGTCGGGCGCCTTACCTACTTCCGCGTCTACTCGGGCTCCATGTCCGCCGGCTCCTACGTCTACAACTCGACGAAGGACAAGCGGGAGCGCGTCGGTCGGCTGCTGCAGATGCACGCCAACCACCGCGAGGAGCGCGAAGAGGTCTTCGCCGGCGACATCGCCGCGGCCATCGGCCTGAAGGACACCAAGACGGGCGACACTCTGTGTGACGCCGACGATCCGGTGATCCTGGAAGCGATGAAGTTCCCGGAGCCCGTCATCGACGTGGCCATCGAGCCGAAGACGAAGGCGGACCAGGACAAGCTGTCGAACGGCCTCATGAAGCTGGCGGAGGAGGACCCGACCTTCCGTGTCCATACGGACCAGGAGAGCGGGCAGACCATCATCGCCGGCATGGGGGAGCTGCACCTCGAGATCATCGTGGATCGGCTCAAGCGCGAGTTCAAGGTGGAGGCCAACATCGGCCGCCCGCAGGTCGCGTATCGCGAGACGATCCGCACCGCGGCCGCCAAGGTCGAGGGCAAGTTCGTCCGCCAGTCCGGCGGCCGCGGGCAGTACGGCCACGTGGTCATCAACATCGCCCCGGCCGGCCCGGGACAGGGATTCGTCTTCGAGGACAAGATCGTCGGCGGCGTGATTCCCCGGGAGTTCATCGGGCCGGTGGAGCAGGGGATCAAGGAGGCCATGGAGACGGGCATCCTGGCGGGCTATCCGATGGTCGACGTGAAGGTCGAGCTCATCGATGGTTCGTACCACGACGTCGACTCCAGCGAGATGGCGTTCAAGATCGCCGGGTCCATGGCCCTCAAGGAGGGTGCCCGGCGGGCGGGGCCGGTGCTGCTCGAGCCGATCATGGACGTCGAGGTGGTGACGCCTGGCGATTACATGGGCGACGTCATGGGAGACCTGTCGAGCCGCCGGGGCAAGATCGGCGGCATGACGCAGCGGGCGGACGCCCAGGTCATCGGGGCGAGCGTCCCCCTGTCCGAGATGTTCGGCTACTCCACGACGCTGCGCTCCATCACGCAGGGGCGCGCCGTCTACTCGATGCAGTTCTCGCACTACGAGGAAGTGCCGAAGACGAAGGCCGAAGAGATCATCTCCAAGATCCGCGGATAGCGCGATCCCGGCGACAGCGAACGAGAGACTCGAGGGAGACGGAAAATGGGGAAGGCGAAGTTTGAGCGGACGAAGCCGCACGTCAACGTGGGAACGATCGGGCACGTGGATCACGGGAAGACGACGCTGACGGCGGCGATCACGGAGATCCAGGCGGCGAAGGGGCTGGCGCAGTACGTGGCGTTCGACCAGATCGACAAGGCGCCGGAGGAGCGGGAGCGGGGGATCACGATTGCGACGGCGCACGTGGAGTACGAGACGCCGAAGCGGCACTACGCGCACGTGGACTGCCCGGGGCACGCGGACTACGTGAAGAACATGATCACGGGCGCGGCGCAGATGGACGGAGCGATCCTGGTGGTGAGCGCGGCGGACGGACCGATGCCGCAGACGCGGGAGCACATCCTGCTGGCGCGGCAGGTGAACGTGCCGTACGTGGTGGTGTTCCTGAACAAGGTGGACATGGTGGACGACGAGGAGCTGGTGGACCTGGTGGAGCTGGAGGTCCGGGAGCTTCTGAGCGAGTACGACTTTCCTGGGGACGACCTGCCGGTGATCCGGGGCTCGGCGCTGAAGGCGCTGGAGAGCGGGGATCCGGACTCGGAGTGGGGGCAGAAGATCACGGAGCTGATGGACGCGATCGACAGCTACATTCCGGAGCCGCAGCGGGACGTGGACAAGCCGTTCCTGATGCCGGTGGAGGATGTGTTCTCGATCACGGGACGTGGGACGGTGGCGACGGGGCGGATCGAGCGGGGAGTGGTGCACGTGGGCGACGAGGTCGAGATGGTGGGCTTCGGCGCGAACAAGAAGAGCGTGGTGACGGGCGTGGAGATGTTCCGGAAGGTTCTGGACGAGGGGCAGGCGGGGGACAACGTGGGCCTGCTGCTGCGGGGCGTCGACAAGGAGGAGATCGAGCGGGGGATGGTGCTGGCGAAGCCGGGCTCGATCACGCCGCACACGAAGTTCAAGGCGGAAGTGTACGTGCTGACGAAGGAGGAGGGGGGACGGCACACGCCGTTCTTCCAGGGCTACCGGCCGCAGTTCTACTTCCGGACGACGGACGTGACGGGGGACGTGACGCTGCCGACGGGAGTGGAGATGGTGATGCCGGGAGACAACGTGCAGATGGACATCGCGCTGATCACGCCGATCGCCATGGAGACGGAGCTGCGCTTCGCGATCCGCGAGGGCGGCCGCACCGTCGGTGCCGGCGTCGTCACCGAAGTCGTCGAATAGGCAGGCGGAGACAAACATGGCCGGTGGAAAGATCCGGATTCGGCTGAAGGCGTTCGACCACGCCGTCATCGATCAGACGGCGTCGGACATTGTCCGCACCGCGGAGAAGACGGGGGCACGGATCAGCGGGCCGATCCCGCTCCCGACGCGGACGCAGCGGTGGACTGTGCTGCGCTCGCCGCACGTCGACAAGAAGAGCCGGGAACAGTTCGAGTTGAAGACGCACAAGCGCGTCATCGACATCATGGACTCCCGGCCGCAGACCATCGACGCGCTCACCAAGCTGGATCTTCCGGCCGGTGTGGACGTCGAGATCAAGGTTGACTAGGACGCGGGACATCATGGCAGCGATCATCGGACGGAAGCTGGGGATGACGCAGGTGTTCGGAGAGACGGGCGAGACCGTGCCCGTCACCGTCATCGAGGCCGGTCCCTGCACCGTCACACAGGTGAAGACCGAGGACAGTGACGGCTACGTCGCGGTGCAGCTCGCGTGGGGCGCGAAGAAGGCCAAGCGCTCGACGCGGGCGGAGCTGGGGCATGCCGCGAAGGCGGGCCTCGACGGCGCGCCCGCGCAGCTGCGCGAGTTCCGGATGGAGGACGTGTCGAGCTACGAGCTCGGCCAGTCCCTCGACGTGGGCCAGTTCGAGGCGGGCGACCGCGTCATCGTGACGGGCACCACGAAGGGCCGCGGCTTCCAGGGGGTCGTGAAGCGTCATGGCTTCACCGGTCGCCCGGGTTCCCACGGACATCCGAAGGCGCGGACCCCCGGCACCCTCGGTCCCGGGACGAACCCGTCCCGCGTCATCAAGGGGAAGAAGATGCCCGGCCAGATGGGCAGTCAGAAGCAGACGCTCCGCAGCGTGAGCGTCGTCAAGGTGGATGCCGAGAAGAACCTGGTGTTCGTGCGTGGGCCCGTGCCCGGCGCCCGCAACAGCCTGGTGACGATCCGGAAGGCGTGACGATGGCCGCGAAGACGAAGAGTGAGAGCATGAAGGCGGCCGTCTATTCGGCCGACGGGGAGAAGAGCGGCGATCGGGATCTGCCGGTCGAGCTCTTCGACGGCGTCGTCCACGAGGCCGCCATGTACCAGACGGTGAAGGCGATGCTCGCCAACCGCCGACAGGCGACGTCGTCGACGAAGACGCGGCGCTACGTGAGCGGCGGCAACAGCAAGCCCTGGCGCCAGAAGGGGACGGGTCGGGCCCGCCAGGGCTCCATCCGCGCCGCCCAGTGGCGGGGCGGCGGGTCCGTATTCGGCCCCAGGGCGGAGCGGAACTTCACGCAGAAGCTGCCGCGCAAGCTGAAGTGGCTGGCCCGCCGCTCGGCGTACAACGTCCGGGCGCAGGACGGCGGGGTGGTCATCATCCAGCCGCTGGAGCTGGACGGGCCGAAGACGAAGACGGTGGTCGGGCTGCTGGAGCGCGTCGGGGCGAAGGGCAACGTCCTTCTCCTCACCGAGAGCGCCCGCACGGACGTCTACCTCTCCGTCCGCAACCTGTCGGGCGTACAGGTCCGGCCGTTCGGGGAGGAGTCGGCGTACGACGTGCTCTGGGCCGACACGGTGATCATCGAGGAGCCGGCGCTCGAGCGGGCGCGGGAGGTGGCCCATGCGTAGTCCGCGCGAGATCATCATCCGGCCCGTGGTGACCGAGGCGTCCACCCTCATGGCGGACGAGATGAACGCCTTCGCGTTCATCGTGGCCAGGGACGCCAACAAGATCGAGATCCGCAGCGCCGTCGAGCACCTCTTCGACGTGCACGTCGCCGGCGTGCGGACCATGAACTACCGTGGCAAGCTGCGGCGCGTGGGGCGGAGCACCGGCCGCCGCGCCGCCTACAAGAAGGCGATCGTCACCCTCGCCGAGGGCGAGCGGATCGACGTCTACGAGGGGGTCTGAGCGATGCCGACCAAGAAGTTCAAGCCGGTGACGCCCGGGACCCGCTTCCGGTCCGTCAACGACTTCGACGAGATCACCCGGAAGGGGCCCGAGCGTTCGCTGACGGAGCCCGTCCGCAAGTCGGGGGGGCGCAATCACTCGGGGCACATCACGTCCCGCCGGCGGGGCGGTGGCCACAAGCGCCTGTACCGCCGCATCGACTTCCGGCGTGACAAGACCGGCGTGCCGGGTGTCGTGGCCGGCGTCGAGTACGACCCGAACCGGTCCGCGAACATTGCGCTGATCCACTACGCGGACGGAGACAAGCGCTACATCCTGCATCCGCGGGGCCTCGCGCCCGGCGCGACGGTCGTGAGCGGATCGGGCTCCGACATCCAGGTGGGCAACTGCCTGCCCGTCGGAGAGATCCCGCTGGGCACGACGGTCCACAACGTGGAGCTCAAGCCGGGCAAGGGCGGACAGATCGTCCGCTCCGCCGGGACGGGCGCTCAGGTGGTGGCGAAGGAGGGCGAGTTCGTGACGCTCCGGCTGCCGTCCACGGAGGTTCGCATGATCCGGCGCGAGTGCGTCGCGACGGTGGGCCAGGTCGGCAACGTCGATCACGAGCTTCAGGTCATCGGCAAGGCGGGCGCGAAGCGCTGGCGCGGCATCCGGCCGCACGTGCGCGGCGTGGCCATGAACCCGATCGACCATCCCCTCGGCGGCGGCGAGGGCCGCAGCTCGGGCGGGCGCACGCCCGTCTCGCCGTGGGGCAAGCGCGAGGGCAAGAAGACACGCAAGTCCAAGAAGGAATCCAGCAAGTACATCGTCCGGGGCCGGCGCCGCGGAAAGGCGACCAAGTAGCATGAAGGCCGAGTCATGACGCGATCTCTCAAGAAGGGCCCGTACATCGATCCGAAGCTCCTGAAGAAGATCCAGGAGATGAACGCGCGCAACGACAGGCGGGTGATCAAGACGTGGGCGCGCGCCTCGATGATCTCGCCCGAATTCGTCGGCCACACGCTGGCCGTGCACAACGGGAACAAGTTCATCCCGGTGTACGTGTCGGAGAACATGGTCGGGCACAAGCTCGGGGAGTTCGCGCCGACGCGGCTGTTCCGCGGGCACGGCGGCAAGCTCGCCGACAAGCGCTCCCGGTTCTGAGGCGGGAGGACATCATGGAAGCTCGAGCGATCAGCCGGCACATCCGGCAGAGCCCGCGCAAGATGCGCCTGGTGATCGATCTGATCCGGGGCCGCAGCGTCAACGAGGCGTATGCGATCCTGCAGTATTCGAAGAAGCGGGCTGCCGGCCCTATCGACAAGGCCCTGCGTTCTGCCGTCGCGAACTCTCGCGACAAGGCGGACCGCGATGGCGAGATGGTCGACGTGGACGAGCTGTTCGTGAAGGAGGCCTACGTGGACGAGGGGCCGCGGCTGAAGCGCTGGCGGGCCGCCGCAATGGGCCGGGCCGCGCCGATCCACCGGCCGATGAGCCACGTCACGATCGTCGTCGATCGCAAGGAGTAGGGATGGGACAGAAGACGCATCCGACAGGGTTCCGGCTCGGGATCATCAAGCCGTGGAAATCGCGCTGGTACGCCGAGCGCAATTTCAAGGATCTACTCCGCGAGGACGAGACGATCCGCCGCTATCTGCACCGCCGCCTCGGACACGCGGCGGTTTCGTCGGTGGAGATCGACCGCAAGCCGCAGAAGATCGTGGTAACGATCCACACGGGTCGGCCGGGGGTCGTGATCGGCAAGCGCGGCTCGGAGGTGGACAAGCTGCGGGACGAGCTGGCCCATCTGACGAAGAGTGAGGTCTCCATCAACGTCGAGGAGATCAAGCGGCCGGAGCTGGACGCCCAGCTCGTGGCGGACAACGTCGCCCACCAGCTCACGCAGCGGATCTCGTTCCGCCGCGCCATGAAGCGCGCGGTGCAGGGCGCCATGCGGGGCGGGGCGGAGGGCATCAAGATCAAGTGCGGTGGCCGACTGGGCGGTGCGGAGATCGCGCGCCAGGAGGGCTACCACGAGGGGCGGGTTCCGCTGCACACGCTGCGGGCCGACATCGACTACGCGCTGTCCACGGCGAAGACGACGTACGGCACGATCGGCGTGAAGGTGTGGATCTTCAAGGGCGAGATCGTCGAGGACGCCCGCGGCGGACGCACCTACTCCACCGGTTCGTGACGTCCTCCGGGACCTCTCGCGACCGAATCACGGACGGAAGCTCTAAGGCTTAGGCAGGGGCGGGAAGAATGCTAGCGCCGAAGCGTGTCAAATACAGGAAGCGGTTCAAGGGCCGGATGCGGGGCGCGGCCCATCGCGGCAGCAGCGTGTCCTTCGGGGACTACGGGCTGCAGTCGCTGGAGCCGGCGTGGATTTCGAGCCGGCAGATCGAAGCGGCCCGTGTCGCCATGACGCGGCACATCAAGCGCGGCGGGAAGGTCTGGATCCGCATCTTCCCGGACAAGCCGGTGACGAAGAAGCCGGCCGAGACCCGCATGGGCAAGGGGAAGGGCAATCCCGAGCTGTGGGTCGCCGTTGTGAAGCCGGGCCGGGTGATGTTCGAGCTGGAGGGGGTCACCGAGGAGATCGCCCGTCGGGCGTTCGAGCTCGCCGCGGCGAAGCTGCCGGTCAAGACCCGCTTCATCCAGCGCGAGGGAGGTGCCGAGTGAAGCCGACCGAGATCCGCGACATGACAGACGAGGAAATCGCCGACCGCATCGATTCGGTCCAGGAGGAGCTGTTTCGCCTCCGCTTCCGCGGGGCGACACAGCCGCTGGAGAATCCGGCGCTCATCTCCGTGCTGCGGCGTGACCTGGCGCGGATGAAGACGATCCTGCGCGAGCGCGAGCTCGCGGGTCAGCCCAACGGGTGAGGCGAGAGATGGCGGAGCAGCAGGAGACGGGACGTCGCAAGCAGCGCGTCGGGCGCGTGATCAGCGACGCCATGGACAAGACGGTCGTGGTGGCCGTGGAGCGTCGGGTGACGCATCGGATGTACGGCAAGCAGATCGTCCGTACCTCGAAGTTCCATGCCCACGACGAGCAGAACGAGGCACACGTGGGGGACAGGGTGCGCATCGAGGAGACCCGGCCGCTGTCGAAGACCAAGCGGTGGCGGCTGCTCGAGATCCTCGAGACGGCGCAGTGAGGCGAGCATGATCCAGCAGGAATCCATGATCCGGATCGCCGACAACTCGGGTGCCAAGAAGGCCAAGTGCATCCGGGTCCTCGGCGGGTCGGGACGGCGCTACGCCCGCGTCGGCGACATCATCGTCGTCGCGGTGAAGGACGCGCTGCCCAACGGAACGGTGAAGAAGGGCGAGGTCGCGAAGGCGGTCGTCGTCCGCACGGCAAAGGAAATGCGCCGCAAGGACGGCTCATACATCCGCTTCGACGACAACGCCGCCGTCATCATCAACGATGCCGGCGAGCCGCGCGCGACGCGCATCTTCGGCCCGGTCGGCCGGGAGCTGCGCGAGAAGCGGTTCATGAAGATCGTCTCGCTGGCGCCGGAGGTGATCTGACATGCCGGGTCGCAGGATGGGAAGCGGGCGAGGCGCCCGCAAGGAGATCAAGCCGAAGCACCGGCAGCGCATGCACGTGCGCCGGGGCGACCACGTCCGGGTCATCCGGGGGAACTTCGCGGGCACGGAGGGTACCGTGCTGCGCGTGCTGCCGGAGGAGAACCGGGTGGTGGTCGAGGGCGTGAACGTGCGCAAGCGCCACCAGCGGCCGTCGGAACAGAACCCCGAAGGCGGGATCGTGAGCTTCGAATCCCCGATCCACGCTTCCAATGTGATGCTGATCGACCCGTCGAGCGGCGAGCCGACCCGGACACGGGCACGGCTCGAAGAGGACGGGACGAAGGAGCGGGTTTCCGTGAAGAGCGGCAACCCGATTCCGAAGACGCGCGACTGAGCGAGACGACGATGAAGCCGAGACTGCAGGTCCATTACGAGGAGCGGGTCCGACCCCGGTTGCAGGACGAGTTCGGGTTCGACAACCCGTACCGGGTGCCCCGCATCGAGAAGGTCGTCGTCAACGTGGGGGTTGGAGAGGCGCCGAAGAACCCGAAGCTGCTGGAGTCCGTCGTCGAGGAGATCGGCACCATCACCGGACAGAAGCCGGTGGTGACGCGGGCCAAGAAGGCCATCTCCAACTTCGGCCTGCGGGCCGGCATGCCCATTGGCGTGAAGGTGACGCTGCGACGGGAGCGGATGTACGAGTTCCTGGACCGGCTCATCAACGTCGCCATCCCCCGGGTCCGCGACTTCCGCGGGCTGGGGACGCGGGCGTTCGACGGGCGCGGCAACTTCACGCTCGGCGTCAAGGAGCAGATGATCTTCCCGGAGATCGACTACGATTCGGTCCTCCAGGTCCATGGCATGGACATCGTGATCGTCACGACCACGGATCGGGATGACGAGGCCCTCGCCCTTCTACGGGAGATGGGCATGCCGTTCCGGGGCCAGACGCCCGTCGTGGTCGGCGGGAAGGACATCCCGGGTCCGGCCGAGACCGCGGCCTGAGAGAGGCGATAGACATGGCAAAGAAGTCACAGATCGAGAAGTCGAAGCGCGAGCCGAAGTTTCCGGTTCGGAAGAACAACCGCTGCCAGCGCTGTGGCCGCCCACGGGCGTACCTGCGCAAGTTCGGCCTGTGCCGGATCTGTTTCCGGCAGATGGCGCTGAACGGGGAGATTCCGGGAGTTCGGAAGGCCAGCTGGTAGTCCGCCGGCCCCTCCACTTCCTACAAGTCCGGCCACCGGGCCGGATACTATAGGAGACGATGCACCGATGATGACGGATCCCATTTCCGACATGCTCGCCCGCATTCGGAACGCCGGCCGTGCCGGCCACAAGCGGGTGGACATGCCGGTCTCGAAGCTCAAGGTCGAAATCGCCCGCATCCTCCGGGACAGCCACTTCGTCCACGACTACAAGGTCCTGGACGACGGGCGTCACGGCGTGCTGCGGCTCTATCTGAAGTACTACCAGGACCGGCCGGTCATCCGGGACCTGAAGCGGGTTTCGCGCCCGGGCCGTCGCCGCTACGTCGGCGTGTCGGACATCCCGCGCGTCCGCAACGGACTGGGGATCGCGATCCTGTCCACGTCCCGCGGCGTCATGACGGATCGGGAAGCCCGCGGCCACAATGTCGGCGGCGAGCTGCTCGCCCTGGTCTGGTAGCGCAAGGAGAACGACGATGTCGCGTATCGGAAAGAAGCCGATCGAGATCCCGAAGGGGGTCGAGGTCGCCATCGACGGCTCCCGCGTCCGGGTCAAGGGCCCGAAGGGGGAGCTCACGCAGGAGTTCCGGTCGGAGCTCAGCATCCGGCAGGAGGACGGACAGGTGGTCGTGGAGCGGCCGAACGAGACCGCGTCGGTGCGTGCGCTGCACGGGCTGACGCGGGCGCTCCTGGCGAACATGGTCGAGGGCGTCACGAGCGGCTTCCGCAAGGGGCTGGAGCTGGTGGGCGTCGGCTACCGCGCCGAGAAGAAGGGGAAGTCCCTCGTCCTGACCGTCGGCTACTCCCATCCGGTCGAGATCCCGGAACCGACGGGGATCACGTTCTCGACCCCGGCGCCGACGCAGATCGTCGTCGAGGGGATCGACAAGCAGCAGGTGGGTCAGCTGGCCGCGGAGATCCGGTCGGTTCGGCCGCCGGAGCCGTACAAGGGCAAGGGCATCCGGTATCAGGGCGAGCAGGTCCGGCGCAAGGCCGGCAAGACGGGCGCCAAGTAAGGCGCCGGGGGAAGAACGATGGCCATGAGCAAGACCCAGGAGCGAGAGCGACGTCGCCAGCGGCGGCACCGCCGGGTTCGCAACAAGATCTACGGGACGGCCGAGCGTCCGCGCCTCGCGGTGCACCGCTCGAGCAAGAACATCCAGGGGCAGATCGTCAACGACATCGAGGGCCGGGTGCTGCTCGGGATCTCGTCGCTGGCCCCGGACGTACGGTCCCTGCGGGAAGGCGAGGACGGCGCGAGCAAGACCGACCTGAGCCGTGCCGCCGGGAAGCTGCTCGCCGAGCGGGCGCTGGCCGCCGGAATCAAGCGGGTGGTCTTCGACCGGGGCGGCTACATCTATCACGGGCGTATCGCCGCGTTCGCCGAGGGCGCGCGCGAAGGGGGCCTGGAGTTCTGAGCGCGCGCACGCACTGGCAAGGAGCATAGACGATGGCGAGAGACAACCGAGGCGGCGGCCGGCGCGGTCGGGGCGACGCCGATCTGGTGGAGAACGTGATCCACGTGAATCGCGTGGCGAAGGTCGTGAAGGGCGGCCGGCGCTTCTCGTTCACGGCGCTGGTGGCCGTGGGCGACAAGGCAGGCAAGGTCGGCATCTCGATCGGCAAGGCGAACGAGGTCGCGGAAGCGATCCGCAAGGGTCTGGAGCACGCGCGCCGCAGCATGGTGGAGATCCCGCTGCGGGACGGCACGATCCCCCACGAGATCGTGGGGCGTCAGGGCGCCGCTCACGTGCTCCTGAAGCCGGCTGCGCCGGGTACGGGCGTGATCGCCGGCGGTGCGGTGCGGGCGGTCCTCGAGGCCGCCGGCGTGACGGACGTGCTGACGAAGTGCCTGGGGTCGAACAACCCCGTGAATGTCGCCCGGGCGACGATCGAAGGACTGACCAGCCTGGTGACGCCGGAACAGGCAGCCCGGGAGCGTGGCATCTCCGTCGAGCAGCTGGGGGTGTAGGATGGCGAAGAAGAAGAAGACGGGCGGGCGCGTGCGCATCACGCAGGTGCGCAGCCGTATCGGGCGGCCTGCGAAGCACCGGGCGACGCTCGACGCGCTGGGGCTGGGCAAGCCCCGGGCGACGGTGGTCCGGGACGACGTCCCGGCGATTCGCGGTATGATCTTCCAGGTCCAGCACCTCGTCGAAGTCGAGGAGCTGGAGGGAGGCGAGGAGTAGATGGCGGATCTCCATGACCTGCACCGCCCCGACGGCATCGTCGACGGCGGCAAGCGACTCGGCCGCGGGCCGGGCTCGGGCAGGGGCAAGACGAGCGGCAGAGGCCACAAGGGCCACAAGGCCCGCACCGGCACGCCGCACCGCCCGTGGTTCGAGGGCGGCCAGATGCCGATCCAGCGGCGCGTCCCGAAGCGTGGCTTCACCAACATCTTCCGGACGGAGTGGGAGACGGTGAACGTGCGGGACCTCGACCGTATCGAGGGCGACGAAGTGACGCCCGAGGTGCTTGCCGCTCACGGGCTGGTACGCCTGAACGCCGGACGGCCCGTGAAGATCCTCGGGGACGGGGAGCTGGAGCGGAAGCTCACGGTGCGCGTACACGGCGTGACGAAGGGCGCGCGGGCGAAGATCGAGGCCGCCGGCGGCACCGTCGAGATCATCGGCGGCGAGGCCCGCGCCCAGGACGACGATGCGGCCGCCGAGGTCGCGTCCCAGGAAGACGAGAACGAGGCGGCCTCGGACGCCTCGGAGACGTAGGCCGATGGCCAATCCGATCCCGAACCTGTTTCGGATCCCGGAGCTGAAGAACAAGATCCTCTTCACGCTCCTGGCGCTGCTCGTCTACCGCACCGGCGCCCACATCACGGTGCCGTCGCTCGACGTGGAGGTGCTGCGCGCCCAGTTCGGCGCGCTGCAGGGCACGCTCTTCGGCGTCTACGACCTGTTCGTCGGCGGCGCCCTCAAGCGGGCCACCGTCTTCGCTCTGGGCATCATGCCCTATATCTCCGCCAGCATCATGTTCCAGCTGCTGGCGGCCGTCTTCCCGACCATCGAGAAGATGCAGAAGGAGGGCGAGGACGGGCGCAAGAAGCTGACGCAGTGGACGCGCTACGCCACCGTTGCTCTGGCCCTCGGGCAGGGCTACGGCTACGCGGTCTTCCTCCAGGGCATGCAGGGCGCCGTGACGCGGCCGGGCATCGGCTTCCTGATCACGACGTGCCTCATCCTGACCACGGGCGCCGTCTTCGTCATGTGGCTGAGCGAGATGATCACCGAGCGCGGCGTCGGCAACGGCGCGTCGCTGCTCATCTTCTTCTCCATCATCGACGGCTTTCCGGCCGGCGTCGCCAGCACCTGGGAGCAGGTGAGCTCCGGCGTCATCAGCCCGCTGAAGCTGATCGTGCTCGTCGCCGTGATGATCGGCGTCGTCGCCGGCGTCGTGGCCATGACCATGGCCGCCCGGAAGATCCCGGTGCAGATCCCGCGCAAGGTCATGGGGCGCGGCCGCATCCGCGAGGGGCAGAAGAGCTTCATTCCGCTGCGCATCAACTCGGCGGGCGTGATGCCCATCATCTTCGCCCAGTCCATCATCGTGGTGCCGGGAACCATCGCGGCGTTCAGCAACATTCCCTGGCTCCAGGGCGTGGCGCAGCTCTTCAGCCCGGACAACTGGGTCTACTACACGACCTACACCGTGCTCATCGTCTTCTTCTCGTACTTCTACACGGCCATCATCTTCAATCCCGTGGATCTGGCCGAGAACCTGAAGAAGCAGGGCGCCTTCGTCCCGGGCGTGAAGCCGGGCGCGCGGACCGCGGAATACATCGACTCGGTCCTCAGCAAGATCACCCTGCCGGGCTCGTTCTATCTGGCGGCGATCGCGCTGCTGCCGTTCCTGATCTTCGACTGGTTCGACATCCGCGCCTTCTTCTTCGGCGGCACGTCGCTGCTGATCGTGGTGGGCGTCGCCCTCGACACCGTGCAGCAGATGCAGCAGCACATGCTGCTGCGGCACTACGAGGGCTTCATGAAGAAAGGCCGCGTGCGCTTCCGCGGTCGCCAGCGCTACATGTAGTCACGAGACGAGCGGCGGCCCGGGAGAGGTTCCGCCGGATCGAGGGGAATGAATCTGATTCTTCTGGGCGCCCCGGGCGCCGGCAAGGGCACGCAGGGCGAGCTCCTGGCAACGGAGGCCGGCCTGGACCGGATCTCCACGGGGGATCTGCTCCGGGACGCAGTGCGCCGGGGAACCGCCCTCGGCCAGGAGGCCCGGCGCTACATGGACGCGGGTGAGCTGGTGCCGGACGCGGTCATCCTGGGCCTCGTCCGCGAGGTCCTGCAGGAGCCGGCTTCGGGCCACGTCTTCGACGGCTTCCCGCGCACGCTGGAGCAGGCACGGGCCCTGGACCGCCTCATGGACGAGCTGGACGACCGCATCGACGCCGTGCTCTTCATCGACGTCGAGGACGACGTGCTCGTGAAGCGGCTCAGCGGGCGCCGGAGCTGCCCGGACTGCGGCGCCGTCTACAACATCTACTTCGAGCCGCCGAAGGAGCCGGGCGTCTGCGACCGCTGCGGGGGCGCCCTCGTCGAGCGTGCGGACGACGACGCGGCGACCGTCCGGCGTCGCCTCGAGGTATACCGCGAGCAGACGCAGCCGCTCATCGACTACTACCGCGACGGCACCATCCCCTTCCACACGGTGGACGGGGACCGGCCGGTCGAGGAGGTCTTCGCGGACGTGCGCCGGGCGATCGGGCGATGATCCCCCTCAAGGACGCCGACGCCATCGACGCGATGGCACGCTCGGGGGCCATCATCGGCCGCCTCTTCGACGCCCTGCCGGAGCGCGTCCAGCCGGGCGCCACGACAGGCGACATCGACGCGTTCGTGGACGGCTTCATCCGCGATCACGCCGGCGCACGGCCGGCCTTCAAGGGCCTGTACGGCTTCCCGGCGAGCGCGTGCATCTCCGTGAACGAGGAGGTCGTCCACGGGATCCCGAAGCCGGATCGGGAGCTGAAGGCGGGCGACATCGTGAGCGTCGACGTCGGCGTGGAGCTCGAGGGGTGGTTCTCCGACGCCGCGGTGACACTGCCCCTGGGCGAGGTGGAGGCCGAAGTGGAGCGCCTCCTCGACGCGACCCGCGAGGCGCTCCGGCTCGGGATCGAGCAGGCCCGTCCCGGTGGCTACGTGGGGGACATCGGCAGCGCCGTCCAGCGCTACGCCGAGGACCAGGGCTTCGCCGTCGTGCGGGATCTCGTCGGGCACGGCATCGGCCGTCAGCCCCACGAGGATCCCCAGGTGCCGAACTTCGGTCGGCCCGGACAGGGCGTCCGGCTCCGGCCCGGTATGGTCCTGGCCATCGAGCCCATGGTCAATGCTGGCGGCCCCCAGGTTCGCACGCTCGCGGACCGCTGGACGGTCGTCACGGCCGACCACCGGCCCAGCGCCCACTTCGAGCACACCGTCGCCGTGACGGAGTCGGGGCCCCGCGTGCTGACCGCCGCGCCGTCCGCCGCGGAAGGCGGCGGGCAGGCCGCGTAGCGCAGCGGCCGGGAGGTCGCCGGGGAGGCGGACTTGAACGACCCCGGTGATCCTGATATATTGAAAAGCTGTTCGGTAAACTCGGGCAAGGATCCGGTCATGAAGGTTCGGAGCAGCGTCAAGCCGATCTGCGAGCACTGCAAGGTGATCCGTCGCCGCGGTGTCGTTCGCGTGATCTGCAAGCGCAACCCGCGACACAAGCAGCGGCAGGGGTAGGCAAGACATGGCGCGTATCGCAGGCGTGGATCTTCCGCGCAACAAGCGCATCGAGGTGGCCCTCACCTACATCTTCGGGGTGGGGGACTCGACGGCGCGCAAGATCCTGAAGACGACGGGCGTGGACCCGGACCGACGGGTGCACGAGCTGTCGGACGACGAGGTCAACCGGCTGCGCCGGGTGATCGAGAATCAGTACAAGGTGGAGGGAGCGCTGCGCACCGAGGTGTCCATGAACATCAAGCGGCTCATGGACATCGGGTGCTATCGCGGGCTGCGCCACCGCCGCGGGCTGCCGGTTCGCGGTCAGCGGACGCATACGAATGCGCGCACGCACAAGGGTGCGCGCCGGGCGATCGCGGGCAAGAAGAAGGCGCCGCGGAAGTAGCGGCGCGGTGTGGATCTGAGGCAACCCGGAACCGACGGAATCGATGGCGAATCCGAAGAAGGGCCGTGTCAAGCGCGCTCGCAAGCACGTCGACGCCGAGGGCGTGGCGCACATCCAGGCGACGTTCAACAACACGCTGATCACGATCAGCGACATGCAGGGGAACGTGGTGGTCTGGGGCAGCGCCGGGAAGGCGGGCTTCAAGGGATCGAAGAAGTCGACGCCGTTCGCCGCGACGGTCGCGGCGGAGCAGTGCGGGCGTGAGGCGGTGCAGATGGGGATGAAGCGGGTGCACGTGGAGGTGCAGGGTCCGGGGAGCGGGCGGGAGCCGGCGATCCAGGCACTGGCGGCCGCGGGCCTGAGCGTGAAGTCCATCAAGGACGTGACGCCGATCCCCCACAACGGCTGCCGGCCGCCGAAGAAGCGGCGGGTGTAGGACGCAGGAGAGAGCCTCGCGGGTGTAAACCGCACCACCGTCGGGCGGGAGGACGCGATGCGGGGCGAACAGAAATGAACTCCGAATCAGGAGAAGACGGTACGTGGCTCGACACACGGGACCGGTCTGCCGGCTGTGCCGCCGGGAAGGCCAGAAGCTGTTCCTGAAGGGGACGAAGTGCTTCACGGACAAGTGTCCGGTGGAGCGTCGGAACTATCCTCCAGGGCAGCACGGGGCGGCGCAGGCGCGCCGCCGCAAGACCTCCGACTATGCGCTGCAGCTCCGCGAGAAGCAGAAGGTGAAGCGGATCTACGGCGTCTCCGAGAAGTACTTCAAGAACCTCTTCGACGACGCGGCGCACCAGCCGGGCATGACGGGTGGGAACCTGCTCGTGGCGCTGGAGTCCCGTCTGGACAACATCGTCTATCGGCTCGGATTCGCGGCGAGCCGGGCGCAGGCCCGGCAGATCGTGTGTCACGGCCACGTGGAGGTGAACGGCCGTCGGATGGACATTCCGAGCCACGCCGTGAGCGCGGGCGACGAGGTCCGGATCCGGGAGAAGTCGAAGGACATGCTTCCGGTCGCGGCGTCGCTGGAGTCGAAGACGCGGCCGGACACGGTGAAGTGGCTGGCGGTGGACGAGTCGTCGCGGACGGGGCGGGTGCTGGAGACGCCGGCGCGTACGGACATCCCGCTGGCTGTCCAGGAGCAGCTCATCGTCGAGCTGTACTCGAAGTAATCGGAATCGCACGATCGGAACCGGCCGCGAGCCGGGGAGGAGATACCGTGGAGCTAGATCTCACCGGTTTGGTGCTGCCCCAGCGGGTGGAAGTGGTCGAGCGCTCGGACGACGAGCAGACGGCCCAGTTCGTCATCACGCCGCTGGAGCGGGGATTCGGGCAGACGCTGGGCAATTCGGTGCGCCGCATCCTGCTGTCGTCGTTGCCGGGCGCAGCGGTGTGGGGCTTCCGGATGGACGGAGTGGTGCACGAGCACCAGACCGTCGCGGGCGTCGTGGAAGACGTGCACCAGATCATCCAGAATCTGAAGACGCTGGTCCTCGCGCTGGAGGAAGGGACGGACGAGGCGGTCCTGGAGCTGCGCGCGGAGAAGGCGGGCCCGGTGACGGCCCGGATGATCGATCGGCCCGGCATGGTGGCGATCATCAACCCGGACCACCACCTGTTCACGCTGCAGGACGACCGCGAGGTCAACGTGAGCCTGCACGTGAATCGGGGGCGGGGCTTCGTGCAGGCAGAGCAGCACGAGCTGCCGAAGGAGGCGCCGGTGGACCTGGTGCGCGTGGACTCGATCTACAACCCCGTGCTGCGGGCCAATTTCACGGTCGAGGAGACGCGCGTGGGTCAGCGCACGGACTTCGACCGGCTGACGATCCTCGTGGAGACGAACGGGAGCATGTCGCCCGACGAGGCGGTGGCGTACGGCGCCGAGCTGGCGCGGCGTCATCTCGAGTACATGCTGCGCTTCAGCGAGCCGGGCCGTTCGTCGGCGCCGGTTCCGGGTGCGGTGCGTGTGCCCGAGGCGCTGGGCGACCTGTTCCGGAAGAACATCGACGACCTTGCGGAGCTGTCGGTCCGTTCGGTCAATTCGCTGAAGAAGGAGAACATCATCACCCTCGGGGACCTGGTGCAGAAGTCCGAGGACGAGATGCTGGACATCGAGAACTTCGGCGTGAAGTCGCTGGAGGAGATCCAGCAGTTCCTCTCGCAGCACGAGCTGCACTTCGGCATCCAGCTCGAAGAGGGTGAGGACGGCGACCTGTACATGCTGGACAGCTCTGCGGCGGAAGAGGCGGAGATGGCCGAGTCGGCCGAAGAGGAGAAGGAGTCATGAGGCACCGCGCGAAGGGGCGTCGCTTCAACCGGACGTCGGAGCATCGGAAGATGATGATGCGCAACCTGGCGACGTCGCTCATCGAGCACGGTCGCCTGGAGACGACGGTCGAGAAGGCGAAGGAGCTGCGCCAGTACGTGGAGCCCATCATCACGAAGGCGCGGCGCGGGGATCTGCACGCCCGGCGGCTGGCGGCGCGGCGGATCACGACGCAGGCGGCGCTGAGCAGGCTGTTCACCGAGATCGGGCCGCGCTACGCGGACCGGCCCGGTGGCTACACCCGCGTGCTGAAGCTGGGGCATCGCCCCGGCGACGCCGCGGAGATGGCGATCATCGAACTCGTCTAGGACAAGGGAGCCATGGCCGACAACAACGTCGAGCGTAGGGGCGACAGCGGTGCGAGCACGACCTGGATTCTCGCCGTCGTGGCGGTCATCGCGGTTGCTGCTCTCATCTGGTGGCTGGCGGTCAACGCGCAGCCGACCCAGATCGAGGTGGCGGAAGAGACCGGCGCCGATTCGGCTGCGGCCGCCCAGGACGCCGGCGTTCCGGTACTGACGCTCTCGGATTTCGCGGCGAATACGGACAGCCTTCAGGGGCACACGATCCGGATGAACGGGCTGCAGGTGGCGAGCACGCTCGGCACGCAGGCCTTCTGGATCCAGCTTCCGAACTCCGTGCCATTCCTGGTGAAGCTCGACAGCGCGGCGGTGGCGAAGGGTGCGCCGCTGGGCTCGGGCGCCAGGGTCTCGCTGACGGGTACTGTCCACGCGATGTCGGACTCGGTGCTGTCGGCGTGGCAGCAGTCCGGGGCGATTCAGGGCTCACAGAAGGATGAGGCGTCGTTCGCATCGGCGTTCATCGAAGCGCACCGCGCCCAGGTCAAGGCGGGCAATCCGCAGGGCGGGGCGCCGCAGCAGGAATAGAGGCGATCATGTCGAGGTTCTGTCACGTGTGCGGGAAAGGCCCGACGTTCGGCAACAACGTCAGCCACGCGAACAACAAGACGCGGCGGCGCTGGAATCCGAACCTGAAGCGGGTCCACATCATCGATACGGACGGAGAGCGCAAGCACGTGCGCGTGTGCACGCGCTGCATCTCCGCGAACCGGATCACCAAGGCGGGAGCGGGTACGGGCGGCTGAGGCCGGCCCGCCCGTTCGCGACGAGAGGCCGCGCCCGACAGCCGTCGGGCGCGGCCTCTGCCGTTCCCGGGGGCGCGGCCGGGGCCGCCGCTTTCCGCGGCGTCGGCGCCGGACTATGTTCGCCGCATGGGCACGGTCTACCTGATCGGGGCGGGCCCGGGAGATCCGGGACTGCTGACGGTCCGCGGCGCCGAGCTGATCGCGCGCGCAGACGTCGTAGTGCACGACAGCGGGGTTTCGGAGCGCGTGCTGGATCTGGCGCGGCCGGACGCCGAGCGGCTGTGCGTGGGGCCGGACTGCGCGACCCAGGAAGAGGTGCACCGGGTCCTGGCGGAGGCGGGGCGATCGGCGGACGTGGTGGTGCGCCTGAAGGTAGGCGACCCGTTCGTCTTCGGGCGGGGGGGTGAGGAGGCGGCGGAGCTGCGCCGGGCCGGCGTGTCGTTCGAGGTGGTTCCGGGGGTCAGCGCCGGGCTGGCGGCGCCGGCGTACGCGGGCATACCCGTCACGCATGGGGGGGTGTCGCGCGGGGTACGGCTCGTCGAGGGCGTGGAGGACGGGAGCGAAGGCGAGGAGACGGTCGTCGCCTTCATGGCGCTGCAGCGCCTGCCTCGCCTGATCGAGCGGCTGTTGCAGGAGGGGCGGGGGCTGGAGACGCCCGCCGCCGTGGTGGAGCAGGGAACGGGGACGCGGCAGCGAACGATCGTTGGAACGTTGCAGGACATCGCCGAGCGGGCGGAGCGGGAGCAGTGCCGATCGCCGGCGGTCGTCGTGGTGGGGGAGGTGGTACGGTTGCGCGAGAATCTGCAGTGGTTCGAGGGCCGTCCCCTTTTTGGGCGGCGGGTGCTTGTCACGCGGCCGCGGGCGCAGGCGCAGGATCTTGCCACGGCGCTGGAAGAGCGGGGGGCGGAGCCGATCCTCTTCCCGACCATCCGGATCGCGCCGCCGGTCGATCCGCGTCCGATCCTGGAGGCGGCCCGCGACGTGGCGTTCTACGACTGGGTGATCTTCACCTCCGTGAACGGCGTGGACCGATTCTGGGCGGCGCTGGAGGAGGTCGGACACGACACCCGGCAGCTGGGCGGCGTACAGGTCGCGTGCATCGGGCCGGCGACGGCCGCCGCGTGTGAGCTCCACGGCGTCCGCCCGGAGGTCGTGCCGGCGCGGTACGTGGCCGAAGCGGTGGAGGAAGCCCTGGCCGAGGCGGCCGATCTCGCGGGGGCCCGGATCCTGCTTCCGCGGGCCGCCGGCGCCCGGGAAGTGTTGCCCGTCGGCCTCACCGCCCGGGGCGCGCACGTGGACGAGGTCGAGGCGTACCGGTCGGTGCCGGATACGGCCGGGGGCGCGGCGCTGCGACGTCGCCTGCAGGATGGTGAGATCGACGCCGTGACGTTCACATCCTCTTCGACCGTCCGCAACTTCGTCGAAGCCGTCGGGGCCGACGTGGGGCGAGCCATCGTGGCTGCCATCGGGCCGGTGACGGGGGACACGGCCCGGGAGATGGGGATCCCGGTGACGGTCGAGGCGACGGAGCACACGATTCCGGGGCTGCTGAACGCCCTCGTCGAGCATTACACGCAGAACGGAGATACAGTCACGTGAGCACAAGGGACGAGCTTCTCGAGAAGATCCACAGCGGCAAGGCGGTGGCGGGAGTCGTGGGCCTCGGATACGTCGGGCTTCCGCTGGCGGTGGCCATGGCCGAGGCGGGGCATCGAGTGATCGGATTCGACGTGTCCGAGCGGGCGGTGGCGGGGATCAACGCGGGGCGCTCCCACATCAAGGACGTGCCGTCGGACGTGCTGCGCTCCTTCACCGAGGACGGGACGATCCAGGCGACGACGGACTTCGACCGGCTCTCGGAATGTGACGCCATCTCCGTCTGTGTCCCGACGCCGCTGTCGAAGACCCGGGATCCGGACGTCTCCTACGTCGTCGCGGCCACCGACTCCATCCAGGGGCGTCTGCGGGCGGGCCAGCTCATCATCCTGGAGTCGACGACGTACCCGGGCACCACGCGGGAGGTGATGCTGCCGAAGCTCGAAGCCGGTGGCCTGAAGGCGGGTCGCGACTTCTTCCTCTGCTTCAGCCCCGAACGGGTGGACCCGGGCAACGAAACGTGGCAGGTGCGCAACACGCCGAAGGTGATCGGCGGGATCACGCCGGACTGCGTGACGGTCGCGGAGGCGTTCTACTCCAGGGTCATGGACACGGTAGTGCCCGTCTCGTCGACGGAGGCCGCGGAGCTGACGAAGCTGCTGGAGAACACGTTCCGGTCGATCAACATCGCCCTGGCGAACGAGATGGCGCAGGTCTCGTCGCGGCTGGGGATCGACGTCTGGGAGGTGATCGAGGCGGCCGCCACGAAACCGTTCGGCTACATGAAGTTCCTGCCCGGGCCGGGCATCGGCGGGCACTGCATCCCCCTCGATCCGCACTACCTGTCGTGGAAGATGCGGACGCTGGCGTACAAGACGCGGATGATCGAGGCGGCGAGCGAGATCAACACGGAGATGCCGCACTTCGTGGTGGACAAGGTGCAGGACGCGCTGAACTGGCACCGCAAGCCCCTGATGGGAAGCCGGGTGCTGGTGCTGGGGATCGCCTACAAGAAGGACATCGATGACGTGCGGGAGAGCCCGGCGCTGGAGATCATTCGCATGCTGGGGGAGCGGGGCGCCGAGGTCTCGTATCATGACCCCTTCGTGGCCTCGTTCGTGGACGACGACGGAGCGGAGATGGCGAGTGTACCGCTGAGCGAGGAGGTGCTGGAGGGGTCCGACTGCGTCGTGATTGTGACGGACCACGGGAGCGTGGACTACGCGGAGGTCGTGGCGAAGTCGCGGCTCGTGCTCGACACCCGGAACGCGACGCGCGGCATGTCGGCTCCGAGCCTGGTCACGCTGACGGGAACGACGCGCCACGACGATCCGGACACGGCGCGCCCGGAGTCGATCCCGGGCGTCCCCGCGAGCGTCCTCTGAGGCGGGCCGGGGCGGAGGCAGAGGGCCGACGATGCGGATCCTGACGGTGGTGGGAGCCCGGCCGAACCTGATGAAGGCCGCGCCCCTGATGGAGTCGTTCCGCACGGACCCGGACGTCGATGCGCTCCTCGTCCACACCGGGCAGCACTACGACGAGCGGCTTTCGGGGCTGTTCTTCGAAGATCTCGGGCTGCCGCGCCCGGACCGGTTCCTGGGTGTAGGGTCGGGCACGCACGCGCAGCAGACGGCGGCGGCGCTGGTGGCTCTCGAGGCGGCGTTCATCGAGTTGGAGCCGGACGCGGTCGTGGTCGTCGGGGACGTCAACTCGACGGTCGCCGGTGCGCTGGCGGCCGCAAAGCTCGGCATTCCGGTGGCGCACGTCGAGGCGGGGCTTCGGAGCTTCGATCGGACGATGCCCGAAGAGCTGAACCGCCTGATCACCGACCAGCTCTCGGACTGGCTCTTCACGACGGAGAGCAGCGGCGTGGAGAACCTCCGGCGCGAGGGCTTTCCAGAGGAGCGCATCCACCTCGTGGGCAACGTCATGATCGACACGCTGGAGGTGCACCGCGCCCATGCCCGGGACCTGGACACGCCCGCGCGGATGGGCTTGGAGGCGCGCGCGTACGCCATCGCGACGCTGCACCGGCCCAGCAACGTGGACGGAGAGGACGCGCTGCGGCGTTCGGTGGCGCTGCTCGAGGGGGCGGGGCGCCGACTGCCGGTGCTCTTTCCCGTGCATCCGCGGACGCGACGGCGGCTGGAGGAGGCCGGTCTCGCGGAGCGGCTCTCGGGAGCCGGCGGCGTACGGATCGTAGAGCCCCTCGGCTACCTGGAGTTCCTGGGACTCATGGACGATGCACGGGTGGTGCTCACGGACTCGGGCGGCATCCAGGAGGAGACCACGGCTCTGGGTGTCCCGTGCCTCACGCTGCGGCCGAACACCGAGCGTCCGTCGACGCTGACGGAGGGGAGCAACCGTCTGGTGGGCACGGATCCGGAGACGGTCCTCGGCGCCCTCGACGACGTGCTCGCCGGTCCGGTGAGGATCGAGGGGCGGCCGGCGCTGTGGGACGGGCGCGCCGCGACCCGGATCCACGCCATTCTCGCCGACAGGCGGAGTCCGGCTGCCGTGCCATCGGGCGCCGCCGGCCCGTCCTGATCCCCGGCTTCCCGACGGCGGGAGGCAGCTTCCGTGTCCATCATCGACCTTCACAGCCACCTGATGCCGGGCGTCGACGACGGCGCCGCGGACGACGACGCTGCCCGGGATGGGCTTGCGCGTTTCGCAGCCTCCGGGGTGAGGCGCCTCGTGGCAACGCCGCACTACCGGGCTTCGCTCGCGGAGCAGCGCTCCGCCTTCCGCGAGCGGATGGACGAGCTGGACCGGGGGTGGGCCCGGCTCTCTGCGCTGGCGGCGGCCGAGGAGGTCGAGGTGCACCGGGCCGCGGAAGTGATGCTGGACACGCCGGAGCCGGACCTGTCGGACCCCCGGCTTCGGATCGGCGGGGGCGCCTCCGTGCTCGTGGAATTCCCCTTCATGACGGTGCCGCCGCGATCGAGGGCGGTGATCGAGCGGCTGCGAGGGGAGGGGTGGCAGCCGGTGCTGGCCCATCCGGAGCGCTACCGCGGCCTGGACGGCGCTCTGAGGATCGTCGCCTCGTGGAGGGCGGCCGGGGCCGTTCTGCAGGTGAACGGTCCGTCCCTGCTGGGTCGATTCGGGCCGGACGTCCAGCGCACGGCGTGGCGGCTGCTGGAAGCGGGGCTCGTGCACTGCGTCTGCAGCGACTTCCACGGCCGCGGCTCCCCGCGGGTGAGGGAGTACGGGGAGGCGATCACCCGGGCGGGCGGGCCCGAGACGGCACGCCTGCTCATGCAGACGAACCCCGCGTGCGTTCTCGACGGAGAGGCCCCGCTGTCCGTTCCCGGCGTGCGTCCCCCCCGACCGTCGCTGCTGGACCGGCTCGCCCGGCTGTTCCACTGAGTGCCCTCGCGCCGGCACCCCTCGGCTCCTACATTCGTGTCCGCAATGCGACCCGTCGGGTTTCCCGGGGAGAGGCCATGAAAGGAAGCGCCCACCAGCTCGTCAGTCGGGGCCGAAAGGCGTTCCAGAACCGCGACTACGTCGCGGCGCTCGCGAATTTTCGGGAAGCGCTACAGGACCATCCGGAGTTCGCGGACGTCCACAACCTCGCCGGGCTCTGCCTCAGCTTCATGGGCCAACCCGAGAACGCGCTGGATGCGTTCGACCGGGCGCTTGCGCTGAACCCTGCCTACGTGGAGGCGCACCTGAATCGGGCCGTCACGCTGAACGAGGTGGGTCGATACGATGACGCACGTCAGGCGTTCGAGAGGGCCTGCAGGCACGAGGTCGAGGCTGGCGACCGGTTCCCGGCTGCGGCCTCCGCGCGGCTCGCCAACGCCCATCTGGCCGTGGGAGACCTGTACCTCGACGCGGACGCGCCCGATCTGGCCGTAGAGCAGTTTCGTACCGCGCTCTCCCTCCGGCCCTCCTTCCACGACGTGCGCAACCGCATGGGCGAGGCCCTGATGCAGCTGGGGAGGAACGAGGAGGCACGAGAGCAGTTCGAGACGGCCCTGCAGGGGAATCCGCGCTTCGTGGCCGCCCGGCTCAACCTGGGTCTGCTGTTCTACCATCAGGGCGACCTGGAAAAGGCCCGTCTGCACTGGCGGCACGCCCTCCAGCAGGCGCCGGGCAGTCCCCAGGCGCGCGCCTACCTCTCCCTGGTCGATCGCGGCCCGGCGGAGCCGGCGCGCGGGTCGTGAGCGTTCGGGCCGTGCACCTCCCATCGGAGGCGAGAGTCGGGCGGCTGCTTCTGCACCGCCTCACCGGGGCCGCACTCGCGGCGCTGCTGCTCCTCTGCGCTGGCTGCGGGCCGGATCAGACCGCGATCCAGCGAGGGGACCGGCTGTGGGCCGATTCCTCCTATGACAACGCCCTCGCCGAGTACCGGCTGGCGTACGCCAGGCACCACGACGACGCATCCCTGATCCGGACGGCTCACGCCTTCGCTCGCACCGACCAGCTCCCGAAGGCCCGGGACACGTACCAGGTTCTGCTCCAGCGCGATCCCGGTGCGGCGGCGCAGGCGGTCTACGACTACCTCAAGCTCGCCGAGGAGGCGGACTCGACGGGCGACGCGCACGGCGTTGCGTCGGCGGTGGAGGCCGCGCTGCAGGTGCGGTCCGACCTCGACGTGTCCCGCTGGACGCCGACGCTGGCCCGCTACTACGGAGAGACGGGTGACGCCGCGAAAGCCGAGGAGTACTACACCCGCGCGCTGGCCTCCGCACTCCCGGACTCCGCGGCCCGCTACCTCTACGAGATCGGCCGCCTGTACCAGGCCCACGGGGACTGTGCCCGGGCCGTGCAGTACCTGCGGCCGTTCCAGACGGGAAGCTATGGGGGCTCGGCGGGTGAGGTGGGCCAGGACATCGCCGGCGCCGGCGTCGCCTCCCAGAGTGACGGCAGCATCCGCGGCGAGGCTCGCTGGGTTCTGGGGAGCTGCGCGTTCGACCTCGCTCGCCAGGCGCACCAGGAGGGGCGTCTCGCCGACGCTCTCGACCGGCTGCGTACGGTCACAGAGCTGGAGGTGCCCCAGAACCTCCAGGACCAGGCCTGGTTCGAGAGAGGCGAGATCTACTTCGCACTCGGCCGTCAGGACGATGCCCTCGTCTCGTACTACCGCGTCCTGGAGCTGAATCCGGGAGGCACGGGCCAGCTCGTGGAGCGGGCCCGCCGCCGTATCGACCAGCTCCGTTTCGGCACGTGAACCTCGCTCCTGTCCGTGTGTACCACCACCGATGATTCCTGAACGACGAACCGCTCAACGGAGCGGCCGGCTCGCGGCCCTGCTGGCGGCCCTGCTCCTGCTCACGGGGTCGGCGGCGTGCTACCACCACGGAACGAACCTGGGAACGCTCGGAGCGGACCAGCTGTTCGAGCGCGGGATGTCGAAGTACCAGTCCCACGACTGGGACGACGCAATCACTGCGTTCCAGCAGTTCACGTTTCGCTTCCCGACGCACGGACGCGTGGAGGAGGCCCGCTACATGCTCGCCCAGTCGTACTTCGGGAAGGGCGAATACGTGACTGCGGCCCACGAGTTCTCCCGGCTGGCCGACGACTACCCGACAGGTCCCTGGGCGGACGACGCCCGCTTCCGAACGTGCCAGGCCTACCTCCGACTGTCGCCGGACCCGCAGCTGGATCAGGAGTACACGCGGGCCGCCATCGACCACTGCCAGTCCCTCGTCGCCTACTATCCGGACAGCGAGTACGCGCCGAAGGCGAAGGCGATCGTCGAGGACATGCAGACGAAGCTGGCGCAGAAGCTGTTCGAGGGCGGCGAATACTACTTCAAGCGCAAGGCCTTCGACTCCGCCATCATCTACTTCCAGGACGTGGTCACGAAGTTCCCCGACACGAAGGTCGCGCCGGAGGCCCTCCTGAAGGTGGTCCAGGCGTACCAGAAGATCGGCTGGACCGAAGAGGCGGACGCGGCGAAGCAGCGTCTCCTCCAGAGCTATCCGAACTCCGCGGCCGCGAAGGCGGTGTCCGACGGGGGTCCGGCCAACGGCCGTTGAGGACGGGAGTCTTCGGCGGCACGTTCGATCCGCCCCACATCGGCCACCTCATCGTGGCCCAGGACGCGCTCCGGAGCCTCGGCCTGGACCGCGTCCTTTTCGTGCCGGCAGCCGTGGCCCCGCACAAGCAGGACCGGACGTCCAGCGGCGCAGACGTGCGCCGGGCGATGCTCACGGCGGCGGTGGGCGACGACGTGCGCTTCGACGTCTCGTCCCTCGAGCTGGATCGGCGGCCGCCTTCGTACACGGTGGACACGCTCCGCACCCTGCGAGGGGCGGCCCCGGAGGACGAGCTGTATCTGCTCATCGGGGCCGACCAGTGGCGGATCTTCGACGACTGGCGGGAGGGCGAGGCGATCCGCCGGCTGGCGACGGTCGTGGTGCTCTCGAGGCAGGGCGAAGCCGTCGATCCCGCGGCGCCCGAGGACGTCCGGTTCCTGACGGTGACGCGCGTGGACCTCTCGTCCACGGAGATCCGCCGTCGCGTCCGGGAGGGCGAGCCGATTCATTACTGGGTGCCGGACGCGGTGCGGGACATTATCGAGCGCGAGGGTCTGTATCGCGATTGATCGGACCATCGTGCGCCGCCGCAGGGTAGTAGACCGTCTGCGGCGAAATCCCGAATCTCCGGAAACGTCATAGAACATGCTCAAGTCGTTCGTAGAAAAGGTCTTCGGCTCCCGCCACGAGCGGGAGGCGCAAAAGCTTCAGCCCCTGGTCGACGAGATCAACGCGCTCGCCGACGAGCTCGCGGACAAGCCGGAGGAGGAGTTCCTCCAGCAGACCGAGCGGCTGCGTGCGCGGGTGCGGGAGCGGACCGAGGATCTGCGCAGCCAGATCGCCGAGCTCCGGGAGACCAAGCGCTCCACAGAGGACTCCAGTGAGCGACAGAACCTCTCCGACGAGATCAACCGGCTGGACGAGGAGCTGAAGAAGGCCCTCCAGGACGTTCTGGACGAGATCCTTCCGGAGGCCTTCGCGACCGTGAAGGACGCCTGTCGCCGGCTGCTCGGCCGTGAGATCACGGTGACGGGCACGCAGATGACGTGGGACATGGTGCCGTACGACGTTCAGCTCATCGGCGGCGTTGCGCTGCACGACGGCAAGGTCGCGGAGATGGCGACGGGCGAGGGAAAGACGCTGGTCGCCACGATGCCGCTCTACCTGAACGCGCTGGCCGGCCGCGGCGCGCACCTGGTGACCGTGAACTCCTACCTGGCGCAGCGGGACGCCGAGTGGATGGGCACGGTCTACAACTACCTGGGTCTGAGCGTCGACTGCATCGATCTGCACGAGCCGGGCGCGCCGGAGCGTCGGGCCGCGTACGGGGCGGACATCACGTACGGCACGAACAACGAGTACGGCTTCGACTACCTGCGCGACAACATGGTCCACACGCTGGAGCAGCGGGTCCAGCGCGGCCACTACTACGCCATCATCGACGAGGTCGACTCGATCCTCATCGACGAGGCGCGCACGCCGCTGATCATCAGCGGGCCCGTGGGCGAGGAGCAGTCGGACATCTACCGGCGCTACAACCCGCTGGTGGCCGACCTGTCCCGCCGGCAGACGCGCATCGTCAACGAGCTGGTGGCGAACGCCGAGAAGGAGATCGAGGAAGGCGACACGGAGGCGGCGGGAGAGAAGCTACTGGCGGCGCGGCGGGGAGCGCCCAAGCACAAGAAGCTGCTCAAGATGTTCGCGGACGACCCGGGCCTGCAAAAGCTGGCGAACCAGACGGAGGCCCTGCTGATGCGGGACAAGCAGCTCCACGAGCTGGACGAGCTGCTGCTCTTCGCGATGGACGAGAAGGGGCACAGCGTGCACCTCTCGGACAAGGGTCTGGAGGTGCTCTCGCCGAACGACCCCGACGCCTTCATCGTGCCGGATCTCTCGGTGGACGTGGGTCGCATCCAGGACGACCCGGATCTCACGGTAGACGAGAAGCGGGAGCAGATTCAGGAGCTTGAGCGGGAGTTCGCCGACAAAAGCCAGAGGATCCACGCGATCCACCAGCTCCTCAAGGCGTACACGCTCTTCAACCGGGACGAGCAGTACATCACGGAGGATGGGCAGGTCGTCATCGTGGACGAGTTCACCGGGCGCAAGATGGCGGGGCGCCGGTGGTCCGACGGGCTGCACCAGGCGGTGGAGGCGAAGGAAGGCGTGAGCGTCAAGGGCGAGACGCAGACGCTCGCGACGATCACCATCCAGAACTACTTCCGCATGTACGACAAGCTGTCGGGCATGACGGGAACGGCCGAGACGGAGGAAGGCGAGTTCCACCAGATCTACGGCCTCGACGTCATGGTGATCCCGACGAATCGCCCCATCGTCCGGGACGACCGCCACGACCTCATCTACAAGACGAAGCGGGAGAAGTACAACCGCATCCTGGACGAGATCGAGCGGCTGTACAGGTTGGAGCTGCCGGTCCTGGTCGGGACCGTGTCGGTGGACGTGTCGGAGACGCTGTCGCGGATGCTGAAGCGCCGCGGCATCCCGCACAACGTGCTGAACGCAAAGTACCACCTGCAGGAGTCGCAGATCGTCGCGTCCGCCGGCCAGCCCGGCGCCGTCACGATCGCGACGAACATGGCCGGCCGCGGCACGGACATCAAGCTGGGGCCGGGCGTGAAGGACATGCGCACCGTCGGCTGGCTGAAGGAACACGGCATCGACCCGGCCGACCTCGAGCCGCCATCCGACCCGGGCCTGCCAGCGGAGCTGGAAGGCAAGGCGGACGATTTCGTGGCCGAGGACGGCGGTCTCCACATTCTGGGCTCGGAGCGACACGAATCGCGGCGCATCGACCGGCAGCTGCGGGGGCGGTCGGGGCGGCAGGGCGACCCTGGCGCCACACAGTTCTTCCTGTCCCTCGAGGACGACCTGATGCGCTTGTTCGGATCGGAGCGCATCGCCGGGATCATGGAGCGGATGGGCGCGGAGGAAGGCGAGGTCATCACCCACGCCCTCGTCACGAAGTCCATCGAGCGGGCGCAGAAGCGCGTCGAGATGCAGAACTTCGAGTCCCGCAAGCGGCTGCTGGACTACGACGACGTGATGAACCAGCAGCGGGAGGTCATCTACGACCTGCGGCTGTTCGCGCTGGAGGGCGGGGAAGACCTGCGAGGCGAGATCTGGGAGATGGTCGTGCACGCCCTCGAGATCGTCGTCCCCGAGTACTGCCACGAGGACGAGCACCCGGAGGACTGGGATCTGGCGGGGCTGCGGAACCGCCTGGTGCTGGACTACTTCCTGGTCGTCGACGGCCTGCCGCGCGAGAACACGTCGGACCACCCGTTCGACACGCCGGCCGCCGTACTCGAAGCGGTGGAGGAGCGGGCGCGGGAGGCGTTCCACTCGAAGCTGGAGTCGTTCGGTGAGCACCGGGACCGGGTACTCTCCTGGATCCTGCTGGGAGTGATCGACGAGAAGTGGCGCGATCACCTCTACGACCTGGACCACCTGAAGGCCTCCATCGGCTTCCGGGGCTGGGGCCAGAAGGACCCGCTCATCGAGTACAAGCAGGAGGCCTATGAGATGTTCGTGGACCTCATGGGCGACATCCGGAAGAGCGTGAGCTCGCTCATGTTCCGGGCCCAGATCGGGGTGCCGGAGCAGCAGCCGCGGAGGCCGCCGCCGCAGCGGATGGTGCTCACCGGGCCGAGCGACAGATCGGGCACGGAGCCGGTGGGCCAGGCCCCGCCGGCGGAGGCGGAGGCGGAGCCGCCGACGGGCACCGACCGGCTCGTCCGGGGGGCACGTCACCTCGCGACCTCGGGCGCCGGCAAGGCGATGAGCGACGTCGCCCGACTGGCGACCAACCGTGGCGACGGCGGCCCGTCACACGCGGCGCCGGCCCATGCCGACGAGTGGGACAACGTCGGTCGGAACGACCCGTGCCCGTGCGGGTCCGGAAAGAAGTACAAGAAGTGCCACGGCGCGACCTGACGGACGCGTAGTCGAGGCGCGCGCGGGCGCCCTCGGCGCTATGGTCCTGTCCCGCCCGGTCGGCGAGATTCGGGCATGTCCAGCGCGATACGGGAATGGCCGGCCAGTGACCGTCCGCGAGAGCGGATGCGAGCCATGGGGGCGGCGGCGCTCTCGTCCCGGGAGCTGCTCGCGATCCTGGTAGGCAGTGGCGGCGCCGGCCGCTCCGCGGTGGAGGTTGCCGGTGAGGCGCTGAGCTCGGCCGACGGCTCGCTCCGCTGCCTCGCGTCCCGGTCCGCGGCCGAGATCGCCGCTGTCCGGGGTGTAGGCCCGGCGGTCGCGGCGCGCATCGCGGCTGCCCTCGAGCTGGGCCGCCGGATGATGCGGGAAGGTCCTGCCGAGCGGGCCCGGATCCGCGGACCCAGGGACGTCTTCGATCAGTGCGGACCGACGCTCCAGGACCTGGCGCAGGAGGAGTTCCGGATCCTGCTGCTCAACACGCAGCACGCCGTCACGCGGGAGATCGTCGTCACCCGGGGCGTCCTGGACGGCTCCCTCGTCCATCCTCGGGAAGTCTTCCGGCACGCCATCGCCGAGCGGGCCGCGGCGATCATCCTGGTCCACAATCATCCCTCGGGGGATCCGACCCCGTCCGCCGAGGACCGGGCGTGCACGGACCAGCTGGTCGCGGCCGGGCGCGTGATCGGCATTCCCGTCGTGGACCACGTGGTGGTCGGAGACGGGCGCTACGTCAGCTTCGCGGAGCGGGCGTGGCTGGGCGCGTGAAGGTGCGCGTGCGGATCCCCGTCGCCGCAGCGCGGTACGGAAGAGGCGAGCGCCTGCTCCCGGGCGGGGTCAGGGTCGGGGGCGCGCTTGGATGCCGGTGCTTTCCGCCGTTATCTTCAAGGTTCCCGACCGCTTCAGCGGATATTGCCATGGACGCGACCGTCATCGAGAGGAACACCGACGCGCTGGAGGCGCTGCCGCCCCGGCTGCGGGAGGCGGTTGCGCCCTATGTCGACCGCCTGGACGTGCCGCTCATTGGCCGGGCCTTCGCGTACAGCCGTGACGCCCACAGCGGGCAGAAGCGCGCCTCGGGGGAGGACTACATCGGTCACTGCATCGAGGTGGCCAAGATCCTCGCCGACCTGCACCTCGACACCCACTCCATCGCCGCCGGGCTGGTCCACGACGTCGTGGAGGACACGGACATCTCGCTGGACGAAATCCGGCGCGAGTTCGGCGACGAGGTCGCCCGCATCGTCGACGGGCTGACCAAGATCGCGAAGGTGCAGTTCCGTTCGTCGACGGAGCAGCAGGTGGAGAACTACCGCAAGCTGCTGCTTTCCATGGCGACGGACGCCCGGGTGATCGTCATCAAGCTGGCCGATCGGCTCCACAACATGCGGACGCTGGATCACCTGCGCCCGGACAAGCGCCGCCGGATCGCGCAGGAGACGCGGGAGATCTATGCCCCGCTGGCGCACCGTCTCGGGATGGCGCAGATCAAGTGGGAGCTGGAGGACCTCTCCTTCAAGCACCTGGAGCCGGAGGAGTACCGGAAGCTGGCGCGGAAGATCGCCGACCGAAGGAAGGAGCGGGAAGGGCAGATCGAGGCGCTCCGGGACCCGCTGGAGGACGAGCTCAAGAAGGCGGGCATCCCGTGCGACGTGTACGGGCGGCCGAAGCACCTCTGGTCGATCCACAGGAAGATGTCGAAGCGCGGGAAGCCCTACGAGGAGATCTACGACCTCATGGCGATCCGCGTCGTTACGGACTCGATCTCGAACTGCTACCACGCGCTCGGCGTGATCCACAACCGCTGGACGCCGCTCCAGGAGCGCTTCCACGATTACATCGCCACCCCGAAGTCGAACATGTACCGGTCGCTGCACACGACCGTGTTCGGACCCGGAGGGCGGCTGTACGAGATCCAGATCCGCACACGCGAGATGCACCGGACCGCGGAATACGGCATCGCCGCGCACTGGCGCTACAAGGAGAGCGCGGCGGCGGCGCAGGGCAACGGAGGGCGGCCGAACGAGGTCGACGAGACGCTGTCCTGGTTTCGGCAGGTCCTCGAGTGGCAGCAGGAGACGCGGGAGCCGGAGGAATTCATGGAGTTCCTCCGGATCGACCTCTTCCAGGACGAGATCTTCGTCTTCACCCCGAAGGGGGACGTCAAGCAGCTCCCGAAGGGCGCCACCCCGATCGACTTCGCGTTCGCGGTGCATACGGAGGTGGGGCTGCACTGCTCGGGCGCGAAGGTGAACGGGCGGATCGCTCCGCTCGCTCGGGAGCTGAAGAACGGCGACACCGTCGAGGTGGTGACGGATCCGAGACAGCGCCCGTCCAGGGACTGGCTGGCGTTCGTGAAGACCGCCCGTGCGCGGCAGAAGATCCGGCAGTGGATCAAGCAGGAGGAGTTCGACTCGTCGGTGGTCCTCGGCCGCGAGCTCCTGGAGCGGGAGCTCAAGAAGGCGCGCAAGGGCCGGCCGGACGACGACGCGCTGCTGGAGACCGCACGATCGCTGAGTCTGCCGACGATCGAGCACCTGTACGCGGCCCTCGGGCGTGGGGACACGGGTCCGTATTCCGTGCTGAAGACGCTCTTCCCCGAACAGGAGGAAGCGCCGCCGCCGCGACCGCCGTCCGCGTTCGAGCGGCTCGTGGACCGCGTGCGCGGAACGGGGAAAGGGGTCCGCATCCAGGGGCTGGAGAACCTGATGGTGCGCTACTCCCAGTGCTGCCAGCCGGTGCCCGGCGACGACGTCATCGGCTACATCACCCGGGGCCGCGGAATCTCGATCCATCGGGTGGACTGCCCCAACGTTCTCAACCTTTCGAACCATCCCGAGCGGCGCATCGAGATCGAGTGGAAGGCGGAGAGCGGGGACCGTTTCTTCGTGCGCCTCGTGGTCGAAGGCAACGATCGGCGCGGCCTGCTGTCCGACATCGCGAGCGCCATCACGGACACGGGCACGAACATCGGGCAGGCGGACATCAAGTCCCGCGAAGGCGGGATGGTAGGGGCGTTCGTGGTGGAGGTGCCGGATCTCGTGCACCTGAAGAAGGTGATGCGGGCGATCCGGCGCGTGAAGGGCGTCGCGTCGGTGGTGAGGCGGGAGCACTTCGCAGAGGCGGATCTAGAGGCGTGACGCCGCCCGATCGGCGGCGACTTTCCCAACCAAGAGAGCGAGGATCGGGGCGTGTCCGTGCCGCTGGTGGACCTCAAGGCGCAGTACCGGTCGATGAAGGACGAGCTCGATAGGGCCGTCCAGGAGGTGATAGAGTCGCAGTACTTCGTCCTCGGCCCGACGGTTCAGTCCTTCGAGGAGGAGGCGGCGGCCTACGTGGGGACGAAGCACGCGATCGGCTGTGCGAGCGGAACGGACGCGCTGCTCCTGCCGCTTCGCGCCTTCGCCTTCGAGACGGGCTCGGAAGTGATCGTGCCGTCGTTCACGTTCTTCGCCACGGCGGGGGCCGTGTGGAACGCCGGGCTGCGGCCGGTCTTCGCGGACATCGATCCGGTGACGTACACGATCACGGCCGAGACGGTGCGGTCTCTGATCACGCCCCGCACACGGGCGATCATCCCGGTTCACCTGTACGGCCAGATGGCGCAGCTGGACCCTCTCCGTGCCCTCGCCTCGGAGTACGGCCTGAAGCTCATCGAGGACGCAGCGCAGGCCTTCGGAGCCCGACAACGCGTCGACGGGGAATGGCGCCAGGCCGGTAGCGTGGGCGACGTCGGCTGTCACTCATTCTTCCCCGCGAAGATCCTCGGCGCCTACGGAGACGGGGGCATGGTCGTCACCGACGACGACGAGCTCGCCGACCGGCTCCGTCAGCTCCGCGTCCACGGCGGACACCGCACGTACTACCACGAGCGCGTCGGCACGAACTCCCGCCTCGACGCGATCCAGGCGGCGGTGCTGCGGACCAAACTGCCTCGCGTTCCCGGCTGGCTCGAGGCCCGGCGCGCCAACGCGGAGCGGTACGAGCACCTCTTCCGGCACGCCGGGCTGGACGTGAAGACGCCGCGGACCCTCGACGAGAACGAGCACGCGTTCAATGTATACACCGTGCGGGTCGAGGGTCGCGACGCCCTGAAGAAGCATCTGGACGAGGCCGGCATCGGCAACGCGGTCTACTATCCCCTGGGGCTCCACATGCAGGAGTGCTTCCGGGAACTCGGCTACGACCGGGGCGACCTGCCGGTGACGGAGGCCGCGTGCGAGGAGGTCATCAGCCTGCCGATCTACCCGGAGCTGACGGAGCAGCAGCAGGAGGAGGTGGTCGCGGCAGTCCGGGGAGCCTTCGCTCCCGCCGGCTAGGGCCAGCGGCTCCGGTACTCGCCGGAGCGGATGCTCTCCCACCACGGCCGGTTGTCGAGGTACCAGCGAACGGTGGAGCGAAGGCCGTCCTCGAAGGCGCGGCCGGCTCGCCAGCCCAGCGCGCTGTGGGCACGGGACGGGTCCACCGCGTATCGCCTGTCGTGCCCCGGCCGGTCGGCGACGAAGCGGATGAGCTCGCGGCGCGGACGGCCGAGAGACGGCGCCATTTCGTCCACGAGGTCACAGATCGCCTCGACGACGTCCACGTTCGCCCGTTCGCACTCGCCCCCGAACAGGTACCTCTCGCCCGGTTCGCCGCTATGCAGCGCCGCCAGCAGGCCGTCGACGTGATCGTCGACGTGGAGCCAGTCGCGGACGTTGCGGCCGTCGCCGTAGACCGGGAGCTCGTCGCCCTCGAGGGCGGCCACGATCATGCGGGGGATCAGCTTCTCGGGAAACTGGCGCGGGCCATAGTTGTTCGTCGCGCCGGTCACCAGGACGGGCAGGCCGTAGGTCCGGTGCCACGCCCGGGCCAGATGGTCGGCGCCCGCCTTGCTCGCGGAGTACGGCGAGCTCGGATCGTACGGTGACGTCTCCCGGAAGCGCTCGCCCTCCGTTGCGGACCCGAACACCTCGTCCGTGGAGACGTGCACGAAGCGGAATCGGTCCCGCGCCTGCGGGGCCAGACCGGACCAGTGGTCGAACGTCTCCTCGAGGAGCGTGAAGGTGCCGACGAGATTCGTGCGGACGAAGTCCGCGGGCTCGTCGATGGAGCGATCGACGTGGGACTCGGCGGCCAGGTGCACCACGGCCGTGGGCCGGTGCCGGTCGAGGGCGGCGCGGACCGCGCGCCGGTCGCACACGTCCGTCCGCAGGAGGGTGTGCAGGGGCGACGCGAGGACGTCCCCGAGCGAGTCCGGGTGCGCGGCGTAGGTGAGCCGATCCAGGCTCACGACGGGGATCCTTTCCTCGATCAGCCGGCGGACGAGGGCCGAGCCGATGAAGCCGGCGCCGCCGGTGACGAGGATCGGCGCCGCCGCGGGTCCGGCCCGCTCGTCGCCCAAACGCGGGTTGTGGACGGGAGAGTCCCCTCGTACCCTACGGCCATGCGAATCCTGATCACCGGCGCTGCCGGATTCCTGGGAAGTCATCTCTGCGACCGCTTCCTCGCCGAGGGGCACGAAGTCGTGGGGATGGACAATTTCATCACGGGCAGCCGGGAGAACCTCGCTCATCTCGAAGCCGAGGCGCGCTTCTCCCTGGTCCGGCACGACGTATCGACGTACATCGACGTGTCCGGTGAACTGCATGGTGTGCTCCATTTCGCCAGCCCGGCAAGCCCGATCGACTACCTCGAGCTGCCGATCCAGACGCTGAAGGTGGGCAGCCTCGGCACGCACAACACGCTCGGGCTCGCCAAGGCGAAGGGAGCGCGGTTCCTGCTCGCATCGACGTCCGAGGTCTACGGCGACCCCGCGGTCCACCCGCAGCCGGAGTCGTACTGGGGCCACGTCAACCCGATCGGTCCGCGGGGTGTGTACGACGAGGCCAAGCGCTTTGCCGAGGCGATGACGATGGCGTACCACCGCTACCACGGCGTGGACTCGCGCATCGTCCGGATCTTCAACACGTATGGACCGCGCATGCGGCCCGGGGACGGGCGCGTCGTGTCCAACTTCGTGGTCCAGGCGCTGCGCGGAGAGCCCATCACCGTGTACGGCGACGGTTCACAGACGCGGTCGTTCTGCTACGTCAGCGACGAGGTGGACGGCATCTACCGCCTGTTCATGTCCGACGAGCACGACCCCGTCAATGTGGGCAATCCGGTGGAATTCACGATCCGGGAGCTGGCCGAGCAGGTCATCGAGCTGACCGGAAGCGACTCGACGATCGTGCATCGTCCGCTCCCGACGGACGACCCCAAGGTTCGCCGCCCGAACATCGAGCGCGCCCGCTCCATCCTCGGCTGGGACCCGCAGGTCTCGCTGCGGGAAGGACTTCAGCGCACGATCCCGTACTTTCGCACCCTCGTCGAAGACCGGGACGCAACGGCCCGCGCTCTCTGAGCCGGCGGAGGGTTCCGGTGGTACATGGCTTGCGCCCCCGACCCGTGTCGATGTGGATCGTTCCGGACACGGATCAGAGGGGAGCATGCGAGTACTCGTAACGGGCGGAGCAGGATTCATCGGGTCCCACGTGGTGGACCGACTGGTGGATCGCGGTCATGAAGTGATCGTCCTGGACAACCTGGACCCGCAGGTCCACGGTGAGGGGGCGGAGGAGCCGGAGAACATCGCCGTTCATGTGGCGAGCGGCGCCGTGGAGTTCGTGCGCGGGGACGTGAGGGAGCCGGGGGACGTTCGGAAGGCGCTGGACGGTGTGGACGCCGTCGCCCACCTGGCGGCGGCCGTGGGCGTCGGCCAGTCGATGTACCAGCCGCACTACTACACGAGCGTGAACGTCGACGGCCAGGGCGTTCTGATGGAGGCCATGGCGAAGGAGCCGGAGCGATTCCGGCGATTCGTGGTGGCCAGCTCGATGAGCATCTACGGCGAAGGCGCCTACCGGTGCGAAAGCCACGGCGTCGTGGCGCCGGCGCCCCGGGAGGAGAAGCGGCTCGCCGCCGCGGACTGGAGCGCTCGCTGTCCCGAATGCGGGAGCGCGGTCGAGCCGGTCCTGACGTCCGAGTCCAAGCCGTTGCAGCACACCAGCGTGTACGCGGTCACGAAGAAGACGCAGGAGGAGCTCGCGCTCTGCTTCGGCGCGGCCTACTCCATTCCTACGCTGGCTCTTCGATTCTTCAACGTCTTCGGCTCCCGCCAGGCCCTTTCCAATCCGTACACGGGCGTGGCGGCCATCTTCATGGGCCGGCTGAAGAACGGACGTGCTCCGCTCGTCTTCGAGGATGGGGCGCAGAGCCGTGACTTCATCCACGTCTTCGACGTCGCCGAGGCGGTGCTGACGGCGCTCGAGGCGCCCGAAGACGTGACGGGCGCGTTCAACGTCTGCACGGGCCGTCCGGTGACGATCGTGGAGGTCGCGGAGCGGATCGCGGATCGGTTGGGGGTGGACATCGCGCCGGAAGTGGTGGGGAAGTACAGGACAGGCGATATTCGCCACTGCGTAGGCGAGCCTTCGGCAGCCGCGGATGCCCTCGGGTTCCGTGCGCGTCGGATGTTCGACGAGGGGCTGGACGAGCTCATCGCGTGGTCCGGGGCCCAGGAGGCCGACGACCGCGTCGACGACAGCTTCGCGGAGCTCGAGGCGCAGGGACTCGTGCGATAGGCGAAACGGTCAGAACACGACTCGACGGAGAGTGACGCGATGAAGGTGGCGGTCATCGGGACGGGGTACGTGGGGCTGGTGGTCGGAGCGGGGCTGGCGGAGTCGGGCAACGACGTCCTCTGCGCGGACATCGACGAAGGCAAGATCGAGCGCCTGCGGCGCGCGGAGATCCCGATCTACGAGCCGGGGCTCGAGCCGCTCGTGCGGCGGAACCTGGACGAGGGTCGGCTGCGCTTCACCACGGACGTGGGAGAGGCCGTCCGCGCCTCTGACATCGTCTTCATCTCCGTGGGAACGCCCCCGAACGAGGACGGCAGTGCGGACCTTCAGCACGTCCTCGACGTCGCCGCCATCATCGGCGACAACATGAACGGGGAGAAGGTAGTCATCACGAAGAGCACGGTGCCGGTGGGCACGGCCGCCCGCGTGCGCGAGGCGATCGAGAGCCGCTCCTCCGAGCCGGTGCACGTCTGCTCCAACCCCGAGTTCCTGAAGGAGGGCGCCGCGGTCGACGACTTCATGAAGCCCGACCGGGTGGTCATCGGCGTGGACTCGGAGTACGCCCGCAAGATGCTGGAGGACCTGTACGCACCGTTCGTCCGTACGGGCAATCCGATCATGGTGATGGACGTGGCCTCGGCGGAGATCACGAAGTACGCCGCAAACGCGATGCTCGCCACGCGCATCTCGTTCATGAACATGATCGCAAGCCTGTGCGAGAGGGTCGGCGCGGACGTCGACCTGGTACGGGGGGGCGTCGGCTCCGACCGCCGCATCGGTCAGGCCTTCCTCTTCGCCGGCGCCGGGTACGGCGGAAGCTGCTTTCCCAAGGACGTGAAGGCGCTCATCCGAATCCTCGGCGAGGCGGGCGTGGATCCGGGCCTGCTGGAGGCGGTCGAGGCCGTGAACGCCGCCCAGAAGCGCCGGCTCCTGGATCACGTGACGGACCGATTCGGAACCGACCTGTCGGGCCGCACGTTCGGCGTCTGGGGCCTTGCATTCAAGCCCGGCACGGACGACATGCGCGAGGCGCCCGCTCTCGTCGTGGTGGAGGGCCTGCTGAAGCGGGGCGCCCAGGTTCGTGTGCACGATCCCGAGGCGATGGACGTGGCAAGGAGCCACTTCGGCGATCGAGTGATCTACTGCGGCAGCAACTACGACTGTCTGGCGGACGCCGACGCCCTGCTCGTCCTCACGGAGTGGCAGCCGTACCGGAGGCCCGACTTCGCCCGCATGAAGGAGCTCATGGAGTCTCCCGTCGTGCTGGACGGCCGGAACCTGTTCAACCCTGACCGCATGGCGGAGCTCGGCTTCGAGTACGAGAGCATCGGCCGGCCGGCGGCGGGCATTCGCAGAACGGTCGACGCCGCCTGAGCCGGGTGGCGGCGTCGGCGTGACCTTTCGGGGTCCTGCCGGGTATCAGCCCGATCATGGGCACCTACGATCTGCAGCTCCCGTTTCGCCTCGAGGGCGACCAGCCGCAGGCCCTCGCCGAGTTGAGCGAGGGGTTCGCTCGCGGCGACCGCTACCAGACGCTGCTGGGCGTGACGGGCTCCGGAAAGACGGTCACGATGGCGTCGGCGATCGCCGAGTACGGCCGCCCGGCGCTTGTCATGAGCCACAACAAGACGCTGGCGGCGCAGCTCTACGGCGAGCTGAAGAGCTTCTTCCCCCGGAACGCCGTCGAGTTCTTCATCTCCTACTACGACTACTATCAGCCCGAGGCCTACGTGCCGGCCTCGGACACGTACATCGAGAAGGACTCCTCCATCAACGAGGACATCGAGAAGCTGCGTCTGCGGGCGACGTCGGCTCTGATGGAGCGCGACGACGTCATCGTGGTCGCCTCGGTCTCGTGCATCTACGGCCTGGGCGACCCCCGGGAGTATCGGAAGCTCATGCTGGTCGTGGAGCGGGGGCAGCAGATGGGCCGGCGCGACATCCTGGAGGCGCTGGTGCGCATCCAGTACGCCCGCAACGACTACGACTTCACGCGCGGCCATTTCCGGGTGCGCGGGGACACCGTCGAGGTCTTCCCGGCGTACGACGAACAGGCGATCCGGTTCGAGCTGTGGGGGGACGAGATCGAGCGGATCAGCCGGTTCGATCCCGTGAGCGGGGACACGATCGCGCGGCTGGATCGGGCGGCGATCTACCCCGCCACCCACTTCGTGACGCAGCGCTCGACGGTCGAGCGGGCGGTGCATCGGATCCGGGACGAGCTCTCGGGCCGCCTCGCGGAGATGCGCATGGCGGGCAAGCTCCTGGAGGCGCAGCGGCTCGAGCAGCGCACGAACTTCGACATCGAGATGCTGCTGCAGATCGGCACGTGCTCCGGGGTGGAGAACTACTCCAGGCACCTGACGGGCCGGGCGGAGGGCGAGCGGCCGGCGTGCCTGTTCGACTACTTCCCCGAGGACTTCCTCGTCGTCGTGGACGAGTCGCACCAGAGCGTGCCACAGATCCGGGGCATGTACAACGGTGACCGCGCCCGGAAGCTGACGCTCGTGGACTACGGATTCCGGCTGCCCAGCGCGCTGGACAATCGGCCGCTGCGTTTCGAGGAATGGGAGGAGCTGGTGCCCCGGGCGCTCTTTGTGAGCGCGACGCCGGGCGACTACGAGCTGGAGCGGTCGGGGGGCGTCGTGGTCGAGCAGCTCATCCGGCCGACAGGTCTTCTCGACCCGGAAGTGGAGGTCCGTCCGGTCAAGGGACAGGTCGACGACCTCATGGCGGAGATCCGGGAGCGGGCGGGACGGGGCGAGCGCGTGCTCGTGACAACGCTCACGAAGCGGATGGCGGAGGACCTCACCGATTACTTCGCGCAGGTGGGCATCCGCGTCCGCTACATGCACAGCGACATCGACGCCATCGAGCGGGTGGAGATCATCCGCGACCTGCGACTCGGCCGCTTCGACGTGCTGGTCGGCATCAACCTGCTGCGGGAGGGGCTCGACCTGCCGGAAGTCTCCCTGGTGGCGATCCTCGACGCGGACAAGGAGGGGTTCCTCCGGGACGGCCGTTCGCTGATCCAGACCATCGGTCGTGCGGCCCGGAACGCGGGCGGCAAGGCCATCATGTATGCGGACCGGGTCACGCGCTCGATGGCCTACTGCCTCGAGGAGACCGACCGACGTCGGGAGATCCAGCAGGCGCACAACGAGGAGCACGGCATCACGCCGGAGACGATTCGCAAGTCCGTCGAGGAGATCTCCTTCTCGACACGGGTGGCCGACGCCCGGTACGCGGACCTGGCGCCACCGGTGCCGGCGGTGGCCGAGACACCGCGCTCGTACGCCGAAGAGGTCGATCTCCAGGAATACGCCAAGATCCTGGAGGCGCAGATGCGAAAGGCGGCGGCGGTCCAGGAGTTCGAGCGGGCGGCTGTGCTCCGGGACCAGCTCCTGGAGGTCCGTTCGCGGCTGGGAGACGCGCGGGCGCAGGAGACGATGGCGCGCGAGTCGGCGGGGGACGATGGTTGAGCACGCCCCGGGTCCGCAGGATGCCCTGACCGAGGCGCAGGTCGCCGAGTGGGGCCGGGAGATCGGGGCGACGGCGGCGGCCGACGGCGCCGGTCTCTTCCTCTGCCTGCGCGGGGACCTCGGTGCCGGGAAGTCGGTGCTCGCCCGGGCCGTCGCCCGGGGAGCCGGGGTCGCGGGCTCCCTGCCGTCGCCGACGTTCAACCTCGTTTTCGGCTACGAGGGCCGCGACGGCACACGGGTGCAGCACCTGGACCTCTACCGTCTGGAGGATCCCGACGAGGTCTGGGAGCTCGGCTGGCGCGAGCTCGGGGAGGAGGGGCAGATCGTGCTGGTCGAATGGCCCGAACGGGCGGAGACGCTCCTTCCGCCGGATCGCTGGGAGATCCGCCTTACGCCGGTCACCTCGACGACCCGGGACGTGGAGGTCCGGCGCGTCGGCTCGCCGGCGGGCGCCGTCCCGGCGCCGATCCCCGAGGGCGCCGCCCGGGGGACCGAGTGATCCGACCTGCCGATCCCCGGCCCGCTGCGCCTCTCCTGGCCATCGACACGTCCACCCCCATCGGAAGCGTGGCGGTCGGCACCTCCGCGCGCGTGATGGCCGAAGTCTCCGTCGGGGTCCGGGCGCGCCAGGCGGAGAGCCTGCTCCCGGCCATCGACTTCGCGCTGCGATCCGCGGGCGTCTCGACTTCCGGGCTGGGCGGTGTCGTCGTGTCCGGCGGACCCGGCTCGTTCACGGGGGTGCGTATCGCGGGCGCCACGGCGAAGGGCCTCGTGCGCGCCCTGGGCGTCCCCTTCTTTGCGTACTCCGGGCTCCTCGCGCAGGCCGCGTCCGCCGCGCTTCACGACCGTCCTGTGTGCGCGCTGTTCGACGCCCGCCGAGGCGAGGTCTACGCCGCGGCGTACGCCTTCCCGGGCTTCTCGGCGGTCGAGACGCGCCTGGAGCCGGCCGCGCGCACGCTGGACGCCGTGCTCGGGTGGGCCGAGGAGACCCGCACCCTTGCAGCGGCCCGGGGCGGGCCGGACAGCCAGCGGATGCTGTTCGCGGGCGAGGGCGCGATCCGGTACCGGGACCGGATCGAAGGCGCCGGCGGCGTGGTCGCGCCGCCGCAGCTGTCGTCCCCGCGGGCGGCGGCTCTGCTCTGGCTCGCCGGCGTCGATCCGGCCCGGGGACGGGTGTCCGATCCGGTGGCCTGGGAGCCCGACTACCTGCGGGGCTCCGGCGCGGAGCGGTCGGTGCGGGGCTAGCCCCCCGCCGCCGCGCGGCGAATGTTAGGTTGGTGTGCGAGCGAGCGTCACGGACCCGCAGAGGACGAAGCCAGGTGGCACGGAAGTACCTCGAGGGCGAATCCGGCGTCGACGATTCGGAGGGGCCGGCTGCGCCGCCTTACGACGTCGCCCTCCGCAGGATGCGCGAAGGCGACGTCGACCGCGTGCTCCAGATCGAGTACGTCTCCTTCACCATGCCGTGGAGCAGCCTCACCTACCGAAACCTGCTGAAGCGCCGGGACGCCGAGGTCTGGGTGGCGGACAACGCCGAGGATGGCGTCGTCGGATACGCCGGCTTCTGGGGCGTTCTGGACGAGGCGGAGCTCGGGACGATCGCGGTCGAGCCGCGCCGCCGGGGACGGGGCGTCTCGCGGCGGCTGCTGGACCGCATCATCGAGCGCGTCGCCGAGCGGGGCATGAAGGCCGTGTTCCTCGAGGTCCGGGTGTCCAACGCCGTCGCCCGGCGCCTGTACGCCTCGTACGGCTTCCGGCAGGTGGGCACACGCCGCAACTACTATGCGTTCCCCCTCGAGGACGCCCTCGTACTGCGGCGGACCGTTCCGTAACCCCATCGAACCCGAACTCCGACTCGAAATCCAGGGGATTCCCGGCATGAGCCATTTTCCAGTCGTCCGCCCGCGCCGCCTGCGTCGGACGGAGACGCTGCGCCGGATGGTGCGCGAGACCCACGTCGGGGTGGACGACCTGATCCTGCCCCTCTTCGCGGTGCCGGGCGAGGGGGTGCGGCGGCCCGTCGGCTCGATGCCGGGGGTGGATCAGACGTCGGTGGACGAGCTCGTGAAGGACGCCCGGGAGGCCGCATCGCTGGGGATCCCGGCGATCCTGCTCTTCGGGATCCCCGCGGAGAAGGACGAAGTCGGCTCGGCCGCGTGGGACGAAGAGGCCCCGGTGCAGCGGGCGATCCGCGCCGTGAAGGCGGAGGTAGCGGACCTCCTCGTCATCACCGACGTGTGCATGTGCGAGTACACGTCCCATGGGCACTGCGGGGTGATCCGGGAGGGCGACGTCGCCAACGACGAGACGCTGGAGCTCCTCGCCCGCGAGGCGCTGAGCCACGCCCGCGCCGGGGCCGATGTAGTGGCTCCGAGCGACATGATGGACGGCCGCGTCGCGGCGATCCGGACCACGCTCGACGAGGCCGGCTTCGAGGGCGTCGCCATCCTCAGCTACGCCGTGAAGTTCGCGTCGGCGTTCTACGGGCCCTTCCGGGACGCGGCGGAGAGCGCGCCCTCCTTCGGAGACCGGCGCACGTACCAGATGGACCCTGCGAACGGGCTCGAGGCCCTGCGGGAGGCGCGGCAGGACGTGGCGGAAGGGGCGGACATGCTGATGGTCAAGCCGGCGCTGGCCTACCTCGACCTGATCTGGCGTGTGAAGGAGGACACCGGGATGCCGCTGGCCGCCTACCACGTATCGGGCGAGTACGCCGCCATCATGGCGGCGGCGCGAAACGGATGGCTGGACGAGGAGCGGGCGATGCGGGAGGCCCTTCTGTCCATCCGGCGGGCTGGTGCGGACATGGTCATCACGTACTGGGCGCGCCAGTTTGCGAGGGCGGTGACCTGAGTGCCACTCTGAACAGTGCGCTGCTGATCGGGAACGCGGGCGCGGACCCCGACGTGCGGACGACGGCGGCGGGGCGGAGGATCGCCACGTTCCCGCTCGCCACGAACCGGCGCTGGCGCGATCCGGAGGGACCGGGCGTGCGGGAGAAGACGGAGTGGCACCGGATCGTCGTCCCCGAGCCCCTCGTCCGGGAGGTCGAGCGGGGGGTGCGGCGGGGTAGCCGCCTCTTCGTGGAGGGGAGCCTCGAGTACCGAACCTGGCGGGACCGGTCGGGGGTGGAGCGGTGGGCCACCGAGATCGTCGCCCGGGACCTGCTCGTGCTGGATCCGCCGAGCCGCACGACAGGGGACGCTTCCGCAAGACGAAGGACCGAACGATGAAGGTCGCGCGAATCCGATTTCTGCTGGCCGCCTGTGGCGTGGCGCTGGGGTCGACCGTCGCAGCGCCGACGTTCGCCCAGACGCCGGTGCGAGACACCCTTCAGGGCGTGCCGCCGATGGGAAGCACGCCGGCCCGGCCTGCGTCGGCCGTCGGGCGCATCCTCGACCGGACGCGGCGGGCGGCCGCCGCGGAGTCCGAGGGCATGGCCCGGCGTGCGGGCGAACTCGGCCCGGACTCGTCGGCCGGCGCGGACAGCGCGGGAGCGAAAGCGCCCGGAGCGGCGCGGCGTCCCAGCCGCATCATCCTGGCCACGCCCCGGCCCCCCACGACCGCGGGCGGCCCGGCCGGGCCCGCGTCGCCGTCGGAGCACGTGGTGCAGCCGGGGGAGACGCTGTCGGGGATCGCCGATCGGTACCTGCAGGACGCGTCGGCCTGGCAGCGGATCTACGAGGCGAACCGCGGCACGATCCAGGATCCGCACTGGATCTACCCGAATGAGCGGCTGCGCCTGCCGACCGGTGCGGAGGCGGCGGGTCGGGGGAGCGCCGCGTCCGATGGCACGCCCGCGAGGGTCCGCGTCGAGCCGGGGTCGTCCGGCACTCCGCGCCACACGCGCTTCTACCGAGAGCCGGCGCCCGCGACCGAGGACCTGGAGCTCGCGGATCGGCAGCCGCCGCGAATCGTTTCCGAGGCGGAGTTCCGGGCGTCGCCGTACGTCGATGACCCGGCGGCGCTCCCCCGGGTGGCGTCGTGGGCCGGTCCCGCGGAGCCTCAGGTGGTGGACGGGCAGACGGTCGACCCCGAAACGGTGCACCCGGGGGACGCGGTGCTCCTCGACGCACGTCCCGGCGCTGCACGACCCGAAGTCGGTGACCGCCTGGTGCTGGTGCACGTCCGGCGGGAGGTCGGAAGGCGTGGCCGGCTCATCGATCCCACGGCGGTGGTCCGGATCACGGCCGTGCGACGGGACGTCCTCGTGGGGGAGGTCCAGCAGCAGTTCGGCGTGGCGGGCCCGGGGGACGTGGCGCTGCCCCTCGAGGCCGCGCCGGAAGTCCACGAGGGGGACACGGAGGCGGTGCAGGACGGGGCCCGCGGCGCGCTGCTCGGCATCGCGCTGGAGCGGCCGCTGGCGGCCGTGGGAGACTACGTCTTCGTCGACCTGGGGCGGACGGACGGTGTGTCCGTGGGCGACGAGATGGTGGCGTACCGCTCCGCGTCCGCGGACGACGGCGGCGTGCCGACGCCCGTCGCGCGCCTGCTCGTGACGCGCGTGAGGGACCGTACGGCGACGGCGCGGGTAGTCTCGCTCTCGGAGCCGGTGCTCGCGAAGGGGCTGCCGGTCCGGGTTTCCCGACGGGCACGCTGAGCCGGCCGTAGCGGACCGGCACCGAGGCAGGATCGACGATGGTGGGGCTACTGCACATCGCGGCGCTTGGGCTGTACGTGGCTACGGCCGTGGTCCTCGGCGCGTCGCTGGCGGGCGGCCGCGCGGGGGCGCCCCGGTGGGCGGCGCCGTTGATCGTGCTGGCCCTCGTCGCCCACGGCGCCGCTATCGCCGCGTTCGCGAGCCGGTACGGGGAGCTGCCGCTCGTGGGGCTGGGCCCGACGCTTTCCACCTTCGCGTTCCTGATGGGAATCTTCCTCCTTCCGGCGGCTGCCGTGCGGGACGAGGTGCGTCCCGTCGGCCTCGTCCTCGCGCCTCTGGCCGCGCTGCTGCTCGCGGTGGGTCTCATCGTGGGACTGCGGCCGGCAGGAGAGCCCCTCGCGTTCCGCGGCGTATGGTTCGTGGCCCACGTGGTGCTCGCCTTCATCGGCAACGCCGGACTGGCCGTCGCCTTCGCCGCCGGCCTGCTCTACCTGATCCAGTTCCACGAGCTCAAGTCGAAGAACTTCGGCCGGTGGTTCCGCTTCCTGCCGGCGCTGGAGACGCTCGACCGCCTCGGACGGCGGGCCCTGATCGTGGGGTTCCCGGCCCTCAGCCTGGCGCTGGGGCTGGGGTGGGCGTGGACGATCCGATTCCGGCACTCGTTCGCGGCGACGGACCCGAAGATCGTCTGGAGCGTGCTCACGTGGCTGGTGTTCCTCGCCGCCCTCGTCGCCCGCTACGGGGAGCCGGGCCGGAAGCGCCGCGGCGCCATCGCGAGCGTGGTGGGATTCGTCGTCGTGGTGGCGGCCTACCTGGTGCTGCGGCTCTCCGTGGCCGACGGGCGGCTGTTCTTCTGATGGACCGTGTCTCCCTCGCCGTCGTCGGCGTCAGCCATCACACCGCCTCCGTGGAGGTGCGAGAGCGCTTCGCGCTGAACCCGGAGAACCGGGCACGGGCGCTCCGGGAGATGGTCGGCTCGGGCCTGGCGTCCGAGGCGGTGCTCCTCTCCACCTGCAATCGAACCGAGTTCTACCTGCTTCTGCCGCGGGAGTCGGACCCGATCGGGGCCGCGATCCCGCTGCTGGCCCGGGCGGCCGGGATGGACGCCGAGGCGGCGTCGGGATACTTCTACTGCCGCCGGGACCGGGAGGCGGCCCGGCACCTGTTCCGGGTGGTCTCGAGCCTGGAATCGATGATCCTGGGCGAGGCCCAGATCCAGGGGCAGGTGAAGGACGCGTACGAGCAGGCGGCGGCGCTGGATGGTGAGCCGCGGGTGGTGGGGCCGGTGCTGTCGCGCCTCTTCCACACTGCGCTGTACGTGGGCGGGGAGGTGCGCAGCCGCACGGCGCTGGGGACAGGCGCGGCGTCGATCCCGTCGGCGGCCGTGGAGCTGGCCCGGAAGATCTTCGGGGCGCTGCGGGGCCGGCGTGCGCTGGTGCTGGGCGCGGGAGACATGAGCGAGCTCGCCATCGAGTGCCTGAACAGCGAAGGCATCAAGAGCGTCGTCGTGGCGAACCGCACGGAGTCCCGGGCGGTGGAGCTGGCGGCGCGGGTCGGGGCGACGACGCTGCCGCTGGAACGCATCGCCGAGTCTCTCGAGCACGTGGACATCCTGGCCACGGCGACGTCGTCTCCCGTTCCGGTGGTGACGAAAGAGCTGATCATGCGCGCGCTGCCCAACGGCCCCCGCCGCCCGCTCTTCATCATCGACATGGCGATCCCGCGGGACGTGGACCCGGCGGTGGGCGACATCGACAACGTGTTCCACTACGATATCGACGACCTGCAGCACATCGTGGACGCGAACCTGGAGCGGCGTCAGGCGGAGATCGCGGCGGCGGAGGCGCTGGTGGCCGCATCCCTCGACGACTTCTGGCAGTGGTACGCCGCGCTGGGGGTGGTACCGGTGATCCGTTCGATCCGGGAGGACGCGGAGGCCGTTCGAATCGAAGTGCTGGAGAAGGCGCTGCGGCGGCTGTCGCACCTCGACGAGGCCGAGCGGGAGGCCGTGGAGGCGCTGTCCCGTCAGCTCATGAACAAGTTCCTGCACGAGCCGACGGTCCGGCTGCGGGCGGCGGCGGGGGACGGACGGAGTGCGGCGGTCCTGGAGGCGGCGCGCTACCTGTTCGGCCTGGACGGGGAGGAGGGCGCCGCCGCACGCCCGAAGGCGGCCGAAGCAGACGAGAGCACGGCCGGGGAGGGGAAGGGCGCGGAGGAGGACCGGCAGGTTCGGCAGAAGAGCGCGTAAGGCCCGAGACCGGGCGTTTCCATGCAGAGGGGAGTGCGAGTGAGCGGAAGACGTGTGCTGGTGACGGGGGGCGCGGGGTTCATCGGCGGACATGTGGCCGAAGCCCACGTCGCCCGGGGGGACCGGGTGTGGGTGGTGGACGACCTGTCGTCGGGGAAGCGGACCAACGTGCCGGACGGAGCCGAGCTCGTCGTCATGGACATCGCCGACGACGGGCTCGATTCGCTTTTCCGGGAGGTCGGCGGGTTCGACCTCGTGAGCCACCACGCCGCCCAGATCGACGTGCGACGCTCGGTCGCGGATCCGCGTCTGGATGCGCGCATCAACGTGATCGGGCTGCTCAACGTTCTGGAGTGCGCACGGCGCCACGGGACGAGCCGCGTCGTGTTCGTCTCCTCCGGCGGCGTGGTCTACGGGGAGCCGGACGTTCGTCCGACGCCGGAGAGCGCGCCGAAGGGCCCCTTCTCCCCGTACGGAGTGACGAAGCTGGCGGCGGAGTACTATCTGCATTACTACGCCCGGGTGCACGGCCTCGACTACGCGGCGCTTCGGTACTCGAACGTGTACGGTCCGCGACAGGACCCCCACGGGGAGGCGGGCGTCGTCGCCATCTTCTCGAGCCGGCTGCTCGAGGAGAGACCGCTGACGGTGTTCGGGGACGGCGAGCAGACGCGCGACTACGTCTACGTCGGGGACGTCGTGGCCGCGAACCTGCTCGTTGCCGAAGCTCCGCTGCCGGCGCCGGACGGCATCGACGCCCGGGCCTACAACGTTGCGACGGGCCGGGAGACGTCGGTGAACGAGCTCGCGGCCGCCCTGATGGAGGTTTCCGGCCGCACCGTCCCGGTGGAGCGGGCACCGGAGCGGGCCGGGGAGCTGAGGCACTCGTGCCTCGACACGTCCCGGCTCCGCGCACTCGGCTGGGCGCCCGAAGTGGACCGCGACGAAGGCCTGCGGCGTACGTTCGATCACATCGCACGAACCACGACACAGAAAATCGGAGGAATCCATTGATCCAGGCGGGGGCGCAGACGGGCCCGATCGACATGATCGTACACGGCGGGCTCTCGACGCAGGTTATCATCGGCGTGCTGGCGGTGTTCTCGCTCGCGAGCTGGATCATCATCTTCTGGAAGTTCGGCCAGTTCAGGAGACTCAGGCGAGAAGGCTCCGATTTCCTGACTGCGGTGGAGCGCTCGCAGCGGCTCGAAGACGTGTACAGGACGGTGGTGGAGCTGAAGGACTCTGCCTACACCCGGGTCTTCCGGCGCGGCATCAACTTCTTCAGCGAGCTGCGGCCCGGGGCACTGCGTCAGAACGCACCGCCGGGGCCGGGCCTGTCGGAAGCGCAGCTGCAGGCACTGCGCCTCGTGCTCGAGAAGGAGCAGTCGGAGGAGCAGGACGAGCTCTCCGCGGGCGTGATCTGGCTGGCCGTCATCGGGACGGTGTCGCCCCTCCTCGGCCTGCTCGGCACGGTCATCGGCGTGATGGAGGCGTTCATCGGCATCAGCCGGAGCGGGAGCGCCAACATCAGCGCCGTCGCGCCGGGCGTGGCGCAGGCGCTCGTGACGACGGTCGCGGGCCTGACCGTCGCGATCCCTGCGGTCATGGCGTACAACTACTTCGTGAGCCGGCTGAACTTCTTCAGCGGCGAGCTGGAGGGCTTCGCCAGCGAGTTCATCGGCACGCTCGCCCGGGAAGGCCGCCTGTGAGGGGCGCGCGGGGGCTTGGAGCGTGAGCCGTCGCAGGGGCCTGCCGAACATGGCGGAGGTCAACGTCACGTCGCTGGTGGACGTCGCCTTCACGCTGCTGGTCATCTTCATCATCACCGCGCCCATCCTCCAGGGCGGCGTCGAGGTCGAGCTGCCGAAGGCGCCGGCCGCGCCGATCACCTCCTCGGAGGGCGTCATCGTGACCGTGACCCGGGACGGCCGCATCTACATCGGCGACGTGCCCACCGCGTCCATCGAGGACTTCCGGTCCGCTTTCCCGGAGTACGTCAAGAACAAGGGCGTGAAGAGCGCGTACGTGAAGGGCGACGCGAACGTGCCCTACGGTGAGGTCCTGCGCGTGATCGGCGTGATGAAGCAGCTCGACGTGACGGAGGTGGGCCTCGTCGCGGATCCGGAGCTGGAGAAACGATGAACGGGCGTGGACCCGGCCGCGCCGCCGTCGCCGCGTCGGTGGCCCTCCACGTCGTCCTCCTCGGCGCCATCGTGGTGAGCGCCCAGGCGCGACCGGAGATCCCGCCGGGCAGGGTCTACCGCCTCAAGATCGTGTCCCCTCCGCCGCAGGCGCCGGGGCCGTCGACGCCGGCCGTCGTGGCCGCCGCCCAGCCGAAGCCGGAGCCGGAGAGCCCGAAGATCGAGGCCCCGGAGCCGAAGCTGCCGGAGGTGAAGGCGAAGCCGGTGCCCGCTCCCCCGAAGCCGAAGGAGCAGCCGAAGCCGAAGAAGACGGAGCCGACGCCTGCGCCGGAGAAGCCCAAGGAAACGGCGGCGGCCCCGGAGCAGAAGGAGCCCACTCCGTCGCGCGGCGCGAATCCGGACGCCCGGAGCCCCGGCGGGGACAACCTGAACGTGGACCTGGAAGGCGAGGCGTTCGCCTATCCGGAGTACCTCGAGAACATCGTCCGTCAGGTGCGCCGCTACTTCCGCTGGGACGGGGCACCGGACCTCGAGGCGTGGGTCTACTTTGTGATCCATCGCGACGGCGCCGTCACGGACATCCGCATCGTGCGGAAGTCGGGGAATCCGGGCTTCGACCTGCAGGTCATGGGCGCCGTGGAGGTCGCCGGGAAGCGCGGCGCCTTCGGCGCGCTGCCGGAGGGCTTCGAAGGAGACCGGCTGCCTGTTAGCTTTCACATCACCGCGACGTGAGGTCCGGAGGGAACCCCGGCCCCGACCGTCGCGGTAGAACAGCCGACCCTCATCCGCTACCCGTACACCGGACGTCGATGCGCCGTACGCTCCTCTTCATGCTCCTGCTCCCGCTGTTCCTGCCCACGCCCGCGCGCGGGCAGGAGGACAAGGTCCCGCAGGGCGTCCGACTCGGGTTCATCTACAAGACGGGGTATCGGCCGAAGCTGGCCGTCCGGCCCGTGGAGGCCCAGGGCATCGCCGGGAACGTCTCCGACCGCGTCTACGACATCCTGCGCCGGGACCTGGACTACAGCGACCGCTTCGAGATGGCGACGACGCCTCTCGGCCTCGCCGGCGGGTCCGTCGACTACAAGGCGTGGAACGACCTGGGTGTCGTCTTCCTGGTGACGGGTCAGCTCCAGCCGAGCTCGAGCGGCTACACGCTGCGGGTCGCACTCCACGACGTGGTCTACGGGAACGTCAAGAAGCTGCAGGCCTTCGAGCTGCCGCCCGCCAACGACGACGGGTTCCGCATGGCCGCCCACGCCGTCTCGGACGAGGTCGTCCGCTGGGCGACAGGCCAGCCGGGGGGGGCGGCGAGCCGCATCGTCTTCCGCCAGACGGGACCCGACGGCGACCGCCTGCTGATGGTCGACTCCGACGGCGAGAACCTGCACCGCGTCGCGAGCGGATCCGGGATGGTCCTCTCGCCCGTGTGGAAGTGGGACGGAAGCGGCATCGCGTATTCGATCTACGAACCCGATCGCAACGTGTCCCGGATCCTGGCAATGCCCCTCTCCGGCGCGGGCGGCGACGGCGGTCGTCCGGACGTGATCGTGCAGAGCCCGGGACTGACGTACGCGCCGGCGTGGGCGCCGGACGGCCGCCACGTCGCCTACAGTCGCTGGGAGAACAACGCGACGCGGATCTACTCCTACGATGCCTCCACCGACTGCTGCCTCAAGCGCCTCACGGGCGGCCCTCGGGACGACATGTCGCCGACGTTCTCACCCGACGGCCGGCGCATCGCCTTCAACTCCAACCGCCTCGGTCAGCCGCAGATCTACGTGATGAACGCGGACGGGGGCGATGCGACGCTGCTGTCCCCGTTTGTGTACGGGGAGCCCGGGTACTACACTTCGCCCGATTGGCAGCCGACCGGTTCCCTCGTGGTGTTTCACGGGCGCTCGCGGGGCGAGTTCCAGATCATGATCGCCGACGCGTCGAAGCCGGGCGCGACGGTGCAGCAGATCACCGACGACGGACGCAGCGAGGACCCGAGCTGGGCCCCCGACGGGCGGCACATCGTCTTCGCCGGCATCCGCAGCGGGAAGCAGGGTCTGTACGTGATCGACAGCGTGACCGGTCGCCTGCGGCCACTGGCCGCGGGGGGTGGGAGGTACGAGCTGCCGGACTGGTCGCCGACGCTGCGGAGCGCGGCGGCCGCGGGAGCGGGCGGGTGACGAAGCCCGCCGTCAATTTCCTTCAGGTGGAGAGGTGACCCGATGAACGGTCGCAGGATGATGGTGCTGGGGCTGTTGGGGAGCGTGGCGCTCGTCGGATGCTCGAAGAAGAAGCCGGAAGCGCCGACGCCGCAGCCCGCGGTACAGACCGACGACGATGCGGCGCGCCGCGCCGCGGAGGAGCGTGCCCGTCAGGAAGAGGCCGCTCGCCAGGCGGCCGAGGCGCGGGCGCGGGAGGCGGCCGAGCGGGCGCGGCAGGCGCTCACGGAGACGATCCACTTCAAATACGACGAGTCGACGATCGTCCCGGAGGCCCAGAGCAAGCTGATGGACAAGGTGTCCGTCCTGCGGACGAACCCGGACGTGAAGCTGCGCATCGCCGGTCACGCCGATGAGCGGGGCTCCGTGGAGTACAACCTCGCGCTCGGCATGCGGCGGGCTCAGGCAGCCAAGGACTTCCTCGTGAACTACGGCCTCGAGGCGACGCGCTTCGACGTGGTCACGTTCGGGGAGGAGCGCCCGATCGCGCAGGGCCACGACGAGGCGGCGTACGCGCAGAACCGGCGCGACGAATTCACCATCACGGCGGGCGGCGACTCACTCACCCCGGCCACGAAGTAGGAGAAGGGCGGATCCATGCAGAGCCGAAACGGGGGACCCCCGCTTCCGGACCGGCGGCGACCGGTGGTACGAACGAGGACGGCGCTGCTCGCGCTGCTCGCGTTCGTGCCGCTGGGCGCGTGCGCGACGAAGCGGGACGTGCGGGACCTCCGGGGCGAGATCGTCGAGCTGAGGCGGCAGCAGGACTCGCTGCTGAGCGTCGTGCAGCGCCAGAACCGGGCGCTGGCCGATACCGCCGCGGTGACGCTGGATGCGATCTCGCGCCTGCGCGGCGACCTGGGCAACCAGCTCTCGCAGATGGAGCAGGAGCACCTGCAGATCCAGGAGCTCACGGGGCAGAGTCAGCGTCGCGTCCAGGAGCTGCGCGAGCAGATCGCGGAGCGCAACGTCCGCATGGCCGCGCCCGGTGGCGTCGACACGACCGCTGGCGCCCCCGCGCCCGCCGGCGCGGCGACGGACTCGAGCGGTGTCGAGCAGCTCTACGCGGCGGCCCAGGCGAACCTGGAGCGCGGCGCCACCGGGACGGCCCGGGCTGCGTTCCAGCAGATCGTCCAGGACCATCCGGACAGCCCCCGGGCGCCGGACGCGCAGTTCGGGATCGCGGAGACGTACTACCGCGATGGCGACTTCGAGAACGCCCTGCACGCCCTCGAGCAGGTCGTGGAGATGTTCCCCGGCTCCGCCCGGGCGCCCGGCGCGCTGTACCGGGCGGGCGTCATCGCGCAGGAGCGCGGAAACAATCAGAGGGCGCGGGACTACTTCCGGCGCGTGGTGGCCGGCTGGCCGAAGTCCGATGAAGCGCGGATGGCGACCGAGGCCCTCAGCCATCTGCCGCGGTAGTGAAGCGACGTGCGCTGTCCCTACTGTCACCAGACCGAGGACCGGGTGGTGGACACCCGGACCAGCCGGGAGGGTGGGGCGGTACGGCGACGCCGCGAATGCCTGGCGTGCCTTCGTCGCTTCACGACGTACGAGTACGTCGAGGAGCGGGCGCTCCAGGTCAAGAAGCGTGACGGCGCGCTGGAGCCGTTCGACCGTCAGAAGCTCGTTCGTGCGGTGCTGCTCTCGTGCGCGAAGCGGCCCGTCTCCGTGGCCGAGATCGAGTCGCTGGCCGACTCCGTCGAGGATGAGCTGAACGAGCGGGGACCCGGGGAGGTCCAGAGCCGGGACATCGGCGAGCTCGTGATGGACCGGCTGAAGGCGATGGACCACATCGCCTACGTTCGCTTCGCGTCGGTCTATAGGGACTTCCAGGACCTCGACGAGTTCTACGATGAAGTGAGGGACCTGCAGGCACGCCGGGCCCGCCAGGCGCTGAACGAGAATCAGGCGGAGCTCCCGCTCGAGGTCGAATGAGGTTCCGGAACCGGTCGGGCGAGAAGCCGGTCGAGATGCCGTTTCTCGACCACCTGGAGGAGCTGCGCTGGAGGCTGATCCGGGCCCTGGCCGCGGCCGTCGTCGGCGCCGTCGTCGGCTTCGTCATCGTCTCGAAGTTCGACGTGCTCACGCTTCTGATCCGGCCCATCCTGCCGTATCTGTCGGGCAACAAGCTGAACTACCTGAGTCCGGCGGATCCCTTCTTCCTCACCATGAAACTGGGGCTCACACTGGGCCTGATCCTCGCCTCTCCCGTCGTCTTCTACGAGGTGTGGGCGTTCCTCTCACCCGCGCTGCACAAGCGCGAGAAGCGGGCGATCCTGCCGGCGTTCGCCATGGGCGTGGTGCTCTTCCTGATGGGGACGGCCCTCGCCTATTTTGCGGCACTGCCGGCGACGCTCCGGTTCATGATGGGGTTCCAGGAGGCGACGCTGGCGCCGATGATCACCGCCGGACCCTACCTCGGGTTCGTGGTGAAGCTGCTGCTGGCGTTCGGGCTGATCTTCGAGCTGCCGGTCGTCATCCTGGTCCTGGCGATTCTCGGGATCGTGAGCGCGGCGATGCTGCGGAAGCAGCGGCGCATCGCCATCGTCGTCTCGACTGCCGTCGCCGCGGTGATCACACCGGGCGACATGATCGTCCTGACCGTATTCATGATGTTTCCGCTGATCTTCCTGTATGAGCTGGGGATCGGTCTGGCGGCGATGGTCGAGCGCAGGCGGGCGCGCGCGGAGCAGCGCCGGGAGGCCGCGCTGAGACGCGCCGAGCGGGCGCAGGAAGAGCGACAGGCCGAGGAGCTGACGGGCGGGGGGATGCGCTCGTGATTCCGGCGTGGAAAGGTTTCCGCCCGCGGCTCCGCGCCGCCGCGCTTCTCGTGGCGACGCTGCTGCTCGGGACGCCGATCGTGGCGGCGGCGCAGCAGCCGACGCCCCTCAGCGAGACCCAGCGGAGCCGGGTGCTGGACGCGCTGAAGGCCCTGACGCAGGACACCATCCGGGCGGACTCGCTGGGACGCGACACGCTGGGCGTGGACACGCTGGGCGTCGACACGGTTCGGGTCCTGTCCGACAGCGCCCGGTCCTCCCTTCCGACCCTGCCGAAGGACTCCGTGACGCGGATGCTCCTCGCGCTGCCGGGCTACCAGGCCGTGCAGTATTCGGGGACGGAGGCCCGCTTCAACGCAGACAGTTCGATCATCCTGCTGCAGGGACCGGCGCAGATCTCCCGTGAGGAGGAGAAGCTCGGCGCGGATTCGGTCGTGGTCTTCAACCAGGCCACGAACATCGTGTGCGGGTACGGCAAGCCGGTCCTGCAGGGCGGCGGGGCGACGGGAGCGAACCCGGTGCAGAGCGAGCAGGTCTGCTACGACGTGAACCGGAAGATCGGCGTGGCGCGGGGCGCCCGTACGCAGTTCACGGAGGGCGCGAGCTGGTATCTCAACGGCAACGTCTACACGGCGGGCTCGGATCGGATCTACGGGGCCGGCGCCGACTTCACGACGTGCGACCTGGAAGTGCCGCACTACCACTTCAGCGCAAAGGAACTGAAGGTCGAGCGCAATTCCGTGCTCGTCGCCCGGGACATCACGCTGAACTTCGCGGACGTGCCGGTCATGTGGCTGCCGTTCATGGTCCAGAGCCTGAAGCGAGGCCGCCGGAGCGGGTTACTGATGCCGCAGTTCAGCATCAACGACATCGCCCGCACGAACCAGGGCTACAACCGGCGGATCTCGAACGTCGGATTCTACTGGGCGATCAGCGACTACCTGGGCGCTCAGGTCACCGGCGAATGGTTTGCCAACAACTGGACGTCGATGCAGGGCACGTTCGATTTCCGGTGGCTGGACCAGTTCCTGAACGGCGGGGCGACCTTCCGCCGCTACTGGAACACGGACGGATCGCGGCAGCTCACGCTGTCCTCGGATACGCGCTGGCAGCCGAGCGAGCGCACGAACCTTACGCTCTCGGCCAACTACGCGTCCTCCAGCGACTTCGTGAAGCGGAACTCCTTCGACCCGAGGGAGCTCACCCGCTCCATCGACTCGAACGTGGGCGCCACGCACCGGTTCGACTGGGGAACGCTGACGATGAGCGGACAGCGGCGCCAGCAGCTCTCCGACGACCGCGTCGACATGACGCTGCCGCACCTTTCCCTCAACGTGTCTTCGATCACGCTCTTCCCCGCGCCGAGTGACCAGGCGCGCTGGTACAACAACGCGGTCGTCACGGGCAACAGCAGCCTCAACTACAAGAGCACTGCCTATCAGGGCTCTCTGCCGATCTCTCCGAGTGCGCGCGAATCGAACGACCTCACGGCCGACATGAGCACGAGCCTGCGGCTCGGGAAGTTCTCGTGGGACCAGAACGTCTCGACGGCGCGGTCGATCGACCTGGCGAAGGGGGCCGTGCCGGACACGGCCAACCCCGACAGCACGCTCTACGCGGCCATTCCGGAGACCCTCGACCAGTCGGTGAAGTGGAGCACCGGGCTCAGCTTCCAGCAGCGCCTGATCGGGACGAGCAGCATCTCGCCGCACCTCTCGATCAGCGGGGACATGTCCCGATTCGACCCGAAGTCGCTCTACGACCGGCTCGGCCGGGACACGCTGACCACCCCGGCGCAGGACTCGGCCATCGTCCGGGAGCTGAGCGCCGCGTACGTGCAGTCGCCGGTACGGTTGAACTTCGGCGCGTCGCTGACCACGGACGTGTACGGGTTCTTCCCGGGGTTCGGCCCGTTCGAGCGCTTCCGGCACCGCGTCTCCCCTTCCTTCACCTACACGTACTCGCCGTCGCCCTCTCCGACGCTGCTCCAGCGGGCCGTGTACGGTGCCTCGAATGTCGGGGAGACGAACCAGATCGGCATCATGCTGCGACAGAGCTTCGAGGCGAAGTACAAGGAGAAGCCGGACGAGGCCGACAGCACGATGACGGCGCCCGGGGACACCACGGCAGCCGGCGCCGCGGAGCTGGTACCTGACACGGCGTCGGGGCCGCGGCGCCTGCCGCAGGCTCGGAAGGTCACGCTGCTGTCCATCACCACCAGCGCCGTGACGTACGACTTCGTCCAGGCGCGGGAATTCGGGGACGGCCTGGCCACGGCGACCCTCAGCAACACCATCACCTCCGACTTCCTGCATGGGCTGTCGGTGCAGGTCAGCCATGACCTGTTCAAGCTGCCGACGGCGACCGAGGGTGGCACGCTCACGCAGCAGGACCGGATCCAGGGGCGGAAGTTCTCGCCGTATCTGACGAACCTGTCGACGTCGTTCTCGTTCAGCGGCGACTCGTGGCTGTTCAAGCAGCTGGGGCTCGCGGGCAGGAAGGAGGAGGAGCGCCCCGGCGGCGGGCGGCCGGTCGGCCAGGACACGCTGAACGCCATGGACGAGCCGACGGGCACCGGCATCAGCGGGTCGGAGCTGGGCGTCATGGGCCGGCCGACGACAAACGCGCCGACGCGCCGGCCGCAGGGAAACATCGGCGAGTGGAACGCGCAGATCGGCTACAGCCTGCAGCGCAGCCGGGGCGGGAACGAGAACCAGATGATCCAGGCCCTGCTCACGTTCCAGCCGACGGTGAACTGGAACGTCTCGTGGCGGACCGGCTATTCGGTGACGGACCACACCTTCTCCGATCACTACCTGTCGCTGACGCGGAACCTCCACGAGTGGCAGGCGAGCTTCGATTTCGTCAAGGCGCAGAACGGCAACTTCCAGTTCCGGTTCCGCGTGCAGCTGACGGACCTGCCGGACCTGCACCTGGACTACGATCAGCGCAACCAGCAGGGCGGCGGTACGGCGGCCCGACCCGGCGCGGTACGCTGACATGAGCGTACTGGAGCTGGGACGCGGGCGGCTTCGGCTCGAGGACGTGGAGGCGGTGGCCGGCGTGGAAGCACCGGAGGTGCGGCTGTCCGACGCGGCGCGGGTGCGCGTCGAGGCGGCTCGCGCGGTGGTGGACGCCGCTGTGCGGGAGGGGCGGGTCGTCTACGGCATCACGACCGGGTTCGGCGCCCTGGCAGAAGTGGTGATCCCGCCGGAGCGCATCGAGGAGCTGCAGATCAACCTGCTGCGGAGCCATGCGTCCGGTACGGGTGAGCCGCTGCCGGACGATGCCGTTCGAGCCGTGACGCTGCTGCGTGCGAACGTTCTTGCCCTGGGCCACTCCGGCGTCCGTACGGCCGTGGTCGAGCAGTTGCTGGCGCTCCTGAACCGTGGGATCCACCCGGTCATCCCCCGCTACGGCAGCGTGGGCGCGTCGGGAGACCTCGCGCCGCTCTCGCACCTGGCGCTCGTGCTCGTCGGGGAAGGGGAGGCGACGTACCGGGGCGAGCGCCTGGGCGGGGGCGAGGCGCTGCGCCGGGCCGGGCTCGAACCCCTGACGCTGGGAGCCAAGGAAGGCCTGGCGCTGAACAACGGCACGCAGGTACACACGGGCATCGGCATCCTCGCGCTTTGCAGGGCGGAACGGGCGATCGAGAGCCTCGAAGTGGCGGGCGCCATGAGCCTGGAGGCGCTGCGCGGGACACCGGATCCCTTCGACAGGGCGATCCAGGCGGTCCGGCCGCACCCGGGGCAGGCCACGAGCGCCGCCCGGCTGCGCGGCCTCCTCGCCGGGTCGCAGATCCGGGAGTCCCACCGGGACGGGGATCCCCGCGTGCAGGATGCCTACTCGCTGCGCTGCATGCCACAGGTCCACGGCGCCGCCCGACAGGCTCTCGGCTTCGTGCGCCAGGTGCTGGAGATCGAGGCCAACAGCGCCACGGACAACCCGCTGATCTTCCCGGAGGACGGGCGGGTCATCAGCGGCGGCAACTTCCATGGACAGCCCGTCGCGCAGGCCCTGGACCTGCTTCCCATCGCCTGCGCGGATGCCGCGAGCATCGCCGAGCGGCGCATCGCCCGCCTCGTGGACACCGATCTGTCGATGCTGCCGCCGTTCCTCACGGCCGACGCCGGCGTCAGCTCGGGCCTCATGATGACGCAGATCGGCGCCGCCGCGCTGGTGAACGAGATCCGCCTCGCCGCAACGCCGGCGAGCGTGGACTCCATCACGACGGACGCGAACAAGGAGGACCACGTCTCGATGGGCATGGCCGCGGCGCTGAAGGCGCGGCGGGCGGTGGAGCTTCTGGAGAGCGTCGTCGCCCTCGAACTGCTGACGGCGGCGCAGGGTCTGGAGTTCCTGAAGCCGCTGCAACCCGGAACCGGCGTGCGGAGTGCGTGGGAGCGGATCCGGGAGCGGGTCGAGCCCGTGGGCCAGGACCGCTCCCTCACGCCCGACATCCAGGCCCTCGAGGCGATGGTGCGCGCGGGGGAGTTCGAGCGGATTTCCCTCGAGTTCACGGAGAGGCCGTGACGACCACGCTGATCACGGGGGCGGGCCCTGTCGTCACCGGGGGCGACGACGGGCCCCGCTCCGGCCTCGCCGTTGCCATTCGCTCCGGACGGATCGAGGCCGTGGGCCCCGAAGCGGACGTCGCGAAGGCGTACCCCCGGGCCACGCGCTTCGACTGCGGCGGACGCCTGGTCACGCCCGGCTTCGTCGACTCCCATACCCACGCGGTCTTCGGTCGCTGGCGTGCAGGCGAGTACGCTCAGCGCTGCCGCGGCGTGCCGTACATGGAGATCGCGCGGCAGGGCGGCGGCATCAATGCCTCGGTGGAGGATCTCCGGCGGCGCACGGAGGACGAGCTCGTGGAGCTGACGCGACCGCGGCTCGCCGCCATGCTTCGCCACGGCACCACCACCGCCGAGGTGAAGAGCGGGTACGGCCTGACGGTGGAGGACGAGCTGAAGATGCTGCGCGTCATCCGCCGGCTGCAGGAGGAGGGGCCGATGGACCTGGTCTCCACGTTTCTGGGTGCCCACGAGTTCCCCGCGGAATACAGGCAGAAGCGGGCAGCCTACGTCTCCCTCGTGACAGAGGAGATGATTCCGCGGGTGGCTGAGGAGGGGCTGGCCGTCTACTGCGACGTCTTCATGGAGCCGGGCGTATTCACGGCGTTGCAGACGCGCAGGATTCTCGAGGCCGGCCTGCAGCACGGGCTGATCCCGCGTCTGCACGCGGACGAGCTCGAGAACTCCGGCGGTGCGGAGCTCGCGGCCGAGCTCGGCGCCGCCTCCGCAGATCACCTCGGGGCCGTCAGCGCCGCCGGTGTGCGGGCTCTGGCACGATCGAACACCGTCGCGACGCTGCTCCCCGCCACCCTCTTCTTCCTCGGCCGCCGCAAGTACGCCCCTGCCCGGCGCCTCCTGGACGCCGGGGCAACCGTCGCTCTGGCCACGGACTTCAACCCCGGGTCCTCCACGAACCCGAACCTGCAGCTCGTCCTCACGATGGCGTGCTCGCAGATGGGGATGACGCCGACGGAGGCACTCCGCGCCGCCACGGTGGGCGGCGCTCGGGCCCTGCGGCTGGAGGACGGGCGCGGTGCGCTGCGGGAGGGCGGGGTCGCCGACTTCGTGGTGTGGGAAACGGACGACGTCGACCACCTCGGCTACCGCTACGGAACCAACCTCGTCCACTCGGTCTGGAAGCGCGGAGTCCAGGTGGCGTGAATGCTTGTGAGGGCGCGGGCTTGCCTTTATCTTCCACCCCGATGCCCGCCCGAATCCTGGAGGCGGTCCCGAACTTCAGCGAAGGGCGGGATCGCGCGGTCGTCGAGGACGTCGTGGCCGCCGTGGAGAGCGCGGGGGCGGAGGTCCTCGACTGGTCCCTGGATCCCGACCACCACCGCTCCGTCGTGACCTTCGTCGGCCCCCCGGCCACTGTGGAGGCTGCGGCAGTGGCCGCCGCCGCCGTGGCGAGGGACCGTATCGACCTGCGGCGGCACCGGGGCGTGCATCCGAGGATCGGCGCGACGGACGTGCTGCCGATCGTGCCGGTGGCAGGGGCCACGATGGCGGATGCGCGGGACGTCGCCCGACGCATCGGCGGTCGGCTGGCAGGGGAGCTCGGCATCCCCGTCTACTTCTACGGCGCGGCTTCCGAGCCGCCCGGCCGCGGCCTGGCCGAGCTGAGACGCGGCGGGTTCGAGACGCTCGCCGTCGGCTGGCCGGAAGGCCGCGCACCGGACGTGCTGCCGGGCGGATGGGCGCACGCCGGCGCCCATCCGACGGCGGGCGCGACGTGCGTGGGAGCCCGCCACGTACTTCTGGCGTGGAACGTCTGGATCGACGGTGTCTCTCTCGAAGATGCCGCGGAGGTGGCCCGATCGATCCGTGAACGGAATGGCGGGTTCCGGGGCCTTCGGGCCCTGGCCCTGCGACTCGAGGCGCGCGCGGCCATGCAGATCTCGATGAACCTCGAGGACCCGGGGGCGGTTTCCCCCATGGACGTGTTCCGCGTCATTGAGGAGCGGATCGGCGCGGCCGGCGGCCGCATCGTGCGAACGGAGGTGATCGGAATGATGCCGGACCCCCTCGTGCTGTCTGCGGCCGCGGACCGCCTCCGTCTGGATGACGCTTCATCCCGGCGCCTGCTCTCGACCCGGCTGGCGGAGTATCTGGCCGGGGCGAGCGGCGCCCCACCGGTGATGGAATGAGCTCGACCAAGCTGAAGGAACAGGCCCGCCGCCACGAGCAGCAGGAGGAGTGGGAGCGGGCAATCGAGACCTACCGACGCGTTCTCGAGTCGGGGGACGAGGGCCAGGGGGACGTCGACCTGCCCCTCTTCAACCGGATCGGCGACCTGTACCTGCGGATCGGCAAGTCCGACGAGGCCGTCGAGTACTACGAGAAGGCGGCGGAGCGGTATTCGGAGGCCGGCCTCTACAACAACGCCATCGCGCTCTGCAACAAGGCGCTGCGGTACGCGCGGGGGCGCCCCTCTCTCCTGCACAAGCTCGGGACCTACTGCGCGGCGCAGGGCTTCATTCCGGATGCCCGGCGCTGGTTCATCGAGTACGCGGAGGTCGAGTTCCGGTCGGGGGAAGCCGATGAGGCGATGAAGGCGCTGGAGGCCTTCGCCGAGACGACGGAGGACCCGGAGATCCGCGAGATCCTGGGCGAGAAGCTCCAGTCCAACGGGCACACGGGGGACGCCGTTCGCCAGCTCCTGAAGGCGTACGGCCTGCGGGTCGCGGCCGGAGAGGAGCGGCTGGCCGAGGCGCTGCGTCAGCGCATTGTCGATCTGGACCGTGACGCGGACTTCGCCGGCGCGGTGCTCGCCGCGCGGCAGGCGACGACCGCGGTCGCCGAGGACCCGGCGGAGGCGGAGGAAGCGAGCGCCCTGCCGGACCCCTGGGGGGAGGCCGAGGCGGGCGTGGCCGAGGGGGCAGAGGTCCCGGCCGACGTCGCCGACGACGACGAGCTCCGGATCGAGAGCGCGGCGGACTCCATCGGCCTCGAGGCCGGCGAGACGGAGGGCGTCGGCGAAGTCGAGGCCCTCGACCTGATGGGCGGCGTGGCGGAGGCGGCGGGAATCGAGGGCGCGGACGAGGCGGAGCCGGCGGACTACACGGTCGTCGAGCCCATTCTGGACGGGCCCCCCGCCGTGGACGACGTGTCCATTCTGGAGCCGGACGTGGAAGAGGAGGTCGTACCGGAGCCGCTCCCGGACCTGGGCGACCTGGACTTCGCGTCGCTGGCCCCGGAGGCGAGCGACCTCGAGGCCGACGCAGATCTCGAGGAGGACGTCCGGGCGGATCTCGAGGAGGACGTCGGGGCGGATCTCGGAGCGGACGTCGTGCCGGATCTCGAGGAGGACGTCGGGGCGGACCTCGGAGCGGACCTCGTGCCGGATCTCGAGGAGAACGTCGAGGCGGACCTCGAGGAGGACCTGGATCTGGAGCCTCTGCCGCTGCTCGAGGGAACGGAGCCCGCACCCCCGGCGGAGACGGCGGGGGCGGAGGTGTTCACGCGCGTCGACGATCTGCTGGCGGAAGGCTACGTCGCCGAGGCGCAGCGGGAGTTGTCGGCGCTGCACGCGGAGCTGTCCGAGTTCGGAGAGCCGGAGGCCGCCCTGGAGGCCGTCGTCCGACTGCTCGAGCTGGACCCGAACGATCTCGGAGCGCACCGGGCACGGCTGGAGTACGCATCGCGGCTTGACGCCGCGGGCGAGCAGATCGCGGCCTATCTCGACCTCGGCCGCGCGCTCGAGCGGACGGGGGAGGGGGCGAAGGCCGCTGCGGTGTACCAGCAGGTCCTGGAGCTGGACGGATCCAACGAAGCGGCCCTCGCGGCGCTCGAACGCGCCACCGACGCGGAGGCTGCGGCCGGTGGCGGCGACTTCGTCGACCTCGGCTCACTGCTCCGGGACGAGCCGGGGGGGCCCGCGGGCACCCGTTTCGTGACGGGCGACGCGCCGAACAGCGGCGACGAGGATCGTGACTTCGCTGACATTCTGAGCCAGTTCAAGTCCCGGGTTTCCGAGAGCTTGCCGGTAGACGATCCGGTGGCGCACTACGATCTCGGCCTGGCCTACAAGGAAATGGGCCTGGTGGACGAGGCCATCACCGAGTTCCAGACGGCGCTGCGGGGAGGGGACCGTCAGCTTCGGGTGCTGGAGGAGCTCGGGCAGTGCTTCATGGAGAAGGGGCAGTACTCCGTCGCCGTGAAGGTGCTGGCCCGTGCCGCGGCGCTGCCGTCCACGGAGGCGACGGACATCCTCGGCGTGTGCTACCATCTCGGCCGCTGCCACGAGGCGCTGGGGCAGGCGGATCAGGCGCGGGAGGCGTACGAGCGGGTGGTCGGAATCGACATGCGCTTCCGCGACGTGCAGGAGCGGCTCGCAGCCCTCTGATCGCTTTGACAGTGCGGAGCCGGATGTCTAGGTTTGACGCCGCATTTCCGCCGAAACCCGGGAGTCCGAGCTGCCCCTGATGCTTCGTACCGCAGCGCCGAAGCTCGCCGACATACAGCGTCCGGTCGCCGAGCGGCTGGAGGACGTTGTCGACGAGATCCGCCGGATCGTCGTCTCGGATTTTCCGCGCATCCAGGAGGTGAATGAGTACCTCCTGCTGGCGCGGGGCAAGCTGTTCCGTCCGACCCTCGCCCTGCTCTCGGAGCGCCTCGAGGATTCGCTCCACCCTCATGGCGTGACCCTCGCCGCGAGCGTCGAGCTCCTGCACCTGGCGACCCTGGTCCACGACGACGCCGTCGATCATTCCGTCCTCCGGCGCGGTATGCCCACGGTGAACGCCCTCTGGAACCACCAGAGTGCGGTGATCATGGGAGACTACCTGTACAGCCGGGCGGTGATGGAGCTGACCGCGATCGGGGAGATCGAGTTCCTGCGCGTGCTGGCCAGGGCGGCGAACGAGATGAGCATCGGCGAGATGCGGCAGCTCTCGTCGCACGATACCCTCGGCTTCGGCGAGGCCGACTACGACCGGCTGATCGCATCGAAGACGGCGTCGCTCATGTCCGCGGCGTGCGAGCTGGGTGCCGCCGCCGCCGGCGGGCGCTTTCAGCAGGCGATGCGTGAGTACGGGCACCACCTCGGGATGGCGTTCCAGATCGCCGACGATCTGCTCGACTATGCGCGAGACGAAGCGGTGACGGGCAAGCCGGGCGGTCAGGACCTGCGCGAGCACAAGATGACGCTGCCGCTGATCGAGGCGCTTCGCCGGGCGACGCCGACGGAGCGTCGCCTGGTCGAGCGGTTCTTCGCGGATCCGGAGCCGACGGACGAGGGAATCGAGGCCGTGATGGCCTTCGTCGCCGAACAGGGCGGCCTGGAGTATGCACGCGGGCGGGCCGAGGAATATGGCGAGAGGGCGGAGGAGGCGCTGGCCGGTCTCCCCGCGGGGTACGCGGCCGATTCGCTGCGGGCCGCCATCGCATACGTGATCGATCGACGACGATAAAGCCATGGAACCCCGCAGCATAGGCGACGTACCATGTTAGGAGCCCGGCGGCGCGGCCTGGCGCGACTGTTCTGGACGCTGGTCGTCGGTCTCTTCGTCGGAGCGCTGTTCACGGCCATCGCCGTGCGCTTCATGCCGGAGAGCCCGGCGCGGAGCTTTCTGACGACGAGCGTATCGGCGTCCCTGGGACCGCTCGGGATCGACCTGGTTGCGGTGGCCTTCGTGATCGGGCCGCTCACTGTTAACTTGAACGCACTGAGCCTGGTCGGCGTCCTCGTGGTCGCGCTGGTCGTTCGCTCCTGGCTCTGATCCCGTAACCGGAGAAGGACCATGTTCGGCAGCCTCGGACCCGGCGAGATCATCCTGATCCTGGTCGTGCTGCTCCTCGTCTTCGGCGCCAAGCGGCTGCCGGAGCTCGGCGGCGCCCTGGGGAAGGGGATCCGCGAATTCAAGTCGTCGATGAGCGACATCCAGTCGGAGCTCACGAATCCCAACCAGCAGGTGCAGCGGCCGGAGACGCGCCAGGCCGTTCCGCCGCCTCAGCCGCAGCAGCAGTACCAGGCTCCGCAGCAGCAGTACCAGGCTCCGCAGCAGCAGGCGAATGCGGAGCAGCGGGAGGCCGAGCAGCCGGCGTCGCAGACGCGGCAGGGCGAGTAGCCGACGGGGTAGTCAGAGCCGAACGAAGAAAAGCCGCCGCCCCGGAAACCCGGGGCGGCGGCTTTTTGTTCTGCGCTTCGTTGCCGGACGTCAGCTCGTCCGCTGGCTCGCGTCGGAGACCAGTACCTGATCCCGATTGTCGACGATCTTCGCCCTGTCCTTCAGGTCCTGGAGGAACTGGCTCAGGCGCGCCTGCTCCATGGCAGAGGTGAGCTGCTCACGCATCTGCGACCGCTGGGCCTCGAAGGCCGCTCGATCCGCGGTCTGCCTCGAGACGACCCGCTCGATCACCACCTTGCCATCGACGGTGATCGGGGCGCTCACCTGGTTCACGTCCAGTCCGAACGCGGTGCCGATGGCCGCGTTCGCGGTCCCGAGGCCGGGCACGAAGTCCGTGCGGGTGAAGGGGCCGGCCTGCTGGACGCTGAGGTTCTGCTTGTGCGCGGCCTCCTCCAGGCTCATCCCTCCGTGGACGTCGTCCACGATCTGGCGGGCGAGCTGCTCCGCCTTCGCGAGCTTCTTCTGCTCCGTCACCCTCGCGCGGAGGGCGTCCTTGATGTCGTCGAACGCCATCACACCGGCGGGCTGGATGCTCTTGATGCTGAGCATGTAGAACGCCTGCTCGTTCTCGAAGACGGGGCTGACGTCTCCGACGCCCGCAGTGCCGAACGCCCAGTCGGCGCCCTCGTCGACCGATCCGACGACCGGGAGGAACGGCGTGCCCTTCGAGAGCTGCAGCTCACGCACGGTCAGGCCCATGTCCTTCGCGGCCGCCTCGAGCCCCTCCGACTCACCGAGCGCCTCCAGGGAGTCGGCCCGGGCCAGAAGCCGGTTCTCCGCCGCCTCCTGTCGTTTGATGGGGAGCAGGATGTGGCGCGCGGTGGCGGTGCTGTCGGTCCGGCTCTGGACCTGGATGATGTGGTAGCCGTAGGTCGTGCGGACCGGCTGACTGACCTGACCGATCGGCAGCGAGAAGAGCGCGCTGTCGAAGGGCGGGACCGTCTGACCACGCTGGACGGTGCCCAGGTCGCCGCCCTGTTCGGCCGAGCCCTGATCGGCGGACTCGCGCTTCGCGATGTCGGCGAAGTCTGCGCCGCCGATGATCTGCTGGCGAAGCTCCTCGGCGTGTTTCAGGACCGCGGCGGTGTCCGCGGAGGTCGGCGTCTTGTCGAGCGTCGTGACCTCGACCCTCGCCCGCTCCGGCCTCTCCAGCTCCTTCTGGTGCTCATCGTAGTACTTCCGGACCTCCGCGTCCGTAACGGTCACGGCGGCATCGGGAATCACGGCGCCCGGGTCGATCGAGACGTACTCGACGCTCGCCTTCTCGTTGCGGTCCCTGTACATCCGCCACAACTGCCCGTCGGTCAGATAGATCCCGGAGGAGACCTGCCGAAACAGCTTGCTGCGCGGAATGGCGTCCCGATAGTACGCCTCGAGCTGCATGAGAAGCCGGTCGTCGGCGGCCGGCGAGGCGAGGAATCGGTGGTACTTGTCCAGGTCGAACTGGCCGTTCGTCTGGAACATCTCGTTGCTGTAGAACTCCGGCGGCGGGGAGTACCGGGCGGCCTGCTTGATCTCGTCCTGCGAGACCTTGATGCCCCGGCGCTGCAGCTCCTGCCGGAGGATCTTGTCGGATACTACCTGGTTCCACGCGGCGTCCTCGAGCTGGCGCGTCTGCGAAGCGGTAAGCGCCTCCTGCTGCTGCGCCTGCTGCCGTTCCAGGAGGCTTCGATAGACGTTGTTGTACTCCTCGTAGGTGACCGGCTCACCGTTCACGGTGCCGAGCTCGCCCCCCGCAATCTGGGAGCTGCTCCGGCCGCTGGCGTCCATCCCCCACTGGAAGATCATGAGGCCGACGAACGCGAACGCCGTCACCAGCATGATCCACTTCGTGTTTTCCCGCATCTGTCGCATCATACGCCGACTACTCCTTCGACTCCGGCGTGGACCCCTCGCGACCCCGTCGCCGGTGAGGCGGCGCACGGGGCCCGAAACCCTGAAACGTAAGGCAAGCGACGGCCGCATTCAAGCGAGCGCGCCACGCGCGCTCGCGCGCGGACCATCGGGGCCGCCAGGCGCCCGCCGCCGCGTTGACATGCCGCCGCACGCGCGTCTATCTTCCCTCCCTCACCCACGATCGGATCTCGTAGCATGCCGCCAATCTCCGTGGAGCTGGGCTGATGGCCGGATCCCACCGCGAGGAAATCGAAAGGCTCGAGTCGCTCTACGCGGAGAACCCCGAGGGGCGCGTATTCACGCACCTGGCGGAGGCGTACCGGCGTGCGGGCGACCTGGATCGCGCCCACCAGGTCCTGGAGAGCGGACTCCTAAAACATCCCGAATATTCCAGCGCCCACGTCGTGCTGGGCCGCGTCCGGGCGGACGAAGGGGACGCGGAGGGCGCGGTCGAGGCCTTCCGCCGCGTGATCGAGCTCGACCCGTACAACATGGTCGCGCTCCGGACCCTCGGCGATCTGTCGCGGGACCTGGGCCGGCCGGCCGAGGCCGTCTCCTACTACAGCGAGCTCCTCGTGCTGGATCCGGCCGCGGACGACGCGGCGGACTACGTCGCCCGTCACCCTGGCGGGGTCGAGCCGGAGGAGCCCGACGTGTGGGTGGAGGAGGAGGCGCCACCGGCGCCGGCCGCGTGGCAGGAGCCGGAGCCCGACCCCTGGGCGGACGTGGACACCGAAGCCGGGCCGGACGAATTCGAGGAGATGGCTGGGGGAGGCGCCGGGACCGAGAGCTTCGACGAGGCGTTCGGCGAGCCGGAACCCGGAGCGGCCGAAACGTCCACGGCAGGGGAGCGCGAGCCGCCGGCGGAGTACGCGTCGCCCGAATTCTCGTCGGAGGGCTTCGTGGCGGACGACGCCGGCCGCGTCATGGAGGAGGACACCGGCGAGGCGATCTTCCCCGAGCAGACGGGCTACTACGAGTCGACGGTATACGAGAGCTTCGAGGAACGCTTCGGTTTCCCGGCGGCGGCCGGGGCCGAGGAGCAGGAGAACGGCTCGGCAGACGAGCCATTCCCGTTCGAGTCCGGGGCCGCCGAGACCGAGGAGGCGGAGCCCGGGGAGACGGGGGAGGTGGTGACGGAGACGATCGCCGATCTCTACCTGCGACAGGGCCTGTACCGGCGGGCCGCGGACGTGTACCGGGAACTCCTGGGACAGAGCCCGGACGACGAGCGACTTCGGACGCGTCTGGCCGAAGCGGAGGCGGAAGCGGAAGCCGCGGAGGAGGCCGCGCAGGCGGAGTTCTCGCCGGCTCCGTGGGAGGACGGGGGATACGACCCCGACGTGTACGACGTCGAAGTCTTCGAGATGGAGACGGTGGAGGTGGAGACGGTCGAGTCGGCCTGGACGGGCGGCGGTGGGGCATGGGAGGACGAAGGGCCGTACGGTTGGGGAGAAGGTGCAGAAGAGGAGGAAGACCCGGGCGCCGGCCGTGCGGGTTCCATCGCCGACTACCTGTCGGGCCTGCTGGAATGGAATGACGAAGGGGCAGGCGCGGAGCCCGCAGAGGGGGAGGACGCCGAGGCGGGGGAGGCGGAGGACGCGGAGGCGGAGGATGACGAGGCCGTCCATGCCGGGGCGGCGGACCTGAAGTCGAGGGACGAGGACGCGGCATCGGGGGCGGCGGTGGGTCCCGACGACGAGGACGACCTGGAGATGTTCCGGGCGTGGCTCCAGAGCCTGAAGCATTGAGGATCTCGGTCATCCACGGGCCGAACCTGAACCTGCTCGGCGCACGAGAGCCGGAGGTGTACGGCCAGGCGACGCTGGAGAGCATCGACGCGGGTCTCCATACCCTGGCCTCGGAGCTCGGGGTGAGCGTCGACAGCTTCCAGGCAAACGGTGAGGGAGCGCTCGTCGACCGCATTCAGCGGGACGGACCTTCGGTGGAGGGCTTCGTCGTGAACGCGGGCGCCTACACGCACACGAGCGTCGCGCTGCGCGACGCGCTGCTGGGCGTGGGGCGCCCGTTCGTCGAGGTGCACCTCACGAACGTTCATGGGAGAGAGCGGTTCCGGCACCAGTCGTTGCTGGCGGACGTCGCCATCGGAGTGGTGACGGGCTTCGGACCGGAGAGTTACGGGCTCGGACTGCGCGGTCTCGTCGGGTATCTGCGAGGGCGGGCGTCGGGGCCGAGCGACATGGGCGAGACATAAAGGGGAAGGCAATGGCAAGCACGCGTGGAAAGCGGAGCGATGCGGAGGCGTCGGCCCGGCGGCGATCGTCGGGCGAGGCGTCCGCGTCCGGAAACGCGCGTCATGGAACGGGTCGGCCGCTCATCGATCTCGATTTCGTGCGGGGTCTGATCTCGGCGGTCGACGAAAGCGGAATCGACTCGCTGGAGATCACGCGTGCGGGCACGAAGATCCGGGTCTCGAAGACGCCGCCTCCGGCGCAGAGCGGAGCGGTGGGGCCGGCGGTGACGTATGCGCCGGCCGCGGGCCCACCGGCAGCACCGCAGGCTGCGGCGCCAGCGGCGGGGGGTGGAGGCGCGTCCGCCTCGGGGACGGGCGAGGAGGACTCGGGACGTGCGCCGCAGGAGGCGGACTCGGAATCGAAGTCCCGGCTCGTGGACGTGACGTCTCCGATGGTCGGGACGTTCTACCGGGCACCGGCGCCGGAAGCGCCGCCGTACGTGGAGGTCGGGTCGACGGTGACGAAGGGCCAGACGCTCTGCATCCTCGAAGCGATGAAGCTGATGAACGAGATGGAGAGCGAGGTCGAAGGGGTGGTGCGAGAGGTGCTGGTGGAGAATTCCGAGCCGGTGGAGTACGGGCAGGTGCTCTTCCGGATCGAGCCGTCCGGCGGCCGGTAGCGGCGCGGCATGTTTCGAAAGGTACTGGTTGCGAACCGGGGCGAGATCGCGCTCCGGGTCATCCGAGCGTGCCGGGAGCTGGGCATCCGCACGGTAGCGGTCTACAGCGAGGCGGACCGGGAGTCGCTTCACGTTCGGTTCGCAGACGAGGACATCTGCATCGGGCCGCCGCCGGCACGGGAGAGCTACCTCAACATCCCGCGCCTGATGGCGGCGGCGGAGATCACGGGCGCCGAGGCGATCCATCCGGGGTACGGGTTCCTCGCCGAGAACGCGGAGTTCGCGGAAATCTGCGAACACGCGGAGCTGATCTTCATCGGGCCGAGCGCGCGGCAGATCCGGCTGATGGGAGACAAGGCCGTCGCGCGCAAGACGATGGCCGAGGTCGGCGTGCCGACGGTTCCGGGCAGCCCGGGTACGCTGGAGGACGTCGAATCTGCGAGGGAGGTGGCGGAGAGCATCGGCTTTCCGGTGCTGATCAAGGCCGCGGCGGGCGGCGGCGGCAAGGGCATGCGGGTCGTCGATGATCCGGGCCAGTTCGAGCGTCAGTTCCAGGCGGCGCAGCAGGAGGCAGGCGCGGCCTTCGGGGATCCGACGGTGTACATGGAGAAGTACCTGCGCCGCCCGCGCCACATCGAGTTCCAGCTGCTGGGCGACCGTCACGGGCGGGTGATCCATCTGGGGGAGCGGGACTGCTCGATCCAGCGGCGCCACCAGAAGCTGATCGAGGAGTCGCCCTCGCCCGCGATGACGCCGGAGATCCGGGCCGCCATGGGCGAGGCGGCGGTCAAGGGGGCGAGCCACATCGGGTACTACTCCGCAGGCACGATGGAATTCCTGCTGGATGAGGACGGCTCGTTCTACTTCATGGAGATGAACACGCGCATCCAGGTGGAGCACCCGGTGACCGAGATGGTGACGGGTGTCGACCTCGTGAAGGAGCAGATCCGGATCGCCGACGGGGAGCGGATCTCGGTGCCGGACAACGGCGTCTTCAGCCTGCGCGGACACGCGATCGAGTGCCGCATCAACGCCGAGGACCCGGCGCGCAAGTTCGCGCCGAGCCCGGGCACGATCACCAGCTTCCACCCGCCCGGCGGGCCGGGCGTACGGGTCGACACGCACGCCTACGCCGGATACCGGGTGCCCCCGAACTACGACTCCCTCATCGGGAAGCTCATCGTACACGGGCAGGACCGGACGGAGGCGCTGGCGCGGATGCGATTCGCGCTGGAGTGCTTCGTGGTGGAGGGCATCCATACGACGATCCCGTTCCTGCTGGAGCTCATGTACGACGAGAACTTCGTGAACGGGGACTTCGACACGAAGTATCTCGAGCGGCGGATGGCGGAGCAGCGGGTGGAGGCGACGGCGGCATCGTGACGCTCGATCTCTGCTTCACGCCGGCCGAGCTGCCGGCGGCCGGCATCAGCGGCCGGCTGGTCGTCATCATCGACGTCCTGCGGGCGACGAGCACGATTCTCGAGGCGCTCTCGAACGGCGCCCGGGTCGTGTGTCCGGCGGCGACGCCGGAGGAGGCGACGTCCCTCGCGCAGCGCGTGGGCCGGCAGGAGACGCTTCTGGGGGGCGAGCGCAAGGGAGTCCGGATCGACGGGTTCGATCTCGGCAATTCGCCCCTGGAGTACACGCGCGACCGGGTCGCGGGCAAGCTGATCGCGATGACCACGACGAACGGGACCGAGGCGCTGATCTCCGTCTCTGGCGCGCGACGTGTGCTGTTGGGCTCGTTCCTGAACCTGTCGGCGGTGGCGGACGCCATGGCGGAGGAGGAGGGCGACGGCGTCGTCGTGTGCGCGGGCCGGGACGGTTTCTTCGCGCTTGAAGACGCCGTGTGCGCCGGCGCCCTCGTTCTGGCGCTGCGGGACCGGGTGGGAGCCTTCGCGATGAACGACGCCGGCACGGCGGCCTCCGCCCTGGCGAAGCCGTATCGCGCTTCGCCTCTGCCGGTGCTGAAGGCGAGCGCCGGCGGAAAGGCCCTGCTGGCGCTCGGATTCGAGAGCGACGTCGCCTTCTGCGCGACCGTGGACCGGCTCCGAATCGTGCCCGAGCTGCGCGACCGGCAGATCTCGGCGCCGCGCAGCGCCGAGGGCTAGCCGTACCCTTTCCCGGATGCACCGCATGGTATCACCCGAGCAGCGCAGAGAGCTGGGCGGCCTGGGCCTCCTGGCGCTGGGCACGTTCCTGCTGCTGAGCCTCGTTCCGGCCGCCCTTCTCGGGCCGCTGGCGGACCACCTGTCCGCGTCCCGGAACCTGCTCGGCCCCGTGGGCGCCTGGATCGGCGGCATGCTGTACGCGGGGCTGGGCCTCGGCGCCCCCGTTCTCGCCCTCATTCCGTGCGTTGCCGGCGTCGGTGCGTTCGGCTGGCTGGAGCGGTCCCGCGCCATCCGCGTGGCGGTGCTCCTCGGCGGCCTCGTCTTCCTGCTCCCGACGACTGCCATGGTGCTCTCTCCCGAGGCGCGCGGGGCCACTACCCTCACGGCGTCCGGGACGGCGCTGGACGCCGCGGGCTGGCTCGGCGGCGTCGCCGGCGCACTCCTGGCTGCCGCGTTCGGGTGGTTCGGCGCGCTGCTGCTGCTGGCGTTCCTGACTGTGGCCCTTTCCGTGGCGACGCTGGGGTGGAACCCGGCGCGGGCTGCGACGGACGGCGGTCGCGGCATCATGCAGCGAGCTCTGCAGGCGTTCCTCGCGCGCCGCGAAGCACGAGCGACGCGGGTGGCGGAGGCGGCGGCATCGTCGGAGCCGCCGACGCTTCCGGGAGCGGCGCCGGTGGAGCCGGAGCCGGAGCCCGAGCCGGAGACCGCGATGACCGGCGTCGCCCGGCTCGTGCAGCGCAGGCGGAAGCCGAAGACGGAGCTCGAGGGGCTGGAAGACACCGGACGGCCGGATTCGGAGGACCGTCCGCCGATGGAGCTTCTTTCGGAGGCCCCGTCCCGGGACGGGGCCCTGGCGAACGACGAGCTGGACCGCATGGGAAACGTGCTCATCGAGAAGCTCCGCACGTTCCGGGTCGAGGGTGAGCTCGGAGGGCGCACCACGGGGCCGGTGGTAACGCAGTACGAGGTGATTCCGGCACCGGGCGTCAAGGTCAACAAGATCGCCAACCTGGACGCGGACCTCGCGCTTGCACTGAAGGCGCCCAGCGTGCGCATCGTGGCGCCGATCCCGGGCAAGGGCGCGGTGGGCGTGGAAGTTCCGAACCCGGTTCCGGAGGTCGTGCACCTGCGCGAGATCCTGGAGGCGCCGGCGTTCCGGCGTACGCGGGCGCACCTGCCCCTGGCGCTGGGCAAGGACCTGACGGGCCATCCGTACGTGGCCGACCTCGCCCGCATGCCCCACCTGCTCATCGCCGGCGCGACGGGCTCGGGCAAGTCGGTGTGCATCAACACCATCGTGACGAGTCTCGTCTACCGGCACCCGCCCCGGGACCTCCGGCTGCTCATGATCGACCCGAAGATGGTCGAGCTGAGCATGTATTCCCGGCTGCCGCACCTCCGCCATCCCGTGGTGACGGACCCGAGGGACGCGGCCGTCGTGCTGAAGTGGGCCGTGCTGGAGATGGAGCGCCGCTACACGCTGCTGTCCGTGAACGGCTGCCGCTCCCTGGGCGAGTTCAACCGCCACGTCGCCGAGGGACGTGAGCTGAAGCGGGCGCCGTGGGAGGACGACTTCGGAGCCACGGTGGAGCGCCCCTACGAGGACGGCTCGCTGCCCTACATCGTGGTGGTGGTGGACGAGCTCGCGGACCTGATGATGGCGGTGCAGTCCGAGATCGAGCGCCCCCTCGCGCAGCTGGCGCAGAAGGCCCGGGCGATCGGCATCCATCTGATCGTCGCCACGCAGCGCCCGAGCGTGAACGTCATCACGGGCCTCATCAAGGCCAACTTCCCGTGCCGGATCGGCTTCCGGGTCAGCTCGAAGGTGGACTCCCGCACGATCCTGGACCAGAACGGTGCGGACGCCCTTCTCGGCAACGGCGACATGCTCTTCCTGCCGCCCGGCACGTCGGACCCCGTCCGCATCCAGGGAGCGTTCATCAGCACCGAGGACACGGAGAAGCTGATGCGCTGGTACGCGGATCGGGCGGAGGACGTCCCTTCGGGCGAGGAGGACATCCTGGAGCTGGTGCGGCGGCGGGAGGCCGAGGAGCAGGAGAACATCGTGGATGAGGTGCTGGAGGACCGGGACGAGCTGTTCCGGCAGGCGGCGGAGGTGTGCATCACGGGTCAGCAGGGCTCGACGTCGCTCCTGCAGCGGCGGCTCCGTATCGGTTACGGGCGCGCGGCGCGGATCATCGACCAGCTCCATCACGCGGGCGTGCTGGGGCCGCCAGACGGCTCGCGGCCGAGGGAGGTCCTCGTCGGCCTGGAGTCGCTGGACGCGATCTGCGGCGAGGATTTGTCCTGACGCGGGGCGACGCTTCCGGGAACGTCGGCCGGGGGCGTGTGTAGCACGCGGTCGAACGGACCCGTGCGGACGGTGGCATGCGAAAGATACTGATCGGTCTCGGACTCGCGGGCGTCGCAGCTCTCATCGTGCTGGGCGCCCGCGGCCTTTTCACGGCCCGGCCGGACGGGGCCCCGCCGGCGGGGGAGGCGCGCGGCGGGGAGCGTGTGACGGACAACCTGGTCCCCGCGCGGGACTTCCCCACGGACGGTCAACGCGTCACCGATTCGACGGGCGGGCCGGCGGAGCGCGCGGACACCGGGGCCGACGCCCGAAGCGGCAGCGGGGGATCGGCCGGGCAGGAGGGCTCCCCCGCAGCGTCCGGGAGCGGAGGCGCGGCAGTTCCGGCGCGTCCGCCCGCGCAGTCGAACAGCGGTGCGGCCGGCGCACCCGAGGCCGGGGCGGAGGACGGGGCCGCGCTCCTCCGGCGGGCGTCGGCGGCTTACGAGAAGGTCACGTCACTGCAGGCGGATTTCGTACAGCAGGTGGAGAATCCGCTGCTGCGAACGAACACGACCAGCCGGGGAACGCTGTACCAGCGCAGGCCGGACCGCTTTCTCATGCGCTTCTCGGACCCCAGCGGGGACGTGGTCGTGAGCGACGGGAAGACGCTCTGGGTCTACTATCCCAGCGTCGATTCCGGGCAGGTGATCCGGAGCCGGGGCGCGGTGGGCGCCAATGGGATGGACCTTCAGGCCCAGTTCCTGAACGACCCCGACCGCCGTTTCGACGCGCGAAAGGTGGGGACGGACACGGTGGCCGGGCGGACGGCCGCAGAGGTCGAGCTGACGCCGAGGGAGGCGGCCCCCTACGCACGGCTTCGGGTCTGGATAGACACGGGCGATCACCTGGTGCGGCGCTTCGACGTGGAGGAGGAGAACGGCGTGACGCGCCATTTCCGGCTTTCTGACCTGCGGGTGAACCCGCAGCTTCCCGACTCGCTGTTCCGCTTCCAGCCCCCGGCCGGCGCGTCGATCGTCGATCGCGGCTGACGACGCTCCCGGAGCGTTGAACGTGCCCGTCGGGCCGGGTATATTCACGGACTTTCCAACCCCGTCGCGGGCAGGCGCTTCCGCCGTCGCGACCGCAGGCGATCGGATCTCCATGACGGCGACACGCATCGGACGAAGCATCCCGCTGCCCGTGCTCCCGGCCTCCCCGTCGGAGGGCGCGGCTCCGCTGCCCGGCCGACGGTCGGCCGTGGGCGGGGTTGCGCGCATCGCGGTCGTGACCCTCGGCTGCGACAAGAACACGGTGGACAGCGAGCGCGTCATGGCGGGCCTGCTGGGTGCGGGCGCGGAGCTGGTGCGTGACCCTGCGGGCGCCGACGTCGTCGTGATCAACACGTGCGGCTTCATCGACATGGCGAAGGAGGAGTCGGTGGAGGCGGTGCTCGACGCGGGCCGGCTGAAGGCGGAGGGGAGGGTGAAGGCCGTCGTCGCCATGGGCTGCCTCGTGCAGCGCTACAAGGCCGAGCTGACGGCCGAGATGCCGGAGGTGGACCTCTTCCTGGGGCTCACCGAGATCGGCCGCCTCGTACCGGAGCTGCGGGAGCGCGGACTCCTTGCAGGGCGCGAGGTGCCGGTCATGGAGCGTCCGCTGCGGGCGCTCTCGACGGACGCCCGCCACTCTGCGTTCCTGAAGATCAGCGAGGGGTGTGACCACACGTGCGCCTTCTGCGCGATTCCGCTCATGCGGGGAAAGTTCCGGTCGACACCGATGGACGTGCTCGTGGCGGAGGCCGCGGAGCTCGAGCAGCAGGGCGTCGTCGAGCTGAACGTGGTCTCGCAGGACACTACCTGGTACGGGCGCGACTGGCGCCGGGGAATCGTCGAAGACACGGGCGAGTACTTCTTCGGTCGCGGCGCGGAGGCGCCCTCGGGAAACGTGCCCGCGCCGGGGACGACCGGGCGTACGCGGGCCCCCGCTGACGTGCCCGCCACGGGGGCGCTGCCGCTGCTGCTCGACCGGCTTCTGGACGAGACCGAGATACCCTGGCTGCGCCTCTTCTACATGTATCCGTCGGGCATCAGCGACGCCCTCGTGGAACGGATCGCGTCTTCGCCCCGCATCCTGCCGTACCTGGACATGCCGATCCAGCACGGGTCCGACGCCGTGCTTCGCCGGATGCGGCGGCCCGAGCGCGCGGCGACGATCCGCGAGCGGGTCGGACGACTGCGAGGCGCCATCCCCGACCTGACCCTGCGGACGACGGTGATCGTCGGCTTCCCGGGCGAGACGGAGGACGACTTCGATCGCCTGCTCGCGCTGCTGGAGGAGATCCGCTTCGATCACGTCGGTGCGTTCGCGTACTCGCCGGAAGAAGGGACCCGGGCTGTGGACCTGCCGGGCCGGGTCAACGAGGTGGTGTGCCGCGAGCGTGTGGAGCGGCTGCAGGACCTTCAGCGTGCGATCACGCTGGAGCGGAACGAGGCATGGATCGGTCGCCAGACGACGGTGCTCGTGGACGCATGGACGAAAGGCGAGCGAGGCGACGAGGCCCTCGGCCGGACGGCCGGCCAGGCGCCGGAGGTCGACGGGACCGTGCGTCTCGAGGGTGCGGGCGGGCTGCGGCCGGGGGAGCTCGTTCCGGTGCGCATAATGGACGCGACGGAGGACGGTCTGGAGGGAACGGTGGTGGAGGCGGAACGGACGTGAGCAAGAGCGCCGGCGCGCGCAGCGCGCGACTCTTCGAACGGGCGACGCGTCTGATCCCAGGCGGCGTCAATTCCCCGGTGCGGGCGTTCCGTGCCGTGGGCGGGCATCCCTTCTTCGTGGACCGGGCGGAATCGGCGCAGCTCTTCGACGTCGACGGGAATGCCTATCTCGACTACGTCATGAGCTGGGGCGCACTGATCCTCGGTCACGCGCACCCCTCGGTGACGCGGGCGCTGGAGGATGCGGTGCGCCGGGGCACGAGCTACGGCGCTCCGAACGTCTCGGAGGTGGAGCTGGCCGAGCTGGTGGTCGAGCTCGTCCCGTCCGTCGAGAGGATCCGCTTCGTGAACAGCGGGACGGAGGCGACCATGTCCGCCATCCGCCTCGCCCGGGCCGTGACGGAGCGGGACGTGGTTGTGAAGTTCTCCGGCTGCTACCACGGTCATGGAGACAGCTTCCTCGTTCAGGCGGGCAGCGGTGTGGCGACGCTGGGGCTGCCGGACTCGCCGGGCGTGCCGACAGCCCTCGCCCGGCTGACCGCCAGCCTGCCCTACAACGACCTCGACGCGGTCGAGGCCTTCTTCGCGGAACGGGGCGCGGATGTGGCGTGCGTCATCCTCGAGCCCGTCGTGGGCAACAGCGGATTCGTCGAGCCGGCGCCAGGCTTCCTCGAGGGCATTCGTCGCGTGACCGAGCAGGCCGGCTCTCTCCTCGTCTTCGACGAGGTGATGACGGGGTTCCGCGTGGCGTCCGGCGGCGCCCAGGAACGGTTTGGCGTTCGACCGGACCTCACGACCCTCGGCAAGGTGATCGGCGGTGGACTCCCGGTGGGCGCCTACGGCGGCCGGGCCGACCTGATGGACCGCGTCGCGCCGGACGGTCCCGTCTATCAGGCGGGCACGCTCTCGGGCAATCCGCTGGCGATGGCGGCTGGAATCGCTCAGCTCCTGTCCCTGCGGGAGCTGCGGCCCCACGAGGGCCTCGAGCGGATGGGGCGCCGGCTGGTGGAGGGGCTGTCGGAGCGCGCACGGACGCTGGGGCTGCCGTTCAGCGGCGGCGCCCTCGGCGGCATGTGGGGCTACCACTTCGTGGAGGGTCCGGTGCGACGCTTCGAGGACGCCCGCGACGCCGTCGATCGCGCGTTCTTCGGGCGCTTCTTCCGCGGCTGCCTCGAGCGCGGCGTGTTCCTGCCGCCCTCCCCCTTCGAGGCCTGCTTCCTGTCCACCTCCCACACGGAGGCGGACGTGGAGCGGACGATCGAGGTCGCCGGCGCGGCCATGGAAGAGGCGCGGGCGTGATCCGCGCCGGCGGCCGACTCGCCGCGACGCCCGTGGGTCCGGCCGCACTGGCCGGGCTCGCGCTCGTCCTGGGCGCCGCCGGCGCCTGTACGCCGGCGGGCCCGAAGCCGTCCCGGACCACGCCCGCGGCCCGGACGGCCCCGGCGCTGCCGGCGCGGGAGCCGACGGTGCGTGTCGGCGTCGCGCCGGACACGACACGGGTGACGGTCTCGGCGACGTCGCCGTTCCGGATCGAAGCCGGGGGAGCGTCCATCGCCCGATCCGCGGCGGACGTCCCGTGGACGTTCAGCGCGGACGCGGACGGCCGGATCCGCGGCACGTCGGACGAGGGCGGGGCCGTCGGCCCGGTCGAGGGTCCGGTCGTGGTCCGGGCGGAGGAGGGGGCGAACGTGCGCATCGGCGGGCACGAGTACCGCGGCACGGCGCTGGTCCGCTCCGCCGGTGATGGACGCGTGACGGGCGTCAACGTGCTCGATCTGGAGGCCTACCTGCTAGGCGTCGTGCCGTCCGAGATCCCGTCCCTCGCCATCGAGGCGGTGAAAGCGCAGGCGGTCGCCGCCCGGACGTACGCGCTCGGCAACTGGGGCAGCCGGTCCACGCAGGGGTTCGACTTCTACGCCACCGTCGCGGACCAGGTCTACGGCGGGGTCGAGCGGGAGGACCCGATGGCCGCGCGGGCGGTCCGGGAGACGCGCGGGGAGATCGTGACGTACGGTGGCGCGCCGATCCTCGCATACTACCACTCCACGTGCGGCGGCCGGACGGCGGCGATCGAGCAGGTATGGAACCGTCCGCCCCAGCCGTACCTCCGCTCCGTCTCCGACGCGAAGCCGGGATCGGGCTACTACTGCGACATCTCCCACCGCTTCGACTGGCAGGAGGCATGGTCGGCGGACCTGCTGCGCACGGTCGTCGCCCCGCAGCTCGCCGCCTACTTCGGGGTGTCGACGGCCGACGTCGCTCCCATCGAGGACGTCGAGGTCGAGGCCCGCACCACGTCCGGGAGGGTCGGCACGCTGCGCATCCGGGCCGGAGGGCGGGACTGGCGGGTTCACGGAGATTCGATCCGCTGGATCCTGCGACCCGCCGCGGATCGCATCCTGAACAGCGTGCTCTTCGACGTGCAGCAGGAGCGGTCCGCCGGCCGGGTGACGCGCCTGGTCGTGAACGGACACGGCTGGGGCCACGGCATCGGCATGTGTCAGATGGGGGCCATCGGTCGGGCGCAGGCGGGACAGAGCTATCGACAGATCCTGCAGGCGTATTATTCAGGGACGGAAGTCACCAGGCTGTACTGAGCCGGGGCGAGCCGACGTGGTGATCCAATGAGCGGGGGACGCGTGAAGACAGGCATTCGGGGCGGGGTCGTGGCGCTGGCGCTCGTGGCGCTCTCGGCGCTCTCTGCCGGTTCCGCACAGGGGCAGACGCTGGCGGACTACGACTACGAGAACCTGACGTTCCGCGGCATCGGCGTGGACGTGGGCTACATCTGGCCGAGCAAGGTCCAGTCGACGACGACGTACGGCATGCACCTGGACCTCGGCTACCTGGGTCCGGGGATTCGCATCATGCCCGGGCTCTCGTACTGGAGCTCGACCATGAAGGCCTCGGAGCTGAACCGCCTCGCGGCGCAGCTCAACAAGCTGCCCGGGATGGGAACGAGCCCGATCTCCGGCGACGAACTGGGGCCCATCGACTGGAGCGACCTCAGCCTCGAGGTTGCCGCCGACTACGTCTGGGTCGCGCCCGCGAACGTGTTCACGTACCTGGGTGCGTCGGTGGGCGTTCATGCCCTGAACGGCCAGGGGCCGGTGATCGACAACACCTTCATCGAGGATCTCCTCGACTCCATCACGCCGTCCGTGGCGGCGATCGCAGGCGTCGAGTACCAGCCGTTGAGTCGGCTGCGCGTCTTCGGCGAGGCGCGCTACACCCTCATGACGGACATCCACTATCCCGGTCTGCACGTGGGCGTGGCCCTGCTGCTTCCGCCGCGGGGGACGGGCGAGGACGCCGGTGGAGGGGCGCCGGGAAGCGGGGGAGCGAGATGACGGACACGAACGGAACGGCCGGCGCGGACCGGGAGACGATCCGCGTCGCCCTCCTCGGGACGGGCGCCATCGCGCAGATCGTTCACCTGCCAACGCTGAGCCAGATGAGCGCCGTCGACGTGATCGGCGTGTGCGACCCCGAGCAGCAGAAGGCGCGGTCCATCGCGCAGCGCTTCGGCATCCCCCGCGTGTACGAGGACGACGACCAGGTCTTCCGCGATCCGGAGGTGCAGGGCGTCATCATCTGCTCGCCAACCTATCTCCACGAGGAGCAGACCGTGGCGGCCCTCGAGGCCGGCAAGCACGTGCTCGTGGAAAAGCCGCTGGCACTCACCCCCGCGGGGGCGGAGCGCGTCGTCCGGGCCGCGGAGGACGCGGACCGCTCGGTGATGATCGCCTTCAACAACCGCTATCGAAGCGACATCCGCGCGCTGAGAGGGTTCACGTCGGGCGGCGAGCTGGGCGACGTGTTCCTGGTGAAGGGTGGCCTGCTCAATCGGAAGGTACGCGTGGTCCGCCCGACGTGGCGTCACCGCAAGGCGACCGCCGGCGGCGGCGCGCTCATGGACCTCGGCGTGCAGACCGTCGATCTCTGCCTGTGGCTGCTCGGCTACCCGAAGGCCACCCGCGTCGTCTGTCACACCCATTCCACCGAAGGGCTCGAGGTGGAGGACGCGGCGGCCCTGCTCGTCGAGCTCGAGACGGGGACGTCCCTCTCGGTCGAGGTCAGCTGGGCGCTCCTCGCCGCCCGGGACCGACAGTACCTGCAGATCCTGGGGGCGCGAGGATCCGCGTCGATACTCCCCCTCAGCGTCCACAAGGAGACCGACCACGGCCTCATCGACGTGACACCGCAGCTCGCGCCCGGCCGCTCCAACATCTACACGGCCACCTATCGCGAGCAGCTCGACCATTTCGCCGACGTGATCCGGGGGGTGCGGGAGTGCGATCTGCCGAGGGAGCAGATCGGACTGATGGAGATGATTACTCTCGCGTATCGCTCGGCGGAGGAAGGGCGGGAGGTTGTGGGGGCGGGGGCTTAGGAGTTGACGGGCGGGAGGACTGCGGGCGAGGTGAGGCGGGCGAGGTACTGCGGGCGGCGACTGCGGGCGAGGTGAGGCGGGGGGGTACTGCGGGCTTGGGTACTGCGGGCGGGCTACTGCGGGGTGGGCTTGAAGTGTGGGGGGTGGGGGGCTATCTTTTTTGGGCTAAAGGCCCTTGGGGGCCCTTTTCAGTTTTCAGACGAGGTCGAGACGATGAAGCAGGGGATCCATCCGGACTACACGGCGGCGACGGTCCACTGCGCGTGCGGGAATTCGTTCACGACGCGGAGCGTGAAGGAAGACATCCACGTCGAAATCTGCTCGGTGTGCCATCCGTTCTTCACGGGGAAGCAGCGGATCGTGGACACGGCCGGTCGAGTGGAGCGGTTCCGGCAGAAGTGGGGCCGGGGCTCGGAGGTGGCCGAGGGCGCGGAACCGGAGCCCGACGCCGAGAAACCCGCCGGCGAAGAGTCCTGATACGCGAGAGCCGGGCCGAGAGACCCGGCTCTTTTGCTTTTCGAGGACGAGATGGACGAGGAACGGATCAGCGAGGTGCTCCGGCACTACGAGGAGCTGACGTCGCGGCTGGCGGACCCGGCGGTGATCGGGGACCCTGCGAAGCTGCGTGCGGTGGCGCAGGAGCATTCGGATCTGACTCCGGCGGCCGAGGTCGCGCAGCGCCTGCTGCGGGTCCGGGATCAGCTCGCGGGCGCGCGGGAGATGGTGCGGTCGAGCGAAGAGCCGGAGATGACGGAGCTGGCGGAGTCGGAAGTCGAGTCGCTGGAGACGGAGGACGAGCGACTGTCGGACGAGCTGCGACGTCGCCTGATCCCGAAGGACCCGCTGGCGGACCGGGCGTCGGTCGTGGAGATCCGGGCCGGTACGGGCGGCGCCGAGGCGGGGCTGTTCGCCGGCGACCTCTTCCGGATGTACACGCGCTACGCGGAGAAGCGGGGCTGGTCCGTGGAGCTGATGAACGCGTCGGAGGGGGAGGCCGGGGGGTACCGTGAGGTCATCTTCACGGTGCGGGGTCGGAACGCCTTCGGGGACCTGCGCCACGAGTCGGGCGTGCACCGTGTGCAGCGCGTGCCGGAGACGGAGAGCCAGGGGCGGATCCACACGTCGGCGGCAACGGTGGCGGTGCTGCCCGAGGCGGAGGACGTGGACGTGGCGATCCGGGACGAGGACATCCGGGTGGACGTCTTCCGGAGCTCGGGCCCGGGGGGACAGTCGGTGAACACCACGGACTCTGCGGTGCGGATCACGCACATTCCGACGGGTCTGGTGGTGAGTTGCCAGGACGAGAAGTCGCAGCACAAGAACAAGGCGAAGGCGCTGAAGGTGCTCCGCAGTCGACTGCTCGACGCGAAGATCGCGGAGCAGGAGTCGGCGCGGGCGCGGGAGCGGAAGACGCAGGTCGGGACGGGCGACCGCTCGGCGAAGATCCGGACGTACAACTTTCCGCAGGGCCGCGTGACGGACCACCGCATCAACCTTACACTATACCGACTCTCGGACGTGCTGGACGGCGATCTCCAGGAGCTGGTGGAGGCGCTCCGGGAGGCGCGGGAGACGGAGCGGCTGGAGAGCGCGGCTCTGGCCTGAGTGCCGCGGATGCACACGCCCCTGCAGCTGGCCCGCCTCGCCGCCGAGCGTCTGGACCGTGACGGATTCGAGAACGCGCGGCTCGAGTCGGAGCTGCTGCTGGCCGGCGTTCTGGGTCTGCGTCGCCTCGACCTGTACCTTCAGTACGAGCGTCCGCTGACGGACGACGAAGTCGCGACGTACCGTGACGCCCTGCGTCGCCGACTGCGGCACGAGCCGCTGCAGTACATCCTGGGGGAGACGGACTTCCGGGAGCTGACGCTGCGCACGGACGCGCGCGCGCTGATCCCGCGCCCGGAGACGGAGGTGCTGGTGGGGGAGGTGCTGGCGTGGGCCGGAAGGCGGGAGGGCCCGCTGTCGGCGCTGGACGTCGGGACCGGGACGGGGGCGATCGCGCTGTCGCTGGTCGCGGAAGGGCCGTTCGACCGCGTGGTCGCGACGGACGTCTCGACCGAGGCCCTGGCGCTGGCGGCGGAGAACGCGGAGCGCCTCGGCTTCGATGGTCGTGTGGAGTTGCGCCACGGCTCCCTCTTCGGGCCCGTCGCGGCGGGGGAGCGGTTCGACGTGGTCGTGTCCAACCCGCCGTACGTGGCGGAGGCCGAGCGGCAGGGGCTGCAGCCGGAGGTGGCGGAATGGGAGCCGGCGGCCGCACTGTTCGGGGGGGCCGGCGGACGGGATGTGCTCGACGCGCTCGTCGCGGGCGCGCCGGGCGTGCTGAAGGGCGAGGGCCTGCTCGCCCTGGAGATCGGAGCGGGGCAGGCGGCGGGCGTGGCGGACGCGGTCCGCGCCGCCGGCCACTACGACGAGCCCCGCGTCGCCCGTGACCTCGCCGGCCACGATCGCATCGTGCTGGCGAGCCTGCGGAACGATACGGAACGGATGGAGACATGAACGAGCGGATTCAGGAAAAGGCGACCGACCTCGGGCGCTCGCTGGGCCAGACGGACGAGTACAGCGCGCTGAAGCGGGCCCGGGAACGGGTGAACGACGACCGGGAGACCGTGGAGCTGCTGAACCGGCTGGGGGAGCTGGACGGGCAGATCGCCCGCAAGCTCCAGCAAGGCCAGGCGCCCACCGAGGACGAGCAGGACGCGTACGAAGAACTGGCGTCGAAGCTCCAGTCGAGCAGCGTCTACCAGACCCTCGTGGCCGCGCAGAGCAACTTCGACAAGCTGCTCGCCCGGGTGAACGAGGAGATCTCGAAGGGCATGCAGTCGGGTTCCCAGTCCAGGATCATCCTGTCCTGAGCCGGCACACTTGATCTCGCTGGAATCGCTCCGGGGATGGGCGTACCGCACGCTCCGGCCCATGACGGATGGGCTGGTGCGTCATCGCGTACATCCGAACCTGCTCACGACGGTCGGCGTGCTCGTGACGCTGAGCGGCGCTGCCGCGTTCCACGAGCATCACGTCCGTACGGCAGGCTTCCTGATGCTGCTGGGCGGTCTGTTCGACATCCTGGACGGACGGGTGGCGCGGCTGGGCGGGCTGGGCAGCAAGTTCGGCGCGTTCTACGACTCGACGCTGGACCGGCTGAGCGAGATCGCCGTCTATCTGGGCCTGCTTTCCCTCTACAACGATTACAGGGTCGAGCTCGGGGACGTGGGCATGATCTATCTGATCATGATCGCCATGGCGGGGTCCCTGATGGTGAGCTATACTCGGGCCCGCGCGGAGACCCTCGGGCTCGACTGTCGCGTGGGGCTGATGCCCCGTGCCGAGCGGGTCGTGCTCCTGGGCGCGAGCGCGCTCTTCTTCGGTGAGAGCTGGCACGGCCTGGTGCTGAAGGGAGCGATCGTCGTGCTGGCGGTCCTCACGACCTTCACGGCCTTCCAGCGGATCGTATGGGTCTATCAACACGCTGCGGGTGTGCCCCTCGAGGTGGGGCCCCGACCGGCGTCGACAACGAGCGAGGAACGCAGTGACACCACCCCGTGAGATCTCGCCGGCCGAAGGCCGGCTTGGAGTTCTTCTCGTCGGACTGGGCGCCGTCGCCACCACCTTCATCGCCGGGGTCGAGGCGATCCGGAAGGGTCGGGCGAAGCCCATCGGCTCGCTGACGCAGATGAGCCACATCCGGCTGGGCAAGCGGACGGAGGACCGGCAGCCGAAGATCAAGGACTTCGTTCCGCTGGCGAATCTGGATCAGCTCGTCTTCGGGGCGTGGGACCCGATCCCTGACGACGCGTACGTAAGCGCCCTCAAGGCGCGCGTGCTGGAGGTGCACGACGTGGAGCCGCTGAAGGACTTGCTGGAGGGCATCGTGCCCATGCCGGCAGTCTTCGATCCGGAGTACGTGACGCGCATCCACGGGGACAACGTCAAGAAGGGCGCGAACAAGCGGGAGCTCGGCGAGCAGCTGCGGGAGGACATCCGCCGGTTCAAGGACGAGAACGGCTGTGAGCGGCTCGTCGTCGTGTGGTGCGGGTCGACGGAGATCTTCCTCAAGGCGGGCCCGGAGCACGAGACGCTGGAGAGCTTCGAGAAGGCGATGGAGGAGAACGCCCACGCCATCGCCCCGTCCATGGTGTACGCCTGGGCCGCGCTGCAGGAGGGCGTGCCGTTCGCCAACGGCGCGCCCAACCTGACCGTGGACGTCCCGGCCATCCGTGAGCTCGCCCGCCAGAAGGGCGTGCCCATCGCCGGCAAGGACTTCAAGACGGGCCAGACGATGATGAAGACGATCCTGTCGCCGGGCCTGAAGGCGCGCATGCTGGGCCTGAACGGGTGGTTCAGCACGAACATCCTGGGCAATCGGGACGGCGAGGTGCTGGACGATCCTGCGTCCTTCAAGACGAAAGAGGAGTCGAAGCTCGGGGTGCTGGACTTCATCCTCCAGCCGAAGCTCTACCCGGAGCTGTACGGGGACGTCTACCACAAGGTGCGGATCAACTACTATCCCCCCCGGGGCGACAACAAGGAAGGCTGGGACAACCTCGACATCTTCGGATGGATGGGCTACCCCATGCAGATCAAGATCGACTTCCTGTGCCGGGACTCGATCCTGGCGGCGCCCATCGTGCTGGACCTCGCGCTGTTCATGGACCTGGCGCAGCGCTCGGGGATGAGCGGCGTGCAGGAGTGGCTGTCGTTCTACTTCAAGAGCCCGATGACGGCGCCGGAGCTGTACCCGGAGCACGATCTGTTCATCCAGCACATAAAGCTGAAGAACACGCTCCGGCACCTCATGGGCGAGTCGCAGATCACGCACCTCGGCCTGGACTACTACGAGTAGCGCCGGCGCAAAGCGCCGGCGGACACGCTAGCGGGGGGCGCGATCTCGTTCTAGCCACTACCATGTTTCTCGTCCTCGAGGGCATCGAAGGCTGCGGGAAGACCACGCAGGCGCGCCTGCTCGTCCACTGGCTGGAGGAGCGGGGCGTGGCCTGTGAGCACGTGCGGGAGCCGGGCGGGCTGCCGCTGGCGGAGGAAATCCGGCGCGTGCTGCTCGAGAGCGAGGACGTGCCGGCGCGAAGCGAGCTTCTCCTGATGCTCGCGGCGCGGGCGGCGCTCGTGGACCGGCGGGTGCGTCCGGCGCTGGATGCGGGACGCATCGTCGTCGCGGACCGGTTCGACCTTTCCACGCTGGCGTACCAGGCCTACGGGCGCGGGCTTCCGCTGGAGGAAGTGCGCCGGCTCAACGCGTTCGCCACGGGTGGACTCACGCCCGATCTCGTGCTGGTGCTGGACGTGGCGCGTGCGGAGGCGGATGCGCGGCGGACGCGGGCGGGAGAGCGCCCGGATCGGATCGAGCGGGCGGGTGACGCCTTCCACGAGCGCGTGGCCGAGGCATACCGCTTGCTCGCCTCCTCGGAGGGCAACGTCGAGCGCGTGGAGGCCGGGGGCGTTCCCGAGGTAGTGCACGAAGCGGTGCTGGCGGTGCTCGCCCGGCGTTTTCCGGAAACCTTTTCCTCGGGTCCGGGGTCTTGAAGCAGGCGCTCCCTCTCCGGGGAGCGCGGTCACCGGGAGGACGAGCATGAAGCTCACACGCACGGTTCTGGTTCCGCTCATCGTCGGCGTCGTCGGCCTCGGCACCGGCGGCTGGCTCCTCCAGCGGGGAGCGAAGCCGGAGCAGAACGTGTACATGCAGTCCCGGCTCTTCCAGGAGGTCCTGGAGCACGTCTCGGACGACTTCGTCGAGGCGGAGCCCCAGCAGGACCTGTACAGGAAGGCCATTCGCGGAATGCTGGACCAGCTCGGCGATCCGCACACCGCCTTCCTCACGCCCGACGAGTACGAGTCCCTGCGCGTCCAGACCGAGGGCGAGTACGGGGGTCTCGGCATCCAGATCGACGTCCGCGACGGCTGGCTGACCGTCATCTCGCCGCTCCCGGGCACGCCGGCGGAGAAGGCGGGGCTGCGGGCCGGGGATCGCATCATCGAGGTGGAGGGAAAGTCGACGCAGGGGTGGTCGACGGACGACGCCGTGGCGGCGCTTCGGGGCAAGCCCGGTGAGCCGGCGAACATCCGCGTCGCCCGGGTGGGCGTGGACTCGCCCATCCCGTTCACGATCGTGCGCCGCGAGATCCACGTGAAGTCGGTGCCCACTGCATACATGGTGGCGCCGGGGATCGGCTACACGGAGATGACGGTGTTCGCGCAGTCCTCCACGGACGAGCTGGAGGAGGCGATCGCGAAGCTGAAGAGCCAGGGGATGAAGGGTCTGATCGTGGACCTGCGCCGAAACCCCGGCGGGCTGCTGGAGCAGGGCGTCTCGGTGTCCGATCTCTTCCTGGACAAGGGCGCGCCGGTGGTGGAGACGAAGGGGCGCATGTCGAACATGAACCAGACGTTCTCGGCCTCCTCGCCGCAGAAGTACGGGGACCTGCCCATCGTCGTGCTGGTCGGCCCCTTCACGGCCTCGGCCGCCGAGATCTTCTCGGGGGCGCTGCAGGACCACGACCGGGCGCTCGTGATCGGCGAGACGTCGTACGGCAAGGGGTCGGTCCAGACGCTCTTCCGGCTCTCCGGCGGCAACATGCTGAAGCTGACGACGGGGCGCTGGTACACGCCCTCGGGTCGCTCCATCCAGAAGCCGTTCAACAGCGATCATCCCGACGTGCTTGCGGCGGACGCGGGCGTGCGGCCGGACAGCGGCGACGTCGCCGCAGCGGACACGCTCCCGACCGAGACGTACCGGACCGACATGGGGCGCGTCGTCTATGGCGGCGGCGGGATCCATCCCGACGTGGTGGTGGAGTCGGACACGGTGACGCGGGCCGAGCGGGCGCTCGGTGGCGCGGTGGAGAAGTTCGGCTCGAAGTTCTATGACGCCCTGTACACCTTCGCGGTACGCTACGCCCATGACCACCCGGACCTGAAGCCCGGCTTTACGCTCGAGCCTTCGGTAGCGAACGACTTCTACGCCGTCCTCAAGCAGAAGGACGTGGCTGTCGACCGCTCGACCTACGAGGGCGCCTCGGACGCCGTGGTGACGTCGATCGGTCTGGAGGTCGCCCGGGACAAGTGGGGCGAGGCGGGACGTCGCCGGCGGCTGAACGCGAGCGACCCCCAGGTCCGGGCGGCGATCGCGGTGCTTCGGGAGTCCACGTCCCCCACGTCGGTCTTCGCGGTCGCCGACCGGCTGCACCCGGACGCGGGCGCTTCGCCGAGCGGTCGCTGAGCCGACGGAGCTCCGGTCCGCCGGAGCCCCGGGGGCGACGTCGCCGTCCTCACGCCCCGGACCCCGCCGCATGCACGATCGCTCCCGGCCACTGATTCCGCCGGGCCTCGCGCTGTTCACCGCCGTCGTCGCGATGAGCTTCGCGGGGCCGCTGGTCCGATTCACGGACGCGCCGCCGCTCGCCATTGCGAGCTGGCGGCTGGTCATTTCCGTCGGCATCGTCGCCGCCGCCCTCCTGCTCTCGCGCCGCGGCGCGCCGGCCGCGCGTCTGGGGCGAGCGGACGTGGTGCGCACGGGCATCGCGGGCGTTCTCCTCGCCGCGCACTTCTGGAGCTGGATCACGTCCCTCGCCTATACGAGCGTCGCGAGCTCCGTCGTGCTCGTTTCCACGCAGCCGATCTTCGTTGCGCTGCTGTCGGCCGTCACGCTCCGCGAACGGCCAGACCGGCGGCAGTGGGTGGGGATCGGGCTGGCCGTGGCAGGGGCGGTCGTCATCGGCGCGGGCGACTTCGGCCGGGGCCCGAATCCGGCGCTGGGCGACGCCCTGGCGGTGGCGGGCGCCGTGTTCGGCTCGGGCTACTTCGTGATCGGACGCTCGCTGCGACCCCGTCTGGGGCTGTGGGCGTACACGGGCGTGGTCTACGGCGTGGCGGCCGTCGCCCTGGTGGCGGCGGCGCTCGGCACGTCGACGCCGCTCACCGGCTACGCGGCGAGCGACTGGCTCGTCTTCGTGCTTCTGGCGGCGGGGCCGATGATGCTGGGGCACACGGGCGTGAACTACGCGCTCCGCTTCATCCCTGCGTACGTGGCGAATCTCGCCGTCCTCGCGGAGGCGGTGGGCGCGACGCTGCTGGCGTGGGCACTCCCGCGGATCGGCGAGACGCCGCCGGCGCAGACGCTGGTGGGAGGCGCCATCACGCTCGTCGGCATCGCGATCGGTGTCCGAAAACGTGAGAGCGCGGACGCGAACAGCCATGGCATTCCGGAGATCGAAGGGTGATCGTCGCTGGGGGGGCGGAGCGCGAACGACGGAGGCACGGATGACGGAGGGGCTCGCTGCGCTTCTCGACCTCGGGCTCGCCATCGGCAGGGGGGACGCCGCGGGGCGCGACGGGTGCATCCGCAGGGTCGCGAGCCTTGTGGGCGCGGGAGCGCTGAAGGCGGAGCAGGTCGAGGAGCTGCTGCTGCAGAGCTACCTGTTCGCGGGCTATCCGGCCGCGCTCAACGCCATCGCCGCGTGGCGGCAGGAGAGCGGACGTACGGCGCCGGACCCGGTCGCCGACGATCCGGAGCTGTGGCGGCGCAGAGGCGCGGCGGTCTGCGAGCGCATCTACGGCGGGCAGTACGAGCGCCTGCGGCGGAACGTGGCGTCGCTCCATCCGGATATGGAGCGCTGGATGGTGACGGAGGGGTACGGGAAGGTGCTGGGGCGGCCCGGCGCACCGCTGGAGGTGCGGGAGCTGTTCACGGTGGCGCTGCTCGCGGGGCAGGACGCCGCGCCGCAGCTCTATTCGCATCTGCGGGGTGCGCTGAACGCGGGCGTGGACGCCGGGGAGCTGGAGGCGACAGTCCGTCGTCTTGCGGAGGGCATGGCCGAGGAGCAGCGGGCGCGGGTCGAGGAAACATGGTCCGCGGTGCGTGGGCGCAGTGGGTGAGCGAAGACACGGACGCCAGAGATACGGGAAGCGAGAGGATCGATGTTCGTCGACAGCGTGGAGATCGAGGTCGAGGCGGGGACCGGCGGGTCCGGAGCGGAAGCGTTCCGTCGGGAGGCGTTCGTCCCCCGGGGCGGGCCGTCGGGCGGCGACGGCGGCCGGGGCGGACATGTCGTGGTCCGCGCCGACGCCCAGATCGAGACGCTCCTGGACTACAGCTACAAGCGAGCGTACCGCGCCGAGCGGGGGCAGCACGGGATGGGAAAGGACCGGACGGGACGGGACGGTGCCGACCTGTACCTGAAGGTTCCCGTCGGCACCGTGGTCCGTGACGCGGCCAGCAGCGAGCTGATGGGAGAGCTCACGGAGGACGGCCAGGAGCTGATGGTCGCCCGAGGTGGGCGTGGCGGGCGTGGAAATGCGGCGTTCGCAACCCCGACGCACCGTTCACCGACCGAGTGGGAGCCCGGGGAAGAGGGAGAGAAGCGGCTCCTGGCCCTGGAGCTGAAGCTCTTCGCGGACGTGGGTCTCGTGGGCCAGCCGAACGCCGGGAAGTCGACGCTGCTGTCGGCCCTGTCGGCGGCGCGGCCGAAGGTCGCAGCGTACCCGTTCACGACGCTCGTGCCGAACCTCGGCGTCGTGCAGCTCTCGGACTCGCGCACGTTCGTTATCGCCGACATTCCCGGCATCATCGAGGGAGCCCACGAAGGGAAGGGGCTCGGCCTTCGCTTCCTCCGACACATTGAGAGGACGCGCACGCTCGCGTACCTGATCCCCGTCGACGCGGAGGATCCGCAGGCGGAATACGGACTTCTCCGCGAAGAGCTCCGTTCGCACTCCGAAGCGCTCGCGGGTAAGCCGCACTGCGTGGTGCTCACCAAGACGGACCTCCTCGGGCCGGATGACGAGCCGCCGACGGTCGAGGCGCCGGACGCTTGGGCCGTGTTCGCGGTATCCTCCGTGAGCCGGAAGGGCCTGGACCAGCTCGCCGAGGCGCTGTGGGGCCGTGTGCAGAAGGAGCGCCGGGCGGCCGCGGCGGCGGAGGCCGCGGACGTCGACGAGCCGGAGCCGTGGCATCCGTGACGGAAGGCAGACTGCCCGTCCCCCGGGACGAGATGCTGGCGCTGCTGAGGCTGCGGGCGCTGCCCGCGATCGGACCGATCCGACTGGACCGGCTGCTCGCCCGGTGGGGCAGCGCCGGGCGGGCGCTGGAGGCCGCCAGCGACGAGGAGCTGGGAAGGGCGGCAGCCCGCGAGCGGCATGCGCGGCGGCACGTCGACCGGGCCGAGAGGTCGCTGGCGTGGCTGGAGCGGTCCGACGTCGCCGTCGTGGTCCGGGGCGCTCCGAGGTACCCTCCCGTCCTCGAGCAGCTCCGCGACCCGCCCCGGCTGCTGTACCTGCGTGGCCGACGGGAGCTGCTGGATCCGACCGCCGTCGCGATCGTGGGGTCCCGGCGGTGCACGGAGTACGGCGCGGACGCCGCCCATGCACTGGCCGCGGGGCTGGCGCGGGCAGGCGTCGTCGTCGTGAGCGGGCTCGCCCGGGGCATCGACGCACGGGCCCACGAGGGCGCGCTCTCGGTCGGCGGGACGTCGACGATCGCCGTGCTGGCGAGCGGCGTCGACGTGCCGTGCCCACCGGAGAACGAGCGACTGCAGCAGCGCATTTCAGAGGAAGGTCTGCTGGTCACGGAGTTCGATCCCGGCACGCCAGGGATGGGCTTCCACTTCCCCATGCGCAACCGCATCGTGGCCTGTCTGGCCCGCGGAGTGGTGGTCGTCGAGGCGCCGCACAAGAGCGGGGCCATGATCACGGTCCGGCACGCCATCGACCTGGGCCGGGAGGTCTTCGCCGTACCGGGTCCAATCGGTCGACCCACGAGCGAAGGGACGAACAACCTCCTCCTCGAGGGGGCGGGGCCGGTCACGTGCGTGCGGGACATCCTGGACGTGATGAACGGCGTGCGAGGAGAGCGATCGCCCCATCCGGCGCGCATCGACGCCCGCCTCGCCCCGGCCCCGCCGCCGGAGCCCGGGGGCGGGACGGTGGGCGAGAGCGATCCGGCCCTGACGCTCCTGCGCGGTGGGCCGCTCCACCTCGACGATCTCGCCCGGGAGCTGGCGCTGACCCCGGCCGAGGCGGCGACCCGCCTGCTGGCGCTCGAGATCGACGGCAGCGTCCGCCAGCTTCCCGGGCTGCGGTTCGCCTGCGTCCGGCCCGAACCTCCTGCCGGTCAGGCGGGTAGACCTCGGACGTGAACCACCTGTACATCCACGTGCCGTTCTGCCTCCGGCGCTGCAGCTACTGCGACTTCGCGGTCACGGCGACGCAGGAGGCGCCCGTCGACGCGTGGCTGGAGGCGACGCAGACGGAGCTGGCGCTGGCGCTGCGGGACGAGGGGTGGACGGAGCCGGTGCTGGAGACCGTCTACGTCGGGGGCGGAACGCCGTCTCTGCTGGGGCCTGGCACGATGGCGCGCCTGCGCGCGTCCCTCGAGAGGCATGCGCGCGTCGCTCCGGACGCCGAGTGGACCGCCGAGGCGAACCCGGAGACGTTCACGCGCGAACTGGCCCTGGGCTGGCGCGACGCCGGGGTGACGCGCGTCAGCCTCGGAGCCCAGACGTTCCATGAGCCTGCGCTCCGCTGGATGGGCCGCGTGCACGGACCCCACGGACCCGGCCGGGCGGTCGAAGCGGCGCGGGCGGCAGGGATCGAGGACGTCAGCCTCGACCTGATCTTCGGCCTGCCGGAGCGGTTGGGCCGCGATTGGGGCGCCGACCTGGACCGGCTCCTTGCCCTCGAGCCGACGCACGTCTCCCTGTACGGCCTCACGGCCGAGTCGGCGACGCCCCTCGGCCGCTGGGTCCGGGAGGGACGGGAGGCGATGCCGGAAGAGGAGAGCTACGAGGCGGAGTACCTGCTCGCGGCGGACCGACTCGCGGGAGCGGGCTTCGAGCACTACGAAGTCTCCAACTTCGCTCTGCCGGGCCGGCGTTCGCGGCACAACTCGGCGTACTGGAACGGCCGGTCCTATCTCGGGCTCGGCGCGGGTGCGCACTCCTACCGCCCTCCGTACCGGTGGTGGAACGAGCGGGACTGGGCGGCGTACCTGCAACGCGTGGAGGGGGGGGAGCGGCCGGAGATCGGGCGGGAGACGGTCACGGGCGAGGCGGCTCGACTGGAGCGCGCGTGGCTGGGGCTTCGCACCCGCGAGGGCGTGCCGCTGGCGGAATGGCCCGGGACGGATGCGCTGGTCGAGGCATGGCGGCGGGAGGGGTGGGCGCGGCCCGATCCCGGTTGGCTGCGACTGACGCCCCGGGGGTGGATGCTGCTGGATCGTCTCGCGGTCGAGCTCGCGGACACGGGCGACGTCGCTTGACGCTTCTCCGGGGGCGCCGACAGATTCGGGGCGGTTTGACGCCGAACCACGAGGAGCATGCGAGACGAACCACTCAGCGAACGTGAGCGACGGGTCCTGGAGTGCGTGATCCGCAGCTACGTCGACTCGGCGGAGCCGGCGGGCAGCCGTACCGTGGCGCGCCGATTCAACTTGGGGATCTCGCCCGCCACGGTGCGGAACACGATGGCGGACCTCGAGGACAAGGGCTTCCTCTTCCATCCGCACACCTCGGCGGGCCGGGTCCCCACGGACCGGGCGTACCGGTACTACGTCGAGGCGCTGATGCGGCCCGTGCGACTCAGCCCCGAGGACGAGCAGCGGCTGCGGGAGGAGCTGGGCGGCGACTCGGGCACGGCGCTGGAACGCCTGCTTCGGCGCTCGGCGCAGGCCCTGGGCCTGCTGTCGGGCGAGCTCGGGTTCGCGGTGAATCCGGCCCTGGACGAGGCCGTCCTGGAGAAGCTGGAGCTGCTCACGGTCGCCCGGGAGAAGGTGCTGCTGGTCCTGACCCTGCGGAGCGGTGCGATCCGGACCATCTACATCGATCTGGAAGTCAGCGTCCCTGCCGAGACGCTGGTGGCGGTGACGATGATCCTGAACGAGCGGCTGGCAGGGCAGACGCTGCGGGAGATCCGCACGACGCTGCCGGACCGGCTCCGGGACGCGAACCTGTCGGACGACCGCTCGGCATCGGACCTGCTGAACATCTTCCTTCAGGAAGGGGAGGGGCTCTTCGGGGCCGGCGAGCCGACGAGCGATCGGCTGCATCTGGGCCGGACCAGCGTGCTGGCGAGCCAGCCGGAATTCGCGACGGGTCCGCGGCTGCGCAGCCTGATCGAGCTGACCGAGCGGCCCGACGTCCTCGCGGGCGCATTGCGGCGGCGCGAAGCCGGCACGCCGCTGGAGATCACGATCGGCGCGGAGCACGGGCAGCCGGAGCTGTCGGATTTCACGCTGATCACGTCGGAGTACAGCACCGGGCGGCTTTCGGGCGTGATCGGCGTGATCGGGCCGACGCGGATGCCGTACGAGAAGGTGATCGCCATCGTGGAATCCGCGAGCCGGCTGCTCACGGAGATCCTCGGCGGCGACCAGACGAACTGATGGACGACGGGAAGGGAACGCGGTGAGCCAGACTCGCATGCGCGACTATTACGAGATTCTCGGTGTGGAGCGGGACGCGGACGCGGACGTCATCAAGAAGGCGTACCGCCGGCTGGCCCTGCAGTATCACCCGGATCGGAACGACGATCCGAAGGCCGAGGAGAACTTCAAGGAAGCCACCGAGGCGTACGAGGTCCTCAAGGACCCCGAGAAGCGGGCCGCCTACGACCGGTTCGGTCACGCCGGCGTGCGCGGTGGCGGTGCGGGCCCAGGGGGATTCGGCGCTCAGGGCTTCGGCGGGTTCGACTTCGCCGACGCGCTGAACATCTTCATGCGGGACTTCGGCGGTGCCGGTGGGTTCGGCTTCGAGGACCTTTTCGGCGGTCGCGGGGGCGGCCGGGGCCGTAGCCGCTCCCGGAAGGGACCGGATCTGCGGCTGAGCCTTCCGCTCACGCTGGAGGAGGTGGCCACGGGGGTCACCAAGACCCTGAAGGTCCGCCTCCACGAGCCGTGCAACGCGTGCGGCGGCACGGGCGCCCGGGAGGGTGCCGGTGCGACGACGTGCTCCACGTGCGGCGGCGCCGGCGAGGTGCGGCGTATGCAGCGCTCGATGCTGGGCCAGATGGTGACGGTCACTGCGTGTCCGACGTGCGGCGGGGCGGGGGAGACCATCCAGGATCCGTGCACGACCTGCCACGGCAGCGGTGTCGAGTCGGCGCAGAAATCCATCGACGTGGAGGTCCCGGCCGGAGTCTCCACGGGCGACTACCTGACCCTGCGCGGCCAGGGGAACGTCGGCGAGCGGGGCGGCCCCCGGGGCGACCTCATCGTCATGCTGGAAGTGAAGGAGGACCCCCGCTTCGCGCGGGACGGGGCCGACCTCGTCTTCGAGCTGCCCATCACGTTCACGCAGGCGGCTCTGGGGACCGAGGTCGAGGTGCCCACGATCCACGGACCGAAGGCGCGGGTGAAGATTCCGGCGGGCACGCAGTCGGGGCGCCTGCTCCGGCTCCGGGGCCGTGGCCTCCCCCGACTTCGCGGCGGTGGCCAGGGCGACCAGATCGTACGGCTGGTGGTGTGGGTGCCGACCGAGCTGGCCAAGGAGGAGGAGAAGCTGCTCCGGAAGCTCGCGGCCATCGAGTCGCCGGCGCCGGAAAGCGTCGAGGGCGGCGACGGCCGAGGCTTCTGGAGCCGCGTGAAGGAGGCGTTCAGTGCCTGAGGGGACCGCGCCCGAACGGGGCGTGAAGTGTCTCGAGGAGCGGGCCCGGCTCATCGCCGAGGAGGCGGTCGCCCTGCGCAGGCACGAGGAGCTTCTCGAATGGGCCGTGGACGAGATCGGTCTCGATCGGGCGTTCGCCGAACGGGTCTACGACGTCGCTCGGGAGGAGGGCATCGAGCCGGCGTACGTGTTCGAGCTCGTGAACTGTGGCGTCGGCGTGGAGCCGGGTTCGACGGCCGATGACGCTCCCAGCCTGCAGCCGGCTCCTCCGCGCTGGATCGAGCAGGCGCCGCCACCGGACGAGGCCGCGCGGGAGCGGCGCCTGCGCACCAGCGCCCGTCGGCTGAAGTCCCTCATGGAGAGCTGTGCCGGTCCGGCCGCGGCCCTGCGGTCCTTCGCCGAGGCCCCGGACGTGGACGAGGCCGGCTACTGACGCCGGTTCCGGCGCGCCGATCAGGGCGCGTCCGGTTGTGACTGCCTGTGGCTCGGGGGCTCCGCGTGGCTCGGGGGCTCCGTGGCGTCCGGGGACTCCGTGGCGTCCGGGGTCTCCGTGGCGTCCGGGGTCTCACTGTCGATTGCGCCTGTGGCGCAGGGGACCCGGAAGCGGAACAGCGTCCCGGTACCCGGCGTGCTCTCGAACTCGATCCGGCCGCCGCTCTGCTCCGCGGCCTCCCGGGCGATGGCCAGCCCCAGACCGCTCCCGGGCGCCCGCCCGGGGTTCTCCCGATAGAACCGCTCGAAGACCCGCTCCTTCGTCTCGGCCGCGATGCCGACTCCGTTGTCCTCCACCTCGATCTCCAGCGTGCCGTCGGGTCCGACGCGAGCGCCGCAGCGGACCCAGCGATCCGGCTTGTCGTCGTCGGCGTACTTGAGGGCGTTGCCGATCAGGTTCGAAAGCACCAGCTCGACCCGCCGCCGATCCACCCCGACCTCGGGGAGGGGCTCGTCGACCCGCACCTGCACGTTGGACTCGTGGGCGTTCTCGGCGCATTCGCGGGCGACGCGGCGGATCAGCTCCGCCGCGCTCTCGTTCTCTGGCCCGCTCGCCTCGCTGCCAGGCGGACGGATGCGCGCAAGCTCCCGTACGTCGTCGACCAGCTCCCGCGCCCGGTCCAGGTTGCGGTCGATCATCCGGGCGAAGTGGCGACGCTGGTCGGCGTCCGCGGCGATCTCGTCTTCCTGCAGGAGCTGAGAGGCGCCGCTGGCCGCGCCGATGGGGTTCTTCAGCTCGTGGGCGAGATTGCGGGCGAAGGCCTCGAGCTGCTCGGTCTCGTCGCGACGCCGCTCCGCCTCGAGCTCCCTGTAGGTCCCAGCTACGACCGTCATGGCGCGGGTGATGGCGGCGTGGATCCGGCGGCCGACGCCGAGCGCGGAGGCGCCGGTCTGGCGGCCGGGGCCCGGATCGCTGCCGCGCCCGCCGTCGCCGTCCCCGCTATCGGCAGGGAGATCGGCGATGGCACGCGCGGCGGCGTTGAAGACCAGTTCGCCGAGGATCGCCTGCTCCTCCAGGATCTCCTGCACGTCGTGGCCATGGCGAAAGCGCCGGGCCGTGACGCTGCGGAGATGGTCGATGGGGTCGTCCTGATCGAGGTGGCGTTCGTCGGCGACAGCGGCGGCGAGGTCCGCGATGATGCGCGGGGCCTCCTCCTCCAGCAGCTCGCGAGGGAAGCGATGGCTCGAGCGGAGGCCGCCGCGGGCCGTGAGGCGGTCGAGCCAGCGCTCGCCGATCTGGTCGCGCTCCTCGTCCAGGCGCGTCGCGACGACGCGCGCGAGTTCGTTCTCCTGCGCGGACTCTGCTCGGCTCATCCGGACTCCCGTGCTCGCACGTGACTGACGCGTGGGAGCGGCGCAAGGGCCGGACCATCCTCGCGCAGCCGACGGCCGACTGCCGTGCCCGCGCGTGCGCCGCGGGAGGGCCGCGTCCTGTGGCCCGGAGGAGGCGGGCGGCCGTATGTTGGCCGCGACCGATTCCACAACCGAAGGCGGCAGGCGATGGCTCCCGAACGCTGGTTGGTCCTGTCGGTGCGTCCGAGCGGAGAGGATGCGGCCGCGGACGTGACGGAGATCCTCGTGGATCTCGGCGGTGCGGCCGTGGAGGAGACGGCGGAAGGCTGGCTCACGACCTACCTGCCGCCGCCCGACGATCCCCAGGCGCTCGCGGACTCCGTCCGCGCCACGATCGAGGGGGAGATCGGCGGGAGCGTAGAAGTCCGCTGGCGCTGGCAGGCGCACGAGGACTGGGCAGAGACGTGGAAGCGGGGCCTGGGTCCGCGACGGGTCGGAGATCGGATCGTGGTGGCGCCGAGCTGGACGACTCCGGACGTTCGCGACGGGGACATCGTGGTGGTGGTCGACCCGCAGATGGCCTTCGGGACGGGGGAGCACGCCACGACCCGCGGGGCCCTCCGCCTCCTGGAGAAGAGCGTCCGGCCGGGCGACCGCGTCCTGGACGTGGGCACCGGCACCGGCATCCTTGCGATGGCCGCGGCCCGGCTGGGCGCCCGCTCGGTGCTCGGGCTCGAGATCGACGCGGAGGCAGTCGAGACGGCGAGAGCGAACGTCGAGCGCAACGGTGTGGACGACCGGGTCGAAGTCCGCCAACAGGCCGTGGACCCCGACTATCTGGCCGCCCTCGGCACGAACCGGTTCGAGCTCGTTACAGGCAACGTGCTGAGCGGAGTTCTGGTCCCGCTCCTGCCCGGCTTTCGGGACGTGCTCGTTCCGGGCGGACACGCCATTCTCGGGGGCATCCTCGACACGGAGGCCGAGCGTGTCCGGCGCACCGCCGCCGCGCAGGGGTTCCGGGTCGTGGAGGAGGACCGCGAGGAGGAGTGGTGGAACGTGCTGCTGTCCTCGCCCGCCGATTTCGACGCCTGACTAGCCGAGGCCGGACCGGTCGGCCTGTCCGCTGCCCCGCTCCATGAGGCGGACCGTCTCCGCCAGGCGCACGAGGGTTGCGGAGTCCTGGAGACCGAGCTCCGCGGCGGCGGCCATCATCCGCTCGGCCGCGGATGTGCCGGAGCGCTGCAGGCAGGGCAGGTCCGGCACCTCGGACAGGACGGAGCGATACGCCTCCCGCTGGTCGGGAGGCCAGTAGGCGGGCAGGTTCGACATGTCGGTCTCCTCCACGGGGCTGGAGAAATCGGCGCCTCGATCCGGAGGCGTGCGGCAATCTGAAGCAACGGGAGCGGCGTTCCGATAGCCGTTGCGGACGGGCTGCCGATCCGATCCGCCAGTCCGATGCGGCTGCGGGAGACCGTGCACCGGGAAAGGAAGAGAACTCCATGACGAAAGAATGTCTTTTCTGTCGGATCGTTGCCGGCGAAATCCCGGCGAGCGTCGTGTGGGAGGACGACCACGTGCTGGCCTTCCGGGACATCGATCCCAAGGCGCCCACGCACGTGCTCGTCGTGCCACGCCGGCACATCCCGTCGGTGGACGCGCTCGAGGATGACGATTCCGAGGTGATCGGGCGGCTCTACCTCGCGGCGAGGGACATCGCGCGGGACGAGGGTGTGGAGGAGGGTGGGTACCGCTGCGTGGTCAACACGGGGCCGGACGCGGGCCAGAGCGTCGATCACATACACCTTCACCTCCTCGGCGGACGATCCCTGCGGTGGCCTCCGGGGTAGCAGACGGGAGCGCCCGGAGGGACCGGGCGAACGCGGAGCGACAGGAGCGGGGCGGATGAGCGAGACTCTGAAGGAGCGCCTCAGGGCGGACCTGAACTCGGCCCGTCGGGCCCGGGACCGGGAGCGGACGACGCTCCTCACCAGCACGCTGTCCGAGGTGCGGAACCGGGAGATCGAGGCCGGCTCGGACGCCACGGACGCGGACGTCGTGGCGGTGGTCGGCAAGGCCATCAAGCAGCGCCGCGAATCGGCCGAGCAGATGCGGGCGGGAGGTCGCCCCGAGCTGGCTGAGAAGGAGGAGCGGGAGGCCGAGCTGCTGTCCGGTTACCTGCCGGAGCAGCTCTCCGAGGACGAGGTTCGGGCCATGGTGCGCGACGCGATCGCGGGAGGGGCCGGCGACATCGGGTCCGTGATGGGCCGGCTCATGCCGCGCATCAAGGGCCGGTTCGACGGCCGGGAGGCGAACCGGGTCGCCCGTGAGGAGCTGGGCTGATCGATGCCGGCGGCCGATTGGTGGCGAGGAATAGGATGAACGAACACGCCCTCGCCGTGCTGCAGTTCCCGAGGGTGCTCGAAGTCGTGTCCCGTCACGCGGCGAGCGAGCTGGGGGCGCAGGCTGTCCTGGGCCTCCGCCCGTCGGATGCCCGGGGGTGGGTGGAGCCGGAGCTCGCCGCCGTGGACCAGCTCGCTGCCTTCCTGCTCCGGAACGACGACTGGTCGGTCGGTGCCGTGCCCGACCTGCGAGTGCCGCTCCGGAGGCTCGGCGTCGAGGGCGCCGTATGGGAGGGCTCCTGGTTCCGGGATGCCGCGCTCCTCATCGCCTCCGCGAGCCGGGCCCGGTCCGCCATCCGCCGGTACGGTGCGGAGCACACGCTTCTGACGGAGGTCGTGGCGGCCATCGAGCCGATGGACGACGAGGCCGAGCGCATTCGTCAGGGGATCGACGAGGCCGGCGAGGTCCGGGACGGTGCCTCCCGGGAGCTGGGACGCATCCGACGGGACCTGCGGGGAGCACGGTCCCGCATCGTCCAGCAGCTCGAGCAGTTCATGGGCTCCCTCCCGGAGCGCGTGCGCGTCGCCGACGCGTCGGTGAGCGTTCGGGACGGCCGGTACGTGGTGCCCATCCGCCGCGAGGGCCGGAGCGAGGTGGGCGGGATCGTGCACGACGAGTCCTCGTCCGGGGCCACGCTGTTCGTCGAGCCGCCCGTCGCCATCGACCTCATGAACCGGCTGCGGGAGCTGGAGCTGGCGGAGGCCCGGGAGGTGCAGCGCATCCTGCGGGAGCTCACGGCGTTTCTTCGGCCGCGGCGTGACGATCTTCAGCGCATGCTTGACGCCCTCGTTCGGCTGGATTCACTCTACGCCCGGGCGCACTACGCGGTAGTCCGGAACGGGCATCGGCCCGGCATCCTGGCCGACGGGTCCGCCGGCTACGAGATCGTGGACGGCCGCCATCCGCTTCTGCTGGAAGGCGCCGGCGGCGTCGTGCCGTTTTCCCTCCGTCTGGACGAGGGCGAACGGACGCTCCTCGTCTCCGGCCCCAATACGGGTGGAAAGACCGTCCTCCTGAAGGCGATCGGCCTGCTCAGCGCCATGGCGCAGGCGGGCATCGTCCCGCCCGTGGGTCCGGGGACGAAGCTGCCGGTGTTCCGCGGCTTCTTCGCCGACATCGGCGACGAGCAGTCCATCGAGGCCAGCCTGTCCACCTTTTCCGCCCACCTCCGGAACCTGCGGGAGGTGGTGGAGGGGGCGGACGCCGCATCCCTGGTCCTCATCGACGAGATCGGCAGCGGCACCGATCCGGCCGAGGGCGGGGCGCTGGCGCAGGCAGTCCTCGTGGAGCTGACGCGGCGCGGCGCGCTCACGGTGGCGACGTCGCACCTCGGGCAGCTCAAGCTCCTGGCGGGCGAAGAGCCGGGCGTCGTGAACGCCTCGCTGCAGTTCGACTCGCGTGAGCTGAAGCCGACGTATCGGCTCATCAAGGGGGTGCCGGGTCGGAGCTACGGGATCGCCATCGCACGCCGGCTCGGCTTTCCCGAGGACCTGCTGGCGACGGCCGAGTCGTTCCAGCCGGCGGACGAGCGGGACGCGAACCAGCTGCTCGTCGAGCTGGAAGAGAAGGACCGGCGGCTGGGAGAGGCGGTGGCGGAAGCGGAAGCGCTGCGTCGGGAGGCGGAATCGCTGCGACGGGACCTGGAGGAACGGGAGGGCAGCCTGCGGCGGCGGGAGCGGGAGGAGGAGCGTCGCGCCCGGCAGCAGGCCCGCGACATCCTGCTGAACGCACGGCAGGAGGTCGAGTCGGCGATCCGGGACCTGCGGGAGGCGGTGAAGGGAGCGGACGCGGAGGCGTTCGAGGAGATGGCCCGGGAGACGCGCCGGCGGGTCGAGGAGGCGGCGAGCCGCCAGGCCGAGAAGGCGCCCGAGCCCCGCACTCGAAGTCGCCCGTCGAAGGAGGTGCGGAACCTGGACGTGGGGGACCGCGTGACGGTCGCGGCCACCGGCGCGGACGGCGTTCTGGTGGAGCTTCGCGACGGGCGCGCGACGGTGGAGTCCAGGGGCCTGCGGCTGCAGCTGCCGCTCCGGGACCTGGAGCCCGCCGAGGACGAGCCGGCGCCGGCGGAGCGGCGGCCGAGTGGAGCGGGGTGGAGCGCGCCCGACGTCGAGCCGGTCACCGAGATCGATCTGCGGGGACTCCGGGCCGACGAAGTGGAGGGACGGCTCCAGCCCGCCCTGGACGCGGCCTTCCGCACGGAGGTGCCGAGCCTGCGCATCATCCACGGGAAGGGGACGGGGGCCCTGCGGGAGGTCGTGGCGGAGCTGCTCCGGGGTGACAGGCGGGTTGCCGCGTTTCGCGCGGGCGGGATCGGCGAGGGTGGCACGGGCGTCACCGTCGTGGAGCTGGGATGATCCCGGACTCGATCGTGGAGGAAGTCCGCGCCCGGGCGGACATCGTCGACATCATCGGCGAGCACGTTCCCCTGAAGCGCGCGGGCAAGGAGTACAGGGCGCTCTGCCCGTTTCATTCCGAGAAGACGCCTTCCTTCTACGTCGTGCCCGCCAAGGGCTTCTACACCTGCTTCGGCTGCGGCGCGTCGGGGGACCTGTTCACCTTCCTGATGGAGCGACTCGGCCTCGATTTCCCGGAGGCGGTGAAGACGGTGGCTGCGCGTGTGGGGGTGGAGGTCCGGGAGGTGAACGAGCGCTCGCCGGAGCAGGACAGAAACCAGCCGTACTACGAGGCCGTCGCGTTCGCCGAGGACTTCTACCGGCGCACGCTGCACTCCGAGGCGGGGGAGAAGGCGCGGCGCTACCTGGCGGGTCGGGGACTCGGCGAGGCGGAGGTGGAACGCTTCGGCTTGGGCTACGCGCCGGACGAGTGGCGGGCGCTGATCGAGGCGGCGTCGCCTCACGCCATCGGCGAGGACGTGCTGATGGAGGCCGGCCTCATCAAGACGAGCGAGAAGGGCGGAGAGCCCTACGACCGGCTCCGCGACCGGGTAGTCTTCCCGATCCGGGACGTCACGGGCCGCACGATTGCCTTCGGCGGGCGGGTGCTGGGGAAGGGGGGACCGGGGCAGCCGAAGTACCTCAACTCCCCCGAGACGCCCATCTACCACAAGGGGAGCACTCTGTACGGCCTCTCGTGGGCGAAGACGGCCATACGCCGGGAGGAGGCGGTCCTCGTCGTCGAAGGCTACATGGACTACGTGTCGCTGGCTGCCCGGGGCGTGGAGAACGTCGTCGCGCCGCTCGGCACCGCCATGACGGAGGAGCAGGCGGCGCTGCTGGCCCGCTATGCAAAGAAGGCGCTGCTGCTCTACGACAGCGACTCCGCCGGTCTGCGGGCCAGCTTCCGCACGGCGGACGCGCTGCTGCGGGCGGGTGTCCACCCGCGCATCGTGACGCTCCCGGAGGGCGAGGATCCCGACACGCTGGTGCAGAAGGAGGGCGGTCGACCCCTCCGAAAGGCGCTGGACGCGGCGGTCGACGTCCTCGAGCGAAAGATGCAGATCCTGGACGAGCACGGGTTCTTCGACGACATCGCCGGGACGCGCAGGGCGCTGGACCGCCTGCTGCCGACGGTGCGTTCCGCTATCGACCCGGCGCTCCGGGACCTGTACATTGACCGCATCTCGAAGAGAACGGGTGTACGGGCGGAGACGCTGGAGGAGGAGCTCCGCCAGGAGCCGCCGCGTCGCGAGTACGGAGCGCGCCAGCCGGACGCCGGTAGTTCCGTTGCGGCGGGGCCCGGCATGCCGGGCTCCGGCCGGCGGGGCGGGAGCCGGGCCGCGACGGGTGGCCGGGAGGGAGTCGGGACGTCGGGTCAGCGGCAGCTGCTGCTCCTCCTCCTGCGGGACCGGACGCGCATCGCGCCGGCGGCGGCGGCGCTGTCGCCGGCGGATTTCACCGACGCCGCGTACGCCGAGATCTTCACCGCGCTGACGGCGCTGCCGGCCGACGCCGGCGAGGGCGGTGCCGCTCCGGTGGAGGGGATCGTGCTCGAAGATGCAGCGGCAGAGCGGCTGAAGCGGCTGCTGGAGGACCCAGAGGAGATCGCCGACGCAGACCGGACCTTCGAGGACGCGGTCCACCGGATCCGGGCGCCGGCGCTGCGGCGCCGGCTCGCCGAGCTTGACCGACTGATCCAGCAGGCGGAGTCTAAGGGAGAGCACGAGCGGAAGTTCGAACTCGTGAATGAGAAGAACCGGCTGCGGCGGACGGAGGGCCACGGCTGGGACACGACGCGCAGGAAGCGGGACGGCGAACGCCGTCGCTCGCCGGGACGGTAGGGACAACGTGAACGCAACAACGAACGGGTCATATCGATGCTAGAGCTACACCAGTCGCTGATCAGCCTCCAGGAGCTGGACGAGAAGATCGAGGAGGCCCGGGCTCGGGTCGACGAGTTCGCGCCTCAGCTCGAGGAGCTGGAGGCCCCCATTGCGGCCTACGACAAGGACATAGAGGCCACGCGGTCGCGACTGGACGAGCTGCGGTCGGAGGAACGCAGGCTGGAGCGCACGTCGGACGAGAATCGCGCGCGGCTGCAGAAGTATGAGGAGCGGCTGATGCGCGTACGGGACGCCCGGGAGGAGGCCGCGGCCCGTACGGAGCTCGATCTCGTCAGCAAGGCGCTCGACGCCGACGAGCAGGACGCCGTCAACGCTCTCGACCAGATCCGGCGCACGGAGCTGCGCCTGGACGAGCTCGAAGGCAAGCGTGCCGAGCTGGCCGAAGAGCTCGAGCCGCGCCGTAACGAGATCCTCGAGCAGCAGTCGGCGGTGCAGCAGGAGCTCGACTCCCTGCTGGAAGAGCGGAGCGGCCATACCGAAGGCCTCGATCAGCAGGCCCGCACCATGTACGAGCGCGTCCGCGGCGGACGCACCCGGACGGTCCTTGCGCCCATCACCGCCGATGGCGCCTGCGGACACTGCTTCAGCATGGTGCCGATCCAGCGGCAGACCGAGATCCGACGCGGCACCAGCCTGGTCCGCTGCGAGCAGTGCGGCGTGATCCTCTACGCAGAGGAATAGCCCCTCGCCGATGCACGCGGAACTGCTGGCCCGAGCCCCCCGGAGCTGGATCCGGAGGACGGTCTCGGAGGGCGACGTCGCCCGCGAGCTCGCCGCCGTGCTCGGGCTTCCCCTTCCCGTCTGCCGCCTGCTCGAGTCCCGGGGTCATCGCTCGGACGAGGCGGCCCGGCGCTTCCTGCGCCCCCGCATCGAGCACCTCCACGATCCCCGCGCACTGGCGGGGCTGGACGCCGCCGTGGACCGGCTGCGCACCGCCCTTCGCCGGGGCGAGACCATTCTCGTGCACGGGGATTACGACGTCGACGGCGTCGCGTCCGCGGCCCTGTTCACCCGCGTGTTGCGGGAGCTCGGCGGCCGGGCGGAGGCCTTCGTGCCCCACCGCACCCGGGACGGCTACGACCTCGGTGATGCGGGCCTGGAGCGCGCGCGTGAGGTCGGCGCCAGCGTCCTGCTCACCGCCGACTGCGGCATCGTGGCCCACGACGCGGTGGCCCGCGCGCGCCGGGGCGGGCTCGACGTGATCGTCACGGACCACCACACCCCCGCCGCGACGCTGCCCGACGCGCTGGCCGTGGTGAATCCGAACCGCCCCGACTGCGCCTATCCCGAAAAGGGCCTGTGCGGCGCCGGCGTCGCGTTCAAGGTGTGCCAGGCCCTCGTGGCGGACGCCGGCGGGGACGAGGAACGGCTGCTCTGGCACCTCGACCTGGTCGGACTGGCCACGATCGCGGACCTGGTCCCGCTTCGGGGCGAGAACCGGGTGTTCGCCCACTACGGCCTGAAGGTGCTGGGCGCCTCGCGGAAGCCAGGCGTACGGGCCCTCGTCGCCGCCGCCGGGCTGGGGGATCGGGATCGCCTCGCGGCGGGCCAGGTCAGCCACGTGCTGGCGCCACGAATCAACGCGGCCGGACGGCTGGGGGAGGCGGCGTGGGGGCTGCAGCTCCTGCTCACCGAGAGCGAGGGTGAGGCGCGAGCCCTGGCGCAGCGCCTGGAGGAGGTGAATCGGGAGCGACGGGACGTGGACCGGGCCACCCTGTCCGAGGCGATGACGACGCTGGAGCGGAGCTTCGACCCCGACGCCGATTTCGGTGTCGTGCTGGCGGGGGAGGGGTGGCACCCGGGCGTGATCGGCATCGTCGCCTCGAGAGTGGTGGAGCGGATCCACAGGCCGACGGCCCTCGTGGCGCTGAACGGTGCGGAGACCGCCCGGGGCAGCGCCCGCTCGATCCGCGGCTTCGACCTGTACGGCGCGATCCACCGCTGCGGTGAGCATCTCGAGCGCTACGGCGGGCACCGCCAGGCGGCGGGCTTCGACGTGCGGCCGAACAGGGTGGACGCTTTTCGCGCCGCCTTCAACGCCCGTTCCCGGGAGATGCTGGACTCCGTAGTTCCCGTGCCCGTTGTCGAGTTCGACGACGAGCTCAGCCTGGGGACGGCCACGCCGGAGCTGTGCCGGATGCTGGCGTACCTCGGGCCGTTCGGCGTCGGAAACCCGTCGCCGGTGTTCGTCGCCCGGGGTGTGCGCCTGGGCCGGGAGCCCCGACGGGTGGGTGGCAGCCATCTGTCGATGGAGCTTGCGGACGGCCCCGTCCGGCTGCGGGCCATCGGCTTCGGGCTGGCCGAGCGCTTCACTCCGGCGGAGCTGGCGGGCGTGCCGCTGGACGTGGCTTTCCGCCTCGAGGCGGACGAGTATCGGGGCGGCGGCGCCATCCAGGCGAAGCTCGTGGACGTGGATCCGTCGCCAGACGCGGGCGTCGGCGGGTCCGAGGGTGTGCCGGCGTCCGTCGGCGCGTGAGGATCGTCGCGGGGCGCTGGGGCGGCCGTACGATCCGGCCGCCGCGCGGTCGGCAGACCCGACCGACGACGGACCGGGTGCGGGAGGCGTGGATGAGTGCGCTGCAGCCGCGGCTCCCCGGCGCGCGTGTGCTGGACCTGTTCGCCGGCTCGGGCGCCCTCGGCCTCGAGGCGCTGTCCCGGGGGGCGGCGCACGCCACGTTCGTGGAGATCGGCCGCGCCGCGCTGAAGGCGCTGACGGAGAACGTCGGCGCGCTCGGCGCCGGCGCCGAGGTCGACGTGGTGCGCGGGGACGCGATGCGCTACGTCGCCCGTCTGGAGCCCGGCGCGTTCGACGTCGCGCTGGCCGATCCACCGTACGAGAAGGGCCTCGCCGGCGCCCTGGTGACCGCGTTCGTGCGCTGCCCCTTCGCAGCGGAGCTCTGGCTGGAACACAGGACGGGAGAGGCGCTGCCCGAGCCGGCCGGCGCGCGGCATCGACGCTACGGCGACACGACCCTTACCTTCATCCCCGGGAGCCCATGAGCGAGACGCCGAACGTGGCCATCTACCCGGGATCGTTCGACCCGCTGACGAACGGCCACGAGGACATCGTCCGGCGGGCCCTGGCCTTCGCGGACCGGGTCGTGGTGGCCGTCGCGCACCGGCCGACCCACGTCAAGAACGGACTGTTCACCGTGGCGGATCGGGTCGACATGATCGCCGCGGCGTTCGCCGACGAGCCCCGGGTGGAGGCGGCGGAGTTCAGCGGGCTGCTCGTCGACTTCGCCCGCAGCCGGAACGCCCGCATCATCATCCGCGGTCTGCGCGCCATCTCGGACTTCGAATACGAGTTCCAGATGGCGCTCATGAACCGGCAGCTCCACCCCGAGCTGGAGACGGTGTTCCTGGCGCCGGACGTGCGCTGGTCCTTCCTGTCGTCGTCGCTGGTGCGGGAGATCGCGTCGCTGGGTGGAGACGTCTCCGGCTTCGTCTCGGCGAACGTGACGGAGCGACTGCGCGAGCGCTTCGCCGGGGAGTAGCGGGTGGCCGACTTCGTGGAGGCGGTGCGCACGCGTGCATCCGCGCTTGCGCGGCGCATCGCGCTGCCCGAGTCCGAGGACACGCGCACGCTCGAAGCGGCGGCCTACCTGGCCCGGGAGCGGCTCGCGGAGCCGGTGCTGGTCGGCAATCGGGACGCCGTGGGGAAGGCGCTCGAGACGATCGGAGCGCCGGCGGGCATCGAGGTCGTCGATCCGGCGAGCGACGCCCGTCGGGACACGCTGGCGGCCGCGCTGCTGGAGCGGCGGAGGGCGAAGGGGATGGACGCGGAGGAGGCTGCGCAGCGCGTCCGGGACCCGCTCTTCTACGCGGCGCTCCTCGCGGCCCGGGGCGACTGCGCCGGCTCCGTGGCGGGCGCCGTGCGCACCACGGCGGACGTCCTTCGGGCGGCGCTCTGGTGCGTGGGCCCGAGGGCGGGGATCACCACCATCTCGTCCTCGTTCTACATGACCGTGGGCGATTTCCGGGGCGCAGGTGCCGAGGTCCTGACGTTCACCGACGCGGGCGTGGTCCCGGACCCGAACGCCACCCAGCTCGCGGACATCGCCGTGGCCGCCGCGCAGGCGCGCAGGAGCATTGTCGGCGACGAGCCGGTGGTCGCGTTCCTCTCCTACTCGACGCGGGGCAGCGCCGGCGGCCCCAGCGTGGACAAGGTGCGCGAGGCGCTGGAAAGCTTCCGGGCCCGCATGCCGGACGTGGCGGCGGACGGGGAGCTGCAGGCGGACGCGGCGCTGATGGGCGACGTCGCCCGTCGCAAGGCGCCCGGCTCGGCAGCGGCCGGACGGGCGAACGTGCTCGTCTTCCCGGACCTGAACGCCGGCAACATCGCCTACAAGCTCGTGCAGCGTCTGGGGGGCGCGGGGGCCTACGGCCCCGTGGTCCAGGGCCTGGCGCGGCCGTGCAACGACCTGTCCCGGGGCGCCACGTCTGCGGACATCGTGAACGTAGCCTGCATCACGGCGTTGCAGTCCTGAGGCAGGGCATCGAAATTGCACGGGCGCCTCGCGTCCAATCGAATCGACGTCCGCACGCAAACTGAACGGAATACGAGGCTCCGAGGAGGGATCCATGGCGTTCGACGTGAGCAAGCAGGGTGAGGTGACGGTGATCGACGTGGAGGGGCAGCTCATCGTCGGCAATCGGCAGGAGCTCAAGCAGAAGGTGCTCGACGAGCTGGAGAACGGCGGCCGCAAGTTCCTGATCGATTTCTCCGGGACGGGGTACATCGACTCGTCCGGACTGGGCGTGCTGGTCAGCCTGTCGAAGAAGATCCGGGAGCAGGGCGGCGAGCTCCGGCTCGCGAACCTGAACGAGGACCTGCGGACGCTCTTCGAGCTGACGAAGCTGGACACGCTCTTCCACATCGCGAACAGCCGCGACGAAGCGCTCGCATCGTTCTGATGCTCGGGCGCGGCTCGTCGCGGAGCCGCGGAGCCGATGCACACGCAACACGAGATCGAGCTACAGGCCGACCTTCAGGACGTCGAGGAAGTCGTCGATTTCCTCGTGGAGCGCTGCCGTGAGGCCGGTTTCGACGAGTCGCGTCTGCGACTGAACTTCCGCGTCGGCGTCACCGAGGCACTGGTGAACGCGATTCTCTACGGCAACGACCGCGATCCGGACAAGCGCGTTCGGGTGGAAGCCCGGCTCTCGGCCGCCGCGGTGTCCATCCGGATCACGGACGAGGGCAGCGGCTTCGATCCCGGAGAGCTCCCCGATCCCACCACTCCCCATAACCGCACGCGGCCGGGCGGCCGCGGTATCTTCCTGATCCGCAAGCTCATGGACGATGTCGAGTTCAACGAGCGCGGCAACTCCATCACCATGGTGCTGCGCGCCACGTCCCTGGAGACGCGCAGGGAGGCCGAGGTATGAATCGCGGGGCGCGGTCGGCGCTGCCCGGGACGGTCGCGTCGCTGCTGGAGGATTTCGGTCGCGACACGGGCTCCCGGCTGCGGCTCTGGGAGACCCAGGGGCGCGGATGGCGGTGTCTGTTCCCGCCGTCGGGGGACGGGAACGGGAACGGAGCGGGCGGCCCCGCGGAAGGGCGTCCCCGGCGCACCATCGAGCTGGGCGCCGACCGTCGCTTCGAGCTGGAGGTGGCCGAGGGCGAGGCGGCGGCGGGCAACCTCGCATTCGTCGCCCACGCAGTCGGTCGCATCCTGGCCTACGAGCGGGAGGCCGAGCTGGCGGCCCAGGAGCTGACGGAGCGGTACGAGGAGATCAACCTCCTCTACTCCATCAGCGAGACGCTGGGCTCGGTGATGTCCCTGCAGGCCGCCTCCTCGAGGATCCTCACCGAGGTCGCCGATCTCCTGAGCGCCCGGCGCGCGTCGTTGTGGGTCTACGACGGCGAGAGGCGAATCCTCGGGCTCGCCGCCGCCGTGGGCGACGAGGGGATGAGCGGACCGGTGGCCGTCGACGACCCGGACTCCATCACCGCCCGCGTGTTCCGGGACCGTCAGCCCCTCAACCTCGAACAGGGCGTATCCCTGCCGCGGGGCTCGACGCCCGAGCCGCGGCCCGGCGCACGGGAGGCCTTCCTGTCGGTGCCGATCCAGTTCACGCCGCCCGAGGGGAGCAGCCGGACCGTCGGCGTGATCACCCTCATCGGGCGCCGCTCGAACGTGCGCTTCAGCGCCGGCGACGTCCGGCTGCTCAGCGCCATCGCGAGCCAGATCGGCGCGGCGCTCGAGACGCACCGGCTGATGGAGGAGAACGTTCGGCAGGAGCGGTTCCACCGGGAGATGGAGCTCGCCCACGACCTGCAGATGAAGCTGCTTCCGGACGTCTCGCAGTTCCCGGACCTGCAGCACGTCGCGGCGCGCTGCGACCCGGCCGACTCCGTCGCCGGCGACTTCTATCACCTCTTCCGCCTCTCGGAGGACCGCCTCGGGGTCATGATCGGCGACGTCTCCGGACACGGCTTCTCGGCTGCGCTGATCATGGCGCTCACCATGAGCGCCCTGGCGATCTACGCACGGCAGGCGGGGCCGCCCGCTCGCGTGCTCCGGCGCATGCACGAGGCCCTCATCGGGGAGCTGGAGAGCACCGAGATGTACATGACGCTCTTCTACGCCGTCATCGACGAGCGGGAGGGCACACTCGTGTGGGCGAACGCCGGCCATCCCCATGCCTTCCTGGTGCCCGCTGCGGGAGAGCCGCGGCGGCTCGGCTCGACCAGCCCGCCCTTCGGCGTCATTCCGCTGGCGGAGTACCGCGAGGACTCCGTCTCCTGGAATCCCGGCACCGACCTGCTCTGCCTGTTCACCGATGGGCTTTCCGATGCGTTCGCCGACGAGGCCGGCGTGGGCGGAGAGGCTGCCCTGGTGGCCGAGGTCGGGCGCATGCGCGCCGCCGAGCCCGCGGTCATCGTCGAGCACCTCTTCCAGGTTGCGGATTCGGCCCACGCGGCACACCCGGCCGACGACCGGACCGCGGTCCTGCTCCGGACCTGACGTCCTCACCGTGCGCGCCCGCCGCTCGCTCGGTCAGAACTTCCTTGTCGACCCGAACCTCCAGCGCAAGATTGTCGCGGCCCTGGAGGCGGGACCGGACGACGAGGTCCTGGAGATCGGCCCCGGGACCGGCGCGCTGACGCGGCACCTGGCGGGACGGGTCCGCCGCCTCACGGCCGTGGAGCTGGACGAGCGCTGCCACGCGGAGCTGGAGCGGGACCTGGGCGGCGAGCCCGGCGTGCGGATCGTGCATGGCGACGCTCTCGAGCTGGCGCTGGAGGACGTGACGGACGACGTCGCCCGGCTCCGCGTCGTCGGCAACATTCCGTACAACATCACCACGCCCCTCGTGTTCTGGCTGCTGGAGCGGCCCGTCCGGCCCGCCGTCATCGTGCTCATGGTGCAGCGGGAGGTCGCGGACCGCATCCTGGCCGAGCCCGGTACGAAGGCGTACGGCGCCCTGAGCGTCGGCGTGCGGATCGTGGCGGACGTGGAGCGGCTCTTCAACGTCGGCCGGAATGTATTCCGGCCGGTGCCGGACGTGGACTCGGCCGTCATCCGCATCGTGCCCCACGCGCCGCCGCGCATCTCGCCGGAGCTGGAGGCCGACGTCCGGGAGCTTACGCGGGCCGCGTTCTCCATGCGCCGCAAGCAGCTCCAGAAGACGCTGCGCACCGCCCCGGCCTTCGATCTCGACGCCGGCGCCGTGGGGCGCGTGGAGGCCGAAACGGGCATCCGCCTCGAGCGACGGCCCGAGACCCTGTCCCCCGACGACTTCGTCCGGCTGGCGAGGGCGCTCCGCGGCGCGGCGGATCGGAGCACCGACCGCGATGCGCCGGACGACGAATCGAACGGTCCCTGAAGACGAGCGAGCGATCCTCGAGATGAGCGACGATCCCCCCATCCGCCCGCTCCGGCGCAGCCGGCTCGAGGCCCTCGGGCTGCACCGGCCCGAGCTCCGGGCGTGGGCGCTCTACGACTGGGCCAACTCGGGCTTCGCCACGACCATCATGGCGGCGGTCCTGCCCATCTACTTCGTGCGCGTCGCCGCGTCGGAGTTCCGGCCCAGCACCGCCAGCGCGCTGTGGGGCTACACGTCCGCGCTCGGCATGCTGATCATCACGCTGATCTCGCCTCTGCTCGGCTCCATGGCCGACTTCATGGCGGCGAAGAAGCGCTTTCTCGCGGGTTTCGCCGCCGTCGGTGTCCTGGCGACGGCGCTCCTCTGGTTCGTCCACTCCGGGGACTGGGTGGCCGCCTCGGTCTTCTTCCTGTTCGGAAACCTCGGCTTCACCGGCTCCATCGTCTTCTACGACTCGCTCCTGCCCCACATCGCGGCCGAGGAGGAAGTGGACCGGGTTTCCGCCGGGGGCTGGGCCGTCGGGTACATCGGTGGTGGGCTGCTCCTGGCCGTCAACGCCTTCATGATCACCAGCCCCGGCACCTTCGGCTTCGCGGACGCAGGCGCCGCGACGCGGGCCTCCTTCCTGACCGTCGCCGTCTGGTGGGCGCTCTTCACGCTGCCGCTGCTGCTCCGTGTGCCCGAGCCGCCCCGGGCGCTGGAGAGCGACGAGACGACGGGCGAGAGCGCCTGGGTCGCCGGCTTCGCCCGGCTCCGGGAGACGTTTTCCGGCGTTCGCGAATACCCCGACCTGCTCCTCTTCCTCTTCGCCTTCTGGCTCTACGGGGACGGGATCGGCACCATCATCAAGATGGCCACCGCGTACGGCACCGAGATCGGCATCGGCGAGGGCGACCTCATCGGCGCGCTGCTGCTGACCCAGTTCGTCGGCGTTCCCTTCACCTTCCTCTTCGGTGCCCTCGCCCGCCGGATCGGCCCGAAGGCCGGCATCATGGTCGCCCTGTCGGGCTACGCGGTCATCTCCTGCGCCGGCTACTTCGTGACGGAAGCGTGGCACTTCTGGATCCTCGCCGCCGCCGTCGGAACCGTGCAGGGCGGCGCCCAGTCGCTCAGCCGGTCCGTCTATTCGACCCTCATCCCCCGCCACAAGTCGTCCGAGTTCTTCGGTTTCTTCGGCGTGTTCGAGAAATTCTCCGGCATCGTCGGTCCGCTCGTGTTCGGGCTCGTCACCCAGCTCACCGGAACGGGACGTCTCGGCATCGTCGCCGTCGTCGTGTTCTTCCTCGCCGGAATGGCGCTCCTCTCCCGTGTCGACGTCGCTCGCGGACGCGACGCCGCCCGGAAGACGGATCTCGACGTGCGACCCGCCGCCGCCCTGTCCTGACGACGCCATGCCCGAATCCGAAGCCCCCCGCCACTTCGTCGACGCCCTCGCTCACGATCTCCGGACCCCCCTCTCCGCGGTCCTCGGCTACCTCGAGCTGCTGGAGGACGGCGTATACGGCGAGCTCGACCCGCGCATGCGCGACACGCTCGCACGCGTCTCCGGCTCGGCCCGCCAGATCGAGGAGATCGTCGCCGGCGTCATCGAGCTGACCCGCACGTCCGCGCCGCGGATCACGCCGGCCCGCGTCGACCCCGCCCCGCTCCTCGACGCGGCCGCCCAGCAAGCGGAGATGCTCGCCGCAGAAAGGAACGCCGCGTTCGCGCTCGACCGGCAGCCCTCGGTCCAGCCCTTCGCCTCCGACGCCCAGCGCCTCTCCATCCTCATCGACCTCGCCTTTGCCGCCGCCGTGCGCGCGTCCCCGAATGCGAGCCTGCGCGCCCGCGCCGAGGGACGGGACGACGCCCTCCACCTGCGCATCGACGGCACCGGCATCGGCCCGGACGTTCACGCGCCCAGCCGGTTCGCTGCCTTCGACCCCGACAGCACGGAAGCCGCCGGCCGCCGCCCCAGTCTCCGCCTCGCCATCGTCGCGTGCCTCGCCCGCCAGCTCGGCGGGGAGCTGGCCCTCGTGTCCGGCGCCGGCGGCACCACCCTCAGCCTGGTCCTTCCGCCCCTCGAGGACGTGCAGCCGGCGGGCCGGCGCGGGCCGGCCCGCCGCGGGGAACCCTCCGGCCGCGGCCCGAACGGGGCGGCGACTCCACGAGAGGAGGCGGCCGGCGGGTCCGATCCGCGGGAGGCGCCGCACCCTGGCGATTGACCGGCGTGCCGCGTGCGGGTAGGATAGTTGTGAATGCTTTCACAAACCGCTGGACGGCAGGACGGGCCCGATGAAGAGGGTGTCGGAATCGACGGTGGAGCGGTTGTCGCTCTACCTGCGGTTGCTGGGGGAGCTGGAGCGGGACGGCGAGACGACGGTGTCGAGCCGCGAGCTGGCGAGGCGCGGCGGGACGACGGCGGCACAGGTACGGAAGGACCTGTCGGTGTTCGGGACGTTCGGGAAGCGGGGTCTGGGCTACCCGGTCTCGGAGCTTGCGGGTCAGCTGCGGGAGATCCTGGGTCTGGAGCGGCCGTGGCGGGTCGCGGTGGTGGGGGCGGGCCGGATCGGATCGGCGCTGCTCGGCTACGAGGACTTCCGACGGCAGGGCTTCCACGTGCGCGCGGTCTTCGACGACGACCCCGAGAAGGTGGGTCGGCGCTGGGACGGGCTCGAGGTGAGTCCGGTGACGGACCTGGAGGAGGTGCTGCAGGAGCGTCGGATCGATATCGTGATCATGGCGGTGCCGGCGTCGGCGGCGCAGCCGCTGGTGGACAGGGTGGTCGCGGCGGGGATCCGGGCGATCCTGAACTTTGCACCGACGAAGCTGGACGTTCCGGTGGGCACGGCGCTGAAGAACGTGAACATGGCGGTGGAGCTGGAGGGTCTGTCGTTCGCGCTGGTGCATCAGGATCCGGAGCCTGAGCAGCCGGCGGCGAACGGAAACGGGGGCGGAGTTCGCAACGGGAACGGGCGCAAAGAACGGAATCGATGACGGAAGCGGGGCGGGTCCGGGTCACGTCGGAGATCGGAGCGCTGCGGTCGGTGGTGTGCCACACGCCGGGCGCGGAGCTGCTGGCGGTGACGCCGGTGACGCGGGAGGAATTCCTCTACGACGACATCATCGATCTGGAGCAGGCGGCGCGGGAGCACCACCGGTTCAAGGCGATCCTGCAGCGGTTCGCGGAGGTCCATGAGGTCCGCGACCTGCTGGAGGAGATCGCGGACGTGCCGGAGGTCCGATCCTTCCTGATCGAGCGGGTGATGGACGTGGCGAGGAGCGAGCCGCTGGCGAATCAGCTGCTGGAGATTCCGGCGTCGGCCCTGGTGGGGATGTTCATCGAGGGTCGCCCGGTCGAGCCCGGGCCGCTGCAGTCGCTGCTGAACGTCCAGAGCTACGACCTGCCGCCGCTGCCGAACCTGTTCTTCACGCGGGACGCGGGAATGGTGGTGGGTGAGGGCGTGATCATCGGCTCCATGCGCTACACGGTGCGGTGGTCGGAGGAGATCCTCATGAAGGCGCTCTTCACGTACCATCCGGAGCTCGCGAACGCGGGGATCGTCTACGACGGGAGCGAGGAGAGGCGCGGCGGGTTCACGCTCGAGGGCGGGGACGTGCACGTGCTGCGGCAGGACCTGGTGATGATCGGGCTGTCCCAGCGATCGAGCCCGGCGAGCTTCGACGTGCTGGCGGACCAGCTCACGCGTCAGGGCGTGGCGGACATCATCCTGGTGATCCTGCCGACGGATCGGGCGATGATCCACCTGGACATGATCCTGACGATGGTGGACCGGGAGCACTGCGTGGCGTTCCCGCCCATGTTCGTGGGACCCGACCGATGCGCCGTGCTGCACTACCGGGCGGGCCGCAACGAGATCCGGGAGATGCCGAACCTGTTCGCGGCCCTGCGGGAGGTCGGGATGCCGGTGGAACCCGTGTTCTGCGGCGGGGAACGGCGCGTGTTCCAGGAGCGGGAGCAGTGGTCGAGCGGGTGCAACTTCGTTGCGCTGCGGCCGGGGCTGATCCTGGGCTACTCCCGCAACGAGCACACGTACCGGGAGCTGGAGCGGGAGGCGGGCTACAGGATCGTGGAGGCTATCGATTTCCTGACGGGAGACGACGAGATCGACGAGGACGAGAACGCCGCCATCATCTTCGAGGGGGCCGAGCTCGTGCGGGGCGGCGGCGGTGGCCGGTGCATGACGATGCCCATCCTGCGGGACGAGGCCTGGTGAGCGAGACGGGCGACGTCGCCCGGGAAGCACTCGACGGCCTGGAATACCTCGTCGTCGACCTCGAGACGACCGGGGGCTCGGCCGGACGTGGCCATCGGGTCACGGAGATCGCCGCGCTGGCCGTCTCGGGCCGGGGTGAGATCCGCGAGGAGTACCGCACGCTGGTCAATCCGGAGCGGACGATTCCTCCCTTCGTCTCCCGGCTGACGAACATCACGTGGTCGATGGTGCGGGACGCGCCCCGGTTCCACGAGATCGCGGAGGACGTCCTGCGGCTCCTGGACGGGCGGGTCTTCGTGGCCCACAACGCCACGTTCGACCGGAGCTTCCTGGCCATGGAGCTGGAGCGCTGCACGGGCGAGCCGATGCCGGACGTGCGCGTGCTGTGCACGCTGAAGCTGGCGCGCAAGGTGCTGCCCGAGCTCCGTCGCCGCTCCCTGGACTCGCTGGCGTTCTACTACGGCGTGGAGATCGCGGACCGGCACCGGGCCTACGGTGATGCCCGGGCGACCGTGGACGTCCTCGTCCGGCTGCTGCGCCACTGTGAGGAGCGGGAGGTCTATCACTGGGACGAGCTCGAGGCGCTCCTCGGGCGCGCACGGCCACGCCGGAAGCGGACCTCCCTGCCCACGTCCATCGACGCGATCTGACGCGCGGCTCCGCGCGACCCGATTTCCTTCAGCACACGCCGGGATCCTGCCATGAGCGTCACGATCGAGAATCTGCCCCTCAGCCGATCGAAGACGATCGGCGAGCTCCGCATCCACGCTCTCGAGGCCGGACTGCAGCGGCTGGACGGGGGCGCCATGTTCGGCGTCGTCCCGAAGCCCCTCTGGGAGCGGCGCATCCCCGCCGACGAGCGGAACCGCATCCCCCTCGCCCTCCGCTGCCTGCTCGTCGAGACGGGCGCGGCCCTGGTGCTGGTGGACACCGGCGCGGGCAACAAGGACGACCGGAAGTTCCGCGAGATCTACGGCATCGAGAACGCGGGGTCCCCCACCCGTCTGGAAGACGCGATCCGTCACGCGGGCTTCGACCCCGCGGACGTGGACGTCGTGCTGAACACGCACCTGCACTTCGACCACGCCGGCGGTGACACGGTCTCGGAAGGCGGCGTCATCCGGCCCGCCTTTCCGGCCGCGCGTCACGTCGTGCAGAAGGGCGAGTGGGAGTTCGCGCATCGGCAGAACGAACGCATCCGGGCGAGCTACCTGTACGACAACTTCGACCCCATCCACGAAGCCGGCCTCTTCGAGTTCGTGGAAGGCGACGTCGAGATCGTGCCCGGCGTGCGCGTGATTCGCACACCGGGTCACACGCCGCACCACCAGTCGGTGATCGTGGAGTCGAAAGGCGAGACGGCCTGCTTCCTGGCCGACCTCGTGCCGACGAGCGCCCACGTGCCGCTGCCGTGGATCATGGGCTACGACGTGGAGCCGCTGGTGACGCTGGAATCGAAGCGGTCGCTGCTGGAGCGCGCGCGGCGCGAGGAGTGGCTGGTGGTGTTCGAGCACGACCCGGAGGTGTGCTGGGGGAGGATCGGCAGGGAGGACGGGAGGGTGGTGGCGGAGTAGCGCGGCCGCGCTTCGCGCGGCCGGTCACCGCCTTCGGCGGGGCACCGCGCCTGCGGCGCGGGTCACCGGCCGCTTCGCGTCCGGGGCACGCGGGCTGCGCCCGCGGGGTTCCGCCCTTCGGGCGGGGGGAACGGAGCGCTCGCTTCGCTTCGCGGGGTTCCGCCCTGCGGGCGGGGGGGGACTATCCTCCCTTTTTGCGGCGCTCCATCATGCGGCAGAGGTTGAGGAGCATGGCGGCCACGCGGCGCAGGAGGCGTTCTTCGCGCGAGGTGTCGCGTATCGGGTAGTAGCGGGCCCGGTGCAGGATTCGGATGCACTCCTGGGTCGAGCCGCGGGCGATCCGGTAGTGGAGGAGCTTCTCGCCGGGCTTCACCTTTCCGGCGCCCTCTCCGATGTTCAGGTCGATGGACGCGGAGGCCCGGCGGAGCTGGTCCGCGAGGTCGGGTCTCCAGCGCTGCAGCTCCCTGAGCAATTTCGTCGAGCAGTGGGATCAGCTCGTCCACGACCCTGGTAACCGCGAGTCCATCCGCGTCCTGCACGCGTCCTCCCCGGCTGGTCGGTGCCCTCGGCACCACGATGCGCCACCCGCCGGGGCAGTACCATGGCAAACCGCGCCAGCCGCCCCCCGCGCCGGAGGCGCGGAACCCCCGCCCGAAGGGCGCACGGCGCGCGCAGCGCCGCCGCCCCCCGCGCCGTCAGGCGCGGAACCCCCGCCGCAGGCGGTGCCCCGCCCGCAGGGCGGTGCCCGGCCCGGAGGGCCGTGCCCCGCGCCGCAGGCGCGGTGACCGCGCGAAGCGCGCGAGCGCGCGCCAGCGCGCGTCGACTGGCGCGCCGCCTCCCGCTCTGCCTATTATCCCGGCCTGAACCGTACCCGAAGAATGGAGCCATCTTCATGGCCGAAAGCGATAGAACACCCGTCATCGTTTCCGCCGCGCGCACGCCGATCGGGCGCTTCCTGGGCGGACTCGCCCCTCTCTCCGCGACGGAGCTCGGCTCCGTGGCCATCCGTGCGGCGCTGGAGCGTTCGGGCGTCGAGCGCGCGGACATCGAAGACGTCGTCCTGGGGAACGTCGTTTCCGCCGGCCTCGGGCAGGCTCCGGCGCGGCAGGCCGCCCTCGGCGGGGGTGTGCCGGACACCGTCGGCGCCATGGCGGTGAGCCGCGTGTGCGGCTCGGGCCTCATGGCGGTGATGCTGGCGTCGCAGGCGGTGAAGGCCGGGGATGCGCAGGTCATGGTGGCCGGGGGCATGGAGTCCATGTCCAACGCCCCGTTCTACGTGAAGGGGTATCGGCAGGGCGTGAAGTTCGGGAACCAGCAGCTCATCGACGGGCTGATCCACGACGGGCTGTGGTGCGCCTTCGGGCACTGCCACATGGGCGGCCACGCGGAGTACACGGCGAACCGCGCGGGCATCTCCCGGGAGGAGGCGGACGCGTTCTCGCTCGAGTCGCATCGCAAGGCGGTACGGGCCATCGACGCCGGCGAGTTCAAGTCGGAGATCGTGCCCGTGGAGATCAAGTCGCGGAAGGGCACGACGACGGTCGACACGGACGAGCCGCCGCGACGAGACACGACGCTGGAGGCGCTGGGCAAGCTGCCGCCCGCGTTCCGGGGGGACGCGCCGAAGGAGATCACGGACCACGTGGTCACGGCCGGCAACGCGCCGGGCCTGAACGACGGCGCGGCCGCCGTCGTCGTCACGAGCCAGGCGTACGCCGAGGCGAACGGCCTGGAGATCCTGGCGCGGGTGAACGCCTACTCCACGGGCGCGACGAGGCCGCAGGAGCTGTTCTTCGCCCCTGTCCGGGCGGTGCGTCGCCTGATGGAGAAGGAAGGCACGACGATCGGCGACTACGACCTCATCGAGGCGAACGAGGCGTTCGCGGTGCAGGCGCTGGCGGACGGCAAGGAGCTGGGCTGGGACTGGGACCGCGTGAACGTGCGGGGCGGGGCCGTCGCCCTGGGACACCCCATCGGGGCCTCGGGAACGCGCATTCTGGTCACGCTGCTGCACGCGCTGAAGGACCGGGGTGCCAGCCGGGGCCTGGCTACGCTCTGCCTGGGCGGCGGCGACGCCGTCGCGCTGTCGGTCGAGCGGATCTGAGCGGCAGGGGGTGGAGGGGATGAGAACGATCGGCTCGAACGACGCCGGCAGGGGCGGGGCGCTCCGCGTCCGGGCGCGCCTCGCCAGGCGAGTACCGTTTCTCGCGGACGTCGGCGTCGAGCCCGTACTCGCCCTCCTTCCGTCGCGCAGGCCCACCGAACGAACCCTCGAGCGGCTCTAGCCCGGGGGTTTTTTCATGCCGGGCGCCATGGGCGACGGGAGGCTCCCGACGTGGAGGCGGATCGGCGGTCTCGTCTTCGGCGTCGTCGCCCGGCTGCTCGTGTTCGGCGGCACCTTCGTGGTGCTGAGCACGGTGGCGGCCGTCGCGGCGTCCCCGTTCGGTCGGGGCAGCCCGGCGGTGCAGCTGGCGGTGCAGGGGGGCGTTACGCTGGCCGCGGCGCTGGGGGCGGGATGGGCGACGCTGGCCTGGCTGGACGGGGGACGGCCCGGCGACCTCGGGTTCGCTGTCTCGGCCCGGACGCCGCGGGAGATCGGGCGCGGGGTTCTCGTGGGCATGCTGATGATGGCGGCCGTCGTCGTGCTCCTCGTGGTGGCTGGCGCGCTGCGCTATCGCCCGGAGGCGGGGGGGCCCTACGGCCTGCTCGCTGCCTGGCTCGGCGGGGCGGCGCTGCTGGCGCTGCCGGCCGCCTCGGAGGAGGCGCTGTTCCGGGGCTATCCGTTCCAGCTCCTGGTCCGGACGACGGGTCCGATCCCGGCGCTGGTGCTGACCTCGGCGGCGTTCGCTGGCGCCCACCTGTGGAACCCGGACGTGGGACCGTTCGCGCTGACGAACATCTTCCTGGCCGGGATCGTGCTCGGGTCCGCGTACCTGCGGACGGGGAGTCTGTGGGCGGCGACGGGTCTGCACCTGGCCTGGAACTGGACGATGGGCAGCGTGGCGGAGCTGCCGGTGAGCGGCCTGACGCTCCTGCACACGCCGCTGTACGACGCGGTGGAGAGGGGGCCTCACTGGCTGACCGGCGGGGGGTTCGGCCCCGAGGGCGGGCTGGTGGGGGCGGTCGGCTTTCTGGCGGGCATGGCCCTGCTGTCGCTGCTCCCCCGGGCGGCGGCGGCGGTGCCGAAGTGGTGGCCCGGCGGGCGGGCGCACGGACCGGGGCCCGTGAACGAACGTGACGCTGGAACGATTCGAATGGAGGACGGATGAGCTCGCTCGAGCCGGTCGCCGTCATCGGGGCCGGGACCATGGGGAACGGGATCGCCCACGTGTTCGCGCTGAACGGGCGCGCCGTCACCCTCGTCGACGTGTCCCGGGAGCGGCTGGACGACGCCCTCGCGACGATCCAGCGCAACCTGGACCGGCAGGTGAAGAAGGGCGCCCTGGATGCCGGAGAGAAGGACGCGGTCCTGGGGCGGATCGGGACGGCGACGTCCGTCGCCGACATCGCCGGCGCCCGTCTGGCCGTCGAGGCTGTCCCGGAGAAGCCGGAGCTGAAGACGTCGATCTTCCGGGAGCTGGACGAGGCGCTGGAGGGCGACGCGATCCTGGCGTCCAACACGTCGTCCATCTCCATCACGGAGATCGCGGCAGGCGTGTCGAACCCGGGCCGGGTCATCGGCATGCATTTCATGAATCCGGTGCCCGTGATGACCCTCGTCGAGGTGATCCGCGGCCTGCAGACGACGGATAGCACGACGGCGGCGGTGATGGGCGAGGCGAAGGCCCTCGGCAAGACGCCGGTCGAGGCGAACGACTACCCCGGCTTCGTGTCGAACCGGGTGCTCATGCCGATGATCAACGAGGCCGTGTACTGCCTGATGGAGGGCGTGGCGGATCGGGAGGCGATCGATACGGTCATGAAGCTCGGGATGAACCACCCGATGGGGCCGCTGGCGCTTGCGGACCTGATCGGCCTCGACACCTGTCTGTCGATCCTGGAAGTTCTGCAGCGGGAGCTCGGCGACGACAAGTACCGCCCCTGCCCGCTGCTCCGGAAGCACGTCGCGGCCGGCTGGCTGGGCCGCAAGACGAAGCGCGGCTTCTACACGTACGCGTAGGACAGCGAAGAGGAGGAACGGTGGCGACGGCGATCGAGGAGCGCGAGGAGGTCCGGCGGCTCGCCCGGCAGTTCGCGGAGTCGGAGCTGCGCCCGGGCGTCGAGCGCTGGGACGCCGACCGGGAGATGGACCCGGCGGTGATCGAGCAGCTCGCCGAACTCGGCTTCTTCGGCATGCTGGTGCCCGACGAGTACGGCGGTCTCGGCTTCGACCTGCCGACGTATGCTGGAGTGCTGGAGGCGCTGGCGTGGGGGGAGCCGGTCGTGGCTCTGCTCCTCTCCATCCACAGCGCGTTCGGCGTGGGCCCGATCCTGCGCCACGGCAGCGACGCACAGAAGCAGACGTGGCTGCCCCGCCTGGCGTCGGGCGAGGTGCAAGCGTGCTTCGCGCTCTCGGAGCGCGACGCCGGATCCGACGCCGGGGCCATCGCGACGCTGGCGCGCCGGACGGACGCCGGCTGGGTCCTGGACGGGGAGAAGAAGTGGGTTTCGAACGGCCGCGCCGCCGGGCTGGCGGTCGTCGTGGCGCGGACGGATCCGGACGCGTCCGGGCCGCGGGGCACGAGCGCGTTCCTCGTTCCGACGGACTCGCGGGGGTGGAGCGTGACGCACCGCGAGACCACCATGGGCCTTCGCTCCGCCGAAGTCGTGACCGTCCGCCTCGACGGCGTCGAGGTGGGGGATGACGCGCTCCTCGGCGAACCGGGCCGGGGCTTCGCTCTGGCCATGGAAGGGCTGGACACGGGGCGGCTGGGCATCGCGGCCCAGGCCGTGGGCATCGCGTCCGCCGCTCTCGACCACGCCGTTCGCTACGCCGGCGAGCGGGAACAGTTCGACACGAAGCTGAAGGACTTCGAGGGGATGCAGTTCAAGCTGGCGGACATGGCGACGCGCGTCGAGGCGGCACGCGCGCTGCTCGGCACGGCGGCGGCGCAGCCGTCCACCCGCCACGCATCGATGGCGAAGCTCTTCGCCAGCGAGGCGGCCATGGCCGTGACCACCCAGGCGGTGCAGGTCTTCGGCGGCTACGGCTACATGCGGGACTACCCGGTCGAGAAGCTGATGCGGGACGCGAAGGCCACCGAAATCTACGAAGGGACGAACGAGATCCAGCGGGTCGTGATCGCGCGAGCGCTCTACGGCACCGCTTGACACAACCGAACGGGACAGGAGCATGGAACTCTTCGATCTGATGTCGCGGCACGAGCACGAACAGCTCGTCTTCTGCTCGGAGCCCTCCGTCGGGTACCGGGGGATCATCGCGATCCATGACACCACCCTCGGCCCCGCCCTCGGCGGCACCCGCTTCTGGAACTACGCGACGGACGAGGAGGCCACGGTCGACGCGCTCCGCCTGTCGCGGGGCATGACCTACAAGGCCGCCGTCGCCGGCCTGAACCTGGGCGGCGGAAAGTCGGTCATCATCGGCGACAACCGCATCGCACGGCGCGAAATGATCTTCCGCGCCCACGGCCGCGCCGTCGAGTCCCTGAAGGGCCGCTACATCACCGCCGAGGACGTGGGCACGAGCGTCGAAGACATGGAATTCGTGCACATGGAGACGGAACACGTGACCGGCATCGCCGGGAAGTCCGGAGACCCGTCGCCCGTCACCGCGTTCGGCGTCTTCCGCGGCCTCAAGGCAAGCGTCAAGGAGAAGTTCGGCAGCGACAGCGTCGACGGCCTCACCGTCGCCGTCCAGGGCACCGGCCACGTCGGCTACTACCTCTGCAAGTACCTCCACGACGAGGGCGCGAATCTCGTGGTCACGGACATCGACGAGGCGCGCATGAAGCGCATCGTCGACGAGTTCGACGCCGAGACCGTCGGGCCCGACGAGATCTACGGCGTCGACGCCGACGTCTTCGCCCCGTGCGCTCTCGGGGCCATCGTCAACGACGAGACGCTGCCCCGCTTCAAGTTCCAGGTGATCGCCGGCGCCGCAAACAACCAGCTTGCGGAGGAGCGCCACGGTGACGCCCTCCACGAGAAGGGCATCGTCTACGCCCCCGACTACGTCATCAACGCCGGCGGCCTCATCAACGTGTACGGGGAGCTGCGGGGGTGGAGCGAGGAGCGCTCCCACAGCAAGGCCGGCGAGATCTACGGCACCCTCGATCAGCTCTTCGAGCTCTCGCGGGAGCACTCCCTGCCGACCTACGAGGCCGCCGACCGCCTGGCGGAGCGGCGCATCGAGCAGGTCGCGACCATCGAGAGGACCTGGGTCTAGGAGGCGCATGCTTTACGACGCCCTGAGGGCGACGGATCCCGAGATCCTCGACGTCCTGTACAAGGAGGCCGAGCGCCAGCACGGGACCCTCGAGCTCATCGCCAGCGAGAACTTCACCTCGCCCGCCGTCATCGAGGCGATGGGCAGCGTCCTCACGAACAAGTACGCCGAGGGTTACCCCGGAAAGCGCTACTATGGCGGCTGTGAGGAGGTCGACGTCGCCGAGAGCCTCGCCATCGAGCGGTGCCTCCGCCTCTTCGGGGCCGACCACGCCAACGTGCAGCCCCATTCCGGCGCTCAGGCGAACATGGCGGCCTATTTCGCCGTCATGGAGCCAGGCGATCGCCTGCTCGGCATGAACCTGAGCCACGGCGGCCACCTCACCCACGGATCGCCCGTCAACTTCAGCGGGCGGCTGTATGAGGTGTCCGCCTACGGCGTGCGCGAGGACGACGGCCGCATCGACTACGACGCGCTCCGGGACCAGGCCCGCCGCGTTCGCCCGAAGGTCATCGTCGCCGGCGCCAGCGCCTACCCCCGCGTCCTGGACTTCGAGGCCTTCGCGTCCATCGCCGCCGAAGTCGACGCCGTGCTCATCGTCGACATGGCCCACATCGCGGGACTGGTGGCGGGCGGCGTGCATCCGAGCCCCGTCCCGCACGCGCAGATCGTCACGTCGACGACGCACAAGACGCTTCGCGGCCCGCGCAGCGGATTCGTCCTGAGCCGCGAAACGTGGGGCAAGGCGGTGGACAAACAGGTGTTCCCCGGCCTCCAGGGCGGGCCGCTCATGCACGTCATCGCCGCCAAGGCCGTTGCGTTCCGGGAGGCGCTCCAGCCATCGTTCAGGGAGTATGCGGCGCACGTCGTCGCCAACGCCCGGGCACTGGCCGAGGCGATCCTGGGCCGGGGCTACGACCTGGTGAGCGGGGGAACGGACAACCACCTGATGCTCGTGAGCCTGCTCGGTCGCGAGCTGACGGGGAAGGAGGCGGAGGCCGCGCTGGGCCGGGCGGGGATCACGGTGAACAAGAACACCGTACCCGGCGAGACCCGCTCTCCGTTCGTGACGTCGGGGGTGCGCATCGGGACCGCGGCCCTGACGACGCGGGGAATGGGGGAGGCGGAGATGCGTCGGATCGGCGGCTGGATCGCCGACGTGCTGGATGCGCCCGGGGACGAAGCGGTGTCGCAGCGGGTCCGCTCGGGGGTGAAGGAGCTGGCCGAGGGCTTTCCGCTGTACGCCGGTCTGCGCCGTGCATCGGCGCGGGAATCGACGTCCTCGTGAGCGGGGACGCGAAAGGCGCGAAGGAGACGATGGACGGGGAAGTGAATGGAAGCGGCATGAGCGACGGCATCCTCGATCCGGAGACGCTGGACCGGCTGGCGCAGCGGGAGCCACGCTACGCCCGGGCGGCGTACGTCTTCATGCTCGGGGCGCTGCACCATGTGATCGAGACGCTGGACGAGCCGCGGCACATCAGCGGGCGCGAGCTGGCAGAAGGAGCGCGCAGCCTTGCACTGGAACAGTTCGGACCGATGGCGCGGACCGTTCTGGAGCACTGGGGCATCGAGTCGACGGAGGACTTCGGCGACATCGTGTTCGGACTGGTGGAGCTCGGCGTGCTCGTGAAGCAGGAAACGGACAGTCCGATGGACTTTCGACGGGTGTTCGACTTCGCGGAGGCGTTCGACAAGGATTACCCGTGGGGACAGGCGATCTGAGCGCGAGGCACGCGAGCGCAACATTGGAACGTGGTTTGCGCTGAGCGGCCTCGTGTCACGGGAGCGGGAGTCGGCGCATGCCGGCTCCGCGGCCCGCGGATTGTCGAGGGGGAGGGGGGATGACCATGGCGGAAGACCGCGAATATCCAACCTGCCGGAAGTGCCAGTCGGGGCAGATGCTGCCGTTGTCCGACTATGGCCGTGACGGCGCGCCGATCACATACAAGGCGTGGGTCTGCTCGAATCCGGAGTGCGGGTTCAACATCCGGATCGACAACGGCGAGATCAGCTTCGGGCGGACCATCAGCCAGAGCTACAAGTAACACGATCGAGCGGGGCCGCCGGGAAGGGCGGCCCCGTCCGCATTTCCCCGGGAAGAGCATCGTGGCCCGGAGCCCAGCGTGACGGACAGGGAGACGCAGCGAGGCAGCGCGGACCCGTTCACCTCGGAGCGCGAGGTGTACGGGCGTTCGTGCGTGTGGGCGCTCACGGCCTCGGAATCGGCTGCGCTGGACGAACGCTCCCGGGACGCGCAGGGCGTGCCGGAGCCGGTGCTGATGGAGAGCGCCGGCCGCGCCGCCGCCGCGGTGCTGCAAGCGCGCCATCCCGAGGGACGGGTCCTCGCTCTCGTGGGGCCGGGCAACAACGGGGGCGACGCCCTGGTGCTGGTCCGCACGCTCCGGAGCTGGGGCCGGGACGCGGTGTGGGCCGCGCACGGGTCCCGTCGTCCGGACGGCGCGCTCGCCCACGGCTGGGACCTGCCGGAGGTCGAGGCAACGGACGCCGAGCTCCTCGGCGCCGCCGTCCTCGTCGACGGGCTGCTGGGAACGGGTGCGACGGGTGCGCCCCGGGAGGACATGGCCGCGCTGATCCGGCGCATGAACGCCTCCGGCCGTCCCGTGGTGGCCCTGGACCTGCCGACGGGTGCGGATCCGACCACAGGGAAGGTACCGGGCGAGGCGGTGGACGCCGACACCACCGTCTGCTTCGGCTTCCCGAAGCGGGGGCTCCTGCTTCAGCCCGCCCGGTCCCGTTGCGGCCGTCTCATGGCCGTCGAGATCGGATTCCCGCCGCTGGATTCGGCGGGAGCGCGGGTGATCACGCCCGCCTGGGTCGCCGAGACCCTGCCCGTCCGGGCGCCTGACGCGCACAAGTCCACGGCGGGATCCCTGCTGCTCATCGCCGGCAGCGCCGGAATCGGAGGAGCGGCCGTGCTTTCGGGTCGCGGCGCGCTGCGGGGCGGTGCCGGTTACCTGCGCCTCGCCTCCGCGCCGGAGAACCGGGGCATCGTGCAGGGCGCGATTCCGGACGCGGTGTTCGTGGACCGGTCGGACGCGGGAGCCCTGCGCGCCGCGGCGAAGGCGTCCACGGCCGTCGCCGCGGGGCCGGGAATGGGGACGGACGGAGCGGCCCGCGAGGACCTGGAGACCGCACTCGAAGCGTCGGGCTCGGTCCCGGTGCTCCTGGACGCCGACGCCGTCACTCTCTTCGGCGGCCGCACCGCGCTCCTCCGTGAGCTCGCGGGGAAGCGACCGGTCGTGATCACGCCGCACCCCGGCGAGATGGCTCGGCTCGTCGAGGAAGGCGCGGGCGAGGTCGCGGAGCGCCGGATCGACGTGGCCCGGGACTTCGCGGACGCGGCCGGGTGCGTGGTGCTGCTCAAGGGACAGCCGTCGGTGGTGGCCGCGCCGGGGGCGGCCGTCTGGATCAACAGCGCGGGCTCGTCGGACGTGGCGACGGCGGGCATGGGGGACCAGCTCACGGGCGCCGTGGCGGCGCTGCTCGCGGCGGGGGTGGAAGCGGCCGACGCGGCGGCGTGCGGGCTCTTCCTCTGCTCCCGGGCGGCCGACCTCGTGCGGCGCGGACCGTCGCTGATCCCGTGCGACGTCGCGGACGCGTACTCCGACGCGTGGCGCCGCCCCGGCGCCGCATCGGCCCCCGCGGGGCTGCCCTTCGTGCTGTTCGATCAGCCGGCTCGCTGGTAGCGAATGGCCTTTCTCCGACTCGCCACGGGCGCCGAGTTCGACCTGATCCGGCGCTTCTACGAAGCCGCCCCGGACGTGCACCGGCGGGACGTTCGCGTGGGGCCCGGTGACGACGCGTGCGTCGTCGCCGGTGACGGCATCGCGGTGAGCACCGACGTGGCGGTGGAGGACGTGCACTTCCGCAGGGACTGGCTCGCGCCGGAGGAGATCGGCTGGCGCTCGGCGGCGGCCGCCCTCAGCGACCTGGCGGCGATGGGGGCCCGGCCGATCGGCGTGCTGGCCAGCCTCGCCGCGCCGGACGGGGACGTACCCGCGTACGCCGAGGCGGTGATGTCGGGACTCCGGGACGCAGCGACGTCCGCGGGCGCGGCCCTCCTCGGCGGCGACGTCTCGAGATCGCCGAACGCCCTGGTCGTCGACGTGGTGGTCCTGGGCGAGTGCCCGAGCCCGCTCCTGCGCTCGGGCATGCGCCCGGGAGACGAGCTGTGGGTCACGGGCCGCCTCGGCGGGGCCGCCGCGGCGGTGGATGCTTGGCTGTCGGGGCGCGCGCCCGATGCGGCCGCCCGGGAGGCGTTCGCGCAGCCGCGCCCCCGCGTCACCGAGGCCCGCTGGCTGGCGGAGACGGGCGTGGTGCAGGCGGCCATCGACCTGTCCGACGGTCTTGCCGGGGACGCGGAGCACGTGGCGGCGGCGAGCGGGGTGCGGGTGGTGCTCGAGGCGACGGCGATCCCGATCCACCCGTCGGCGACGCGGGCGATGGCCCTCGGGGGCGGCGAAGACTACGAGCTGTGCTTCGCGGCGCGGGCGGGGGCGCTGGACGGCGTCGCCGAGGCGTTCCGGCGCCGGTTCGATCTCTCCCTCACGCGGGTGGGCGAGGCGGCGGAGGGAAGCGGTGTGTGGATGGCAGCGGAGGACGGCGCGGTGCACGCCGTGGACGTCGGCGGATTCCGGCACTTCGCCCGGCCATGAGCGTCGTCCGCTCGATCTGGGTCGCGCTGAACATGCTCGTGGCGACGTTCGTCCACGGCACGGCCGTGATCGTGCTGAGCCTGCTGGGCTACGAGGGTCCGCTGCACGCGGCGATCGCCCAGAGCTGGTGCCGCTGGGGCCTGTGGTGCAGCGGAGCCCGGGTGTACGTGGAGGGGCTGGAGCACCTGGCAGCGGACCGGCCGCAGATCCTCGTGGCGAACCACGTCTCCTGGTACGACGTGTTCGCCATCGGCGCGGTCCTGCCGAAGCACTTCCGGTTCGTGGCGAAGAAGGAGCTGGAGGCGGTGCCGCTGTTCGGCAGGGCGTGGCGGGCCGCGGGGCACATCTCCATCGACCGGTCGAATCGGGGATCGGCCATCGAGTCGCTGGCCCGAGCGGGCGAGGCGCTGCGGAGCGACAACAGCGCGGTCGTGATCTTCGCGGAGGGAACGCGATCCGACACGGGGGAGTTGCAGCCGTTCAAGAAGGGCGCCTTCATGCTGGCCCTCGGCACGGGCGTCGAGATCGTACCGACGGCAGTGGTGGGCACGCGCCGCATCCTGGCGAAGGGTCACTGGCGGGTGCGGTCCGGTCCGATTATCGTTCGCTTCGGCTCGCCGGTGGACCCGAGCCTGTACACGGAGCTGACGCGCGAAGAGCTCGTGGACTGCGTCCGCGCCCGCGTGTCTCGCCTGCTCACGGGTCCCGAGGCGGCCTCTCTCTCCAGTCAAACCTGACGACGGAATTCCATGGGATACATCGAAAGTGTGAACGCACGCGAGATCCTCGACTCGCGGGGCAATCCGACCATTGAGGCGGAGGTCGTGCTGGACACCGGCGCGGCCGGGCGCGCGGCGGTTCCGAGCGGCGCGTCCACGGGCGAGCACGAGGCGCTGGAGCTGCGGGACGGCGACGAGCGCCGCTACGGCGGCAAGGGCGTCCGGGACGCGGTCGACAACGTCAACCAGGTGATCGCGCCGCAGGTCATCGGCTTCGAGGCGGCGGACCAGGCGGACCTGGACGGCGCCCTCATCGAGATGGACGGCACACCGACGAAGGAGAAGCTCGGCGCAAACGCCATTCTCTCCGTCTCCCTCGCGACGGCGCGCGCGGCCGCGGAGGACTCCGGCCTGCCGCTCTACCGCTATCTCGGCGGCCCTGCGGCGACGCTGCTGCCGGTTCCGCTCATGAACATCCTGAACGGCGGCGCCCACGCGGCGAACAACGTCGACATCCAGGAGTTCATGATCGCTCCGGTGGGCGCCGAGTCGTTTCCCGAGGCGCTGCGCATGGGCGTGGAGGTCTTCCACTCCCTCAAGAAGGTCCTCACCGGCCGCGGCCTCGCAACGTCCGTCGGAGACGAGGGCGGCTTCGCGCCCGATCTGCGCTCCAACGAGGAGGCCGTGGAGTTGATACTCGAGGCCGTCGAGAAGGCCGGCTACGCGACGGGCGAGGACGTGATGCTCGCGCTGGATGCCGCGGCGAACGAGTTCTGGCGCGACGGGAAATACGTCTTCCACAAGTCCGGTGGCTCGACGATGGACTCCGACGGACTCGTCCGCTTCTGGGAGTCGTGGCTGGACCAGTACCCGATCGTCTCTCTGGAGGACCCGCTGGACGAGAACGACTGGGTCGGCTGGAGCGCGCTGACGGACGCCGTGGGAGACGACGTCCAGATCGTCGGGGACGACATCTTCGTAACGAACACCGAGCGCCTCGCCGAGGGGATCGAGCGCGGCGCGGCGAACGCGATCCTGATCAAGGTCAATCAGATCGGGACCCTCACGGAGACGCTCCAGGCCATCGAGATGGCCCGACGCGCGGGCATGCGCTACATCATCAGCCATCGCTCCGGCGAGACGGAGGACACGTTCATCGCGGACCTCGCGGTGGCCACACGCGCAGGACAGATCAAGACCGGCAGCGCGAGCCGCACGGACCGCGTCGCCAAGTACAACCAGCTGCTGCGCATCCACGAGGACCTGGACGCCACCGCCGAGTTCCTCGGCGTCGACGCCTTCTAGCCGGGAGCCGCCGTGAAGCTGCGGAAGGTGCTGATCCCCATCGCTGCCGGGGCCGCGCTTTACTACGCGGTCTTCGGCGGCGAGTACTCGCTCCTGGACCTGCGCCACATCGAGCGGGAGAAGGGGGCCGAGGCCGCGCGGCTCCAGTCCGTGAAGCACGAGAACGCGGAGCTGCGCGTCCGGGTCGACTCGCTGGAGGACGACCCGGCCGCCATCGAGCGCATCGCCCGGGAGCGCTACGGCATGGTCGGCGACGGAGAGCGCCTGTACCGCTTCGTGGACACCGCCAGCGACACGCTGCCATGACCGATCCGAACGGCTTCACGCCGCCCTCCCTCCGCCTGGAGGAGCTGACCTCGCCCGACGCAGGCCGCGCGATCGAGGCGGGGTATCGCACCGTCGTCGTCGCGTGCGGGGCCGTCGAGCAGCACGGGCCGCACCTCCCCATGTACATGGACGCGGAGCACGGTGAGCGCCTGGCGCTCATGGTGGCCGAACGGATCGGACGGGCCCTCGTCGCGCCCACGATCCGGGTCGGCGTCTCGGCGCACCACATGGCGTTCCCGGGCACCGTCTCGCTGTCGCCGGAGACCTTCGAGGCGATCTGCACGGACTACGTGACCAGCCTCTCGACCCACGGCTTCACGACGGTCGCGTTCCTGCCCACGCACGGAGGCAACTTCGGGCCGCTGTCGCAGATGCTGCCGCGCCTGCAGCAGGCGGCCGGCGACGGATGCCGCGTCGTCGCCTTCCTCGACCTCATGGGCCTCATGGACGCGTGGATCCACGCGGCCGACGAAGCCGGCGGGCTGGGCGAGCGCGTAGGCGGCCACGCGGACGTGGCGGAGACCTCCATCATGCTCGCCCTCCACCCCGAGCGCGTCCGGCTCGACCGGGCCGAAGACGGCTTTCACGGCGCCATGGAGGCGGGAGCGGTCCAGCGTCTGATCGCGCAGGGCTTCCACACGGTGGCGCCGAACGGCATCCTCGGAGACGCCCGGGGCGGCTCCGCCGAGCTGGGGGAGCGGTGCATGGAAGTGGCCGCGGACCTGGCGGCGTCGGCCCTTCGCTCGGGGTCCGACTCCGCCTGAACCCTCCGGAGCGTCCTCGCTCCACGTCTGGTCCGATCCGTGCGCTGATCGGGCCCGATGTCGACCCGATCGATGCTTCGCTGGGCGCTCCGCGCCATCGGACTCGCGGTAACGGCCTACGCCGGCTGGGCGCTCTGGCGCTTCCCCTGGGGGGACGCCGGGGCCGCGCTGGGGCACGCCAACTGGGGTTTCCTGGCCGTCGCGGTCGTTGCCACCGTCCTCTCCGTGCTGGCCCGAGGGTGGGAGTGGCACCTCCTGCTCCTGCCTGCGGCTGAGAACCGGCTCTGGACGGCGGAGCGGGCGAGTCTGCTGGGCGCGGCAGTGGGAAACGTCTCCGTCTCCGTGGCGGGCGAGGGCGCACGGGTGAAGTACATCGCGGACCGGGATGGCGTGCCTCCCGGCCTCGCGACGGCCGCCGTGGTGTGGAGCCGGTTCCTCCAGATGGCGGCAGGGCTCGCCCTCGTGGTCGTGGTGCCGTATTTCACCGACATTCCGGCCCGCATGCAGGCGGCCCACACCGTGGCGTCCGTGCTCCTCGCGGCCGGCCTGTGCCTCTACCTCTTCCGCAGCCGCATCCCGAGCGGCCTGCCCGTCCCGGCCTTCGTGCGCCGTCCGCTGGACGCCATGCGGACCATCCATCGGGAGGGCCCGAAGATCCCCGCCGCTCTGGCGCTCGCCTGCGTCCACTGGGCCATGCAGTACGCGGCGTACCACCTGGTCCTCCTCTCGTCCGGTATCGACGCCGGGTTCGCCGCCACGTTCGCGGCGGTGGTCATCGCGAACGTGGCGTGGCTGCTCCGCTTCACGCCCGGCAACATCGGCGTGATGCAGGGCTCCATCGCCCTGGCGCTGCTGCCCTTCGGCGTCGATCCCGCCCGCGCGGTAGTGGCAAGCCTGATCCTGCAGGCCGTACAGCTCCTGCCGCTGATTCCCATCGCGGCGCTGGCCGTCGGACTGCACCACTTCACTGCGGTGTTCGGCGGCACGCAGGAGGCCCATGAGCAGCCGGCGTGAGCCGGCGGCGAGACGGGCGACGTCGCCCGTATCCGCGCACCGCCCCCGCCACGTGCCGGCGAGCCGGCGGTCCCGGGGGACGCACGACGCCATCGTGGTGGGAAGCGGCTTCGGCGGCACGATGGCCGCCTGGACGCTGCACCGAGCGGGCATGCGCGTGCTGCTGCTCGAGCGCGGAGAGTGGGTCGAGCGGGGCCCATGGAACTGGGGCGCGGAGGGCCTCGGCGAAGCGACCCCACACTTCGTCCGCTGCCACCAGATCGACCGGGGCCGGAAGCGGCCCGGTCAGGCCGGTTCGTTCCACTGTGTCGGCGGCCCCTCCGTCTTCTACGGCGGCGTCTCGCTGCGCTTCCGCCCGGAGGACTTCGCCTGGGACCCGCACATCGGTCCCGAGACCGTGGCCCGATGGCCGATCCGCTATCCTGCCATGGAGCCGTGGTATCGCCGGGCGGAGCGGATCATCGGCGTCGCCGCCATGGGCGACGGCGGGCCCGGTCCGGGCCGGGACCCGCTGGACCCGCCGGGCACGCACGGCTACCCGGAGACGCCGGGGCGCGAGCTGGCGACGGTGGCCCGACGCATCGCGGACGCGGGGAGGCGGCTCGGACACGTGCCGTTTCGCCTCCCCCTTGCCATCAACCACGGCGCCGCGGAGGACCGGAGCGCCTGCGTCGGGTGCGCCACGTGCGATGGCTTCCCCTGCGCCATCGGCGCCAAGAACGACCTCGCCTCGTCCGTCCTCGCGCCGCTGGTACGGGACGGGCTCGATCTTCGAACGGGAACGGCGGTCCGGCGGCTGAGGCTGACGGGCGGTGTCGTCAGCGGCGTGGAGGCGGTGGACCTGCGGACGGGCGAGTCGCTGGACTTCCGGGCTCCGGTCGTGGTGGTGGCCGCCGGCGCCGTGGCCACTCCCGTGCTGCTCCTCGCCTCGGGCCTCGGCGAGGCGGGCCCCGGCGGCGCCGTCGTGGGCCGCTACCTCATGCGGCACTGCAACGGCAGCGTGTACGGCGTCTTCCGGCGCCTGGACGGCGCCGACGACCACCACAAGCAGGTGGGCTTCAACGACCTCTACTTCGGCGCACGGGAGGCGGGTGCGCCTGCGGGCAAGCTCGGCAACGTCCAGCAGGTGCCCACCCCGGCGCCGGCCTACGCGGAGGTCCACCTCCCCGGCTGGCTCGGCCATCGCCTCGGGGGCGCGCTCCGGCACCTGACGGGGCTGCTCTGCATCGCCGAGGACCAGCCGATCCGGGAGAATCGCGTCGAGCTCGCGGACGAGACGGACGCCCACGGACTGCCCCGGGCTCGCATCGTCCACCGGCACACCGAACGAGACCGGGCGGCGCGGCGCTTTCTCATGCGCCGGGCGAAGGCCATTCTGAAGGAGGCCGGCGCCGTCGCGTGCTACCGCCACACCATCGACACGTTCTCCCACGCGTGCGGAACCGTGCGCATGGGGGATGACCCGGACTGCTCGGCCCTCGACCCGGACGGCCGCTTCCGTGGCGTGCCGGGCCTGTGGGTCACGGACGGCAGCGCGATGCCGCGCTCGTCCGGCCTCAACCCGTCCCTCACCATTGCGGCGAACGCGCTGCGCATCGCCGACGGCATCGTGCGGGAGGCATGACATGACGGACCAGCGGCTGGAGATCGCGTTCCTCGGGTGCGGCCAGGCAGCGCGCATGCACTCGCGGACACTCGGGCGCATGGACGGGGTGGGGCTCCGTTATGCGAGTCGTGACGCGGTCCGGGCCGAGGCGTGGCGAGAGCGTCACGGAGGTTCGAGGGCGTACGGCTCCTACGAGGAGGGCCTGGCGGATCCCGCCGTCGACGTCGCCTTCGTCGTCACGCCGCCGCACCTCCACCTCGAGCAGACGCTCGCGGCTCTGGAGGCAGGCAAGCACGTGTGGGTCGAGAAGCCCGCGTTCCTTCGCTCCGGCGACGTCGCCCGCGTACGCTCCGCGGCCGAGGCAGCCGGCCGGCGCGTCATGGTCGCTGAGAACTACGTTTACAAGCCCCTCGCCGCCCGCCTGCGAGAGCTGCTTCGGGACGGCGCCATCGGCCGGCCTCGCATGCTCTACGTCAACGCGCTGAAGGAGCAGACGACAGGCGACTGGCGGGACGATCCCGCCCTCGCCGGCGGCGGAGCGCTCTTCGAGGGCGGCATCCACTGGCTCAGCTTCATGGCGTCCCTCGGGATGGACGTCCACGGCGTCTCGGCGTGGCGGCCGGGGGGCGGAGGTCCGGGAGCGGAGAGGAGCGCGCTCCTCGTCCTCGACTACGACGATGGCGCCGTCGGCAGCCTCTTCTTCTCCTGGGACCAGCCGTCGCCCCTCAAGGGGTTGCGCCTCTCGCGCATCTACGGCACCGAGGGCACGCTGGCCTTCGAGTCCAACGGGGTGGCCGTGAGCGTCTTCGGAAGGCGGCGCAAATCGTTCTCATTCCCGGGTTTCCGGGACATCGCCGGCTACCGCGCGATGTTCGGCGACTTCCTCGCCGCGCTGCGGCAGGGGAGGGAGCCCTTCATGACGCTGGACATGGCCGCCCGCGACCTGCGCCTGGTCGAGGCCGCCTACGCCTCCATGGAAGAGCGGGCAGACGCGCGTGGCGGTCCCGCGGCGTCCCCGCTCAGCCGCCCGTGAGCTTTCCGAGGCGCTCCTTGGCCTGCCGATTGTCCGGGTCGATCTCGAGGGCTTTCCGGTAGGCCGCAACGGCGCCCGTGGTGTCTCCCTTCGCCTCACGTACGCCGCCGAGCTCCAGCCACGGCCCGGGCTCCTTCGGGAACTGGTCCGTCGCGAACAGGAGCAGCCGCTCGGCGCCGTCCGGCTGCTCTTCGCGCTGGAGGGTGCGTGCCGCTTCCAGGACCGGGCGCACCCCGAAATCGTACGACCCGCTTCCGTAGTACCGCTCCTTCAGGTTCCGCCACGCCGAAGCCGCGGAATCGGCGCCCGCGGACTTCGTCGCCTCCGCCAGCACGTCCTGCATCTGCATCGGCCTGGGCAGTCCGTGATGGCACGTGACGCAGCTCACGTCCACTCCGGGCGTGTCCCGGCCCGGAAGGGACGGCAGGATCGAATCGTTGATCATCATCACCATGCGCAGCATCACGCGCGCCTTTCGCTTGTCGGGATCGTCGTCCCGCGCAAACGCCAGCTCGCGGCTGCCCGGCTCCTCCGGTACGTGACAGTACTCGCAGCGAACGCCCAGTCCCAGCGCGAAGCTCCGCATCACCGTGATCAGCGAGTCATGCGTGATGTCGGTCGGCAGGACCATCAGGTTCGTCGGCGGCTCACCCTGCTGTCCCGCGGCGGGGGAGGGGAGGCCTGCGGCGAGGAGCCCGATGAGTCCGAGCACCAGCACAGCCAGCGAGGAGGCTGCGAGGGCGGAGCCGGTTCGGCAGCATCGCATCGAAGGATTCTCCGGTCGGGGGAGTCGAATGCAGAATACGGTGGCCGGCCGGCGGATCGCGCAAGGGCAGGGTGAGGCCCCGGTGGCGGCCCGGGGGACTCGGGCAGGCACAGGACGGGCCATGCGGGGGGGGCTTGGCAGGCATCGGGCGGGCCATCCGGGCGTCGGGGCGGGCCACGCAGGTGTCGGGGCCCCGGGGCCGGGTGCCGAGGCGAGGGGAGGGGTCGAACGTCGCATTCGGTCGGGGGAGCGACTCGAGTATCACGTTAGTTGCGCCAATTGCGCGAAACGTGACGAGCGCGAGCCAACTGCCGCCGGCGCGTGGGCGGATTGTGTCCGCAGGGACGCTGGATCGTGGCAAGTGTCCTTTCGGCGGCGACGACCGCCACATTTCGCCCGCCCGCGTGCGTTCAACCCGCCCGCCGCCCGCCGTTTCCCGACGGTCGCTCGCAGGCAGAGCGGCCCCCGCCCCCCGGACACGAGAAAGCCCCGGCCGCCGAATGGCGCCGGGGCTTCGCTTTACAGAGTAGCAGGGGAGGGACTCGAACCCTCGACCTCACGATTATGAGTCGTGCGCTCTTACCAGCTGAGCTACCCTGCCGGACGTCGATCGGACCGGCGCGGGCCATTGGCGCGGAGCGCTGGGCCGGCCGGTCCGGAGACGGAAAAACCTAGCCCAGGGACGGTGAGGGGTCAACCCATGGAGCCGGATCGATCCCGTACCGGCTCAGTCCTCGTTGCCGTCCTTCACGAAGATGTTCAGCGCGGCGCTCACGAGGGAGACGACCAGGGCGCCGATCACGGCGGGGATCACTCCGTCGACGTAGAACTGCAGGCCGAGGGCGGACGAGAAGGCGCTCGTCAGCCACAGCATCAGCCCGTTCAGGATGAGGAGGAAGATGCCGAGGGTCAGCACCACGAGAGGACAGGTGAGGATCACGAGCAGCGGTCGGATCACGGCGTTCACGGCGCCGAAGACCAGCGCCACCGCCAGCAGCCCGAGGACGCCGCCCTCGTAGCGGATGCCGGGCACCACGGCCACCGTCACCCAGAGGGCGGCCGCCGTGACCAGCAGTCGAAGGAGGAATCGCATGCAGGAAGAATAACGCGCGGGAGGACGACGTGCGACGTCGTCCTCCCGCGCCTGCTCCCCGCCGCCACCAGGGGCTGCTATGCGGCAGCCGTCAGAAGCTCCTCGATCTTGTCCTTCAGCATGGACTTCGGCACCGCGCCCGCGACGCCGAACGCCGGCTCCCCGTCCCGGAAGAAACCCAGCGTCGGGATCGAGCGGATCCCGTACGCCGCCGACGTCTCCGGGTTCTCGTCCACGTTCACCTTCACGAACTTCACGCGCCCGTCGTATTCGGTCGCCAGCTCGTCCAGCACGGGCGCAATGATGCGGCACGGGCCGCACCACGGTGCCCAGAAGTCGACGATGGTCAGTCCCTCGCTCTTCTCGACGTCGGCCTCGAACGTGGCGTCGGTCGTGTGATGCACGGCGTTGCTCATTGCGCTCTCCCGTATGGACATGAAGCCGCCCGCGGCCTCGCCCGTGTGCGGCCTTCTCTTACTATATGACTGACCAATAATATAGCCCCGTGCCCAGGACGGGTCAAGAGGGCCGGGCGGCGGTGCCCCCGCCCGTCTAGCCGGCGCCGCCCGGCGGGATGCGCCGGGACTGGAGCTGCCGGACGACGGCGTCCACGGCGCGCTTCGTGTCCTCGTACTTGAGGTCTGCGGCGACGGACTTGAGGCGGGCGACGGCGATGGCGGTGGAGAGTCGATTGGCGATGGAGGTGAGGGCCCAGCGGCGCACGTAGGCGCGATCGTCGTCGAGGGCGTTCAGCAGAACGTCCAGGGCGCGGGTGCTGCCGGCGTGGGCGAGGCTGCCGAGGGCCAGGCTGACGCTGAGGTCCTCGCCCATCATGCCCTCCAGATCGTCGAGGAACGAGACGTCCCGGGTGAGGGCGATGGCGCTGAGGGCGGCGTCCCGGACGACGTTCCGATAGGAGCTCGACTCGAGGGCCGTCCGGATGTCGGCGGCGGCGTTGGCCGAGTCGCTGCGGGCGATGGCGATCAGGGCGGCGGCGCGGACCTGGTAGCTGGAGTCGGTGCGAAAGGCGTCGCCGGCGGCGCGGGCGGCGTCGTGGCCGCCGATCCGGCCGAGGGCCTCGATGGCGGCGGCGCGGACCTGGGCGGAAGTATCGGAGGCGACGTCGCGGGCGAGGGCGGCGCGGGTCTTTCCGTCCCCGAATCCGGCGAGGGCGGAGGCCGCCTCGGCGCGGGTGAGGAAGTAGTCGGCGGAGGTGGCGGCCTGGATGAGCGCGTCGCGTGCGTCGTCGTCATCGGTGCGCTCGGCGAGGCGGTCGATGACCCAGTCGCGGTCCCAGAGGTCCGGATCGCCGGTGAGCTGCGCGGCCAGGCGGGAGGTCGGCTGCCGGAAGGTCATCTCCTTGAGGACGTGGTTGCCCTCGTCGAAGACGATGAAGCGAGGCTCGGACGTCACGCCGTCCACGGTGATGGTGTCGACGCGCTGGTCGATCCAGTCCCGGGTGCGGACGTCGCCGGCGGCGGTGGCGACGCGCACGGTCACGGGCATCCGGAAGACCTCGGCGGTGGTGTAGCGCAGCCCCTCGGCGCTCGCCTCGAGGGAGTCCTTCTGCGTCTGCTCGGCGACGATGGTCAGCCGCTGCGCTGCGGGATCGTACGTCGTCGTCACGAGGAACCGGGGGTGGCCCGCGCCGTAAAGCCACTCGGAAAAGAACCAGTCGAGGTTCTGGCCGGTGGCGTCGAGAAAGGCCTGACGCAGGTCGTCGGTCGTGGCGGTGCCGAAGGCGTGGTCGACGAGGTAGCGGTGGACGCCGGCCCAGAAGGCGTCGTCGCCCAGGTAGTCGTGGAGCATCTCGAGGACGAGCGCGCCCTTCGGGTAGATGACGTTCGAGCCGAGGGCGGCGATGGGCATGCGCCGGCGCTGGTCGGCGGCGACGTACTGGGCGTACTCGTCCAGGTAGTAGTCCTCGGCGGTCATCTCACCGTTGCGCACGCGCCAGTACTGACCGGGCATGAACTCGGCGAACCCCTCGTTGAGCCAGATATCCGCCCAGTCCTCCGTCGTCACGAAGTCGCCGAACCACTGGTGAGCGAGTTCGTGGGGGATGAGGATCCACTGGTACCAGGGGCGGTCGGCATAGGCCGCCGGGTCGGGCAGCCAGTCGACGAGCGTGGTGGCGCTGACGTTCTCCATGCCCCCGAAGAAGTCGGCCACGGTCGTCTGGGCGTACTTGGCCCAGGGGTAGTCGACGCCGGTCAGGTCCGTGTAGGTCTGGATCATGTCGGGCGTGACGCTGAAAAGGCGGCGGGCGCGGGGTTCATCCTCGCGGTAGACGTAGTAGTCGATGGGCCGCCCCTTCCACTCGTCGTGGACCTTCACGAGGGGCGCGACGACGAGGGAGGCGAGGTACGTGGCGCTCGGCTTCTCCTCGCTCCAGTGAACGGTGTGGGTGCCGTCCCCGTTATCGTGGTCCTGCACGAGAGAGCCGTTGGAGACGGCCGTGAAGTCCGCCGGCACCGTGGCCAGTACTTCCCAGCTCGCCTTGTCGTTTGGCGCGTCGTAGGTGGGGAACCACAGGTGATTGTTCGTGGCCTCCCCCTGGCTCCAGATCTGCTGCGGTCGGTGCGTCCGTCCCTCCGGCTGGATGAACGTGAGCCCGCGCCCGTTGCGGACTCTTCCGTGATAGTCGATGGAGAAGGAGACGGTGTCCCCGAAGGCGGCGGGCCGCGGCAGGTGCACGACGAGGGTGTCGCCGTGCCGGCTCGTGCGCAGGGCGGTGCCGCCCTGGGCGGTGACGGAACGAATGCCGAGGAGCTCGCCGGCGTCGAGGATCAGGGAGTCCAGGTCCGGCCGACGGGCGATCACCGTGGTCGCCACGCGTCCCTCGAAGGAGGTGGAGTCCCAGTCGAAGTCCCGGAGCTCGATACGTTGATGGACGAGGTCGTAGTCGTGGGACCGGGCGTAGGCCCCGCCCATCACGAGCTCGGCGTTGGACTGCGCGCTCACGGCCGGGGCGAAGGCGACGACGGCCGTGACAGCCGCGATCCTCGCGAGCCGGGAACGGTGGGCCACTGAGAGGGGCACGGAATCTCCTTTTCCGATCGAAGCGAACCGGGCGGTGAAGATAGGTCCTGCCAGGCGACGTGGCGAGATCCGGTCGCCTGCAGGTGGACGTCGGCGGCACCGAGGCATGCAATCGTTGCACGCGACGTCGCACCCGACCCATCATGGGCCATGCGTGCCATGGTGCTGGACCGTGCGGGTGAGCCGCTCACGCTGCGGGAGCTGCCGGCTCCGGAGCTCGGCCCCGACTCGCTTCGACTGCGGGTCCGGGCCTGCGGCGTGTGCCGGACCGACCTGCACATCGTGGACGGCGAGCTGACGGAGCCGAAGCTGCCGCTCGTGCTCGGGCACCAGATCGTGGCAGAGGTGGTGGAGTGCGGTGATCGGGCGCGGGAGCGGTTCGATTTCGCCCCGGGCGATCGGGTGGGCGTGCCGTGGCTCGGCTGGACGGACGGCACGTGTCGGTACTGCCGGTCGGGACGGGAGAACCTGTGCGAGAACGGCCGCTTCACCGGCTACGACATCGACGGCGGCTTCGCGGACGAGTGCGTGGCCGATGCCCGCTACTGCCTGCCCATTCCGGACGGGTATCCGGACCTCGAGGCGGCGCCGCTGCTCTGTGCGGGGCTGATCGGCTATCGCTCGTACCGAATGGCCGGGGAGGCGGAGTGTCTGGGGCTCTACGGCTTCGGTGCGGCCGCCCACATCCTCGCCCAGGTGGCGGTGCACGAGGGCCGGCGCGTGTTCGCGTTCACTCGCCCGGGCGACGACGCGGGGCAGGCGTTCGCGCGCTCGGTGGGGGCGGAATGGGCGGGGGGCTCGGACGAGGCGCCGCCGGAGGAGCTGGACGCGGCGCTGATCTTCGCGCCCGTCGGGGCGCTCGTGCCCGCGGCGCTGCGGGCGGTGCGTCGCGGCGGCGTCGTCGTCTGCGGCGGCATCCACATGAGTGACATCCCGTCATTCCCCTACGAGATCCTCTGGGGCGAGCGAGTGGTCCGCTCCGTGGCCAACCTGACGCGCCAGGACGGCCTGGACTTCCTCCGCATCGCGCCGGAAGTGCCGGTCCGCAGCCGGGTCACGTCGTTCCCCCTCCGGTCCGCGAACGATGCCCTGGAGGCGCTGCGATCCGGCGCGGTGGAGGGCGCCGCGGTCATCGTGGTGGGCGACTGAGCGCGCCCGGGCGTGGACCCGTGGCGCCCTACGACGATCCGGGTCCCTCGCGGAAGAGTCCCGACAGGGGCGTGGGGGCGCTCCCGATTGCTCCGCATCGGGCGTTGGCCGAACCTGAACACGCCGGTGGAATTGCGTGCCAAGGCGGGTTTCCGACCGGCGCCGCCGGGCCACGCCGGCCCGGCCCCGGCACCGACGCATCACGGACAGGGAGTGGTCGGGTGCTCTTGAGACCATCGAGGTGGGACGCGGAAGGGCGGCACGGATCGGGTGGGCGGCACGGCGCGAAGCGGCGCGGCAGCCCCGGTCTCGTGCCGCTTCTGTTATTCGCTCTGATCGCGGCTGCGGCGACGGCCGCTCCGTCGGCGGCGCAGCAGGGCGTGGTCGAGTGCCAGAAATGCCATGCAGACCGGGAATTCCTGGTGGGGAAGGGCGGCACGCTGAAGTCGGATTCGGCTCTCTTCGTGCCGGATTCGCTGCTGCGGAGCTCGCGCCACGCGAAGCTCACGTGCATGGAATGCCATCCCGCCTTCGGCGGCGGATACCCGCACCCGGACACGGCGGTAGTGGCGAAGCCGTGTCAGAGCTGTCACGAGCGCGAAGGCGAGGCGTGGGAGCAGTCGATCCATGCGCCGAATGCGGTTACGAAGGGGGACGCGCCGACGTGCGTGACCTGTCACGGCTCGCACCACGTGCTCTCGGCCGACGACCCGGCCTCACCGACGTATCCCCTGAACGTGGCGAAGCTCTGTGGCAGCTGCCACGACGACCCGGCGATCATCGGCGAGTACTTCACCGCCGGGAACGAGGCGGAAGCCCGCACCGCGGTGAAGCACTACTACCAGACGGTCCACGGGACGGCGATGACGAAGTCGGGCCTCGTGGTCTCGGCCACGTGTAACGACTGTCACGGGGCCCACCTCATCCTGCCGCCCGACTCGGCGCGCTCGACGGTGAACCGGCGCAACATCCCCCGCACGTGCGGCGCGTGTCACGCCGGCGTCGTCGCGGCGTTCGACTCGTCCTCCCACGGGCAGGCGTACTTCAGCGGCGAGAAGACGCCCTCGGGGCATGCGGCGCCGGTGTGCGTGGACTGTCACACGTCGCACGAGATCGTGCCGGCCAGCGATCCGGTCTGGTTCCGCGGGGTCGTACGGGAGTGCGGCACGTGTCACGAGGACCTCTACGAGACGTACTTCGAGACCTATCACGGCCAGGCGACGGAGCTCGGCTCCGGGCTGACGGCGAAGTGCAGCGACTGCCACACCGCGCACTCGATGCTGCCGCCCACGGATCCCCAATCGTCGGTCTACCCGGCGAACCTAGTCCAGACCTGCGGACAGTGTCATCCGAAGGCGAACGCGAACTTCGTCCAGTACTACCCGCACGGCGACCCGCAGGACCGGGCCACGTATCCCGGCCTCTTCTGGGTGTGGGTCTTCATGACCACGCTCCTGGTCGGGGTCTTCGGGTTCTTCGGTGCCCACACCCTGCTCTGGCTCGTGCGGCTGGGGGTGAACCGAGTGCGCGGCCGGGGCGACGAGCCCGAAGGGCCCGCGCCTGAGACGGAGGAGTCATGAACAGCGAGCCGAGGGCGGGGAATAGGGTGGACGAGGTGCCGGGGCCCGTCCCCGACGGGCGGCCGCTCGCCGTCTCCGATCAGGGGAGCGGACGCTACATCCGTCGCTTCGGGCCGGTGGAGCGGATCACGCACGTGCTCGTCATGGTCTCCTTCTTCGGACTGGTGATCACGGGCATTCCGCTCCGCTTCTCGTACGCGCCCTGGGCGGGGCCGCTCATGAAGTTCCTGGGCGGACCCAGCGCCGCGGGCGTCCAGCATCGCTTCTGGGGCGCCATCACCTTCGGCTACTTCGGGCTGCACCTGGCGATGGTGGCCTACCGCTTCGCCACGGCGAAGGACAAGAAGTCGATGTTCACGGGACCCCGCACCATGGTCCCGCGGATGAAGGACCTCCACGACGTGGCCGGCATGTTCCGCTGGTTCTTCCGGGGCGGGGAGCAGCCCCGGTTCGACCGCTTCAGCTACATGGAGAAGTTCGACTACTGGGCGGTGTTCTGGGGCGTGGGCATCATCGGCGGGTCCGGGCTGCTGCTGTGGTTCCCACAGTTCTTTGCCCGCTTCCTCCCGGGCTGGTTCTTCAACATCGCCACGATCGTGCACGGCGACGAGGCGCTCCTTGCCCTCGGGTTCATCTTCACGATCCACTTCTTCAACGTGCACCTGCGTCCGGAGAAATTCCCGATCGACCTGGTGATCTTCACGGGCCGGGCGCGGGAGGAGTATTTCGAGGAGGAGCACCCGCTCGAGTACGAGCGGAACGTCGAGGCGGGGGGGCTGCGCGAGCTGGAAGTACCCGCTCCGACCCGCACGACGTACCTGTGGTCGATGGTCGTGGGATTCGCGGCCCTCGCACTGGGCCTGTTCCTCGTGGGCCTCGTCCTCTACGCAGTTCTGAGCTGAAGCCATGAACCGGGCCGGAAGCAGGACGGCCCGTAGCCTTCTCGCCGCGCTGGTGGTGGTACTCGGCGCGTGCGGCGAAGGCCAGCGGGCCACGATGTCGGGTGGACCCAGCCATGCCGCGCTCGATTGCGGCGCGTGTCACACGGGCAGCACGCAGGGGAGTGCGGTAGCGCCGGCGCCGAATTCGGCGTGCGCGGGCTGCCACGAGCCGGACGAGCTCACGGACACGGTGTCCCTCGGCAGCACGCGCTTCGTGCACGCGAGACACGGCGTCGGCGGCGCCCGCTCGGGCGCGAGCTCTTCGGCCGTCGACTCGCTCGCCTCGGCCGTGCCGGTGTCGTGCAGCTCATGCCACACCCACACGTCCGGGAAGGATTCCCTGCGCGTCGAGGCGGGCGTGTGCTTCGACTGCCACCGGGCGGGCGGCGAGAGCGACCTGCAGGCATCCACCATCGCGCCGCTGGTCACGCCCTGCCTGGGGTGCCACTCGCCGACGAAGACGGAGCAGACGCCCTCCAGCGCGCCCATCGACCACGAGCTCGTCGTCTCCCGGGACATCCCCTGCAGCCAGTGCCACACGAGGACGATCGCCGGGACGGGCGCCGTCGACCGCAGCCTGTGCGTGAGCTGTCACGGCCCCGTCGTGCCCGGGTTCTCCGGCCCCGACCGGGTGGCCCCGGACAGCCTGCATCGCCTCCATCTGGCGGGCGACGCCGGGATGGCGTGCACACGCTGCCACGAGCCCATCGCCCATGGCAACGTCGGGATGAGCGCCACGGCGCGGCTGCGCTGCGTGAGCTGCCACGCGGCCGCCCACGGCACGCCGGCGGACACCACCGAGGCATGGTCGGGAACGTGCGTGGCGTGCCACGCCGGCGCGCACGGGGCCACGCAACGGCTGTACACGGGGCTGGCCGATGCCGGGCCGCCGCAGCCGGACACGATGTTCCTGGCACGGGTCGCGTGTCTGGCGTGCCACACGGACGCCGCGAGCCATGCGGCCGCCGGGCAGGCGCGCACGGCGGTGATGAACGACGCCTGCGTCGCGTGTCACGGGCCGGCCTTCGAAGGGATGCTCCCGCGCTGGCAGCGCTCGCTGGACCGCCGCGTCTCCGTCACGAACAACTACCTGGCCATTGCGGCATCGGACGCGCGCGTGACCGGCTCGCCGAACGCCGTCGCGCTGCTGGACTCGGCCCGGGGCGACGTCGCCCTCGTCCGGACGGGCGGCGGAGCCCACAACGTCCCGGGCGCGGACGCGCTGCTGCGTTCGGCGATCGGCCGGGTGCGGGCCGCCTGGACGCGCGCCGTCGGGCAGGCGCCTGCCGCGCCCCCGCTGGGGCCAGATCCCGGAGCGACGACGTGCGCCTACTGCCACTACGGCGTCGAGGAGACCGGCGGGACGGTGTACGGTGAGTCGTTCAGCCACGCCGACCATGTAGTGAAGGGCGACGTCCCGTGCGCACGCTGCCACTCGTCGGCGGACTACTACGCCGGGGACGGGAAGCGGGTCGACCCCGCCCACGGCCGGACCACGGTCACGGCGGCGCAGTGCGAGAGCTGCCACCACGCGGGGACGCAGCTCGCGTGCACCACGTGCCACGCCCGGCGCGATCTCGTGGGATCGGCGCAGCGTGTGAGCCTCGACCTGACGGCCCTGAAGCCGGACGCGGCGCCGGAATCCCGGCCGACCACGTTCCGACACGCGGACCACCCCGACGTCGAATGCACGAGCTGCCATACGTCACGGCAGTCGGTCCGGAGCGTGGCGGCGTGCAGCACGTGCCACGCGGACCATCATGCGCGGGCGACGACGTGCACGACGTGCCACGGCACCGACGCCCTCGCCGCCCACGACGTGGACAGCCACCTCGCGTGCGTGCGGTGCCACGACCGCGGCACCCTCGAGCTGCTCACGCCGAATCGCGCGTTCTGCCTGAGCTGTCACGTCGACCAGGCCGACCACCGTCCGGGGCAGGAGTGCGCCCCCTGCCACCTGCAGATGACGCCGGCGCAGGTGAAGTCGCGGATCCTGGGCAGCCGCCCGTGAAGCTCTTCACGAAGGACCTCGTCCTGCTCCCGCGGTAGGCATACGTGCAGGCGGTGGGGGCCGTGGGCTTCTGTCGAGACCTCCTCGAGCACTTCGACGGCGACCGACGGTTGGCGTTCTTCTCCGCGCCCCTCGCTCGCTCGCCTCGAGCGCGACTACGGATACGTGGATGCGGAGACGTGCGCGGAGATCTCCGCCCGCATCGAGGCCTCCCGTCACGCCATCCGTGAGGGCGACTGCCTGCTCGCGATGCCAGAGGGCGCTAAGCAGGACGAGCGCCTGCAAGAGCTCCGCGCCCGGTTCGCCGACCTGTCTACGCTCGAGCGGCTCGTCCGCCTCGGTGTCGAGCTGGTCGGCACCGAGATGGTGCTGGTCGCACGGCGGGTCCGGCTGCGGATCGCCGAGGCCGCCGGCTAGCTCCTGCGCTTCTCCAGCAGATTCAGTTGCCCCGGGACGCGGGGGCTGCCTTCGCCGCCGTACCCATCGCAGGCACCTGGTGACACAGCTCGCAGGCCTTTCCTGGATTGTGCTGCGTCTTGTCGGCGTGGCAGACGGTGCACACCTGCCGGGTCCAGTGATTCACGGCCGGCACCGTCGCGTGGCACTTCGAGCAGGCCACGTGGTCCTCCGCCTTGTGCCGGGCCAGCACCCCTCCCCGATGACAGCTCAGACAGGCCACCGCCGTCTGGTGGTGCTGCTCGTGGCAGTTGTCGCAGTCCAGGTTCTTCGCGCTCATGACGGGCGCCACGTGGCACCCTGAGCACGCGAGGTTCGCCTGCACGTGTGCGGCGTGCGGGAAGTCCCCACCCGGCTCACGGAACGTCTTCGCCGGCGCCCCGCCCGGACCGGGGTGGCAGCGGGCGCAGTTGAGCGTGCGCTGCTCCACCAGGGGGTGGTGGCAGTTATCGCAGGCCGCAGCCGAGTTGAGCGTCGTGCCCCCGTGATCGGAGAAGGGAGTGTGACACTGGCTGCACTGGAGCCCGGCTCGCAGCACGTGAGGCGTGTGGTCGAATGCCCGGCTCTTGAAGGCGCCCTTCTGCTGCTCGACGCCCAGGTGGCACTGGAGACAGGCGTTCTCGCTGACGGGCGGCCCCAGGTTCACGGCGGGCACGGAGTACGGCAGCTTCGTGGTGCTCGCGGCCTCGCGTACGAAGGCGAGGGCGGCACGCAGGAGCTGGTCGGCGTAGGTGACGTTGTGGGCGCCCTTGCCCTCCCGGACGAAGGTGAGGTTGTCGTCGGCGAGGGCGAGGAGGCTGTCGGCGACGGCGCGCCGGCCGAGGGGCAGGGCGCGGGCGGCGGACCGGGCGTTCGCCACCACGGGCTCCACGAGGGCGACCTTGTTCTTCATCTGGGACTGCCAGCCGGGCAGCACGTTGTCGTAGCGAATGCCGTGGCACGACAGGCAGGACGCCTCGCCGGCGACCTGGATCGTGTCGTGGCCCGGCATCGTCGCCGCCTGATTGTGGCAGGCGATGCACGACACGCGGGCGGAGTACATGGAGCTCGGCGTCGGCTCGACGCCGTGGCCGCCGACGCCGGCGTAGAGCTGCTGCTGGTTCCGGTGCACTTCCTGATGGCAGCTCTTGCAGTCCAGCTCGACGTTCGTCGACAGGGACACGATGCGGTGGTCGAGGGACGTGTGGCACTGCACGCAGGCGATGTTGTGCTCCGTTACGTGCTTGCTGTGCATGAGCTGACGATCGCCGAAACGGGCGAGGCGATCGGGCTCGTTGTGGCAGCTCACGCAGCGCGCCTGGTCGGCTTCACCCGTGCCGTGGGTCACCTCATTGTGGCACGACAGACAATCGATACGGTCCTTCACGTACTGCGCGTGATCGATGACGTAGCCTTCCTTCGACGTGACCCGGGGTGGCGACGGATGGCACCCCGTGCATCCCGCCAGCGGCTGGCCGGGCGGCCGGCCCTTGAAGTGGCAGAGGAAGCACGTGCCTTCCGTCACGGCGATGTGGGTGCCCTGCACGATCTGCGAGTGGCAGCTCGTGCAGTGGAGCTGCATGCCCTGGCGCACCTCGCCCAGATGCTCCGCGTGATCGAAGTGCACCCCCTTGAAGTCGACGCCGCCCTCGATCAGCCGGTTCGAGTGGCAGCCGCCGCGCAGGCAGGACGCGTCCTCGACCTCGGCCCAGGGACGCGTTCCGTATGCGCCCGTGAAGTACTTCACCACCATGTTCGCCGCCTGCACCTTCGTCATCGCCTCGGCCTTGATGCCCGGCGCGATGTGGCAGCGGATGCAGGCGATGTCCCGGTGACTCGACTCCGTCCAGGACTCGTAGTACGGCTGCATGATGTGGCAGCTGTTGCAGAACCAGGGCTGGCTCGACACCTGGACGAAGCCGACGGTGCCGACGACCGCCACGATGATCGCGAGGATGGCGACGGGCACGAAGATGCGGCCCGCGCGGGCGAGGCGGCGGCGAGTGGAGGGGGCCATCGGCTATTCCTCCGCGGGCTCCCGCCGGTCCCCGGCGGTCTCCGCGACCTCGGCTTCCCTCCGGGCGCGCAGCCCGCGCAGCGCCAGCCACGCCAGGGCGACGGCCGAGAGGGTCAGGAACCACAGGGGGAGCAGGATCAGCTTGTGCTCCCAGCGCGATTCGGCGCGGGCTTCCGCCGCGGCGCCCAGGTCGATGGAGACCGAACGCACACGGCGACTCAGGTCGTCCACCTTCTCCAGGTCCAGGCTGTGCTGGGCCTGCGCGATCTGCAGGTAGTACGTGAGCGCCGTCTGGTAGCGGAACCGATAGTAGCCGACGCGTTCGCCGGCGATGGAGAGCTGCGCGATGGCCCGCTCCGCGGACGCCATGTCCTGATCGGCCTGCACGACCTTGCGCTGCAGGTCCACGCCCATCTGGTGAAGCCGCGTGTCGTCCGCATGGCAGCCGTCGCAGGTGGCGCTGATGCGAGCCGGGGCGACGCGCTCGGTGCCGTGATTGCTGTGGCACGACTTGCAGCCGGGCATGCGGCCGGCGTCCGCCGCGGGCCCGTGGGGACCGCGATTGAACTCCTGATCGACCAGGGTGTGGCACTGACCGCAGACGCTGGCGATCTCCGTCACCGTCGGCGGGAGGGCCGAATGGGCGCCGTGGCATGCCACGCACGTCGGCGCCGCGAAGTTCTGGTCCCGGAACAGCGCCACGCCATGGGCGCTGTTCCGGAACTGATCGAGCTGGTCCGTCGGCAGCTTGTACCTGGCCATCAACGACGGGTCGGCATGGCACTTCGCGCACGTGCCCGGGATGTTGGTCGGATAGACGCGGCTGCGGGCGTCGTAGGGCGGATAGATGATGTGCGTGCCGTGACAGTCGGTGCACGTCGGCGCGTCCGCGTTGCCCGTGCCGAACAGAAGCTGGCCGTGGCGGCTGGTGCGAAACTCGGCGAGCTGCCCGGTCGGCAGTCCGTACTCCCGCATCCGGTTCGGGTCCGAGTGGCAGGACCCGCACAGGCGGGCCGTCCCGACCTTATCTGGCGTGCCGATGAAGTCGCCGGTGTGCGCAGCCGGGAGCGTCCGCGCGGAGGGGTTTCCGCCATGGCACGTGGCGCAGCGCACGCCGTGCTCCGAATGCACGCCGGTGGTGGCCGCCTCCCGTTGCGCGGCGTGGCACGCCAGGCAGGCGTTGACGGTGTCGGAGACCGCGATCCGGGCCCGCGCCTGCCCGGCGGCCGGCGTGGCGGGGAGCCCGAGCGTCGCCGCGAGGATCAGCCAGGCGGCCGGGCCCATGGAAGGCGCGGCGCGCCGGGAGCGGGCGGCGGTCCGCCGCAGGAGCAAGCGGCTCATCGGGCGCCTCCCCGGTTCGTCGTGTCGGGCTGCGTCGCGGACGGCGTCGTGTCGGCCGGATTCGTCGTGGCCGGTGCGGCCGGCTGCGTGGCCCTTGCGCCCGGGGCCGTTGCGCCCGGGGCCGTTGCGCCGGGCGTTGTGGGCGTGGCCCGGGGCACCCGCGGCGGCGGGGTGGTGGGCTCCTCGAACGGAGCGAGCTCGCCGGTGGTCGCAACGGGAACCGAGCGCAGGCGCCAGCCCGCACCCCATGCGACGAGGAAGGCCGCGAAGAAGACGACGCCGAGCGTCGCGATGAGGGGACGTCGGCGGAGGCTCCGCTCGGGCCCGCGGTCGAAGAGGGGCAGCAGCACGAGGGCCAGGCCCAGCAGGAGGAAGGCCGCGAAGCCCCAGCCCCCCGCGTAGTAGAACAGGGCCCGGGACACGTCGGCCACGACCCAGGTCGACCGGAGCATGCCTGGCGGCGAGGACGCGCTGGCGGGATCCGCCACCTGGCGCGGGTAGACGAGGGCCAGCGTGATGACGGCGGCGATGGTGAGAACGCCGACGATGACCATGCGGAGGAAGTGGTGCGGGAAGAAGGGGATGCCCTCTCCCGCGCGGTCGACGTCGGGCCCGCTGGGCGGAGGCGCGACACCGTGTTTGCGGACGAGCGTGAAGTGGAGCATGAGCAGGCCCATGGCCGCCCACGGCAGCACGATGACGTGGAGGGCGAAGAATCGGCTCAGGGTGGCTCCGGACACGATGGGGTCGCCCCGGAGCATCTCGGCGGAGGCCGGCCCGATCAGGGGGAGCCGCCCGACGACGTCCAGCCCTTCCGTGACGGTCCAGTACGACCACTGGTCCCAGGGCAGCAGATAGCCCGTCGCACCGAAGGCGAAGACCACCGCCAGCAGCACGAGGCCGATCAGCCAGTTCGTCTCCCGCGGCGGCTTGTAGTCGGCGCCGAAGAAGACGCGGGCCATGTGGATGAGCGCCGCGACCACGACCAGGTTCGCTCCCCAGACGTGAACGTCCCGCATCAGCCAGCCGAAGGTGACGCCGGAGACGATGTGCTGAACGCTGGGATACGCCTCTTCCGCCGAAGGCCGGTAATAGAAGGAGAGCAGGACGCCCGTCAGCACGAGGATGATGAAGAGCAGGTACGTCACGCCGCCGAACGCCTGTCGCCACCCCGCATGGGGGGAGAGGCGCCGGCGGAGCGACTTCCGCAGCGCCTCGTCGATGGGGAGCCGGGTGTCGATGGGTCCGTAGATCAGGCCGAGGAAGCGGAGCAGGCCCAGCAGACTGGCATCCGTGCTGGCCTTCACGTCCTCACCGAAGCGGGCGGCCCAGGCCTTCGCGGCACTCCACGCGCGCATCGCCATGTCAGCTCCTGGCCACGTAGACGACGCCGTCCCGCACGAAGACGGCGTAGCGCTGGAGCGGGACCGTCGTGAGCCCCCGGACCACGTTGCCGTGCAGGTCGTAGACGATGTAGCTGCAGGGGGAGACGACGCGCAGGGACGTGGCGTCCCACTTCAGGATGCAGCCATCGGTCGGGGCCGTACCCTGCAGCGCCGCGTACGTGTGCTTCCCCGTGCGCACGACGAGGACGACGTCGTCGCCCCAGTTCAGTATTCGACTCTCGGATACCGGCAGGTCCGCCTCCGTGGAGACGCGCAGGGCGGGCTGTAGCTCCTCCAGCTCCAGGTGGCTCGGCGGGAGAAGATAGAAGAAGACCGTCAGCGCGAGGCCGGCGACCATCAGAACCAGGATCCCACCCAGCACGTACTCGCCGAACCCTGCACGCCAGCCGTACGCCTCCGACCTGTCCGCATCGGGACTGACCATGGCTCCGCTCCGTTGCCGTGCGCCTGCGCTCGTTGGCCCGCCCAGGAGGCGGGGTTTTGACGGGTGTCATACATACTCCTTCAGATCCGCATTCCGACAGGGGAAATGGTCCGCTTCCCCGTTGGGGGATTCCCCCACGGCGCCGTAGGGCTTTCGTTCGGAGTGCCCGATCGGTTTCCGGGATTTCCCGATGGTGGCCGTCGAGCAGCCGGACAGATTGGGACGGTGGGAACACGGGCGCGCGGCGGGCGCGGCAGTCGGGCGCTCGCGCCGTAGCGCCCTGCAGCGGAAGGGAACCGATGCGAAAGCCCTCGCGCGACGAAGCGGAGAGCGGCCCGGTCGAGAGCGAGCTGACGCGGCTGATCGAGGTCGAGGAGCGGCTCTCCGAGCGGACCGAGGAAGCGCGCCGTGCCGCCGAGGCCCTCGTCCAGACCGCGGCGCAGGAGGCGGAGGAGGCGAGCGCGGCCGAAGCGGCGCGGCTCGACGCGGAGATCTCGGCGCTGCGGGGGCGCGTGCACGCGGACGGCGTGGCCGCGCGGCGGGACATCGAAGCGGAGCGTACGCGCCGCGTCGCCCTCTACGAGGCCGTGACGGGGGCGCCTGTCCGCGCACTCGCCGACGTGGTCCTCGACGCCCTGACGGGGCAGGGAAGCGGGTCATGATCGTCCCCATGAGCCGCATCCGCGTCCTGGGCCCCCGTGCCGCCCTGCCGGAAACGCTCTCGCTCCTGCAGGATTCCGGCGTGATGCACCTGTCGGATGCCCGCGAGCATCGAACGGAGCTCGGGCCGGTCGAGAGTCGTCCCGTGGCTTCCCGTCGGACGCGCCAGCTCGATCGACTGCGGCAGCGCGTGCAGTGGGCCCTGGACGCGATTCCTGCGTCGGACGTCCGGCAGGCGGCCCGGCCGATGAGCCTCGGGCGCGACGAGCGGGGCGCACGGGAATCGAATGGCGCGGCGGACGACGCCTGCCTCGCCCGCTGGGCCCGTCTGGCCCGGCGCACCCGGCGGAGCGCCGACGCCATCCGGATGCGCGTCGCGCGGCGGGAGGAGGAGCGGGAGCTGCTGCTGCGCTACCGCGACTTCTTCCTGGTCTTCCAGGCCGTCCTCGAGGCGGCCGACGGCTGGAAGAACGCGCGGGCGTTTCCGGTCGTGCTGCGAGGGGAGGAGGCGGCCTCCGTCAGCGCGATCCGCGACGGTCTGCGGGACATGGTAGGGCAGGGCTTCGAGATCCTCTCCCGGAGCCTCCCGAGTGGTGAGATCGCCCTGCTGATCCTGGTGCCCGCGGCCGAGGCGGAGCGCGTGGACCGGCTGCTCGCCCAGGCGCGGGTCCAGGAGATCCCGCTGCCCGCGTCGTATGCGGATCGTCCCGTGGCGGAAGCCTGGCCGGCGATCCTGGCCCGCCTGCAGGAGCTGCCGGGCGAGATCGAGGCGGAGCGAGCCCGCCTCGACGAGCTGGCCCGCGAGACGCGCCCGGAGCTGCTCGCTGCACGCGGCGTTCTGGAGGGTCGTGCCGCCGAGAGGGAGGCGCTCGGGCTGGTCGGGACCACGCGCCGGGCGTTTGTCATCGAGGGGTGGGTTCCCGCCCCGGAGCTGCCCGCGCTGAAGAAGCGACTGGCCGCAGACCTGCCCGGGCTGGCAGTGGAGGAGGTCTCGCGGGAGGAGTGGCAGGCGGACGACGCGCCGGTGGTCCTGCGCAATCCCCGGCTCTTCCGCCCGTTCGAGGTGCTCATCGGCATGCTCCCCCTGCCGCGCTACGGGAGCATCGATCCGACCCCCTTCGTGGCCGTGTTCTTCCCCATGTTCTTCGGGATCATCATGGGCGACGTCGGCTATGGCGGGATGCTCGCCATCCTCGCCTTCGTGCTGCATCGGCGCTCGCGGGAAGGCACGACGCTGCGGTCCGCGTCGGAGGTCGCCGGAGCGGCGGCGGCGTTCGCCATCATCTTCGGGTTCCTCTTCGGCGAGGCATTCGGGGACCTGGGCCGACGCGTCGTGGGCCTCCGGCCGCTGGTGCTGGATCGGGAGGAGGCTCTGGTCCCGTTCCTGGGCTTCGCCGTCGCCCTCGGACTGGTTCACGTGCTCATCGGCCTCGGCCTCGGCGTCGTGACCGGCGTGCGGCGCCGGGACGTACGGCACGCCCTGGGGCCGGGCCTCACGATGGTGATGATCCTGCTCATCGTGGCGGCGCTGCTGGCGGTCCTGGATGTCCTCCCCGGTGGCTTCTTCACGCCGCTCGTGATCGCTCTGCTGGCGCTCTTCCCGGTCCTCGTGGTGGTCGAGGGCCTCATCGCGCCCGTGGAGCTCCTCTCGACTATCGGCCACATCCTGTCCTACGCCCGCGTCATGGCGATCGGCACGGCGTCCGTGATGATGGCCGGCGTGGCCAACCGGATGGTGGGGGCGTTCGGTGGCGTGGTCGTCGGGACGATGTTCGCCCTGCTCTTCCATCTGGTGAACTTCGCCCTTGGCCTGTTCAGCCCGACCATCCATGCCCTGCGCCTGCACTACGTGGAGTTCTTCGGGACATTCTACAGCCCGGGCGGAATGCCCTACCGCCCCTTCGGCCGGACGGCGCCGGGCGCCGGAGCCGGCTCAACCTGAGGAGATCGAGATGGGAATCTTCTGGATCACGCTGAGCGCGGCACTCGCCGTCGGCCTCCCCGCCCTCGCCACTGCATGGGCACAGTCCAAGATCGGCTCGTCCGGCGCCGCGACGCTGGCCGAGAAGCCCGAGCTGAGCGGCACCATGATCATCCTCGTCGCCATCCCGGAGACCATGGTCATCCTGGGGTTCGTGGTGGCTGTCCTGATCCTCTTCCGTACCGGCGCCTGAGCGGAGGCGAAGGTGCCACTCGAAGAGCTGCTCCGGGCGCTGGAGGTGGAGGCGGGGCGAGAGGTGCGGGAAGTGCTCGCGGACGCGACGTCCCGTTCCGAACGCCTCCGGAACGACGCGCGCACGGACCGCCGTCGGACGCGTGAGCTCGCGGTGGCGAAGGAGGAGTCCCGGCTCCGGGGTGAGCTGGGCAAGACCCTCGCCGAGGCGCGGCGGACGGCCGAGGCCGACGTCCTGCGGGCCCGGGAGGCCGCGCTCCGCCGGGTGTACGCCGACGCGGCGGCCCGCCTGGTCGAGGCGCAGGATGCCGACAGGTACCGCGCCGACCTCCCGGCGCGGATGGAGGCCGCGCTGGCGTACCTGCCCGAAGCGACGGCCGTCGTGCTGTGCCATCCCGGCCTGTGCGCAGACGTGCGTGCCGCCGTGGCCGCCCGGGAAGACGTGGCCGTCGTCGAGGATCCGGACGGAGGCGCCGGGTTCCGGGTCCGCGTCTCCGACGGCCGATTCGAGGTGGACGAGCGGCTGGCCACCCGGCTCGAGCAGCTTCGCAAGCGGCTGGACGTGGAGCTGGTACGGCGCATCGAAGGGAAGGACCCGTGAGCCCCGCCTGGGAGGATCTGGCCGCCCGGGCGCGGGGGCTGGAGGGACGTCTGCTCGGCCGGGCGGCGCTGGAGCGGATGGCCGCCGCGGGGGAGCCGGGGCTGTTCCTGCGCGCGCTGCGGGACACGGACTACGGCGCCGTTCCCCTCCCGGAGCGTCCGGGCACCGCGGACGTGGACCTGGCGGTGCGGCGCCTGGCGGCGGCGCGCCTGCGTCTGCTGGCGCGCCGCGCCGGTGGGCGGGCCCGGACCCTTGCCGTGATCCTCGAGGACGAGGACCGGCGCAGCGTGCGGGCCCTCCTGCGCGGCGCCGTGGGGGGCGGACCGTCGGAGCAGCGGCTCGCCGGACTGCTCCCCACGCCGTCGCTGCCGGAAGCGGTGCTCGAGGAGCTGGCGGCCCTCGGCACGACCGGCGAGATCGCCGGGATGCTCGTTGCCGTGGGCAGCCCGTACGGCCGGCCGCTGCTGCCGGAGGCCCGGAGTGCGCGTCCCGACCTGGCTGCCCTGGAGCGGGCGCTGTCCCGCACGTGGGCGGCACGGTCGGTACGGTCGGCTCGCGGGACCGGCACGGACCTCTGCGACTACGTGCGGATGGTGATCGACGCCGAGAACGCGGTGGAGGCGATCAGCACGGCGAGGGCGGGGGAGGGGCCTGGCGCGGGGGACGCCTCGTTCCTGACGGGCGGTGGACTCATCGATCCCGGCGTCTTCCGGGCCGCGCGTCGGGCGGAGGACGCGCAGGCGGCGTCCCGGGTGCTGTCCCCGTCCCTGTCCCGGACACCCCTGGCGGGGCTCGTACGCACCGGAGCCGAGGGCCGTGGCAGCATGGAGGACGCCGTCCTGCGTGGACTCCTGCGGGAGTGGAGCCGCCGGGCGCGGCTGCGGCCCCTGGGTCCTGCCCCCGTGCTCCTGTTCGTGCTGCGCCTCCGGGCGGAGGTGATCGATCTGCGGCGGATCCTGTGGAGCGCGGTTCTCGGCGTGGCGCCGGCGGCCGTCGCCGCACAACTGGTGAGCCCATGAGCAGCTATCTCCTGCGGGCGATCTGCCGTCCCGAGCTCGCCGCCGGCTTCGGGCTCGCCGGCATCCACTGCATCGAGGCGACGGGCCCCGAGCAGGCGGCGGACCGGCTGCGCGAGCTGCGGGCGCGCCCGGATGTCGGGCTCGTCTTCGTCCAGGACGATCTGCTCGAGACGGATCGCCAGCCTACTTCCCGGCGCGCCCTGCCGATGGTCGTCCCGGTGCCCGGGCCCCGGCCGGGCGAGGCGGGGGGCGCCGCGGAGGAATACGTCGCAGAGATCCTGCGTCGGGCCATCGGCTACCGGGTGAGGCTGCAATGATCGCGAGGCGGCGATGAGCGAGTGGCTGAGATGAGCGGGAACGCGACGGGCGACGTCGCCCGGATCGTGCGCATCAGCGGCTCGCTGGTGGAGGCGCGGCCCATGGCCGGGGCGTCCCTCTACGAGCTGGCGCGGGTGGGAGACGCGGGCCTGCCGGGAGAGGTGGTGCAGGTCACCGGCGAGACGGCGACGCTGCAGGTGTACGAGGACACCGTGGGCCTGCGCGTCGGCGAGTCGGTGCTGTCCAGCGGCGACACGCTGGCGGTGCGGCTCGGCCCCGGCCTGCTCGGCAGCGTGCTGGACGGCGTGGGTCGCCCTCTCGGACGCATCGCCGAGGCGACGGGCTCCTTCCTGCGTCCGGGCGTCGACGCGCCGACGCTGGACCCGGCCGGCCGGTGGCGCTTCGAGCCCTCGGCGCACGCCGGCGAGGCGGTGGCGTCCGGTGACGTGCTGGGCAGCGTCGCCGAGGGCGCCTCGTTCGTTCACCCGATCCTGATACCGCCGGACGTGGAGGGCGTCGTGGCCGCCCTCGAGGCGGGCGAGTACGGCGTCGAGGACGAGATCGGGCGACTGGAGGACGGGCGGTCTCTCCGCCTCTCCCACGTCTGGCCCCTCCGGCGGCCGCGCCCCGTGGTCCGCCGGCTGGCCGCGGACCAGCCGCTGGTCACGGGTCAGCGCGTTCTGGACTTCCTCTTTCCCGTGGCGCAGGGCGGGAGCGTTGCGGTGCCCGGCGGCTTCGGGACGGGCAAGACGGTGGTCGAGCAGTCCCTGGCCCGGTTCGCGGAGGCGGACGTCGTCGTCTACGTCGGCTGCGGCGAGCGGGGCAACGAGATGGCCGAGCTTCTGTCGGAGCTGCCAGCGCTCCGCGATCCCCGCACGGGCGGCTCGATCATGGACCGCACCGTCCTGGTGGTGAACACGTCCAACATGCCCGTCGCGGCCCGGGAGGCGTCGATCTACCTGGGCATGACCATCGGCGAGTACTTCCGGGACCTCGGGCTGCGCGTCGCGGTGCTGGCGGACAGCATCTCCCGGTGGGCGGAGGCGCTGCGGGAGATGGGCGCGCGGCTGCAGGAGATGCCCGGCGAGGAGGGCTACCCGACGTACCTGGCCAACCGCCTCGGCAAGGTCTACGAGCGGGCGGGCCGCGTCGTCGCCGTCGGTCGGCCGGAGCGGACGGGCGCGCTGAGCCTGGTCGCCGCCGTGTCGCCGCCCGGCGGCGACCTGTCCGAGCCGGTGACGCAGGCGTCGCTGCGCGTCGCCGGCGCGCTCTGGGCCCTGGACGCAGGCCTGGCGCACCAGCGCCAATTCCCCGCGATCGACTGGCAGACCAGCTACAGTCTCTACACGGAGTCGACGTCCGACTGGTTCGTGGAGCACGGCGGCCCCGACTGGCCCGAGCTGCGGCGGCGCACGCTCGAGCTGCTGCTGCAGGACCACGAGCTGCGCGAGATCGCGGGGCTGGTGGGGCAGGACGCCCTCCAGGAGCGGGAGCGTCTCGTCCTCGAGTGCGCCCGCATCGTGCGCGAGGTCGTCCTGGCCCAGAGCGCGTTCGATCCGAACGACGCCTCCTCCCCCGTCGACAAGACCTACCACCTCACGCGGCTGGCGATGGACGTCTTCGAAACGGCCGGGCTGCTGCTGGACGGGGGCGAGGCGTTCGACGCGCTGCGACTGGAGGACGCCTTTCACGCCCTGGCCCGGCTCCGGGACGCATCGCCCGACGAGCGTGAGGCGAGGGACGAAGAGGCCCAGGCCGTCGTCGCCGCTCTCGGCCGACGTGAGGAGCGCGTGCCATGAACGCCGCCAGGAACGACTTCCGCACCCGGCCCGAGCGCGTTTTCCTGTCCGCGCGGGGCGCCGCCGGCCCGCTCCTCTCCCTCGAGGGCACGCCCGGCGTCGCCCTCGGCGAGTGGGTTCGCGTGCAGGTACCGGGGCAGCCGCTTCGCCGCGGGCAGGTCATCGAGGCCGCTGCCGACACCAGCGTCGTACAGATCCTGGACGAGACCCTGGGCCTGCCGCCGGCCCGCGCCCGCGTGACGCTGTCGGGCGACGTCGCCACCGCGGCCGTCGGGCGCGAGCTCCTCGGTCGCGCGCTGAACGGCTCCGGCGCTCCCCTCGACGGGCTGCCCGCGCCCGTGGGCGACGCCGTGCGGCCCCTGTCCGGCGGCGCGATGAACCCCGTCCGCCGAATCCCGCCCGCCGACTTCATCGAAACCGGGATTTCCGCCATCGACGGACTCAACACCCTCGTGCGCGGGCAGAAGCTGCCCGTGTTCTCCGGCCCCGGCCTCCCCGCCCTCGAGCTGGCCGCCAGCATCGTCGAGTGGGCCCGCGCGCCCGCCGGAGAGGACTTCGCCGTCCTCTTCGTCGGCCTCGGCATCACCGAGCGGGAGACGCGCTCGTTCCTCGACCGCTTCGAGCGGAGCGGCGCCCTGGGTCACAGCATCCTCTATCTGAACCAGACCCGCGACCCGACGATGGAGCGCCTCCTGGCACCCTCGCGTTGCCCTTGCCCAGGCCGAGTACCTGGCGTTCGAGCTCGGCTACAGCGTGCTGGTCGTCATGGCGGACATCCTCCACTACTGCGACGCGCTGCGGGAGATCGCCGCGGCGCGTGAGGAGATCCCGGCCCGACAGGGCTACCCCGGCTACATGTACACCGACCTGGCCAGCATCTTCGAGCGCGCCGGCATGCTGCAGGGAAGTACCGGCTCCGTCACGCAGATCCCCGTGCTGACGATGCCGGACGACGACATCACCCACCCCATTCCCGACCTCACCGGCTACATCACCGAGGGTCAGGTCGTCCTCGGGCGCGACCTCCACCGGTCCGGCGTCTTCCCGCCCATCGACGTGCTTCCGTCCCTGTCCCGCCTCATGAGCCACGCCATCGGCGAGGGCCGCACCGTGCCCGAACACCGGGAGTGGGCGAATCAGCTCTACGCGACGTACGCCCGCGGCCGCGAGGCTCGCATGACCGCCGCGATCCTCGGCGAAGCCGGTCTCCACGAGGCCGACCGCCGCGCCCTCGCCTTCGCCGATCGCTTCGAGGGCGAGTTCATCGGCCAGGGCCGGGAACGCCGCAGCCTCGCCGAGACCTTCGAGACCGGCTGGCGCCTCCTCGACGACCTGCCCCGCGAGGACCTCGGTCGCCTCTCCGACCGGACGATGGAGCGGCGCCGGACCGCGTCGGCGCCCGGCGCGGAGTCGGCGCCCGGCACGGAGTCGGCGCACGGCACGGAGTCGGCGCACGGCACGGAGTCGGCGCCATGAGCCGCGCAGGCCGATTTCCCCCCACCCGCATGGGGCTGCTCAGCGCCCGCCGCCGTCTGGAGCGGGTGGAGAAGGGCAGGGACCTGCTCCGGCGCAAGCGCGAGGCGCTCGTGAAAGAGCTCTTCCGCCTGGCCCGCCCGGCCATCGACGCACGTTCCCTCATCGACGAGGAGGCGCGCGCCTCCTACGCAGCACTCCTCGGAGCCCTGGCCGACTCCGGCCGCGCCGGCGTGCGTGCGACCGGCTGGCCCGATCGCGAGATCCCGCTCACGGTGCGGACGGTCCAGATCTGGGGTGTTCCCGTCGCCGAGATCACCGGCGCACCGCCCGTGCAGAGGTCCCTCGAGACCCGGGCGACCACGCCCGGAATGGCCGGATCCGCGACCCTCGACGCCGCCCGCCGTTTCGAGGCCCTGGCCGATCTGCTCATCAGCGCCGCGCCCCGGGAGATGCTGCTCCGCCGCCTGGGCGAAGCCCTGTCCCGGACGTCCCGACAGGTCCACGCCCTCGAACAGCGCCTCGCCCCCGACCTCCTGGCCCAGATCCGCCGCATCGAGGCCTCCCTCGACCAGCGCGAGCGCGAAGAGCACCTCCGCCTCAAACACTTCCTGGACTGACCCGCCCAAGCGAGCCGTGTCCCCGCCCGCCCCGCCCGCCCCGCCCGCCCCGTCGTCCCCCGCCGTCCCCCGCCGTCCCCCGCCGCCCCCCCGCCGCCCCCCGCCGTCCCCCGCGCCGCGCCCCGCGGCGCGGAACCCCCGCCGCAGGCGGTGCCCCGCCCGAAGGGCGGTGCCCGGCGCCCAAGGCGCCGTGCCCCGCGCCCCCCGGCGCGGTGCCCCGCGGCCGCAGGCCGCGGCTTCAAGGGTTTCCCGACACCAACTCCCAAACATTTCCTGACTGTTCGGTCAGTTATGCGTCTGTAGCTTCGGGTCACATATAGGATCTGCCGCCCCGCCGGCGGAGGGCTCGAGCGCCCCCCTGCTGGCCCCGACGACGGAGCGGCCGCCGGGCGCGACGTCCACTCTGGGCGATTGCGAAATCGCGGAAAGGAAGGAGCCCGTGTATCTGCCGTCGTCGCATCCCTGGGCCGAAGGGGAGACCCTAGGCGAGCATCTGGAAAAGCGGGGGGTGTCGCGACGTGACTTCCTGGCATTCTGCGGCGAGATGGCCGCGGTGCTCGGGATCGCGTCGGCGCTGACCCCGCAGGTGGTGAAGGCGCTGGAGACGCTGAAGCGTCCGAGCGTCGTCTGGATTCAGCTTCAGGAGTGCACGGGGTGCGTGGAGAGCGTGCTCCGGACGAGTAGCCCCACGATCGGAGACCTGCTCCTCGACCTGATTTCCCTCGATTACAGCCACACGCTGATGGCCGCGGCGGGAAGCGCCGCCGAGAACGCACTGCAGACGGCCATGAAGGACAACTACGGAAAGTACGTCCTGGTCGTGACGGGCTCCGTGCCGTTGAAGGAGAACGGCATGTACACGACGGTGGGGGGCCGCACGGCCGAGACGATCCTGAAGGAGGCGGCGGAAGGGGCTGCCGCGATCGTGGCGCTGGGCGCGTGCGCACACTGGGGCAGCGTCCAGGCGGCGCGGCCGAATCCGACGGGCGCCGTGGGCGTGTCGGAGGTCATCAAGGACAAGCCGGTTGTGAACGTGGCCGGTTGTCCTCCCATCGCCGACGTCATCACGGCGACGCTCGTCCACTACCTCACCTTCAACCGTCTTCCCGATCTGGACGGGGACGGGCGTCCGCTGTTCGCGTACGGCGCGCGGATCCACGACCAGTGTCCGCGGCGGGCGAACTTCGACGCGGGGCAGTTCGTCGAGACGTTCGATGACGACGCAGCCCGACAGGCCTGGTGCCTGTACAAGGTCGGCTGCAAGGGCCCGGCGACGTTCTCGCCGTGCCCGATCTTCATGTGGAACGGCAAGACGAGCTGGCCCATCGGAGCGGGCCATCCGTGCATCGGCTGTACCGAGCGCGGCTTCTGGGACTCCATGGCTCCCTTCTACAACCGGTTGCCGAACGTGGCGGGCTTCGGGATCGAGAGCACGGCCGACACGATCGGCGCGGCGCTGGCCGTCGGCGCGACCGCCGGCGTGGTGGCGCATGCGGCGGCGACGGGCGTGCACCGGATCCGGGAGGGACGCAAGGGTGAGCTTCCCGTGATGAATCAGCCGGCGACGCCGGAGGAGGATGACAATGGCGCGAACTAAGGTCGTCGTCGACCCGATCACACGGATCGAGGGTCATCTCCGCATCGAAGTGCAGGCGGAGAATGGAAAGATCGCGGAGGCGTGGGCGTCGTCGACGCAGTTCCGGGGGATCGAGCTGATCATGAACGGCCGCGATCCCCGGGACGCGTGGGCGTACACGCAGCGCATCTGCGGGGTGTGCACGGTGGTGCACGCGGTGGCGTCGTGCCGGGCGGTCGAGGACGCGCTGGGGATCAAGATCCCGGCGAACGCGAACACGATCCGCAACCTCGTGCACGGCATGCAGTACATCCAGGACCACGTGATCCACTTCTACCACCTGCACGCGCTGGACTGGGTGGACGTGGTGAGCGCGCTCAAGGCGGACCCGGCGCAGACGGCGGCGATCGCGAAGTCCATCTCGCCGTGGCCGAACAACTCGCCGACGTACTTCAAGGAAGTGCAGGACCGCGTCGCGAAGTTCGTGCAGTCCGGGCAGCTGGGCATCTTCACGAACGGGTACTGGGGTCATCCGGCGTACAAGCTGCCGCCGGAGGTGAACCTGCTGGGCGTGGCCCACTACCTGGAGGCGCTGGACTGGCAGCGGGACGTGATCCGGCTGCACACGATCTTCGGGGGCAAGAACCCGCACCCGAACTTCCTCGTGGGCGGGATGGCGTCGGCGATCAACCTCGACGACACGGGCACGATCAACGCCGCGAGCCTGAGCGAGGTCCACGACCTCATCACGCGGGCGCGCCGGTTCGTCGAGGAGGTGTACTGGCCGGACCTGCTGGCGATCGCGGGCTTCTACAAGGAGTGGGCGGCGATCGGCGGCGGCACGCCGAACTACCTGGCGGTTGGCGAATTCCCGACGGACGTGAACGATCCGTCGTCGCTGTACTTCCCGCGCGGCATCATCCTCAACAACGACCTCACGCAGGTGCTGCCGTACGACCAGGAGAAGGTGAAGGAGTACATCACGAGCTCCTGGTACGAGTACCCCGGCGGGGACGACGTGGGGCTGCACCCGTACGAGGGCGAGACGATCCCGAAGTACACGGGTCCGCAGGCGCCGTGGACGTACCTCCAGGACCAGGAGAAGTACACCTGGATGAAGGCCCCTCGCTACGACGGGATGCCCATGGAGGTCGGGCCGCTGGCCCGCATCCTGGTGGCCTACGTGTCGGGTCACGAGGGCGTCCGCGAAGTCGGAGGCGAGGCCCTCGGGAAGCTCGGCGTCGGACCCCAGGCGCTGCTCTCCACGCTGGGCCGCACGGCGGCGCGCGGCATCGAGACGGTGCTCATCGCCCGCAAGATGGAGGACTGGTACAACGACCTCGTGACGCGCATCCGCAGCGGGGACACGGCCACGTTCACGGCCGTGAACTGGGATCCCTCGACGTGGCCCGCGAAGGCGCAGGGTTACGGCTATCTCGATGCACCCCGGGGCGCCCTCGGGCACTGGGTCCAGATCGAGGACGGTCGGATCTCCCGCTACCAGGCCGTGGTCCCGAGCACCTGGAACTGCTCGCCGCGTGACGGGCAGGGGCAGCCGGGCCCGTACGAGGCCGCGCTGATGGACAACCACCCGCTGGTCGACCCGGAGCGGCCGCTCGAGATCCTGCGGACGATCCACTCCTTCGACCCCTGCATGGCCTGCGGCGTCCACGTCCTGGATGCGACGGGCCGGCAGATCACGCAGGTGAGGGTGCAATGACCACGCACCCGACGGCCGTGATGGAGAAGGGGGCGGCGGCCGCCGCCCCCGCCTACCGCTGGGTGTACCTGTGGCAGTGGCCGATCCGGGCCATGCACTGGACGGCGGCCGTCAGCATCGTCGTACTGACCATCACCGGCTTCTACATCGGCAGGCCGTACTTCATGACCACGACGGGCACGGCCACCGCCTACGTCATGGGGTGGATGCGGTTCGTCCACTTCACGGCGGCGGGGGTCCTGGTCATGACGGCCATCGTACGGATCTACTGGCTCTTCGCCGGGAACCGGTTCGAGCGCTGGAGCGCGCTCTTCCCGGTGAAGAAGAAGGACATCGTCAACCTCGGGCGGATGATCAAGTACTACCTGATGATCCGGCCCGAGAAGGCGCCGCACTACCTGGGACACCACCCGCTGCAGCAGTTCTCGTACACGGGCGTGTACCTGCTGGCGGCGATCCAGGCGACGACGGGGTTCGCGCTGTACGGGCTCTACAACCGCGACAGCGTCTTCTACCACCTCTTCCACTGGGTCGTCCCGCTGCTCGGCGGAAACCAGGACGTGCGGTTCGTCCACCACATCGTCACCTGGGCCTTCCTCATCTTCATCCCGCTCCACGTCTATCTGGCGCTGCGCTCGGACGTCATGGAGCAGGAAGGCACCATGTCCTCGATCTTCAGCGGCGGCCGCTTCGTGAAGGCGGACCACCACTACGAGGACGAGTAGCATGAAGGCCGGGACCGTCGTCATCGGTGTGGGCAGTCCGCTCATGGGCGACGACGGCCTCGGCCTGGCCGCCCTCGAGGCGCTCCGGGACGGGTTCGAGTTCGGGCCCGACGTGGAGCTCCTCGACGGCGGCACGTGGGGCATGAACCTGCTTCCCAGCCTGGAGGACGCCGAGCGGGCGATCTTCATCGACGCCATCAACCGCGCGGCGCCTCCGGGCACTCTGCTGATCATCGAGCGGGCCGAGCTGCCCGTCTACTTCGAGCTGAAGATCTCCCCCCACCAGGTCGACCTCAAGGACGTGCTGGCCGTCGCGGAGCTGCGCGGCACACTGCCCCAGGACACGGTCGCCATCGGAATGCAGCCGGACAGCGTCGAGCTGCGAACGTCCCTGAGCCCGCTCCTCGAGGAGCGTCTCGGAGTCGTCGTCGACGCCGTCGTCCAGCGGCTGCAGTCGTGGGGGCACCCGGTCCGGCGGGCGGTGCCGAGCCATGCATGAGATGAGCATCGCCCTGGAGGTGTGCCGCATCGCGGAGGACTACGTCGGTCGTGAGCGGCTGCCGGACATCGTCGAGGTCGCCCTCGAGGTCGGGACCGACGCAGGCATCGAGATCGACAACCTCGAGTTCTGTCTCGAGGCGCTGCTATCCAACCCGCCGTTCGGCCGGGCGAAGCCGCAGATCGCGCGCCTCGCCGGCGACGTGCTGCGGGTCCACCACCTGGAGGTCGACGATGGCGATCCGGACGATTGACGTTCGCGAACGCGTCATGGAGCGCAACAACGAGCTCGCCACCGGCGTGCGCGTGCTGCTGGCGGAGAAGGGCGTCGTCGCCCTGAACCTGGTCTCCTCTCCCGGGGCGGGGAAGACACTGCTGCTGGAGCGCACCCTGGCGGACCTGGGCCGCGAGATCGCCATGGCCGTGGTCACCGGCGACGTGCAGACCGCCAACGACGCCGAGCGCCTCGCCCGCCACACCGACGACCTGGTGCAGGCTGTGGTGACCGGCGGCGCGTGCCACCTCGACGCCCGCCAGGTCCAGTCGGCCCTCGAGGCCATCGACCTCGACCGGGTCGAGCTGATCTTCATCGAGAACGTCGGCAATCTGGTCTGCCCCGCGAGCTGGGACCTGGGCGAGGAGGCGAAGGTCGTCATCTTCTCGACCACCGAGGGCGTGGACAAGCCGGAGAAGTACCCGAAAATGTTCCGGGAGGCGCGCTGGGTGGTCATCAACAAGACCGACCTCCTGCCGTACGTCGACTTCGACGTCGACCGCGCCGTCGCCATTGCGAAGCGCGTGAACCCGGACCTGGAGTTCTTCTTCACCTCCGCGCGCACGGGCGAGGGGCTGGAAGACTGGTATCGCTTCCTGCGCTCGCGGCTGCGGAAGGGAGCGCTCGCTTCGTGAGCACCGCCGCCCCGGCCGTCGGCCGCGCCGCCCGCGTGCTCCACGTGCGCGGCGTCGTCCAGGGGGTGGGATTCCGCCCCTTCGTGCACCGTCTGGCGCTCCGCCACGGGCTGGCGGGCGAGGTGCGCAACGAGTCCGGAGAGGTACGCATCGAAATCGAGGGGGAGGCGACGTCCCTCGACCGCTTCATCGCCGAGCTCCGATCCGGGGCACCGCCGCTGGCGCGCATCGACGCTCTCGACACGTCCGCCGCCGCGCCCTCGGGGCGCGGCGCGTTCGTGATCGGGGCCAGCGTCGGACGCGCGGATCGCCGGCTGCCCGTCTCGCCCGACGTCGCCCTCTGCGATGCGTGCGAGAGGGAGCTCCTCGACCCGGCGAACCGCCGCTACCGCTATCCGTTCATCACCTGCACGGACTGCGGGCCGCGCTACACGGTCATCGACGCAATGCCGTACGACCGGGAGCGCACCAGCATGCGGGCGTTCGATCAGTGCCCGGCGTGTCTGCAGGAGTACCGGGATCCGGCCGATCGGCGCTACCACTCGGAGACGAACTCCTGCCCGGTGTGCGGACCCCGCGTGTGGCTCGTCTCGCCGGAGCAGCGCCGAATCGCCGACGGCGACCCGGCACTCGCCGCGGCCGCGCGACTTCTCCGGGCCGGAGCCATCGTCGCCGTACGCGGGCTGGGCGGCTTCCATCTGGCCGCCGACGCCACCGCAGACGAGGCCGTCGGTCGCCTGCGGCTCCGCAAGCACCGCGAGGCCAAGCCCCTGGCCGTGATGGTGGCAAGGCTTGAGGATGCCCGGGCGATCGTGCGCGTCTCCGAAGACGACGTGCGGCTGCTGCGCTCGCCCGAGCGCCCCATCGTGGTGCTGCCGGTCCTCCCGGCCGCGCGTCTGGCGCCGTCCGTGGCGCCGGGTCTGGGCGAGGTGGGCGTCGTGCTGGCCTACACGCCGCTGCACCGCCTGCTCCTGGAGGAGGCGGGTCGGCCCCTCGTGATGACGAGCGGCAACGCCAGCGACGAGCCCATCGCCACCGGCAATGACGAGGCGCTCGATCGCCTCGGGGACATCGCGGACGCGTTCCTCCTCCACGACCGTGAGATCGTCTCCCGCTACGACGACTCCGTCGTGAGGCCGACGGCCGCGGGACCCGTCCTCCTGCGCCGAGCCCGAGGGTACGCGCCCCTTCCGGTGGAGCTGCCCTTCGAGGCGCCGGCGCCCCTCGTGGCCGTGGGCCCGCACCTGAAGAACACCTTCGCGCTGGCCCACGGCACGAGCGTTTACGTGAGCCAGCACATCGGTGACCTGGAGAACCTCGAGACGCTCGAGCACTTCCGCGCCACGCTGGCGCGCTACCGGGACCTCTTCCACGTGGAGCCCCGGGTCGTGGCCCGGGACCTGCACCCTGGCTATCTGTCGACCGCCGAGGCCGAGGCGCTCGGGGTGGAGCGGATCATCCCGGTCCAGCACCACCACGCGCACGTCGCGGCCGTGGCGGCCGAGCACGGCGTGACGGGCCCGGTCCTGGGCATCGCCCTGGACGGGACCGGCTACGGCGACGACGGCCGCGTCTGGGGCGCCGAGGCACTCGTGGCGGACCTCGCGGACCATCGCCGCGCGGCGCGGCTCCGCTACGCGCCCCTGCCCGGCGGCGACCTCGCCGCCCGGCGGCCGTGGCGCGCCGCCCTGGGCTACCTGTCCCTGGAACCGGACGCCGCACGCTCGTTCGCCGCGGCCTTTGACGGGGTGCCGGAACCGGAGCTCGCCGCCGCCCGCCGCCAGTGCGAGCGCCGGCTCAACGCGCCCGAGGCGTCGTCCATGGGTCGCCTCTTCGACGCGGTGGCCGCCGTGCTCGGCGTGCGTCGCGTGTCCGCCTACGAGGGCCAGGCCGCCATGGAGCTCGAGGCGCTCGCCGCCGGCCACTCGGCGTTCCCCTTCGACGTGGCCGTCGGCCGCGACGCCGACGGCCTCCGCGTCCTCGATCCCGTCCCCCTCCTCGCCGAGCTCGGCGACGAGCGGCGAGCCGGCGAGCCGCCGGCCCTCCTCGCGGCGCGTTTCCACGAAAGCGTCGCTGCGGTCTACGCCCGCGTCGCCGCGGAGGTGTGCGAGGAGGAAGGACTCGACACCGTCGCCCTCGGCGGCGGCGTCTTCCAGAACGCGCGGCTGCTGTCGTCCCTGCGACGTCGGCTCGAGGATCAGGGTCTGCGCGTGCTCGTCCCGCGGCGTCTCTCCCCCAACGACGGCGCCGTCAGCTTCGGCCAGGCCGCCGTCGCCGCCGCGGTCCTGCGAAACGAGGAGGGTTAGCCCCATGTGTCTGGGAATTCCCGGTCGGATCGTCGAGATCCGCGACAGCGAGGGTCTCCCCATGGGCGTCGTGGATTTCGGCGGCGTGCGCCGTGAGGTCTGCCTCTCCTACGTCGCCGACGAGGTTTCCGTCGGAGACTACGCCATCATCCACGTCGGCTTCGCCATCACGAAGGTCGACGAGGAGGAGGCACGCCGGACGTACGAGGTGCTCCGGGAGATGAGCCAGCTCGACGAGCTCGACTGGCTCGCCGAGGTGGCCGACAACGCCGGCGGCGTGGGGACGTCATGAAGTACCTCTCCGAATACCGCGACCCGACGCTCGCCCGGGCGCTGGTCGACCGCATCCTGCGGATCGCCACGCGCCGCTGGACGCTGATGGAGGTCTGCGGCGGCCAGACCCACACCATCGTGAAGCAGGGACTCGACGAGCTGCTGGGCGACGCCATCGAGATGATCCACGGGCCCGGCTGCCCCGTGTGCGTCACGCCGCTCGAGCAGATCGATCGCGCGCTGCACCTCGCGGCCCAGCCCGATGTGATCTTCACTTCCTTCGGCGACATGCTGCGCGTCCCCGGCAGCGAGTGCGACCTTTTCCAGGTGCGTGCCCGAGGAGGCGAAGTCCGCGTCGTCTACAGTCCCCTTGACGCCCTGGAGCTGGCGAGGAACAATCCAGACCAGGAGGTCGTGTTTTTCGCGGTCGGCTTCGAGACCACCGCGCCCGCGAACGCAATGGCGGTCTGGCGCGCCCGGGAGCTGGGCGTGTCGAACTTCAGCGTCCTCGTCTCCCACGTCACGGTGCCCCCGGCCATGACGGCCATCCTCGAGTCACCGGACAACCGCGTCCAGGGCTTCCTCGCCGCCGGACACGTGTGCGCGATCATGGGGTGGCGCGAGTACGAGCCCATCGCCGAGCGCTACCGTGTTCCTGTCATCGTCACGGGGTTCGAGCCGCTGGACATCCTGGAGGGGATGTGGATGGCCGTGCGCCAGCTCGAGGCCGGCCGGGCGGAGGTGGAGAACCAGTACGTGCGGTCCGTGCGCAGGGAGGGGAACCGGCCCGCTCAGGATCTGGTGGAGAAGGTCTTCACGATCGTCGATCGGCAGTGGAGGGGGATCGGCATGATCCCCGGCAGCGGGCTGGGGCTGCGGGAGGAGTTCGCGGCCTGGGACGCCGAGCGGAAGTTCGAGCTGGCCGGAATCCGGGCGACGGAGCCGACGGAGTGCCGCGCCGGGGAGGTGCTCACCGGCCAGCTCAAGCCTTTCCAGTGCCCGGCGTTCGGGACCGCCTGCACGCCAGATCACCCGCTCGGCGCGCCGATGGTCTCGTCCGAAGGCGCCTGCGCCGCCTACTACAACTACGGCCGCTTCCGGGACGTGGACGCAGGCGCGGCGGTGGCCGCGGGAGGCGGACCATGAGCGTCAGGACCGACATGGCCGGCCCTACCCTCGCGAACGGTCCCGTCTGCCCGGCGCCGATCGCCCCGGGCGACCGGGTCGTCCTCGGCCACGGCTCGGGCGGAAAGCTCAGCGCGCGGCTCATCGCCGAACAGTTTCTTCCGCGCTTCGGGAACGCGGCCCTCGATGCGCTCGGGGACGCCGCCGTCCTCACGATCCACGGGGGACAGATCGCCGTCTCCACCGACACGTTCGTGGTGCGTCCCCTCGAGTTCCCCGGAGGCGACATCGGCGCCCTCGCCGTGCATGGGACCGTCAACGACCTGGCCATGATGGGCGCCGAGCCGCGCTACATCACTGCCGGCTTCATCCTCGAGGAGGGGCTGCCATTCGACGTGCTCGGGCGGGTCCTGGACACGATGGCGCGCTGCGCCGGCGAGGCGGGTGTCGAGCTCGTCACCGGCGACACCAAGGTGGTGGAGCGGGGCAAGGCCGACGGCCTCTTCGTGAACACCACGGGGATCGGGCTGCTGGGCGGTGACTTTCGACCGGCCCCGGACCTCGCACGCCCCGGTGACGCCGTGCTCGTGAGCGGGCCGCTGGGCTGCCACGGGATGGCCGTCATGGCGCGCAGGGAAGGGCTGGAATTCGAGATCGAGATCGAGAGCGACACGGCGTCGCTGTGGCCGCTGGTGCGGCTGCTCAGGGAGCTGCCCCGGGGATCGGTGCGCGTGCTCCGGGACCCTACCCGCGGGGGCGCGGCCAGCACACTGAACGAAATCGCAGCGGCCTCGAACGTCGGGATCGAGCTCGAGGAGCACCTGCTGCCCGTCCCCGGCCCCGTCGCCGCCGCGTGCGAGATGCTGGGGCTCGATCCTCTCTACGTCGCGAACGAGGGCGTGCTCGTGGCCTTCGTCGACGGCGCGTACGCGGACGCGGCGCTGGAGCGCCTCCGTTCGAGCCCCCTCGGGGCCGGCGCGACGCGGATCGGCTCCGTCGTCGAGACACACCCCGGCATGGTGGTGGCGCGGACGGGCCTCGGCGGTTCCCGCGTGGTGGACATGCTCCCGGGCGATCAGCTGCCCCGGATCTGCTGACGGGAAAGGTGGGGAAACCCACTACCCCGCGTAATGGGATCGGCGACAGATGTCGCGGCGAATGCTTGATAGTGATGAGGGGTCGGGAGGTGGAGTTTTCAGCACGAGAACAGGAGGATCGACGAATTCAACGTGAACCGATGCGCCCCGCCGGAACGGCCGCCTCTCCGGCCGGCGGTAATGGAAGAAAGAGGTAGGCCCGGATGAAGTTCGGGATTCACAGTGAGGATGTTCGGAGGGACTAAATGGGCATACCCCGTCCAAGCAGGCTGGCGCTTCTGGCGACCCCCATCGCCGTGGCCGCGTTGATGAGCGGCTGCGTCTCCGAGAAGGTGGTCTACCGGGATCGCTCCCTGTTCGAGACGCCGCCCGCGGAAGCCGCCAACTTCGTCGGATACACCGACGTCTCGGCGAAGCTCACCGTATGCGGCAACTGCCACGTCGGCCAGCAGGCCGAGTGGGAGACGACGGTCCACTCGACAGCGTGGGCCGACCTCCAGGCGAGCGGGCATGCTTCCGCCACCTGCGAGGGGTGTCATACCGTGAACGGCAACGGCAACGCTGCCGACAACCCCGCCGGCTGGGTCGCGACCCCGGACGAGCGGTACCAGGACGTGCAGTGCGAGGCCTGCCATGGTCCTGGTCTCGATCACGTCACGACGCCGGATCGTTCCGAGAAGCCATTGGCACCCATCAGCGTCGGGCTCGACCTGACGCAGGGCTGCGGTGAGTGCCATCAGGGCACGCATCACCCCTTCGTCGAGGAGTGGTCGCAGTCGGCCCACGCGCATCTCGAGGACAGCCACGTCGTCGACAACACGTCGTGCAACGGCTGCCACACGGCCGAGGGCGCCCTCGCCGCATGGGGCGTCAACGCGAATTACAAGGAGAAGGCCGATCTGGGGCCCGGCAAGGATCACGAGCCCATCGTCTGCGCGGTCTGCCATGACCCGCACGACAAGATCCACGAGGGTCAGCTCCGATTCGCGGTGGACGAGCCGTCGGAGGAGGGCAACCTGTGCATGAAGTGCCACCACAAGCGTGGCACGCCTGACCCGTCGACGTTCCGCGGCGCGCACTCGCCCGAGGGCCCGGTGCTGCTGGGCTACGCCGGCTGGTGGCCGCCGAACATGGAGTTCCCGGGGGGCGCGATCGTCGCCACCCACGGGTCGGAAGCCAACCCGAAGCTGTGCGCGGGCTGCCACGTCCAGGGCTTCGACGTCACGGACGAGAGTGGCAACTTCGTGATCCACGCGACGGGCCACCTCTTCCAGGCGATTCCATGTCTGGACGAGAACGGAGCGCCCACCGCGGGCGACTGCAGCTCGGAGCAGCGGACCTTCCGCACCTGCGTGAACAGCGGCTGCCACGGCAGCGAGCAGGTCGCTCGTTCGCTCAAGGCCACCGCCGAGCTGCGCATCGAGACCCTCGCCGAGGAGCTCGCCGCCACGCTCGAGAAGGTGCAGCCCAACTGGAACACCTGCCGGTCGTCCGGCTGCGGTCCCTTCAACACGAGCGACGGCGTCTACACTACCGCCGAGGGCGCCGCCTTCAACTACGACCTGGCCGTCTATCCCGGCTCGGCCGTCCACAACCCATTCCTCCTCGAGGCCCTGCTGACGAGCACCATCAAGCAGGTCGCGAAGGACTACAATGTGACGCCGTCCGGTAACGTGGTGCTGGAAAACACGCTCCAACAGCATTGACGTTGATCGCGAAACTGGATCTCGAATCCGGCCGTGATCGCCGCATGCTGACCATGAGATTCACCCGTACTGCCATGGCCACCGTCGCGAACGCGGCGGTGGCCATGGCCGCTGGAGGGAGAGGGTCCGGATGATCTGGACCGACTGTCACCCGCCGCGGAGCCTCGCTACTGCGTGGCTCGACCGGAAGGGCGTGATCCCCGTCCCGGCTCGCCGGCTGGCGTCGGGAGCCGCGGCAGCCGCGGCCGCACTCGTTCTCGCGGCCGCCCCCCTCGCCGCCCAGGGCGTGCGCGGCCACGCGCTCACGACCGCTCGCTACGTGGAGGTTCGTCCGCTGGTCCAGGATTCGGTGCCCCTCGAGCTCGTGACGACGGCGCCGGACGGCTCGACCACGTACCAGGGTCGGACGGTCTACTGCGTGAGCGGCGTAAGCTGCATATACTACAACTCGGCCGACGAGCAGTCGGCCACGACACTGACCCAGGACCTCAGCGTGACCGCCTGGGGGCTGGGCATGCAGGGACTGAGCGCGACCGCGCTTCTCCGTGCCCGGGCCGACGTGGCGGGGGACTTCACGTGGCCCCGCAGCGACGACGCGTTCGACGCCATCCTCGCCTATCTCGAGCTGAACCGCGGCGTCTACCGCGTCCGGCTCGGTCGGCAGCAGACGCTCTCGGGACTCGGCTTCGCGAGCTACGATGGAGCCGACGTCGTCGTCGACCCCCTGACGTGGTTGCGCGTGGAGGGCTACGGCGGACGCAGCCTCGCCCGCGGACTCTACGAGCCCGCCAACGAGGCGCTACGGGGGGTGGAGGACTTCGTTCCCGACCGGACCCGCTGGCTCCTCGGCGGCGCCGCGGAGCTCCGGGCGACGCCGGCGGCGGGACTCTCCGTTCGCTACCAGCGCGAGATCCTGGCGGACCGCAGCTCCCTCGTTTCGGAGCGCGGCGCCATCGAGGGGTGGGCGTACCTGCCCCTGGGCGCCTCCCTCACTGCGAGCATGGACTACGACTTCGCCTTCGGCGAGGTCGGCAAGGCGCGGGCGACGCTTCACGCCCCGGTCGATCACGGGCGCCTCGCCTTCGATCTGACCGGCCGGCGTTACAAGCCCTACTTCGACCTGTGGACCATCTGGGGGTTCTTCAGCCCCGTCGCCTACTACGAGGGCGAGCTGACGGGCACCTGGAGCGTGGGCCGCGGCGTCTCGGTGTGGGGCTCGGCGGGCTTGCGCTCGTACCAGGACGCCGAGGCGCCGGTCGTGTTCCGGCCCCTGGAGGACCACGCGACCCGCTACGGCGCCGGTGCCCGCTGGGCCCCCCCCGGCGACTGGTCCGTTGACGGATCCTACCGTCTCGAGCGGGGCTTCGGCGCAGCGCTGAACAACGGCGAGGTCTCGGTCCGCTGGTCGCCGCGGCAGGACGTCTCTCTCACGGCCTACGGTACGGCGTTCCAGCAGTTCGAGGAGTTCCGCGTCGGGGAGGGTGCGGTGTGGGGCGCCGGGCTCTCGGGCCGCGCGCCGCTGCTCTACGGCTCGAGCGTGGACGCTGGCGCGGCACTGTACCGGAACACGTTCCGGAACCGCCCGGGCGCCACCGACTGGAATCAGCTCCGCGCCTGGGCGGGCCTCACCATTCCCATTGGCAGCGACCCCGGGATCGTCCCCGCGGGAGGTGCACGATGATCGGCCGGCGACGTCGCGCCCTCGTCCTCGTCGCCGGAGGGGCGGCCGTCGTCGCCCTCTCGGCGCTGGCCTTCCTCGCGAGTCAGGGCGGCGCCCTGGGAGGGCCCCGGTCCGCGCCGGCGTTCCCCCACGAGCGCCACGCGAATCTCTTCCCCGTGTGCACCGGCTGCCACGAAGGCATCCCGACGGGCGACATGGCGGCGGCCTTCCCGGCGCCGGAGCTGTGCGCGCGCTGCCATGACGGTGACCAGCGGAAGCGGGTCGACTATACCGTTCCGACGCTGCCGGCGAGCAACCTGAAGTTCCGGCACCCCGCTCACGCCCAGGGCCTGACGGACACGACGCTCGCTTGCAGCTCCTGCCACACGGAGGAGGGCGCGCCCCGCATGGCGGTTCGACCGGCGGTGGTGGGGAACTGTCTGTCGTGCCACGCCCATCAGGCCACTAGCCACTTCGCCGACGCCGAGTGCACGCGTTGCCACGTGCCCATGGCGCAGAGCGGGTTTTCGAAGGAGCAGGTCGTCGAGCTCCCGCGCCCGGCGGACCATGGGACGGGGGACTTCCTCGCGTCGCTCCACGGGCGGGAGGCGGGCTCGAATGCCGCGCGCTGCGCGACGTGTCACGTACGCCAGCGTTGCACGAGCTGCCACGTCGACGCCGCGAGCAACCCTGTCATTGGTGAGATGCCCGTGGCGCCGGACTCCATGGCGCTGCCGGCGTACGCGGCCCACTACCCGGTGCCGCCGAGCCACGAGACCCCGGGCTGGATCGAGCGGCATGGCTCCCAGGCCAGCGTCCAGGCCTGCGGGACGTGCCACGTGCGCCAGCGTTGCACGAGCTGCCACGTCGATGCGGCGAGCAACCCGGTCATCGCCCGGATCCCTGTGGCGCCGGCCTCCATGGCACTGCCCGCGTACGCGGCCCGCTACCCGGTGCCGCCGAGCCACGAGAAGGCCGACTGGATCGGGCGGCATGGCTCCCAGGCCAGCGTCCAGGCGTGCGGGACGTGCCACACCCGGACCGGGTGCGAAACCTGCCACGCAGGCGCGGTTCCCGCCGTCGTCGCCGCGCTGCCCGCGCGTTCCGAGACCGGGGCGCCCGGCGTCGAGCTGCACCGGACCATGCCGCGCAGCCACTCCGCCCCGACTTTCGGAACCAACCACGCCGCTCTCGCCGGGGCGAGCCCGGGCACCTGCACGACCTGCCACACGCAGCGGTTCTGCACGGACTGCCACGCGGCGGCGCAGGTGAGCCAGGCGACGCCGGCCGCTGCCGTGAAGCCGGCGGCCCTCCGGGCGCCTGCCCGGGAGACCGGCCGCGCCGGGTTCCACCCGTCAGACTACATCGGCCGGCACGCCGCGGACGCCTGGGGGCGCCGCCTCGAATGCTCGAACTGCCACCAGGTCGCGGTCTTCTGCCGTGACTGCCACGTGCAGCAGGGCATGGAATCCGTCGGGCGACTCGGCCCCGGCTTCCACGACGCGGAGCCCCTCTGGCTGCTCCGCCACGGCCAGGCCGCCCGCCAGGGCCTGGAGAGCTGCGCCAGCTGCCACCGGCAGAGGGACTGCCTCCAGTGTCACTCCCAGGTCGGGTCGTTCCAGGTCAATCCCCACGGGCGCGGCTTCGACGCCGCGCTCGCGAAGAAGAAGAATCCCGTGATATGCTACGCGTGTCACGTGTCCGACCCTTTGCCCGGGAGTATCCCGTGATGTCGACTCGCAGCAGCTTCGCCGTCCTCGCCGTCGTCGCCCTTGCAGCATGCGGCGGCAAGGAGGAGGCACCGAAGGTCCCGCTCTCCGGCGCGGGTCCCGAGAACAACCCGATCGTGCAGCAGATGCCGCCCGGCGTGTTCGCACAGATCGACAGCGGCAACGCCGCATACCGTCAGAAGGACTACCAGGCGGCTCTGGCCTACTACCAGGAGGCCACGAAGCTCGGCCCGCACCAGTCGGCTGCCTGGTTCGGCGTCGCCATGGCCGCGAAGGCGTTGAACAACACCGCCCTGGCCGATTCGGCCATGCAGCAGGCGCAGCGCCTGGACCCCGGCGCCGACCTCGTCCATCCGACAGGTCCGGCGACCACGCCCATGGACTCGACGGGCTCGGGCACGTCGTCCCAGCCCTAGGGCGGAGAGAGACGAATCAGAACGCCTCGGATCGCGAGCCGCGATCCGGGGCGTTCTTCGCTCGACCTCCCGGTAGCGTCCGCTCTCGTCAGGGCCTCGGTCGCAGCGTGCGGAGCGGCACCGCCGCGGGCAGCACCGGCAGCCTCGCCGCCAGCGAGTCGCTCCGAGCCTCGAGTCCAGCCGTATCCAGGCCAGCCCGGGCCATCGCCTCGAGGATTGCGGCGCCGTCGGATGGCCCGCGGCGATAGACGTCCGGGTACAGAACGACGCTGTCACCCACCACTTCGGCGCGGCGGTACACGACCAGCACCGGCACGACCCGCGTCAGCCGAACCGCCACGGTGGCCGACGTGGACGCCATTGTCGCCACCGAGTCGGGCGCCATTGCCAGCCCCTCCCCGAGGACCAGACGCGCCAGCGCGACGGCGTCCGCGTTGTGCATCCGCACGCACCCGTGGGACGCTGCCCGGCCGATGCTGGCGTCGAAGGGCGAGCCGTGGAAATAGACAAGCGGCGTGAACTCCAGCTTGACGCGGCCCATCCAGTTCTTCGGCCCGGGGGGCTGCGGCTTCTCGTTGCGGGCCCACTCGCTGTCGGGCGGGCGCCACCACGGATTCCACGTGATGGTGCGCAGCTCGAAGTAGCCCTCGGGCGTTGGCGTCGATGGCTTGCCGATGGCGACGGGGAAGGGCACGCAGCGCTCGGGGCCGCAGGCGTCCACGCGGAAGGCGGCCAGGTTCAGGACGAGGCGGAAGCCGGGCAGCGAGTCGGGGTCAGCGGCAACGCCCGGCCGGGCGACGGCGCCGCCCGCGAACGCGACACCGGTGAAGGCAGCGGCCGCGAGGCCGACGGCCGCGACGGCGGCGACGGCCGCGGCCGGCCGCAGAGCGCCCGTCCAGCGGCGCCCGGTCACCCCTCCTCGCGAGCCTCGCGGCCGGAGACCTCCTGGACGGCGATGCGGAAGACGACGGTGCGGGACGGGACAGGGTCACCCTCCCGGAAGGTCTCGGAGATCAGCGTGCGGAGCGCGTCCACGGCCTCCCGCCACGCCTGACGCTCGGCGGTACCGCCGTCGGGATCGAGGGTGTAAAATCCGCCGTGGACGACGACGCTCCGCCAGGTGAACATCCCGTCGACCTCGTCCGTCTCGAAGGCGACCCACCAGTTGTGGCGCATGACCGAAAGCTTCTCGCCCTCGGCCGTCCGCCCGTAGATCCAGTCGCCCACACGGACGTAGTGCACGGGCACGATCCCGATGCGATTGCCGTGGGCGAAGGCCAGGCGACCCACATGGTTGCGCTCGAGGATCTCGTCACATTCGGCTTCGCTCAGCTCGCGGAAGGCGGGCATGGACGTGGTGGCGGTCATGGCAGACCTCCTCTCGGGGAACTTCCCATGCTCATGATACCCCCTTTCGATCGAAGGGGGCGTCGGGCAACCCATGACGCCTCGTGGGGTCCGGCCCGACACCCGCGCTGGCCTCGGCCCGACATCCCCGGATGACCGGAATCGCTATCGTCTTCGGAAGCCCATGGACCCCTCCACGACGTCCCCGAAGTCGACGTGGCGCGCCACGCTGGTCGCGCCCGTCCTCGCCGCCGCCTTCCTGGCGGTGGGCGGCGCGGCGCGCCTGTTCGCGGCCGACGCCGACGCCGCCCACTGGATCTGGATGGCCGGCCTCGTCCTCGTCGGACTGCCCGTCGTTCTGCGAACGGTCGCCGGCATGCTGCGCGGCCGATTCGCCGCCGACCTGGTGGCCATGCTCGCCATCATCGGCGCGGCCGCCCTCGGCCAGCCCCTCGCCGGACTCGTCGTCGTCCTCATGCAGACCGGCGGCGAAGCTCTCGAGCGCTTCGCCGAGGGCAGGGCCTCGTCTGCCGTGCGGGAGCTCGAAGCCGCGGCGCCTCGCATCGCGCATCGGCTCGACGCGGCCGGCGACGTGGTCGACATTCCCGTGGACGACGTCCGCCCGGGCGACCGGCTGCTCGTCCGCCCGGGCGAGCTGGTCCCCGTAGACGTGACCGTGGAGGACGGCCGCTCCCATGTGGACGTGTCCCGGATCACGGGCGAGCCGGTGCCCGTGACCGCGGACGCCGGCACGCCGCTCCTGAGCGGCAGCGCCAACGGAGAAGGACCGCTGACGTGCCGGGCCACCGCCGTCGCCGGCGAGAGCCAGTACGCCCGCATCGTCGACCTCGTCCGCAGCGCGCAGGCGAGCCGGGCTCCGATCCACCGGCTCGCCGACCGCTTCGCCGTCGGCTTCACGCCTTTCACGCTCCTCGTCTGCGCTGTTACCTGGGCCTTCACCGGCGACGCCGTCCGCGTCCTCGCCGTTCTCGTCGTCGCGACGCCGTGTCCGCTCATCCTCGCGACGCCGGTGGCGATCATCGGTGGCATCGGCAGCGCGGCACGTCGGCAAATCATCTTCCGGACCGGGGCCGCCCTCGAGCAGCTCGCCCGCGTGCGCGTGGCGGTCTTCGACAAGACCGGAACGGTGACCGTGGGGGTGCCACGGGTGCACCGGGTCGTGCCCGCGGACGGTTCGTCGGCCGCCGAGCTCCTGCGCCTCGCGGGGGCCGTGGAGCAGGGCTCCGGGCACCTGCTCGCCCGCAGCCTCGTCGAGGCCGCGCGGGTCACCACGCCCTCGCTCCCCGTGGCACGCTCCGTGGTCGAGGCTGCGGGACAGGGGGTCGAAGGCATGGTCGAGAACAGGAACGTGCGCGTCGGCTCCCGCGCCTACGTCCTCGCCGGCGCTCCCGGCGACGCCGCGCGGATCGGCCGCCTCGGCCTCGATGATCTCGGCCTCAAGGCGTTCGTCGCCGTCGACGGACGAATCGCCGGCATCGTCGAGTACGCCGACGCCATCCGGCCCGGCCTGGACGACTTCTTCGCGGCGCTGCGGCGCCTGGGCATCCACCGCGTCCTGCTCCTCTCGGGGGACCACGAGCTCGCCGCCCGGGCCGTGGCCGCCCGCCTCGGCATCCGCGAAGTGCGCGGAGACCTGCTGCCCGGCGACAAGGTCGACATCGTTCGCGACCTCGTCGATGCGGGCGAGCCCGTGCTCATGGTCGGCGACGGCACCAACGACGCCCCCGCCCTCAGCGCTGCCACGGTCGGCATCGCCCTCGCCGGGCACGGCGGCGGCATCACCGCGGAAGCCGCCGACGCCGTCATCCTCGTGGACGACCTGTCGCGCGTCGTCGACGCGCTGCGGATAAGCCGCCGCACGCTGCGCATCGCGCTCCAGAGCATCGGCGTCGGACTCGGACTGAGCGCCGTCGCCATGGTCTTCGCCGCATTCGGGCAGATCGCGCCGGCCTTCGGCGCGCTCCTCCAGGAGGGCATCGACGTGGCGGTCATCCTCAACGCCCTCCGCTCGAGTCGCTCCATCACGCCGCTGGGGTGAGGCCGCCCGCCTCGACGATCCGGGCGCGCCCCGGTCGGTATCCGCTTTTCCGCCCCGCGGCTGGCGTCGGCGCGAAACCTGCCCCACCTTCTGCCGCTCATGAAGCATCCAATCCTGCACTGGCTGAACCGGGCGGTCGGCTTCGGGCTGGCCGTTTTCGCGGTCTACGCCATCTGGCACTTCCCGTGGGTCCAGACCCGCCACGCCCTCGCGGACGCCAGCGTCTGGCCCCTGCTCCTCGCCATCGTCGTCAACCTCGTCGGCCTCATCGCCCGGGGCTGGGCCTGGCACCTCCTCCTCCAGCCCGCCGCCAGGCATCGGCTCGTCATCGCCCTCGAGGCGTCCGTCATCGGCTCGGCACTGGCCAGCGTCTCCATCGCCGTGGCAGGCGAGGGCGCCCGGGCCCGATTCGTCCACCGCCGCGACGATGTGCCCATGGGACTCGCCGTCGCGTCCATCGTATGGAGCCGCGTCATCGAGGGCGTCGCACTCGTCCTCCTGCTGGTCGCCGTGCCGCCCTTCCTTCACCTGCCGCCCGCCACCCGCTGGCTCCAGATCGGCGCGATCGTGGCCGCCGGCGTCGCGGCCATCGCCCTCGCCCTGCGACGTCGCTTCGATCTCCTCGCCCACGCACCGGGCTTCGCGCGCCCCGCCCTCGAGACCATGCGACGCATTCCGCTGGGCGGCCGCCGGCTCGTCGGTCCGCTGCTCTTCTCCCTCGTGCACTGGGCCACCCAGTGGGCGACCTACCACCTCGCCTTCGTCGCCATCGGCGCCCGCCCGCCCATCGCCGCCTCCTTCGCCGCCGTCGTCATCGCCAACCTCGCCTGGGTGTTCCGCTTCACTCCCGGCAACGTCGGCGTCATGCAGGGATCCATCGCCCTCGCCGTGCTCCCCTTCGGCATCCCCGGCACCACCGCCATCGTCGCCGGCGTGCTGCTCCAGTCCCTCCAGGTCATCCCCACCCTCTTGCTCGCCGCCACCCTCACCGGCGCCCGCGGCTTCCGCCGCATGCTCGCCGAGGAGGAGATCGCCGAGGAGCAGATCGCCGATCAGGCCGTCGCCGACGAGCCGCCGTCGGCCTGACCGGCCGCGTCCGCGGCGGGCCCCGCCGTCGCCGTCGTCCTCATCGTACTGGCCGTATATCCATGCGCCGATAACTGCATGTTCCTCCGAAACGGGCCGGGGCGACCCCTTGCGTGGCGGCGGGGCGCGGGAAAGATTTCGCCGCTCCATCTCAGACAGGTAACGGGCGGGGACGGGCGCGGGCCGGGCGATTGACACTCCGGAATGGCCCGGGTAGCTTCGCTCCCCGGCTTCCCCGGGAGCGTCGGAGGCGGGGGCCTCGGAGGTGCTCTGCCCGCGGATCGCGCGGAAGCCGCGGCGCTGCCGCCGATCTGACTCGAACCCAAGGAAGGGGATGCCGTGGGTCGCCTCATCACGCTGGGCGCCGTGCTGTACGGTCTCTGGCTTCTGCTGTCGGGCTACTTCGAGCCGCTCCTTCTCTCCCTCGGGCTTTTCTCCGTGGTCCTCGTGCTGTTCATCGCGTGGCGGATGGACGTGGTGGACCAGGAGGGAATCCCGGTCCACCTCACGTTCCGGGCGCTCACGTACCTGCCGTGGCTGCTGTGGCAGGTGATCGTGTCGAACGTGGCCGTGATGAAGATCATCGTGGATCCGCGGCTGCCGATCGGGCCGACGCTGGTGCGCTTCCGCGGCTCACAGCAGACGGATCTGGGGCGCTTCATCTTCGCCAACTCGATCACGCTCACGCCCGGGACGATCACGGTGGGCGTCGAGGGTGAGCTCTTCGACGTGCACGCGCTGCGGGGTGACTTCGTGGACGGCACGGAGGAGGGGCCGATGGACCGGCGGGTGACCCGGCTCGAGGGAGGGGCGTGATGTTCGTGGCGGCCGCTGCGGCGATCATCGCCACGATGTGTCTCGCGATGACACGGGCGCTGAAGGGTCCTACGGTCTACGACCGTGTGCTGGCGCTGAACATGTTCGGGACGAAGACGGTTCTGATGATCGCGGTGCTGGGCTTCCTGACGGGGCGGCCGGACTGGCTGGACATCGCGCTGATCTACGCACTGATGAACTTCATCGGCACGATCGCGGTGCTGAAGTTCTTCGAGTTCGGGACGCTGGGCCGGGGGCGGCGTACGAGCCGGGAGGGGAAGACATGAGCGTTCTCGTCGACGTGCTGAGCTGGGCGTGCATCCTGGGGGGCTCCTTCTTCGCGCTGGTGGGGGGCATCGGGGTGCTGCGGCTGCCGGACGTCTTCTCGCGGCTGCACGCTTCGGGAATCACGGACACGATGGGTGCGGGGCTGATCATGGTGGGCCTGATGTTCCAGGCCGGTTGGACGCAGGTCACGGTGAAGCTGATCCTGGTCCTGCTCTTCCTCTGGTTCACGAGCCCGGTATCGACGCACGCGCTGGCGCGCGCCGCCCTGCGGGGCGGGGTCGAGCCGCTGCTCTTCGACTACGAGCCCGGAGGGGAATGACATGGACCGGGTGATCGACGTCGCGCTGCTGGCCTTCCTGGCCGTGACGGCGTTCGGGGCGCTGCGGCTGAGGAACCTGTTCGCGGTCGTGATGCTGACGGGGATCTACAGCCTGCTCTCGGCGGCGCTGTGGACGGTGATGGACGCGGTGGACGTGGCGTTCACGGAGGCGGCGGTTGGGGCGGGCATCTCGACGGTGCTCTTCCTCGGCACGCTGGCGCTCGTGGGGAGCCGTGAGAAGCCGCCGACGCGGAGCCGCATCCTGCCGATCGTGGTGTGTGTCGTCACGGGTGCAATCCTGGTCTACGGCTCGCTGGACCTGCCGAACTACGGGGAACCGGACAACCCCATCCACCAGCACGTCGCGCCCCGCTACATCGAGAAGACGGCCGAGGAGATTGGCGTGCCGAACATCGTGAGCGCGACGCTGGCGAGCTACCGCGGCTACGACACGATGGGGGAGACGACGGTGATCTTCACCGCGATGGTGGGCGTGTTCCTCCTCATCGGCGTGGGCGGACGGAAGCGGGAGGCATCGGAGGAGGAGGCGGTGGAATGAGAGAGCAGCTCATCCTGCGGGTCGCCACGAAGATCCTGGCGCCGCCGATCCTGCTGTTCGCGCTCTACGTGCAGTTCCACGGGGACCTGAGCCCCGGCGGTGGCTTCCAGGGCGGTGTGATCTTCGCCGCGGCGTTCATCCTGTACGCCCTGGTCTACGGACTGGACGTGGCGCGCCAGGTCCTGCCCATGGGCCTGCTCAAGGTACTCGGCGCCATCGGCGTGCTGATCTACTCGGGGACCGGCCTCGCCGCCCTGCTCATGGGCGGCCACTTCATCGACTACGACGTGCTGCTGCACGACCCGGTGCACGGCCAGGAGCTCGGTATCTTCCTGGTCGAGCTCGGCGTCTTCATCACCGTCTTCGGGGTCATGACGGCCCTGTTCTACATGTTCGCCGGTCGGGAGGGGTCGGAGTGACTTCCTTCATGGGGCACTACAACTACTGGATCGTCATCTTCCTGATGATGGCCGGTTTCTACGTGCTGATCGCCCGGGGCAACCTGGTGAAGAAGGTGATCGGACTGAACATCTTCCAGACCTCGGTGATCATCTTCTACATCAGCCTGGGCCGCATCCGGGGCGGCACGGCCCCGATCCTGGTCGAGCACGGCAACCCCGTCTACTCGAACCCGCTGCCGATGGTGCTGATGCTCACGGCGATCGTCGTGGGGGTGGCGACCACGGCCGTGGCCCTTGCGCTGGTCGTGCGCATCAACGAGGCGTACGGCACGGTCGAGGAGGACGAGATCGACGCGCTGGAGGAAACGCCGTGACGGCCAGCTCGGAGGTCGCCGCCGCGGCGACCCAGCTCCCGCCACTGCAGGTCGTCATCCCCTTGATGGCCGCGCTGGCGGGATCCCTGATCCGCCGGCCCCGCTGGTCGTGGGCGTGGGCAGTGCTCGTGAGCTGGACGGCGTTCGGGATCGCCATCGCCCTCCTGCACCAGGTGCTCACGAGGGGTACGATCTCCTACCCGCTGGGGGGCTGGGCCGCGCCGTGGGGCATCGAGTACCGCATCGACGCGGCAAACGCCTTCGTGCTCGTTCTCGTCGGCACCATCGGGGCCGTCGTCACGCCCTACTCCCTGAAGAGCGTCGAGAGCGAGGTCGCAGCAGACCGGATCCCGTATTTCTACACGGCCTTCCTGCTCTCGCTGGCCGGACTGCTGGGCATCACGATCACGGGGGACGTCTTCAACCTGTTCGTCTTCCTCGAGATCTCCTCGCTCTCGACCTACGCGCTGGTGGCCATGGGCCGGGACCGGCGGGCGCTGACGGCCGCGTACCGGTACCTGATCATGGGCGCCGTCGGCGCGACGTTCATCGTGATCGGCATCGGCCTGATGTACGCGGTCACGGGCACGCTGAACATGGCCGATCTGGCCCACCGGCTGCCTCTCGTGGAGGGGCGGCGCACGGTCAGCGTCGCGTTCGCGTTCCTCACGGTGGGGATCAGCCTGAAGCTCGCGCTCTTTCCCCTGCACCTGTGGCTGCCGAACGCCTACACGTACGCGCCCTCGGCCGTGACGTCGTTCATCGCCTCGACGTCGACGAAGGTCGCCGTCTACATGCTGCTGCGGTTCTTCTTCACCGTGTTCGGCTTCGACTTCTCGTTCGGCACCATGAAGCTGGACCACGTGCTGCTGCCGCTGGCCCTCGTCGCCATGGTCAGTACGTCGCTGGTGGCGATCTACCAGCGCAACGTGAAGCGCATGCTCGCCTATTCGAGTCTGGCGCAGATCGGCTACATCATCCTGGGCATCAGCATCGGCAATCTCACCGGCCTCACCGGCGGGATCCTGCACCTCTTCAACCACGCCCTCATCAAGGGCGCGCTCTTCATGTCGCTGGGGTGCGTCATGTACCGGCTAGGCTCGGTTCGGCTGGAGGCGATGGCGGGCCTCGGACGGCGGATGCCGTACACGACGGCCGCCTTCGTCGCGGCGGGACTGAGCATCATCGGAGTGCCGCTGACGGTGGGCTTCATCAGCAAGTGGTACCTCGTGCTCGGGGCCCTCGAGCGCGGCTGGTGGCCGGTGGTTGTGATCGTGCTTGTGAGTTCGCTGCTCGCCGTCGTCTACATCTGGCGCGTGGTGGAAACCGCCTACTTCCGGGAGCCGCCGCCCGGCGCGGAGCCGCTGCGGGAAGCGCCTCTCCTGATGCTCGTGCCGACCTGGATCCTGGTCGTGGCCAACTACTTCTTCGGAATCGATACCCGGTTCACCGTCGGCGTCGCGCACAAGGCCGCGGCGGTCCTGATGGGAGGTCTGCCGTGAGCCCCGACGCGCTGCCGCTCCTCGCCGTCGCGGTTCCCCTCGCCGGCGCCGTGTTCGTGGGCCTGCTCGGCCGCTGGCCGAACCTGCGGGAGGCGGCCTCCCTCGTCACGGGCGGCGCCCTCCTGTCGGTCGTGCTGCAGATCTGGCCTCACGCGGCCGACGGCCTCCAGTGGGTCTTCGCCGAGCCGCTCCCGGGCATCCGACTGGCCCTCGCGGTCGAGCCGCTGGGCGTGCTGTTCGCCTTCGTCGCCAGCACGCTGTGGATCGTCACCACGGTCTACTCCATCGGCTACATGCGGGCCCACCACGAGGAGCACCTGACGCGCTTCTACATCTTCTTCGCCGTCGCCATCGCGTGCGCCATGGGCGCCGCTTTCTCGGCCAACCTGCTGACGCTCTTCGTCTTCTACGAGGCGCTGACCCTCTCGACGTTCCCCCTCGTCACCCACGAGGGTACGGAGGAGGCGAAGCGCGCCGGCCGCATCTACCTGGGCATTCTGTTCACGACGTCGATCCTGTTCCTGCTCTTCGCCATCATCTGGACGTACATGCTGGCGGGGACGCTGGAGTTCACGCGCGGCGGGATCCTGGCCGGGAAGGCGTCCCCCACGGCCATCGCGATCCTCCTCGCGCTGTTCGTCTTCGGCGTCGGCAAGGCGGCGGTCATGCCGTTCCACCGCTGGCTGCCCGCGGCCATGGTGGCACCCACCCCGGTGAGCGCGCTGCTGCACGCCGTCGCCGTCGTGAAGGTGGGCGTGTTCACGATCCTGAAGGTCGTCGTCTACATCTTCGGGATCGACCTGCTGACGCGCCTCGGGTCGAGCGTCTGGCTCATGTACGTGGCGGCGGCGACGATCCTGCTCGGCTCCTTCGTCGCATTCGGCAAGGACAACCTGAAGGAGCGGCTGGCGTACTCGACCATCAGCCAGCTCTCCTACATCGTGCTGGGCGCCATGCTGGCCAACCGCTGGGGCATCATCGGCGGCGGCCTGCACATCGTCATGCACGCCTTCGGCAAGATCACGCTGTTCTTCTGCGCCGGCGCCGTCATGGTTGCCGCCCACAAGACCGAGATCAGCCAGATGGACGGTCTGGGGCGACGCATGCCGGTCACGTTCGGCGCCTACTTCATCGGCGCGCTGAGCGTCATCGGCCTGCCGCTGGGCGGCGGGGTGTGGAGCAAGTGGTACCTGGCCCTGGGCACTCTCGACGCGCACCAGGTCGCGCTCCTCGCCGTGCTCATGCTCAGCTCCGTGCTGAACCTCGGCTACCTCCTGGCCGTGCCGGTGCGCGCGTTCTTCTACCCGGCGAAGCCGGAGCCCTACGCAGGACCGGCGCGAACGGGCGGGGACCACGGCGCGGAGCAGGGCACGGAACAGGGCGCCCTCGGTTCCGCGGGCGCCGTCCCCGCGGGCGCCACCGAGGAAATCCACGAGGCGCCGTGGCCGATCCTCGTCGCGCTGTCCTTTACGGCGCTGGCGACGATGTGGCTCTTCTTCTTCCCGGGCCCGTTCTTCCGCCTCCTCGAAAGGGTGGTGGGACCGTGAGCGCGGGCGCGGGTCCGGGCGGGCCGCCGCCCGCAGGGAGAGAGGCAATGGACGACAGGAAGCGATTCCTCGACCGGCCGGAGAACGTTCGCGCGCTGCTGCTCGGCTTCACGGCCCTGGGCGTCGTGGCGCTGCTCCTCGAGTTCGTGATCCATCGCCACGCGGAAGACCCGTGGGAGCGGCTCTGGGGCTTCTACCCGATCTATGGCTTCTTCGGCGTGACGCTGCTGGTCTACGGCGCGAAGCTGCTGCGCAGAATGGTTCGACGGGACGAGGACTACTACGATGTGGATTGACGCTCCGCCGTTCCTGATCTTCTGCGTCGGCGCCGCCCTCGCCGCCGTGCTGCGCGGCAGGCTGCGCGGCGCGGTGCTCCTCCTCGTGCCGGTCCTCGGCGCCCTCAACCTGATCGGCGCCCAGGAAGGCGTGCACACGGCCGTGCAGTTCTTCAGCTACCACCTGGAACCCTTCCGGGTGGACCGCCTGAGCCTGCTCTTCGGCTACCTGTTCCACATCGGCGCCTTCATCGGCGTGCTCTACTCGCTGCACCTGAACCGGGAGGAGAAGGCGACGCTGCAGCACGTGGCCGGCATGCTCTACGCCGGGAGCGCGGTGGGAGCCGTGTTCGCGGGCGACCTGGTCACGTTCTTCGTCTTCTGGGAGCTGCTGAGCGTCAGCTCCGTCTTCCTGATCTGGGCCCGCGGCACCGAGCGCGCGCTGCGCGCCGGAACCCGCTACCTGGCCGTGCAGGTCGTCGCCGGCGTCGTCTTCCTGGCCGGCGCCCTGGTCTACTATCACGACGTGGGCAGCCTCTCCTTCGGCCATATCGAGCTGCGCGGCCTCGGACCGTGGCTCATGTTCCTGGCCATCGGCTGCAAGTGCGGCTTCCCGCTGCTGCACAACTGGCTGACGGACGCGTATCCCGAGGCGACGGTCACCGGGACGTTCTTCCTGAGCGCCTTCACCACGAAGGTCGCCATCTACGCCCTGACCCGCGGCTTCGCCGGCACCGAGATCCTGATCTACATCGGCGCGGTCATGACCGCGTTCCCGATCTTCTACGCCGTCATCGAGAACGACCTGCGGCGCGTGCTGGGCTACAGCATGATCAACCAGATCGGCTTCATGGTCGTCGGCATCGGCATCGGCGGGGCGCTTGCCGTCGACGGCGCCGTCGCCCACGCCTTCAACGAGGTCATCTTCAAGGGCCTCCTCTTCATGTCCATGGGCGCCGTGCTCTACCGCGCCGGCACCGTGAAGGGCTCCGACCTGGGCGGGCTGTACAAGAGCATGCCGTTCACCGCCGGCATGTCGATGGTGGGCGCGGCCTCCATCTCCGCCTTTCCGCTCTTCAGCGGCTTCGTCAGCAAGTCGATGATCATGGCCGCTGCCGCCGAGCACGGCTACCACTGGATCTGGCTCGTGCTGCTCTTCGCCTCCGCCGGCGTCGTCGAGCACGCTGGCATCAAGATCCCGTTCTTCGGCTTCTTCGGACACGACTCCGGCATCCGCACGAAGGAGGCGCCCCTGAACATGCGCCTCGCCATGGCCGTGGCCGCCGTCCTGTGCATCGCCGTCGGGGTGCTGCCCCAGACGTTCTACGGCCTGCTGCCGTTCCCGGTGGACTACTCGCCGTACGCGCCCGGACACGTGCTGGCCCAGATGCAGCTCCTGATCTTCTCCATGCTCGCAGTCTTCTGGCTCATGCGGCTGCACCTCTACCCCGCCGAACAGCACGCCGTGAACCTGGACAGTGACTGGTTCTACAGGAAGCTCGGCCCCGCCCTCGTTCGCGGCGTGCGCGACGTCGCCGTCGCCATCGATCGCGGCGTCCGCGACGTCACCCTCGGCGGCGTCCGCGCCGTCGTCGGCGGCACCAGCCGCCACCACGCCCCCGAAGGCCAGCTCGCCCGGACGTGGCCCACGGGCAGCATGGTGCTGTGGGTGACGATTCTGCTGGCGGCGTATCTTGTGTTCTATCTGTTCTGAGGCTGAGGCTGAGGCTTAGGCTGAGGCTGAGGTGAACGGCGGGAACGGCGGGAACGGCGGGAACGGCGGGAACGGCGGGAACGGCGGGAACGGCGGGAACGGCAGCGACCGAAAGGGACTGGCCGGGAGTCCGCGAGAGCGGTGAGCGTCCGCGCACCGTTCGCCCGAAGCCGCGCGCCGGCACTCACCCCCCGTGTTCCCCCAGCCTCTGCGCCCCACTCCGCCCCCGCCTCAGCCTCAGCCTCCGCCTCAGCCTCAGCCTCAGCCTCAGCCTCAGCCTCACCCTACATATGCAACGCCGTCTCCGGCGGCGCCTCCGGCGCCACCTCCTCCCAGTCGTTCGTCTCCGCCGAGCCGAACAGCGGCCGGATCACAGCGGCCAGGGCCAGGACCACGCCGAACGAGACGACGAGCAGCGGGCCCGTCGTCAGGTCCCAGACGAAGGACACGATCAGCCCGCCGGCGATCGCCACCGCCCCCGCGGCCCACGCCAGCACGAGGGCGTGGGAGAAGCGGTGCGTGTACAGGAACGCGATGACGGCCGGGATGACGAGCGTGCTGAAGATCATGAGGACGCCGGCGAGCGTGACGGAGAACGTCACGGCAAGGCCGAAGCTGAGATAGAAGATGAAGTCCCAGAGCCGGACGTTCTTCACCGTCTCCGGTGCGAACGTCGTCGCCAGAAGCTTCTTCCGGAAGACGAAGTGGAAGACGGCGACGAGCGCATAGATCCCCGCGAGCTCGAAGACCGTGGGCCACGTCGCCCAGATCAGGGAGCCGGTGAGGGTCTCCTTGATGTGCTCGGCGCCCTCCGCGGTGAAGCTGGCCAGCAGGATCACGGCTGCCGAGGCGACGACGTAGCTGATGCCGATGATCGCCTCCTGCGGCACCCGGGACTCCTCCATGCGCGTCCAGCTGAAGAACGCCGCGCCGAAGATGGTGAAGCCGAAGGAGAAGGCGAGGGCCATGGGGGTGCCCGGCTCGCCGCCGAAGAGGAGCGCGAGCGTGCTCCCCACGGCGGCGATCTGGGCGAAGGCCAGGTCCACGAAGATCACGCCGCGGCGGATCACGTGGAGCCCGAAGTAGGCGTTGATCGCAAGGATGATCAGCGCCGCGGCGAAGGGGACGAGGAAGAGGTCCAGCATGTCGCGTTCTCCGTCGGGAGGAGGGTCGGCTCAGGAGGCCGGGGCGCCGTATCCGCGCGCCAGGCCGTTCACCCACGTGTCCACCATGTCGAAGTAGCTGCCCTCGCCCGGCTCGTCGCCCGGCTCCATGGGCATCATCACGTACTTCGCCCCGGCCCGGTCGGCCACCGTCTTCACCTTCTGCTCACCGAAGTACGTCGCCGCGATGATGACCTTTATGTTCTTCGTCTTCATGAGGCGGATCAGGTCCGAGACGTGCCCCGGCGTGGGCGGGATGCCCGGCTTCGCCTCGACGTAGTCGACGCACTGCACGTCGAAGCGGTCCTCGAAGTACGCCCAGTTCTTGTGGTAGCAGATGATGTCCTTGCCACGGAACGCCTGGGCCGTCTTCAGCCAGCCGCCCAGGTAGCCGATGAGCGGCTTGCCCTGGTAGGGCGTCTTTTCGAGGAAGCTCTGGAAGTTGCCGGAGCGGGACAGGTGCGCCAGCGTTTCGCCCCCGAGCATGTCGACGAGCTGCCCTCCGAAGAGCCGGCGGTAGATCTGGTCCGTGAACTGGGCCAGCCCCCTGTCCCACGCCGCCGAGCGGTCGGGCGCGACCTTCTTGAGCCCCGCCGTGATGTTGCGGGCGACCTGCACCGCGTTGAGGGGATCCGTGTAGACGTGCGGGTTGCCGTAGATGTGGATGTCACCCGCCGCGCGGTCGGCGGACGACGGGATGTCCAGCAGCTTGATGCCCGTGTAGGTCGTGACGTAGCCCTGGCCGCCCTCCGCAACGGACGCGTTGCCCGCCTTGTCCAGCAGCGGCGGCGCCCACAGCTCGAGGTCCAGCCCGGTAGTGATGAACATGTCCGCCTGGCGGAGCTTCGCGGCGAAGCTCGGCTTCGGCCGCACGAAGTGCGAGTCCTCGTGCGGGTCGGCGATGGACGTGACGTCCACCTGGTCCCCGCCGATGCGGCGGGCGATGTCGGCGTAGACCGGCAGCGTCGCGACGATCTTGATGGGGGCCGCGGCGACGGTCGAGGGGGCGGCGTGCGAGGGCCCGGCGGCCGGGCCGGTGGCCCGGCCTGTCGCCGGAGCCGCGACGAGCAGCGCCGCGGCAAGGAGTCCGGTGTGCTTCATGGTGGTCGTCATCAGTAGGTCTCGTGTTTGTGGGGGCCCATGGCGATGGTCGTCTGGATCACGAACTGGCGCAGCCAGCCGCTCGGCCGGTTCAGGAAGTCGTACTCGGCGCGGACGCGCACGAACTCACTTTCCCACCACGTCAGCGTCGGGGCGACGAGGCTGGAGGAGAGGTCCGGATCGGCGGGGTCCTGCGTCCACTCGTAGCGCGCGCCGGCGATCCACTGCTGCGCGAACTTGTACTCGCCGATCCCGAAGGCGCCCCATGCGTCCTGCCAGGCGCCGGTGTCGACGTCCCGGCGGTTCAGCACGGCGCCGCCCCGCAGCGTGAGCTCGTGGAAGAGCCCCGTTGCAGGCGGCCGCCAGTCGTAAGCGGCGTCGACGCCCCACACGCGCGTCGGCCGGTCGACGCCGACCTCGTCCCGCCGCGTTCCGCCGAGTCCGGACACGCCGAGCTGGAAGTACGATGCGCGCGACAGCGGCCAGAATCCGTTCACGTGACCGAGCACGCTCAGCTTGTCGGAGCCGCCGTAGACCGCGTCGCTCTCGCCGCGCGTCAGCTCCGTCCAGATCTCGTACGTGCCCGCGCCGTGCACCGGCACCAGCCAGTGCATGGAGAGGCCGGTCTGCGAGAGTCCCTCTTCCCCGAGGAAGGCGAGGTAGGGAAGGGGGAGCATCTGGCCGGGGAGGGCGTGCGGGTGCCACCGGTTGAGCGTCCCGAACTGCTGGCGGAACCGGCCCAGCATGAAACCGAATCCGCCCGGCAGGTTCACCCACTCGACGTAGCCTTCCTCGACGTCGGTCTCCGACTCGCCGGCCCCCGCGCCCGGCTGGCCCGCCGTCGCCGAGGGCCCCTCGAACGGCAGGATCTCCCCACCGGGGTGGTGGTTGGCGATGAAGATCTTCGCCCGGGAGTAGGGGTCGAGGTTCGACTGGAACGCGAACTCGAACTCCCGCGGCACGAACGTGTTCGTGCCCGGACGGTTGTGGTCCACCACCGCGAACAGGTCGGCGGTGGCGCTGATCTCCGGGTTGAACTGGGAGAGATTGCGCTGGCGACCCACGAACTCGACGTTCGTGCTCGCCGTGTCCGGCTTGTTCATCTGCGCCGTGTCCACGCCTGCAGCCTGCGCTGCCGCGGCGCGAATCGCCGCGAGCGGGTCCACCGGTGGCTGCTGGGCGGGAAGCGACGACGGCGCTTCCCCGGCTTGCGACGGCGCTTCCGCCGGCGCCCCGCGCAGGCGCTCGATGCTCGCTCGCAGGCTGTCCATCTGCGTCTCGAGACGGCGCAGGCGCGCCTGGACGCTGTCCGGCTGCTGTGAAGGCTGCTGGGCCCGCGCCATCATCGGTGTCGACGCCAGCAGGCAGGCGGCCATCAACGCGCGGCCGCCCCTGATCGATACAGGGTGCACGTCACCCTCCTGGCTGATTGCATGCAACGATGCCCCGGCCGTCATGGCCCGGAACGCGATCGACTGCTGCAGAAAAGCCGCTCCGCGGACGCGGAGCTCAGATGGAGGGAGGAGCCCGGGTGCGGGGACGGAGGAGGGGTGAAGCGTCGTCGCGTGTCGACGGGACCTGCAGGGCGATGCGCACTTCGGCGCTCGTACCGCGGCGCGGCGCGGTGGGCACCGTAGGCACGCCGGGATTGGCGTGGTAGACCACGCAGATGGCGTGGTCGTGCCCCGCAACGCCCGGCAGGTGCTCGTGCGGCCCCGCGATGGAGATCGGCTCCGAGAACATGCCGCGGTCCAGCAGCGGCACCGCCACGCTGAGCGCGACGAGCAGGGCCGCAAGCCCGAGAACCGGGCGATTCGGTGTGCGGCGGAATTTTCGGAGCATGACTGCGAGAATAGAAGCGATCGCGGAGGCTGTCAACTCGAAATGCGGGACCTCGGGATGCGTAATCGGGCCTCGCCGAGGGGGGGACAAGGCAACGGCCGCACGGGCATCCACGCACCCGCACCGGCACAGGGGAGCTGGCGGGTCATACCTGGCGCTTCTGCGTGCGTGGGCGGGTGCCTGTGCCGCGATTCGTGCCCGTTTCCGCGGTTCCCACCGGCCACCTCGATGTCCACGTCCCCCGGGGCTCGTTGGTCCCCCCCGGCGCCGAAACGCCGGGGGGAAGGCCCCCGTCACTTCATCGCACCGGAAAGCTGATCAGCGGCCGTCTCGATGGCCGCCGCGTACCGATTCAGGGCCGCCGCCACCCGCTTCGCCTCCGTCCCCGCCAGCGCCAGGTCGGGCCGGTCCTCGACGGCCTCCCGGATGCCGGGCATGGTCTTGACGCCGTAGCCCGTGTAGAAGCCCGGGGCGTAGATCATGTGCTTGAACCACTGGCGGTGCTGGAGGCCGCCGTCGTCGGTGAGCGCGCGCTCGGTCCTGTAGAGCGTCTCGTTGACGTCCTCGAGCTTCTTCCAGCTCCGCTGGGCGTCCTTCGCGCTCATCGAGGCGACGGGGGCGTAGGCCTGTTCGTAGCGCGTGGCCGCCTTCTTCAGCCGGTCCAGCGCCGCGTACACCTCCGACAGGTCGAGATCCTTCACCTCCGGCTTCTTCGCCGCTTCCTCGGCGATCTGGTCGGCGTACTTCCGGTACGTCTGCTCGGCCTGCGTGAACTCGAAGGGCAGGACGGGCGCGTCGGCCAGGCGCAGCAGCGCCGTCGCCATGGTCTGTGCCTCGGCCTTCTCGTACTCGAAGGTCGGGTCGAGGAAGCGGGTGTAGAAGTCGTAGCTGTCGTAGATGCTGTGGTAGATGCCCGCTTCCTGAGCGCCGCCGTAGGATGCGTTGGCGCTGGCGAGGCCGAGGAAGTCCAGGTACGCCGTGTAGTCGGAGCCCGAGCCGAGGGCGCCGATGGTGTAGAGCGAGTCCCGGCTGTGCTCGAGCCGCGCCTCCAGAACGCTCTTGCCCGTCTTCGGGTCGGTGATGTCCCGGGCGAGCTGATGGAAGAACTCCTGCAGCGAATGGGAGCCCGCGACGCCCAGCCAGCCGCGGGAGTTGGTGTCGCTGCCCAGGTAGACGGCGCCCTTGTCCTTCAGCTCGGCCTGGTGCTTTTCGGCCCACTCCGTCGAGCCGAGCAGCCCCCACTCCTCACCGTCCCACGCCGCCAGAATGATGGTGCGCGCCGGCTTCCAGCCGGTCTTGAGCAGGGAGCCGAGGGCGCGGGCGGTCTCCTGGAGGGCGACCTGCCCGGAGAGCGGGTCCTCCGCGCCGTTCACCCACGCGTCGTGGTGGTTGCCGTAGATGACCCACTGGTCCGGCGTCTTCGCGCCCGGGATGCGGGCGATGACGTCGTAGAGCGGGCGCTCGTGCCAGTCGAACTTGAGGGCCAGGTGCACCTTCGCGCTGTCGCTGCCGCCGACGTGGTAGGTGATCGGAAGGGACCCCTGCCACGCCCGCGGCGCCGTCGGGCCGCCCAGCGCCTCCAGCAGCGGCTGTGCGTCGCCGTAGGAGATGGGCAGGACGGGGATCTTCATGATCGTCGTCGCCCCGTCCACCGTCAGCATCTTCCCCTCTCCCGGCTCCATCCCGGGATCCGATGCGAAGCCCGGCGAGAGCGGGTCGCCCGGGTAGGTCGGCATGTCCATGACGCTGCCGCGCTGCACGCCCTGCCACGGGCGCATGGGACCCTTCGGGTAGACGTCGTCCACCCGGTACCCGTCGTCCTCGGGATCCGAGTAGATGATGCAGCCGACGGCGCCGTGCTCCGCGGCGACCTTCGGCTTGATGCCGCGCCAGGAGTGGCCGTACTTGGCGATGACGATCTTCCCCTTCACGTCGATGCCCAGGCTGTCGAGCACCTGGTAGTCCTCGGGGATGCCGTAGTTGACGAAGACGAGCGGCGCCGTGACGTCCCCATCCGCCGAGTAGAGGTTCGCCGTGGGAAGCTGGTTCGCGTCGTCGCTGTCCTTGTCCTCCGGGATCGCCGGCTCCTTGAGCTGCGCCGTGTAGTGCTTGGGCGCCACGAGCTCGAGGGTCCGGGAGGTCGGCCGCGGCATGAGCGCCTCGAACTGCTCGATCTTCGCGTCCAGGCCGTACGACTTGAAGCGCTGGAGCAGCAGCTCGGCCACGTGCTTCGACCGGTCGGTGCCCGCCTCGTGGGGGTCCTCGCTCAGAATACGGAGCTGGTCGCGCATGGTGTCCGGGGAGGGCACCGCTCGAGCGGCCGCTTCACGCTTGGCCTCGGCCGCTACCGTCGCGGTCGGGAATCCACGGATCGGCTTCTGCTGCGCGAACGCGCGCGTCGACGCCACCGGCACGGCCAGTGCGCCCAGCGCCATCAGGGGGAGCCAGCGTCTCATGGCGATTCCGTCATGGGGGGATCGTTTCGGCGGAGCGACGTCGGGGCCGGCGTCCCCCGTCTGTGTGGTGGATGCGGGAAAGTGGGACTCGTCTTCCGGCGCGTCAAGCCGGCGACGTCGCAAGAAAAACGGGCCGGCCACGCATCGCGCAGCCGGCCCGTTCCTGCTCTGCTTCTGTGGCGCTTCAGCCCTCGCGGGCGACGTCGGCCGCGGCCGGTCCCTTCGCGTTCTCGACGACCTCGAACTCGACGCGCTCGCCCTCGGCCAGGGTCTTGAAGCCCGTGCCCTGGATGGCGGTGTGATGGACGAAGCAGTCCTTGCCTCCGTCGTCCGGCGTGATGAAGCCGAATCCCTTGGCGTCGTTGAACCACTTCACGGTCCCGGTGGTACGCATGCTCGTACTCCCTCGTGATGAAGATGACGTCGGGGTCCGGCACGCCGCACCAGCCGACTCGTCAGGCGGGCCAGGTCGCCCCCCGCCACGGGCACCAGAATACAAAAGACCTGAGCCGTACCGAGCCCAGGTCTTCACCTTCCGTGGTGTCGTCCAATCCGTGCTCGCCAGCCAATTCGCGGCTACCCTAACTCCCCGCAGCTGGTTTGTCAAGTATGCGCCGGACGCGTCCGACTACAGCGTCCGGAACTCCGTCACCACCACCCGCAGCCCGTCGATCACCAGCTGCGTGCCCACGACCATCACCAGCAGGCCCATGATGCGCGTCATGACGTTGAGCCCCGTCTGCCCGAACGTGCGCAGCAGGGCCGGAGCGGCGAGCAGGATCGCCGCGCTGACCAGCAGCACGAGCACGATGGAGGCGTAGACGAGCACGGCGGGCAGCAGGCCCGTCTGCTGGCCCATCAGCGCGATCACCGTCGTGATGGCGCCCGGCCCCGCCAGGGTCGGTATGCCCAGGGGGATGATCCCGATGTCCGCCTTCTCGGCTCCCTCAACCTCCTCCTCGGGCGTGGTCTTGCCCCGGGCGGACCGCTTCGCCTGCAGCATGTCCCAGCCGATGAAGAAGAAGAGGATTCCGCCCGTGATCTTGAACGCGTAGGTGGTGATCCCGAAGAACTGCAGGATGGCGGTGCCGAGGGCGGCGAAGACGAAGAGGAGAGCCCCCGCGGTGAGTACGGCCCGCTGCACGGTGTGGCGACGCTGGCGGGGCGTGTAGGTGGCCGTCATGGCCAGGAACACCGTGACCGCGCTGAGCGGGTTCACGATGGCCAGGAGGGAGGTGAAGGCCAGGACGCCGAAGCCGATGGGGTCGCTCATGGCGCGACAGAGTACGGGGAGGGGTTCGTGAGCGCCAGAAGCATCTCCTGCGCCGGCCTCCAGGCCCAGGGCCGGTCCCGGCGCCGCTCCGGCGGCTCCGTTCGAACGCGCCGCCCCGCGTGCCGGCTCAGCGGCGCCGGAGCACCACGCCGGGCCGCGCCTCCGTGAAGCGGTCTCCGTCCACCACGGCCTGACCCGCCACGAAGACGTACGGGATGCCCACGGGGTACTGGTGCGGGTTCTCGAACGTGGCGCGGTCCCGGACCGTTTCCGGATCGAAGAGCACGAGGTCGGCGACGTCGCCCTCGCGAACGCGTCCGCGGTCCGCCAGCCCGAGGCGGTCCGCCGGCATGCCGGTCATCTTGTGGACCGCCTCTTCCAGGCTCAGCAGCTTCTTCTCCCGGACGTAGACGCCGAGCACGCGCGGGAACGTCCCGTACCAGCGGGGGTGCGGATGCCCCTCGCCCGGCTGCGTCAGCCGCCCGTCCGAGGCGATCATCGTCTGCGGGTGGATCATGATGCGCTCGACGTCGCCCTCGTCGAGGACGTGGTAGATCGCGGACGCGCCACCCCGCCGGAGCGCTTCGATCACCAGCTCCGCTCCCACCTCCGGCGTCGGCTCCCGCCCCAGCCTTCGTGCCCAGTCCGCCAGTGTTCCACCTTCCAGGGAATGGTCCCAGGGCACGCGGGCGAGCTGCACGCGGTCGATGTCTCCGCCGCCGCGGTCGTTCAGGATGTTGAAGACGATGCCGGCGACGATGCTGTCGCGAGTGACCGGCTCCCGGCGGCGCCGGGCGAACGCGGAATCGCCGCCGGCCATCGCCCACGCGGGTACGAGGACGCCGATGCCGGTGTACGTGGCCGTGTACGGGTACTGGTCGAGCATCACGTCCGTGCCGGCGGCGCGGGCCGAGTCGACCATGGCGAGGGTGGTACGGCTGGCGCCCCACATGGGCTTGCCCACCACCTTGTGGTGCGTGAGGACGACCGGGATGCGGGCCCGCCGGCCGATCTCCAGCGCCTCGGCCACGCCTTCGATGAGCCCGAGCCCCTCCTCCCTCAGGTGGGACGTGTAGATGCCGCCGGAATCGGCGGCCACGGTGGCGAGCGCCACCACCTCGTCCACGTTCGAGAACGCGCCGGGCAGGTACTTGAGGCCGGTGGACAGGCCGAAGGCGCCGTCGCCCATGCCCCCGGCGACGAGGCGCTCCATGCGGGCGAGCTCGTCATCGGTGGGGGCCCGGTCGGCCATGCCCATGACGCGCTCGCGGATGGTGTTGTGGCCGATGAGGAAGGCGACGTTCATGCCGAGCCCCGCGGCCTGAGCGGAGTCGAGGTAGGGGGCCAGGGGCAGCGGCGAGCCGCCGTCGGGGCCGCCCAGCGCGGTGGTGACGCCCTGCCGTACGTGGCTCTCCGCGCCCGGCAGTCGCAGCAGCGGGTCGAGGTGGGCGTGCATGTCGATGAACCCGGGGGCGACGACCAGCCCCGTCGCGTCGACCACCCGCCGCGCCCGGGCCGGATCGAGGGGCGTGCGGGAGACCCGGGCGATGCGGCCGTCGCGGACGGCGACGTCCGCCCGGAAGCGGGGCGCCCCGGTCCCGTCGACGACGGTGCCCCCGTGGAGGAGGAGGTCCCACGGCCCGGGAGTCTGCGCCCCGGCGCGGCAGGGGACGGCCGCCAGCATGAAAAGCAGGAGCGTCCGGATCATCCGCATCGTCGCGTCTCCGCAGAGGGGCAGGGAAGAGGGGGCCCGGCCGTGCCGGCTCGTCCTCATCTATTCTAGGCGACCCGGTGGGATCCGGCGTCCGCGTCGACCTCGGCGTCCGCGTCCGCCGCCGAAGGCGCTGCCTCCGCCTCGACCCGGAGCTGCAGGTCGTTGTGGCAGCCTCCGCAGGAGAGGGGGTGGGGCCGCTTCAGCTTGGTCGGCTTCTCGAGCGTCTGGGCGTGTCCGCACTTCGGGCACGTTCCCTCGAGGTGGGTGAGCGTGTACTCCTCCGTAGCCCTGCGGTACGCCAGCACGATGCCCAGGATGAACGCGCCCGCGGCCCAGGGAATGTGGGGCGGAATGAAGATCACGACGGGCACGAGCACCCAGCAGAGGCCGAGTGCCAGGAGCGCGTGGCGCCAGCGCCAGCCCCGGGAGCGGCGCACGACGGCGACGTCCGCAGTGGTGGGCTCGAATCCGAAGAGCGTGATCTGCGCCGGGACGCGGCTGCCTTCCTCTGCCATGGTTCCGTTCCTTCAGGACGTGCAGTGACTTCAACTCCGTTCCGTGCAAGGACCGTGCACCCGGTCGGGCGCGGCGGCCGGGGACGAAAGGGGGCTCAGAACGCGACCATCTGCGTCGCCTTCACGATGATGGAACGCCCCGGCGGAATGCCGCCCGGCGTCGTGATCCGCCGCTCGTTGTAGACGAGGAAGAGGTCACTCAGCGGATGGTGGATGAGGTCGAAGCGGACGTTGGCGTCGAGCTGGTGCAGCTGGGGGTCGTACTGGGCCAGCGCGTCGAGGAAGGCCCGCGTGCTGAAGGAGTAGCTGGCCCGCGCGGTCCAGAGCGAGCGGACGAACCGCTCGTCCGGCTGATCGAGGACCGCCCGCGTGCGCTGCGCCCCGACCGTCGCCCGGAATCGGTACGACGGCTGGATCGTGACCGTCGCGTTCACGGTCTTCTGATCGCCGCCCCACAGGCCGCCGACGATGCCGGCCATGGACAGGGAGACGGCGCGGCTCGGGTCGGTGCTGCCCTTCACCTGCCAGGTGTGCCAGGCGTAGCCGCCGGCGGGCAGCGGGGCGTCCAGCGAGTCCGGACTGAGCTGGAGCGGCGCGTCGATCCGCTCGTACTCGGGATTCACGGAGACCTCCCAGTACGCGCCGCTGTTCATGAAGAACGTGTAGCCCGAGTGCAGGTTCTTTCCGGTGATCCGCCCGGTCTGGTCCTCGTAGTAGCTCCACGTGACGTGGGGGTGCATCTCGCGGATCCCGAGCCGCTGCAGCGACTTCGGCCGCGGGCGCAGGCCGGCGTCGAGGATCCACTTGCGACTGTCGGTCCGCCGATAGTAGCCGATGTCGTCCCGGAAGCCTTCCCCGATGGACATCACGCCGGCCTTGATGTGCGTGAAGTTGCCCTCCCGCATCACGGTAGAGCGCCAGGCGAACTGCCCGTCGCTCACGCCCGGCGTGCGCGTCTGCACGGCGTACGAGCTCCAGTCGAACTGTCCCGGGAGGCGGAAGTTGGCATCGGCGCCGTACACCCGGTTGTAGTCGCCGTCGGCCCCCTCGCGCGTCTGGAAGAGGGCACCCACGTCGGAATTCGAGAACAGGTCGCGCTTCACCCGCACGACCGCGTAGTCGTTTCCCGGCCCTCCGGCCGCCGCGGCGGTGCGCAGCGCCAGGGCCCCGACGGAGAACGCGCCCGCGCGCCCCGTCACACGGGCGCCGCCCCGGATCGGCACGGGCCGCCCGTCCTCGTCCAGGCCGATGCGTCGGCTGAAGAAGAGGAGCAGGTCCTCGTCCGGCGTGGGCGTCAGGCTGACCCGATTGTTGCGCCCGGCGTCCCCCACGTAGAAGACGCCGGAGTTCTCGAGGAAGAACTCCCGCTTCTCCGGGAAGAACTGGCTGAACTGCGTGAGGTTGACCTGCTGCTCGTCCGCCTCGGCCTGGGCGAAGTCCGGGTTGACGGTCAGGTCGAGGGTCAGCGCGTCCGTGAGGCCGTATTTCACGTCGACGCCGACGTCCCCGCTGGAGCCGTAATCCGTGAGCCCCGTCTCCCGGGTGGTCCGCGCCGCCACGTACGGCTTCACGCGCAGGTCCCGCCCGGACCGCGTCGCCGCCAGCCCCGAGAGGTCGCCCGCAAGGGAGACCCGGCTGAGCGTGTACGAGCGGGGGATCGGGGACCAGTAGTCGATCTCGTTCCGTCGACGGATGCGGCGGCTGAAGTTGACGCCCCAGACGTGACCGGCGCCCTCGGCGGCGCGCAGCGCCCGGAACGGGATCGCCATCTCCGCCGTCCAGCCCGCGGCCGTGCGCCGGGTCCGCACCTGCCAGGGCGCGTCCCAGCTCGTGTTGATCTCCTTCCCCTCGTTGGCGATCTGCTCGTCCGCCCGCCCGCCGGCCGGGTTCGTGATGAAGACGTAGCCGTTCCGGCGATCGGCGAAGGTGTCGAGGATCAGCTCGAACGTGTCCTGGTCGTCCTGCTGGAAGTCCTTGCGGATGTCGTGGACGATGATGCCCTGCGGATCCCGGTCGTCCATCTCCGCGCCGACGTACAGGTAGTCGTCGTCGTAGACGATGCGGACGCGCGTCCGTTCAGAGGCGGGATCGCCCTCGTGCGGCTCGGCCTGAACGAACCCGCTCGCCGATTCGGCGCCTGCCCATGCCGGCTCGTCGAGGACGCCGTCGAGGTGGATGGGCGACGTCGCCCGTGAAGCCACCGCCTCCAGCCGTCCGTCCGGCGCCACGCGACGTTCGCCGGACGCGGTGACGGCTTTTCCGCGTGTTCCCGGACCCTGCTGGGCCAGGGCGGGGCGGGCCCCGGCCACGGCGCCCGCGCTGCAGATCAGCGCGATCAACGCGACACGCGTCAGCGCGACGCGCGCGAAACCCTTCAGCACCGCGACCTCCGATTCGTCGTTTTCGTAATGAAATCCGGGGCGGCAGACCTGCCGCCCCGGAAGAGTGTGCCCGCCTCGCGAGCACCGCAAGCCGTCGCCGCTCAGAACAGCTTGAACGGCGTGGAGCGGGGGTGAAGGGGCAGGTAGTGGATGAGGAACGGTCCGTACGCGATCAGGATCAGCACGATCCCGATGCCGGCCCACAGCCACAGGTTGTCGAGCTTCAGACGCCCGCCGCCGGGTTCCGGCGCCGTGACGGTCGTCGTGAACGGCAGGTCCTTCGGGCCGCCGCCCTTCCGGCCGAAGAAGATCGTGCCGAGGATGACCAGGAAGAAGAGCATGCCGGCGGCGAACATCATGGAGCCGCCGATGCCCGTCAGGATCCCGGCGAGGTGCCAGCTCGGCTTCCCGTACGTGGCCGCAACGATCTCTGTGCGGCGCGGCATGCCCTCCAGTCCGCCCGAGATCATGCCGCGGGCGAAGACGAGGACGCCGATGAAGTACAGCCACGTCTGCGCGACGGCCAGCTTCCGTCCCCACAGCTCCCTGTCCGTCAGATACGGAACCAGCCAGTAGGCCACGCCCATGATCGTCAGCGCGACGGCCGTCCCGACGGTCATGTGGAAGTGGCCGGGCACCCACGCCGTGTTGTGGATCACGCGGTTGATGGCGTAGCTGGCGTTCACCAGGCCGGTGATGCCACCCAGCACGAACACGAGCATGGCCATGAGCTGGGCGGACACCGATGGGTCTCCCCAGGGCAGCTTGAAGAACCAGTCGACGATCCCGGTCGCGCCCCGTCTGCGGCCCGCGAGCTCCAGCGCCGCCAGCAGGCTGAACGCCGTGATGACGCTGGGGAAGAACACGCCGAACGTCATGACCGCGTGCACGAGCTTCATGCCCGACGGGATGCCAGGATCCGTGTACTGATGGTGGAAGCCCGTGGGCGTCGAGAGCACGATGAACAGGGCGAACACGAGGCGCGTGAGCTGATCGCTCCACAGCGCACCCCCGGCCTGCCGGGGGACCAGCGCGTACCAGGAGACGTACGCAGGCAGCAGCCAGAAGTAGACGATGGGATGGCCGGAGTACCAGAAGAGCGTCCGGGTGAAAAGCGGATCGACCCGGTCGATCAGCCCCAGCGACCACGGCAGCAGGAAGCCCACGACCTCGACGGCGATGCCGACCGACGCCAGGTCCCACATCACGTACGTCGCTGCAGAGATGTAGGCGAGCAGCGGAATCGGCTCCCCCGGATGCTCCTTGCGCCAGCCGCCGATGGCCAGGTAGAGGTTTAGGGACGTCAGCCATGTGCTGATGACGAGCAGCGCCAGGCCGAGGTAGTAGGTCCAGTGAGCCTGGAGCGGCGCGTAGAACGTGTAGAGCACGCTGGCCTGGCCCGAGAACATGGCGTACGAAGCCAGCACGACGCCGAGCACGGTGCTCAGGAACGTCGCCCAGAGCAGCCCGCCGTTCAGCTTCCGTCCCAGACCCCGCGCCGTCGTCAGGGCCAGGAACCCGTTCGCGAACGTGAAGGTCAGCACGATGGCGTTGAAGACCCCGTGCACCGTCAGCCCCTGGTAGTACGTCCGCATGCCCGGGAAGTACTTCAGGATGTCGATGTGCGCGTAGCTGAGCGCCTGGCCGAGACCGTTGATGATGCCCACCGAGAGGGCGGCGAACCCGATGTAGAGCATCCACCGGATCAGACCCCGCTGGACGGCGGGCAGCTCGAACCCGGCCGCATCGTGGACGACGGGCGTGCCGGTGGACGGCACCTCCGGAAGCGTGGCGGTGCTCATTCGACCACCACCTTCCCCGCCATGGTGTGGTGGCCCAGGCCGCAGTACTCGTGACAGATCAGCAGGTGCTCGCCCGGCTCGTCGAACCGGTAGTCCATCTCCGATATCTGGCCCGGGATCAGCATCATGTTCACGCTCGTGCCCTCGAGGTTGAAGCCGTGGATCACGTCCTGCGAGGTGGCGATGAAGTGGAGCTCGGCGCCCCGGGGCACGTGGATCTCCGCCGGCCGGAACTGCCACGCCTGGCCGATCACCACCACGTCGTAGGTATTCGGCCCCGTCTGGTGAACGCCCGGCTCGTCGAACGGCGGCGTCTGCCCCACCGCGTTCGGGTCGACGTGCCCGTTCTCGCCCTCCACGCCGATTCCCATCACGAACGCCGAGTACATCAGCGCACCGAAGAAGATCACGAGCAGGCCGGCCGTGATCTTCAGGAACGCCGTCTCGTACTGATGGACCTTGTCGCTCATGACGGCCTACCGATCCAGGAGGGTGAAGTACATCGTCCCCCAGATGGCGATCATCAGGACGAGGAAGATGACGGCGAAGAACATCGCGCCGCGGGGGGTGAAGTTCGCCTCGTCCGGGGAGGGTGTGCCCTCCGTCGGATGGGCCCGCTCAGCTCCGTCGCCGCTCACGGTGCCTCCTGTTCCGGGGATCTGGATCCGTCCTCCCCGCCGCCGAGCCTGCGGCCCAGGCGTGAGAGGCCGATGAAGAAGAAGACCACGAGAGCAAGTGCGATGAGCAGCGGCCCGCGGTGGGGTCGACCGAGCAGCGCCTCGCTGAGCTCGTGCCATATGAAGCCGGCAACGGGACCGGCCACCACGATAAAGCCCACCAGCAGGGCGATCAACCGCTTCGATTCCGTCTTCGATTCCGGCGTCTGATCCATGATCTTCCGGTCGCAGGTCCTTGACGGCCGTACGCGCGGGCCGAAGTCTACGCGGGTGACGGGCCCCGGGCTGTAGGGGAAACCCCCATTCTCGGTGGGATCGGCATTTTCCGGACGTCCCCACCCGTGTGGGGAAATGCCCGACAGCGATTCCACCGCACCCCGACGGCGGAGGCTTGCGCACGGGCGACAGTTTTCCGAACGCTGCAGAGGCGCGGCCCGAACGGGGATCGGGCGAAGGGCGCCGCCGCGGAACGCGCGAACGGAGAGCGATGTCCCCCTATCTTGCAACAGAAGCGGACGCGTCCTCGCCCGCGCCGCCGGAGATCCCCGGCGTCGTTCGGGCAGTGCTGGGCGTGCGCCTCTTCTGGAAGGTGCTGGCGGCGAACGCGTTCATCGTCGTGGCTGCGGCGTGCGCCAGCGGCGTGCTCGCGGCGCGGGCGGCGGCCGTGGGACCGGCGGCGTCACCCATCGAGCTGACGCTGGGGATCGCCGCCGGGGCGCTCGCGCTGACGCTGGCGATCAACGGCGCCATCGTCTGGATTGCGCTGCGGCCCGTGCACGCGCTCGAGACGACCGCCGTGCGTGTGGCCGAGGGCGACCTGGAGGCGCGCGTGCCGGAATCGCCGCTGGCGGATCGGGACCTGGAGCGGCTGACGCACACGTTCAACGGCATGCTCGACAGTCTGGGGCTGTATCGTCGGCGCCTGCGCGAGATCGCGGCGCGGGCGCTGAGCGCGGCGGAGGAGGAGCGCAAGCGGGTCGCCCGGGAGCTCCACGACGAGACGGCGCAGACGCTCGCCGGGCTGCTGATCCGACTCAGGCTCGTGCGGAGCACGTCGGACGAGGACGTGCGCCAGAAGGTGCTTGAAGAGGTCCGGGAGGAGCTGTCGGTGGCCGTGGAGCGGGTGCGTGCCTTCGCCATCGGACTGCGGCCACCGGCGCTGGACATGCTCGGCCTGGTCCCGGCCATCCGCTCCCACGCCGCTTCGGTGGCGAGCGGGAGCGGGATCGAAATCCAGGTGGAGGCGGATGCGTCGCAGGGTCGGCTGCGGGAGGAAGCGGAGCTCGCGGTGTACCGCATCGTGCAGGCGGCCCTGTCGAACGTCGCGTTCCACTCGGGCGCCAAGCACGCGAAGGTGATCGTGCGGCGCACCGACGACCGGCTGCGCATCGTCGTCCGGGACGACGGTCGGGGCTTCCGGGTGGCCGAGGTGCTGGAGACGACGGACCGCGGCCTGGGGCTCGCGGGCATGCAGGAGCGCGCTGCGTATCTGTCGGGGCGCGTCGAGTTCCACAGCGAGCCGGGGCATGGCACCCGCGTGGAGGTCGAGATCCCTATCGAGGAGACGATGGCACATGCCGGATGACCTGATTCGAATCGTGATCGCCGACGACCACGCAGTGCTCCGGGCCGGGCTGAAGGCGCTGCTCGAGGCGGAGCCCGACCTCCGTGTGGTGGGGGAGGCCTCGAACGGGAGGGAAGCCGTCGACAAGGCGAAGCAGCTGAAGCCGGACGTGATCGTCATGGACCTGTCCATGCCCGAGCTGGACGGGCTCGAGGCGACGAAGGAGATCGCCGGCATGAAGCAGGGGACCCGCGTCCTCGTTCTGACGATGCACACCGAGGAGGAGTACCTGCTGCCCGTCCTGGAGGCTGGGGGCAGCGGCTACGTCCGGAAGACGAGCGCCGACGAGGACCTGACGAACGCGATCCGGACCGTCTCGCGGGACGAGGTATTCCTCTATCCCAACGCGGCGAAGCTGCTGCTGCAGGGCTACCGTGTGAAGCGCCAGCCGAAGGAGGAGGATCCCCTCGACCGGCTCAGCGACCGCGAGCGGGACGTCATGGCGATGACCGCGGAGGGCTTCACCTCCAGCGAGATCGGGGAGAAGCTGTTCATCTCTCCGAAGACGGTGGATACGTACCGCTCTCGCATCATGGAGAAGCTCCAGCTCAACCACCGTTCCGAGCTCGTCCGCTTCGCCCTGCAGACGGGTCTGCTGAAGCCGGAATAGCCCGGGAACAGCCCCTGGGGGGCGTGGCGCGGCGACCCGGAATTCTCTACCTTTCCGGCGTAAATGCCCGTGCCGTCCCCGTCCCGGTTCGACAGCGCCGAACGCGCGCCGCTGCGATGTCTCCGCCGCCTCTCCGGCGCGGAGCGCGGCGGCGTGATCCTGCCGGCGCTGCCGGCGCCCTTCCTCCTCGCCGCGCTCCCCGATTCCGTGCTCGGGTGGGTGACGAGCGTCGTCCTCGCGCTGCTCCTTGCGTTCGTGCTCTACGTGCTGCTGCGCCGCAGGAGTGCGGCCGAGACCGAGCTGCGCTTCTCCCGGAGCAAGTTCGCCGGCATCGTGGGCATCTCCTCGGACGCGATCGTCAGCGTCGACAGGGACCAGCTCATCACGGATTTCAACACCGGGGCGGAGCAGATCTTCGGGTACGCTGCCGACGACGTGCTGGGCAAGCCCCTGTCGACGCTGATCCCGCCCCGCTTCTCGGACGCGCACGAGAGGCACATCCGGACGTTCATCGAGTCGCCGGTGGTGGCCCGCCGCATGGGGGAGCGGCGAGACGTGGACATCGTCGGGCTGCGCGGCAGCGGAGAGGAGTTCCCGGCCGAAGCGTCCATATCGAAGATCCGGGTCGGCGAGCGCCTCATCCTCACGGTTGTGCTCCGGGACATCACGCGGCGACGCCGCGCGGAGGAGGCGCAGCGGTTTCTGGCCCGCGCCGGCGCTGTCCTCGCCGGGTCCCTCGACTATCGCACCACGCTGGACGAGGTCGCGCGACTCCCGGTCCCCGACTTCGCCGACTGGTGCGCCGTCTACATCCTGGACGACAGGGGACTGATCCGCAGGGAAGCCCTCGCCTGCTCGGATCCGGAGATGGAGCCGTTCCTCGACGTGCTACGGAGCCTGCCTCCCGTGGACGGTCCGCACCCGGCGCGCACGGCGGTGGAGACCGGTGAGGTCGAGGTGATCCCACGCATCTCGGAAGCGCTGGAAGGCGCGATCGTCCGCTCGCCCGAGCATCGGGAGGCGCTCCGGAAGCTGGGCTTCGCGTCCGCCGTCGTCGCGCCGCTGATCGCCCGCGGAACGACGACGGGCGCCGTCGCCCTCTACGCCGCCGAGCCGGGCCGCTTCGGCCGTGAGGAGGCGTACCTGGCGGAGGAGCTCGCCCGGCGGGCGGCCCTCGCCGTCGACAACGCCCGCCTGTACCGGGACGCGCAGCAGGCGCTGAAGGCCCGCGACGAAGTGCTTTCGGTGGTCTCCCACGACCTCGGCAACCCCCTGAGCGCGATCTTCATCGGCACGCGCCTCCTCCTCCGAACCGTCCCGGAGGAGGACCGCGCCCGCGAGCCGTGGACCCACCTCGACAGCATCCGCCAGTCCGCGGAGCAGATGCAGAGGCTCATCCGGGACCTTCTGGACGTCCAGCGGCTGGAGGCGGGCCGGATGAGCCTGGAGTGGGAGCGGCACGCCCCCCAGTCCCTGGTGGTCGAGGCCATCGCCCGGATCGAGCCCCTGATCGAGGACAAGGCCCTCTCCCTCGTCACCGACCTGGATCCGGAGCTGCCCTTCGTCCGCTGCGACCGCGATCGCATGATGCAGGTCTTCGGGAACCTCCTCGGCAACGCCGTGAAGTTCACCGACGAGGGACGCATCTCCGTCAGCGCGCGGGCCGAGGGCCCGTGGGTCCGCTTCACCGTCGCCGACACGGGGGCCGGAATTGGCGTCGAGGAGCTGCCCCACGTCTTCGACCGATTCTGGCAGGCGCGCCGCCGGGGACGGCACGGCGCCGGCCTCGGCCTCGCCATCGCCCGGGGCATCGTGGACGCGCACGGTGGCAGCATCGAGGCCGAGAGCGAGCCGGGTCGCGGCACGCGCATACGGTTCACCGTGCCGGCGGTCCCGGGCGACGCAGCCGAGCCGGCGTAGGGCGTTCCCCCACACCCGCTTTCCGCCACTATCCCACAGCCTTTCCGTGCTTTCCCGGCAACGGGCTCGAGGCGGCACCCGTAGCTTCCGGTCCAGGATGCGGCACTCGCCGCGCTTTCCACGACGGAGAGGCAGCTCATGGGACTGCGGATCATGGCCGTTACGGACGGCCGCCCGACGAGCGCAGGCGCGCTCAACCTCGCCGGTTCTCTCGGCGCCCGCGAGGGCGTCTCGGTGCGCGTGCTCGCCATGCTGCAGCCGCTGCCGGTGCCCGAGGGTGTGGCCGCGGGCCTGCCTCACGTCGAGGAGGTGGAGGAGGCCCGCGCGAACGAGCTGCTCGAGCGCGTCACCCGACAGCTCAGCGACGCGCCGACCCCTCCGCAGGGCTGGCGGACCGCGGTCGCGCCCGGCTCCTACGGTGAGGCCCTGGAGATCGCCGCGGACCGCCGGGCCGACCTCCTCATCATGGCCCGCAACGGCTGTGAGCGGACGATCGGCTGCAGCACCGAGATCCTGGCTCTGGCCCGGGCCTCCAGGGTGCCCGTCGTGCTGGCGGGGCCGGACGCCGGCGGGCTGCCGCGCCGGGCCGTCGTCGGCGTCGACTTCGGCCCGACGACGACGTCGCTCGTGCGCGCCGCTGCCGCCCTCCTCGCCGAGCCCGGCACGCTCCGCGTCGCCCACATCCTGCCGCGCCTCGAGTTCCCCGCAGCGTCGCTGTGGGGATGGACCGATTCCTACGTCGCGGCGCTGCCCACGCAGTTCCGGCGCGTGCGCGAGGCGATCGGCGAGCGGAAGGGCCTGGAGATCCTGGAGACGGTGCTCGAAGGAGAGCCGGTCGGGTCGCTGCTGCAGGTCGCGGCCGACGACGACGCCCAGCTCCTCGCGCTCGGCAGCGTGGCCTACACGTATCGCGAGCGGATCAGCTACTGCGGCGTTCCCGCCGAGCTCGCACGCCGCTTCTCCGGCGACGTCCTCCTCGTGCCGCCCCGCTCCGCGCCCCCGCCCCTGCGACGGTCCGGTCGGGCGACGAGCGCGAAGGAAGCGTCCCGGCACGCGGCGTAAGCGCGCGCGGCGCGGCGGCGCGGCGGCGCGGCGGCGGCGCAGCGCGCCGGATTTCGGCGAGCGGGCGCGAGGGTACGGGCCGCCGTGAGGGTGCGCCCCCCGTGAGGGTGCGCCCGTCGGGAGGGTGCGCCCCGCCGTGAGGGTGCGCCCCCCCGTGAGGGTGCGCCCGTCGGGAGGGTGCGCCCCGCCGTGAGGGTGCGCCCCGCCGTGAGGGTGCGCCCGTCGGGCGCGGCAGGATTCGACACGGAAGGGCCTCTCGAACCCTCCGTGGCGGATCGAGCCGCAAAATCCGGCAGGAGTCACCATGGGTTCGGCAGGCTGGCCGCGCGCGTCATATCCAGCCGCCGGGCGACCCGCCAGGCACAGGACGTGGCGATTCGCTCCGCCACGCCCGAAGGGCCCCCCACCCGCCCGGTGCTATCCACCCGCCGCTCGTCCGCCACCGCGCCCACACGTACCCCCGCCCGCAGCACCCCCGCCCGCAGCACCCCCGCCCGCAGTACCTCGCCCGCAGTACCCTCGCCCGCAGCACCCCCGCCCGCAGTACCTCGCCCGCAGTACCTCGCCCGCAGTACCTCGCCCGCAGTACCCGTCCGCAGTTCGCCCCCCCGCAGTCCCAAGTTGCACCCCCGTCCGCCCCTCCGTATCTTGCCGGCCCGTATCCACCCACACCCTCTGCCTTGATGATGCAGCCCGGCGGATCCATTCGAGCGCGAGCGGAACGACTCCTCGCACGGCGGCGTGCCCGACTGGAGCGTCTGCTGGGCCGCCCGTTGCCGCCCGCCCGGGGCCAGCAGGTGCCCAGCGACCGCCGCCGCTTCCTTCTGGAGGAGGCGGAAGAGCTGTACTGGAACGAGCTTGCGTGGGAGTCCCTCACGTCCGAGGAGCGGGACTCCAGCGAGCTCGTGGAGCTCACGTTCCCGGGCTTCCTGGCGTTCGTCGACGGGCTGCTGCTGCGTGAGGTCATGCCCGACTCGCCCACGCCGGCGTCGCCGCGGCCGCAGGTCGTCGAGGACATCCTGTGCTTCCTGGCCGAGCGCGTCGTCGAGCGGCAGGACGCGGACGCCCGCAACGCGGACCAGCGCCAGGCGGCATATGAGCGCCAGGCGACGGAGCGCCTCCTCGACCTCGTCCTGTACCGGTTGCACATGATCCCCGTGCAGACGATCGACCGTCTCGGACTCGGCGCCGTGGAGGGCGACGAGACATGAGCCCCGGCTTCTCCCCCCCGCCGCGGCTCATCGCGCATCGGGGCGGGTCGGGCCTCGCGCCGGAGAACACCCTGGTCGGGTTCCGGGAGGCGGTCGAGCGGTGGCAGGCGGACGCCATCGAGCTGGACGTGCGCGCCACCTCGGACGGGCACTGCGTGGTCCATCACGACCCGCAGGTGGATCGGACAACGGACGCTACTGGCGACGTCGCCTCCTTCACCCTCGACGAGATCCAGAGCCTCGACGCCGGCTTCCGCTTCTCGCCGGACGGCGGCCGCACCCATCCCTGGCGCGGACGCGGCGCGCGGGTGCCGACCATCGACGAGGTCTTCCAGGCCCTGCCCGAAACCCCTCTCATCATCGAGCTGAAGAGCGCCGACGCGCAGCGGCCGCTCCTCGACGCCATTCGGGAGCACGACGCCGTCGACAGGGTCATCCCCGCCGGCGAGCACGCGGCCTACCTCACCCTCTTCGCGGACTGGCCGGGGCTGACGAGCGCGCCGTCCGAGACGATGCGGCGCTTCTGGATCCGGCAGCGCCTCGGCCTCGGCCGGCTGTTCCGCCCGGGATTCGACACCTGCCAGGTGCCCGAGACGTTTGGCCCCCTCCGGATCGTCACCCCGCGCTTCGTTCGCGACCTCCACGCCCACGGCGTGCAGGTCTCGGTCTGGACCGTCGACGACGAGACCGACATGGATCGCCTGCTCGACTGGGGCGTCGACGGGCTCATCTCCGACCGGCCGGACCGGCTCGCCCGGGTGTTGCACCGGCGCAACGCACGGCCGCTGCCCCCGGGCCTCACCTCGCCCGGGCCCGAGGGCGGCTGAGACCCTCCGAAGCCCGGTGGCGAAACGCTTCCGCCGCGGCATCATTGTTGCTACTTTGTTGATGACGTCCCGATGGCGCAGACGCCGCACCCAACCGGTGCGGTTTTTCATTCCGAGGGGGTACCATGGCCGACACCGACACGTCCTTCGAGCAGGCGTGGGGAGACCCGATCGTCGATCCAGGGCGCACGCACCATGCGGACGCGGTGGAGCGGGGGGAGATCGTGCCGGCGGCCGCGTTCCGGGAGGCGCGGGAGCCGGCGGTGGAGGCGGAGCGCCCGGCCGACGCAGCCGAGGGGCGGCCGTACCTGCCGTGGTACGAATGGCGGCGACGCCGCTCGCCGGGCACGCGGCGCCTGACGGCCGATCCCGTGGTCGGGACGCCGGTCGTCAGCGACGCGGGGACGAAGACCGGCGCGGACGTGGGCTGAAGGCCAACGGCGAGTGCATACGGAATCGGCGCGGCGGGCCTCGGGTCCGCCGCGCCGTCGTGTTTTCGGGGACGCCATGAGCGAACGGGTCGGGTCGACGCGCGACGCCGCGCCGCTGGACGCTCGCTTCCGCGCCCACCTGGACGGCGCCGGGCTGCTGCCGCCGGGGAGCGCGGTCGTGGTGGCCGTCTCGGGCGGGGTCGACTCCGTGTCGCTGCTGCACCTTCTCACCGAGGCGTCGTCCGACCGGAGCGTGACGCTGATGGCCGCGCACTTCGACCACGGCATGCGTCCCGGGAGCGAGGCCGACGCCGCCCACGTCGCGGAGGTGTGCGCGGCGTTGGGCGTGCCTCTGCGCAGTGAATCGGCCGCCGCGCCCCCGGGTTCGGAGGCGGAGGCCCGGGCGGCACGCTACGCGTTCCTTCGCCGCGTCGCGGACGAGGTGAGGGCGGACCGTGTGGCCACGGCTCACCACGCCGACGACCAGCGGGAGACGGTCCTCTTCCGGCTGCTGCGCGGCACCGGCGCCCGGGGACTGCGGGGGATCCCGGTCCGCAGGGGACGGCTGGTCCGCCCGCTGCTCCCCTTCGACCGGGCGGAGATCGAGGCGTGGGCCCGGACGCGGGGTCTCTCCTGGCGGGAGGACCCGACGAACGCCGAGGCGCGCTTCGCCCGCAACCGGATCCGCGCTTCCGCGCTGCCGGCCCTCCGCACGCAGGCCGGCGCGCGGGCGTCCGGACGAGCGAGGAGGTCCGGACGCGCGGACGGGTGCGGACGCGCGGACGAGTGCGAACGGGTCGGGGATCTGTCGGACGAGCTCGTCCGGATCGCGGAGGCGGCGAGCGCCGCCGAGCAGGCGTGGGACCGGCTGCTCGACGTCGCCGAAGAACGCGTCGTCAGCCGCACTTCCGGGGGCGCCGTGGCGGTTGCCCGGGACGGGATTCTGGCCTATCATCCTCACGTTCGGGCCAGGCTGCTGCGCCGCCTTCTGCGCCGCCTCGGGACCGTTCCCGATCGAGCGGGAACCCGGGCGGCGCTCGCGTTTATCATGTCGAGCCCGAGCGGCAGGGGGATCAGCCTCCCGTCCGGCTGGCGGCTGGAGCGGGAGTTCGACACGCTCTGGATCCGTCGCGCTGCGTCCCCGTCGGGAGACGTCGCGCTGGTGATCGGGTCGGAGCGGCACGGGGAGGGCAGGGCCCGAGTCGGCGGCCGGGAGCTCCGGGTGCGCTGGGACCGCGGGAGCGAGGCAGGTGAGGCGGTCACGGCAGGTGAGGCGGTCGCGGAAGCTGAGGCGGTCGCGACGCTCGACGCCAAACGGCTCCGCTTCCCTCTCGAGCTGCGGGGGTGGCGGGCCGGCGACCGCATCCGGCTGCGGTACGGGAGCAAGAAACTGAAGAAGCTGCTGGCGGAGCGTCGGATCGGCGTCCGGGACCGGCGGCGGATTCCGGTTCTGGCGGATCGCGACGGCCGTGTCGTCTGGGTGGTCGGCGTCGCACGCGGGTTCGCCGTGGAGCCGCACTCGAACCAGTCCGTTCTCCACATTGCCGTCAACGATGCCGAACTCCTCTGACGTCGTCGCCCGGACGGGCGGCCAGGAGCTGCGCCGGATCGTGTATTCGGCCGAGGATATTGCCGGCCGGGTGCGGGACATGGGACGCGCCATCACGGAGCACTATCCGGAAGGCGAGGACCTGTTGGTGCTCGGCCTGTTGAAGGGGTCGTTCATCTTTCTGGCCGACCTGGTGCGGGAAATCGAGCGACCCGTGCACGTGGACTTCCTGGTCGCTTCCAGCTACGGTTCGGGTACGGTGAGCAGCGGGGAAGTGCGGCTGCTCTACGATCCGGAGGCCGCCCTGGCCGGACGACACGTCCTGCTCGTGGAGGACATCATCGACAGCGGGACCACGCTGCGGCGTCTCGTCCCGCTCCTGTGGCGGCGGGAGCCGCGCAGCCTCGAGCTCTGCACGCTCCTGCACAAGAGGATCGCCGGCGACATGGGGATCGAGCCCGCGTGGGTCGGGTTCGACGCTCCGAAGGAGTTCCTGATCGGCTACGGGCTCGATCACAGCGAGAACTTCCGGAATCTGCCTTTCATCGCCAGTCTCTGAGGAAGATGCCCGAAGTAGAAGGACTTCAAGATGCCTGACCGGGACGGCAGCCGGGGCAAGTCGACGTCACGCTGGAGTCGGTTCTCCAGGACCGCATCGTTCTGGATCCTGCTCCTGCTGATGCTCGTCTTCCTGCGGCAGATGATGACGCCGCGGGAAGAGGACGCGCCCATCATCACCTACTCGCAGATGCTGACCTACCTGCGCAACGACGACGTCGCGCAGGTCACCATTGACGGGCAGGAGGTGGACGGGCAGTTCAGGACGCCCGTGACCATCGACGGCAAGCAGGCGAAGAAGTTCACCACGCGTCTGCCCTTCGAGGGCGGAGACGCCCTGCTGACGAATTTCGAACAGCACGACGTAGCCATCAAGGCGGCGGAGCCGAGCCAGAACTGGTGGGCCATCGTCGTCAATCTGCTGCCGTGGCTGCTCATCATCGGCTTCTGGATCTTCTTCCTGCGGCAGATGCAGGCGGGCGGCTCGAAGGCGTTCCAGTTCGGCAAGTCGAAGGCGCGGCTCCTTACGGGGGACACGCCGAAGATCACGTTCGCCGACGTCGCCGGCTGTGACGAGGCGAAGGAGGAGCTGCAGGAGATCATCGAGTTCCTCAAGGATCCGCAGAAGTTCAGCCGGCTGGGCGGGCGGCTGCCCAAGGGCGCTCTCCTCGTTGGCCCCCCCGGCACGGGCAAGACCCTGCTGGCGAAGGCCGTGGCGGGGGAGGCGGGCCGGCCGTTCTTCTCCATGAGCGGGTCGGACTTCGTGGAGATGTTCGTGGGCGTGGGCGCCTCCCGCGTGCGGGACCTCTTCGAGCAGGGGAAGAGCCACGCGCCGTGCATCATCTTCATCGACGAAATCGACGCCGTCGGGCGCCACCGCGGCGCCGGTCTGGGCGGCGGCCACGACGAGCGGGAGCAGACGCTGAACCAGCTCCTCGTCGAGATGGACGGCTTCGAGTCCAACGACGGCGTCATCCTGCTCGCCGCGACGAACCGTCCCGACGTACTGGACCCGGCGCTGCTGCGCCCCGGTCGCTTCGACCGCCAGATCGTCGTCGATTCGCCGGACGTGAAGGGTCGGGAAGGCATTCTGCGGGTGCACCTGCGCAAGATCCCGCTCGCCGACGACGTGGACGTCGAGACGATCGCCAAGGGCACGCCGGGCATGAGCGGCGCCGACCTGGCGAACCTGGTCAACGAGGCGGCGCTGCTCGCCGCCCGACGGGACCGGGACCAGGTCTTCCAGGAGGACCTCGAGGAGGCGAAGGACAAGGTCATGCTCGGCGCCGAGCGCAAGAGCATGGTCCTCACCGAGGGCGAGCGGAAGCTGACGGCATACCACGAGGCCGGCCACGCCGTGGTGGCGCTCCGCACGCCGGGCCTCGACCCGCTGCACAAGATCACGATCGTGCCCCGGGGCCGCGCGCTCGGCATCACCGCCTCCATCCCGGAGGAGGACCGACACTCGTACTCGAAGGATTACCTGCTCGGGCGGCTCGCCATGCTGTTCGGCGGTCGGGCGGCGGAGGAGCTCGAGTTCGGCGCCGCCAAGATCACCACGGGAGCCGGCAACGACATCGAGCGGGCGACCGGCATGGCCCGCCGGATGGTCACGCAGTTCGGCATGAGCGAGATCATCGGACCCATGGCCGTCGGCGACGCGGAGCAGGAGGTCTTCATCGGGCGCGAGCTGGTGCAGCGCCGGGAGATCTCCGAAAAGACGGCGCGCATGGTGGACAACGAGGTCAAGCGGCTGCTGGACGAGGCGTACACGCAGGCCATCGACTGTCTGCGGGAGAACCGACCGCTGCTGGAGACCATCGCCGAGACCCTTCTGGAGCGGGAGACCGTCGACCGGGACGAGATCTACCTCCTCGAGAAGGGCGAGCCGCTCCCTCCCATGGAGCCGCCGGAGACGCCGAACGGCCGACGCCTGTCCGGCGCGGCCGGCGAGCTGGTCGGAGCCGGCCGGGCCGACAAGGACGCATCCTCGTCCGTCGCCGAGCGGTCGTCGGCCGCCGGCCGCCCGGACGGTCACGAGCAGCACGGCGAGCGCCGCAACGCCGCGCCCTCCAGCGCGGAGCCGGACACCGCTCCATGACCGAGGCGGGTCGGCCGCACGGGAGGGGATCCGCCTCTCTGCTCGGCCGCCGGCCGGGGGAGCCGCCGTCCCGGCCCGGCGAGTCGGGTAACGACGTCCTGCACGCCGGCGACCAGCGCACCGGCGAGCCGGGCACGAACGGCGTCGGCGTCGGCTCCGGCGCCCGCGTTCTCCCCCGATTCTGGCGCACGGCGAAGGGTCCGCTCTCTCTGGACCGCCCCCGCATCGTCGGCATTCTCAATGTCACCCCCGACTCGTTCTGGACCGGCGCACGTCACGCGGGCGTGGAGCGCGCCGTCGCCCGGGCCGAGCAGCTGCTCGGCGAGGGCGCCGACGTCCTGGACGTGGGCGGTGAGTCGACCCGCCCCGGCGCCGCGCCCGTTCCGGCCAGCGTGGAGCGGGACCGCGTCGTGCCGGTGGTTCGGGAGATCGCACGCCGCTGGCCGGACGTCCCGGTGACCGTGGACACGGTAAAGTCGGAGATCGCCGCGGCGGCCCTCGGGGAGGGGGCGGCCGGTGTGAACGACGTGTCGGGGCTGCGTCTGGACCCGGCGATGGGAGAGACGGTGGCGGCCGCCGGCGCGGGCGTCGTGCTCATGCACTCTCGGGGCGACGTTGCCACGATGGCCCGCTACGATCTGGCGTCCTACGGTCCCGATCCGGTGGGCGAGGTGGTCGCGGAGCTCGGGGCGGCACTGGACCGGGCGCGGGCGGCCGGCATCGCGGACGAGGCCGTCGTGCTGGATCCGGGGCTCGGCTTCTCGAAGCGGACCGAGCACAGCGCCGCCGTGCTCATCGAGCTGGAGCGGCTGCTGGGCCTGGGGCGCGCGCTGCTGGTAGGTCCGTCGCGAAAGCGGTTCGTGGGGGACCTGGCGGGCGGCCTGGCGCCGGAGGACCGGCTCGAGGCGACGCTGGCGGCGTGCGTCGTCGCACTGCTCCGGGGCGCGAGGCTGTTCCGCGTGCACGACGTGGGCCCTGCCCGCCGGGCGCTGGACACGGCCGAGTCGCTGCGGGGTGCGGCATGAGCACCTGGCTGGACCGCTACGGCTTTCTGCTCCCCGGGCCGAAGGACGTGTTCCAGATCGCCTTCGTGGCGGTCGGATTCTACTACGTGCTGCGGCTGCTGGCGCGGACGCGGGCGATCCAGATGCTCATCGGCCTGGTGCTCGTCGCGGCCGTCTATTTCGTGGCCCGGCTGCTGAACCTCGACCTGGTCACCAAGGTCCTGGAGAACCTGTTCCAGTACGGCGCCATCGCGGCGCTGATCGTCTTCCAGCCGGAACTGCGCAGCGCGCTGGCGCGGCTCGGACAGAACCGTATGCTCCGCCTGTTCAACAAGATGGAGGAGAGCGCGGTCGTGGAGGAGCTGGTGGAAGCGTCGGAGCGGTTGTCCCGGGCGAAGATCGGGGCCATCATGGTCATCGAGCGGGAGATGGGGCTGGAGGAGTACGCGGAGACGGGCACGGCCATCCAGGCGCGGGTCTCGGCGGACATCCTGGTCAGCATCTTCGCGCCGTACGGGCCGCTCCACGACGGGGCGGTGCTGGTGCAGGGCGATACGATCGTCGCCGCGGGCGTGATCCTGCCGCTGACCCAGTCGCGGGTCGAGGACAAGAGCCTGGGCACGCGCCACCGCGCCGCCATCGGGCTTTCGGAGGAGACGGACGCCCTCGTCATCGTGGTCAGCGAGGAGACGGCGCAGATCTCGCTGGCGGAGCGTGGCCGCATCGAGCGGAACGTCGACGCGGACCGGCTGCGGCGGGCGATCGCCGGGGCCCGACCGGCTCCCGACGGACTTCCAGCGCGCGCGGGAACGCCCGCGCCCGCGCAGCGTTGACAAGGCCGGGGTTCGGTCCGTACAATTCCGCGGATTCCCGCACAGCGCTTCCACTGATCCGGATTCCTTTCATTCGAGGGGTCGAACTTGCAAGGGAACTCGTACCGGCTGCTGCAGTTGTTCGCCGACGGCGGCATCATGATGTATCCGCTGCTGATCTGCTCGCTACTCGCGTTCGGGGTCATCATCGCCAAGGCGTTCACGCTGTATACGGCCCACCGGAAGTCGCGCCAGCTGCTGGGGCGCGTCGAGTCTCTCGCCCGTGAAGGTCGGCTCGACGAGGCGATCGAGATCACGGAGAACACGCCTGGCCCGGTCGCGGCGATCCTGGACGCCGGGCTGCGGCGGATCCGCGGCGCCGGCTTCAAGAGCCAGGACATCGAGACCGCGATCAAGTCGACCGGCAGCATCGAGCTCGGCTTCCTCGAGCGCGGACTGGTGGTCCTCGCGACCGTCTCCAACGTGGCTCCGCTGCTGGGCTTCCTCGGCACCGTCGCCGGAATGATCAATGCGTTCGGTGCCATCGAGCGGGCCGGACAGGTGGAGGCGACCCTCGTCGCGGGCGGCATCAAGATCGCCCTGATCACGACGGCGGCCGGCCTCATCATCGCCGTACCGGTGAACCTCGCGTACAATTTCTTTGTATCACGTATCGACAAGCTGATCGTCGATATGGAGGAGGGCTCGGGCGCCGTGATCAACCTGATGTGGGAGGCGGAAGGCACGCCGGCGCCGGTTCGCGCCGCGGGCCCCGCCCGCGCACCGCGTCCGCCGGAGGCGGATGGCCTGGCGAACACCATCGAGGACACTCGGCCGAACCGGCCGGGCCCGGGTCTCGAAGAGGCGTAAGGAGAGCTGACATGGCGGTCTTCCGAAAGAAGGAGCGGCCCTCGGGCGAGATCCCGACGTCCTCCATGGCGGACATCGCGTTCCTCCTGCTCATCTTCTTCCTCGTGACGACGGTGTTCGACGAGGAGAAAGGGCTGCCGATCGTGCTGCCCGAGCAGTCGCAGGAAGTGAAGGTCTCGCAGAAGAACGTGCTGCACATGGTCATCCGGGCCGACGGCGTCGTCGAGGTGAAGCGCGGCGAGAGCCCGCAGGTCCAGATGGCGCAGCCGAACGAGATCGGCGAGATCTGGCGCTTCGAGGTCGCGCGGAACCCGAACCTGATCGCGGCGGTCAAGACGTATCCGGACGCGCCGTACAAGAACATGATCGACGTGCTCGATCAGCTCCAGTCGGCGGGTGCGGAGCGCATCTCCCTCCAGCAGATGGAAGAGTAGGCGATGATCTCCGGAGCCGGATTCACGAAGAAGTCGAAGGCCAGCAGCGACATCCCCTCCTCGTCGCTGGCGGACATGGCCTTCCTGCTGCTGATCTTCTTCATGGTCAGTACGACGTTCCGCAAGGAGAAGCAGCACAAGCTGGACATCCCGAAGGCGGAGGCGACGCAGAAGCTCGACTCGCCCCGCAAGGACATCCTGCACATCTGGGTGGAGCCCAACGGCGCCATTTTCATAAACGATCAGAACATTCCGATCGATCAGGTGTCTAACGTAGTGGCGCCCCTGTACCAGGAGAATCGCAGCCTGGTCATGGTGCTCCGGGCGGATTCCGACGTGCCCTACCACGTCGTGAACGACATCCAGAAGGAGCTGCAGCAGGCAGGGGCCATCCGGCTCACGTTCTATACGGACATGGAGCAGCGGATCACTCGGGAGCGGAGGTAAGAATGAGCCCGCAGAATTCCGCCGCCGTCGGCCACGAAACGGCCAACGACAGGTTCAAGAAGGGGTTCGGAAACTGGTTCTGGGGTGGGCTGATCGTCGCAGCGGTCGCGCACTTCGCCATTTTCGCCTTCTGGCCCGAAATGACGGCGGCCGACGTATCGTACTCGGCGGATGAGCTCGAGACGGTCGAGCTGCCACCGGAAGTCAAGATCCCGCCGCCGCCGCAGGCGATCGCCCGTCCGGCGGCGCCCGTGGTCTCGGCGGACGCGGAGGTGAACGACGACATCACCATCGCGCCGACGACGTTCGAGGACAACCCGGTGGACAACCTGCCGCCGCCGCCGAGCAGCAGCGGAGGCGGACAGGACCTGGCGAAGGCGCCGACGTTCACGCCCTACACCGTGGCGCCGGACCTGAAGAACCGGGCCGAGGTGTCCAAGGCGCTGGAGAAGTACTATCCGCCGCTGCTGAAGGACGCGGGGATCGGCGGCACGGTCAACGTGTGGTTCTTCATCAACGAGAGCGGTCACGTCATCAAGACGCAGGTCCAGCAGGGCAGCGGGCACGACGCCCTCGATGAGGCCGCGCTGAAGGTGGCCGACATCATGGAGTTCACGCCGGCGCTGAACCGGGACAAGAAGGTCCCGGTGTGGGTGGCGCTGCCGATCGTCTTCAAGACGCGCTGACGATCGCGCGATCCGCGACGAACCAGGCGCCCGGCGAGTTGCCGGGCGCCTTTTTCTTGTCCTCCGGCCGTCACGATTGATCGGGCCGGGCCCCCGGGATACAATTACGGCTCCATGTACGAAGAAACGCTGAAGCAGTCGTTGCCGCGGGTGCGCGAGCGGATCGCGGCCGCGCAGGAGCGCGCGGGGCGCGCAGGAGACGTGACCCTCGTCGCGGTGACGAAAGGGCACCCCGTGGACGCGGTGAAGGCGGCGATCGCGGTGGGACTGGGAACGTGCGGTGAGAACCGCGTCCAGGAGCTGCAGTCGAAGGTCGAGTCGGTGGGGCGGAACGCGGTCGCGTGGCACCTGATCGGTCACCTTCAGCGCAACAAGGTCCGGCAGGCCCTTCCGCTGTTCGACCTGATCCACTCGGTCGATTCGCTCCGGCTGGCCCGGGAGCTCTCGAAGGAGGCGGGGCGGGCGGGCACGGACGTCCGGGGGCTCGTCCAGGTGAACACGTCGGGCGAGGACAGCAAGGGCGGGTTCGAGGACGACGTGGTGGCGACCGTGCGCTCGATCGTGGCGCTGCCGGGCCTTCGGGTCGAGGGGCTCATGACCATGGCGCCGCTCACGGAGGACGAACCGACGCTTCGCGCCACGTTCCGCCGGGCCCGTGGCCTGTTCGAGCGCTGCGGCCGCGAGGTGGAGGGCTTTGAGGCGCGTCATCTGTCGATGGGAATGTCGAACGACTTCGAGATCGCCGTGGAGGAGGGTAGCACCATGGTCAGGCTGGGAACGGTCCTGTTCGGAGAGCGCCCCTCATGATCGACCTGACGCCCATCGACGTTCGCAAGAAGAAGGGCGACTTCCGCCGCGCGGTGCGGGGCTACGATCCGGAGCTGGTCGACCAGTTCCTGGAGCTGGTCGCGGACCGGCTCGAGGAAGTCGTCCGGCAGTCGGCGGAGCGGGCCGACCGACTGGAGCGGGCGGAGTCGCAGCTCGAGGAGTACCGGCGCCGGGACCAGGCCATGACGGAGGCGCTCGTCTCGGCGCAGGAAGTCCGGGACGACGTGCGACGGCGTGCGGAGAAGGATGCGGAGCTGGTCCGCCGGGAGGCGGAGGCCGACGCAGAGCGGATGCGCCGCGAGGCTGCCCGTGCGGTCGAGCGGGAGGAGGCGGCGATCCGCAGGCTGGCGGCCCGGAAGGAACAGTTCGCGGAGGCGTACCGGGCCTTCCTGGAGCGGGAGATCCGGGAGCTCTCGGTCCTCGCCGGAACGGCCGAGGCGTCCGCGACGAACGAGGCGTCCGGAACCGCCGAGGCGCCCGGGACCACCGGGGCGGCAAAGACGACGGCGCCGGAGGACGTGCCCGAGTCAGCCGAGGTGTCGGGCGATTGACGACGGCCGCGCTGGGGCCGGACACACCGGCGGCGGCGGTGATGGAGGCCGTGCGCCGTGCCGCGGAGTCGGTCGTGGCCCGTACCCAGCTTCGTCCGGAGGTGGCGATCGTGCTCGGGACGGGGCTCGGTCAGCTCGCGGACGCCATCGAGGTGGAGGCCTCGATCCCGTACGAGGAGATCCCCGGGTTCCCGCTCTCGACGGTCGAGAGTCACACGGGCAGGCTGCTGATGGGACGGCTGTCCGGGCGCCGGGTGGCGGCGCTCCAGGGACGCTTCCACCTCTACGAGGGGTACACGGCGCAGCAGGTGACCTTGCCGGTGCGAGTGCTGCGCGTACTGGGGGCGGAGACGCTGGTCGTCTCGAATGCGTGCGGCGGCATGAATCCGCTCTGGGCGCCGGGGGACGTCATGCTGATCGACGATCACCTGAACCTGCTGGGCGAGAACCCGCTGGTGGGGGAGAACCTGGACGAGCTGGGCCCCCGGTTCCCGGACCTCTCGGCACCGTACGACCGGGAGCTCGCGGCCCTGACCGAGCGGATCGCGCTGGAGATCGGAGTGCCGCTGCGGCGAGGGGTCTACGCGGCCGTTACCGGCCCGAATCTGGAGACGCGGGCGGAGTATCGCATGCTCCGTGGGTTCGGCGCGGACGTCGTCGGGATGAGCACGGTGCCGGAGGTGATCGTGGCCCGCCACATGGGCATGCGCGTCCTGGGTCTGAGCATCATCACGGACGCCTGCCTCCCGGACGCGCTGGAGCCCGCCGACATCGAGACCATCATCCGCGTGGCGGCGGGCGCCGAGCCGGCCCTCACTCGCCTCGTGGCAGCGCTGCTGCCCCGCATCTGACGAGACATCGGACGAGATGACGTATCCCGAATTTCCGGAGGACACGACCGCCCTCGAGGATGAGGTCCTCGAGCAGTGGCGGCGCGAGGACCTCTTCCGCAGAACGCTGGCGGCGACGGAAGGCGCACCGGAGTTCGTCTTCTATGAGGGCCCGCCGACGGCGAACGGGCGGCCCGGCATCCATCACGTCCTGAGTCGGACGCTGAAGGACGTCGTGTGTCGGTTCCGGGCGATGCAGGGCCGTCACGTGACGCGCATCGCCGGTTGGGACACCCACGGCCTGCCGGTGGAGATCGAGGCCGAGAAGAAGCTGGGCATCAGCGGCAAGAAGGAGATCGAGGAAGTCGGCGTCGCCCGTTTCAACGAGGTGTGCCGGGAATCGGTCTTCACGTACAAGGAGGAGTGGGAGCGGCTTTCCGAGCGCATCGGCTACTGGCTCGACTACTCCCGTCCCTACATCACGTTCGCGACGGAGTACATCGAGAGCGTGTGGTGGGTCCTCAAGCGACTGGCCGAGAAGGACCTCATCTACCGCGGCTACAAGAGCGTCGCATACTGCCCGCGCTGCGGCACGGCGCTGTCTTCCCACGAGGTGGCGCAGGGCTATCAGGACGTGGAGGACCCGTCCCTCTACTTCCTGGCGCCGGTGCTCGGTGCGGATGGCGAGCCGGACGGCCGGCACTTCCTCGTCTGGACGACGACGCCGTGGACCGTCCCGTCAAACGTCGCCCTCGCGGTCCATCCGGATCTCCCGTACGCGGAAGTGGAGCACGAGGGGCGGCGCCTGATCGTGGCCGAGGCACGGGTCGCGGCGCTGTTCGGCGACGACGCCCGGATCACCGAACGGCTCGCCGCGTCGGACCTGATCGGGCTGCGCTACCGGCGCCCGCTGGACGTGGTGGCGGTGGACGCGGGTGAGGCCCAGCGCGCGTGGCGCGTGATCCCGGGCGAGTTCGTCACGGCGGACGACGGCACGGGCATCGTGCACCTGGCGCCCGCGTTCGGGGCCGACGACTTCGCGGCGGGCCAGGAGCACGACCTCCCAATGCTGCGCCCCATCGATGATGCCGGTCGCTTCGAGGCCTCGATTCCGCTGGTCGGCGGGATGTGGGTGAAGGACGCCGACGACGTTCTGCTCGACGCGCTGGAGGCCGGGGGCCTGCTCTGGCGAAAGGGGCGGATCCGGCACAGCTACCCGCACTGCTGGCGCTGCGAGAGCCCGCTCATCTACCTGGCGCGGGACTCCTGGTACGCGCGCACCACGGCGTTCCGGGAGCAGATGCTCGCCAACAACGCCGCGATCGACTGGCATCCGCCGGAGGTCGGGTCCGGGCGCATGGGTGAATGGCTGGCGGGCAACGTGGACTGGGCGCTGTCGCGCGAGCGGTACTGGGGCACGCCGCTGCCCATCTGGGTCTGCGAATCGGACCCGGCCCACCGGGACGTGATCGGGTCGCTGGCGGAGCTGGCGGAGAAGGCCGGAGGCCTGCCCGAAGACTTCGATCCCCACAAGCCGTGGATCGACGAGCTGACGTGGACGTGCTCCGAGTGCGGCGCCACGATGCGGCGTACGCCCGAGGTTGTCGATGTCTGGTTCGACTCGGGAAGCATGCCGTACGCCCAGTGGCACTACCCGTTCGAGAACGAGGACGCGTGGGCGCGGCACTTCCCTGCGGACTACATCTGCGAGGGCGTCGACCAGACGCGGGGCTGGTTCTATTCGCTCCTCGCCATCGCCACGATGCTCGACCTCGGGCCGGCGTACCGGAACGTCATCGTGAACGACCTGGTGCTGGACGCGAGCGGGCAGAAGATGTCGAAGTCCCGGGGCAACGCGGTCGATCCGTGGGACGCCCTGGGCCGGTTCGGCGCCGACGCCATCCGCTGGTACTTCATCACGGCCAGCCAGCCGTGGGTGCCGAAGCGATTCGACGCGGACGCTCTGGGCGAGGCGGCGCGGCGCGTCTTCGACACGCTGTCGAACACGTACCGGTTCTTTGCGCTCTACGCGAATCTGGAAGGATTCGAGCCGGACGACGGAGACGGCGACGGGAACGGGGCCAGCGAGGGGCCGCCGCCGGAAGACGAGCTGCCGGTGCTGGACCGCTGGATCCTGTCGCGACTGGACGGGCTCGTGACGTCCGTGACCGTGGACCTCGAGGCGTACGACGTGACGCGGGCGTACCGGTCCGTCGCCGACTTCATCGTCGACGACGTCTCAAACTGGTACGTGCGCAGGGGTCGCGACCGTTTCTGGGGGACGCTCGACGCGGCGGACGCCCGCTCGGCGTTCCGCACGCTGCACCGGGTGCTCGCCACGACGGCGCGGCTGCTTGGGCCCGTCACGCCGTTCACCGCCGACTGGCTGCATCGTGCGCTGACGGGCGGCCGCAGCGTGCATCTAGCCGGGTTCCCGGCATCTGGCGGCGTCGCCCGTGACGAGGCGCTCGAGGCGGAGATGGAGGCCGTGCGGGTGCTCTCCCGCCTTGGAAGGGCGGCCCGAGAACAGGCCCGCATCCGGGTCCGGCAGCCGCTCCGGCGCGTATTCGCCGTCCCGCCGCGGGCGCGCGCGCTCCGGCCGGAGGTGCTCGACATCCTGAAGGACGAGCTGAACGTGAAGGATGTCGAGTTCCTGGGGGCGGCCTCCGACCTGGTGTCGTTCCAGGCGCACCCCAACTTCCGCACGCTCGGGCCGCGCCTCGGCCCGCGCATGAAGGAAGCGGCGGCGGCGATCCGTGCGCTGCCGTCGGACCGGGTGGCCGCGGCACGGCAGGGCGAATCAATCACGGTCGAGCTGGACGGTGAAGCCGTGGTTCTGTCGCCGGAGGACGTCGAGATCCGGCAGGAGGCACGGGGCGACCTGATCGTCGAGACGGACGAGGGGTATACCCTCGCCCTCGATCCGGAGCTGGACGAGGAGCTGCGGCTGGAGGGGCTCGCCCGGGAGATCGTGAGCCGCGTGCAGCGTCTGCGCCGTGATGCGGGGTTCGAGGTGCAGGACCGGATCGCCCTCGCGATTGCGGGGGACGACGGCGTCCGCGCCGCCGCGGAGCGGCACAGGGACTACATCGCCGGGGAAGTGCTGGCGCGGCGGATGGAGATCGGAACGGAAGTCGCAAAAGGATCGTACGGTACGGTGCGGGAGGTCGAGGTGGACGGCATGGCCGTGCGCATCGGTCTGCAGGTGGTCTGAGGCGCGGCGACGGCCGCCGAAAGGAACGAACCAGGTGTCGGAAGCGACTGTGGCGCAGCGTGAGGCCAGCGGAACGTGGAATGCGCGGAAGGGGGTCCTCCTCCTCGCGATCGTCGGCGTCGTGGTGGCGGCGGACTTCGTCACGAAGGTCCTCGTCCAGCGCACGTTCAGCCTGTACCAGCAGACGGACGTCGTCGGCACCTACGTACGGCTGACGTACATCTACAATCCGGGTGCCGCCTTCGGCATCCACCTCGGTCCGTACAGCAGGGGCATCTTCCTCGTCCTCTCGCTCGTGGCGCTCGGCGCCCTCGCGGCCATGTACTGGTACACGCCCGCGGCAGACCGCATCCGGCTCGGTGCCATCGCGCTGATCTGTGGCGGGGCGCTGGGCAACCTGGCGGACCGGATCCGCTCCGTGCACGGCGTGGTGGACTTCGTGGACGTCGGGATCGGCACGCTGCGCTGGCCGGTCTTCAACATCGCCGACGTGGCGGTCACGGTCGGCGCCGTGCTGCTCGCCCTCTCGCTGTGGCGGGAGGAGCCCGGGCCGGATGTCGACGCCTGAATCCTCCGATCGCCGGATCCTGACCGTAGCACCGGAGGACGCCGGCGAGCGCCTCGACCGGTGGCTCGCCGGAGCCATTCCGGATCTCTCCCGCGCCCGCATCGCGCAGCTCGTCGGTGAGGGGCACGTCCGCCTGAACGACCGCGTGCCGCGCAAGAGCGAGAAGACGTCGGCGGGGGACACGGTCGTCGTCACACTGCCGCCGCCCGAGCCGTCCGGCGCGGAGCCCGAAGCGATCCCCCTTCCCATCGTGTACGAGGACGAGGACCTGCTCGTCGTGGACAAGCCCGCCGGGCTCGTGGTTCATCCCGCCCCGGGACACCGGACCGGCACGATGGTGAACGCGCTGCTCCACCACGTCGACGACCTGTCGGGCATCGGCGGGGTCCTGCGCCCGGGCATCGTGCACCGGCTCGACAAGGACACGTCGGGGCTCCTCGTCGTCGCCAAGAACGACGCCGCGCACCGGACGCTCTCGGATGCCCTGAAGCGCCGGGACGTGAAGCGCGTCTACCTCGTCGCCGCGTGGGGGCACCTCGAGGAGGAGACACGCACGGTGGGCGGGCCGATCGGCCGCTCGCGCTCGGATCGTCAGAAGATGAGCGTGCGGGAGGGAGGTCGGCGCGCCGTGACCCGCTTCCGGCGTCTGGAGCGGTGGCGCGCCGCGGACCTGCTCGCGGCGCGGCTGGAGACGGGACGCACCCACCAGATCCGCGTGCACCTCGCACACGTTGGCCATCCGGTCGTCGGCGATCCGGTCTACGGCGGCGGTGGGGCGAAGGGGATCAGCGGGCCGGATCAGGTCTGGGCGCGGGACCTCGAGCGGCGCGTCTCCCGGCAGTTCCTGCACGCCTGGGTGCTTCGCTTCGAGCACCCCCGAACCGGAGAGGCCCTCCGCTTCGAGAGCCGTCTCCCGCCCGACCTCGCGGAGGCAGCGAAGTGGGCCCGGGAGACGTCGGGACCGGCCGAAGATCCGGCCTGACGGGCCTTCGCTCAGGCCCTACCTGCTGTTGACCCCGCCGAGCCGCGCGGGGTATCTTCAACCCGCCCACTCGACACCCTGCACAGGAAGGGAGATGCAGCCCGAGACCTTCGCTGCGGAAGCGTCCGGCGACCGAGCGCGCCTCCGCTCCGAATGGGCCTCCCCACTCGCCTCGGCGGCGCCTCCTGCGCCCGGTCCGGGCGACGTCGCGGCCGCGCCTTCCTCGCGATCCGGCCGCGATCTCCGGGTCCTCCACTCGCTCGCGCGGCGAATTCCGCCCGGCGACGCGTGCGCCCGCAACAACCTGGGCGTCGTGTACTTCCGGCAGGGGCTCGTCGAGGACGCCATCGAGACCTTCGAGGAGGCAATCCGCCTCGATCCAGGACTCGACGCGGCGAGGCGGAACCTCGAAACCGCGTACTTCCGGACGGGCTACATCGAGTCGGTGCTCGCGGATCTGAGAGAACGGCTCCGCGCCGCGCCCGGGGACCGTGAAGCCCGCGCCCGGCTCGCCCGGGCGTACCTCGGCACGGGGGACGCCGGGGCGGCGGCCACCGAGCTGTGGTCGCTGGCCGCCGAGTTCCCCGAGGACGCGTCTCTGCGGATGCTCATCGCACGGGCGCTGCGGAATCAGGGGGACGCGGCGGGCGCGGTGGAGGAGCTACAGCGGGTGGTCGCAGCGAACCCGGACGACGCCGTCGCCCATCTCCACCTCGCCGACGCGCTGGCCGTGACGGGCAAGCCGGACGAAGCCCGGAGGGCGCTGGCCCGGGCCGTCGCGCTGGACCCGGCCCTCACGGCCGCACGGGCGCGGCTGGCGGGAGAGGGTGGCGGGAGTGGACGCGCGGCCGGTGCCGACGTCGCCACGGACGTGCCCCTGGTCCTCGAGGACATCGAAGGCGTGCAGGCGTCGCCGGCGCATCTCGAGCTCGGACGCTCGTTGCGGGCGCGGGGGCTGTTCGACGAGGCGGAGCGGGAGCTCGGGCTGGCGGAGGCGCGGGCGGAGGAGCCGACGGCGGTGCGCGAGGCGCAGGCGGAGCTGCTTCTCGTGGCCGGCCGGACGGCGGCGGCCGCGGCCCTGTACGAGGAGCTGGCCGCCGTCGACCCGCGCAGCGCGAAGCTGGCGAACGAGCGAGGCGTGGCCGCGCACCTCCTGGGGGACCGGACGGGGGCCGAGGCGGCCTACCTGCGGGCGATCGAGCTCGACAGTGACTGCGCCGCGGCCTGGAACAACCTGGCCGTGCTGCTGCACGAGATCGGGGATCCGGACGGGGCGTCGAACGCGTTCCGGGAGGCCATCGCGGGATCGGACGTGAGCGCCGAGGCGTGGAGCAACCTGGCGCTGATGGAGACGAGGGCCGGACGGCTGCGGGACGCGGTGAACGCGAGTCGGAGGGCCATCGACGCGGACCCGACCTCGGCATCCGGCTGGGCGGTGCTCGGGTCCGCGCTCCTGGACGCGGGCGAGACGGAAGAGGCACGCCACGCGCTGGCGCGGGCGGTGGAGCTGGCGCCGGATCGCGCCGACGCGCGCTGCGTCTTCGCCCTGGCCCATGCCCGTATGGGCGACTACGAGGAGGCGGCGCGAGAGAACGCCCGCGCTCTCGAGCTGGATCCCCGGCTGGCGCCCGTCGCGTTCAGGCTCCTGCTCGATCCCGGGCTCGAGCGGTGGACGCTTCCGTCGACGGAGGATGTGTGGGCCCCGGTCGACGGCGCGGGCGCGAGCGCAGTCGGCGCGCGTTGGAGACGAGCTCCCGGATCCAGGGGCGCCGGCCGCCGCCGCTGAGGCGGCGGTGGAGCGCGGGCGGCACGCTCTCCGCGCGTGGGCAGCCGCGTAGGGCTGCGGTGCTGGCCCGGCAGGCGCTGGACGCCGCGCCGGACGACTCCGCCGCGCGGCTCCTCCTGGCCGAGGCGTTCCTGGCCGATGGTGTACCGGCGGAGGCGCTGGAGGAGTACGAGCGCGTGCTGGAGGCGGCGGAGCTGGGGCTCGTTCCGCCGCGTCGGCTGCGAAGCGCCCTGCTGGGGTGCGGATGGGCGGCGCTGCGCACAGGGCATCCCACCCGCGCCGACCAGGTCGGCGCTCGCCTCGTGGAGCTTGCGCCCGCGTCCGCGGAGGCCCACCGGCTTCTCGGCGTGGCGGCGCTGGCGCGGGGCGAGGCCCACGGCGCGGCGGCGAGGATGGAGCGGGCGGCGGAGCTCGCGCCCGACGACGCGATGGTGCTTACGGATCTCGGCAGGGCCCACGCCGCGGCGGGCGACGGGGACTCCGCCGAGTGGGCGTTCCGGCGGGCGGTGGCCCTCGATCCCGGCGGCGCCGCCGCGCATCTGGAGCTGGGCCGTCTGCTGGCGGCCGCGGCGCGTGCGGACGAGGCGGCGGCGGCGCTGGCGGCGGCGCTGGACCTGCTCCCGGGCTACGCCGAGGCTGCACTCGCGCTGGCGGAGGTCGAGCGCGCACGGGGGCGGCTGGACCGGGCGCGGGGCGTGCTCGTCGACCTGCTCGGCGGTTCTCCGGCGCAGCCCGACGCGCTCGCGAGCCTCGGCCGGGTGCTCGAGGAGAGCGGAGAAGTGGAGGCGGCGGCGGTCGCATACCGGCGGGCGCTGCACATGGATCCGTCCCACGCCCCCGCACGGGCCGGGGCGGATCGACTCGCCCGCGATTGAGGAGCGGACATGGCCATCGAAGGTCCACTCCAGGAGCTGGGGCTGCACGACGTGCTGCAGCTCCTCGAGCTGTCCCGAAAGACCGGGATCCTTACGGTCCGCTCGGGACACGAGAACGACGAGGGCGCCATCCACATGGACGTGGGCGAGATCGTCTTCGGGCGACGTCGCCGGTCGCGACTCCTGCTGGGCCAGCGCCTGCTCCGGGCCGGCAAGCTCACGGAGGGCGAGTTGACGCGAGCGCTGGACCTCCAGCGCCGGAGCCCCGATCGCCGGCTGAGCGAGCTGCTGCTCGAGATGGGCAGCACGACGGAGGAGGAGCTCCGGAGCCAGCTCCGACTGCAGCTGGAGGAGAACGTCTGCGCCATGATGAACTGGGGGCAGGGGCACTTCCGCTTCGAAGAGCGGGAGGACGTGTTCCGCAGTGGGATCCCGGTCCGCCTCCGGGTGGAGACGGTGCTCATCGAGGGCGCGCGTCGGCTGGACGAGACGCGCCGCGGCGACGGGGACGTACCGGATCCGGACGCGATCCCGGTTCTCGTCGCCGGGCCTGAGGCGGGGACTGCGCCGCTGGCGCTGGGGACCCGGGAGTGGGAGGTGCTGGCGGCTGTGGACGGGCGCCGCAGCCTCGCGGACATCGCCGGGTCTCTGAAGCGCAGCACGCTCGAAGTGGCCCGCGTCGTCCACGGGCTCGCGGACCAGGGCATCGTGCGCGTTCGGAGCGCGGCGGACGTGCTGCCGGAGCGGGAGCTCCGGGCGCGGCTGGTCCGGGCGGAGTCGCTCCTGGCCGCCGGTCTGGCCGATCAGGCGGAGGCCGTCGTGGCGGAGCTCGAGGCTTCGAGCCCCGAACGCGCCGACGTGGCGCTGCTGGTGGGCCGCGCCCGGGCGGCGCAGGGACGGGCCGGCGAAGCAGCCGATGCGTTCGCCCGGGCCGTCGCCCTCGCGCCGCTGCTGCCGGCCGCACACCGGCACCTCGGGCTGGCGGCCGTCAGCACGGGCGACTTCGGCCGGGCCGAGCAGGCATGGTCATCGTACATGGAGATCGCGCCGGCGAGCGTCGAGCGCGACCGCGTGCAGCGGGGCCTCGCGGCGGTGCGGGCGCTCGTCGAGATCCTCGGAGAGGGGAAGGGAAGGCCGCCGACATGAGCCGACAGCCGAGCGCTGCCGAAGTGCAGAAATGGAGTGAGGAGGTCGCGCACGACCCCGGCGCCCTCTCCTTCGTCCCCCTGGCCGACGCCTATCGCCGGCAGGGTCGACGGGATGCCGCGCTCCGAGTGTGCCTGCGCGGGCTGGACCGTCATCCGGAACACGTCGGCGGCCACGCGCTCCTGGGCCGCCTCTACCTGGAGATGGGAGACCGGTCCTCGGCTGCCGACGAGTGGACCGTCGTGCTGCGTCTGGACGACGGGAACTTCGAGGCTCATCGCGGCCTCGGCTTCTTCTCCCTCGAGCGCGGCGACCTGGCCTCTGCGGAGCGACACCTGCGCACGGCGGGGCGGCTGCGCCCGGCGGACCCGACGGTATCCGCCGCGCAGGAGCTTCTCGCCGAGTGGCAGGCCGAGGCGGGGCCCACCGGCGCGACGGGAACCGCCGGAGGCAGTGCGGAAGCCGCCGAAGGCAGCGCGGAGGGCGCCGGAGGTGGTGCGGGGGCGGCGGGAGGCAGTGTCGAAGGCGCCGGAGGCGGTGCGGGGACGGCCATGCCGCTGGATCCGGGCCACATCTTCGACGCCCTGGGCGACGGGATGTTTCGGGGGGCGGTCATCCTGGACGAGCAGGGCCTCGTCGTGGGTGGGCGGCTGGACGGCAGCGGAATGGCGGCGGAGATGTTCGGCGCGGCCATGGGCCCGGCGGTGGAGGAGGCGCTGCGGACGGCGATGCACCTGGGGATGGGAGCGTGGCAGGGGCTCACGCTGGAGGCGGACAGCGCGATGGTGCACGTGGCCGCGATGGGCGACGGCTACGCGGTCGTGGTCGTGGCGGCGCCGGAGGCGCCGACGGGGTGGGTGGTACGCACGGCCGCGCGGGCCGTCGAGATCGGACGGGAGTTCATCGGGGGGACCGCATGAGCGCGTCGTACTCTGCGAGCATCGAGGAGCTGAGCCGGATTCCGGGCGTGCGGGCCGCGATGGTGGTGGACCTGGAGGCCGGCGTGCCGGTGGTGAGCGAGGTCCAGACGGGCGTGGACGACATCGCCGTCGCCGCGCTGGCGTCGTCGCTGCTGCGTCGCGCGGAGCGGGCCGTCCGGGCCCCCGGCTACGGCAACGTGCAGTGCCTTCAGCTCGAGTCGGAGAACGGGCACCTCGTGGCGGCGGCCTCAGGGGAGGTCGCGGTGGTCGCGCTGGCTGACCGGGACGCCCAGATCGGGCTCATCCGCATCCGCGCCCGCAGCTCGGCGGAGATGCTGGCGTGAGGGAAGCGGACCTCCCCGCTCTGGTCGAAGCCGTCCGGGGGCCGGTCGAAGAGTTCGTCCGGCAGAGCCGCGTGCGTGTGGCGCTGCTCATCAGCAGCAGCGGCCAGGTGGTCGCTCAGCACGGGTTCAGCCGGCGCCTGGAAGTCATCAATGTCGCGTCCCTGGCGGCGGCCGCGAACGCGGCGGCGGGGGCACTGGCGCAGGTGGCCGGGCGGCCCCGCTGGAGGCAGACGTACCACGCCGGGCGGCAGAAGCAGCTCTTCATCGCGTCCCTCGACGTGCCACCCCGCCCGCTGATCCTGGTCGCGATCTTCGACCAGGACTCGTCCCTCGGCCTGGCGCGCCTCTTCTTCGAGATGTTCGAGGATACCGTCCAGAAGCTGGCCGTCTTCCGGAGTGCCGGGGTCACGACGGATGCCGCTTCGTTCGAGCGGGATCTGGAGGCGGGCGTGCATCGGGTTTTCTCGCGGCCGCACGACGCCGCGGACGAAGGGACGGGGACGTGATCGGGCGCGTCCGCCGCGGCTCGGATCCCGCCACGGGAGGACGCCGGTGAGCCCGTCCGCGCTCGACCCGCGGTTCACCTTCGAGACCTTCGTGGTGGGAACGGCGAACCGGCTTGCGGCGGCCGCGGCACGGCGCGTGGCAGAGTCGCCCGGCTCTTCCTACAACCCGCTCTTCATCTACAGCGCCTCGGGCCTGGGAAAGACCCACCTGGTGACGGCCGTGGGGCACCTCGTGTCCCGCGTGCACCCGGACCTGAGCGTGGAGTACTCGACGCTCGAGCAGTTCATGGACGACGTGACCCAGGCCGTGGAGGCGGGGCACCGGGACGCCTTCCGATCCCGACTCGCCGGCATCGGACTGCTGATCCTGGACGACGTCCAGTTCCTCGCCGGGCGACACCGGACGCAGGAGGAGCTGATGCGGGCGTGGGACGCGCTGTCCGCCCGTGGCGGACAGGTCGTCCTCGCCAGCGACCGTCCACCGCAGGAGATCGACGCCCTCGACGACCGGCTCGTCTCGCGCTTCTCCGGAGGGCTGATCGTGGACATCGGGGCGCCCGACTACGAGACCCGAGTCGCCATCATCCTCCGCAAGGCGGAGTCGGTGGGACAGGGCCTCGTGGAGGGAGTCCCGGAAGCCGTCGCCCGGCTGTCGTTCACGAACGTCCGGGAGCTGCACGGGGCGCTGAACCGGATTTTCGCGGTACAGGAGCTGGAGGGCCGCCGGATCGAGGCGGGGGAGGTGATGACGCTGATCGGACCGGCCCGCGATTCGGCTGCCAGGGCCGGCGCGTCGGACGACGACGAGTTCGGCGCCTTCGTCACCGACATCACCGGCGCCCTCGAGGAAGTGGTCACGCCGAGCCCGGCGGCGCGCCAGCTCGCCGCCGCCGTCGCCCAGTGGGACGGCGAGGGGTACCGGACGCGCCGACTGGAGCAGCTCCTGGCCGAAGACCCCGACGTCGACGCCGTCGAGAGCGCGCTGCGGGCGTTCGAGGCGGACGTGGACCGTCTCCGCGAGATCGACGGCGAGATCGCTGCTCTGGATCCCGAAGCACCGGAGCGTGGCAGGGCCGAGGTCCTGCGGGACCCCGACCGGGTCGAGGAGGCGTCGGCTCTCCTCGGCGACGTTCGGGAGCGGGTCATGCCGTTTCCCGAGCCGCCGGAGGGCCCGGAGCTGGAGGAGCTCGGGCTCGACCCCGAGTCGTTTCCCCTGCGCGTCGCCTTCGCCGTCGCGGAGCGGCCGGGTGAGCGGTACAACCCGTTCTTCATCCACTCCGCCGACGAGGCGCGTGGCGCCGAGCTCCTCGCGGCCACGGGGCGGCGGATGCGCCGCCTGCACGGCGAGCGCCGGGTCGCGTTCATCGACGCGCCTGCCTTCTCGACCGGACTCATCCGGGCGCTCGAGCACAACCGGGCGGAGAGCTGGCGGCAGCGCTTCCAGCGCGTCGGCGCGCTGTTCGTCGCGGGGGTGGACCATCTGGCAGAGACGGAACGCGCCCAGGAGGAGCTCTTCCACATCTTCGACGTGCTCCACCGGTCCGGGGTGCAGCTCGGCTTCTCGTCCAGCCGTGCGCCGGCGGAGCTGACCGGGATCGAGGATCGTCTGCGCACGCGGCTGGCCAGCGGCCTGGTCGTCGAGATCGAGGACGCCGTCGAGGACGGCAGCCTGGCCGCGGCCGCAGCGGCTGTCGACCCCTGGTTCCTCAGTCGGGAGAAGGTCACGGTGGACTGGCCCTACCTCCACGACCTCCTCATCGAGGAGCTTTCGTAGGCATGGCCATCCGCGGGAGTCTGCGGGAAGCGAGCCTGGCCGACATCTGCCAGCTCCTTGCGCTCGGCGGCAAGACCGGGTGCCTCTCGGTCACCGATCGGGCGAATTTCGGTCAGATCTTCTTCCAGAACGGCCGCGTGACCTTCGCGCACATCGTGAACCGCCGCGACCGCCTGGGCGACATCCTCGTGCGGACGGGTCGCATCAAGGAGGAGGAACGCCGGCGCGTCCTGGACGAGCAGACCCGCCGGCCCGACCGTCGCATCGGGCAGCTCCTCGTGGAGGGCGGACACATCTCACGCGAGGAGCTCGAGCGCCACGTCCGCCACCAGATCGAGGAGACCGTCTACTACCTCTTCACCTGGTCCCGCGGCAGCTTCTTCTTCGAAGCCGAGCGCCAGCCGGAGGACGCGGACATCCTCGTCTCCATCAACCCGGAATCGCTGCTCCTGGAGGGTGCACGCCGGGTCGACGAGTGGAGCGTCATCGAGAAGAAGATCCCGTCCCTCGACCTGGTCTTCGCGGCGGACGCAACGCGCGTCGGGCAGGCCGGCCAAGCCCTCACCGCCGAACAGCGCCGGGTGGCGCCGCTGCTGGACGGAACGGCTTCGCTCCACGACGTGGTGGACGGAACCGGCCTCGGCGAGTTCGAAGTCGGCAAGGCCGTCTACGGCCTCCTTCAGGCCGGCATCGCGCACCAGGTCGGCCGCCGGGGCGAGCGGGGGGCGCCCCGGTCGCCGGAGGCCCGTGTGGCGGAGCACGCGAACCTGGGGCGCGCCTTCTACCACAGTGGCATGTACGGGGAGGCCCGGAGAGAGTACGAGCACGTGCTGGAGCTGGCCGAGGACGACGCCGACGGTCGCTTCCACCTCGCCCTCATCGCCCTTCACGAAGGGAAGCGCCTGGAGGCCGTCCGCCGGCTGAAGGAGCTCATCGACGCGGTGGGACCGTACCGGGAGGCGTTCCATGACATGGCCGTCGCCCTCCTGCGGCTGAGCCGTCCGGGCGAGGCGCTCCTGGCCCTCGATCAGGCGGACGCGGACGGTGCCGGCTCGCCGCGCTCCGCCCTCGTCCGCGCTGCCGTCCTGGTGGAAGGCGGCGACGCGAACAGCGGGGAAGCGGCGCTTGCGGAGTACCGGCGCCGACTGGATGGCCGGGAGCCGGGGCCGCTGTACTTCCACCTGCGCGCCCTCAGCGCGGCCCTGCAGCGGCGCCTCGAGGATGCCCGTTCCCTCATCAACGACGGGCTCACCGTGCATCCCGAGTGCGCTCCGCTCCTCGTTCTCGGCGCCGCCATCGCGGAGCGTAAGGGCGACGTCGAAGACGCCGAGCGCCTGAACCGCCGCGCCGCCGAGGCCGACCCCACGCTTCCGCAGCCGCACAAGAACCTCGGCGACCTGGCTTACAGCCGGGGCCGCAACGACGACGCGCTGGGCCACTACCGCCGGGCTATCCAGCTGGCGCCCCGGCTGGGGGACGACGTGTACGTCCGCCTGGGCAACCTGTACTACCGCCGATCGGAGAACGAGGAGGCGGTCCGGTGCTGGCAGCGGGCGCTGGAGCTCAACCCTGACAGCACGCCCGCGCGGCGCAGCCTCGAGGCCGCCGATGCGCCGTGACGGCGACGGCCCGGGCGCCGTGTCCGGTCGTTCGGATGCCCCGCGGCGCCTCGTGCTGCTGCGGGCGGCCGACCTGCGCTGCGCCGTCGACGCCAGCGAGGTGCGCGAGGTCGCCGCGTACGCGCCGGCGGACGACGCGCGCGGGCCGGACGGCGGCGCGCGCATCCGCTCGTCGGTCCTGCCCGTCCTGGACCTGCGCAGAGCGCTGGGGCGGGAGCCGGCGCAGCCCACGGCGTCCACGCGCGTCGTGCGCGTCCTCGTCTTCGACCGACCGCTGGGTCTCCTCGTGGACGCGGTGAGCGACGTCGTGGAGATCCCGCAGTCGGCGGTCCGCCCGCTGCCGGGCTACGTCCGGACGTTCGTGCCCGAGCACGTCCAGGCCGTGGCCGACGTCGGAGACGCGGAGCTCGTGGTCGTCCTGCGGGCGGATCGCCTGCTGGAGGCAGAGGACGCTGCGGCGATCCCGCTGACCGAGTGGCCCGACTAGCGCGCCTCACCGCGTCGGCGCTGCTGTCGCTGAGCGCCGCGGCCGGCGCCGCGCACGGGCAGACGCCCCGGGCGCTCCCGGTGGCGACGTCGCCGCCGGCCCGCATCGTCTACTGGGCGTCCAACGAAGCCCTTGCCGCCCGGCTCGCGGACGTCGCCGGCAGGTTCGGCCCGCTTCCCGGGATTCCCGCCGACTCGCTCGGCGGACCTCCGTTTCTCGTCTTCCTCGCACCCGACCCCGCACGTTTCGACTCCCTCACCGGGGGGATGGCGCCGGAGTGGGCCGGCGGCGTGGCCATGCCCGAGGCCCGGACCATCGTGCTCCCCGGCTACGTGTCCGAGCGGGGCGACGTCGCCGCTCTGGCCACGACGCTTCGCCACGAGCTCGCCCACGCGGGGCTCCACCGCTGGCTGCGGGGCACGCTGGTGCCGCGCTGGTTCGACGAGGGGTACGCGCAGCTCGCTGCGGGGCAGCTCGACCTCGCCTCCGCCTGGCAGATCCGGCTCGCCTTCGCGCTGCACCGGGCGCCGCCCCTCGACTCGCTGCGGCTCGGATTTCCCCCCGGCGCCGCACGGGCACGCCTCGCCTATCTGCTGTCGGCGACCGCCGTGAACTACCTCGTGCAGGAGAGCGGGGAAGCGGGGCTGCGGGAGTTCCTGGCGCGCTGGCGCGCGAACGGCGACATGGAGAGCGCCCTGCGGGCGACCTACGGCGTCACGACCGGCCAGCTCGAGGAGGACTGGACCCGCTACGTCCGGCGCCGCTACGGCTGGGCCCTCTTCCTGTCCCAGGCGGTGGTGTTCTGGGCCTTCGCCGCCCTGGTCCTGGTCCTGCTCTGGTTCCGGCGTCGGCGCCTGAATCGGGCGAAGATGGCGGACCTGCGCGCAACCGAGCTGCCCGATCGGCCCGCGTACTGGCTCGGGGAGGAAGACCCGCCGCCGGACCCGCCGCCGGACCTGCCGCCGGACCTGCCGCCGTCTTGACCGTCCCAGCCTGTCCCGCCACCTTTTCCCCATGCCGAAATCGACTCGAACGGCGGCGGGCCCGGACTCGTCGCTCCGCTTCTCCAGGATCAACGCGATCCTGATCCTCGCCGGCGTGGCGTCGATCGTCGCGGGCTTCGTCTTCGTCGCCAACGGCTCGACGGTGGCCGCGCCGCTGCTCCTCGTGCTCGGCTACGTCGTGCTGATCCCGCTGGGCATCATCCTGTAGCGAAGTCGTCCGCCGCGCGCGGACACAAGGGGCGCGTAGCTCAGCTGGTCAGAGCGTCTGGTTTACACCCAGAAGGTCACAGGTTCGAGTCCTGTCGCGCCCATCCATCTCCATCGCCTTCCTCCCCGGGCGGGCCGTCCAGCGCAGCCGCGGCTGCGGCGTCGAGGATCCACACGACGTCGTCCCGGGCGGCGATGCGCGCCGCCGGGACGTCGCCCTCGACACGCGCCCGCCGCACCGCCCGCGCCTTCTCGCTGCCCGTCACGAGGAACAGCGCACGGCGTGACGCGTTCAGCGCGGGCACCGTGAGGGTTACGCGCTCCGGAGGCCGGACCCCCTCGGGCGCCCGCGCGGGCGCCGCCCAGCCGGTGGCGCCGAGCGCCTCCGAGCCGGGAAAGAGGGAGGCCGTGTGGCCGTCTTCTCCGAGCCCGAGGAGGACGAGGTCGAGGGCCGCGTTGCCACGGGGCAGCTCTCCAGGGGAGGGCGCCCTGAACGCGTCCGCCAGCTCGGCGCCGTACATCGCGGCCGCCTCGTCCCCCGGCAGCTCGCCACGGACGCGGTGGATGTGGCCGGGAGGGAGCGGGACGTGGCGCAGCAGCGCGTCGTGGGCGAGCAGGTAGTTGCTGGCGGCGTCGTCGGGGGGGACACAGCGCTCGTCGGCCCACCAGACGTGCAGCGCCTGCCACGGGATCGGATCGCCCGGGTGCCGGGCGAGGAGGTGGAAGAGGGGGCGCGGCGTGGAGCCGCCGGAGAGTGCGATGTGGCAGCGGCCGCTGCGGGCGACGTCGCCCCGAACGATCTCGACCACGTGCACCGCCGCGGCGTGGGCCGCCGCTGCGGCATCCGGCAGGACGTGGACGCGCTGGCGCACCGGCGCCCCGTGACCGGAAGCGCCGGCCTCCTGCCCGGAAGCGCCGGTTCCGGTCACGACTCCGGCCAGCAGTCGTCGTCGACGAGGAGCCGGTCCGCTTCGGGCGGACCCCAGCTTCCGGCGGCGTAGGGATGGACGTCCTCGTGCCGGTCGAGGATCGGCTCGTAGAGCCGCCACGAGGCCTCGGCCTCCTCGGCGTGGACGAACAGCGTCTGGTCCCCCGTGGCGACGTCGTAGAGCAGCGTCTCGTACGCCTCGGGCAGCTCTCCGAATGCGTCGGCGTAGCGGAACTCCAGCTTCTCACTGGCCAGCTCGATGTCCTCGCCGGGCTGCTTCACCTCGAAGCCGATGGCGAAGCCCTCGTCCGGCTGGAGGGTGATGGCGAGGGAGTTGTTGCGCACGTCGCAGGCGGAGAAGCTGTCGAACAGGGCGAGGGGTGGGCGGCGAAAGTTCACGACGATGCGCGTGAGGCGGCGCTCCAGGCGCTTGCCGGTGCGGAGGTAGAACGGTACGCCCTGCCAGCGCCAGTTCGGAACGGACAGGCGCAGGGCGACGAAGGTCGGAGTGCGGGAGTCGTCGGGGACGGCCTCCTCGTCGACGTAGGCGGGCACCGTGGCGCCGGCGACCTGCCCCGCGGCGTACTGCCCGAAGACGAGCTGAGAGGGGTCGAGCGGCCGGATCGTGCGGAGCACCTTGATCTTCTCGGCACGGATGGACTCGGCGTCGAAGGTCGCCGGGATTTCCATGGCGACGAGGGACAGGAGCTGTGTCAGGTGATTCTGCACCATGTCCCGCAGAACGCCGGCGCGGTCGTAGTAGCCGGCCCGGTGCTCGATGCCGAGGGACTCGGCCACGGTGACGTGCACGCTCTCGACCCGGTCTCGGTTCCACAGGGATTCGAAGATGGGGTTGGCGAAGCGGAAGACCAGCAGGTTGCGGACGGTCTCCTTCCCCAGGTAGTGATCGATCCGGTAGATCTGCGACTCGTCGAACCAGCGGTGGACGCGGCGGTTCAGCTCCCGGGCGCTCTCGAGGTCCCGGCCGAAGGGCTTCTCGATGACGATGCGCGTCCAGCCGGGGCCCTTGTTCAGGCCGGCCTCCCCGAGGCAGTCGATGGCGGACGGGAACGCCGACGGCGGGAGGGCCAGGTAGAAGATGCGGTTGCCGGGCAGGTCGTGCTCCTCCTCCACCTGTCGCACACGCTCCGCGAGGGCGCGGTAGTCGGCCTCGCCGCCGTCACCGAGTGGCTGGTAGTGAAGGCAGTCGTCGCACCAGGCCGTGAGGTCGTGGTCGAGGCCCTTCTCCCGCAGGGCGTCGTGCGCCCAGGCCCGGTACCCGGACTCGGTGGGCTCCGTGCCCAGGGCCGCACCGAGGATGACGGAGCGCTCGTGCAGCGCCCCCCGCAGGATCAGACTGGCCACGGCCGGGAGCAGCTTGCGGCCGGTGAGGTCGCCCGTCGCGCCGAGGATGACGAAGAGGTGGGGCTCCACGGGCTCCCGCGGCATCACGCGCTCCTCGGCGGGGGTCGCCGGGGGCAGCGGTGCCCGGTCCATCAGCCCTGCTCCGCGCGCACGGCGTGGCCGCCGAACTCGTTGCGCATGACGGCGAGCAGCCGGTCGGCGAAGGAGTTCTCGACGCGGGAGCGGAGCCGCTCCTGAAGCGCCAGCGTGATGACGGGCGCCGGCACGTCCAGGTCGATGGCCTCCGCCACCGTCCATCGGCCCTCCCCCGAATCCGCGACCCAGGGGGCGATCCCGTCGAGTCCCGGGTTCTTCCGCAGCCCCTCCGCCGTCAGATCGAGAAGCCACGACCGGACGACGCTGCCGAATCGCCATACTTCCGCGACCTGCGCCAGATCCAGCTCGAATTCCTGCTTCGCTGCCATCACGGCGAAGCCCTCGGCGTATGCCTCCATCATGCCGTACTCGATGCCGTTGTGGACCATCTTCACGAAATGGCCCGAGCCCACGGGTCCCATGCGGCCCCAGCCGCGGTCCGCCGCGGGGGCGAGTGTCTCGAGGATGGGCCGCAGGCGCTCGACCACGTCGGCGTCGCCTCCCACCATCATGCTGTAGCCTTCCTGCAGCCCCCACACGCCGCCGCTCGTGCCGACGTCCACGTAGTGGAGCCCGTCCTCGTGGACCGTGCGGGCGCGGCGGACGGTGTCCTTGTAGAAGGAGTTGCCGCCGTCGATGACGACGTCTCCCGCCTCGAGCAGCGGGCGCAGCGCCGCGATTGTCGCGTCGACCGGTTCGCCGGCGGGAACCATGATCCACACGGAGCGGGGCGGCTCCAGCGCCTGCACGAGCTCCTGCAGCGATCCGGCGCCCCGGGCGCCGGCGCTCTGAACGCGCTCGACGGCGTCCGGGCTCCGGTCCCATCCCACCACGTCGTGGCCTCCGCGGAGGAGGCGCTCCGACATGTTCGCGCCCATCTTCCCGAGTCCGATCATTCCGAGCTGCACGGTGTGCCTCCTTCAGTCTGCGTCTTCGTCAATTTCCACGGCGAAGTCCCGTCCCTCCCACCTGCCGGCGTCGGTCCAGAAGAACGTGAACCGGAACGGCGTGCGCTGACCCGCTCGGGGCCGGAGGTCGGCGTAGTGCACGCCCAGGCCCGTGTCCCGGGACGGCGTGTCGATGTGTTCACTCCATTCGTCGGCCGTCCAGCGGAGCCGGAACGGAGCCGCGGCCTGGATCCTCAGAGCCGCGTCGCGCCTCATGCTTCGGGGGCGTCGGCCGGTCGTCCAGACCTCCAGCCGCCGGCACGCCTCGCGCTCTCCGAGATAGCGGTCCGCGACCAGCGGGATCCGGTCGAACACGGCGCCGTCGGACACCGAACGGAGCAGCTTGACGTACTCGGCGTGGGCCCACATCAGCGGCATCGCTGCGCCGGTCGGGGCGCCGAGGTACATGTGGACGTCGGGGCGGTCCGGTCCGTCCCACACCTGCTCCGTCAGCATGCCCGTGCGCGTCGCGAGGCGCTCGAGGGTGTGCAGGTAGGGATGCGCGTCGCGCCCGGCCGCGACTTCGTAGTGACCCCGCTCGCCGGTGAGGAGTGGCCACGCGCGGCCGACGCCCCAGCGGTCGTACGCGCCGCCGTCGTCCCGCTGCCCGTAGCCGTCGTGGTTGTAGCGCCGCCAGACGGGCCCGGCGGGCGTCTCGACCCGCAGGACGGCGTCCACGACGGCGAGGGAGTCCTCCATGAGTGCGGTGTCCGGTGCGCGCAGGCCGTACCGTACCAGCTCCAGGAACCCGGCGTCGACCACGTCCCGGGCCGGGAAGTCCGTGCGGGCGCCCGGCGGCCGGTTCGCGATGCGGAGCGTCGCCCCGTCCGGGTCCGCTTCCGCGCTCGGATCGTTCGGGTCGACAGGCGCGATCCGCACGTAATGGCGGGGGACGCCGTGCAGGAGCGTCCCCCGGGTCGTGACGGTCCAGGACTCGACGTGGCACTCGATGAAGTCGGCGAACTCCTCGAGGTAGTCCGCCGCTCCCGGTTCTCCCCGCCGGCGGGCCATGTCTCCGGCGCACACCAGGGCCGCTGCCGTGGCGGCCAGCGTGGAGGGCGAGTACCCGGACGCCTCCTCCCACCGCTCCTGCTCGGTGACCGGCGCGTTGCGGACGAGGAAGGACGCCGCGGAGCGGACCATCGGCCACGGATCGAAGTCCAGCAGCGCGCCCATGGCCTCGATGCGCCAGGAGAGGAGGATGGGGAAGGCGACCTCGTCGAGTTGTACGCCCTGCCAGTAGGACCGCCCATCGAGCCAGAAGTTCTGGGGGAAGCCGCCGTCGGCGTGCTGGGCGACCGCCAGGTAGACGAGAGCGCGGCGCGCGGTGTCGGCGTGATCGGCCGCCAGCAATCCGCCCGCGCTGTTCACCAGGTCCCGCGTCCACACCAGGTGGTACCCGCCCTGGTCATCCTCCCCGTGCACCTCCCCCCACGGGATGGAAAGGGAGGCGATGAGCGCGCCCGGAAACGTCTTGTCCTCGTGGGCCAGCAGCAGCGAGTGGGAGCGACGGTAGACGCGGCCCCCGTCGCCCGTCCGTCCGTGCAGCGGCCGGACCTCGTCCTCGTGTCGGGACCAGGTGGCCATGAACGCCCGCCGCTGCCTGTCGAAGGGAACGGACAGGCTCTGGAACAGCGTCGTCGCCGCGCTCTCCAGCGACTCGCCGAACGCGAGCCCCACCGTGAACGGGTCGGCAGCGGGTCCGGCGACCTCGCCGGTCAGCGCCACGTTGCCGTCCATGGCGCATTCGAACTCCCAGTCGAGCGTGAAGTCCTCGTGGAGGTCCGTCCAGCCGTCGCTGGCGCCCACGAAACCGCAGGACAGCCGCGTGAACGGACGCGTCGCTGCCAGGGCGAGCCAGGTCCCGTCCCGGCTCGCGGCGAGAATGCGGCGGCCCGCCACCTCGACGACGCGGGCGTCGTTGTTCCAGCCGCCGACCGCGAGGTGGGGGGCGCACAGGACGTAGAGACGGAGCCGATCCAGGAACGCGGCGTCGTCACCCTCGAGGCGCACGTGCTGCAGGACGCACGGTGCGTGGGGCGCGGTGATGACCTCCTTGCGGATGCGGTAGCGGCCCGCGGGGTCCTCGCTGAGGATGGCGTAGCCGAGGGCGTGGCCGTCGAGGGGATCGGTCGTGGACAGGAGATCCCGCTTCTCCTCGTGGAAGAACGTCGAGCCGTCGGTCACCAGAAGCTGCAGGTCGCGCGTCTGGGGCCGGTCGACGCGCGGGTAGTAGACCTCGGTCAGGGCGCCGTTCCACAGGGTGAACCAGACCCGGCACGCGGCGGCGTAGGCAGTGCCCACCCCGTCCTTTCCCCCGTGCGTCCAGCGGGGCTCGATGCCCGGGCCGCCGAACGCCTCGCTGCCGCAGCGCGGCTCAGCCATCCCCGGCGCGGCCCTCCAGCAGCGCGCGGGCACGGCGGACGACGTGGTCCACCGTGAAGCCGAGATGCTCCATGACCTCGGGGCCGGGCGCGGACGCACCGAAGCGGTCGACGCCGATGATCGCCCCATCGTCCCCGACCCATCGCTGCCAGCCCAGCGAGCGGCCGGCTTCGACGGACAGGCGCGGGACGCCGGGAACCAGGACCTCGTCCCGGTACGTCTGCTCCTGCTCGGCGAACAGCTCCCACGACGGCATGGACACGGCGCGCGCAGCGACGCCCTCCTCCCGGAGCCGGGCGGCGGCCTCCACCACGAGATGCACCTCCGAGCCGGTGCCGATCAGGACGACGTCGGGCACCTCCTCCCCGGGGTCCGAGACGACGTACGCGCCACGGGAGACGCCCGTGCGGATGTCCGAGGCCTGCGGATCCAGCACCGGCAGCCCCTGTCGGCTGAGGACGAGGGCGACGGGGCCCTTCCTGCGAATCGCGACGGCCCACGCGGCGACCGCCTCGTTCGGGTCGGCGGGTCGCACCACCGTCAGGTCCGGGATCAGCCGCAGGCTCATCACGTGCTCGACCGGCTGATGCGTCGGACCGTCCTCTCCCAGTCCGATGCTGTCGTGCGTGAACACGAAGATGGAGTGCAGCCCCGAGAGCGCCGCCAGCCGGATGGACGGGCGCATGTAGTCGGAGAAGACCAGGAACGTCCCGGAATACGGGATGATCCCGCCGTGCAGCGCCATGCCGTTGACCGCCGCGCCCATGGCGTGTTCGCGAACGCCGAAGTGGAGGTTGCGTCCGGCCCGATCGTCGCCGAAGTCTCCGCATCCGTCGAGGCTCGTCTTCGTGGACGGCCCCAGGTCCGCGGCCCCCCCGATGAGGGTGGGGACCGTCTTCGCGAGGGCGTTCATGGCCTTGCCGGACGCGGCCCGGGTGGCCATGGCCTTCGAGCCGAGGGGGAAGACGGGGAGGTCGGCATCCCAGCCGGCGGCGAGCTGCCCGTTCAGGGCCCGGTCCAGCTCGGCCGCCTCGTCGGGAAACTCCGCCCGGTATGCGTCCATGCGACGTCGCCATTCGGACTTCGCCGCCTCGCCCCGCTCGACGGCGGTGCGCATGTGCTCGCGCACGTCGTCGGGCACCAGAAAGGTCGGCTCCTGCGGCCAGCCGAGCTTCTCCTTCGCGGCCCGGAGCGCCTCCGCGCCCAGCGGCTCGCCGTGGGCGGAGCCCGTGTCCTGCTTCGGGCTGCCGTAGCCGATGTGGGTGCGCACGCGGATCAGCGACGGACGATCCGTCACGCTCCGGGAGCGGGCGATCGCCGCGTCCACGGCGTCCACGTCATTGCCGTCCTCCACGTGCTCCACGTGCCAGCCGTATGCCTCGAAGCGGCGCCCCACGTCCTCCGTGAATGCCAGGGACGTGTTGCCCTCGATGGAGATGTGGTTGTCATCGTACAGGTAGATCATCTTGCCGAGGCCGAGGTGCCCGGCCAGCGAGGCCGCCTCCGACGCGACACCCTCCTCCAGGTCGCCGTCCGAGACGATGGCGTACGTGAAATGGTCGACGATCGTGTGACCCGGGCGGTTGTACTTCTCGGCCAGGAACCGCTCGGCGATGGCCATGCCGACGCCGTTGCCGAAGCCCTGCCCCAGCGGGCCCGTCGTGGCCTCGACACCAGGGGTGTGGCCGTACTCCGGGTGGCCCGGCGTGCGGCTGCCCCACTGGCGGAAGCGTTTCAGCTCCTCCATCGGCAGGTCGTACCCCGTCAGGTGGAGCAGCCCGTAGAGAAGCATCGAGCCGTGCCCCGCCGAGAGGACGAACCGGTCCCGGTCGAACCAGGCCGGGTCCCTGGGATCGTGCTTCAGGTGACGCTGCCAGAGGGCGTAGGCCATGGCTGCGGCTCCCATCGGCATGCCGGGGTGCCCCGAGTCTGCCTTTTCCACCGCGTCCGCGGCCAGGAATCGAATCGTGTTGATCGATCGGCGGTCCAGGTCGCTCATGTCCATCCGTTTTCGGTTCTCGTGTCCAGGGACGACGCCGGTGCGCGCCGCCCGTCGGCTGCGGGGGACAACTTCGCCCATCCCCCCGTCCCGGGCCAGCCCGGGGGCGGGCGCCGGGCGGGCCGTCGTGGTATGCTCAGGGAGTGGAACGCGTACCAGAAGAGGGGAGGGGCCCGTGGCGGACAACGGTGAGGGCGGCGACCGGGATCGGGCGCGCAGGCGCATGGGCTCGCCCGTGCACGCCGGCCCGGGCAGCCAGGACCCGGACGCTGCGGCGCGGCTTAAGGACGCGTTCGCCCGCTGGGCGAGCGGCGTCGCCGTCGTCGCGATACGGGACGGCGCGTCGGTCTACGCCATCACGGTCAGCGCGTTCACACCCGTCTCCGTGGACCCGCCGCTCGTGCTGCTCTGCGTAGGTCGACACGCAACGGTTCGGCCTTTTCTCGTCGAGGGCGCCACTTTCGGCGTCAGCGTGCTGGCGCGCGAGCAGCGTCGGCTCGCGTCCATCTTCGCCGACACGGGCCCCCTGGCTCGGACGCACCTGCCCGCCGAGGGCGATCCTCACGTTCCCGGCGCCCTCGCGGCGTTCTCGTGCACGGTCCTCGCCTGCCATCCCGGCGGCGATCACGACGTCGTCATCGCCACCGTCGAGCGGGTCGACACCTCACCGGGGGGCGACCCTCTCGTCTTCTGGGAGCGCGACTGGCACGAGCTGCGCTGATTCCTAGACCTCCGTCGGCCGACGCTCGTTCTCCCGCCGCAGGTCGGCCAGCCAGCGCTCGAGCTGCTCCTCCAGATCGGAGAATGCTTCCGTCATCAGACCCCGTGGTGTCCGTGCCGAGTTCCGGCTGGCCGTGAACACGCGACCCGCGACCACCAGCCGGAACTGACCCACGAACTCCCGGGTGCGGCTCAGCCGCTCCATGACGATCTCCACCGTCACCAGGTCCGGATCGAACGAGCCGAGCCGTTTCTCCAGGCGGGCCAGCCGGCGCTCCAGAACCTTCTCGTCCGCGGGCCGAAGGCCGAAATCGTTCAGGGTCAGCTGCCGTTTCATCGATGCCCTCCCTCGCGAGGAACCGCGCGCGCGCTTCGACCGCCTGTCGACGGTACGGATCGGCGCCTGATCCACCATACGGAGTGGCTCCCCCGGGCGGAACCGGGGTTTCCCGCAACTGCCCGTACGGAAAAGCCCCCCGGCCCCGAACGGCCGGGAGGCTGCCCGTTCATCGGGCCGGGCGCGGAGCCCGGCCGTGTTCCGCCCGCCAGAGCCTCAGCGGACGGTCGGGGACGTCATGCAGCGGTCGTCGTGGGACCGGCGGCGGTCCGCGTCGTGCGCGCCGCGCCGAGCGCGGAGAAGCCGCAGATCGCGAAGACCACGCCCACGATCAGGTCGTTCCACCACAGCCCCGCGCCCGCCAGAAGGGCCGGGATGAAGCCCGCGATGAAGACCCAGATGGCCACGATGCCCGCGGCCCACCCCTGCCAGGCCGTCCGTGACACGAGTGCGAAGCCGAAGACCGCGACCAGCACACCCGTGATCCAGTCGCTCCAGGCATTGCCAATGGGCGTGAATCCGATGAACGGGGTGATGAACATCCATATGCCTGCAAGTCCTACCAGCCAGGCGCTGAACATGTCGGCCTCCTGTTTCGAGTGACTTCCGTTCCCTACTCGTGCAACACTGATTCATACTGCAATCGGCGTTCCTCAAAGGGTTTACAGCATTCGTTCACGGACGAAACCCGGACGGGCCGTCCCGCGTACGGATAGGGCGAACCCGGAGTGGCCCCAGCATCGGCGAGCGTTTCCATGGAAAACATGATTCCGATCGTTCTGTTCCTGTGCATCGCGGGTGTGATGATCCTGCGCCCGATCTCGAAGTCCCTGGCCCGATACCTCGATCAACAGACGCGGAAACAGAAGGATGACGGGTCCGACAGCCTGAACGAGCGGAGCCTCGAGCGGGTCACGGACCTGCTGGACCGACTGAACACGCGGATCGACCTCGTGGAGGAGCGGCTGCAGTTCGTGGAGCGGCTGAGCGACGGCCGTGAGCGCGAGCGGCCGCGGCTGGAGCGGCGCGGCTGAGCCGCAGGGGCCCCATCCCCGGCAGCTGGAAACGGGGCGGATCTTCTCGCACCTGCTCCGGTATTAGCGTACCATACGCTCGGCCGATCGAGGCCGTGTCGCGCCGGAAAGGGAGAATACATGCCAGGGAAATGGAAGCTGGGCGTGGTGCCGCTCGTGCTGCTGCCCGTGCTCGCGGGTGGCTTTCTACTGCAGGGACGTCACAGCGGCAACGGCGAGAGCCTCTTCACGGAGGTGATGGCCCGGGTGTCGCAGGAGGGGGTCGAGTCGCCGTCGACGGACGAGCTCTACGAGCGCGCGGCGCGGGGGCTCATCTCCAATCTGGGCGATCCGTACGCGGACCTGTTCTCGCCGGAGCAGCTCGCCGAGTTCCAGCGTCAGGCCCTGGGCAACGCCTACGGCGGCGTGGGCATGCAGATCGAGAACCAGCAGGGCACGGTGACGGTCACGAAGGTGTTCCCGAAGACGCCGGCGGAGGGCGGCGGCGTGCAGTCGGGGGATCGCATCGTCGAGGTCGAGGGCAACGTCGTGGCGGGCTGGAAGCTCAAGGAGGTGTCGGACAGCCTGATCGGCAAGCCGGGAACGCAGGTGCACGTAACGTTCAGTCGACCCGGGGTCGGGGCGCCGATCCACGCGACGTTCACGCGGGCGATCATCCACGTACCGGCCGTGCCGTTCTCGGTGGTCCTGGACGGCGACGTCGGCTACATCCCGCTCCAGCGCTTCAACGACACGAGCGCCGAGGAGATCGCGAAGGCGCTGCAGTCTCTCCAGCAGAAGGGCGCGAAGAGCTTCGTCCTGGACCTGCGCGGCGACCCTGGCGGAAGCCTCGAGCAGGCGCTGCGCATCGGGGACATCTTCCTGCCGACGGGAGACGAGCTGGCGAGCGTGCGCTACCGCAACCAGCCGACGGACGTCTACAAGGCGCGACATGAGCCCATCGTGGCGGACGCGCCCCTGGTGGTCCTTACGGACGCATACACGGCGTCGGCGTCGGAGATCGTGACGGGCGCGCTGCAGGACCATGACCGCGCCCTGGTGGTGGGGACGCGGTCCTTCGGCAAGGGCCTCGTCCAGACGGTGTACCCGCTGCAGCAGGGGTGGGCGCTCAAGCTGACGACAGGGAAGTGGTACACGCCGGCCGGCCGCACCATCCAGGACGAGCGCCACGGGCTGCACACGGACGATCCGGACGCCGTGCCCCAGGCGGGCGACACGGCGACGGGCCCGCGCCCGGAGTTCAAGTCCGACGCCGGCCGCACCATCTACGGAGGCGGGGGCATCACGCCGGACGTGGTGGTGAGGGCCGACACGATGACGACGCCCGAGCAGGACTTCATGAAGGCGATCGGTCCGAAATCGCAGGAGGCGTACGTCGCCATGTACGACCTGGCGGTGGCCATGAAGGGGAAGGTGAGCCCCGACTTCAAGGTCACGCCGGAGCTGCGCGAAGACTACTGGAAGCGCCTGCAGGACAAGGGCGTGGACGTGAGTCGGGAGAGCTTCGACGCTGCGTCGAGCCTCATCGACCGCATGATCGAGCAGCGCATCGCCACGGTGGCGTTCGGAGACGACGCCGCCTTCCAGCGCCAGACCGTCTATGACAACCAGCTCCAGACGGCCCTCGACTATCTGAAGAAGGGCCGCACGCAGAAGCAGCTCTTCGCCCTCGCCGCGAAGCCGGGCGAGTAGCGCGCCAGGCCGCGCACGAGCGGTTTCGGGGCGACGTCGCCTCGCGCCTCATGGGCGGCCGGCCTTCACGGCCGGCCGCCTTTTCGTTTCGGCGGGTGGCGGCGGCCGGCAACTCGACTCATCTTTTCGGAGCCGTCGCCCACCGATCCGGAGTGAATCATGGTCCGCCCACGCCTGTCCCGTCGCGCGTTGAAGCGCCTGATCCGGATGACCCCACTCGTGGGGAAGCCCGCGCGCAAGGGCCGCTCCAAGGTCGGCCTCCCGCCGGGCACGCTCGTCTACACGGGGCCGGATACCGATCAGCCGTCGCGCCTCTCGGCTTTGCGCTACGACGCCGAGACCTGTGAGTTCCGGGAGGTCGAGGAGGTCTCCGATCTGTCCGGCATGCGAGGCAACGGCACGCTGTGGGTCAACCTGGACGGCGTCCACGACACGGCCCGCGTGGCAGCCCTCGGCGAGCTCTTCGGGATCGACTCCCTCGTGCTCGAGGACGTGGTGCGCCTCGGCCAGCGCCCCAAGCTCGAGACGTACGAGGGCTACCTATTCATCGTCGTCCGCATGTTCATCTACGAGGAGGAGCAGGACAACGTCCGGCACGAGCAGCTCGGGGTGGTGCTCGGGCCCGACTGGGTCCTGACCTTCCAGGAGCAGAGCGGGGACATCTTCGAGCCGGTCCGGCAGCGGCTGCGGGACGGGATCGGCCGCATCCGCACCTGGGGAGCCGACTACCTTGCCTACGCGCTCCTCGACACCGTCGTCGACCACGTCTTCGTCGTGCTCGAGCAGATCAGCGACCGCATCGACGACGTCGAGGCGGTCGTGATCCGGGGAGCGGGGGAGGACGTCGTGACGGCGATCCACCGCATGAAGCGGGAGAATCTCTTCCTCCGCAAATCCGCGTGGCCCCTTCGGGAGGTCGTCGGCGCGATGGGCCGCGTCGACAACGGCCTCGTCTCGGACCGGCTCCACCCGTTCCTGAGGGACCTCCACGACCACGTGGTGGAGGTCGTCGACACCATGGAGACGCTGCGGGACATGCTCGGCTCCCTCCTCGACGTCCACCTCTCCACGGTCAGCAACCGCATGAACGAAGTCATGAAAGTGCTCACGATCATCACCACGATCTTCGTTCCCCTCACCTTCGTGGCGGGCGTCTACGGCATGAACTTCCAGTACATGCCCGAGCTCCACGTTCGCTGGGCATACCCCGCGGTTCTGGCAGGCATGTTCATTCTCTTCGTCTTCATGCTGGGCGTCTTCCGACGGAAGAACTGGTTCTGATCCGGGACCGCCGCACCCACCCGGACGCCGGGCCCGTGGGCGGTCGCGCGCCGGTCTCCCGTGCCCTCGCGGCGTTCGCTGCGGCAGCCCTCCTGCTCGCCGCCGCGTGGGGTGCCTGCGCTCCCGCGACCAACGTCGCGACGATTCGGACGACGCCTTCGACGAACCTTCCGCCGACGCCTCCGCCGCGATCGGCTCTCCCGGCGATCCGGGTCGATCTCGTCGGCTACCGGCCTGGAGACAGGAAGGTCGCCGTCGTCTGTGCCGGCGGAGCGCTGGAGGACGACTCCTTCGTAGTGCGGGACGCCGCGGGTACCGTCGTCCTGCGGCCGACGCCGGAGCCGGCGGGCGCTTTCGGGCCGTGCAGCGCGACGTACCGCGTGGACGTTTCGGCGCTCCGGGAGGAGGGGACGTACCGCATCGAAGGCGGCGGGGCGACGTCGCCCCCGGTGCACGTCGGCGCCGACGTATGGGCGGGCGCCGCGGACTCGCTGCTCGTCTTCCTGCGGATCCAGCGCTCGGGGTGGAACCCGTTCTTCCGGGACTCGGTCCACACCCACGACGGCATCCTCGTTGACGCGCCGGACTCCGGCGCGTTCGTGCCCGTGAGCGGCGGGTGGGCCGACGCCGCGGACTACCTGCAGTACGTGACGACGTCCGGGACCGCCACGTTCCAGCTCCTGCAGGCGTGGCGCGATCATCCCGGCGCGTTCGGGGACGCCTACGACGCCCGGGGCGTGCCCGGGGCCAACGGCGTGCCCGACGTCCTCGACGAGGCCCGCCACGGACTCGAGTGGCTGCTCGCCATGTTCCCCGGCGATTCGCTGATCCTGAACCAGCTCGGAGACGACCGGGATCACGCCTACTTCGACCTGCCGCCGACGGACTCGTCGGACTATGGGTGGGGAAAGGGCGGACCGCGACCCGTCTATCCCTGCACGGGCCATCCGCAGGGGCTCTTCCGCTACCGGAACCGATCCGACGGTGTCGCGTCCACGGCGGGGAAGATGGCGGCTGCTTTCGCGCTGGGGGCCCGGGTCTTCGCCTCCCGCGACGGCGGCCTCGCGCGGCGCCTCGGCCGTGCCGCCGGAGCCGCCTACGCCCTCGGCCGGAAGGACCCGGGCGTGTGCCAGACGGCCCCCGCGCGGGCGCCGTACTTCTACGAGGAGACGAACTGGGTCGACGACATGGAGCTGGCGGCCGCGGAGCTCGCCGGGTCACCGCCGCACGGTGAGGCGGGTCGCGATCGCGATCTCGTCGGGCAGGCCCTCCGCTACGCCCGCTCCGAGCCGGTCACGCCGTGGATGGGGCGCGACACCGCCCGGCACTACGCCTGGTACCCGTGGCACAACAACGGCCACTACGAGCTCTGGCGCGTGCTGGGGGGCGAGTCCCGAGGCGCGGGGACGGGCGACGTCGCCGCCGACAGCGCCCGGGCGGAGCTCGCCGCGTACTACCGCGAAGGGCTCGCCCGCGTGGCGGCTCGGGCCGACAACGGCTTCCGGGTGGGCGTTCCGTTCATCTGGTGCTCGAACGACCTCATGGCGTCCCTCGCCACGCAGGCGATCCTGTACCGGCGCATGACGGGGGACACCACGTTCGTCGAGCTGGAGAGCGCCGCCCGCGACTGGCTTTTCGGCGCGAATCCGTGGGGGCAGTCGATGGTGATCGGCCTTCCCGCGGGCGGACCCTTCCCGAGAGACCCGCACTCGGTGATCGCGGCGCAGCTCGGCGCCCGGCTGACGGGCGCCCTCGTGGACGGGCCCGTCTACCGCTCCATCTTCGAGAGCCTGGCCTACGTCGGGCTGCGGAACCCCGACGAATTCGCCGGGCTGAACGACGGCTTCATCGTCTACCACGACGACCTGGGGGACTACGCCACGAACGAGCCCATCACCGACGGGACCGCGAACCTCGCCTACCTCCTGTCCTCGCTCTCGCCGGGCACGCCGCAGCGCTCGTCCGTCCCCTCGCCGCAGTAGGGGGCGCCGCCCTTCATGACGTACCGGGGGTGCTCGAGGGCCGTGATGTCCTTCGAGGGATCGCCCCGCACGGCCACGAGGTCCGCCAGCTTGCCCGTCTCGACGCTGCCCAGCGAGTCCGAGAGCAGCAGTACGTCCGCGTTCACGGACGTCAGGCCGCGGAGCACGGCCAGCGGGGACATGCCGTACTCCACCAGCAGCTCGGGCTCCCTGTAGTTCTGACCGTGGGTGAAGACGCCCACGTCCCCGCCGACGCAGATGGTCACGCCCGCGTCCAGCGCTGCCCTGAAGCTCTTCTTCTTTTCCGTGATGCGGGCCGGCTCCGGCGCACTGCCGTTCCAGCCGCCGTAGCGACTGATCGCGTCGCCGGCGGCCACGGTCGGACAGAGCGCCACGCCCTTTTCCTTCATGAGCCGGAAGACCTCGGGCGTGCCGGCGTCGCCGTGCTCGACGGTCCGGACGCCGGCCAGGACAGCCCGGCGCATCCCCTCCGGCGTGGTGGAGTGCGCGGCGACCGCGCGGCCGCTGCTCGAGGCGACCTCGACGATCTTCTTCAGCTCCTCCTCCGTGAACGTCGGCTCTGCCTCCCCGTGGGGGCCCCAGCGGTAGTCGGCGTACACCTTGATCCACTTCGCGCCGTGACCGATCTGGTCCCGCACGACGCGCGTCACGCCCTCCAGACCGCTGGCTTCCTCTCCGCCCTGGGGCACGTCGGCGGCGAAGCCCTTGGGGCCGTAGCTCCCGGTGGCGACGATGGCGCGGGTGACCGTCAGCATGCGTGGGCCCGGGACCACGCCGTCCTGGATCGCGTGGTCGAGGCCGACGTCCGCGTAGCCGGCGCCTTCGGTGCCGAGGTCCCGCACGGTCGTGAATCCGGCCCGCAGCGTGTGCTCCGCGTGGGTGACCGCCTCCGCCGTTCGGTACGCCAGCGACTCCTTGAGCACCTGATCGTTCCACGACGTCTCGTCGTACGGATGCAGGAAGAGGTGCGAGTGCGCCTCGATCATGCCGGGCATGAGCGTGGTGCCCGTGAGCTCCACCGTCTCCGCGCCCGCAGGCGCGTGAATGGACGACGCCGGTCCCACCGCGGCGATCCGGTCCCCCTGCACGAGCACCGCCCACCCCTCGTGCACGTCCGCGCCGTCGAAGACGCGGGTCGGCCGGAGCAGGTACGCCGCTGGTGCGTCCGAGCCGGTCGCCCCCGCCCGGGATGCGCCGAGTGAGCCGTGTGGGTCGGTCTGCGCCCGGGCGGGTGAAGCGGTGGCGAGCACGAGGGCGCTGACCCCGCCGAGCACCATTGCGCCGACGCCGACGCGTCTTGGCGCGGAGGAGGTGAAGGATCGGAGGAGCGACGTCGCGTGGAATCGTTTCATGTCACGGTAGGTGAAGGTCGGCTGTCAGCCCGCGATGGGCCCGGTCCCGCCGACGGCGCCGAGGCCGCGGTCATCCTCATAGAGGAACAGATCTAGGGTTCGGACAGCGACCGCGCCAGCCACGGCTTGCCGCTGCGCACGGCTGCCGGTACCCTTCGAAAATGCGGACCCGCCCGGCGCAATGGATCGGCCGTTCCGGGCGCTGACCGCCTCCTCCTCTCCCGGTGAACGTGCCCGCACGCTCCGCACTCGCCATCGTCGGCCTCGCCGTCGCCGCCGCGCTGTCGCCCATGGCCGTCACCCGCGCGGCTCTGCCGGCGGAGCCGGGTCCCGGCGTCACGCCCTTCGAGGCGGCGAAGGCGGAAGCGCTCCTGCGCCGCCGGCTCCCGTGTCTCGGCTGTCACGTCGTCGACGGCGTGGGCGGCCGCATCGGCGTCGACCTCTCTGACGAAGGGCGACGCAGGTCCGCAGAGGAGATCCGGGCGATCCTCGCCGACCCGGCGGCCGCGCTTCCGGCCGGCTCGCCGATGCCCCGCGTCCCCATGCCCGCCGCCCAGCGCGACCTTATCGCCCGCTACCTGGCCTCGCGGACCGGCGCGGGCGGGGCGGCGGAGGGAAGCCCGGCGGCGCCGGCGCCACCGGCTGCGCCGCCGCCGACCGCCTCATCCCCGGCCCTCCCGCCGGACGGAGCCGCGCTGTACGCCCGGTGGTGCGCTGCCTGTCACGGCGCGGGAGGCGAGGGCGACGGGCCGAACGCCCGCTACCTGCCGGTTCCACCCGCTCGCCACGCTGACCCCGCGGCCATGAGCCGGCTGCCGGACGACGTGCTCTACGACGCCATCACCGCCGGCGGGTACGTGATGGGAAAGAGCCCACGCATGCCGCCATTCGGCGGCTCGTTGACGCCAGCGGAGATCCGCGCGCTGGTCGGACACATCCGGGATCTGTGCCGCTGCGAGGGGCCGGCCTGGTCGCGGGACGGCCGCGGGGACGCGGGGGTGGGCCGATGACGCCCGGGCGGAGCCGTCAGCAGCGGCGCTCAGCCGAGCGGCGCGGCGAGAACGCCCCCGACGCGCCGGCCGGGCCCCGGTCGGGCAAGGGGCGCCGACGCTGGATCGTCGCGGTCGTCGTCGTGGTCGCGGTCGGCGGCGCGGCCGCCGTCCTCCTGCTGCGGGGCGGCGGCGGCGCCGGCGCCCCCGCAGCCGGAACCTCTCCGCTGCCGGCGCCCGTCGGCGCGCCGGCAAGCGACGTCGCCTACTCGGACTTCACGGGCTCCGATGCGTGCGCGTCCTGTCATCCTTCGGAGACTTCGGCGTGGCGGACGTCGACCCACGGGCGGGCGGGCGGGGCACCCACGCTGGACCGCGTGATCGCGCGCTTCGACGGCCGGCCGGTGAGAATGAAGGACGCGTCCTTCCTCCCCCGCGCGGACGCCGATGGATTCCGGTTCGTCGTCCGCCGGGACGGCTCCGAGGAGACGGACACGCTGCGCGTGGACGGTGTGATCGGCGGGGGACACATGGCGGGAGGCGGCACGCAGGGATTCGTGAGCCGCCGGATGGACGGCACGTACCGGTTCCTGCCGTTCGACTGGTCCCGCTCCCGCGGCGGCTGGTTCTGCAACACGGAAGGGCGCGCTGGAGCGGGGTGGGTGCCGATCTCGGACACGCTCTCCCTCTCCGCATGCAGCGACTACCCGCCGGCGCGCGTGCTGGGCGCGGTGCCCCGCTTCTCCAACTGCCAGCAGTGTCACGGCAGCCAGATCGACGTGTCGTGGAGCGCGCCCGCCCGGGCCTACGACAGCCGCATCCTGTCCCTCGCGGTGAATTGCGAGTCGTGCCACGGACCCGGGCGCCGGCACGTCGAGCTGGAGCAGGCAGGCGGAGCGAAGACGGCGGACATCGGCATCGCGGTGCTGGATACGCTGCCGACGGACGCGTCCCTCGGCGTGTGCTTCCAGTGCCACGCCCTCAAGGACGCCCTCGCGCCCGGGTACCTCCCGGGCCGGCCGCTCGAAGACCACTACGCCCTGAAGTTCCCGATCCTCGGCGATCGCCCCTACACCGCCGACGGCCGCATCCGCACGTTCGGCTACCAGGCCACGCACCTGTCGAGCGACTGCTACCTGAACGGCTCGATGACGTGCACGGACTGCCACGATCCGCACTCGCAGCACTACCGGGACGTCGCCGGCCGGGCGCTGCCGGGGCGCTTCGACGACGGCCAGTGCCTCGACTGCCACCCCAGCAAGACCGACGTCGCCCGCCACACGCACCATCCTGCGAGATCCGACGGCAGCCGCTGCACGTCCTGCCACATGCCCTACCTCCAGCACCCGGAGGTGGGGCAGGCGATCCACTACACGCGGTCCGATCACACCATCCCGATCCCGCGTCCGGGCTCCGACGAGGCGCTGGGCACCCCCGACGCCTGTGCCCTCTGCCACCGCGATCGACCCGTCGCGTCGCTCGCCGACACGGTGCGTGCGTGGTGGGGCGCGCCGAAGCCGCGCAGGCCAGGGGTGACCGCCACGCTCGCGGCCGACTCGGCACGGGACCCGGAGCGCGCAGCGCGCCTCCTGCTGCGGCCGGGAACCGGCTGGGCCGTCGGCGAATTCGCCGGAATGGCGGAGTTCGCCGAGCGGTTCCTCGCGCCGGACTCGTCCATGGGCGACGTCGCCCGGAGCCGGCTCCTCGCGCTGGCTGCCGACTCCGACCTGGACGTCCGCGCCCTGGCCCTCGCTTCGCTGCACCTGTCGGCCGGGCGGGAGCCGCGGGTCCGCCGCGCCCTCGTCGACGCGTTGCAGACACGCGACGCCGCTGCCGACCGTGCGCTGCGACTCCGCTGGACCGCCGCCCTCGCCTACTTCGGCGATCGCTTCTCCGCAGCGGGGAAGGGAGCGGACGCCGAGGCCGCGTACGCCAAGGCCCTCGAGGTCCTGCCGGGCGACGCCCGGCTGCTCACGCACCTGGGACTCGTTCGCCTCCAGGCCGGAGACGTCGCCGGGGCGGAAGCCGCCTTCCGACGGAGCCTGGCGGCCGACAGCGCCCAGCCCCTCACGCTCGTGAACCTGGGCATCGCCCTCGAGTCCGCCGGGCGCGCCGAAGCCGCGCTCGAGGCGTGGACCCGGGCCGCCCGCATGGACCCGTGGGAGCCGGCGCCGCTCGTGGATCTCGGCAACGCGTACCTGCGCGCCGGGGAGGCCGCCCGCGCCGTGCCGTACTACCGCCGCGCGCTCGAACTCGACCCGGGACTCGCGGACGTCGCGTTTCGCCTGGGGCGCGCGCTCATTCTCGGAGGTCGCTATGCAGAAGCTCTGGCCGCCGTCCGGCAGGGGCTGCGCTTCCGGCCCGACGACCCTACCGGTCGGCAGATGCTCGCGGACCTCCAGCGGGCGACGGCGGCGACCGCCGGCGACGACGGGACGTGACGTTCGTCGGAACCGGGGAACTCCCGGGGGCGCGACCGGTATACGCGCTCAGAACGGACAGTAGCACTTTTCTTGCTACGGGCGGCGACGACACCGCCGCGGAGACGTGGACGCCTGCGTCCGCAGGCGCACTTGCGGGGTATCCGAGGCAGGCGTATAGTTGCGGCTTCACCCCTCGCCAGTTCTCTCCGCCGCCGCCGAGTCGGCGCTCACGGGTATGGCCCCGGTCGCTGGAAACATATGCGCACCTTGGGGTTAGACAGAATTGCGGAAGGTCGCGAGGCGGCCGTTCCGTTGGTCCCTCAACACGGAGAACCGCTCAGATGAAGCACACGCTGACCCAGCGCCTGCAGCGAGTCGTCCCGGCGGCCATGGTCGTGGCCCTCGGCGGCCTGCTCGCGGCGGGCCCCGTGGCCGCGCAGCAGCAGCAGGCGGGCGGCCGGTTCCGCGTGCTCGTCGCCAACCTCCAGCCGCAGAACGGTGCGGACAAGGGGTTCGGCGAGGACGTGGCCAAGGAGCTGAAGAAGCTCATCGAAGACATGGACACCCACCAGCCGGTGGACAAGGGCGATCTCAAGAAGGCTCTCAAGAAGTACGACCTGAAGGACGACGACCTCGACTGCATCAAGGCTCGCCAGCTCGCGATCCAGATGCAGGTGGAGCTCGTCGCGTGTGGGTCGTACACACCCGACAAGCAGATCACCGAGAAGGTGGTCAGTTCCAAGGAGGGCGGCGAGTTCGAGATCCCGTCGTTCCAGCAGGGCGATGCGAAGCAGGCCGCCCAGCAGATCTTCACGAAGTTCAAGGACTACGTGGGGCAGCTGCGGATGGTGGCGTTCTGCTACGACTACCTGCAGAGCTCCCAGTTCGGCTCGGCCCTGGAGACGTGCGACAAGGCGTCGGCGATCAATCCGAAGTCGGTCTCGGCCCTGTACGGCCGTGCCCGGGCCCTGATGGGCATGGATTCCCTGACCCAGGCGCTGGCTTCGCTGGAGAAGGTCCTCGACCTGAATCCGGCCAACCAGGACGCGCTTCTCACGGCGGGAGTCGTGGCGGCCAAGGTCAACCGGCAGGAGCAGGCTCGGAAGTACTTCCGTGACTACCTGCAGCTCAACCCGGACAACGTGGACGTGCGGCTCAAGGTCGCCACCGACCTGAGCAACGCCGGCGACCCGGAGGGCGCCCTGCGCCTGGCCCAGGAGGGGACCACGGGCGACTCGACGAACCTGAACCTCCTCGAGTACGTCGGCCACTTCGCGCTGGCCGCGGCCGAGAACGCCCGGCAGCAGGGCGCGAACGGAGAGGCGCCGGACACGGCCCACTCCATGGAGCTCTACAACACGGCGATGGACGCCTACCAGAAGGTCTTCGAGGCCAAGGGCGACTCCGCCGACACGCAGATGCTCCGCAACATGGTCGCCGTGATGACCAAGCTGAACCGCACGCAGGAAGCGGTCGACCTGGGCAAGAAGATCGTCGCGACGAAGCCGGACGACGCGGATCTGCTCTACACCTACGCGATGGCCCAGCAGCAGGCGGGCAACCTGGACGCGGCCCTGACCACCATGGACAAGGCCCTCTCCATCGACCCCACTGTCGGCAGCGGCAACGCCTACGCCCTCGAGGCCCAGTGGGTCGTCCAGTCGGGCCAGCTCGGACGTGCGAAGACCCTCTTCCAGAAGGCGCTGGGCAACGTCGACGGCGCCCAGAAGGACGCGCTGAGCGATCAGCTCGCCAGCGTCGCCTTCATCACGGGCTACAAGGACAAGTACCAGAAGGGCGCGAAGGACGCCGCCCTGGCCTACTTCGCTCTGGCCCGCGATTACGCCACGACCGAGCGCACGAAGGGCATGGCCAACTTCTTCACCGCCTATGACCTCTTCGAGCAGGCCAAGGCGGTCCAGGAGCCGCAGACCGCGGCCGCCGCGAAGAAGGCGCTGCCCATGTTCCAGGAGGCGCTCAAGTACTTCTCGACTCCCGAGGCGAACGCCTACGCCAAGACGCAGGCGTCCGTCCCGCTGGCGAAGCTGATCGACGCCACCAACCAGTACATCGACATCCAGCAGCTGCTGATCAAGCGCGGCAAGTAGCCTCCGCGCAGGTTCCGTTGAGGGACGGAGAAGGCGGGCCGGAAACGGCCCGCCTTTTTTGTGCGTGTGCCCGTGCCTGTGCGTGCGCCTGTGCGAGCGCCCGCGCCCGCGCCCGTACCGTTGCCGGGACGACCGCCTACGGAACCATCACCGTGAGCGGCCGGTCCTCGAGGAGGTAGCGCAGACGCCGCGCCCGAAGCGGCTCGCCGTCGGCGTTGACCTTCAGCTCTTCGTCCGACGTCACGTCGAGCCGGCGCGCCTGACCGTAGATCACGTCGCGGCTCTGCAGGTGGGTACCCGCTCGCAGGTCGGGAAGAAGGGCCAGGAAGTCGACACGGGACATCTCGGGGACTACCAGCACGTCCAGCCGGCCGTCGCCCTGCTCGGCCCGAGGCGTCAGGAAGCTGCCGCCTCCCGTCTGCCGGGCGTTCCCCACCGCGAAGAGAAGGAATGGCCCGTCGTGCAGCGTGGCCCCGTCCGCCACGAAGCGCGCCGCGGCCGTCTTCATCTCCACGAACTCCTTTGCACCGGTGACCAGGTAGGCCCACGAGCCGAGTACCCGCTTCGTACCCGTGGACGCCTCGTCCGCCGTGTCGGCGCCGAACCCACCCGTGGACACGTTGATGAAGCAGCGCCGGTTCACGCGCGCGACGTCCACCGCCCGGGGTCTCCCGCCCACGGCGACGCGCAGCGCTTCCACGATGTCCTCCGGAACCCCGAGTCCCGTGGCGAAGTCGTTGGCCGTCCCCGTCGGCACCACCCCCAGGCGCGGCTGCCAGCGTGAGCGCCGCAGCCCGTTCACCACCTCGTTGATCGTGCCGTCTCCCCCCGCAGCCACTACCAGGTCGAAACGCGCCCGGGCCGCCGACGCCGCGAACCGCGCGGCGTCGCCCGCCTCGAACGTCAGCCGCGGCCGCACGTGATGACCCTCCTCCCGCAGCCTCACGGCGGCATCCCGGAACTCCTCCACTCGCGACTCCTCCGGTCGCGGGTGCATGATCAGCGCGATCCTCACGGCCCTCCACTGCTCGGGGTTCGCTGCCGCGCGTTTGCAAGAAGCGGGCTTGGGACGGCGGGGCGTGCAGAAGCCCGGCTCACGGCGGGCGGAGGACGGCGGGAGAGGACAGCGGGGGAGGACGGCGGGGGAGGACAGCGGGGGAGGACAGCGGGGGAGGACAGCGGGGGAGGACAGCGGGGGAGGACAGCGGGGGAGGACAGCGGGAGAGGACAGCGGGAGAGGACAGCGGGAGAGGACAGCGGGAGAGGACAGCGGGAGAGGACAGCGGGCGACATGCGGGCGAGAACGGCGGGGGAGGACAGCGGGGGAGGACAGCGGGGGAGGAACGCCCCCGGGGAGCGTGCGGAAAAGGGTGTAAATGGCCATGGTGAAGAACTCCTACGGGTGGAGGGACCATGGCGAAGGATCCGAAGTCAAAAGTCGACCAGCTTCTCAACGATCTGCTCGAGCGCAGGAATCTAGAGGAGATCCTGGAGGCTCGCGATCTGCGCAGGATCTACACGGCTCCGAGGGCCTGTGCGATTTTCTGTGTAAATGGCCGGGTTCATCACGCCGGCACGCGGTCCGGAAATACCAGCGCGAAGTGGTTCAGCGCAGCAGCCCAGTCCTGCACGGGCCGGGTCCAGCGTTCACTCGCCTTCATGATTGCGAGGTAAAGCACCTTCCTCACGGCCTCGGGATTCGGAAACGCCCCCCGCTTCTTCGTCACCTTCCGGAGCTGTGAGTTCATCGCCTCGATCGCGTTCGTCGTATACATCACCTTGCGGATCTCGGGCGGGTAGTCGAAGAACGGCGTGATATTGTGCCAGTTGGCCCGCCATTTCCGCGCGATCATCGGGAAGCGGGCATCCCAGCGCTCCTCAAAGGCCGCGAGCGCCGCTTCGGCCGCCTCCAGCGTCGGGGCCCGATAGATCGTTCGCAAGTCGCGGCCCACCGCCTTGCGCTCCTTCCAGGACACGTAGCGTAGCGAGCCGCGCACCATGTGTACGATGCAGAGCTGCACCTGCGTCTTCGGGAACACGCTCTCGATCGCCTCGGGAAAGCCGGCGAGCCCGTCGACCGACGCGATCAGCATGTCCTGCACGCCCCGGTTCTTGAGCTCGGTCAGGACGCTCAGCCAGAACTTCGCTCCCTCGGCCTCGCCCACCCACAGCCCGAGCAGCTCTTTCTCGCCTTCCAGCGTGAGCGCCAGCGCAAGATAGACCGCCTGCGTCTGGACGTGGCCCGCAGTGCGCATCTTCACGTGGATCGCGTCCAGGTACACGATCGGGTAGAGGGGCTCCAGCGGCCGACTCTGCCACGCCTTCACGTCGTCCAGCACGGCCTCGGTCACCGTCGAGATCAGGCTCGGCGACACCTCGACCTTGTAGACCTCCTTCAGGTGCCCCTGCATCTCGCGGGTCGTCATTCCCCGGGCGTAGAGGGCAATCACCTTCTCGTCGAAGCCAGGCAGTCGCCGCTGGCCCTTGGGCACCAACTTGGGCTCGAAGGTGCCCTGCCGGTCACGGGGAATCTCGATCTCCACCTCGCCGGCGTCCGTCTTCACCCGCTTTCGGCTGTGTCCGTTGCGCGAATTGCCGCCGTTGCGGCCCTCCGTCGCGTGCTTCTCATAACCCAGGTGCCCGGTGAGCTCGCCCTCCAGAGCACGCTCCAACAGCCGCTTCGTCAGATCCTCCAGCAGACCACCCTGGCCCACCACCTCCTCGGGCCGCTTTCCCTCAAGCAGCCGGTCCAGCATCGCGTTTACGTCCTGCTCGCACTTTTCGGCCATGTTACCTCTCCTTGGAGTAGATCAGCATCATGGCCATTTACACAGTTTTCCGCACACTCCCGGCTCCGAGTGTAGAGGCCGCAGAGCAGGCGCTCGACTCATTCAGCGAAGACTGGGATGCGGTGACGCCCCTTATCAGCCAGCTGTGGCGGACCCACTGGCCAACCCGATCACCTTCTTCGGCTTTCCTCCCGAGATCCGGCGCGTCATCTACACCACGAACGCGATCGAATCGATCTACCTGGCCCTGATGAAAGCTCAGGAGCGCTGGAGCATGCCGATTCGTGAGTGGCCGCCCGCGCTCTACCACTTCTCGGTCGCATTCCCAGGGCCGAGTACCGCTGTGAACGAAGCGGCCATTTACACACTTAGGACACTCGCTGCCATCGTGCCGAATGGCCACCGATCCTCGGCCGGCCGCGTCTCCTCGACCAATCCCAGGCGGCCGGTCCGCCGTGCCTGCCGGCTTCCGAAGACAAGCCGCTGATCACCAGGTACTCACCCGCCGTACTCGCCCGCAGCTCTCGCCCGAAATACCCGCCCGCAGCTCTCGCCCGAAGTACTCGCCCGCCGTACTCGCCCGAAGTACTCGCCCGAAGATACTCGCCCGCAGTCCACACCCGCAGTATCAACCCGCAGTATCAACCCGCAGTCCATCGCCCGCCGTACTCGCCCGCAGCACTCGCCCGAAGTACCCGCCCGAAGTCCTCCCGCAGTACCAGCTGTCCCCGCCGTCCCACCCCCGCTGTCACAACCCTTGACGCGCCGTGGGGCGCCGTCTACCTTGTGTGGCGCAAGGTGGGGAGAAGTGGGGAAGGGTGGGGGCCGGGGCAAGTCTGCGGACGACCGGGGGCGCCGCACCGTGAAGTTTCTGGGGAGCTACGTCTATCAACTCGATGGCAAGGGCCGCGTGAGCCTGCCCGCCGCGTTTCGGCGCGAGGCGGGCGATCAGCGTTTCGTGCTCATCCAGGCGTACGAGCCCTCGCTGGCGCTGTATCCGGAGACGGAGTGGGCGGGTGTGGAGGAGCGGCTGAAGGAGCTGGTGCGGCACCAGCCGGAGGCAAGGCGGTTCGTGCTGTCGCTCCTGGCGAATGCGGTGGAGGTCTCGCCGGACGGGCAGGGGCGGATCCTGATCCCGTCGAAGCTGCAGGAAGCGGCAAAGCTGGAGGGCGAGGCGCTGCTGGTGGGGGCGATCGACCGGGTCGAGATCTGGAACCCGGGTCTGTTCGCGGAGGAGGTGACGGAAGGCGCGGGCGAGTTCGAGCGTTTCGCCCCGCAGATCTTCCGGTGAGCGAAGGAGAAGGGGAGTTCGTCTACCACGTCCCGGTGATGCTGCGGGAAGTGCTGGACTGGCTGGAGCCGACGCGGGGCGGGTTGTACTTCGACGGAACGGTGGGGGGCGGAGGGCACGCGGAGGCGATTCTCGAAGCGGATCCAGACGTACGACTGATCGGGGCAGACCGGGACCCGGAGGCGCTGAAGGTGGCGAGAGAGCGGCTGGCGCGGTTCGGAGAGCGCGTGGAGCTGGAGGCGAGCGGCTTCGCGGAAGCAGCCGAGCGGATCGGCGAGCCGCTCGCGGGCGCGCTCCTCGACCTCGGTGTTTCCTCCCGCCAGATCGACAGCGACGCCCGAGGCTTCTCCTTCCGACCGGGCATCTCCCTGGACATGCGGATGGGCGGGGGCGACCGGCCGACGGCCGCGGACCTCCTGAACGAGCTCCCGGAAGAGGAGCTGGCGCGCGTGTTCTACGAGTACGGAGAGGAGCGGCGGTCGCGGCGCCTGGCGCGTGAGGTGGTGCGGATGCGGAGCGAGGCCCCGCTGCGGATGAGCGACGATCTGGTGGCGGCGATGAGCCGGGCGCTGGGTCCGCGGGTGGACGTGCAGGATCGGGCGAGGATCTTCCAGGCGGTTCGGATCGCGGTGAACGAGGAGATGGACCAGCTGGACCGGGCGCTGGAAACGCTGCGGGAACGCCTGGCGGACGCCGGCGTGATGGTGGTGCTCTCGTATCACTCGCTGGAGGACCGCCGCGTGAAGAATGCGTTCCGGGAATGGAGCCGTGAGTGCGTGTGCCCGCCGGGTCTGCCGGTATGCCGTTGTCGGGGCCGGGCGCTGGGGGAGACGCTGACGCGGAAGCCGAAGCGGCCGACGGAGGAGGAAGTCGCGGCGAATCCGAGGGCCCGGAGCGCGCGGCTGCGGGCGTGGAGGAAGGCCGCGTGAAGGCGACGTCGAACGGCCGCTTCCGGGGTGCGCTCCGGCTCGCGCTTGCGTTCGCGACGCTGCTCGCGGCGCTGAGCATGGTGGTGTGGCGGCAGAGCCGGGCGCTGGAGACGCTGCGGGCGCTGGACGCGCTGCGGACGGAGCGTGCGATGTCGGAATCGGAGCGCGCGGATCTGCAGCATCGCATACAGACGCTGGAGAGCCGGGCGCACGTGGTCGCTGTGGCCCGGACCCGCCTGGGGATGCACGTCCCCGGCGGGAGCGAGATCGTGATCCTGCCGCTGGTCCAGGATGGATCGGCGCCCGGCGCCGGCGTGTTGGCGAGCGGGTCGCGCAGGGGAGGGCTGTTGAGCTGGATGGGTTCCGGGGAAGGCGGGGAGGCCGAACCCGGCGGTGCGGATGCCCGATCGGCGAGGACGCCAGTCGGAGGTCGATGATGACGCGCTCCGCACCGAAACTTGCGCGTCGCCGGAGAGTGCTTCTGGTGGCGCTGGTGACAGGCTCCGCGGTGGTGCTGGGACGGGCGGTGGAGCTCCAGATCCTGGAGGCGGAGACCTGGTCTGCAAAGGCATCGGATCAGCAGCGGGAGCGGCTGTCGGTGCCTGCGCCGCGGGGGACGATCTACGATCGCAACGGTGTCCCCCTGGCGGCGAGTCGAGAGATGTACCGTGTTGCCGTGGCGCCCCGGGAGGTGCGGGACGGAGCCGCGGTCGCGGGCCGGCTGCGCGAGGTGCTGGGGCTGAACGCCCGACAGGCGCGGCGCGCAGTGGACCGTGAACGGCGCTGGGTCGTGGTGCCGGGCCTCTACGACGTGGAGGCGCGGAAGGAGCTGGAGGGCGTGCACGGGGTCCATTTCGAGCGCGTCCTCGAGCGGTTCTATCCGCATGGCGAGGTCGGGCTGGCCCTGCTCGGTCGCGTCTCCTCCGACGGGCGGCCGCTCGGCGGACTCGAAGCCGAGCTGGACTCGGTGCTGTCCGGTCGGCCCGGCGAGACGGTCGTGCGTCGGGACGCACGGGGGCGGCCGATTCCGGGGGCGATGATGCAGGTCCGCGAGCCGGTACCCGGCGAGGACGTCTACCTGACGCTGGACGTGAGTCTGCAGGAGATCGCGGAAGAGGCTCTCGGCCAGGCGCTGGAGGAGACGCAGGCGGCGGGCGGCGACCTCGTCGTCGTGGACCCTTCGACGGGTGAGATCCTGGCCGCGGTGAGCCGTCGTCGCGGCGGCTACGACACGTGGACGGCGGTCCTCTCCCCCTATGAGCCCGGTTCGACGGCGAAGCCGTTCCTCGTGGCGACGCTCCTTTCGGAGGGCAAGGCCACGATGACGGACAGCGTATTCGGGGAGGAGGGGAGCTGGACGGCGGACGGCCGGACGATCCGGGACGTCGAGCGCTTCGGCTGGATCAGCGTGCACGACGCCCTCGAGCACTCCTCGAACATCGCCATGGCCAAGCTGTCGGGTCGTCTGGACCCGGACGTCCAGTACCGCTACCTGCGGGCATTCGGCTTCGGGACTCCGACGGGGCTGCGCTATCCTGCCGAATCGAGCGGTCTGCTCCGCCGCCCCGAGAGCTGGAGCCGCTACTCCCAGGCGAGCCACGCCATCGGCTACGAGTTCAACGTCACGCCACTTCAGATCACGATGGCGTACGGCGCCCTCGCCAACGGCGGCGTGCTCATGGAGCCGCGGCTGGTCCGGGAAGTGCGTTCGAGGGACGGGCGAGTGGTGTCTCGCGTGGAGCCCCGGGCCGTTCGGCGCGTCGTCGCGCCGGACGTGGCCGAGAAGGTCCGCTCGGCGCTCCGGGACGTGGTGGAGGGCGGGACGGGACGGCAGGCCTCGCTCGACAACTACGCCGTCGCGGGAAAGACCGGAACCGCGCGGCGGTTCGTGGCCGGCCGCTACGCCGCCGGCGCGTACAGCGCATCGTTCGCCGGCTACTTTCCCGCAGACGACCCGCAGCTCGTGTTTCTCGTCAAGCTCGATCAGCCTCAGGGCGCCTACTACGGCGGCTCCACGGCGGCTCCCGTGATCCGCGCCACCCTCACGGCCGCTCTTGCATCCCGCGACGCGCCGCTCGATCGCCGGGCCGTCGCCGTGGAGCCGCGGGAGCCCGGCCACGCCGCGGTCGCCCTGACCGCCGCCGACCCCGAGCGCGCTGCCATCCTGACCGGCGCCCGCGGCTCGTCGGCTGCCGCAGGGGCAACCGACGCCGGCCCGGGCGCCGACCCCTTCGTCTTCGCCCTGGGTGAAGCCCCGCCCGACCCCTCCACCGCGGCCGCGGCGCCCCGCCCGGTCCCCCACGTGGAGGGGCTTCCGCTCCGGGACGCCGCACGGCGGCTGTACGTGCAGGGCTTCCGGGTTCGCGTGAAGGGCGGCGGGTCGGTGCGCTCTTCGGCGCCGGCGGAGGGCACCGTCATGGATCCGGGCACCGTCGTCACGCTCGTGGCCGGAGCGTCCCGGTGAGCGGGGCGTCCGCCTCCGCTCGCGGGATCGCGCCCGTTCCCCTCAGCCGCATCGTCGCCCGCCTCCAGCGCGAAGGGCTGCTCGCGAGCGACGGATCCGGACGCACCGCCGGCGAACCGGGCTTCCCCGACGTCGCCATCACGGACGTGGTGGACGACAGTCGGCGGGTGGGACCGGGAGACCTCTTCTGCGCGTGGGAGGGCACCGCGACGGACGCCCATGAGTTCGTCTCCGCCGCCGCCGGGGTGGGCGCGGCCGCGGCGCTCGTCGAGCGGCGGGTGGACGTCGACCTGCCGCAGGTCGTCGTGCGGGACGGGCGCCGGGCTGCGGCCCTGGCCGCGTCGGAGCGCTGGGGCGACCCGGCGTCGGAGCTTGCGCTCGTGGGCGTCACCGGCACGAACGGCAAGACCACGACGGTCTGGCTGCTCCGGCACCTGCTCGGGGCGAGGCGCCCTACCGCGTCCATCGGCACGCTCGGCGTGCGGGGGCCGGACGGCGCGCCCGTGGAAGGCGAGACGCTGACGACGCCCGGCCCGGTCCAGCTCGCCGGGCTCTTCCGCCGCCTGCGGGACGAGGGCGTGCGAGCCGTCGCGATGGAGGTCTCGTCCCACGCACTCGACCAGGGGCGCGTGGCCGCGCTCCGATTCGACGTCGCCGTCTTCACGAACCTGTCCCGGGACCACCTGGACTACCACGGCACGATGGACGCCTACCGCGAAGCGAAGCTGCTGCTGGCCGACCGGCTGAAGCCGGGCGGCACGGCCGTCGTGAACGCGGAGGAGCCCGCCTGGTCCGCCGTGCCCGCCCGGGCGCCGCGGACGCTGTCCTTCTCCGCCACCGGCCGGACGGGCGCGGACGTGCGAGCCACCGACGTCTCGCTCGGCTCGTTCGGCGCCCGCTTCACCCTTCGCTCCGCGGACGGCGAGTGGCCCGTGGACCTGCCGCTGCTGGGGGACTACAACGTCGCGAACGCGGTGGCCGCCGCCGCGGCGTGCATCGCCCTCGGTGACGATCCGGGCGACGTCGCCCGCTCCCTGGGCCGGACGCCGCAGGTCCCCGGGCGCCTCGAGCGCATCGCCCGGCGGCCGTGCCCCGTGCTGCGGGACTACGCCCACACGCCCGACGCGCTGGAGCGCGCGCTGGCCGCGCTTCGGCCGCTGGTCACCGGACGGCTCATCGTCGTCTTCGGCGCGGGCGGGGACCGGGACCGCGGCAAGCGACCGCTCATGGGCGCGGCAGCGGTCGAGGGCGCGGACGTGGCCATCGCCACGTCGGACAACCCGCGCACCGAGGACCCGGACGCGATCATCGACGAGATCGAGGCGGGGATGGGCAGCCGCGAACACGAGCGCATCACGGAGCGCCGCGCGGCCATCGCCCGGGCGCTGGACGCGGCGGGGCCCGATGACCTCATCCTGCTGGCAGGCAAGGGACACGAGACGTACCAGATCGTGGGCACGGAGAAGCGGGACTTCGACGAGCGCCGTGTCGTGGCGGAGCTCCTCGCCGAGCGCGGAGAGGCGGCCTGATGCGCTGGACGGACGCCATGGTGCGCGAGGCCCTCGGCCTGGAGACGTCGCCGTCGGACGTCGACGTCGCCTACGAGACGGTGAGGACGGACACGCGCGCGCTGGAGTCGGGGTCGCTGTTCGTCGCGCTGCGCGGCGAGCGGTTCGACGCGCACGAATTTCTGGCCGCGGCGGCGGAAGCGGGGGCGCGGGGAGCGGTAGTCGAGCGGATTCCGGACGAGGGACCAACCGGGCTCGTCTACTATCGCGTCGGCGATTCGCTCGAGGCGCTGGGCCGCCTCGCCCGCTACCGTCGTCGCCGGCTGGATGCCCGGGTGTGCGCCGTCGCCGGTGCGAACGGCAAGACGTCCACGAAGGAGCTGGCCCGGACGGTCCTGGCGACGCGCTTCCGGGTCCACGCCACGACGGGCAACCTGAACAACCTCGTCGGCACGCCGCTGACGCTGCTCGGCGCGCCGGACGACGCGGAGGCCCTGGTGGTCGAGATCGGCACGAACGCGCCTGGTGAGGTGGCGACGCTGCGGGACATCGTGGAGCCCGACGCCGCGATCGTGACGAACGTGAGCGAGGAGCACCTGGAGGGGCTGGGCAGTCTCGAGGGCGTGCTGGCGGAGGAGACGTCGATCCTGGAGGCCATCGGGGACGGTCCGGTGATCGTGGGCGACGAGCCGCCGGAGCTGGCCGCCCGGGCCCGCCGGATGGCGTCCCGTGTCCGCGTCGCCGGGATGACGGAGCGGGCGGACGGCGACCTGCGGGCGGAGGACGTTCGGCTGGACGAGGACGGCCGGGTCTCCTTCCGCTGGCGTGGGCGCGAGGTGCGCTCCGGGTACCGTGGCCGGCACAACGCGACGAACGCACTCCTGGCGCTGGCCCTCGGCGAGGCGTGGGGCGTGAGCCTGGACGCCGCCGTCGGGTCCCTGGCCGCGATGGTGCCGCAGAAGATGCGGATGGAGATCCACCGCTACGGGGCTCTGCGGGTGGTGGCGGACTGCTACAACGCGAATCCGTCCAGCCTGCGCTCGGCCGTGGACCTGCTCGCGTCGCTCCCGGCAGGCAGCGGCCGTGTGGCGGTGGTCGGCACCATGAAGGAGCTGGGCGCGGAAAGCGACAGGCTGCACCGGGAGGCGGCGGAGGGAATCGTCGCTGCCGGCGTGGACCAGATCGTGGCGACGGGCGCGTTCGTTCCCGCCTTCGAGCCCCTGGCGGAGCGCCTCGGCTCCCGGCTCATCCGGGTGGACGACCCCATGGACGCGTTCGACGCCCTCGCCGCGCGTCTGGAGGGGGACGAGGTCGTGCTGCTCAAGGGCTCCCGTGGCGTGGCCCTGGAGCGGCTGCTGCCGAAGTTCGAGGCGCGCTTCGGCGCGGAGGCGAACGGCGCGGCCCCCTCCGAAGCCCGGAAGGAGGCCTGAGTGCTCTACCACCTCCTGACGCCCCTGGCCGAGCACCACATCGTCTTCAACCTGTTCCGCTACATCACGTTCCGGGCGGCGGGCGCCATGGCGACTGCGCTCTTCCTGTCCTTCCTCATGGGCCCGCGGATCATCCGCTGGCTGCAGGAGCTGCGCGTGGGACAGGTGGTGCGGACGGAGGGTCCGCAGTCCCATCTGAAGAAGGCCGGCACGCCCACGATGGGCGGCGTGCTCATCCTCATCGCGACGACGGTCTCCACGCTGCTGTGGGCCGATCCGGAGCGGCCGCAGGTGGTGCTCTGCCTGGGCGTCCTGCTCTGGACCGGCGCCCTCGGCTTTCTCGACGACTACCTGAAGGTGATCCGGCGTCGGACGGAGGGGCTCGTCGGCCGCTACAAGCTGGTGGGACAGGGCCTGGTCGGCCTGGTCATCGGTCTGTTCATGGTCCTTTTCCCGCTGGGCGGCGTGCCGGTGGAGTGGATCAGCGTGCCGTTCGTCTCGGACTACCACGTCGAGATGATGTGGAAGGGCCTCTTCATTCCGTGGGCCATGCTGGTGGTGGCCGGAAGCTCGAACGCGGTGAACCTGTCGGACGGGCTGGACGGGCTCGCGGGGGGGCTGTCCGCCATCGCCGCCGCGACGTTCGCGGTCTTCGCCTACCTCATCGGTCGGGTGGACACCTCGGGCTACCTGGGCCTGTTCTACGTGCCCGGTTCGGGCGAGCTGTCGATCTTCTGCGTGGCCCTGGCCGGGGCGACGCTCGGGTTCGTGTGGTTCAACGCGCACCCGGCGGAGGTGTTCATGGGGGACACCGGATCGCTCGCTCTGGGCGGTGCGATCGCCGCGGTGGCTCTGCTGCTGAAGACGGAGTTCCTGCTCGTGATCGTCGGGGGCGTGTTCGTCCTCGAGGCCATGAGCGTGATCCTGCAGGTCGGCTGGTTCAAGTACACCGCGCGCCGGGACGGCGCGGGCAGCCGGCTCTTCCTCATGTCGCCGCTGCACCACCACTTCGAGAAGGCGGGCTGGGCGGAGAGCAAGATCATCACGCGCTTCTGGATCCTCGGGCTGCTGTGCACGCTCGTCGCCTTCGCCACGCTGAAGATCCGATGACGGCGGGGCGCGTGGGGATCCTCGGGCTGGCCCGGAGCGGCCGGGCGGCAGCGGAGCTGGCGCTGGCGCGGGGCTACGCCGTCTTCGCGACGGATGCCGGTTTCGGAGACGCCGTGCGGGCGGCCGCGGAGCGCGTGCGGGAGCGCGGCGGAGAGGCGGAGACCGGCGGCCACACGGTCGAGCGGCTGGCTGCCTGCGACCTGCTGGTGGTGAGTCCCGGCATCCCGCCGACGGCGGACGTGCTGAAGGACGAACGTCTGGCGGGCATCCCGCGGGTCTCGGAGCTCGAGTTCGCGTCCCGTTTCGTGAGCTGTCCCCTCATCGCGATCACGGGCACGAACGGAAAGACCACGACGACGGCGCTGGCGGCGCACCTGCTGCGGAGCGGGGGTCTGCGGGCCACCGCCGCGGGCAACATCGGCCGCGCGCTGTCGGAGGTCGCCCTCGAGCCCGAGGTGCCAGACTGGGTGGTCGTGGAGGCCAGCTCCTTCCAACTGGCGGACGTCGACACGTTTTCCCCGCGGATCGGCGGGGTCACCAACCTGTCGCCGGACCACCTCGACCGATACCCCAGCGTGGCGGCGTACTACGCCGACAAGGCGCGCATCTTCGAGAACGCCACGGGCGACAGCACCTGGATCCTCGGTGCCCAGCCGGAGGTGGTGCGCATCGCGGGTGATGCGGCCGGCACGCGGCTCTGGGTGTGGAGCGGGACGGGCGACGTCGACTCCGCCGGACCCGACGCGCCGCCGGCCCGCTCGAGCGGCGCACGGGGCGGCTGGACCGAGGGCGGCATGCTGCGCGTGCGGCTGAACGGACGGGAGCTGGAGCTGGTCGCCGCGGACGAGCTGCGCCTTCTGGGCGAGCACAACCGGGCGAACGCGCTGTTCGCGGCCCTCGCGGCTCTGGCCGCCGGCGCCGCGGTGGAAGGCGTGCGGGAGGGGCTGCGCAGCTTTCCGCCGCTGGCGCACCGCCTCGAGCCGGTGGGCGAGCCCGGCGGGGTGCTGTGGATCAACGATTCGAAGGCGACGAACCTGGAATCGACGCGCGTCGCCGTGCGCAGCGTCGAGCGTCCCACCGTGCTCCTCCTCGGCGGCCGCCACAAGGGCGAGCCGTACACGGGGCTCGTGCCGGACATGGAGCACGTGAAGGCGGTCGTCGCCTACGGCGAGGCGAGGGAGACTGTGGTGTCGGACCTGGAGGGACGCGTGCCGGTCGAGCCCGTCGAGGCGGGGGACTTCGACGCGGTCCTCGAGCGGGCGGCCGCCCTGGCCGAACCCGGTGACGCCGTGCTGCTCTCTCCGGCGTGCTCGAGCTTCGACATGTTCCGGGACTACGAGGAGCGGGGCGACCGCTTCCGGGAGTGGGTTCGCGCGCGGGAGGCCTCCGATGTCGCGTGAGCCTCTGATGGCGGCGGTGGGCGCGGGTGGGGCCCAGGACGGCGGCGTGGCGTGGGAGCTCGAGGGGGGAGCCCGCATGTCCCGCCTCGGCAGCGGCTGGGAGGTCCCGGTCCTGCTCCTGATCACGGTCCTGCTGCTGGGGTTCGGGCTCGTCAACGTCTACAGCGCGAGCGCCGTCATGGCCCAGTCCGGCGGGCTGCCGGACTACTACTACGTCGTGCGGCAGGCCGTAGGCGGCGCGGCAGGCCTGGTCATCCTCGTCGTCGCGGCGCAGATCGACTACCGCCACTGGCGGCGCCTTGCGTGGCCCCTCCTCGCCACGTGTCTGCTGATGCTGCTCGTCACCGTGCTGCCGGGCACGGAGGCCATCGCTCCGCGCATCAACGGCGCCCGCCGCTGGCTCGCTCTCGGCCCCGTGGTCATCCAGCCCTCCGAACCGACGAAGCTGGTGCTCATCGCCTGGACGGCGATGCTGGCGGTGAAGAAGCAGGACCGGCTGCACAGCCTCACGAAGGGGCTCATGCCGTTCCTCGTGATCTGGGGTCTGGTCACGCTCGTGATCTTCCTCCAGCCGAACCTCTCGGCGGCCGCCCTCATCGTGCTGCTCTCGGCCCTCGTCGCGTTCGCCGGCGGCGCCCGCATCGGCCACTTCATCGTCCTGGCCGTCGTCGGCGTCCCGGTGCTGTGGGGGCAGGTCCAGGGCGTGGCGTACCGGCTGCGCCGCATCGTCGCCTTCCTGGATCCGACGAACGACGCCGCGGGGGTGAGCTACCAGATCAACCAGGCCCTCATCGCCGTGGGCAGCGGCGGCGTCTTCGGCCGCGGCTTCGGCGCCGGGCAGCAGAAGTTCGGCTTCCTGCCGGAGCCACACAACGACTTCATCTTCGCCATGATCGGCGAGGAGTGGGGCTTCCTGGGCGTGCTGGCGCTGGTGCTCATGTACACCGCCTTCGCCCTCGTCGGCTACCGCATCGCGCGGCAGGCGAACGACATGTTCGGCTTCCTGCTGGCCATCGGGCTGACGAACCTGATCGCCGTGCAGGCGGTGCTGCACATGGCAGTGAACACCGCGCTGGTTCCCACGACGGGCATCACGCTGCCGTTCATCTCCTACGGACGCTCCAGCCTGCTCGTGTGCCTGGCGGCGGTCGGCGTGCTGATGAACATCGCCCGGACGGGCGGGGAGGCGGCGTGATGAGCGCGATCCTCTTCGCCGGCGGGGGGACCGGCGGGCACCTGTACCCGGCCCTGGCCCTGGCCGCGGCCGTGCAGGAGCTTCGGCCCCGGACCGCCGTCCACTTCGTCGGCGCCCGCAGAGGCGTGGAAGCCCGGGTTCTGCCCCAGCGGGGCGTGCCCCACACGCTGCTCCCCTTCGAGCCGCTGCGCCGCGACCGCGTCTGGCGCAACTGGCGGCTCGTGACGGGCGGCATCGGCAGCGTGGTAGGGCTGCGGCGGCTCTTCGCCGCCTTCGGCCCCGACCTGGTCGTCGGCACGGGCGGATACGCCAGCGGCTTCGCGGGCGCGTGGGCGATCCTCACAGGAGTGCCGCTGGCCATCCAGGAACAGAATTCCTACCCCGGCCTCACCCAGCGGCTGCTCGCCCGGCGGGCGCGGCAGATCCACCTCGGCTTCCCCGAGGCGCGGCGCCACCTGGAGCCCCGCGCCGACGCGCAGGTCTTCGAGCTGGGCAATCCCATCCGCCCTCCGGACCGGAGCCTGGACCGGGCAGAGTGCCGGGCGGCGTTCGGGCTTCGGCCGGAGGGGCAGGTCGCCCTCGTGGTCGGCGGCAGCCAGGGCGCCCGACCCGTCAACGAGGCGCTGGCCTCCGCGCTCGAGCGTGTGGCTTCGGGGGAGGCGCCGCCGCCCCCCGCCGGACTCCAGATCCTGTGGGCGACGGGGCCGGCACACCTCGACGCGGTGCGCTCGCGCCTCGCGAAGCTGCCCGCCCCCGACTGGGTGAGCGTGACCGGCTACATCGACGAGATGCCCAGGGCGCTCGCCGCCACGGACTTCGCCGTCTCCCGCGCCGGCGCCATGGCGACCGCCGAGCTCCTCGCGTGGGGCATCCCGGCCATCCTCGTGCCGCTGCCCACGGCAGCCGCCGACCACCAGCGGCTCAACGCCGAAGCCCTGGCCGAGGCGGGCGCCGCCGTGAACCTGCCCCAGGCGGAGCTGACGGCCGACCGCATCTGGTCGGACATCCGCCTGCTGGCGGGCGACGCCGCGCGGCGTGACGCGATGGCGACCCGGGCGCTGGAGCGAGGGCGGCCCGACGCCGCCCGTCAGATCGCCGGCAAGCTGATCGAGCTGCTGGAGGCCGCATGAGCGCGAGACCCGCCCCCGAGCGCACGGACCTGCGCGGGCTGGCCCGGGTCGGGCCCGTCCACTTCGTCGGGATCTGCGGCGCGGGGATGGCCAGCCTGGCGGAGTTCATCCTGCGGGCGGGCGGCACCGTCACCGGCTGCGACTCGAGCCCGGGCGAGACGGGCGAGCTGCTGCGAGCCATGGGCGCCGAGGTGGTGGAGGGCCACGACCCGTCCCACGTGGTCGACGCGGTCGCGGTCGTCACGACGGCCGCCGTCCACGCCGATCACCCGGAGCTCGAGGCGGCACGGGCGAAGGGGCTGCCGGTGCTGAAGCGGGCGGAGGCGCTCGGCGCGCTGGTGAACCCCGGCCGCGTCGTCGCCATCGCGGGGACGCACGGCAAGACGACGACGACGGCAATGACCACGGCCGTGCTCGAGGCGGGCGGACTGGAGCCGACCGGCTTCGTGGGCGGCCGCGTGCCCTCCTGGGGGAGCGGTCTGCGTCCCGGCGCCGACGAGGTGTTCGTGGTGGAGGCCGACGAGTTCGACCGCTCGTTCCTGAAGCTGCGCCCGGACGTCGCGGTGGTCACGACACTGGAGGCGGACCACCTGGACATCTTCGGATCGCTGCAGTCGGTGGAGGACGCGTTCGGTCAGTTCCTGGAGCCGCTGGGGGAGACGGGGCTGCTGGTGGCGTGCGCCGACGACGCCGGCGCGGCGCGGCTCGCCGCCGGCGCCCGGAGTCGCACGCAGACGTACGGCACCGGCCGCGGCGCAGACGTCCGGGCGGTCAGCGTGACGACCGCGGGCGTCGGGAGTCGCTGCCGCGTGGAGAGGGGCGGCGGGGATCTCGGTGAGCTGGTCCTGCGCGTTCCGGGCGTGCACAACCTCCGCAACGCGCTGGCGGCGCTGTCGGTGGGACTGGAGCTCGGCGTCGGGTTCGAGGTCGCGGCCGGGGCGCTGGGCGGCTTCAAGGGCGTCGCCCGGCGATTCCAGGAGCTGGGCATGGCACGCGGCGTCGCGGTGGTCGACGACTACGCCCACCACCCGACCGAGCTGTCCGCCACCCTGCAGGCGGCGCGGGGCGCGTATCCGGAGCGGCGCATCGTGGCGGCGTTCCAGCCGCACCTGTACTCGAGGACGCGGGACTTCGCGCAGGAGTTCGGCGAGGCGCTGGCGCACGCTGACGCGGTGTGGGTGACGGACGTGTATCCGGCTCGCGAAGAGCCGATCCCGGGTGTGACGGGAGAACGAGTGGCGGAGGCGGCCCGCGCGGCGGGCGCCCGGGACGTCCGTTACCACGAGGACATCGAGACGCTGGCCGAGACGATGGAGCCGGAGGCGCTTCGGGGCGACACCTGCGTCTTTCTGGGCGCAGGCAGCATCACCGCCCAGGCACACCGCCTGATCGAGCTGCTGCGGGAGGCGGAAGGGTGAAGCGGCTGCTGCAGGGACTGGCCGTCGCCCTGATCGGGGCGGTGTTCGCCGCGGGCGTGTCCCAGACGCCCCGACTGCTGCGGCGGCTGGACGTCTTCCGTGTTCGCAGAGTCGAGGTCCTGGGCACGCGCTACATGGCTCCGGAGACGGTCCTGGCGGCGAGCGGGATCACGCAGCAGACCAGCCTCTTCGACGATCCGGAGGCGTGGCGGCGTCGGCTGCTCCGGCACCCGATGATCGCCGACGTGGACGTGAAGCGCCGTCCGCCGAGCACCGTGATCCTGAACGTCCGCGAGACCGAGCCGGTGGCGCTCGCGAGAACCGACGAGCTGCAGCCGGTCGACGCGAGCGGACGGCTGCTCCCCATCGACCCGGCCGTGCGCCCCGTGGACCTTCCGGTCCTCGACTTTCCGCCGGACGCCGCCACCGGCGGTCGGCTGCGGGCGCAGGGCGCCGACGCGCTGCTCGGCGTCCTGAACCGGATCCGCCGATTCGAGCCGGACTTCGCCGTCCGCATCTCCGAGGCAGGCCTCGCCGCCGACGGCAGCATCCGCCTGCGGCTGCGGGATCCGGCCGGCGCGGAGGTCCTGCTCCCGACCGACCTCGATCCGGTCCGGCTGCGGGAGCTGACGACGACGCTGGAGGACGTCGACGGCCGCGGCGAGAGCGCTCAGCTGCGCCGGATCGACGGCCGCTTCCGCTGGCAGATCGTGGTATCCCTGACCCCTCAGGCGAGCTGAACATGCGCCCGAACCTGGTTGCTGGACTCGACATCGGCTCGACGAAGACCTGCGCGGTGATCGCGGAGGTCGGCGCCGAGCCGCGGAAGACGCCGGAGGCGAAGATCCTCGGCGTCGGCCAGGCGCGCACCGGCGGCATACGCCACGACGTCGTCACCGACATCGAGGAGACGACGGACTCGATCCGCAAGGCGATGAAGGAGGCCGAGCTGATGGCCGGCGTCTCCGTCGACCGGGTCTTCGTGGGCATCGCCGGCGAGCACATCGAGGCGGTGGTCTCGACGGGCGTCGTCGCCGTAGGAGGGGACGAGATCGCCGCCGCGGACGTGAAGCGCGTGCACGAGGTGGCGCGGGCCGTCGTCGTTCCGCCCGACCGCGAGCTGCTCCACGTGCTGCCGCAGGAGTACACCGTGGACCACCGGTCCGGGATCCGGGATCCCGTCGGCATGGCCGGCACCCGGCTCGAGGCCGAGGTCTACATGGTGACGAGCTCCGCCACGGCCGGGCAGAACCTGCGCAAGGCCGCGGACCGGGCCGGCTACGGCGTCGAGGCCTTCGTCGACGAGCCCCTCGCGACGGCGCTCGCGGTGCTGAACGAGGACGAGAAGGAGGTCGGTGTCGCCCTCGTGGACCTGGGCGCGGGGACGACCGAGCTCGCCGTCTTCGCCGACGGCAAGACGCGGCACCTCGCGTCCGTTCCGTGGGGCGGCGCGTCCGTGACCAGCGACCTGACCAAGGGGCTCGCGATTCCGTTCGCCGAGGCCGAGAAGGCGAAGGAGCGCTACGGCGTGGCCTTCGCCCAGATGGTCGATCCCCGGGAGACCATCGAGCTGCCGGGGCCCGGCCCGGGCGCGACCCGCACGGTCACGCGGGAGCTGATCGCCCACATCATCGAGCAGCGGCTGGACGAGATCCTGGGGCTCGTGGCCCGGGAGATCGAGGGAGTGATCGACACCCGGCGGCTGGGGGCCGGGGTGGTCCTGACGGGTGGCGGCGCATCCATCGAGGGAGTGGTCGAAGTCGCGCAGCACGTCTTCGCCACGCCCGTTCGGGTGGGGGTCCCGAGCGAGGGCCTGACGGGCCTCGTCGACGCGGTGCGCAGCCCCCGCCAGGCCACGGCTGCGGGCCTGGCGCTGTATGGAGCCACGCGGCGCATGAAGGACGGCGCCGTCGTCAGCGGGGAAGGCACGGTCGGCAAGGTGCTGGCCTGGCTGAAGGAGTTCTTCTAGGAGCGGTGCAGGGCGTTCTCGCCCGAGTTCGATAGCGGATCCGAGCACAGAGAGTTTTCGTCGCACCGGCGGATCGAGGGCGGTCCCCGGCAATCCCAAAGGAGGGTGTATCATGATGATCTTCGAGTTCGAGGAAGCGGCGGCGCGCAACGCGCGGATGAAGGTGATCGGCGTCGGCGGAGGCGGCGGCAACGCCGTCAACCGCATGGTCGACGAGGACCTGGAGGGCGTCGAGTTCATCAGCGTCAACACGGACTCGCAGGCCCTCAAGACCTCGAAGGCGCCGATCAAGATCCAGATCGGCAAGAAGCTGACGCGGGGCCTGGGGGCGGGCGCGCGTCCGGAGATCGGCCGTCAGGCGATCGAGGAGAGCCGGGACGAGATGCGCAAGGCGCTGGACGGCGCCGACCTCGTCTTCATCACCTGTGGGATGGGCGGCGGCACGGGGACCGGGGCGGCCCCGATGATCGCCGACATCGCCCGGGAGATGGGCGCCCTCACCATCGGCATCGTCACCAAGCCGTTCAATTTCGAGGGCAAGAAGCGGATGCGGCAGGCGGACCAGGGTCTGGCCGAGCTCAAGCGCTCGGCGGACACCATGATCGTGGTGCCGAACGAGCGTCTGCTCTCGGTGTGCGGCAAGGGCACCTCCTTCCGTGACGCCCTCAAGAAGGCCGATGAAGTCCTGCTCCACGCGACGCAGGGCATCAGCGACCTGATCCACGTGACGGGCGAAGTGAACGTCGACTTCGCCGACGTCCGCACCGTCATGGGCAGCCGCGGCCCGGCGCTCATGGGCACGGGCTTCGGCTCCGGCGAGAACCGCTCCGTCGAGGCGGCACAGGAGGCCATCTCCAGCCCGCTGCTGGACAACGTCTCCATCGAGGGCGCGGCCGGCGTGCTCATCAACATCACAGGCGGGATGGACCTCACCATCGACGAGGTCACGACCATCTCCTCCATCATCCAGGAGGCCGCGGGCGACGAGGCCGAGATCATCTTCGGCGCCGTCCACGACCCGACGCTGGAGGGCGAGGTCCGGGTCACCGTGATCGCCACGGGCCTGTCCAAGGAGGAGGACATCCGCCAGCCGGAGAACGTGATCCGGGGCAATTTCGGCAATGCCCGCGCGGCGGCGGGAGCCCGCACGCCGGTGTTCGCGGAGGCGGTGCCGTTCCCGCGGCCCCCGCAGCGCCCCATTGCGCGTCACCATCTGGGAGACTTAGATATTCCCACGTTCATCCGTCGACAGATGGACTGATCCCGACGCCCAGGGAAGGAAGGAAGTTTGATGAAGAACCCGCCACGCTCCGTCGTAGCGGTGGCCATCGGGCTGGTGTTGTGCCTGATGGGTTCCTTCGCTGTGGACTCGGGCCGTGCATCGAAGCCGCCGCAGGCGGACGCGCCGATGCTGGCCGCCGTGTATGCGGCGCCGCTGGAGCAGGTGCAGACGCACGTCCTGGAGCGGGGCGAGACGCTCTCCGACGTGCTCATCGGACAGAACCTGTCGGACGAGATGGCGGATTTCCTCCTCTCGTTCCGCCAGTTCGCGAGCCCCCGCCGGCTGTCGGCGGGCACGGAGGTGTCGGTCCGGCGCTGGGCGAAGGACGGCGCGGCACGGGCGGTGGACGTCCGGATCAACGCGGACAGCACCGTCCACCTGGTCCGGAGCGACGTCGGCTGGAACGGCGGCGTCGAGGTGACGCCGACGACCGTCGACACGGTCTACGTAGCGGGCACCATCGAGAAGGGGCGCACGATCTACCAGGAGCTGGTCGAGAACGACGACCTCGACCTGCCGCCCTCCGAGCGCATCCAGCTCGTGGGGAGCCTGGCGGAGATCTACGGCTACAAGCTCGACTTCGCCCACGAGATCCAGCCCGGGGACGCCTTCCGCGTGGTGTACGAGCGCGAAGCGCGGCCCGACGGCACGGCACGGTCGCGTCGCGTGCTCGCCGCCGACATCGTGAACCGGGGCCGGGACTACGAAGCGTTCTACTTCCGCCCCGAGGACCAGAAGTTCGGGGACTACTACGACCAGAACGGGAGCTCGCTCCGCCTGGCGTTCCGCCGCTACCCCATCGAGTACGTTCGCATCACCTCCAGCTTCAATCCCAAGCGCTACCACCCGATCCTGGGCATCTACAGGGCCCACACGGGGACGGATTTCGGCGCCAACGCCGGGACCCCGGTCCACGTGACGGGGCAGGGAACGGTCCTCTCCGCGGGCCGCCACGGCGGCTACGGGAACATGGTGATCGTGCGCCACTGGGACGGCTACACGACCCGCTACGCCCACCTCCGGGCGTTCGCGAAGGGGATCCATGCGGGCGTGCATGTCGAGCAGAACGAAGTCGTCGGCTACGTCGGGCAGACGGGCCTCGCCACGGCCCCGCACCTGCACTACGAGATCCGCAGGAACGGCCGCGCGCTGAATCCGGCGACGGTCAAGCTGCCAGGGGCGCCCCCCCTGGAGAAGAAGTACCGCCCGGCCTTCCATGCCCTCGTGGAGGATCGGATCGCGCTGCTCGACCGGGTCACCCCCGGCGGACCGCGCCTGGCCGCTACGCCGGCGCAGGGCGCCGCTGTGGCGGTGGAGGGACAGGAGTAGGCCGACGGCGTGCCCCCGCTGAGCTGGCTGCTCCTCGCCCTCCTGGCCGCGGTCGCCCTCGCCGCGGCCTTTTTCATGTACCGGCGCCGAGAGCCGCCGGGCCCCGGGCGTATGGTGCTCGCCGGCCTGCGCGGCGCCGTCCTCGTGCTGCTCCTCCTGCTGCTCTTCGACCCCGAGGTCCCCGGCGCCGCCGGCCACGGCGCGGGCCGCACGGTCGTGCTCGTCGACGCCTCGTTGAGCATGGGGGCGCCGACCGAAGGGGGAGGAGGCAGTGCGGGGACGCCGTGGTCCGCGGCGCTGGACTCGGTGCGGGCGCGGGGCGCGGGCCGCGTGCTGCTGTTCGGCGCAGGCGTCCGGGCGGTGGCAGCGGATTCTCTGGCGGCGACGTCGCCCGGGGAGCCCGCGTCGCGACTCGCGCCGGCGATCCGGGCCGCCGCGGAGTCGGGTGCATCCGACGCGGTCGTGCTCACGGACGGGCGGCTGGAGGACGCGGCGGAGGCCGCGCGGGTCGCGGCGGACGCGGGATTCCGCGTTCGGGTCCGGCTCGTCGGCGGCGGATCGCTGGCGGACCGCGCCGTCGCGGAAGTGGGGGCGCCCGAATGGGCGGAGGCGGGCAAGCCGATGCACGTGCGCATCGCCGTCGCCGCCACCGACGCGGCGGGCGGCGACTCGGTGCCCGTCGTCCTGCGGCGCGACGGGAGCGTACTGGCCCGGGGGACGGTGCGGGCGCCTGCTCCGGGGCGCCTCGCCACGATCGATCTGGAAATTCGGCCCGACGCGCCCGACGGGGGCGGCCTGGTACGCTTCGAGGCTGCCGTGGATCAGGGGGATTCCGTACCCGATGACGACGCCCGGGCGTTCTACGTCTTCGTCTCGGACGCGCCGAGCCGCGTGGCCGTCGTGTCGCTGCAGCCGGGGCAGGAGGCGCGCTTCCTCGTGCCGGTGCTCGGCGACGCGCTGGGGCTGCCCGTGGCGGGCTTCATCCACGTGGCCGGCGAGCGCTGGGTGCGTACGGGGGGCGCGATGGACGCGGGAGCCGCCGCGTCCGCGTCGGACGTCCGGAGCGCCGCGCAGGACGCCGACCTTCTCGTGCTGCTGGGACTCGGCTCCGATGCCCCGACGTGGGCGGTGCAGGCCGCCGAGGGAGCCCGCCACCTCCTCGTGCTGCCCACCGGCGACAGCCCTCCCGACGTCGTTCCGCTGCGGCTTCCGCCCCCTACCACGGGTGAGTGGTACGTGACGCGGGAGCCGCCGGCCACGCCGCTCTCGGGCTACCTGTCGGGCCTGGCTGCCGATTCGCTGCCTCCGCTCCTCGACCTGCGGGTGGTGGAGCCGCCGTCCGGCGGGTGGGCACCGCTGGAGGCCCGGCGAATGCGATCCGGCGCGGCCGCGCCAGCGCTCGTGCTGGGAAGCGTCGCCGGGCGTCGCTGGGCGGTCGCCCTGGCCGACGGCTGGTGGCGCTGGGCCTTCCGTCCGGGGGCGCCGCGGGACGCGTACCGGGCGCTTTGGTCAGCCGTGGCCGGCTGGATCCTCCAGGGCCGGTCCGGCGCCGGCGTTGCGGCCGTGCGGCCCGCCGCGTGGGCCGTGCAGCGGGACGGCCCCCTCGCCTGGGTGGCCGGCGGCATCGGCCCGGACTCGATCCGCGTGGCGGTGACGGACAGCGCGGGCTCGACGGTGCTCGAGACGACAGCCCCGGCGGACGGCGACACGGCCCGGACGGTGCGGCCGGCACCTGGCCGTTACAGCTATCGCGCTGCCGCCTTCCTCGGTGACAGCATGGTGGCGCAGGGAGAGGGACCGCTGGAGGTCGAGCGCTGGTCGAACGACTGGATCCGGCCGCGGCAGGAGGCGGAAATCGCCGCGGCGGAACGGACGCCCGGGCTCGGCTCCCGCGGACAGGCGTCGATGCGTACCTCGCCGTGGCCGTGGCTCCTCGCGGTGCTGCTGCTGTGCGGCGAGTGGCTGCTGCGGCGGCGCTGGGGACTGCGCTAGGCGGCACGGCGGCGGAGTGGTGGTGTATGCCACGACCCGTCGCGACGCGCGGGACCGGGCCGCGGACCGGCCTGGAAGAGAAACGAGAATCACGGACGGGAATGGCGAGAATCTTCAGGAAGCGCGAGGAGAAGGCTTCCCTCTGGCAGCGCATCAAGGACGTGGCGCTCACGGACGTGGGCGTGCTCGTGCGGGGTCTGGACGAAGGCAGCCTGGAGGCGGTGGAGGAGCTGCTCCTCGCGAACGATTTCGGCGTGGGGGCGACGCTCCGGCTGGTGGACGAGGTGCGGCGGCAGTCGCAGCGCGGAAAGATCCGGACGGAGAACGACTTCCTCGAGACGGTCGAAGGGCTGATCGTGGACGTGCTCCGGTCCGGCAACGCGGACCCCGGGCTTCGCTTCGCGGAAGAAGGACCGAGCGTGTTCATGATCGTGGGCGTGAACGGGGTCGGGAAGACGACGACGATCGGAAAGCTGGCGCACATGCTGAAGGCCCAGGGTCGGAGCGTCCTCCTGGGCGCTGCGGACACGTTTCGGGCAGGAGCCATCGAGCAGCTCGAGGTGTGGGCCGAGCGGACGGGAGCCGGATTCGTCGGGTCGCGGCCGGGGGCGGACCCGGCCGCCGTCGCCTTCGACGCCGTCGAGGCGGCGGAGAACCGCGGCACGGACGTGGTGCTCCTCGATACGGCCGGGCGTCTGCACACGCAGGACGACCTCATGGCGGAGCTCACGAAGGTCGAGCGCGTCGTCGGGCGACGGCGGGAGGGAGCGCCCCATGAGACGCTGCTCGTGCTGGACGCGACCATCGGTCAGAACGCCGTCGCGCAGACCCGCACGTTCGGCAAGTCGCTCGATCTGAGCGGTCTCGTGCTCTCGAAGCTGGACAGCTCCGCGCGAGGCGGCGTCGTCGTCGCGCTGAAGGAGGAATTCGACCTCCCGGTGAAGCTGATCGGAACCGGGGAGGGGATCGCCGACCTGGAGCCGTTCGACGCCGAGCGGTTCGCCGTGGAGGTGCTGACGGAGTGAGCGTGCAGGGGGGCGGCCGGGGGGACGCGGACGCGATCGACGACCAGCGGACCGGCTCGGCCCTGGATCGCCCTGCGCAGTTCCTCAAGGGGGTCGGGCCGAAGCGGGCCGCGGTGCTGTCCCGCCTCGGGATCGATACCGCGCGCGACCTGCTCTATCACACGCCCCGCCGCTACGAGGACGCGAGTACGGTCACGCGCATCGGCTCGGCGCAGGTGGGTACGGACGTCACGGTCGTCGGCGAGGTGGTGAGCAAGGGTGTGATTCCGACGCGGCCGGGGCTGCGCATCTTCCAGGCGGTGCTGCGCGACGCCTCCGGAATGATCGAGTGCTCCTGGCCCGGACAGCCGTTCCTCGAGCGTGCCGTCCGGAAGGGCGACCTGCTGCTCGTCTCCGGCCCGGTGCGCTTTTTCCGCGGCCGACAGATCCAGCCGAGGGAATTCGTCGTGCTCGGTCGCGCCGACGAGGCGGGCGCTGAGGGCAAGGTGCTACCCATCTATCCGGCGACGGAGGGGCTGTCGCAGCGCATGATGCGGCGCATCGTGGCCGAGAACCTGGACGCGCTTCTCGCCGACGCGGACGCGGACGAGGTGTTGGACGCCGCCACGCTCCGGTCGGCCCAGCTGCCCCGGCTGCGCGACGCGCTGGAAGCGCTGCACCGGCCGGAGTCGCTTGCCGCGGCCGAGGCCGGCCGGCGCCGGCTCGCGTTCGACGAGATCTTCTTCCTCCAGCTCCTGCAGGCCCGTGCCCATCGACGCGCCACCGAGGAAGCCGGCGGGATCGCGTTCCGGCGCACGGACGAGCGGGTAGGCTCGCTCTACCGGGCGCTCTCCTTCGAGCTCACGGCGGCGCAGAAGGACGCGGTGCGCGAGATCTTCGAGGACATGACCTCGCCGCGCCGGATGAACCGCATGCTCGAGGGCGACGTCGGCTCCGGCAAGACGGTCGTCGCGCTCTTCGCGATGCTCCTCGCCGCCGACTCCGGCTGGCAGTCGGCGCTCATGGCGCCGACCGAGATCCTTGCCGAGCAGCACGCGAGGACGCTGGAGGCTCTGCTCGCCGACGTCCGGCCAACGACGCGCGTTGTGCTGCTCACTGGCCGCATGGGGGCCGCGGAGCGCCGCGCCGCGCTGAAGGCGATCGAGACCGGTTTCGCCGACATCGCGGTCGGGACCCACGCGCTGATCCAGGAATCGGTGACGTTCGCCCGACTCGGGCTCGCGGTGGTGGACGAGCAGCACCGATTCGGCGTTCGGCAGCGCGCGGCGCTGGGGGAGACGGGTGGCGCGGCCGGCGCGTCGCCGGGAGCGCCGGCGCCGGTGCCAGACCTGCTCGTGATGTCCGCGACGCCGATCCCGCGAACGCTCGCGCTCACGCTCTACGGGGAGCTCGACCTGTCCGTCCTGGACGAGCGGCCCGCAGGCCGGCGGCCGATCCGCACGGCGATCCGGTACCACGAGGCGCGCGACCGAGTCTACGCGTTCATCCGCGAGCAGGTCGCCCTCGGCCGACAGGCCTACGTGGTCTACCCCCTCGTATCCGAGTCCGAGAAGGTGGACCTGCGCGCCGCCACCGCCGAGCACGAGCGACTCGCCTCGGAGATCTTCCCGGATCTGCGCGTCGGGCTCCTGCACGGTCAGCTCGCCGGGGACGAGAAGAACGCCGCCATGCAGGCGTTCGGCAGAGGGGAAGTCGACGTGCTCGTGGCGACCTCCGTCATCGAGGTCGGCATCGACGTCCCGAACGCGACGGTGATGGTCGTCGAGCACGCCGAGCGCTTCGGTCTGTCGCAGCTCCACCAGCTGCGCGGCCGCGTCGGCCGCGGCGGCGAGCAGAGCTACTGCGTCCTCATCGCAGCCGGCGGGCCAGACGCGATCGAGCGGCTGCGGGTCCTGGCCGACAGCGACGACGGGTTCGAGATCGCCCGCGCGGACCTCCGGCTTCGCGGCATGGGGGACTTCTTCGGCGAGCGCCAGCACGGGCTTCCCACATTCCGCTGGTTCGACCCCGTGCGGGACGAGCGGCTGCTGGAGATCGCCCGCGACGCGGCCCGGCGCATCGTCGGGGTCGATCCCGAGCTCCGCCGTCACCCGGCCGTGCGCGCTCGGCTGGAGGAGCGCTTCGGAGACGCGGCGAAGCTGTACGAAGTGGGGTAGGCTCTCGCGCCGTCCTCTTCGATCCTGCCGACTTCGAGGCGCCACGCGTCTCGGGCCGGAATTCCGGCGGATTTCGGCGACATCCGGGAAGGGAAACCCTGGGCCGGTACGGCTGCCGTCAGCCCTTTAGCGTCTTCTTGATCCGCTCGAGCTCCTTCTTGGCATCGGTGAGCTGACCCTCGAGTTCCTTCATGTGTGCTGCCATTGCCGCGTTCCGCTCTGCGAGAGAGTCCCGCAGGATCTCCGCATTGCGAAGCCGGTGCGCGAGGGACGCCCGGGGCAGGCGCGGCGTTGCTCCCGCCGCGTCCATGCCGCTGGCGCCAGCGGCGGAGTCGGCAGCACCGGCACTGTCGGTCGTCGCGCCCGCGGCCGTATCCCGGGCGCCCAGGTCCAGCGCCAGCAGGTACATGGATTCCGCCACCGGCTCCTGCCATCCGGCGATCGAGTCGGGGGCGAAGAACCGCTCCAGCAGCCGCGCTCCGACGGTCAGCCGCTGGTCCGGGTTGCGCGGGTCCATCTCGGCGGCCGCGATGACGAGGAGGGCGCGCCGGCCGACGTCCTGCTCCGGGTAGTGGGTGTAGACCCAGGACAGGTCTTCGTGGGCCTCGCGGAAGTGGCCGCTGCCGAGCGCATCGACTCCCTGGCGCAACACGCTCTCGGGATCCGGAGCGTCCGACGTGTCTCCGACGATTCCCGCCGAGGCGCAGGCGCCGAGCGCACAGAAGACGGCGAGGGATGCGATGAATGGGGCGGGTCGGCCCCGGTTCCGGTCGATCACGTGACTGCTCCTTTCGGGTCGGCCGCGGCCGGGCTCCGGCACTGCCCGGCGTGCCGTGGTCGCGCACGGGCGGGTGAATTGCCGTGGCGCAGGGCACGTGCCATTCCAAATTGACACTTCTCGGCGGCTCCGCCTAGCTTACGGCCCTTCCTGAACATGACTTCGACGCGGTGAGCCCATGGCAGCGCATACGGAAATCCGGGAGCTCGGTTCCCACGCCGGCAGGAGCGTGCGGGTCCTCGGCTGGGTGCAGACGACGCGAGTCCACGGAAAGGTCGGCTTCGTCGTCGTACGGGACGGCACCGGCACGCTGCAGGGCGTCGTCGTCAAGAACCAGGTGGATCCTACCGTCTGGGAGCTGCTCGGGGGACTCACCCAGGAAGCGTCCGTCGCCCTCGAGGGGGAGGTTCGCGAGGACGCCCGGGCCCCGGGCGGATACGAGCTGACGGTCACCGGCATGGAGCGGATCGCGCCCAGCGACGAGTACCCGATCCAGCCGAAGGAGCACGGCATCGAGTTCCTGCTGGACCAGCGCCACCTCTGGCTGCGGTCGAGCCAGCAGTGGGCCATCCTGCGGGTACGCAGCGAAGTGGAGCAGGCGCTCCACGACTTCTTCTACCAGCGCGGGTTCGTGCGTCTCGACACGCCGATCCTGACGGGGTCCATCGGCGAACACGCCGGCACGCTGTTCGAAACGGAATACTTCGGCCAGCGGGCGTTCCTCGCGCAGACGGGCCAGCTCTACGGTGAGGCCGGGGCTGCGGCGTTCGGGCGGATCTACTGCTTCGGTCCGACGTTCCGGGCCGAGAAGTCGAAGACCCGGCGGCACCTGACGGAGTTCTGGATGTGCGAGCCCGAAGTGGCGTGGAACGACTCCGACGACAACATGCGCCTGCAGGAGGACTTCGTCTCCTACCTCGTGGAGCGGGCGCTGGAGCGCTGTCAGGAGGAGCTGAAGGTGCTGGAGCGGGACACGTCCCCTCTGGAGCCGGTGAAGCCGCCGTTCCCACGGCTCAACTATACCGACGCCGTCGAGCTCATCCAGCGCAAGGGCAGCGAGACCGTGTGGGGAGACGATCTCGGCGCCACCGACGAGTCCCTGATCTCCGAGGAGTACGACCGTCCGGTCTTCGTCTACAACTATCCCAGGTCGGCGAAGGCCTTCTACATGAAGGAGAATCCCGACGATCCCCGCACGGTGCTGTGCGACGATCTCCTCGCGCCGGAGGGCTACGGGGAGATCATCGGCGGCAGCCAGCGGGAGGACGACCTCGAGAAGCTGCGCAGCCGCATCCACGACGAGGGGCTGCCCGAGGAGGCGTATGACTGGTACCTGGACCTGCGCCGCTTCGGGTCGTTCCCACATTCCGGGTTCGGACTCGGCCTGGAGCGCACCGTTGCGTGGATCTGCGGCCGTCCGCACATCCGGGAGGCCATCCCGTTCCCCCGCACGATCAACCGGTTGAAGCCGTGAAACGCGTCGCCGTCTTCCTCCTGCTCCCGGCGTGGGCGATGGCCGCCGCGCCGCGGCCGGCCGTCGCTCAGGCCGACGAGATCCAGGTCTACGACGGCGGTCTGGCCCCGCCGGGCACGTTCAACCTGACGCTGCACAACAACTACACACCGTCGGGCCTGCGACAGCCGGCGTTTCCGGGCGCGGTGGTGTCGCACCACGCGTGGGTGGGCGTGGCGGAATGGGCGCTGGGCGTGACGGACTGGTTCGAGGCGGGGCTCTACATGCCCCTCTACAGCGTGGACGAGGAGCTGGGCGCCACCATCAACGGCTTCAAGCTCCGGTCGCTCTTCGCCGTCCCGCATGCCGACGACCGCCGCTTCTTCTACGGCGTCAACTTCGAGTTCAGCTACAACGGCCGCCACTGGGACACGCGCCGCTTCACGTCGGAGATCCGGCCCATCGTGGGACTCCACCTCCGCCCGGTCGACGTGATCCTCAACCCGATCCTGGACACCTCGTGGGAGGGCGGACCCGGCGCGCTGGAGTTCGTTCCGTCGACACGCATCGCCTGGAACGTGTCCGAGACATTCGCCGTGGCGGTGGAGGAGTACGCCGACTTCGGTCCTCTGCGGGAATTCGCTCCCAGCTCCGCACAGGCCCACCAGATCTTCGGGGTGCTGGACTATTCCGCGCCGTTCCTGGACGTCGAGGTGGGTGCCGGCTTCGGGCTCACGGACGGGTCCGACAACACCACCCTGAAGCTGATCCTGTCACGGGACCTGAACTAGCCCGCCGAAGCCGAATCTCCGCGTCGCCCAGGGGGGATTGTTCGGTCGCCGTGCGACCTCACGCGCGGGCGGTGCCGCGTACCGCGCGGCCGCCGAGTCGACCCGTGTGCTCGCCGTCGCGGAGCGTCACAACGCCGTTCACGATCACGACCGGGATGCCGACGGGGTACTGGTGCGGGTCCTCATAGGTTGCGCGATCGGCAACGGTGGCCGGATCGAAGGCGACGAGGTCCGCGCAGGCGCCCACTGCGATGCGGCCCCGGTCCTGCAACTGCAGCCGCCGGGCGGGCTCGCCCGTGCACTTGTGGATCGCCGTCTCCAGCGACAACGCGTTCTTCTCCCGGACGTACAGGCCGAGGACGCGCGGGAACGTGCCGTACGAGCGTGGGTGGGGTGATCCGCCGCTGAGCGGGCCGTAGGGCGCGTAGGCGCCGCCGTCGGAGCAGATGGCGCCGAGGGGGTGGGCGACGAGCCGCTCGACGTTCTCCTCCCCCATTGCGTGCCCGATCATCCCGGCGCCGCCGTGGCTCGCCTCCAGCAGCTCGACCACCAGAGCGTACGGATCCTTGCCCCGCTCCCGGGCGAGGTTGCCGACGCGCTTCCCGCTCGCCCAGGTCGCGTCCCCTGCCGACGTGATCTGCACGGCGTTCCAGTCGCCCAGCAGCGCGACCTTGGCGCGGCACGCGGTCTCCAGCGCCTCGGCTGTGGACGGGTCGCGCAGCCGCGCCAGGAACGCGTCCGTTCCGCCCGCCCGCATCGAGGTGGGGAACAGGTTCGACAGGCCGGTCTGGTACGCCGTGTACGGGTAGACGTCGAAGGCGACGTCGACGCCGTCTGCCCGCGCCTTCTCGAAGAGGTCCAGGGCCACGTCCTCCTTCCAGAAGTTGCGCCGCCCCTGCGCCTTCAGGTGGGAGATCTCCACCGGCACGCCGCCCAGCTTCCCCACGAGGACCGCCTCCTCGATGGCCCCGAGCAGCCGGTCGTCCTCGTTGCGCATGTGGGTCGCGTATCGGTAGCCGGTCCCTTTCAGAACGGACGCGAGGGCGGCGAGCTCCGCCGTGTCCGCGAAGCCGGACGGCGTGTACTCCAGACCGCTGGAGAGGCCGACGCAGCCGCCATTCATCGCCCGGCGCACCTCCTCCTTCATGCGCACGAGCTCGGCCTCCGTCGCGGGCCGGTCGTCCTCCCCCACGGCCACGCCACGGACGCTGCCGTTGCCGATCATGCTCGCGACGTTGACCGCCGGCCGCAGCCGGTCGATGGCGGCCAGGAACCCGGGGGGATCGCGAAAATCGATGGTGACGCCGAAGCGCTCACGGAATCGCTCGCGTGTGGCCTGGAACTCCTCCTCGGTCCACGGCCCGACCGAGCTCCCGTCCTGGCCCACGACCTCCAGGGTGACGCCCTGCCGGATGCGGCTCTCCGCCTTCGGCTCCACGAACAGGTTCATGTCCGCGTGGGAGTGGATGTCGATGAAGCCCGGGGCCAGCGCGAGCCCGCGGAGGTCCATCTCCTCGGTCCCGGAAGGCAGCCGCGGCCCCACGGCCGTGATGCGATCGCCGGTCACGGCGACGTCCAGCGCCCGTCCGGGCGCGCCGGTGCCGTCGAACACGGTGGCACCGCGGAGGACCAGGTCCGCTCCCTTTCCAGGCGGCCACGCCCGAAGCGGCGAGGCCAGGGGGCCGAGAGAGAAGGCCCCCGCTGCGGCGGAGCCGGCGGCGGCCGCGGCGGACGTGCGAACGAACGTGCGTCGATCCATTTCGGTCTGGCTTCGGAGGTCGTGGTGGTGATGAGGACGGCGAAGATCAACGCAGGATAGGGATTCGCCCACCTCGGCGCCACGCGGACGCCGCGCCGCGGCAAAGCGGGCGGGGCATCGGCCCCCGGCCGGCCACCCGAATCGATCGATCGTTGACAGCGGGAATCATGTCCCCAAGTTCGACGGATGACCAGAATCCGAACGACCCCGACGACGCTGTCCCGGCTGTTCCTCGGCCTTCTGCTGACGGGCGCCTGCGCCGCTCCCGCCGCCGCCCAGGCGGGAAGGTCCGCCCGGGCGGGAAGGTCCGCCCAGGCGGGAGGCCCGGAAGCCGCTGCGCCGGCCGCTCTCGATCTCGTGCCCCGCCCACGCGAGCTGACGCCCCTCGCCGCCATGCCGCTGCGGAGCGGCGTGCACGTGGTCGCGCCGGCCGCGCCCGAGGACGAGTTCGCCCTGGACGACCTCCAGGCGGCGCTGCGGGAGCGGGGCATCCGCGTCTCGACGCGGGCGATGCCGGGGGCGGTGCGGGTCGCCGTGCACCGCGCGGACGCACCGGCGGGGCGCGAGGTCCTGCGCAGGGCCGGGCTCGCGTTCACGGCGCCGATGACCGACGAGGGCTACGTGCTGGTCGCGGAGCGCGGCCGCGCCGACGTGGTGGCGGCCACCGCGGCGGGCGTCTTCTACGGCGTGCAGACGCTGAAGCAGCTCGTGACGGGATCCGGCGACGCCGCCGTTCTCCACGGCGCCCGCGTCCGCGACTGGCCGGCCATGCGCTGGCGCGGCCTGCACGACGACCTGTCCCGCGGACCCGTGCCGACGCTGGACTTCCAGAAGAAGCAGATCCGCACGTTCGCGGCGTACAAGATGAACGTGTACTCACCCTACTTCGAGCACACGCTGGAGTACCCGTCGCATCCGGTCATCGCGCCGCCCGGCGGCGCAATGACGCCCGCGCAGGTGAAGGAGCTCGTCGCCTACGCGAAGCGCTACCACGTCACCGTCGTGCCGGAGCAGGAGGCGTTCGGGCATCTCCACCACGTCCTCACGAACGAGCTGTACGCGCCCCTCGGCGAGACGCCCCACGGCCACGTCCTGGCCCCCGGCGACAGCGGCTCGATCGCCCTCATCGCCGACATGTTCACGTACATCGACTCGATGTTTCCCGGTCCGTTCATGCACATCGGAGCCGACGAGACGTTCGAGCTCGGCCGGGGCCGCACGCGGGAGGCCGTCGAGGAGCAGGGCCTCGGCCCCGTCTACCTCGGCTTCCTGAAGCGGATCGCGGACCGGCTCCGACCCCTCGGCAAGCGCCTGCTGTTCTGGGGCGACGTCGCCATGAACGAGCCGGACCTGGTCGGCACGCTGCCGGCGGACCTGATCGCCGTGCCGTGGGCCTACGGCACGGCCGACTCCTACGACCGCTACATCGAACCGTTCCGGAACGCGGGGCTGGAGACGTGGGCCGCGCCGGGCGTGAGCGACTGGAACCGCGTCTGGCCCGACTTCGCCGTGGCGCTGCCGAACATCCAGGGCTTTGCCCGGGACGCCCAGCGACTCGGCTCCGTCGGCCTGCTGAACACCACGTGGGACGACGACGGCGAGGCGCTCTTCAACGGGACGTGGTACGCCGTGCTGTTCGGCGCCGCCGCCGCGTGGCAGCCGGGTGTGGCGGATACCGTCGCGTTCCAGCACGCGTACGGGCGGGTGTTCCACGGGGACGCGACCGGCGCCATCGACTCGGCGCAGCTCCGCCTGAAGGCCGCTCACCGACTGCTGCTCGACGCCCACGTCGGCGACGCCAGCGACTACCTCTTCTGGCTCGATCCGTGGAGCGAGGACGGTCGGCGCGTCACCGAGCGCATCCTGCCCGTTGCCGACTCCCTGCGGCTGCTCGCCGAGCGGGCCCTGGTCGACGTGGATCGCGCCCGCCACGAGCCGCGGCTCCGGGAAACGGACGCCATCGACGCGCTTGAGCTCGGGGCCCGCCGCGTCGACTTCATCGGCATGAAGTTCCAGCTCGCCGATGAGATCGTGACCGACTACGCCGCGGCCCTCGACTCGCTGGCGGCGGGGAATCGCTCCGGCGCCGCGCGTTACCTCGGCGACATCTCGGGCATCAACGGCAAGATGCAGGACGTGCGGGACGGCTACTCGCTGCTGCGGGACGAGTATGAGGCCGCCTGGCTGCGGGAGAACCGGCCCTACTGGCTCCACAACGTCCTCGCCCGCTACGACCTCGCCACGCAGCGCTGGCTGGAGCGTATCGACCGCTTCGAGGCCGCCCGGCAGGAGTGGTACCGGTCGCGGACGCTGCCGTCGGGGGAGAGCATCGGAATACCTTGAACGGCGGGGGCACCGGTTGGGAGTGCGGGAGGGACTGCGGGCGGGGTACGGCGGGCGGGTGCTGCGGGCGATGGACGGCGGGCGGGGTACTGCGGGGTGGGTGAGGCGGGCGGCGGGTGCTGCGGGCGGGGGTGCTGCGGGCGGGGTACCGCGGGGGGGAGCGGGAGGGGGGCGTCAGCGCACTCGACGACCGTACGCTTCGATCCAGGGGGCGAAGCGGGCGACGGCGAGGGGGCAGGTCAGGCCACGAAGGATGCGCTCCTCCCAGCGGGCCCATGGGCGCGACCACGGGCCCGTCGTGGCGACGAGCGTGTCGCCCCGACGTCGGACGATGTCGAAGCCTGCGGCAGAAAGTAGTCGCTCGACGGACGACGGCGTGAAGCCGTGGCGATAGGGGAAGGCGAGGAGGTTGTTGCGCGCGAGAATCGCGCGGCGGGGCCAGGCGGCGAGATCGCGGCCGTCGCCTCGAAGCGCGTGGTAGAATGCGCCGTTCGGAACGCGCACGACCACGACGCCGCCGGGCCGCAGGACGCGGGCGACGTCGAGAAGCGTCTGTTCCGGCGCCGCGAGCTGGTCAAAGCAGTTCCAGATGGCGACCGTGTCGAGCCCGTGATCCGGGACGTCCCGCGTAGCCGCGGCCAGGTCTCCGGTGACCACGTCGTGGCCCCGCGCCCGCACGGTCTCGTTCACCGCGTCGTTCACGTCGACTCCACGGAAGCGCCAGCCCCGCTCCCGCGCCACGTCGAGAAAGCCGCCGGCGTAGCTGCCTACCTCGAGACCCGTTCCGCAGCCGCCGAGGGCGGCGCGCAGTCGGACCTCGGCCGCTTCGTGGAACTTCCGCTGCGAGTCCCGCAGCCCGTCCAGCCGCTCCGCATCCACGCGCTCCGCCGCATAGGTGTGAACCAGGTCCCCGGCAGACTCCGCAGGGCTGCGCCGAAGCGTCCCGCAGGCGGTGCAGCGGACGATGCCGAGAGCCGGAGGCTGTGAGAACACGGCCCGGTCGTACAGTTCCCGGACCGGGACGCCGGTTCGCAGTCGACGAAGGTGGAAACTCCACAGCTCCTCCATCTCCCGCCGCAGCGCGTCCCGATCGGCCACGAGCTCGGTATCCGCTTCCGCGCAGACGGGGCAGGGAAGCAGTCGATAGCGCATGCCCCCCCAAGCGCACCCCCCGTGCCGGCCTCACCCGCCGTCCTCGCCCGCCGTCCTCGCCCGCAGTATCCCCCCGCCGTCCTCGCCCGCCGTCCTCGCCCGCAGTATCCCCCCGCCGTCCTCGCCCGCAGTATCCCCCCGCCGTCCTCGCCCGCCGTCCTCGCCCGCAGCACTCGCCCGCAGTCCTCGCCCGCCGTTCCGGACCTCTCCCAACCAAAGCCCCCGTCACATGAAATAATTCACCTTCACCGCCACCCGGTGATCCCCCGTCGTCCCAAAGGTCCGGAAAAAGTCCGCGAAGTCCGCCCGTCGTCCGACGTCCCCGAACGCGTGCCGGTCCTCCTGCCACACCAGGTAGAGGGTGCTGCCCGGTCGCCATTCCCAGCGCAGCACTGCGTTGCTGCGCAGGGAGCGGAGCGTGTAGTCCGGGGCCGGGACGTCGAAGGTCTCGGCGCCGTCGGTGACGACGAAGTCGGAGCCTGAGCGTCGCACGCTGGTGCCGGGCGCCTGGCCGTAGAAGCGGAGTCCGCGGCCGCCGGCGGTGGTCAGCTCCCCGGGCCGGTACGCGCGCCCGGCGCCCGCGAACGGTTCTGCGTAGATCTGGAGGGTGAGGTCGGGGGTGAAGGCGAGGGTGAGGCGGAGGGTGGCGGAGACCTCGGTCTGGTCGATGAAGCCGAAGACGTAGCGCTGCCCGAAAGTCGCCGCGGGGCCGCCGGGCAGCGTCGCCAGGTACTGCCGCGGGCTGCGGGAGAAGAGATAGTTCGGGGTGACGGAGAGCTGCCAGCGCGGCCCCGGGCGCACCCCCAGCGAGCCGCTCAGGCGGTACGTGAGCTCGCCCGTCTCGCTCTCGCCGTAGTAGGCGCGGCCGTACCAGGACGTGGGCGAAGCCGGGTTGCTGCCCAGCCGGGCGATGGTGACCCACGCCTGACCGATCTGGAGGATGGGTCCGCCCCGCGTCGCCCATGGATCGTCGTGACGCATGTCGACCCAGCCAGTCATGTCGAGACGCCAGAAGTTGGGGAAGGTGAGGGCGGCGTCGCTGCGAACCGAGTTCCAGGTGTGGACTCCGCCGTAGTTCCAGCCTTCCTCCTTCGACGCCGTCACCTGCCAGGTCCGCAGAAAGGGGCCCGGGCGTGTCTGCTGGTAGCCGAAGCGGGCGTTCGCGTCGATGACGTCGGCGTTCGAGAGGATGCCGACGTCGTTGATCTCGAACCCCGGGGTCGCGGTCGAGACCTGCGCCGAGCCGATCCAGTGGCCGTTGTTCTTCTGCACGAAGGCGCCGCCGGTCAGTCCCGACATGCGGGTCCGGGCCGGATCGACGGACAGATAGCTCGCGTCCGGGCGCTGCCAGTAGCGCGCGCTGGAAAGCTGGCGGCGCAGCATCGCCGCGCTGTCGCCGGCTACGGTGCTGAAGCCGACGTTCCCGCCCAGCACCCAGGCCCCCCCGCCGACGCGGAGCGTTCCGTCGACGCCGCCCGCCACGGCGTCGCGGTCGAGCTGTGCCGCGAGGGGTGAGCCGGTCGCCATGGAGCGGTGCATGGCGCTGAGGATCACGCCGGCCGTAGAGCCGGAGGCCCCGAGCTGTCGCCGGATCCGGCCGACTCCGTAGAGGGTTCGCGGGGCGACGATCGCGGAGGCGACGTCGCCCGTGGAATCCACGTAGCGCGCGTCCTCCTCGGCCGTGACGGCGGCCAGAGCGCCGACCCCGGTCCGCGGATCGATGCGTCCCGTGACCTTCGCCGAACCCAGGATGGTGCTCGTGGCCGGTCGATCGACGTAGTCCGCGGCGATCCTGCCCGGCGGCGGCGCGCCGATGCGTCTGGAGTAAAAGTACGCCGGGCCGGGCACGTCGAAGACGTCGGCGCCTTCGGTGAAGAACGGCCGCTTCTCGTCGAACTGGACCTCGTACGCCGACAGGTTCACCACGGCCGGGTCTGCCTCGACCTGGCCGAAGTCCGGATTGACGGTCCCCTGCAGCGTCAGACTCGGTCCCAGCCCCATCTTCACGTCGGCGCCCACGCGGGCGGTGGCGTTCCGGGGTCCATGGAACGGGTCGGCGGGGTCGGCGTCGTCACGGAAGGTTGCCTCGGCGGCGGCGTACGGGAGGAATTCGACGCGCCGGCCGGAGTCGATGTCGCGGATCCCCTCGAGCGTGCCGAAGCGGGACGCCCAGCCGATCTCGTCCGTCGGCACGAGGACCCAGTAGTCCCACTCGTTGCGGGCGGGAATCCAGCGTTTCACGTCCACGCCCCACACCTGCGCGGCGGCGTCCGTGAAGCGGAGCTGGGACCACGGGATGCGCATCTCGGCCGTCCAGCCCAGGGAGTCGACGCGTGCGCGCGCCTCCCATACCGGGTCCCAGCCCTCGTCGGCGTCGTCTTCCCGGTCCGACGCGTGGAAGCGGTCGAGCCGGACGCCGGAGGCCGTCACGCCGAAGGTGTATGCCGTCAGCCGGTCCCTGTACGTGTCCAGCGACACGAGGATCTGGTCCGCCTGGGCGTCGTCGTCGCGCCGCGCGACCGGAGCCTGGATGCGGGACGGCGCGTCGTCGTACATGCGAGCGCCGATCCACAGCGCGTCCGGCCCGTACAGGAAGCGGACCTCGGTCCGCTGCGTGGCGGGACGCCCTTCCTCCGGCTGCCGCTGCACGAAATCGCCGATGGGCGCGGCCGCGGCCCACGCCGCGTCGTCGAGACTCCCGTCGAGGGTCGGTACCGGCGACGCCGGCGCCGCCACCGCACGGGCCGGCGCCGCCGCGGCTGCGGCCGTGCTTGCCGCCGCCCCTGGCTCCGCTGACGACTGGGCCAGGGCGGGGTTCGTGATCCCGGCGGCGATCAGGAGAGCGACGGGTGCGATCCTCCGTGGAGCGGCTGCCGAACCGTGGGGGTGCGGTCGGGGCATCGAGCTTCAGCCCGTCTCCTGCCGGAGCAGCTCCGACGCGACGCGATCGTGCTCGCTCCCCGAGTCGACGCCGTCGAGGGTCTTCAGGAATGCGTCCCGGAGCGGCCCGGTCAGGCGGTAGCTGCGGGCGACCTCGAGGAGGAGCTGGGCGAGCTCGTGGTCGGACCCGATCCGTCGCGCCGCGACCAGCACCATCGCCAGGGCCGGGTCGCCGAGGTGCCGGGATCGGATCAGCTCTCCGAGGAGTTGCCCGGTCTCATAGTCGGAGCCGATCTCCGACACGGCCTTCACGTAGGCCTTCTGTACGGGCGCGGAGGAGACGTCGAAGGCGTAGCCCTTCATCAGCTGCGCCCGCTCATGGTCGGAGCCCATCTCCGCGGCCGCGGTCAGGACGGACACCTGTTCGGCCTCGCCGAGGCCGCCCCGCTCCAGGAACGCCTGCAGCATCTGGCCGCGCTCGTAGTCCGAGCGCGACGCAGCCGCGGCGTCGAGGTAGACGCGCCGCCCCCCTGGCGTCATGTCGCCGCGGGCGAGCGCCTTCCGCAGCACCTGGGAGCGCTCGTAGTCGGAGCCGATCGCCGCAGCCGACCTCAGCACGGCCTCGACGTCGGCGGGCGAGGGATGGCCGCGGTCCAGCACCGCCTGGAGCGTCCGGGAGCGCTCGTAGTCCGAATCCAGCCCCCGCGTCGCGTCGATGTAGGCCGCCCGAAGCGGCGCGTCGAACGCGTAGCGATTCGCGATCTCCACGAGCAGCTCCGCCATCGCGTGGTCGCCCTCGCCGTTCCGGCTCGCGCGACGGATCACGTCCGTGACCTGCGCGGTCGTCAGATCCGCCTGCTTCGTCAGCTCCCGGAAGTACACGCCACGCGCGTACGAGCTCTCGACGTCGCCCAGCTCGGCGATCACCGCGTCGGGACCGCCGTGGGAGAGGAGGTAGGACACGCGCGCCTCGGCCTGCCACCCCGTGCGCCGGATCAGCGCCAGCATCGTGTCGTGGAACCATCGCTGGGCCTCCGCGTCGAACGGCTGGTCGTGCCCCGCGACGCGGAATCGGTACACCGGCCCGTTCGGTCCGCTCGTCGCCCGCACGGAGCGCTCGGTGCCGTCGTCGAGCGTGAGCTCCAGAGAGGCCCCGCGGCCGAGCGTGCGGATCCCCGTCAGGTCGTCCGTGAGTCGGACCGTGCCCTTCGACTTCATCTCGAGGGTGCAGTCGCCCGACGTCCAGCGCACCTCCGTATCATCGTCGTTCGCGTTGATGTGGATCGAGCCGTCGTCGTCCGTGCCGCACGGGCCGGCAGCGGAGGAACCCGCCAGGGCGGTGGACGCGTCCGTCGGATCGGCACCGTCCACCGCGTCGGCAGCCGGGCCGCCGGTAGGCGCAGCCGCCGGGTTCGACGACGCGGTCGACGACGATCCCGCCACGGACGATGCGGCGGCCGTCGCATCCGGCGGAGCACCGGCTCCCGCGGCTCGTGCCGGGGCTGCGCGGGCCGGTTCGGCCGCAGCCACGAGGCCGACGACGAGGGCCGCCGCCACTGCCGCCGAAGCGATCGCCCGTCCGCCCGGGGCCGTCCGTGCGCGGTCGGTGTCCAGCACCGCGAGCAGCCGGCCCGTCAGCTCCGACGGACGCGCCATCGCCATCGCCGCCATGGAGAGGGACCGCTGCGTGCGCAGCGTGCGGGCGACCTCCAGGAGCTGCTGGGCGTAGTCGCTGGCCCGGGCGCCGGCGGCCAGCGCGGCGTCGTCGCACGCGTGCTCCCGCTCCAGACGGAGCCGTCGGCCCGCGATCCACACCAGCGGGTTGAACCAGTAGAGCGCGCACGCGAGCTCTGCCGCGAGCTGCGTCAGATGGTCCCGCCGCGCAACGTGGGCGACTTCGTGGCGCAGCACCGCGGCCAGTCGCGCGTCCGGCCACCCCGACGATCCCGCGGGCAGCAGCACCACCGGGCGACGCAGGCCCCACGTCATGGGCATCACGGGCCCGTCGGCTTCCAGGAGCCGAATCTCGCGTCGGCAGGTCAGAGCGGCGCGCGCACCCGCCAGCACACGCAGGCGCCGCTCGTCGGCCACCGGCCGAGACGCCCGCTCCATGAGCCGGACTCGTACGGTGCCGACCGCCAGGCCCGCGAGCACCAGCACGGCGCCGACCGCCCACACGAGGAGCACGAGCACGGGGAGGGAAGGCAGGTCCGGAATACTCGGCAGCGAAGCATGGTCGGCTCCGCCGCGCGTTTCCACGGCCGCCGCGAGACCATCCAGCTGCGCGGTCTCGCTCGACTGCGCGGGGCTCGCCGCCCGCCGGACGGTCGCGGGTGCGCTCGCCTGCGCCCCGGCGGATTCGGCCCCACGCCGCGACTCAGCGGCGGCGTGAGGAAGGTCAGTGGGCGTCCGTCCGGCGCGGTGGAGCAGCCGCGTCGCCTGAGGCAGCTCCGCGGGCAGCCGCAGCGCAACGGGCAGCTGCAGCGACGGAACCAGCGCCGTCGCCACGGGCAGCGCCAGCATCCCCAGCACGGCCAGCGTCCACACCAGGTGCCGCGACGCGGCGGACGCGCGCCGGAGCGTCAGCGCCGCCAGGCCCGCGAGGCCCAGCAGCACCGCCCCCCGCAGCGCCGATCCGGCGAGCACTCCGAGAACGCCCGCGGCCGATGCCGCAGCCCCCGTCGCCATTCCCGTCAGCGCGTCCATCAGCGGCCTCCTTTCCGGGCTTCCCGCACCAGGTGCTCCAGCCGGTCCAGCTCCTCCTCCGTCATCGCCTCCGCCGACCGGTCCAGCAGCGCCGCCACCGTCTTCAGGGTCGACCCCTCGAAGAACGTGCCCACCAGCCGCTCCAGCGCCGAGCGGCTCGCCTCCTCCCGCGGGACCGTCGCCTCGTAGACGTAACGCGGACCCTCCTGCCGGTGTGTCACGTGCCCCTTCTCCTCGAGCTTCCGGAGCATGGCACGCACGGCCGAATACCCCGGCGCATCGGGCATCCCGTCCTGCACGTCCGCCGCCGTCGCGCTGCCGTGCCGGAAGATCACGTCCATGATCTGACGCTCGCGTCGGGTCAGGTCCTTCATGCGGGGCACGGACTCCTCCGGTTCAGGGACGATGCTAATTTTGTAGCACTGTGCTACGAACGTAGCATCGAGCGCCGGAGGGCGCAAGGGTGCAGGCGCGCCTCAGTCGCCTTCCGAGCCCTTCACGTCGTCCCACAACGCGTCGAGCTCCTCCAGGCTCGCCTCGCCCAGGCGCACGCCCCGCTCGCGGGCCAGGTCCTCCAGCGCCCGGAAGCGCGCCGTGAACTTCCGGTTGGCGCGCCCGAGGGCGTGCAGACCGTGGCTCCCGGCCAGGCGCGCCAGGTTCACGGCGGCGAAGAGCAGGTCCCCGAGCTCCTCTTCGAAGTGGTTCGCGGCGGCGTCCGGTCCGGGCGTCGGGCCGGGATCCGCGCCCTCGCGCAGCTTCGCCGCCCGGAGCGATTCCAGTGCCTGGGCCACTTCCTCCGTCTCCTCCCGCACCTTGGCGAGGGCGCCGGAGGGGTCGGCCCAGTCGAAGCCCACGCCGGAGACGCGCTCCTGGATGCGGTGGGCGCGGCTCAGAGGATCCAGCCCCCGGGCGAGTCCGTCGACGAGGGAGCGGCCGGGGCGCTCCCGGGCCTTGATCGCTTCCCACGCCGCCGGGGAGCCGTCCATGACGTCCGTCCCGGCCTCTCCCGGGTAGAGGTGCGGGTGCCGACGCTTCATCTTGGCGACGACCGCGTCCGCGACCTCGCCTGCGCGAAACGCGTCCCGCTCCTCACCGAGCACGATCTGAAAGGCGACGTGGAGCAGCAGGTCGCCGAGCTCGGAGCGGAGCGCGTCGTCGTCTCCATCCTCGACGGACTCGGCGACCTCGTGGGCCTCTTCGATGAGGTAGGGCAGGAGGGAGCGGGGCGTCTGGTCGGCGTCCCACGGGCAGGCACTGCGCAGGTAGCGGACGGTCTGGAGTACGCGCTCGAGAGGCTCGTGGGAGAGCTCGGGCGGAGTCGCGGAACTCCCTGTCGTATCGCGGTTTTCCGGTTGCGGTCGGGTCACGGTGCGGCTATCATACGCGATTTGCGAAGAATGTCAAAGGAATCGACGGGGCGTGCGTGGGTCGAGGTGGATCTCGACGCGTTGCGCGCGAATTTCGATACGGTCCGGCGACGCGTCGGGGCCGGCGTCGCGCTGATCCCGATGGTGAAGGCGAACGCCTACGGGATCGGCGTCGAGCGGGCGGTGCGCGCGCTGGAGCCGCTGGAGCCGTGGGCCTTCGGTGTGGCTGCGGCGGCGGAAGGCTGGGCGGTGCGGCGACTCGGGATCGAGCGGCCGGTCATTGTCTTCTCGCCGCTGCCGCCGCAGGACGTGGAGGCGGCGGCGCGGGCACGTCTGTCGGCGAGCGTGTCGGATCTCGCGTCGCTGGACCGGTGGGCGCAGGCATCGGAAGCGTCCGAGGCGCCGCTGGACTTCCACGTGGAGGTCGACACCGGGATGGGACGGGCCGGCTTCGACTGGCGCGCGGCCCCGCGCTGGGCGCCGGAGGTCGGGTTGCGAACGGGTCCGCGCCTGCGCTGGCGGGGTGTATTCACGCATTTCCAGGGCGCGGACGCGCCGGGCGACGAGGCCACGGCGGTGCAGTGGGAGCGGTTCCAGGAGGCGCTCGCGGCGGTGCCGCCGTCGGCGGGGGACCTGTTGGTCCACGCGGCGAACAGCGCCGCCGCGCTGCGCTGGCCGGCCCGCTACGGAGCGGACGCCGTGCGGCCCGGCATCTTCCTGTACGGCGGAGACCCCGCTCCGGAGGTGGAGGGCCTGCCCGCGGCGCGGCCGGTGGTGTCGGTACGGGCGCGGGTGGTCCGGGTGCAGGAGGTGCCGGAAGGCTGGACCGTGGGCTACGGGGCCACGTACGCCGCCGAGGGGGTGGAGCGCTGGGCGACGCTGGCGGTCGGCTACGGCGACGGGCTGCCGCGCGCTCTCGGCAACGGCGGCGAGGTGCTGGTTCGGGGGCGGCGGGCGCCGATGATCGGACGCATGTCCATGGACCTGACCGTCGTCGACGTGTCCGGAGTGCCGGAGGCGGAGGCCGGCGACGTCGCCACGATCGTGGGGCGGGACGGATCGGAGGAGATCCTGCTGGAACATGTAGCGGCCCGGGCGGATACGATTGGCTACGAAATTCTCACGCGCCTGGGTGGGCGCCTTCCCCGGATCGAGGTCGGAAGTGGAGGAGATTGAGGGCCGCGCCCTCGCGGAGCAGGCCCGTGGACGCGCCTATGCGCCGTACTCGGGCTTTCGCGTCGGATGCGCGCTGCAGACGGAGGACGGGGAGTGGTTCACCGGGTGCAACGTGGAGAACGCATCCTTTCCGGTGACGGTGTGCGCCGAGCGGGTGGCGGTGGGCAGCGCGGTGGCCGCGGGGCATCGGCGGTTCCGCCGCCTCGTGTTGACGACCGACGCGGAAACGCCGGCGCCGCCCTGCGGCGCGTGTCGGCAGGTCCTCGTCGAGTTCTCGCCGGAGCTGCCGGTGGTCTCGATCGGCGCGGACGGGACGGTGCGGGAGTGGAGCATGGACGAGCTGCTGCCGGAGGTCTTCCGGCTGCACGGTCGCGCGGCGCAGGATCGACCGGACGGAGAGGACTGAGAGTGGGCATGCAGGAAATCGAAACGAGCGGCCGGACGGCGGTCGCGTGAGGCGGGTCGCTGTGTTCCTCGGCCTCGCGGCAGCTGTGCTCGCGGCGGGCTGCGGGAACGACGATCCCACGGCGGTGGGTGGGCCGCTCTATCCGGAAGGGGCAGTCCACACGTACGAGATCGTGCTGCCCGCGTCGGACTTCCTGGTCTTCGACACTACCTTCTCCGGCTACACGCAGCCGGGCCAGACCGGGCTCATCGTGGCCGCCAACGACTTCGGCGGGACGCTGGATGCCCACGGGCTGATGCGTTTCACGACGCTCCCCACGACCGTGCAGTACAACGACTCGTCGGGTACGGCGCACACGGACACGATCCCGACGTTCATCCGCGCCCGTGTGATCCTCTACACGGACTCCGCGTCGATCAGCGACAACGGCAGCACGCCCGCAACGCTGGCGCTGAACGTGTCGCAGGAGTCCTGGGACCGGTCGACGGCTACGTGGCAGAACCGGGTCGACTCCACCGGGGCGAGGCTGCCCTGGGAGCAGTCCGGTGGGACGATGGGTGAGCAGATCGGAACGGCGGAATGGACCCCCGGCACGGACTCGCTGATCTTCGAGCTCGAGCCCGGGGCACTCGAAACGCTGCGCGACTCGGCGGTCAGCGCCAACGGGCTGATCCTCTCTTCGCAGACACCCGGCGTGCGGGTGCAGGGCACCCGTGCCTCGCTGATCGTGGACGCCCGGCCCTCGGAGCGTCCGGACACGGTGGTGCACGCGTCGTCGTCCCTCTTCTCGTCGACCTTCGTCTTCACGCCGCCCGCCGGACCGCCCACGACGCTGCGTGTCGGCGGTGTGCCCGAGTGGCGCTCCGTCCTGGAGTTCAAGGCCGGGTGGGATACGGTCACGTTTGCGTGCCCGGGCGTATCGGGGTGCCGTATCCCTCTCGCGGACGTCACGGTCACGCGCGCCGAGATCCTGCTCGAGCCGGTGCCGCCGCAGCCGGGCTTTCGGCCCGGGGACACGCTGGGCATTTCGGTCCGGCCGATGGCCCGCTCGGAGCTGATCCCCCTCGCCCGCTCGCCTCTGGGCGCAGCGGTGAGCACGACGGTGTCGGCGGCGGTACCGGACGCGTTCACGGGCGACGCCGGCACCGCTGACCGTGTCGCGCTGCCCGTGACCAGCTTCATCAACTCGCTGGCCACGCCGGTGGCGGAGGGCGCAACGGCTTCGCCCAGAACGGTCATGCTCCTGCCATACCTGGTGAACTACGAGTTCGGCTTCGGCGCGTTCGCGGGGCGGGGAGCGGGGCCGCTGGCTCCGCAGCTGCGCCTCGTGCTGACGGCCTCGGAAGGGGTTCTGCTGCGATGAGACGCTCCCTCGCGATCCTGTCCCTCGCGCTGCTCAGCGCCGGCCTCATCCCGCGGCTCGGCGCTGCCCCGCTCCGGGCGCAGTCCCTCTTCGGGACGGGAGGGCTGGGCCTGCCGGTTGCGCCCATCGACGGTCGTGCCCGTGCCCTCGGCGGGATCGGGACGGGCCTGTTCGGGGAGAATCCCTCGATGGTCAACCCGGCGGATGCTTCCGGGACGCGCCGTCGGTCGATCACCGCCGTCTTCCAGCCGACGACCCACATCATGTCCCTGGAGGGCGACGCGACGCAGCGGGGCGCGACGCGCTTCCCCCTCATCGGCATCCAGTACCCGCTGGGTGAGCGATTCGTCGGCAGTGTCGGATACGGGTCCTTCCTGGACGCGTCCTGGGCCATCCAGAACGACGGCGTGGAGCAGATCGGGGATCGTCAGGTCCCCGTGCGGGACGTGCTGAGGTCCACCGGTGGCGTCGCCCAGCTACGGGTGGGGCTGGCGTACGCGGCGTCCGAGAGCCTGGCGCTGGGCGTCGCCGGCGGCGTCTACACGGGCGAGGTGAAGCGGAACCTGTCGCGTACGTTCGAGGATTCCGTCACGTCGTACACGGACTACGACAACCTGAGCCGCTGGCGCTTTCTCGGCCCGCAGGCGAGCGTCGGGATCCGCTGGGACCCCGTTTCCATCGTGCGGGTGGCCGGCGCCGTCACCTGGTCCGGGCGGCTGGACGGCAGCGCCGAGGACCCGCACACCTCGGACTTCAGCGTCGACCTGCCGCTGCAGGTCACGGGCGGCGCCAGCGCGCTGCTGACGCCGAGACTCCAGGCGACCGTCGGTGGGCGCTGGGCGAACTGGAGCGTGGCGGACGGAGAGGCGACCGGCTGGAGCAAGAACGCCCTCGACGGGGCCGTCGATACGTGGGAGGTCGGCGGTGGGCTCGAGTGGCAGGGCATGCGCTCGGCCACGCGGGTCTACCCGGTACGACTGGGCGCCCACTACGGACACCTGCCGTTCCCGATCCTCGGCGGCACGCCCACGGAGTGGTCCGGTTCCCTCGGGCTCGGCGTGCGACTGGCGCCGAGCGAGGTCGGCCCCGGCGCCCTGCTGGACGCCTCCCTCGAGCGTGGCTCCCGGGGGGGCGTCAGCACCACGGGTCTCACGGAGGACTTCTGGCGCTTCACGCTCTCGGCCTCACTCTTCGGCTTCTGAGAACCGGCTCGTTTCGCCATGGCAACGCCCCCGCAGACCGCACATCCTGACAGGCGCACCGCCGCAAGGCCCGGCGCGCCCCGGCCACGGGCGTACGTCGAGACGTACGGCTGCCAGATGAACGTAAGCGACGGCGAGCTGATGGAGGGCATCCTGGCGAGCCACGGCTATGAGCTCGCCGCCTCGCCCGAGGACGCGGACGTCATCCTCGTGAACACGTGCGCCATCCGCGAGCACGCGGAGACGCGGGTGCTCGGCCGCGTGGGGCAGCTCAATGCACTCAAGAAGGAGCGTCCGGACCTCGTCATCGGCGTGACCGGATGCATGGCCCAGCGCATGGGCGAGACGCTCCTGGAGCGAGCGCCGTACGTCGAGCTGGTCATGGGGCCCGACGGCTACCGCGGCCTTCCCGAAGCCCTCGCCCGGCTGCGCCCGGGGCGATCTGCGGCGTCGGGATCTTCCGCCCGCCGCAGAGCCCTGCCGGTGCTCGGACGCGCCGATGACGTGGTAACCGCGACCGTACCCGCACCGGACGGCGGGGCCCTGGCCGTTCTGGACTTCCAGGGGTCGGAGAACTACGAGGGGCTGCAGGTTCGCCGTGCCTCGCGGGTCACGGCCTGGGTTCCCGTTCAGCGCGGGTGCGACCATCGATGCACCTACTGCATCGTGCCGTACACGCGCGGACCGGAGAAGAACCGGGCACCGGATCGGATCCTGGAGGAGGTGCGGGGGATCGCCGCCGAAGGGATTCCGGAGGTGACGTTGCTGGGCCAGACGGTCAACTCGTGGAACCATGGCGGCTGGACGTTCGCCCGGCTGCTCCGGCAGGTGGCGCGAGTGGACGGGATCCGTCGGGTCCGCTTCACGTCGCCGCACCCGAACGACGTCACGCCGGATCTGGTGGAGGTCATGGCCTCCGAGCCCGCCGTCTGCAAGCAGCTCCATCTGCCCGTCCAGGCGGGCCACGACCGGACCCTGAAGCGAATGCTACGGCGCTACACGGTGGCGTCCTTCCTGGAGAAGGTGGAGCTCGTCCGTGAGGGTGTGCCGGGGATCGCCCTCTCCACGGACGTCATCGTGGCGTTCCCCGGCGAGACGGAGAACGAGTACGAGGCCACGCTCGACCTCATGCGGCAGGTGCGTTTCGACGACGCGTACCTGTACAAGTACTCGGCGCGCGAGGGCACGCCGGCGACGCGGCTGCCTGCCGGCGACTTCGTGGACGGCAGCGTCGCCCAGGCGCGCCTCGAGACGCTCATCGACGTGCAGCGCTCGATCCAGGCCGAGATCAACCGGGGCGAGGTCGGGAGCGTGGTGGAGGTGCTGGTGGAGCGCGAGGCCCGCAGCGACGGGGACGTGCTCGGCCGGACCGGCACCAACAAGGTCGTCGCCTTCCCGGGCGACGCCTCCGCGATCGGCTCCTTCGGCCACGTCCGCCTCACCGCCACCACCGGCGCCACCTTCACCGGAAGCGCCGTCTAGCGCGCTTCGAGACGCGGAGCGGTGAGCCGCTCCGTTCCGGCCCTCACCCGGGCCACGATCCTCGTCCTCATCAGCCTCTCTCTCGGCCGCGCAGTTCCGTCGCCCGGCGCTGCCACGCTGATTGCATGCTGTGTCGTGTCGGCGGCCGCCGCCTGCAGCGTCTGGCGTAGCGCCGGGTCTGGTGCTGCCCGGGTCCTGGCTCTTGCGCTTGCCCTCGCATCCTTCGCCGCAGGGGCCGCCTCGTCCGGTCGGGCCGCCGCCGACTGCCGGCTCCGGCTGCGGGACGGCGCGGCGCTGCAGGCCGTCGGCGCGCTCGAGGACCAGCCGGGCTCCGACGGCGCCACCACGCTGCGGATGGAGTCTCCGTGCGCTGGCAGCGTGCGGGCCACCGTGCGAATGGGCGCCCCTGCGGCCGGGGATCGCGCGGTGTTCACGGGCCGGTGGACGGCGTGGCCGCCGCAGGCGGGAGGCGCCCGCGATCCCGACAGGGCCGGGTCGCTGACCGTGGTCGCGGTTCGTCCCGCGCCGGCGGATGGGCGTCACCCACTGCTGCGTCTGCGGGGCGCCGCCGAGCTCCGCGTCCGTGAGTTGTTCGGTACCCGGGCGCCGGTCGTCGAGGCGATGCTCCTCGCCCGACGCGGCGCACTCGACTTCGACACGCGACAGCGGTACGTGCAGGCGGGACTGGCCCATGTCCTGGCGATTTCCGGTCTGCACGTGGGCGTCGTCGCAGGCGTGCTCCTGGTCCTCGCGGGGGCGGCGCGATGCGGGCCGGCTGCGGCGGGCCTGATCGCGGCGGGGGGCACCCTCGCGTACGTCGGCTTCCTCGGGGCGCCGCCGGCGGCCGCGCGGGCGGCCGTGCAGATCCTCCTGCTGCTGCTGGCGCGTCTCCTCCAGCGGCCGAGCGATCCCCTCGCCCTGCTCGCCGCGGCCGCGCTCGTGCTGGCGGCCTTCGAGCCTTCATTCGTGGCCGATGCCGGCTACCAGCTCTCGTTCTGCGGCGCCCTGGGGCTGGTGCTCCTGCGGCGGCCGGTTCTGGAGCGGCTGCCCGCGCGCCTTCCTCCGTGGCTCCGGGAGGGGCTCGCAGCGGGAGTGGCGGCCACGGCAGCGACGGCGCCCGTCGCGGCCCTGCGATTCGGGCAGGCGGCGCCCGTCGGGCTGCCCGCAAGCCTGGCCGCCGTTCCCATCGTGGCCGTGGCGGTGCCCGGCGCCGCGCTGGCTCTGGCCGTCGGCTCCGTGAACGCCGCCGCGGGTCGGATCCTTGCCGGTGGCGTGGCGCCGGCGTTTGCGCTTCTGGATGGCGTCGCCACCGCCGCCGCGGCGGTGCCCGGAGGGCACGGCACGGTGAGCGGCGCGGAGGCTGTGGCGTGGCTCGCCGCCACGGGCGCGGCAGGCTGGGTGCTGCTGAGCGCCGGGCGGTGGGGGCGGGTTCGGACGGCCGTGGCGGCGGGGGTCGCTGTCGCGTGCGTCGCCGCCGGGCCCGCGCTGCTCGAGCTGCCGCGTCGGCACGCGTTGGACGTGTACGCCATCGACGTCGGCCAGGGCGACGCGCTGGCGGTGCGCACGCCCCACGGCCGGTGGATCTCCATCGACACCGGACCGCGCACGCCCACCTTCGACGCCGGGGCCCGGAGGGTGGTCCCGTTCCTGCGGCGTCTGGGGGCGAAGCGGATCGATCTCCTCGTCCTGACGCATCCGGACGCCGACCACGTCGGCGGCGCGGCGAGCGTGCTCCGGGAGATGCCCGTCGGGGCGGTGCTGGATCCGGGCCTCGCGGTGGGGAAGCGGCCGCTGCTCCAGACGCTGGAAGGGGCGCGTGTTCGGGGCGTGCGGTGGTACCGTGGCGCGGCGGGGGAAGTGCTTCGGGTGGACGGAGTACGGATCGAGGTCCTCGCGCCCACGGGGCCGGTGCCAGCGGGTGCGCCGGACGCCAACGACTATTCGCTGATCTTCCGGCTGGTCTACGGGCGGTTCGCCGTTCTCTTCGACGGGGACGCCCCCGCCGCGGTCGAGGAGGAGGCGGCCCGGGGCGGCTCCCCCGTCGTGGGGGCGGAGGTACTGAAGGTGGGACACCACGGCAGCCGGACGTCGAGCGCCGAGGGCTTTCTCGACGCCGTCGGTCCGCGCGTCGCCCTGGTGTCGGTCGGCCGCCGGAACCGTTACGGTCATCCCAGTCCCGAGGTGATCGAGCGCCTCCTGGCCCACGGGATCCGGGTGTACCGTACCGACCGGCAGGGCACGATCCGCGTGCGCGGCTGGCCCGACGGACGACTTCAGGTGACGACGCAGCGATGATCGATCTTCTTGCCCGTCTTCTCACCCGTCCCACGAGGGGAGGTGCCGCCGACGTCCGCGCCGGCGTCCTGCCCGACGACGTCGAGATCCGGGAATCCGCGTGGATCACGGATCTCGGCGGCCGGCTCAGCGGCATGCAGGGGCCGGCCCATGCCGTCACGCTGGGTCGGGTCATCGTCGTGCCACCCGAGTCCCGCCCCTCGGACCGGCTGCTCCGGCACGAGCTCGCCCACGTCCGCCAGTGGCGTGCGGAGCCACTGTCCTTTCCCGTCCGTTACGTATGGCACCATATTCGCCGGGGATACTGGAACAACCCGTTCGAGATGGAGGCGCGGGCCGAGGAGAGCGTGGTCCGCGGACCCGAGGAGCGGGATGAGGACACCTGAGACTCAGACGTCGCGGTACGGCAGGAGTGGCATGATGGCCAGGTCAGACGAGCAGATCCCCCCGCGGGCACCCCATGACTGGAGAGATGCCATGCAGCGATCGATCATCACGATCGACCGCCACATCCTCGAGGAAGAGCGGCTGCATCCGTCCGCGACCGGCGCGTTCAGCAGCATCCTCTATGACATCGCCCTCGCGGCAAAGATGATCACCCGGGAGGTCCGGCAGGCCGGGCTGGTGGACATCCTGGGCGCCACGGACACTACGAACGTCCACGGCGAACAGGTCCGCAAGCTCGACGAGTACGCCCACGAAGTGCTCTTCAAGGCGCTCGACCACGGCGGCTATCTCTGCTGCATGGCCTCGGAGGAGGCAGAGGACGTCATCCCGATCCCGGACCGTTTCCCGAAAGGGAAGTACGTCGTTCTCTTCGACCCACTGGACGGCTCGTCGAACATCGACTCGAACATCTCGGTGGGGACCATCTTTTCCATCCACCGGAAGGTCACGCCCGGCGAGGACGGCGAGCTTGCGGACTGCCTCCAGCCGGGCCGGCGACAGGTCGCGGCGGGCTACGTCATCTACGGCTCGTCGACGATGCTCGTCTACACGACGGGCAACGGTGTGCACGGCTTTACGCTGGATCCATCCATCGGCGAGTTCCTGCTGAGCCACCCGGACATCCGCATTCCGCGCCCGGGCGAGCGGTACTACAGCTGCAACGAGGGTTACTACTCGCGCTGGTCGCCACGACAGCAGGCGCTGGTCGACCACCTGAAGGGCCTCGATGGCGCGCGGCCATTCAAGGGACGCTACGTCGGGTCGCTCGTTGCGGACTTCCACCGGACGCTGCTGCACGGCGGCCTGTTCATGTATCCAGGCGACAGCAAGAATCCGAACGGCAAGCTGCGCCTGCTCTACGAGGCCGCCCCCCTCGCCATGGTCCTGGAGCAGGCCGGCGGAACCGCCATCGATGGGGAGAGGAACATCCTGGACGTCCAGCCGGAAGCGCTCCACGAGCGGACGCCACTGATCCTCGGGTCGCGCGAGTACGTGGAGCTTGCCCGCTCGTGGCTGTCCGGAACGACCGGTGGTGCGGCCGATCCGGAGAGCCGGCGGGCGCCGGAGGGCGGAGACGCTTCTGCGCTGGCTGCTGGCGTGAGCTGACGCGCCGCAGCAGGTCCGTATGCGAAAACGCCCCCGCCGAACCGGCGGGGGCGTTTTCCATGTTTCCGGGGCCCGGCCGCAGGGCGGCCGGGCCCGGAATCGTCAGAAGGAGTAGCGAACCCCCAGCTGGAGCTGCCAGGCCGAGGACGGGAAGAACGTGGTGTAGGGAAGGTCCGCGACCGTATTGCCATTCGCGTCCTTCGTGGTCCGGCCCGCGTACGAGAAGATCAGATTGCCGTTGGAATCCCGGCCCTTGACGCCGAGAAGATCGTTCGTGTTGTAGATGGCGCCCTTCTGCAGGCCCCAGTCGCCGTTGAGCAGGTTCAGGAAGTTGAAGACGTTGGCGATGATCTTAACGTTCCCGTACCCGGCGGGGACGCCTTGCTCGAGTCTGACGTTCAGGTTGTTGGTCCACGGGCCGCGGCACGTGTTCCGCTCGAGGATATGCCCGCGCTGCCCGCTCAGACAGGGCTCCATCGCGATGAGCTGGTCGAGCAGCTGGTAGTCCGTCTGGGACGCCATGGTGATGTCGCCGGCGCTCGTCGGGATGTAGATCAGGTCGTTGTCGCGGCCGTAGGCCACGCCGTTGCCCGGATACCCGTCGCCGTTGACGTCCCCGGCGTACATGTAGTTGTAGTTCCTTCCGGACTGTCCGACGTAGATGGCCGAGAGGTCCGTGCCGCCGTATTGCGGGAAGAGGTGCAGCGTCCCGGAAAGCATGATCTTGTGCGGACGGTCGAACGCAGAGGGGGTCACGTCCGGATTGTTCGGATCGCTGCTGACCGGGTTGTAACCGTAGTTCGACGTCGCGATGCTGGACGTCAGGCTCTGCGAGTCGTACGACCGCTGGTACGTGTAGCTGGCCCGCATGTCGAGCAGCTCGCCGAAGCGCTTCTTCAGCTCGGCCACGAGCGCGTACGAGTAGGGCGCCGTCGTGTTCGTGCCCTCGACGATCTGGTCGAACGATGAATACACGGGCGTGGCGGAATAGCCGTTCTGTGACTTCGGTCCGTAGACGGGCCGAACGCCGAGCCCCTTGTCACCGGACGACGTCCCGACCTGCGAACCGATGTTGATGTCCTGCAGGAAGATCGCGTTGACCGCCTTCGTGTAGAGGCCTTCCAGCGTGCCCGTGAATCCGTAGGGCAGGTCCTGGTCGACGGCCAGAGAGACCTTGAGGTCCTGCGGGAACTTGAAGTCATCGGAGAAGATGTTCACGAGCGGGCTGGTACCGCCGGCCGTGGCCCCCGTTCCGTCCGCACAGGCCTGCGGCGTGGAGGACGACGAGAACGCAGGGGCGTTCGACCCGTAGCACGTGATTCCGACCTGATCGCGGCCCGTGTTCCCGTAGGCGTTCGACATCCAGACGTACGGCGGCCGGCCCGAGAAGATTCCGACGCCACCGCGGATCTGCGTCCGGTACATCGAGGCGCCCGTGCTCCGCCAGTTGAAGCCGACGCGCGGCGACCAGAGTGCGTTGCCCGACGGAATGGTGCCCGTGTGGAGGCCGGTCTCCTGCGCGAAGATCGGGTTCTCCCGCGGGTCGTCGAGCATGAACGGCACGTCCACCCGCAGCCCGCCGGTCAGAGAGAGCTGCTCGTTGACCGTCCACTCGTCCTGGATGTAGCCGCCTGCCTGGAATACCCCGAACGTGGCCGCGACGTCGCTGACGCCCGGGAAGGGCACCGCGACCTCGTACTTGCTCGGATTGTTTTCCGCGAAGTCGGCCAGGCTGTTGAACGTCCACCGTCCGTAGCTGCCGGGGAAGAACAGGTTGCGGAAGTGGAAGTACTGGTTCGACGTGCCAAGGGTGATCTTGTGACCCCCCATGGTCCTGGTGAGGTTGTCCGTGAACTCGAAGATGTCCTGATCGAGCTCGTTCCCCTGCGAGTAGTACTCGGCACCCGCCTCGAATCGGCGGCCGATGTCGTTGCCGTCGACGGTGTTCGTCGTGTTCACGACCACGGTCCCGTAATCCACCAGCGGATTCCGGCGGTCGCGGACGCGCTCCCAGTTCACCAGCAGCTCATTGTACAGGCTGGAATTGATCGTCGAGTAGAGCTGCCCGACCAGTGAATTCGTCTTGTTCTTGAACTGGTAGGTGTAGCTGGACAGCTCGTAGTAGAAACCGCCGCGGCTCGGAGAGTCGTCGTCCGTGGCCGTGTTGTAGCTGTCCCGCAGCGTGAAGCGGTTGTTCTGGTTGAGCTGCCAGTCGATGCGGCCGAGGAAGTTGTTGAGCGGGTTCTGCAGCGTGTACCCATTCTGCGTCCCCGGATTCGCGCCGTAGCCCTCGAGGATGTTGACGAACCTGCTCATGGAGTCCGGGTTCACGCCCACCGCCGCCGGACCCGCCGTGTTGATGTTGTCCAGGGTCGGATGGTCGTACTTCTCGAGCTCGGCCGACACGAAGAAGTGGAGCTTGTCCTGCTGGATCGGCCCCCCGAGGGTGAAGCCGTACTGCGCGCTCTTGAACTCGTCCGCCGAGAGCGTCCTGCCGCTCACGTTCACGTCCCCGATGAAGTTCTGGTTGCGATAGTACACGAACGCGGAGCCCTTGAACTGGTTCGTGCCCGACTTCGTCACGGCGTTGATGAGGCCGCCCGTGAAGCCGGCCTGCCGCACGTCGAACGGCGCGACCAGCACCTGGAACTCCTTCACCGCGTCCATGGAGACGGCCTTCCCGTTCGCCTGTCCACCGGGAAGCCCGCTCGCCGCCAGACCGAAGACGTCGTTGTTCACGGCGCCGTCGATCTGGATGTTGTTGAAGCGGTTGTTCGCGCCTCCCACCGACGGCGCATCCCCCGACGTCTGGACCAGCGGGGAAAGCACGGCGAAGTCGGAGAAGTTGCGCGTGATCGTCGGCAGGCTGTTGAGGGCGTCCTCCGTGATGACCGTCTGCGCGCCGGTCTTGGAGGGGCTGAACGTCGGGTTGGACTCCGCCGTGACTTCGATCCCCGAGAGCTGGACGGCCTCCTCCGGGAGGATGAAGTCGACCCGCTGATCCTGACCCAGCGTCACACGGATCCCCTCCCGCGTGATGGTGCGGTGCCCGATGCTCTGCGCGCTGACCGTGTAGACGCCCGGACGCAGATAGGGGATGTAGTACCGGCCGTCGTTGTCCGTCAGGCCGCCGTTGGTCGTGCCCGATTCCGGATTGGTGACCATCACCTGGGCCGCCGTGAGCGGCTGCCCCGATGACTCCGTCACGCGTCCTGTGATGGCACTCGTCGTAACGCCCTGGCCGTGGGCCCCCGCGGGTACGGCGACCACCATCAGTAGGCAGGCAAGCCCGGCCACGAACGTCCGAACTCTCGTTCGCATCATTGCGGTCTCTCGTTGGAGTGATCGTGCTGGCCCCTGCTCCGGACCAGTACTGAAGCCTCGGATGTCTGTGTCACGGAGTCGTTCCGCCGGCGTACCGGCAGCCAAACATCCGCCCGTGGAGGCAGGGTCCGACTGCGGAATTCCAGCGCGACCCGGGCCGGCCCGAGACGTCCGGGGCTGCGGCCGGCGCGAATATACAGGGATGCGCCATGCCCTGAAAGTGCCGGTCCGGGCGCGCCACGGATGCTGTCTGTAGAGACCGTGCGGAAAGGGCACAGGGGTGGGACGTTTCGGCGTCGGAAAGGGGCGGAAAGGATCGCAGGCGGATCGGGAATTCGCCCCGTTCAGCGGCACCGCCGCATCGGGACGACCGTCCGCGCGCCCAGGTCGAGCGGCGTCAGGCCGCGCTCGCCTTTGGATCGATGGCACGGATCTCGGACCGGACCTTCTCGACGAGAGCAACCTTGTCCCGATGGGGCAGGAACGCACTCTCGAAGCCCATGAGCGCGATCTCCGTCAGCGCGTCCCACGTGAAGCCGAGGTGCTGATGGGCGCGCCAGAACTCCTCGGTCACGGTGGTGGCGCTCATGAGGCGGTTGTCGGTGTTGAGGGTGACGACCAGACCATCGTCGTAGTAGCGCCGGAGCGGATGGTCCTCGAAGCTCGGAACGGCCCGGGTCTGGACGTTTGAGGTGAGGCAGATCTCAAGGGGAATGCGAAAGTCGTTGACGTACTGCATGAGGTCCGGGTCCTCGAAGAGACGCGTGCCATGGCCGATCCGATTCGCCTTGCAGTAGTGCAGCGCCTGGTGGATCGACTCGGGCCCGTACGCTTCCCCCGCGTGGATCGTGGTGGCCATGTTCCGGTTGATGACCGTGTAGAACGCGTCCTTGTGCTTTTTGGCCGGATAGTTGTACTCGGCGCCGGCGAGGTCGAAGGCGACGACGCCGCGATGCTTGAACGCGACGGTCAGGTCCGCCAGATCCCGCGACGTCTCGGGGCTCATGTTGCGGATGCCGCAGATGATGATGCCCGTGCGGATGTCGAACTCCTCCTCGGCGCGGCGCAGTCCCCGCAGCGGCGCCTCGACGGCCTCCGTGAGGGGCAGCCCCTGCTGCGAGTTCAGCACCGGTGAGTAGCGGACTTCCATGTATCGCACGTTCTCGGCGGCGGCGTCCTCCGCGAGCTCGTAGGCGATGCGCTCCAGCGACTCCTCGGTCTGCATGACGGACAGGGTCACGTCGAAGCGCTCGAGGTAGTCGACCAGATTCCGCGCGTCCCGGACGTGCATGTACTCGCGCAGCGCCTCGGGATCGGTCTCCGGCATCTCGACTCCGTACTCCTCTCCGAGCTCGAGAAGCGTCTCCGGCCGCACGCTGCCGTCCAGGTGCACGTGCAGGTCGGTCTTCGGGAGCCGGAAGAGGAGATCCCGGTTCAGGCTGCTCATCGGTCCTCCGGTGTCGTGCGTGTCGCCGCGATCATGCGTCCACCCTCGGGGGCGCGGACAGGCTGCGGTTGCGTGGAGAGATAGTCGATCAGGGCATCCAGATCCACGATACCTGTTTCGCGTCGAGTCGCCGCCCGCTGGAGCATGGTGAAGCCGCTCCCGCCGTCGGCCATGAAGTCGTTTACGGCGACCGGGTACACGCGGGCGTCGCGGACCTCTCCGCCCCCGTCGAGGCGGAGCGTGAGGACCCGCTGTCCGGCCGGTCGCTGCGGATCGTAGCGTACGTGTATTCCGCTCACGTGCACGGACGGCGTGCCGTGCACCAGGCCGTGCTCGATGGCCTGGCGGAGCTCGGCGCCCGAAAGCTCCAGTACCACGAGGCGGTTGCCGAAGGGCTGGAGCTCGTACAGCTCCCGCCACCGGACGGCTCCGGCGTCGAGGGGCGCGCGAATCCCGCCGTTGTTCATGATGGCCGCGCGGGCGCCCGTCGCGCTGCGCTGAGCGTCGGCCAGCAGGTCACCGAGGGCCGACTCGCCCTCGGCGTTCGGGAGCGAGTCGGCAAGGTCGGCGACGACGCGGTCCACCTTCGGACCGATCTCCGCCCGGTAGCGGGCGACGAGTGCGGCTACCGCCGTGTCCGGCGCGATGGAGTCGGTCCAGGGCGTCATCGAGCGGATGCGGGCCGATGCCGCACCGTCGCCCCGGCTGAGATCGACGACGTCGTAGCGCTCGCCGTACGCCGCCGCTTCGACGATGGGGACGCCGTCCACCCGCGTCTCGATGGGCACGTGCGTGTGCCCGGCCACGATCAGGTCGGGCTTCGCCCGCGCGTCCCGCGCCCACTCGATCACCTCGCCCGCGCAGCCGGTTTCCAGCCGCGCGGTGTCGGCCGAGAGCCCCTCGCGCGTCGAATCGCAGAACGCGCCCGCGTGGGCGAGGACCACGACGAAGTCGGCGCCCCGGGCGCGCAGCCGCGGGATCCACGCGTCGAGCGTCGCGGCGCCGTCCCGGAAGGCGAGGCCGGCGACGTTGCTCGGACGCGTCGTCGTCGGCGTCTCCTCCGCCGCCAATCCCACGATCCCGACGCGCACACCGCCCCGCTCCAGCAGGACCGCGGGCCGCACGTAGGACGGCGCGGTGTCCGTTCCCGCCACGAAGACGTTCGCAGCCAGCCACGGAAAGCGGGCCTGCGCCATGCGCTCCTGGAGCATTTCGGCGCCCCAGTCGAACTCGTGGTTCCCGATGGCGGCGGCGTCGTAGCCGGCCGCGTCGTAGACCGCGACCGTCGCCCGCCCGTCCGTCAAGTTCGAGATCGGCGTTCCCTGCATGAGGTCCCCCGCATCGACGACGATGGTGGGAACGCCGGCGCTGTCCGCCCGGGCGCGCTCCCGGGCGACGTATGCGGAGATCGCCGCCGCGCCGCCGACCGGCCGGCCGTGGCTCCATCGGTACGTATCCGGCAGGAGGTGCCCGTGGAAGTCGGTGGTCGCGATCACCCGGAGGCGCGCTGCGGGCGCAGCTGTCCGGTCCGCGTCGGTCGCGCCCACGGTCTCCGGCGCGACGGACTCGACCACGTCCCGGAAGTCGTAGTGGCCCTCGACGGTCGCCCGGTCCCAGTTCGCCACCCCGGGCGGTGTGTTGCCCGTCACGCCGATCAGAATCGTGTCGCCCGACGCCACCACGTGGGGGATCAGGACGTAGGGCCGGAACGCGTGCCTGTCGGTGCCGTTCTCGAAGACGCTGGCGGACACGAATGGGAAGTCGGCCGCTGCCACGGCCCTCTGCAGGTGCTCCACGCCGTAGTCGTACTCGTGGTTGCCAACCGCCGAAGCGTCGTACCCGAGCTCGTTCATCGCCCGGATGATCGGATTCGGCGTTCCCGACTCGAGCCGTGCGTAGACGTAGGCGAGGGGAGTGCCCTGGAGCAGGTCGCCGGAGTCGAACAGGTAGGTGCTGCCCTTCGGATTCGCGGCGCGCACGCTGTCCACGAGAGGCGCGAGCAGCGCGAGTCCGTAGTCCGTCGCCTCCCCCGTGTAGTAGTCCACCGGCAGGAGGTGCCCGTGCACGTCGGTCGTGCCGAGCAGCGTCAGGGCGACGTCGCCCCGCGATTCACCGGACGTGCCGGCCCCCTCGCCGGCGCTGCTTCCACTGCCTGCGCTGGCGCAGCCGCCCACCGCGATGAGCAGGCCCACAATGCACGCGAGCGGCCCGATGGAGGCCGCTCTGCGTCGGTTCGAAGCTCGTCGATCCATGGGCGAAGAGTACCAGCGACGGCGCCTCGTGTTCCCATGCTACGCTTACGCCTTCGGTCGTTCTGATTTGAAAAAGCGGACGTCGCGCGCGCGTCTGCCGCAGGGAAAATATTCTTCTTAGACGTGATCCGGCGGCAGGAGGATCGCCGGCTCCGTTCCTCCGTTCCTCCGTGTCGACGCCGGCCGGCGTCATCGGCCGGCCGCGGCAACGGGCGCGAGGAGGTCCGGCTCCTCCGGCGAGCCCGGAGCGCCCGCGAACCGCTAACTCTCCGCGGGCGATGCCGCCATCGCCGGGGCGGTCTGGCGCCCGTCGCCGCCGCCGCGGGAGACCGTCAGCTCCGGCGGGCGGCCGCCCGGGGCGGACGACGCGCGGCCGTCCGTCGGCTGCCGCCTCGCCGTCTCCTGCTCCTGCAGGGCCGCCTGTGCGGCGGCAAGCCGGGCGATCGGCACGCGGAAGGGCGAGCAGGACACGTAGTCCAGTCCGATCTTGTGGAAGAAGGTGACGGAGGCGGGGTCGCCGCCGTGCTCGCCGCAGATGCCGACCTTGAGGTCGGGTCGGGCGTCCCGGCCCTCGCGCGTGGCCAGCTCGACGAGGCGGCCTACGCCCGCCTGGTCGAGGGTCTGGAACGGGTCGTCCGGGAGGATCCCCTGCTCCACGTAGCGAGGGAGGAAGCTGCCGGCGTCGTCCCTGGACAGGCCCATCGTCGTCTGCGTCAGATCGTTCGTGCCGAAGGAGAAGAACTCCGCCTCGGCCGCGATCTCGCCGGCGGTCAGCGCCGCGCGCGGCAGCTCGATCATGGTTCCGACCAGGTACGGCACGTCGATGCCGGCCGCCTCGAGCTCCTCGTCTGCGACGCGGCGGATGATGGTCTCCTGGCGTCGCAGCTCCTCCACCGAGCTCACCAGCGGCACCATCACCTCCGGGTGCACGTCGACGCCGTCCGCCGCGACCCGGGCCGCGGCCCGGAAGATCGCCCGCGTTTGCATCTCCGTGATTTCCGGGAACGACAGACCGAGGCGCACGCCGCGGTGCCCGAGCATCGGGTTCGCCTCCCGCAGCCGCTCCGCGTGATGCGCCATGCGCTCCGCGTCGACGCCGAGCTTCTCCGCAAGCGCGTCGATCTCGTGCCGGCTCTTCGGCAGGAATTCGTGAAGCGGCGGATCCAGCAGGCGGACCGTGACGGGCAGCCCGTCCATCGCACGGAAGATCCCCTCGAAGTCTTCCTGCTGCATCGGCAGCAGTTTCTCGAGCGCACGCTTCCGGCCGGCGGCGTCGGTGGCGAGGATCATCTCGCGCATGGCATCGATGCGCTCGCCCTCGAAGAACATGTGCTCCGTCCGGCACAGACCGATGCCCTCCGCGCCGAACTCCCGCGCCCGGCGGGCGTCCGCCGGCGTGTCCGCGTTCGTGCGCACCCGCATCCGGCGCCGCTCGTCCGCCCACGCCATGATCGTGTCGTACCACTCCGACATGGACGCATCCACCGTGGGCACGCGCCCCGCGAGCACCTCTCCGGTGCTGCCGTCGAGCGTGATCCAGTCACCTTCGTCCACCGAGCGACCCTTTACCTCGAAGCAGCGCTGCTCCCAGTCCACCTCGATCTGTCGGGCCCCCGCGACACAGCACTTGCCCATGCCCCGTGCCACGACGGCGGCGTGAGACGTCATCCCGCCCCGTGCCGTGAGGATCGCCTTCGCCGCGACCATCCCGCCGAAGTCTTCGGGCGACGTCTCCTCCCGCACCAGCACGACGTCCTCCCCGTTCGCCGCCCATTCCTCGGCCTGCGCCGGGTCGAACACCACGCGTCCGGACACCGCGCCCGGTGAAGCGGGCAGCCCCCTCGTCAGCACGTCCTTCTCCGCCTTCGGGTCGATCTGGGGGTGGAGGAGCTGGTCGAGCTGTGAGGCCGGCACCCGCCGCACGGCCGTGTCCCGATCGATGAGCCCCTCCGACTCCATCTCCACGGCGGCGCGAACTGCGGCCGCGGCGCTGCGCTTGCCGGTGCGCGTCTGCAACAGGTACAACTCGCCCCGCTCCACCGTGAACTCCATGTCCTGGATGTCCCGGTAGTGTTCCTCCAGCGTCTCTCCGACGCGGAGCAGAGCGGAATACTGCTCCGGCATCTCCTCCCGCATCTCGTCGATGCTCAGGGGGTCCCGGATCCCGGCCACCACGTCTTCGCCCTGCGCATTCAGGAGGAATTCGCCGAACAGCTTCTTCTCCCCCGTGGACGGATTGCGAGTGAATGCGACCCCCGTTCCCGAGTCCTCGCCCATGTTCCCGTACACCATCGTCATCACGTTCACCGCCGTGCCGATGTCGTTGGGGATGCGGTGAACGCGGCGGTAGTGGATGGCGCGCTCGTTGTTCCACGAATCGAACACGGCCCCGATGGCGCCCCACAGCTGGTCGGCGGGCTCCTCCGGGAAAGGCTCTCCCGTCTCCTCCTCGACGAGCTCCTTGTAGGCGACGACGAGCGCCCTCAGGTCACCGGCGTCGAGTTCCGTATCGTGCTCGACGCCGCGCTCCTCCTTCTTCGCGTCGAGCAGGTCGGCGAACCGGGACGCGTCGATGCCCAGAACCACTTCTCCGTACATCTGCACGAACCGGCGGTACGAGTCGTTGGCGAACCGCTCGTCGTCGGAGGCGCGGGCCAGGGCGGCGACCGTGTCGTCGTTCAGACCGAGGTTCAGGATCGTGTCCATCATGCCCGGCATCGAGACCGCCGCGCCGCTACGTACGCTGAGCAGCAGCGGATTCTTGCCACCACCGAACGTCTTTCCCGTCTCCTCCTCAACCAGCCGCAGACTCGCGTCCACCGCGTCCCGCAGCGCGGCCGGGTAGCCGCCCTCGCGAAGGTAGCGCGTGCACACTTCGGTCGTGAGCGTGAAGCCCGGCGGCACGGGCACGCCGATCCGCGTCATCTCCGCGAGATTGGCCCCCTTGCCCCCCAGCAGCGGCTTGTCTCCCCGTCCGCCGTCGGTGCGAGTCCTGCCGAAATAGTAGACGAGCCCCGTCGCCATGCGTTTCCCCCGGGTTGCGGTCCGTGATACGCACGTTACGGGTGAACAAGAACCGCGCCAGAAGGAGAGTCTCGCGGGCGCGCGGGGCGCGCCCGCAGGGGGTCGGCGCGCTTCTGGCGCGCCTCCGAGGGGGTCGGCGCGCTTCTGGCGCGCCTCCGAGGGGGTCGGGGCCTGCGGCCCCTCCGAGGGGGTCGGGGCCTGCGGCGCCTCCGAGGGGGTCGGGGCCTGCGGCCCCTCCGAGGGGGTCGCGCGGAGGCCGGCTGCGCGGGGTTCTTGGCTCATCCAGGGGCGGGACCCTGCCCATCGCCTCCGCTCGAGTCGGCCCGCCGCCCGCAGTCCTCGGAGCGCCGCGCAGCGGCGCGACCCCCTCGAAGCGAAGCCGCAGGCGAGCGACCCCCTCGGAGCGAAGCCGCAGGCGAGCGACCCCCTCGGAGCGAAGCCGCAGGCGAGCGACCCCCTCGGAGCGGCGCCGCAGGCGCCGCGACCCCCTGCGGCGGGCGTAGCCCGCCGTCCCTCAGCAATGCGACGTCGCGCCGAACCCTTCCTGAAGATCCACGAGCGGCGCGGTGTAGTCCCCCGAGAAGCAGGCGTCGCAGAAGGGGCCGTGGGCCTCGAGAGCCGCCGCCATGCCCTCGCGTGACAGGTAGCCCAGGGAGTCGACGTCCAGGTGCGCCCGGATCTCGGGCACGGACAGGCGGGCGCCGATCAGCTCCTCGCGCGTCGGCATGTCGATGCCGTAGTAGCACGGGTGGCGGACCGGTGGGGAGGCGACGCGGAAGTGGACCTCGCGGGCCCCGGCCTCGCGGATCATGGCGATGAGGCCGCGGCTCGTCGTGCCGCGCACCAGCGAGTCGTCGACGACGACGACCCGGCGGCCCTCGATGACGTCCCGGACGGCGTTGTACTTGATGCGGACCCGGAAGTCGCGGCCGGCCTGCGTCGGGTGGATGAACGTGCGCCCGACGTAGTGGTTGCGGATGAGGCCGAGCTCGAGGGGGATGCCGCTCGCCTCGCTGAAGCCCAGGGCCGCCGAATTGGACGAGTCGGGCACGCTGAAGACGCAATCGGCCTCAACGGGGTGCTCCCGGGCGAGCTGTCGCCCGAAGTCACGACGGGCGCGGTCGACGCTGACGTTCCAGATCACGGAGTCGGGGCGGGCGAAGTAGACCAGCTCGAAGACGCACGGCGCCACACGGTCCCGCTTCGGCAGGGAAGGCAGGGGCGTGATCTCGCCGCCGTCGATGCGGAGCATCTCGCCCGGCTGGACCTCGCACAGGAAGTCGGCCTTCATGATGTCCAGGGCGCAGGACTCGCTGGCCAGGACGAAGCCGTCGCCGCGGCGCCCGAGCACGAGCGGCCGGAAGCCCCACGGGTCCCGGGCCGCGTAGAGCGTGTTCCCGATGGTGATGAGGACGGAGTACGCGCCGGTGAGCTGCGTCAGGGCGTCGCGGATCTGCTCTTCCGGCGTCGGCGCCTTGGAGCGCGCGATGAGATGGACGATGATCTCCGAGTCGATCGTCGCCTGCAGGATCGCGCCTTCCTGGACGAGCTGCTGTCGGAGCTTGCGGGCGTTCGTGATGTTGCCGTTGTGGACGAGCGCCAGGTCACCCTCGCGGTAGCGCACCACGATGGGCTGCGCGTTGACCAGCCCCGAGCCGCCGGCCGTGGAGTAGCGCGTGTGTCCGAGGGCGGTGCTGCCGGGAAGCGCGGCCAGGCTGGCGTCGTCGAAGGAGTCGGAGACGAGGCCGGCCGCCTTGTGGAGCTGGGCCTTCCCGTCCGCGTCGACGCTGGCGATCCCCGCCGCTTCCTGCCCCCGGTGCTGGAGGGCGTAGAGGCCGAGGAACGCGAGCTCGGCCGCGTGATCGGTCCCGCTGACGGCCACGATTCCGCACATGTTGTCGCTTCAGTCCTGGCATGGGTCAAGAGAGTTCAACCTGCCGGATGGCTCCATTGGCTGCAAGCCGTCGCGGCCGGCGCGAGGGCCGCCTGACGGGCTCACCGCGGCGCCGCGGGATGCTCGATCTCCACCTCGACGGCGCCGGGGTCGTGGTCCATGATCGACGGGATCGCCCGATGGTAGACGTCGGCGATCTCCCGGGCGTCGGCGTCGACGACGGTCCGCCCGCCGACGGCGACGCGGAACGGACCGCCCACGTCTCCGACGGTGCCGATGCGCGCCGCCGGCGTTCCGTGTCCGAACGCGATCTCGAGGACGCGCTCCACGCGCTCCGGTGCGCAGGACACCACGATGCGCCCCTGCGCCTCCCCGAACAGCGTCCCCGCGAGCCTCGATGCACCGGTCCTGCCCGTGACGTCCGGCGACGCGGCGCCGATCCTCTCCGGAAGCTCGATCTCCACGCCGCGGGGCGCCGCGGAGTCCATGAGCGCCGACTCCGCCACGGCGACGACGAGGCCGCCCTCGGCGCAGTCGTGGGCGCTGCGAAGCTCACCGGCGACGACGAGGTCCAGCACCGTCTCCTGCAGCCGCCGCTCGCCTTCCAGGTCCACGTCCGGCGGCGGACCCGCCACGCGGTCGAGGAGCACCTTCAGGTATTCAGACCCGCCCAGACCGTCCTCCGAGACGGGGCCGAGGAGCACGATGGCATCGCCCGTCTCGAGGAATCGCGCCGCGACGCGCGATGCGACGTCGTCCAGGACACCGACCATGCCGATCACGGGCGTCGGGTGGATCGCGCCCTGGGGGTTCTCGTTGTAGAGGGAGACGTTGCCGCTGACGACGGGCGTCTCGAACGCGCGGCACGCCTCGCCGATGCCCCGGACGGCCTCCCGGAGCTGGTAGTAGACTTCGGGCTTGAGCGGATTGCCGAAGTTCAGGTTGTCCGTGACGGCCCGGGGGCGGGCGCCGACGCAGACCAGGTTGCGGGCGGCCTCGGCGACGGCGGCTTTCGCGCCGACGTAGGGGTCGAGATAGCAGTAGCGTCCGTTGCAGTCGACGGTCGCCGCGATGCCACGCTTCGTGCCGCGGACGCGGATCACGCCAGCGTCGCCTCCGGGCGGGATCACGGTGTTGGTGCGAACGGTGGTGTCGTACTGCTCGTGGATCCACGCCTTGGACGCGATGTTCGGGGAGGCGAGGAGACGGCGCAGCGCCTCGTTCGGCGACGGCGCGTCGTCGCCGACGAGCGCGGCCGGATCCTCTTCGCGCAGCCGCCGCACGCGTTCCGATTCACGGGCCTCGCGCACGTACGTGGGACAGCCGTTCACGAGCGGCTCGCCGGGCAGGTCGACGACCACGGTCCCGTTCTCCCGAACCCGGTAGCGTCCGTCGTCCGTCACGCGGCCGATGACGGCGGCCTCCAGCTCCCATTTCTCCAGGATCCGCTTCACGTCGTCTTCCCGGCCGGCCTTTGCCACGACGAGCATCCGTTCCTGGGACTCGGAGAGCAGGATCTCGTAGGGAGTCATGCCTTCTTCCCGGACGGGCATGCGTCCCACGTCGATGTCCACGCCCGTCCCGCTCCGGGCCGCCATCTCGGTGGAGGAGGAGGCGAGGCCCGCGGCGCCCATGTCCTGAATACCGACGATGTGGCCGCTGCGGATCAGCTCGAGGGACGCCTCCAGGAGCAGCTTCTCGGTGAACGGATCGCCGACCTGCACCTGCGGGCGGCTCTGCTGGCTCTCCTCGTCCAGCTCCTCGGACGCGAACGTCGCGCCGTGGATACCGTCCCGGCCCGTGCGCGCGCCCACGGCGATGATGGGGTTGCCCACCCCCGTCGCTTCGGCCCGGATCAGCTCGTCCTTCTTCAGCAGTCCGACGGCCATGGCGTTGACGAGCGGGTTGCCCTCGTACGCCTCGTCGAAGTAGACCTCGCCGCCGAGGTTTGGAATGCCGACGCAGTTGCCGTAGTCGCCCACGCCCTTCACCACGCCGGCGAAGAGGTAGCGCACCCGCGGGTTGTCGAGCGACCCGAAGCGCAGTGAGTCGAGGACGGCCACGGGCCGTGCGCCCATCGTGAACACGTCCCGCAGGATCCCGCCCACCCCCGTCGCGGCGCCTTCGTACGGCTCGATGGCTGACGGGTGGTTGTGCGACTCGATCTTGAAGGCCACGGCCATGCCGTCGCCGATGTCGATGACGCCGGCGTTCTCGCCGGGTCCCTGGAGCACCCACGGCGCCTCCGTCGGCAGCGTGCGGAGCAGCGGCCGGGAGTTCTTGTAGCCGCAGTGCTCGGACCAGAGAGCGCTGAAGAGGCCGAGCTCCGTGTACGTCGGTTCACGGCCGACGGCCCGGAGGATCATCCGCCACTCCTCCTCGGACAGCCCGTGCTCGCGGACGAGGTCCGGCGTGACGGCCGGATCCCCGGCGCGGGGCGCGGGCGCCGTCGCCTGCTCGCTCATGGCTGCCTCCGCGGCGCGGCGGCCGACGTCGTCGACGCCCCGTCCGACGTCGTTGACCCCGAGGCCGACGCCGCCGGCGCAGGACCGAGCCCATCGGCCACGGCGTCCCGGACCGACTCGAAGACGCCGAGTCCGTCGGTTCCGCCGAGCAGTGCCTCGACGGCCCGCTCGGGATGCGGCATCAGCCCGAGCACGTTTCCGGCCTCGTTCACGATGCCGGCGATGTTGCGGGCGGAGCCGTTCGGGTTCGCCGCCGTCGTGACGTCGCCGTCCGCGGTGCAGTAGCGGAAGACGACGCGGCCGGACGCCTCGAGCCCGTCGAGCGTGTCCGCGTCGGCCACGAAGTTGCCTTCGCCGTGGGCGATGGGCAGGCGCAGCACCTGACCCGCCGCGTAGCGCCGCGTGAACAGGGTGTCGGCGTTGTCGACGCGGACGTGCACGTCCAGGCTGCGGAACTTGAGGCTGTCGTTGCGGACCAGCGCGCCTGGCAGCAGGCCGGCCTCGCACAGGATCTGGAAGCCGTTGCAGATGCCGAGGACGGGTCCTCCGGCCTCGGCGAAGCGGCGCACGTCCTCCATCGCCGGGGAGAAGCGTGCGATGGCCCCGGCGCGGAGATAGTCCCCGTAGCTGAATCCTCCGGGCAGGATCACGATGTCCGGATCGCCGAGATCGTGCTCGCGGTGCCAGACGAACCAGGCGTCACCGCCCAGGACGTCGGTGACGGCCTTGTAGCAGTCGTAGTCGCAGTTCGAGCCCGGGAAGGTGACGATGGCGGCGCGCACGCTCACGACCGGCTCTCCCCGTCGCCCGCGGAAGCCTCGACCTCGATGGCGAAGTCCTCCGTGACCGGGTTCGCCAGCAGGCGCTCGCACATGTCCCGCGCCTTCGAACCGGCCTCGGCCTCCGACCCGGCCCGGAGGTCGAAACTCACCAGGCGGCCGACGCGAACCGCGTCCACCGCGTCGAATCCCAGGGAGTGCAGGGCGCCTCCGACGGCCTTGCCTTCGGGGTCCAGCAGTCCTTCTCGGGGCGTGATCCTCACCGTCACGCGGAATCGGCTCATTCGTCGCTCTCCGGGCTGGTTCCAGGTTTGGGGCGGCGGACGCGCCGCGGGCGGCGGCGAGGCCGCTGACCACGCAGTCGCTCGGGGGATCCGCGCAACTCCTCGTAGTCGATCTCGCGCAGCTCGGCGCCGGCCTCGTCGGCGTCGTCGTCGCCATCGTCGAACAGCATGTCCCGGTCGGGCATGCGCTCGAAGAAGCCGAGCACCAGCGCCTTCGCCAGGCCGTAGCCGATGTAGATCACGAGGAAGGGGAAGAAGAAGTAGGCCGGAACGGTCAGGGCCATGACGAGCGCGCCCAGCATGAACACGCCCGTGAGGATCCCCCGGGTCGTACGGAAGCTGAATTTCGGCATCACGGGGTAGAGCACGTGACTCAGCATCAGCCCGCTCAGCAGGACCATCAGGACGATCATCAGGAACGGCCAGTTCATGCCGGCGAACCAGTTCGCGAAGAAGGCGGTCTGGCTGAACGGGTAGAACGTGGCCAGCGTCATGCCGGCGGAGGGGGATGGCAGCCCGTGGAAATGGGTCTTGGCCTGTCCGGCCTGCTCCACGTTGAAGCGCGCCAGGCGCACCACGGCGCCGGTCACGTAGATGAAGGAGGCCACCCATCCCCAGGGGTCCCGGGACAGGAACAGGAAGTAGACGATCATCGCCGGGGCGACGCCGAAGCTGATGGCGTCGACGAGGGAATCCAGCTCCTCGCCGAACCGGCTTCCGGTCTGCGTGACCCGGGCGACGCGCCCGTCGATCATGTCCGCGATTCCCGCCAGCACGATGAGCCACGCGGCGGTCGTGAAGTCGCCCCGCGAGGCCGCGACGATGGCCCAGATCCCGAAGAAGAGGTTCGCCAGCGTCAGGGCGCTGGGCAGGATGATCACGCCTCTCTGCAGCGCGGGTGGGCGTCGCATCACGTCTCCCCGTTGTCGGACGCCTCGAGTGCCGCTTCGATGGTCGAGCCGGTGAGGCGTCGGAACACGTCCCGGTATCGATCGGACGTCGCCCGGACGACCTCCGGCGCGAGTTCCGGCGCCGGCGGCGCCTTGTCCCACGCGCCGGCTGCGACCCGCTCCTCCAGCCAGTCACGCACCGGCTGCTTGTCCAGCGACGGCTGCCCCCGCCCGGCGGCGTAGGACTCCTCCGGCCAGAAGCGGGACGAGTCCGGCGTGAGCACCTCGTCGATGAGCAGGAGCTCTCCGTTGTCCAGCGTGCCGAACTCGAACTTCGTGTCGGCGATGAGGATCCCGGCCTCCGCGGCCCGTGTCCGTCCTTCGCCGTAGAGCGCCAGCGATCGGCCCCGGAGCTCCTCGGCCAGCACCTGACCGAGTCGTCGGCTCACGTCCGCGAACGGAATGTTCTCGTCGTGTCCGGACTCGGCCTTCGTTGCCGGCGAGAAGATCGGCTCGTGGAGTCGGGAGCTCTCCCGCAGCCCTTCGGGCAGCGGCTCGCCCGCGAGCGTCCCGGCGCGACGGTATTCGGCCCACGCGGACCCGGACAGATAGCCGCGCACGACGCACTCCACGGGAATGGGGTTCGTGCGGCGCACCAGCATGGACCGCCCCGCCCACGTCTCCTCGGAGCCCCGCAGCTCGGGCAGCTCGGCCGCGATGTGCGCGGGGTCGACGCTGATCATGTGGTGGGGGGCGGCGTCCTCGAGTCGGTGCAGCCACCAGGCAGTGATCTGCGTCAGCACGACGCCCTTCCACGGGATGGCCGGCGAGAGCACGACGTCGAACGCACTGATCCGGTCCGTCGCCACGATGAGCAGCCGGCCGGGACCCGCGTCGTAGATGTCGCGGACCTTGCCCTGTCCGACGCGGGGCAGGGGGAGGTCCGTCCGGGCGACGGCCTTCACGCCCGGAGCTCCGGCACGGCTTCGTCCGTTTCGCGTCCACGCAGCACCGGCTCCACCTCCTCCTCGAGAAACGTGTCCACCTGCTCGGGAGCCCGCCCCACGTGGCGGCGGGGGTCCAGCGCCGCCTCGACGTCGGCACGCCCGAGGCCGAACGAATCGTCCGCGACGATGCGCTCCACCAGGTCGTTTGCCGCGCCCTCTTCCTTGATGCGCTCGGCCGCCGCCACCGCGTGCCGGCGGATCCGCTCGTGCAGCGTCTGCCGGTCCCCGCCTGCGCGCACCGCCTGCATGAGAATCGGCTCGGTGGCGAGGAACGGCAGCTCCTCCTCCAGATGCCGCCGCACGACCCCCTCCCGCACGACCAGACCCGCCGAAACGTTGTGCTGCAGCAGCAGCGTGGCATCCACCGCCAGGAACGCCTCCGGGATCGCGATGCGCCGGTTCGCGGAGTCGTCCAGCGTGCGCTCGAGCCACTGCGTCGCCGCCGTCATGGCCGGGTCCAGCGACAGCGCGATGACGTGCCGGGCCAGGGACGTGATGCGCTCCGAGCGCATGGGGTTCCGCTTGTACGCCATGGCGGACGAGCCGATCTGCTCCTCCTCGAACGGCTCCTCCACCTCCCGCAGGTGGGCCAGCAGGCGGACATCGTGTGCGAACTTGGACGCGGAGGTGGCGACGCCCGCCAGCGCGGCGAGCACCGCGTAGTCGACCTTGCGCGGGTAGGTCTGACCCGTCACGCCGTACAGCCGCTCGAAGCCCATGCGCCCGGCGACCCGCCGCCCGAGCTCGACCACCTTGTCGTGGTCGCCCTCGAAGAGCTCCAGGAACGAGGCTTCCGTGCCCGTCGTGCCGCGCACGCCCCGGAAGCGGAACGTGTCGAGCCGGTGCTCGACCTCCTGCAGGTCGAGGAGCAGGTCCTGGAGCCAGAGCGTCGCCCGCTTGCCCACCGTCGTCGGCTGCGCCGGCTGGAAGTGCGTGAAGCCGAGAGTCGGCAGATCCCGCCAGCGGCGGGCGAATCCGGCGAGGGCGGCGATGCAGGACAGGAGGCGGCGTCGCACGAGCCGGAGCGCCTCCCGCTGCTGGATCAGCTCCGAATTGTCCGTGACGAAGCAGCTCGTGGCACCGAGGTGGATCACCGCCCGGGCTTCGGGCGCCACCTCGCCGAAGAGGTGCACGTGGGCCATGACGTCGTGGCGGAACCGGCGCTCCAGCTCCCGGGCCCGGTCGAGGTCCACGTCGTCCAGGTGCGCCCGCATGGCGGAGACGGCCGCTTCCGGGACGGGCAGACCCAGCTCCATCTGCGACTCCGCAAGCGCGAGCCAGAGCCGTCGCCACGTCCCGAACTTGAACGCCGGCGAGAAGATGCGGCTCATCTCCGCCGACGCGTACCGCTCCACCAGCGGGTTCTGATACCGCTCCGGCGCGCCCGCCGCCGCGCCGATTCGCTCTCCGTCTCCCGTCCCGTCCGTCACGCGTCTCTCAGCCGATGGTGAACCAGGTCGAGACCAGCTGCCGGTCCCGCTCGATGATGAACCGCACCGCTCCGTGCCCGGCCAGCCGGCCGAGGATCTCGGCCGCCTGCTGTGCGTCCCGGATCGGCGTGCGGTTGATCTGCACGATCACGTCCCCGGCCTCCAGGCCGAGCTGCTGACGCGCGTTGTCCGAGAGCTGCACGATCAGGGCGCCGTGACCGCTCGCGATGTCACGCTCGGACCGGATCGCGGGCGTCACCGTCACGAGCTGGAAGTCGGACAGAGCCTGGATCCGCTCGGCGCTCATGGACGGCAGGTCCCCGGGCGTCACCGACACCGTGCGCTGCTGTCCTGCCTCGCGGACGACCACGCGGAGGGGCTGACCGACCTCGGCGTCCAGCAGCGCCGCGTCCCAGTCGAGCGGGGTATGCACCGCCCGACCGCGTGCCTCGAGCAGGATCGCGCCTTCCGCGAGCCCTGCGTTCGCTGCCGGCGAGCCTGGCGCCACGCCCGCGATCCGCACCTCGTGGCTGCGGCCCCACAGGTCCGTGTCCGCCGGCGCCACGTCGATGCCCACCCACGGCCGCCGGACCCGTCCATTCTTCAGCAGATCCGACGCGATCTTCCGCGCCCGATCGATGGGGATCGCGAAGCCGAGCCCCTCGCTTCCGCCGCTCTGGGACAGGATCGACGAGTTGATGCCCACGACCTCCCCGAGCGCGTTCACGAGCGGTCCGCCCGAATTGCCCGGGTTGATGGACGCGTCCGTCTGGATCATGTCCAGGTAGACGCCGCCCTCCTCCTGCTGTCCCGACGGGAGCATGTTCCTGTGGATCCCGCTCACCACGCCCGCCGTCACGGTCGGCTCCGTGTTCGAGAGCAGGAACCCCAGCGGATTGCCGATGGCCACGACCCACTCGCCGATCATGAGGTTGGCCGACGAGCCGACCCGGGCGACGGGCAGGGGCGCGGAGTTCGCCGGCAGCTGGAGCCGCAGCAGCGCGACGTCGTTCACCTCGTCGGTACCCACGATCTCGGCGGGGAAGTCCCGGCCGTCGGGGAGCGTGACCACGAGCTCCGTCGCGCCGTGCACCACGTGGTCGTTCGTCAGGACCAGGCCCCGGGGATTTATGATGAAGCCCGAGCCGAGCCCGGCGACCTCCCGCTCGTAGCCCGGCGGGATCATCATGCTCTCCCACAGCGTACGGGGCTGCACCGCTTCGCGCTTGATGACGTTCACGCTGACGACGGCGGGAGAGACGCGTTCGGCCGCCCGCACGATGGCGGTGCGGCGGGACGCGTTCAGCGAATCCGTCCCCTGCTCGGGCGCAGGGGCGGCGGCGGACTCGTCGGGCAGGGCAGGGACGGCGAAGGGCGATTCGGCGTCGGCCGTCGTCTCAGCTGCGCTCGGCGCGGCCGCCTCCGTCGTCGTCCGACCCTCCCGTCCGAAGATCCGCCCGACCCCGGCGTCCACTGCGCTGCCGACCCGGTGCAGCGGCCCGTCGTCCCGCGCCGCCAGCGCCACCGCGGGCACGAGCGCCACGAGCAGCACGAGCCAGTACCGGACTCCTCGCCCCTTCATCGCGTCTCCTCCGTCCTTCCTTCCGGACAACCAGGATCGTCTTCGCCGTTGCTATACCCGCGAGAGCCACCGCCGGATCGCGCCCGTCCGGCGCGGCGGGGTCGCGGAAGAGCATCGCCGCCCGCGGGCCTCCGTCAGATCTTCCGGCGGTCCTCCGGCAGCTTCTCCCAGTCGGCCAGGAACCCCGCCAGCCCCTTGTCCGTGAGCGGGTGCTTCAGCAGCTGCGTGATGACCTTGTACGGCACCGTCGCGACGTCCGCCCCGATCAGCGCCGCCTCCACCATGTGCCGGGGATGCCGCACCGACGCCACCAGCACCTCGGTGTCGAAGGCGTAGTTCTCGTAGATCGTCACGATCTGCTGGATCAGCTCCATCCCGTCCCCGGAGATGTCGTCGATCCGACCCACGAACGGCGAGATGTACGTGGCCCCCGCCTTGGCGGCGAGCAGCGCCTGCGTCGGCGAGAAACAGAGCGTGACGTTCACCCGGATCCCCTCGTCACGGAACTGCCGGCACGCCCGCAGCCCGTCCTCCGTGAGGGGCACCTTCACGACGATGTTGTCCGCGATCTTCGAGAGCTTTCGCCCCTCGGTCACGATCGTGTCCGTGTCCGTGCCCACGACCTCGGCGCTGATGGGACCCGGCACAAGCTGGCAGATCTCCTTCAGGATCTCCCGTGGGTCCGCGTCGCTGCCGGCCGCTTTCGACAGCAGCGACGGGTTGGTGGTGATGCCGTCGATCAGCCCCGCCGACATGGCGCGGCGGATCTCATCCAGGTCAGCGCTGTCAAGGAAGATCTTCATCGAGCGGCTCCTTCGGATCCACGGGTTCGTAGTACACGCGTGCGAGATACAGCCCTTCGGGCGGCGCCGGCGGCGACGTCTCCACGCCGGGCTCGCCGGACAGCAGCGCGTCCAGCTCGGCCATGCCACGGCGACCGCGCGCCACCTCCACCATCGTCCCCACGAGGTAGCGTACCATGTGGTGGAGGAATCGGTCCGCTACCACGGTGTACTGCACCCCCGCGCGCCAGGGGGACCACCCGGAGCGGATCACCCGACACCGGTGCCCCCGCTCCTCCTGCCCGGCCTTCGCGAACGCCGCGAAGCTTCGCTCGCCGACGATGCGCGCGGCCGCCGCGTCGAGGATCGACGCATCCGGGGCGCCTCCGGACCCGTGCGTCCCCAGCATCCAGCACCCGCGGCGCAGGAAGGGCGAGGCCGCTCCAGGGACGAGCCCCAGCCGGTAGACGTAGCCTCGCGCCGTCGCGTCGAACCGGGCGTGGAAGTCCGGCGCCGCCTCCTGCGCCGAGGCGACCCACACGCTGTCCGGCAGCAGGGCGTTCACCGCCCGCCGCAGCGCGGCCGGCGTCCACTTTGCGGCCACGTCGACGTGGACGACCTGCCCCGTGGCGTGTACCCCGGCGTCCGTCCGGCCCGCGGCCGTGGCCCGGACCGGTCGATCGGCCAGCCTCGAGAGGACAGCCTCCAGCACCGACTGGACCGTCGGCGCCTCCGGCTGGACCTGCCAGCCGTGAAACGCCGCGCCGTCGTAGTGAAGCGTCAGCCGCACGCGTCGGCACGCCTCAGGCACCGCTTCCGGGTCCCCCTTCTTCCGCCCGCTCACGGGCCGCTAAGCTAGGCCCGGCGGGCCCGGGCGCAAGCCGCGCCGGACCGATGCCCGGAAACGCCACGGCCGCTTGCAATTCCCCCGATCCTTCCGTTTCTTTCCGGGCCATGAGCACGATTCCGAGCCATCGTCGCCCCGGGGGCGGATTCCGCGACCCGTGGAAGGACCGTCCCGCGGGAGTCCCCGGCGCCGAAACCGCCCGCGGGGCCCCGACCGCCGGCGGCGCCCCACCCGCCGCCCACAGCCCTGCCGCCCCCGGCGGGGTGAACGGCAACGGCAACGGGCGGGCCCACGGCGGCAGCTTCCTCCGCTGGCGCTGGGACCGCATCCGGAACGGCGTTCCCGCCGATCCGGAGCCCGGCTCGCTGCCCGTCGCGCAAAGCGAGCCGGCGTACCCCCGCGCCACGCCCGGCGAGCTGCGCGTGACGTGGGTGGGACACTCCACGTTCCTCGTGCAGTTCGGCGGCCTGAACGTCCTCACCGACCCCGTGTGGAGCCGGCGCTGCTCGCCCGTGCAGTGGGCGGGGCCCCAGCGTCTGGTCCGTCCCGGCATCCGGATGGACGAGCTGCCGCGCATCGACGCCGTGGTCCTCTCCCACGATCACTACGACCATCTCGACGAGCCGACGGTCCGGACGCTGGCCCGCCGCTGGCCCGCCCTCCAGTGGGTGACGCCCCTGGGATACAGGGAGTGGCTCGGGCGGCGAGGAGCGCGTGCCGTAGCCGAGTGCGACTGGTGGGAGGAGGCCGCGGTAGCAGGCGACGGCGGGGGCCTCCGGTTCATCGCCCTGCCCGCGCGCCACTGGTCCGCCCGCGGCCCGTGGTCGGCGGGCGAGCGACTGTGGGCCGCGTGGGCCCTCGTCGCCCCGGGCGGACAGCGGTTCCTGTTCGGTGGGGACAGCGGCTACTTCCCCGAGCTTCCCGAGCTGGCTCGCCGCGCCGGCCCCTTCGACGCGGCCGCGCTCCCCATCGGCGCGTACGACCCGTCCTGGTTCATGCGCCCTGTACACATGAACCCGGAGGAAGCGGTAACCGCGTACCGGGCCCTCGACGTGCGCGGGCCGTTCATTCCGATGCACTGGGGCACCTTCCGGCTGAGCGACGAGCCGCCGCTGGAGCCGCCCGAGCGGCTCCGCGCCGCCTGGGGCGAGGCCGGGCTTCCGCCCGACGACCTGTGGATCCTCAGCCATGGCGAGACCCGGGCCCGTCGGCTCGCCGCCCGCCCGAGGGAGGCGGTCCGTGTCGGATAGTCACGCGTCCGGCCTCGACAGCGTCTTCCGCCCCCACTCCATCGCCATCGTAGGCGCCAGTCGCCGACGGGGCACCATCGGCTGGCAGATCGTCGACAACCTTCTGCGGGATGGCTTCACCGGCAGCATCCACCCGGTCAACCCGGGCGCCGAGTCCGTGCACTCGATCGCGTGCCATGCATCGGTAAAGGACGTGCCGGGTCCGGTGGATCTGGCCGTCGTCGTCGTGCCGAAGCAGCACGTGCTGTCCGTCGTGGACGAGTGCGGGGAGAAGGGCGTCCCGGCTCTCGTCGTCATCACTGCCGGGTTCCGGGAGGTGGGGGGCGCCGGCGTGGAGCTGGAGCGGGAGCTCATGGAGCGCGTGCGACGGTACGGCATGCGCCTGGTGGGTCCGAACTGCATGGGCGTGGTGAACACGGAAGCGGCGGTCTCCATGAACGCGACGTTCGCGCCCACCATGCCCCCCCGCGGCGCCGTCAGCTTCATGAGCCAGTCCGGCGCCATGGGCGTGACCATCCTCGACTACGCCGCGGAGTACGGCATCGGCATCCAGAACTTCATCTCGGTCGGCAACAAGCCGGATGTCAGCGGCAACGACCTCATCGAGTACTGGGCTGCCGACGACGCGACGCGCGTCATCCTGATGTACCTGGAGAACTTCGGGAACCCGCGCCGGTTCACGGAGCTGGCCCGGCGCATCACGCGCAGGAAGCCGATCATCGCGGTGAAGGCCGGACGCACGAAGGCCGGCGCCCGGGCGGCGTCCTCCCACACCGGCGCACTCGCGGGCCTGGAGGTCGCGACCGACGCCCTGCTCGCGCAGTGCGGGGTCATCCGCGCCGAGAGCGTGGAGGAGCTCTTCGACCTGGCCATGGCCTTCGGCACGCTGCCCATGCCGACCGGCGACGCCGTCGCCATCGTCACCAACGCTGGAGGGCCCGGCATCATCATCGCCGACGCCTGCGAGTCCCGCGGACTGCGCGTCGCCGAGCTCTCGGCCGACACCCGCGCACGGCTCCGGACCGAGCTGCCCGAGGAGGCGAGCGTCCGCAATCCCGTCGACATGATCGCCTCCGCCCGGGCGGACGACTATCGGTTCGCCCTCGAGCAGGTCCTCCGCGATCCCGGCATCGACGCCGCCATCGCCGCCTTCGTGCCGCCCCTGGGCGTGCGGCAGAGCGACGTCGCCGAGGCCATCGTCGCGGCGCGGGAGGCGGTGCCCGGCAAGCCGATCCTGGCGGTGCTCATGGGAAGGGAAGGGCTCCCCCAGGGTCGTGCCGAGCTCCACGAGGCGGGCATCCCGGCCTACATCTTCCCCGAGTCCGCCGCCCGGGCCCTCTCCGCCATGGACCGCCACAGGCGCTGGCTGGAGCGGCCCGAGGGCGAGGTCCGCCACTTCGACGTCGACGAGGCCACCGCCGCCCGGGTGCTCGAGGGCGTCCGGAACGCCGGCCGTGAGCACCTCACCGTCGAGGAAGTCTTCCGCGTGCTCGCGGCGTACGGAATCCCCACCGCAGGGGTCCGGGAGGCACGCCGCGCGGACGAGGCCGCGTCCGAGGCCGAGGCCCTCGGCTTCCCCGTGGTCATGAAGATCCTCTCGGCCGACGTCGTGCACAAAACCGACGTCGGCGGCGTGCACGTCGACCTCCGCACGCCCGGCGAGGTCGAGGAGGCGTTCGACGCCATGGTCGCCAGGGTCCGGGAGGCCGTCCCCGACGCCCGCGTCGACGGCGTCCTGCTCCAGCGCTACGTGACCGGCGGCCGGGAGGCCATCGTCGGCGTCACCCACGACCCGCTCTTCGGGCCGCTCGTCATGTTCGGGCTCGGAGGCATCTACGTCGAGGCGCTGGGCGACGTCGCGTTCCGCGTGCAGCCCGTGAGCGACGTCGACGCCCGGGACATGATCGACTCCATCCGCGGGCGCAAGCTGCTGGAGGGCGTTCGCGGCGAGCCGCCCGTCGACCGGGAGTTCGCCCAGGAAGTCCTGCAGCGCGTCTCGCAGCTGGTGGGCGCTCATCCGGAGATCGTCGAGCTGGACGTGAACCCTCTCGTCCTGCTGGAGAGCGGCGGCGTCGCGGTGGACGCCCGGGCGCGCCTGAGCTCGGCGGGAGACCAGGGCCGGTGACGCCCGCACACGGCGCCGGCAGCGGCGGGCCGGAACGCGGCGGCGCCGACGCCCCCCCGGAGCGGCCGACCCTCGGCGAGCTGATCGGCGCCCTCGTCGCGGGCCGCGTCCTCGACGCGACCGAGGCGGAGCTCGCCTTCGGCGACGTGATGGCGGGGCTGGCCACGCCCGTCCAGACCTCCGCGCTCCTCGCCGCGCTGCGCACGCGGGGGGAGGCGCCGTCCGAGGTCGCCGGCGGGGTCCGCGCGCTCCGCTCGGCCATGATCCCGGTGCCCGTCCCCGACGGCGTAGAGGTCGTCGACACCTGCGGGACCGGCGGCGGCTCCCTCGTCACGTTCAACATCTCCACCGCCGCCGCCCTCGTCGCCGCCGCCGGGGGCGCCGTGATCGCCAAGCACGGCAACCGGTCCTTCACCTCCCGCTCGGGAAGCGCCGACGTCCTCGAGTCCCTGGGCGTGCGCATCGATCTCACGCCCGAAGCCATGGGCGAAGTCCTCGAGAGCGCCGGCATCGTCTTCATGTTCGCCCCGCTCCTCCACCCCGCCATGCGCCACGTCGGCCCGGTGCGGCGGGAGCTCGGCATCCCTACGATCATGAACCTGCTGGGCCCCCTCACGAACCCGGCGGGTGCACGGCGCCAGGTCGTCGGCGTGTCCGACGCGCGGCTCCTCCCCCTCGTCGCCGGCGGCCTCCGTGAGCTCGGCCACGAACACGCCCTCGTCGTCCACGGCGAACCCGGCATGGACGAGCTCAGCCCCGTCGGCCCGACACGTGTCCTGGAGGTGAGGGAAGGGGAGATCCGCGAGCGGACGCTCGATCCCCGGGAGCTGGGCTGGGAGGGGCTGGACGTGGACGGACTGGCGGGCGCGGAACCGGCGCAGAACGCAGCGGTGATCCTGGAGGTCTTCGAGGGCAGGGGCCCCGCCGCCGCGCGGGCGGCCGTCGAGCTCAATGCCGGCGCCGCGCTTCACGTCGCCGGCATCAGCGGGTCCATCGAGGAAGGGGTGGAGCGTGCCCGTGAGATCCTTCGAAGCGGAGCCGCCCTCGATACCCTCGAGCGCCTCCGCTCCGCTTCCACACGACTCGCCCCGCGCTGAGACCGGCCGCAGGCGTTCGTCGCGCGCGGGGCCGGCCGCGGCGACGTCGCCCCGCTCGCTTCAGTTGGACGATACCACTGCCCGCAGGGTGAACGGTCCAATCACCGTCGCCGGCTTCCGCTCGACCAGCACCACCGCCGTCGCCCGCGCCGTCCGACGACCCACCGCGAACGCCTCCCGCCGCTTCCTCGTCATTCCGCCCCCCACGCTCGAGTTCGTCCTTCGCTCAGTACTTCCGGATCACGCCGACCACGATGCCCTGGATCCGTACCCGGTCGCCGCGATAGAACATCGGCCCCATCGTCGGGTTCGCCGGCTGCAGCCGCACGCGGCCGTCGCGCTCCCTGTAGAACTTCTTCACCGTCGCCGAGTCCCCGTCCACGAGGGCCACCACCATCTCCCCGTTCGTCGCCGTCTGTCGGGAGTTGACGATGATGTAGTCCCCGTCCCGGATCTGCTCGTCGATCATCGAGTCGCCGGCCACGCGCAGCACGTAGTTCTCTCCGCCTCGCCGGACCATGTCCTCCGGAACCGCCACCGTCTCCTGGTCCCGCACCGCCTCGATCGGCACGCCGGCCGCCACCCGCCCCAGCAGCGGCAGCTCCAGCGCCGCCACCCGCAGCGTCGTCGGAACCAGCTCGATGGACCGGCTCTCGTTGTAGTTCTTTCGGATGTAGCCCTTCCGCCTCAGGTTCTCCAGGTGCTCGTGCACCGTCGCCAGCGACGAGAAGCCGAAGTGCTCGGCGATCTCCTCGTAGCTCGGCGCGTAGCCGTGCTCCCCGAGGTAGCTCTCGAGGTAGTCCAGGATCTCCTTCTGACGCTTCGTGACGGCCATCGGTACTCTCTCGCGGATCTGGGGTAGGACGCCCCGCCGGCGACCCGGGCCTCGCCCCGTCGCCCGCCCCGCCCCGCCTTGCGGGTACGGGGCCTTCGGCCGATCTTCCGCCTGGCCGAACAGGCACCGAACCCAAGGTATCCCGAACATGGACCGAAGCGCAAGAGTCATGTCGTCCATCCTCGATCGCATCATGGAAGGGAAGCGCGCGGAGGCGGCGGCGCTGCGTCCGCGCGCGGCCGAGCTGCGAAGGGCGGCGGAGGCCGCTTCGCCGCCGCGGGACTTCGCGGCGGCGCTGCGTGCCGGCCCGTGCGCAGGGGTGATCGCGGAGTTCAAGCGGCGCTCGCCCTCGGCCGGGTGGATCGGCGAGGGAGCCGATCCCGGCGACGTCGCGCGGGCCTACGAAGGGGCGGGCGCGGCGGCGATGAGCGTGCTCACGGACGGACGGTGGTTCGGCGGCTCGCTGGACGACCTCGTGCGGGCGCGGGACGCGGTGGACCTGCCGCTGCTCCGGAAGGATTTCGTGGTGGAGGAGGCGCAGCTGTGGGAGGCCCGGGCGGCGGGTGCGGATGCCGCGCTGCTGATCGTGCGCGTTCTGGAGCCGGCGCGGCTGCGGGACCTGCTCGCGGCGTGCGGGGCCGTGGGGCTTGCGGCGCTGGTCGAGGTCCACGGGGCCGGTGAGCTGGACGTGGCGCTGTCGGCGGGGGCGACGGTGATCGGCGTCAACAACCGGGACCTGTCGACGTTCGAGACGGACCTGTCCCGGACGCTGGAGCTGGCGCCGTCGGTGCCGGCGGACGCCGTGCTCGTGGCGGAGAGCGGGATCCGCACGGCGGCGGATGTCGCGCGGCTGGTGGAGGGAGGGACGGACGCGGTGCTGGTGGGCGAGTCGCTGATGCGGGGCGGTGCGGCGTCGGAGCTGGCGTCGGTGCCGCGCCGGGCGCGGGCCGGGCGCTGAGGTGGAGGCGTCGGCGTGCTGGTGAAGATCTGCGGCGTGTGCCGCCCGGAGGATGCGGCCGTGGCCGCCGAGGCAGGGGCCGACTACGTGGGCGTGATCCTGTCCGCGGTGGGGCCGCGGCGGCAGGACGCGGACGCGGCGGCGCGCATCTGGGCGGGGGCGCCCGGCGTCCGCCGCGCGGGCGTGGTCGTGGACGAGCCGCCGGAGCGGATGCTGGCGCTCGCCGAGCGCCTCGCACTGGACGTCCTCCAGCTACACGGCGGCGAGTCGCCGTCGGCGCTGGAGGCTCTGCGCCGGCCCGGCGGCCCGGAGCTCTGGAAGGTGCTGCGGGTGCGGGAGGCCGCGGACGTTCCCGAGGCGGTGGCGGCGTACGGAGCCGTCGCCGATGCGCTCCTTCTGGACACGTGGAGCGCGGGTGGGCAGGGCGGAACGGGCGTGCGTTTCGACTGGGGCGACGTTGCCCGCGTCCTCACCGGGCCCGGGCGGCGTCCGCGGATCTTCGTCGCCGGCGGTCTGGACGCCGGCAACGTGGCCCGGGCGATCCGGACGCTCGAGCCGGACGGCGTGGACGTGAGCTCGGGCGTCGAGGCGTCCGTGGGCCGGAAGTCCGCGGACGCGGTGCGCGCGTTCGTGGCCGCCGCCAGGGCGATGCAGATGGGGGAGAACGGCAACGAAGAGCGCCGCGGGGCGGCGCGTGAAAGGAATCGGAATGTCGAGTGAAGCAGCGGCGGCGCAGGTCGGCCGCTTCGGTGCGTTCGGGGGCCGCTACGTGCCCGAGACGCTGATCGCGGCGCTGGACGAGCTGACGGAAGCGTACGCGCAGGCGCAGGGCGATGCGGAGTTCGCGGCAGAGCTGGACGCGCTTTGGGCGGACTACGTCGGTCGGCCGACGCCGCTCTACCGGGCGGACCGCCTCGGTGACGCGGCGGGCGGCGTGCGCGTCTACCTGAAGAGGGAGGACCTGAACCACACGGGCGCCCACAAGATCAACAATACGCTCGGGCAGGTCCTGCTGGCCCGGCGGATGGGCAAGCGCCGCATCATCGCCGAGACGGGTGCCGGTCAACACGGCGTCGCCACGGCGACGGTGTGTGCCCTGTTCGGCCTCGACTGCGTGGTGTACATGGGGGAGGAGGACGTCCGCCGACAGGCCCTCAACGTCTACCGGATGCGCCTCATGGGGGCGGAGGTGCGGACGGTCACGAGCGGCACCCGAACGCTCAAGGACGCCACCAACGAGGCGATCCGGGATTGGGTTACGAACGTCGAGGACACTCATTACATTATCGGCTCGGTCGTGGGGCCGGACCCGTATCCCCGCATGGTCCGCGACTTCCAGTCGGTCATCGGGCGCGAGACGCGGGCGCAGCTCGAGGAGAAGGAAGGGCGCCTGCCCGCTGCTGTCGTGGCCTGCGTCGGCGGCGGCTCCAACGCGATGGGCATCTTCCACGAATTCGTGCCGGAGCCCGGGGTCGAGCTCGTGGGCGTGGAGGCCGCGGGCGAGGGGCTCGCGAGCGGTCGACATTCGGCGCCACTGACCGCGGGGCGGCCCGGCGTGCTGCACGGCTCGCTGAGCTACCTCCTCCAGGACGAGCACGGCCAGGTGGCGCCGGCGCATTCGGTCTCCGCGGGCCTCGACTACCCCGGCGTCGGACCGGAGCATTCCCACCTGCGGGACAGCGGTCGGGCGCGCTACGTGTCCGTTACGGACGAGGAGGCGCTGGCCGCCTTCGAGCGGCTGTCCCGGCTGGAGGGCATCATCCCCGCCCTCGAGAGCGCCCACGCCGTGGCCTGGCTCCTCCGGGAGGGCGGACGGTGGGCCGACGCCGGCCCGGTCGTGCTCTGCCTGAGCGGGCGCGGCGACAAGGACGTGGCGCAGGTGGCCGAGCGCACCGGCGAAGCCCCGGTCGACGGCTGACAGCGACGGGAGACACGTGAGCGGCAGCGAAGACGTCGTCACAGAGACGGTCGGCGACCCGGACGAGTCCGGGCCGCCTCCGGTGGACCCTGAGCGTGTCGGGGGGCTCCTCAGCCTCCTGGGCAAGTGCGTCCGCGCCCACCAGATCTACAACGCCTCCAATCCGGTCTATCAGAAGTTCGTCTCGGCCGCGCGGGAGAGCTTCGTCTCCCTCTGGGCGGACCTCGACGCCCTCGAGCTGCGGGTCGGCGAATACGGCTTCGACTGGGCCGGCCGGACGTTCGCCGTCGGCGAGGGGCGGGACAGTCTGCCGTTCCTCTTCTTCAAGGACGGCATCCGCTATCTGACCTTCACGCCCGGGTTCGAGGACGAAGTCGTCGACTTCCTCGAGGTGGTCCACAAGTCCCGCTTCGTGGACGAGTACGGCGACGACCTCATCACGCTCCTCTGGGAGGCGGACCTGGCCTCCCTGCGCGCCGGCTACATCGACCAGCTCGCGGAGACGGTCGCCCTGCCCGAGGGAGGGCCGGGCATGGTGGAAGGCGTCCCCGCCGCCGCCGTCGAGGAGGAGCTCGCCGAGATCGCGCCCGCGCCGGCGGCCGGACAGGACGCCCCGCCCCCGCCGACGGGCGTGATCGGCATCAGCCGCGACGACTTCGAGGAGACCCTCTTCTTCCTCGATCCGTCCGAGCTCCGGAACATCCAGGAGGAGCTGAAGCGGGAGTGGGAGCGGGACGTGAAGCAGGACGTGATGAACGCCCTCTTCGACAGGCTCGAGGACCCGCTTCCGGAGCAGCAGGACGAGATCCTGGACATCCTCCAGCAGGTGCTGCCGCTCCTGCTCTCCCGGGGCGACCTCGAGTCCGCGTCGAACGTCATCCTCGAGCTGCAGACGATGCTGCGCCAGGGCGACGTGCTGGGCGACGACCTCGCGGGCCACGCCGATCGCGTGCTCGAGGAGCTGAGCCAGCCGGAGATCCTCGACCAGCTCGTCCGCTCCATCGAGGACGGCGTGATCGATCCGGGGGCGAGGGAGCTGGGCATCTTCCTGAACTACCTCCGTCCGCGGGCCATTCCGACCCTGGTCCGGGCCACCGAGCTGACGTCGATGCCCGCGCTGCGGGACCGCCTGAGAGGGGCCATCGAGGGACTGGCCCGCGAGAACGCCGGCGAGGTCATCCGCCTCCTGGAGGAGGAGGATTCGGTGGTGGCGGCCGGCGCGGCGCGCCTGGCAGGCACGCTGCGCCTGGATGGGGCGATCCCCGGCCTCACCATGCTGACGATGCGACCGGAGGCGGCCGTCCGCCTCGCGGCAGTGGACGCCCTCGTCGCCCTGCGCACCTCCCGCGCCTTCGAGCCCCTGCGCCGCGCTCTCGAGGACGGCGATCGGGACGTGCGCATCGCGGCGGCCCGGGGGCTCGGCGTGATGCGCTATGGACCCGCACGGGCCACCTTCGAGGCGCTCGTGGACGGCAAGGCGCTCCGCGAGGCCGACCTGACGGAGAAGATCGCGTTCTTCGAAGGCTACGCCGCCGTGGCGGGGGCCAACGGCATCGAGCTGCTCGACCGGCTGCTGAACGGTCGCTCGCTGCTCGGTGGGCGGCAGCCGCCGGAAATCCGGGCCTGCGCGGCCCGGGGGCTCGGGATCGTCGGGACTCCTGCCGCGGCGGAATCGCTCCGCAGGGCGGCGGACGACCGGGACGCTCTGGTGCGAAACGCGGTGCAGGGCGCGCTCCGTCAGGAGGCGAAGCCATGAGCCCGGCCCCGAAGACGAACCATGGCGGGGCGGGCAGCCAGCTCCAGGCGCAGGGACGCGCGCTGCTGCTGTCCCTGTACGCCACCGCCCAGTCGCTGCGCCTGTATCCGATGGGCAACGAGACGGTTCAGAAGGCGCTGGCGGAGCTCGACCGGAGCGCGCGCCGCGTGCTCGGAGACGAGGGCGCGATCTCGCTGCGCATCGCCGACGATTTCGTCTTCCTGAACGACGCGCGGCTGCGCCTGGATCTCTCCAGCTACGGCGCCATCTCGTACGTGATCCGCCTGCTGTCCCGCAACGGCGTCGGGGAGATCGAGGTGGAGGACGGCGTCGCGAGCGCGGAGTGGGCGTCGTTTCTCGCGCTCCTGCTGCGCGAGGACGAGGTCGAGGACGAGGAGGAATCCCCCTACGCCCGTCTCGTGCGCCGCCTGGAGGATTCGCCGGTCCGCCACATCCGCGTGGGCACGGAGCGGGCCGCGGCCGAGGACGACGACGCGCCGTCCGAGAGCGTGCAGAAGGAAGCGGCCAAGCGAACCTACGCCCAGTCGGTCGAGGTCGCCCGCCAGGTCATGACGGATACCCGGCTGGGCAAGGCCGTCAACGTGCGGCGCGTCAAGCGGGCCGTCCAGGCCATCGTCGATCAGGTGCTCAGCAACGAGCAGATGATGCTCGGCATGAGCACGCTGCGGGACTTCGACGAGTACACGTTCACGCACTCGGTGAACGTGTGCATCTTCAGCGTCATCATCGGTCAGAAGCTCGGGCTGACGAAGCTCCAGCTCTACGAGCTCGGGGTCGGCGCACTGTTCCACGACGTCGGCAAGCAGCGCGTCGGCTCCGACGTGATCAAGAAGTCGGGCAAGCTGACCGAGGACGAATGGCAGCGCATCCAGCGCCATCCCACCGAAGGCCTGCTCGCCCTCTTCTCCATGCACGGCTTCGGCGAAGCGCCCTGGCGCTCGATGCTCATGGCGTACGAGCACCACATGAAGATCGATCTCACGGGCTACCCTCGGAACGAGCGTCCTCGCACGCCGACGCTGTTCAGCCGCATCGTCGCCGTCGCCGACGGCTTCGAGGCCGGCACGGCCCGACGCGTCTACCAGCACACGCCGCCCCGGCCCGAGCTCGTGCTCCAGGAGATGCGCGACAATCCGCGCCGCGGCTACGACCCGCTGCTCGTGAAGGCCCTGATCAACGTCACGGGCATCTTCCCGGTCGGCACCCTCGTGATCCTCGACACCCACGAGCTCGCCGTCGTCGTCTCGGCGAACCCGCTGCCGGGCCGGACGCATCAGCCGGTCGTGAAGATCATTTCCGACTCCATGGGCCGCCCCCTCCCGGAGCCCCGGCCCGTCGACCTCTCCATGATCGATCCGCGCACCGGCGAGCCCGGCCGCACCATCATCAAGACGACAGACCCTGACAAATACGGGATTCGAGTCGGTGACTACTTTGCCTGACGCGGGACTGTCCCGCCGGCTGGTCGAGCTGCGGGACGGCGGGCGCTGCATCCTCGTTCCCTATCTGACGTCCGGTTTCCCATCCCCGGACGCGACCGCGCGGCTCATGGCCGGTCTGGCCGACGCGGGCGCGGACGTCATCGAGCTCGGCGTCCCCTTCAGCGACCCCCTGGCCGACGGGCCCGTCATCCAGCGTGCGTCCCAGCGCGCCCTCGAGGCCGGGGGATCGCTCGAGCAGGCGCTCGACGCGCTGCGGGAGTTCCGACGTCGGCGCGACACGCCCGTGGTCGTCTTCAGCTACCTCAACCCGGTCCTCGCCCACGGCGTCGATGCGTTCATCGCCGATGCTCTCGGCGCGGGCGCGGACGGCGTCCTGCTCACGGACCTCCCGCTGGGGAGCGACCCCGGGCTCGAGTCGAAGCTCGAGGACTCCGACCTGGCGCTCGTCCGCCTCATCGCGCCGACGACGCCGCCCGGTCGTGCCGCCGCCGTGGCCGCCCGCTCACAGGGTTTCGTCTACTACATCTCCCGCACCGGCGTGACCGGTGGCGAGACGCGCCTCCGGGATGCCCTGTCCGCAGAGGTTGCCGTGCTGCGGGACGCCGCGTCCGTGCCCGTCGCCGTCGGGTTCGGCATCGCGACGCCCGAGCAGGCGGCGGCGGTGGGACGGGTTGCGGACGGGGTAGTGGTCGGCAGCGCCCTCGTGCGCCGGCTCGACGAGGCCGGAGAGGACGCTGCGGTCGCGTTCGTCGCCTCGCTTCGGCAGGCGCTCGACGCCGGCGCCTGATCCGACCGCAGGACCTCCCGGCGGGCGTTTCCCGAGCCCGCTACTCGTCCCGGAGGCGCTCTTCGAGAGCCGCCACGGGCTCCACGAACACCGTCTTCACGCGCTCCGGGACCACGAGGCCCGGCCCCGCCTTGCGGGGCTTCCGCACGTACTTCCGCCGGGTCCAGTCGACGGCGACGGTGCCGGACGTTCGCGCCCGGCTCCGCAGCGCGGCCAGCACCGCCGCCTCCGCCAGGTCCCGGGCCGGCGGGTTCTCGTCCTTCCGTCCCCACCGCAGGATGACGTGGGCGCCGGCCACGTCACGGGCGTGGAGCCAGACGTCCTCGGGCGACGAATGATGGAACGTGAGGTCGTCGTTGGCGGCGCTTCCGCGCCCGACCCGCACCTCGAGACCGCCGCTCGTGCGGTATCGCCGGTAGGGAAGGGCTGCCGAGCCCGGGCCGCCGCCGCCGCCCCGGCCCCCGGAGCCGCCCGCGCGCCGGGCGACCTCGTCCGCTTCCACGTCCCCGGCCTCCGCGCGCCGGAGCAGCGCCGCGAGCTCGTCGCGCTCGGCCTCGGCCCGTGCGATCAGCTTCGGCAGGCGCTCGGCCGCGCGATCCCGTCGCCGCGCCTCGGCGTACATGCGCTGGGCGTTCTCCACTGCGTCCTGCGCCGGCTCCAGGCGCACCTCGACCGTGCCGCCGCCGAAGTCGCTCAGCGTGGCGGTACGCGATCCCTTCGGCGCTTCGTGCGGCTGCGCCAGCAGCAGGTCGGCCCGCGTCCGCAGGGCCTCCGCCTCCGGGCCGGCACCCGTTCGTTCCTCCCGCAGACGCTCCAGCCGGGAGGTCGACCGCTGGATCCGGCCCCGCAGCCGCTCGAGCAGCTCCGGTGGCACGCCCGGGGCCGGCGGCGCCGCGCCCGGCGGCGCTGCACCGAGCGCCTCCAGAAGTGAGGACGCCGGTCGTCCTTCGTCGAGGGGATGCGGGTACGGCTGCCCGTCCGCCAGGACGCTGGGCTTTGCCGGCGACGGGGGCGCGAGGGCGGCCCAGCGCTCGTCGGGCCGCTCGCCTCCGAGGATCCAGCGGGCGTTCATCGGGCTCGTCCAGGCCACTCCCGCAACGAGCGCCAAGCGACCCGCCGCACCTCCGGCCACCCCCTCGGCCGCCGCGGCGAGGACCGCCCGGCGTGCCGCCTCCTCGTCTCCCGCGCTCCCGCCGCGGCCGGCCCTCGGGAGGCCCGCCGGCGGCACGTACGTCGCGCCACTTCGCAGCGCCCTCTCCCCCGCCGTGCGCGTCCACAGCACGGACCGGATCCGCCCCGTCCGATCCAGCGCCAGCGCGTTCCACTGGTTCGTCATCAGCTCGACCACGATCCGGGCGACGGCGTCCTCGCCGCCCCGGCCGCCGAGCTCCACGACGACCACGCGCTCGTCCGTGGGCGCGTGCACGGACCGGACCTGCGTGCCCCGCGGCGGCTCGACGACGACCGGGTCGGCCGGCGGCGGCCCTGTCCGAACGCGGCCGCTCGTCGGGTGCAGCTCCCAGACGAGAGCCACGTCGTCGAACTCGAGGGTGAGACGACGCTCGTCGGGCGCCATGCGCAGGCGCCGGAGGCGTCGCCCGGATAGCCGCTCGTCCAGCTCGTGGGCGAGGTGGTGGACGAGGAGCGAGTCGTAGCGGATCGGGTTTGACACGCCCGGAAAGTGCCGCTAGCTTGCCGGCGTCGTCAAACCTGACGGTAAACGTATCCTGGACAGACAGTTGCGGCGATTCCCCTCGGGCGGGAGACGGTCAGGGTGAGCACCGATCGCGGGACCCGGCCCCGCCGACTGACGGTCCGGGACCTGGCCGAGCGGAAGCGTGCCGGGGAGAAGATCGTCGTCGTCACGGCGTACGACTTCACGTTCGCACGCCTCGTGGACGCTGCCGGGGTGGACGTCGTGCTCGTCGGCGATTCCCTGGGTCAGGTCATCCTCGGCTTCGACTCCACCCTTCCGGTCACGCTCGACGCCATGATCCACCACGGCCGCGCAGTCCGGCGCGGCGTCGACCGGGCCCTCGTCGTCGTGGACATGCCCTTTCTGTCCTTCCACCTGTCGCCCGTCGAGACCGTCCGCAATGCCGGGCGCATCCTTCAGGAGACGGGTGCGGAGGCCGTGAAGCTCGAGGGCGGCGACGAAACGGCCGCGGCCCACGTGAAGGCTCTGGTCCGCGCCGGAATCCCGGTGCTGGGCCATCTCGGCTTCACGCCCCAGTCGGTGCACGCCCTCGGCGGTGCGCGCGTGCAGGGACGGGAGGATTCCGCGGCGAAGCGGATCCGCGAGGACGCGCTGCGACTGCAGGATGCGGGCTGCTTCGGCGTCGTGCTGGAGCTCGTCCCGGCGAGCGTCTCTGCGGACGTGACGCGGGATCTCGACATCCCGACCATCGGCATCGGAGCGGGCGTGGGGACGGACGGCCAGGTCCTCGTGCTCTATGACCTGCTCGGCCTGAACGAGGGCTTCCAGCCCCGATTTCTGCGCCGTTTCGCCGAGCTCGGACAGACCGTCCGGGACAGCGTGTCCGGTTACGCCGATGCCGTGCGCCGGGGAGAGTATCCCGGCCCCGAGCACAGCTTCGACTGAGCGTCCGACGTGCGGACCCTCGACACCGTTGCCGGCGTCCGCGAGGCGGTGGCCGCCGCTCGCGCCGCGGGATGCAAGATCGGCCTCGTCCCCACGATGGGCTACCTCCACGAGGGGCACCTCTCCCTCGTACGGCGCGCCCGTGATCTCTCGGAGTTCGTCGTCGTCTCGATCTTCGTGAACCCGCTGCAGTTCGGCCCGGGCGAGGACTTCGAGCGCTATCCCCGCGAGCCCGAGCGGGACTCGGCGCTGCTCGAGACGTGCGGAACGGACGTGCTGTTCATGCCCGGCCGGGACGAGATGTATCCCGCCGGAGAGCCGCGGGTCCGGGTGGCGCCGGGCCCTCTTGCGGACCGGCTCTGCGGCGCCTTCCGGCCCGGTCACTTCGAGGGCGTCCTCACCGTGGTCGCCAAGCTGTTCAACGTGGTCGGGCCCGACGTGGCCGTGTTCGGGAGGAAGGACTTCCAGCAGGCCGTGCTCGTCCGCCGGATGACCCTGGACCTCGGCTTCGGTGTACACGTCGACGTGGCTCCGATCGTGCGGGAGCCGGACGGACTGGCACTCAGCTCCCGGAACAGCTATCTCGACGCCGCGGAGCGGGCGCGGGCTGTCGCGCTGCACAGGGGTCTCGAGGGGGCCCGCGCGGCGTACGTGGCGGGAGAGCGGGACGGCGGAAGGCTCCGGACCCGGGTGGCCGACGCCCTTCGGGAGCAGCGGCTCGAGCCCCAGTACGTGGAGCTCGTGGAGCCCGACGGCCTCGAGGCGGTCGCGACGGCGCGGCCCGGCTGCGTCCTCGCGGTCGCCGCCTACGTCGGCGCCACCCGGCTCATCGACAACATCGTCCTGGAGTGACAGGGAGAAGGCAGCGGCAGATGAACCGCGTCATGTGCAAGTCCAAGATCCACCGCGCTACGGTGACCGGCGCCGACCTCGCCTACGAGGGCTCCATCACCATCGACGCGGATCTCATGGCCGCCGCCGACCTCCTCGAGTTCGAGCAGGTCCAGGTCCTCGACGTCGACAACGGCGCCCGCTTCGAGACGTACGTGATCCGCGGTGAGGCCGGATCGGGCGACGTCGTCCTGAACGGCGCCGCCGCGCGCCTCGTCCATCCCGGGGACCGCGTGATCGTCATCAGCTACGCCTCCCTGTCCGAGGCCGAGCTGAAGGATTTCCGACCGCGCATCGTTTTCGTCGACGACGCAAACCGCATCCGCCCGGACCGCGGCCACGGGCGGCTGCGCGTCGAGAACGCCTGAACCGATGCTGCGCTGGACCGGCGTCGCGCTGGCGCTGAGGCGACCCGAGGACGACCAGCTCAAGTCGCGGCTGTCCACCTACCTGCACCCCCTCGCAGGGCGCAGCCTCGTCTGGCACTCTCTCAGCTCGGTGGTGTCCCGAACGCCTCGGCCCCTCCAGATGCTGCTCGTCTCCGGTGATCCCTCCCTCGCCTCCGGCCTCGACGAGCTGCGCGTCCAGACGATCTTCCCGGCCCGCGGAGTGCCGTGGGCGGCCCGCGTGGGCGACCGCCTCCACCCGTCGGCCGAGGCCGTCCTGATCCTCGACGCCGCGGCGGCCAGCCTGGACACCTCCCTCGACTGGCTGGTGAACGGCCCCACGGGGCGCGCGCTGCGGGCCGCCGATGGCGACGCCGTGGCGGCGTGGATGGACCGGAAGCGCTTCATCGAGCTGTCCCGTGAAGCGCCCGATCTGGACAGCCTCGTCGCCGACGTCGAGATGTCCAGCGGCCGGGAGGCGCCGCCCCCGGGCGATGACGCATTCGTGGTCCGGGATCGGGAGGCGCTGGCCCGCGCCGCTGGACACGTCCGCCGTCGCATCGTGCGCGATCACATGGCCTCCGGGGTCACCTTCCTCGACCCCGCTGCCGTGCTCGTGGACGTCGACGTCCGGATCGGTCCCGACAGCGTCATCTACCCCGGCGCGGTGCTCGAGGGCCGCACCACCATCGGGTCCGAGACCGTCGTCGGTCCCGGCTGCCGGATCATCGATTCCCAGGTGGGCAGCGGCGTCGAGCTGAAGGGGTGCAACTACCTGGTCAACACCAACATCCGGAACCGCGCCGTTCTCGAGCCCTATGTCCGCCGCGGCTACGATTGAGCGGGCGGCGGGCGGCGAGCCGCCGACCTGGGCGCGCATGGCAGAGGCGCGACGCGCCCACGCGGGCCGCGTAGCCGGCGTCCTGGCCGCGTGGGCCGGGCAGCTCGGGCTGCCACCGGCCGAGGTGGGACGCTGGCGCGCCGCCGGGTGGCTCCACGACGCGCTGCGGGACGAGGATCCCGCCACCCTCCGCTCGCTGGTGCCGCAGTCGATGGCCGGCCTGCCGGGGCAGCTCCTGCACGGTCCCGCGGCGGCGGCGCGGCTCCGGGACGAAGGTGCGGACGACGAGGAGCTGCTCGACGCCGTTGCGTTCCACACGCTGGGCTGCGAGGGCTTCGGGCGTCTCGGGCGGGCGCTCTACTGCGCCGACTTCCTCGAGCCCGGACGCACGTTCGAGCCCGTCCTGCGGGCAGCGCTGCGGGCCCGCATGCCCGACGCTCTCGATGACGTGACCCGCCGCATCGTGGCGGCCCGCGTGGTCCATCTCGTGACCGCGGGCCAGATGGTGCGGCCGGAGACCATGGGCTTCTGGAACACCCTTGCCCGCGAGCGGACGTGACGCGCAGGACCTCCATCCTCGCCGGCGCCGCCGTCGTCCTCGTCGTCGCCCTTGGCGCGGCACTCTTCGCCCTGCGCGGCGGGTCCGCTCCCCTGGACACGGGGGCGCCCCGGCCCATGGAGTTCGACCCTTCCGCCGTGCGGGCCACCCCGGAGCCGAAGGTGGAGGTCCTGAATGCGTCCGGGCGCTCGGGGCTGGCCCGGGACGTCACCGAGCGGCTTCGGGCCGCCGGCTTCGACGTCGTCTACTACGGGAACGCGGAGCGCGGCACGCCGGATACGACGCTCGTGCTGGCCAGGCGCGGGGACGACGGGGCCGCCCGCCGGGTCGCCTCGGCGCTGGGCGTCGACCGGGTGGACTCCCGCGCCGCGCCCGGTCGGATGGTGGACGTTTCGGTCGTGCTGGGGAAGGACTGGAAGGCGCCGGCAGGCAGGGAGTCGGAGCCGCCGGATACGTCCGGAGCCTGAAGCCGCGGGGGGGCCGCCGGCCGCGCTACGCCGCGCCGGCGGCCTCGAGGGCCACGAACGGCTTCGGCGGATGCGTCGCGTGCTCGGCCCGGAGCTGACCACACGCGGCCGCGATGTCCTGGCCCCGCGGCGAGCGCACGGTGGCCGGCACGCCGCGCTCCTCCAGGATCTGCTGGAAGGCCCGCAGCCGTGCCGGCGACGACGGCCGCCAGTCCGGCCCGGGGATCGGGTTGTACGGGATGAGGTTCACGTGGGCCGGCAGGCCAGCCACGAGGTCCGCCAGCTCGCGGGCCAGCTCGGGATCGTCGTTCACTCCGTCGATCATGACGTACTCGAACGTGATCCGACGTCCGCCCGCCGCGTCGAACTCCCGCAGCGCGTCGAACAGCTCCGGAATCGGGTACTTCTTCTCGATCGGCACGATCCGCTGCCTCAGCTCCGTGTTCGGAGCGTGCAGCGAGACAGCCAGCCGGAACTGCTCGGGGCGACGCGCCAGCTCCCGGATCCCGGGCACGACTCCCACCGTCGACACCGTGATCCGCCGCGCGCCCACGCCATAGGCCCCGTTCAGGAGCGTCAGGGCGGGGAAGACCGCCTTCGGATTCATGAGCGGCTCGCCCATCCCCATGAACACGATGTTGCTGATGGCGCCGCGAGCGTTTTCGGCGGCCCAGCGTCGGGCCGCACGGAACTGCCCCACGATCTCCCCCGTGCTGAGCTGCCGGCGATAGCCCGACCACCCGGTGGCGCAGAATACGCACGCCATCGCGCACCCCGCCTGGGAGGAGATGCACAGGGTGAGGCGGTCGTCGGCCGGGATCAGCACGGACTCGACGAGCTCCCCGTCCGCCAGGCGCCAGAGGTGCTTGGCCGTGCCGTCGCTCGAAACGGACGTGCGTTCCGCCACGAGCGCCCCCAGCCGGAAGGCGGCGGCGAGGGCCTTCCGCTCGGCCACGGGCAGGTCGGTCATCTCCTCGAAGGAGACGACGTCCCGCTCGTACAGCCACGCCATCGTCTGCCGGACGCGGTAGCCGCCCACGCCCCGGGCGCGGAAGTGCTCTGCGAGCAGCTCCCGGACCCGCTCCTCGGGCTCCGAGAGCAGATCGATCGTGTCCCGCGTCTCCTGCACTAGAACTCCACGTGGATCTGGTAGTAGTAGGCGGCGCCGAAGCCGTTGGCGATGCCTTCGCGGATCACGGCCAGCCGGTAGCGCCCGAGCTGGAGGTCGCCCGAGACGATGGGGCTCCAGGAGAGCCCGTCGGCACCGTCGTCCCCCTGGACGCCGGCGGACAGACCCAGCAGTCGGTTCCACCGCGCCGTCGCGCTGACGCGGTGGGACGGGCCCAGGGGCCCGGCGTCGTCGCTCACCCCGTAGGAGGCGCCGAGCAGCAGCCCGTCCACCGGCTCCAGGATGTGTCCGAGGCCGGCGCCGGCGTTCCACTCCGCGCCGCCGCCGCGACTCCAGATGCTCGCCCCGACCACCGGCTCCAGGCCTCTCGCCGGCGGACGCCACGCCAGTCCGGTGCCGAGGGACGTCCGCGAGCGCGCCGAGTAGGCATCGTCCGAGCGGGCATACTGGCCGCCCACGCCTACCCACACGCCGCCCCCGAGGTCCCGGGCAGCCGCGACGCCGAGGAGGTCCTCCGTGACGTTGATCTCCCCCGTCTGGTCCGCGGGGGACGAGCCCGTCAGCGGGATCGGCCCCACCCCCAGGTGCGAAAAGCCCGCCGCCAGATAGAACCCCTCCTGCAGCCGTATCGACCCGCCCAGCGCCACGCCGCCCAGCCCGCTCTCCCGGTACCCCTCGATGTCCTCGAGAAAGGCCTGTCCCCTCTCCTCCCCGCCGCCGCCCGCCCCCGCAGGGTTCCAGAATGCCGCCGCCGGCCCGGTCGCCACTGCGTCCGCCTCGATGCCCGTCCGAATCGGCCAGTCCAGCAGCCGCTGAGCGCGAACCGGGCGCGCCCCGATCCCGAGCGCCAGCGCGGCCGCGGCGGCCACCCGCCCCGCGCGTGTCAACGACCCTGTGCGCATGCGTCCCCCAACGCCGCTTGATGCCCCTCCGACGAACGGCTAATTTAGGCAGAATTCGGCATTTCCGTAACCTCGCGTCGCATCCGAGGCGCATGTGCTTCTGACCGAGCTGCTGACTCCCGCGCGGATCCAGATTCCGCTCCGCGCCCGCTCCAAAGACGAGCTCCTGCAGGAGCTCGTCGAACTGGTGTCTCCGTCCGAGTCGCAGCGCGACCGGGCCGACATCCTGCGGGCGGTGCGCGAGCGGGAATCCGTGCTTTCCACGGGCATCGGGCACTCCGTGGCCATTCCCCACGGCAAGTCCGGCGTCCTGCCCGAGCTGCGCCTCGCCGCGGGTCGGACCGAGCGGCCCGTCGACTTCGACGCCCTCGACGGTCAGCCCGTCGAGCTCGTCTTCCTTCTGGTGGGTCCCGAATCGGCGGCCGGGCCCCACATCAAGGCGCTCAGCCGCATCTCCCGCCTCGTGCGGCGGGAGGACATCCGCGAGCAGCTCATCGGCGCGCCCGACGCGGACTCGTTCTTCCGGACGCTGCGCGACGCGGAATCGGCGTGAGGCGTTTCGCCGCCTATCTTCCAGCCGCGCTCTGGGCCCTGCTCGTCCTGCGAGTGGGCTCGCAGCCGTACCTCCAGGCGCCACCGTCGCCGATCCCCCTGGACAAGGTCGCACACTTCGGCATGTACGGCGTGATGGGCGGCCTGGCGGCATGGGGCTGGCGGAGGTCGGGGCGGCGGCACGCGGTGGCGCTCGTCGTGGCGCCGCTGCTTCTCGTCGGACTGGCAGACGAGATGCACCAGGCGACGGTGCCGGGCCGCACACCGGACGTGCGGGACTGGGCCGCCGACGCAACCGGAATCCTCGCCGGATTCGGCCTTCTGGCCGGGCTCGGCGTGTCATGGGACAAGAGGGGTTGAGGTGGAGACAGCGTATCGCACGTCGGGCGCGGGGGCGTTGAGGGCGGAGGACGCCGGGAGCGAAGTCACGCTCGCCGGCTGGGTGCACCGGCGCCGGGACCTCGGGGGCCTCGTTTTCGTGGAGCTCCGGGACCGGACCGGACGGGTCCAGCTCTCCTTCGGGCCCGACTGGTCGTCGACCGAGGCCATCGAGCTGGCGGGGGCGCTGGGTGCCGAGAACGTCGTGCAGGTGAAGGGCGACGTCGCCCATCGGCCCACCGGGCAGGAGAACCCGGACATGGCCACCGGGGACGTGGAGGTGCGCGTGCGGGAGCTCACGCTTCTCGCCGCCGCCGAGACGCCGCCCATTCTGGTGGCGCGGGGACCGGAGGAGGAGCTCGCGTCCGAGGAGCTGCGCCTGCGCTACCGCTACCTCGATCTGCGACGCGACGAGCTGCAGCGTGCTCTCACCGTCCGGCATCGGGCCCAGCAGGTAGTGCGGAACCACCTCTCCGCCGAGGGATTCCTCGAGATCGAGACGCCCATGCTCACGCGGCGCACCCCGGAAGGCGCCCGGGACTACCTCGTCCCGAGCCGCGTGCATCCCGGCGAGTTCTACGCGCTGCCGCAGTCGCCGCAGCTCTACAAGCAGCTCCTCATGGTCGCCGGCTACGACCGCTACTTCCAGATCGCCCGCTGCCTGCGGGACGAGGACCTGCGCGCCGATCGCCAGCCCGAGTTCACCCAGATCGACGCCGAGATGTCCTTCGTGGACGAGGAGGACGTCTTCCGCGCCGCCGAGGGCATGCTGGCCGCGCTGTGGCGGGACGTCCTCGGTGTCGAGCTGGAGCGTCCGTTCCCGCGGCTGACCCACTCCGAGGCGCTGGAGCGCTACGGGACGGACAAGCCGGACCTCCGTTTCGGTCTCGCCTTCCAGGACCACACGGAGCTGCTCCGGTCGTCGGACTTCCGGCTCTTCCAGGAGACCGCAGGCACCGGTCAGCGCGTCCGGGGTATCGTTGCACCGGGTGGAGCGCGGCTGAGCCGCCGGGAGCTGGACGAGCTGAACGACGTCGCCCGGGCAGCCGGCGGCGTCGGCGCCCTCTACGTGAAGCGCACCGCGGACGGCCTTGCCGGCCCCATGGCCAAGGCGCTGGCCGATTCCGTGGGCGAGCGATTCCTGGAGGCGAGCGACCTCGGGGAGGGTGACCTCTTCGTCGCCGTGATCGGCCATTTCCGGACGCTTTCGAAGGTGCCGGAAGGGCACGGCGGCGCGACCGACGCGAATCGCCTCGGCGGCGCCGAGTCGGTCCTCGACGCCCTGCGCCGCCACCTGGCCACGAAGCTGGAGCTGCGCAGGCCGGATGCCCACGCGTGGGCCTGGATCACGGAGTTCCCGCTCTTCGACTGGAATGTCGACGAGGACCGGCTCGAGGCGGCCCACCATCCGTTCACCGCTCCGCACCCCGACGATCGAGCGGAACTGGAGCGGCTGACGGTGGACGACGCCGATCCGCGGGAAATCTTTCGCGCCGGGCTTCGATCCCGGGCGTACGACGCCGTGTACAACGGCATCGAGATGGCCAGCGGGTCCATCCGGATCCACCAGCCGGAGCTCCAGCGGCGCATCTTTCGCGCGCTGGGGATCGACGCCGAGGAGGCCGAGCGGAAGTTCGGCTTCCTGCTGGAGGCGTTCCGGTACGGGGCGCCCCCGCACGGCGGATTCGCCTTCGGCTTCGACCGGCTGGTCATGCTGCTGGTGGGCGCCGGCAGTCTGCGGGACGTGATCGCGTTCCCGAAGACGGCGGCGGCACGGGCCCTCTTCGAGGGGGCGCCGGCGGCGGTACCGCCCGGCGAGCTCGCGGAGCTCCACGTGGCGGTGATCGAGGAAGCGAACAGGAGCTGACGACGTAGTGGAGACCACGGTCCAGCATCGCGTGCCCGCGGAAGGCGCAGACTACCTGCTCCTCGCCGGCGTGAACGACGCCAACCTGCAGGAGCTCGCGCGCCTTTCCGGGTGCCGGGTGATCCTGCGGGGCGACGATCTGATCCTCTCCGGCGAGCTGGCCGACGTCGAGCGCACGATTCCGGTGGCCCAGCGCATCATCGAGCTGGCCCGCATGGGCTCGGCGCTGCAGCCCGGCGAGATCGGCCGTACCCTGCAGCGCTCGTTCGGCAACGGCGCCGGTGCGGCCGCAGGCGGGGACGCGGCCGCGGGCGACGTCGCGACGCGGCTCGACGGCCCACGTATCGTCATCCCGGGCTCCCGCAAGGTCATCACGCCGAAGTCGCAGGGGCAGCACGACTACCTGGATGCGATCGCCGAGAACGACGTCGTCATCGCCATCGGGCCTGCGGGCACGGGGAAGACGTACCTGGCGGTCGCCATGGCCGTGGACGCGTTGCACAAGAACCGGGTCAAGCGCATCATCCTGGCCCGGCCCGCCGTCGAGGCCGGGGAGAACCTCGGCTTTCTGCCGGGCGACCTGCAGGAGAAGGTCGACCCGTATCTCCGGCCTCTGTACGACGCGCTGGAAGACATGATGCCGGCGGAGCGGATGCGGCGCGCCCTCGAGACCCGCATGATCGAGATTGCGCCGCTGGCCTACATGCGCGGCCGCACCCTCGCGGACGCCTTCGTGATCCTCGACGAGGCGCAGAACGCGACGACGGCGCAGATGAAGATGTTCCTGACGCGCCTCGGGCTGAACTCCCGCGTCGTCATCACGGGGGACAAGACGCAGATCGACCTCCCGCGCAGAGAGGATTCCGGCCTGCTCGAGATCGAGCGGATCCTGGCCGGCATCGAGGGGATCGACATCACGTACCTGGAAGCGGTCGACGTCGTCCGGCACCGCCTGGTGAAGGAGATCCTGAAGGCGTACGCCGAGGCAGACGAGACGGGTCCCGGTCGGGAGGACTGAGCCCATGGAGCTCAAGGTCACCCTGCGCCGCCTGCGGGAATGGCTGAGCGGCCGCCCGGAGCGGGCATGGCCGGACGGCGTCGTCCACCACGGCGCGCGCCTGCTGCTGCTCGCCCTCGTGGCGTTCGCGGTTCACCTCCTCTTCCCGGTCGTTCCGGTGCCGGACTTCCCGGTGCTGGAGAAGGGCATGGTCTCCGACCAGGACATCATCGCCCGGGTCGCGTTCCCCATCTACAAGACGGACGCCGAGCTGCAGCAGGAGCGGGACGAGGCCGCCGCCGGCGTGCCGCCCTTCTTCGAGTTCCAGCCGGACGCCGTCGACGCCATGACGAGCCGCGTCGACGCCTTCCTGGCCCGCGTGGACACCGCCGCCGGCACGGCCGCGGGGCGCGCGGACTCGGCCGACGCGGCCATCACCGAGGTGCTCCGCAGCCACGGGTTCCGGGCGACGCCGGACGCCATCGACGCGCTCCGCTCCGCCCGCAACCGGGCGACGCTGAAATCGTCGCTGCACCGGGCCATCTCCACGGAGCTGCCCGAGGGAGTCGCGTCCACCGTCGAGCTGGACGAGAGCGCGGCGCAGCAGCTCCGCTACCGGCAGGATGGCCGGGACGTGCTCGTCGACCGGGACTCCGTCCTGACCCAGGCCGACTTCTATTCCCGCGCCGGACGCTTTCTGCCGGCTTCGGCGCCGTCGGAGCTGAACGAGCTCCAGCGCCTGATCCTGATCCGCTTCTTCCGCCCGACACTGCGGCTGAACGGGGACGCCACGGAAGAGGCTCGCGAACGGGCTCGTCAGGCCGTGCCCACCATCAAGGGCGAGGTCCTCAAGGGCGAGAAGATCGTCGGCGCCCACGAGCAGGTGCGGGACGCCGAGCTCGAGCGGCTCGCCGCCTACCGGGACTACCTTGCCTCCATCGACCAGCTCGGTGGCGGGATGGCCGGCGGCCGGGCCGTGGGCAGCTACCTCTTCGACGTCGTTCTTCTCGGGATATTCGGCGTCCTGCTCCTCTTCTTCCGCCCCGCGGTATACCACGATTTCCGTCAGACGCTCGTCGTCGCGCTCCTCGTCACCGCAACGATGGTCTCGGCGTCGGTCATCGGCGGCAACGGCCTGCCCGACGAGCTCATCCCGATCGCGTTGCCGGCGCTGCTGGTGGCTGCGCTCTGGGACGGGCGCATGGCGCTCAACCTGGCCCTCGTCCTGGCGCTCCTCATCGGCGGTCAGTCGCCCTTCGGCGGCATCTCCGTGCTCTTCACGCTGGCCGTCGGCGGCGCCGCAGCCGCCCTCAGCGTCCGGGTCGTGCGCCGCCGCAAGCAGACGTGGGTGTTCGCCATGGTCATCGCCCTGGCCTACGCCGTCGCCGCGGTGACCCTTGGTCTGCTCCGCTCCCGGGAGCCCATGGAGATCCTCTGGTCGATGGGCTACGGCGGCATCAACGCCGTGGCCAGCGGCATCGTCGCCATGGCGCTGCTCCCCCTGCTCGAAGGCTTCACCGGCATTACCACCGACCAGACGCTCCTCGAGTTCTCCGATCTGAACCACCCGCTCCTGCGTCGGCTGTCCCGGGAGGCGCCGGGGACGTTCTCCCACTCCCTGAGCGTGGCGAACCTGGCGGAGGCCGCCGCCCGCGCCATCGGCGCGAACGCGCTCCTGGCCCGCGTCGGCGTCTACTATCACGACGTCGGCAAGATCGCCAAGCCCCAGTACTTCATCGAGAACCAGCCGCCGGGCCGGAACCCCCACGACAAGCTGAAGCCCCTCAGCTCGGCCTCCATCGTCCGCAACCACGTCCAGGAAGGCCTGAGGCTCGCCGACGAGCACCGCCTGCCGCGCTGCATCCGCGACTTCATCGCCGAGCACCACGGCACGCAGTCCATCAGCTTCTTTTACGACCGCGCACGGGAGCAGGACCCGGACACGAAGCTGGATCCGGCGCAATTCGCCTACCCGGGGCCCCGCCCGCAGTCGAGGGAGACGGCCATCGCCATGCTCGCCGACTCCGTCGAGTCCGCCACCCGCGTGCTGCCGGACCCGACGCCGGATCGCATCCGGGAGCTGACGGATCGCATCGTCGAGGGCAAGATGGCCCAGCACCAGCTCGACGATACGCCCCTGACCCTCCGTGAGCTGACCGAGGTCAAGGCCGCCTTCGTCGGCGTTCTCGCCGGCATGTACCACCACCGCATCGACTACCCGTCCACGGAGTCGAAGGGGGAGAACAGCGGCGGCCGCAGCACCGCCGGGGCCCGGGGCACGACGTCAGGCGACGGCGCCGCCTCCGGCACGGCCGGCAGCGCCTCCGCCGCCGCGGCAGGTCCGGAGGCGGGCGGCTCCACCCGGGCGAACGGCGCCGGCGCCGTGGAGCGAAGGCCCGCTTCCTCCGCCCAGGGCGCGCCCGCCGTTCCCGGTCCCCCCGGCCGGGAGGACTGATGGCGATCCGCGTTCGGGTGAACCGTGAGGTGGCGCTCGGCGCGGAGATCGCTGCGGCGCCTCTCCGCCGCCGTCTCGCCGACGCCGTCCGGACGACCTTCCGGGACCAGGACGTTTCCGACGGCGAGCTGTCGCTCACCCTCCTCGATGACGCGGCCATGGCCGCGCTGAACGAGCGCTGGCTCGGGCACGCGGGCCCCACGGACGTGATCGCCTTCGCGCTGCACGCCGACGGCGACGCCCCGCTGGGAGACGTCTACGTCGGTGTTCCGGCGGCCCGACGCCAGGCCGGGGAGCACGGCATCGGGGTCCCGGAGGAGCTCGTCCGCCTGGCCGTGCACGGCACCCTGCACGTCCTCGGACACGACCACCCCGAGGGCGAGGATCGGGTGGGCAGCCCCATGTGGGACGTCCAGGAGCGCATCGTCAGCGAGGTCCTCGCCTCGTGAGTCCGGAACGGAACGGACCCGGCTGGGCCGAGGCGGGACGGACCCTGCGCCGCCGTCTCATCGCGGGGCTCATCGTCATCGCCCCCGCCGGCGTGACCGCGTTCGTGCTGGTGTACCTCTTCAACTGGCTCGACGGCATCCTCGGCCGCTACCTGTACTGGGCCATCGGCAAGGTAGTCCCCGGCCTCGGCCTGCTCGCCCTCCTGGTTGTCCTGGTGCTCGTCGGCTGGCTCGCGGAGCGGGCCATCGGCGCCCGCGTCCTTGCCCTCTGGCACGCCTGGCTCGAGCGCATCCCCGTCGCCCGCCGCGTCTACACCGCCAGCAACCGCATCGTCCGCACGATGCTGAGCGAGAAGCGCTCGGCCTTTCGTGAGGTCGTCCTCGTCGAGTATCCCTCGGACGGCCGCTGGTCCATCGGCTTCCTGGCCACGGAGGCGCCCGACGCGATCCGCGAGACGACGGGCGAGAGCGTCACGGTGTTCGTGCCGACGACGCCGAACCCGACGTCCGGCTGGCTCGTCGTGGTGCCGCGGGAGCGGGCCGTACGCCTGGAGATGACCCTCGAGGAGGCCTTCACGTACATCCTCTCGGCGGGCGCCGTTTCGCCCGGGGAGGAGGCGGACCCCCGCGCGCCGGAGATCGCCCGGCAATGAGTACGGAGAAGGTGGGCGAGGAGCGCGAGGAGCGCATCGAGCACGTCCGCGCCCTGCTGGCGTCGGCCGACCCCGCCGCCGCGGCCGCGTACGTCGCCGAGCTGCACCCCAGCGACGTCGCTGACATCCTCGAGGACCTGGACGAGAGCCAGCGTGTCGGACTCATGGAGGTCCTGCCCGCGGAGCTGGCGTCCGAGTCTCTCGCCGAGATGGAGAGCGAGGAGCGCCCCGAGGAGATCCTCGCGTCCCTGCAGCCCGAGCGCATCGGCGAGCTGATCGCGACGCTCGCCGACGACGACGCCGTCGATCTCATCGGCGATCTCGACCCCGCCGACCAGGCCCGCGTCCTGGCCTCGCTGCCCGGCGTCGAGGCCGGCGAGCTGAGGCGGCTCCTCCAGTACGACGAGGAGACCGCCGGCGGAATCATGACGACGGATCTGGTCGCCGTGCCGGCTTCGTCCACCGCCGGGCAGGCGATCGAGCAGGTGCGGCGCCAGGCCCGACAGATCGGGGAGGAGTTCTATACCATCTTCGTCGTCGACGCGCTGCGCCGCCTCCTCGGGACCGTGTCGCTCCAGGACCTGGTGCTCGCCGATCCGGGCGGCTCCCTCGCGGAGATCGTCAAGGAGCCCATCGCTGTCGTCCCCGCCGATCTGGACCAGGAGGAGGTCGGCCGGCTCATCGCCCGCTACAACCTGCCCTCCCTGCCCGTGGTCGGCCCCGACAACATCCTGCTCGGGCGGGTGACGTGGGACGACGTCATGGACGTCATCGAGGCGGAGCAGACGGAGGACATCCTCCGCCTTGCCGGCGTCACGGCCGATGAGGAGGTCCGCGGCGGCTGGTGGGACGCCGTCCGCAGCCGACTGCCGTGGCTCTTCGTCAACCTGGCCACCGCCGTCCTCGCCGCTTCCGTCGTCTATTTCTTCCAGGACACGATCCGGACGGCGGCGATCCTGGCGGCCATCATGCCCATCGTGGCGGGCATGGGCGGAAACGCCGGCACGCAGGCGCTGGCGGTGACGGTGCGCCGTCTGGCGCTGGAGGGGGATGCGGGGCGCGATCGGTGGGAGGTGGTGGGCAAGGAGGTCCTCGTCGGCCTGTTCAACGGCCTCGTGCTCGGGCTCTTCACCGGCGTGGTGGGCTACTTCTTCCTCGACAGCTTCGTCCTCGGCTACATCGTGCTCCTGGCCATGTGGGGCAACCTCATCCTGGCGTCCATCGGTGGCGCGTTCGTGCCCATCTTCCTCGACCAGATCGGAGCCGATCCCGCCGTCGCGTCCTCCGTCTTCGTCACGACGCTCACGGACCTGGGCGGATTCTTCCTGCTCCTGGGCCTCGCCTCCCGGCTGCTGCTGTGAGGCGCTGGCGCAGGGCGGGGGCGGTGCTGTGGCGGCTGATGCCGTTCGTTATCGCGTTCCTGCGGGACCGCAAGCGCTGGATCCTCTTCGGCCGTTCCCGTGTCGGCACCCCCGAGTCCCACAAGCGCCGCGCCGACCGGCTCACGGACGCAATCGCCTCCCTCGGTCCCACGTTCATCAAGCTCGCCCAGGTCTTCAGCGCCCGGGCCGACATCCTGCCCGAGCCGTACCTGTCCTCCATCGGGCGCCTCCAGGACCGGGTGCCGCCGGACCCGTTCGACACCGTCGCCCGCGTCCTCGAGTCGGAGCTCGGCATGCCCTTCGGGCAGGCCTTCGACGCCTTCGACCCCGAGCCCATCGCCGCGGCGAGCCTCGGCCAGGTCTACCGCGCCCGCGTCGGCGAGAGCGACGTCGCCGTGAAGGTCCTGCGCCCGGACGTCGAGGAGGTCGTCGCCCTCGACCTCGACATCTCCTTCCGCATCCTGTTCCTGCTCAACCTGCTCTTCCCGAACCACCACGTCCGCGCGCTGACCGCGGTGGTGCGGGAGTTCAGCGTGCGCATTCGCGAGGAGATGGACTTCCGCATGGAGGCGGACCACATCGAGCGCTTCCGCAGGAACTTCGCCGACGACGCCCGCGTCCGCGCGCCGGACGTATTTCCCGATTTCACTCGCCGGCGCGTGCTCGTCACCGAGTGGGTGGACGGGGACAAGGTGGACCGCCTCTCCGGGCGCTTCGCGTCCGGCGAGCTCGGCTTCGAGCGCCTGATGCAGACGCTCATCGAGATCTACCTGCGCATGATGCTGATCGACGGGTTCCTGCACGCCGACCCGCACCCGGGCAACATCCTCCTCGACCGCCGCGGCACGATCGTGTTCATCGACTGGGGCATGGTCGTGCATCTGGGGAGGCCGACGCGCGAGCGCATCCTCCGCCTCGCCCTCGCCGCGGGGAACGAGGACCTCGACGGCATGATCGGCGAGATGTACGAGCTCGGGATGATCGACCCCGACATCTCCCGAGGCGAGGTCCGGGAGGCCGCCGCCGAGATCATGGCCGTGGTAGAGAAGGCCCGGGAGCTGGGGACGCGCCGCATGCAGGAGATCGTGCAGGACATCCTGGACACGTTCTATACGTGGCCCCTCATCCTGCCGCAGGAGCTCGTCTACTTCTTCCGCGCCGCCGCCCTCCTCGAAGGAATCGGGTTCCGCTACGACCCCGGCTTCCAGGGCATCGACGAGAGCCGTGCCGTCGTGCGCCGCATGCGCTCGGAGCTGACCCGCACGACGGGTGCGGGGGAGGCCGCCGGAATGGTGCTGCGCCGCCTGCTCGGCGGCGCCGGCGCGGCGTTCAGCGCCGTGCCCCAGCTCCTGAAGCGTGCCGAGCGCGACGAATTCCGCGTGCGCGTTCATCCCCAGGACCTGCGTCACGCCGAGCGCTTCGTCCTGCTCCAGGTCCGGCGCGTGCTCCTGACCCTGTTCTCCTTCGGCATCGCCATCATCACGGCCATCACGTTCACGACGATCCACAACGTCTGGCTGCTGGCGGGGGGGCTCGCGGTTTCCTTCGCCATGTTCGTCGTGGTCTTCCTCCTGCCGACGCATCTCCTGGAGAATCCGCTCCGGCACGCACGCGGCATCCGGCCCCGGGACAGCGAGGGGCTGCACCGCCCCGACGTTTGACACCCTTCCGCCGACCGCGGCATCTTCGGGCCATGATCGAGACGCACCCCGTCGGCGGCCACGCCGCCCTGCTCGAGAGCTTCGACGCCGGCCGTCGCATCGCCCTCGCGAGGGCCATCTCCGTGGTCGAGGACGGCCGCCCCGGCTATCAGCAGCTCCTCGCCGCCCTCCACGGCCGCGTCGGCCGCGCGCAGCGCCTCGGCATCACGGGCCCACCGGGAGCGGGCAAGTCGACGCTCACGGCGGCCCTCGTCCGCCACTATCGCGAGGAGGGAGAGACGGTCGGCGTCGTCGCCGTCGACCCGAGCTCCCCGTTCAGCGGTGGCGCCCTGCTGGGTGACCGCATCCGCATGAACGAACTGGCGACGGACCCCGGCGTGTTCATCCGCTCGATGGCCACCCGCGGCTCCCTCGGTGGGCTGGCCCTCGCGTCCAAGGAGGTCGCCGACGTGATGGACGCCTGGGGCTTCGACCGCGTCATCCTGGAGACGGTCGGCGTCGGCCAGTCGGAGCTCGACGTCGCCGCCGCCGCGGACACGACGGTGGTCGTGCTCGTGCCCGAGTCCGGCGACTCCGTCCAGACCATGAAGGCCGGGCTCATGGAGATCTCCGACATCTTCGTGGTCAACAAGGCCGACCGGCCGGGCGCCGAGCGCCTCGCCCGGGAGCTCGAAATGATGCTCGGCCTGCGCATCGGCGCGGCGTTCCGCAACGTGCCCGGCCATCACGGCGTGAATCCGGCGGCCGCGGCCCGGAAGAAGGCGGGGAAGGGCGACGTCGCCGCCGACGGAGCCCCCGCCGATGACGGCCGGGGCGGCGCCGGGGCCTGGGGCATTCCCGTGCTCCGGGCGTCCGCCGAGAAGGAGGAGGGCATTCTGGATCTGGCGGACATGATCGCCCGCCATCGAACGTGGCTGGAGGAGTCGGGCGAGCTGGAGCGGCGTCGCCGCCAGCGCGCCGCGGAGCGCGTGCGCGAGGCGGTGGAACGGGAAATCCGGGCGCAGGCCTGGGAAGGGGGTGAGCCGATCCTCGAGGAGGCGCTCCCCCGCCTGCTGGACGGCAGCGAGACGCCCTACGACGTCGCGGCGCGAATCGTACGTGCGGTACTGGGGTAAGCCCACGGTGCGGGGCGAGGAACTGGACCCGAGCGGGAACGGTTGACGATGGGAGTGATCGAGAAGGACGTGCCGGCGGACCTCGAGCAGAAGGTCCGCGACCAGGAGCGTGAGCTGCGGGAGCTGCGAGCGCGTCTGGCGGAGTGGGAGTCCGCGTGGGAGGTCGTGCCCAGGCGGGACGAGTCCTTCACGACCCTTTCCGGCGACGCCGTCCGGCCGCTCTACACGCCCCTGGACGTCGACGGCGGCTATCTCGATCGCCTCGGGTTCCCGGGCGAGTACCCGTTCACGCGCGGGCCGTACACGACGATGTATCGCACGCGTCTGTGGACGATGCGCCAGTTCGCGGGCTTCGGAACGTCCGAGGAGACGAACCAGCGCTACCACTACCTCCTCGAGCACGGCCAGACCGGCCTCTCCGTCGCCTTCGACTTCCCCACGCTGATGGGCTACGACTCCGACCACCCCCGCGCGCTGGGGGAGGTGGGGAAGTGCGGTGTCGCCATCTCCAGCCTGGCCGACATGGAGACCCTCTTCGACGGGATTCCCCTCGATCGGGTTTCCGTCTCCATGACCATCAACGGCCCCGCGATCATCCTCTTCGCCTTCTACGTGATCGCCGCGGAGAAACAGGGCGTCACACCGGAGAAGCTGCGCGGAACGGTGCAGAACGACATCCTGAAGGAGTATCAGGCCCAGCACGCGTGGGTCTACCCGCCGGAGCCGGCGCTGAAGCTCATCGTCGACATGTTCGAGTGGTGCTCGGCGAACGCGCCGAAGTACAACCCGATCTCCATCAGCGGCTACCACATCCGGGAGGCCGGCGCGACGGCGGGCCAGGAGCTCGCCTACACGCTCCGCAACGGCTTCGAGTACGTGGAGCGCGGCGTCGCCCGGGGCCTCGACGTCGACGATTTCGCCCCGAGGCTGTCCTTCTTCTTCGACGTCCACAACGACTTCTTCGAGGAGATCGCCAAGTTCCGCGCGGCCCGCCGCATCTGGGCCCGGCGCATGCGCGACGTCTACGGGGCGACGGACCCCGAGTCGTGGCGGCTCCGCACCCACGCCCAGACCGCCGGGGTGAGCCTCGTCGCCCCGCAGCCCGAGAACAACATCGTGCGCGTCGCCTATCAGGCCCTCGCCGCGGTGCTCGGCGGCACCCAGTCCCTGCACACCAACTCCATGGACGAGACGCTGGCGCTGCCCACGGAGAAGTCGGTGCGCATCTCTCTGCGCACGCAGCAGGTCCTCGCCCATGAGACCGGCGTGGTGAACACGATCGACCCCCTCGCCGGCTCCTACTTCGTCGAGTCCCTGACCGACCGCCTCGAGACAGAGGCCGAGGAGATCTTCGACGCGGTCGAGCGCCTCGGCGGCGTCGTGCCGGGCATCGAGCAGGGCTACTTCCAGCGGGAGATCGCCCGCAGCGCCGAGGCGCAGCAGCGCGAGATCGAGACGGGCGAGCGCATCGTCGTCGGCGTGAACGCCTTCGAGCAGGGCAACGACGACGTGCCCATCGAGATCCTCAAGGTCACGGAGGCCTCCGAGAACCGGCAGCGGGAGCGCATGGCCGAGCTCCGCGCCACCCGCGACGACGCGAAGGTGGAGGCGACCCTGGACGCCCTCCGGACCGCGGCCCGCGAGGATCGTAACGTCCTCGATCCCATGCTCGACGCCGTGCGCGCTTACGCGACGCTGTTCGAGATCCGGCACGCACTGGAGGAAGTCTACGGCTCCTTCAAGGAGCCCATCTTCTTCTAGCGGACGGTCCTGATCGAAATGGAGCCCGCCCATCTGACAGGCGGCCAGATCGTCGTTCGTCTGGCCGTCGTCCTGGCCCTCGTCCTCGTCAACGGCTTCTTCGTCACGGCGGAGTTCAGCCTCGTCGCGTCCCGTCGCACGCGCATCGACGCGATGGCCCGGGGCGGCAGCCGTGCCGCGCGCATCGCCCGGGGCGCCATCGACCGCCTCGACCATTATCTGTCGGCGACGCAGCTCGGCATCACCCTCGCCTCCATCGCCCTCGGCTTCGTCGGCGAGGCGACCGTCGCCTCCCTGCTGGTGCAGACGTTCTCCGGCCTCGGTTCGCCCCTCGACGTCCTCGCGTCCCACGGTGTCGCCCTCGTAATCGCCTACCTCGCCATCACGGTCATGCACATCGTGCTCGGCGAGCTCGCCCCCAAGTCCATCGCCATCCTCATGCCCGAGACGGCGGCTCTCTGGACCGCGCCGCCCCTCGTCGTCTTCACCCGCGCCTTCACGCCCTTCATCTGGCTGCTGAACGGCTCCGCCAATCTGCTGCTGAAGGGCCTCGGCCTGCGCGGCGCCCGTGAGCTCGAGCGGGTCCACCGCCCCGAGGAGATCGAGATGCTCGTCGCCCAGAGCCACGAGCACGGCCTCCTCGCCAACGAGCCCGTGGAGATGATCCGCGGCATCTTCGACCTCTCCGAGACGTCCGCCGGGGAGATCATGACGCCGCGCACCGACATCGTCGCCCTGCCGGAGAGCGCGAGCATCGACGAGGCGACGTCGCTCATCCTGGACGAGGGCCACTCCCGCATCCCGGTCTACCGCGAGTCCATCGACCAGCTCGTCGGCGTCGTCCTGGCCCGCGACGTGTGGCGCGCCCAGCGCGGCGGCACCCGCCGACTGGCCGCGATCGTGCGCGAGATGCCGTTCGTGCCCGACAGCAAGCCCATCGAGGAGCTTCTCGGCGAAATGCAGCGCAAGCGCGTCCACATGGTCGCCGTCGTCGACGAATTCGGCGGAACCGCCGGCATCGTGACCCTGGAGGACGTGGTCGAGGAGATCGTCGGCGAGATCCAGGACGAGCACGAGCCGGAGGAGGTGCCTGCCATCGTGGAGACCGCTGACGGCCCCATCTACCTCGACGGAGCCGTCCCCCTCGCCGACCTGAACGATCGCTACGCCCTCGGACTTCCGGAGGACGACTTCACGACCGTCGGCGGCTACGTCATGGGCCGGCTGGGCCGCGTCCCGGACGGCGGCGAGGAGGTCAGCTTCGACAAGGGCCGCATCGAGGTCATCGCCATGGACGGCCGCCGCATCGACCGCGTCGCCCTCCACCTCGCGCCCGTCCCGGACCTCGAGACGCAGGAGGACGGGTCCGAGTGAGCGAGGCGGCCGCAGGGGCCGAGCGCCCGGCTTCGGAGCGCCCGGGCGCGGAGAGGGCCGGCGGCCCTCCCGCGAACGCCTGGTGGCGTGACTTCTTCGACGACAGCTACTTCGATCTGCACGCGTCCCTCTTCCCCGAGGCCGAGAGCCGCCGCGAGGTCGCCGCCATGGCCGAGCTCCTCGGCCTGCCCCAGGACGCCCGGATCCTGGATCTCCCCTGCGGCTGGGGCCGTCACACCGCCCTGTTCCCCGAAGCCGGAATGCAGACCTTCGGGGCCGACCTGTCGGTACCGCTCCTGCGACGCGCGGCGGACGCACTGGCCGACGCCGGCGCGTCCCTCCGTCTCGCCGCCGCCGACCTGCGCGAGCTCCCGTTCGCCGACGCCTCCTTCGACGCAGCCGTCAACGTCTTCACCAGCCTCGGTCTTCTCCTCGACGACGAGGAGGACCTCCGCGCCCTGCGCGAAGTCCGCCGCGTCCTCCGCCCCGACGGCGCGTTCCTGCTCGAGAGCATGCACCGCGACGACGTCATCGCCCACTACGCCCGCCGCGACCGCTGGACCCTGCCCGACGGCACCGAGGTCCGCGTGCGACGCCGCTTCGATCCCGTCACCGGCATCAGCCACGAACGCCTGCGCTGGCGCCGCCGCGACTCCGACGGCACCGCGTCGCGAGGCGAGAAACGCCACGCCCTGCGGCTCCGAACCGCCACCGAGATCGACCGACTGCTGAAGGCCGCCGGCTTCACCCGCATCGTCTACTTCGGCGACTGGGACGGATCGGCGCTGGAGCACGACAGCGAGCGGGTCATCGCAAGAGCCGCCTTCGGCGGGGCACCGCGCCGGGGGCGCGGGGCACGGCCCTGACGGGCCGGTCACCGCCTTCGGCGGGGCACCGCCTGCGGCGGGGGTTCCGCGCCTGCGGCGCGGGGACGGCGCCGCTGCGCGGTCGCCGCACGGCCGCCCTTTGGGCGGGGTTTCGGCCTGCGGCCGGGCGCTTGCCGCGGCCGCCCGGTCACAACCGGACCGCCGCCCCGCGCCGCCCCAACCGCCCCCGCGCCGCCCGCCAACGCCCGCCGCCCCCGCCGCCCCCGCCGCCCAACGGGCGCCCCCCGCCCGAAGGGCGACCCCCGGCGCAGCCGCGCAGCGGCGCCCGCCGCCCCGCGCCGCAGGCGCGGAACCCCGCCGAAGGCGTGCCCGGCCCGAAGGGCCGTGCCCCGCGCCCCGGCGCGGTGCCCCGCCGCAGGCGGTGCCCCGGCGCGGAGCGCCGGTGCACGGCTTGCTCCCACGCGCCGCCACCGCCTACTTTCCCCCCAGAATCCACCTGACCGGAAACAGAAACAGCATGCCCGATCGAAAGATCCGCGTCCTCGTCGGAAAGCCAGGGCTGGACGGCCACGACCGCGGCGCGAAGGTGATTGCCAGCGCGTTCCGGGACGCCGGTTTCGAGGTCATCTACACGGGGCTGCACCAGACGCCCGAGATGATCGTCAGCGCCGCCGTCCAGGAGGACGCGGACGTGGTCGCCCTTTCCATCCTCTCCGGTGCGCACATGACGCTCTTCCGGCGCGTGCTGGAGCTCCTGCGGGAAGAGGGCGCAGACGACATCCTGCTGACCGGTGGCGGCATCATCCCGGAGGAGGACATGGAGGAGCTGGAGGCGATGGGCGTCGGCAAGCTCTTCGGGCCGGGCACCCCCACCAGCGCTCCGATCGACTACATACGGGAGTGGTTTGCCGCCCGGGAGCGTGCCGGGGCGTGAGTCCCGACTCCCGGCTGCGCCGTCTCGCGAGCGACGTCGCCGAGCTCGAGGCCCGGCTCCGTGAGGGCGGTGGCCGGAAACGCGTCGATCGCCAGCACGAGCAGGGCAAGCTCACCGCCCGGGAGCGCATCGCGCTCCTCCTGGACCCCCGCACCGAACTCCTCGAGATCGGCCTCCTGGTCGCCCACGACCGCTACGACGGCCAGGCGCCGTCGGCCGGCGTCGTGACCGGCCTCGGCCGTGTGCACGGCCGGCCCGTCGTCGTCGTCGCGAACGACGCCACCGTGAAGGCCGGGAGCTGGTGGCCGGAGACGATCACGAAGATGCTGCGGGCGCAGGAGGTCGCCATGCGCTGCCGCATCCCCATCGTCTATCTCGTCGACTCCGCGGGCGTGAACCTGCCGTACCAGGGCGGCGTCTTTCCGGGCCAGTACGGCGCCAGCCGCATCTTCTACTACAACTCCATCATGCGCCGCTATCTGCACGTTCCGCAGATCGCGGCGGTCATGGGTCCGTGCATCGCGGGCGGTGCCTACCTGCCCGCTCTGTCGGACGTCATCCTCATGGTCGAGGGCACCAGCTTCATGGGGCTCGGCGGGCCCAACCTGGTGAAGGGCGCAACGGGCCAGAGCGTCGGCGCGGAGGAGCTCGGCGGCGCGTTCGTGCACAACGCCATCAGCGGCGTCGCCCACTACCGGGTGCCGGACGACCGGGCGTGCCTTGCGCGCATCCGCGAGCTCGTCGAGGAGCTCCCGTACGATCCGCCGCGGGCCGGCATCGGGGAAGCCGTGCCTCCGTCGCGCCCCCCGGAGGACGCCTACGACATCCTGCCGTCGGACCACCGGCAGCCGTATGAGATGAGGAACCTGCTGGAGACGCTGCTGGACGATGGACGCCTCGACGAGTTCCAGGCCGACTACGCGCCGGAGATGATCTGCGGCACGGCGAGGCTCGACGGCGTCGCCGTCGGCGTCATCGCCAACGAGCGGGGCATGCTGAAGGACCCCCACGGCGGCCCGCCGAAGTTCGGGGGCATCGTCTACGCCGACAGCGCCGAGAAGGTGGCGTATTTCATCGAGACGATGAACCGTCTGCGCACGCCGCTCCTCTTCGTGCAGGACGTGAGCGGCTTCATGGTGGGTCCGGACGCCGAGCACTCGGGCATCATTCGGGCAGGTGCCCGCTTCGTCGAGGCGATGGCGACGGCGACGTCGCCCAGGATCGTGCTGACGGTGAACCACGCCTCCGGCGCCGGCTACTACGCCATGGCCGGCCAGGGCTTCGACCCCGACTTCATCTTCTCGTGGCCGACGGGCCGCATGGGCGTCATGGAGGGCGACAGCGCCGTCATGGCCCTCTTCGGCCCCCAGCTCGACGAGCTGAAGCGGGAAGGGAAGCGCCCCGACGAAGCGCTCCAGGCAAAGGTTGACGCCGTCCGCGCCGACTACGACGCGCAGCTCGACGCCCGCTACGCCGCGGCCCGCGGCTTCGTCGACGCCCTCCTCACGCCCGAGGAGACCCGCCCGGCCCTCGGCCTCGCCCTGAGGGCCGCGCTGCACAACCCCGGGGCGCACCTGGGGCCGTGGGGCGAGCTGGGGCCCTCGGCCCTCATTCCGTCCGCAGCGCGCTCGCCGGCGGAATCCGCGCCGCGCGGCCCGCGGGGAGCAGGCACGCCAGCACGGTCGCGAGAAGGAGCAGGGCCCCTGCCGAGATCATCGTGAGCGGGTCCGTCGGCTTGACCCCGTAGAGCTGCGTCCGCAGCAGGTCGACCGCGAAGAGGCTGCCGACGGTGCCGAGTGCCACGCCGCCCGCCGCGGGCGCCGGCCCCTGGCGGACCGATTGTCCGGGGCGGCCGGATCGATTCGCCGGCGCTGCCGGATCGATTCGCCGGGCGCCGCCGGATTGATTCGACCATTCCAGCCGCCTCGCGCCACGAATGGCCGATTGTCGTCAGCGAGCGAGCACAAGCGACCAGACCCGCCCGCTGCCCGCTCACCCGCTGGTCGCTTCTCGCCGCCACGCGCGGCGAAATGACCGGCCGACCGCCACCGCGCCTGGAATGGTCACTTGGCGCCGCCCCCCAGCCCCTCGCACCCCGCCCCGCCCCCCGCCACCCCGCCCCGCCCCCGCCGCCCCGCGCAGGGCCGCGCAGCCCCCCCGCCCCTCACCCTCCCGCCGCCTTCAGCAGCGCCGCCGCCGCGTCCGCCTGCACCGGCGTGGGCGCGGCGTCCGTCTGCTCGATGGACCGGTAGAGGAACTGCATGCGCCGCGCGAGGCCGCGCAGCCGCCGCGCCTCGGCGGCGTCCGTCGTCGTCGTCGCCGCCCGCGTCGCCCGCGTCATCCCGTCGACCAGCTTCAGCTCCAGGTCGAGCTGTGCCTGGAGGTCGGCGGCGGGAACGGACACGCGCGGGTCCATCGACACGCTCACCGGCTGCGAGTAGGTCTTTCCTCCCACCGTCAGGCGCAGGGTGTACGTGCCCGGCACGACCCACGGCCCCCGCGGCTCGAGGGGCGTGTCGTGGGGCACCGCCGAGATGGGGTAGCCGTGGTCTGCGACGACGGGGGGCGTCCACCGGCCGTCCCACACGAACCGGTGCATGCCGGCCGCCGTCGAGAGCGACGGCGCCGGCCGGATCCAGTAGTCCGGGATGTTGCGGTCCGCCGGTGGCGGCACCGGGACGTCGTCGCTCGCGTACCGTCGCACCGTGCGCCCGGAGCCGTCGACGACCTCCAGCGTGACCGGCCCGGGCGCCGCAGCCCCGAGCCAGTAGTCGACGATCACGCCGTCGGGCGGGTTCTGTCCCATCGGCTCGTCCGCCGGCAGTGGAGTGTCCGGCCACTTGTCCCAGCGGAAGCGCACGGCGTTCGCGGGACGGAAGAGGTGCGCCGGCTCCGATGCCAGCGCCGGCGTCGCCTGACGCAGGGGCGAGATGTCGTCCAGGATCCAGAAGCCGCGCCCGTGCGTGCCGACGACGAGATCCGCGTCCTTCACGACGAGGTCCCGGATCGACGTCGCCGGCATGTTCAGCCGCAGCGACTGCCAGGCCTCGCCGTCGTCGAAGCTGACCCACACGTTCGTCTCGCTGCCGGCGAACAGCAGCCCCTTTCGCTCCGGGTCCTCCTTCACGGTATTGATGTCGGAGCCGACGGGGAGCCCGCGGACGATCTCCGTCCACGTCTTTCCGCCGTCCCGCGTCCGGAAGACGTGGGGCCGAAGGTCGTCGAGGTGGAACGTGTTCACGGCCGCGTACGCCTCCAGGGTGTCCGAGTGCGACGCGTCCATGATCGAGATCTTCGCCCACGGCCTGCTCTTCAGCGCGGGCGGCGTCACGTCCGTCCAGTGCCCTCCGCCGTCGTGGGTCACGTGGATCAGCCCGTCGTCCGTGCCGACCCAGATCAGCCCGTCCTTCACGGGCGACGGCGCGATGGTATAGATCACACCGCGGTGGGCGCCCTTTTCGGGGTCGAGGCGCGCGAACGCGCCCAGCACGGAGGGCACCGCGGGCCGCTCCCGCGTCAGGTCCGGGCTGATCCGGTCCCAGTGCAGCCCGCCGTCCCGGGTCTTCCAGAGCGTGTTCGACGCGAAGTAGAGCGTGTGCGGGTCGGTCGGGGAGAAGACCAGCGGCTGCGTGCGCACCACGCGGTACGGGATCGACGGATCGGGCGACGGCCCAACGTCCCGCACCTGCCCGGTCCGGCGGTCGTAGCGCGTCACCTTCCCGCCGTAGACGACGTCCGGGTCCAGGGGATCCGGCGCGACGTAGCCGTACTCCTCGACGGCCACCGGATGCCAGTCCCGGAACGTGATCGCGCCGTCGTCGCTCCGGCTCGCAACGCACGCGGAGCCGCTCTCCTGCTGACCGCCGCAGACCCGGTACGGGAAGGCGTCGTCCGTGCTCACGTGGTAGAACTGCGCCGTCGGCTGGTTGTACCACGAGCTCCACGTCTCGCCGCCGTTCACCGTGATCACCGCGCCCTGGTCGGCGGCGTTCAGGATCACATCCGGGTCGTTCGGGTCGATCCACAGGCGGTGGTAGTCATCCCCGCCCGGCGCGCCCCTCAGCCCCGTGAACGTCCTGCCACCGTCCGTCGACTTCCACGTCACGACGTTCGCGACGTAGACCGTGTTCTCGTCCTTCGGGTCGACGCGCACCTCGTTGAAGTCGCCGTCGCGCCCGGAGATGCGGGGATCCGTGTTCACCAGGGACCAGGACGCCGCCCCGTCGTCGCTGCGGTAGAGCCCCGCTTTGTCGTCGTCGCCGACCACGGCGTACAGGATCCCGCGTGCGGACGGCGCGACGGCGATGCCGATGCGCCCCAGGTGGTCCGGCGCGCCCGGCAGCCCGGAGCCGACCTTCGCCCACGTCGTGCCGCCGTCGGTCGATTTGAAGAGCCCGTTCCGCTCCGACAGCGTCCACGAGCCGCCTGCCAGCTCCCACGGCGCCTGTCGGGCCGACCACAGCACTGCGTACACGGTGTTCGGGTCGAACGGGTCGATCTGCACGTCCATGCCGCCCGTGTCCGCGTCCCGGTACAACACCTTCCGGAACGTCTTGCCGCCGTCCGTCGACCGGAAGATGCCGCGCTCTTCATTCGGACCGTAGGGATGACCCAGCACGGCGACGTACAGCCGGTCCGGATCCCGCGGGTCCACCGTGATCATCGGGATCTGCTGGCCATCCCGAAGGCCCAGATGGGTCCACGTCTTCCCGCCGTCGTCGGATCGGTAGATCCCATCCCCCGTCGACAGGTCCGGCCGCTGAAGCCCCTCGCCGCTGCCCACGTAGATGCGCTTCGGGTCCGAAGGCGCCACGGCAATCGCTCCGACGGAGCCCGTCGGCTGGTCGTCGAAGATCGGGTTCCACGTGCGCCCGTAGTCCGTGGTCTTCCACACGCCGCCGTCGGTGACGCCGATGTAGAAGACGCCGCGCTCCTGCGGCACGCCAACCGCCGCGACGGTCCGGCCTCCGCGGAACGGCCCGATCATGCGCCAGCGCATGTCGGCGTAGGTCCTCGGATCGACCTGCGGGGCACGATCCGCTGCCCCGCCGCCGGCCGCCTGCTGCGCGTGCGCGGCAGGCGGCGCGAGGACCGGGAGCGCGGTTGCGGCGACGAGGGAGGACGCGGCGACGAGCCGGGCGACGGCCCGGAGAGCGATGCGGTGCGAACGGCGCACGGGGAGCCTCCGTGTGAGGGTGGAGGCCGGGAATGTAGAGACCCCGGTGCACGTGAGCCAGACGGCGTCGCCGCTTGCGGCTCGACTGCGACCGGCCGCCCCGCCGCCTTGTTTCCGCCGCCCCGCCGCTTTGTTTCCGCACTCCCGCCGCCTATCTTGACCCGGACCGAGAACACGACGACCGAACCTCGCACCCGGCCGCCGCATGCCGAAAACCGAGCGTCTCCGCATCGCCTCCGGCCAGGGCTTCTGGGGCGATCTGCAGACCGCCCCTGTCGACCAGGTGCGGCGCGGCCCCATCGACGTCCTGATGCTCGACTATCTGGCCGAGGTCACGATGTCGATCCTGCAGAAGCAGCGTTCGCGGGATCCGTCCCAGGGCTACGCCAGGGACTTCGTGCCGATCGTCCAGGAGATCCTGCCGGACTGCGTCGAGAAGGGCATTCGCGTCGTCTCGAACGCCGGCGGCGTCAATCTGCCCGCCTGCCGCGACGCACTCGTCGAGGCCGCCGCGGCCGCGGGCGTGTCCGGCAGGGTGAAGATCGGCGCGGTCCACGGGGACGACATCCTCCCACGCCTCGACGAGCTCATCCGCTCGGGCCACCCTCTGGCGAACATGGAGACAGGCGAGGCGCTGGAGTCGGTCCTGGACCGGGTGCAGAGCGCGAACGCGTACATCGGCGCAGCGCCCATCGTCGAAGCCCTCGACCAGGGCGCGAGCATCGTCGTGACCGGCCGGTCCACGGACACCGCGCTGACCTACGGGCCCATGATGCAGGCGTTCGGCTGGGCGGCCGACGACTGGGACCGCATCGCCGCCGGAATCGTCGCCGGCCACATCAACGAGTGCGGCGCCCAGGCGAGCGGCGGCAACACGCTGGCCGACTGGGACACCATCCCCGACCTCGCCGACGTCGGCTTCCCGATCGTCGAGGCGACCGCCGACGGCACCTTCGTCGTCACCAAGCACGACGGCACCGGCGGCCGTATCGACGTGCGGACGATCACCGAGCAGCTCGTCTACGAGATGGGCGACCCCCACGAGTACATCACGCCCGACGCCGTGGCCGACTTCACGACCATCCGTCTGGAGCAGGACGGCGAGAACCGCGTCCGCGTCTCCGGCGTTCGCGGTCGGCCCCGCACCGACCGGCTGAAGGTCTCGATCTCCTACTCCGCCGGCTACAAGGCCGTCGGCACCCTGGTGTACGCCTGGCCCGACGCCGTCGCCAAGGCGCAGGCCGCCGACCGCGTGCTGCGCCGGCGCCTCGAGCGCCTGGGGCTCCGCTTCGACGAGGTCCGCACCGAGTTCGTCGGCTGGAACGCCACCCACGGCCATCTGGCAGGGCCGCCGGCCCCGGACCTGCCCGAAGTCGAGCTGCGCTTCGCCGTTCGCGCCGCCGAGCGCGCCCCCGTGGAGCGCTTCACCCGTGAGCTCGCACCCCTCGTCCTCACCGGTCCACCGTCCGTGACCGGCTTCGCCGGCGGCCGCCCGCGCGTCCAGGACGTCGTCGCCTACTGGCCGGCGCTGATCGATCGGCGCGCCATCGAACCGCACCTCCGGGTGGAGGTCGTCGACGCATGAAGGTTCTTCTCTACGACCTCGCCCACGCCCGCTCCGGCGACAAGGGGGACACGGCCAACGTCGGCGTCATCGCCCGCGACCCCGCCGACTACCCGATCCTCGTCCGGCAGGTCACGGCCGAGCGGGTGAAGGCGCACTTCGGCGACCTCGTGAAGGGAGAGGTCCGGCGCTTCGAGCTGCCGAACCTGAACGCCCTGAACTTCCTGCTCCACGGTGCCCTGGACGGCGGTGGCACCGTCTCGCTCATGACCGACGCCCAGGGCAAGACGTTCTCGACGGCACTCCTGCGCATGGAGCTGGACGTGCCGGACGACGTCGCGCGCCGCGCGCTCGACGCCCGGGCGACCGTGCGCGCCGCCTCAGACGCCGCGGCGAACGCCGCAGGCGCGACGTCGTCCGCTGCCGCGAAGCCCGAGGAAGCGCTGTGACGTACCAGCGCATCCGCCATTCGGTCGACGGCGCCGTCGCCACCCTCGAGCTGAACCGCCCGGCGAAGCGCAACGCCCTCGACGACGTCACCGTGCAGGAGCTCACGGACGCCGTCCGCGCCGCCGAGGCCGACGATGCGGTCCGCGTCATCCTGCTGCGCGGCGCCGGCCCCGACTTCTGCGCCGGCGCCGACCTCGCCCAGATGGAGCGCATCGCCGCCAGCGCCAGCCCGATGGACAACCTCCGGGACGCGGAGGGCCTCGGCGCTCTCCTCGTCCTGATGCGTCGCATCGGCAAGCCCGTCGTCGGGGCCGTGCACGGGCACGCCGTCGCCGGAGGCGCCGGACTCGCCACCGCCTGCGACATCGTGCTCGCCCGCGACGACGCGCGGTTCGGCTATCCCGAGGTCCGCATCGGCTTCGTCCCCGCCATGGTCATGGCGCTGCTGCGCCGCTCCGTCGGCGAAAAGGTCGCCTTCGAGCTGGTCGCCCGCGGGGACGAGATCGACGCGGAGGAAGCCCGCCGTCTCGGCCTGGTCAATCGGGTGTTCCCCGCGGACGCGTTCGAGGGCGACGTCGCCGCCTACGTCCGCCGGCTCGCCGCCCGCTCGCCGTCCGCGCTGCGCCTCTCGAAGCGGCTCCTGTACGGGATGGACGGCCTCTCGTTCGAGGAGGCCATCGCCCGCGGCGCCGAGGTCAACGCCCTCGCCCGCCTCTCCGCCGATGCGAAGGCCGGCGTGCGGGCCTTCCTCGACCGCTCCGCCGAACGTGCGTCCGGACAGCGACGGTCCGGCGCCGGCACCGACGAGCCTGCCGGGGACGCCGGCTGATGGGTGTCTTCCGCCCCGACCGCGAGCGCCGCGACCCCGACCCCTGGCTCGAGGTGAAGATGGGCATCTTCTTCCTCGGCGCCCTGGTCGGCGTCGTCGGCATGGCCATGGAGAACCGTCTCGTCGTTCTGGCCGCCATCGTGATCCTCGCCGTCGGCGTGCTGCTGCGCTTCGTGAGCCCGCGCCGGGACGAGGAGGAAGACCCCGGCGGCGCCCCCTGACGCTCTCGTCGAAGAGGAGGGTGTCAGCCCGTCAGGAACCATCCGGCGGTCAGCGGACCCTTGAAGAATTCCAGCAGCGCTCGCCCCACCTTCTCCTCGCCGGATCGTGACGGATGGGTGCCGTCGGATACGAAGTCGTCGCGCAGCCAGACCAGCCCGTCCGAGCGGCCTTCCGCACCCGGCGCCCACAGGTACGGTCCCCAGCCGAGCCACGCCGCACGGCCGTAGTCGAGATCCCCGCCGACGCCCTCCTCCCCCGTCCTCGCCTGCCGGATCTGGTCCTCGATCAGCCATTTGACGGCGAATCCGCTCTCGTAGGCGAACGGCTCGGGATTGAGCCCGGTCGTGGCGTACCCGCCATACGTGCGGCTCGACAGGAAGATCTGGCGCACGTTCGGATAGCGGGCGCGCACGGCCCTGACGACGTCCCCGAGCGTTCGCTGGAGCCGGTACGCGTCTGCGTCGGCGTCCGGCAGGGAAGCCTCCGGGCGCGCGTCCGCCTCCTTGATCCAGACGATCTGGACCTGGGACTCGGAGAGCCCGAGCGGCTCGAGCTGCTGGTCCCGGACCCGGTCGTAGTTCGGGTCGTCGGGCGAGTCCCAGGTTACGGCGTCCTGCCCGCCTTTCGCACCGTTCACGATCACGAGGCCGGCGTGATCCACGGCCGGGTCGGCAGCCGCCTGCCCGACGAAGGACCATGCCTCACAGGGCGGCAGCGACCCCGCCGAGCAGAACTCCTGAGTCGTGTTCGACATCCCGACCGAGAGGAGCACGTAGTGGCCCGTGGGCGACGGTCGGCCGTGCACGTCGAGCCTGCGCACCGCTGCGCCGGCCGCAAGGCCACGCTGCTCGTGGTCCGCCGGCGGCTCGTTGCGGCCACCGGGATACAGCCCGCCTTCGAAGCCGAGATAGGTCCCGCCCCCAAGGTCCGTCAGCGCCACCATTGTCGTATCCGTGCCATCGCTCACGGCCGCCGGCCCTGCCGGCGAAGAGGCGCACGCCGCAGTCGCCGCGCACAGAACGCACGTCAGCACCCGATTCAGCACATTCGGTATCGGCGGCGCCCGCTGAACCACGGCGCATCGGAGTGCCGGGGACGTCGCCTGCCCGCTCGATCGTGTCATGACACCTCCGTAGTGGATCCACCCGCCCCAACGGACGCCCCCACCCCCTCCCGCGTAAAACCCGCCCGCCCCCGCCGCACCCCGCCCGCCGTACCCCGCCCGCCGCACCCCGCCCGCCGTACCCACCCCGCCGCCCGCCGCACCCCGCCCGCTTCACCCCGCCCGCCGCACCTCGCCCGCCGTTCGTCCCCCCCAGCCATTCCAAAGCCCCCGCAGTCCCACTTCTTTGCTGCATGAACATCCACGACCCTCTCGCCGTCCTCCGGGAGCGGTTCGGCTTCGACGGCTTTCGCGGCGTTCAGGCGGACGCCGTGCGGACGGCACTGGAAGGGCGGGACAGCCTCGTGCTCATGGCGACGGGAGGGGGCAAGAGCGTCTGCTACCAGGTTCCGGCCCTGCTGCTGCCCGGGCTCACGCTCGTCGTGAGCCCCCTCGTCTCCCTCATGGATGATCAGGTGGACGGGCTCCGGAAGCGGGGGATCCCCGGCGCCGCCGTGCATTCGGGCATCGCTGCGGCGGCCCGCGAGGCGTCGCTGCGGGCGGCGGCCGACGGCTCGATCCGCCTGCTCTACGTCGCCCCCGAGCGACTGGTGGGCCGGGCCTTCCGTCAGGCCCTCGCGCGATGGCGCATTTCGCTGCTGGTCGTGGACGAGGCCCACTGCGTGAGCCAGTGGGGCGACGCGTTCCGGCCGGCGTACCTCCGCATCGGCGAGCTCCGGGAATTCGTGGACTGTCCACTGATGGCGCTCACGGCGACGGCCACCCCCGCCGTGCGCGCCGACGTGGTGCGCCACCTGCGACTCCGAGCGCCGGTCGTGCTGACCGGCGGATTCGACCGGCCCAACCTGCGCTGGCGCGTGGAGCGCTGCCGGGACGCCGCCGCCCGTGACGCCCGCATGCTCCGGCTGCTCCGCCCCTACGCCGGCCGCGATGTGCCGGGGAGCGCCATTGTATACGCCCCCACGCGCCGGGCGGTGGACTCGCTGACGGGTCTCCTGCGGCTGAGGGGCCTCCGCGCCGCCGGCTACCACGCAGGCCTGGCGTCCGATCGCCGGGCGGCCCTGCAGCAGGCGTTCACGGCCGGGGACGCGTCCGTCATCGTCGCCACGAGCGCGTTCGGCATGGGCATCGACAAGCCCGACGTCCGGATCGTGCTGCACCAGGGTCCGCCGGGCTCCCTCGAAGCGTACTATCAGGAGGCTGGACGTGCGGGCCGCGACGGCGCCTCCTCCGAGTGCGTGCTCCTCCACGTCCCCGGGGACGAGGGCGTGCTCCGCTTCCTCCTCGACCAGGCTTATCCGCCCGAGCCCGCAATCCGGCTCGCGCTGTCCGCGCTGGGGGAGGAGCCCCGGACCGTTGAGGAGATCGTCGCCCGGACGGGCGGGGCAGGCGGCCGCGCCCGGGCGGAGGCGGCCCTTCGCATCCTCGTTCGCTGGGGCGCCGCCCGGCAGTGTTCAGGACGTGGCGAGCCATGGATCCGCCTCGTCGCTCTGGACGCTCGCCGGAGCGAGGTACTGGCCGGCGCCGGGCGCGAGCCGGAGCGCGCCTTTCTCGACGCGCTCCTGCGCGCCGCCGGTCCGGCGCTCCTGGACGGCCGCGCCGTATCGTGGCGCGCGCTCGAGTCGGCGGCAGGCTCTCGCGCAGCCGCCGTCGCCCTCCTCGACGGGCTCCGCAGATCCGCTCTGCTGGACTGGCGACCGCCGGCCCATGCTCGCTTCGCGCGAGCCTCCGTGCCGAAACCGGCTCGCTGGCGTGAGCTTGCCGGGACGCGCCGGCGCGAGGTGCGGCGGCTGCTCGCCGTGCTGCGCTACGTCGCCACCCGTCGGTGCCGCCGTGCCGAGCTCCTCCGCTACTTCGGGGCAGACGCTCCCCGCCGCTGTGAGGCGTGCGACAACTGCGCACGGGAGGGCGGCCTCTTTTCCCGCGCCCCCCGGTTCCGGTAACTTTATCCCCGGGTTCGGGGTAGCAGCCCGCGTCGAAGCGCGCCTGAAACGGGGACGGCATGGAGATCTATCTCTCGGACGAGCACGAAAAGCACAGGCAGGCGGTGCGCTCTTTCGCGGAAGCGGAGATCGCGCCCGTGGCCCGGGTGCTCGACGAGGAGTCCCGATTCCCGTGGGAGAACGTGGCCCGGATGGCGCAGCTCGGCTGGTTCGGCGTGAACGTGCCCGAGACCTACGGCGGACTCGGTCGCGACTACCTGAGCTACATCCTCACCATCGAGGAGCTGGCGAAGGTGGACGCGAGCCACGCCATCACGGTGAGCGCCCACTCGACCCTCGGCCTTTCGCCCATCCAGAACTTCGGGACCGAGGAGCAGAAGCGCCGTTACCTCCCGCTCCTCGCCCGCGGGCGCGTCCTCGGCGGATTCGGGCTGACGGAGCCCGGCGCCGGGTCCGACGCCGGCGGCAGCCGCACCCGGGCCGAGCGGGAGAACGGCCACTACCGCCTGAACGGCGGCAAGATCTTCATCACGCACGCCGGCGTCGGGGAAGTCTTCGTCGTGACGGCCGTGACGGACCGCAGCGCCGGAACGCGCGGGATCACGAGCTTCATCGTCACGAAGGAGACCACGGACCGCGATGACGCGGAGCGGGTCGGGGTCGGACACGCTCCCGAGCTCGAGCCGTTCACGCCCGGCGTGCGAGCCGGCAAGAAGGAAGACAAGATGGGCTGGCGGGCGTCCGACACCCGCGAGCTCGTGTTCGAGGACGCCCGCGTCCCGTCGGAGAACCGGCTGGGAGAGGAGGGCAGCGGCTTCGTGAACTTCATGAAGACGCTGGACGCGGGCCGCATCGGCATCGGCGCCCTGGCCCTGGGCATCGCCGAGGGGGCGCTGGAGCGCACGCTGGAGTTCGTCGGCATGCGGCGCCAGTTCGGCAGGCCCGTCGCCGACTTCCAGGGCGTGCAATTCGGTCTGGCCGACATGGCCACCGAGATCGAGGCCGGCCGGCACCTGGTCTACCACGCCGCGTGGCTGAAGGAGCGGGGTCGCCCGTTCGGATCCCAGGCCGCGATGGCCAAGCTGTACGCGAGCGAGCTCGCGATGCGCGTCACCACCCGGGCCGTCCAGCTCCACGGCGGGTACGGCTACACGGCGGACTATCCCGTCGAGCGCATGATGCGCGACGCGAAAATCTGCGAGATCGGAGAAGGGACGAGCGAGATCCAGCGGCTCGTCATCGCCCGGCACCTGCTGCGGGACCTGGCGACGAGCAACTGACAGTCGAGGCCGCGAACGGCCCCAGCCGCCGCTCCGTCTCCCGCGACGCCACCGAACCGAGGGCGCCGCGAGAGATGAGGACGGCCGGACCGGAGCGCGGACACAGATCATCGGGCGCCGCTGCGTGTCGTGAGACCGCGGACGCGCTCCCTGACAGGCGATGACACAGACATGAAGCGTGAGATCCTCATCTCCGCCACGCCGCTGGAAACACGCGTGGCGATCCTCGAGGACGACCGTCTCGTAGAGGTCATGGTGGACCGTCCCGACGCCGAACGCATGGTGGGGGACGTCTATCTCGGCCGCGTCGAGGCCGTCCTCCCCGGCATCCAGGCCGCCTTCGTGGACGTCGGCTCGGAGAAGGCCGCCTTCCTCCACGTCTCCGATGTCCTGCGCGAGAACGGCGACGGAGACGACGACGACGACGAGGAAGAGGAGAACGGCCGTCGCGGCCGCGGGCCCGAGGTCCCCATTCAGGACGTCGTCCACAAGGGCGAAAACCTCATGGTGCAGGTCACCAAGGAGCCCATCAGCACCAAGGGCCCCCGGGTCACCGCCCAGGTCTCGCTGCCCGGTCGCTTCGTCGTCTACATGCCGTTCTCCAATCACATCGGCGTCAGCCGCAAGATCGACGACCGGGAGGAGCGGGCACGCCTCCGATCCCTCGCCCGCGACGTCGTCCCGAAGGACGCCGGCGGCGTCATCATCCGGACGGTCGGCGAGGAGCTCACCCGGGAGACCTTCCAGCGCGAGTTCAAGACCCTGCACACCACCTGGAAGAAGATCCAGAAGCGCAGCAAGGGCGTGAAGGCGCCGGCCCTGATCCATCAGGAGGCGAAGCTCACCAGCGGGATCATTCGGGACGTCTTCAGCGAAAAGGTCGACGCCCTCATCATCGACAGCAGGGAAGTCTACAGGGAGGTCGAGCAGTACCTCCAGGGCGTCGATCCCAGCCTCCTCGATCGGGTCCACCTCTACGAGGACGCCACCCCCATCTTCGACAAGTACGGCGTCGAAGAGGCCATCCGCGAAGCTTTTCAGCGACGCGTCGAGCTCCCCTCCGGCGGCTACCTCATCATCGAGCCCACGGAGGCCCTGGTCTCCATCGACGTGAACACGGGCCGCAACACCGGCAAGCGCGATCCCGACAAGACGATCCTCAAGACCAACATGGAGGCGGCGAAGGAAGTCGCCAGGCAGCTTCGCCTTCGGGACATCGGGGGCATCATCGTCGTCGATTTCATCGACATGGACGCCCGGGGCGACCAGGACCGCGTGATGCAGGAGCTCCGCACCCATCTGAACCGCGACCGTGCCCGCACCAAGGCGTACGCGATCTCCGATCTGGGGCTCGTCGAGATGACGCGCCAGCGCGTCCGGCCGTCTCTCTACTCCACGCTCACCGAGCCGTGCATCCACTGCGGCGGCGCCGGCCGCGTCTTCCGACCGCCCACCGTCGTGCGCCGCATCGAGCGCGCGATCCGGCGTGCCGCCGTCGGCAACGCCGAACGCACCCTCATCGTCCGCGTGCATCCCGAGGTCGCCCTCCACATCCTGGAGCAGGAGTCCAACTTCCTGCGCAGGCTTGAGGGCTCGTACAAGCTCGACCTGGACCTCCGCGACGATCCGCTCATGCGCCAGGACGAGTTCCGTCTGCTGAGCGGCCCGTCCCAGGTGGACGTGACCCAGAAATATTCCGTCGAGTAGCTTCGCGGGCCGGTCCGGCTGGCGTCGACGCCCACCGGCCCCGATATTGGGCCCCGTGCCCGCACTCGCGGCGCGCGGACTCTACGCACCAGACCGCACCACAACGAAAGGGGTCGACGATGGCGGAACCAAACGGCGAACGGCTGAAGGTGATTCTGCGCTGGGTCCAGATCCTCGACAAACTGGAGCCGTTCTTCAAGGAAAAGGGTGAGTTCCGCTTCACCGCCCGCGTCAGCGCCGACGACGGCCCCGCCCAGGAGACCCGTTCTCCCCGAGAAGGGCCACTTCGAGATCTCCGATCACCCGGCCTGGAACCGGCTGGGCCTCGACAAGGTCATCTTCGAGGGCGAGGTCCGCGGCCGTCTGCGCATCGATCTCGAAGGCGAGGAACTCGACTTCCTCAGCGCCAATGACCGGCTCGAGGACTACAGCCGCACCTACGAGGGCAGCCCGTCCTCCTTCCTCGGCAAGCATTTCCCCAGCGACGAGCCTCCCAACGACCCCGAGAGCCTCTCGAACTGGCGGATCTGCTACGAGATCGTCCGGGCCTGACCCGTTCCGCTCCGCCGCGCCTCCCCGGCCGCCCGGCTCCACCGAGCCCGACGTCCCGGCCCGGAGGCGCGGCCTCGTTTCTCACCGCCGGCCGACCTTGACAGCGGCGGCACGAGCGGCGAAATTCAACAGTCTGTAACCGTACCACGCTCCACCAGACGCGAGATCATGTACGCGATCATCCGATCCGGCGACAAGCAGTTCCGCGCCGAGCCCGGCCGCACCATCCGTGTGCCGTCCCTGGCCGCCGAAGTCGGCGGCACCGTCACGTTCGACGAGGTGCTCCTCGCCGGCGGCGGGGACGACGGCGTTAAGGTCGGCGCTCCGACGCTCGAGGGCGCCGCCGTGACGGGTGAGGTCGTGGCCCACGGCAAGGGCGACAAGATCGTCGTCTTCAAGTGGAAGCGGCGCAAGAACTACCGCCGCAAGCAGGGACATCGGCAGAAGTACACCGAAGTGCGGATCGACGAGATCCGTCTCGGGTGAGGAGATAGCAGATGGCACACAAGAAAGGCGTCGGCTCGACCCGCAACGGCCGGGACTCCAATCCGCAGTACCTGGGCGTGAAGAAGTACGGCGGGGAGAGGGTAGTGGCCGGCAACATCATCGTGCGGCAGCGCGGGACGAAGTTCCATCCGGGCTTCAACGTAGGCCGTGGCAGGGACGACACCCTGTTCGCCCTCATCGACGGCGTGGTCACGTTCGAGCGCAAGAGCCGCAACCGGAAGCAGATCTCGGTCTACCCGGCCGAGTGACATCGCCACGCCACACCTGCGGGCGCGCCCCGATCCGACCCGGACGGGGCGCTTCGCATGCCATCCCCTGGTGGAACGGCCGCCCCGGTGCAGGCGTACAGGAGAGCAGGACGGAACGAGCCCGCTTCCGCGGGCGGCGTCCGGCGTGACGGCGGGAAGCGGGGACCGGAACTTGCTGTCCCCACCGACCGAACGTTTCGACCACCCTTCCAGATCGAAGACGAACCCAGCGTGAGCAGCGATCAGGCCCTCGGTGTGCTGGAGGTCCTCGGCAGCGGCTCCGGATTCATCCGGCGCCGTGAGTCGGGCTACCTCCCAGGCGACGATGACATCTACGTCAGCCAGCGGATCATTCAGCGCTTCGACCTCCGCACCGGTGACCGGATCGGAGGCGAGGTCGGCAAGGCCCCGGGGCGGGGCAAGAGCGCTCCGCTGACCCGGCTGGTCTCGGTCTTCGGCAATCCACCGGAGGAACTGGGGCGGCGTCCCAATTTCCAGCGCCTCAGCGCCATGCACCCGGACGAGCAGCTGGTGCTCGAGTTCGGGTTGACGCGGCGCGGACAGCCGGACTACACGAATCGTGTCATCGACTTGTTCTGCCCGTTCGGAAAGGGGCAGCGGGCCATGATCGTGGCGCCGGCGAAGGCGGGGAAGACGACGGTTCTCCAGTCGGTCGCCGAGGGGATCGTGACGAACGATCCCGATTGCGAGCTGATCATCCTCCTGGTCGATGAGCGGCCGGAGGAGGTCACGGAAATGGAGATGTGCGGGTTCGGGGAAGTCGTGGCGTCGAGCTTCGACTATCCGCCCGACCGGCACGTGTCCCTCGCGGAGATCACGCTGGAACGGGCGCGACGCATCGTCGAGCTGGGCCGGGACGTGGTGCTGGTCCTCGACTCCATCACGCGTCTGGCCCGGGCGTATAACGCGGTGGAGGAGGGCAGCGGCCGGACCCTCTCCGGCGGGCTCGACGCCCAATCCCTGGAGAAGCCGAAGCGCTTTCTGGGCAGCGCCCGGAAGGTCGCGCCGGATCAGGGTGGAGGATCCCTCACGATCATCGCCACGGCCCTCGTGGACACGGGCTCCCGGATGGACCAGGTCATCTTCGAGGAGTTCAAGGGCACCGGAAACAGCGAGCTCGTGCTCAGTCGTGATCTTGCCGACCGGCGCATCTTCCCGGCCATCGACCTGCTGGCCAGCCAGACCCGCCGTGAGGAGCTGATCCTCACGCCGGAAGCGCACAAGGCGGCCTCCCTCCTGCGGCGTCAGCTCGCGGGCACCTCGCCGGCGGACGCCATGCAGCAGCTCATCACCTTCATGAAGCGCACCTCCTCGAACGAGGAGCTGGTCGGGCAGATCCTCGGCAACGTGTGATGCCCCGCCCGGTCTTCGAGTCGCTCCCGCCGCGTCCGGAGGCCACGGACCGGGAGATGCTCGACCGGGCACGCGCGTATCGGGAGGAATTGCAGCGCAGGCGCACCGTTCGAAGCTTCTCTCCGCGCCCCGTTCCGCGGGCCGTCATCACGGAGTGCATCCGCTGTGCGGCGACGGCGCCGAGCGGCGCGAACATGCAACCCTGGCACTTCGTGGCCGTTTCCGACCCCGCCGTGAAGCGCCGCATCCGGGCGGCCGCGGAGGCGGAGGAACGCTCGTTCTATGCGGAACGGGCCCCCGAAGAGTGGCTGCGGGCCCTCGAACCCCTGGGTACGGACGCCGACAAGCCGTTCCTCGAGGTGGCGCCCTGGCTGATCGCGGTCTTCGTACAGCGGCACGGCGTGGACGCGAAGGGTCGACCGTTCAAGCACTACTACGCCACCGAGTCCGTGGGTCTCGCCACCGGCCTCCTCATCGCCGCCTGCCACCGCTCCGGCCTCGCAACGCTGACGCATACGCCCAGTCCGATGGACTTCCTGAACGAGATCCTCGGCCGCCCCGACAGCGAGCGGCCGTTTCTCCTGCTGGTGGTCGGGCACCCGGCGGCGGACGTCCGGGTGCCCGTGCTCGACAGGAAGGGGTTGGACGAGGTTATGACGTTTGTGCCGGCGGACGCCGGCGGAGAGGAGACGCTGTGAGCCAGGATCTTCGCTATCCCATCGGGCGCTTCGAGCCTGTCGAGGACCGGACCGCAGCCAGCCGGGAGCGCTGGGTGGCCGAGATCGAGGAGGCGCCTGCTGCGCTGCGGGACGTCGTCGCCGGACTGGACGACGAGCAGCTCGACACGCCCTACCGGGACGGCGGATGGTCGGTGCGGCAGGTCGTGCACCACGTGCCGGACTCCCACATGAACGGCTACGTTCGCTTTCGGCTGGCCCTCACGGAAGACGAGCCGACGATCCGGCCGTACGAAGAGGCGGCCTGGGCACGGCTGACCGATGCCCGTACGCTCGAGCCCGAGGTCTCGCTGGACCTGCTGGACGCGCTGCATGGACGCTGGGTGCCGCTGCTGCGCTCGCTCGATCTCGCCGACTGGCAGCGCACCCTCGTCCATCCGCTGGACGGTGTGCTGACCCTGGACACCCTGCTCCAGCTCTACGCCTGGCACGGGCGCCACCACGTGGCGCACATCCGCGCGCTGCGCGACGCGCGGGGGTGGTAGGCAGGCGCCTACTCCTTCACCATCTCCGGCAGCGTGACCAGCTCCTCGACGCGGAAGCGCCGAACGCCCGCCGGAAGCTGGACCTCGACCTCCTCGCCCTTCCGCGTGCCGAGGAACGCCTGGCCGAGGGCCGACGCCATCGAGATGTGCCCTGCATCGAGGTCGATGAAGTCGCCCGACACGATCGTGTACTCCGTCGAGTCGCCGCTCGTGACCTCCACCACCGTCAGTCGTGAGCCGAATCCGACCCGATCCCGCGGAATCGCGTCCACGTCGATCTTGCCGAGCTCCGACAGCCGCTGGGTGAGGTGGTTCAGCCGGGCCTGCACGAACTGCTGGCGCTCGAGCGCCGACTTGTAGTCCGCGTTCTCCCGCAGGTCGCCCAGCTCCACGGCCTTCTCGATGGCCCGCGGCAGCTGCACGTTCAGTTCGTGGAGCAACCGCTCCACTTCGTCGGAAATCTTCTGTCGAATCTCTTCGAGCATGGTAGTCCCTGTTGGTCGAATCGGTGCGGCCAGGAATGGACACGCGTAAGGAATCGATGCGGCAGTGAGCGACGTCGCCCGTCTGCTCAGTTCTCCGGGGAGGCGCTTCCTTCCACGAAGTCCGACGGGGTCGGCTTCCGGAAGAGCAGATCGATGGCCAGCCAGAGCGTCCGGGAGACCGGGAAGAAGGCGATCGGCGCCAGCACCATGAGCGCGAGCCCGCCGTAGAGGACGAAGCCCCAGGGTACGTCCGGCCACGTCACCAGGGCGACGAGCCCGAGGAACACGACGAGGGCGATCTCGGCAACGGAGAAGTTGACCGTGTAGGCGCCCAGGAAATGGTCCCCCTCACCACGGTCCAGGCGCAGACCGCACGACGGGCACGCCTGCCGTGGCTTCAGCCATCCCTCGAAGAGCCCGTTCGACCCGCATTCGGGGCAGCGCAGCGTCAGACCCCGGAGCAGCGCTCGCCCGGCGCCGATGTCCTGTCCCGTCTTCATGATCCTCTTCTCCCGTGGTCGGGCGCTCAATACCCGCCGCCCGGGGCGCCGTTCCAGTTCTGGCCCCGTTCCTGCTTGTTCCCGCCCCGACGCTCACTGGGAGGGGGAATGGACGATCCGGAGAAGCAGCGTCGGGCCCGCGCCGCCGCAGTGCGGGAGACCGACCTGGAGCCGTATACGGCCCTGAGGTGGATGGGGACCATCTTCAAGGCCGCGGCGGTCTTCCTGCTCGTCGCCGTCGCTGGGCGAGATCGCGGCGGGCGTTCGCGTAGAAGGCTGGGGTGCAGTCCCGGCGCTTCTCGGCGAGCTGGCCCGCACCATCGTCCTCGCGGTGCTGCTCTGGGGCGCGGGTGACGTCGCCCGTCTCCTCGTGGACATCGGCCACGACATCCGCGCGGAGCGCATCATGCTGGCCCGCCTGGCCCACCGCCTGAAGGTCGGAGACGCCAGCGACCGGCCCCCTGACGACGAGCCCGTCGAGCGCGACCTCATCGAGCGGGCCCCGGCGGAGAACGGCTAGGCGGCGGCAGCCCTGGGCGCCTGCCCTACGCGCCCGCCGCCATCTGCTCTTCGACCTCGTCCAGCTCCATGTCCACGAACCGTGCCACGTGGGCCGCGTCCTGCGGCTTCGTCGCGAGGCTGACGAGCACGAGAACGGCCACGTTCACGATCACGCCCAGCACGCCCTCGTGGATTTCCAGGGGCTTCAGCTCCGGCCGGACCAGGAAGAAGATGTTCGCCCCGAGCCCTGCCAGGAAGCCCAGCACGACGCCGGGCGTCGTCGCCCGCTTCCAGTACAGTGCGGCGTAGACGGGCGGCGCGAGCTGGTCGACGACTCCGTACGCCGTCAGGAGCAGCCAGACCAGCGACTTCTGCTGGATGATCGCCAGGTAGAATGCCAGCCCGCCCACACCCAGCACCAGAAGGCGCATGAGCAGCCGCTGCATCCTGTCGCTCACTTCCACGAACGGCCGCAGCCCGTCCTCGACGCCGACGGAGCCGGCGGCGTGAAGCAGCGCGTCGCCGGTCGACATGGACGCCGACAGCGCGCCGGCGCAGAACGCTCCCACGACCAGCGCCGGCAGCCCCGTGTTCAGGATCATATGAGGCATGATCGCGTCGGGCTGCTGTGGCGGGGAGGGGAAGAGCACCCCCGCGAAGCCGATGAGGAAGACGGGGATGAGAAAGAGCTGGAATGTCGGATACAGGATGACGGTCCGGCGGAGCACGTCGTCGCTCCGGGCCGCGAAGGACTTCATGAACAGGTGCGGCCACATGAACAGGCCGATTCCCGATGCCAGGATGGCGCTGGAGTAGGCGCCCCAGCCCCACGGTGAGCCGTCGGCGGCCAGGCCGGGTGCCGTCAGCAGCTCCGGTCTCGAGGCGGCGATCTTCTCGAACATCGGCCCCACGCCGCCGTACAGGTGGGCGGGAATCCACAGGCCCAGCGTCCACGCGACGGTCAGCATGAACAGCCCCTGGAACACGTTCGTCCAACCGACCGCCGAGACGCCGCCCACGAGGACGTAGATGACCACCACGCCGTAGGCGAGGAGGGCCCCGAGCCAGAAGGGCACGTGTCCTTCCGTCACGGCGCTGAAAACGATGCCCGCACCGCTCATCTGCAGCATGACGTACGGCACGAAGGCGCCCACACTGGCGACGGCGAACATCGCGGAGAGTCCCCGGGACGGGAATCGGCCCGTCACCATCTGCGCCTGCGTGACGTAGCCGTACTTGCGGCCGAGGGCCCCCGCCTTCGGACCCAGGAAGTACCAGGGGGCGATCCCGAGCACGCCGTAGGCAAGGATGTAGAACGCCGCCGCGCCGCGGGAGTACGTCCAGCCCGGGCCGCCGAGGAAGGCGAACGCGCTGAAGACGGACGCGCCCGTCACGAAATACATCGGCAGGAGTCCGAAGCCCCGATCGGCGGCGACGTATCCGCCCACCGTCTTGCTGGACGACCTGCCGGAGAAGAGGCCGATGAGGAGCGTGATCAGCAGATAGAGCAGGACGACCGCCGTGACGATCTGCCAGCGCTCCATGTCAGTCCCCCTTCCGGTGGGGCGCCTCGAGGGCGTCGACGAGCCAGAATGCCAGGACGCCGCCCGCGACCCACAGGGCGACCCAGAACATGGAGAAGGGAAGGCCGAGCACGAACGGGTGGATGCGATCGAAGGGAAGCATCCCGGGCCACGTCAGGGCGACGGTGTAGAGCACCAGGAAGATCCAGAAGACGAGTCGCGCCGCCCGCGTTCTCATTCGAACGTCTCCGGGCTGCCGGCGCCACCGACGTCGGCGCCTCCGCTCCCCGCTCCCCCCGCGGTGCGCAGTCCGCGCAGGGCCCGGGCGATCGCGTCCAGGGCCGCGCCCAGCTCCGAGACGAGCTCGCGGCTGCCCGTCGCGGTCATCCCCTCCGCGCCGATCTGCGCCCGCAGGTTGCGGACGGCGCGTGCGGCGTGGGCGATGCGGGTCACCGGGTCCATGTCGGGCGCGTCGTCCCTGAAGGGATTCGCGCGCGCGTCGCGATCGGGTACGTCGTCGCCGAATGGATTCCTGGGCATGGGCGTCCTCTCAGCCTGCGGGGTCAGCGGCCGTGGAACTCCGGCTCGCGCTTCTCCAGGAAGGCCGCCACGCCTTCCGTGCGGTCTTCGCTCGCGAACGCGGTGACGAAAAGCTCCCGCTCGTGGCGCAGTCCCGCCTCCATCGGCATTCCGGCGGCGGCCCGAACCGCTTCCTTGATCAGCGCCATGGCCACCGGCGACTGCGCGGCGAGTCCCTCGGCGATGGAGCGGGTGCGCTCCTCCAGCTCCTCGTCCTCGACGAGCCAGTCGACGAGGCCGATCCGCTCGGCCTCCTGGGCGCCGATCAGCTCGCCGGTCAGCATCAGGCGCAGCGCGCGGCCGACGCCGACGAGGCGGGGCAGCCGCTGCGTGCCGCCGCCGCCGGGCAGAATGCCCAGCTTCACCTCCGGCTGCCCGAGCCTGGCGGACCGCGCGGCGATGCGCAGGTCGCAGGCGAGGGCCAGCTCGCACCCGCCGCCGAGCGCGTAGCCGTTGATCGAGGCGATCGTCGGCTTCGGGAACTCCGCAATCTCGTCGAAAACCCGCCGGCCGGACATGGCCTCGCGCTGCTGGAGCGGCGTCCGCTCCGCGAACTCGGTGATGTCGGCGCCCGCGATGAACGCCTTCTCGCCGGCTCCGGTGAAGACCACGACGCGCACTTCGCTCAGCTCCCGGATCTCGTCCAGCGCCGCCAGGATCTCCCGCCGGACCTCGGCGTTCAGCGCGTTCCGCTTCTCGGGTCGGTTCACGACGACGGTCGCGACGCGCTCCCGGATCCGGACCTCCAGCGTCTCGTACGGCATGCCCCTCATCCGTCCCAGGTGTAGAATCCCTCGCCGCTCTTCCGGCCCAGCTTGCCCTGCCGGACCTTCTCCCGCAGGATCTCCGGCGGCCGGAACACGTCGGAGCCCAGCGTCTCGTGCAGGTACTCGGCGATGCCCAGCCGCACGTCCAAACCCACGAGGTCGGTCAGGCGCAGCGGTCCCATGGGATGGCGGTAGCCCAGCTCCATCGCTCGATCGATGGCCTCGGCCGACGCCACGTCCTGCTCGAGCATGCGCATCGCCTCGAGGCCCAGGGCCACCCCCAGCCGCGAGGACGCGAAGCCCGGCGCGTCGTTCACCACGATCGGCTCCTTGCCCAGACGTCGGGCGAAGGCCACCGCCGTTCCCACCACGCCCTCGTCCGTGGCGGGGCCCCGAACCACCTCGACGAGCTTCATGATGTGGACGGGATTGAAAAAGTGCATCCCGACCAGACGGCCGGGCCGCTCCAGCACGTTCTGCAGGTCCGCGATGCTCAGACTGGAGGTGTTCGTCGCGAGCACGGCCGCGCTGCCTGCAGCGGCCTCCGCGTCCCGGAGCACGCGCTGCTTCAGGTCGAGACGCTCCGGCACGGCCTCGACGATCAGGTCGGCGCGCGGCAGGGCCTCGTCGGCCGACGTACGCCCCTCCACCCGGTCGATGGCGGCGTCCCGGTCCGCTTCCGACAGCTTGCCGCGGTCGACGCCGCCCTGGAGGTTCGCCCGGATCGAGGCGAGCCCTCGCTCCACGGCCGCCGCGTCGACGTCCACCAGCGTCACGGCGCAGGCCGCCTGGGCGCAGACCTGGGCAATGCCGTGGCCCATCGTCCCGGCCCCGATGACGACCACGCGGTCGATCGCCGCGGCGTCCGCGCCTGCCTGCGTCGCCGTCTCGCGTCCGCTCACCGTGTTCCCTGGCCGAAGCGGGGCGTGCGCTTTTCCAGGAACGCGGTGATGCCCTCCCGGAAGTCGGGGCTGTCGAATGCCTCCATCTGGGCTGCCGTCTCCATCTCCAGCAACTCGTCCAGGGTGCCCTGCAGGCTGCGGCGCAGCGACCGCTTCGTCGCCGCGAGCACGCCCGCCGGTCCCGCGGCGATCTGACCCGCCAGCCCCCGGGCGGTGTTCTCCAGCTCGCTCGCGGGCACCACGCGGTTGACGAGCCCGACGCGCTCCGCCCGCTCCGCCGACATCATGCCGCCGGTGTAGAGCAGCTCCGCGGCAAGCGTGGCCCCTACCAGGCGGGGGAGGAAATAGCTGCCGCCCCAGTCGGGGTGGAGCCCGACGCGCGAGAACGTGAATCCGATGGACGCGCTCTCGCCCGCCACCCGCAGGTCACAGGCGAGGGCGAGGCAGGCGCCGGCGCCCGCCGCCGGTCCGTTGATCGCCGCGATGACCGGCTTGCTCATGGAGTCGATGCAGCGCACCACTTCGGCGCCGATCCGCACCAGTCCCTCGAATCGTTCCCGGTCTTCCGCCTCGATGAGTTCCGCCATGAAGCGGATGTCGCCGCCGGTCGAGAAGGCGCGCCCCACGCCGGTGATGACGACGCAGCGCACGGCGTCGTCCGACTCGTGGGCCTCCAGCGCGTGCAGCAGTCGCTCCCGCATGTCGCCCACGAAGGCGTTCAGCCGCTCCGGCCGATTGATGCGGATCCACCCCACGGCGCCGTCCCGCTCCGACAGGATCGCGTCGTCGCCGGCGGCGTCCGAGCGCTCGCGCTCGGCGCTCGGCGCTTCCGTGCTCATTTCGTCGCCTCCACGAGAGTCGCGATTCCCTGGCCCACGCCGATGCACATCGTCGCCAGCCCGTACCGACCGCCCCGTCGGTCCAGCTCATGGAGCAGAGTGGTGAGGATGCGGGCGCCCGAGCAGCCGAGGGGGTGTCCCAGGGCGATGGCCCCGCCGTTCACGTTCACCCGCTCCGGGTCGAGCCCGAGCTCCCTCACGCATGCCACGCTCTGGGACGCGAAGGCCTCGTTCAGCTCCACGAGGGCGACGTCTTCCAGCGCCACGCCGGCGCGTTCCATCGCCCGCTTCGTCGCCGGCACAGGACCCATGCCCATGTAGTCCGGCTCCACGCCGGCCACGGCAGACGAGACGACGCGCGCCATCGGCTCCAGACCCAGCGTCCGTGCCCGCTCCGCTTCCACGACCAGCACGGCCGCCGCGCCGTCGTTCAGACCCGAGGAGTTGCCTGCCGTCACCGTGCCGCCCTCCCGGAACACCGGCCGCAGCTTTGCCAGCTTCTCCGCCGTCGTGTCGGGGCGCGGGTGCTCGTCCCGCTCCACCCACACGGGCTCGCCCTTCCGCTGCGGAATGCCCACGGCAACGAGCTCGTCGTCGAAGCGGCCGGCGTCCATCGCGGCGGCGGCCCTGCGCTGGCTCTCCAGGGCGAACGCGTCCTGCTCCTCCCGCGAGACCCCGTGCCGCTCCGCCACGTTCTCCGCCGTCTCCCCGAGGCCCACCGTCCAGGGGTCCGGGAACGCCGGATTGGTGAACCGCCAGCCGAGCACCGTGTCCGCGACGGCCGGGTTTCCCCGGGGGTAGCCCGTCTCCGGCTTCAGCATCACGTACGGCGCGCGGCTCATCGACTCCACCCCCCCGGCCACGAACACGTCCCCCTCGCCTGCCGCGATGGCGTGGAACGCGTCGTTCACCGCCTGCAGCCCCGAACCGCACAGCCGGTTCACGGTCTGGCCGGGCACGCTCACTGGCATGCCTGCGAGGAGCGCGGCCATGCGCGCCACGTTGCGGTTGTCCTCACCGGCCTGGTTCGCGCAGCCCAGGATCACGTCGTCGACCGTCGACGGCTCGATTCCGGTGCGCTCCAGAAGTCCGCGTATCGCCACTGCGGCCAGGTCGTCCGGGCGCACCGCGGCCAGGGCGCCGCCGTGCCGGCCGACCGGCGTGCGTACGGCGTCGATGATCCAGGCTTCTCTCGTCATCCGTCGGTTCCGTGCCTCACGATAGGTCCACCCAGACGCTCTTCACCTGGGTGTAGAGATCGAGCGCGTAGCGGCCCAGCTCCCGGCCGTACCCGGACTGCTTGTAGCCACCGAAGGGGGACGCGGCGTCCAGCGGGTGGTACGTGTTGATCCAGACCGTGCCGGCCTGCAGGCGGCGGGCGACGCGGTGGGCCCGCTTCACGTCGCTCGTCCAGATGCCGGCGGCGAGGCCGTAGATCGTACGGTTGGCAAGCTCGACCGCCTCGTCCTCGTCCGCGAACGTCAGCGTGGCCAGGACCGGCCCGAAGATCTCCTCCCGGGCGATCGTCTGGTCGGCGGTGACGTCGTCGAAGATGGTCGGCTCCACCCACCACCCGCGCGTCTCGCCGTCCCACGTGGCGCGGCTTCCGCCGGTCACCACACGTGCGCCCTCCTCGCGTCCCTTCTCGATGTAGCCCATGACGCGGTCGAGCTGCTCCTGCGAGACCAGGGGACCGAAGCGCGTCTTCGGATCCAGCGGGTCGCCCGGCTTCATGCGCCCGGCGCGCTCCACCATCTTCTCGAGCAGCGCGTCCTTGACCGACGCCTGGACGAGCAGTCGCGACCCCGCCGTGCAGCACTGGCCGGCGTTGTAGAAGATGCCCGCGAATGCACCCCGGGCAGCGGCGTCCAGGTCCGCGTCGGCGAAGACGATGTTGGGTGACTTTCCCCCCAGCTCCAGCGATACCTTCTTCAGCGTGCCTGCAGCTTCCTGCATGATCAGGCGACCCACCGCCGTGGACCCGGTGAAGGCGATCTTGTCGACGCCCGGATGCCGCACCAGCGCAGCGCCGGCGCTCTCGCCCCGGCCCGGCACGACGTTGAGGACGCCCGGCGGCAGACCCGCCTCCGCCGCGGCCGCGGCCAGCTCCAGTGCGGTCAGCGGCGTCTGCTCGGCCGGCTTCAGGATCACGGTGTTCCCGCAGGCCAGCGCGGGCGCGACCTTCCACGCCGCCATGACGAGGGGGAAGTTCCACGGGATGATGGCGCCCACCACGCCGATGGGCTCCCGCAGCGTGTAGTTCAGAACGTTCCCTCGCACGGGCACCGTCTCGCCCTCGATCTTCGTGCACCAGCCTGCGTAGTAGCGGAACGCGTCCACGGCGGTGCGGATGTCGATCATGGCTTCCCGCAGCGGCTTGCCGTTGTCCAGAGATTCCAGCTTGGCCAGCTCCTCGCTGCGCGCCTCCAGCGCATCGGCGATGCGCCAGATCACCTCGGCCCGGTCGGCCGCGTCCATGTCGCGCCAGGGCCCCTCGAAAGCCCGGCGTGCCGCCGTGACCGCCCGGTCGACGTCCGCTTCCCCCGCCTCGGCCACCTCCGCCAGTCGCTCGCCCGTGGCCGGGTGGAACGTCGGCATGCGGCCGCCGCTCTCCGCGTCCACCCACGCCCCGTCGATGTAGAGTCGGTCCTCGCCCCGCCGCTCGACCGGGATGCTCATCGTCGTCGCCATCGTGCTCCGCTGTCGTGGATTCGTCCGCCCGCGCCGCACACTGCGACACGCCCCCGCCGCCGCGCCGCGCCCGGTCCTGCGGGGCGCCGCGCAGCGGCGGGGGCGACGTCGCCTCGCCGGCTAGCGGCCCTGGAAGGAGGGCTTCCGCTTCTCGTTGTAGGCCGAGAGCCCCTCCTTCGCGTCCTGGCTCTGGAAGAGCTGCTGCTGCAGCTCCCGCTCGACCGCGAGGGCGTCCTGCAGCCCCAGCTCCGCACCCGTCTGCACCGAACGCTTGATCATGCCCACCGCCTTCGCGGCCCGGTTCGGCGGCACGAACTGGCGGGCGTACTCGAGCACCTTCTCGAGGAACTCGTCCCCGTTCTGCGCATCGACGATCTCGTTGACGAGCCCCATGTCGTGCGCTTCATCGAAGCCCGTCGTCCGACCGGTGACCATCAGCTCGATCGCCTTCGACTTGCCCACCATCCGACACAGTCGCTGCGTCCCGCCCGTCCCCGGCAGCACGCCCAGCGTCACCTCCGGCAGACCGATCTTGCTCGAGCCTCGCCGGGCGATGCGCAGATCCGCCGCCATGGCGATCTCCAGTCCGCCGCCCACCGTGTGGCCGTTCAGCGCCGCGATCACGAGCTTCGGCGTCTGCTCGAGCCGGTTCAGCGTCTCGTTCGCGTGCAGGCAGAAGTAGTACTTGAACTGCGGAGTGACCTCCTGCAGCATCTGGATGTTGGCGCCTGCCGAGAAGAACTTCTCGCCCTGGCCCGTGATCACGATCACGTGCACGCTGTCGTCCATCCGCGCCTCCAGGATGGCCGCGTCCAGCTGCCGCATCATCTCGTAGGTGTACGTGTTCGCCGGTGGATCGTCGAGGCGCAGGATCGCCACTCCATCCTCGGTCTCGTACCGTACCAGCGTCCTGGTTTCCTTTTCCGTTCCCGCTTCAATCGTCGCCATCACGTCCCTCCCTCGAATTATTCCGGTTCGCTGTTCCCGCCCCGCCGGTCTCATCGCCGCCAGATCGAGGGCCGCGCTCCTCGCGTCGAACCCTCCACCCCCTCCGGCAGCTCCGCGCCCCGGCTCAGATAGCCCCGCAGGAACAGCCGGCTCACGTCCGCCGCCAGCTCCTCCACCGGGACGTCCCGTTCCGGCCGGTACCAGTTGTAGATCCAGTTCATCATCCCGAACAGGGCGAACGTCGCAACCCGCTGGTCCATCGCCCGCTCCGGCGCCAGCGCGGCCACCAGATTCGCGCACAGCTCCGTGTATCGCCGCTTCAGCGCCGCCACCTTCTCCCCGTACTCCCCCGTCAGCGACTCCGCCTCGTGGGACAGCACCTTCATCTCGTCCATGTTCGCCACGAAGTAGCGCAGGTGCGCCTCGATGAAGAGCCGCAGCGATCGCTCCGGGTCCCGCTCCCTGCTCACTAGCTCCTCCGCGTTCTCCAGCACCGTCCGAAAGCAGTGATGCTGGATCTGGAAGAGAAGCTCCTCCTTGCTCCGGAAGTAGTAGTACAGCCCCGACAGGCTGACTCCCGTCGCGCGGCTGATGTCCCGGATGCTCGCCTGATGATACCCCTTTTGCGCAAAGACCGCCGCGGCGCTGCGGAGGATCAGCGCCAGCTTGTCATCGTACGGTTTGCTGGTCTCGACCATCGGCTCCGGTCCGGGCAGGCGAACGAACGTCCGAACCGCAACCTAGACCCCGGCCGCCCCGGCGGGCAAGCCTGCCCACGGCGCCGTCCGCACCGCGTGGCGCTTGCCCGCTGCTTCGGTCCGGAATTAGCTTGATCGTGTCCGCGAACTCCTGAAGGAGACGCCGCTCCGACCATGTCGCACAGGCTCTGCGCCGCCGCCGTCGCCCTCGTGGCGATCGCCGCCACCGCGTGCACCGACGCCGTCGGACCCGCTTCGGTCCTGACGACGACGGAGACCGCGCCGGCGCTGAACGTCGAGACGTCGCTCCCGACGCTGCCTGCCCTCGTCTCTGCCGCGCTGGAAGCGGGAGCGGCGGGAACGGCCGCGTCCGCCCGCGAGCCCGATCGGCTGATGGACGCGCTGGCGGTCTGGACGTCCGCCCCCTTCGCGGGGACCGGGATGGAGGCGGAGCGGCAGCGCGCCCGCCACATCGCCGCTCCGGACCTCGCCGCGATCCTCGGCGCCGAGCGGGTCGACGACCTCACGCGCCGCCTTGGCTTCTGGGTCGAGGTCGGGTCACGGAGCCTGGCCGCGGATGGGACGCTCGGCGCGGCCCTGAGCCACGCCCGCACGCGGCTGGTCGAGGCGCGCCTCAGCCGGAACGCGGGCGATCTCGCCGGCGCTCTCGAGGCGACGATGGCCGCCGCCGACGCGCTGCACGTGGCCACGCCCCAGGGCGTCGCCGAGCGACTCGTGGGCCGCGCCCGCGTCCTCCTCGGTCAGCGCCGGGACGAGGTCGACGACGCCAGCGTCCGTCGCGCCGACCGCCTCCTCCGGAACGCCGAGGAGGCGCTCGCCGACGGAGACTATCCTCTGGCCATTCGCCGCGCCTTCTACGCCGGACAGCTCCTCGGCATCCACTGAAGTCACGCGGCCGGCTCTGGAACACCGCCGCCGCCTCGCTTATCATCAGCGCCCCGCCGGGGTGGCGGAATGGCAGACGCAGAGGACTCAAAATCCTTCGGGCTTCGGCCCATGCGGGTTCGACTCCCGCCCCCGGCACTCGCTCCATGAACGTAGACGGCGTCCCCCACCGCAGCATTTCTTTCGGCGACGACGGTGCGACGGTCCGCATCGTGGACCAGACGGCGCTGCCGCACGCCTTTCGCGTCGTGGAGCTGCCGGATCTGGAGAGCGCCGCCCGCGCCATCGAGACGATGCGGGTGCGTGGCGCGCCCCTCATCGGCGCCACGGCCGCCTACGGCCTGGCCCTCGCCCTCCGCGTCGATGCGTCGGACGCCTCGATCGCGGCGGCCCGTGAGCGGCTGCTGGCCACCCGGCCGACGGCCGTGAACCTGCGGTGGGCCCTGGACCGCGTCGGCGCCGCCGTCGCCCCCCTCGCTCCGCGGGAGCGTGCCGCCGCCGCGTTCGCCGAGGCGAACGCGATCGCCGAGGAGGACGTCGCCACGAACCGGCGGATCGGCGAGCACGGGCTGCCGATCCTGCGGGCCCTCCACGAGCGCAGCCCGGACCGCCCCGTGAACGTGCTCACCCACTGCAACGCCGGCTGGCTGGCGACGGTGGACCGGGGCACGGCGACGTCGCCGATCTACGCGGCGCACGACGCGGGGCTGCCGATCCACGTGTGGGTGGACGAAACACGTCCGCGGAACCAGGGCGCCTCGCTCACGGCCTGGGAGCTGGGGCACCACGGGGTGCCCCACACGGTGGTGGCGGACAACGCGGGCGGGCTGCTGATGCGGCGCGGCGATGTGGACGCGTGCCTCGTCGGCACGGACCGGACGACGGCGAACGGAGACGTCGCCAACAAGATCGGCACGTACCTGAAAGCGCTGGCCGCCCGGGACAACGGCGTGCCCTTTTACGTCGCGGCGCCGTCCTCATCCATCGACTGGGATCTCGAGAGCGGGGAGGACGTGCCCATCGAACAGCGGGATGGGGACGAGGTCTCCTGGATCGCCGGCGCGACGGCGGCGGGCGAGGTCGCGCGGGTGCGCATCGTGCCAGAGGGATCGCCCGTTGCGAACCCGGCCTTCGACGTCACGCCGGCGCGGCTGGTAACGGGCATCATCACCGAGCGGGGAATCGCCGAGGCCAGCCGCGAGGGCCTCCTCGCCCTGTACGGGGAGCGCGCGTGACGGACACCGCCGCGCTCCGCAGCGAGGTGGTGCGGGTGGCCCGGGAGATGTCCCGCTCGGGCCTGAGCAGGGGCCGCTCCGGCAACGTGAGCGTGCGGGCCGAGCCCGGCATGCTGATCACGCCGTCGGCGCTGGCGTACGCGAGCATGGAGCCGGGCGACGTCGCACACGTCGACCTCGGGGGCCGCGTGCAGGCCGGCGAGCGTCGGCCCTCGACGGAGTGGCCGATGCACGCGGCCATCTATCGGACGCGGCGCGACGCGGGCGCGGTCGTGCACACCCACTCGCCGTTTGCGACTGCGCTCGCGTGCATGCGGCGGGACATCCCGGCGCTCCACTACATGGTCGCCCTGGCGGGCGGCGACGCGATTCGCTGCTCGCGCTACGCGCCGTTCGGCAGCGAGGAGCTCGCCGGCGCGGCGCTGGACGCCCTCGGCTATGGCCGGGCGTGCCTCCTCGCGAACCACGGGGTCATCGCCCTCGGGGCCTCAGCGGACGCGGCGCTCGAGCTGGCCGGGGAGGTCGAAACACTGGCGGAGCTGTACTGGAGGACCCTCGTGGCCGGCGGACCGACACTCCTCTCGGCCGCGGAGATGGACGAGGCGCGACGCCGCTTCGCGGACTACCAGCCCCCGGAGGGATCATGAGAAGTCCAACCGTGCGGCGATCCGTCGCCTCCGTCGCCCTCGCCGTACTCCTGTCCGCCTGCAGCGGCGGCGACTCCATCGCGCCGGCCCAGCCGAGTGCGACCGGGACCTGGCGGGCCGTTTCGGCCCTGGGCTCCGTCTTCGAGTTGACGCTGACCGAGAGCGGGGACGGCCACGCCCTCAGCGGAAGCGGTACGTTCACGGCGGACACGATCAACGTTCCCCTCACCGTCGAGGGGTCGCACCACCACCCGAACATCTCGTTCACGATCCATCCCGACGGGTATCAGGACGTCACGTTCGACGGTCACTTCACGAGCAGCGCCAACATGACCGGCAGTCTCACCGGCTCGGGCTTCACCGGCGAGACGATCATCTTTCAGCGGCAGTAGCGGGCGTCGAGGGACCGCACTCCGGGTCCCGCGGGGATGATGATGCCGAGGCCGCCGGGCGTGCGCAGGCGCACCTCTCGTCCGCGCCGGTGCGCTTCGCGGATGGACGCGGCCAGCTCGGCAGGCGTTCGGGCCGCCGGCGTCGGCAGAGCGACCTCGACGCTGTAGTCCTCGCCTGCCGCCATCCCCACGTCGACCACGGCGCAGCCGCCCCCCTCCACCGCCGCGTCGTAGGCCCCGCCCTCGTATAGCCCGCCCTCGACGGCGTCGTCCCCGTATCCCCCGCCGGCGTCGGTCGGCACGTAGCCGTCTGCGGCGGCGTAGCCGCCCGTCACGGACCCGGCGTACCACGGGGCCGGAACGAAGACCACGATCGCCGGAGCGCGACGCCGCGGGCGCCGGGCACCGGGCGCGCCATGAACGCTCCGACTCCGGATGAGGCCCGTGCCCGGGCGTGTATGGAACGGCGGGGCGGCGCCACGGGAGAGGCCATAGGTGCCGGCCTGCGGGACGGGGAATCCGCCGCGGACGAAGGGGCGGTGGGAGGGAAGGACTGGAGGCAGGCCGCGCACCCGTGCGAAGCCGGGAAGCGCCGGGAGCAGGCCGCCCCGCGCAGAGGCCGGCCCCCGGTATCGCGCCGGCGCGCTGCCGACGGAGCGGCCGGGTGCGGTGTGCGCTCTCGCGGCTGGGCCGCTTCCGGAGCGGGCGGCGCGCTGGGCAGCCGCGGGCGCGGCCGTGACGAGGGCCAGGACGGTGAAAAGCATGGGGATCGCGGGCGTGCGCATCGGACCTCCTCCGTCGAGCGACGTTACTCCGTACGCTCGCCCGACTGGGCCCAGCGCGCAACACCCCCTTCTTGTGGAAATCTCCGATCAGGAGCACGATGAGGCACGGGGTGCCGACAGCCGCCGGCGCCCGCACGGCACGGCGCCCGAGGCCGGGCACCGTCCATCGACGCAAGTCCCCGACGGGAGGAATCCGCATGAAGAAGTTGGCCGCATCCCTTCTCGTTGTCGTGGCCGTGGCTGGCCCGGCCCGGGCGCAGTCGCCCGCGCCCTTCGACGTCGTCATCGAGCACGGTCACATCGTGGACGGCACCGGCTCGCCGTGGTACCAGGGGGACGTCGGCATCCGGGAGGGCCGGATCGAGGCCATCGGCAACCTGTCCGGCGCGCCGGCGAAGCGCCGGGTCGACGCCACCGGGCTTGTCGTCGCTCCCGGCTTCATCGACATGCTCGGCCAGTCCGAGCTCACGATGCTGGTCGACCCGCACCTCCCCTCGAAGATCTTCCAGGGCATCACCACGGAAATCACGGGGGAGGGAGGATCGGTGGCGCCGTTGAACGACAGGATCGTGAAAGCGGATAGCGTCGCCTACGCGCACCTGGGCATCACACCGGACTGGCGCACGCTGGACGGCTACTTCGCCCGCCTTGCCAGGCAGGGCATGGGCATCAATCTCGCCACGTACGTGGGCGCGACGCAGGTGCGCCGCGTGGTACTGGGCGACGACGACCGCCAGCCCACTCCCGTCGAGCTGGACAGCATGAAGACGCTCGTGCGTCGCGCCATGGAGGAGGGCGCCGTCGGCGTCTCTACCTCCCTCCAGTACGCACCGGCTCCGTACGCCACGACGGAGGAGCTCACCGCTCTGGCCGCCGTCGCCGCGCCGTACGGCGGCGTCTACGCCACGCACATGCGCTCCGAAGGCGACGACGTCCTCTCCGCCATCGACGAAGCCATCCGCATCGGGAGCCAGGCCCACGTCCCTGTCGAGATCTGGCACATCAAGGCGGCGGGGAAGAACAACTGGGGACGGATGAAGGAGATCGTCGCGAAGATCGACTCGGCGCGCGCGGCGGGAGTCGACGTGACGGCGGACACGTACGCCTACCCGGCGTGGTTCAACTCCCTCTCGGCCTTCGTCCCGCCGTGGGCCCATGACGGTGGGGACGCGAAGCTCGTGGAGCGCATGAAGGATCCGGCGACCCGGGCCCGCATCCGCAAGGACATGCTCGCCACGGATGGAGACTGGGACAACGAATGGCAGGAGATCCCCGGACCGGAGGCGGTCCTCGTGAGCGTCGTTCAGAACCCGTCCCTCCGGCCCCTCCAGGGCAAGCGGCTGTCCGAGATCGCGAAGGAGCAGGGCAAGGACCCGATCGACGCTCTGCTGGACCTCCTCGTCGCCGACCACGCGTACTCGTACGGCGCCGTCTTCGGCATGTCCGAGCCGGACATCGAGCTGGCGCTGGCGCAGCCGTGGGTCTCCGTCGACAACGACTCCCAGGGCACGGCGCCCGACGGACTCCTGGGGCAGGAGCATCCCCACCCGCGCGCCTACGGCACCTTCCCCCGCATCCTCCGCAAGTACGTGCGCGAGGAGAAGCTGCTCACCCTTCCGGAGGCGATCCGCAAGTTCAGCGCGCTGCCGGCCCAGCGCATGCGCCTGACCGACCGGGGCGTCCTGAAGAAGGGCATGTGGGCCGATGTCGTCATCTTCGACCCGGACTCGGTACGGGACCTTGCCACCTTCGAACAGCCGAACCAGCTCTCCGAGGGGATGCGCTGGGTCTTCGTCAACGGCGTTCCGGTGATCGCGGACGGCCGCGCCACCGACGCACTGCCGGGGCGGGTGCTGCGAGGACACGGCTGGAAGGGTCGCTGACCCCGGGGGCACGCCCGCGGAGACAGAACGGCCCGCGACTTCGAGAGCGTCGCGGGCCGTTCTGCCGCAGGGCTCCGTCCGGCTCGCTAGCCCGCGAACACGTACGCGCAGCCCTTCTCCTGCGCCCGGCTCACCGCCATCACACCCGACGGGACGAGCTGGACGCCCGGCAGCAGGTGGTCGATCCAGTCCTGCTTCACGACCGCAGGGTCCATGTTCATCTTCTTGGCCACGTTCGCACTGTTCACCGTGATGGCCATGTTGCACAGACCGACCAGATAGCCCGCCGACAGCAGGTCCGCCACGCCGATACCGTCCAGCGGGAGGCCCTTGATGCTCGTGAACACGTTCCGCTTCGCCGGCATCTCGCCGTCCTTGACGTTGAGTTCCTCACCGAAGGGGTACTTGGCCCACATGGCGTCCTGCATGCCCATCGCGATCGCCTCGTGGCGCAGGATGAGCACGGCCGTGTTGTCGGCGTCCTTCGTCCCGTACGTCCCGTTCATCGTCATCATGTAGACCTTCGGCCAGATGGCCGGAAGCCCGCCGTTCACGGCCGGGGCGTCGAAGACGACGCGGTGCTTGCCCTGGATCTTGTCGAACCAGGCCTCGAGCTGCGGGTCGACGCCGGCACCGAGCGCCGGCATGGCGGCCGCCAGGGCTGTCGGGGTGGCGCCGCCGAGTCCCAGGATCGCGGCACCTGCGCCCACCCGTCCGAGGAATGCGCGGCGGTCGCTCGGAAGAGTGTGTGAATCGGACATGAAGGCCTCCATGGAGTCCGGGGGAATCCAGCATGGGGTCAGACTTCCAACTCTTCGGGTCGGGCGGGAACCGGTCAACGCGTTCGGTGCCTCATCGGTGGTCGCTCGCGCCACCGTTCATCGCCCGTCGGGCAAGGAGAAGTGACATCCAGCCGAGAAGAGCAAGAAACCCGGCCATGAGCCACATGAAGGGATAGCCCTTCAGATCCGGCAGCGCCCGGGCGCCGAGGTCTACCGCGACGCCGACGAGCATCGGCGACAGGATCCGGCCGACGCCGACGCTGAGCACCCAGATCCCCGTGGCCTGCCCCGCCGTATCCTCGTCCATGAGTCCGGCGAACACGGGGTAGGGAAGGGACACGATGCTGGCGGCTCCGACCCCGGCCACGAGGAGCAGCCCGATGGCCGGCCCGATGGCACGCACGAAGAACCCACCGGTGAGAGCGATGACGGCCAGGGCCGTGCCCCAGGTGAGGAGACGGATGCGGTCGAAGCGGTCGCCCAGCCGACCCACCACGAAGGAGCCGATGCCGATGCCGAGGACGAGGGCGATGAGGCCCACGGACGTCGTCGCCACCCCCACGCCCACCACGGCCGAGGCGAAGAGGAAGAAGTACGGTCGGATGCCGTCGATGGCACCGTTCCAGAACGCGTTGGCGGACAGCAGCCAGCTCGCAGCGGTGTTCTCCCGTAGCTCGCGCCACATCTTCCTGATGCCGCCGGACATTTGGCTGCCACCGTTCCCGCGGTCCTCCCCGATGCGACGAGCGGCCTCCCACGTTACGGCGGTGCTCCCGACGATGAGTGCGGCTGCGAAGAGGAAGGGGAGTGGCTTCCAGAGGGAATACAGCAGCCCGGCGGCGACGAGTCCGTAGGCGAGGCCGCCGGCGCGGAAGGTGCCGCGCACGCCCTGAACGCGGCCGCGCTCCTCGTCCGGGACGGCGTCGACCATGAGCGTCCAGAGGGGCGTGAAGTACGCGTGCAGAGCGGCGAAGAAGACGAACGCGCACCCCGTCATCATCCAGTAGCCGGAGAGAAACGGCAGGAACGCCAGGGAAGCGGCCATGAACGGCGCGGAAACGACGAGGAAGAACGAGCGGCGGCCGAAGCGACGGACCAGGTGCTCGGGAAGTCGGTCGCTCAGGTAGCCGGCCGCGTACGGGATCGCCAGGGCAAAGACGCCCTCGCCGCCCACGGCGAACCCGATCCAGAAGTTCGAGCGGGCGTACTGCTGGATCAGGACCGGCAGCAGTACGACCAGGACGGTCTGTCCGGCTGCGGCCCCGAGCTCCCCCGCCGTCAGGGCGTAGTGGCGTTTGCGCGGACCGTCGGGGCGCCTCTCCCCACGCTCCTCGCGGGTGGCGGCGGAAGCGCTCAGGGCGTGCCTGTCCCGCCCGTGTCCGGCGCGACGCCCAGTCCGCTGGAGTCGGCGGGCACGAGGGTCTGATAGCGCTCGTGTCCGACGGGGAAGAAGAGGCGCGGATACGGCTCCGTCGCGTCGGCGGCGGCGAAGAGCTGCATGTTCTCGAACGTGCCGACCGGCCGGACCGACGGCTGGTAGATGGGCGCGCCGGCCGGAATGTAGTCCCGGTCCTGGAAGTGGACCGGGCGCCCCTCCCTCACCCAGGCCAGGGTGTCGGGATCGTACTGGATCGCGCCGTAGGCGCTCTCCTGAGCCTCCTGCGCTTCGTCCTGAGCGTTCTCGCTGGCGCCTTCGCAGGCCGCTACGACGAGCAGGCCCGCGGTCAGCGCGGCGGCAGTCGCCCGTATCGCTCTCGATCCCATGTGCTGCCTCCGGATGTCGGTTGAGATCCGGGCGATGAGCCGCGCAGAAAGCGTACCCGCCGCTCCCGCTGCGCCTCGCTGCGTTGCCGGTCACGGAGCCGCGGCTTAGCTTCCTCCTCCATTCCATCGCCACGTCCAGTACAGAGCCGAATCCGACCGGGGAAGCCCCATGAGCGTGAAGCGCGTCTGCCTCCGTTTCCTCCTGCTGCTCGCTGCCTCTTTCCTGTCGCCCTCGCTGGCGCGGGCGCAGGCCTCGAAGTCGCCGGGCCTGCCGTCCATCGCCGAAAAGACGCGGGGGATGGAGCGCATGGACGGCTATTTCCCCATCTACTGGGATTCGGCCGCGGGCAAGCTGTGGATGGAGATCTCTCGCTTCGACTCGGACGTGCTCTACGTCGAGTCGCTGCCGGCGGGGATGGGCTCGAACGACATCGGGCTCGATCGGAGCCAGCTCGGAGACGAAAAGCTCGTCCGTTTCCACCGCGTCGGCCCGCGGGTCCTCATGGTGCAGCCGAATCTGGACTTCCGGGCGAACACGACGAACGAAGCGGAGCGTCGCGACATCGAGGAGTCCTTCGCCACCTCCGTCCTGTGGGGCTTCGACGTGGCGGCGGAGACGGGCGGGCGCGTGCTCGTGGATGCCACGGACTTCGCGGTACGTGACGTCCACGACGTCGTCGGCGCCCTGAAGCGGTCGAACCAGGGCACCTTCCACCTGGAAAAGGACCGCAGCGCGCTCTACCTGCCGCACACGAAGTCGTTCCCGAAGAACACGGTCATCGAGGCGACGCTGACTTTCACCGGCGACTCTCCGGGCCGCTGGGTGCGGGACGTCACGCCCACGCCCACGGCCATCACGGTCCGGGAGCGCCAGTCCCTCGTCGAGCTGCCGCCGCCCGGCTTCCACATGGTGCCGAACACCCCCGGCGCGGGGTACTTCGGCATCAGCTACGAGGACTACGCGGCTCCACTCGGGCATCCCATGACCCGGCGCTTCATCACCCACCACCGGCTCCAGAAGAAGGACCCGTCGGCGGCCATGAGCGATCCCGTGAAGCCGATCGTCTATTACCTGGACGCCGGCGTGCCGGAGCCCATGCGCTCGGCCCTCCTGGAGGGCGCCCGCTGGTGGAACCAGGCCTTCGAGGCCGCCGGCTACCGCAACGCCTTCCGCGTCGAGGTACTGCCCGACACCGCCGACCCCCTCGACGTCCGCTACAACGTCATCAACTGGGTCCATCGGGCGACGCGGGGCTGGAGCTACGGGGGCTCCATCATCGATCCCCGCACGGGCGAGATCATCAAGGGCAACGTGCTGCTCGGCTCCCTGCGCGTTCGGCAGGACTACCTCATCGGCGAAGGGCTCGTCGACCCGTACCATGACGGCGGTGCCGACACCGCCCGCGTCCGGGCCATGGCGCTGGCCCGACTGCGACAGCTCGCAGCCCACGAAACCGGCCACACTCTGGGCCTCGCCCACAACTACATCGCGAGCACGGAGGATCGGGCGTCCGTCATGGACTATCCCCACCCGCTCATCAAGCTCGCACCCGACGGCTCCATCGACCTCTCGGATGCCTACGCCACCGGGATCGGCGCGTGGGACAAGGTCACGATCACCTACGGGTACGCGGACTATCCCGAAGGCGTGAACGAGGACTCCGCCCGCATGGCGACGCTGGCGGACGCCCGCGCGCGCGGCATCACGTTCCTGACGGATCAGGACGCGCGGCCGCTCGGCAGCCTGCATCCGCAGGTGCACCTGTGGGACAACGGCGTCAGCGCTCCCGACGAGCTGTCCCGCATGGTGAAGGTCCGGCGCGCGGCTCTCGACCGCTTCGGAGAGGCCGCGATCCAGAACGGCATGCCGGTGGCGACGATGGAGGAGGCTCTGGTCCCCCTCTACCTCCATCACCGCTACCAGGCCGAGGCCGCGACCAAGGTCCTGGGCGGCGAGTACTACACGTACGCGCTCCGCGGGGACGGTCAGGTGCCCATGCGGCGCGTCCCCGCGGACGAACAGCAGAAGGCGCTCAACTCCCTGCTCGAGACCCTCACGCCGGAGTTCCTGGCGCTGCCCCGCTCGGTCCTGGACGTGATCCCGCCGCGACCGTACCTCTACCCGCCGCACCGGGAGCTCTTCGACCGCTACACGGGCATGGCCTTCGACGCCATCGCGCCCGCCGCCGTCGCCGCAGACATGACGCTCTCTCTCGTCTTCCAGTCGGAGCGCGCGGCCCGTCTCGTGGAGCAGAAGGCCCTCGACCCGTCTCTGCCGGGCCTGCTGGACGTCATCGGCCGCGTCCGGGACGCCGTCTTCGATCCGAAGGCGGATACGCCGTACCAGCAGGCCATCGCCCGGGCGGTGCAGCGCGTCTTCGTCGAGGACGTCATGTCTCTTGCCGCGAGCGCGTCGATGCCCGAGGTCCGGGCCGAGGCCACGTTCGCCCTCCAGAACCTGCACGACGCGCTGCAGAAGGCCACCGGATCGCAGGTCGGCACCGCCCACGCGGCCATGCTCGCGCGGGACATCGAGCGCTTCATGGATGATCCGAAGGCGTTCGTGAAGGAGCGTCCGTCCCTGGAGCTGCCTCCGGGCAGCCCGATCGGGCAGGCGATGCGGGACTACCTCGCGGACCCCGAGACCTGGTCGGCGCGGCCGGACGCTAGGCGGACTCCCGGAGCCAGGTGAGGGCGTCGTCGAGCTCGCCGCCGTCGATCCAGTGCCCGATGGGATAGTCGCCGATGCGCAGGTCGGCTCCGGCCGCCGCCAGCTCGGCGCGACCGGCCCGGGCCATGGCGAACGGGATGGCCGGGTCCATCTCGCCGTGGCCCCAGAAGAAGCGCGTGTCCGCCACGCTCGCCGGCGTGGCCTCCACGTCGGGGTGCTCCGGAAGGAAGCCGCTGAAGTTGAGGACGGCGGCGATCCTGCCCGGATGGCTGAGGGCGTAGCCGAGGGCCAGGGTCCCGCCCTGGGAGAAGCCGCCCAGGACGGTTCGGCCGCTGGCGACGTCGGCATCCGTCTCGTCCAGGAGCCGATCCAGCTCCTCGAGGCTCTGACGGAACGAGGCCGGTTCGGGTCGGTCGGCTCCCAGATAGCGGTACCAGGCGCGTCCCGGGCCGTAGCCCCAGGGCTCGCCCGGGAAGGGAGCGTCGGGGCGCACGACCGTGGCGGAAGCGGGGAAGTGGGCGACGAGGCCGGACAGGTCCGAGCGGTCGGCACCCCGACCGTGCATCAGCACGATCAGGTCGCCGCCCGGGTCTCCGCGCCGTACGTCTCGTTTCAGGGCCATGGGTCCTCGCATGCAGGGGCGCCTCTGCCACATGATGGCGGCGTCGCAGGCCGGACTCAAGGCGGGGCCGCGAAGGACGCACCCCGCCGGCACGCACACGATGGTCGAACCATGGAGGTCGGATGCGCGGGCAGCGCGAGCGAGTCCTGAACGGCAGACGCGCTCCGGCGCGGCGTCTCGGACGGAGGGCGGTCCTTTCCGTCGTCGCGGGTGTCTTTGCCATGGCGCCGGCCGTCCCGGCGGCAGGGCAGGAGACGGCGGAGCAGGCGGCGGCGGTCCGCAGGTACGTCGACGGACATCGCGCTGAGATCGTGTCGGATCTGGTGGACCTGCTTGCGATCCCGAACGTGGCGGCGGACAGCGCGGACATCCGCAGGAACGCAGCCCTGATCCGACGCATGATGGAGGCGCGGGGGATCGAGACGCGTTTGATCGAGACGGGTGGGTCCCCGGCCGTCTACGGAGAGCTGCCCGTTGAGGGTGCGAAGAGGACCCTGCTCATCTACGCTCACTACGATGGCCAGCCGGTGGACTCGACGAAATGGACGGGGACCACGCCGTTCGCCCCCGTTCTGCGCAAGGGCACCCTGGAGAGCGCGCCGGAGCCGGTCCCCCTGCCGGCGCAGAGCGACGCGTACGATCCCGAGTGGCGCATCTACGCCCGATCGGCGTCCGACGACAAGGCACCCATCGTGTCCATGCTGCACGCCCTGGACGCGCTGCGCGCCGCCGGCCTGAAGCCGTCCATGAACGTGAAGTTCCTGTTCGAGGGGGAGGAGGAGGCGGGTTCGCCGAACCTGGAGTCCGCCGTTCGTGCGAACGCCGATCTGCTCCGGGCCGACGTGGCCATCGTGGCGGACGGCCCCGTCTATCCGTCGAACGCGCCGACCGTGAGCTTCGGCGCCCGGGGCATCGCCAGCGCACAGATCACCGTGTACGGGCCCGTTCACCCCCTGCACAGCGGCCACTATGGCAACTGGGCGCCCAATCCGGCGGAGCGCCTGGCCGAGCTGCTCGCCACCATGCAGGACTCCACCGGTGCCGTCACGATCCCCGGCTGGTACGACGACGTGGTTCCGCCGGGGCCGCCGGAGCAGGCGGCCTTCCGAGCGCTGGCCGCGATGCCGGAGGAGGAGGCGGAGCGGAAGGCCCTGGGCGTCGCGGCGCCGGAGGGCGGCGGTCGCAGCCGCTGGGAGATGGTCATGCGCCCGTCTCTGAACGTCGACGGCCTGCGCAGCGGCTGGGTGGGCGCGGAGTCCCGGACGATCATCCCGGACGTGGCCATCGCGAGCCTGGACATGCGCCTCGTGCCGAACGTCGAGCCCGGCGCGCAGATCCGCCGCCTCGTCGCCCACGTCGAGGCGCAGGGCTACACCGTGATTGACCGGGACCCGGACCTGGACACGCGGCTGGCCCACCCGAAGCTCGCGAAGGTCACGTCGTCCGGGGGCTACCCCGCCGTCCGCACGCCCCTCGATGACCCCGCGGCCCGCGGCCTCATCGCTGCGCTCCACGCGGCGGCGGGCGCGGATCTCGTCGTCATCCCCACCATGGGCGGCAGCGTGCCCGGCTACATCTTCCCCCGCTATCTCCACGCGACCTTCGTCGGGCTGCCCATCGTCAACCCGGACAACAACCAGCACTCGCCGAACGAAAACGTCCGGCTGGGCAACCTCTTCCGTGGGGTGGAGCTGTTCGCCGCGGCGCTGCGGGCGGATCTGCCGTCCACAGGGCCCGCATCGGACGACCGGTAGGTCGGGGATGAACGCTCCGGGGCCGTCCGCGACCGCGGGCGGCCCCGGGAGCTGTCAGGCGAGAAGACCCCGCGTCCGGCCTGCGTAGCGGTAGGGTCGACGCGAGACCTGCACGAAACGGGCTTCGTCCCGCTCGAGACGCACGCGGCGACCGTCCCTCGTCTCGAGGACGATTTCGTGGGGCGTGCGGGTCAGGAGGCGGATGCGCACGCCTTCGGCGATGCCGGCTGCCTGGAAGCGGGAACGGATGCCGTCGAACAGGATGCAGCGGAGGACGACGGTCTCACCGACGACTGCGTTTTCGAGGGCGGCGACGGGGCTGGCGGGGGAGGACTCCATGATGCGCTCCTTCCGGGGTGGGCATCCTCCACGATGGAGGGGCCCGGAGCGGGGCGCAAGGAAAATCGACGGCCGTCGAGGGGGCTCCGGCACCTCCTCCGCCGGGGCGACGCTCACGGCACGCCCGTCGTACTATCCGGGGCCTCCAGGGCCGGGACCCGGACCGCCTGGATCGTCCGCGCCGCCGGGCCCGCCCGATCCTCCGGGGCCGTGGGGCCCGCCATGGGGCGGCCCGTGCAGCATGAGGCCCCGGCCCCGGCGCACGTCCGAGGCGACCGCAGCCGCCGCATCCGCTGCCGCCTTGCCGCCCCGCATCCGCCGTTCGACCGCCGCCGGCAGCTCCCGAAGCTGCGCCTGATCGGCGCCCCGTCCCCTCCAGGCCGAGAGCACCGCGAGGGCGCCGTTCACGGGCACGCCGCGGTCGAGCAGGTCGGCCAGCACGTGGGACTCCATTCCGAGGGGCCCGGAGTGGTCGTCCCGCGCCAGATTGCGGAGAGCGTCTTCGGGCACGCCGCGGCGGAGGGCCTCCGCGATGGCCGAGATCTCCGCCCCGGGCGGCGACGCCCGGCCGCCCTCGCGCAGCAGTCCCCGGGCGCGGCCCAGCTCCTCGTGGAGGGCCCGGACCACCGCCACGATGCGCTCGCCGGGAACGCCCTTCGCCTCTCCCTCCAGGGCCTTGTCGATCAGTGGCTGGGTCGGCAGCCCGTCCCTCGCGGCTGCCTGCACGCTGGCCTCGAGGGCTGCCGCCGCGGCCGGTGACAGACCGGTCCGGGCGCGCTCCAGTGCCGCCGCGTCCTGCCCCGCGAGCGGGGTGGACCACGCGAGCGCCGTCGCTGTCAGCGCGAATCCGATAAGGGCGAATGTATTCTTCATGGCTTCTCTTCCATGACGATCGTGCGCGCCCCGGCGTCACATCGGCTCGACGACGACGCTCGCCGTCCTGCGTCCCCACCCGTCGTCGGCGACGCCGGGCGCGTCGTCGGGCACCATCCATGTTGCCCCGTCCACGCGGAAGGCGAAGTGCTGTAGACCCGGCGAAAGCACCCGTTCCAGCACCCAGGCATCGCTGCTTCGGGTCATCGGCTCCGGGTTCCAGCCGTTGAAGTCCCCGGCCAGTTCGACGCTCCGCGCGTCGGGGGCGACGACGCGGAAGCGTGCCCGCCGACCTCCGTCCGCCGCCTCTCCCATCTCGACCACCGGAATGGATGCCCCTTCGGGAACACCCAGCGGAATGCGCCACGCGACGCCCGCGGTGACGTTCGTCGTCCCCCGCGTCCCGTAGAGCGGATCCCGTGCGCTGCGGCCGGCCGCCAGCCGCGCCGTCCAGCGCGTGCCGAGGGAGATGCTGGCCCCGGCGAGCGCGTCGATCTGCGTCTCGCGCCCGGTCCCGCCGACGGCGGGCACGCTCCACACCTGCACGCGCCCGAACACCGCCCACGGGCCGTCGCCCGCCCCCAGGGACAGTCCGCCGCCCGCGTACGTGCCCGGCGCAACGGCGTTGTCGGCGTCGAGGCCCGTGGCCGAGAGGCCGAGCTCCAGGCCGCCTACGTGACGAATGGCGGAGGCGTCCGCGCCCAGCGTCCCGATCATCCCGTCGACGGTCCGGAAGCCGACGCGGCGCCGCCCGCCGACGGGTCGCGGCGGGCCGGCGAGCAAGGATGCCACCTCCTCCTGCCAGCGGCCGCGACTCCAGTCGCCCTGGAGGCGCAGGTCCCATCGTCCGACAGACGTGGCGAGAAACGGCTGCAGCGAGCCGACGACGTCCCGGTAGGTGAACGGAGCCAGGTAGCGCAGGGCCGCGACCGATGCGCCGAGTCCGAGGCGGGCCCCACCGAAACGTCGTCCGATTTCGCCGGACGCTTCCCCCCCGAGCCAGGAGCCTGCGGTGGTGTCGGCGCTCCAGCCGCCGTAGCCCAGCACGTCGAGGGAGCCGCCGCGGGAACCGGTCCAGCGGAATTCGAGGGATCCCGTCCCGTACGACCGGGCGGACTCCGCCACGCCGCCGGGAGGGCGCGCGTAGGCTGCTCCTGCGTCGAGCCACAGGGCCGCCTGCGCCTCGGCCCGCGCCGCTCCGAGAAGGAGGGCCGCGGCGATGATCGCCCGCCGAGCGGCTCGGCGGGCAAAGGTCAGGTGGCGCCCCGGTCCGCTGCGCCGACCGAGATCAGCGCGTTGGTCATGCCGAAGCCGTCCTCGACGTGTCTCGTGGCCCGCGGGTCCGTCACCCATTCCGATCCGTTCACGACGAACATGTAGCTGTGCATGCCCGGCCGCAGCGGGAACATGGCCGTCCAGACGCCGTCGCCGTCCGGGTCCTGCAGCGGTGAAGCGTTCGTCTGCCAGCCATTGAAGTCTCCGGCCACCGAAACGGAGCGGGCGGCCGGTCCGTCGTAGACGAATTGTACGTACACGGGCGCATCCCCGCTTCCGGGCGCCGCCAGCGCCGTGGGCCCGGCGGGATTCCGGAACAGGCCGGGAGCGCCGAGCGCGAGCGCCACCAGGACGGCCGCGGCCGCGAGCCCCCACGCCGGCCGGACACGCACCACGCGCGGCGCGACGAGCCAGCGCCACGCGCGGATCCCGATGCCGCCGGCGCCGATCGCGGGCGACGTCGCCTCCGGGGCTTCGTCGCCGATGGCCGCCATCACGCGGTCTTCCAGATCCCCCGGGGCACGAACGTTCGAGGCGTCCTCCGTGCGGACCAGCGATTCCCAGCGCTCGAGCTCGGCCCGAGCGTTCGCGTCGAGCGCGGAGCGGGGCACCTCCCCGTCGAGGTGACGGTGCACGTCGGGATGCATCATGGCGCGTCCTCCTCCAGCAGCTCCTGCAGCAGGTCGCGGGCCCGGTGGACCCGCATCTTCAGCGCGGGGACGGAGCCCCCGACGCGGTCCGCGATCTCTTCGTACGACATGCCCTCGACGTGCTTGAGCACGAACGCCTCGCGCTGCGCGTCCGGCAGCCGGGCCAGCGCCCCTTCGAGGCGCTCGCGCAGCTCGGCGCGGTCCAGGTCCCGGGCCGGATCCTCCGGCGCCGTGTGAGGTCCGGGCCGCATCGGGTCCAGGCTCAAGTCCTTCCGCCGGCGGTTCTTCAGCCAGTCCTTGCAGCCGTTCGCCACGATCCGGAACACCCACGCTCCGAACCGCTGGGGGTCGCACTCGTCCAGCCGCGTGTACGCCTTCACCAGGGACGCCTGTACCAGGTCGGCTGCGACGTCGCCGGAACCGGTCATGCGTCGGGCATGTCGGAACAGCGCGTCCCGGTGCCGAACGACGAGCAGGCGGAACGCGTCACGGTCCCCGTTCTGCACGCGCACGACCACAGTGGCGTCGCTCTCCTCGTCCGTGGCGGGAGCGACGCCCGCGGGGGGCGCGCGGTGCGGGTCCGGTACAGGCAGCGCAGACTCCATCTTCAGATCGACGAACGAGACCGCCGAAACGTCACAATTCGCGCCACGGCCTCGCCTTGCATCCGCCGCAGCGGCCACGCTATACTCGGGCCGAGGCTGAGCGTTCCGAGCCGCTCCAACGGGGCAGGCATCCTCGCCGGAAGGACCGGGGACGCCGGCCCCGTCGACGTTCTGACGGTCGCCGCGGCGGCCGCGTTGAAAATCTGGCACGATCTTGGGTCGGGAGGGAAGGCGCGCGATGGCGAGCAGAGGTCTGGAAGGGGTCGTAGCCGCGGAAACCGCGCTGAGCCAGGTCCTGGGCGACGAGGGTCGGCTGATCTATCGCGGATACGAGATCGGCGACCTGGCGGAGCACGTCACATTCGAGGAGGTCTGTCACCTCCTGTGGTATGGCAGCCTCCCCGATGGGGATTCTCTCGGCAGGCTCCGAAACCGCCTGGCGGACGCCCGGCCCCTCGACGACCGTACGATCGACCTCCTCCGGACCATCCCCCGGGACGTTCATCCCATGGCGGCGCTCCGGACCGCCGCCTCCGCCCTGGCCTTCGCCGATGAGGAAGCCGATGATCCGTCGCCGGAGGCGAATGAGCGGAAGGCCATTCGTCTGACCGCCCGCCTCATCGGCGTCGCGGCCGCGTACGAGCGCCTCCGCTCCGGCAACGATCCGGTCGCGCCCCGTGACGACCTCGGCCACGCGGCCAATTTCCTGTACATGATGACGGGCGAGGAGCCCGACCCGCTGGCGGCCCGCATCATGGACGTCGCCTTCACGCTGCACGCCGAACACGGGCTCAATGCGTCCACCTTCGCTGCCCGAGTGACGGTGGCGACGCTGTCGGACATGTACTCCGGGGAGACGTCGGCGATCGGCACGCTCAAGGGCCCGCTGCACGGCGGGGCCAACCAGCGTGTGATGGAGATGCTTCTTCGAATTCCGAGCGCGGACGCAGCGGAGAAGCACGTCCGGGACATGCTCGGGCGGGGCGAGAAGGTCATGGGGTTCGGGCACCGGGTCTACCGCACACTCGACCCGAGGGCGCCGATCCTGCGGCGCTTCGCCGAGGAGTTCGCCGAGCGGGCCGGCGAGCGGAAGTGGCTCGACATCGCGAACCGGATCGTGGAGGTCATGCGGGTCGAGATGGAGGCGCGCGGGAAGGAGATCTACCCGAACGTGGACTTCTTCAGCGCACCGCTCTATTACACGATGGGCGTGCCCCTCGACCAGTTCACGCCCATCTTCGCGTGTGCCCGTACGGCCGGCTGGACGGCGCACATGCTCGAGCAGCTCGCCAACAACCGGCTCATCCGTCCCCGGGCGGCCTACACAGGCCCGACGGACCTGAAGGTGCAGCCGATCGACCAACGCTCCTGAGAGAGGCGCAATGACGGAATCGTACAGGTGGAGCCGGGTCCCCGAGGGCGGAGAGAAGATCGGGATGCGGGACGGGGAGCTGGGGGTGCCGTCCCGGCCGATCATCCCCTACATCGAAGGCGACGGCATCGGGCCGGACATCTGGCGGGCGACGCAGCGCGTCGTCGACGCCGCCGTCGAGAAGGCGTCCGGCGGCGAGCGCGAGATCGTCTGGATGGAGGTCTTCGCCGGCGAGAAGGCGAAGAACGCCACGGGTGAGTGGCTCCCCCAGGAGACGCTGGACGTCCTCACCGAGTACCGCGTCGGCATCAAGGGCCCGCTCACGACGCCCGTCGGCGGGGGAATCCGCTCCCTGAACGTGACGCTGCGGCAGGTCCTCGACCTGTACGCCTGCATCCGACCCGTGCGCTGGATCCCCGGCGTTCCCTCTCCCGTGAAAGAGCCGCAGAAGGTGGACGTCGTCATCTTCCGGGAGAATACGGAGGACGTCTACGCGGGCATCGAGTGGGCCGCGGGCAGCGAGGAGGCCGATCGCCTGCGCACGTTCCTCGTCGACAGCATGGGCGCGCAGATCCGCGAGAAGAGCGCGATCGGCATCAAACCCATGAGCGAGTTCGGCTCCAAGCGTCTCATCGGCGCCGCCATCCGCTACGCGCTGCAGCGCGGCAGGGAGTCCGTGACCTTCGTGCACAAGGGCAACATCATGAAGTTCACGGAAGGCGCATTCCGCGACTGGGGATACGAGCTGGCCCGGGAGCGCTTCGCCGACCGCACCGTGGCGGAGTCAGACCTCGAGGGCGAGCGCGGTGACCGCGTGATCGTGAAGGACCGGATCGCGGACGCCATGTTCCAGCAGATCCTGCTCCGGCCCGACGAGTACGACGTCCTCGCCACGCCGAACCTGAACGGCGACTATCTGTCCGACGCGGCTGCCGCCCAGGTCGGCGGGCTCGGCATGGCGCCGGGCGCGAACGTCGGAGACGAGGTCGCCGTCTTCGAGGCGACCCACGGCACCGCGCCCAAGTACGCCGGCCTCGACAAGGTGAATCCGGGCTCCCTCATCCTTTCCGCCGTGATGATGCTCGAACACCTCGGCTGGGATGACGCGGCCGATCGCGTCGTCACCGGTCTCGAGGGCGCCGTCGCCGCAAAGACCGTCACGTACGATCTCGAGCGCCAGATGGAAGGCGCGACCCTCGTTTCCACCTCCGGCTTCGCCGAGGAGATCGTCAAGCACATGTAGCCGCGCCCGCCGGGGCGCCGGAGATTGGGACCGATGTCTGAACTGGACGTGAGGATCGACCGCGGCTCGCCGGCGAGCGTCAGCACCCCGCTGCTCGTCCTGCTCATCTTCGAGCGCGACAGCGACCCCGCGGGCGCCGCCGCCGAGGTGGACGCCCGCTTCGGCGGACACGTCAGCCGGGCCCTGGCCGGAAACGACTTCCGCGGCCGCCGGGACGATACGCTCGTGCTCTATCCCACGAGCGACGAGCCCGGCCCCGAGCGCCTGCTCCTCGTCGGCGTCGGCAAGCGAGAGGACTTCACGCTCGAGAGTCTGCGTCGCGCCGTCGGCGTGGCGGTGCGCCGCGCCGAGGCCATGGGCGTCGTCGAGATCAGCCTCGCCCTCCGCTCGGTGGACGCCCTCAGCGAACACATGGGCTCCTACTTCGCCGCCCGGGGCGCCGCCGAAGCCGCGGTCCTCGCATCGTGGTCGTTCCGGGATCTCAAGACGGGCGAGGACGAGGCCCGGCCCGCCGGGCCCGTTCGCACGCTCCGCATCCTCGCCGACTCCGACGACGAGGCGGACGCCCTGCGGCGCGGCGCCGAGCATGGTGAGGTCGTCGCCCGGGCCGAGAACCGGGCGCGGGACCTGGCGGTCCGGCCGGGCAACATGGCCACGCCGACGTTCCTCGCCGACACGGCGCTGCGTCTCGGGCAGGAGCTCGGCTTCGAGGTGAAGGTGCTCGACAGGGACGCGATCTTCGAGGAAGGCATGCACGCTCTCCTCGCCGTCGCCCAGGGCAGCGCCGAACCGCCCCGCTTCATCGTCATGGAGTATCACGGTGGCGAGAAGGGAGAGGCGCCCCTCGTGCTGGTGGGCAAGGGCGTCACTTTCGACGCCGGCGGCATCTCCATCAAGCCGGCGGACAAGATGGAGGAGATGAAATACGACATGGGCGGCGCCGCTGCGGTCATCGCCGCCCTCTCGGGTATCGCGGAGCTGGAGCTGCCGGTGAACGTGGTCGGCCTCGTCCCCTCGGCGGAGAACCTGCCGTCCGGCTCCGCCGTGAAGCCCGGGGACGTCATCGCCAGCCACGCCGGCAAGACGATCGAGGTGATCAACACGGACGCCGAGGGCCGGCTGCTACTGGCGGACGCCCTGTCCTACGCCCGCCGCTACGAGCCGGCCGCCGTGGTGGACGCGGCGACGCTCACGGGGGCCGTCATCGTCGCGCTGGGCCACCACGCCATCGGCCTCATGGGCAACGACGGCGGCCTGATGGACGAGCTGCGGGCGGCGGGGCAGCGGGTGGGCGAACGCTGCTGGCCGCTGCCGCTGTGGGACGAGTACCGCCGGCAGCTCGACAGCGACGTCGCCGACATCCGCAACACGGGAGGCCGACCGGCCGGCAGCCTCACCGCCGGGTGGTTCCTCAAGGAGTTCGCGGGCCCCGGTCCCTGGGCCCACCTGGACGTCGCCGGGACGGCGTGGCGCGACGATCCGGATCCACCGCTGCGGAAGGGCCCTACCGGCGTGCCGACCCGCCTCTTCATCGAATGGGTACGAGCGCGGGCGGAACGTTGAGCCTCCGGCGTCGCCAGCTCGAGAGCCTCCGGATCCGACCGGGGGCTCTCGTGCCAATCCTCCTCGTCCTCCTGCTGGTGGGAGCCCCGCCCCTCCGGGCGCAGCAGCCGGAGCGGCCGGACACGGTGAAGGCCGTTCCGGACACGGTGAGAATCGTTCCCGACTCCGCAGGCGTGGACACGCTCGGTGCGGCCCGGGCCGGTGCGGATACGGTGCCGCCGCCGGCGCCGGAGGAGCCGCCCCCCCACTCGTGCCGGTCCCGGCGAACCCGGACACCGGCTTCGACGCGGGGGTCTGGGTCTGGAACCGGGACGACCTGCTGCGCTCCGGGGCCACGACGCTGTCCGACCTGCTGGACCGGATCCCGGGCGTGACGGCGTTCCGGCTGGGCTACTACGGCCAGCCGGAGGCGGTCTCCGTCATGGGGTCGGGACCCGGCGCCGTGGAGATCGAGATCGACGGGTACGTCGTCGACCGACTGTCCCGGACCTCCCTGGATTTCGCGCGCATCCCCCTGGTCAACCTGAGCAGTGTCCGCGTGGAGCGGCGGGCAGCCGGCCTCCGCATCCGTCTCCGTACGGAGGAGCCCCGGGCGGCCCAGCCCTTCAGCATGGTGGAGGCCCAGGCGGGCGAGCCCCTCGGGCTCAACGTCTTCCGCGGCCTCTTCGAGGCGCCGCACTTTCTCGTCGGACCCGTCGCGTTCGGCGTGGAGCGGACGGCCAGCGACGGGCTGGAGGGCGCAGAGGCGGTGAACGTCTTCAACGGCTGGGCGAAGTGGTCGTGGGTGCGCCCGAGCCACGGCCTTCAGGTCGAGTTCCGGCGGCTCAGCGCGGAGCACGGCGGGGACTTCCCGTACCCGGAGACGAGCACCCGCTCCGACCTGGTGGTGCGCGGGCGCACCGTGCTGCCGATTCCCGGGTCGGTCCTCGAGGTCTACGGCGGGCGCACGTCGGTGACCGATTCGGTACCCGGCGACAGCGTCCCGACGGACGTGCAGGTGCGTCAGATGGGCGCCCGCCTCGGATACGAGAGCCAGCGGGCCTGGGCACGCGGTTCCCTGCGGTGGCGCAGCGAGTCGCCGCTCCCGCGCTTCGAGGCGGGCGCCGAGCTCCGGCTTCGGCCCCTCGACGCCGTCACGGTGTCCGGCGAGGCGTATCGCAGGGACTGGCGGGAGGCGGGCGCCGCGTCGTCCGCGGCGGCCCGCGTCGAGGTCAGGCCGATCCCGGCCCTCACGGTGTTCGCCGAGGCGTCCCGCGGCCGATTCGGCGAATTGCTGCCGTTCGACACGCTGCGGAGCCGCACGCCGCTGGTGGACCGCCACGGGGGACGCGCCGGCGCAACGCTGCGGCTGCGGGGCGCGCGTCTCGGCGTCGCCGGGCTCGTCGTCGACGTCGACTCCGTCTTCACGTTCGGACTCCCGTTCGATTCCGTACCGACGGTGTATCCGGGTGGGCACAACCAGGGGTGGGAGATCTCCGGGTCGGTGCCGCTCTTCGTGCCCTGGCTGCGTGCGGAAGGGGAGTACCAGCGCTGGCTCGACAGTCCGCTCTGGGTCTACCTGCCCCGGGATCAGGGGCACGTCGGGCTCGAGATCCACACGCTGCCGCTGTCGAGCGGCAACCTGGAGATCCTGGCCCGCCTCGAGGGCGTGCGTCGGGGCGCCATGCTGATGCCGTCCGCCGACTCGACCCTGTACGCCCCCGATCCGGCCCTCACCACCTTCGACGCGTACCTTCAGATCCGCGTGGTGACGGTGCGCGCCTTCATCCGCTACGAACACCTGAACGATCCGAGGGAGATCTTCGAGTTCCCCGACCGGGTCCTTCCCGGAATCCGCCTCGTGTACGGCGTGAAGTGGGAGCTCTGGAACTGATGGGCGACGCCGCGCCGTTCCTTCGCCGCCAGGGTCGGGGCGCGTTGACCCCTGCCCGTGCCGGGCGGTACCTTTAGCCGACTGGAGGCCGGATGATCCGGAGCATGACGGGGTACGGGGACGCGGAGCGGGAGGCCGCGGGTGGACGCCTGCGGGCCGAGATCCGAACCGTGAACCACCGCTTCTTCAGCGCCAATCTCCGGCTGCCGTCCGGCCTCGAGCGCCACGAGGGCAGGATCCGGGACTGGCTGCGGGATACGCTGCCGAGGGGGCACGTCAACGCGACGTACCGGTTCGAACGGCCGGACGAGGACGAGGCCGCGCCGCTGCGCCTGAACGGTGCGCGCGCGAGGCAGGTCCATCGGCTCCTCGGCGAGATGAAGGAGCTGCTGCGCATCCCCGGCGACATCGATCTGGCGCAGGTGAGCCGATTTCCCGGGCTCATCGAGACGGGCGAGCCGGAGCCGGTGGAGATCCCGCTGGAGGACGTACGCGCCGTCACGGAGGAGGCGGCCCGGGCCGTGGTCGTGATGCGGGAGGACGAGGGTTCCCGGCTCCGCGTCGACCTCGAGGAGCGCCTCGTGGCCATCGAGGCCGCCCTCGCCATCGTCGCCGACCGGGCGCCTGCCAGGCTGGAGGCCGAGCGCGACCGGCTCCGCCAGGCCGTGGCCGAGCTGGCCGGGGACGCGGGCGCAGACGAAGAGCGGCTTGCGCGGGAGATCGCCTACCTGGCCGAACGGTGGGACATCGGCGAGGAGCGGGTCCGCCTCGCGTCGCACATCGAGCTCTTCCGCGAGCTGCTCGGCAGCGACGACCCGGAGCCGGTGGGCAAGCGCCTCGGCTTCCTCGTCCAGGAGATGCATCGCGAGGCGAACACGATCGGCTCGAAGGCGAACGACGCCGGCATCGAGCACCAGGTGGTGGCCATCAAGAACGAGATCGAAAGGCTGCGCGAGCAGGTGGACAACGTCGAATGACGGTTCGCCGCCGCGCCTTCCCTCTCGTGCTCGCGGCTCCGAGCGGGGCCGGCAAGACCTCCATCGCCCGCGCACTCGTGGCGCGGAACGCGGAGGCCGCCTTCTCGGTATCGGCAACGACCCGGTCGCCGCGGGCGGCCGAGCGGGACGGCATCGACTACGCCTTCGTCGACGAGGACCGCTTCGACCGGATGATCCGGGAAGGGGAGCTGCTGGAGTGGGCGGTCGTGCATGGGCACCGCTACGGCACCTCGCGAGCGCAGGTCCGGAGCGCGCTGGACGAAGGCCGCGTCGTGGTCCTGGACATCGACGTGCAGGGCGCACGGCAGGTCAGGGGCGCGTTCCCGGAGGCCGTGCTCGTGTTCGTCCTGCCGCCCAGTGCCGACGAGCTGTACCGGCGACTGGCGGGGCGGCAGAGCGAGCGGCCTGACGAGCTGCGTCGCCGACTGGTGAACGCGGGAGACGAGCTCGCCGCCGCTGCCGAGTTCGACTACGTACTCGTCAACGACGACCTGGAGAAGGCGGTGGCCGCCGTCGAGGCCATCGTCGCAGCCGAGAAGCTGCGCCGCGTGCGCGTGGAACAGCTGGAGAAGACGATGGACGAGCTCCGCTCGGACATCGCTGAACTGACACGAAGGAGCGAATGATGGAAGTCTTCACCCCCGTTGACGTCGCGGCGAACACGCCGAGCAAGTATCTCGGCGTCCTCGTCGCCGCGAAGTACGCCCGCGAGCTCAACGCGCTGCCCCGGGAGGCGGTCCCGCTCGGGATGCAGAAAAAGCTCACGACACAGTCCCTCGAAGCTCTCGTCTCGGGCCGGCTCGAGTTCCGGCTCGTGAAGCGCCGCCGCAAGAGCGCCTGAGTCGGCGGTGAAGCGGACCCTCGCTCCCCGCCGCCCGTGGCGCGGGAGGCGGGTGGTCCTCGGCGTCACCGGCGGAATCGCCGCCTACAAGGCGGTGCAGGTGGCCCGCGACCTGACGCTTCTCGGGGCGACGGTCGACGTCGTCGCGACCCGCGCGGCCCTCGAATTCGTGGGGCCCGTCACGTTCGAGGCCCTCACCGGACGGCCCGTCCATCGCCACATCATCCAGGAGGGCGCTGCCCTCGACCACATTCGCCTCGCCCGCGAGGCGGACGTCGTCTGCGTCGCGCCCGCGACCGCCGACTTCGTGGCTCGTGCGGCCCACGGCCGCTCCGACGACCTGCTGGGCGCGATCCTGCTGGCCACCCGGTCGCCCGTGGTGATCGTGCCCGCCATGAACGACTGGATGTGGTCGCACCCGCAGACGCAGGCGAACGTGAGCCATCTGCGCGACATCGGCTACGCCGTCGTCGGCCCTGATCGTGGACCCCTGGCCCACGGGGAGGGCCAGGGGGAGGGGCGCATGGTCGAGCCCGACGTCGTCGTGGAAAACGTGGGCCGCGCACTCGAGGGCGACACGCCCTTCACCAACCGCCGCGTCGTCGTGACCGCCGGCCCGACCCGCGAGCCCGTGGACGCGGTTCGTGTGCTCTCGAATCGATCCTCCGGCCGTATGGGCTTCGCCCTGGCTGCCGCCGCGTGGCGGCGGGGCGCGGACGTGCTCCTCGTCGCCGGACCCACGGAACTCGCACCACCGGTCGGGCCGGACCTCGTGCGCGTCTCCACCACGGACGAGATGCAGTCCGCCGTGCGCCGGGCCATCCCCGACGCGGACATCCTCGTCATGGCCGCGGCGGCCGCCGACTTCCGCCCGACCCGCCCGGCGGACCACAAGATCCACAAGCGGGAAGGACTGCCCTCCATCGAGCTGGAGGAGGCGCCGGACATTCTCCTCACGACGCGGGGCGACCGGCCGACCGAGATGCTCACGGTGGGCTTCGCCCTCGAGACCGGTGATGGCAGCGCGAGCGCCCGCGCCAAGCTTCAGGAGAAGGGGCTGGACCTGATCGTGCTGAACCGGGCGGACGAGGAGGGGGCGGGGTTCGAAACGGACACCAATCGCGTCACCCTGCTGGACAGCACCGGCACGGCGGAGCGTCTTCCACTGCTCTCGAAGGACGAGGTCGCCGAAGCGGTTCTCGACCGCCTCGAGACGCTGCTGCCGTCCCGCGTATGACCCTCGATCGGGCCCTGCTGCGTCGATTCCTGCGGCAGCGCGCCGAGCTCGGTCAGAAGGAATGGCTGCTGGACGCGCTGTCGTCCGAGGACGCCATCCGCGCGCTGTCCGGCGCTGCGTCACCGGCGCCGGAGTCGGCTTCGGGCGCATCCGGTTCGACGGCCGCCGGTTCGGGCGCGTCCGGTTCGGGCGACGCGCCGCGGTCCCGCTCCGCGGCGGCGGCCGCGTTCGCCGCTGCCGTGGGCGCACCGCCGGATCCGGGGCCCGGCGCCTCCGCGCGGGGCGGTCGCGCGGCGGCGGTCGGCGCGTCCTCGGAGGCGGGCACGACGCCCCTCGCCCGTCTCGCAGCCGAGGCGGCAGGGTGCACGCGCTGCCGCCTGTGCGAAACGCGCACGACGGTGGTGTTCGGCGAGGGGAGCGCGCACGCGGACGTGATGGTGGTCGGGGAGGCGCCGGGCGGAGAGGAGGACCGGACCGGCCGTCCATTCGTAGGCCCGGCGGGGCGCCTGCTGGACCTGCTGCTCCTCAGCGTTGGCTTTCCGCGCGAGCGGGTCTATATCTGCAACGTGCTGAAGTGCCGACCGCCGCAGAACCGGGACCCGCGCCCGGACGAGGTGGCCTCCTGCACGCCGTACCTGCGTTCACAGATCGAGCTCATCGGGCCGACGGTGCTCCTGGCGGTGGGTCGATTCGCCGGCCAGTTCCTGTTCGGAAGCGAGGAGGCGATGGGCCGGATGCGCGGACAGGTCCGCGAGTCCGGAGGCGTGCCCGTCGTCGCCACCTATCATCCTGCGTACCTGCTGCGCAGCCCGCAGGCGGTGCGGGCCGCATGGGAGGACTTCCAGCTGCTCAGACGTGTCTACGATGATCGGAAGTAACGCCGCGGCCGCCGTATCCGCCCCGGATCGACAGCCGCCCTACGCACCGGAAGCCGAGGTGAGCGTGCTCGGAGGCATGCTCATCGACGGGGACGCGGTCGCCCGCGCCATCGAGGTCGTGGACGACACGATGTTCTACCGGGAGGCGAACCGGCGGATCTTCCGGTGCATGGCCCGGCTGTTCCAGCGGGGCGAGGTGATCGATCCGGTCACGGTGAGCGAGGAGCTCACGAAGACGGACGAGCTGCAGTCGGTGGGCGGCACGGCGTACATCGCCGAGCTGCTGGACGCCGTGCCCACGGCCGCCAACCTCGAGTACCACGCGAAGATCGTCCGTGAACGGGCGCTGGTCCGGCGCCTCATCGACGCATCGTCGCAGGTCATCCGGGAGGCGTACGACCCGGGCGAGCGGTCCGTCGAGGAGCTGCTGGACGCCGCCGAGCAGAAGATCTTCCAGGTCGCGCAGTCCCACGACCGGGAGGGCTTCGTCTGGATCAAGAAGATCCTCTATCCCACGTTCGAGCGGATCGAGCAGATCCAGGCGGCGGCCGGAGGGATCACCGGCGTGGGCACCGGCTTCCCGGACCTGGACGAGATGACGGGCGGCTTCCAGAAGGGAGACCTCGTCATCCTGGCGGCCCGGCCGTCCATGGGGAAGACGGCGATGACGCTGGGCTACGCGCTCCACGCCGCGATCTCGACGCAGACGCCCGTCGCCGTGTTCTCGCTGGAGATGTCGAAGGAGCAGCTCGTGCAGCGCATGCTGTGCGCCGAGGCGATCGTGGACCTCGGGCACCTCCTCCGCGGCCGGCTCACCGACGACGACTACGTCCGCCTGGCCCAGGCGGCCGGGCATCTCAACACGGCGCCGATCTGGATCGACGACTCCGGCGTGCTCGGGGTCCTGGAGATGCGCGCCAAGGCCCGCCGCCTCAAGATCGACCAGCCGGACCTCGGGCTCATCATCATCGACTACATCCAGCTCATGCGGGGCTCCTCGGACGCCGAGAACCGGCAGCAGGAGGTGAGCGCCATCAGCCGCGGCCTGAAGGGCCTCGCGAAGGAGCTGAACACCCCCATCATCGCCCTCTCGCAGCTCTCCCGGGCGCCGGAGCAGCGGGCGGACCACCGGCCGCAGCTCTCCGACCTTCGCGAATCCGGCTCCCTGGAGCAGGACGCGGACCTCGTGATGTTCCTGTATCGGCCGGAGTACTACCTGAGCACCGCGGAGGCTCAGGAGCAGCAGCTCCAGGGACGGGCGGAGCTCATCATCGGCAAGCAGCGCAACGGACCCACCGGCGTCGTCGAGCTGTTCTTCCGCAAGGAATGCACGCGCTTCGAGTCGTTCTCCCATCGCGACGAGCCGTAGCGGGCGGCGTCGCCATGCCCAGGGTCCGGACCACCTTCTTCTGTACGGAGTGCGGCAACGAGACGCCGCGATGGGCGGGGCAGTGCCCCGTCTGCGAGGCGTGGAACACGCTCGTCGAGGAGCCGGCAGCGCCGAAGCGCAGCCGGTCCGCTGCCGCGGCCACGGGCGGGGCCGGGCCCTCCCGGCGCGGCGACGCCGCACCGGTGCGTCTTGCCGACGTGTCCGGCGGCGACACGGCGCGCTGGGCCACGGGCGTCGACGAGCTCGACTTCGTGCTCGGCGGCGGGATCGTGCCCGGCTCGCTCGTGCTCATCGGCGGCGAGCCGGGGATCGGCAAGAGCACGCTTCTGCTCCAGGTCGCCGCCCGACTCCAGGCCAGCGGCCGCTCGACGCTCTACGTGTCCGGAGAGGAGAGCGCGGCCCAGGTGCGCCTGCGGGCGGACCGCCTCGGGGCGGGGGCCGGCGACGTCGTCTTCCTTGGAGAGACGGAGCTCGGCTCCGTCCTCCGGCGCGTGGAGGACGACGCGCCCGACGTCCTGGTCGTGGACTCCATCCAGACCACGTACACCGAGGAGCTCGAGGGCGCGCCTGGCAACGTCGGTCAGGTACGCGAGTGCGCCGCCCGGCTGCAGCGCGTGGCCAAGGAGAAGGGCGTCGCCGTTTTCCTGGTCGGCCACGTCACGAAGGGCGGCAGCGTCGCGGGTCCCAGGACGCTCGAGCACATCGTCGACACGGTGCTCTACTTCGAGGGGGCGGAGGGCGTGGAGCACCGCGTCCTGCGTGCCACGAAGAACCGTTTCGGCGGGGTTGACGAGATCGGCGTCTTCCGGATGCTGCCCGAGGGGCTGGTGCCCGTCCCGAACCCGTCCGAGCTGTTCCTCGGCGAGCGCTCGACGGGGGTGAGCGGCAGCGCCGTGCTGGCGACGATGGAGGGCAGCCGTCCGCTCCTCGTGGAGGTCCAGGCTCTGTGTACGAAAGCCTCGTACGGCGCACCGCAGCGGGCCGTGACCGGCTTCGACCGCCAGCGCCTCGCCCTGCTCCTGGCGGTCCTCGAGAAGCGCGCCGGGCTCCGATTCGGCGAGCTGGACGTCTTCCTGAACGTGGTCGGCGGGGTCCGGATCGTCGAGACCGCCGGCGATCTCGCCGTCGTCGTCGCCCTCGCCTCCAGCGTGTTCGACCGGGAAGTGCCCGCCGACGCCGCGTTCGTGGGGGAGGTCGGCCTGGGCGGTGAGCTGCGCGCCGTCGGCCGCCTCGAGCGCCGCCTGGCCGAGGCGCGGCGCATGGGCTTCCGCCGGGCCTTCGTGCCGGCCCGCTCCTCCGCACGGGATACGGGCGACCTCGAGATCGTTGCGGTGCCCAACGTCGCACGCCTGCTGGAGGTCGCGCTTGGCCGCTGAGCCCGGCGCCCGGCGACCCCCCCGCGTGGCCGCCGTCGTGCCCGCCGGCGGCAGCGGTCGCCGACTCGGCGGCGGCGTGCCGAAGCAGTATGTAGTCCTCGCGGGCGAGCCCCTCCTGCTCCGGTCGCTTCGCCCTTTGCTTGCCGACGCCCGCGTCGAGTGGGTGGTCATCGCGCTTCCTCCGGGCGACGCCGCCGCGCCGCCCCCGTGGCTGGCCGGCCTCGATCCCCGACTCCGGTTCGTCTCCGGCGGCGACGAGCGGGGCGACTCCGTCCGCCAGGCCCTCGGGGCGGTGCCCGAGGAGGCGGAAATCGTGGTCGTCCACGACGCCGCCCGTCCGCTCCTCTCCGCGGCGGTGCTGGACCGCTGCATCTCGGCCGCCGCCGAGGGCTACGGCGCCGTCGCCGCCATCCCGCTCTCCGATACGGTCAAGGAAGTCGACGAGCACGGGCGCGTCACGGGCACGCCGGACCGGCGCCTGCTGTGGCGGGCGCAGACGCCGCAGGCCTTCCCCCGCGCGATGGTGGTCGACGCCTACCGACGCGCTGCCGCCGACGGCCTGTCCGCCACCGACGATGCCGGGGTGGTCGAGGCGTACGGCGGTGAGGTGCGCGTGGTGGAGGGATCGCCGGACAACCTGAAGGTGACCCGGCCCGCGGACGTGGTGGTGGCGGAGGCGCTTCTCGCCCGCCGCACCCGGAGTGGACGTGACGTCTGAGCGCCTGCGCGTGCTGCGGCTCGCCGACGTCTCGCGCCGCGCGGCCGCCGACGCCGCGGCGGACGTGCTTCGGAGCGGCGGCATACTGGTGTATCCGACGGAAACCGTCTATGGATTCGGGTGCGCCGTGCGCACCGACGCACTGCAGCGTCTCGCGACGCTGAAAGGAAGGGAGCCGGACAAACCTTTCCTTCTCCTGGTGAAGGAGCCGGCTCAGGCGGATGCGCTGGAGTGGACGCCCGCTGCACGCGCCCTCGCCGCAACGTTCTGGCCGGGCCCGCTGACCCTCGTCCTCCGCGCGGCGGACGGCGCCAGCGTGGCGGGCGTGACGGTGCCCCCGGAGCTGATCGGCCCGGGTGGCGGCGTCGGCGTGCGTGCGTCGCCCCACCCGCTGGTGGCGGCGATCATCGACGCGATGGGCGGTCCCGTCACGTCCACGAGCGCGAACCGGCCCGGCGAGCGGCCGGCGCGGACCGGCGACGAGGCCGCCGCTGCGGCACGCGCGATGCTGGCCGCGCGGCCGGTCCGTTGCGACGTGCTCGTCCTGGACGGGGGCCCGCTGCCGCCGTCGGCGCCGTCGACCGTGGTCGATTGCACACCGCAGCGGCCCCGCGTCCTCCGAAGCGGGGCACTTCCGAACCACGAACTCCGGCAGGTGGTGGCCGACATCGATGTCTGAACACCCGACGACCTTCAACCTGCTCTTCGTGTGCACGGGCAACACGTGCCGGAGCCCGATGGCGGCGGCCATCGCCCGCGCCGCCGTGGAGCAGCGGGGCTGGTCGAACGTGGACGTCTGCTCGGCCGGCTCCTCCGCCGTCACCGGCGCCCCTGCGAGCGAGGAGGCCGTCCGGGTAGCCGCCGCCTACGGCGTGGATCTGGCCGAGCACAGCAGCCGCCCTCTCGACGCCGCCCTCGTCGAATGGGCCGACCTGATCCTGGTGATGAGCCCGGCCCACCTCTGGGCAGTGGCGGACCTGGGCGGCGCCGACAAGGCGGCCCTCATCACCGAGTTCGTGGAGGGCGACGGCGACAGCGTCCCGGACCCGTTCGGCGGGGACGAGACCGCGTACCGCCAGACCTTCGACCGCCTCCGCGTGGCCGTCGACGGCGTGCTCCGCCGCCTCGAGCCCATCCTCGCGCCGTGAAGCCTTGATTTCCGCGACAACCCGGACCTTCGCCGTGCTCGGCGATCCCGTCGGCCACTCGCTGTCGCCGGCGCTGCACAACGCGGCGTTCACCGCAGCCGGCATCGACGCGGTCTACGTCGCGCTCCGCTGCGACGCCGGGGCCCTCGGCGGCCTCATGCGCGGACTCGCCTTCGCCGGCGGCGGCGGCAACGTGACCGTTCCCCACAAGGCTGCGGCCGCCGCACACCTCGATCGGGCGAGCGACGCCGTGCGGCGCACCGGCGCCTGCAACACGTTCTGGGCCGATGAGCACGGCCTGAGCGGCGACAACACGGACGTGGAAGGCTTCGCCGCCGCCGCCGTCGAGCTGGGCGTCGCCGTCGAGGGCGCCCGCGTCCTGCTCCTGGGCGCCGGCGGAGCCGCCGCCGCCGCGCTTTGCGCACTCGTGGACGGTGGGGCCGGCGAGATCTCCATTCTCAATCGCACACCGGCGAGGGCCCGCGCCCTACGGGCCCGCTTCGCCGACGCGGCCGACCGCATCCGCGTCCTGGACGACGGGTGTCCGCGCGCCCCGGACACGGACACCGACGCCCCGGACACGGACACCGACGCCCGGGCTTCAGCAGCGTCCTGGAACCTGGTCGTCAACGCCACGTCCCTCGGGCTCCGCCCGGACGACCCACTGCCCCGGGATCCGAGCCGAATCCCGGACGGCTGCGCCGTGCTCGACCTCGTCTACGCTCCCGGTGGCACTCCCTTCACCCGCGCCGCACGGGCCCGCGGACTCGCCGCCGCCGATGGAAGTACGATGCTGCTTCACCAGGCCGCCGCCGCCTTCCGGCGGTGGACCGGTCACGCCCCCCCGACCCTCGCCATGAGGGCGGCCCTGCCGTATCCCTGAACCCCGAGGATCCCATGTTCGAGGAATTCAAGAAGTTCGTCGCTCGCGGAAACGTGGTCGACATGGCCATCGGCATCGCCATCGGCGCTGCCTTCGGCGCCATCGCCAAGTCCCTGGTCGACGACATCTTCATGCCCCCCATCGGTCTGCTCCTGAACGGGCGCGACATGACCGACCTCTTCCTCGTCCTGCGACCCGGCTCCACCCCGCCGCCCTACCCGTCCCTCGCGGAGGCCCAGACCGCCGGCGCCGTCACCATCAACTGGGGCGTCTTCGTCAACACCATCATCGTCTTCTTCATCATCGCCGCGGCCCTCTTCATGGTCGTCCAGGCCGTCAACCGGCTCAAGGCCCGCGAGGAGGCCGCTCCTGCCGAGCCCACGGACAAGACGTGCCCCTTCTGCCTCTTCAAGGTCCCCGTGAAGGCCACCCGCTGCGCCCACTGCACGTCCGAGTTGTAGCCTGCGTGGGGGCGCGCTTCGTGCGGGCGCGCACGAGCGCGCCCCCACGAGCGCGCCCCCACCCTGCGGACTCGTGGAGACCTGTACCCGCAAATTCCGCCGCGCCCACATCTTGCATGACTCTACCTCTACCAGAACATGAGGTCGAACCCTGCGCAGGAGGTACCATGCCAGAGGCCTGGAGCAACAAGGACGAACGGATGTACGAGCACATCAAGAAGAGCGAGAAGGACGAGGGTCGCTCGACCGATCGCGCGAAGGAGATCGCGGCGCGCACGGTGAACAAGCACCGTCGCGAGGAGGGCCGGACGCCGAACAGGACGACCCAGGGCACGGGCAACCCGTCGCGCTCGCTGGACGATCGGACGAAGCAGGAGCTCTACAACCGGGCGAAGGAGCTGGACATCGAGGGTCGCAGCAAGATGGACAAGGTCGACCTGGTAAGGGCGATCCGGCGCAAGGAGTAGGGCCGGAGCCGAAGCAGAGCCGGGGCGGATGGACGAGGCGTCGTCCGCCGCCCGGCAGCGAGGGGTCGCGGACGGAGGTCCGCGACCCGTCTCGCCATTCCCTCGCCCCGACGGCGGGGCGATTCTTCGCGGATGCACGTAGACGAGCCCGAACCAGGCGGGGGCATCCGAGGACGGGCCGGAGCCCTTGGCGCGGGTCTCCTCGACCTGATCTTCGCGCCCGCGTGTCTCGGCTGCGACGGCCCTGCCCCCCGCGGGTCGGGGCGTCGGCTCGTGTGCGGGTCCTGCCTGGCCCGTCTCCGGGCTCTGCCGCCTCCGCTGTGCGAGCGGTGCGGAGCACCGCTGCCGGCGCCGGCCCGAGCGGCGGAGGGCTGCCCCGAGTGCTCCGAGTGGCCCGGCTACCTGCGCTGCGCCCGATCGGCGGTGCTGCTGCACCCTCCGGCGGACCGTCTGGTGCACCAGCTCAAGTACCGTGGATGGAGGCGCCTGGCGGAGGAGCTCGCCGAGCGGATGGCGGCCGTGCTCCTTCCGACGGACGTCGACGCGGAAGTCGCCACGGTCGTTCCCGTGGCGAGTCCGGCGGTGCGTCTCCGGCAGAGGGGCTACAACCAGGCGGAGCTTCTGGCCCGGGCATTCGCGGCCCGGACCGGTCGGCAGGTACGCATGATGCTCCGAAGAACGGCCGGCAGGGGGAGCCAGACCGTCTTGCAGCCGGTTGCCCGCCGGGCTAACGTGGCGGGGGCGTTCGAGGTGGATCCGATTGAGAGCCAGGCCCTCGCCGGTGCCCACGTGCTTCTCGTGGACGACGTCATGACCACGGGAGCGACGGCCCTGGAGTGTGCCGCCGCGCTGGAAGCCGCCGGGGCCCGCTGCACGAGCGTCCTCACATTCGCCCGCGCGCTGGACGCGCGGCGGATTCTGGGAATCTGACACAGGAGCGATATGCCGACCCGAGTGGCAATCAACGGATTCGGCCGGATCGGCCGGAACATACTGCGTGCGGCGAAGAAGCACGGCGCTGATCTGGACTTCGTCGCCGTGAACGACCTGACGGACAAGGAGACCCTGGCGCACCTGCTCCGCTACGACTCGGTGCACGGACGCTATCCGGGCACGGTGGAGGTCTCGGAGAACGGACTGGTCGTGGACGGGGACGAGATCCGCGTCACCAGCGTGAAGGACCCTGGCGCGCTGCCGTGGAAGGAGATGGAGGTCGACATCGTCTTCGAGGCGACGGGCATCTTCCGGGACCGGGCGAGCGCCCAGAAGCACATCGACGCGGGCGCTGGTCGGGTGATCATCACGGCGCCGGCGAAGGGCGAGGACATCACCATCGTCCTGGGCGTGAACGAGGACGCGTTCGACCCCGACGCGCACCGAATCATCAGCAACGCCAGCTGCACGACGAACGCACTTGCGCCGGTGGTGAAGGTTCTGAGGGACAACTTCGGCTTCAGACGCGGCGTGATGAACACGGTCCACTCGTACACGAACGACCAGCAGCTCCTGGACCTTCCCCACAAGGACCTGCGCCGCGCCCGGGCCGCGGCCATGTCGATCATCCCGACGAGCACGGGGGCCGCGAAGGCGACGGGGCTCGTGATCCCGGGGGTGAAGGGAAAGATCGATGGACTCTCCATGCGCGTCCCGACGCCGGACGTGTCCATCGTGGACCTGACCGCCGAGGTGGAGTCGGACACCGACGTCGAAGCGGTGAACGACGCGTTCCGGGCGGCGGCATCCGGCGACCTGAAGGGAATCCTGGCGGTGACCGAGGAGGAGCTCGTGAGCGTCGACTTCGTCGGCCATCCCGCCAGTTCCATCGTCGATCTCAAGTCCACGTTCGTCATCGACGACACGATGGTGAAGGTCGTCTCCTGGTACGACAACGAGTGGGGGTACTCCCTGCGGTGCGTCGACCTGGCCGGCTTCGTCGCCGATGCCGGATGAGGACCCATCACCGCGGACGCGGGCGGTTTCCCGATTGACGGTTTCGAGCCGTCGCTATTACCGTACGGAAGCGGCCGCGCGAGGCGAGATGACGCGAGATCCCGACGCTCCCGACGGGCGTTCGCATGGCATGGATCTGGCGCCCCGAGCCCGCACGGACAGCCCAGGCGGGAGGTGTATCATGGCCGACTCCGCGAACAGCATCGTCGGGACGTACCGATGTCCCGTGTGCGGCCACAGCGATTCGATCGAGCTGCCGGTCAGCGACGAGTCGACGGTGATCGCGTGCAGCTACTGCGAGACGCCACTCGAGGTCGCCGCCCGCGGGGCCGACTCCGTGCGCTTCTCGGTGCAGGTGGCCAGCGAGCCCACGGTTCAGTAGGAACGTGTTCGGAACGGGGAAGGCGGCCCCGGTGCACCAGCGCCGGGGCCGCCTTTTTCATGCGCGAAGGGGAGAGATGCGGAAGCTGACGATCGAGGACATTGCGGACGACGAGCTGCGTGGAAGCCGTGTGCTCGTGCGGGTGGACTACAACGTGCCCCTCGAGAACGGCGCCGTCGGAGACGATACGCGGATCCGGGCCACGCTTCCCACGCTGCGTTATCTGCGCGAGCGCGGGGCGCGCCTCATCCTCTGCTCTCACCTGGGGCGGCCGAAGGGGAAGCCCTCCGAGGAGCTGTCGCTCCGGCCCGTGGCGGAGCGGCTGCAGGAGCTGCTCGGTGCGCCGGTGACCTTCGTGCCGGACGTCGCCGGGGAGAAGGCCCGCTCCGCAGCCGCGAACCTCGGGGATGGTGACGTCATCCTTCTCGAGAACCTCCGCTTCCTGCCCGGCGAGGAGGACAACGATCCGCAGCTCGCCGGAGCCCTGGCCGACCTGGCCGACCTCTATGTGGACGACGCCTTCGGCGCCGCGCACCGGGCGCACGCCTCGACGGCCGGCGTACCACAGATCATGCGCGACCGCGGCCGACGCGCCGTCGCCGGGCTCCTCATGGAGAAGGAGCTGCGCTTTCTCGGCGGCGCCCTGGAGGACCCGGCCCGGCCCTTCGTCGCCATCCTCGGCGGTGCCAAGATCTCGGGGAAGATCGACGTTATCGAGAATCTGCTCCCACGGGTCGACCGCCTCCTCATCGGCGGGGCCATGGCGAACACCTTCTTCCGGGCCATGGGCCTGGAGACCGGCACGTCGCTCGTTGAGGCCGACCGTGTGGACATGGCCCGCGATCTCCTGGAGCGCGCAGGAGACAAGCTCGTCCTCCCCGTCGATTGCGTGGTCGCCGCGGAGGCCCGCGCGGACGCGAAACCCCGGACGACCGCGAGGGATGCCGTCCCCGCGGACGCTTCCATCCTCGACATCGGGCCGGCCTCCGTCGCCCTTTTCCGCGAAGAGATCGCCGACGCCGGCACGATCCTGTGGAACGGGCCCATCGGCATGTTCGAACTGGCGCCTTTCGCCGAGGGCACCTTCGCGCTCGCCCGCGCAGTGGCGAACGCCACCGACCGCGGCGCCACGACCATCCTCGGCGGAGGGGACACGGCAGCGGCCGCCGAGGAGGCGGGCGTGGCCGATCGCATGACGCACGTTTCCACCGGCGGGGGCGCCTCCCTCGAGTTCCTCGAGGGGCGTAGCTTGCCGGGCGTCGCCACCCTCGACTCCGGGGAGGACCGATGAGCGCCCGCGGCCGCCGGCTCCGTGCACCCGTCATCGCCGGCAACTGGAAGATGCACAAGGGGCCGACGGAGACGCGCGCGTTCCTGCGGGACTTCGCCGAGCGCCATGCCCGGGACGACGCTGGCACGATCCTCTTCTTTCCGCCGGCCATCTCGTTCCTCGCCGCCGTCGAGACCGTCGGCGGTCGGGACGACCTGCTGCTGGGCGTGCAGAACGTGCACTGGGAGGCCGCCGGCGCCTTCACCGGGGAGATCTCGGCGCCCATGGCCCGGGACGCCGGTGCCGCAGTCGCCCTGACCGGCCATTCCGAGCGCCGTCACGTCTTCGGCGAGACGGACGACGACGTACGCCGGAAGACCGCCGCCGCCCTCGATTCGGGCCTCGCCGTCGTCGCCTGCGTGGGCGAAACGCTCGAGGAGCGCCGCGGCGGACGCCTCGAGGAGGTGCTGCTCCGCCAGCTCGCTGCAATCCTCGACGCCGCCGCCGGCCGCAGCGACGCCGACCTCGCCCTCGCCTACGAGCCCGTCTGGGCCATCGGCACCGGCGAGACCGCAACGCCCGACGACGCCTCCGCCGCTCACCGGCTCCTCCGCGACCGCCTGCGCGAACGGCTGTCCGACGATCGGGCGGGGCAGATTCCGATCCTCTATGGCGGCTCGGTCAAGCCCGACAATGCCGTCGATCTTCTCGCCGCCGATGGCGTCGACGGCGTCCTCGTCGGAGGCGCCAGCCTCGATCCGGCCTCCTTCGCCGCCATCGCCGCCGCCGCACGGCGTTGACACGCCCGCCGCGAAGCCCGATCTTTACCGGCTGATGACTCGACGATCTCACCCGGGAGTCGAACGGTGTTCGGGTTTCTGCTGACATTGATGATCCTCGACGGGTTCCTGCTCGTCGGCGTGGTGCTCCTGCAGTCCGGCAAGGGCGGCGGGCTCGCGGCGGTGGGCGGGGGTGCGCCGATGGGGACGGACTCGCTGATCGGCGGCCGCCAGGCGGCGACGCTGCTGACCCGCATGAGCTGGGGAACCGGCGCGCTCTTCCTGATTCTCGCGCTGACCCTGTCCGTGCTGTCCAGCCGCTCGCAGCAGCCGTCGTCCATCCTGCGCAACGAGTTCCAGCAGGAGCAGCAGCAGGCGCCGCAGCCGGTGCTGCCTGGCGTGACGCCCGACCAGGGCGCGCAGCCGCAGGGGGCACAGCCGGAAGGCGCACAGGCGCCGGCCGGTGGGGCTACCCAGCCGCCGGCCGGGACGGGCACGAACCCGTCCACGAACCCTGGTGGATCGCAGCCCTAGGCGACCGGACCGCAGGCATCGGAAACGGGCGTCCCGCAGCGGCGGGGCGCCCGTTTTCATGTGGGGATACGCCCCACGACCGGGGGTTGCGACGCGGGGTGGAAAACCGCACAATGACGAGGTTCTCGCGCCCGTGCCGGCCCGGACCGTGCGTGCGCGCGGAGGTGGACGACGAACCCGGCCGCACAGGCGGCGACGGAGCGCATTCGACCCAGAGGGGGAATGGCAGAAGCGGCTTCAACGGCCACGCAGGATCCCGCGGGAACGGAGCTGGAGAGGGAACAGCTCGTCGAGCTGTACCGCTGGCTGCAGCTCACCCGCCAGGTCGAGCAGACGCTCACGAACCTGTACCGGCAGAACAAGGTGATCGGCGGCCTCTACCGCTCCCTCGGCCAGGAGGCCGGAGCCGTGGGCTCCGCCTACGCCCTCCGTCGCCGCAGCGACGGCACGGGTGACGTGATCTCCCCCGGCATCCGCAATCTCGGCGCGCTGCTGCTCATGGGCGCGGACGCGGCGGACGTCATGCGGCAGTACATGGCGAAGGGCGACTCGCCGACGCAGGGGCGCGAGCAGAACGTCCACTTCTGGGATTACGACCGCGGTTTCATCGGCCTCATCTCCCACCTCGGCGTCATGATCGAGGTGATGTGCGGTGTCGCGATGTCGTTCCAGCGGAAGGGCGAGGACCGGGTCGCGCTGGTGTACTCGGGGGACGGCATGACCTCCACCGGCGCCTTCCACGAGGGTCTGAACCTGGCGGCGGTCCGGCGCGCGCCGCTGGTCGTCATCGTGGAGAACAACCATTACGCGTACTCGACGCCCACGTCGAAGCAGACGGCCGCGAAGCGCTTCATCGACAAAGGGCCCGGCTACGGCGTGGCGGCGGAGCGCTGCGACGGCAACGACGTTCTGGCGGTTCATGCCATGACGAAGCGGGCGGTCGAGCGTGCCCGATCCGGGGCAGGGCCCTCCCTCCTGGAGGTGCTGACGTACCGCCGGAAGGGGCACGCCGAACACGACGGCCAGGCCTACGTGCCTCCGGGCGAAATCGAGGAATGGGAGGCGAAGGACCCCGTCGACCGCTACCGCCGTCGCATATTGGAAGAAGGCTGGTCCGACGACGCGGGCCTCGACGCCATCGACGCCAGCGTGCGCGAGGTCGTCGACGCGGCCCGCGACGCCGCCGAGGCCTCGGCCATGCCCGAGCCGGAGACGGCGCTGCACGACGTCTACGCAGACCGGCCGACCCGCGCCCCCTGGACGCGGCTTGGCTCCCCCGATCCGCACGAGGCCTGAGGCAGATGGCGAGCGCCACACAGGAACAGCAGACGAAGCAGCAGGCGACGGAGAAGCCGGAGCACGTCCGGCAGACCGAGGAAGGGAAGCCCGTCACCCTGCTGGAGGCGATCCGCGAGGCCCTCTGGGAAGAGATGGAGCGGGACGACCGCGTCTACCTCATGGGTGAGGACATCGGCGTGTACGGCGGCGCGTTCAAGGTCACGGACGGTTTCCTCGGCCGCTTCGGCGGGGACCGCGTGATCGACACGCCGATCAGCGAGGCCGGCTTCACCGGCGCCGCCGCAGGGTCCGCCCACATGGGGCTCCGCCCGGTGGTGGAGATGCAGTTCATGGACTTCGTCTCCTGCGCCTACGAGCCGCTGACCAATTACATCGCCACCTCCCGCTGGCGGGGCGCGGGACCGCTCCCGATGGTCGTCCGCGGCCCCGTCGGCGGCGGCGTGCGTGGCGGGCCGTTCCACTCGCAGAATCCGGAGATGGCGTTCTTCCACACGCCCGGCCTGAAGATCGTCTATCCGTCCACCGCCCGGGACGCGAAGGGCCTGCTGAAGGCCGCCATCCGGGACGACGACCCGGTGCTCTTCTTCGAGCACAAGCGGCTGTACCGGATGCCGGCGCTGCGCGAGACGCTGCCGAAGGAAGACTACGTCGTCCCGCTCGGTGAGGCGCGCGTCCACCGGGAGGGCTCGGACGTCACCATCGTCACGTACGGCGCCATGGTCCACGAGAGCGGGAAGGCCGCCGAGCGGCTGGCCGAGGAGGACGGCATCTCCGTCGAGATCGTCGACCTCCGCACGCTGCTCCCCATGGACGAGGACGCCGTCGTCGAGTCCGTGAAGAAGACGAACCGCGTCCTCGTCGTCCACGAGGACACCCGCACGGGCGGCATCGCCGGCGAGATCGCCATGCGCATCAACGAGAAGGCCTTCGAGTGGCTCGACGCGCCGCCACTCCGCGTTACGGCCATCGACACGCCCGTGCCGTACTCGCCCCCGCTGGAGGATTACTACCTCCCCCAGCCGGACGACATCGTGACCGCGTGCCGCTACCTGGCGCGCTACTGAATTGCACCGCTCCCTGACACACGTCGGAGTCTGAGATGGCGAAGATCGAAGTCCCCATGCCGCAGATGGGCGAGTCCATCGCGGAGGGCACCGTTTCCAAGTGGCTGAAGCAGGTCGGCGACACCGTCGAGCGCGACGAGCCGATCCTCGAGATCTCCACCGACAAGGTCGACGCGGAGATCCCCGCCCCCGCCGCCGGGACCCTGACGGAGGTCGTCGTCTCCGAAGGCGAGACGGTGGAGGTCGGCACGATCGTCGCCTACATCGAGACGGATGCCGCCGCCGCTGGCGGCGGCAAGGCTGAGGCTGAGGCTGAGGCTGAGGCTGAGGCTGAGGCTGAGGCTGAGGCTGAGGCTGAGGCTGAGGCTGAGGCTGAGGCTGAGGCTGAGGCAGGCCGGCCGCCGCGCGTGCGGGGGCTGCGGCATCCTCCGGGGCTGCGGCACCGTCGGGCATCGCGGCGGGTGCCGGCGAGGGGCCGGGCGGCGCGGGCGGCGCGGGCGCCGCTGCGGCTTCGGGCGGCAACGGGCGCGAGACGGCCGAGGAGCGGCTGCGTCGTCGCTCCACGCCGCTGGTCCGGCGCATCGCCTCCGAGCACGACGTCGACATCGGCCAGGTCGAGGGCACCGGCCACGCCGGCCGCGTGACGAAGCAGGACATCCTGTCCTTCATCGACCAGCGCGGCGCCGAGCCCGAGGCGAGCCCCGCCGCGGCCGCAAAGGCCGCACCCGAGCCCGCAGTACAGCCTCAGCCTAAGCCTCAGCCTAAGCCTCAGCCTGGCGAAGCCGGCGAAGCCGGCGAAGCCCTCTCAGAGGATCGCTTCTGGGAGATCTTCTACGGCAGCGTGCACCACCCGGAGTTCCCGGCGCGGGAGCACGACCGGATCGAGCCCATGAGCCGCATCCGCAAGCTCACGGCCGATCACATGGTCCGGGCCAAGCGCATCGCGCCCCACGTCCACAGCTTCATCGAGATCGACTTCGAGCGCGTCGACCGCATCCGCAAGGCGAACAAGAAGCGCTGGGAGGAGAACGGCGCAAAGGTCAGCTACACCGCGTTCGTCGCCTTCGCGTGCGCCCGCGTCCTGCAGGAGTTCCCGATGGTGAACGCCACCGTTTCCGGGGACAATCTGCTGTACCGCGGCGACATCAACATCGGCATGGCGGTGGACCTGAACCCGGGCCTCATCGTGCCGGTGGTGCGCAACGCCGACGAGCTCACGCTGGTCGGCGTCGCGAAGCGCATCAACGACCTGGCCGCGCGGGCCCGCGAGCGCAAGCTCAAGCCCGAGGAAGTCATGGGCGCGACCTTCTCGATCACGAACCCCGGCGTCCTGGGCACGATGGTCGGCATGCCGGTCATCCCGGAGGGCACGTCCGCCATCCTGGGCACCGGCGCGATCGAGAAGCGCCCGGTCGTCATGGAGGTCGACGGCACCGACGCCATCGTCGTGCGCAAGCGCTCCCTGTTCAGCCTGGGCTACGACCACCGGATCGTGGACGGCGCGGACGCCGCCCGCTTCCTGGCGCGGCTGAAGGAGTACGTGCAGAACTTCCCGGAGGAGACGGCGTAGGCGACGTCGCCCGGAGGCGAATGCGCGACCTGGTGATCCGGCGGCTCGACACCGTTTCCTACGCCGAGGCCCTTTGCATCCAGGAGGACCACGTCCGCCGGCGCCGCGCCGGCGAGGTGCCCGACACGCTCTTTCTGCTCGAGCACCCGCACGTGATCACCCTCGGCACGTCGTCCCACGAGGAGAACGTCCTCCTCGACGCCGCCGAGCGACGTCTCCTGGGCATCGAGCTCTTCGAGACGGGGCGGGGCGGGGACGTGACCTACCACGGCCCGGGTCAGCTCGTCGGCTATCCCATTCTCGATCTCAAGCCCGATCGCAAGGATCTGCACCGCTACGTCCGCGACATCGAGGAGTCGCTCATCCGCGCCCTCGCTCCGTTCGGCATCGAGGGCAGCCGCAAGGAGGGACTCACCGGCGTGTGGGTGGGCGACGAGAAGATCGCCGCCATCGGCGTGCGCGTCTCCAGCGGCTGGATCACGTCCCACGGCTTCGCGCTGAACGTGTCGACCAACCTCGACTTCTTCGACGCCATCGTGCCGTGCGGGATCCGGGAGTACGGCGTCACGTCGGTTTCCCGTCTCCTCGGCAGGGTCGTGGGGATCGACGACGTGGCGACGCACGCGGCAGACGCGTTCGGAGCCGTCTTCGAGCGGAGCGTGCGAGCGGCGACGTGAGGGATGGTGCAGGGCCGGCGGACGGGGCCCAGCCCGCGGAGGGTGCGAGGAATACGACGCGCCTCTACCCGCGCCCGGGAACCGGCACGGGCCGGAAGACCGTCTCGTCGTCCGGCGGAGCGTGCTCGATGAAGTCCCAGTAGCGGTCCTTCTCCCGCTCTGCCTCCAGCCACTCCCCGAAACCGGACGCGACCGTTCCGGCGGACGCGGTCTGGTCCTTGGCGGCCTTCACCGCGAGGTCGTTGGCGTACTCGTTCTGCGGGTGCCCCGCGTGGCCCTTCACCCATCGCCAGTCGATGCGATGGCGCCGCGCCGCCCGCAGCAGCTCCTTCCACATCTCCATGTTCTCGACGGGCCCCGACTTCCGCTTCCAGTTCCTGCGAACCCAGCCCGGTACCCACTCCCGCATGCCCTTCACCAGGTATTGGGAGTCGGAGGTGAAGACGACGTCGCACGGCCGCTTCAGCGCGTCCAGCGCCGCCGCCGCGCCCGCCAGCGCCATGCGGTTGTTCGTGGTGCCCGCCGCGCTCAGCCACAGGTCCTTACGCTCCCAGGTCCCGCCGCGCCAGAGCTCGTAGAGGACCCCCGCGCCTCCGGGTGAGTCGCGGTCCGTGAACTGGTTTCCCAGGCAGGATTCGTCGGCGTAGATGTAGATGAGGTCAGCCATGGCCCCGAAGCTCGCGGCGAGTCCGCCGGCGTGCAAGCGGGCGCCGGAACCGTCCGGCAGTCCCCCCGGCCGACGAGCGCGAAATCCGCAACTCGCCGGCCGGAAGGGACGCAGCTACCGGAACGTCGAACTCACTTCCCGTTGATCGGGCACGAGTTCTGGTTGAGCTCCTCGAAGGTGTTCTTCGTCGCCTCGTAGTCCCCCTGCGAGACGGCAGTCGCGAAGCGCGAGATCACCTCCGAACCGTACATGCCGTAGTTGATGTGCGGGTGGGACGCGTTCAGCAGTGCAGCCACCGCCTCACGAAGGAGTGCGTTCATGCCGCCGCCACGGGCCTTCAATGCTTCCTCCAGGGTGAGGTCCGGACTTCCGACGTCGACGCCGAATACGTTCTCGTCCTCCAGACGCTGGTCCGGAGCGTATCCCGTGAGCGGCCACGCCGCCGGAAACCGGGCGGGATCATCGTGGTTCTTCCAGAAGCCGTGCCCGCACCCTTCGAGCTCGCCCGTGATCAACGGAACGTGCACGTCGTCTCCCTCGGGCACCTCGATCGTCTGGCCTCCGGAGCTGACGCTGATCGTGCCGGTTCGGGCGTTCACCGTGTAGCCGCCGCCGACGGCGGCCTCGATGTACGCCGTCGCCCCCGCCGGGACGTCCACCTGGGTTCCGTCGGAGAGGGTGATGCTCACGTCGCCCTCGAGGACGGTCGTCGTCAGCGAGCCGCACAGCAGATCCGCCTTGTCGCCGCCGCCCGCGTGGACGTTGAAGCTGGTCGCGTCGCACATCGCGAGCTGGGCGTCGGTCGCGCCCGTTCCCTCGCCCGTGACTACCAGGCCGTCCGTCGTTTCCGACGCGTCCACGCCGATCGGAACGTCACCTGCGCTGATGACCTTGAGGTGCGTCTTTCCGCGAAGGACGATGATGCGGTCGTGTTTGCTCGCACCGTCGAGCATGGGGAACTGCACGTGACCGGCCAACCATTCGGGCTGCGTTGCGACGAGCAGGGACGCGATCGTCGCGTCCGGCGCCGGTGCATAGCTCGCCGGGAGCGTCTTCGGGCGTGGACGGAAGTCGCTGCCATCGCTCGCGTCGAAGTTCGCGTCGTCTGCATCGATTCCGCCTCCGGAGACCGAGACCAGCGTCGAAGGCGTGAGCGCGGAGGGGTAGAAGACCGGCCCCGGATGCCCGGCGATCAGGCTGGCGGGAACGCGCAGCCCGAAGATGGTCAGCGGCAGCCCGTCCGAGATGGCCGCGGCGGGAAGGTCCAGCGCACCCCCCTGAAGGCCGGCGGCAGAGAGATCCAGGTCGACACTCGTCGTGAGGCTCGCGGAATTGTCGTCCGCGTTCGTCTCGTCGTAGTCACCGTCGACGGCCGCGCTCAGGCCATGGGTTCCGAAGCCGTCGTAGACGATCGTGAACGGCACTTCGACGCTCTCGCTCTCGGCGAGGGCTCCGATCGGCAGCGAGAACACCCCGTTGATGATGCCGTCGCCCGTGTCGAACGTGCCCCACTCCGAGCCCTGGTGGATGAACTCCGGCGTGACCGTGAGCGTCGCTTCGACGGGGTCGCCGCCGAGATTCAGGACGTGGGCCGTGTACGACACCTCGTCGCCGGTCACGTACGGTCCGGTCGAGGTCTCCGTGAGCGTCACCTGGAGATCGGCGCTTGGGGTTGTGCCGGCCGACGGGTCGACGTACCAGACCACGGGATTGTCGTAGGACGATCCGGCACTGGACTTCGAGGTTCCCACGATGTAGCCGGCGTCGTTGACATCCGTGGCCCTGCTGTAGACGTCGCCCTCGAGAGTGCCGAGATCGATGCCCTCGGTTGGCGTCTTCCACAGGTAGGCGTGCGTTCCGTCCGGCGTTGTCACATGGCCCACGACCCAGCCCAGGCGGTTGACGGCGGAGACCACGGCCGAGGACGCGCCATCCGGAAGCGGCAGAGGCTCGAACGATCCTCCGAGAACCTTCCGGACCGGAACGCGTCCACCCGTTCCGACGTCCGCCAGACCAGCGGCGTAATTCCCGTCGATGGCGAGGTCCGCGGGATTCCATTGCTCCCCAACGGTGAAGACTCCACCACTCCAGAGGAAGGAGCCCTGGGAGCTGCTCAGCCATCCGATCACCGTTCCGCCGTCGATCGCCCGGCCCACGACGCCCGTCGAACAGTCGGGTCCGTAGTCGAGATACGTATAGGGGCCCGAAGGCAGCTTGTAGAGCGCCGCGTCCCCGACCGGGGAGCAGGTCGAACCCTTGTTGCTGTACTCCACCAGCACGTTTCCGTCGTCATCGACGTCCTCGGCACCGATGATTGCGCCTGCCAGCGCGTCTTCCGGGTACGGAAGCAGCGTGGTGGTGTTCGTCGTGGGGTCCCACATGAAAGGCTGGTAGTACAGCGGAGTGGCCCGTCCGACGACAATGCCGGCGTCGTTGATCCCGAGCCCCTCCAGGCCCGCGCCCGTGACCGATTCTGGAGGCGGAAGGATCTCCGGATCGCCGCCGCGCCAGAGGACGGCGTGACCCAACAAGGTCTGCGTCCCCGTCACCCAATTGCTCGCATTGATGGCCTCCGGCCTCCACTTCGGCGCTGCCGTGCCGGACAGCGACGCCATGGGAACGCCCGTGGTCGAGGTGAGGTCGGTCGTAACCGGAACGACGTCCCCCGCGAAGGCCGGAAGGCGGGGGGACATGGGGGCTGTTGCGGGCCCCGCGGGTTCGTCCGCGCAGCCGGCCAGCGTGAAGAGGATCAGCAGCGCTCCGACGCCGCGGGCGCAGGACGTGCCGGCCCGTGGGAACTCGTGCATCTCGACCTCCGGGATCGGGTGGATGGAGCCACGGCTCGCGGTTCCGGCCGCCACGCCGCGCCGGGAGACGGTCCCGCCTCCCACACGACGAGCGGAAAACCACACCCGGACCCGACACCCAGCCCCAGCCCCAGCCCCAGCCTCAGCCTCAGCCTCAGCCTCAGCCTCAGCCTCAGCCTCAGCCTCAGCCTTGCCGCATCCCCCCGATCCCTCTAGCTTGCCGCGACCCCAACCCGCACCCGATCCCGAATGCCCGAACCCGCATACCTCCTTCTCGAGGACGGCCGCCGCTTCGAAGGCGTCGCAGTGGGCGCCAGCGGCGTCGCCGTCGGCGAGGTCGTCTTCAACACGTCCATGACCGGCTACCAGGAGGTCCTCACGGACCCATCCTACGCCGGCCAGATCGTCACGATGACGTACCCGCTCATCGGCAACTACGGCGTGAACGCCGGCGACGAGGAGTCGAAGGGCACGCAGGTCGCCGGCTTCGTCGTGCGGGAGGTATCGCCGACGTGGACCGGCTGGCGCGGCACCGAGTCGCTGCAGGGCTACCTCGACCGGAGCGGCGTGGTGGCCATCTCCGAGGTCGACACGCGCGCACTCACGCGGCACATTCGATCGGCGGGCGCCATGCGCGGGGCCATTGCCACCGCGGACGTGTCGGAAGAAGAGGTTCGGAAGGCGATCGAGGCGCACCCCCGCATGGAGCACCTCGACCTCACCGGGGACGTGAGCACCGAGGAGTCGTACGAGGTCCCGGCCGTGGGAGAGGAGCGGTTCCACGTCGTCGCGTGGGACTTCGGGGTGAAGGGCCATTCGCCCCGCCTGCTCGCCGAGCGCGGCTGCCGCGTCACCGTCGTACCCGCCGCGACGCCGGTCGAGGCGGCCCTCGATCTGGATCCCGATGGCATCTTCCTGTCCAACGGGCCCGGCGATCCCGACGCCGTCGAGCCGGCCCTGGACGCCATTCGCGAAGCCGCCGATCGCGGCATCCCCATCTTCGGGATCTGCCTCGGGCACCAGCTCCTCGGCCGCGCCTTCGGAGCCGAGACGTACAAGCTCCTGTACGGGCACCGCGGGGCCAATCACCCCGTCCGTCGGCTCGAGACCGGCGAGGTCGAGATCACGTCCCAGAATCACGGCTTCGCCGTGCGGGGCGGGGAGGGCGACGCCGTGCCGGGCGCTCCCGACCTCCGGGTAACCCACGTCAACCTGAACGACGGCACCGTGGAGGGCATCGAGCATCGGGAGCTGCCGCTGTTCAGCGTGCAGTACCACCCCGAGTCGGCTCCCGGCCCTCATGATTCGCGCTACCTCTTCGACCGCTTCGTGGATGCGATGGCCAGCCGGCGGCAGCCGGCGGTTCAGAACTCTTGACGCGGAATCGAGGCGGGCGTTAACGTACGAGGCCTATCGCGTTTACGGATAACGAGTTCGCCGACGCGAGCGGTTTTTTCGGGCGAGCGCCCGACCCGCGATCCATCCAGCCAGAAGAGCTCCGCAACGACGCGGCCGCGCAGGATGAAGGCGGGACGTCCGTGCCACGGACGACGGCCGCGCTTGTCGTATCTCCAGAAACGAAGGGCGTTGGAGGAACAACCATGACCAAGGCGGATCTCGTCGAGCAGGTTGCGGATGCAATCGGGCCGGGCATCACCAAGAAGGACTGCGCGCTGGTGGTGGACGGGCTTCTGAACGCCATCAAGAAGGCTCTCTCCGAGCACAACCACATCGAGATCCGTGGTTTCGGGACCTTCAAGGTCCGGGAGCGGCGCTCCCGCATGGCGAGGAATCCGCGTACGGGCGATCCGGTCAAGGTGCCGTCCCGCGCCGTTCCGGTCTTCAAGCCCTCGAAGGACCTCCGTGTCCAGGTGTCGGAGAACGGCGACGGCTGACTCCGTCGGCCTGCGAGCGGCGCCCCGGGCGCCTCTTCCCGTGAGGGAGGGGCGCCCGTTGCGTTTTAACGTCCTGGGCCCGCAGAACGTCCCATGAACGGGTGAGCGAGCGAACGGAAGTGGTGCGGGAGCGCCCGGGTGACGCGAGCGACGAGGCGCTCGTCGGGCGGGCGCGGCACGGCGACGCGTCCGCGCTCGACATGCTCGTCGCTCGCCACCTGGACGCGGTCTACCAGGTGGCGCTGCGCGTGCTCGCGGACAGGGACGCCGCCCAGGATGCCGCGCAGGAGACCTGGATCCGGGTGCTCCGCTCCCTGGACACGTTCAGGGGCGAGGCGAGCTTCCGGACATGGCTGCTCCGCGTCGCGGCGAACGCGGCCCGGTCGGCGGGCCGCCGGAGCACACGCCGGCGCGAGTCTCCGCTGCCCGAGGAACCGGCGGTGGACGAATCGGCGGCGGATCCGGCGGCGGCCGCGGTCCTGCGGGGCGAGGCGGCGCGGATCGAGCTCGCGCTGGCGGAGCTTCCGGAGAAGCAGAGGATGGCCGTGTCGCTGCGCATCTACCAGGGACTGAGCCACCGGGAGATCGGAGAGGTGATCGACTCGACGGAGGCGTCGGCTCGCGTGAACTATCATCATGGGATCAAGCGTCTCAGGGAGCTGCTGGGATGAACGGAATCGGCTGCGAACAGGCAAGGGACTGGCTCCCGACCGCACGGCGCGGGGAGCTGGGGGAGACCGATCGGGCAGCGCTCGAGCGGCACCTCTCCGCGTGCCCCGATTGCCGCCACGAGGCCGCTCTCGTCTGGCGCGTGCTCGCGGCCGCGCCGGCGGCGCCGCCCGGCCTGGCGGCACGGGTACAGGCCGCGCTGCGGGCGGAGCTCGCGACGTCCCGGGCTGGCGAGGCGCCGGAGCCCCGAATCGAGCCGGGCGACGTCGCCAGCGCCAGCGACCGGCCGAAGCTGCACCTCGTTCGGGCCAGCGGTGGACGGGAGCGCGGCAGCAGGCGGCCGGCCTGGATGCCGAGCCTCCGGGGCCTTGCCCTCGCCGCGTCGCTGGTGGTGATGGTCGGGGTCGCCACACTGGTCCGGCGGTCCGCCGAGCCCACACCATCGACTGCTCCCGAGGTCGCTGCGGACGTACTGGACGATGGCGGCCTCGCCGGCGTCTCCAGTCCCCTCGCCGAGTGGCCCGGCGCCACGGGCGTGGTCGCAGGCGGCGCAGTGCTCGACGGCCTGTCCGACGCGCAGCTCCAGACGCTTCTGAAGGAGATGGGCTCATGAGGCTTCGGTATGGACTTCTCGTCCTCGCCGTCCTCGCCGGCGTGCCGTCCGGGGGGCTCGCGCAGGAAGGGCCGATGCACGGATCCGCGCGCGGCCGCGAGCGCCTGGAACAGCAGGTGCTGCAGCGCTTCAGCACGCTGGCCGCCGGTCAGCTCGGGCTGGACGAGAGCGCGAGCCGCCGCCTGAACGCCATCGTGCTCGCGACGGCACAGAAGCGCATGGACATGGCACGGGAGGCGGCGGAAGTGCGCCGTCGCCTCGCCACGGCGCTCCAGCCGGGCTCGGACGCTACGGACGCCGACTTCCACACGCTCCTCGACGAGCTCGGGTCCCTCCGCGCCAGGGAGATGGACCTGTGGAAGCAGGAGAACCAGGAGCTCGCCCGCATTCTGTCGCCGCGGCAGCAGGCGGAGTTCATGGCCCTGCGCGCCCGCTTCAACGACCGGGTCATGCGCATGCGCCAGGGCCGGGGTCCCGGCCCCGGCGGCGGATTCGGCCCCGGTGACGTCCCCCCGCCCGACACCAGCGGCCCGCCCTTTGGACCGGTCTTCTGATCGATCGCGGGCGCGAGGCGTGTTGCCTTCGCGCCCCCGTTTCGTCCATGTTTCAGTACCCATGACCATTCGACTGCTTCTCTTCGCCCACTACCGCGATCTCGCGGGCGCATCGGAGCTCGACGTGCGTCTGCCTGCGGGGGCGACGGCGGCGGACCTGATCCGCCAGGTGCGATCCGACATCCCGCGTTTCCGTGACCTGCCGGCGGAGCCGGCCATCGCCGTGAACCGCGCGTATTCGTCGCTGTCGGCGAAGCTCGCCGAGGGGGACGAGGTGGCGCTGCTGCCGCCCGTGTCCGGCGGATGAGCGAAGCCGCGCTTGCTTCCGGGCGCCGGGTCGTCGCCCGGGTCGGTCCCGAGCCTCTGGCCGTCGACGCGCTCCTCGCCGAGGTCGCCGGACCCGACGCCGGTGCGACGACGCTCTTCCTCGGCACGGTCCGCCACGAGAACGGGGGACGGGACGTGACCGGCATCCGCTACGACGCCTACGCCGACATGGCGCGGGGCGTGCTCGCGGGGATCGGCGAGAAGGCTCTCGAGCAGGTGCGGGAGGGGAGGGGCGCCGTCCGCGTCGCCGTCGCCCACCGGACCGGCGAGCTGGAGGTGGGGGAGGCGAGCGTCGCCATCGCGGTCGCGGCCGCCCACCGGGCGGAGGCGTTCGCTGTGTGCCGATACGTCATCGAGGAGATCAAGGTGCGCCTGCCCGTCTGGAAGAACGAGCACTACGCCAACGGGGAGTCGCGCTGGCTGGACGGCGCCATGCCGCCGAAGCCGGAAGCCGGAAATGGCTGAGACCGCCCCCCGGCTCACGGAGACGCCTTCGGCCGCGCCGTCCATGCGGGACGGCTTCGGCCGCCGCATCGAGTACCTGCGCATCTCCGTCACCGACAAGTGCAACCTGCGCTGCGTCTACTGCATGCCGCCGGAGGGGCTGCCCTGGCTGAAGCGGGACCAGCTCCTGACGTACGAGGAGATCGAGGTCGTGGTCGCGACCATGGCGGCCATGGGCCTCCGCCGGATCCGGCTCACGGGCGGGGAGCCCCTCGTGCGCCGGGACCTCCCCGAGCTGGTCCGTCGGCTGGCGGCGATTTCCGGCATCGACGACATCGCGCTCTCCACCAACGCGGTGCTGCTCGCGCCCGTCGCGGAGGAGCTTCGCGACGCCGGTGTCGCCCGCGTCAACGTGTCGCTGGATTCGCTGCGCCCCGACCGGGTCGACGCCATCGCCCGCCGACCGGGGGCCCACGAGGCCATCTTCGCGGGCCTCGAGGCCGCGGAGCGGGTCGGCTTCGAGCCCATCAAGATCAACACGGTGGTCATGCGGGGGCGCAACGACGACGAGATCGCCGACTTCGCCCGCATCACGCTGGAGCGGCCGTGGCACGTACGCTTCATCGAGGTCATGCCCGTGGGCGAGAATCTGGGCATCTCGGCGAGGGAGTACATCCCGATGCCGGAGGTGCTCGACCGCGTGCGGAGCATCGGCGGGATCGAGCCGGTGCCGGGTCCCCGGGGGAACGGGCCCGCGACCTACTTCCGGCTGCCGGGCGGGAAGGGCACCGTCGGCGTGATCACGCCCATGAGCCACAACTACTGCGACCGCTGCAACCGGATGCGGCTCACGGCCGACGGACAGCTCCGGCCCTGTCTGTTCGGCGACCTGCAGACCAACCTCCGGGATCCTCTCCGGGCGGGTGAGCCGCTCGAGCCGCTGGTGCGCCGTACCCTCGCGATCAAGCCGGAGCGGCACCGACTGGTGCAGGGCAGCGCCGTGGGCTCCGGTGGCCTCCTCGCCCTCTCCCAGGTCGGCGGTTGAACGCTCCGGAACGCCCGTTCCCTCGCGTTGACAGTCCCCCCCACCCGCCCTAGCTTGACCGCGCCAGCAGTCTCTGCCACACAGCACGGACATCGAAAATGGTCGACAAGATTACGGTCGTGGGCGCGGGTCACGTCGGAGCGACGACGGCCCAGGGCCTCGCCCGCCGCGAGCTCGCCCGACGCGTCGTCATGGTGGACATAGCGGAAGGCATTCCGCAGGGGAAGGGACTCGATCAGTGGGAGTCCGCCCCCATCGAGGGCTTCGACGCCCGCGTCGTCGGCACCAACGATTACGCCGACACCGCGGGCTCTTCGATTTATGTGGTCACCGCGGGCATCGCCCGCAAGCCCGGCATGAGCCGGGACGACCTGCTGAAGACGAACGCCGGCATCGTCCGGGACGTGGCGGGCCAGATCAAGGCGCAGTCGCCCGACTCGATGATCATCATGGTGTCGAACCCCCTGGACGTGATGGCCTACGTCGCGCTGAAGACGACGGGCTTCGCCCGGGAGCGGGTGATCGGGATGGCCGGGGTGCTGGACACGGCGCGCTACCGCTCCTTCATCGCCATGGAGCTGGACGTCAGCGTGGAGGACATCCAGGCCCTGGTGCTCGGCGGCCACGGCGACACGATGGTGCCGCTCATCAGCTACACGAGCGTGAGCGGAATCCCGCTCACGCAGCTCATGGCCCGGGACCGGATCGACGCTCTCGTCGAGCGGACCCGGAAGGGGGGCGCCGAGATCGTCGGGCACCTGAAGACAGGGAGCGCCTACTACGCACCCGCCGCCGCGGCGGTGCAGATGGTCGAGGCCATCGTGCGGGACAAGAAGCGCATCCTGCCGTGCGCGGCCTACCTCCAGGGGGAGTACGGGATGGAGGGGCTCTACCTGGGCGTCCCCTGCAAGCTCGGCTCGAACGGGCTCGAGGAGATCCTCGAGGTGGAGCTCACCGACGACGAGCGGTCGGCGCTCGGCCAGAGCGCCGAAGCGGTCCGCTCCACGATGCAGACGCTGGACTGACGCCCGCCTTCGGGCGGGCGCACGCGGCGACTCCCACGGAGAGGTCATGCGACGCGCTATCTCCCTCTATCGTACGTCGATCGGGAAGAAGTACGTGATGGCCGCCACGGCCGTCATCCTCTTCGTCTTCGTGATCGGCCATCTGATGGGGAACCTGAAGATCTTCCTCGGGCCGGAGCACTTCAACGAGTACGGCGAGTTCCTGCGCACCGTCGGCGCGCCGATCTTCGGCCGCGGCTGGCTGCTCTGGGTCGCCCGCATCGTCCTGCTCGCGTCCGTCGGGCTCCACATCGTCGCCTACCTCCAGCTCTGGGCGAAGGACCGGAGCGCCCGCAGGGTGGGCTACCGGAAGTACGACCCGGACGTGTTCAGCCGGGCGTCGCTGGCGATGAAGTGGGGCGGAATCACGATCTTCTTCTTCGTGATCTGGCACCTGCTCGATCTCACGTTCGGCACGGTCAACCCGCACTTCGTGCTGGGCGACCCCTACGACAACGTCATCGCGACCTTCCAGCGCTGGTGGGTCGCCGCATTCTACATCGCCGCCGTCGTCGCCCTGGGGCTGCACCTCTACCACGGGATCTGGAGCACCTTCCAGACGCTCGGCGCGAACAACCCGCGCTACAACCGCTTCCGGCGCCCCACGGCCCTCGTCATCGCCGTCCTGGTCACCCTCGGCTACGCGTCGATCCCGGTGGCCGTGCTGCTCGGCGTCCTGAGCTAGGGAAGGGAAACGGCACTCGATGGAACTCGACTCCAGGATTCCGGACGGACCGATCGAGAAGCTCTGGGATCGGCACCGCTTCGAGATGAAGCTGGTCAACCCGGCCAACAAGCGGAAATTCGACGTCATCGTGGTGGGCTCCGGCCTCGCCGGTGCGTCGGCTTCCGCGACCATGGCGCAGCTCGGCTACAACGTGAAGTGCTTCTGCTTCCAGGACAGCCCGCGCCGCGCCCACAGCATCGCCGCGCAAGGCGGCATCAACGCCGCGAAGAACTACCAGAACGACGGCGACAGCGTCTTCCGACTCTTCTACGACACCGTGAAGGGCGGCGACTTCCGCTCCCGGGAAGCCAACGTATACCGGCTCTCCCAGGTCAGCATGAACATCATCGACCAGGCCGTGGCCCAGGGCGTGCCCTTCGCCCGGGAGTACGGCGGCTACCTGGCCAACCGCTCCTTCGGCGGCGCCCAGGTCTCCCGGACGTTCTACGCCCGGGGCCAGACCGGCCAGCAGCTCCTGCTGGGCGCGTATCAGGCCCTCGAGCAGCAGGTGAACGCCGGAAAGGTGGAGATGTTCACGCGCCACGAGATGCTCGACGTCGTCGTCGTGGAGGGGCGCGCCCGGGGCATCGTGACGCGGGATCTCGTGTCCGGGAAGGTCGAGTCGTGGGTGGGCGACGCCGTCGTCCTCGCGACCGGTGGCTACAGCAACGTCTTCTACCTGTCCACCAACGCGAAGGGCTGCAATGTCACCGCCGCCTGGCGGGCGTTCCGCAAGGGTGCGGGCTTCGCGAACCCGTGCTACACGCAGATCCACCCCACCGCCATCCCGCCGGCCGGCGACTATCAGTCGAAGCTCACGCTCATGAGCGAGTCGCTCCGCAACGACGGGCGCATCTGGGTGCCGAAGGAGGCCGGCGACGATCGGCCGCCGAACCAGATCCCCGAGGACGAGCGGGACTACTATCTCGAGCGCATGTACCCGAGCTTCGGCAACCTCGTCCCCCGGGACGTGGCTTCCCGCCGCGCGAAGGAGATGGTGGACAACGGCCGCGGCGTAGGGCCCACGGGCGTCGGCGTCTATCTCGACTTCCGGGACGCCATCCAGCGCCTCGGCCGCGAGGTCATTTCCGATCGCTACGGGAACCTCTTCGAGATGTACGAGCGGATCACGGGGGAGAGCCCGTACGAGCGGCCCATGCGCATCTACCCGACGCCCCACTACACCATGGGCGGCCTGTGGGTGGACTACAACCTCATGGGCACGATCCCCGGCCTGCACGTCATCGGCGAAGCCAACTTCTCCGACCACGGCGCCAACCGGCTCGGCGCCAGCGCCCTCATGCAGGGGCTCGCCGACGGCTATTTCGTGCTGCCCATGACCATCGGCAACTACCTGGCGCAGGCGAAGCTGGAGAAGATCGACACCGACCATGCCGCCTTCCGGGACGCGGAGCGGGACGTCGCGGAGCGCACGAAAAAGCTCCTCGACATCAACGGCACCCGTACCGTCGACGCGTTCCACCGCGAGCTCGGCCGCATCATGTGGGACTACTGCGGCATGACGCGCAGCGCGGAGGGGCTGAAGGAGGCCCTCGGGCTCATCCCCAGGCTCCGCGAGGAGTACTGGCGGGACGTTCGCGTGCCCGGCAGCGCCGCGACCCTCAACCAGTCCCTCGAGAAGGCGGGGCGCGTCGCCGATTTCATGGAGCTCGCCGAGCTCATGTGCATGGACGCGTTGAACCGGGACGAGTCCGCCGGCGCCCATTACCGCGTCGAGCACACCACCGCCGAGGGTGAGGCCAAGCGGGACGACGAGAACTTCTCCTACGTCGCCGTCTGGGAGTACACCGGCGACCCGTCGGCCCCGAAGCTCCACAAGGAGCCGCTCGAGTTCGATTACGTCAAACCGTCGCAGCGGAGCTACAAGTAATGAATCTCACCCTGCACGTCTGGCGGCAGGAGAACGCGGAGGCGAAGGGCGGCTTCGTCACCTACGAGGCCCGGGACATCAGCACCCACGCCTCGTTCCTCGAGATGCTCGACGTCGTCAACGAAGGCCTCATCGAGAAGGGCGAGGACCCCATCGCGTTCGACAGCGACTGCCGCGAGGGCATCTGCGGCATGTGCGGCTTCATGATCAACGGGGACGCCCACGGGCCCCTGAAGGGCACGACCACGTGCCAGCTCCACATGCGCCACTTCCACGAAGGCGACGAGCTCTGGCTCGAGCCCTGGCGCGCCGAGGCCTTCCCGGTCATCAAGGACCTCGTCGTGGACCGCACCGCTTTCGACCGCATCATCCAGCACGGCGGCTACATTTCCGTTCGCACCGGCAGCGCCCCCGACGCCAACGCGATCCCGGTCCCCAGGGAGAACGCCGAGCTCGCCTTCGACGCGGCCGAATGCATCGCCTGCGGTGCCTGCGTCGCCGCGTGCCCCAACGCTTCCGCCATGCTCTTCACCGCCGCCAAGGTGAGCCATCTCAACCTGCTGCCACAGGGACAGCCCGAGAAGACATCCCGCACCGTCGAGATGGTCGCGGCCATGAACGACGAGCACTTCGGCCACTGCAGCAATCACGGCGCGTGCGAGGCCGCGTGTCCCAAGGGCATCAGCGTCGACTACATCGCCCGCCTCAACCGGGACCTGCTCGGCGCCCGCTTCCGACGCCCCGGCAGCCTCGTCGATTGAGCCGCGACCGGTGACCGGCGGCGGCGACGTCGCCCGTCACGCGCTCGCCCTCAGCCAGCCGGCGATCCGCTCCAGACCCCGGGCGAATCGCTCCACGTACTCCGCGGGACTCCCACCCTCCGCCAGCGGCGCCTCCAGCCGGTTCAGCTCGAACGCCGGGCGGTGCACCTCGACCAGCGCCTCCGCCTTCCGGCCCAGCACGTACGGCGACGCCGTCTCCATGCCCGTGTGGCCCATCCACTCCAGGAAGGTCGTCGCGAACGCGAACACCGGCGCCCACGAACGCCAGGCCGGCATCCGCGGCTTCACCCGCAGCAGCTCCATCCAGGGGCCCGGAACCACCCGGTAGCGCGTCGGCGTTCGCCGCGACTCGATAACCAGCCGCGCCTGGGCCATCTCCCCCGTCGCGCGACGCACCGCACGCTTCGAATAGCCCGTCGTCTCCGCCAGCTCCCTCACCCCGCACCACGCCCCGTCCGCCATCAGCAGACGCCCCAGGACGTCCGCCTTGATCCCCACCCCGATCCCCCGCCGCAGGCGGAGCGTCAGGGCGCCAGCGGCTAGAAGCGTCGGTTCTCCGGCACCCGTCGTCGGCGGGCCCAGACCCCGACCCGGCCCCGCCGCGATGGACCGCCAGCGGAAGTCGCCCCCCTCCTCGATGGCGCTCCGGGCGAACGAGCCCGACCGATCCAGCACCACCGGCGGGTACCCGCCCCGCAGGTTCTTCAGTCGCTGCACGCTCAGCAGCGTCGCGCCCCGTGCCGCCCACCAGGCGACCACGCCCTCCAGCCTCGGCTCGTAGCGCATCAACGCCAGCGACGTCAGCACGAGCGCCTCCGGGTCGACGCCCGCCCGGGCCGCCTCCCCGGGGACGCTCGCCCCGAGCGTGTTCCACTGGCGCCACACCACGGTCCGCAGCGCGTCGCGCACGTTCTGCCCGATCCGGACCAGCACGATGAGCCTCCTGGGCACGCCGGTGAGTGCCGATAATCGTCCGAAACCCACCGCTTGGGCAAGGCTTGTCTCGTTACGGCGCGTCACGCGGCAGGGGAGGCGGCGGCCGTCGGGAGCGTGCGAGGCCGGAACGGTGTGCCGGCCGTGAAACCCCCGGGGCTCCGGCGACGTATTCGGGAAGTAGGACATCGATGGCGTTCTCCTGCCCCCGGATCCATGTCGCCCAGCTTGCGTATTCGTCGCTTTCCCGCACATCGGAGCGTGCGGCTGTTCCCCGGCGCGGGTCTCGCCCGCGGCGTGGTCCGGACGCTCGTGCTCGGGGGCGTTCTCCTGGGCGGTTCGGGCGGCGCGGCGGCCCAGCAGGCGGGGACGCAGCACGCGGCGCAGCCGGCGCCGGCGGATACCTTCGCCGATGCGGGTGCGCGCATGCTCCTCGCGCGGGCGCGGCAGCGGCGGAGCGGGGTCAACGACTCCATCACGCACTACTCGGCGGTGGCGAAGGAGCGTATCTCGGCAGGGGTCAAGGCGCTGCGCCGGGACCGCCTCGTGTACCGGCGCGAGACGGTCTCGCGCATCGACTGGCGTCGGGACGGGCCGGGCACGGTGGAGGTGCTGGGCGCGCGGGAAGTCGTGCCCATCGCGCTGAAGGGCGTGCGCCTTCCGGACGACCTCGACTCCGGCTTCGGCCATCTGGTCTACGACCCCGCGTCGGAGACGCTGCTCGTCGGCCTGAGCGGGAACGACGTGGTGCGGCACCCGTTCGCTCCCGGGGCCGAAGCGGACTACCGCTACGCTTCCGGGGACACCACGTTGATCCGGCTTCCGGACGGGCGGACGATCCGGCTCCTGGAGCTGCGGGTGATCCCGCGTCGGCAGGACTTCCTCCTCGTGAGCGGCTCGTTCTGGCTGGACGCGCGCACCTTCGACGTGGTGCGCGCCGTCTACCGCCCGGCCCGGGCGTTCGACATGGAAAGGGACCTGAAGCGGGTGGACCCGGGCGAGGATCCGGACGAAGACCTGAAGGACGTGCCCGGGATCCTGAAGCCGATCGTCGCGGACGTTCGGGCGGTGGCCGTGGATTTCGGGCTGTGGGATCTGAAGTGGTGGCTGCCGCGTGCCATCACGGTGGAGGCGGAAGCGTCCGCGGGACGCCTGCTGCACTTTCCCGTTACGTACGAGCGGACGTACTCCCGCTACGAGGTGAGCGCCGCACCCGGGGACGCGGTGGATCCGTCCCTGGTCGCCTACGTGCAGGCGGCGGAGGACTCGGCGCATGCGGCGCAGGCGCAGCGGGATTCGATCCGCGCGGACTCGCTGCGGGCGCTGGGGGCGGATACAGCGGTGATCGGCGCGGCGGCAGCGGCGCGCGCGGACTCGACGGAGTGGGGCGATCTCACCGACGCCGGGTGGAAGAACGGCGGGGGCTGCGAGCATCGGCCCGGGCTCGTCTGCTCCTGCGAAGACGGCGAGTGCACCTACCTGCGTGTGGTGGTGGACCGGGACAGCCAGGCGCTCGTGACGGCCCCGGAGCTCCCGGCCTCCATCTACGAGTCGGGCGAAGTGCTGCTCGGTCGGGAAGAAGCCCGGGAGATCTCGGACATCGTGGCGGACCTTCCCGGCGCGCCGTGGCGGCCGCTCCCGCCCCGGCTCGCGTGGGGCCCGAACGCACCCGGTCTGCTGCGCTACAACCGGATCGAGGGCCTCTCCGTGGGAGCGCGTCTCGGAGAGGACCTGGGGCGGGCGGAGGCAGAGCTCACGCTCCGCCTCGGCTTCGGCGACTTCGAGCCGGACGCCGAGCTCACCCTCCGCCCCCGTACGCCGAAAGGCGCGTACGCCGTCACCGCGTACCGCAGACTGTCGGTGGCGCAGGACGCCGTTCGGGCGTTCGGGATCGGCAACTCGGCCCAGGCGCTCTTCCTCGGCACCGACGACGGCGAGTACTTCCGCGCTGCCGGCCTGGAGGCCACGGGCGAGCCGTTCCGCAAGGCGGAAGTCGGGACGCGGTGGCGGCTCTTCGCCGAGCACGAGTGGTCGGCGGGAGTGGGTACCGAATTCAGCCTTCGCCACCTCGCGGACGCCTCCCGCGAGTTCCGGCCGAACATCGCCGCCGTGGACGCGGACCTTGTCGGCGCCGAGGTGGACGTGAACTGGGATCGCGGCCTCGACGCGGCAGGCGCTCGCTGGGGCGCGGGTCTCGGTCTCGAGAGCGCCGCCGGCCGCATCGATGGTGCTGGGGGGCGCGCGTACCTGAGGCCGTCCCTCCGGCTTTACTCCACCATCCCCGTCGGCTCCCGCCTCCTCGTCGCCGCCGAGGCCGAAGCGGGCGCCAGCGTCGGAGACGTCCCGCCCCAGCGCCTCTGGTTCCTGGGCGGCGCGACGACGCTCCGCGGCTATCCCGGAGCCGTGGCCTCCGGGACGTCCTTCTGGCGCGGACGGCTCGAGCTCGCGAACGACTTCCCGGCCGCGCGCCTGGCCGTCTTCAGCGACGCCGGCTGGGCCGGCCCCCGGGCCGACTTCGGCACCGGACAGCCACTTCTCTCCGTCGGCGTCGGCGGCAGCTTCCTCGACGGCCTCGTTCGGGTTGACCTGGCCCGCGCGCTGCGCGGCGGATACGGTTGGGGCCTGGAGCTCTACGTGGACGGAATTCTGTGAGGCGAGGCGCGATGGCGCAGAACGAAGAACCGGCCCCGACCTGGCCCGCGGCCCTCGTCCGCTTCGTCGAGCTGTTCAACCGCGGAGACTACTGGGAGAGCCACGAGGTGCTGGAGGACCCGTGGCGGCAGAATCGGAGCGAGTTCTACCACGGCCTGATCCTCTCCGCGAGCTGCCTGGTCCACGCCCGCCGCGGCAACCCCCACGGCATCCGCGCCCAGGCCGCCAAGGCCGAGGCCGCGCTGCGCCCCTACGCCCCCGCCTACCTCGGCATCGACGTAGCCGCCCTGCGAACCTCCCTCCACGCCGCCGCCGACAACGCCGACCGCCCCCAGCAGATCGAAGCCCCCCACCTCACCCTGGACCCACACCTGCACGCCGGAGACGAGCCCGAGCTCCCCTGACCACCCTCCCCGCCGAAGGCGGAACCCCCGCCGAAGGCGGCACCCGCGGCCGCGGCAAAGCCGCGCCGCCCCCGCCCAACGGGCGGAACCCCCGCCGCAGGCGGTGCCCCGGCCCCAGGCCGGTGCCCGGCGCGCAGCGCCGTGCCCCGCGCCGCCAGGCGCGGTGCCCCGCCGTGGCTGTGAGCGCCCGGGCGCTCACAGCCTCGGCGGCGTCACCCCCACCTGATCCTGATACTTCCCCTTCCGCATCGCGTACGTGACCTCCGGCGTCTCGTCCCCCTGGAAGAAGAGCAGCTGTGCCAGCCCTTCGTTCGAGTAGATCTTCGCCGGCAGCGGTGTCGTGTTCGAGATCTCCAGCGTGAGGTAGCCCCGCCACTCCGGCTCGAGGGGCGTGACGTTCACGATGATCCCGCAGCGCGCATACGTCGACTTCCCGACGCACACCACCAGCACGTCCTTCGGGACCCGGAAGTATTCCAGCGTCCGGGCCAGCGCGAACGAGCGCGGCGGGATGATGCAGTGGTCCGCCTGGATGTCCACGAAGCTGCGCGGATCGAACGCCTTCGGATCCACGAGCACGCTGTGCACGTCCGTGAACACCTTGAACTCGTCCGCCACGCGCACGTCGTAGCCGAAGGAGGAGACGCCGTAGCTGATCACGCCCTCCCTCACCTGGGCCCCCTCGAACGGCTCGATCATTCCCTCGGTCTCGGACATCCTGCGGATCCAGCGATCGCTCTTGATCGACATCGGAACGGGCCTCTCCCGATCGGGTACGTGCGCATGGCGAGGACGGATGAAACGGCGGCCAATGTAGGTCCCCGCGGAACGGCCCTGCAACCCGGGCGGGCGCTTGACACTCGGCGCCGCCGGCGGCTAAACTGCCCGGGCCCGTAAGCTAGTGAAGGAATTCACAATAAAAGGCGCATGCTCCAGGCCTACATCCCCATCCTGATCCTGCTGGCGGTGTCCGTGCTGAACGCCGTCTTCATGGTGGTGGTGTCGCACCTCGTGAGCCCGTTCCGGCCGACCGCCGCGAAGCAGGCGCCGTACGAGTCGGGCATGATTCCGCTGGGCAGCACGCGCGAACGCTTCAGCGTGAAGTTCTACCTGGTGGCGCTTCTCTTCATCGTGTTCGACCTCGAGACCGTCTTCCTCATTCCGTGGGGCGTCGCGTTCCGCGAGCTCGGCGTGTTCGGGTTCGTGGAGATGCTGATCTTCATCGGAATTCTGCTGGTTGGGTTCGTGTACGTCTGGAAGAAAGGAGCGCTCCAATGGGACTAGAGGGGCGCCGCGATCTGCGGATATTGAGCGAGCACGAAAAGGACGGGAGCCCGTCCTTTCTGACGACGAAGCTGGACTTCATGGTGAACTGGGCGCGGCGCAACTCGCTGTGGCCCATGCCGTTCGGGACTGCGTGCTGCGCCATCGAGATGATGGCGTCGGCGGCGACGAAGTACGACCTGGCGCGCTTCGGCATGGAGCGGATGTCGTTCTCGCCTCGCCAGGCGGACATGCTGATCTGCGCCGGGCGGGTCTCGTACAAGATGGCTCCGGTGCTGCGGAAGATCTGGGACCAGATGCCGCAGCCGAAATGGTGCATCTCGATGGGCGCGTGCGCGTCCTCGGGCGGCGTCTTCGACGTCTACTCGATGGTGCAGGGCATCGACACGATCATCCCGGTGGACATCTACGTTCCGGGCTGTCCGCCGCGTCCGGAAGGGCTCATCTACGGCATTCTGATGCTGCAGGAGAAGATCAAGGGCGAGACGCTGGCGAACGAGACGCTCCGGGAGGAGGATCCGGGCAGGACGGGAGTGGCGAACCTGGATCCGGCCACGATCGAGGCGATCGCAGGTCCGTTCGGGAACTCGACGACGCAGAACCGGGTGAGCGGGCTGGTCTCGACGCGCGCCCTGCAGCGTCCCTCGGACCGTCGGCCGTAGCATGGCGGACCGGTTCGAGGAAGGGCTGAGCGGACTGGACGCGGGGCCGGCGGACACGGACGCTCCGACGGCCGCGGGCGGGGCGCCGGCGGAGGACGCCGATCACCCGACCGTGGCGGCGCTGCGGGACCGGTTCGGGGACGCGATCCTCCACCACGAGATCCAGGCCGGCGACGAGCACGTCGTGTTCGTCGCCGCCGAGCGTCTGAGGGAGATCCTGCGCTGGCTCAAGGAGGACGAGGGGCAGCGCTATGACCTGCTGAAGGACCTCACGGCCGTCGACTGGGGCGGTGGGCGGCCGCTGCAGGTCGCCTACGAGCTCTGGTCGATCCCGAACCGGCGCCAGCTGCGGCTGAAGGTCGAGCTGCCGCTGGACCGCCTCGAAGTGGATTCGGCGGTCCCGGTCTGGCGTGCCGCCAACTGGCTCGAGCGGGAGGCCTACGACATGTTCGGCGTCCAGTTCCGGGACCATCCGGACCTGCGTCGGATCCTGATGCCGGAGAACTACTCCGAGGGCCATCCGCTGAGGAAGGACTTCCCGCTGCGGGGTCGCTTCACGCGGGCGGAGCAGACGCGCCGGGCGCTGTCGTTGGACGTGGCCGACTTCTACACCCCCGACGAGCTGAAGGTGGGCGAGGTGCACGGGGACGCGCGGTCGGCGGAGACGCCGGGGACCGAGCCGCCGGCGACGGGCGTCGACGCGCCCGCGACCGCCGGACCCGCGCCCGGTACGGACGACGAGGAGACGGCGTGAGCAGGCGAACGGTCGAGTACACGGTATCGCGCAACCCCGAGATGGGGATCGACGGGCGCCCGGCGGGCGTGCCGGTGCTGCCGGCGGGCATCGAGCCGGAGCTCGAGGGTGAGCACATGCTGCTCAACATCGGGCCGCAGCACCCCGCGACCCACGGCGTGCTGCGCCTCGTGCTGGAGCTGGACGGCGAGACGGTCGTCCGCTGCATCCCCCACATCGGCTACCTGCACTCGAGCTTCGAGAAGCTCGGCGAGTACCGCAGCTGGAACCAGATCGTCCCGCTGACGGACCGGATGGACTACCTGGCCCCGCTGATCTACAACGTGGCGTACGTCGCCGCGGTCGAGAAGCTGATGGGGATCGAGATCACCGAGCGCTGCAAGGTGGTCCGCGTCATCTGCATGGAGCTGGACCGGATCTTCAGCCATCTGCTGTGGATCGGCACGACGGGCATCGACATCGGGGCCTTCACGGTCTTCCTCTACACCTTCCAGGAGCGGGAGCGGATCTACACGCTCCACGAGAAGTTCACCGGCGCCCGCATCACGACGTCCTCGACGCGCGTCGGCGGGATGATGGCCGACCTGCCGGAGGGCTGGATCGAAGAGCTGCAGCACTTCATCGACACGGTGCCGAACACGCTCGACGAGGTCGACACGCTGCTGACAGCGAACAACCTGTGGGTGGGCCGGAACCGGGACGTGGGCATCATCAGCGCCGAGGAGGCGGTGGATCTCGGGCTCACGGGTCCGAACCTGCGGGCGTCCGGGCTCGACTACGACGTCCGGAAGGATCGGCCGTACTACGACTACGAGACCTACGACTTCGACGTGGTCGTGGGCGAGCACGGCGACTGCTACGACCGCTACCTGGTCCGCATGGAGGAGATGCAGCAGAGCCTGCGCATCCTGCAGCAGTGCATCGACCGGCTTCCCGACGGTCCCATCAACGTGGACGATCCCCGGGTGATCCTGCCGTCGAAGACGGACGCCATGACCGACATGGCCTCCATGATCCACCACTTCAAGCTCGTCATGCAGGGGGTGAAGGTGCCGCCCGGCGAGTCCTGGTTCGGCGTGGAGAGCTCGAAGGGCGAGCTGGGCATGTACGTGGTCAGCGACGGCGGCTCGAAGCCGGTCCGCTGGCGGGTCCGGGGTCCCAGCTTCGTGAACCTCTCCGCGCTGCCCGAGATGGTTCAGGGACACCTCCTCACCGACGTCATCGCCGTGAACGCCAGCCTCGACATCGTCCTGGGGGAGATCGATCGATGAGCGAGAAGACGCCGCTCACGAGTAACCCGGGGTTCGCCGGCGAGACGGGCGAGTACGGCAGCCTGTCCGAGGCCGACGTGCGGGGCAGCGACTACTTCGGCGGCCGCCCGCTGGACGGCGGCTCGGGCGGAGGCGTGAACGCCTATCCGTACCAGCTCCCCGTCCGCGATCCCGACGCCCCCCTCTTCGAGGGCCCGTATCAGGAGCGCCTCGAGAAGATCCTCGCCCGCTATCCGGACCGGCAGGGTGCGCTCCTGCCCGTGCTGAACCTGGCCCAGCAGATCCGCGGCTATCTCTCGCCGGAGGCGCTGGCCCGGGTGGCCGACGTGCTCGGCCTCTCCCACGCCTACGTGCGGGGCGTGGCCACGTTCTACACCATGTACAACAAGCGTCCGGTCGGGCGCTTCATGGTGCAGGTGTGCACGAACGTGGCGTGCAACCTGTGCGGCGGCGACGAGGTCTTCGAGGCGTTCCTCGAGCACACGGGCACCGACGCAGGCGAGACCTCGGAGGACGGACTGTTCACGGTCATGGAGGCCGAGTGCCTGGGCGCGTGCGGCTTTCCCACCGCGGTCCAGATCAACGACCGCTACTTCGAGAACGTCGGCACCGGGGACGTGCCCGCGGTCCTGGACCGGCTGCGGAGCGAGGCGTCGGGCGGCGGCGCCGCGCCGCCGCCGCCGCTGGACTCGGCCCTCCGCAGCGTCGGCACCCGCGTCGGGTCGAGCGGAAAGGCGGCGAAGGCCGGCCAGACGCCGTCGCCCGACGCCGACCGGGCAGAGGGCACCGCTTCTCCCGAGCAGGACCGCGAGGTTCCGGCCGGTCGTCGGCAGCACGTCGACCGCGGCTCCGCGGCCGTGCCGCCGACGCCCGGCGGCGCGAAGGAGGCGGGCCCTGCGGGCGGCGAGGCGAGCCCGAACGAGCGTCCGCACCGGCCCGGCGCGGGCGACCCTGGCGACGGCGACAACGGCGAGCGGAGCAGCTAGATGGCGTACCCGTTCCGACACGAGAAGGAGACCCGCGTCCTGAGCGCGGGTTTCGGCGACCCCGCGGCCCGAACCCTCGAGGGCTGGCGAACGAAGTATCACGGCTACGAAGCCCTGAAGAAGGCGCTCGGGACCGATCGCGCCGACGTCGTCGAGACCGTGAAGGCCAGCGGCCTTCGGGGGCGCGGCGGGGCGGGCTTCCCGACGGGCGTGAAGTGGAGCTTCATGCCGAAGGAGAAGTCGAAGCCCCACTACCTGCTCATCAACGCCGACGAGTCGGAGCCCGGCGCGTTCAAGGACCGGGAGCTGTGCCGCTGGACGCCCCACCAGCTCATCGAGGGCGCCCTCATCGGCGCCTACGCCATCCGGGCCGAGAACGTCTACATCTACATCCGCGGCGAGTTCTTCGAGCCGGCCCAGATCCTGGGCCGGGCCATCGAGGAGGCGTACGCCGCGGGCCTGGCAGGGAAGGACATCCTTGGCTCGGGCGTCGACGTCGACGTCACGCTCCACCTCGGCGCCGGCGCCTACATCTGCGGCGAGGAGACGGGGCTCATGAACTCGCTGGAGGGCCGGCGCGGCCAGCCGCGGGTGAAGCCGCCGTTCCCGGCCGCCGTGGGTGCGTTCGGCATGCCCACCACGATCAACAACGTCGAGACGCTGTGCGCCGTGCCCCACATCGTGACGAACGGTGCCGACTGGTACCGGCAGTGGGGGACGGAGAAGAGCCCGGGCACGAAGCTGTTCAACGTCTCCGGCCACGTCGTGCGCAGGGGCAACTACGAGTTCCCCCTGGGCTTCAATCTGAAGGAGTTCATCTACGACGTGTGCGGCGGAATCCGGGACGGGCGGACGCTCAAGGCGGTGATCCCGGGCGGCAGCTCGGTGCCGATCCTGTCCGCCGACGAGATCGACATCGCCCTGGACTACGAGTCCGTCGCGAAGGCCGGAAGCATGCTCGGCACCGCGTCGATCATGGTGATGGACGACCGCACCGACATCGTCAAGCAGGTCCGCCGCATGGTGGACTTCTACGCCCACGAGTCGTGCGGCCAGTGCACTCCGTGCCGGGAGGGAACGGCGTGGATGGCGAAGGTGCTGCGCCGGATCGAGAACGGCATGGGCACCGAGGAGGACCTGGACCTCCTCCTCGAAATGGGGAAGAACATGACGGGCACCACCATCTGCGTCCTGAGCGACTCGGCGGCGGCGCCCGTGAACAGCTCGATCGCGAAATTCCGTGAGGACTACCTCGCGCTCCTGCGGCCGGCCCCCGAGGCCGCCGCGGCCGCGGGCTAGGGAAGCGACTACATGGCGACGACGCAGCAGCAGGACACGGTGACCTGCACGATCAACGGGCAGGAGATCACCGTCCCGAAGGGGACCAACATCATCGAGGCCGCCGAGCAGCTCGGCGTCGGCGTGCCTCACTACTGCTATCACCCGGGACTCTCGGCACCGGCCATGTGCCGCATGTGCCTGGTCGAGGTGGAGGGCGCACCGAAGCTCGTGCCGGCGTGCGTGACACCGGTGGGCGACGGCCAGGTCATCCGCACCGAGACCGACCGCTCCCACGAGGCGCGCACCGGGGTCCTCGAGTTCTACCTGGTGAACCACCCGCTGGACTGTCCGGTGTGCGACAAGTCCGGCGAGTGCAAGCTGCAGGACTACGTCCACGCGGAAGGGCGCGTCCACGGCCGCTCCATCGAGGGCAAGCGGGTCCTCGGCCGGGACGACTTCGGCGGCGACGTCCTCTACGACGCCGACCGCTGCATCATGTGCACGCGCTGCGTTCGCTTCATGCGGGAGGTCGCCGGAGAGGACGCCCTGTGCGTCGTACAGCGGGGCAACCGATCCGTCATCGACACCTTCTTCGACGAGGGCGTCGGCGGCAACCTCTGGGCGGACAACATCATCGACATCTGCCCGGTGGGCGCGCTCCTGTCGAAGGACTTCCACCACAAGGCCCGGGCGTGGGACCTGGACCGCACGCCCTCGATCTGCCCGAACTGCTCCCAGGGCTGCAACATCACGCTGCAGACCCGGGACAACCTCGTGCAGCGGCTGCGTCCCCGGCACAACCCGGACGTCAACTCGTGGTGGATGTGCGACTACGGCCGTCTCCGCTACGAGTGGATGAACACGGGCGGGCGCGTGGAGGCGCCTCTCGTGCGGGGCGAGGACGGCGAGCTGCACGCCGCGTCCTGGCAGCACGCCGTCGTCGCCCTCGTCGAGCGGCTGAAGTCGCTGGGCGGCGACGGGCCGGCGAGCGTCGCCGCGCTCGCGTCTCCCTTCCACGCCAACGAGGACGCCGGCCTCCTCGCCCGTCTGGTCGACGTGCTGGGCGGCGGCGAGCGGACGTTCCGCTCGGCGCGGGTGGAGGACGAGGTGGGCTGCCCCGGCTTCGAGCCGCTGGCCCGGCGCCGCGACCTCGCGGCCAACGTCCGGGGCCTGGACACGTTCGGCTTCCGGCGCGCCGGAGACGACGACGCCCGCGGCGGCCTGCCCGACGCGGCCGGCCGGGTGCTCCTCGTGCTCGGGGACGAGCTCCTCGACGCACCGGCCGAGTACGGCGCCGACGCCGAGCTGTTCGTCTACTTCGGCACGGCCTCCGCGCCCGCCGCCGCCCACGCCGATTTCGTCCTGCCCGTCACGAACTTCAGCGAGCAGGAAGGCACGTTCACGAATCACGCAGGACGCGTCCAGCGCTTCTGGCCGGGGCGCCAGGCGCCGGGCCTCGCCCGGCCCGCCTGGCAGGTGCTCGGCGTCATCCTCGCCGGGCTGGACGACGCGGCCGCCCCGGCCACCGCGGGCGACGCGTTCCTGCGTCTGGCCGGCCTGCACGACGCGCTGGCCGGGCTCGACTACGCGGTCATCGGCTCGAGCGGCGCGATGCTGCGGGACGCCGCGCGCGTCGGAGCCGGCGCCGCCGGTGAGGAGGAAGGCTGATGCAGCACGACGTCGGGGCGCTCACGCCCACGGGCTTCCTGGTCGCGTCCATCGTGAAGGTCGTCGTCGTCTTCTCGGTCACGATGGTCGTCGTGGCGCTGCTTACGCTGCTGGAGCGCTGGATCTCCGCGTGGATGCAGGACCGCCTCGGGCCCAACCGCGTAGGGCCGAAGGGGATCCTGCAGCCTGCTGCCGACGGGCTCAAGAACATCCTGAAGGAGGAGACCGACCCCAAGGAGGCGTCCCGGGCGTACTTCTTCCTGGCGCCGGCCATCTCCATCATCCCGGCGCTGGTGACGTTCGCGGTGGTGCCCTTCGCGGCGCCGCTGCCCACGCCGTGGGGCCTGGTGGACATGGTGGTGGCCGACGTGCCCATCGGCATCCTGTTCGTCCTCGCGCTCTCGAGCCTCGGCGTCTACGGCCTCGTGATGGCCGGCTGGTCGTCCAACAGCAAGTACGCGTTCCTGGGCGGGCTGCGCGCGAGCGCCCAGATGGTGAGCTACGAAGTCGCCCTGGGACTCAGCCTGATCCCCGTCTTCATGCTCGTCGGCAACGTGACGCTGCCCCAGGTCGTGTGGGCGCAGCAGGACACGTTCAGCATCTGGTTCGCCTTCCCGCTGGGCCTGGCGTTCTTCCTGTTCGTGAACGCGGCCTTCGCGGAGACGAACCGGCTGCCGTTCGACCTGCCCGAGGCCGAAGCCGAGCTGGTGACGGGGTACCACACCGAGTACTCGTCCATGAAGTTCAGCATGTTCTTCATCGCCGAGTACTCCAACATGCTCACCGCGTCGGCGCTCATGGCCACGCTCTTCCTGGGCGGCTGGGACATCCCGTTCTGGCGCGGCGACAACATGGTCATGGTCGCGCCCGGCCTCGTCATGGGGGCGAGCCCGGCCTGGTGGAAGACGCTGCTCACGTTCGGCGCCTTCGCCGCGAAGACCTTCCTGTTCATCCTGCTCTTCATGGTCGTGCGCTGGACCGTGCCGCGGTTCCGCTACGACCAGGTGATGCACCTCGGGCTGGAAGGTCCTGCTGCCCACGGCGCTCGGCTACATCGTCCTCATGGGCACGTCGATCCTGGTGCTCGATGGGGTGGGCATCCAGAGCGGATTCCTCTACGGGCTCCTGCTGACGGCGGTGAACCTGGTCGCGACGTTCGTCTTCTTCTTCCTGATCGACAACGATCGGGTGATCGGCGGCGCGACGTACCGGCGGCCGGTCGCCGACGTGGGCGGGCGCAAGGTCGCCATGCCCCGGGGGCACGAGGTCGGCAACGCGAAGACGGTGGCGTGAGCGCGATGGCAACGAAGCAGGAGGCCGCATGGCCATAGGCAGGAAGACGGTTCGCAGGCCCGAGCACGGGACGTCCTACCTGAGAGCGACGCTCAAGGGAATGGCGCTCACGTTCCGCCACCTCGTGAACCCGCACAAGAAGACGCTCCAGTATCCGGACGAGAAGCCGGACCTCTCGCTGCGCTGGCGCGGCACGCACCGCATGGAGGTGCACGCGGACGGCCGGCCGAAGTGCGTGGCGTGCGGCCTCTGTCCGACGATCTGCCCGTCCAACTGCATCCGGCTCGTGCCGGGCGAGGACGACCAGGGCAACCGCTACCCGATCGTCTACGAGATCGACGAGTTCCGCTGCATCTTCTGCGGCATGTGTCAGGAGGTCTGCCCCGTCGAGGCGATCCACGTGGGCGTCGACTACGAGAACGCCGAGTACACGCGCGAGCGTTTCATCTACGACCTGGACCGGCTCATGGCGCAGGACCACCCGGTCACGAATCTCTGGGACCCCGGCGATCCGAGGGGCGAATGACGGAGATCCTCTGGTGGCTGTTCGCCTCCATCGCGGTGGGCGGCGCCTTCGGCATGGTGACGCGCAGGAACCCCGTGGCCAGCCTTCTCTTTCTGGTGCTGACCTTGTTCTCCCTGGCGGCGATCTACGTGATCCTCGGCGCCCAGTTCATCGGCGCGATCCAGATCGTCCTCTACGCCGGCGCCATCATGGTGCTGTTCCTCTTCGTGATCATGCTCCTGAACCTGGGGCACGATTACCAGTCGGACGTTCGGGCCGGAGGCTGGATCGTGGCAGGCTTCGCGTCGGTCGGCCTCATGGCCTGGGCGCTGGCCCGGGCCATCGGCTTCCATCCGGCGTTCATCGACCGCGGCGCCGACCTGGTCGACCGTCCCGTCCTGGAGCACAACGCCGTCGGCGCGATCGCGCTGCCGCTCTATCGCGGCTTCACGGTCCCCTTCGAGGTCACCTCGATCCTGCTCCTGGTGGCCGTGGTCGGCGCCGTGCTGCTCGCCAAGCGGAGGGTCTGACGTGATCACGCTCTCCCTCTACCTGGCCGGGCTGCTCTTCATCGTCGGTGTCTTCGGCGTCGTCATCCGGCGCAACGCCATCATCCTGTTCATGTGCGTCGAGCTCATGCTGAACGCCGCGAACCTGGCGTTCGTTGCGCTCTCCCGGGCCGTCGGCATCGAGGGTCAGGTCTACGTCTTCTTCGTCATGGCCGTGGCCGCCGCCGAGGCGGCCGTCGGGCTCGCCATCGTGATCTCCATCTTCCGACTCCTGGAGACGGTGGACGCGAAGGACTTCAACCTCCTGCGCGGGTAGGGCGGCGTGCACGAGTTCCATCCCGTGATCCCGTGGGCCATCGTCCTGCTGCCGTTTCTCGGCTTCCTGGTGAACGGTGCCCTCGCCTTCGCCGCTCCCGCCAGGAAGTCGCTGCCGACGCTGATCGGGCCCGGCGTGCTGCTCGCCGCGTTCGCCCTGGCCGTCGTGAACTTTGCCGGCATGCTCGGCGCCGAGCTGCACGAGCCCGTCGTGCTCCACTACTGGGACTGGATCACCGTCGGCAGCCTGCGGGTCTCCGCGGCGCTCCAGCTCGATCAGCTCTCCATCCTCATGACGCTCATCATCACGGGCGTCGGATCGCTGATCCACATCTACAGCGTCGGCTACATGGAGTCGGACCCCGGCTACGCGCGCTACTTCGCGTACCTCAACCTGTTCGTCTTCTTCATGCTGGTGCTGGTGCTCGGGTCGAGCTACCCGCTCATGTTCGTGGGCTGGGAAGGCGTCGGGCTGTGCAGCTATCTGCTCATCGGGTTCTGGTTCCAGGACCGGGAGAAGGCCGACGCGGGCAAGAAGGCGTTCATCGTGAACCGGATCGGCGACTTCGGCTTCCTGGTCGCCATGTTCCTGCTCTTCGTGAACGTCGGCTCCCTCGACTTCACGTCCGTCTTCGAGGCCGCACCGGCGGCGTTCGCCTACGGCGGCGCGCTGGTCACGACCATCACGCTCTTCCTCTTCCTCGGCGCCACGGGGAAGAGCGCGCAGATTCCGCTCTTCGTGTGGCTGCCCGACGCCATGGCGGGCCCCACGCCCGTGAGCGCCCTGATCCACGCCGCCACGATGGTGACGGCCGGCGTGTACATGGTCGCGCGCTCCAACGTGCTGTTCGCGCTGGCGCCGGTGTCCAGCATCACGGTGGCGGGGGTCGGCGCCCTGACGGCGCTCTTCGCGGCGACCATCGGCCTGGCGCAGTACGATATCAAGAAGGTCCTCGCGTACTCCACGATCTCGCAGCTCGGCTACATGTTCGTGGGCGTGGGCGTGGGCGCCTATGCCGCCGGCATGTTCCACGTCATGACCCACGCCTTCTTCAAGGCGCTGCTCTTCATGGGTGCCGGCGCGGTCATTCACGCCATGCACGAGGCGCTGCACCACACGCACAGCAAGTGGGACGCGCAGGACATGCGCAACATGGGCGGGCTGCGGAAGTACATGCCGAAGACGTGGCTCACCATGTGGATCGCGACGCTGGCCATCTCGGGTGTCTGGCCCTTCGCCGGCTTCTTCTCCAAGGACGAGATCATCTGGCAGGCGGCGGCCCGGGCCACCGGCCCCTTCGCGGGCTGGTTCACGGCGGTGTGGATCGTGGCGCTGGTCGCGGCGATCCTCACGGCGTTCTACATGACCCGCCTCATGGTGATGACATTCCACGGGCCGACGCGCCTCGGGGCGGACGAGCGGAAGCACATGCACGAGGTCCCGCTCGTGATGTGGGGCCCCCTGGCCGTGCTCGCCGTGCTGTCCATCGTGGGCGGCTGGATCAACGTGCCCGACGACATCCGGGCCATCCCGGTCCTGGGCTGGGTCCCGTCCTCCGAGTGGCTGCACGAGTGGCTGCACCCGGTGACGGCGCAGGCGGACGCGATCTTCGCCCAGCGGGTCGGTCAGCCCCTCGAGACGGCGCCCGTCGGCGGCGGACCGGGCGTGTGGGCGTTCATCTCGTTCGCCATCGCCGTGGCCGTCATCGTGATCGGCGCTGCCGTCATCCTTCGCGTCGCCTATCGGCCCGCCGAGGAGTCCCTCGAGCCGAAGGGCTTCCGCCGCGTGCTCTACCGGAAGTGGTACGTGGACGAGCTCTACGACCGCGTGATCGTGCGCCCCGTGATCGGCCTGTCCAGGGCCGCGTGGCGGTACGTCGACGAGGGCCTGATCGACGGCACCGTCAACGGGGTGGGCAGACTCTCCGGCGCGCTCGGCTGGGCCGGCGCCCGCCTGCAGTCCGGGCAGCTCAACACCTACGCCTTCGCCATCGTGGTGGGCGTGCTCCTGATCCTCGGCTTCGTGGCGTTTTGAGATGAACGACGCTGTGAGCAACGGAATCGGCTTCTCGGCCTGGCTGCTCCACTTCCTGCTGTGGTTCCCGGCGGTGGGTATGGTGCTGGTGCTGGTCTCGAAGGAGACGGCCGCGAAATACGTGTCCTTCGCCGTGGCGGCCATCGAGTTCGCCGCCTCGGTGCCCCTCTGGTTCACGTTCAACACGGCCAGCTCGGGCTTCCAGTTCGCGACCGCGGCGCCGTGGATCCCCGAGTGGGGCATCCACTACGAGCTCGGCATCGACGGGATCAGTCTGCTCCTGTTGCTGCTGACCACGCTGGTGATACCCCTCGCGATCCTCGGCTCCTACCGCTACATCCAGGCGCGGCAGAAGGCGTTCTACGCCATGATGCTGCTCCTCGAGACCGGCGTGCTCGGGGCGTTCCTGTCCCTCGATCTCTTCCAGTTCTTCATGTTCTGGGAGATCATGCTCGTCCCGATGTACTTCATCATCGGGATCTGGGGCGGCGAGCGGCGCGTCTACGCGGCTATCAAGTTCTTCCTGTACACGGCTCTCGGATCGCTGCTGATGCTGGTCGCGATCCTCTACCTCGTCTTCAAGTTCCGGGCGCTCACGGGGGACGTGTCCTTCGCCTACACGGACCTCCTGCAGGTGCCCCTGAGCTTCCGGGAGCAGTTCTGGCTGTTCTCCGCCTTCGCGCTGGCCTTCTCCATCAAGGTGCCGCTCTTTCCGCTGCACACCTGGCTGCCCGACGCCCACGTCGAGGCGCCCACCCCCGGCTCCGTGGTGCTGGCGGCCGTGCTGCTGAAGCTCGGGACCTACGGCTACCTGCGCTTCCTGCTCCCGCTCTTCCCGCAGGCGGCCATGCACCCGACGGTGGTGCTGACGATGATGACGCTGGCCCTCGCCGGGATCCTCTACGCGGCGTGGGTCGCGGCCGTGCAGCCGGACGCCAAGAAGCTCGTCGCCTACACGTCCGTGGCGCACATGGGCTTCATCGTGCTCGGGATCTTCGCGCTCACGTCCCAGGGCATCGAGGGCGGCATGCTCGTGATGCTCTCCCATGGCCTCTCCACCGGCGCCATGTTCCTTCTGCTCGGCATGCTGTACGAGCGACGGCACACGCGGGAGCTTGCGGCCTTCGGGGGGCTGGCGAAGGTCATGCCCCTGTTCGCGACGGCGCTCGTCATCACCGCCCTCGCCAGCATCGGCCTGCCCGGCCTGAGCGGGTTCGTCGGCGAGTTCCTCTCGCTGCTGGGCACGTTCCAGACGCATCCGTGGGTGGCGACCATCGCCTCGACCGGCGTCATCTTCGCCGCCTACTACATGCTGCCCATGGTCCAGAAGATCGTCTTCAACTCGCTGGATCGGCCGGAAAACCGGAATCTGCCGGACCTGAGTCGACGCGAGATCGCCGTCCTGGTCCCCCTGGTCGCCGGCATGATCTGGATGGGCGTCTATCCAAAGCCCTTCCTGGATCGAATGGACGCCACGGTGACCCAGCTCATCGCGAACGTGGAGTCGAGCCTCCCGGCCACCCCCGCCACCATGGCGGACGTGGTACCGGGCGACCGGACGCCCGGCCGCCGCACCGAATAGACCCGAGCGAAGGCCGCCGACCCTATGTCGATCGATCTGACCCATCAGGCGAACTACCTGCTGGCCTTCCTGCCGGAGATCGTGCTCTCCGTCGCGGCCATGCTGGTGCTGCTCGTGGACGTGTTCCTGAAGGGGGACCGCAGCGAGCCGTCCCGGCCGATCGTGGCGTGGCTGACGCTGATCGGGATCGCGGCCTCGGCCGTGGCCAACGGGTGGATCCTCGGCCTTCACGCAGCCAGCACGGACGGGATGGTCGCGCTGGACGCCTTTCGCGTGTTCACCAACTACCTGTTCCTCCTCGCCGCGGCGCTCTTCGTCCTGCTCGCGCAGCGCTACCTGGAGGAGGAGCACATGAGTCTGGGCGAGCTGTACAGCCTGGTGCTCTTCGCCGTCGTCGGCATGATGGTCTTCGCCGGCTCCCAGGACCTGGTGCTGACCTTCATCGGTCTCGAGCTGCTGTCCGTCTCCGTCTACGTGCTCACCGGCGCCAACCGGCGCGACCGGCGCTCGGCGGAGGCGGCGCTCAAGTACTTCCTTCTCGGCGCGTTCTCCAGCGCCTTCTTCCTGTTCGGCGTCGCGCTGGTGTATGGCGGAGCCGGCTCCGTGAACCTCGCCCGCATCGCCACCATCGTGGGCTCGCCCGGCTCCGCCGTCGTCGGCGGGCCCGCCGGGAGCAGCAGCGGACCGCTGCTCCTCATCGGCATGGGGCTGCTCGCCGTCGGCTTCGCATTCAAGGTCGCGGCCGTGCCGTTCCACATGTGGACCCCGGATGCCTACGAGGGCGCGCCGGCGCCGATCACGGCCTTCATGGCCGCGGCGGTGAAGGCAGCCGCCTTCGCGGCCTTCATCCGCGTCTTCTTCACGGCGTTCCCCGGCATGTACTCGACCTGGGGCGTCATCGCCGTGTGGCTGGCGGCGGCGACGATGATCGTCGCGAACCTCATCGCCCTCGTGGAAACGAACGTGAAGCGGATGCTCGCCTACTCGAGCATCGCCCACGCCGGCTACCTTCTGGTGGCGGTGGCGGCCGCCGGCGCGCTGGGCGGGGCGGCGTTCCTGTTCTACCTGGTGGTGTACACGCTGATGACCATCGGCGCGTTCGGCGTCCTCATCGTCGTCGGCCAGGCGGGCGAGGAGCACCTGAGCCTCGAGTCGTACAGCGGTCTCGGGTGGCGGCAGCCGTTCCTCGGCGCGGTGATGACGCTGTTCCTGCTCTCCCTGGCGGGCTTTCCGTTCACGGGCGGGTTCATCGGCAAGGTGTACATCCTGCAGGCGGCGCTGGGGAAGGGGCTGGTCGCCCTCGCCGTTCTGCTCGTGGCCACGTCGCTTCTGAGCTACTACTACTACCTGCGGGTCGCCTGGTACATGTGGTTCCGGGAGCCGCCCCGGGACGCCGAGCGGCTGATCGTCGCGCCGGGGCTCCGGGTCGCGCTCGCCATCGCCGTGATCGGCGTCGTCCTGCTCGGCGTCTACCCGAGCTTCCTCCTGGGCGTCGCGCACCGCAGCGCGCTGGCCCTGCTGGGCTCCGGCGGCGCCGCCCTCGGCCTCGCGCCGTAGTCCGGCGCCTCGACCCATCGGAACGAAGGCATGGCAGTGAATACGGAGATCTTCCGCGAGTACGACATCCGCGGCGTCGTGGAGCGTGACCTGTCGGGCGAGGTGCCCGTGCAGATCGGCCGCGCGTACGGGAGCGAGGTCCGAAGGCTGCATCCCGGCCGGGACGATCTCACCGTGGTGGTCGGCCACGACAACCGCCCGAGCTCGCCCGCCCTCGCGGACGCCGTGATCCGCGGGATCCGGGAGACGGGGGTGAACGTCGTAGCGGTGGAGACCGTGCCGACGCCGGTGCTCTATTTCGCGACGGTGCACCTCGAGACCGACGGCGGTCTGCAGATCACCGGCTCGCACAATCCGCCGGAGTACAACGGCTTCAAGATGATGGCCGGCGGCGCCACGCTGTACGGGGAGGACATCCAGCGCATGCGCCGGCGCATCGAGTCGGGCGAGTTCGAGCACGGGGAAGGCAGGCTCGAGACCCGGGACGTGCTGACCGCCTACATCGCCGACGTGACGGAGCGCTTCTCCATCCCCCGTCCCGTCCGGGTCGTCGTGGATTGCGGCAACGGCGCGGGCAGCCTCGTGGCGACGCAGCTCCTGGGCGGTATCGGCGCGCAGGTGATCCCCCTCTACTGCGAGTCCGATGGCACCTTCCCGAACCACCACCCGGACCCGACCGTCGACGAGTACATCCAGGACATGATCGCCGCCGTGCGCAAGGAAGGCGCGGACCTGGGCGTCGCCTTCGACGGGGACGCCGACCGGATCGGCGTCGTGGACGAGAACGGGAAGGTGGTGCGCGGCGACATCCTGCTGCTTCTCTTCGGCCTCGACGTGCTGCGACGGCGGGGGCCCGGGCAGAAGCTGGTGTTCGACGTGAAGTGCTCGCAGGCCGTGCCCGAGGTGTTCGCGCAGGCCGGCGGTGTGCCCATTCTCTGGAAGACGGGCCATTCCCTCATCAAGAAGAAGATGAAGGAGGTCGGCGCTCTGGTGGCGGGCGAGCTGTCGGGCCACATCTGCATCGCCGATGACTTCTACGGCTTCGACGACGCGCCCTACGCGGCCTGCCGGCTCATCGACATGCTGTCCCGCTCGGACCGTTCGCTCTCTGCTCAGGTCGCGGACTTCCCGGACTACGTCTCCACGCCGGAGATCCGGGTGGAGGTCGAAGAGCAGCGGAAATGGGAGATCGTGGAACGCGCCGTCGCCCATTTCAAGGAAAGCCACGAGGTCGTGGACGTCGACGGCGCGCGCGTGCTCTTCGACGGCGGCTGGGGGCTGCTCCGGGCCTCGAACACGCAGCCCGTGCTCGTGATGCGCTTCGAGGCTCGCACCGAGGACCGGCTGGCGGCGATCCGCTCCGAGTTCGAGGACTGGCTGCGGGGCCAGGGCGTCGAGTCCTAGCATGCCCGGCAGGCGACGCCGGATCCTCATCCTCGCGGCGGCCGCGCTCGTCATCGTCCTGATCGGTGGCAGCGCGGCCGTCGGCCTGTACACCGACGCCCTCTGGTACGGCGCGGCGGGCTACGCATCCGTCTTCTGGAAGCGCATCCTCGCCGGAGCCATCGTGCGCGCCATCGGCACGGTGGTCGGCGGCGCCATCGTGCTGGTCAACCTCGCCCTGGTCACGCGCCGCCTCGGGACGCTCCAGCTCCGCCGCCGGTACGGCAACCTGGAGATCGCTGAGCAGGTGCCCCGCCGATACCTCCTCGCGATCATCGCCGTCGCCTCCGTCCTCGCCGGCTGGTGGCTGACCGCCCTCGACTTCGGGTCCGACAGCGGCATCGCGGTGCTCGCCTGGCTGCGGCACGCCTCCTGGGGGACCACGGACCCCGTCTTCGGACGCGACCTCTCCTTCTTCGTGTTCTCCCTCCCGTTCTGGGAGCGGGTCCTCGACTTCTTCCTGCTCGCGGCCGTGTGGAGCGCGGTGGTCGTCGCGCTGGGCTACGCCCTCATTGGCATGCTTCGCATGCAGGAGCGGCGGCTGTACGTGAGCGACCCGGCTCGCCGGCACCTGGTCGGCCTGCTGTCGGCGATGCTCGTGCTGGTTGCGATCCGCATCTGGCTCGGCCGCTACGAGATCCTGCTCGCCGGCTCCACGTGGGTGGGCTACACGGACATCCGGGCGCGTCTGCCGGCCCAGGGTGCCGTCGCCGTGCTCGCGCTGGCCGCCGCCGTCGCCTTCGCCTACGCCGGGTGGAGGGCGCGCTGGGTGCCCGCCATCGCCTCCCTCGGCGCCCTCGCGACGGGAGCGCTGCTCCTCGAGCAGGCGTATCCGGCGGCGATCCAGAAGTTTCGCGTCGAGCCCAACCAGATCGCCAGCGAGACTCCCTACATCCGCTGGAACCTCGAGCTGACTCGCTCCGCGTACGCGCTCGCGAAGATGGAGCGACAGCCGTACGCCTATCAGCCCGCGACGGCGGACAGCTGGGCCGTGGCCGCGCCGGCGCTCCGCAAGCTGCCCCGCTGGGATCCGGAACCGCTCCGGACGACCTTCAATCAGGTCAAGATCATCTACCCGTACTACCGGTTCCCGAGCGTCGATTTCGACCGCTACGGCCCGCCCGGCGAGGAGCGACAGGTGGCCGTGGGACCGCGCCAGTTCGATCTCGGAGGGCTGCCGACGGAGACCCAGACCTGGCAGACCCTCCATCTGAATCCGAGGTACCTGCAGGGATGGGGCGCGGTGGTGACCCCCGCGGACGAGGCGACGGACCAGCGCGAGCCCGTGTACTGGCTCGAGAACCTGCGCCCCGTGCGTCGGAGCGCGGACGCCCCGGCGGGGGTGAGCATGACGCACCCGGGCATCTTCTTCGCCGAGAGCCTGCGTGACTACGCCGTCGTCGTGCCCGGCCGGGACAGCGTCTTCACCGGCGTGCCGGGTCGCGACTTTCCCGCCGGCGTCGAGCTGAGCTCGCTGCCCCGCCTCCTCGCCTTCGCGTGGCGATTCGGCGAAAAGAACCTGCTCTTCTCGGGCGACATCCAGGGCGACAGCAGGATCGTGTTCCGCCGGGGCCTGGACGAGCGCCTCGGCGCCCTGGCCCGCTGGGTGGTGTGGGATCGCGATCCCCTTCCGGTGCTCCACGACGGACGCCTCGTCTGGATGGTGGACGGCTACACGGCCTCGGGGACGTTCCCCCTCGCCCGCGCCGTGTCCGTCGATGGCGTCGGCCGCGTGCGCTACATGCGCCCTAGCGTGAAGGCCACCGTGGACGCGGTCACGGGCGACGTCGCCTTCTACGCCGTCGACGCCGACGACCCGATCCTGCGCACCTTCCGCCGCGTCTTCCCCGAGGTCGTCCGGCCCCTGTCCTCCATGCCGGCCGACCTCCAGCGCCATCTGCGCTACCCGACCCGGATGCTGCGCATCCAGGGCCGCATCCTCGAGGAGTTCCATCTCCAGCAGCCCGAGGCCTTCTTCGCCGGCCAGGACGTCTGGTCCGTCGCCACCGAGGCCGGTTCCGAAGGCGTGCCGCGGCCGTACGAGCCCAGCTACGCCATGATGCCCCTGCCGGGCGCCACGCAGCCCGAGTTCCTCCTCTCGCTGCCGTTCGTGGCACGGGACCGGCACAACATGACGGCGCTGCTCATCGCCCGGAACGATCCGCCCCACTACGGGGAGCTGCGGCTGCTGGAGATCAGCCGCGATCAGCAGGTGCCCGGGCCCACCCAGGTGCACTCGCTGGTGGAGCAGGACCCGGTGCTTTCGCAGCGACTGTCCCTGTGGCGGCAGGGCGGCAGCGACGTGGACGTCGGGCATCTCCGCATCGTGCCCGTCGACAGCAGCCTGCTGTACGTGCTGCCGCTCTTCCTGTCGGCGAACGAGAACGCCATCCCGCAGCTCGAGGCGCTCATCGCGAGCGACGGGCGGTCGGTCGGGATGGGGGCGACGCTCGAGCAGGCCGTGCAGGCGCTCGGCGCTCCGGAGGCGGAGCGCAGGGCGCTGGTCGACACGGCCGTCGCCGCGAGCGTCCCGACCGGGTGGCGAGACCGGGCGCTCGAGTTGATGCGGGATGCGGACGCGCGCTTGCGTGCAGGGGATTTCGCCGGGTTCGGCGAAGCATGGGAGCGCCTTCGGACGCTGCTCCAGCAGGCCGGCAAGACTCCGCCGGCGGCCCCTGCGGCGCCCTCCAAGCCCCCCGGCGGCTGAGTCCTGGGGGGACGCATTCGGGGCGTCTCCCGAGCGCTCCGAGGACGCCCGGCGGACAGCGCACGGAACGCGCCCGGACGCCCGTACGTTCGCGCCGTTCCGTTGCTTGCAGCCACTCTGACCCAGGGTTATCATGCCGCTGCCAGCCGCCGGGGAGCCCGCGCCGGGGCACACGATCGTCGTCGCCCTCGGCGGGAACGCGCTCATGCCGCCGGGCGAGCGGGGTGACATCCACGAGCAGTTCGCCCACACGCGCGAAAGCCTCGAGCCCATCGTGGCCCTGGCTGCCGACGGCTGGAAGATCGCCATCGTGCACGGCAACGGCCCCCAGATCGGGGACGAGCTGCAGCGCAACGAGCGCGCGCGTTCGAGCCTGCCGCCGCTGCCGACGGGGGTTCTGGTCGCCGCGACGGCCGGCTGGATCGGCTACATGATCCAGCAGTCGCTGGAGAACGCGCTGGCGCGGGCCGGCGTGCGACGGGACGTCGTCACGCTCGTGACCCAGGTGCGCGTCGACCCGGGACGACCCGGCCACACAGGAGGCGACGAAGCCCATCGGCCGCGTCATGGACGAAGGGTCGGCCCGACGACTCGAGGCGGAGCTCGGCTGGAGCGTCGGACCGGTGAGTGGCGGCTGGCGGCGGCTCGTGCCGTCGCCCCGGCCACTGCAGATCGTCGAGAGCGCCTCGATCCGCGGACTGCTCGACGCGGGCACGATCGTCATCGCGGCGGGGGGCGGCGGGACGCCGGTCTACCGGGACGAGGTGCTCGGGCTCGAGGGCGTGGACGCCGTCATCGACAAGGACCGGGCCGCCCAGGTCCTCGCCGGCGACGTCGGGGCGGAGATGCTGCTCATCCTGACGAACGTCGACGGCGTGATGAAGGGGTACGGCACGGCGGATCCGACGCTGCTCGAGCGGTTGAGCGTGGCGGAGGCCGCGGCGCTCCTCGCGGGCGGAGAGCTGGGGCGCGGGAGCATGGCGCCGAAGGTGGAGGCGGCGGTCGCGTTCGTGCGCGAGCACGGCGGGCGAGCGTGCATCGCGCGCCTGGACCAGGGGCTGGCGGCGGTGGAGGGAAGGGCCGGCACGACGATCGTGCCCGACGAAGCGGCGGCGCCGTAGCGGCGGCGCCCAACGGAACCGGAGGAGCGGGAAGCGATGAACATACACGAGTACCAGGCGAAGGAGATCCTGCGGGCGCACGGGGTGCCGGTGCCGCCGGGGAAGGTGGCGACGACGCCCGACGAGGCGGAGGCCATCGCCCGGGAGTACGGCGGCCGCGTGGTGGTGAAGGCGCAGGTCCACGCCGGCGGGCGCGGCAAGGCCGGCGGCGTGAAGCTGGCCGCGTCGCCCGAGGAGGCACGGGAGAAGGCGGACGCGATCCTCGGGATGGGGATCAAGGGCCTCACAGTGGAAAAGGTACTGGTCACCCCGGCCGAGGACATCGCCTCGGAGGCGTACGTCGGCATCGTGGTCGACCGGGCCAGCAAGCGGCCGGTCTTCATGGTGAGCCGCGAGGGCGGCATCGACATCGAGGAGGTCGCGGCCACGAAGCCGGAGGCGATCCGGCGGCTGTCGATCGACCCCCGCTACGGGCTGCTCAACCACCAGTCGTACTGGCTGGCGGCTTCCCTCTACGACGACGCGAAGCAGCAGCGGGCGTGCGCGAAGATCCTGCGCCAGCTCTACCAGGCCTTCATGGACGCCGGCGCTTCGCTGGCCGAGATCAACCCGCTCATCGTCACGCCGGCCGGCGAGATCCGCGCGATCGACGCCAAGATGAACATCGACGACAACGAGCTGTTCCGTCGGCCGGACGTCGCGGCGCTGCGGGACACGTCCTCCGAGCCGCCGGCGGAGACGCGGGCGCGGGAGGCCGGCCTCACGTTCATCAAGCTGGACGGCAGCATCGGCAACGTGGTCAATGGCGCGGGCCTGGCCATGGCGACGATGGACCTCATCAAGTACTACGGCGGCGAGCCCGCCAACTTCCTGGACGTGGGAGGCTCGTCCAACCCGGACAAGGTCGTCAGCGCGCTCGAGATCATCACGAGCGACGAGAACGTCCGGGTCATCCTCTTCAACATCTTCGGCGGCATCACGCGCTGCGATGACGTGGCCAACGGCATCGTGGAGGCGACCCGCCGCATCGACATCGACGTCCCCCTCGTGATCCGGCTCACCGGCACGAACGAGGAGGAGGCGCTCCAGATCCTCGGCGACGCCGGCTTCAAGGCTTCCACCTCCATGGACGAGGTGGTGCAGAAGGCCGTCGAGCTCGCCAGCCGCTGAACGGGGAAACGAACCGATGGCAATCTTCATCGACAGGGATACGCGGGTCCTCGTACAGGGGATCACGGGCCGGGACGGCTCGTTCCACACCCGCCAGATGATGGAGTACGGCACGCAGATCGTCGGCGGTGTCACGCCCGGCAAGGGCGGGCAGGAGTTCGACGGCGTGCCCGTCTTCGACACCATGGACCGGGCCGTCGCCGAGACGGGCGCCACGTGCTCGGTGATCTACGTGCCCCCGGCGTTCGCGGCGGACGCGATCCTGGAGGCGGCGGACGCCGGCGTCGGCTTCATCGTCGCCATCACCGAGGGCATTCCCGTCCTCGACATGATGCGTGTCGTGCCGTTCGTGCAGGAGAAGGGCGCACGGCTGCTCGGGCCGAACTGCCCCGGGCTCATCTCGCCCGGACGCTCCAAGGTCGGCATCCTGCCCGGGCAGATCGTGCGGGAAGGGAGCGTGGGCGTCGTCTCCCGCTCCGGGACCCTCACCTACGAGGTCGTCTACCAGCTCACGAACGCCGGCATCGGCCAGAGCACGTGCATCGGCATCGGCGGCGATCCGATCAACGGCACGTCCTTCATCGACTGCCTCGAGTCCTTCGAGGCCGACGCCGGAACCGATGCCGTCGTCATGATCGGCGAGATCGGTGGCACCGACGAGCAGAACGCCGCCCGCTTCGTGAAGGAGAACATGTCCAAGCCCGTGGTCGGTTTCATCGCCGGCCAGACGGCCCCGCCCGGTCGCCGCATGGGCCACGCCGGCGCCATCATCAGCGGCTCGGCCGGCACGGCGGAGGAGAAGATCCACGCCTTCGAGGAGAACGGGATCCAGGTCATGAAGCGCCCGTCCGACGTCGTCGAGCTCCTCCGCCCGGTGCTCTGACGCGGACGCCGTCCGCGCGCCCATGCACCTCCGGGAGCTGCTCCCACGGGAGCACATCGTCGCGCCGCTGGAGGCGGCCGGCCTGCACGACGGGCTGCACGCCCTCGTCGGCCGCCTCCGCGACGCCGGCGCCATCGCCCGCCCCGAGGCCCTCGAGCCGCTGCTCGAGCCCGACACGGAGCTGCGCGGCGCCGTGGCCATCGGCCCCGACGTCGCCCTGCCTCACTTCCGCACCGACGCCGTCGACGGACTCGTCCTCGGCATCGGCGTCTCGCCCCGGCCCCTCGATCCGACCGGGACCGGGCTCGACATCCGGCCGCGCATCGTCGCCCTCATCCTCGCCCCCGCCGACACGGCCGGGATGTACCTGCAGACCGTCTCGACGCTGGCGCGCTTCTTCCGCGACGAGGCGACGACGCGCCGCCTCGTCGCCGCTCGCTCCCCGGACGAGGTCCTCGACATCGCCGACGCCGCGGACCTGCGCATCCAGCCCGCGCTCACCGTCCGGGACCTCATGACCCGCGGCGCGCCTTCCCTCCCGCCCGACGCGCCGCTCCGGGACGCCATCCGCCTCATGGTCCGGGACCGCGCCCCCCTCGTGCCCGTCGTCGGCGACAACGGGGAGGTCCTCGGCACCGTCACCGACCGGGACGTCATGCGCGCCCTCTTCCCGCAGATGCCCCGCGCCGGCGCCGAGGACATCCCGGCCGAGCGCCGCGAGCTCCAGCGCGTCACCGTCCGCGACGTCATGACCCGATCCGTCCTCTGCGTCTCGGAGGACATGGGCCTCGAACAGGTCGCGGCCATGCTCGTCAACAAGGACGTCCCGCAGCTCCCCGTCGTCAACGAGGGGAAGCTCACCGGCCTCCTCGGCCGCGGCGACGTCATTCGCAAACTCTTCTCTGCCTGACATGAACCAAACACTGACCATCATCAAGCCCGACGCCGTCTCCCGCGGCCTCGCCGGCAAAATCCTCGCGCACCTCGAGGCCGACGGCTTCCGCATCCGCGCCATCCGCATGATGCACCTCACCGAGGCGCAGGCCCGGGAGTTCTACGCCGTCCACCGGGAGCGCCCGTTCTACGACTCGCTGGTACGCTTCATGACGTCCGGACCCGTGATCCCGGCGATCCTCGAGCGCGACGACGCCGTGGCGCAGCTCCGCCTCACCATCGGCGCCACCGACCCCGCCGAGGCGGACGAGGGCACCGTCCGCAAGCTCTACGCGGAGTCCAAGGAGCGGAACGCGATCCACGCCTCCGACTCCGACGAGAACGCCAGGAGGGAGGCGCGGTTCTTCTTCGCGGAAGCGGAAACGATCGGGTGATAGGCTGAGGCTGAGGCTGAGGCTTAGGCTGAGGCTGAGGCTGAGGCTGAGGCATCTTCGCGGAGGGGATGTCGCGCGGCCGCAATGTGCAGGCGCGTCGAATCGCCGCGGTTGAGCCGGAGCGCGATTCCCCGCGGGACCCTGAGCCTCAGCCTGGGCCTGAGCCTCAGCCTTGCCGGCGCGCAGCGCCGGCTAATTGACAGCCCCGGCGAATCTGGACACCTTTATAGGCTATGCTGCAAGTCGATCTCGTCCGTCTCAGGAGCGAAGGCCGCGCGTGGCTGGACGAGGAGGTGCCGGGCGACTCTCCGCTCTTCGCGGGGTCGGACGTGCGCCTCGCGGGTCCGCTGCACGTGGAGGCGGAGGCCCAGTTCGCGGGCGCGGACGTGGTGGTGCGGGGGAGCATCGAGGGCGCGGTGGAGCAGGAGTGCCGCCGCTGCCTGACGGCGATCGAGGTCGACGTCGCCGACGACTTCGCCGTGCTGTACACGGAGCAGCTCGGGGACGAGGAGGGCGACGCGGAGCTCTATCCGCTGCCCGTACGGGCCACGAAGCTGGAGCTGGGCGAGATGGTGCGGGAGCAGTTCCTGCTCGCCGTGCCGCCGTTCTCGCTGTGCAGGGACGCGTGCAGGGGGCTCTGCCCCCAGTGCGGGACCGATCTGAACGAGCGGGAGTGCGAGTGTGAGACCGAGGAAGCCGACGAGCGGTGGGCGCCGCTGCGGAATCTGAGGCTGGACTGAGGGAGGAGAACCATGGCCGTTCCGAAGAAGAGACAGTCGAAGCAGCGCAAGCGGAAGCGCCGCACGCACTACAAGGCCGAGGCGGCCGCGACGATGTCGTGTCCGAAGTGCGGCGAGCCGAAGCTGCCGCACCGGGTCTGCCCGGTCTGCGGCACGTATCGCAACGAGCAGGTGATCGAGGTCGAGGAGTTCTGAGGAGGCGCCCGGTGCGGATCGCCCTCGACGCCATGGGAAGCGACAGGCACCCCGCCGTCGAGGTGCAGGGGGCGCTGGCGGCGTTGCGGGAGCTGCCCGGAGACGTGGAGCTGCTGCTCATCGGGGACGGGTCGCGGATCGAGGAGGAGCTGGCGAAGCACGGGGACGTCCCCGATCGCCTGCAGATTCATCACGCGCCCGACCGGGTGGACGCGTCGGACGCGCCGGCGACGGCGGTTCGCCGAAAGCCGGATTCGTCCATCGTGCGCGGGCTCACGCTGCACCGGGACGGGGAGGTCGACGCCTTTATCAGCGCCGGCTCCACGGGCGCCGTGATGGCGGCCTCGCTGCTGATCCTGCGGCCTCTGGCCGGGGTGGATCGTCCGACGGTCGCGACGACGCTGCCGACGACCCGCAAGCCGATGCTCATGGTCGACGGCGGGGCGAACGTGGACTGCAAGCCGCAGCACCTGCTCCAGTTCGCGCGCCTGGGCGCGGTCTACGCCCGCGACGTGATGGGCCGGGGCAACCCGCGTGTGGGGCTGCTCAACATCGGTGAGGAGCCGGGGAAGGGAAACGAGCTCTCCGTCGAGACGCACCGGCTGCTGCGGGAGAGCGACCTCAACTTCGTCGGCAACGTCGAGGGCCGCGACATCATCGCGGCCCCCTGCGACGTGCTGGTTACCGACGGCTTCGCCGGCAACGTGCTGCTCAAGTTCTACGAGTCGGTGGCCGGCTTCCTGATCAAGCTGCTGAAGCGGGAGTTCGATTCGAGCTCCGGCCGTTCCCGGGTCGCCCGGGAGCGGGTCATGCGCGTCCTGGACTACACGGAGTACGGGGGCGCGCCGCTCCTCGGCGTGAACGGCAACTCCATCATCTGTCACGGGGGCTCGCCGCCCCGGGCGATCGCCAGCGCGATCCGGGTCGCCCGACAGGCGGTGGAGACGGGCACGCTTCGCCATGCCGAGCACGCCATGTCGGACGCCGCCCGGGCGGCGTCCGCGTCCGACCTGGAGGACGAATGAAGCGACCGAATCCGAAGGTGGAGATCGTCGGCACGGGCCGGTACCTCCCCGACCGGGTGCTGACGAACGCCGAGCTCGAGCGGATGGTGGACACGTCGGACGAGTGGATCCGCGACCGCACAGGCATCGTGGAGCGCCGCATCGCCGACGCGGACACCGGCGCCGCGGACATGGGCGCCGCGGCGGCCCGCTGCGCCATGGCGAAGGCCGGCGTCGAGGCCGGCGAGATCGATCTGCTCGTCGTCTCCACGGCCACCCCGGACCGGCTCCTGCCATCCACCGCCTGTGACATCCAGGCGCTCCTCGGCGCCACCAACGCCGCCGCCTTCGACGTGTCGGCCGCGTGCACCGGGTCGCTCTACGGTTTGGCCATGGCCGAAGCCTACATCACGGCCGGCAAGGCCGAGATCGCCCTCGTCGTGGCCGCGGAGAAGATGAGCTCCATCACCGACTGGACGGACCGCAACACGTGCGTCCTCTTCGGCGACGGCTCCGGCGCGTGGGTTCTGCGCAAGGCGCAGAACGGACGCGGCATCGTGTCCACCTTCATCCGCTCCGACGGCACCCTCGCCGAGCTGCTCTGGCGGCCCGCCGGTGGCTCCCGCATCCCCATGGACTACACGGTCATCGACGAGGGCAGCCACCTCGTCCGCATGGCGGGTCGCGAGGTCTTCAAGGCCGCCGTCCGCTCCATGGCCGAAGCCGCCGATCAGGCGCTCCAGCGCGCCGGACTGACCGGCGACGACGTCGACCTCCTCATCCCGCACCAGGCCAACATCCGCATCATCGAGTCGACGGCCAAGTACGCGGGCATCCCCATGGACAAGGTCTTCGTCAACATCGAGAAGTACGGCAACATGAGCTCGGCCACCCTGCCCGTGGCCATGGATGAGGCCCTCGAGCAGGGCCGGCTGAAGACCGGGGACACGGTCATGATGGTGGCCTTCGGCGCCGGGTTCACCTGGGGAAGCGCGGTCCTGAAGTGGTAGGACTCCTCTTCCCCGGGCAGGGCTCGCAGCACGTCGGCATGGGCAGGGACCTGGCCGACGCGTTTCCCGCTGCCCGTTCCGCGTTCGAAGAGGCCGACGACGTCCTGGGGACGTCGCTCTCCCGTCTCATGTGGGAGGGCCCAGAGGACGAGCTGACCCTCACGCGCAACGCCCAGCCGGCGATCCTGGTCCACTCCGTCGCCGTGCACCGGATCGTCGAGGACGAGCTGGACGACGTCGCGTGCGCAGCCGGCCACTCGCTGGGAGAGTTCAGCGCCTACGTCGCCGCCGGCGCGCTCTCCTTCGCGGACGGTGTGCGCACGGTGCGCCGTCGCGGAGAGCTCATGTTCGCCGGCGGTGAGGAGCGGCCCGGCACGATGGCCGCGATCCTCGGCCTGGAGGACGACGTCCTCGACCGCGTCTGCGAGGGAGCCACGACGTCGGACGAGGTGGTCGTACCGGCGAACTACAACTCGCCCGGCCAGATCGTCATCAGCGGCGACGTCGCCGCCGTGGAGCGGGCCATGGAGGCGGCGAAGGCCGCCGGCGCGAAGCGGGCCGTGCCCCTGAACGTCTCCGGCGCGTTCCACTCTCCCCTGATGCGCGTCGCCCGGGACGGTCTCGCGGCGCAGCTGGAGGGCGTCGAGATGGGCGATCCGGCGTTTCCCGTCGTCTCGAACGTGACGGCGGAGCCGGTCCGGACCGCGGACGACGCCCGTCGCCTGCTCCTCGAGCAGCTCACGTCGCCCGTGCGCTGGGCCGCGTCCATCCGGACGATGCTCGGGATGGGCGTCGACCGCTTTCTCGAGCTGGGACCCGGCAACGTTCTGACCGGCCTGCTGCGCCGCATCGAGCGCGGCGCCGCGGGCACGGCGCTCGGCACCGCCGAGCAGGTGCGCACGTTCGTGGAGGGGGCCTAGATGGCGGAGCAGGGAAGGGAGCTGGAGGGCCAGGTCGCCCTGGTCACCGGCGGCAACCGGGGGATCGGACGCGCCATCGCCGAGGCGCTGGCGGACGCCGGCGCCCGCGTCGCCGTCGTCGCCCGCTCGGCGGATCGTGCACGGGCCGCGGCCGCGGAGCTCGCCGGCTCCGGCCACGGCGGCTTCGCCTGCGACGTCGCCGATGGCGACGCCGTCGACGCCCTCGTGAAGGCCGTCGAGAGCGAGCTCGGCCCCGTGGACGTGCTCGTCAACAACGCCGGTATCACGCAGGACAACCTGCTGGTCCGCATCGACGACGAGGCGTGGGACCGCGTCATGGACACCAACCTGAAGGGTGCCTTCCACGTGATCCGGGCCGTCGGCCGCGGGATGATGCGCCGCAAGAGCGGTCGGATCATCAACATCACGAGCGTCGTCGGGTTGACGGGGAACAAGGGACAGGCAAATTATGCCGCGTCCAAGGCCGGACTGGTGGGGCTCACGAAGTCGGTCGCGAAGGAGCTGGCGTCCCGGGGCGTGCTGTGCAACGCCGTCGCCCCCGGATTCATCGCGACCGAGATGACGGACCAGCTCCCGGAGGCGGCGCGCCAGGACCTGCTCGGGCAGATCGCCCTGGGCCGGCTCGGCGAGCCCGGGGACGTCGCATCGGTCGTGCGCTTCCTGGCCGGCCCCGGCGCGGCCTACATCACCGGCCAGGTGGTCGTCGTGGACGGCGGAATGGTCGTCTGACACTTTCACGCAGAGAGGACAAGCACATGGCGGACAACGTCGAAGCCAAGGTCAAGGAGATCATCATCAACGAGCTGGGCGTCGAGCCGGAGAAGGTCACGTCGGAGGCCTCCTTCGTCGAGGATCTCGGGGCCGACTCCCTGGACACCGTCGAGCTCGTGATGGCGTTCGAGGAGGAGTTCGGGATGGAGATCCCCGACGAGGATGCCGAGCAGCTCCAGACCGTCGGCGACGCCGTCAAGTACGTCCAGGAGCACGCCGGTCAGGACTGACCGGGCTCGCCGATTCCATGGAAACGCGCAACGAACGAGGCCACCGCGTAGTCATTACCGGCGCCGGTCTCGTCACGCCCGTGGGCAACGACAGGGAGAGTGCGTGGCGCGCGCTGCTGGACGGTACCAGCGGCGCCGCCACCATCACCCTGTTCGAGCCCATCGACGATCTCGACACCCGCTTCGCCTGTGAGGTGAAGGGGTTCGATCCCGAGCAGTACATGGACCGGAAGGAGGCGAAGCGCATGGACCGCTTCGCCCAGTTCGCCATGGCCGCCACGCAGGACGCCATGGCCGACGCCGGGCTGCTCGACCACCTCGACTCCGTCGACCGCGACCGCTTCGGCGTCATCATCGGCAGCGGCATCGGCGGCATGGCGACCTTCGAGGACCAGACCCGCGCCCTCATCGAGCGAGGACCCCGCCGGGTCAGCCCCTTCTTCGTCCCCATGTTCATCCCGGACATCGCCGCCGGTCACGTCTCCATGCGCTACGGACTGCGGGGGCCGAACTTCGCCACCGTGTCCGCCTGCGCCTCCAGCGCCCACGCCATCGGCACCTCGTTCCAACTCATCCAGCGAGGCGACGTCGACGCCATGATCGCCGGCGGCGCCGAAGCCTCCGTGACCCGCCTCACCGTCGCCGGCTTCTCCAACATGAAGGCGCTCTCCGCCCGCAACGACTCGCCCGGGACCGCCAGCCGGCCCTTCGACGCCACCCGCGACGGCTTCGTGCTGGGCGAGGGCGGCGGCACGCTCGTGCTCGAGTCCCTCGAGCACGCACTCGACCGCGGCGCCGACATCCGCGCCGAGGTCGTCGGCTACGGAGCGACCGCCGACGCGCACCACATCACCGCCCCCGCGCCCGAGGGCGCCGGCGCGCAGCTGGCCATGCGCGCCGCCCTCGAGGACGCCGGTCTCGGGACGGGCGACGTCGACTACGTCAACGCCCACGGCACGTCCACGCCCGCCAACGACCTCAACGAGACCCTCGCCATCAAGGCCGTCTTCGGAGAGGACGCCCGCGACCTGGTCGTCGGCTCCACCAAGTCCATGACCGGGCACCTCCTCGGCGGCGCCGGCGCCGTCGAGGCCGTCATCTGCACCCTCGTCCTCCAGACCGGCGAGATCCCCCCGACCATCAACTACTCCACCCCCGACCCCGATTGCGACCTCGACTACGCCACGAACGGCGCCGTCCGGCGCAGCGTAGAGGCCGCCCTGTCGAACTCCTTCGGATTCGGCGGCCACAACGTCTGCCTGGCCCTGCGCAGGTGGCAGGGCGCCTAGGGGGCGTAGCAGGACCAGCGGGGGGGCGTGCCCCCCGGCCGTTCGGTGCGGGTCCGCACGGGCGGACTCCTGTTTTCGGCCACGGCCGTCGACCGGCGCTTCCCGAGGCGAGCGCAATTGCACAACGAGACAGCTTAGCCGCCGCCGAATCCCGATTCGTCCCGGATATCGAACGAAAGTGGGCACCGGCGCGCGCATGCGCATCCTTCGTTGTCCGGTATCGTGCGAAATCCGGGCGTGAGCGGGAATCGAGGGCGTCGGGATACGTTCATTGTCCACTTTCGTCCGCTCGAACCTCCGGATCGTCCGGATCGTCCGGATCGCCCGGGCCGTCCGGATCGCGACCCGGCCGCCTCCCGTGCCCCTTGCCTCACGCAACCCTTCCCCTCATTCTTGTTGTCGAACGACATAGCAATGACGCCCGACACCAGGACGCTGCCGTGCACCGTGACAAGGCCGACCTTCTGCAGGGGACCCTCGACCTTCTGATCCTCAAGGCGCTGACGCTCGGGTCGCTGCACGGGTGGGGGATATCGAAGCGGATTCGCCAGATGTCGAGGGACGTCCTGGAGATCAACCAGGGGTCGCTCTATCCGGCGCTGCACCGGCTCGAGGACCGTGGGCTGATCGCGGCGGAGTGGGGCATCTCGGACGAAGGGCGGCGGGCGAAGTTCTACGCGCTGACCCGGGCGGGCCGCGCGCAGTTCGCGGAGGAGAGAGCGAGCTGGAGTCTGTTCTCGGCGGCGGTGGACCACGTGCTCCAGGCGGGCTGATGGTGCGCGCCGGGAGCGAAATCGACGGAGGGAACCGATGAATCGCGTCGCCTGGCTGGTCCGACGGCTTCGACTGTTCCTGCGGAAGGACGCGGTCGAGCGAGACCTCGATGAGGAGATTCGTCTCCACATGGCGATGGAGGAGGAGGATCTCGTGCGCGGGGGCATGCCGATCGACGCGGCGCGACGGGAGGCCCGGCGGCGGTTCGGGGGCGAGGAGGCGGTGAAGGAGCGGGTACGGGACGAGCGAGGGGGCCGTCTGCTCGAGGATCTCGGGCAGGACGTGCGCTACGCCGTGCGGAGCCTGCGAAAGAGTCCGGGTTTCGTGGTGAGCGCGCTGCTCGTGCTGGCGCTGGGGATCGGTGCGGCGACGGCGCTCTTCGGCGTCGTCTACGCGGTCCTGCTTTCGCCGCTCCCCTATCCTTCCTCGGACCGGCTGGTCCGTGTGTGGCCCGCTTCGCCGTCACGGGGGATCGCGCAGGCCCCGTTCTCGTATCTGGAGTTCCAGGACTGGCGACGGGAGTCGCGGACGCTCTCCGGAATGGCCGTCTACTCGCACCTGCCGGCGCCGTACCCGTACACCGGCGGGAGCGCCCCGGTGGAGCTGGCGACGATGTGGGTCGCCGGCGACTTCTTCCCGCTTCTGGGGGTAGCGCCTGCCCTCGGCCGTGCGCTCCGGCCCGACGACGACGACTCCGGGCAGCTCGTCGCCGTCCTTTCCGACGGCGCATGGCGGCGCCTGTTCGGCGCGGATCCTTCCATCGTCGGGCGCACGATCAAGCTGGACTACCGCTCGTTCCAGGTGGTGGGCGTGATGCCGCCGGGGTTCGCCTTCCCGACCCCCGACGCAGCCACCGACGTGTGGCTGCCGCTGAGCGTCATTCCGGACGACGACATCCCGATCCACACCCGCGGCGTCCGCTTTCTCGCGGCCGTGGCGCGGCTCGCGCCCGGCGCGACGGAGGAGAGCGCGAAGGAGGAGCTGAGCGGCGTCGCCCGCGAGCAGGCACGACTCTATCCTGAGGCCGCGTCGGGCGTGACCAGCGCGACGGTGGAGTCGCTCAAGGGGAGCATCGTGGGAGATGTCCGGAAGCCGCTCTGGGTAGTGCTCGGCGCCGTCGGCTTCATTCTGCTCCTGGCAAGCGCCAACGTGGCGAACCTGCTGCTGGCGCGCGGGACGGCGCGCTCCCGCGAAGTCGCGGTGCGCATGGGTCTGGGCGCGTCCTCTTCCCGCATCGTGCGCCAGCTTCTGACGGAGAGCTTGCTCCTCGGCGTCGGCGGCGGCGCGCTGGGGGTGGCGATCGCGTGGGCGGCGACCCGACTCCTCGTCACGCGCTTCGCAGGCCTCCTGCCGCGCTCGGGCGACATCGGAATCGACGCCACCGTACTGGGCGTTTCGATTCTCGTCACGCTTCTGGCGACGGCGCTCGCAGGGATCGTCCCCGCGTTGCGCGCCACCGAGCTGTCGCCGGCCACCGAGCTGCGCGAGGGGGCCCGGGAAGTGGGCGGCGGAGCGTCGAGGGTGACACTGCGCCGTGTGCTCGTGGCCGCCGAAGTCGCCCTCGCCGTGGTCCTCCTCGTCGGCGCCGGCCTGCTGATCCGGAGCCTGGGCGCCCTCGATCGGGTCGACCCCGGCTTCCGGACCGATGGCAGAATTGCCATGACGCTGACCATCTCGGACCAGAAGCACCCCGAACGAGCCGAATGGATGGAGATCTATCACCAGATCCTGGAGCGGCTCGCCGCCCTGCCGGGCGTCTCGGACGCCGGGGCGATCCGATACCTGCCCTTCCGGGGCGACGGTGAGGCCTGGCCCATCCGCGTTCCGGGCCTCTATGAGCCGGCGCAGTCGGAACAGCGCTACGCCCAGGGCTACCAGATCTCCGACGGACTGCTTCCGGCGCTCGGCATCACGCTGCTCCGCGGCCGGGACGTCGAGCCGTCCGACGGCCCGGAGGCGACCGAGCCTTCCGTCCTGGTGAACGAGGCATTTCAGCGGGAGTTCTTCAAGGGGGAGGATCCGCTGGGCCGGGAGTTCGAACTGGCGGGCACGGACCGTCACGCCCGCGTCGTCGGCGTCGTGGCCGACGTACGCCACAACGGTCTCGACGAGCCGGCCCCGCCCGCCGTCTACGTCCGAAACGACCAGAACCCGCGCATCCAGATGTCCTATGTCGTGCATACGACGGGCGATCCGCTGGTCCTCGCCGGAGCCATGCGCGGGGTGGTCCGGGCGCTGGACCCGGACCAGACCATTTCCGAGATCGCGCCGCTCTCGAGCCTGACCTCCGAGGCGCTCGCGCGCCCCCGCTTCTTCACGGTCCTGCTCGGCGGCTTCGCGCTCATGGCGCTCATCCTCGCTGCCCTGGGCATCTACGGCGTGATCGCGTACGTCGTGCGCAGCCGCGCCCGTGAGATCGGCCTGCGCCTGGCCCTCGGTTCATCGGTCGGCCGTGTGGTCGGCCACGTGCTGCGCCAGGGCCTCGCCCCCGCCGCCGTGGGACTCGCCGCGGGCATCCTGCTGGCAGGCGCACTCTCCCGGTTCGTCGCCAGCCTCCTGTACGGCGTCGAGCCCCTCGACCCGGCCACGTACGTCGGAGTCGCCCTGACGCTCGCCGCCGTGGCCACGCTGGCGTGCACGCTTCCCGCCTGGACCGCGGCGCGGGTGAGGCCCATGGAAAGCCTGCGGTGAATGGGACTGCGGGGGCAATGGGGAGGCGGGGGTATGGGGATGCGGGCGAGGTACTGCGGGCGGAAACGGCGGGCGAGAACAGCGGGCGAGAACGGCGGGATCGAACTGCGGGCGGAAACGGCGGGACCGAACTGCGGGCGGAAACTGCGGGCGGAAACTGCGGGCGAAGACGGCGGGCGAGGACGGCGGGCGAGGACGGCGGGCGAAGACGGCGGGTGGGAAGGCGTACCCGTGGTCTCGCCCGCCGGGTATCGCCCGCCGTCTTCGCCCGCCTCACCTCGCCCGCCGCGCCAGCCGTACGCCTTCCCATTGCCCCCGCCGTCCCATCCTTGCCGCTCCCCCCCACCATCCGTATTCTGTCCCAGCGCACCGGAGTGCGAATTTCCACGTGATTTTTCCCGAACTCTGAACGATATGCCAGCGGTCCTGGAGGAAGAGCTGAGGGTCCGGCCGACGGATCCGGCGCTGGAGCCGATTGCGGAGAAAGTGGTGGCGGGTGAGCGGCTGACGCAGGAGGACGGCGTCGCCCTCTTCGAGACGCGTGATCTCCTCGCGGTCGGCGCCATGGCGGACCTGGTCAACCGCCGCAGGAACGGCGACCGCGTCTACATCGTCGCCAACCAGCACATCAATCCGACGAACGTCTGCATCCTCCGCAACACGTGCACGTTCTGCTCGTACGCCCGCATGCCGAAGGAGGAGGGGGCGTACACGATGTCGGTGGATGAGGCGATCGCGGAGGGGGACGGCATACAGGACACGCCGATCCGCGAGTTCCACATCGTCGGGGGACTGCACCCCAAGCTGAAGCTGGACTACTACGCGGACATGATCCGGGGGCTGAAGGAGCGGCACCCGGGCGTCGAGGTGAAGGCGCTCACGGCGGTGGAGATCGCGAACCTGGCGCGCATCGAGAAGACGAGCTTCGAGGACGTGCTGGTTCGACTCCGGGAGGCCGGGCTGGACTCCATGCCCGGTGGCGGGGCGGAGGTCTTCTCGAAGTCCGTGCGGTCGAAGATCGCCGACAGGAAGCTGGTGGCGGAGGAGTGGATCGAGGTGCACCGGGTCGCCCACCGGCTCGGCATCCCGACCAACTGCACCATGCTGTACGGGCACGTGGAGACGATGCAGGACCGGATCGAGCACCTCCAGATGCTGCGCGACCTGCAGGACGAGACGGGCGGTTTCCTGACGTACATCCCGCTGGCGTACCATCCGGACCACAACGAGCTGGGCGCGGAGCTGGGCCGGCAGGGCACGGCCACGACGGGATTCGACGACCTGAAGAACCTGGCGGTCGGGCGCCTGTTCCTGGACAACTTCGAGCACATCAAGACCCACTGGATCATGAACACGGCGAAGGTCAGCCAGATCGCGCTGCACTTCGGCGTGGACGACCTCGAGGGCACGGTCGTGAAGGAGAAGATCTACCACGAGGCGGGCGCGACGACGCCGCTGGGGATGACGTTCCGGGAGATCGTGCGCCTCGTCCGGGACGCGGGCAAGCGCCCGGTCGAGCGGGACGCCCTCTACAACGAAGTGGGGGAGTGGTAGCATGCCGGCCGGAGACCTTCGCACCGACGCGGCGACGCCGCCCGAGCAGCGCGCGCTGCCGATCCTCGAGTCCGTCGCCCCACGGCGTCGGGCGCCCCTCCCGGAAGGTTCCGAGGGCCTGAAGCGGAACACGCCGCGGCCGGCGTACGCGCCCCCGCCTCTGGACTCCCGGCCCCACGCCGCGGAGATCGGCGAGTGGCTGGAGACGATGCGGACGACGCCGCTTCTCGACCTCGGCGCCCGGGCCCACGCCGCCCGGCTCGAGCGGGCTCGTCCCGAGGTGACCTACATCGTCGATCGCAACATCAACTACACGAACGTCTGCGTCACCGACTGCCGCTTCTGCGCCTTCTACCGCCGGCCGAAGGACGACGAGGCGTACGTCCTGAGCTACGACGAGATCGGCGGCAAGATCGACGAGACGAAGGAGCTGGGCGGCGTCCAGATCCTCATGCAGGGCGGCCACAACCCGTACCTGCCCCTCGACTGGTATACGGGGCTGCTCCGCTACATCAAGGAGCACCACCCCATCCACGTCCACGGCTTCAGCGCGTCCGAGATCGAGATGATCGCGAAGGTCTCGAAGCTGCCCGAGGACGCGGTGCTCCGGGAGCTGCACGATGCCGGGCTCGACTCGATGCCCGGGGCGGGCGGCGAGATCCTCGTCGATTCGGTCCGGGACTTCATCGCGCCGAAGAAGATCGATTCGGCGCACTGGCTGGAGATCCACGAGGCCGCCCACGAGGTGGGACTGCACACCACGGCCACGATGATGTACGGCGTGGGCGAGGTGTGGGAGGACCGGCTCGAGCACCTGGTGAAGCTGCGGGCGAGTCAGAAGCGCGGCATCGAGGCGGGCCACGAGGGCCGCTACACGGCCTTCATCGCCTGGTCGTTCCAGCCCCTGCACACGGAGATGCAGGACTGGGGGCTGGAACTCGGCACCGGCATGGACTACCTGCGCATGACGGCCCTCGGGCGCCTGGTCCTGGACGACTTCGAGAACGTCCAGGTCTCCTACGTGACGCAGGGCCCGAAGATGGCGCAGCTCGCCCTGACCTTCGGGGCCAATGACTTCGGCTCCCTGATGATCGAGGAGAACGTCGTGAGCGCGGCGGGCACGGACTACATCATGCCCGAAGCCGAGATCCGACGGCTGGTGGAGGACGCTGGCTTCCGAGCCGCCCGCCGGTACCAGGACTACACCCTCGTCGAGGACAGCCCGGACGGCTGCCCCTGCTGCGCCCGACCGGCGGCTGTCGTGTGAGGGTCGGGGTCGGCTACGACTCCCACCGCTTCGAGGCGGGCCGCCGCCTGATCCTGGGCGGCGTCGAAATCGCCGCGGAGTACGGCCTGGCCGGCCACTCGGACGCGGACGCCGTCGCCCACGCAGTGACGGACGCCGTCCTGGGTGCTGCCGCTCTGGGTGACATCGGCGCTCTCTTTCCCCCCAGCGACGAGCAGTGGCGCGACGCCGACTCCATCGAGCTCCTCGCCGCGGCGGTGCGCCGCGCTGCCGAGGCAGGCCTGCGCGTCGTCAACGTGGACGCCACCGTCGTCTGCGAGTCCCCTCGCATCCGCCCTCACGTCCCCGCCATGAAGGAGCGCCTTGCCGCGGCTCTCGGGGTCGGCGCCGGAGACGTCTCCGTGAAGGGGAAGACGAACGAGGGCATGGGCTGGCTGGGCCGGGGGGAGGGCGTTGCGGTGATGGCCGTCGCCCTGCTGGAGTCCTCCGCGGACTGACCCATGGTCGAGGAGGTCCTGCACTGGCTGGCGGAGCTGCCGGCGGTCGTCACCTACGTGGTGCTCGGCTGCGGCGCGGCCCTGGAGAACGTGATCCCTCCGGTGCCGGCGGACACGTTCGTCCTCTTCGGCGGCTTTCTCGCCGCCCGCGGGCGCGCGGATCCGTGGGTCGCCTTCCTGGTGACGTGGCTGGCGAACGTGACGAGCGCCGTCGCCGTCTACGCCTTCGCCCGACGCCACGGGGACTTCCTCGGCCGGTCCCGTCCCGCGCGCTGGTTTCTGGCCGAGCACCAGCTCCGCCGCATCGGCGTGTTCTACGAGCGCTGGGGCGCCAGCGCCATCTTCCTGTCCCGCTTCCTGCCGGGTCTCCGGGCGGTCGTGCCGGTGTTCGCCGGGATCAGCCGGCTCTCGGCGCCCCGCATGGTGATTCCCACGTTCCTCGCCTCGGGGCTCTGGTACGGCGGCCTCGTCTACGTCGGCGCCACCGCGGGGCGGAACTGGGAAGCCATCCAGCGCGCCCTGGCGAACGTGAACTCCGGGCTCCTCGTCCTGACGCTCGTCATCGCGGCCGCCATGGCGGCCTGGTGGTGGCGCACGCGTCGGGAGTAGCTCCATGAGCGGCTTCCGGGTGCGTGACTTCCTCGATCACCTCGCCGTCGAGCGGGGGCTCTCGGAACGGACGCAGTCCGCCTACGGCCGGGACGTCGGCCGCATGATCGAGTTCATGGAGGCCCGCGGGCTGGAAGGCCCCCGGGACGTGGACGGACCCGCTCTCCGTGACTACGTCTATCACCTCAAGGACGAGGGTCTCGCGGCGACGTCGATCCGGCGCGCGCTCTCCGCCATCCGCACCTACTTCGGCTTCCTCATGGCCGAGGGGCTGGTCGGGCGCGACCCGACCGAGCGGGTGGACACGCCCCGCACCACCCGGAAGCTGCCCTCGGTGCTGAGTCGCGACGAGGTGGCTGCCATTCTGGAGGCCCCGGACCCTTCCGACCGCCTCTACTGGCGGGACCGGGCGATGCTGGAGTTCGCCTACGCCTCCGGCGTGCGGGTGAGCGAGCTCATCGGGCTCGGCGTCCGCGACCTCATGATGGAGGACGGCTTCGCCCGCGTCTTCGGCAAGGGCTCGAAGGAGCGCCTCGTGCCGCTCGGACGCGCGTCCCGTCGAGCCCTGGATGTGTACCTGCGGGAGATCCGGCCGGGCCTGGATCGTGGCGGCGCCGACGGCCGGGTGTTCCTCAACGCCCGGGGCACGCCCCTCAGTCGGATGGGCGTGTGGAAGATCCTGCGCAAGCACGTTCGCCGCGCGGGCGTGAAGAAGCGCGTGACGCCTCACGTGCTGCGCCACTCGTTCGCGACCCATCTTCTCGAGGGTGGGGCGGACCTTGCATCCGTCCAGGAGATGCTGGGCCACGCGGACATCGCCACCACGCAGATCTACACGCACGTGGACCGGGAATATCTGCGGGACGTCCACCGACGCTATCACCCTCGCGCGTGAGCCCCTCGGGACGAACGGACGAACGGACCCAGGCGAAAGGGAGACGATGGAGCTCGACAGGCTGCTGGAGCTGGAGAGGGCCTTCTGGACGGCAGGCGGCGAATTCTACGAGGAGCACCTCGCCTCCGACTGCCTGATGGTCTTTCCCGGAATGGGCGTCCTCGACCGGGCGGCCGCGATCGCCGGACTCGGCCAGGGACCCCGCTGGAGCAGCGTCCAGGTGACCGACCCCCGCCTCGTCGAGCTCGCGGGCGACGCCGCCGTCCTCACGTACACCGCCGAGGCGCAGCGCCCCGGGGCCGACGCTCAGTACCGCGCCCGCATCGTCAGCGCCTACACCCGCCGCGACGGCGGCTGGAAGCTGGCCTTCCACCAGCACGCCCCTCCGTCCTGAGCCCCAGCCCCAACCCCAGCCCTAGCCCTACCCCTAGCCCTCCACCCGGAACACCGGCTCGGGCCGGATGGCGCCCTCCGAACGCGGCGGCGCAGTGAGCTCCGGTTCCGGGGACGCTTCCGCCCCCCGTACCCGGCGCCGCAGCCAGCCGCCGAAGTCGTCGAAGTAGGAGTAGGCCACGGGCACGACGATCAGGGTCAGCATCGTCGACGTGAGCAGGCCTCCGATGACCGCCCGGGCCATCGGCGCGCGGAAGCCGCCGCCCTGGCCCATGGCCAGCGCGATGGGCAGCATGCCGAAGATCATGGCCGCCGTCGTCATCATGATGGGGCGCAGCCGCACGCGGCCGGCCTCCACGAGGGCGTAGTGCCGGTCCAGGCCGGCCGCGCGCTTCTCGTTCGCGTTGTCGATGAGCAGAATGGCGTTCTTCGTGACCAGGCCCATGAGCATGATCACGCCGATCATGGACATCATGTTCATCGTGTCGTTGGTGAGCAGCAGCGCCAGCAGCACGCCCACCAGCGAGAGCGGCAGGGACAGCATGATGGCGAACGGCTGCAGCACGGACTCGAACTGGGACGCCAGGATCAGGAAGATCATGATGATGGCGAGGAGCAGGGTCTCGAGGACGTAGCCTACGGTCTTCTCGAGCTGCTCCGTCTCGCCGCCCAGGCGGACGGTATAGCCCGCGGGCATGTCGATGTCCTCGAGGGCGCTCCGGATCGCCGACGAGGCCTCGGCCACCGAGAGCTCCGGCAGCGTGCTGGCGCCCACCGTGGCGACACGCTCGAGGTCGCTCCGGTCGATCTCCGCCGGCGCGAAGCCTCGCTCGATGCGCGCGATCTGGCCCAGCGCCACGGTGGGCGGCGCCTGGCCCTCCGGCGCGTCCTTCGGCACGAAGACGGGCAGGGATGCCACGTCCTCGACGCTCGTCCGTTCGGACGGCGCGAGCTGCACCACCACGTCCCGCTCCTCCCCCGACGGATCCTGCCAGGTCGTGGCGGTCTGGCCCGCCAGGAGGGGACGGATCGTGCTCGATATCATGCCCACGTCGAGGCCCAGGTCGTTGGCGACGTCCCGGTTCACGTCCACGCGGTACTCCGGTCTCGGCTCGCCGAGCGACGTCTCCACGTCCACGATGCCGGGTATCTTCTCGACGGCCGCCGCCACCCGGCCGCTCAGCGACTGGAGCGTCGCGACGTCGGGGCCCCGCAGGTTCACCTGCAGCGGCTTGCCCTGGGACGGGCCCCCGCCGTCGTCCGCCAGGACGGAGATGCGGGCGCCGTAGATCGGCTTCAGCGCCTCTCGCGCCCGGACCATCAGCGCGGTCTGCGAGAGGTCGCGGCGGTCCGGGTCCACCAGCCGCACGTACGTCTGTCCCTTCGTCACGGTGCCCGTCGCGCCCGCGCCGACCGTGGTGTACGTGTAGTCCACGCCCTGCATGGCCGCCAGCGTCTTCACCACCGCCTCCGCCCGCGTCCGCGTGTACTCGAGGGACGAGCCCTCCGGCGTCTCGAACGTGACCTGGAACGCGGACTGGTCGGACTCCGGCATGAACCCGCCGCCGATCAGCGGGAAGAGCATGAAGGCGCCGACGAACGCCACCGCGGCCACGCCCAGCGTCGACTTCCGGTGTCGCAGCGCCCAGTCGACCACGCCACGGTAGCGATCGGCCTGCGCGTCGAACCACCGGTTGAAGCCCCGGATCAGGCGCGACACTGGGTTGCGCGATTCCGCCGACCCGTGGGGGTCGACGCCCCAGTGCGCCGCCAGCATGGGCGTGAGCGTGAACGACACGAACAACGAGACGAGGACCGCCCACGCCACCGTCATCCCGAACTGATAGAAGAACCGGCCGATGATGCCGCCCATGAACGCCACCGGCACGAAGACGGCGACGATGGAGAACGTCGTGGCCATCACCGCCAGGAAGATCTCGCGCGTGCCCGCTCGGGCCGCCGTGAAGTGGTCCTCTCCGTGCTCCCGGTGCCGCACGATGTTCTCGATGACGACGATGGCGTCATCGATGAGGATGCCGATGGACAGCGACAGCCCCATGAGCGTGAGCACGTTCAGCGTGAAGCCGAGCGCCTTCATGAGCACGAACGAGGAGATCACGGACACGGGCAGCGCCATCGACGTGATCGCCGTCGCCTTCCAGTCGTTCAGGAAGATCATGACCACGAGCACGGTCAGGATGGCGCCGAGCACGAGCTCGTGGACCACGTCCTCCACCGACGTCCGGATCATCTCCGAGTTGTCCCGCACGACGCCGAGCTGCACGTCCTTCGGCAGCACGGACGCGAGCTGCGCCACCTCCGCCTTGACGCCGTCCGCCACCGCGACCGTGTTCGCGCCGGACACCTTCTGGATGTCCAGCGACACCGCGCGCTGCCCGTTCACGAGGGCGAGTGAGCGCTCCTCCTCCGTCGCGTCCCGGATTTGGGCGACGTCGCCCAGTCGGACCGCCTGCCCCCTGCGCGTGTCGACGATGATGTCGGCGAACTGCTCCGGGTCCGTGATCCGGCCCGTCACCCGCACGAGCTGCTCGGCGCTTCCGCGCTGTACCCGGCCCGCCGGCACCTCCAGGTTCTGCCGCTGCAGCGCGGCCATGACCTGCGGCACCGACACGCCCAGCGCGTTCATGCGCTTCGGGTCCAGGTAGATCCGCACCTCCCGCAGCAGGCCGCCCGCGATCTGGACGTTCCCCACGCCCGAGACCGACTCGAGGCGACGCCGCACGACCTCGTCCGCCAGCCGCGTCAGCTCCGGCACTGCCACGCCCGGCGACGACAGCGCCAGCGAGATGATCGGCTGCTGCGACGGGTCGAACTTCTGCACCGTCGGCGGATCGATGTCGTCCGGCAGGTCCCTCCGGATGAGGTCGATCTTGGAGCGGATGTCCTGCGCCGCCTGGTCGCCGTTCCGGTCCAGGTCGAACTCCACGATGACCTGCGAGACCCCCTCCAGGGACATCGACGTGATGCGGTCGACGCCCTCCACCGGATTGAACGCCTCCTCCAGCCGCCGCGTCACCTCCCGCTCCACCGTCTCCGGACTCGCCCCGGGGTACACCGTCTGCACCGCCACGACGGGGATGTCGACGTTCGGGAACTGGTCGATGGGGAGCCGTCGGAAGCTGAACAGGCCGAGCACGATCAGTCCCAGCATCACCATGCTCGTGAAGACCGGTCGCCGGATCGCGACGGCGCTCAGGCCTCCGCCCGCCTCCGGCACCTTCGGCTGCTCACTCATGGCGCGCCTCCGCTCCTCGCTCGCCGTCGGTGACGGGCGCCGCGGACGAATCCGCGCTCGTCCTGCCGACCGCCGGCGCCACCGTGACCGGCTGCCGGTCCTCCAGGTCGCCGGGCGCCGAAACCACCGTCTGGCCCGCCTGCAGACCCGACGTCACCTGCACCAGGCCCCGCCCCCGGTCCCGGATGCCGGTCACCACCGGGCGGCGAATCGCCCGGCCGTCCTCCACGAGCCACACGTACGGCTCCTGGGCCGAGCCCCGGATCGCACCTTCCGGCACCACCAGGGCCGTCGCCGCCGCGTCGGTCCGGACGGTGCCCGACGCGAAGAGGCCGCCCAGCAGACCGTCGGGGTTCGGCATGCGCAGGTAGACGCCCACCTGTCGCGTCAACGCGTCCGCGACCGGCTCCACGCGGCTCACCGTGCCCCGGAACTCCCGGCCGGGATAGGACTCGATCGCGAAGCGGACCTCCTGCCCCGCGCGCACGCGGGCCGCGTCGCCCACGGGTACCTGCCCGGCGAGCTCGAGCTGACTCGCGTCCACCACCGTCATGAGTGTCTGCCCGGGGCTCACCGCCTCCCCCTGGCTGACCGTGCGCTCGCTCACCCGTCCCGACAGCGGGGAAGCGACCGTCGCGTGCCGCGCCGACTCCGTCGCGCCGGCGAGCTGGGACCGGGCCGCCGCGACCTGGCTCCGCGCCGCCTCCAGCGCGGCTTCGGCGGCCTGCAGGTCGATGGACGACAGCGCACCCTGCTCGTAGAGCGTCCGGCTCGACTCGGCCCGCTGACGGGCCAGCGCCAGGTTCGACTCCGCCGCCGCGACCTGCGCCCGCGCCCCCGCCGCCGCGCTGCGGATGCCTTCGGCCTCGATCACCGCGAGCGTCTGCCCTTCCCGCACGGCGTCGCCCCGGTCCGCCCCGAGTCGTGTCACGATCCCCGGCACCTGCGCCCGCACCTCCACCACACGGTACGGGTTCAGCGAGCCCGTCAGCACGACGCCCCCGGCCAGCGAATCGGTACGTACGACGGCGACGTCGCCCGGCTGGAGCACCATGGCCTGAGGCTCCTCTGCCGCCGACGCCGCCTCCGTGCCACCGCCGCACGCCGCGGCGGCCGTCGCCAGGGCGATGCCCGCCAGCGTCGCGGCAAGAGCCCGGCGGAGCCGCACTCCACCGCGCCCGTCCGACCCCATCGGTCGCTGTCTCCTCATCGATCTATCGCTCCCGGCCTTGCGGCCGTTCGAGTCCTCGGTCCACGGGCGCTCCCGCCGCGCCCGGCGCTTCGCCCAGCGCGCGTCGCGCCTGCGTCACCGCGAGGTAGTAGTCGTGGTACGCCTGTACCTCGTTGATGCGCGCCTGCTGGAGCGCGAGGCGCGCGTCCGACACGTCCAGCTGGGTCGCCAGCCCCTGGTCGAAGCGGAGCTGCGTGAGGTCGTAGACCCGCTGCGCCTGGCCCGACGTGCGGGCAGCCGCCGATATCTGCGCCCGAGCCCGCTCCAGCTCGCCGAGTGCGCGCTCGTACTCGAGGCGGAGTGCCTCCCCCAGCTGGTCTCGCTGCAGCTCCGCCCGAACCAGCTCGGCGTGCGCAGCGTCCAGCTCGGCGTTCCGCCGAAGGCCCTGGAAAAGGGGCCACTGGACGGAGAAGCCGACGTTCCAGTCGTCTCGCCAGTCGCCGCCGGAAGGCAGGATCCGTCCGGGGTACGCCTGCCGGGCGAACGTGCCCGTGAGGGCGATCGAAGGCAGGAACGCGGCCCGGGCGATGTCCACCTGCTCCCGGCGCATGCCGACCGTCTCCTCCGCCGCCCGCAGGGACGCGCGGCGCGCCAGACGGTCCGACGCCTCCGCGAGGGAGGGGAAGTGCACCGCCTCCGGCGCGGGCATCCCCGACTCCGCCGGCTCGAGCCCCGTCGTGAGGCGGACCGGCGCGTCCATGGGCAGGTTGACGAGCCGCTTCAGGTTCAGGACGGCGACGTCCCGGGCGTTGCGGGCCTGCACGAGCTGGGGCCCGAGGTTGTCGAGCTCGACCTGGGATCGGAGCACGTCCAGCTCCGACGCCCGCCCGTTCTCGAGCAGAAGCTGCACGTGCTCGAGATGCTGTCGAGCAAGCTCGACGCTCTTCGCGACGATGTCGGCGCTCTCCTGCGCGAGACGTGCGTCGAAGTAGGCCTGCCGGACGTCGGCGTCCACGTTCGCCCGGGCCTCCTCGAGCCCCGCTTCCGCAGCGGTGGCACCGTGGCCGGCCATCTTGACCGCCGAGCTGAGCCGTCCACCCGCGAAGATCGGCTGGTTGAACGTGGCCCCCGCGAGCCAGGTGTTCTCCCTGCCGAACGGCAGGTTGCCGAACAGCCCGCCGAGGGCGCCCAGCGCCGCGTTCTCCGAGTGGTTCTCGAGGTACGAGAGCCGCTGCAGCACCGACGCCATCGAGTCCGGCTCGAACCTCAGCGAGTCCGGGATCTCGAAGCCCTGGTTCTGGAAGACGGATCGCAGCGTCTTCGTGTACGTGACCTGTGTGTTGATCTGCGGCAGCATCGCCGAGCGCGCGCTGCCGACCTGCGCCCGTGCGGCGTCGACCTGCGCCCGCGCCAGCCGGATCTCCTCGCTCTTCTCCAGCGCCAGCCCGACGGCCTGCGCCAGCGAGAGCGCAACCGTGTCGCCCGAGGCCAGAGCCGTCGTCGGCCTCGGCGCCTGCTGCCCGACCGGCGCCTGCTGCCCGGCCGCCCCCTCCGGCAGACCCAGCGCCACCCCCAGCGCCACGCCCAGCGCCAGCCCCGCGACCGCGCCCGGCGTGAGTATCGCCCTCACCCGTCCCGCCATATATCGCTCCAGTCCTCCGTCCGACGTCACGATGGCAGCGCGCCTTCGTCGGCTCGGAAGCTCGATCGTCGATGAACGCCCCCGCATCCCCCAGCGCCCTCGCGTCCCCACCCACGCGCCCCCACACGCACGAGGAAGATAATCCCTCCCCGCCTTCCCGGGAGTCCCACCTCGCCACCACAGAACGAACAACCCCCGCCCGCGGTTTCGCCCCGCCATTCGCTTCTGCGCAACCGCCGCCCAGCGGCGGACACCCCAGCCCCAGCCCCAGCCCCAGCCCCAGCCCAAGCCCCAGCCCCAGCCCTAGCCCCAGCCCCAGCCCCAGCCCTATCCTAAGCCTCAGCCTCAGCCTAAGCCTAAGCCTAAGCCTCAGCCTCAACCTCAATGCCCCTCACCTCATTCCCCAAGAACCAGATCCGCGTCCTGCTCCTCGAGAGCATCCATCCCGTGGCCCGGGATCGCTTCCGGGACGAGAGCTTCCAGGTCGAGACGCGTCCCGGCTCCCTGGACGCCGCGTCCCTCGCCGCCGCCATCGAGGACGTGCACGTCCTCGGGATCCGCTCGAAGACGCAGCTCACGCCGGAGGTGCTCTCCGCCGGCCGGAGACTGCTGGCGGTCGGAGCCTTCTGCATCGGCACGAACCAGATCGCACTGGATGCGGCGGCGGAGCGTGGCGTCCCGGTCTTCAACGCGCCGTACTCGAACACGCGCTCGGTGGCGGAGCTCGTCGTGGCGCACTGCGTCTCGCTGCTCCGGCAGGTCCCCGCGAAGAATCGCGCCGCGCACGACGGCCGGTGGCTGAAGGGCGCCGAGGGCAGCCACGAGGTGCGCGGCCGCACGCTGGGCATCGTCGGGTACGGGCACATCGGCTCGCAGGTCTCGGTGCTGGCCGAGGCGCTGGGGATGCGCGTTCTCTTCCACGACGTCGTGGACAGGCTGGCGCTGGGCAACGCGGCGCCCGTCTCCTCGCTCCAGGCGCTCCTCGAGGCGAGCGACGTCGTCACGTTGCACGTACCCGGCACGCCACGCACGCGAGGCATGATCGGGGCGGCGGAGCTGGCCCGCATGCGGGAGGGGGCCCACCTCGTGAACTACAGCCGGGGCGACGTCGTCGATGTCGAGGCGCTCGCCGACGCGCTGCGCTCCGGTCACATCGCCGGAGCGGCCGTGGACGTCTTCCCACACGAGCCGAAAGGCGCGGACGAGACCTTCCGGTCGCCGCTCCAGGGCCTGGACAACGTGCTCCTCACGCCCCACATCGGCGGCTCGACGGAGGAGGCGCAGGGCGCCATCGGCCTCGAGGTGGCCCAGAAGCTGGTGAAGTTCGTGAACAACGGCTCGACGACGTCCGCCGTGAACGTGCCGGAGGTCGAGCTTCCCAGCCACCCCGGCATGCATCGCATCCTGCACTTCCACAGGAACGCGCCCGGCGTGCTTCAGCGCGTGAACGCGCTGTTCGCGGAGCGGGGCGTGAACGTCCTCGGTCAGTACCTCATGACCGACCCGCGGGTCGGCTATCTGGTGATGGACGTCGCTCGGGAGGTGGACGCGTCGATGCTCGACGCGCTGGACGAGGTGCCCGGCACGATCCGCTCCCGGATCCTGTACTGACGGGTACCCTTTCGCGAATCGCGCCCCGCCGCCAAACTCTTCCGGTGCCTTCGTCGACCCTCCTGCACATCGTCGCGAATCCCGCCGCGGGCGGCGGACGTGTCCGGCGTGCGCTGCCGAAGCTGCTGGCGCGCCTCGAGTCGGCCGGCGTGCCGTTCCGCTCGAGCCTCACGCAGCGGGGTGGACACGGCGCGGATCTCGCAGGCGACGCCGCCCGGTCCGGCGCCCTCGCCGTCCTCGCCGTCGGCGGCGACGGCACCGTCCACGACGTCGCGAACGGTCTGCTGGACGCCGCGGCGGCGGGAGCGACCCCGCCTCCGCTGGGCGTCCTGCCCGTGGGGACCGGCAACGATTTCGTGAAGCTCGTCGCCGGCACCGGCGACCCCGTCGTGCTGTATCAGGCGGTGCTGGACGGGCGCGTCCGGCGCTTCGACGCAGGCCGCGTCACCTGGCGCGGCGGCCAGGAGCACTTCGTGAACGCGATGGGCCTCGGCATCGACGTGGAAGTGGTCCGGCAGCTCGACCGGCTTCCGCGGCTGCCGGGCGTCGTCGCCTACTTCGGTGCGCTCCTCGCCGCCCTCGTGAAGTACCGGGCGATCGCCGTCCGGCTGCGCGTGGACGGTCAGGAGGTGCGGGACCGGGTCATGATGGCGGCGGTGTCGAACGGCACGTGTCTGGGAGGCGGGTTCCGCCTGACCCCGGACGCGCGGCCGGACGACGGCCGGTTCGATGTCTGCGTGATCCGGAAGCTCGGGCCCGTGGGCATCGCCCGGACGCTGCCCCGGACCCTCAGGGGGACGCACGCTCAGGTGCGGGACGTGACCATGCTGACGGGAGGAGAAGTGGAGATCGAGGTGGCCGAGGGCGAGCCGCTCTACTTTCAGCTGGACGGCGAGCTGCGCGAGCCGGCGGACGCGCGCTCCCTCCGCATCGAGGTGTTGCCGGGTGTCCTGCCCGTCATCGATCCCGGCGCGGAGCCCGGCGCGTGAACGGACGTGCAGGCAGGGTCGCGCCGGACGGGACCGGGAGCCCGCCTCGCGGCAGGGGACGCGGCCGGGTGCGCGTCGCCGCGATCGTGGGGCTCCTCCTGCTCGCCGGTCCGGCGGCGGCAGCAGCGCAGCAGAAGGTGCTGCCCGACAGCGGGGCGTTCATGACGCCGAGCTGGGCGCCGAGCCCCGCCGGCGCCATGCTCCGGTCCTTCCTCATCCCCGGCTGGGGACAGGCGGCGGCCCACTCCTATTTCCGTGGCGGCGTCTACTTCGCGGCGGAGACCGGGAGCTGGTTCATGCTGGCGAAGACCCTCGGCAACCTGGCGTCGGCAGAAGCGCGGACGGACCGCCTGCGGGCGCACGTCCTGGACTCGCTCCTGATCGCGACGGTGGGCGACTCCGCGAAGCAGGCGCAGCTCGCCGACCCGTTGCTGCGCTCCGCGCTCGTCGACAGCACCGACCTCGTCAAAGGCTCCCTCGCCCTCGTCAAGTCCCGCCGCAGCCAGCGCCAGGACTGGGTCTCGCAGGTGATCTTCTGGACGCTCGCGGGAACCGTGGACGCGTACGTCACGACGATGCTGACCGACTTTCCGGGCGACATCTCCGTCGAGCCCCGGCCGGGCGGACGGGTCGCCGTCGGGTACGCGCTGCCCGTCCGGAAGCCGTGGTGAGCCCCGGGGATCGGGTGGACGCCCGGCGCCCCATCGGCGTCTTCGATTCGGGCCTCGGCGGGCTGACGGTCGTGCGGGAGCTGGTGGAGCGCCTGCCGAGGGAGTCGATCCTCTACTTCGGCGACACCGCCCGCGTACCCTACGGCTCGAAGTCGCCGGAGACCGTCGTGCGCTACGCCCGGGAAGCGGCGGGGTTCCTCGTCTCCCGCGGCGTGAAGATGGTCGTCATCGCGTGCAACACGGCAACGGCGCACGCCCTTGACGTCCTGCGCGCCGAGTCCCCGGTGCCCGTCGTCGGCGTCATCGACGCCGGGGCGCGGGCCGCCGTCGCGGCCACCCGGACCGGCCGGATCGGCGTCATCGGGACGGCCGGGACCATCGCCTCCGGCGCCTACGACCTGGCGGTTCGGTCGGCCCTGCCGGACGCCCGGGTGTACGCCCAGCCGTGCCCGCTCTTCGTGCCCCTCGTCGAGGAAGGCATGTCGGAGCACGCGGCCACGCGACTGGTCGCCGGGGAATACCTGGAGCCGCTCCGTTCCATGGACGTAGACGTCGTCGTCCTGGGCTGCACCCACTACCCGCTGCTGCGGGACGTCGTGGCGGACGTCATGGGGCCTGCGGTGACGCTCGTCGACTCGGCCGCGGAGACGGCCCGGGAGGTGGCGGAGCTGCTGGAATCGGAGGGGCTGCTCGATCCGGGGGACACGCCGCCGAGGCACCATTTCACGGCGAGCGACCTGCCCCTGCGCTTCCGCGAAGTCGGACGCCGTTTCGTCGGGGACCTGATCGGCGACGTCGAGCGGGTCGACGTGGATGGCCACGTCCCCGTCGGTTGAGAGGAGCCGCGGGCCTACGGCTTCGCGGGCGGGTCCCGCTCCCACGAACGCAGCTCCGGCGCCGCCCCGTGAGGCACGACGCCGTAGCTCCGATGATTCACCCAGTCGCCGGCGTTGAAGTACCAGCGGCCCGGACCGGCCGCCGTGAGCTCCGGGACGTGGGCGTGCCCGCACACGACGAGCTCGAGCGACGGGTCCGCTTCGAGCTGCCCGAGCGCCCAGGCCCGGATGTAGGCAGCACGCCCGCGCGTGGCGGCGTCCGTCGTGCCCGCCTTGCCCTCCGTCGACGAGACCCGCCGGGCCAGCCGCATGCCGAGCTCCGGGTGCAGCGCCCGGAACGCGCCGGTGGCCGCCCCGCTGCGTATGAAGGCCTTGAGCGCCAGGTATTTCCGGTCCCCGCTGCCCACGCCGTCTCCGTGGGCCACCAGCGTGGGGTGGCCGCCCAGCTCCACGCGGATGGGTCCGTCACGCACGTCCAGCCCCACTTCCTCTCGCAGGAAGCGGCCGCCCCAGGCGTCGTGGTTCCCGCCCACCAGCGTGACGGGCACGCCGGCGTCCACGAGGTCGGCCAGGGAGGCGAGGACCCGGAAGTGGCGGCCCGGCACGACGTCGCCCCATTCGAACCAGAAGTCGAACAGGTCGCCGGGCAGCAGCAGCGAGCGGGCCTCCGCGCCCACGTGCTCGAGGAGGCGCCGGAACGACCGCTCCGTGTCCGGAGGGACCGCGCCGAGGTGGATATCGGAAATCACGTAGTCGAGCTTCATGTCGGCGCCCAAGCTACCGGCGCACCGTCCGGGACGACAGGGGAAGGCGCCTGCGGCGGCAGCGTCCGGCGGTTGACGCTGCGCCGTTCCCGCCGGTACGATCCCGGCCATGAGACATCCTGGCCCCGGGCTGCCGTGAGCGCCCACCCTCCGACCCGCTCGGTCACGCGCTTCCGCGTGCGCTACGCCGAGACCGACCAGATGGGCGTCGCCTATCACAGCCACTACCTCGTCTGGTGCGAGGTCGGCCGAACGGACCTGATCCGGCAGATCGGCACCCCCTACCGCCGCGTGGAGGAGGAAGGCGTGCGCCTGGCCGTCGTCGAGGTCGGCGTCCGGTACCTGGCCGGCGCCCGCTACGACGACGCCATCCGCGTCGAGACGACCGTCGAGCGCGTCCGCTCCCGCACGGTCGAGTTCGCCTACCGCATCGTCCGGGAGGAGCCCGGCCCCGAAGCGCTCCTCGCGACGGCGACGACGCGCCTCATGGCCCTCGGCCGGGACGGCTCGCCGCGCACCCTGCCCGACGACCTGCTTGAACGTCTGGGCGCCGCCGCGGGTAGCAGCACTCCATGACGCCGAAACGCAACGGAACGGCCGCGGGTCGCGCGGCGACGAGCATCCTCGCCGTGGTCGCCGCCACCGCCATCGCCGCGTGCGCCGGGGCGCCGGCCCCGCAGCAGGCGCTCACCGCCACCGACAGCGCGGCGGCCCGCCGCGTCGCGCAGGCGACCCTCCCGGCGGGGAGGATCCAGGCGGTCTTCCGCTGGCAGCTCCAGGAGCAGTCGTCCCGCTTCGAGGGGAAGGGCTCCCTCCGGCTGCAGGGCCCCGACCACGCCCGCCTCGACCTGTTCGGCCCCCGGGGCGAGACGGTCCTGGCCGCCGCCCTCGTCGGCGACGAGATCCGGGTCCCCCCGGGCGTGCGCCCGGAGATCGTGCCGCCGGCGCCGCTCCTGTGGAGCGTGCTCGGCGTCGTCCGGCCGCCGGCCGACGCCAGGCTGATCGCCTTCGCGCCGGACTCGGGCGGTGGGGTGCTGACGTACCGGACCGACGACGGCGGAACGTACCGCTACACCGTGCAGGCGGGGCACCTGCAGTCCGCGCGCTGGCAGCCTTCCGGCGGCGGTCGACACACCGTGGAGCTGGAGCCGGAGCCGGGAGCGCCGCTCCCGGGCCGGGCGGACTACCGGGACTACATCGCCTTCCGCGAGCTTGTCCTGAACCTCGAGGACGTCACCGATGTCGCTTCGTTTCCTCCGGAGATCTGGACGCCCGGCCGCTAGGGCCGCGGCGCTGCTGCCGGTGCTCCTGCTCTCCGGATGCCTCTACGGCCTCCGGGGCGGCGGCGGCTTTCCGTCCGACGTGCGCACCATCGCCATCCAGTCCTTCGACAACCAGACCGTGCAGTTCGAGCTCCAGGACCAGCTTTTCAAGGAGGTCTTCAACCGGGTTCCGGGCGCCCTCGGCCTGAACGTGGCCGGCGAGCAGAACGCCGACGCGGTCCTCAGCGGCAGGATCATGCGCTACGAGGACGTCGCCCAGAACTACAAGTCCGACCAGCAGACCTCCGGCGGCGGCATCCAGGTGCTCCAGCACGAAGTGCAGGTCGTCGTCTCCGCCCGCATCGTGGACGTGAAGAAGAACCTCATCCTGTGGGAGAACACGAGCGTGGTCGGCCGGGGCGTCTACCAGCCCGACTCGCAGGACCAGTCCGTTGGCCAGCAGAAGGCGATCAAGAACGTGGTGGACCAGATCCTGGACGGAGCCCAGTCCCAGTGGTAGACATCCTGACCCTCGCCTCCCGGGGCAGCGCCCTCGCTCTCTGGCAGGCCCGGCACGTGAAGGCGCTCCTCGAGGACCTCCACGACGGCCTCGAGGTCCGCATCGAGATCATCCAGACCAAGGGCGACCGGATCACCGACGTCCCCCTCGCCATGATCGGCGACCGCGGCCTCTTCACCAAGGAGGTCGACCGCGCCGTCCAGTCGGGCGAGGCGGACGCGGCGGTGCACTCGCTGAAGGACCTGCCCACCGTCCTGGACGACGGGCTGGCCCTGGGCGCGGTGCTCGTCCGGGAGGATCCCCGCGACGCCCTCGTCGTCGCCCCCGGCGTGCCCCGCTCCCTCGAGCGGCTGCCTCGCCGGGCCGTCGTCGGCACGAGCTCGCTGCGCCGGCGTGCCCAGCTCATGGCGCTCCGGCCCGACCTCGAGGTCCGCGACCTGCGCGGCAACCTGGACACGCGGCTGCGACGGGTCGCCGACGGCGACTTCGACGCCGTGCTCCTGGCCTACGCCGGCATCCGCCGACTCGGCCGCGCCGACGCCGTCGCCGAGGTGCTCGATGCCCCGGCCTGGCTGCCCGCGGCGGGGCAGGGGGCGCTGGCCATCGCGGTTCGCGAGGGCGACGACGCCACGCGCACGCTCCTCGCGCCCCTCGATCACCCGGACACCCGAACCGCCGTCGCCGCCGAGCGGGCGCTGCTCCGTGGCCTGGAGGGCGGCTGCCAGATCCCCATCGGCGCCCTGACGGTAGAGGATCCGGACGGCCGGCGGCTGCACGCGTTCGTCGCCGGCCTGGACGGCTCTCCGTTCCTCGCCGACTCCGAGCCCGTGGGCGACGACGCCGTGGCCAGCGGCGAGCGCCTCGCCGAGCGCATGCGCGCCGACGGCGCCGAGGCCATCCTCGAGGAGGTGCGCGGCAGCTCCGGACTGCCCGGCGCGCCTGCGCCGTGAGCGGCTCCGGAGGCGTCCACGGCCTGCCGCCCACCGGCCTCGGCGCTCCGGAGGGTCCGCAGCCCGTCGATCCCGCTGCGAAGGTCCTCGACCGCGCCGCGCTCCTCGCCCGCTGGGGCCGGCCCCGTTCGGGCACGCTCGTCTTCACGAACGGCTGTTTCGACCTGCTCCACCGGGGCCACGTCGACTACCTCTTCCGCGCCCGGAGTCTCGGCGATGCCCTCGTCGTAGGCCTCAACACGGACGCCTCCGTGCGGCGCCTGAAAGGGCCCGGCCGACCCGTCGTCCCGGGTCCCGACCGCGCCTACGTGCTGGCCGGGCTCGCCTGCGTCGATGCCGTGAGCTTCTTCGACGAGGACACGCCGCGGGCGCTCATCGCCGCCCTCCTCCCGGACGTCCTCGTGAAGGGAGGCGACTACGCCCGCGACCAGGTCGTCGGCAGGGAAGAGGTCGAGGCTGCCGGCGGACGGCTCGTCCTGGTCCCGTTCCGCGCGGGGCACTCCACCTCCGACATCATCGCCCGTATCCGCGACCCGAAAGGCCCCCATGCGTGACCGACCCGCCGACTCGCTCCGCCCCCTCTCCATCGAGCGCGGAGCGGCGCCGGAGGCCGAGGGCTCGTGCCTCATCTCCGCCGGGAGCACGCGGGTGCTGTGCGCCGCGACCGTTCAGGCCGGGGTGCCCGCGTGGCGCGCCGGCTCCGGCAAGGGATGGGTTACCGCGGAGTACGCCATGCTGCCCCGCTCGACGCGCACGCGCACGCCCCGGGAACGCGGAAAGGTCGGCGGCCGCACGCAGGAGATCCAGCGCCTCATCGGCCGCTCGCTCCGCGCCGTCGTCGATCTCGACGCGCTCGGCGAGAACACGATCCTTCTGGACTGCGACGTCCTCGGCGCCGACGGCGGCACCCGCACCGCCTCCATCACCGGCGCCGCCGTCGCCCTCCACGACGCGTGCGAATGGCTCGTCTCGCAGGGCCGCATCGCCCGCTCCCCCGTGCGCGAGCTCGTCGCTGCGGTGAGCGTCGGCCTCCTCGACGGCCGGGCGCTCCTCGACCTCGACTACGCCGAGGACGTGGCGGTCGACGTGGACATGAACGTCGTAGCCCTCGAGTCCGGCACCCTCGTCGAAGTGCAGGGGACGGCCGAGGGCGCGCCCTTCCGGCGCGATCAGCTCGACGACCTGCTGGACCTCGCCACCGCCGGCATCCGCAGCCTCCTCGCCGCGCAGCGCGAGGCCCTGTCCGGCTCGTGAGCGGCGACGTCGACCGGCCCCGCGCCCCGGGTCGCGTCCTCGTCGCCACCGGCAGCGCCCACAAGCTGCGCGAGATCCGCTCGCTCCTCTCCGGCGTTCCCGGCTTCGACGTCGAGCTCGTCGGGCTGTCCGACCTCGGGACGGCCATTCCCGAGCCCGACGAACCCTTTGCCACGTTCCACCAGAACGCGGCCCGCAAGGCCGGCTGGTACGCCGCCCGCTCCGGAATGCCGGTCCTCGCCGACGACTCCGGTCTCTGCGTCGACGCCCTCGGCGGCGCCCCCGGTGTGCACAGCAAACGCTTCTCCGGCCGCGACGATCTCGCCCGGGACGAGCTGGACGAGGCCAACAACGAATTCCTCCTCGATCGGCTCCGGGGCGTGCCGGAGGAAGAGCGAACCGCGCACTACGTCTGTGCGGCGGCGTACGCGAAGCCCGGCGCGCGTGATCCCCTCATCGTGGTCGCGTGTCGGTCCGGCCGTATCCTCGACGCCCCCAGGGGCGAGGGCGGCTTCGGCTACGACCCCCTCTTTCTGGTCCCCGAGCGAGGCGCGACGTACGGCGAGCTGGCGCCGGAGGAGAAGGAGCGGACCAGCCACAGGGCCCGGGCCTTTCGGGCCATGACGGTCGCCTTGCACTATCTTTGACAGGACGTCTCCAGGCCCTAGCCCGTCCGGTGCCACATGTCCGATGCGACGACCACGCGCTGCCCCGTCTGTGGCGAGATGCGCCCGCAGCGGGATCTCGTTTCCGGCCGCCTGATCCGGCCCGCCGTCGCCGAGCGTCTGGCCCGGGAGCACCCCGGATGGACGCCCGACCAGGTCGTCTGCGCCGCCGATCTCCGACGTGCACAGCTGGCTGTCCTCGGCGACGTGCTCGAGCACGATCGGGGCGCCCTCTCCGTTCTCGATCGTGAGGTGCTCGAGCACATCCGCGAAGGGGAGATCATCGCCCGGGACGTCAGCGCGGAGGCGGACGTGCACCTCTCGTTCGGCGAGCGCCTCGCCGACCGCGTGGCCGACTTCGGCGGAAGCTGGGCGTTCATCAGCGGCTTCTTCCTCGTGATCCTCGCCTGGATCCTCGTGAATCTCGTGGTCCTCGCCCGCCGCCCCTTCGATCCCTACCCGTTCATCCTGCTGAACCTGGTCCTCTCGTGCCTCGCCGCCATCCAGGCGCCCATCATCATGATGAGCCAGAACCGGCAGGAGTCGAAGGACCGCCGCCGGGCCGAGCACGACTACCAGGTCAACCTGAAGGCGGAGCTCGAGGTGCGGCTCCTTCACGAGAAGCTCGACCACCTGATCGTCCACCAGTGGCAGAGACTGCTCGAGACGCAGCAGCTCCAGGCCGAGATGCTGGATGGCATCGCGGCGCGCATGGACGGAACGGAAGCGGGGGACACTCCATGATCCAGGGCCGAACGTCGAAGCGCTCGCGGCAGGGGACGACGGCGCTCTCCATCCTCGCCGCGGTCCAGATCTGCGCGGCAACGCCGGCCGTGGCGCAGAACCCGACCGCGGCGCAGCAGCCTGACGCCGCCGGAGACGTGATCACGCTCGAGCCGTCCCCGCGCACCGTCGCCTACGGCTACTACTGGGCGCGGGCGAAGCCCGTCCTGCACGTCCGCTCCGGCGACCGGCTGCGCGTCCATACGCTCATTACGTCGACGCCCGCCCGGCTCGAGGCCGCGGGCGTACCGGCCGACCAGGTCGAGCCCGCGCTGAAGGCCATCGTGGACAGCGTGACGGACAAGGGCCCCGGCGGACACATCCTGACCGGGCCCATCTACGTCGACGGCGCGGAGCCCGGCGACGTGCTGGAGGTCGACATCGAGCACATCGACCTCGCGATCCCCTACGGCTACAACGCCTTCGGACCCCGGTCCGGCTTCATCCCCGAAGCGTTTCCCGACACGCGCAGGATGCGCATCGTGCCCCTCGATGGCGACGCCGGCGTCGCCCGCTTCGCGCCGGGCATCGACATCCCGCTGCACCCCTTCTTCGGGTCGATCGGGGTCGCGCCGCCGGACTCCGCAGGGCGGTGGAACAGCGCGCCGCCCTGGATCCACGCCGGAAACCTCGACAACAAGGAGCTGGTCGCCGGAACCACACTCTACATCCCCGTATGGGTGCCCGGCGCCCTCCTCGAGATCGGCGACGGTCACGCGGCGCAGGGCAACGGCGAAGTGGACATCACGGCCATCGAGACGTCCCTCGTGGGCACGGTCCGCGTGCGCGTTCGCAAGGACATGCACCTCGCGTGGCCCATGGCCGAGACGCCGACGCACTGGATCGCCATGGGCATGGACCCGGACCTGACGAAGGCGGCGAAGATCGCGCTGACGAACGCCATCGACTTCCTGGCGGATTCGAAGGGCCTCTCCCGCGAGGACGCCTACATGCTGTGCTCCGTGGCTGCCGACATGGACATCACCGAGCTCGTCGACGGCAACGTCGGCGTGCACGTGATGATTCCGAAGGCCATCTTCACGGGCAGGACGGAGGACCGACCCGGAAAGGGGGCGGCACGATGATGATGGTCCTGAAGCGATTCGTCGGACTCGGCATCGTGCTGGGCGCGCTGCGTGTGGCCGGTTCGCCGCCGGCGCCGCCGTCCGCTGCGCCGGCCGTCGTCGCCCTCGGGCGGATGGCGAAGCCCCGCGCCGCTCATCAGGCGACGCGGCTCACGGACGGCCGCGTCCTGATCACGGGCGGATGTCCCGACCGCGGCTGCCCCCGTTTCACGAGCTCGGCCGAGCTCTACGACCCCGTCACCGGCGCGTTCCAGGCCGCGGCCCCGATGCGTGTGCCCCGCGCGAGCCACACGGCCACGCTGCTGCCGGACGGTCGCGTGCTCGTGGCGGGCGGATGCACCGACGGCCACGCCACGGCGAGCACCGAGATCTACGATCCGGCAGCGAACCGCTGGAGCGACGGCCCTGACATGCCACAGGCGCGCTGCAGCCAGGTGGCGGTTCGGCTCCTGGACGGCCGCGTCTTCCTGATGGGTGGCGGCTCGGGCCGGCTGGGCGACGCCGCTTCGGCGCTGATCTACGATCCGGACGCGTCGCGCTTCACCGAAGTGCCTCTGCCGTCCAACCACTACCTGGCCACGCGCCTCGCCGACGGCCGCGTGCTGCTCACGGGCGGTCAGGACGCGGACGGACGGATTCTGGCCCGCGCCGACATCTTCGATCCGGCCACGTCCGAGGTGCACGCCACCGGCTCGATGCGGACACCGCGGGTCAAGCACGGCGCGGCGCGGCTGGCCGACGGCCGCGTGCTCGTCGTGGGCGGCTCCGACCGCCGGGGCTTCGCCGAGCGATTCGCCAGCACCGAGATCTACGATCCGGCGACCGGCCGCTTCAGTCCGGGACCGCCGATGCTTGCGCCCCGGCACAAGCTCCGCGACGCCGTCGTCGCGCTCCCTTCCGGCGCCGTCCTGGTCGCCGGCGGCGCGCCGACTCCGGAGGTGTACGATCCGCGCGACAACGTCTTCGTTTCCGCCGCCGGTGAGATCGGCGGCCTGCAGATGTTCGCGACCGCCACGCTTCTGGGGGACGGGAACGTGCTCGTCCTCGGAGGCTACGACGAACGCACGCAGCCCTCGGCCGCAGCGTGGCTGCTGCGTACGGGCGGCTAGGGGAGACGCTCCGCCGGTGCATCCAGCGGCCCGTGGAATGCACCGCCGGACAGTTGACCGCGGCGTATGGTTCGGTTAGTGTGTTCGTTCTCCGCCGGCCTCGATTTCGCGCCGGCGGATCGGTCACGTTCCGGGGCGTAGCGCAGTCCGGTTAGCGCGCGTGGTTTGGGACCACGAGGTCCCCGGTTCAAATCCGGGCGCCCCGACTCCCGGATGCCGGGTTCAGGATGCGCCCGTAGCTCAGCCTGGATAGAGCAGCGGCCTTCTAAGCCGCGGGTCATAGGTTCGAATCCTATCGGGCGCGCTGATGGCGCAGGATTCTAGGCCTCGTATGGTGGGCGTAGCTCAGTCGGTTAGAGCGCCAGGTTGTGGCCCTGGAGGTCGCCGGTTCGATTCCGGTCGCTCACCCTTGACGGTCCTCGAGGGCGTCGGCAGTCGCCAGTCCGCGACGCGCCGGAACCCGATCCGGGGGCCCGGGTAGCAGTCGATCCCCGGTGGCGGACGGTTGCGCCGCCACCTCCCGACGCGCCCCACGGCGCGCCAGGGAACATCGTTGCACCGCTAGCTCAATTGGCAGAGCAGGGGACTCTTAATCCCAAGGTTCTAGGTTCGATTCCTAGGCGGTGCACTCGGCGGGTGCGGCAGCGCGTCGCACCGGTGCGGCAGCGCGTCGCGACGAACACCCGCGACGCGCGGGGCCTTGACGGAGAAACATCCGTGTTGTAGTATTCAAGGCTCGGTCGCAGTTGCCCCGCACAGGGCCGGCCGATGAGCTGTTTGACAATCGAGGTCGATGGATTTGGGTGGGCTCCGTACCGCGAGTGTACCTTCTCGCGGGGACCGGCGTTTTGGCGTCGGCGGAGACATGCAAAGGTAAATGATTCTGAACGTCAGGAAGGTTGGCGTTCGATGAGCTGTTCGAACTTTTCTATGGAGAGTTTGATCCTGGCTCAGGACGAACGCTGGCGGCGTGCTTAACACATGCAAGTCGAGGGAGGGCAGGAGTGCTTGCACTTCTGACCCGACCGGCGGACGGGTGCGTAACACGTGAGCAATCTGCCCGGATGCGGGGGACAACCCGGGGAAACTCGGGCTAATACCGCATGGTCACGGACCCTGGAGGGGGACCGTGGGAAAGGTGGCCTATCCATGGAAGCCACCGTGTCCGGGGGAGCTCGCGGCCTATCAGCTAGTTGGTGAGGTAACGGCTCACCAAGGCAGCGACGGGTAGCGGGTCTGAGAGGACGACCCGCCACATTGGGACTGAGACACGGCCCAGACTCCTACGGGAGGCAGCAGTGGGGAATCTTGGGCAATGGCCGAAAGGCTGACCCAGCGACGCCGCGTGCGGGAGGACGCTCTTCGGGGTGTAAACCGCTGTCAGGGGGGACGAATGCTTCCGGGGCGAACAGTCCCGGGAAATGACGGTACCTCCAGAGGAAGCGCCGGCTAACTCCGTGCCAGCAGCCGCGGTAAGACGGAGGGCGCGAGCGTTGTTCGGAATCACTGGGCGTAAAGCGCGCGCAGGCGGGCGGGCAAGTCGGAAGTGAAAGCCCGGGGCTCAACCCCGGGAGGCCTTTCGAAACTGCACGTCTGGGGACCGGTAGGGGCCGGTGGAATTCCCGGTGTAGCGGTGGAATGCGTAGAGATCGGGAAGAACACCCGTGGCGAAGGCGGCCGGCTGGGCCGGATCCGACGCTGAGGCGCGAAAGCGTGGGGAGCAAACAGGATTAGATACCCTGGTAGTCCACGCCGTAAACGATGGGTGCTAGGTGCCGGGGGGAGCGACCCCTTCGGTGCCGCAGCTCACGCGATAAGCACCCCGCCTGGGGAGTACGGCCGCAAGGCTGAAACTCAAAGGAATTGACGGGGGCCCGCACAAGCGGTGGAGCATGTGGTTTAATTCGAAGCAACGCGAAGAACCTTACCTGGGCTTGACATGCACGTGAAACCCCGGTGAAAGCCGGGGCCTCCTTCGGGACACGTGCACAGGTGCTGCATGGCTGTCGTCAGCTCGTGTCGTGAGATGTTGGGTTAAGTCCCGCAACGAGCGCAACCCTTGCCCGTAGTTGCCAGCGAGTAAAGTCGGGGACTCTACGGGGACTGCCGGCGTCAAGCCGGAGGAAGGTGGGGATGATGTCAAGTCATCATGGCCCTTACGCCCAGGGCTACACACGTGCTACAATGGCCGGGACAGAGGGCTGCAAGGCCGCAAGGCGGAGCGAATCCCACAAACCCGGTCTAAGTTCGGATTGCGGTCTGCAACTCGACCGCATGAAGCCGGAATCGCTAGTAATC
>CAVSJO010000004.1:0-77500 GCA_963728445.1 uncultured Gemmatimonadales bacterium | reverse complement strand
TACGCAGTGCAGGACGACATCCCCATCATGCTCGTGGATGAGGCGAGTCCGTACTGATCGCCACGCATTCCGGAGACGCGGCCGGTGGCGATCTCCGCTGCCCGCGCTGCCCCTGCTGCCCGCGGCGCTGGCGCTCGCCATCGCGCTCGGGGTCGCGGGCGCATGCCCGGGCGCCGCGCGCGCGCAGGGAGTGGGGACCGGCGGCGGCGGTGGGGAGGAGCCGAGCCACGAGTGCTGCCTGATCCTGCTTCTCCCGCTGGGGGCCCGTACGGTGGCGCTGGGCGGGACGTCGGACGCGCTCCGCAGCGCGGACGGTGTCTTCGGCAACCCGGCGGAGCTGGCGCCGATGGACTCCGGCCAGTTCGTCATCCACCACGTGACCGGGACGGGTGCGCAGGTCGACGGCTTCTCGCTCGTCCTGACGCCGCACGCCATCGGCACGTTCGCCGTGTCGTACCTGCTCGCCGACTACGGGGAGATCGCCGCGACGGACGAGAACGGCCAGCAGACCGGGTCGATCTCCATCCGGGACCACGTTCTCGTCGCGTCGTTCGCTACGACGTTCGGCCCGGATCTGGCCGCTGGCCTCAACTACTCGCTCTACCTCTTCCGGGTGCAATGCAGCGGACTGTGCGCCGGCGAGTCGATCTCGGCGTCGACGCAGACCCTGGACGCGGGCGTGCGCTGGCAGCCGCCCGGGCTGAGCGTCGCTGCAGGTCGCGGCGGCCGTGACGCATTTCGGACTGCCGCTTCAGGTGAACAACGCGAAGCAGTCGGACCCGGCGCCCACCCGGCTGCGGCTCGGAGCCTCCTATGAGGTCCTCCATCACTTCCACGTCGACCCCGAGCTGGCCCTGCGGGCCCAGCTCGGCGTGGTGGCGGGCACCAGCGCGGACGTGGGTGCGCATGCGTCCGTGGGCGCCGAATTCTCCGCGGGCGACGCCGTCTTCCTCCGCGCGGGCTACGCCGGCGGACACGGGCTCGGAAGCGGCGGCGCCGTCGGCATCGGCTTCGACTACCAGCGCTTCAGGCTCGGCCTCGCGAAGAGCTTCACCGGATCGTCCTTCGAGGCCGACGAGCAGCCCGTCCAGGTCACGTTCGCCATCCGCTTCTGACGTCCCGCATCGGGCGGCCCCTCCCGCGGCCCGCCCGGCGGTGCGCCCGCCGGTGCGGCAGCCCCGCTTCGGATCTCCGCTTCGTCTCCACCTCCTCGTCCTCCTCCTGGCCGGCGCGACGCCCGCCTCCGGCCAGATCCCCGCGGCGGGGCCCGTGATCGGCGCCGGTCCGGCCGCGCCGGCGATCCTCTCCGCCGGGCCGCGCTCCGTGGAACCGGCCGTCGCGTTCACGCCGCTGGAGACGGGCGACGTCGCGAGTCTCGCCGCCGGCGGACGGGCGGCCTTCGCGCCGGACCCTCGACGCGCCGCGCTTGCCGTCGCGGCATCCGCGCTCATGCCCGGCGCGGGCCAGCGCATGCTGGGGCTCGACCGCTGGGTGCTGTACGGCGCGGCGGAGGCGTGGGCCTGGCTCACATGGGCGCAGGATCGTCGGGACGGCCGGACCCTCGAGCGGCAGTACCGGGACCTCGCGTGGCAGGTCGCGCGGCGGGTGAGCACGGGCGACCGGCGGGACGGCGACTTCGAGTACTACGAGTCGATGGAGCACTACGGGGCCAGCGGTGCGTACGACGCGGACCCGGCGCGCCCGGGCGTTCAGCCCGAAGCCGATCCGTTCACGTACAACGGACAGACCTGGCGGCTGGCCCGGGAGCTGTACCTCGGCGGCGGGGCGACGGCCGTGGACTCGGCTGCTGCGCTGGCCTACTACGCCGCCAACGCGACGCCGCCCGAGCTCGCGTGGTCGTGGGGCGACAACGACCTGGAGCAGCAGCTCTTCGCGTCTCTGATCCATCACAGCGACGAGGGGTACCGCAGCGCGAAGACCATGCTCGGCGTCATCCTTGCGAACCACGTGGTGAGCGCCATCGACGCCTTCGTCGTGTCGCGCCTGGGCGGACAGACCGCCGGGGCGGCGCGCATCCGACTCGCCCCGGCGCCGCCCCTCGGGGGGCGGTCCCGCGTGGGCATTTCCATCGCCATCCCCGTTCCGGAGAACTGACGTGCTGATCGCGCCCGACAAGATCGTCGAATACCTGCGCGAGGAGGCCCGACGGCCCCTCAAGGCCAAGGAGCTCGCCCACGGCCTCGACGTGAGCGACGCGGACTACGCCGGGTTCCAGGCGCTGCTCCAGGAGATGGAGGACCAGGGCCTGCTCTACCGCGTGAAGCGGCAGCGCTACGCCGCGCCGGAGAGGATCAACCTGTTCCCGGGCCGGCTTCAGACCATCCGCAGCGGCGCGGGGTTCGTGGTGCCGGAGGACGGGAAGGGCGAAGACCTGTTCATCCCGAGCGAAGCGCTCGGTTCCGCCGTCCACGGGGACCGCGTCGTGGCACGGGTGGAGCGCCAGCGCCGCCGCGAGCGGCCGCAGGGGCGCATCATCCGCGTCCTCGAGCGGGGACGGCAGAGCGTCGTCGGCGTCTACCATCCCGCGAAGAACTTCGGCTTCATCACACCCGAGGACCGGAAGCTCACGCGGGACGTGTTCGTGCCGCCGGGCCAGGAGGGCGGTGCCGCGGACGGCGACGTCGTCGTGGCCCGCATCTCGGACTGGGGAGACGGCCACAAGGGGCCCGTGGGCGAGATCGAGAAGGTGCTCGGCGCGCTGAACGAGCCGGGCGTCGACATTCTCGCCGTCGCCTACGCGCACGAGCTGCCGCTGGCGTTCCCACCGGAGGTGGAGGCGGAGGCCGAGGCGCTGCGGGAGCGGGGCATCCGGTCCGCGGACCTGGAGCGCCGCGTCGACCTGCGGGACCGGCTGGTGATGACCATCGACCCTGCGGACGCGAAGGATCACGACGACGCGCTCTCGGTTCGTTCCGCGGGGGACGGGCGGTGGGAGGTCGGGGTCCACATCGCCGACGTGTCCCACTACGTCCGGGAAGGCTCGGAGCTCGACGCGGAGGCGCTGCGGCGGGGGACGAGCGTCTACCTGGTGGATCGGGTGGTCTCCATGCTGCCCGAGGCGCTCTCCAACGACCTCTGCTCGCTGAAGCCGGGGGTGGACCGGCTCGCCCTTTCGCTCCTCCTGGAGGTCGACGAGACGGGGCGCGTCCGGAAGGAGCGCATGGTGCGCTCGGTCCTGCGCGTCGGGCACAAGCTCTCCTACGAGCGGGCGCAGGAGGTGCTGTCCGGGAGCGGCAGCATCGACCCGGAAGCGGACGAGGCCCTGAAGGTGCTGGGCCGGCTCAGCGCGACGCTGCGACGTCGCCGTGCGAAGCGTGGCAGCCTGGACTTCGACCTGCCCGAGGCCCGGGTCGTCCTGGACGAGGAGGGCGCGCCGGTCGACATCCAGCGGGTCGCGCGATTCGACAGTCACAAGCTGGTCGAGGACTTCATGCTCCTGGCCAACGAGACGGTCGCCGCCCGGGCGAGCCGGGCGGAGGTACCCTTCCTCTACCGCATCCACGAGCCACCGGCCGCCGACCGGGTCGAGCAGCTCCGGGAGTTCCTGCCGGCCTTCGGGCTGCGCGTGCCGGGCACCGACCCCACGCCGAAGGATTTCGCCCGCGTGCTCGCCCAGGTCGAGGGCCGCCCCGAAGAGGGTCTCGTCTCCACCGTCCTCCTCCGATCCATGAAGCGCGCCCGCTACTCGGAGGAGAACGCCGGCCACTTCGGCCTGGCGGCGGAGCACTATACCCACTTCACGTCGCCCATCCGCCGCTATCCCGACCTCGTCGTGCACCGCCTGGCGGGGCGCATCTTCATCGACGCGGAGCCCCGCGGCGGCATGGGCGAGGAGGCGCTCGCCGAGATCGGCCGCCACACGAGCGAGCGGGAGCGGGTGGCCGTGGACGCCGAGCGGGACAGCGTCGACCTCAAGAAGGTCGAGTTCATGCAGCGGCATGTCGGGGACGAGTTCGAGGGGACGGTCAGCGGCGTGACGTCCTTCGGTCTATTCGTGCTCCTGGACCGCTACTTCGTGGAGGGGCTGGTCCACATCTCGTCCCTCGAGGACGACTACTACGTCTACCTCGAGGAGCAGTACGCGCTGCTGGGGGAGAACACCCGCCGCCGCTTCCAGATCGGCGACCGCCTCACCGTGGGCGTCGTCCGTGTCGACGTCGAGGAGCGCAAGATCGACTTCGAGCTCCGGGAAGAGAGCGGGAAAGGGAAGGGGAACAAGCGGCGAAAGTCCTTTGACACTCCCCGGAAGCGGCGGTAACTTGGTCCGGTCCTCCCCGACGGCATTCTCGGATTCCCTCCCGGAGACATGGGCGTTCAGACGGTCCTGATCTACCATTCGCCGACGGGCCGCGAAGTGCCTGCGCTCGTCCGCGATCTGGCGGATGCGTCCGGGCTGCGCGTGCAGGCGATCGTCGACGAGGCGGACGTTCTGGCGGCGGTGAACCGCAGCTACCCGGCGGGCGTCGTCGTGGACGCCCACGGCGGTGAGCCCGTCGCCGGCCTGTGCGGTCGGCTCAAGAGCGACGCCTTCACCGCCGTCGTGCCCGTGGTTGTGCTGGCGGGGCAGGCGCTGGAGGAGCGGCTCGCCGCGATCCGCGCCGGCGCGGACGAGGTAGTGAGCGACGGCATGGACGCCACGGAGGTGCGCCTGCGCGTCGAGCGCACGCTGGAACGGGCGACGCGGGACGTCGGCGTTCATCCCACCACGCGCCTGCCCGGCACGGTCCAGATCGAGCGTGACATCGGCCGGCGCCTGGCCGCCGACGAGATCTTCGCCTGCTGCTACGCCGACCTCGACCATTTCAAGGAGTTCAACGACCGCTACGGCTACAACCGTGGCGACGGCGTGATCAAGCTCCTGTCCCGCATCCTGCGCGACATCGTCAAGGCGTGCGCGCCCGACGGCTTCATCGGTCACATCGGCGGCGACGACTTCATCTTCAACGTCCCGCTCGACGCCATGGTGCCCGCCTGCGAGCTCATCGTCGAGACGTTCGAGGAGCTGATCCCGTACCAGTACAGCGAGCAGGACCGACGCGCCGGCTACTTCCTCGGGAAGGACCGCCGCGGTAATCTGCACAGAGTCCCGCTCATGACCCTCTCCATCGGCGTGGTCACCACGCGGCACCGGAAGTTCGCCCACACCGGGCGCGTCAGTGAGCTGGCCACGGAGATGAAGGCGTACGCAAAGACGCTCGGCGGCTCGGTCTACGCCGTGGACCGCCGCCACGACCCGGTACCCGGCGGCCGAGCCGCCGACAGACCCGACGAGCCGAGAGATGAACGTAGCCTGTCCAAACTGTGAGACCGTCTTCCGGATCGATCCGGAGCGCGTGCCGGAGGCCGGCGTGCGCGCCCGCTGCTCCCGCTGCGACGGGACGTTCCGCCTCACCCGGGAGGGGGCACAGGCGGAGGTCCCCGCCGGCGCGGCCGGCGGGGCGGGCGGCGGCGCGTCCGGCGGCGCGTCGGCCGCGCCCGCCGGCGTCGCCGCCGGGTTCCCCTTTGCCCCCGCGGACCCGGAGACGCGTGCGCGGCGGATCGCGCGGGCCCTCGTCTCGGACATCGTCGCCTACCACGGAGAGCGGCTGGCCCGCAGCCGGGAGAGCGGAACGCTGCGCGGCGACTTCCGCAGCGAGATCATGAAGAGCTGGGAGGAATACGTGGACCAGGTCGGGGAGCCGCTGGCCCGCCGGACGCCGTTCTTCCGCGACGCCCTGAACGACGTGCTGGCGGCCGGTCGCAAGGTCTTCTGAGCGGCGCGCGGGCGGTTGTGACGCCCGGGCGCCGGCCGTATATTTCGAAGGTTTCGACACACTCGGGGCCGTCCTGTCGGGCGGCCCCTCGCTTTGAGAGAGGATACACCGACGATGGCCACCGACACGCGGGCCCGGCTCGCCGATCAGATCGAGCGCATCCGTGCGCTCGGAGGTTATCTTTGACGTCGACGCGAAGCGTGAGCGTCTGAGCGTGCTCGAGGCGCGCATGGCGGACCCGGACTTCTGGGACAAGGGCTCCGAGACGCGCGGCGTCATCGAGGAGGTGAAGGAACTGAAGGGGTGGGTCGAGCCGTACGATCGGCTCGCCGAGAGCGGCACGCAGCTCGCCGAGCTGGGCGAGCTGCTGGAGACCGAATCGGACCCCGGCATGGAGTCGGAGTGGGAGCGGGAGGTCGAGCGGCTCGAGCGAGGCGTCGAGCGCCTCGAGCTCCGGGGCATGCTCCGCGGCGCCGACGATCATCGGGACGCCCTGCTCACGATCCATCCGGGCGCCGGCGGGACGGAGTCCCAGGACTGGGCGGAGATGCTCATGCGCATGTATACGCGCTGGGCGGAGAAGCAGGGCTACGCCGTCGAGGTCCTCGACCTGCTGGAGGGCGAGGAGGCGGGCATCAAGAGCGTCAGCCTGGAGATCCGGGGCGAGTACGCCTACGGCTTCCTGAAGGCCGAGAAGGGTGTCCACCGGCTCGTGCGCATCTCGCCCTTCGACGCCCAGAGCCGGCGCCACACCTCCTTCGCCAGCGTCTTCGTGTATCCCGTGGTCGACGACGAGATCGAGATCGACATCGACGAGAACGACCTGCGCATCGACACCTACCGCGCGTCGGGTGCCGGCGGCCAGCACGTCAACAAGACGAGCTCCGCCGTGCGCATCACCCACGAGCCGACGGGCATCGTCGTGGCGTGCCAGCAGGAACGCAGCCAGCACAAGAACAAGGCGACGGCCATGAAGATGCTGCGCGCGGCGCTCTACCAGCGCGAGCTGGAGCAGCGCCAGGCGGAGCGCGACCGGATCGACGAGCAGAAGACGGACATCTCCTGGGGCAACCAGATCCGGTCGTACGTGTTCCAGCCCTATACCATGGTGACGGATCATCGGGTGGAACTGAAGCTGACGGACGTCCAGAAGGTCATGGACGGGGACATCGATCCGTTCATCGAGGCCTACCTCAAGGAACACGGTGCACGCGCGATCTGAGGAAAACGGGCAGGAGCGGCGCAGTCAGGTCCTGGAGACGCGGGAGGAGAAGCTCCAGGCCCTGCGGGAGCGGGGTGTCGAGCCATTCGCCTACCGCTTCGAGACGGACGCCTCCAGCGCCACGGCGCGGAGCCGGTTCGAGGACGCGGAGTCGGCGGGGGAGCTGGACGACTCCGGCTTCGGCCCGACCGTGCGCACGGCCGGCCGGGTGTCCGGCATGCGTGCCCACGGCAAGTCCACGTTCGTGGACCTGGTCGACCGGGCGGGCCGCATCCAGCTCCACGCGCGGGTCAACGAGCTGGGCGAGGAGCTCTACGGCCTGCTGGGCCTGCTCGATCCCGGCGACTGGATCGGCGTGTCGGGCCCCCTCTTCCGGACCCGCATGGGGGAGGTGACGGTGCGCGTGCGGGAGCTGACGCTCCTCTCCAAGTCGATCCGTCCGCTGCCGTTCGGAAAGGAAGAGGTCGACCAGGCGACGGGTGAGCGCCGCGTGCACGGAGGCTTCGCCGACGTCGAGCAGCGCTACCGACAGCGCTACGCGGACCTGGCGGTCAACCCTGCCGTGCGGGACGTCTTCGTGACGCGGGCTCGTGTCGTCGCGGGTCTGCGCCGGTTCCTCGACGAGCGCGACTTCGTCGAGGTCGAGACACCCGTCCTCCAGCCGGTGTACGGCGGCGCCTCCGCCCGGCCCTTCACTACACACCACAACGCCCTGGACATGCGGCTCTTCCTGCGCATCGCGGACGAGCTGTACCTGAAGCGCCTCGTGGTCGGCGGACTGGAGCGCGTCTACGAGATCTCGAAGGACTTCCGGAACGAGGGCATCGACCGGACCCACAATCCCGAGTTCACGATGCTCGAGTTCTATCAGGCGTTCGCCGACTACGGCGATATGATGGACCTGGTGGAGGCCATGCTGGAGTCCGTCGTGGAGGACGTGCACGGAGGCACGAGGCTCGTCTACCAGGGAGAGGAGATCTCCTTCGCGCGGCCGTTCCGCCGGGTCGCGTACCTGGATGCGCTCGCGGACGCCGGGGTGGACGTGCGGGAGATGGACGACGCGGACCTCCGGACTGCGGCTCGGGCCGCCGGCGTCGAGGACGCGGCGTCGCTCTCCCGCCCGAAGCTGGTGGACGAGCTGTTCAAGGAGAAGGTCGAGCGACACCTGGTCCAGCCCACCTTCGTGCTGGACCATCCCCGGGAGCTGTCCCCGCTGGCGAAGCCGAAGCGTGGAGACCCGACCCTCACGGAGCGCTTCGAGCTCCTCGTGGCCGGCCGGGAGATCGCCAACGCGTTCAGCGAGCTCAACGACCCGTACGACCAGCGGGAGCGCTTCGAGGCGCAGGTCCGCCTGCGCGAGAGCGGGGACGAGGAGGCGCAGTCGCTGGACGAGGACTACCTCCGGGCCCTCGAGTACGGCATGCCCCCCACGGGCGGCGTCGGCGTCGGCGTCGACCGCCTGGTCATGCTGCTGACGGACCAGGCCTCGATCCGGGACGTCATCCTGTTCCCCACGCTCCGGCCGGAGTAGCGCCATGCGAGGGCTCGAGTGGTACATCGCCCGGCGCTATCTCTCGTCCCGTCGCAAGGGCCGCTTCCTTTCCCTCATCACGCTCATCGCCATCGGCGGCATCTTCCTGGGCGTGATGGCCCTGATCACCGTCATCGCCGTGATGACCGGGCTCCAGGAGGACCTGCAGCAGAAGATCCTGGGCTCCAACCCCCACGTCTTCGTCTTCGAGCAGGGCACGTCGTTCCGGATGAAGGGCTGGGAGGCCGTGCTGGACAGCGTGCGCGATCTGCCCGAGGTGGTGGCGGCCGAGCCGTTCATCATGAGCCAGGTGGGCATCACCGCGAACGGACAGTACGCCCAGTTCGGCACGCTCTACGGCGTCGACCCCGCCCGGGCGGCGCGACCGATGACGGAGGTCGAGCGGCAGATCCGCGCGGGCTCCCTCTCCTTCGGCCCCACGCAGTCGGGACTGCCCGGCATTCTCGTCGGCAGCCGTCTGGCGGGCCAGCTCGGCGTCCTGCCCGGTGACACCGTCACCGTCGGCACGCTGGAGAACATCAAGCAGGACCCGTTCGGCAACCTGGTGCCGACGCTGCGGCCCTTCGAGGTGAGCGGCATCTTCACGACGGGGATGTACGAGTACGACAAGAGCAACATGTACATCGACCTGGAGACCGCGCAGCGCTTCCTCGGCCTGGCCGCGAACGACGAGGTGAGCGGCGTCGCCGTCAACGTGCGCGATCCGTGGCACGCCCGCGCCGCCGCCGCCGTCATCGAGCAGCACATTCCCGAGGAGGACTTCGCCCAGGACTGGATGACCCTGAACGCGTCCCTCTTCTCCGCGCTGAAGCTGGAGAAGATCGCCATGGCCATCATCCTCTTCCTCATCGTGGTCGTGGCGGCGTTCAACATCATCAGCACGCTCATCATGGTCGTGACGGACAAGACCCGGGAGATCGGCATCCTGAAGGCCATGGGCATGACGGACCGCAGCGTGCTGCGCGTCTTCATCCTGCAGGGGCTGACCATCGGCCTGGTGGGAACCCTGCTTGGCACCGCCGGGGGCCTCGCGCTGGTGGGGCTCCTGGCCCGCTACCACTTCATCTCGCTGCCGGGGGACGTCTACTTCATCGACACGCTCCCCGTCGCGCTGCAGCCGACGGACGTCATGCTGATCGTGGCGACGAGCATCGCGGTGGCGTTCGCGGCCACCATCTACCCCGCTCGCCAGGCCTCCCGCCTGCTGCCCGTGGACGCGATCCGCCATGAGTGAGGCCCCGGACGTCTCGCCGGCGGCCGGTCCCCAGCCGATCCTCCGCACCCGCGCCCTGCGCAAGGTCTTCGTGGCCGGGGACGAGAGCGAACTGGTGGTCCTCGACGGGGTAGACCTCGACGTCGCCCCGGGTGAAGCGGTGGCGGTGGTCGGCGCCAGCGGCGCAGGGAAGTCCACCCTCCTCCATCTGCTCGGCGGTCTGGATCGTCCGACCGACGGCGTCGTCCTCGTCGACGGCAGGCCCATGCACGCCCTGGGCGAGCGCGAGCTGGCGGCGGCGCGGAACGCGCGCATCGGTTTCGTGTTCCAGTTCCATCACCTGCTGCGGGAGTTCACGGCGCTGGAGAACGTGATGATGCCCATGCGCATCGCCGGAATGGACGTGGCAGCGGCGGAGGAGCGGGCCCGGGTGCTGCTGGGCGAGGTCGGGCTGGAGGCCCGGCTGCTCCACAAGCCGACGCAGCTCAGCGGTGGCGAGCAGCAGCGGGTCGCAGTGGCCCGGGCCCTCGGCAACCGGCCGGCGGTCCTCATCGCGGACGAGCCGAGCGGAAACCTGGACACGCACACGAGCGACCGACTACACGACCTGTTCTTCCGGCTGCGCGAGGAGCACGGCGTCGCCCTCATCCTGGCGACCCACAACCGCGAGCTCGCGGACCGGACCGACCGGATCCTCCTCCTCCGGGAGGGGAAGCTTCAGAGCCTTTACGCGGCGTAGCGTGATGCAGTGCGACCAATGCGGAGACCGTGAGGCGGTGATCCACCTCACGCAGATCGTCAACAACGAGATGAGCACCTTCCATCTGTGCGAGGAGTGCGCGGCGGAGAAGGGGCTTGAGCCTGGCGCGAGCATGGGCAACTTCCCGCTCACCGACTTCCTGGCGCAGATGGGGAAGGGCGGCGCGTCCGAGTCCGGGGCGGCGCCCGGCTCCTGCGCTTTCTGCGGGCTGACGCTGGACGAGTTCCGCAAGACCGGCCGCCTTGGCTGCTCCCACTGCTACGTCACCTTCGAGTCGCACCTGCGAGGGCTGTTGCGCCGCCTGCATGGCGGCACGCAACATGTCGGCAAGGTCTACCTGCCCGGAGACCCGACGCTGGCCGACCGCCAGGAGCGCCTGGCCGGCCTGCGCCGCAAGCTGGACAAGGCCGTGCAGAGCGAGGATTTCGAGCGCGCGGCCCAGCTGCGGGACCAGATCCGCGCGCTGGAGGCGACCGTCTGATGCTGGACCTCACCGCACGCCCCGATTTCGGGCTCACCTGGCTCGACGCCAGCGGGCCCTACGCGGACGTCGTGCTGTCCACGCGCGTGCGCCTCGCCCGCAATCTCCAGGGTCACGCCTTCGGGGTGCGCGCCCGGGAGGGCGAGCGCGAGCGGATCTACGAGGAGGTCGTCGGCGCGGCCCGGGCGCACGAGGCGCTGGCCGACGGCACCGACGTCGACCTCGCCTCCGCTCCCGGCCTCACCCGTCAGGTCCTTCTGGAGCGCCACATGATCTCCCGGGAGATGGCCGGCGAGGGCGGAAGCGCGCCGCGGCCCGGCGCCGGCCTCGTCGCCGGACCCGGCGAGTCCCTCAGCCTCATGGTGAACGAGGAGGACCACCTCCGCCTTCAGGCGCTGCTCTCGGGCCTGCGCCTGGAGGACGCCTACCGCATGGTCGAGGACCTGGACGAGGAGCTCGGCGCGCGTCTCTCGTTTGCATTCCACCAGGAGTTCGGCTACCTGACGAGCTGTCCGACGAACGTCGGCACCGGACTCCGGGCCTCCATCCTCGTGCACCTGCCCGGCCTCGTCCTCACCAAGGAGATCGGCCGCGTCCTGCAGGGCATCAACCAGGTCGGCCTGACGTTCCGCGGGCTGTACGGGGAAGGCTCCGAGGTGGTCGGCAACTTCTTCCAGGTCTCGAATCAGACGACCCTCGGCAAGAGCGAGGACGACCTGATCGAGCACCTGCAGACCATCGTGACGCGGGTGATCCAGTACGAGCTCGAGGCCCGTTCCGTTCTGCTCCGGGACGCGCCCGCGGTCATCGAGGACAAGATCTGGAGGGCCTACGGACTGCTCCGCTTCGCCCGCACGATTTCCTTCGAGGAAGTCATGAATCTGCTCAGCGGGCTGAGGCTCGGCGTGAGCATGAAACTACTCCCCGGACTCAGTGTATACACGCTCAACAAGATCATGATTTACGCGCAGGGCGCCCACCTCGAGCAGGCCGCCGGCCGCTCCCTCGCGGAGGAGGAGGCAGACCTGCACCGAGCAGCTTACGTTCGTCGGATTCTGGCCACGGAAGGGGACGTCTCCGCCGACGCAGACGGCACCGGCGGAGCCTGAGCACCGCAGCGATGATCCGGACGTCTCCCGCTACGAGGGTTTCATGAATTACAACTTCACGGATCGGGTCCGCAAAGTCCTCGCGATGGCGCGCGAGGAGGCCATCCGGCTCCAACACGACTACGTCGGCACCGAGCACATCCTCCTCGGCCTCATCCGGGAGGGGGAGGGCGTGGCGGCGGCCGTGCTCATGAACCTCAACGTCGACCTGGACCAGATCCACCAGCGCATCGAGGAGTCGGTGCGCAAGGGCAAGGCGACGATCGCCCTCGGGGAGCTCCCGTATACGTCCCGCGCGAAGAAGGTCCTGGAGTACGCCATGGCCGAGGCGCGGGAGCTGAACCATTCCTACGTCGGCACGGAGCACCTCCTCCTCGGCCTGCTCCGGGAGGAGAAGGGCATCGCCGCGCAGGTGCTGCATTCGCTGGGCGTCTCCCTGGAGGAGGCCCGGGCCCAGACCCTGAAGATCCTGGGCAGCGACATCAACCCGACCCCGCCCTCCGGCGTGGGCGGCGGCGGCACGAGCGGGAGCGGCGGGTCCGGCCCCTCCTCGCCGAAGAGCGAGAAGAAATCCAAGACCCCGGCGCTCGACCACTTCTGCCGCGACCTGACGGAGCTGGCCCGCAACGACGAGCTCGACCCGACCATCGGCCGCGGCGAGGAGATCGAGCGGGTCATGGAGGTGCTGAGCCGCCGGAAGAAGAACAACCCGGTCCTCATCGGGGAGCCCGGCGTCGGCAAGACGGCCATCGTCGAGGGGCTGGCGCAGCTCATCGCCCGGGGCGAGGTGGCGGACAGCCTGAAGGACCACCGGGTCCTGGCGCTGGACATGGCCGCCGTGATCGCGGGCACGAAGTACCGCGGCCAGTTCGAGGAGCGGCTGAAGGCGATCATGAACGAGATCGCCCAGAACAAGAACATCATCCTCTTCATCGACGAGCTGCACACGCTGGTCGGCGCCGGCGCGGCGGAAGGCGCCATCGACGCGTCCAACATGCTGAAGCCGGCCCTCGCTCGGGGCGAGCTGCAGTGCGTCGGCGCCTCGACGCTGAACGAGTACCGCAAGTACATCGAGAAGGACGGGGCGCTGGAGCGTCGCTTCCAGACGGTCATCGTGGATCCGCCGTCCATCGACGAGACGTTCGAGATCCTGAAGGGGCTCCGTAAGCACTACGAGGATCACCACAAGGTCGAGATCCCGGACGAGACGCTGATGCTTTCGGCGAAGCTGTCCGAGCGCTACATCACCGATCGCTTCCTGCCCGACAAGGCCATCGACGTCATCGACGAGGCCTCGGCGCGGGCCCGGCTCGCGACGCAGGTCCCGCCGCCCGAGGTGGCGGACCTGAAGGAGAAGCTGGAGAAGCTGGCCTCCCAGAAGGACGAGTCCATCCGGGACCAGGACTTCGAGCAGGCCGCGGAGCTGCGCGACCGGGAGCGGGAGCTGCAGTCGGAGATCCGGCGCACGCAGGAGGAGTGGGAGCAGGAGCGCCGGACGCACCGGCCGGTCATCGGGGAGGACGACGTTGCGTTCATCGTGAGCCGCTGGACCGGCGTGCCCGTGACGCGGCTGCAGGAGACGGAGAGCGTCCGCCTCGTGAACATGGAGGAGGAGCTCCACAAGCGCGTCGTGGGGCAGGACGAGGCGATCCAGGCCATCAGCCGCGCGATCCGGCGCAGCCGGGCCGGGCTGAAGGACCCGAAGCGGCCGATCGGGAGCTTCATCTTCAGCGGTCCCACGGGGGTCGGGAAGACGGAGCTCGCCCGGGCGCTGGCGGAGTTCCTGTTCGGGGATCGCAACGCCCTCGTGCGGGTCGACATGAGCGAGTACATGGAGAAGTTCTCCGTGTCCCGCCTCATCGGAGCGCCCCCCGGCTACGTCGGCTACGAGGACTCGGGAACGCTCACGAAGGCGGTGCGGCGCAAGCCGTACTCCGTGGTCCTCCTCGACGAGATCGAGAAGGCGCACCCGGACGTGTTCAACATCCTGCTCCAGGTGCTGGACGAGGGGCACCTCACGGACAACTACGGGCGCGTGATCGACTTCAAGAACACGGTCCTGATCATGACGTCGAACCTGGGCGCCCGGGACATCACGAAGGGCAAGGTCCTGGGCTTCCACCAGCAGGACTCGCAGACCTCGTACGAGGCCATGCAGAGCAAGGTGCGGGAGGAGATCGAGCGGGCGTTCAACCCGGAGTTCCTGAACCGGGTCGACGACACGATCGTCTTCCACCCGCTGACGAAGGAGGAGATCGGTCAGATCGTGCACATCATGCTGGAGGACGTGCACGGCCGGCTCGCCGAGGAGGAGATCAAGCTCACGCTCAGCGACGCCGCCATCGCCTTCCTCGTCGACCAGGGCTACGACGAGGCATTCGGCGCCCGCCCTCTGCGGCGCGCCATCCAGCGCTATCTCGAGGATCCGCTCTCGGAGAAGATCCTCGCGTCCGACGCAGGCGCGGGCGACGAGATCGAGGTCGACGTCGCGCCGGAGGGCGGAAAACTCGACTTCAAGGTGCTGACTTCCACCAAGACGTGAGCGTGTCGCATCCGTTCCACGAATCCGCGTCCCCCGGACGCGCGGCCTGGGCCGCCTTCCGGGGGCGCGGCACGATTGGGCGGCAGATCGCCGCCCTGGCGCTCGCCGTGGGTCTCGCCGCCGGACCCGGCGCGGGACGGGCGGCGGCGCAGGAGACGCCGGCGATCGGCGGTCCCGGCGGGGCCGTGATCGACACGGTCCTGGTCCAGGGCGCCGAGAGGCTCCGACCGGAGATCGTGCAGTCCACCGCCGGCCTCCGCGGCGGCCAGACGATCACCTACCTGGACGTCCAGGACGCCATCCACAAGCTCTGGGCGACGGGGCAGTTCTCCGACGTGCACGTGCGCGCGGAGCCCCTCTCCGAGGGCAGCGACACCGTCCGCATCACCCTGGCGGTGCAGGAGCGCCCGTTCGTCTCGGCCATCGAGTTCAACGGCCTCGAGCACGTCAGCGCCAGCACGGTGCGGGACACCGTCGGCCTCGAGGCCGGCAAACCCCTCCAGCCGAACAAGCTGACGCAGGCGAAGGCGTTCACGCGCCAGGCCCTCGAGGCGAAGGGCATCTGGCTGCGCAAGTTCGACTGGGACCTGAAGCCCATCGCCGGTCGGGAGCACGAGTACCGGCTGGTGGTGAACGTCGAGGAGGGCAGTCGCGTCGCCATCGCCCAGGTCGACTTCGAGGGCAATCACGTCTTCAGTGACGACGAGCTGCGGGGCGCGATGACCACGCGGCCCGAGGGTTTCCTCTGGTTCCGGACGGGGAAGTACGAGGAGGACCAGCTCCGGGAGGACCTCCGCAAGCGCCTGCCGGACCTGTACGGCTCCAAGGGCTACATCGACTTCGCGGTGGCGGGGGACACCATCGTGGTGGACCCGGAGACGGGCAAGGCGCGCCTGGTGGTGCGGGTCGAGGAAGGCCCGCAGTACGTGCTGGACGACTTCGACGTCCAGGGCAACCACCGTTTCTCGAGGGCCGACCTCGAGCGCTACTTCCGCACCCCCTCGGGCGGCCTCCTCTCCAACCTCGGCATCGCCCGGCCGCACGGACAGAAGAACGAGACGCCCTTCGACAGGACCGAGTTCCAGGACGCCACCGACCAGGTGCGGCGACTCTACAGCAACTACGGCTACCTGTACGCGCAGGTCGAGCCCATCATCGAGAAGGACACGACGGACGCCGGCCAGCCCGCGGTCCGGGTCGCGTGGCAGATCGACGAGGGCCAGCCCGCCTACGTCAACCGGGTCGCCGTCACGGGCAACACGTACACCCACGAGGACGTGATACGGGACCGGATCTACATCCTGCCGGGGGACGTCTACAGCGAGGACGCGCTGCTCCAGAGCTATCAGGCCATCCAGGGCCTCGGCTTCTTCGAGTCGCCGCTGCCCGCGCCGAAGATCGAGCCCACGGACAGCGGGGACGTCAACATCACGTTCCAGGTGAAGGAGAAGCAGACCGGCTCCGTCAACTTCGGTACGTCCCTCGGCGGCTACGGCGGCGTCGCCGGCTTCATCGGCTACGATCAGCCGAACCTGTTCGGGCTCGCCAAGTCGGGCCATCTGCGCTGGGAGTTCGGCCGCTACACGAACAACTTCGAGGCCACCTACACGGACCCGGCCATCTTCGACTCCCGCTACAGCGGCTCGCTCTCCCTCTTCAGCGCACGCAACAACTTCGGGCAGGCGTTCCAGTTCTCCGAGGGCGAGTACCGCCGCACCGGCGGCTCCCTTCAGTTCGGCTTTCCGATGCCGACCGACCGGTTCACGCGGGCGACGATCGGCTATTCGCTGGTCCGGACGAGCTACAGCCAGTTCGACCCGACGCAGACGACGTCCCTCTTCCAGCTCCCGGCCGGCGTGGAGAGCTCCGTCACGCTCGGGCTCACGCGCAACACGCTCAACCACACGCTCTTCCCGACGTCCGGGACGCGCACGCAGCTCCAGGCCAGCATGACCGGCGGCCCCCTCGGCGGTGACGGGAGCTTCCAGAAGTACATCGCGAGCGGAAGCTGGTACGTGCCCATCGGCAACGTCGGCGGGGGCAACCCCGGCGGGCACCCGATCCGCTTCACCCTCGGCCTCACCGCCGAGGTCGGCGCCCTGGTCGGCAACGCGGACCGCTTCCCCTTCGACCGCTTCTGGATGGGCGGCGTGCAGTTCGGACAGCAGCTCCGCGGCTACGAGGAAACGACGATCACACCGCTGGGGTACTTCCCCAGACAGAACTCGGGCATCCCGCTCGAGGATCGGCTCGGGGACGCCTACCTCCGCATCAGCGCGGAGTACGCCGTGCGGTTGAACGACAACCTCTCGGTCTCGACGTTCTACGACGCCGGCAACATCTGGAACGACCCGGGCGCGATCGATCCGACCCGGCTGTTCCGCGGCGCGGGTGTGGGGCTCATGCTCGTGACGCCGTTCGGCCCCCTCGGCCTCGACTACGCCTATGGTTTCGACAAGCCGAATCCGGGCTGGCAGCTCCATTTCAAGCTTGGCCAGGTCTTCTAATTCAACGGGACGAAGTCACGAAATGTTCAGGAAAATCGCACTCTCCGCCGCCGCCCTCGTGGCCCTGGCCATGCCGCTTTCGGCCCAGCAGGGGACGCCCTCGATCGTCTACATCAACTCCCAGGAGATCATCTCCAAGGCTCCGGGGGCGCAGGAGGCCCAGAAGAAGTTCGAGAGCCAGATGACGGAGTATCGGACCGAGCTCCAGAAGCTGGGCCAGGACATCCAGACGATGGTGGACGACTACCAGAAGAAGCAGGGCACGATGACGGCCCAGGCGAAGCAGCAGACGGAGTCGGCCATCCGGGACAAGCAGCAGCAGTACCAGCAGCGCGCCCAGGAGCTCGAGCAGTCGGCCGGCCAGAAGCAGAAGGAGCTGGTCCAGCCCATCATGGACAAGATCGAGACCGTCATCACGGCCCTCCGCAAGGAGCGGGGCTACTCCATGATCTTCGACGTGTCCGCCGGCGGCCTGATCGCGGCCGACTCGACGCTCGACATCACGGACGAGGTCCTGGCGCGTCTGAACAAGCTGGCGACCTCCTCGAAGTGAGCGCCCCTCCCTCCGGGGAGACTCGCGCCGGAACCCCGGTCGGCGCCACGCCCGTGAAGGCATCCGAGATCGCCCGTCTCGTCGGCGGCACGCTGCGAGGCGGGGATCCGGAGATCACGGGTGTGGCGCCGATCGAGCGTGCGGGCCCCGGGCAGCTCGCGTTTCTTGCAAGCCCCCGATACCTCCGGTATGTTGCGCCGGCTGGGGCGGGGCTGGTCCTCGTGGGGAAGGACCTGGCCGGTGAGATGCCTTCGGAGCGGCCCCATGTGGTCGTGGAGGATGCGCACTTGGCCATGGCCGTGGCGCTCGAGCGGCTGTATCCGGAGCCCGAGCCGCGGCCGGGGATCCACCCCACCGCGGTGATCGGCCCGGGCGTCTCGCTGGGCGAGGACGTGACCATCGGTCCGTACGCCGTGCTGGAGGATGACTGCCGGCTCGGCAGCCGGGTGCGCATCGGCGCGCACAGCGTCGTCGGCTCGGGCTGTGAGCTCGGGGACGACGTGCAGCTGCACCCCCACGTCACGTCTGTACCGCCTCACCCGCGTCGGACCGCGCTCCATCCTCCACAGTGGGGTGCGCCTCGGGGTCGACGGGTTCGGCTACGTGCCGGAGCCGGAGCGGCACCGCAAGGTCCCGCAGGTGGGCGACTGCGTGGTCGGCGCGGACGTGGAGATCGGCGCCAACTCGACGGTCGACCGCGGCTCCGTCGGGAGCACGGTCATCGAGGACGGCGTGAAGATCGACAACCTGGTGCACGTCGGGCACAACGCGCGCATCGGCGCGCGCTCGATCCTCGTCGCCCAGGTCGGCGTGTCCGGAAGCGCCATCATCGGACGGGGGGTCACGCTGGCGGGCCAGGCGGGGATCGGCGGACACCTCAGCATCGGGGACGGCGCGACGGTCGGCGGGCAGGCCGGCGTCATCGGGGACGTCGACGCAGGCGCGACCGTGAGCGGCTATCCGGCTCGCCCCCACGCCGAGGCGATGCGGGCCCAGGCGGCCCTGTTCCGACTACCGAAGCTCATGCAGCGGATTCGCCGGCTCGAGCGGGCGCTTCGCCGCGATCAACCGGAAGAGGAATGAGCGAACCGCGGCAGCAGACCATCGGCGCGGAAGCGTCCCTGGAGGGCGTCGGGCTCCATACGGGGCGCACGGCGAAGCTTCGATTCGTGCCTGCGGGCGCGGACGCGGGCATCCGCTTCCGGCGCACCGACCTGGAAGGCTCCCCCGAGATCCGCGCGGACCTGGAGGACGTCACGTCCACGGAGCGGGGCACGAGCCTGGGCGAGGGGGAGGTCCGGGTGCACACGGTCGAGCACCTCATGGCAGCCGCGTCCGCCCTCGGCGTCGACAACCTGAGCGTCGACATCGACGGACCCGAGGTGCCCATCGTGGACGGCAGCTTCCGGCCGTTCCTCGACCTTCTTCGCAACGCCGGCGTGGTTGCACAGGATGCGCCCGCCCGGGTCCTGACTCTCGACGGGCCGTTGACGGCCACGGGGCCGGCGGGCTCGACCTACACCGCCGTTCCGGCCGACACGCTGCGGGTCTCCGCCACGATCGAGTTCGACCACCCGCTCATCCGCCGGCAGTACGCGTCCTTCGACGTCGGCGACTGCTTCGGCGACGAGGTCGGCCCGGCGCGCACGTTCGGCTTCCTGAAGGAGGCCGAGCAGCTGCGCGCCCGCGGGCTCGCCCACGGCGCGACCCTCGAGAACGCCCTCGTCCTGGACGACACGGGCCTCGCCGCGGGCGAGCTGCGCTTCGGCGACGAGTTCGTGCGCCACAAGATCGGGGACGTCGTCGGGGACCTGGCGCTGCTCGGCCGGCGCGTCCGGGCCCACGTGGTCGCCGACCGGCCCAGCCACGCGGGCAACGTGGCCCTGGCCCGCGCCATGAGCGCCGCCGCCCGGAAGAAGGACGGCGCCGGTATCGTCGACGTTCAGAAGATCATGCAGTACCTGCCGCACCGATACCCGATGCTCCTGGTGGACCGGATCACCGAGTTCGAGGCGGGGAAGCGGATCGTCGGGCTCAAGAACGTCACCATCAACGAGCCCTTCTTCCAGGGGCACTACCCGGGCAACCCGGTCATGCCGGGCGTGCTCGTGATCGAATCGATGGCCCAGGTCGGCGGGCTGCTGCTCATGGAGGCGGTGGATCGGCCGGAGAACCAGGTCATCTACTTCATGACCCTGGACAACGTGAAGTGGCGCCGCCCCGTGCGACCGGGCGACCAGATCGTGTTCGAGGTCGAGGTCCTGCAGCTCCGCCGTCACGTCGCCCGCATGAAGGGCGTGGGCCGCGTGGACGGGCAGATCGTGGCTGAGGCCGAGATGATGGCCCGCATCGTGGAGGACGGATGAGCGAGAGTCCAGTCCTGCGAGACGCCGACGTGGCTCCCGGATCGATCCACCCCACCGCACTGGTGGACCCGACGGCGGAGCTGGGCGACGGCGTGACCGTCGGACCCTACTCCATCATCGGGCCCCGGGTCGTCATCGGGGATCGGGTCCAGATCGGGCCGCACGTCCTGCTGGAGCGGGACACGACCATCGCCGAGGACTGCTCCATCCACAAGGGAGCCGTGCTCGGGACGGACCCGCAGGACCTGAAGTTCGAGGGGGAGGACGCTCGGCTCTACATCGGCGCCCGTACCGTCATCCGCGAGTACGCCACGCTGAACCGCGGCACGCGCGCCCGGGGCCGCACGGACGTCGGGGCCGACTGCCTGCTCATGGCCTATTCCCACGTGGCCCACGACTGCGAGATCGGGGACCGGGTCGTCCTTTCGAACGCCGTGAACATGGGCGGGCACGTGTGCATCGAGGACTGGGCCATCGTCGGCGGCCTCACGGCCATCCACCAGTTCGTGCGCATCGGCACGCACGCGTTCGTGGGCGGCGCCTCCCGCGTGGCCAAGGACGTGCCGCCCTACGTCCGCGCGGCGGGCAGCCCTCTGGAGCTGCACGGCCTCAACGCCGTCGGTCTGCAGCGCCGCGGCTTCTCCGACGAGGCGCGCTCCGAGCTGAAGCGCGCCTACCGGCTGTTCTTCCGCTCGGGGCTGAACATCTCTCAGGCGCTGGAGCGCTCCCGCACGGAGCTCGCCGACACCCCCGAGGTGCGCCGGCTCCGGGAGTTCATCGAGGGGAGCGAGCGTGGCGTCTCCATCTGAGCACGCGGGCTCCGGCGTGGAGGCGGGCACGGGGCGTGGCGACGCGCCTCGCGTGGGCGTCGTCGGCGTCGGCAGCCTCGGCTTCCATCACGCCCGCATCCTGCGGGACCTGCCGGGCGCCCGCATGGTGGGCGTTCACGACACGCGACCCGAGCGTCTGGCCGAGGTCGGCTCGCAGCTCGAGGTCCCGACCTTCGAGGAGCTGGAGCCGCTGCTGGACGCCGCCGACGCCCTCGTCGTCGCCGTGCCGACCACCGCCCACGAGGCCGTCGCCCGGGCCGCCCTCGAGCGGGGACTGCCGGTGCTCGTCGAGAAGCCCATCGCCCCGGACCTCGACGCCGCGGACCGCATCCTGGCCGCCGCCGAGAGCGGCGGCACCTTCGTGCAGATCGGCCACGTCGAGCGCTTCAACGCCGGCATCCGGGCGTGCGAGCCGTACCTGGACCAGCCCCTCTTCGTCGAGAGCCACCGCCTGGCGCCCTTCGGCGTCCGGGGCACGGACGTGGCCGTGGTGCTGGACCTCATGATCCACGATCTGGATCTGGTCCTCAGCCTCGTGCGCCGGCCCGTCGTCCGTGTGGCCGCTTCCGGCGTGCCCGTGCTGACGCCGAGCCCGGACATCGCCAACGCACGCCTGGAGTTCGAGGGCGGCGGCGTCGCCAACCTGACGGCCAGCCGCGTCTCGCTGGAGAAGCTGCGGAAGATCCGCTTCTTCCAGCGCTCCGGCTACATCAGCCTCGACCTGGCCTCCGGCCGGGGTGAGTTCCTGCGCCTCCGGGAAGGCTTCCGGCTCTCCCCCGGCGAGCCCCTCGCGGGCACCCGGATCGAGGACGTGGTCGAGCACATTCCGCTGGTGGGGGACGGCGCCGAGCCGCTGCGCGAGGAGCTCAGGAGCTTCGTCGGCGCCGTGCGCGGCGAGAACGACGTCGCGGTCACCGGCCGCGAGGGACGCGAGGCCCTGGCCGTCGCACTGGAAATCGTCGAACGGATCGAGCAGGATGTCGCTCTTACAGCTGCGTCGCGACCGTAAGGACTTCATGCGCGGCGGTCCGCAGCGGCCGCCGTCCATCTGGAAGCTCCTCGCCGCCCTGGTGCTCGTGGCCTTCCTGCTCTGGAAGCTCAGCCACACGGGATGACCGTCCGGCGGCCGAGCATCCTCCTCTCCGCGGGCGAGCCGTCCGGCGATCTGCACGGAGCCGCGGTGGCGGAGGCACTGCTGCGCCGCTTCCCCGACGCGGAGCTGTTCGGGCTCGGCGGCCCGCGCATGGCGGCCCGGGGCGTCGAGCTGCTCGCGGACCCGGAACGTCTCTCCGTCATGGGGTTCGTCGAGGTCGTCCGGCACCTCCCCTTCTTCGTGGGCCTGATGAAGCGCGTCGAGGGTGAAATGCGACGTCGCCAGGCGGACCTCGTCCTCCCCATCGACTACCCGGGCTTCAACCTGCGTCTCGCGGAGCGGGCCCGGGACGCCGGCGTGCCCGTCCTCTACTACATCGCGCCCCAGGTCTGGGCGTGGCACCGCAGCCGCGCCCGGAAGCTCGCCCGCCTCGCCAGCCGCCTCGCCGTGGTCTTCCCCTTCGAGGAGGAGGTCTTCGCGCAGGAGGGCGCGCGGGTCTCGTTCGTGGGCCACCCCCTGGCCGATCGCCCGCCCGTGGAGCAGAGCCGGGACGCGTTCTGCCGCGAGCTCGGGCTCGAGGCCGACCGGCCCATCCTGGCTCTGTTCCCCGGCTCCCGGGCGCAGGAGGTGAAGCGCCACCTGGGGGTCATGCTCGAGGCGACGGAGCGGATCCGCGCCGAGCGGCCCGACGTCCAGCCGGTGATCGCCGCGGCCGGCGCCGTGCCCGACGGGGATTACGGAGACGCGCCGTGGCCCCGCACTCCCCTCTCCCGGGAGCTGCTCACCCACGCGTCAGCCGCGATCGTGAAGTCCGGGACCAGCACCGTCGAGGCGGCGCTGGCCGGAACCCCCATGGCCATCATGTACAGGACGCACCCGCTGACGTACTGGATCGCGCGGCGGGTCGTGGCCGTGGACCACATCGGCATGGCGAACCTCATCGCCGGGCGGCGCGTCGCGCCGGAGCTGGTGCAGGGGGACGCCACGCCCGAGGCCATGGCGAAGGCCGTGCTGCCGCTGCTCGACGAGGACTCGCAGGCACGCCGGGAGATGCTGGCCGGGCTGGGCGAGGTCCGCGCCGCCCTCGCGCCCAGCGGAGACCGCGCCGTGGCCGATCGCGTCGCGGATCTGGCCGCCGAGCTCATCGGCGGGCGGGACTGAGGCCGGGGCCACCGTGTCCGGACACCGCCATCCGGGGCTCCGCTACACGCTTGCGGGGCTGCTCGGGAGGGGCCTCGTCGAGGCGCTCCTCCGAACCGCCCGATTCGAGGTCGACGGCGGGGAGAACCTCGACGCCGCCCGCCGCATGGGGCCCGCCGTGATCCACGTCCTCTGGCACGGGCGGCTCCTCCCCCTCGCCTGGCACCGCCGCGACGAGGGCGTCGTGGCGCTGGTGAGCCGGTCGGCCGACGGCGAGTACCTGACCCGCCTCCTCGAGCGGCTCGGCTTCCGGACCGTCCGCGGCTCGAGCTCCCGCGGAGCGAGCGCATCGCTCCGGCAGCTCGTCCGCCACGCCCGTCAGGGCCATCCGCTCGCCTTGACGCCCGACGGACCGCGCGGCCCCCGGGAGCGCATGAAGCCCGGCGCGCTCCTGGCCGCCCAGCTCAGCGGCTCCGCCGTGCTGCCGACCGCGTCCGCGGCCCGCCCCGCGTGGTGGTTCGAGGGGTGGGACCGATTCCTCGTGCCGCGGCCGTTCGCGAAAGTCCGTGTCGTCTACGGCCCGCCCATCGCCGTGCCCCGGGACCTGGACGAAGGCGGCATGGCGGCGCTGAACGACCGCGTGGAGGCGGCGCTCCGGGATGTCACGGCCCGGGCGGACGCGGCGGTGGCCGCCGGGGGACGGCCGTGAGCGTGCGCCGAAGGGCCGAGACCGTCCTGCGGGGCGGCGGCGGCGCCGCCGGCGGACTCGCCCGGGCGCTGCTGCTGCCGGCGGAGGGCCTCTTCCGCCTGGCCGTCGCGGCGCGGGGGTGGGGCTACGCGGCCGGCGTCCTGCCCACGGCTCGGGCGCCGGTGCCCGTGCTGAGCGTCGGCAACCTGGCGGTGGGCGGGGCGGGGAAGACGCCCGTGGTCGGCTGGATCGTCGACGAGCTCATCGCCCGGGGCTGTCGCCCGGCCGTGCTCCACGGCGGCTATGCGCCGGACGAGCCGGCGCTGCACCGGCAGTGGCACCCGGACGTGCCCGTGGTGGCGGAGCGGGACCGGGTCGCGGGAGCGGAGCGCGCCGTCGCAGCCGGCGCCGACGTCCTCGTCCTGGACGACGGCTTTCAGCACCGACGCCTGGCCCGGGATGCGGACGTCGTGCTCGTCGCCGCCGAGACGTGGACGCCCCGGCCGCGTCTGCTCCCCCGTGGAGCGTGGCGGGAGCCCCTCGCCGCCCTGGACCGGGCAGACCTGGTCGTCGTGACGCGGCGCACGGCGTCGGCGGCGAGCGCGGCCCGCGTGGCCGCGGCCCTGCGGACGCGGCTCGGCCGCCGGCCGTCGGCCCGCGCGCGGGATCGCGACGTCGTCGTCGTCGCCCTGGAGCCCGGCCCCTGGCGCGACCGGTCGGGGGATACGTCGCCGCCGCCCTCCGGCGCCCTGGCGGTTGCCGGCGTGGCAGCCCCGGACCTGTTCTTCCGGAACGCCGCCGCCGCCGGCGCGGAGCCCGGCGGCACGCTGGCGTTCCCGGATCACCACGCCTACACGCCCGCGGACGCCGCTCTCATCCGTGAGCGGGCCGGGGGCGGGCCCGTCATGACGACGGGCAAGGACGCCGTCAAGCTGGCGCCGCTGGCCCCGGACCTGGATCTTCGGATCCTCGAGCAGCGCGTCGTGGTGGAGCGCGCCGAGCCCGGGATCCGGGACCTCCTGGACGCCGTCGCGGGGCTCGCCGGCGCCGCAGAGGCCCGAGGCGGAGGGCGCACGTGAAGGTCGTCCTCGCGTTCGTTGGGCGCCCCGGCAGGCTTCTCGCACCGGCTATCGCCGAGTTCGAGGAGCGGGCGGGGCGCTACTGGTCCTTGCAGGTGGAGGAGGTCCGGGAAGAGGCGGCGCGGAAGGGAACGGCGGACGACGACGTACGGGCCGCCGAGACCGCACGCCTTCTCGATCGCGTGCCGGACGGGTTCGACGTCTTCGGGATGACGCGGGCAGGGAAGGGGTGGTCCTCCAGGGAGTACGCGCGCCGGCTCAACGACATCGCGCTGCACGGCCGGCCCGGCGCCGCGTTCCTGGTCGGCGGTGCCCTCGGCCTCCATACGGACGCCGTGCGGGCCCGGGGGCAGCTCGTCTCCCTCGGTCCCGCCACGCTGCCCCACGAGCTTGCACGGCTCGTGCTGGTCGAGCAGATCTATCGTGCCGGGACCATTGTCCGGGGCGAGCCATACCACAAGGGGTGAAATGACGGCCGAGGGAGGCATTCAGCTCGAGATCCACGTCCGCGCGCCCGGCCGGTCGCGCCTCCTGGAGGACTACGCCCGGGGCGCCGAGCCCCTGCGCGATTTCTTCGCCGGCAACCCCGGCAGCCTGGACGCATGGCGCAGGAAGGCGGACGAGATCCGTTCGCGCATGGACGGCGACGCGCGCCGCGCCATGGCCCGCGCGATACGCCCGTCCACCGACGCCGCCGCGGAGCACCTGCGCCGGGTCGTCGAGGAGGACGGCTTCTTCATCACCACGGGGCAGCAGGCAGGGCTCTTCACGGGTCCCCTCTACACGCCCTACAAGATCCTCGGCGCCGTCGCCCTCGCCCGCGCCCTGGAGGACCGTCTCGGCGTGCCCGTCGCGCCTCTCTTCTGGGCCGGCACGGAGGACCACGACTGGGTGGAGGTCAACCACGCCGCAGTCCTGGACGGCAGCAACGAGCTGCGCCGGATCGAGATCCACCAGGAAGCCGACCTGCCGCCCGTCTCCACGGCACACAGACGGCTCGGGCTCGTCCATCGAGCCCGCTCTCGCGGAGCTCGCGCAAGTACTTCCGGATACTGCATTTGCCATCGACGTCCTCAAGCAGATTCGAGGGGCGTATCGACCGGACGTGACGATGGGCGAGGCCTACGTGAACCTGGTGCTGGAGTGGTTCGCCCGATTCGACCTGCTCGTCGTCGACGCCTCCGATCCGGCACTGAAGCGCATCTCCGCACCGCTCCTCCTGGCCGAGCTCGAGGGGTCGAAGGAGTCCGAGTCCGCGGTTCGAGAGCAGAAGGACCGGCTCGTCGCCGCGGGCTACCACGCCCAGGTCGGGGTGCTGCCGGGCGCGACGAACGTGCTGTACGAGGACGAGCGCGGGCGCGAGCGGATCCTGCGTGACGGGGGCGGCTGGTCCGTCCACTACGGCGCGGTGCGCTGGCGGGACGCCGCGGCGTTGAGGGAGGCGATCGAGGAGAAGCCGGAGCGATTCTCGCCGAACGTGCTGCTCCGGCCCGTGGTCGAGAGCGCCGCCTTTCCCACGCTGTGTTACCTCGGGGGCCCGGCGGAGGTGGCGTACTTCGCCCAGATCGGCTGCCTCTTCCAGCGCCACGGCGTCGGCATGCCGCTGGTCCGACTCCGGCCCGGGGCGACCCTGGTGGAGCACAAGGTACGAAAGGTCCTGGACAAGTACGGCCTCGAGCCGGACGACCTGGCTCCACCGCTCCACGAAGTCGCCACGCGGTACGCCCGCGGCGAGATGCCGGCGCCGGTTGCGGACGCGTTCGAGGCCCTGCGCAACACCGTGGACGGAGCCTTCGGGCGGCTGGAGGAGGCGAGCGCCGAGATCGACCCGACGCTGCGGGGTCCCCTGGCGTCGGCCCGGGGCCGTACGCTTCGGGAGGTGGGCCATTTCGAGAAGAAGGTCCTCCGTCAGCTCAAGCAGCGCAACGAGATCGGCCTGCGCCAGATCGGCAAGGCGAAGGCGAACCTGTACCCGGGCGGCACCGCCCAGGAGCGCGTCGTGAACGTCGCGTCCTTTCTGGCGACCTACGGCCCCCGCCTGTTCGACGAGCTGCTCGCGCGCTTCGCGGTGGATGAGGACTTCGCGGCCGAGGACTGGGGAGGTCTCCGATGCGGCGGCTAGTCGCGTACGGAACTTGCCCCCGGTGCGGGGACCCTTCAGCTTTCAACGCATGATCGCCCTCATCATCATTCTCGCCCTCATGATCCCGCTCCTTGCCGTGGTGCTGGACTCGCAGCTCGGCCGGGCCCTGGCGGCGCGGCTCGAGAAGGACAAGCTGCCCCGCGAGTCGACGGCGGAGCCACGGATCGAGGCCCTGGAAGCAGAGGTCGATCGCCTCGTCCAGGAGGTGAAGCGGCTGGACGAGGAGTCCCGCTTCGTCCAGCGGCTGCTCGAGAACCGGGAGCCCCCATCGCTGCCGCCGGCCGAGCCACGTGGCGGCGACGGCTGACTCCACCAGCCCGAAGCAGCGCGGCGGCTCGGCGTACCTGGTCGCGGCCGGCATCTTCCTGAGCCGCGTCGCGGGCCTCGTCCGCGACAGCGTCTTCGCGAAGTACTTCGGGACCGGCATCGCCGCGGACGCCTTCAACGCCGCGCTCCGCCTGCCCAACGTCCTGCAGAACCTGCTGGGCGAAGGCACGCTGAGCGCGTCGTTCATCCCGGTCTACAGCGAGCTGCTGAGGGAGGGGAAGGAGGAGGAGGCCGGGCGCGTCGCCGGCGCCGTCTTCGCCCTCCTGCTCGCCGGGGCCGGCGCCGTCACCCTCGTCGGCGTCCTCGCGGCTCCGCTCCTCGTCTCGATCCTGGCCCCGGGCTTCGAAGGCGCGCAGCGGGACCTCACCATCGCCGCCTCCCGCATCATCTTCCCCATGACCGGCGTCCTGGTCCTGTCGGCGTGGGCGCTCGGCATCCTGAACAGCCACCGGCGCTTCTTCCTGCCCTACTTCGCGCCCGTGCTGTGGAACGCCGCCATGATCGCGACGATGGTCGCCTTCGGCGGCCACATGGACCAGAACCGCCTGATCATCGCCCTGTCCTGGGGCGCCCTCATCGGCGGCGTGCTCCAGCTCTCGGTCCAGCTCCCCGTGGTCCTGCGCCTCGAGCGACGGCTGAAGGTCCGCCTCGACACGCGGCTGCCGCGGGTCCGGGAGGCCCTGTCCAACGCCCTGCCGGCCATCCTCGGCCGCGGCGTCGTCCAGCTCGCCGGCTACCTCGACATCGTTCTGGCGTCCCTGCTGACCGAGGGCGCCGTCGCCGTGATCGGCTACGCCACGCGCCTCTGGATGCTCCCCATCAGCCTGTTCGGCATGTCCGTCGCCGCCGCCGAGCTGCCCGAGCTGTCCCGGGAGCGGGGCAGCGACCGGGACATGCTGCTGCGCCGCGTCAACGGCGGCCTGCGCCAGATCTACTTCTTCGTCGTCCCGTCCTTCATCGGCTTCCTCACGGTAGGCAACGTCATCGTCGGCGCCATCTACCAGCGCGGCGACTTCGGGCCCGGCGACACGCTCCAGGTCTACGCCACCCTCGGCGCCTTCAGCCTCGGCCTGGTCGCCTCCACGGGGACGCGCCTGTTCTCGTCCACGTTCTTCGCCCTCCACGACACGAAGACGCCCGCCAAGGTGGCCACCCTGCGCGTCTTCGTGGCCGGAGCCCTCGGCGCCGCGCTCATGTTCCCGTTCTCCCATCTCGAGATCGCCCCGGGCCAGCCCCTCGGTCCGGTCGGCCTCGGACTCGGCTCGTCCGTGGCCGCGTGGATCGAGTGGTGGATCCTGCGTCGCTCCCTCGAGCCCCGGATCGGCGACGTCGGCGCCGGCGCTTCGTCCCTGGTCCGCATGTTCGCGGCGGCCGCCGCCGCCGCAGGCGCCGGACTCGGCGTCGAGGCCGTCGTCCCGACCCACCGGCCGCTCTTCGTCGCCCTCGCCGTTCTGCCCGCCTTCGCCGTCGTCTACCTGGCCGTGGCCCATCTGCTCGGCCTCGAGCAGGGCGCGGCGTACCTGCGGCGGATCCTGAAGCGACGCCGCCCATCCTGATGCCGATCCCCGCCCGCGGGCGCGGAACGGGCCGTCGCCACGGGGTACTACGCTCCGTGATTCCCGAGAGCCTGCGAAAGAAGCTGCGGCACCTGCCGACCCGTCCCGGCGTCTACCTGTTCCGTGACGCCGCGGGAGACCTCGTCTACATCGGCAAGGCGAAGTCCCTGCGCGACCGCGTGCGCAGTCACTTCGCAACGGGCCCCGTCTCGCTGAAGAACCAGGAGATGCTGCGGCGGGTCCGGGACGTCGAGACCATCGTGGTGGGGACGGAGGCGGAGGCGCTGCTCCTCGAGGCCAACCTCATCAAGGAGCACCACCCGCCGTTCAACATCGTGCTCCGGGACGACAAGCGGTACCCGTACATCAAGGTCACCGTCCAGGAGCCGTTCCCGCAGGTCTACGTGACGCGCCGCCTGCAGAACGACGGCGCGCGCTACTTCGGGCCCTACACGGACGTCGGCCCCATGCGCCAGGCGCTGGAGCTGGTGAAGCGGCTCTACACCGTCCGCAGCTGCCGCTACGACCTGCCCCGGGAGGCGCCCGCCCGCCCGTGCCTCGACTACCACATCGGACGCTGCAAGGCCCCGTGCGTCGGACTCCAGTCGGAGCAGGACTACCAGGCCATGATCGACGAGATCCTGCAGGTCCTGAACGGGCGCATCGACCCCGTCCGACGGCGGGTGGAGAAGGAGATGTCGGACGCCGCCGCGGCCCTCGACTTCGAGCGCGCCGCGACGCTGCGCGACGTGCTCGGCGGCCTGCACGCCATGGAGGAGCGGCAGCGCGCCATGGACCTGCGGGGCGGGGACCAGGACGTCTTCGGCCTCGCCCGGGACGGCAGCGAGGCGTGCGTCGCCCTCCTGCGCATCCGCGGCGGCAAGCTGCTGGGGCGCGAGACGCAGTGGTTCGGGAGCGTCGAGGACGAGGAGGACGCGGCGATCCTCGAGGCCGGCGCCGTCGCCTTCTACCTGAACCGGGGAGAGGTGGGCGTGGCGGACCTGCCGCGGGAGGTGCTCTACCCCATGGAGTTCGAGGACCTGGAGAGCCTGGCGGAGCTCCTCGCGGAGCGCGCCGGCCGCAGGGTAGCCGCCCACGTGCCCCAGCGCGGCGACAAGCGGCGACTCGTCGAGCTGGCCAGCCAGAACGCCCGCCACATGCTCGAGGAGCGCGTGGTGCTCACGGACACCGCCGACCGCCGCGCCGACGACGTCCTGTACGAGCTGCAGGAGGCCCTCGAGCTCAAGATCGTGCCCCGCATGATCGCCTGCTTCGACATCTCCCACACGCAGGGCACCGAGGTCGTGGGGAGCTGCGTCGTCTTCGTGAACGGCGAGCCGGCGAAGAACGAATACCGCCGCTTCCGCGTGCGCGGCGACTGGGGCAACGACGACTTCCGCTCCATGGCCGAAGTCGTGCGCCGCTACGTTGCGCGCCGCATCGAGGAGGAGCAGCCGCTCCCCGAGCTCGTCGTCATCGACGGCGGCAAGGGGCAGCTCGGCGCGGCCGTGGCCGCGGCCCGGGAGGCCGGCGCCCCCGACGTCGCCTTCTGCTCCCTGGCCAAGCGGGAGGAGGAGGTCTTCCTCCCGGGCCGGTCCGCGCCCGTGCGCATGCCCCGCTCCGCTCCCGCGCTGCGCCTGCTGCAGCGGCTGCGCGACGAGGCGCACCGCTTCGCCCACGGCTACAACCGCAAGCTGCGCCGCCGCCGCACCCTCACGAGCGAGCTGGCGGAGATCCCCGGCATCGGCCCCGCCCGCCAGCGCGCGCTCCTCGAGCACTTCGGCAGCGTGCGGGCGCTGAAGGCCGCCGAGCCCGACGACGTCGCCGCCGTGCCCGGCTTCTCCGATACCCTCGCCAACGCCGTCCTCGAGCACCTGCGGGGAGGCTGACATTCCGACCCCGCCCGGGCCCATGATCCGCACCCGCTTCGCACCCAGCCCCACGGGCAGCCTGCACGTCGGCAACGCCCGCATCGCCGTGCTGAACTGGCTCGTCGCCCGCCAGGCCGGCGGCCGCTTCGTGCTGCGCATCGAGGACACCGACGTCGAGCGCAACGTGCCCGGCGCCGAGGCGGAGATCATGCGCGACCTCCTCTGGCTCGGCCTCGACTGGGACGAGGGACCCCGCCCCGACGGCTCCGAGACGGGCGACTTCGGACCCTACCGCCAGAGCGAGCGCGCCGCCCTCTACCACCGCGCCGCCGACCGCCTGCTCGCCGACGGCGCCGCGTACCCCTGCTACTGCACGCCCGAAGAGCTGGAAGCCCGACGCGACGCCCGCCTCGCCGCCGGCGGCGACGCTCACTACGACCGCCGCTGCCGGGACCTCGACGCCGACGCCCGCGCCCGCCTCGAGGCCGAGGGCCGCCAGCCCGCCCTGCGCTTCCGCGTGCCCGACCGGTCCGGCGACGTGATCGTGCACGACGTCGTCCGCGGCGACGTCGCAGTGAGCACCGCCGACGTCGGCGACTTCGTCATCGTCCGCTCCGACGGCCGCCCCACCTACAACTTCGCCGTCGTCGTCGACGACGCGTCCATGGAGATCACGCACGTCATCCGCGGCGCCGGCCACCTCTCGAACACGCCGCGCCAGGTGCTCCTCTTCGAGGCCCTCGGCCACGACGTCCCCGTCTTCGCCCACGTGCCCACCGTCCTCGGACCCGACCGCCAGAAGCTCTCCAAGCGACACGGCGCCCGCCCCCTGGCCGACTACCGCCGGGAGGGCTACCACCCCGACGCCATGGTCAACTACCTGTCGCTCCTGAGCTGGTCCAGCCCCTCCGGCGACGAGGTCCTCGACCGCCGCCGCCTCATCGACGAGATCTCCCTCGACCGCATCCGCCCCGTCGATCCCGTCTTCGACCCGGCCAAGCTGCGCTGGCTCTCCGCGCGCCACATCGAGGCCATGCCCCTCGACGCCCTCGTCGCCGCCGTCGAGCCCTACGTCCGCGGGCAGGCCCGGCCCGGTCGAGCCGGACCGGCCCGGCCAGCCCGGCCACCCTCGTGAGCCCGGCCCGGCCGGCCCCCCCGGCCCGCCCGCCGTCCCCGTCGACGTCCTGCCCGAGATCGTCGCCGCCGTGCGCACGCACCTCGCCCGCTTCTCCGACATCCACGAGCAGCTCGAGCCCTTCTTCGCACGCGACGACGCAGCCGCACGCGCCGCCCGCGCCGAGCTCCGCTCCGACCCCGCCGCCTCCGCCGTCCTCGCCGCCGTGCGCCGGGAGCTCGAAGCCCTCGAGCGCTGGACGCCCGCCACGGTCGACGCCGCCATCCGCGCCGGCGGCCGCGCCACGGGCGCCCGCGGCCGCGCCCTCTTCATGCCCCTCCGCCGCGCCCTCACCGGCCAGGACCACGGCCCCGCCATCGCCACCCTCGTCGCCGTCATGGGCCGACAGGGCGTCCTCGAGGCCCTCGAGGCCTTCGAGATGTAATCCTCAGCCTAAGCCTCAGCCTCAGCCTCAGCCTCAGCCTCAGCCTCAGCCTCAGCCTCAGCCTCAGCCTCAGTTTGACCATCCCACCCCACCCCCCCTAAATTGCCCCGCTTTGCCCGGACCCCGACCTGACCGGAGTCGCTGCGTGCGCACGCTCGTGTTCGACCCTTTCGCCGGCATCAGCGGCGACATGATCCTGGGCGCGCTGGTCGACCTCGGGCTCCCGGAGGCGTGGCTTGCCGACTTCGTCGGCGGCCTCGGACTTTCGGGCGTCGCCGTCCGGGTGGAGCGGGCGGAGCGCAGCGGGATCGACTGCGCCCGCGTCCGGTTCGAGCTGCCGCACGAGCACGCGCACCGGCACCTGGCGGACGTGCTCGAGGTCGTCGACCGGGCCGAAGCGGTCGAGAGCGTGAAGCAGCGCGCGGGCGCCGTGTTCCGTCGGCTGGCGGAGGCGGAGGCGGAGATCCACGGCATCGACGTGGAGCGCGTGCACTTCCACGAGGTCGGCGCCCTCGACGCGATCCTCGACGTGCTGTGCGCGTGCGCGGGATTCGAGGAGCTCGGGTTCGAGAGCTTCCGAACGCGACCGGTCGCGCTGGGTACCGGCTGGGTCGAGATCGAGCACGGTCGCTTTCCCGTGCCCGCGCCCGCCACGCTCAAGTTGTTGCAGGGCATACCGGTAGCCGAAACATCGCTGCCGGGGGAGTGTACGACTCCGACCGGTGCCGCGATCCTGGCCACCGTGCTGGATCGGGGGCCGTTCCCGGACCGTTTCGTGGTCCACGGGAGCGGCTACGGCGCCGGGACGCGGGATCCCGAGGGATACCCGAACTGCCTGCGGCTCATCGACGCGGAGCTGGAGTCGTCAGCCGGCATGCTGTACATGGTTCAGGCCGACGTCGACGACCTCCAGCCGGAGTTCGCACCCGCCGCGCGGGACGCGTTGATGGACGCCGGTGCCGTGGACGCGGTGACGTCGCCCGTGGGCATGAAGAAGGGGCGTCCCGGGCTGCGCTTCGAGGCCCTCGTCGAGGAGGCGAGGCTCGATGCGGTAGTGGAGACGCTGTTCCGTTCCACGAGCACCATCGGTGCCCGCTGCTGGCCGGTTCGCCGGCTCGAGCTCGAGCGCCGCGAGGAGCGTGTGGAATGGCGCGGGCGCTCACTGCGCCGCAAGCGCGTTCGCCTGCCAGGCGGCGGTGAGCGCACGAAGGTGGAGTACGACGACGTGGTACGAGTGGCGCGCGAGCTGGGGCTCGCGCCCTACGAGGTCCGCACGGCGCTGGACGGCGACCTCGCCGTTCCGGCGTCCGAAGAGTGAAGAGCGCGCCCGTGCGGGTGCGAACATGTTGACCTACATCGGAGGAGATTACGGATGAACCGGACCCGAGGGCTCATCCTTGCCCTGGCCGCGGCGACCACGCTCGGAGCGTGTGCCTCGTCCGGCTCGCAGGCGGCGGCGACGCAGACCGTCACCCCGACGGCCGCCCCCGCCGACACCGGCAAGAGCTATCCCCCCGGCCTCGCCCAGCCGTCCGAGAACGACTTCACGAAGCGGGCCGAGATCCTGCTCGTGAAGGCACAGGCCTCGAAGGACGACGCGGGCCGGACGGCGGACTACCAGCAGGCCGCGCAGACCGCGCAGCAGGGCCTCCAGCAGGACTCGCTGAACCCGAAGCTCTGGCTTCAGCTTGGCCAGGCGTGGGCCGGCGCCGGTGACTATCAGAAGGCCGACAGCGCCTTCTCCCGGGCGCAGACGATCTATCCCGCCTACGAGCCCGACATCGAGAGCGAGCGCGAGAGCGCCTGGGTGAACGCCTTCAACGGAGGCGTCCAGGCGATGCAGGCGCAGAACGACGATGAGGCAATCGCCCAGATGGAGAAGGCGAACGTCATCTACGACAAGCGACCCGAGGCGCTCCTGAACCTCGCCTCCCTCTACATCCGCAACGAGGAGACGGAGAAGGCGGCAGACGCGTACTCCAAGGTCCTCGAAATCGTCAACGGCCCCGCGCGGCAGAATCTGCCCGCCGAGGTCACGGCCGACTGGGACAAGTACGCCGAGATGGCCCGCTCCAACACGGCTCAGCTCTATGCCCAGGCCGGCGTCCAGAGCTTCCGGGACGAGGACTACGCCGCGGCGGCGACCAACTTCGAGAAGGCCCTGAAGATCAATCCGTACTACCGCGACGCCCTCCACAATCTGGCGCAGGCCCTCTACGTCGAGACGAGCGGTCTCGAGGCGAAGCAGGACAGCGTGCCCGCCGCCCAGGCCAAGGAGATCGAGGCAAAGCTCAACGAGCTGTATCCGAAGTTCCAGAAGATCGCCGAGCGCGTCCACGACATCGACCCCTACAACGCCAACGTGGACCTGCTCCTCGCCCGCGCCTACCGCGGACTCGGCGTCCTGGCCTCTGACACGGCCCAGCAGAAGCAGTATCAGAACAAGGCGCTGGCCGTGCTCGAGGAGTCGCAGAAGATGCCCTTCGAGGTCACCAACCTCCAGGTCTCCCTGGCGGACTCCGCCGTCGATCTGCAGGGCGCCATCCAGAACAAGAACCTGGCTCCCGGCACGCCGGTGACCCTCAAGTTCAGCATGCTCGCCGAGGACGGCAGCGTCGTCGGCACCAAGTCCGTCACCGTCAACGCGCCCGAGAAGGACGCCGCGACCGGCTTCGAGGTCAGCGTGCCCGTCTCCAAGTCCGTCCTGGGCTGGAAGTACGAGCGCGTCAGCCAGTAGCACCACAGGGAATCGCGAAGCGACCCGAACCGCTTCGGCGGGCGACGGCGGGGGCGGCATTGCCGCTCCCGCCGTTCGCGCGTCCGCCTCTCGCCCGCCGGGCAGCCTCTATCGCCCGTGCTCGCCCGCCGGGCAGCCTCTATCGCCCGTGCTCGCCCGCCGGGCAGCCTCTCGCCCGCCGGGCACGACCTGTGCACTTTCAGGCGACGTCCCCCGTCGAACGCCCCTACCCGAGGAATGGATCCATGGATCGGAAGTGTCCGAAGTGCGGCGAGAGTGTAGCCGAGGACCGGGACTACTGTCCCCTCTGCGGTCACGCCTTCACGGCCGCTGCCTGTCCCGACCATCCCGACCGCACGGCGTCCGACCGGTGTGTCATCTGCGGCCGCCCCGTCTGCGAGGCCTGCGACGACGCCGAGCGTGACGGCGCCTGCCGCTGCGAGCGCCACGCGGACATCCCCGTCGTCGAGGGCTGGGCCCAGCTCTACACGACCGGCAGCGAGGTCGACGCCCAGCTCGTCCAGCAGAACCTCCAGGCCGAAGGCCTCGACGCCCGCGTCTTCTCCCAGAAGGACCGCTCGTTCGCCATCGGCATCGGCGACCTCAGCCCCGTCCGCCTCCTCGTCCCCGCCGAGCAGTTCGTGGGCGCCCTCGAGATCCTCCGCGCCCACATGTCGCCCGAGGGCGAGGTCTCCTTCGCCTGCCCCGAGTGCGGCGAGCCCCTGGACGCCGACGCCGAGCGCTGCGAAGCCTGCGGAGCGACGCTGCCGTAGGCTCCCGGCGACGCCGGGCGCCCAGCGCCGGCGCGGCCGCTGCGTGCCGGTGCTGGGAACACCCGCCCGGTGCTGGGACGTGCCGCCCACGGCGCGCCCGCTGCGCCGTTCTTACACCCGTGGGCGCCCCGGCAGGCGTGCCGTGGCAACGCGTGCGGGCCCCGGCCACGCGTGCGGGTCCCGGCCACGCGTGCGGGCCCCGGCCACGCGTGCGGGCCCCGGCCACGCGTGCGGGCCCCGGCCACGCGTGCGGGTCCCGGCCACGCGTGCGGGCCCCGGCACAACTGTGCGCCCCCGCGAGCTTCCTTGTGCAATTCGGGCCCCCCGGTATCCCCAACTGCACACCGGCGGGATGTCCCCGTCGGCCGCTGTGCGTTCGGCGTTACCCCGTGTCTCCAGATGCACGATCGACCCTTCCTCGACGCACACTTGTGCCACCCCGACCTCGCGCTTCGCGCCCCAGCCCCAGCCCCAGCCCCCGCCCCAGCCCCAGCCCCAGCCCCCGCCCCCGCCCCAGCCCCCGCCCCAGCCCCAGCCCCAGCCCCCGCCCCAGCCCCAGCCCCAGCCCCAGCCTCAGCCTCAGCCTCAGCCTCAGCCTCAGCCTCAGCCTCACCCTCAAGAACTTGAGCCCACCCCCCTCTTCCGGTATCTTATAAGGCTGGGCCGCAACCGCCGCCCCCACCCTCTCCAGGCATCGAGAAAGAGGAGCGCAAACCAACCCGATGGTCCGCATCGCCCACCGGCTCCCCGGCAGCATCGCCGAGGAGCTCGACCTCGAGATCGGCAGCCGCATCGTGCGCATCAACGGCGCACCGGTGCGGGACGCCATCGATCTCCGCTTCCTGGAGGCCGACGGCCTCCTGGAGCTGGAGGTCGCCGGTCCCGCGGGGGAGGCGACGATCTACGAGATCGAGAAGGACGCCGGGGAGGGGCTCGGCATCGCGCCGGAGCCGGACACCGTCCGCCAGTGCGCGAACAAGTGCGTCTTCTGCTTCATCGACGGCAACCCGCCCGGGGCCCGGGAGCGGCTCTTCCTGAAGGACGACGACTTCCGGCTGTCCTTCACCTACGGCAGCTACGTGACGCTGACGAACCTCGGGCCCAGGGGGTTCGCCCGGCTCGTCGAGCAGCGCCTGTCGCCGCTGTACGTGAGCGTCCATGCCACGGAGCCCGACGTGCGCGAGCGCATCCTCGGTGTGCCCCGGGGCGGCGACGTCGTCGATCGGCTGCGCGAGCTGACGGACGCCGGGCTCGAGGTCCACACGCAGGTCGTGCTCTGCCCCGGCTGGAACGACGGCGCGCACCTGGACCGCACGATCGACGACCTGTGGACCCTCGGCGAGAACGTGCTGTCCCTGTCCATCGTCCCGGTCGGCCTCACGAAGTACAACCTGAACCGGCCCGTCCGACTCCTCACGGCGGAGGAGTGCGACGTCGCCATCGCCCGCGTCGATGCGGCCCGCGCCCGCGCCGTCGCCGGACGGGGCATCGGCTGGGCCTACGCCGCCGACGAGATGTACCTCGCCGCCGGCCGCGAGCTGCCCGGCGACGACTACTACGACGACTGGCCCCTGACGGAGAACGGCGTCGGCGCCGTGCGCGCGTTCCTGGACGCCTTCGAGGCCGGGCTCCCGCGCCTGCGCGCGCGGCGGGGCGCAGCCCCCGGCGCCCCCCGCAGCGATGCCCCCGGCGCCCCCCGCAGCGCAGCCCCCGGCGCCCCCCGCGGCGCAGCCCCCGGCGCCCCGAGCGGCGCCCCCGGCGCCCCCCTGGCCGGCAGGCGCGTGGCCATCGCCACGGGGCTGCGCATGGGCGAGGTCATGGCGCCCCTCGTCCCGCGGCTGGCGGACGCCACCGGGGCCCACGTCGAGCTGATCCCGGTGGAGAACCGGATGTACGGACCCACGGTCACGACCGCGGGGCTGCTCCCGGGCCGGGACATCGTGGACGCCGTGGCCGCGGCGGCGGACCGCGCCGACGGCGGCCGGTTCGACGTCGTCCTCGTCCCGGCCGAAGCCCTCAACGACGACGGCCTGTTCATCGACGACGTGCCCCTCGCCGACCTATCCGCCGCCCTCGGTGGCGCGGACGTGCGCGCCGGTATCGACCTCGTCGCCACGCTCGCGGGCGCCCCCGTGGGCCGCCCGGCTGCGCCCGCCACCGTCACGGGCGGTTCGTGAGCGGGCTCCTTCCCGCGGTCGCCGTCGTCGGCCGCCCGAACGTCGGCAAGTCCACCTTCTTCAACCGCGTGCTCGGTGAGCAGCGGGCGATCGTGGAGGACCAGCCGGGCGTGACCCGGGACCGCAACGTGGCGGAGGCGGACTGGGCGGGGCGGCACTTCTTCCTCGTCGACACCGGCGGACTCGACGTGGACTCCCACGAGCCCATGGCGTCCGCGATCCGCACGCAGGTCATGGCCGCGGTGGAGGAGGCGGACGCCCTCGTGTTCGTGGTGGACGGCCTGGTGGGCCCGCACCCGCTGGACTTCCGCATCGCCGAGGCGCTGCGCCGCTCCGGCCGTCCCGTCCTGCTGGTCGTCAACAAGATGGACCGGCTCCCGGAGGACATGGGGCACCTGGAGTTCTGGGACCTGGGCGTCGGCGAGCCGGTGCCCGTCAGCTCCATCTCCGGCAAGGGCTCCGGGGACGTCCTGGACCGCGTCGTGGCCCTCCTCCCGGAGGCGCCGGAGCCGGACGCAGGCCCGGGCACGGTGCGCGTCGCCGTCATCGGCAAGCCGAACGTCGGCAAGTCCAGCTTCATCAACCGGCTGCTCGGAGAGGAGCGTCTGGTGGTGAGCGACGTCGCCGGCACCACGCGCGACGCCATCGACACCTCGCTGCGCTATCACGGCCGCGACCTGATCTTCGTCGACACCGCCGGGCTGCGCCGTCAGGCGAGGATCTCCGAGGGGCTCGAGTTCTACAGTTCGCTGCGGACGCAGCGCGCCGTGCAGGCCGCCGACGTGTGCATCCTGCTGGTGGACGCCACCGAGCCACTCCACGTCCAGGACCTGCGCATCGCCCGCCTCGCCTGGGAGGCCGGGACCGGCCTCATCATCGTGGCCAACAAGTGGGACCTCGTGGAGAAGGACACCATGACGTCCGCGCGCTTCGAGAAGCGCCTCCACGAGAAGGCCCCGCAGCTTCGCTGGACGCCCGTCCTCTTCACGTCCGCGCTGTCCGGGCAGCGGGTGCAGAAGGTGCTGGACCTCGTTCTGGAGGTCGACGCCGAACGGCGACGTCGCCTCTCCACGCACGAGGTGACCGAGGTCGTCCGCGAACTGGCGGAGCGCCAGTCGCCCCCGCATCTTCAGGGTCAGCCGGTGAAGTTCTACTACGCCACGCAGGCGGGCGAGGCGCCGCCCCAGTTCGTGATCTTCACGAACCGCCCGAAGGGCGTAACCGAAGCCTACGCCCGCTACCTGCACAACGGCTTCCGCGAACGCTGGGGCTTCGTCGGCACGCCCATCCGATTCCGCTTCCGGGGACGCAAGGAGCCGAGGTGACGCCGTACGTGCTCGTCGTGCTCGCCTACCTGCTCGGCGCCGTGCCGAGCAGCTACGTGGCGGGCCGGCTCGCGCGCGGCATCGACCTGCGCGAGCACGGCAGCGGCAACCTCGGCGCGACGAACGCCTTCCGGGTCCTCGGCTGGAAGGTCGCCCTGCCGGTCCTCGTCTTCGACGTCTTCAAGGGCTGGTTCCCGCCCTTCTTCTTCCCCCGCTGGGACGGCAGCAGCGCCGGCGCCTGGATCGTCGCCTACGCCGCCGCCGCCGTCCTCGGTCACGTGTTCTCCGTGTACGTGAACTTCCGGGGCGGGAAGGGCGTCGCCACCAGCGCCGGCGTGCTCCTCGCACTCGCACCCTGGGGCGTCCTCGGCGGCTTCGTGGTCTGGCTCCTCGTCCTGGCCGCGACCCGCATCGTCTCCCTCGCGTCCATCGTCGCCGCCCTCGCCGTCCCCCTCGTCGTCCTCGTCACGGGCGGGGCGCCGGTGATCCTCGGGCTCTGCGTCGCGCTCGCCCTCTTCGTAGTCTTCGCCCACCGCGGCAACATCCGCCGGCTGCTGCGGGGCGAGGAGCATCGCTTCGGCCGGGGGAGGGAGGCGCCCGCGCCGTGACCAGCAGCGTGAGGGATCGACCATGAGCGAGCGCATCGGCGTCGTCGGGGCCGGGAGCTGGGGCACGACCCTGGCCGACCTGCTCGCCGGCTACGGACACGACGTCGTCCTCTGGTCCTTCGAGGAGGACGTCGCCCGCACCGTCAACGAGCGCCACGAGAACCGCGAGTACCTGGAGGGCATCCGCCTCGAGCCGTCCCTTCGGGCGACGACGGACCTCGCCGAGTGCGTCCGCGGCGCCGACGTCGTCGTCTCCGTCAGTCCCTCGCAGTTCGTGCGCGGCATCATGCAGCGCGCCGCGCCCCACGTGCGCGAGGACGCTCTCGTCGTGAGCGCGTCCAAGGGCATCGAGACGAGCACGCGCGAGACGATGGCCGAGGTGCTGCGCGAGGTCCTGCCCGGCCCGGCCGGCGAGACCGCCTGCTTCCTGTCCGGCCCCAGCTTCGCGCTGGAGGTCGCCCGGGATCAGCCCACCGCCGTCGCCGTCGCCAGCGTCGACGCCGACGCCGCGCTCCGCGCCCAGCAGCTCTTCCAGGGCGACCGCTTCCGCGTCTACACGAACCCCGACGTGCCCGGCGTCGAGCTCGGCGGCGCCCTCAAGAACGTCATGGCCCTCGCCGCCGGCATGGTCGTCGGCCTCGACCTCGGCCACAACGCCCTGGCCGCCACCATCACCCGCGGCCTCGCCGAGATGACCCGCCTCGGCCTGAAGCTCGGCGCCGACGCCCGCACCTTCGCCGGCCTCGCCGGCATGGGCGACCTCATCCTCACCTGCACCGGCGACCTCAGCCGCAACCGCCGCGTCGGCGTCGACCTCGGCCGCGGCCGCTCCCTCGAGGACATCCTCGGCGGCATGCACATGGTCGCCGAGGGCGTCGAGACGACGAAGGCCGCCCACGACCTCGCCCGCGAGACCGGCACCGACATGCCCATCGTCTCCGAGGTCCACGCCGTCCTCGTCGACGGCCGCGCCCCCGCCGACGCCGTCGACAACCTCATGACCCGCGAGCCCAGACCGGAGGTCCGATGAACGACGAACTCGGGACGCGCGACCTCTTCGGGGGCTCCGCGCCTGCGCGCAGCGAAGCGGAGCGCAGCGAATCGAACCGTGGCGAACCGGAGCGCACCGAATCGGGCCGCAGCGAATCGGGCCGCAGCGAATCGGAGCGCAGCGGCGTCGAGCGCAGCGGCGTAGATCGCAGCGGAATGGAGCGCATCGCGCCGAAGGAGTACTACTCGATGGGCGAGGTCTGCGACCTGGTCGGCCTCAAGCCGCACGTGCTTCGATACTGGGAGAGCCAGTTCCCGGTCCTGAACCCGTCCAAGAACCGGTCGGGCAACCGGGTGTTCCAGCGCAAGGAGATCAAGCTGATCCTGCTGGTGAAGCACCTGCTCTACACCGAGAAGTACACCATCGAGGGCGCCCGCCAGAAGCTGGAGGGGCTGCGCAAGGAGCGGGACCTGCGGCCTTCCGCGGACCGGAACGTCGGCCCCGGCCTCGCCGACGAGCTGCGCCAGGAGCTCGAGGACCTGCACGCGCTTCTCTCCCGGCCGCTCGGCGCCGCGGAATGAGCATCGGAGTCCGGCCGGACGCATGAGGATCCTGGTCACGAACGACGACGGCTATCTCGCCGCGGGCCTCCGCACCCTCGCCCGGGCGGCCGCCGCCATGGGCGACGTGCGCATCGTCGCCCCCGACCGCGAGCAGAGCGCCACCAGCCACTCCCTCACCATGCACCACCCGCTGCGCGTCCGCGCCGCGCGGGACGGCGTTCTCGTCGTCGACGGCACCCCCACCGACTGCGTCGTCCTTGCCGTCGGCGAGCTCCTCGGCGACAAGCCCGACCTCGTGCTCTCCGGCGTGAACCACGGCCCGAACCTGGGCGACGACGTCCTGTACTCCGGCACCGTCGCCGCCGCCATGGAGGCGACGATCCTCGGGATCCCGGCCGTCGCCGTCTCCTACGCCGGGCGCGACGGCGAGTCCATCGAGGCGTGGGAAGGCGTCGTCGCCCGCATCCTCGACCGCGTCGTCGGGCGCCGGGACTTCCCGGCCGACACGCTGCTGAACGTGAACCTGCCCCCCGTCCCGCCGGACGAGGTGAAGGGCGTGAAGGTCACGTCCCTCGGCAGGCGCGCCTACATCGACTCCCTCACCCGCGCGAGGGACCCGTCCGGCCGGGAGTACTTCTGGATCGGCGGCGGCGAAAGCCGCTGGTGGGGCGCCGAGACGTCCGACTTCCACGCGATACGGGACGGCTACGTATCGGTCACGCCGCTGCACCTCGACCTCACCAACTACGAGCTGATCCAGGACCTCGAGTCCTGGTCGCTGGACCTCTGAGCCCATGGACCGCCACTTCGAAAGTCAGCGACGCCAGCTCATCGAGTCCATCCGCGACAACGGCATCGACGATCTCGAGGTCCTGCGCGTCTTCGACCAGGTCCCGCGCCACCTCTTCGTCCCCGAGGCCGTGCACCACCGCGCCTACGAGGACGCCCCGCTGCCCATCGGCTTCGGCCAGACCGCCACGCAGCCGTCCGTCCAGGCTCTCTACCTCAAGCTCCTCGCCATCGGGCCCGACGACAGCGTCCTCGAGGTCGGCACCGGCAGCGGCTACCAGACCGCGCTCCTCGCACGCCTCGCCTCCCACGTCTACTCCATCGAGCGCATCCGCGGCCTCTCCGTCCGCGCACGGGAGGCCCTCGACGCGCTCCGCATCAACAACGTCGCCCTCCTCGTCGGCGACGGGACCATCGGCTGGTCCCGCTACGCCCCCTACGACGCGATCCTCGTCGCCGCCGGCGCGCCCGACGTCCCGCGCGCCCTCCTCGACCAGCTCGCCGTGGGCGGCCGCCTCCTCGCCCCCGTCGGCACCCGCGAGGCCCAGCAGCTCACCCTCTTCCGCCGCACCGCCGAAGGCGTCCAGCGCGAGGAAGTCGCCCCCGCCACCTTTCTGCCGCTCATCGGCCGCTTCGGCTGGGAGGACTGACGGCCGCCCCCGCGCGGCGAAGCCGCGCGGGCGGCCGCGCCTGCGGGGAGGTCGCGCCTGCGGGGAGGCCGCGCCTGCTGCGAGGCCGCGCCTGCGGGGAGGCCGCGCCTGCGGGGTGCGTCGGCTGCTGCCGAGGCGGCGGACCCGTGCGGCGCGCCGCACAACCCGTCCGACCCCGCACGCGCCGCGTAACCCGAACGAAATCGGACAACCAGGCCGCCTCCCGATCACCGAATCCCGATTCGTCCCGGATTCCGAACGAAATCGGCCACTGATCGAGAGGTCCGTCTCGCCCGATGGCCAATTGTACTCGGTATCCGCATGTATTCGGGATTTGGCCATCACGAGGGCACTTCGGTGTCCGATATCGTCCGGGCTGGGGCTTCGCCTTTCGGCGCTGGGCGTCCGCGCCGGCTTCGCCTTTCGGCTCTGGGCGCTGCGCCGGCTTCGCCTTTCGGCTCTGGGCGCCGCGCCTGCTTCGCCCTCCGGCGCTAGGGCGCCGCTCGCCCTCGCGCTCGCTAGGGCGCCGCTTCCGCCCAGGGGGTGCGTCCGCTGCCGCCGCGCCTGCGCACCCGTCCGGCGCGAAGGCGCGGCCCGCCGGCGGCGGACGCTGATCGAGACCAGCAGTTGCGGCTCCCCCGCCATGCCGATCGCACCGCCCCCGCCGCGGCGAAGCTGCGCGGACGTGGCGCGCGCCAGCGAGCCCCAGCGAGCGTCCCCCGCCGCGGCGAAGCCGCGCGGTCGTGGAGCGGCGCTCCAAATCCTCGCCCCCCCACACTTTCCGCGCCGCCGCACGACCCGTATCTTGCCGCCACACCTTCGCTTCCCCCTCTCCCGAATTCGACGAGGAGCATTCGATGGCTGACGATCTGACCGGACCCGGCGCGACCGGTTCCGGGCATGCGTCCGGGGGCCCCGGCGCGGACCGCCCGCCTGCGCGCAGCGGCCGCATGGCACCCCCGTTCTTCGCCAGCGATCACGGCGACGCCGCCCCCTCGTCCTCCCGCTCCACCTCGACGCCCGACGCGCCCGCAGCGGAGGGCGACGGCCACGACGCCCCTGCCGCCAGCCAGGGAGCCCCCGCGGGCGAAGGCGCCGACGAGCTCTTCCCCTGGGAAGTCACGCCCCCCGAAGAGCCCGCCGAGCTGCTGCTGACGGACGTCGTCGAGGAGCCGGCCGCGGCCGGGCCCGGTGAGGCGACGAGCGACGTCGCCACGACGACGTTCGCCTTCGACGAGCCCATCGACGAAACGAACGACGAGTACGGGTCGGTCGACGAGTACGAAACGGCTGTCGATTTCGATTCGGCCGCGGAGCATGAGTCGGCCGACGAGTACGGATCCGTCGGGGAGTACGGAACCGTGGACGAGTACGACACCGCCACGACCCGGCAGGATGCCGCGCCCGAGCGGGAGGCCAGCCTCGAATACCAGCCCCCCTCCGAAGAAGACATCGGACTCGAGTACGAGCCTCCGCACGAGGAGGACGCCAGCCTCGAGTACGAGCCGCCGCACGAGGAGCCGGAGGCGTACGAGGACGCGGGCGCATACGAGGACGCGGGCGCGGCCGACGTCGCCCCGGAAGCGGAGACCGCGGGCCGAGCCGCTCGCGCCCACGACGCCGACAGCGCGGCGGAGCGACTCGACTACCTGGCCGGCCTCCTGCGCCACGGCGGCCCCGGCGCCCTTGGGGAGGCGATCGGTGACGACGACATGCTCCAGAGCATCCTCGCCGGCATCCTCGCCGCCTACTTCGCCGGCGTGCGCGACGCCGGCGGCTGAGCGACGCCCCCATGCCGTCCGCCGATCGCGCGTGAGGATCCGCCCGTGACAGACCAGGCCGAGCTCGATCGGCTGCGTGCCGCCATCCGCGACGTCAAGGACTTTCCCCAGCCCGGCGTCGTCTTCAAGGACATCACGCCGCTCCTGGCGGATCCGACCCTCTTCCGCCTCGCCGTCGACGCCCTCGCCGCGAGCATCGCGCAGCTCAGCCCCGACGCCATCGTCGCCATCGAGGCCCGCGGCTTCATCCTCGGCGCGCCCGTCGCCTACCGGCTCGGGTGCGGCTTCATCCCCGTCCGGAAGCCCGGCAAGCTGCCCCACACGACGCTCTCCGAGAGCTACGAGCTCGAGTACGGCACCGCCGAGCTGCACGCCCACGAGGACGCCTTCAGCGCGGGCCATGGCGTCGTCATTCTCGACGACGTCCTGGCGACGGGCGGCACCGCCGCCGCCACCGTCCGCCTCGTCGAGCGCGTCGGCGGCCACGTCCTCGGCCTCGCCTTCCTCCTGGAGATCGGCTTCCTCAAAGGCCGTGAACGGCTGCCCGGCCGCGAGGTCCAGGTGCTGCTGACGGGCTGACGAGGGGCCGCTCGCGGGGGGGCGGTGGTGTGATTCGCGCGAAGGCGGGTGGCCCCGCCGCGGCCGGTCCCGCCGCGGCCGGTCCCCCCGCGGCCGGTCCCCCCGCGGCCGGTCCCGCCGCGGCCGGTCCCGTCGCGGCCGATCCCCCCGCGGCCGGTCCCCCGCGGCGATCCCGCCGCTGCCGGTCCCGCCGCGGCCGATCCGGCCGCGGCCGATCCCGCCATGGATGTGCCCCTGCCGTGGCTGCATCGTTCCCGCATGGCCCACGCGACCCACCCGCCCATCCCCGCGGCCCACGAGGCCGCCGTCCCGAACTGCCCCCCGCGCGAGGGGGCGCCCCGATGCATTCCCGCGAGCGACGAAAGGGCCGAGGGCGGCTCGCCCCGCTCCGCGGCGCGGCACGATTCGACGCGCACGGCACGTTCGGAGGGCGCCCGTCGATTCGAGCCGGGAAAATCGGCAGAATCCGCCGCGGAGCCCTCTCCGCCGCCGGGTCGCGGCGAATCCAGCCGGGATTCGCGGTCCGATCCGCCAACGGACGACCAGACCCCGCACGCGCGTCGCATCGTGCCGGTGTCCCGCAGCCGCGCAGCCGCGCCGCGGTCTTCCCAGGCTCGTCCCGAAGCCGAGACCCCGCAGCCCGCCGCCACGCCCGCCCGCGCCACCGCCCCGGTGCCTGCGGCCGCGCCCGCCTCCACGTCCGCCCCCGCCCCCGCTTCCCGCCCGCCCACCGACGCCGTGATCCACCGCCTCGCCGCCCGCCAGCACGGGGTCGTGGCCCGGCGCCAGCTCATCGCCGCGGGCGTGAGCCGCCACAGCATCACGACTCGCCTGAAGCGCGGCAGCCTCGAGCAGATCCATCCGGGCGTCTATCGCGCGGGCGTCGTTCCGACGGAGTGGGAAGGGGAGATGGCGGCGATTCTCGCCGTCGGCGGGGCGGCCGTCCTCAGCCACGGCAGCGCCCTCGCGCTGTGGGGCCTTGCGGAGCGGAGGGTGGGCTCCGTGGTCGAGGTCAGCGCCGCCCGTGCCAGCGCAGTACGGCGACGCGGCATCCGGCTCCATCGCGTGGTCTCGCTGCCCGACTCCGAACGCGCAGAAGAGAAGGGAATTCCGGTCACGACCGTCGCCCGCACGCTCCTGGACTCGGCCCGGACCCTGGGCGGCCGCGCCCTCGAGCAGGCGTTCGCACGGGCAGACAGGGCGGGGAAGCTCGCTTCAGGCGACGTCGCTCGCGTGCTCGCCCGCTGGCCGCGCCGGCCCGGCGCCCGCGCGCTCCGCGCCCTGCTGGAGCGCGAGCAGACCGCCGCGCTCACCCGTTCGGAGGCGGAGTCGCGCTTCCTCGCGCTGGTCCGCCGCGCGCAGCTCGAGGAGCCGCAGACGAACGTGCGGATCGCCGGCTTCGAAGTGGATTTTCTCTGGAGGCGACGTCGCCTGATCGTCGAGCTGGACGGCTTCGCCTATCACTCTTCGCGCCGCGCCTTCGAGGGCGACCGCAGCCGCGACGCGCGCCTCATCGCCGCCGGCTACCGCGTCCAGCGCGTGACCTGGCGGCAGCTCCACCACCAGCCCGAGCCCGTCCTCGCCCGCCTCGCCCAGGCCCTCGCCCTCGGACCCCAGCCCCAGCCCCAGCCCCAGCCCCAGCCCCAGCCCCAGCCCTAGCCCCAGCCCTAGCCCTCCTCCCTCATCTCCCGAAGATGCCGCCGCACCCACCACACCGCGGCCAGCACGATCCCCACCCCGATCACCGCGTCGAAGCGATGGAACCACGTTCCCAGCGACTCCCAGTGCTCCCCGAGCTGCACGCCGAGGTACGCGAGCCCGAAGCTCCAGATGAGCGAGCCCACGAACGTGTAGACGACGAACGGCGCCATCCGCATCCGGGACACTCCGGCGGGGAAGGCGATGAAGGTCCGGATCACCGGCAGCAGCCGACCGATGAACACCGACGCTTCGCCGTACCGTTCGAACCACGCGTCCGCCCGGTCCAGGTCCCGGCGGCTGATCAGGAGCCAGCGCCCGTGCCTTTCCAGGAAGCGTCGCCCCCCGCTCGCCCCGACCCAGTACGCGACCAGCGACCCGAGCACGCACCCCACCGCCCCCGCGATGGAGACCCCCCACAGCGTCAGCGAGCCCTGGGACACCTGGAACCCGGCGAAGGGCATGATAACCTCCGAAGGCAGCGGGATGCACGCGCTCTCGATGGCCATGAGCAGCACGACCCCGCCGTAACCCAGCGTCGCGATGATGCCCGTTATGAAGGATGCCAGCCCCGCCAGAATGTTTCCGATCACGTCGCTCCCCGGGAGTCGGTCGTCCGAAAGGTCGCCAAAGATAGGCGCCCCCCGCGCCGCGAGCCACCGCCCCTCCCGCCGTACCCCTCCCGCAGTAAATCTCCCGCCGCACCCCTCCCGCAGTAAATCTCCCGCCGTACCCCTCCCGCAGTAAATCTCCCGCCGCACCCCTCCCGCAGTAAATCTCCCGCCGCACCCCTCCCGCAGTAAATCTCCCGCCGTACCCCTCCCGCAGTAGAATTTCCCCCGCCTTCCCAATATCTTCCCCCATCGCGCGCCCGTAGCTCAGTTGGATAGAGCACGAGTTTCCTAAACTCGGGGTCGCAGGTTCGAATCCTGCCGGGCGCATTTCCCACCTCCAACCGCCTGCCCGATGGGTGGCCCTCCCGCAGAGCGTGGCGGCTCACCGTCTCCGCAGTTCCAGTCATCCCCGCTCGGAATTCTTTTCGTGACGGCTGCACGAGATTCCGCCTCGTACACGCGCGAAGGCCGCCCGCGATTTTTTCCACATCGTCGCAAGATATTGCTGCGCAGGCACTTGGCTGGAGTCAGAGATTTCACCTCGGCTCTTTCCGGGTAAGGTCCGGGAATTGCCGCCGTTTACGCGCATTGGCGTACCATCTCCTGCCGGGTCGCCGAGTCGTCAGGCGTATTCCATCTCCATTTCGTGCCCAGCGGGAGCGTTCCAATGAAGTGGGTCTTCATCCCGGCCCTCGTGCTGGTCGTCGGGGCATGTGGCTCCCTCGACGATCCGAGCACGACGGCTCCCACCGAAACGCGAGTGCGTGAAGCTCCGGACCGTGGCACGCCTGGGGGCCCGATACGGATCGTGGTGCTCGATTCCACAGCCGATCCAGGCTTGGTGGCGCGTCAGCACGGCCTCTCCGCGACGTTTACGTATTCTCACGCCCTCCACGGATTTGCCGGCCACGTCTCGGATGCAGCCAAGGCCGGTCTTCTTGGTGATCGACGGGTTCTGTCGATTCACGCCGACGGCAGATTCGAGTCCCAGTCTTCCGAACCGGCAACAAGCTGGGGTCTGGATCGGATCGACCAGAAGAGGCGGACGGACGGCTATTACACGTATGCTGCGACCGGCCTCGGCGTAACGGCCTACGTCGTCGACACCGGGATCCGGTACACGCATCGTGATTTCGAGGGTCGGGCTACTTTCGGGTTCGATGCCTTCGGAGGGGACGGCAGCGACTGCTTCGGACACGGAACACATGTCGCCGGGACGGTCGGGGGTGCGACGTACGGGGTCGCGAAACAGGTGAGTCTCGTGTCGGTTCGGGTTCTCGACTGCAACGGTACGGGTACGACGAGCTCGGTGCTCGCGGGCCTCGAATGGGTGCTGGCACACCTGCGCAGGCCCGCAGTCATCAACATGTCCGTGAGCGGCGATCCCGACGAGCTGGTGGATGCGGCGGTGCGCCGGCTCGACGCAGCGAACGTCACGGTCGTGGTGGCCGCCGGGAACAACGGTCAGGACGCCTGCAACTTTTCGCCGGGACGAGTTCAGGAAGCCCTCACGGTCGGGGCGACGACATGGGACGATACGCGGCCCATGTATTCGAACTTTGGCGACTGCATCGACTGGTTCGCCCCTGGCAGCGGAATCACCTCGGACGACATGCAGACGGACACGACGACCTCGATGAAGAGCGGAACGTCGATGGCGACGCCGCATACGGCCGGCGCCGTAGCCCTCTACCTCGAGCGCGATCCGAACGCGACGGCGGAGCACGTCAAGGAGGCGCTCCGGTCGTGGACGACGAAGCGGATCGTCGGCCTCGCGAACTCGGCGAACAACGACCTATTGTACACGTCATTCGACGTGACTCCGAGCCCGGTCTCATCGGCCCTTCAGGCAAGCTTTACGTACACGTGCCCTGACCTCGGATGTCAATTCACCGATCTAAGCACGGACAGCACGAGCACGGTCGCGTCATGGCAGTGGCAGTTCGGTGACGGTCAGACCTCCACGGATCAGAATCCGCTGCACGCATATGCGCAGGGCGGAACCTACGACGTGACCCTGTCCGTCACCGATGAGGCCGGCGCCTCGAGCGCCGTCGTGCTGCCGGTCGCCGTCACGGATCCGATCGCCGCGCCCAATTCGCCGCCGGCTGCCGACTTCACGGCAACCTGTACCCGCCTCTCCTGCGCGTTCGTCGATGCCAGCAGCGACCCCGATGGTCGGATCGTATGGCTGCAATGGAACTTCGGGGACGGGAATCCGATGGTGACCGGGAGCGGATCTGCGCAGAGCCACACGTTTCCAGCCGGAGGAGTCTACTCGGTCGAGCTGACGGTTACGGACGACAAGGGCGCCTCGGTGAGTATCGAACGACAGGTCGCGGCCGGGCTTGTCCTTCATGCCGTCGGCTACCGCCAGAAGGGTCGACACGCCATCGATCTGACCTGGACCGGAGCCGAGAGCACTCAGGTGGACGTCTACTCGGCAGACGGCAAGATCGCGACGGTGAGCGCTCAGGCTGGCTCCTACACCTACACTCCGCAGGGTCGCGGTCAGGGCACCTACACCCTCCGAGTCTGCGAATCCGGCAGCACCTACTGCTCACGAAGCGAAACCGTGATCTTTTGAGTCCACCCGGACGGAAAGGGGGGCGGCGCTGAAGCGCCGCCCCCCTTGACTTCTTACGTGAACAGTGCCCCGTCAGCGCGATTGCCGTCGCAGTTCGTCCCGGATCGCCTTCTCGATCACGTCGTAGGGCACCGCGCCTCCGGGTAGCGGCACGCCGTTGACGAAGATCGCGGGGGTGCCCGTCACCCCGACACGAGATCCTTCGGCCTGATCCTTCTGGATCTGCTCGACGTATCGTCCGGATTCCAGACATGCGTCGAAGCGCTGCCGATCGAGCCCGAGGCTCGAGGCTTTGTCCTTCAGATCCTTGATCAGGAGATTCGACTGGTCCTGGAACATCAGGTCGTGCATCTGCCAGAACTTGCCCTGCTCGTTCGCGCAGAGGGACGCTTCCGCGGCTTTCTGCGCATTCGGATGGAGGCTCGGGATCGGATACTGACGGTATACGATCCGCACGGTGTCCCCAAACTGCTGCTCGACACGCTTGAGCGTTGAAAAGAACCGACCGCAGAAGGGGCACTGGAAATCGGAGAACTCCACCAGTGTGACGGGCGCATCGTCGTTGCCCAGCACCGGCGAGTTCCCGTTGTCGAACTTGAGCCGGTATGGCTGCAGGTTGATCTTGACCCCGCGCTCCGCATTCAGCCGGTCCTGCAGGCGTCCAGCGGCTTCAGCCTGGCTTTGCTTTCGCAGATAGTCCGCGATCTGCGGCTTGAGCTGCTCGAGGGGGCGCCCGCCGAGTCGGTCCTGGTTTTCCTGGAACCAGGTCGTGATCTCAACGTCCGTCGGCTCGAACGAACCGCCCGCCTCTGCAAGAACGAGATCGTCGACGGTTTTGCCTTGCTTCTGCGCCTCCGCAGACAGCACCTTGTCCTGCAGGATCCCATCCAGCGTTCGCTGAATCAGCTCGCGCCGGGTACGCTCGTAGTTCGTCTGGAGGGCGTCGAGTTGATCGCCGACCTTCTCTCGAATGGCCGCCATGGTGATCTGTTCGTCGCCCACGGTGGCCAGAACCGCGGGAACGTCGTCGCTCGGTTGAACGGTGACGGGACTTCCGACCTGTGCGGCCGAACCGTCCGTCCCCGTGCATGCGGCGCTCCCGAGGGCCGGCAGCGCGACGGCCAGCAAACACAAGCCGCGCCGTCGTAGCATTGCGGTCCTCGTCTCATGTCTCGTCCCCATCAGGCATCTCCCTGCGTTGAAGCAAACACCGTCTGGCCTGCCCTCCCATCGTCCGATCGCGCGCATCTGGCTTCGTGCGTCGGGCGCAGAAGCGTTCCGGCCAATCTAAACCCGATTTCGACCACGCCGGAAGGAACTCGTTTGCCGGCAATTCCCGCCGGGCAAGCGAGAGGGCCCGGCCATGGCCGGGCCCCCCGGTTGAGTTGGACTTGCCGCGCCGTCAGTTGCAGCCCGACAGCGTGTTGTTGTTGTACGAGTCGAGCAACGATGCCAGACTGTTGGCCGCACTATAGTCTGCGGAGTGGGCCTTGTCCTTGTTGCTGAGACAGGCGCCACTGCCATCGAAGTTGTACTGGTCCAGCAGCTTCTGCGCGTCCGTGATGGCCTGCGTCACCTGTGCGCACATCCCGGCGCCAGCCGAGTAGTTCAGCTGGGCTGCGAGCAGTTGGGCCGCCAGGTTGTAGCAGGCGTCACTCGCCATCTTCTTGCCCGAGCTGGTGTCACTCTTGCCAAGGATGCTGACACCGACCTCACATGAGGAAACCGTGAAGTCGTTTGTCGTGTTCGCGTCGAAGCCCTGGGCGATCGTCTGCGGCAGGTTGCCATCCAGCGTCGGCCGCGGCGGATCGCTCGAGATCGCCTTCTGGTACTGGTTGCCCGTCGAGCAGCTCGACCAGTTCTTCCAGTACCCGATCGTGCGGGCGTCTCCGCCAGGAGGCGGCGTGTTCGTCCACGCGGCAGTCGCGACATCGCCGTAGGACAGGGTGATGTCTACGCACCGGTTTCCGAGATCCTCCGGGAAGTCCGGATTGTAGATTCCGGAGTTGCTCGTGCCGCCGGTCACGTTCACCTGGGCGGCCCAGGCGACGGCCAACGTCAGCTCGCACACCGTGTAGCTGCCGGGAGCCAGGGTCTTCCCGCTGTCGTTCTGCCCACCATTGATCAGCGAGAAGTCGCTGATCCCGGTCCGGCTGAAGTCGAACGACTGCGTTCCGCCGTTGACCACCGTCTTCGTCACGATCAGCTGCGCCTTCCGCTGGTTCGTGAACGTGCAAGTCAAATCCTCGCCGGCGGCAAGTCCGATGCCGGCCGTGTTGTCGCCCGCCTGGAACGCGGCGTTGGCGTTGCCACCGACGTAGGCGATCGTCGAGCTCGTCGCACCCGTGCACTGGATGTTCGTGAGAGCCCAGTTGGAATTTGGCGTCTCACTCACGGTCCGCGAACCCGGGAGCAGCTGACTGAAGGCCTGCTGATTCGAATTGGTCGCGTCGGCATCGTCGTCCAGCGTGAAGCTGGCGGGTGTCATGCCGGTCCCGGTCGCACTGAACCCGAAGTCCTGCGCGTCCGTTTCGGGATTCTTGTCGTCCTTCACGACCGTGATGGAGCCGTACTTCGTGTTCGTGAAGGTGCACGTCGGCGTGTTGCCGGCAGCGACGGTGACCTTCACCGTGTTGTCGCCTGCATCGTAGTCGGCGCTGGCGCCCTGACTGAAGGAGCCACCCTGACCCGTTCCGATCGCGATGGTCGCGCCATTCGCCGTGCACGCGATGTTCGTGAGGGCCCATCCGCTGAGAGCCGTCTCGGTTACGTACTTGTCGCCGAGCTGGATTCCGGTGAACGGGAAGGCCGCTTCCGTCGGTCGGGTTGGCCGTCCCCGTGTTGCGGTTGAACGGAGACAGACCATCGCCGCTGACCGTATAGCCGAACGTCGCCGTTCCGCCGACCGTGCTCTTCTGAATCGCGAGAGACGCGTCCTTCGTGTTCGTGAACGTACAGGTTGGGGAGTCACCGGCGTGCACCGTCACCTTGACCGTGTTGTCCCCCTGGTCGTATCCGGCCGAGGTGCCCTGGCTGAACGCGCCGCCCTGTCCGGTTCCGATGGCGATCGTCGCGCCGTTCGCCGTGCACGCAATGTTCGTGAGCGTCCAGCCCGTGAGCGCCGTCTCGGTCACGTACTTGTCACCGAGCTGCGTTCCGCTGATCGCGAACGGTGCGTCCGTCGTCGGGTTCGTCGTCCCCGTGTTGCGGTTGAACGGCGACAGCCCGTCGCCGGACACCGTGTATCCGAACGTGGCCGTCCCGCCGATCGTGCTCTTCTGGATCGCCAGCGAGGCACCCTTCGTGTTCGTGAAGGTGCACGAGGGCGAAGCGCCGGGCGCGAGCGTCACCTTGATCGTGTTGTCGCCTGCGTCGTACCCTGCCGTGGCGCCCTGGTTGAAGGACGCGTCCTGGCCGGTTCCGATCGCGATGGTCGCACCCCCGGTCGTGCAGGCGATGTTCGTCAGCGACCACCCCGTGAGCGCCGACTCCGTGACGTACTTGACGTCGGAGAGCTGCGTCCCCGTGAAGTTGAAGGCCGCGTCCGTTGTGGGATTGGCGCTCGCCGTATTGCGCGAGAAGGAGGACAGCCCCGTGCCGCTAACCGTGTAATTGAACGACGCCGTTCCGCCGGTCGTCTGCTTCTGCACGGCCAGCGAAGCGGTGGCGGTGTTCGTGAACGTGCACGTCACGTCCTCACCCGCACCGAGGTCCACGCTCACGCCGTTCGTCGTGCTCGTGAAGGTCTTGGCGGTCGCGGTCCCGGTCAGCACGCAGGAGCGCGCGCCGAGCGTCCAACCGGTGGGAACCGTTTCCGTGGCCGTGTACGTTCCGGCCGACAGCGGGTCCGACGTGTTCGTCTGCCCGTCCGTCAGGCTGAAGCCGCTGGCGTCGTAGTTGGCGCTGAATGCGAACGACTGCGAGGATCCGGTCGGTACCGTGACCTTCTTGATCCGCAGCACGCCCTTCACGTCGATCGGAAGGACGAGGTCGTTGCATGTGCACTTCGAGCCCTCTGGCGGCGTCGTGCCCCACCGGAACCCCTCCGCCGTGGTCGGCGCGCCCGGAATCGGGCACTCGACGTCGTTTCCGCCCGACGTGCTGTTCGACCAGCCGGCGCACGCGTTGATTGCAACGTTCGTCGCGCCGCCACTCGGACACGTGAGCGTCAGCTTGTCCAGCGGAACCTGGATCGTCGTGGTCTGGCTGTTGACGTCGCCGCAATCGTCGCCGTCGAGGTCAACCGCACCACCCACGCCGGGGATCAGGTTGTAGTGCGAGCAGCTGGTTCCGTAGTCGGCATCCTGGCCTTCCTGCCCGTACAGGCTGGGATCGAGAATCCACAGGCCCATGTCGTAGCGCTGTTTGGCGCTGTTCTGAATCAGCGCGACGACGAAGGCGTCGATCTTCTGGCCCGGGATGCAGTCGATCGTCTGACCCGTGGTGAGTACGTTCCACGGCGCTGAAGGAGGATCCGTAGTCGGAGCGGGATCCAGCGGATCGCGCACGTAGTAGTACGTGATGCCCGCCTGCCCAATGTCTACGTCGTTTGCCGTGCACTGCAGCTTGTCCTGCGCGTACCCCGCCGACTTGGCGTCGTCGAACATGCACGCGCCCTCCCCGTTGCCCGGGGCCGTGAAGTCGAACCGGGGCGCGGGCACCTGCGTCAGGGTGGTCGGCTCCGTCGGCTGATCCGAGCACGCGAACATCGCGGCCGCCGCACCAGCCGCCACGACGATGATTCCCGAGCGTACGTGTCGCCACGTTCGCCCGGGGTTACCGGGGTTGTACCTCATGAGTGCCTCCTGCTGCCGGGGAAGACGCCGCCGGACCCGTGGGTCCGCTCGACGCTCCTTCTTCGGCAGCCGGGCTGTCTCCCGGGGGAGGGAGACCCCATGACTTTGCGGACCGGCCTCGCGACCGGGGTGCCGTTTCGGAAGGGGTGACTCGATGGGGGGGCGGCGGTCCCGCCGCAGGGGGCCCCCGATCGATGCCTCCTTACTTACGCGGCGTGCGTCACGCGAGCGTCCCGTGGCCGTCACCTGCGTAACAAAAGCCTTGAATTTCCGTCACCTCCGGCGCTACGCTTCAGATCCGGGCCGGATTGCACCGTGCCCGTCGGTGCCGCCGCCGCTTCCCCGAGCGCGCCGCGGTCCACCCACGAAGAGCCAATGCACAGGCTTACCACGCTTGGGTCCATCGACCTTCTCTCCCCGGACGGTCGATCCCTCCGTTCTCTGCTACGGCAGCAGAAGCGGCTTGCACTCCTCATATACCTGTCCGTCACCCAGGACCTCGGCTTCCACCGCCGCGACCACCTCCTCGCCCTCCTCTGGCCGGACCTTCCGGAGGAGCGCGCGCGCCACGCGCTGCGCCAGTCGCTCTACTACCTGCGTGGCCAGCTCGGCCCGGACGTCATCGCCACGCGGGGCGACGGCGAGATCGGCGTAACGGACGTCTGGTGCGACGTGTCCGCGTTGCGCCAGGCCGTCCTCGAGGGCCGACCCGCCGACGCGGTCGGGCTGCGCAACGGCGAGTTCCTCGAGGGCTTCCACGTGGACGGAGCCTCCGTCGACTTCGAGCAGTGGATCTTCGACGTGCGCCGGGACGTGATGGCCCGCACGCGGGCGGCCGCCTGGGAGATGACGGCCCGCTGCGAGGCGGACGGCCGCATCGCGGAGGCCGTGGAGTGGGGCCGCCGCGCGGTGCGCATCGACCCCGTCGACGAGCCCTCGGTCCAGCGCCTCATGCGCCTGCTCGAGCGTTCCGGCGACCGCGCCGCGGCGGTCCTGGTCTTCGACCACTTCGCCGGGCGGCTGCGCGACGAGCTCGAGCTCGAGCCGGCGCCGGAGACGCGCGCCATCCGGGACCGCCTCCGGCGGCCGGACCTTCCACCGCTGCTGGCGCCATTGCCGCCGCTGCTCGCGCCTCTGCCGCCGCTGCCGCCGGCTTCGCCGCACGGACCCGGCTGCGGCGTCGGCTTCCGGAGAGCCCGTGCAGCCCTCCGCGCCCGCAGACGTGACGCCGCGGCAGGGCGCTGCCTCCCGGCGCGAGCCGTCGTCCGAGCCCTCCGCGGCCGGCTCCTCCCCGCCCGCCTCGGCCCTGGCCGTGCGCAGCCGATCGGCGAGCCTCGCCGTGAATTCCGTTCCCCGGGCCATGCCCGACGAGGACTGGCGTCCGTCCGCGTCGGCGCCCGGGTCGCCGGGCCGGCGGCGCGGCCGCCGCCGGCTCGTCTGGGTCGCCGCCCTCACCTTCGTGGGCGTCGCCGCCGCGTTGTCGGCGCTGTCCGTCGTCTTCGCCGCCCGGGAGACGCCCGCCGGTCCGGGCCGTCGCGTGGTCGTCCTGCCGTTCTCGGTGCGCGGGGCAGGGGACCAGGAGTTCCTGGCGGAGGGGATGGTGGACCTGCTGAGCAGCGGCCTGGACGGCGCCGGCGACCTCGTCGCCGTCTCGCCGCCCGCGGTGCTCGGCTACCTGGCGCGGGAGACGCCGGGCCCGCTCGACACCCGGGACCGGGCCCGGGCGGCCCGGCACTTCGGCGCGGATCTGTTCGTCGTGGGCGACGTCGTCGCCGTCGACGACCGGGTTCGCGTCTCCGCGTGGCTGTATCGTACGGACGCGCCGGGCGTGCCCGTGCAGCGCGCCGACGCCGAAGGGTCGGCCGAGGACGTGCTCGGGCTCACCGACCGCATCGTCATCTCCCTCGCCGCGGGGCCCGAGGGCGGCGCGGGCTCGCGGCTGGCCCGCGTCGCCTCGGCGAGCACGTCGTCGCTACCGGCCATGAAAGAATATCTCGAGGGGCAGCGGCTCTACCGGAACGGGGACGTGAACGGCGCCATCGAGGCGTTCCAGGCGGCCGTCGACGCCGACTCGACCTTCGCGCTCGGCAGCTACGCTCTGAGCGTGGCGGCGAGCGCGGCGTTCCAGGGCGGACTGGCGGACGACGCCATGTCCGCCGCGGTGCGCCACATGGACCGGCTTCCGGCTCGCGAGCGGGATCTGCTCCGGGCCCGGGTCGCCTACCGGACGGGGGACGCATCGCGAGCCGAACGCCTCACGCGGGCCCTGGTCGCCCGCCACCCGAACGACGCAGAGACGTGGGACCAGCTCGGCGAGGTGCTGTTCCATCTGAACCCGCTCCGTGGCCGATCGGTGGAGGAGGCGCGGGAGCCGTTCGAGCGCGTCCGGGCGCTGGACCCGGGCCCGGGTGAGCCGGGCTACCACCTGGCGCAGCTGGCGGCGCTGCGGGGCGACTGGCGGAGCGTCGCTCGGCTGACGGAAGAGGGTCTCGGGCCGGTGGACATGCTGACCCACCGCGTCCACCAGTTGCGCGTCCTGCGCCGCGCCGCGCGGCAGGGTGGCGTCGTCGACTCGGCGTTCATCGCCACCGAGCTCCGGAACGCGGACGACTTCAGCGTGGTCAGCACGGCCTACACGCTGGCCGTCTTCCTCTCCGACAACCCGGGCGCTGCGGAGGCCCTCGCGATCCTCGACCGCAACGGGGCACCTGCTGCACGGTCCTATTCGCTGATTCTGCGCGCGCAGCTCGATCTCGCGGGCGGGCGGTGGAACGCCGCACGCCAGGCGCTGGGCCGCGCCGCCAGCATCGATCCGGGCCGGGTCGCGCGCTACGGGGCGCTCCTGCGCCTGAGCCCCTGGCTGCCCGCCGACACCGCCGCCCTCGAGACCGCACGCACCCGGCTCGCGACCGTAGCCGGCGCAGGGGCCGTCGGGCCCACCGGTGCGGCCTGGCAGGACGCGGACCTGCCGGTCGCGGGAATCCAGCGTCTCTTCCTCGACGGCTGGCTCGCCGTGCGCCTGGGCCGCGCGGCGGACGCGTCCACCGCCATGGATTCCCTCGCGATGGACGGCTCCCGCCCGCTCCTCGCCTCCTCCTACGCCCGTGTCGTCGGCACGGCGCTCGTTCCTGAGAGCGGCCATGGCGATCCGCTGACCGGCGGCCTCGCCGGGATCTCCCCCGAGGAGGCCGTGCTGTCGCCTTTCTTCTCCCTGCCGATCGCGCGCTTCCGCCACGCCGCCGCTCTCGCGTCCGACGGCCAGGACGACGACGCCCTCGACTGGTACGCCTCCCTCGGGGAGCTGTCCATCCCGGACCTCGTTTACCGCGCGCCCGCCCACCTCCGGCAGGCGGCCATCCTCGAGGCACGTGGCGATTCCGGCGCCGCCGCCGCCCACTACCGGGCCTTCGTCGCCCTGTGGGCGGACTGCGATCCGTCGCTGCGCCCTCTCGTCGACCAGGCCCGCGCCCGGCTGGCCGCACTCGCCGATCCCTGACCGGTCCCTACTTCCTGCTTCCCGAGCGGAAATCATTTCGGGGTGCGGGGATCGTAGCGAAGCTCGAAATTCGCCTCAAATGCCTCTCCTGCAACAGGTTGTGCGGCGGCGACGGCGGGGCACCCGACTTGCGCTCCCCACGGGCATGATCAACGCCCTGCTCCTCCTCGTCTGCGCCCTCATCGTGGGCTTCCTCGTCCTGGTTGCCCTGGCCGGCGCAGCCGTCATCGGCTCGGCCGTGGCCTCCGCCGTCCGGGAGCGGCCGTCGCGCCTCGAACCGCCTGCATGATGCCCGGCGCGTATGCGCTGCCCCGACACACTGAAGGGAATGACTCGATTGCGCGCCCGCGCGGTCGGGTTATCTTTGACGCTGGACAAGGAACCGAACGTCCATACCTCCGACGCTGGATCATGGCGGAATCGTCGAGCCCCCCCATGCCGTTCTGGGCGCTACTCGTATCGGTCGGTGTCTTCGCCGTCCCCGCCGTCCTGACGGGGCTGCATCCAGCGCCCTCCGCCGTCGTCGGCCTTTCCTGGCTCTTCGTCGCGACGCCGGTCTTCTTCTTCGGCTACTACGAGGCCTGGCGCGGCGTCGCGCTGGCCCTGGCCGTGTGGTTCAGCATGCTGGCCCTCTCCGTCATGGCGGGTCTGCTCCTGTCCACTCCGGCGCCCGACTGGACGTTCCTCGGACTCCTGAGCGTCAGCCTCGTCGTCCTGTCCCTCGCCGTCGGCTGGTTGTCCGCGTCCCTGCGCCGCGAGCTGTCCGTCGCCGTCGATCGCGAGCGCACGATGGTCGAGCAGCTCGCCCTCCGCGACCAGCTCACGACGCTGCCCAACAGCAAATACGTCAAGCTCTACCTCGAGAACGCCTTCGCCGGCGCGCAGCGGGGCTACCCACTGTGCATCGTCGTCTTCGACGTGGACCATCTCCGCGACTACAACGCCTACCACGGCCAGGATGCAGGCGACGCCGCCCTTCGGGCCATCGGCCACGTCCTGCGGCGCACCACCCGAAAGATGGAGATCTCCGCCCGCCTCGACGGAGACCGGTTCGTCACGCTGCTCACCACCCGGGACCCGGCCAGCGCCGTCAAGTTCGTGCGCCGCGTCCGCCAGGGCCTCCTCGAGATGGAGCTCCCCCGCGGCCGCGTCACGCTCTCCGCCGGCATCGCCGCCTACGACCCTGCCATGTCCTCCAGCCAGGACCTGCTCGGTGCCGCCGAAGGCGCCCTCGACCGCGCCCAGGAGAAGGGCAGCGAGCGCGAAGCCGTCTTCTCCCCCAACGAGAAGAATTCCGCCGCCGCTCCCGTCCGCACCTGAGTCGCACCTCCCGTAATAGTTTTTTCCCACCCTCCCGCAACATTTCGTTCCGCAATCCGTGCCGCGCCGTTTGTTTTTACACGTAAGTCCATGTGACGTCATGGTTTGCAATCCGGCCAGCCGGTGGTACACGCATTGCCCCTGCAGCGGGTGCCTGCCGCGTCGGCCGACGTGCGTCGTCGCGTCGGGCGCCGCCCCTGAATTTCCCGAAAGCGTATTCGAACCGGATCGTTGATGCAGACGCTGCCTCTCGAAAGCGCGCGGATCCTTGTAGTGGACGACGAAGCCGCGAACCTGCGACTTCTCGAACGCGTCCTCCGCAGCGCGGGCTACTCGTCCATCCTGACGACGAGCGATCCGGCGAACGTGCTGGGGATCTTCGTGAGCGAGCGGCCGGACCTGATCGTCCTCGACCTGCACATGGAGCCCATCGACGGGTTCGCCGTGCTGGAGGAGGTGACGCCGTGGATCGAGCCGGGCAGCTACGTGCCGATCCTGATGCTGACGGGGGACGGCGCCGCGGACGTGAAGGAGCGCGCGCTCGCCAGCGGGGCGAAGGACTTCCTCAACAAGCCGTTCAGCCCGTCCGAGGTGCTGCTGCGGATCCGGAACCTGCTCGAGACACGATTCCTGCACCTCCAGCTCAAGCAGCACAACGAAGTGCTGGAAGTGAAGGTCGCGGAGCGGACGGAGCAGCTCGAGGAAGCCCGGCTGGAGATCCTGGAGCGCCTCGCCCGGGCCGCCGAGTTCCGGGACGACGCGACGGGGGAGCACACGCGCCGTGTGGGCCGGATGTCGGGACGGGTAGCGGCGGCCCTCGGGCTGCCGCAGGCCGACGTGGACCTCATCGAACGGGCGGCGCCGCTCCACGACATCGGCAAGATCGGTGTCTCGGACACCATCCTTCTGAAGCCGGGCCGGCTGACGGAGGGTGACTTCGAGGTGATGCGCACGCACACGATCATCGGGGAGCGCATCCTGTCCGGGAGCAACGTCCCGGTCCTCCAGCTCGCGGCGACGATCGCACTGTCGCACCACGAGCGATGGGACGGAAAGGGGTACCCGAACGGCCTGGCCGGGGACGAGATCCCTCTGCCGGGCCGCATCATTTCCGTCGTCGACGTCTTCGACGCACTGACGCACGACCGGCCGTACAAGCAGGCGTGGAGCGTGGACGCGGCCCTCGACGAGATCCTCGCGAACTCGGGCACGCAGTTCGATCCCGCGGTCGTGGACGCCTTCCAGCGCGTGATCGCGCGCCGCCAGTCGCAGGTCGCCTGATGGCGTCGGGCGGCACGCGCGGCACGCGGGGACAGCGGTTCCTCGAAGGTCTCCGGGCCGTGGTCCGGGACGCGTTCTCGCCGCCGCCGGGCCGCCTCGAAGTCCGCCGCCCGTTCGCCATCGCGGCGGACCTGCTTCTCGAGCCGGGCTCCCTCCCGACGCGGTCCGCGGAGCCCGGGCCCCGGCGCGTGCTGTGGATGCAGGCCCTGGGGCCCGCGTCCACGCTGCTCGGGATCCTCGTCATCGAGCTCTCGCTGCACCGGGGCCACTCGATACTGCCCGCCGTCGTGGCGACGTTCGTCGTCGTCGTGCTGTCGGCGCTCCTCGGCGGCCTCGTGTCCGGCCTCGTCGCTGCGGCGCTCGTGGCCGTCCACCACGCGTACTTCCTGGTGGTGCCGGATCGACTCGTCTACGCCGACCAGCTCCGGCCGTTCGTGGTGCTCCTCGTCTTCGCGCCCAGCGCCGCCCTGATCCCGGCGTACGTCCGCTCGCTCTGGCGACGCTACGTGGTGGACGCGGAGAAGTCGGACGAGGAGGCGATGCTGGACGCCCGCTTCCTGGCCGAGACCAGCGCGCTCCTGGACACCTCCATCGGCTATCACCGCACGCTCGTCCGCATCTCGCGCATGGCCGTGCCGACCCTCGCCGACTGGTGCGCCGTCTACATGCTCGAGGAGGACGGCACCGCGAGCCGCGTCCTCATCGGACACGAGCGCAGCGACGCCGTCGAGCTCCTCGAGCACGCCATGGCGACGGCGCCCATCAACCTCAACCACAGGCACCCGCTCCACGGCGTCGCCAGCATCCTCGCGACGGGCGAGAGCCAGGGCCTCGAGGTCGGGCTCCACACCCGCCTCGAGCCCTACGCCCGCACCGCCGCCGAGCGCGTGGAGCTCGCGGCACTGACGCCGGCGGCCATCCTCGTCGTGCCGCTCCAGGCCCGCGGCCGCGTCATCGGCGGCCTCGTGCTCGTCCGCACCGCGAAGGCCGAGCCGGAGCCGGCACTGGACGAAGGAGACGACGTCGGACCGGGATTCCGCGAGCACGACGTCGCCCTCGCCGAAGAGTTCTGCCGCCGCGCCGCCCTCGCCGCCGACACGGCCCGCCTCTACGACACCGCCGTCGGCGCACGCCGCGAGGCGGAGTCCGCCAGCGAGCGCGTCGTCAACATCCTGGAGAGCATTTCCGACGGATTCATGGCCCTCGACCGGGACTGGTGCTTCACGTACGTGAACCGGGAGGCCGAGCGGCTCCTGGGCCGCGACCGAACGGAGCTGCTGGGGACGAACGTGTGGCGGCAGTTCCCCCGGCTCGTCGGCGGCGCCTTCTACCGGGCCTACCACGAGGCGGTGAGCAGCCAGTCGGCCGTTCACTTCGAGAGCGAGCTGCAGTGGTCCGGGGACCGCGTGTGGCTCGAGGTCCACGCCTTCCCGGCCCGGGACGGCCTGTCGGTCTACTTCCGGGACATCTCCGGTCGCCGCGAAGTCGAGGAGGCGCTGAAGCGCAGCGAGGAGCAGCTCCGCCACTCCCAGAAGATGGAGGCGGTCGGGCGCCTGGCGGGCGGCGTCGCCCACGACTTCAACAACCTGCTCACGTCCATCGCGGGCCACACGGACCTCATGATGCCCCGGCTGGACGCGGGCAGCTCCCTGGCCGAGGACCTGGAGGAGATCCGCAAGGCCGCCGACCGGGCCGGAAAGCTCACGCGCCAGCTCCTGGCCTTCGGGCGCAAGCAGGTGCACACGTCGCAGGTCCTCGACATGAACGCCCTCGTGCGGGACCTCGAGAAGATGCTGCGGCGCCTGATCGGCGAGGACGTGGAGCTGCGCACGGAGCTGGACCCGACCATCGGCGCCGTGCGCGCCGATCCCGGCCAGCTCGAGCAGATCATCATGAACCTCGCGGTGAACGCCCGGGACGCCATGCCCTCCGGCGGCTTCTTCACGATCCGCACGTCAACGGTGGACCTGCGGGAGAACGCCATGGGCAACTTCACGGAGGCCGTGCAGGCGGGGTCCTACGTGGTGCTCACGGTCGAGGACAACGGCATCGGCATGGACGACGCGACCCTCGACCACGTCTTCGAGCCGTTCTTCACCACGAAGGAGAAGGGGAAGGGGACCGGACTCGGACTGGCGACCGTGTACGGCATCGTGAAGCAGGGCGGTGGCAACATCGCCGTGGAGAGCACGCCGGGGAAGGGCACCCGCTTCGAGATCTACTGGCCGAAGGCCGACGAGGCGGTCGAGGTCGTCGAGGAGCCCGCGCAGCCCCGGGAGCCGGACCCCGAGCTGCCGCCCGCTTCCGGCACCATCCTGGTGGCGGAGGACGAGGACGCCGTTCGCCGCTTCGTCTGCAAGGTGCTGCGGGAGCGCGGCTACGCCGTCATCGACGCGCCCGACGGCGCCGCCGCCCTGAGCGCGGCCGAGGAGCACGACGGCGTCATCGACCTGCTGCTGAGCGACGTCGTCATGCCCAACATGGGCGGCCGCGAGCTCGCCAGCCGCCTCGCGCGCCTGCGCCCGGACACCCGCGTCGTCTTCATGTCCGGTTACGCCGAGAACGAGATCGTCCACGGCGGCGCCCTCGACGAGCGGACGATCCTGATCGAGAAGCCCTTCTCCGCGCGCGTCCTGGCGACCCGCATCGGGGAGGTCATGGCCGGCACTGCAGTACAGCCCAGCGAGGTCGCGTGATCCTTGACCTCGACGCGCGATCGCACGCAAACTATCACGGTCCCCCAACAGAAAGGCAGCACCCGCATGGAACGCGAAAACGAAGACCGGCCCCGGTACGCCTGGTTCCGCACGTTCGCGCCGATGCTCATCGGGGCCATCGCGTTCGTGGTTCTCCACCGGGCGGGCAAGGACCTGGCCGCCGTCCTCGTCATCGCAGCCGCGCTGGCCATCGCGCTGATGCTGCGCAGACGCTGATGCGATAGTGTTCGCGTTCCAGGGCCTGCTGGAGTATGGCGCCGTCACCCACTCGGTAGTGATGGGGCTCCAGGCAGGCGCAGGGAAGGTCGTCGACCTCACGGTCGAGCACGCCCGCCTGCTCATCGGCGCGGCGGTCGTCATTCTCGTACTCTGGAGCTTTCGTGTCGCGCGACACCGCGGCTGAGGGGCGAACGCCCGCTCCCGAAGGCCTGAGCCTGAGGCGCGGGGCGACGTCGCCTCCGCCGTTCCCCGATCTGGAGGGTCCGGTGATTCCGCTGAGCAGCCTGCTGATCTGCTTCGCGAGCCTCCTCGTGCCGGTGCTCGGCGCCGTGTACTTCCAGGAAGGCGCGCAGCAGTACCCGCTCTTCCTCTGGCTACTGGCCCTCGTGCCGTCCTTTATACTGGCCTACCACCGCGGCTGGAAGGGCGTCGCCACCGCACTCGTCGGCGGCATGTCGCTCCTTTCCCTGACCCAGGCGGGCCTCCAGGTCGTCGGCCGCACCGACCTCGACTGGCGCCTCCTGCTGGCCGTCGTGACCCTGTTCATCGCCATCTCCCTGGGCATCGGCGTCGTCTCCGAGATGCTCCACCGGGAGCGGGAGCGCGCCGAGAAGCTCGCCCTCACGGACGAGCTCACCGCCCTGCCGAACCGCCGCTACCTGCGCCTCTTCCTGGAGACGGAGTTCGCCGCCGCCCAGCGCGGCCGAGGCCTCGTCGTCTGCATGTTCGACATCGACGCCTTCAAGAGCTTCAACGACCGCTGGGGCCACGCCGCAGGCGACGACGCCCTCCTCGTCTTCGCGGGCGCCCTCACCCAGACGACCCGCCGCATGAACCTGTCCGGCCGCTGGGGCGGGGAGGAGTTCCTGTGCATCGTCTCCGGCAGCGACGTCCAGGGCGCCCTCGTCTTCGTCGACCGGGTCCGCGCCCGCCTCGCCGCCTCCGCCGGCGCCCTCGCCGCGCCCCTCACCGTCAGCGCCGGACTCGCCGCCTTCGAGCCCTCCATGAAGTCCTTCGAGATCCTCGTCGACGCCGCCGACCAGGCCCTCTACGAGGCCAAGGCCGCCGGCCGCAACGCCATCCGCGTCCACGGCAGCACCACCCGCGCCGCCATGGCCGTCGCTTCCGGCGAGTAGCCTTCGTTCTCCCAGCACCGCCGCAGATCCATCGCGTCGCAATCGTTCACGCATTTAACCGGAGTGCGCAGACGGTAGACTGAAGCCCCACCTCCACGCGGACACTTGACTGGAGCTGGGCGTGTACGTACATTTGTACTTACGCCTACCCGCAGGAGGCCAGGATGTCGTACACAGGTCGAGCCACTCGTACCGGTAACTCGAAGGCGATTCGCCTTGAGAGCGCCCTGTTCACATCCCACCCTGAGTTCGCAGAGGGAGAGGTGGAGGCGGACGTCATTTCTCCGGGGTGCCTTTTGATTCGCACGCGTGCACAAGGCAAGGATGAGAGCCGAGACCCGGTGTTCAGCGCGTACCTCGGATTTCTGGAGGAGCAGCTCGCCAACCGGCCCGAGCTTCTCCGGCCCCTCACGACCGAGGATGTGGCCGGCCTCGATGAACTCCTCGAGGGTGTCGTGTACGACAGGGACGAAACCCTGGACGACGATTTTGAGCTTCCCTGATGGCAGAGCACATGCGAGGCAAACGGGGCGCGACGGGGCAACGGCCGCGTCCCGTGGTCATCAACGCTTACCACCTGCTGGTTTGGCCCGCGTTCGCAGAGCGCTGGCGTAAGCTCAAGGCGGAGGTAGAGCGACTGCGCGACGCAGACCCGGAAAACTATCAGCGGACTCCGGCTGCCAAGCTCCTCGCCGCGGTTCGGGATGCTACTCTGCGAGACATCCCTCAAGATCCGAGCGCGGATCGCTATCGTCAGGGGAACACGCTTGGGCCTGAATACCGGCACTGGCGAAGAGACAAATTCTTCCAGCGCTTCAGGCTATTCTTCCGCTACTCCAGCGATCCAGCCATGATAGCCTACGTCTGGCTGAACGACGACTCAACCCTGCGGAAGAGCGGAGCACGTACCGATGCGTATGCCGTCTTTCGCGCCATGTTGCAGCGAGGTCGCCCGCCAACAGATTGGGAGGACCTGGTGCGCGAGTGTCGTCGGTGGAGGGATCGAGACGTGTAGAGCCCATGGGCTCGCGTAGCTTTGATACCCGACGGGGACCGAAAGGGCGCGCCCCACCGCCCCGGGCTGCAGGCCCGGAACCCCGCCGCAGGCGGTGCAGTGTCCCCGCGGCGAAGCCGCGGAACCCCGCCGAAGGCGTGCCCCGCCGAAGGCGGTGACCCGCCCGAACGGGCGGTGCCCCGGCGCAAAGCGCCGGTGCCCGGCCCGCAGGGCCGCGCTCCTACGAGGATCAGAAGCCGCCGCCCTCGTGGGGGCCGCCGGGCCGGCCGCCGCTGCCGCCGCCCGGCGACCCTGCGCCGCCGGCGCCGCCGCCGCCCCGGCCCGAGTTCCCGGCGTCGCCCTGCCGGATCCAGTCCCAGGCCTGCTCCGTCGGGCCGAGCCCGATCGCCAGCGGGACGCCGATCACGACCAGCCAGTAGACGAGCGCCTTGGCCATGTTGCCGCTGCCCGTGAGCAGGCTGAGCACGGCGGCGGCGCACATGAGCACGATCACCGCGTTCCGGTACGTGCGCTGCATGTCCCGGGATCGCTCCCGGAGGTAGAAGCCCGCCCCCCAGGCGATGAAGATGCCGGTGGAGATGAGGAGCATCTGCACCGCGCTGATGAATCCGGCCCACACGTTCTCGATCATCGGGGCACCTCGGCCTCAGTACTGTCGGGGGGATGCGGAGCCCAGCAGCGCCGCGGCGCTGGCGTGGTCAACCGCGCGGGAAAACAGGAAGCCCTGCGCGTACTCGCACCGCAGGGCCTTCAGCTCCTCGAACTGGTCCGCCGTCTCCACGCCCTCTCCGACCACGTCCATGCCCAGGCTGTGGGCGAGGGCGACGATGGACCATACCAGCTCCTGGTTCGGCTCCTGGCTGTCCAGGTTGCGGATGAACGAGCGGTCGATCTTCACGGTGTCGAACGGGAATCGGTGCAGGTAGCCCAGGGAGCTGTAGCCCGTGCCGAAGTCGTCGATGGAGAGTCGTACCCCCATCGCCTTCAGCCGCTCCAGCGTCCGGATCGCGCCGTCCGCGTCCGCCATCAGCACGCTCTCCGTGATCTCCAGTTTGAGTGACGCGCCGCTCAGCCCCGAGGCGTCCAGCGCCGCGCGCACCCGCTCCACGATCTCCGGCTGGTGGACCTGCTTGCCGGACAGGTTCACGCTCACCGTCAGCGGCGACTCCGGGAACATCTCCTGCCACTCCCGGAGCTGCCGGCACGCCATGTCCATGAACCACCAGCCGATGGGCACGATGAGGCCCGTCTCCTCTGCCACGTCCAGGAACTCCGACGGCCCTACGAGGCCGCGCTCCGGATGGTTCCACCGCAGCAGCGCCTCGAAGCCCACGAGCGTGCCCGTCGCCAGCGACACGATCGGCTGGTAGTGCACCGCGAACTCCTCGCGCTCGAGCGCCCGGCGCAGGTCCGTCTCCAGCTCCATCATGCGCACGACCTGCGCGTGCATGCCCTCGTCGAAGATCTCCGTCCGGCCGCGGCCCAGCGCCTTCGCGCGGTACATCGCCAGGTCCGCGTCCCGCAGCGCCTCCTCCGCCGCCGTGTAGCCGCTCGTGCTGTAGGCGATCCCGATGCTCGCCGCCACGAAGAGCTCGTGCGATCCGATCTGCGCCGGCCGCGAAAGCTGCTCGTGCACCCGCCCCGCCACGACCGTCGCGTCCGTCTCGTCCTCGATGTCGTCCAGCAGGATCGCGAACTCGTCTCCGCCCAGCCGCGCCACCGTGTCCACCTCCCGGACGCACGCCGCCAGTCGACTCGCCACCTCCACCAGCAGGCGGTCGCCCACCAGGTGGCCGAGGCTGTCGTTCACGACCTTGAAGCGGTCCAGGTCCAGGAACAGCACCGCGAAGCGGTACGAGCGACGTCGCCTCGCGTGCCGCAGGGACTGCTCCAGCCGGCTCGTGAACAGCGCCCGATTCGGCAGCCCCGTCAGCGGGTCGTGCAGCGCGCTCCGGTGCAGCTCCGCCTCCGTGCGCCGCCGCTCCGAGTCGTCCCGAAGCACCATCTGGTACCCGCCCGCCGGAAGGCGGAGCGCCGACAGCGCGCATTCCAGCTCGCTGCCGTCCCGCCGCCGGACCCGCACCCGCTCGTCCTCCAGGACGCCGTTTCGCTCGAGGCGGCCCAGCAGCGGCGCGACGTCGCTCAGCGGCGACAGCAGCGACTCGACGGACGCGCCCGGCAGCCCGCCCGGCGACGCGCCCACCAGGTCATGGGCCGCGACGTTCGCCGCGAACACACGCCCGTCCTCCCCCACCAGCCATGTGGCGGCGGGTGAGGCCTCGAACAGCGCCTCCCAGTCCGGCTTCGGACTCCCGTCCTCATGCAGCTTCGATGCAGCTGCGCTCTTTCCCGTCAGGGGCGTTAGCGATGGCAGAAGGATTGAGGCTCCGCTACCTGGCGCGGAGTTCCGGCCCCTGGGCCCGGGCATTGCCGGTGACGTGTTCGGGAACGTGCGGGAAGATAGGCGGGCCGTGAGGCCCGCGCCATTTCCCTGGAGAGGCACCCGGGCGCTACCACGAAGGTCAAGACCCGTGCCTTGCGCGGTCCGTTCACAACCATCTGTCACGGAACGGTTTACACGTGTCGATCCCCTCTGCCGGAACGCCCGCCGTAACACAATGTTTCCCTCGCCCGGAACCCTCCGTTACGCTCTCGCCGCTCCGGCCCGCCCCGCGCCCCGCAGCCCGCGTCCCGGCGCCCGTACCTCACGCAGACGCTCGCGCCTGACCTTCCGCTTGTCCGGAAACGCGGGCGGCGGTAAATTGAATGTCGCTCTCCATCCCTGAATCCGCTTGCCAATATGCTACATCGCGTGATCGCCTCGTTGCGACGGGGTGGGCCCTCCGTGCCGGGCTCCCTGAAGGACGAGCTCGCTCGTCTGGAGCGGGAGATGGAAGACGCGACGCTCGACTACGTCGCCCTCCTGAACAGCCGCGCCGGTGACCTCTGCGCCGGTGCGGGGGAGTCGGACCGGGCGCTCCGCTACTACGGCAACGCCATCGACGCCTTCCTGGACGTCGGCTACTACGACAGCGCCGCCGCCACCTGTCGGCGCGTCATCGAGCTCTCGCCCGCCGTCGTCCGCGCCCGCGGTACGCTGGCCTTCCTGGCCCTGGGCGAGGGGCTGCAGTACCTGCCGTTCCACGGGCGGCTCGAGGAGAACGCCCGCAGGTCCATCGGCGAGTACGTCGAGGCCGCCCGCCGCGCCGGCGTCGAGGACCTCGTCATGCGCCGCCTCGCCATCATGGCCGAGGTGACGGACAATCCACAGGTCCGCGAGATGATCGGGTCCTACCTGCTGGAGCTGGGCGACGCCGAAGCCGCCGATCGCGTGCTGGGAGACGTCTACGCCGAGCGGAACAAGGTGGGCAAGCCGAGGGAGGGCGACCAGCGCAAGCGCTGGGCGCGGGCACTGCAGGCTTCCGTGCTGACGGGCGAGGGCTGAGGTTCGGACGACGTCACGCGTCGTGACCGCTCCCGTTTCCGTTCCCGCTACCGTTTCCCTTTCCGTTCCCGTTGTTGCCGTTGCCGTGATTGCCGTTGTTGCCGTTCCCCGACCCGCCGCTACCCGCCGGCGGCGTCGTGGTGGCGGGAGGCGGGCTGGCGTGGATTCCTGCGGCGATGCCGAAACGGTCCGCCGCCTTCATGACGAGGGCGCTGGTCTGTCTCCCGTAGAACGTGAGGCTGACCATGATCACGATGGACAGGAGCGTGAGCAGCAGAAGCAGCTCCATCAGCCCCTGTCCCGCCTGACCCTCACCTCGCCGCTTGATCCTCACCTCACCTCCCGTTGTCCCGGGCCCGAGCGGAGTCGCGCAGAATATGTGCAGCGGGGATGATCCGCTGCAATGAGGACGTTTCCGCCGTTCCGGACCCTGACAACGGCGCGGCCGCGCCGTCGGCCGTGACGCCGGGATCCGCCTCCACGGCCCGCGCCCCGTCCCCCTGGAACACGGCACCGAGACTGTCCCGGACCTGACTCGTCAGTCGGACCGGCACGTCCACGAGCGCGGACATGCCGGCGAGCGTCACGACGACGACGAGCAGCAGAACGATCACGGCCTCGACCATCCGAGACCGCGCCCGCGCGTCGTCGCCCCCTTCACCTTGACGGGAGAGCTCCGGGATCCCCGTGGCTCGCTCCAATGTGCCTCTGCACGCGTGTGGCGCCCGCCCCGGGAACGGCAGGCGGTCGTTCGGCCCATCTTCGGTCATGTTCCGTGCCGGCGGGACGAAAGTTGGCAAGAGGTTGTGGGGCAAAGAGTTACTGGATCCGGGGTGGCGACGTGGAATGTCACGGAGTAACGATTCGTGGCGCGCCATCCTTCACGATCCAATGCAGACGAGCGCGGCGTCTAGTGTCGGCCCGCCGAAGTTGCGGCCCGCGACATTGGGCGTTCGATTCGAGCGATGACCCGAACCGAATGTTATCAGGTCCTGGGCGTTCGGCCCGGGGCTCCCCCGGAGGCTCACGGCGGCCGGCGTCCTCGGCGTCGGCTACCTCCCCCTCGCGGACGCCCGCTCCGACACGGGCACGCTCCTGGACGAGGGCGCTGCGTCCGGACTCCGGTGGAGCTCGGGCGCAGATCCCGCTCCTGAGCCGGAAGGCGAGGAGGCGAGCCGGTCCGCTCCGGGAAAGGCGATCGTCGATCCCCGCATCGCTCGTCTGGACGCCGCTCGAAGGGGCATCGACCGCGACCTCGCCCGCGAACCCTCGGAGTCGCTCCGCTTCGTGGCCGGCTACGACGTCGTGAGCGTCTACGGCCCCCGCTCCGCGCCCGTGAAGCTGGTCGCCGAGCAGCGCGGCCGCCGCGGCACTCTGATCCGGGAGGTCTACTGCGGCCTCGCCGAGCCATTCCTGGTCACGGAGCGCATCTTCTCCGCCGAGAACCCCGCCCTCCAGGTCTCGCCCCGGGAGGAGTACTGGCTGGAATCCGGGCGCCTCCTGCGCTGGGTCACCGACGACGGTCTCGACCCTACCGTCCACGCCCCCTCCGACCTCCGCACCTACGGCGACGTCGTCACCGCCGAGACCACCCGCCTCCTGGACGCGGTCCGCGTCCACGCCCGCTGAGCGCGCGTGCCGCCGAGCCCGGGGCGCGTGCCACCGGAGCCCGGCGTGTCCCCGAATGCAAGAAGGGCCGGAACGTCGTTCCGGCCCTTCTCCATTCCCGGGCGCCTTCGCGCCCTCTGTCGTCCTACGCGCCGGGGCGCGCAGCGCCTGACCTGCTTCAGAACACCCAGTCCATGCTCGAGAAGATCGAAAGCGACACCTGCAGGTTGTGGACGGGCCCGAAATCGCTTCCGTTGTTGATCCCGCGGAAGGGGGACTTCAGGGCGACCCGGTCCACGCCCTCGAGGCGGAAGCCGATCTCCTGCACGTCGTGGATGCCCCAGCGGATGCCCGGCAGGATGTCGAACCCGACGGTCCCGACCGCGGCGAACTGGTTCTCGTCGTGCCCGGAGTATTCCGCGCCGGCCTGCACGATGGAGACGCGCGGCCCCTCGCCGAGCTGATAGCTGACCACGCCGATGCCGGCGCCGATGTAGGGCGCCACCGTGCGGTACGGCGAGGGCGAGGCGAGGCGGACGAGGGCGGTCACGTCCCCCATCCAGGTGCGGATGTCGCCGACCGTGAACGCGCTGCCCACGTCCAGCGGGCGCTGCGTCATGGCGCCGCCGATCTTGACGCCGAAGCGGCCCGAGCCCAGCCAGCGCTCGGCGTGGACGTTGGCGATCCAGCCCGTCTCGAACTTCAGGTCCTGCGGGCCGGCGTCGCTGAGATTCGTGAAGATGGAAGCGCCACCACCCCAGCCCACGGCGGCGGGGTAGTCCTGCGCGGCGGCCGGCGCGGCCGAGAGCAGGGCGGCGGCCGCGAGGGCGGCGCCGGCGGCGAGCGTTCGTATGGTGCGTCGCATGATCGTGTCCTCCTACTGCAGGTCGGCTGCGAGAATGTTCACGATCACGACTCCGCCGCCGGAGGTGATCCCGTAGATCTTGGCCACGATGCAGCCGGGGTCGGGCGACCCACCGCAGGACAGGCCGGCGTTTTCGCCGGGAAGCGGTCCGGAGGCCCGCAGCGGCCCGACGATGTTGTCCCGGATCGGGACCTCGGCCCGCAGCAGGAAGTGCGTAGTGTCGATGGCCTTGACCGTGTTCTCGGAGCTGCCGACGAACGCGTACTTCGGAAGGGTGGGTACGGAGCCGGGCTGAAGCGCGGCGCCGGCGCCCCCGGGGACGCCCGGCTCGTACACCCCCTGCAGCCGCAGGTCGGAATCGAAGAAGTAGGCGGCCTGGTCGCCGCGGGCGACGCCGAACGAGCCGTCGTAGTTGATGTCGACGCCGTTCACCTTCTCGGACGCGTTGTTCACGAGGTCGGTCACGCTGATGGCGCGGGAGACCTGGTTGCGCGCGGCGTCGAACAGCACGATGCGCCCTGCCGGCGCCCGGTTGCCCTCACCGAACGCTACCCAGTGCCGGTCCCCGGAGAGGCTGACGTACGTCGTGTCCGAGAAGCCGAGCACGTTCGTGTTCCACGTCCCCGGCGCCGCGATGATGTCGGACCCGCGGGAGCGGATGCTGGTGATCGCCTCCGGAATGAGCAGCACGTCGCTCTGGATGAGCTGGGACGGGTGTCCCGGCACGTGGTCGAAGAGCTGGACGTGGTCGTCCTGACCGGACGCCGTGAGCACGTGCAGGCTGTCGATCTGGGCGAAGGCCCAGGAGACCTCGCTCGGGGTGATGGCGTCCGTCGTGAACAGGAATCGCACCTCCGGCACGTCCGTGGAGGACGCGGGATCCGGGTTCGGGTCGACCCAGCGGATCGTCCCGAGCGGCGCCACCTCCGTCGGCAGCGTCGAGTACAGGATGCGGCCCGTATAGTCCTGTGCCAGGAACTCCGGCCGGTCGCTGAAGTCGATGTAGTGCGGCAGGTAGCGCGTGTTGAAGTTCGGGTCCAGCGAGACCGTCACGTCGTAGAGCACCTCGTTCGGCGTCTTCAGGCGCCGCCCCACGTCCTCGGTGAGGGCGTTGAGGGACACGTACGAGATGCTGGTCCCGCCGGAGTTGGCGACGAACAGCGTGTCGTTGTTGCGGCTCATGCCGAGGCCCCACGGCTCGGAGCCGACCTCGACGAAGGGCCGGAACGCGTGCGTCGTGAGGTCGAGCACCTCGAGGTGGTGCTTGGTCAGGTTCGAGAGGTAGAGCCGCGAGCGCGCCGGGTCGACCATGGCGTCCGCGATGCGTCCCTCCGACGGCAGGTCGACCGTCTGTCCCCGCACCGCGATGACGTCCGAGGTCTGGCCGGTGGCGTCCAGCGCCACCGTCGCCCCGCTCACGTCCCCGCACGACAGCCGCTGCCCGGCCGCGCTGGTCGACGCGACGCAGTTGCCCTGGCCGTCCACCGCCCAGCCGTACGCCTCCACGCCCAGCGTGTCGGGCAGCGACAGGTCGCCCGGCGCGATGGGCAGCGCGAACGCGAACGTCGGCGTGGCCGACGACGTGCTCGCCGCGTCGTACGTCGAAGAGCGCGTCAGCACGGACGTGCTGCCGTCCGCGTGGGTGACGAGGGCCGTCGCCCCGACCTCCGCCACGCCCCGCTTGCCCGTGGAGTCCGTCGCCCGGACCTCGATCTTCAGGCTGTCCGTGCGCTCCATGCGCGGCGACGAGGTCGTCTGCACGGCCACGGACAGCGGCGTCAGGTTCGTCTCGATGCCGCCGTCCTCACCCGTCTGGAACAGCGTGTCCGCCTCGCACGCGCCGAGCGTGGCGGCGGCGAGGAGGAGCGCCCCGGCGCGAGCCAGCGTCCGCGCGCGCGGCACACCGGTCCTGCCGTTCCTGGTTTCGCAGCCCTTCATGTCGTCTCTTCTTCCCTCGAGGGTTGTGACCATGGGCATGTGCCGTGCGCCGGCCCCGGGGCCGCTCGCTCGGCAGTACGGTTCGGAGTGCGGTCGGGGACGCCGTACGAGGGGCCGGGGCCGTATCGTCGGGCGTCGTCGCACGCGGATCCGAAATGCGTTGTCTTTCGGGGAGGAGTACTGCAGGGATAGGAGCAACGCTAGGCTCCGCCGGCGCTGTTGTCAAGGTCCGTGAGGACGAGGATTGCCGCAACCGGAAGTCGTGTTTATCATTGGGTCCATAATCCCCGGCCCCCACTCCCCACGATCGATACCTGGCGCGCGGCGCGGCCGCGCGAACGGCCCGGCGAGAGCCGCCACGCGGCGCCGAGCGCCGTCCACCGACGCACGGAAGTTCGAACGAGCGATGAAGCGTAGCGCGCGAGTGCCCTCCAGCGTCGACCTGCTGTTCATGCTGCTGGCGGGACTCATCCCCTTCGTCTGGGTCCGGCCCCTCCTGAACGCGGACGGCGACCTCGCCCGCCACCTCCGGGTCGGGGAGACCATCCTCCAGCGGGGCGGCCTGTTCTACTCCGACCCGTTCTCCCACACCATGTACGGCCGGCCCTTCGTGCCGTACGAGTGGCTGAGCGAGGTGACGGTCGCCCTGCTGAACCGCGTCGGCGGCCTCCCGGCCGTGGCCATCTGGCACGGCCTGGTCATCGGCGCCACCTACGCCCTCGTCGTCCTGTTCATGCGACGTCGCGGCGTCGACCCGCTCCTCGGCCTCCTCGTCGGCGTCCTGGCCGCGGGCGCCTCGTGCGTGCACTGGCTGGCCCGCCCGCACATCTACACGCCGCTCGCCGCCATCCTGCTCCTCTTCGTGCTCGAGCCGGCCGCGGGGCAGGGCAGCGCCCCCGGACGGCGGCGGCTGCTCTGGCTCGTCCCGCTCTTCGCCCTGTGGGCCAACCTGCACGGCGGCTTCCTCTACGGCCTCGTCCTCATCGGCGTGTTCCTGGTGGGCGATGGGCTGGAGCTCCGCCGGGCGCGCCGGGACGACGACATGCCCGGGGCGGCGGCCGCGGCGCGGACGCGGCTCCGCTACCACGCCCTGGCCCTCGCCGTCGCCGCCGTCTCGGTGCTGGCCAACCCTGTCGGTCCGCGCCTCTACGCCCACGTCCTCGGCTGGTTCGGGCAGCGCTACCTCATCGACAACACGACCGAGTACATGTCGCCCGACTTCCACCTGGGGAGCGTGCGCATCTTCCTGTTCGTGCTCGTGCTCGTCGTGGGCGCGCTGGGCGCCACGCGCACGCGCCTGCGCTGGACCACGGTCATGGTCCTGCTGGCGAACGCGTACTTCGCGCTCTACTCCGGCCGCAACATTCCCCTCTTCGCCGTGACGGTGCTGCCCCTCGTGGCCGTCGAGCTGGACGGCGCGTGGCGCGGGCTGTCCTGGCTGCGCGGCGCCCGCGAGGGCTTCGCCCGGGGCGACCTCACGGCCCGGGCGGGCGTCTGGTCAGGCGTCGCGGCCGCGCTCCTCGTAGCCCTCCTGCTGAACGGCGGGCGCGTCGCCGGCGCGCAGGTCGTCACGCCCGCTTCGCGCCGGACGTCTTCCCGGTGGCCGCCGTGGAGAAGGCCCGCGCGGCGGGCCTCGACGGCCGCATGTACAACAACTTCGGCTGGGGCGGCTACGTCCTCTGGGCGTGGCCGGAGCAGAAGGTCTTCATCGACGGGCAGACGGACTTCTACGGGGAGAAGGTCTTCAAGGTCTACCAGGAGATCGCCGCGCTCCAGCCCGGCTGGCGCACGAAGCTGGACTCCCTCGGCATCGGTCTCGTCCTGGTGGGGGACCGCTCCGCCCTGGCCGGCGAGCTGGAGCGCGAGCCGGGGTGGAGCCGGTGGTACGAGGACAGCACGGCGGTGGTGCTGCGGCGCGCGGGAGCCGCCGAGCGGGCGCCGGCGTCGGCGACGGGGCAGGGGCGCTGAGGCGGAGATGGCCACCATCGCCCGTGCGCTGCACGCGGAGACGAGCCGGGCCTGGCGCGTCGCGCCGTCGCTGCCCGACGTCGTCTTCGTGGCGGTGGCCGCCACCACGGCGCTGAAGCTTCGCGGCCTGCTCTTCTGGGGCGACTCGGACCTCGGCCGCCACCTGCGCGTGGGGTCCGACGTCCTGAGCGGCGGCCTGTTCTTCCAGGATCGCTACTCCCACACGCGGGCGGGCGCGCCGTTCGTGCCGTTCGAGTGGGGGAGCGAGGTGCTCTTCGCCGGCGCGCACCGGCTGGCCGGCCTCCCGGGCGTCGTCCTGCTCACGGCCGTCGTACTCGCCGCGGCTCACGCCCTCGTCGCCCTCTTCCTGCTCCGGCGCGGCGCCACGCCGGCGGTGGCCGGGGCCGGTGCTCTCGCGAGCGTCGCCGTCGGCTGGGTCCACTGGGCGGCGAGGCCCCACATATTCACGCTGCTGGGCGTGGTGCTGCTGCTCTTCATTCTGGAGGCGGAGCGGTTCCGCCCGGTCGCGGTCGCTGCGCTCTTCGTGCTGTGGGCGAACCTGCACGGGGGCTTCCTGTTCGGACTGATCCTGGTCGGCCTGTACGCGGCCGGCAGCGTCGCGGAGGGCGACCGCGCGGCGGCGAGGCGGTTCGGGCTCACCCTGCTCGTCGCGGCGGCGGCCTGCCTCCTGAACCCGGGGGGACCCCGCCTCTTCCTGCACGTGCTCGCGTGGTTCCGGGAGGGCGCCGTGATGGACGGCACGGTGGAGTACCTGTCGCCGGATTTCCACACGATCGGGCCCCGGCCGTTCCTGGTCGTGCTCCTCGGGTCGATGATCCTGCTCGCCCGCTCCGGGCGCCCGATGCCGGCGCGCCGCCTGGCGGCCGTCCTCGTCGCGACCGCCTTCGCGCTCATGGCCCGCCGCAACATCGCCCTCTTCGCGGTGAGCGCGCTCCCGCTCCTCGCGCTCCAGCTCCCGACGCGCCCCGGCTATCTCTCCCGGGCGCTCGGGAGAGGCGAGGACCTGAGCCGGACGGGCCCGTGGGCCGCCGCGTTCGTGGGCGTGCTGCTGCTCCTGGGCCTGCCCCGGCCCGACGGCACCCCAGGCTGGATCCGGGCCGACTTCGACCGCGAGCGCTTCCCCGTGGATGCAGTGGCGGCCGCCCGTGACGCCGGCCTGACCGGCCGCCTCTTCAACGACATGGACTGGGGCGGCTACGTCCTCTGGGCCTGGCCCGAGCAGAAGGTGTTCATCGACGGGCAGACCGACTTCTACGGTTCCACGGTGTTCCGTGAGCACCAGGCCGTCATGCTGCTGCAGCCCGGATGGCAGGACGTCCTCGACCGCGCCGGCGTCTCCCTGATCCTCGTTCCGCCCCGCTGGCGCGTGGTGCCCGCAGCCCTAGCCACGGGCCGGTGGCGCCTGTGGTACGAAGACGAGACGGCAGCGGTTCTCGCC
>CAVSJO010000003.1:0-122909 GCA_963728445.1 uncultured Gemmatimonadales bacterium | reverse complement strand
AACGTGCTGCCCGACCTGGCCGTCGCCCTGAAGCAGAACCCCGACATGAGGGTCCTGGTCCTGGGCGGCTACTTCGACGTCTCGACGCCGTACTTCGAGGGCTGGTTCGAGACGCACCACCTGCCGATCCCGAAGGACCTGGAGTCCAACATCCGCTACCGCTACTACGAGTCGGGGCACATGGTGTACGTGAACGTGCCGACGCTGAAGCAGCTCCATGAGGACGTCGCGGCGTTCATCACGGGCGCGTCGAGGTCGGCGCAGGGCGGCGGACCGCGCTGACGCGATGCGGCTCCTGCGCTTCCCGAAGCTGGACCTCCGGCACGTGCTCGCCGAGATCGCCATCGTCATGGTGGGGATCCTTCTCGCGCTCTGGGTCAACGACTGGAACCAGGCCCGTCAGGACCGGGCGACCGAGCGCCGCTACCTGCTGAACCTGCGCGAGGACGTCGCGGCCGACGCGCAGGGGCTGCACGACGAGCAGGTCGCCATCCGCGGCTACATCGCGTCCGCCGAGCGGGTGCTGGAGGTGCTTCGCGGGGCGACGGGCGGCACCGCGGATCCGGCGCAGTTCGTCCAGGACGTGGACCACGCCGGGTTCCTGCGGCTCTTCCAGCCGCGCGACTACACGTTCCGCGACATGGTCGCCACCGGCTCGCTGCGCCTGCTCCGGAACGACCGCCTGAAGCGCTCCCTCGTGGAATACTACGGGTCGTTCGACGCCCTCGAGTTCTTCACCGACGCGTACAGGGACCAGACGTGGGACCGGTACGACCACGCGCTGGAGGACGTGCTCGACCCACTCGCCTGGCAGGCGGTGAAGGAGTCGGAGCTGTGCCCGCCGGAGGAGCGGCGCCGGGAGGCGGCCCACCTGGTGCAGGGCCAGCTCTGCGTCGCGAGCGACGGATCGCAGGTCCTGGCGAGCGCCGCCGTCGACCCGCAGCGGCTGGTCGCGGAGCTGCGCGGAGCGCCGCGCGTGGAGAAGGCGCTGCTCGGCGTCGTCTCCTGGTCGAGGCAGCACCTGACCGTGCTGAACGAGCGGGAGCAGAGCGCGATCCGGCTGCGGCAGGAGCTCGACGTGGAGCTCGGCGGGCGCGATTCGGCACCCCCGGAGTGAGCCAGCGCATGCCCCTGTTCGACTCGTTTTTCGCCGAGCTCAAGCGGCGCCGCGTCCTGCCCGTCCTGGGCCTCTACCTGATCGGCGGCTGGGTCGCCATCCAGGTGGCGGCCACGATCTTTCCCGTGTTCGGTTTCCCGGACTGGGCGACGCGGCTCGTCGTGATCGCGGTGGCCGTCGGGCTGCCGGCGGCCTTCATTCTGGCGTGGAGCTTCGACGTGGGCGCCTCCGGGATCCGCCGCACCGCCGGCGCCGTTCCTCGCCCGGTCCGCCTGCTGGCGGCGCTCGTCGCCGGCGCCCTCGTGCTGGGCGCGGGCGCGACGGGGGCCGTCGAGATCACGCAGCTGCTGCGGAGGACGGCGCCGCCGCGCCCGGGCAGGGTCGTGCACGTCACCACGGCTCCGGGGCTGGAGCTCGACCCCGCGCTCTCGCCCGACGGGCGGACCATCGCCTACGCCGCCGGCGCGCCCGGCGAGATGCGCATCCGCGAGCAGGAACTGGATGGTGGCCGTGTCATCGAGGTCGCCGATGCCCTGGCCGAGCACCAGAGGTCGCCGGCCTGGTCGCCGGACGGGGGGCGGCTGCTGTTCCAGGCAGGCGGACGCGAGCTCTCCACCGGCGACGCCGATACGTTGGCCGGCGCCAAGAGCGCGCTCTACGCGGTGCCGGCTCTCGGCGGCACGCCGCGGCGGCTCACCCCGGCGGGCGAGATCTCCGGCGCCTGGTCGCCGGACGGCCGGCGCGTCGCGTTCATCGAGGCGCGGGGCATCTACGGCGTGGCGATCCGTGTCGCGGCGGCGGACGATCCGAACGGCGGACGCCGCGTGGCGACGGTGGCGGACGCCCACGCTCTGCGCTGGTCGCCGGACGGCGCAATGCTCGCGTTCGTGACGGGCAACCCGCGCTTCGATCTCGGCACGGCCCACCTCGGGAACGACGCTCCCAGCGAGCTCTGGACGCTCACGCTCGCCGACGGGCACACGCACCGTCTCACCTCCGGCGAGTCCCTGGACGTGAGCCCCGTCTGGATGCCCGACGGCCGCTCGCTGCTATTCGTCTCCGGCCGCGACGGCACCCGCGACGTTTACCGGATCCGGGTGAACCGGCAGGGCGAGCCCGCCGACTCCGCCGAGCGCATCACGTCAGGGTTGAACGCGCACGGCATCGATCTCTCTCGCGACGGCCGGCTGCTCGCCTACTCCTCCTTCACGAGCTACTCGCACATCTGGGCGCTGCCCGTGCCGCGCTCGGGCGTGGCGTCCCTGGCCGACGCGCGACAGATGACGTTCGGCAACGAGACGATCGAAGGGATCGCTCTCTCTCCCGACGGCAGGTGGCTCGCCTACGACTCGAACCGCAGCGGCAACGGCGACATCTGGAAGGTCTCCGCGGAGGGCGGCGCGCCCGAGCAGCTCACCACGAACCCCGCCGGGGAGTACGTGCAGGATTTCTCCCCGGACGGGCGGGAGATCGCCTACCACTCGATCCGCGAGGGCGTGCGCCACGTCTTCGTGATGAGCGCCGACGGCAGCGACCCGCAGCAGATCACTTTCGCCGACCTCGACGAGTCGAACCCGGACTTCCGGCCCGACGGCAACACCATCGTCTACGAGGCCTGGACAGCCACCCCCGACGGGATCTGGAGCGTGAGCCGGCCGCGCCGGGGCGCGCCGTGGGGCCGCCCGCGCAGGCTCACGGCCAGTGGCACGGACCCGTCCTGCTCGCCCGACGGGCGCTGGATCGCCTACATCCGCGGCGGCGCCCTGCACCTCATGCTCGCCGACGGCAGCGGCGATCGCACCCTGGTGGAAAGCGCCGAGGTGAGTCACGCACCGGGGCCGGACTTCGCCTACTGGTCGCCTGACAGCCGGACGATCTACTACAAGGCGTTCGACGCCGAGTACCGCGCCAGCATCTGGTCGGTGCCCGTGTCCGGCGGCCCACCCCGGCTGCTCGTCCGCTTCGACGATCCATCCCGGCCGTCCCTGCGCCGGGAATTCGCGACGGACGGGCGCACGCTGTACTTCACCGTCGCCGATCCCCAGAGCGACATCTGGGTGATGGAGCTGGAGAGGGAGTAGGCGCTATCCACCCGGTCGCCCGCTCGGCCTGCACCGGCCGTTCGAGGACGGCATCGGCGGTGGCAAGGCACTTGCGCAGAACACGTTACAGGATTCGCGAAGCGGCCGCGGGAGGCATCCCGGGGCCGCCTTTTTTCGGGCACGTACGGGGCTGCGTCGGCACGCGGACGATCCGCGCGACAGGCTGCGGCGACGTCGCAATCCGGCAGAGGAGGCGAGCATGGCAGGAGAACGATACATGACGACGGACCACGACCGGATCCGCTCCTGGGCGGAGCAGCGGAACGGGAAGCCGTCGACGGTGAAGTCCACGCACACGGAGGACGATCCCGGCCTGATCCGGCTGGACTTTCCCGGCTACTCGGGCGGCGACTCGCTCGAGGAGATCACGTGGGAGGAGTGGTTCGACAAGTTCGACCGCAGCGGCCTGGTCCTCCTCTATCAGGAGACGCTGGCGGATGGGGGGCAGAGCAGCTTCAACAAGCTGATCAGCCGCGACACGGCCGAGGAGAACGACAGCGCCGAGTGGGCAGGCGAGCCGGGTGGGCGGTCCGGCGCCCGGGAGCGCGGCGCCGCCACGGCGGCCGGCAAGGTGGACCTGAACCGGGCTTCCGCCGAGGAGCTGGACGGCGTGTTCGGGATCGGCCCCGCCACCGCGAAGAAGATCATCGAGTACCGCGACCAGGAGCTCGGCGGGAGGTTCCACAGCGAGCACGACATCACGCACATCCCCGGCATCGGCGAGAAGACCGCCCGGGCGATCGTGAAGAACGCGCGCGTCAAGTAGCGGGCGCCTGCGAGGCAACGGCTGGCCAGGGCGTTACGTCCCGGCGAAAAGCTCCTCGAGATCGACGAACAGGACGGGATCGGCGTCCGAGTTCGGCGCCCAACCCTGCTCGCCGCCCAGGCGCGTCATCGGTTGGAGGGCCCCCTCGGCCAGGTACCAGACGTCGATGCTGTGTGCGTCGGGGTCCACGATCCAGTATTCGGGCACGCCGAACAGCCGATACCGTTCCACCTTGGCCCCGCGATCACGGTCACTCGTGGACGGTGAAGCGACTTCGACGACGAAGTCCGGCGGCCCTTCGATCCCTCTATCGGTCACGATCGGGAGGCGGTTGCGCCGCACGAACAGGACGTCCGGCTCCAGGTAGTCCCCCTCGGCCAGGAGGACGTCCACGGGCCCGGGGAAGACCTCTCCGAGGTCGTGCGTCTGGACGAACTCGTCAAGGAGCACGACCAGTCTGCGTACGATACGCTGGTGGCGCGGGCTCGGCGCGGGCGTCACGACGAGCTCGCCGGCGACGATCTCGTGACGCGTTCCGCCCTCACTCGGCAGCCGCGCGAACTCGGAGTAGGTCCAGCGTCGTCCAGCCGTATGGGCCTCCATGCCATTACCCCCTCCGGAAAAGGTAGGAGCGCCGGAGCTCGGCGACAACGTAACCCATGACGATGCCTGCGGTAGCTGGGCGCCGGAATAGCTGGAGGGGACTTCAGCGCGATCGGCGTCCAGTCGTACTCCTCGTGAAATAGCGGAGCGCCGCGGGGCTACTCCTCCCGCAGCGAGCTGGCGGGGTCGACGAGCGCCGCCCGCGAAGCGGGGACGAGGCTCGCCAGCGTCGCGATCGCGAGGGCGGTCGCGGCGGCGAGGGCGATCGTCAGGGGGTCGCGGGTCGCGACGCCGTAGACGAGTCCCGCGAGCACGCGCGCGAGCGCCAGCGCGAGAAGGATCCCGACGGCGACCCCGAACGCGGCCGGCTGCAGGCCCGATCGCATTGCGTGCAGCACGACGCGGGTCGGACTGGCGCCCACGGCCATGCGGATGCCGATCTCACGCCGCCGCATCGCGACGACCTGGGCGACGACGCCGTAGGTCCCGACGATCGTGAGCAGCAGCGCCAGCGCCGCGAAGGCCCCGAGCAGCAGCCTTCCGAAGCGCGGGCTCGCGATCGACGCTTCCACGACCTGCTGCATCGTGCGGACCTCCGAGACGGGCAGGCGCGGGTCGACCCCCCGGATCGCGCGCAGGATCTGGCCGGCGGCGAGTCGGGGATCGCCTGCCGTGCGGACCATCAGACTCATGGTGCGCGGCGCGAAGCCGGGGGAGACGGCGAACTGTGCCTGCGTCGCGTAGAACGTCGGCTTGACCTCGGCGTCGAGCGCGTTGTGCCGTACGTCACCGACCACGCCGACGACCGTGTATCCAGGCGCGTCGCGTCCCCCGATCCGGATGTGGGAGCCGAGCGGGTCCCGTCCGGCGAAGTACTTCTCCGCGAGACGCTCGCTGATCACCATGGCGAGGGGCGCCTCCATCCCGTCCCGCTCGTCCAGCAGCCGCCCCTCCGCGAGCCTCAGTCCGGCCGCCTCGAAGTAGCCCGCCGTGACCACCTGCCACTCCGCCGTGGTCGACTCCTCCGGCGGCGGCGTGTAGCCCTCCACCGCAATGCCCCAGTCTCCCATCTCGGACGCGAGCGGCAGCAGCCTCGCGGCGCCGACGGCGCGGACCGCCGGGACGGTCCCGACCTCCTCGCGCACGGCGCCGAAGAAGCGGACGACGTCGGCGCTGCTTCCGTACATCGCCGACGGGGCGGAAAGCTGCATCGTCAGCACGTGGTCCGGTCGCAGGCCGGGGTCGATCGCGAGCAGTCGCGACACGGACTCCACCATCAGCCCCGCGCCGACGGTGAGGAGTACGGCGATGGCCGCCTGCGCGGCCACGAGACCGCGCCGGATGCCCATGCGGGCAGCGCCGGACGTGCCGCCCCGACCGCCTTCGTTCAAGGCCTCGCCCGGCGCGACACGCGTGGACCGGAGCGCGGGCAGGAGGCCGAAGAGCAGCACGCTGAGGAGACTCGCGCCGAGGGTGTAGGCCAGCACGGAGGTGTCGATGCGCGCCTCGGCGATGCGCGGGAGCGACGTGGGCGCAAAGTGCGGGACCGCGGAGACGAGGATCGACGCGAGGTACACGCCCAGGCATCCGCCCGCCACGGCCACGATCGCCGCTTCCGCGACGAACCCGCGGAGCAGCCGACCGCGCCCGGCGCCGAGCGCGCTGCGGACCGCGAACTCGCGGCGTCGCCGCTCGCCACGCACGAGGAACAGCCCCGCGAGGTTGGCGCAGGCGATGAGCAGCACCAGCGACACGGCCCCGAAGAGCACCCACAGCACCTGCCGGATGCCGCCCCTCGCCTGGTCGGACATGGGCACGGCGGTGGCGACGTAGTTCCAGTTCTTCGGGTAGAGGTCCTCCGCGGTCATGCGGCGGCTCCACGCACGCAGCTCCTGGCCCGCGGCGGCCGCGGTGACTCCCGGCCGGAGTCGCGCGACGGCGAAGAAGCCGTGGCTGCCGCCTCCGGCGGGGAAGCCCGGTCCCGGGAAGGCCGCGTCCGAAGCCGCGTCGGCGCGCAGGGGCAGCCATGCCTGGGTCGCGCCGAGCGCGCCGTAGTCGACGGGCAGCAGGAAGCCGCTCGGCATCACGCCGATCATCTTTCGTGGCGCTCCGTCGACCTCGAGCGTGCGGCCGAGGACGGATGGGATCCGCGGCGAAGAGCCGCTGCCAGAGCTCGTAGCCGATCAGGACGACGTCGGCGCCGCCGAGGCGGTCCTCGTCGGGGGTGAACGTCCGCCCGAGTACGGGGGGAGTACCGAGGATATCGAGGACGGAGGCGTCGACCCGGCCGATCCGGATGCGTTCCGGCTCCGTGCCGCCGGTCAGGCTCGCCGCGCCTTCGGAATAGAGTCCCAGCGACTGGAAGGAGTGGATCTGCGCGTTCCAGGCTTCGAACTCGTCGTAGGAGACCCAGGTCTGCGGGAAGTCGCTCCAGCTGCTCCACAGCGCCACCAGGCCCTCGGGCGCCGCGTACGGCAGCGGCCGCAGGAGCGTCGCCTCGACGAGGCTGAACAGGGCGGTGTTGGCGCCGATGCCGAGCGCGAGCGTCACGACCGCCGCCAGCGCGAATCCGGGCGTGCGAGCCAGGGAGCGAAGGGTACGGCGTACCAACGCCAGGAAGCCGGACATGGGCGACTCGCCGAAAGGGGGAAACGAATCTCCCCCCGCGCAGGAGTCGAGCCGGCCCCCTGTGCGCGTGCCAAGTCGCTCACGCGTGCGGATTTGGGGCGGCGAGGCGCCGGCCCGTGCCGCCGCAGGGATTGTACGGATGCGGGATGCGTCGTCCCGTGGGCGGACGCGCCGGCGGCGGGGAAGGGGGACCCTGCACCGGGGCGGAGTGCGCCCTCCCTACTCCTGCCGCAGCGCCGCCATCGGCGGCAGCCGGGCGGCGCGCAGGGCGGGCAGCATGGCCGCGCCGGCGGCGACGGCCGCGAGGGTGAGGGCGGCGAGGGCCATGACGGTCGGATCGGTGGCGTCGAGCCCGTAGAGGAAGGTGCCGAGGAATCGCGTCGTGGCCAGGGCGATGGCGAGGCCGAGGACGATGCCGGCCGCCACGAGGCGGCTCGCCTCGCCGAAGACCATGCGCACCACCTGACGCGCGGCCGCGCCCATGGCCATGCGTACGCCGATCTCCCCCCGGCGCCGGGTCACGGAGTAGGACATCGTGCCGTAGAGCCCGATGACCGAGAGCAGCAGCGCGAGCAGGCCGAAGAAGCCCGACAGGGACGCGAGCAGGCGCGAGCGGACGAGGGAGGCCGAGAGCCGGTCGCCCATGGTGGTCAGGTCGACGGACGCGCTCGGGTCGACGCCGGTGACGGCCCCCGTCGCGCCGGCGGCGAGGGCGGACGGCCGGCCCGTCCCGCGCACGACGAAGGAGTACGCCGTCCCCCAGCTCTCCCCCTGGCCGAACGGGATGTATGCAGTCGGCGGCGCGTCCTCCGTGAGCGAGCGGTACTTCGCGCTCTGCACCACGCCGACCACCGTGATCGGCTCGCTGGCGCGCTCGCCCCGGCCCGTGCGGAACGTGCGGCCGAGGGCCGGCGCGGAGCCGAAGAACTTGCGGGCGAACGCCTCGTTCACGATGGCGACGCGCGCCGATCCGGCGCCGTCGCCCGAAGCGAAGTCCCGGCCCTGCAGCAGAGCGGTCCCCATGGTGGCGAAGTAGCCCGGCGCGACCTGGTTCATGAAGGCGAGGGCGTCCATCCGGTCCTGGGCCTCGAAGCCCGGCGCGTCGACCTCCTCGTTCCAGGACGTGCCGCTGACCGGAGTCAGCTTGGCGACGCTCGCCGACGCCACGCCCGGCGCGCCCCGCAGCCGTCGCAGCACCTCGGCGCGCGCGGCCTCCCGGCGCTCGGGAGTCATGTCGGCGCCTGCGAAGTCGGCGTCGACGATGAGCACCCCCTCACGGTCGAATCCGGGATCGAGTGTGGAGAGCGTGCGGAACGTGCCGAGCAGCAGCCCGGCGGCCGCGATCAGAGCCATCGACAGCGCCACCTGCGCGACGACCAGCGCCCGCCCCATGCGATGGGGCCGTCCACCCACGAAGCCGCGACCGCCTCCGCGCAGCGTGTCCTGCGGGTCGGCGCGCGACGAGCGGAGCGCGGGCACGATGCCGAACAGCACGCCCGTCAGGACCGCCACCGCGATCGTGAAGCCGAGGACGCGGCCGTCCAGGGAAAGGTTCAGCCAGACGTCGCGCTCGCCCGAGGCCAGGAAGCGCACGAGCAGCCGGCTCGCCCACACGGCGAACAGCACGCCGGCCGCCGCCCCCACCAGCGACAGCATCAGGCTCTCGGTGAGGAGCTGCCGGACCAGGCGCCCGCGTCCGGCGCCGATCGCCCGACGGATGGCGCTGTCCTGCTGCCGCGCCGCCGCCCGGGCCAGCAGCAGGTTGGCGATGTTCGCGCACGCGATGAGCAGCACGACGCCCACGATCGCCATGAGGACCAGCAGCGCCCGGCCGTAGCTCTCGCGCAGCGGTGAGAGCCCCGTCGCCGCAGACTGGACGTCGAGGGTGCGGGCTCGATAGGAGGCCTGGTCGTCCGCCGGCCAGTCCGTCGGCACCGTCGCCTCGAACACCGCAGGCGACGCCGCCCGCATCGCGGCGCCGGCCTGCCCGGCGCTCACACCCGGCTTCAGCCGTCCGAGCACCTGCAGGTACCAGCGCGAGCGCGCGTCGAGCGCGGCCGGGTCGTTCTCCGTGATCGCGAGCGTGCAGAGCGGCAGGTAGAGGTCCGTGGAGCTGCCCACCTCGATGCCCGCGAACGCCGGATCCGTGACGCCGATGATGGGGAACGGATGCCCCTCCGGCGACAGCACCTTGCCGACCGCCGCTGCGACCGAGCCGTACTCCCGCTCCGCGAAGCCCGCGCTCACGACCGCGGAGCCCCCGCAGCCGCGCACGTCGTCCGACGGCTGGAAGAGGCGCCCCGCCGCGGGTTGCACGCCCAGCGTCCCGAAGAAGCTGCCGCTCACCACGGACGTCTGCGCCCGGCGCGCCAGCCCGCCGGCGTTCAGGTTCAGGTGCCGCGTGCCGTGCGCCAGCACGCCCGAGAATACCGTCTGCCGGTCCCGGATCTCCTCCCACTGCGGGTTCGTGAAGTAGTCGTCGTCTTCGCCCATCGTAAGCTTTACGATGCGCTCGGGGTGCTGGACCGGGAGCGACTTCAGGAGCAGCGCGTTGGTGAGGCTGAAGATCGCCGTGTTCGCGCCGATCCCCAGCGCGAGGGAGAGCACCGCGACCGCCGCGAAGCCCGGCGAGCGCAGCAGCCCGCGCGCGGCGAGGCGCACGTCCCGACCCAGGGACTCGAGCCAGACCACCACGTCCACGTCCCGCGTCCGCTCCTTCTGCAGCACGGGGTTGCCGAAGCGACGCTCCGCCTCCCGCTCCGCCGCCTCGCGGCTCATCCCCCGCGATTCCAGCTCGTCCGCGAGCTCCGCAAGATGGAAGGACAGCTCACGTGCGACGTCGCCCGAGAGACGCTCGCCGCGCATCATGTTCCAGATCCGCCGGTACCAGGCCATGGGTCCGCTCCGCTCAGGCGTACGCCAGCACGCGTGCCACTCCCTCCGTCAGGCGCTCCCAGCTCTCCCGCTCCGCCTCCAGCTGCCGGCGCCCCGCCGGCGTCAGCGTATAGAACCGCGCCTGGCGGTTCTTCTCCGTTCGGCCCCAGCTCCCCTTCAGCCATCCCTCCTGCTCCATCCGGTGCAGCGCCGGGTAGAGGGAGCCCTCCTCGACGCGCAGCAGATTGGCCGACCGGGCGTGGATCTCCTGCGTGATCGCGTAGCCGTGCATCGCCCCGGACACGGCCAGCGTGCGCAGCACGAGCATGGCGAGCGTCCCCTGCAGCACGTCCTTGTTGCGCGTCATGGTTTCCCCCAGACGTCTATACCTAGATGGCTGGGAGAAAGATGCTCGCACCGCCGGGGACCGTCAAGGGAGATGCGCGAACGCCGGACCTCGACACCCATGGACCTGCGCCGGCTCGGAACTGGCAGTGGACGTGACGACGACCAGGAATCGGCCCTGGGCCCGGGCGAAGGCGTCTTCGGCACCCCTTCGGGCCGCAGAACCCGTCGGTCGTCCGTCGGGTACCGAGTGGGAATGGGGACCGTGAGGTTTGCCTTTCAGGCAGTGGAAGGAGAGACCATCATGCAGCCACAGACGTCCCGCTCCGTGCTGTACGTGTCCATCGTTCTCCTGTCCACCTCGCTTGCGGCGGGCTGCGCGTCCGCTCCGCCCGCGGGCGGGTCGGACGCGCAGGCGGCGTCGGACGACTCGGTCCACGTCGGCTACGGCACCCAGGACCCGGACGAGCTGACGGGATCGGTCTCGTCGGTCCGGGCGAGGGACCTCAACCGTGAGGTCACGAGCTTCGAAGACCTGGTCCAGGGCATGGCCGGAGTGCATGTCGTGCACCATCCCGACGGCGGCATCTCGCTGCAGATCCGGGGCACGCCATCCTTCTCGGGCAGCACCGAGCCGCTGTACGTGATCAACGGTCAGATCATGAACGGTCCGACCGGGTCCGCGCTGCTGGGAGTGAACCCGCGGGACGTCACGCGAATCGACGTCCTCAAGGACGCGGGCTCGACCGCCATCTACGGGAGCCGGGGCGCCAACGGCGTGGTCGTCATCACGACGGTCCGGGCGCCGCGCTAGTCCAGACCCGGTTCGGCCCTCCATCTCCTCACCCCTCCAGGCCCCCTTCGCAGGGGGCTTCACCCGCCCGTTGGTAAGATCCGCCCCGTCGGGGATTCCCTCATTGAACCGGTTTGAATGGGCCGGCGGCGGCTCGACGAGTTCGCCGCCTCGAGGCTCGCCGGTCCCGCGGCGCGAGGATGATCAACCCCCGGAGGCAAGATGCGAATGAGCGTGCGAGTCTGGACCGGCTTGCTGATGATCGCCGGCATCGCAGGGGTCACCCCGCTACAGGGGCAGCAGGGTCGAATCACCGGGACGGTGACGATCGAGGAATCGGGGACGGCTCTCGCGAACGCCCAGGTCTTCGTCGAGGGGACGAGCATCGGCGCGCTCACGGACGCCGCCGGGCACTATGCGCTGGCCGGCGTGCCCGTGGGCCAGCAGGTCGTCGTCTTCCAGAGTCTCGGCTACCGAACGGAGCGTCGGACGGTCACCGTCACGGCGGCGCGGCCGGTCGTCCAGGACGTCGTCCTGAGCAAGTCGGCGCTGGCCCTCGACGAGCTGGTCGTGGTCGGGTACGGGACGCAGGTGAAGCGGAACGTGACGGGAGCCGTCACGTCGGTCCAGGGGGAGGACATCGCCAACGCGACGGTCACGCCGAACATCCAGACCGCGCTGCAGGGGCGCCTCGCCGGCGTGAACGTGGCGGAATCCTCGGGCGAGCCCGGTGCGGCGCCGCAGGTCCTGATCCGGGGACGCGGGTCGATCTCGGCGGGCACGGAGCCGCTCTACGTGATCGACGGCGTCCCGTACTCGATGAACGAGAACCTCGAGGGCGAGATCGGTTCGCAGAACCCGAACTTCGGCGTCGTCCGGCAGAACCCGCTGGCGAACCTGAACCCCAACGACATCGCGCAGGTCGAGGTGCTGAAGGACGCCGCGGCCGCGGCGATCTACGGGTCGCGCGGATCGAACGGCGTGATCCTGATCACGACGAAGCGGGGCATCCGGGGCGCGGCTCCCGACGTGCATTTCCGCGCGTACGGCGGCGTACAGTCGGTATTCCACCGTCCGGAGCTCATGGACGCGGCGCAGCAGATCGAGTACGTGAAGCTCTCCCGCAACAACGCCTACATCCGGTCCCTCGATCCTCTGAATCCCAACAGTCCCAACTACAACCCGCAGTACAACCCCGACACGAACGCGGGGCGGGCGGAGCACGGGGCGAGCGGGAACGAGCTGATTCCCGAGGCGATGGTGAACTGGGACGGGACGAACACGGACTGGCTCAGCGCGGTCCTGGATCAGGCGGCCCTGCAGAACTACGACGCGTCGGTACGCGGCGGGGCGCGAGAACTTCTCCTACTTCGTTTCGGGCTCGTATCTGGACCAGTCGGGGGTGATCAAGGGCTCCGATTTCTCGCGCCTGGCGCTTCGCAGCAACGTCACCGTGGACGCGACGGAGCGGCTGCAGCTGAACGTGGACGTGAACGCCGCCTACTCGGACAACAAGCGCAAGTCGGCCAACGCGCCGTACTTCGGCAACCCCCCGGGGATCATCTACTCCGCCATGGTGGCGTCCCCCGTATCGAGGATCTACGACGACGAGGGGAATTACCTGCAGTCCGGCGCGTACAGCATCAACAGCCTCGGCAACGGGATGACGAGCAGCAACCATCCCCTCGCCGCGCGGGACTACATCGACGACAGGCTCAAGACGAACCGCGTATTCGGAAACCTGTCCGGCAACCTCAAGATCCTCGACGACCTCAACTACAAGCTCCTCTTCGGGTACGACTACGAGACGACCAACCGGGACTTCTACCAGGGAACCCGGCTGCAGTATCGCGGGCGGACGACCCCCGACCCGTACGCCCAGGCATTCGCCGGCCAGAGCTATCACTGGCTGATCGAGAACACGGCCAACTACTCGAAGAAGCTCGGATCCAGCACGTTCAACTTCCTCGTCGGCTACACCGCGGAGCATCAGTTCGACGAGACGAAGAACGTGATCGCCCGCAACTTCCCCGACGACCAGGTCCGGACCATCAACGGCGGGGAGATCTCGGGCGGCGACCAGGACCAGTCCGAATGGTCCCTCGTCTCGGCCCTCGGCCGCCTGAACTACACGCTCCTCGACCGATACCTGCTCACGGCGACGATTCGGTCCGACCGCTCGTCGCGCTTCGGCTGGGGCCACCAGACGGGATACTTCCCTTCGGTGTCGCTCGGATGGCAGGTGACGGAGGAGCCCTTCATGCGCGGGGTGACGTTCATCAGCCAGCTCAAGCCCCGCCTCAGCTACGGCGTCACCGGCAACTTCTCGATCCCCAACTACGGCTCCATCGGGCTCGTGACCAGCTCGCCCTACGTGCTGGGCAACACGGTCGTGCCGGGGGCCGACCTGGAGACCCTGGGGAACCGGGACCTGACCTGGGAGACGACCAATCAGGTGAACGGGGGCGTCGACTTCGGCTTCCTGGGGGACCGGTTCTACGGCAGCTTCGACTACTACGTCAGCACCACCAAGGACCTGCTGCTGGACGTGAACATCCCGTCCGCGACGGGATTCGCGACGGTGCTCACGAACATCGGGAAGGTGCGCAACAAGGGGTTCGAGGCGCAGATCACCTCCCGCAACCTGGTGGGAGACTTCCAGTGGTCGACCGACTTCAGCTTCGGCTCGAACAAGAACAAGGTCCTGGCGCTGGGGCCCGAGGGCGACCCGATCCTCGCGACGGGGGTGGCCGGCATCCGGCACATCACCGAGCTCGGCGGCGAGGTGGGCGCCTACTGGGGCTGGGTGGCGGACGGGATCTACATGAGCCAGCAGGAGATCGACAACGGGCCGGTGGACAAGATGGGGGACGTCGCCGTCGGCGACGTGAGGTTCAAGGACATCAACGGGGACGGCGTGATCGACGAGGCCGACCGGACGGAGATCGGCAGCTACAACCCGGCCCTGACCTGGGGCGTCACCAACCGCTTCACCTGGAAGGGCGTCGAGGTCAGCGCTTTCGTCCAGGGCGTTTCCGGCCGTGAGATCCTGAATCTGACGCGTCGGCACCTGACCCATCAGGGCAACTTCAACGGCTACCTGTCCGAGTTCAAGGGGATGTACGTGTCCCCGGACCAGCCCGGCAACGGGAAGGTCCCCGCCCCCGACCGGGAGGACCACGGATACTCGGACCGGCCCTCCAGCCTGCAGGTCGAGGACGGATCGTACGTGAACCTGAAGTCGATAACCCTCTCCTGGAACATGCCCCCGAACCTGGTCCGGGGGGTCTTTTTCGGTCGGGCGCCCAGGAGCATCCGCCTCTTCGGGTCCGTGAACAACGTCCACATCTGGACGAAGTACGAGGGCTGGAATCCCGAGGTCAGCGTCCTATCGAGCGGTCTGACGCCGGGCCAGGACTACGGGGCGTATCCGCTGATGCGGGCGTTCCAGTTCGGTGCCGAAATCGGAATGTAGCAACCTCGCCGGGGGGCGGGGATCCGGCCGGGTCCCCGCCCACATGGGCTCGACCCACGCAAACGGGTGCCACCATGAAGCATGGGAAAATCGCCGTTCTGACGGTCTCTCTGGGCCTGCTCCTGGTCGGGTGCAGTCAGGATTTCACGCTGCTCAGCCCGATCTCGAAGCGGAACGTGGAGAACTTCTACAAGAGCGAGTCGGACTTCGCGACGGCCATCAACGGGGCCTACGCGACGCTCGCCAGCAACGGAGCCTACAACCGGTCGTACTCCCTGCTGGAGGAGATGCGCTCCGACAATACCATGAGCGGCGGCGGATCGACCGGCCTGGCGGAGGTCTACTACCGGCTCGCCCATTTCACCGAGCAGGCGACGCAGAATGAGCTCGCCACGCCGTGGACGACGGCGTACCACGGCATCGCGCAGTGCAACCTGATCCTGGACCGGATCGGCAACCTGCAGAACGAGGCGGTCGCGAACCGGATCAAGGGTGAGGCGCTCTTCATTCGCTCGCTCTTCTACTACCATCTGGCCCTGCTGTGGGGCAACGTCCCGCTCCAGCTCGAGCCTGCCACCACCGCGCAGGTGGAGCTGAACCAGGTCCCGGCCAGCGCGGTGTACGACCAGATCGCCGGCGACCTGGAGACCGCGCAGGGTCTGCTGCCCCTCTCCTACGACGCCACCAACGTCGGACGGGCCACCAAGGGCGCTGCCAACACCCTGCTCGGACTGGTCTACCTGACAAGCGGGCAGAAGGCCCTGGCGGCGACGGCGCTGCAGCGGGTCGTGGACTCGGGTCAGTACCACCTGCTCGCCCACTACGCGGACCTGTGGGGCGTCGCCAACGAGAACAACGCCGAGTCCGTCTTCGAGCTGCAGTACAAGGCGGGCGGGACCGGGACCGGGAGCCAGTTCACCGACTACTACACGCCGTTCGGCGGATTCGGCGGCGTGGGCGCGGGCAACGCGCCCCAGACGCTCTCGCCGGGGATCGAGAACATCTACGACGTCGAGTACGGGATCCCGGAGAACGACGAGCGGGGCTGGGGCGGGACGTTCGCCCTGGACACCGACAGCACCGTGTACGTGAAGAAGTGGGCGAGCACGCCGTTCGGACCCGGCGACGCCGACAACAACTTCCCGGTCTTCCGCTACGCCGACGTCCTGCTCATGCTCGCCGAGGCCAAGGGCGAGGGCCCGGAGGCGTACGCCCTGATCAACCAGGTCCGGCAGCGCGCCGGCGTGACTCCCATCGACGCGAACACGCCCGGCACCTTCACGGAGAAGCTGCTCTTCGAGCGCAAGCTGGAGTTCATCACCGAGATGAAGCGGTGGGCCGACCTGCTCCGTTTCGGCGTGGCAAAGCAGGTGATGGCGAACTTCCAGCCGCTGGCGGACATGGGGTACACGGAAGCGGACATCCGCCTGCTCTATCCGATCCCGCAGCGCGAGATCGACGTGGCACCGGGCCAGATCACCCAGAACTCGTTCTAGGCAGCGATGGCCCCGAAAGGCATGGCGTCCGGGGCGCGTGGGACGGCGCCCCGGACGGCGCCCCCTCGCGCGTCCCGGCGGAGGCGGCTCCTCGCCGCCGGTGCCATGGCGGCACTCGGCTCCGTTCTCTGGAGCGGCGCAGCGGCGGGGCAGGGGCCGACCGGCCGCCGGGGCGCGCCGCCGCCGCCGACCGATTCGGCGGTCGTGGACGCCCACGGCACGACGATCGTCATCGAGACGCCCCTCGCGGCCCCGGACTGGGCCCTGGCCGAGCGCAGGCTCCTCCGCATGGACGGGGACGGGGTCCGGCTCTACGCGAAGACGGTCCTGGACGAGCGCGGCTTCTTCCCCATCACCCCCGCCTGGGGCGTCGGCAACGGCCCCGACGACCTGATGGAGAACATCCGGAACTGGCCCCTGGCCCACGCCCTCGGGGGCGACGACTCCATCATCGAGACGTGGTCGAAGGCCTGGGAGGGATACCTCCAGCAGTTCACCGAGGCCCGGATCCCGGAAGTGGAAGCGGCCCGGAACGGCATCTTCCAGCGGGAGTTCATGACCTCCTTCGACTGGGAGCACAACGGCGAAGGACTGGGGCCGTTCTACTACTATGGGCTGAGCCGGCCCGACGATCCGAACTACCTCGAGCGACTCCGCCGCTTCTCGGGCTTCTACATGAACGAGGACGCGCGCGCGAAGAACTACGATCCCGAGCACCGGATCATCCGCAGCCTCTTCAACGGAAGCTCGGGTCCGAAGCTGACTCCGGCCACGGCGGACGACTGGGACGGACCCGTTGGCCCGGAGGTGGATCCGAGCTCCTCCAGACGAACGCGGTTCAGGAAGGCGACGAACATCCGCGGCGATCATCCGTTGAACCTCAACGTGACGATGCTGCCGTTCCACGCCTACATGCTGACCCACGAGAAGAAGTATCGGGACTGGATCCTCGAATACGTGAATGCGTGGAAGGATCGCATCGCGGCGAACGGCGGGAACATCCCGTCGAACATCGGACTCGACGGCACGATCGGCGGTGAGTGGGGCGGCAAGTGGTACGACGGCGTCTTCGGCTGGAACTCCCCGGACGAGGGCGTGCGCAACTACACGCTCCGCGGGCCGCCGGAGGCGTTCGGCATCGCGCTCCTGCTGACGGGAGACCAGGCCTATACCGGCGTGCTGCGGCGTCAGCTCGACAACCTGTTCGCGGCGAAGCGGGTGGTGAACGGCAAGGTCGAGCTGCCGCGCTACTACGGGGATGACGGGTGGTACGGCTACGCGCCGATCGCCGGGCCACCATCCGGGGCGCTCGGCAATCAGGTCAACGTGCTGCTCGACATCTACATGTGGGGCGGACTGCGTCCGGCGGACCGTGCCCGCCTCCCTGCACCGGAGGATGTTCCGAGGACGGGGGCGATGCGCTTTCACCCGGACCTTCGCTGGGTCGACTTCCTCGATGGCAAGGATCCGGGCTACCCGCTCGTCGCCCTGCAGGACGGGATGGACGAAGTGCGTCAGGCGGCCCGCCGGCTCCGCTCAAGCGGCTACCTCGGGGCGAATCCCGTTTCGACGACGGCGCTGATCAATCTCACCATGGGCGCGGCGGACCCGGGAGGCTCGACACACGGGCCGCTGCCGCTGCACGCCCAGTTCAGGTACTTCGATCCCGAGCAGAGGCGCGCCGGCCTGCCGCCGGACGTGGGTGCCCTGGTGGAGCGTATCGGGCCCGACAGCGTGACGCTCGTGCTCGTGAACCTGAACCCGTTCGAGAGCCGCACCGTCACCGTGCAGATGGGCGCGTACGCGGAGAATCAGGCGACGCGCGTCCGCTTCGGAAACCACGTAGTGCCCGTCGACGCCTCTCATTTCGACGTCCGCCTGGCGCCGGGCGCCGGGCGCGAGATGACCGTCGGCGTGAAGCGGTTTGCCAACCAGCCGACCCTGCGCTTCCCATGGGAGCGATGAGAAGCGGATCGACCCCGTGACACGGCCTGCCGCCGACCTGAGCCCGCCGGGCACAGCCGCCGTCCCGGGAGATCCACCCGATCCGACCGCGACCCCGCATCCGAAGCCCCGGGGCGTCCGGCGGCTCGTACTCGCCCTGAGCGCCATCGGCCCCGGTCTCTTCCTGATCGGGTACAACATCGGGACCGGCAGCGTCACGACCATGGGCATGGCCGGCGCGCAGTACGGGATGAGCCTGCTCTGGGCCCTCCTGCTGTCCGGCATCTTCACCTACGTCCTGATGGTCGCTTTCGGAAAGCTGACCATCGTCACGGGGAAGACCGCCCTCCAGACGTTCCGGACGGAGATCCCCGTCATCGGCGCCTACCTGGCGGTCTACGCAATGATCGCCATCGTCCTGGGCGAGCTGGTCTCGCTCATCGGGGTCATGGGCATCGTCGCGGAGCTCATCCAGGAGGGGATCCGGCTCGCGTCGCCGGCGCAGGACCTCATCGTTCCCACCGGCTGGATCGTGCTCGCTGCCAGCACGTCGATCTTCCTCATCCTCTGGTACGGCCGGTATCGCCTGTTCGAGAAGATCCTGACGACGTTCGTGATCGTCATGGTGTTCTGCTTCGTCGCCGTCTTCTTCATGGTCTCTCCGAGCTATTCGGCGGTGCTCGCCGGCATGGTCCCCGGGATCCCGAATACGCCGAACGCGAGCCGGCTCATCGCCGCCATGGCGGGCACCACGTGCTCGGCCGCAGTCTTCATCGTCCGCAGCACCGTGGTGGCGGAGAAGGGATGGAAGATCGGGGACCTGGCCGTCGAGAAGCGGGACGCCGCAGTGTCGGCTTCGGTGATGGTCCTCCTCAGCGCCGTCGTGATGGCCGTGGCCGCGGGCACGCTGGCGGTTCGTGGGCTGAAGATGGAGTCCACCCTCGACATGATAGGCCTGCTGCAGCCCATCGGCGGCAAGGCGGCCGCCTATCTGCTCATCATCGGGATCGCGGGCGCCGGGCTCTCCACCGTGTTCCCGCTGGTGCTCATCGCACCCTGGCTCGTCTCCGACTACATGGGGTGGAAGCGGGACCTGCGCTCCACGCCTTTCCGCCTGCTGGTGGGCGTAGGCCTTCTGTTCTCCTTCGGCTCGGTCTTCCTGCACCAGACGCCTCCGATCCTGATGGTCATCGCGATGGCGCTGCAGGCGGCGATCCTGCCGGCGGTGGCGATTCCGGCGTTCTACCTGATCAACAAGAAGACGCTCGTGGGCGAGGAGCATCTGCCGACGCCCGCGTGGAACGCCGCCATGGTCGCCGTGATCCTCTTTTCCCTGGTCACGACGTGGTTCGCGATCGCGGGGCTGGTCGGATGAGCGGCCAGAAGCTGGATCCACGGATCGACGCCGGTCCTGTCCGGACGTTCCGGACGGAGAAGCTGAATGTGGAGGTGTACCCGAGGGAGGATGAGCTGGGCGCGGCGGCCGCGGACCTCGTCGAGCGGCACCTGCAGTCCGCCATCGCCGCCCGGGGCGCCGCCACCCTCGTCCTCGCCACCGGTACGTCCCAGTTGAGCTTCCTGGCCGCTCTCCGGGAGAGGTCGATCGACTGGTCACGCGTGACCGTGTTCCACCTGGACGAGTACCGGGGGCTCCCGGAATTCCACCCCGCCAGCTTTCGGCGCTACCTGAGGACGCGGATCCTGGACGTCGTCCGGCCGGGCACGGTGCACCTCATTCGCGGCGACGCCGGGGACGTCGAGGCGGAGATTCGCCGGTACGAGTCCCTGCTCCGGGACCATCCGATCGACGTCGCCTGCATCGGCATCGGTGAGAACGGACACGTGGCGTTCAACGATCCGCCGGTTGCGGACTTCGACGATCCGCGGCTCGTGAAGGAGGTCGAGCTCGACGACGCCTGCCGGAGGCAGCAGGTCAACGAGGGCTGGTTCGCGTCCTTCGACGAGACGCCGCGCAGGGCCATCACGCTGACCGTTCCCGCCATCATGGCCAGCCGCGTGATCAGCTGCGTCGTTCCGGGGGCACGAAAGGCCGCGGCCGTCCGGGCGGCCCTGGACGGGCCCGTCTCGACGGCGTGCCCCGCGTCCATCCTGCGGCGCCACGCCGACGCCACACTCTTCCTCGATCCCGCTTCCGCGGAGGGAATCGTCGCATGACGAACATCGCTCGCGCGACTCCGACGCTCCGTCGGGCCGCCCTCCTCGCCGTGGCCGCCCTCGCTGCCGTAGCCGCCCTCGCCGCCCTTCCGCTGGCTCTGCTGGCGCAGGTCCCGATCACCGTCGAAGGGGAGCACCCGGGGGCCCCGGTGACGTTCGGGATCCCCTTCCCGAAGGGCGCGCTGCACTCCGTCGACCATGTCCGCGTGCTCAACGGCGCAGGCCACGAGATCGCCTCCCAGATCACGGAAGTGACCTCCTGGATGCCTGCGGATCCCAGCGTGAAATGGATCTGGGTGGACTTCTTCACGGACGGGTCGGGAACCTACACCGTGGATTACGGGCCGAACGTGCGGCGGAAGGTCAGCGTTCGGAACCCGATCCACTTCGTGAACAACCAGCGACCCGCGGAGCAGAGCGGCGGAGCGGAGATCGATACCGGGCCCCTGCGATTCTGGGTGAACAAGAGCGGCAGCGGATTCCTGGATCGGGTCGAGTTCAATCCGAGCGGCGCGGACTTCACGGACGACGACGTGATCGCCGAAGGGATCGGCACACGGGGGTCCTTCCTCGACTTCCTGGATCAGGCGGGCCCCGACTCGTCGTCGGCGGTGGTCGAGCAGCAGTACATCGAGCGCGGCTCGGGTCCGCTCCATGCCATCGTCCGGGTCGAAGGGGAATACGTCTACCACCGGCCGGACCATCCCCCCTCCCCGTTCGTCACGTACATCCACGCGTACGCGGGCCGGACGTACATCAAGGTCCTGCACACCATCACGTACACGGGCAAGCCGGATCGCGCCGCGCCGCTCGAGGGGCGTCAGCATCAGGACATCGCGACGCAGGGGAAGCTGATCGTCGACGAAGCGGAGCGGAGCAAGGACCCCGGCATCACGCAGCCGAAGGACATGATCGCGTCTGCCGGGTTCGGTCTCCACTACCACATCGACGGGCGACCCGTGTTCCGAACGGCCCTGCGCGAGGGTGCGTGGTGGCAGAAGGGGGCGCCGAAGATCGTCGAGCAGAGCGCGGCCGGCGTCGCTCGGGGTTCCGCGTCTTCCAGACCGGCCCCAAGCCGGACGGCATTCCGCCGATGCCCGTATCCACGCTGGACGAGCGGATGGGTGGCTTCAGCGCGACCGTCTCCTCGGACCACGTCCTCGCCAAGGCGGACCGTGCGGAAGGCTGGATGGACCTCTCGGACGATCGGCGGGGCGTGAGCGTCGGCATCCGGAACATGCTGGAGGAGTACCCGAACGAGCTCGCCGTCGACGTGAAGAACGCTCAGCTCCACGCCTACATCTGGCCGCCGGACGAAGTGCCGAAGAGCTTCCAGCGCTGGACGAATCGTCCGGACGGCGGCATGGTCGGCAATTTCGCGACGGGCATCACGAAGACGACGGAGCTCGTCTTCGACTTCCACGCCGGAGGCGAGGATACGAAGCATCTGGGGGAGACGATGAACATCTTCCTCGACCCGGCCGTCGCCCACGCCCCCCCCGAGTGGTACCGTGACTCCGGCGTCTACGGGACGTTCGCCACGGCGGACAACAAGGTGCCTGCTCTGGAGCGGGGACTCCAGTACAAGTTCGAGTACATGCGCTTCAACCAGGCGTGGGCGCCCTGGTACGGCAAGTTCGACTACGGAGACCTGAGGCTGTACTTCCGCCGCGGGCAGTGGGTCACGTGGTCGAACAACGAGCCGGCGGAGGATTTCGAGTGGTGGATCAACTTCATGCGCACCGGCAACCGGGCGGACTACCTGTCGGCGGAGGCCATGAGCCGCCACACCATGGACGTGGACAACGTCCACTGGCCGCGCGGGCCGCAGTACACGGGGGATTCGAACTCGGCGCTCGATTACTGGAAGTCCCTCGAGGCGCCTCCTGCCAGCCCCTACGTCGGCATCGGGTCCCGACACTCGGAACAGCAGGCGATCTCGAAGCTGTCGGCCCACGTATGGATCCCGGGCTGGATCGCCAGCTACTACCTGAGCGGATACCACCGCGGCCTCGCCGTGGCGCGTCTCACCGGGGACTACTACCGGAAGCGTGTCTTCGGCGAGCACGGGCTCACGGGCCGGCGTCTGTACCTGTCGGTGTGGAACCTGTCGGAGCTCTACGACGCGACGAAGGAGCAGCAGTACCTGGACGAGCTCCAGTTCCGGGTGAAGCGCGTGCTCGAGCTCCAGAAGCAGCAGGGCGGCCGGATGGTCATCGATCGATACGGCTACTCCCAGAACTACGCCTCCCACGGCCTGAGCAAGTATCGCCAGATGTTCGAAGACAAGGACGTGGAGCGTGCTGAAGTCACACACGCGCGCAGCCTGCTCGCGGACCCGCCCTTCGACCACCAGATGGAGTCGTATCTCGCCAGCATCCATGCACTGCTCGTCGGGTACGATCTGACCGGGGAGGACGAGTTCCTGGACGAGGCCTGCTACCGTGCCCGATACCTCCGGACCGACGCCATGCCCCGGCCGGTGGCGAGCTTCGCGACGCAGCGTGACCTCGTGGCGGAGATGGAGACGATCAGCCACCTGCCCGGAAAGGGCGTGGGCGACGCCGTCTTCACGCAGCGGCTGCCGGTCTGGTCCTACTCCGGCGGCCTGCGCATCTTCGGTTGGACGCACATCTACGGGGTGCCGTACCTGATCGACCGGTTGCAGCAGTCCGGAAAACCCCTCGGCGATCTTCCCTGTACGACGGGGGCGGCGCAGCACCTGACGACCCCCGCGCCGGGCGGTCGATGAAAGTGGCGTTCGCAATCTTTTCAACGAGGTGCAGATTCATGAATGCGATGAGACGCTCGTTCAGCCTTTCGGCCATCCTCGGCTTCGCTACGGCCGTTCTGCCCCTGATCCCGGGTGGTGCGGGCCTCAGCGGCCAGAACGTCGAGAAGGTCTATCCCCTGGTCGATATCGACGGCACCCACGTGGGCCTGGGGCTGGCGGTTCGAAAGCTGGGCGTTTCGGCCACGTTCATGAACACGCCGTCCCACCCGGACGACGAGCGGAACGTGTTCTTCACGACGTTCGGGTACGGCCAGGGCATGCGGGTGATCGACCTGCAGAACAACCGGGGCGAGGGCGGCCAGAACGAGATCGGCCCCGAGATCATGCACGACATCGGCGTGCTGCGAACGATGGAGCTGGAATCGACGCACCGCACCGACGGCGCCGAGCAGTACTTCACGCGTGCGATGGACTACGGCTACTCCTACGACCCTCTCGGCGAGATCATCCCGTGGGTGGGCCAGAAGGAGATCGTCGGAGACTACGTACGACTCTATCGTACGCTCCGGCCCGACGTCGTCGTGACGATGAACATCCAGGGCAGCGGCGGCGACCGCATGCACGAGGCCCAGACGATCCTCGCGCGCGAGGCATACGCCGTCTCGGGTGACCCCTCCTTCTATCCGGAACAGATCGCCGAGGGCCTCCGGCCCTGGCAGCCCGAGAAGTTCTACGTGCTGGGCGACTCGCTTCGCATTTCCCCGCGCGGGGCCACCAAACCGCCGGCTCCCGGAAGCGCGAAGGATCACATCTACGACCAGTACTGGTTCGGCCTGGAGGGGCTGCGGAACAACACCCATCCCGTCGCGGCGCCCGTCGACGGTGACGAATACGACCCCCTGCTCGGAAGGACCTATGCCGAGCTCGGGTCTGACGGCCGGCAGCACCTGGGCCAGGGAGCGCCATCCGGCGGGGCGATGGTTCCCGGCGAGGTCCGCAACAGTGGCCGCGGCTTCAGGCGCTTCGCCATCAACGGCTACTACCTGGTCGACTCCAACATCCCCGGCGAGTTGACGAAGGATTCAGAGCCGGGCGGCGTGTTCGAGGGCATCGACCCGACGGTCAACGGCCTCGCCAGGTTTGCCGGCGCCCATCCCCCGGCGGCGCTGGTGTCGGGCCTCCAGGCCATCACCGACCAGGCGAACGCGGCGAAGAAGGCCTTCGATTCGGGAAACGACGCCGCAACGGTGGCGCCCATCGAAGCCGGCCTGGCGGCGGTCCGCGCGCTGCGGTCGCGGCTCGGATCGATGGGCCTCGGCGACGGCGCGAAATACGAGATCGACTTCCGACTGAAGGACGAAGAACGGGACTGGGTCAACGCCGTCGTGCAGTCTCACTCGCTGCAGTTCTACGCGGTGACCGACGACGGACTCGTCGTCGACGGACAGCCGGTGCATCTCACCGTGTCCATGACGAACCGTGGCGCGACGCCGGTCCAGGTGACGTCGGTGGAGATCAAGGGCTTCGACGGTCCGGGCGCCTGCGCCCCCGGCAGCGCCGAGACGAACGGCGTTTTCGCCTGCAACGTGCCCGCGAAGGTCCCGAGCGACGCGAAGGCCACGACCCCGTACTGGCACGACGACTACTGGGCGAATCCGGTCAAGTCGAACCCGGCCCGCGAGATCTTCGATCCGGGCGTCGAGTTCGGCGTGCCGTTCGCGCCGACGCCGTTCAGGGCGGTCCTGCACGTCAAGGCGGGAAGCGCGGAGTTCACGAAGGACATCCCCTTCGAGTATCACTACGTGGAGAACCTCTACTTCGGCGACAAGAAGATGGAGGTCAACGTCATTCCGGCGTTCGCGGCGGAGATCTCGCCCGCCATCGACGTGGCGGGCAGGTCCTCGTCGCCTGTGGCGCGCGACGTGAAGGTGGCGGTCATCAACGGGACGAAGGGTGCGGCGGACGCCACGGTCACGCTCGAGACGCCCGACGGCTGGGACGTGAGCCCGGCGACGATGCCCATCGACTTCGCCCGAGAGGACGAGGCCCGCACGGCGAAGTTCACGCTGACGATCCCGGCGGGAACGGCGGAGGGAACCTACGACGTCAAGGCCGTCGTGACGTCGAAGAAGACGGGTGCGGAGAAGTTCTCGACCTACTACGACGTCGTCGACTACCCCCACACCGAGTACCGCCAGACGATCAAGGACGCGGTCATGCCGGTCAAGGTCCTCGACCTGAAGACCGTGGCGGGCCTCAAGGTGGGTTACGTGCTCGGCCGGGGCGACCTGGTGGCGCCCGCGGTGGAGCGCCTCGGCGCGGAGGTCACCGACATCGACGCCGACGAGCTGGCCTTCGGCGATCTCTCGAAGTACGACGAGATCATCCTGGGCGTGCGCGCCTACACCCGGGACGACGTGCGTATCTACAACAAGCGTCTGCTCGACTACGTCTACAACGGCGGGACGCTGCTGGTGAATTACGGCAAGCGCGAGTTCGACGGCTTCGGACCCTATCCCGGGGCGACGTCGGCCGGCGGACGCGTGAACGACGAGACGGCCGCGGTGAAGATCCTCCAGCCGGACAACCCGATCTTCAACTACCCGAACAGGATCGTGGCGTCGGACTGGGACGGCTGGACGCAGGAGCGCGGACAGTACCTGATGGGGTTCCCGGAGAACGACCCGCACTACGTCCCGCTCGTCTCGATGTTCGACACCATGAAGGACAACCCCGGCGAGAAGCTGGGCGGCCTCGTCGAAGCGAAGTACGGCAAGGGAACGTGGGTCTATCTCGGGCTGAACCTCTGGCGGCAGCTCCCGCAGGGCACGCCGGGCGCCTATCGCCTGATGGCCAACCTGCTGGCCCTGCCGAACGCACCGGCTTCGACGCAGACGTCTCGCTAGGACGCCAAATGGGCTTTGCGCCAGAGTACGTTCGCATCATCCTGGACGAGAACTTCGAAGACTTCAAGAAGTACTTTCTGTCCGAGATGATGGCGATCGAATACGCCCATCTCGTCATGCTCGTCGAGTGCGGAATCGTCTCCCGGTCCGACGCGCGGAAGATCCGGCAGTCGCTCGACCGGATCGACCTGGACGCGGTCCGGCAGGTGCGCTACGACGGCACCTGCGAAGACATGTTCTTCTACCTGGAACACGTCGTCATGGCCGAATGCGGCGACGATGCGGGCGGGCACCTGAACGCCGCGCGCAGCCGCAACGACGTCGACATGGCGATGTACCGGATGCGCCTTCGGAACGAGCTGCTGGCCCTGTTCGATGCGACGCTGAAGCTGCGCTCGGCGCTGCTCGACGTGGCGTCGCGGCACAGATCCACGCTGTTCCCCGCGCACACGCACACGCAGCCGGCACAGCCGACCACCGTCGCGCACTACCTGCTGGCTGCCATCGAGGAGCTCGAGCGGGACGGCACGCGCTTCAAGGCTGCCTACGCGACGACGAATCGCTGCCCCCTCGGCGCCTGCGCCATCACCGGCACCGGCTTCCCCATCGATCGGGATCGGGTCAGCGAGCTTCTGGGCTTCGACGCTCCGACCGGCAACACCTACGGGAGCATCGCCGCGGCGGACTGGCTGATCGAGAGCACGGGCTCGGCGGTGACGGCGCTGGTCGGCATCGGCCGTCTCGTCCAGGACTTCCAGCTGTGGGCGACGCGCGAGGTCGGCTATCTGCGGCTGCCGGACGGCTTCGTACAGATCAGCAGCATCATGCCGCAGAAGCGAAACCCCGTCGCCCTCGAGCACGCACGAACGCTTACGTCCAAGGCGTACGCGCAGATGCTGGCCATCCCGACGGTGCTCCACAACACCCCGTTCGGCGACATCAACGACTCCGAGGACGACCTCCAGCCGCTCGTGGCGACGGCGTTCAGAGACGCCACCCGGGCCGTCGAGCTGCTGGCTGCGGCCATCGGCGTCGCCGAATTCGACGATGTACTGATGCGGCGCAGGGCAGCGGAATCCTGGGTCACGGTAACGGAGCTGGCCGACTACCTCGCTCGGGAGCACGGACTGCCGTTCCGCACGGGCCACTCGGTTGCCGCCGGCGTGGTGCGCCTGAGCCAGACCGATCCCGACAGGAGCCCGGCGGATCTGATCGCGGAAGCCTCGAAGGAAGTCACCGGCCGGGAGATCCGGCTGAGCGCAGAGGTTGCCGCAGAGGTGCTGAGCCCCGAACACTTCATCGCCGTTCGCAGGACCTGGGGCGGGCCCGCTCCGGAGGTCGCCGGCGCCGCCATCGACGAATCGCGCAGGCTGCTCACAGAGGATCGCACCGAGCTGGCCCGCCTGAGAGGCCAGCTGTTTGCCGCGCAGGAGAAACTGAAGCAGGCTTCGGCGGCGTTGTAGTCACCCCATCATTGCCATCCGACGAGGACCCACGCATGACTCCAGCTGACCCGGGAGCCGGGCCGCGTCCGCCCCGCAGCTTCAGGCGGACCCTCCTGTACGTGATGCTGGTGCAGGGGGTCTGCCTCCTCCTGCTCGCGCTCCTGCAGGCCCACTACAACGTCTGATGCACTGGATCAACTGGGTCATCGTGGTCGGCTACCTCGCCTACGTCGTCATCGACGGCGTGCGGCGCTCGAAGGACACCCACGAGATCGGCGGCTATTTCCTGGCCAACCGCAGCCTCCCCTGGTGGGCGGTCGGCCTGTCCGTGATGGCCACGCAGCTCTCCGCGGTCACCATGATCGGCACCACCGGACAGGGCGCCACGGACGGCCTGCGCTTCGTGCAGTTCTACTTCGGCCTGCCCATCGCCATGGTGATCCTGGGCGTGACGCTGGTGCCGTTCCTGCACGGCGCAAACGTCTTCACGGCGTACGAGTACCTGGAGCGCCGCTTCGACGCGCGCACCCGCTCCCTCACGTCCTTCCTATTCCTGCTCTCCCGCGGGATGTCCTGCGGCACCATCATCGCCGCCCCCGCCGTCGTCTTCTCGGCGGTGTTCGGGTGGCACCTGACCACGTCCGTGGCGCTCATCGGCGTCCCCACCGTGATCTACACGATGATCGGGGGCGTACAGGCCGTCACCTGGGCCGACGTGAAGCAGGTGGTCCTGATCGTCGCAGCGCTGCTGGCGATCGTGGTGGTGCTGCTCACGCAGATGCCCGTCTCCCCGGACCAGGCGCTGCGGGTGGCGGGGGCCACGGGAAAGCTCCGGGCCTTCGATTTCTCCTTCAACCTGCACGACCCGTATACGTTCTGGTCCGGCGTCATCGGCGGCACCTTCCTGATGCTGTCCTATTTCGGCACGGACCAGAGTCAGGTGCAGCGCTACCTGACCGCGCGTTCGGTGGACGAGGCGCGCAGCTCGCTCCTCATCAGCGCCTACTGGAAGATTCCGCTCCAGGCCCTGATTCTCCTGGTGGGCGTGCTGGTGTTCGTCTACTACCAGTTCCAGGCGCCTCCGCTGCTGTACAATCCGGCGCAGGAGGCCGAAGTCCGTGCGGCCCAGGGGGGCCGCTACCAGGACCTGGAGACGCGCTACGCCGAAGCCTTCGACCAGCGGAAAGCGGCAGCCCTGAGCCTGGCGAACGTGCCGGGCGGCCAGGCCAGCCCGGCCCGGCGCACCCGCGAAGCGGCGTTCCAGCACCGGGAGGCCGACGTCGCCGCCATTCGGGGAGAGGCGCTCGACCTGGCCCACCAGGTGACGGGCAAGCCCTCGGAGGACGTGAACTACATCATCCCCCGATTCGTCGTGAGCGAGCTGCCCGTCGGGCTTTCGGGGATCTTCATCGCCGGCATCCTGGCGGCCGCCATGTCCAGCATCGCCGCCGAGCTGAACTCGCTCTCCACGGCCACCGTCGTGGACTTCTACCGGCGCTGGGTACGCCCCGACGGCTCGGACTCCCACCTGCTGCGCGTGTCCAAGATCACGACGGGCTTCTGGGGCCTCTTCGCCTGCGTCGTGGCCACCTATGCGGCCACGCTGGGCTCCCTCATCGAGGTGGTCAACCGGTTCGGATCGTTCTTCTATGGATCGATCCTGGGCGTCTTCGTCCTGGCCATGATCCCGGGCACGCGCGGCCGGGGCGCCTTCTGGGGGCTGATCGCCGGCATGTGCGCGGTAGCCGCCGTGACCTTCGGCGCGCCGGAAGTCGCCTACCTCTGGCTCAACGTGGTGGGTTCGGTGACCGTGCTGGTGGTGGGGCTGCTGCTGGGCTGGAGGCCGGCGGCGCGCTGACGCTAGTGGGACGGCGTCTCGCTCCGGGCGCCCGAGGTGTAGGGGCCGTGGACGGACAGTATCGCATGGGCGTCCGACCTGTCGTCGAGCACGTACACCATGTAGGACGCGCCGCCGGGCGCTACACGCACCACGACGTGGCCGTGATCGCTGGCGACCTGCGTCGCCCGCGGCCCGATGGCGGCCTTCGTCGCGTCGCGAAATTCCAGGATGAAGATGTCCCGAGGCTCCGGGTAGATCCGTTCGTTCAACAGGCGCTTGAGCACCACCGGCGCCGGATGCGTCGTCGACCACGCGGGAACCACGTCCACGCGCGGGCGCAGCGTCTTCAGAAAGAACGCGTTCGCGGGCTCGATCGAGCCATGGTGATCGACGACGACTACGTCCACCGGATGGCCGATCGCCTCGGCGATGGGCGTCTCCACGTTCTGCCATGCCGGGAAGCCGTCGGGCGGCACGCCCTCCTGGTCACCGCCGGTGAAGTACGAGAACGCCCCATAGCGAAGCAGGAAGGCGACCGAGCAGATGTTTTCGTTCGGCCAGTCGTCCTTCGCAAGCGTGCCGAGCGGTGGAAACACGCTGCGGGTCGCGTCGCCCGATCCCGTCCAGACCTCGCCGTTCGCGGCCAGGTTGCGGATCTCGAACGTCGGGTACTTCGCGGCGCTGCGGAGCAGGCGCAGCTGGTCGTTCCGGCCAGGCTCGAAGCGGGCGACGGTCAGGTCGCCCGCCTGCGTGTGCGCGGCGATGAAACGGCGGTAGTTCCCGATGTTCGGGACCGGAGCCGGATAGTCGTAGTCGGGCCACCCCCGGTCGATCAGCTTGTGGACGGGCACGGCCTCGGCCACGTCGGTGATGCCGGCCAGGCGGTAATCGCCGCGACGCGAGCGGGGGGACGCGTCGCTCACGAAGCCCATGTGGTCGCCGTGGAAGTGCGTGATGACGGCATAGTCGATGGCCGGCTCTCGACCCGCCGGCATCATGCCACGGACATAGGCGGCGATGTGCTCACCGGCGCGGCGGCCGTCGTCCGGGACCGGAGGCGCGATCGGCGCGCGTCCGGCCACCGCTGCCCCGGCGTCGACGAGCATGGTCGTTCCATCGGGCAGGACGAAGAAGGTCGCGTTCCCTTCGCCGGTGGCAATGTGGTGGATGTCCAGCGTACCGGGCGTCCACGGCGGCAACGGGTCGCCCGGAGCGGGAGTCTGGGCGCGCGCCGGCAGACTGATGGCCACCAGCAGAGCAGGCAGGATCACCGCTGCCCACCGCCCGGGTAGTGCTGTCATGGAAACCTCACCGGAGGAGGCGCACCGACCGTTCAGAACCGTGGCGCCGCCGGCTTCGCGGCGTAGATGAAGTCGTAGTAGTCACGCATCGTGAGTGCAGCGGCCGCCTCCCTGTCGACGATCACCGTCGCATCGCGGTGCATCTGAAGGGCACTCGCGGTGATCATGCTCGTGACGGGGCCTTCGACGGCCTTCGAAATGGCGTCGGCCTTGCCCGATCCGCTTGCCACAAGGATCAGCTTTCGTGCGTCCAGAATGGTTCCGACGCCCATCGTGATCGCGTAGATCGGCACGTCCTCCCGGCGCTCGAAGAATCGCGCGTTGTCGCCGATCGTCTGCCTCGACAGCGTCTTGAGTCGCGTGCGTGAGCTGAGTGAGCTGGTCGGCTCGTTGAACGCGATGTGGCCATCCGAGCCGATGCCCAGGATCTGCAGGTCGATTCCGCCAGAATCCGCGATGCGCTGTTCGTACCATTCGCAGAAGGCCGGGTAGTTACTGGTGGTCCCGGATGGGATATTGATATTATGGGGTGGTATGTTTACGTGCTTGAAGAAATTCTCGTGCATGAAGTAATAGTAGCTCTGCGGATGATTCGCTCCCAGACCCACGTATTCGTCGAGGTTGAAGGTCGTGACGCGGGAGAAATCGAGTTGTTCTTCCCTGTGCAGCCGCACCAGTTCCTGATAGAGCCCCAGCGGGGTGGACCCGGTCGCCATGCCCAGCACGGCGCTGGGCTTGGCGTTGATGACCTCGACGACGAACTGCGCCGCGAGCCTGCTCATCTGCTCGTAGTCCTGCTGGATGATCGACTTCCATCGCGGTCCTCCAGGTGTGGATGTGCCCTCGCCGCTCAGTTCGCGAACGCCTGGAGCGTCTGTCTGAGGTCGCAGCGGGCCATGTCGACGTGGTTGGCCACCGTCCGCTTGGTCACCCCCATTCGTTCGGCGGCTGCTCCGAGGCTCAGGCCGTCCACACGCACCAGGACGAACGCCTCCCGGCGCCGGTCGGGGAGGCATCCGAGGGCTCTGAGCAGGGCCTGTCTGAGCTCCCCGTGATACACCTCGTCCATCGGGGTGCGAGGGCGCGCCTTCGACCCTGGCCCGACCTTCGGCTTGGAGCGTTGACGGACCCTGGCGCGGCGGAGGCGCTGAAGGCAGAGGTTGCGGGCTACGTGGATCAGGAAGGCCTTTTCGGAACCGCCCGGCTGCCACCGTTCCCGCGTCTCCCACGCGCGGATGAAGACCTCCTGGGCGACGTCCTTGGCTTCGTCGTCCGAGCCCAGCATCCGGTGCGCGTACCGGACCAGGCACGACCAGTGCTGTCGGACCAGGCCATCGAGCGCACCGGCCTCGCCGGCGCGGATGCGGGGCATGAGCTGGGCTCCGGCGGCGCCGGGCGATTGGGAGTCACGCAGTTGTGTTTCAGGCAGCGGCAGCGGACGGGCCATACGCACCTCCCGACAGTTTGTTCGTACTCCAAACAATAAGGCGGATTTTTATGTCAAGGGGGTCTGCCGCAAGGGAGGGACAAGGGCCAGACCCCGCTCCGGAAGTCGTAAGGCTTGCCAGGATGTCGGGTGATCAGCGACTTTGTTTGATGCGAGAACTAAATCGCTGAACAGAATACCACCCGGCCTCCCGGGACGCAAGCATTCCCGAGGGGAGGACCCCCTGAGAAAGATCAACGTCAACGACTTCCGCCGTGCGACCCGCGGCACGGCCCGGGACGTCAACCGACGGATTCTGCTCAACCTGCTCCACGAGCACGACGCCCTCTCCCGCGCGGATCTGGCGCGCCACCTGAAGATGAGCCGGGGGACGATCACCGCGCTCGTCTCGGAGCTCCTGGACGAGGGCAAGATCGTCGAGGGCGATACCGTCGACATCCCGCGCGGACGGAAACCGAAGCTCCTGAGGATCCGCACCGAAGACCGCCTCGTGGTGGCCGTGGACATCCGGTTCGGTCACACGCAGCTGATGCTGAGCGACTTCGGCGGGACCCCGATCCACCTGGAGTCCTTCCGGACGCTCACCGATCCGGACGAGGGTAGTAGCCGAGGTGGCGTCGCGAATCGACGCGAGTCTGGGCACCCACCGCAAGCGTGGAAGCTGCGAGGGCATCGGACTGGTGGTACCGGGCATGGTGGAGCAGGAAACCGGACGCGTGCTGAACGCGCCCCAGCTCGGGTGGCGCGACGTGAACATCCGTGATGCGCTCCAGGAGGCGACGGGACACCCGGTGTTCATCGAGAATGCAGCCCGGGCCACTGCACTGGCTCAGCTGTGGCTCGGTGGTGAGACGGAGCACCAGGGCGGCGACTTCGTCTACATCAGCATCTTCGAAGGTGTCGGCGCCGGCGTCGCCGTGAACGGGCAGGTCGTCCGGGGACACGGCCACCTGGCCGGCGAGCTGGGTCACGTGGTCATCGACCCGGCCGGGCCCCCGTGCATGTGCGGGTCCCGCGGGTGCCTGGAGGCCCACACGTCGAACCTCGCCACGCTCGCGCGCTACCTGGGGATGGAGCGGGTTCGGAGGCGATTGCGCCGCGACTGACGGACATCGAGCTCACGATCGCCGAATTGATCGCGCGCGCCCGCGACGGCGACGGGAGAGCACGCGCCGCCCTGGAAGAAACGGGTCGGTTCCTGGGTCACGGTGTTTCTGTAGCGGTTCACGCATTGAATCCGGCGCGGATCTACATCGCCGGCGACATCGCTGCGGCCTGGGACATCATCGAACCCCCCCTGCGAGTCGTGCTCCGGGCCCGGGCGCTCACGCCGGCAGCCGCCGAGACTCCCGTCGTCCCGGACCACGAGCCCTACCCGCGCCTCCGCGGGGCCGCGGCGCTCGTGCTGGCGCGGGATCTCGCTGCTCCCCAGATCGCCTGACGGTGTGATTCCAACGGGCGTCTGCCGGCCGCCGAGGCCGCGAGCTCATCCAGGCACGAGCCGGTACGCCTCCTTCGGCAGGTCGTAGGCGAGGGCGCGGATCAGCTCCCGAGCGTCCTGCAGGTCCAGGACGTGCTCGGCCGACCCGCGCTGCGAGCCAGTTCGCGCTGACTCTGCGAGCCATGTCATGGCGAGCCGGGATCGAGAAGAGCACGCGGGCGTCGTCGTTGAAGCCGACGAGGTTGTAGAATCCTGCCGTTTCCACCGTCCTGTCGAGGTACCGGCGAATGCCCTCGACGGAGTCGTGGAACCACCACGGTGGCCCCAGGCGGAGGGCCGGGTAGTGTCCGGCGAGGGGGGCCAGCTCCCGCGCATAGGTCGACTCGTCCAGCGTGAAGAGCACGAGGGTGAGCCGTGGCTCGTTTCCGTACTCGTTGAGCAACGGCTGCAGGCTCCGTGTGAATTCCACGGCGACGGGGATGTCCCCGCCCCGATCGGGACCATAGCGGTCGAACAGCGCTCGATCGTGATTGCGGAGGGCGCCCGCACGGAGCTGCATCACCATCCCGTCGTCGGCCGACATGCGCGCCATCTCCATCAGCATCCAGCCTTCGAAGCGACGCTGGTCTTCCGCGTCCGCCCGCCCCTCGAGCGCGGCCGCGAAAGCTCGGGCCGCGGCTTCTCGTGACGTTCCCGTCACGCGAGGCTGAACGACGGCGTGGTCCGTGGCCGTGGCTCCCATCGAACGAAAGAAGGTCCGCCGGTCCTCCAGCGCTCGGACGAACGCGTCGTAGTCCCTGATCCCGTAGCCGCACGCCCCTTCGAGGTCCTCCAGGCGGGCGGGCCACCCGGGATCCGCGATGTGGAAGAGTGCGTCCGGTCGGAACGTGGGAATCACGCGGCCCGCCCAGCCCGACTCCGCGAGCCGTCGATGCGCCTCCAGCGGATCCTCCGCCGCATCCGTGGTGGCGAGAACCTCGATGCCGAAGCGCTCGAAGAGTGCCCGAGGGCGGAACTCCGGAGCCGCCAGCTTCTCGCGGATCTCGTCGTATATCGACGGTGCCGTCCCGGCCGTCAGCGTCCTGTCCACGCCGAAGACCTCGTGGAGCACGAAGTTCAGCCACGCGCCCGAAGGCGTTGCCCGGAAAAGATGAACGTGGTCCGCGAACGCCTGCCAGCCACGACGCGGGTCAGGCTCGCCCGGTGTCCCGTCGCGGCTCGGAAGCCCGAGCGATTCGAGGCGAACGCCACGCGAGTAGAGCATCCGGACGAGGTAGTGGTCCGGATGGATCAACGCACTCATCGGCTCCAGGAAGGGGCGGTCCTCGGCGAGGACTGGCGGGATCCACGTGTCCGTGGGGGCAGACGAGCGGAAGCGACTTCGCCTCCTCCCAGAGACTCCGCGCAACGCGTCGTACGCCCCGGTCGGGGTCGAAGAATCGATCTACGTGGAGAGGGCCGCTGTCGGGAATCCGCTCCTCCGGGCTGTCGTGGCGATCCAGGATGGTCGTCCGCCGCACGTCGCTTTCGCGATCGGAAGCACGTGGGCCCGGCAGAATATGCGCCGTCGCCCGAACCGCGACCAGTTCCGGCCGACATCGAGCTTGCTCCGTTCCTGCGTCCGGAGTTGGTAAGATCCGCCGCTTCAAGGATTCCCCCTTCGGATACTCGTGCTGTTGCCCGGCGGGCAATGTCGACCAGAGGGGGCGAGGTCGCTGCGATGATGGGCATGACACGACGGTGGTTGCTTCCGGCGCTATTGCTGCTCACGGCGGGAGCGTGCGCGGCGATCGACGGAACGGACACCGGACGGTATCCCGGCGATCGGGAACTGCTTGCTGCGCCGGCCGACGACTGGCTCGGCTATGGCCGGGACTATTCCGAGACCCACTTCAGTCCGCTGGACCAGATCGACGCCGGCAACGCAGGCCAGCTCGGCCTCGCGTGGTCGTACCAGCCGGCGTCCTACGCGGGTCAGATCGAAGGCACCCCGATCGAGGCCGGCGGCACGCTATACGGCACCCTGACCTGGAGCGTCGTCTTCGCGGTGGACGCAAGGACGGGGGAGGAGAAGTGGCGCTGGGACCCGCAGATCCCCCATCAGGAGTGGGTCACGGATTCGCTGGGAGTCCGATACCGCCGCGGTCCCGCGCTGTGCTGCGGTCCCGTGAATCGCGGCGTCGCCCTGTACGAAGGCAGGGTCTACGTCGGAACGCTGGACGGCCGACTGGTCGCCCTCGACGCGAAGACGGGCACGGAGGTCTGGACCGCGGCGGTCACGAGCCCCGAGGACGACTACAGCATCACGGGTGCGCCCCGGATCATCGACGGAATGGTGATCGTCGGCAACAGCGGCGCCGAGTTCGGGATCCGGGGATACGTGTCCGCGTACGATGCCGAGACGGGAGAGCTCGTCTGGCGCTTCTACACCGTTCCCGGCGACCCCACGAAGCCGTTCGAGAGCGAAGCGCTCGCCCGTGCCGCGAAGACGTGGAGCGGGGCGTGGTGGAGGTACGGAGGCGGCGGGACGGTGTGGGACGGGATGGCCTACGACCCGGAGCTCGACCTCCTGTACGTCGGGGTCGGCAATGGGGGGCCGTGGCCCCGCGACATCCGCAGCCCCGGAGGCGGCGACAACCTGTATCTGGCCTCGATCATGGCGGTTCGTCCGCGGACGGGCGAATACGTTTGGCACTATCAGACGACGCCGGGCGACGACTGGGACTACGCCGCGACGCAGCCGCTCATTCTCGCCGATCTCGTCCTGGACGGCCGGAAGCGCCACGCCATCATGCAGGCTCCGAAGAACGGGTTCTTCTTCGTCCTCGACCGCGTGACGGGCGAGTTCCTGTCGGCAAAGCCGTTCACGAAGGTCACGTGGGCAAGCGGATACGATTCGGCCGGTCGCCCCATCGAGACCGACGTCGCCCGCTACGGGATCCAGGGCGCCGAGGTCTCGCCGGGTTCCGACGGAGCGCACAACTGGCATGCGATGTCGTGGAATCCGGCCACCGGCCTCGTCTACGTGCCGGGGCAGGAGACGTCGCGCTGGTATTCCGTGGACCCCGACTTCTCGGTCCAGCCGGGGCGGATGGGCCTCGGAATGGGGCGACGGCGGCCCTCCCCCGATGGGGGATCGGGAGGCGCCGCCGCCTCCGGCGGACCCGGCGCCCGTAGCACTGCGGCATTCCAGGGCGGCCGGGATCGGGAGATGGATCCGCAGGTGGTGGGCCTGGGCGGCTCCGGGGCGTTCCTGGTTGCCTGGGATCCCGTCACACAGAAGGAACGCTGGCGCATCCGATTCGACAGGCCGGGGGTGAGCGGGGGCACGCTCACCACGGCGGGCAACCTGGTGTTCCACGGCAACGGCAGCGGAACGTTCGACGCCTATCGCGCGGACACGGGCGAGAAGGTCTGGGAGTTTCCTCTCGCGCCGGGATTCGCGAATCCGGTCACCTACAGGATCGACGGCCGCCAGTACGTCTCGGTCATGACCGGGCGAGGCGGCAGCCACGCTCCGGGACGCCTGTACACGTTCGCGCTGAACGCGGACGCACCGGTCCCGTCGATGGAGCCCCGGAAGCCGCTGTCGCCGCCGCCCGTGGAGCCTCCGCCAGACGGGTATCTCGGCGGCATGGAGGGAGCGCAGCTGCCGGAGCTGCCGGGCCGTGAGCTGGTGCAGGAGGCCTGCACCAGCTGCCACTCGGCCGACCGGATCGTATCGACGCGCAGAACGGAGCAGGAGTGGCGGCTCCTGGTCGAGGATTTCAACCGACGCGGCTTCCTGGATACGACCACGCCGGCGCAGCAGAACGCAATCGTCGACTACCTGGTGCGGGCGCTCGGCCGCGGCTAGCTGTCCGGAAGTCGAGGACCCGCTGCGCGGTCGGACAGAACCGAAGGCCTTTTCGCGGATCCGGACAGGTATTCCGGACGCCGATCCCTGGAACTGGAGGCATGAATCGATGCGCACTGTTGCGTCACTACTGATCGTCTCGGGGATCGCGTGGGGCACGGTCCTGTCCGCCGGAGCCGTCGAGGCGCAGCAGGACGATGGAGTCCTGCGGTCCCGGGATGGCACCGTGATCCCGGTTCTCCCGAGAGCTCCGGACAGCGTGGCGGAAGGCGCGACGTGGGTTCCGCCCATGCCGCCACTGCAGGCCACGGCCCCGCCCCCGGGATGGCACCGGGACGGCATCGAGACGCCGCCCATGCCGTACATCCTGCTTCGCCTTCCCCGGACGAACATCTACCGGGCTAAGTATCCGGCGATCGACGTGCACGTTCATGCCGGAGGGCTCACGACGCACGCGGCGTACGAGGCGCTGATCGCGAGAATGGATTCCACCGGCGTCGGCGTGATCTGGAACATGAGCGCCGGCAGCGGAGCGCACCTCGACAGCGTGCTCGCCGCGGGCAAGCCGTACCGCGACCGGGTCGTCAACTGCTTCAACATCGGCAGGGGAGGGGACGACAGCATCCGTGTCCCCGGCTGGCCGGAGCGGGTGGCCGCGGAGATGGAGAGAGCGTTCAAGGCCGGGGCGCCCTGCATGGGGGAGGTGAGCAAGGCGATCGGGCAGGAATGGAAGAACCCCGACGGTTCCTTCATCCAGGCGGACGATCCTCGCCTCGACCCGATCTGGGAGATGGCGGCCCGATACAACATCCCCGTGGTCATCCACACGAGCGATTCGGTCGGGCGGTTCTATCCCATCGGTCCGCTGAACGAGCGCTACGAAGCGGGACTCTGGCACCACGAGGGTGAGACCAACCTCTACACGGACGGGCCTCCCCGCGAGGAGATCGAGAAGGCTCGGGTGAGGCTGATGCGGCGGCACCCGAACACTCGTTTCATCTGGTGCCACATGGCCATGCTCTACTACGACCCTCAGAAGCTCGCCGCATTCCTGGACGAGTTTCCGAACGCGTCGGTCGACATGTCCGCAGCGGTGCAGGATCTCGGCCGGGCGCCCAGGCTCTGGCGTGAGTTCTTCATCAAGTACCAGGACCAGATCCTCTTCGGCTCCGATGGCAATCCGGGCCGGGGAGTCGACGAGTTCTGGATCCCCCACTGGCGGTTCCTGGAGACCTTCGACGAGCACTTCTACCACCCGGCGCAGATCCGCACGCCCGGCGGTTCTCCCGGCCACGGCCGCTACAACATCTCCGGGATCGGGCTGCCCGACGAGGTGCTGAAGAAGGTCTACTACGAGAACGCACTGCGCTATCTCCCGTCTCTCCAGGCGTCCATCGAACGGCAGATCGCCGCGCGTGAGCACTAGGTGACACGCCCGCGAGGGGACGGACCCGTCCGCACCGGCGGGCTGGAGGCGCCAGGCCTCGTCGCCACGGAGCGTCGCGCAGCGCCGGCGAGACCGACGACCGTTTCGACGCACGCGCACGGCGTGGACCCGTTCGACCTGACGGGCAGGGTCGCGCTGGTCTGCGGCGGGTACGGCGTACTCGGCGGGGCCATCGCCGACGAGCTCGGCCGGGCGGGCGCGCGTGTGGCCATCCTGGGCCGACGCAGTGCCGCCGCAGAACACAAGGCACAGTCGATCTGTGCGGCTGGCGGCAGATCGATGGCCCTGACCGCGGACGTCCTCGACGAGTCGGCGCTCGGGAAGGCGCGCGCTCGGCTCCTGGACGCCTGGGGCGCCGTCGACATCCTCGTGAATGCCGCGGGGGGAAATCTCGCTGCCGCACGCAACGACGAATCGAGCGTGTTCACGGTCCCGATGCCCGCGTTCGACGAGGCGCTGCGGCTGAACCTGCACGGCTCGATCCTTCCCGCGATGTGCTTCGGCCGTTCGATGGCGGAGCAGGGCTCCGGATGCATCGTCAACCTCTCCTCCATGGCGGCCGTCCGCGTGCTGAGCGGGGTCATGGCCTACTCCGCGGCCAAGGCCGCAATCGACAACTTCACGCGGTGGCTGGCGGTGGAGCTGACGCGCCGCTACGGCGACCGGCTGCGGGTGAACGCCGTCGCCCCCGGCTTCTTTCTCGCCGATCAGAACCGGAGCGCCCTGCTGAATCCGGACGGAAGCTTCACCGAACGGGCCCGGGAGATCATCCGGCATACGCCGATGGGACGGCTGGGAGATCCGAAGGAGGTCGCCGGCGCCGTCCGATGGCTCTGCAGCGACGCGGCCTCCTTCGTGAACGGCGCCATCATCCCCGTGGATGGCGGATTCAGCGCGTTCAGCGGGGTCTGAGCCGTGTCCGGCCCGGGCGGTGCTTCATGCAGATGAGCTTCCGGTGGTTCGGGGCGCGCGACCCCGTATCGCTGTCCACCATACGACAGGTCCCCGGCGTCGAGGGCATCGTGAGCGCGCTGCATGGCGTGCCCGCGGGCGAGGCCTGGTCGATGGACGCGATGAGTGGCCTGGCGGAGGCCATCGACGCGGCCGGCTTCCGCTTCGCGGTGGTCGAGAGCATCCCGATCCACGACGACATCAAGCTCGGCCGCCCCTCCCGGGACGGGCTCATCGAGCGGTTCTGCGAGAGCCTCCGCGTCGTCGGGCGGGTGGGGGTGCCCGTCGTCTGCTACAACTTCATGCCGGTCCTCGACTGGACGCGGACCCGCGTGGACATGCCCCTCGGAGACGGCTCGACCACGCTGTCCTACGATCCCGTCCTTCTCGCGTCGCTCGATCCGGTGAGGGGACCGGCGGCCCTGCCGGCGTGGTTCCCGCCGGACCCGTCGGCGCTCCCCGGGCTTCTGGCGGACTTTCGCCGCATGGACGACGAGGCGCTCTGGGAGAACCTGGAGTATTTCCTGTCCGCGGTCGTGCCCGTGGCAGAGGAGTCGGGCGTGAAGATGGCCCTGCATCCGGACGACCCCCCCTGGTCGGTCTTCGGACTGCCGCGGATCGTCACGGACGGGGCGGCGCTCGAACGCGTGCTCCGGCTCGTGGACAGGCCCGCGAACGGCATCACGTTCTGCACCGGATCCCTCGGAGCGGATCCCGCGAACGACCTCCCTGGAATGATCCGCGGCCTCGGCACGCGGATCCACTTCGCACACTGCCGGAACGTGAAGGTCACGGGGCCGAAGTGCTTCCACGAGACGCCCCACCCTTCGCGCTTCGGCGGCGTGGACTTGCTCGAGGTTTTTCGCGCCCTGCGCGACGTCGGCTTCGACGGGCCCGTGCGGCCCGACCACGGTCGCATGATCTGGGGTGAAACCGGTCAGCCCGGGTACGGACTGCACGATCGAGCCCTCGGCGCGGCGTATCTGCAGGGGCTGTGGGAAGGCATCGGAGGCCGCGACGGTTCTCGCCGCAGAGGCGGAGACCAGCCGGGTCGCGACGGACGCGAGGGCGGGGAGGGACGGGATGGAGCCGACGATCGATAGGGTGGGGAGGCTCAAGGTCGTTCCGGTGGTCGTGATCCGGAATGCCGAGCGAGCCGTTCCGCTGGCGAAGGCGCTTCGGGACGGCGGAATTCCGTGCGCGGAGATCACGTTCCGCACGTCTGCGGCCGCGGAGGCGCTGCGGCGCATCGCCGCAGAGGTGCCGGACGTTCTGCTGGGAGCCGGAACGGTGTTGACCCGCGAGCAGGCCGCCCTCGCGAGGGACGCGGGAGCTCACTTCATCGTCTCACCGGGTTTCGACCGGGACGTCGTGGAGTTCTGTCAGGACAACGAGCTCGCGGTCTATCCGGGGGTCTGCACGCCGAGCGAGATCCAGGCGGCTCTGGCCATGGGGCTCGACGTATTGAAGTTCTTTCCCGCGGAGCCCATGGGAGGAGTGGCGTTTCTGAAGGCGATTTCGGCCCCGTTTCCCGGGGTTCGATTCATCCCCACCGGGGGCATCGGCCTCCAGCACCTTCCGTCCTACCTGGCCAGCGATCGAGTGCTCGCATGCGGTGGGTCGTGGCTCGTGCCAGCGCCGGCAATCGAAGCGGGAGCGTTTTCGTCCATTCGGAAAGAGGCGGAGCGCGCGATGACGGTGGTTCGGCGTCTCGATGGGGGCCCGACCGGCTCGGCCCTCGCCGGGCGGGCTCGATGAGCGGCCGTCCGCGCGTCGTCACGCTCGGTGAGATCATGCTCCGCCTCAAGGCGCCGGGGCGGGAGAGGCTGCTGCAGAGCCCGACCCTCGAGGCCACCTTCGGAGGTGCCGAGAGCAACGTGGCGGTCTCCCTCGCCAACTACGGGATGGACGCGGCGTTCTGCACCGTCGTGCCCGACAACCCCATCGGCGATCACGCCATCGCCGAGCTGCGCCGTCTTGGCGTCGACACGGCGCTGGTTCGGCGCGGAGGCGGCCGCCTCGGCATCTACTTCCTGGAAGCCGGAGCGAATCAGCGGCCGAGCCGCGTCGTGTACGATCGGGCCGGATCGTCCATCGCCACCGCACGGCTCGACGAAATGGACTGGGACTCGATCTTCCGCGGCGCCGACTGGTTCCACATCAGCGGCATCACGCCGGCTCTCAGCGCGGCCGCCGCGGAGATGTCTCTCGAAGCCGTGAAGCAGGCCCGGGCGAAGGGCGTGACCGTCTCCTGCGACTACAACTTCCGGAAGAACCTCTGGAAGTACGGAAAGACGGCGCCGGAGGTCATGAGGAAGATCCTCAGGCACGTGTCGGTCGGCATCGCGAACGAGGAGGACTGCCAGCGCTCGCTCGGCATCCAGGCCGACGTGGACGTGGAGAAAGGGTCGCTCGAGCGCGATCGATACCGAGCCCTGGCCGAGAAGGTGATGGAGGCGTTTCCCAATCTGCAGAAGCAGGTCATCACGCTGCGCGAGAGCCTGAGCGCCGACCACAACACCTGGAGCGCGTGCCTCCACAACGGACAGGAGTTCATGGAGGCGCGGACCTACGACATTCCCGACATCGTGGACCGGGTGGGAAGCGGGGATGCATTCGCGGCGGGGTTCATCTACGGAGCTCTGGCGTACGGCGACGACGGGCATGCCCTGGAGTTCGCTACCGCCGCCGGCTGTCTGAAGCACTCCATCCCAGGGGATTTCAACCGCGTCAGTGCCGCCGAAGTCGAAGCGCTCGTGGCAGGCCACGGAAGCGGCCGCGTGCAGCGGTGACCCTGACGGCGTCGCCGTGCTGGGCGAGGACCTCGATGGAGCGGGCGCGGTCCGTCCTCACCGAGGCACGATTCCGAGCGGCCGGCCCGTGTTGCACGAGAGCTGGAGCAGCTCCCGGTCGCCAACCCCATAGCGCCCATCCGGCACCGCATAATCGCCGCGGTCCACCCCGGAGCGCTCCAGGCGCAGCTCGGTCCCATCCCTCGGGTCGATCATCGGATTGAGACAGCCGCCGCCGGCGAGCGTGTCCGCCAGGGCCAGTCGCAGTGACGGATCCGTCGGCTGGAACCGCACCGGAACGTCGGTCGCCGGACGGGTCGGTCCCGCGGCCGGATACGTCCGGGAATGCGTAAGGCCGCAGGCGGCGCAGAGGCTGCAGAGAAGCAGCAGAACACCAGTGGCCACTCTCATCGTGAGTCGCCCCGGGCCAGCGCCTTCTGCCAGTTCATGAGCACCCGGATAGTGACGGGCCCGTCTCTACCCTCGTGGCGCACGAAGACGAAGTGTTCGTCATCGGGGAGGACGTCGAAGAGGCCGTGCTTGTCATCGGAATCGTAGTCGGTGACGGAGAACAACGCGCGCTGGTCGGCGATGGCGAAGCCGGGGCCCGGGGCCAGGCGTACGTCCATGAGCTGGTTGTCGGCGCTCCGGTAGAACAGCTCCCGTCCACTGTTCGACCAGCGCGGCTCGCTGCCGCCGCCGGCGGACACGGCCCAGCGGCTTGTCCCGGGATCGGGGAACGGCCGCACGTACACCTCGCGCCGACCCGACTCATCGGACGTGTACGCCACGAGCCGTCCATCCGGAGAGAGCACTGGCGTGGTCTCCTCGGCGTCGCTGGTGGCGATGCGAACGGTAGGGTTCCGCTCTCCGACTCGCACGGCGAACACGTCTCGCCCGCCGCCCGAGCCCTCGCGATACAGCAGCCAGGCCCCGTCGCGAGAGATGCTGACTTCGTCGATCGACTGGTCCGTTCGGTATACGAGCTGGGCCCTGCCGCCGCCGGTGGCGGCGACGCGGTAGACACTCTGCGGAAGGGCCGGGTCGCGATCGGAGACGAAATAGATCCAGCGGCCATCAGATGACCACGCGGGTCGGTAGCTGATGAGTCCGCCGAAGGCGAGGCGGCTGAGAGGCCCGCGGTCGAGCTCCTTCACCCAGATCTCGTCCCGGCCCTGCGTGTGCTTGCTGAACGCGAGGCGCTTTCCGTCAGGGGAGACCGCGAGCCCGGAGGGCGCTTCGTGCCAGCCGGGGTCGAGGGGTTCCGCCCGACCCTGCCGATCCACCCGGACGATGGTGCCGACGCCCCCGTCTTCCGGGACGTAGTAGAGTTCCCCCGTGAGGGTGACGGCCAGAGGGGCCGTCGAGCCCTGGAACGGGCGGTGGTAGTCGGTGGCGAGGACCACCTCCGGCCCGGTCACCTCCCGTCGGCGCGGGTCGAACGGGATCGCCACGATGGTTCCGTCATCCCGGCCGACGACGAGGTAGTCGGGAGGGGCGAAAGCGACGGTCGACCCGGCGGCAACGCTTCGCACCGCACCGGTGGCGAGCTCCACGACCGCGACTTCGGGCGGTTGATCGCTGATGACGATGACGAGGGCCGCCTTGCCACCGGGAAGCAGGCTCGGAGCGACCAGCTGGAGCTGACCCCCGTTCCTGTCCGGTCGGGCCACCACCGTCGGCTCACCGCCGCCGGCAGAAACGCGCATCAGATCGCCATGGTTCGACGTGAAATACAGCATCCCGTCGTCTCCCCACGCACCGCCGTAGGCGACCACGGAATCACGCACCAGGACGCGGGGCGCACTGCCGCCCACGGCAACGGTGGCGAGGGAACCCGGAAATCCGGTCTCCCAGGCGACGGACCTGCCGTCGGGCGAATAGAAGGGCATCCACCCGCTCACGCCGCCCGCCACGGGTTTGGCCTCAGCCTCGCTCCGTCCGCGCAGCATGAGCTGCCCTGCCCAATCCTGATAGATGATGGAGCTGCCGTCCGGGGCGGCGGCGAACCCGGTGATCGTCAGGCCTGCGTGCTGGCTCGAGCCGGGTACAGAGATTTCGAAGACGCCCTGCTGCGTGTCACGGGAAACGGGGCGGAACCATCCCCACGTGGCGGCGATCAGCAGTATCAGAGCGACGGCGCCAAGGCCCAGGAAGACGGGGTCCCGGGTGCGGGCACGACCCGCCCGCGGCGAATCGGCGGCCGCGGCGGCCGCCACTCCGCGGCCGGCCGAGAACCCGGGATCCGCCAGCGCATCCGCGAACGCCTTCGCGCTGTCGAACCGGTCGGCTGGCAGCTTCTCCAGCGCCTTCGCCACGGCCGCCGCCACGTTCGGCGGCACCGATTTCCTGAGCTTCGTGACCGGCGCCGCCTCCTCCGTCACGATCTTCATGATGATCTGCTGGGCCGAAGACCCGGTGTGCGGCGGGTCGCCGGTGAGCATCTCGTAGAGGACGCTCGCCAGCGAGTAGACGTCGCTGCGCCCGGTGAGGTCCTTCTCCGCCGTCGCCTGCTCCGGGCTCATGTAGTGCGGCGTGCCGAGGCTGAGCCCCGTCTCGGTCATTCTGCCGCCGGCCGCGGCCGAAACGGCAAGCGCGATCCCGAAGTCCGCAACCATCGGACGGCCGTCGTGCAGCAGGATGTTCTCGGGCTTGATGTCGCGGTGGACCACGCCGTGGCGGTGCGCGTAGTCCAGCGCGTCCGCCACCTCCCGGGTGATCCTCACCGCCTCGCCCACGCCGAGCTGTGTCTCCCGGCTCAGCCTGTCGCGCAGCGTCTCGCCCTCGACGTACGGCATGACGTAGAAGAGGAAGCCGTCGGCGGTGCCCGAGTCGAAGAGGGGCAGGATGTGCGGGTGCTGGAGCTGCGCGGTGGTCGTGATCTCCTGGACGAAGCGGTCGGCGCCGAGCACGGCTGCCAGCTCCGGCTTGAGCACCTTGATCGCGACCTGGCGGTGGTGCTTCAGGTCCTCGGCCAGGTAGACCGTGGCCATTCCGCCGGCGCCGAGCTCGCGCTCGATGCGGTAGCGGTCCGCAAGGGCGGCGGACAGGCGGTCGGGGATCACGTCAACGGGGGGCGGCAGGCGCCGCAACGGTTTGCATGAGGATTGAAGAGTACGCCGGGAAGCCATCGTCATACAAGGACCGTTCATTGCGCTCTCGACTCGCCGCCGACGACTTTGCATTCTTGTGACATCATGACTCATCAGACTGCCGATACAGTCTTCGCCGGATCCGGCGAAATGGTCGAGCGCTGTCGCGCCTTCGACTGGGCGACGTCGCCGCTGGGACCGGTAGAGGGATGGTCGCAGAGCCTGCGCACGATGACGGCGGCGGTACTGGCCTCACGCAACCCGATGCTGCTGTTCTGGGGGCCCCGGCTGATCCAGGTCTACAACGACGCGTTCCGCCCCAGCCTCGGCCCGTCGACGGGAGCGTCGCCGCGACACCCGCGGGCGCTGGGCATGCCGGCGGCGGAGTTCTGGACGGACGTATGGGACGTGGTGGGGCCGCAGGTCGAAGCGGTGATGGACCGGGGCGAGTCGGTCTGGTTCGAGGATCTCTACCTGCCGATCGAACGGGGCGGCGGGGAGCTGGACGACGCATGGTGGACGTACAGCTACAGCCCGGTGCGGGACGACGACGGCGAGATCAACGGCACGCTGGTGGTGTGTCTCGAGACCACGTCCGCCGTAAAGGCGCGCAGGGCGCTCGAGTTCGAACGGTCGCGGCTGACGGACCTCTTCCGCCACGCGCCCGCTTTCATGTGCGTGCTGCGGGGTTCCGACCACGTGTTCGAATTGACGAACGAGAACTACCAGCAGCTGATTGGCTTCCGGGACGTGGTCGGCAAGCCGCTTCGTGAGGCGCTTCCGGAGGTCGAGGGCCAGGGCTTCTCCGAACTGCTGGACCGTGTGCTGGAGACGGGGGAGCCGTACGTGGGAGAGGCGGTGCCCGTGACGATCCAGAGGTCGCCGGACGCGCCGCCTGTGGAGCGTCGCCTGAACTTCGTCTATCAGGCGATCACGGAGGCCGACGGCTCGCGGTCGGGCGTGTTCGTGCAGGGTGTCGACGTGACGGAGAGCATCCGTGCGCAAGCGGCGGCGGAAGCGGCCAACCGTGCGAAGAGCGAGTTCCTGGCGGTCATGAGCCACGAGCTGAGAACCCCGCTGAACGCCATCGACGGGTACGCGGAGCTGCTGGAGCTCGAGGTGCACGGCGCCCTGACGGACGAGCAGCGGCAGGCGGTGGGTCGGATCCGCACCAGCGAGCGTCACCTGCTGCGGCTCATCAACGGCGTGCTGCACTTCGCCCGCGTGGATGCGGGCAAGGCGAGCTACCACCCGTCGGACATCCCGCTCGCAGAGGTGATGGCAACGTGCGACGCGCTGACCGCGCCGCAGCGGAGGTCGAAGGAGCTGGAATACGAGGTGGCCGGCTGTCCCGACGGCGTGCTGGTGCGGGCCGACCCGGACAAGCTCCAGCAGATCGTGCTCAACCTTCTGGGCAACGCCATCAAGTTCACGGACGTGGGCGGTCGAATCGAGCTCACCTGCCGCGCCGAAGCCGAGTGGGTCCACCTGTCCGTGAGCGACTCCGGGTGCGGCATCGCGCCGGAGCAGCTGGAGTCCGTATTCGACCCGTTCGTGCAGGCCGACAGCCGATACGCCCGCGCGGAGGGAGGGGTGGGGCTCGGCCTGTCCATCAGCCGCGACCTGGCCCGCGGCATGGGCGGCGACCTCACGGCCGAGAGCGAGGTCGGCGTCGGCAGCACGTTCACGCTGAAACTGCCGCGCACGGAGTGAGCGCCGGGCAGGGAGGAGGCTCAGTGGCTCGAGGAATACGTTATGGAGCCGGCGCCGCGCTCGCACTCGTGCTGCTGTGCGGGCTCCCGAGCAGCGCGGAGGCGCAGCGCTGCGGCTCTGATCTGCGCACGGGCGTGGGGTCCCGCGCGGTCGTCGGGCTGCCGCAGGGCGAGCTGTTCTGCCCGCTGGTGGCGGACCCCAAGGAGCCCCACTCGTTCGCGAGCTACCTGCGCGGAAGCTTCTCGACCGTGGCGGATCCGGCGGCGGGAGGCCGTACCGACATCGCGGCCGTCGGACTGGGCGACAGCTTCGGGCTGGTGCGCTGGAACGGCGCCCGCGCCGGAGACGGTGCGCAGCTCGGGGTCGTCGGCGCCATCTTCGCGCAGTTCAACCTCGACACGCCCTCGTTCGACCTGATCAACGCCGACTACGTCGTCGGTCTCCCGCTCACGCTGCGTCGGCGCGCCTTGTCAGCGCGGGTGGGCCTCTATCACCAGAGCTCTCACCTGGGCGACGAGTTCATCCTCGACAACGCTCCGGACCGGGTGAACGTCTCCTTCGAGGCGCTGGAGGCGGTGATCTCCGGCGACGTAGGGCCGGTCCGACTGTACGCCGGGGGAGAGCGACTCCTGCGCCGCGAGCCCCAGGAGCTGGAGCCCATGGTGGCCCATGCCGGCGTCGAGCTGCGGTCGCGGCAGGTGCGCGCCGTGGGCCTGGTCGCGGCGCTGGACGTGAAGTCGTCCGAGGAGCGGAAGTGGACGCCGGCGTGGAGCGCCCGCGCCGGCGTCGAGATCGCGCGGGCGCCGCTGCCCGGGCAGCCTCCTCGCCCGGTGCGCCTCCTCGGCGAGTTCTACAACGGCCCCGCGCCGTACGGGCAGTTCTACCGCTCGGGGATCCGCTACTTCGGCGTCGGACTCCACGTCGGCCTGTGAGGCCGCGGTCGGAACGGGCGGCCGCCGTGACGGTCGGGACGGCGGCATGTCCTCACGCGTCCTGCGGCGGCTCCTGGAGCATCTCGACCCAGTGCTCGGCGAGGGTGGCCATCTGCGTGCGGCGGCGGTGGGCCCAGCGGGGGAGGCGTGCGACGGCGTAGCCGAGCACGGCGACGCCGCCGACCAGCACCGGCGCCACTGCGGCGGCGGCACCCGCGACGAGCGCGCTGCCGCCGGCGATCACCAGGCCGGCCGTGTCGCCCTTCGTGCTGCCCATCGTGAGGCGCCAGTCGTCGCCCTGCCGCTCGATCAGCGCGTAGAGGCGCGAGTGCGTCCATTCCCGCACGTCGCCGACGCTGTAGTCGTGGCCGCGGGCACGGAACACGCCGCGCAGGTCGTCGACCATGCGCTCCCACTCGGCGTCGGTGGGGCGGCGCGGCAGCGGCACCTCGACTCGCACGCGCAGGGGGAAGACGCGCGAGCCGAGCACGCGGTCGAGCAGGCCGCCCCGGCGCCGCGAGACGGCCAGGGGCGTGCCCGCGGGGGCGAGGCTCGCCGGCGGCTCGAGCTCGCGGGCGGCGGCCTCGATGCGGTCGGCCGGGATGCCGACCTCGTCGGCGATCTCGCGCAGCTCGGCGAGGGACATGCCCTCCCGCTCGAGATCGGTGCGACGCGCCGCGTCGTCGTGTGCGGCGCGCTCGAAGATCCGCTCGATCTCCTCGCGTGTGTAGCGTCGGGTTTCGTCCATCTCGGGGGTGCCGGCGCTCACCAAGCGATCCCGTAGTCCTCCCCGTGGTTGCTCGACCCGCCCCACATCGTGTGGTGCGCGGCGTCGAACAGGATGGCGTTGATCGGACCGGACGTGCGCGGCGTGAAGTGCAGGGTGTAGCCCATGGCGCGCAGCGCGGCGCGCGTGCTGTCCGGGAGCGACGTCGCCGCCGTCATGTACCCGGGCCGCATCTCGTGCATCCCGAACGAAGAGCGCATCTGTTCGCTGTTGATGTTGGGCGCCTCCACCGCCTCCTGCACGGTCATGCCGAACTCGACGACGTTCAGGAAGAACTGCAGGAGGTTCTGGTCCTGCGTGTCGCCGCCCTGCACGGCGAAGGCGAGGTAGGGGGCGCCGTCCTTGAGGGCGATGGTCGGCGTCAGCGTGACCCGAGGCCGCTTGCCCGGCTCGATGACGTTGTAGGGCCCGTCCTCCGGCCGCGTCACGAAGCTCTGCGCCCGCTCGCTCAGCCCGATGCCCGTGTGGCCCGCGATCACGGCCGGGACCCAGCCGCCGCTGGGCGTGATGGAGACGACCCACCCGTCCGCGTCCGCGGACACGATGGACGTCGTGCCCGCGTAGAAGTCCTCATCGAAGGCGGAATCGGCGGCCGTCGCGTCTTCGGGGACGAACTCGGCGGCGCCGGAGCGGCGTTCGACGGGCGACGTCGCCCGGCTCCCGCTCGTCGCCGCGCTCGTATCCTTCGCCGCGCCCGGCGCGCGGTCCTGCTGCCCGCTCGCCGGCGCCGCGGGCTTCGGCACGAACTTCTGCGGGTCCCACGCGGCCAGGAGCTTCGGGAACGGGTTCGTGCCGTCCTGAAACGCGTACGGGTCGCCCGGCTTCACGTCCGGGTCGTTGCGGCGCCAGTCGATGGTGGCGAAGCGCTTCTTCGCGTAGTCCTTCGAGAGCAGGCCCTTCACGGGCTCCTCGGGCGGGAAGTACGGGTCTCCGTAGTAGAAGTCCCGGTCCGCGTAGGCCAGGTTCATGACCTGGTAGAGGGTGTGTATGTAGGGCGCGGAGTTGTAGCCCATGCCTTTCAGGTCGTCCACGTTCTCCAGCAGGTTCAGAGACTGGAGCATGACGGGGCCCTGCTGCCAGATCGGGAGCTTGTAGACGTCGATGCCCTTGTAACTCGTGCGCAGCGGCTCCTCGATGCGGACCTTCCAGTCGGCCAGGTCCTTCATCGTGATGAGCCCGCCCTCCTCCTGCACCCCGCGGACGAGCTCCTGAGCGACGTCCCCCTTGTAGAACCGGTCGTACGCCGCGTAGATGGCCTCCTTGCGCGACTTGCCGGCCTTCAGCGCCTGCTGCTCCGCGTCCACCAGCTTGCGCCACGTGTCCGCCAGGTCCTTCTGAACGAAGACCTGCCCCGGCTCCGGCGGCTTCCCAGCGTTCGGCAGCATGACCTGCCGCGAGTACTTCCACTTCTCGAGCCAGTCACTGTAGTGGTCGATCGTGCGGGTGAGCTGCGCCTCGATGGGGTAGCCGTCCGCCATCTCGATCGCCGGCGCGAGCACGTCCTTCAGTGACAGCGTCCCGTACTCGGCCAGCATGGTGAGCAGCCCCCCGACCGTGCCCGGCGTGACGGCCGCCAGGGGTCCGTACTGGGGCGGGAATTCGTAGCCCTTGTCATGGTAGAACTTCGCGGTTGCGCCGGTGGGCGCGACGCCGAGCGCGTCGATGCCGATGACCTTGTGCGTGTGCGGGTCGTAGATCAGCGCCTGCGTCTCGCCGCCGCACGAGAGCGTGTCCCACATCGTGCAGCCGGCCGCGAGCATGGCCGCCGCCGCGTCCACCGCGTTGCCGCCCTTCGCGAACGTGAGCGCGCCGGCCGTGGCCGACAGCGGCTTGCCCGTGATGGCGACCCAGTGGGTGCCGTGCAGTGGCGGCTTCTCCGTCTGCGCCGTGCGCGGATCCTCCGCCTGGCGCGGCTGCGCGGGACGGCTCTGCTCGGGCTGCTGCGCGCGGGCGGCGAGGGGGGAGAAGGCGAGAAGGGCTGCAGCGACGAGTACGCGCGTCGGCGAGGTTGGCATCATGGCGAGCTCGCGGGCGAGAGGATAAGGGGCCTCGGAGAAGATGTGGGGAGGAGGGCGACGTCGCCAGAAGGCCCCCTCGCCGGCGCAGCCCCGCACGCGTCCCAGGCGGTGAGCCGGACGTCCCGAACGGCCATGGACACCTTGGCGCAGGCGAGGCTATCGTGGGGGCATGGACGCCGAAACCCGGGCCGAGTTCGAGCGTATGGGCGGGGAGTTCGAGAAGCTCACCCATCTGATCTCGAAGCACTTCGAAGCGTTTCACCAACGCTTCGACGCCCTCGAGCAGCGCATGGGGGGACTCGATGCGCGCATGGACGGCCTCGAGCGCCGACTCGAGGCCATGCACGTGGAGTTCACCGACCGGTTCATCTCGCTCGACGAGCGGCTCCGTTCGATCGACGAGCGGATGGATCGGATCGAGGATCGCGTGACCGGCCTGGAGCGCGCGGTGCGGAGCCTGGACGTCCGCGTGAACGCACTCGCCGACGACATGCGACAGCGCTTCCGCGTCGTGAACGATTGACTCGCGGAAATCGCAGCATGAGGGTTCGATTCAAAAGGAACCGGGCGCCACGAGGACGTGGCGCCCGGTCGTCGGCCGCGTGAGCGGTCCTCCGCCATGACCTGCGGGTGCGGTCAGTCCAGCGGAATCGGCTGCTTCCCCCGCGGCGCGTGCTGCAGGGCCAGCCGCCCCACGGCGTAGCCCAGGTCCCGACCGGCATCCACGTCGAAACGGTAGTGCAGGCCGCCGTAGATTCGCGCCACGCCGGCTTCCGGCACCATCGCCCGCAGCCACGATTCCTCCGCCGGGAAGTAGCTGCTCAGGATCTCGACCGCCGCGCCGGTGAAGCAGGAATGCGCCGACGGGTACGACGGGAAGTTGGGGCGACCCACCGGCGTCGGAATCGTGGGGTCGACCTGGTACGGCCGGACGTACCAGTACGCGTACTTCCCGTCCCAGCAGCCGACGGAGGCGTCCATCATTCCCGTGTACAGCACCGCGAAGAGGCGGCTCATCGCGAGCTCGTCCATGTGGCGCTTCGTGGCCAGGTCCGAGGCGACGGAGCCGAAGTAGCCCATGGGCCCGCCGGGACCGCTGCCGTACGCCCAGAACACGGCGATCTGGAGCTGCTCCGGGGTCGCGTTCCTGCTCAGGTCCTGCACTTCGGCGAGGGCCGAGAGGAACGCGCCGGAGCCGTACGCGGGCGGCGCGGGCGGCCGGAACTCGTCGCCCGACGTCATGTACCACGGCCGCACCTGCCCCCACGCCGCCCCGATCGGCGGCACCATCGGCGCGCTCGTCCAGTAGCCCGGGCCAACGGGAGCCGTGCCGGACCAGACCGCGCTGCTCCCGTCCGACGACGCGTGGGCCACGACCTGCGCGGCAACCTGTTCGCCGGTGGCGACACCGTCCAGGAACTCGTCGACGCGGCCGGAAGGCCCGGAGAAGTAGCTCTGGTCGGCCGCAAGCTGCGCGTCGACGGCCGCCTGCACCGACGGGTACAGCGTGCGCAGCACCGCTGCCGCGGCGCCGGCCGCGGCGCCCGCCTGGCGGGGATGCATCGGCCCCGACGAGGGACCGTCGGTGGCGACGACCGCGTCGTACATGGCCACGCTCACCAGGGCGTCGGAACGCGCGGTGCCGAGGGGGCTCGGCTCCGCTCCGGCCAAGAGGTTTCGCGTTAGGGACACCCAGCGCGCGCTCGCCGTCTCCCGCGCGCTTGCCGGACCGCTCATCTGCGCGGCGATGGCCGGCCCCACAGGGTTCGACCGCTCGGCGTCGGGCCCGCACGCCGCCAGTACACCGCCGCCCATCGTCAGCGCCAGCGCGATGGGGAGGATTCCAGGCCGTCTCTGTCGCTCGGTTCCCGTGCTGGCGCGGTGGGCCCCCGCACGGAAGGGGGGAATGGAGGTACGCATGGTGGCACGCTCCGAAGGAGGGTGATCGGGCCCCAGGGGCCCGTCATGACACTAATGTGCCGTAATGGCACTTGAGTGTCATGACACTCGATAGTACCTTTGGCCCGTGAATCCGTCAAGAGGAAGGGAGAGGCAGCGAGGGCGGACGCGGCGGGCGCTGCTGGCGGCCGCCGCGCGGCTCATCGCGACGGGGCAGACGCCGACGACCACGGAGGTCGCGGACGAGGCGGGCGTCTCCCGGCGGACCGCCTACCGCTACTTCCCGACACAGGACCAGCTGCTGGTGGAGGCGTCTCTCGAGCGGCTGCGCCCGGAGGTGGAAGCGGCGATTGCGGCCGTGGAAGCGGTCGCGGAGGGCGGCGTGAGCGAGGGTCGCGAGGGCGACGACGCCGCGTCCGACGTCTCCCGGGCCCTCGCCCGGCTCGACGCCACCGTGCGGGTCATGCACCGTCTCACGCTGGAGCACGAGGCGCTGCTGCGAACCATCTGGCGACTTACCGCCGGCGGGCCGGCGGTGCCCGGCGTCCAGCCCCGCGGATCTCGCCGCATCGACTGGATCATCGCGGCGGTGGATCCTCTTCGGAGACGTCTGGGCCGCGAACGATTCGATCGGCTGGTGTCGGGGCTCACGGCCTGTGTAGGCTTCGACTCCCAGTTCCTTCTGATGGACCTGAGGGGACTGTCGGCCGAGGAGGCCGAGCGGGTCACGCAGTGGATGGCGAGGGCGATGGTCCAGGAGAGCGTGGCCGACGCGGCCGGCGCGGGGGCGTCGCGCAGGAAGGTGGACGCGGGATGACCCGCACCCGGAGGCGGCATGTCGGAGGCGCGTGAGACGGAGGTCCGGCGGCTGGTGGCGGAGCAGACGGCCGCCTGGGGACGTGGCGACGCGGACGGATACGCCTCGACCGCGGGCGAGGACCTCGGCTTCACGAACATCCGGGGCCAGCGCTGGGTCGGGCGGGCGGCCTTCGTGGCCGTCCACCGACGGATCTTCGGTGGGATCTACGCCGGCACGGTGCTCGAGGCGGACGTGGAGCGGATCATGTTCCCCGGAACGGGCGTGGCGATCGCGGAGCTCTCGCTTCGCCTTACGGGCGCCCGGGCGATGCCACCCGGCGTTGCCGCCCACGCGGACGGCGTGCTGCGGACGCGACTACTCGAGGTCTTCGAGCTGCGCGGGGGCACCTGGACCCTCGTGGCGTGCCACAACACGCCGGTGCTCCCATGATCGTCATCGGGCGTCCCTTCCGAGCCCGGCAGCGTCACTTCCCCCGGCTCTCCTTCAGCCGCCTCTCCGCCGCGGCGACGTAGCGCAGGTAGCCCTCCCGGTCGATGAACGGCGCGACGGGGTCCGCGGCGCGCTCGCTCTCCTGGAATTTCCGCCAGCGATCGAACCTCCGTCGCCCTTGCCTTCGCGGACTTTGTAAAGTAAAGTACTTGTCACGACGGACGCAACCCGCCCGCTGGGGGCACGATCCACCTTTCGACCGGATGAGAGCCATGACACCGGAGATCTCTGGATACCGATCCGCCGGCCGCCTCGTGGCCGGCGTGGCGGTGCTGCTGATGATCCCGGTCGTTGCGATGCAGTTCACCAGCGACGTGAACTGGACCGTCGCCGACTTCGTCGTTGCCGGGACCCTGCTCCTAGGCACGGGCTTCGTCTACCAGTGGGTGGCGAGCAGGGCGGGGAACACCACCTACCGGCTCGCGGCCGGACTCGCGGCGGGCGCAGGGTTGTTCCTGATCTGGAGCAACCTGGCCGTGGGGCTCATCGGCAGCGAGGCCGACCCGGCGAATCTCCTGTACCTCGGGGTGCTCGCGGTGCTGGCGGTCGGCACCGCCCTCGCGCGGCTTCGGCCGCTGGGAATGGCGTGGGCGATGTTCGCGACGGCGGCCGCGCTTGGGCTCGTCGCCGTGATCGCCCTCGCCTTCGGGCTCGGCGGCCGGGCGAGCGGGCCGGTGGAGATCGTCGGAGTGAACGGCTTCTTCCTGGTGCTGTTCGCGGCCTCGGGGGCGCTGTTCCGGGGTGCGGAAGCGCGTGAAGCGGCCCGTGCGTAGGCTCTTCCTCGGGCTGGTCGTGACGGTCGGCGTCTTTCTGTGACCGCTGCTGCGCGGCCGGTCGGGTTGTCGGCGGAGCTGTCGGCCGTATGTTGGGAAGGATTGAACGACGACCATCGGTGTGGGCCTTCGGCGTTCGCATCCTACCCTCTTCTGCCGGCCCGCGTGCGCGGGGGGAGCCATGGAAACCGCGGCGTGGCTGCGCGTCCTCGCCCTGACCGCCGTCTATCTCGTGGCGGCGGTTTCGGCGTCGGTGCTCGTACGGCGCACCGGTGCGGACCTCCGCGAGATGGAGGCGCGCACGTCGGCTCCGGTGCTGGCCATCGGCGTCGTCGCCAACCTGGTGGTGCTCCTTGCCACCCTGCTCTTCCTCACATTTGTCGATGGGCGGCCGATCGCCGCTCTCGGCGTGGGACTTTCCAGACGCGATGCGCTGTTCACGGTCGTGGCCGTCGTGGTCACCTTCGCGAGTGCGGCCGTATTCGTCCGGATCCTCGAGCGGACGCAGCCGGCGCCGGAGCAGGGCCGCGAGTCGCTTGAGGGGACGGTGCGGCAGCTTCTGGGCGTAGGCGCCGTGCTCGTCGTCGTGGCGGCGCAGGAGGAAGTCCTCTACCGGGGATACGTGACGGTGAATCTGCGGAGCCTCGGGGTCGTCGGGGTGCTGATCGCGAGCACCGGCCTCTTCACCGTCATCCACTTCCTGACGAACCGCGTGAGCCCGCCGCAAGTTGCCAGCTGGGCGGTGACCGGCGCGATGCTGGAGGTCATCTATCTCGTGACGGGCACCATCTGGGTGCCGATCGTTCTCCACTTCGTCATCGACCTGACCAACGTGCTGGTCTTCGACATCGCCGGAAAGTTCTCCCCTCTGGCGCATTCCCGGGCCGTAACCGTGGAGCAGCGCGCCGGCTATCGTTTTGCCTACGTCGTCGCGATTACGGCTCTTGCGCTGGTCGTCTACGGACCGCCGACGACATCGGGAATGATCCCGTGACGGTTGCCGCAGGCTGAGCGAGGCAGCGACGCTCGCCGCCGCGACTTCCTTGCGTGAACGGGCAGTCGGCGGCAACTTGATTGATCATTCAACCAGACCGCCGGTGCAGCACGACACGAGAGAGCGCCTGATCCTGGCCGCACGCGAGCTCTTCGGGCAGAAGGGCTATCAGGGGACGAGCGTGGCGGAGATCCTGGACCGGGCCGATGCGAACAGCGGGAGCCTCTACCATTACTTCCCGACGAAGCAGGATCTCCTGCTCGCGGTACTGGAGTGGTACGAGGCGAACCTGCAGGCGCAGGTCATCGGGCCGGCCACGCAAGACGTGGAAGATCCGGTGGAGCGCGTGTTCGGGATCCTCGACCGCTACCGAGAGGCTCTGGTCGTCACGGATCTCGCGTACGGCTGCCCCATCGGCAGTCTGGCGCTGGAGTTCAAGGAGCCCGATCCACCCGTGCGGGAGCTCCTGTCCCGCAACTTCACGCAGTGGTGTCAGGCGGTGGAGGCGTGCCTGGACGCGGGCGCGTCGCGGTTTCCCGCGGATCTGGACCGGAAGGAGCTGTCGCAGTTCATCCTGACGACGATGGAAGGCGGCGTCATGCAGGCCCGGACGCACCGGTCCATCGAGACGTTCGACGCCTCGGTCCGTCAGCTCAGGCGATACGTGCAGGCGTTGCAGGAAACCATCGGACCCAGCGGGTCGGACGAGGCCAACCCTTCGCCGGAGGAGTGAAACGATGATCAAGTGGATCGGGATCGGAACGGTGCTGCAGACTGCGATGGTCCTGCTCGGGCACCAGGTCGCTGCGGTGGCCAACCTCTTCGGCATCCTCGGTGTGACGATCTCCCTCGTCGTCGGGCTTCTGTGGGCGCGTCAGGCTGCGAGCGGGTACGGGAACGCCGCGGTCGGCGGCGCCGTGGTGGGGGGCGTGTGCGCCTTCATCGGCATCCTCATCTCGTGGCTCCTGGGCGACGTCACGGCCGTGATCCTGGCGTTCGGCACCGCCTCGTCGGCCATCACCGGCCTCCTCGGCGGCCTGGTGGGCTACCGGCTGTCGAGGAATCCGGCGATGCAGTGACCGCGGCGGGATCCGACGTCGACGGGTATCCGCCGGATCAGCCGGCTCCCCCCACCGCCTGCTGCGCGTCCCGCAGCGCCGCCGTCGCGGCATCGAAGCGACCGGCGAGGTCGTCGAGCTCGCGGGCGGTGCGGGCGGCGTCGCCCGCGCGAACGGCCTCGTTCACGGACGGGAAGACCATGTTCGCGTAACCGTTGTCCGCGTCGGCGACGTAGATGAGGTTGCGGAACCAGGGCCGGCCCACGAGGCCCTCGGGCCGCGTCAGCGCCCGCTCGACCCGCAGCAGCGCGGAGTTCGTGCGCTGCAGCGTCTTCTTCGACGGGGCGGAACTCGCCAGGGCGGCGTCCCGGGCCGACGCGAAGGACTTCGCCTGCGTTTCCATGCGGCCGATGGCCGCGGCCAGCTTCCCCGTGTCCAGTTTCCAGCCGTGCTTCGCGAACGCGGAGTCCATGGCCGGCAGGTAGTCCCGCATCGTCGCCGCGTACTCGGCGTAGTCGTACGGCAGCACGTCGGCGTTGGCGATGCGCAGGGCCGTGGCGGCGCCGAGCTGTGCCGCCGCGACGTGGTGGCGGTAGCCCGGGTCGCCGAAGCGCTGCATCCACGCCGGGTCGTCGTACATGGAATGGTAGATGCCCTGGCCGCCGCCGAAGCCCCACTCGAGGATGGGCATCCCCAGGTGATTGTAGAAGCCGGCGTAGTCCGAGCCGCCGCCCGGATCTCCCATGCGCGGCGACTTCCCGGCGGCCGTATGCGACTGCGCGAGCCACTGGTCCCATAGGCTGCCGGCCGTGTCAGGGGCCGGCACTTCCTCCGCCGCCGAGCGAAGCACCGCCCGCAGCGACGGCGAGCCGCCGCCGCCGAAGGACGGACCCGACGCGATCATGTCCTGGTTCAGGTAGGCGACGCCGCCCTTCTTCAGCCGCAGCGAGTCGTCCTCCACGTACTCCGTGGAGCCGACGAGCCCCCACTCCTCGGCGTCCCACGTGGCGAAGAGCATCGTCCGCTTGGGGCGCTTGCCGGCTTTCACCTGCTCGGCGACGGCCCGGGCGATCTCCATCACGCTGACCGACCCGCTCACGTTGTCGTCCGTACCGGGGCCCCACGCGTCCCGGTGCCCGCCGACCACCACTACCTCGTCGGGGAACTCGCTCCCGCGCACCATCCCGAACGTGTCCCAGATGTCCTTGTACGGCTTCGTCTCCACGTCCGTCGTGACCTGCACGCGCGCGCGCACCGGGCCCGGCCCCACGTGGTAGCGGAAGGGCAGCCCGCCCTGCCACGCCTGGGGGATGTCCGTGCCCTCCAGCCCTTCCAGCAGCTTGGCCGCGTTGCCATAGGAGATCGGTGCGACGGGGATGTGGGGGATCACGGGGTCCGGGTCCACCCGCTTCGCGCCTTCCGTGCTCGGGTAGCCCGGCGTGGTCGGGTCTCCGTCCTCGTTCTCGACGCTGCCCCGCTGCACGCCCGCCCGCGGGCGCATCGGCCCGTCCGGGTACACGTCGCCGCGCACGTAGCCGTCGTCCTCCGGGTCGCTGTAGATGAGCAGCGCCGCCGCCCCGTTCTTCTCCGCCTCCCGGGCCTTGATGCCCCGGAACGAGCGCCCGTATCGGGCCACCGCGATGGCGCCCTTCACCGACACGCCCAGCGAGTCCAGCTTCGCGTAGTCCTCGATGAGCCCGTAGTTGACGTAGACGACGGGCGCCGTCACGTCCCCGGGCGCGCTGCTCCCGTTCACCGTCGGGTACGCCGGCTTGCCGCTCACGGCGTCGCCCGGCACCGCCGGCTCGGCCAGGCTGAGCTCCTCCGGATCGGGACTCACCCGCCACACGTGCACGCCCGTCGCGTGGGGCAGGTAGACGCTGTACGTCCGCACCTGCGTCGGCAGCCCCCACGCCTTCATCTGCCCGATGACGTAGTCCCGCGTGCGGGCCTGCGCCTGCGTGCCCGCCACGTGGGTCTCGCTGCTGAGGGCGACGGAGTGCGTCCGCGCGTCCGCGGTATCGGGACGTCCGACGGCGTCGGCCTCGAGGGCGCGCTCGGCCGCCGACCCGGCGGGGGTATAGCCTGGCAGCTGCTGGGCGGCGAGGGGGGCGGTCAGGCAGACCGCCGCGCCGATGGCGGCCGCGAGGGCGGCATCTCGATGAGTCATGGCTGATTGTCCGTACGGGGGATACGAGGGTCGAAAGATGGAGGGTGACGGTCCGTTGGGCAATCGGTGAGGGGCCGGGAGCGCTACTCCCCGCCCCCCGAGCCCGGTCGCCGCGCCTTCTTCACGAACGGCGGGTGCGACGGCGCCTTCACGCCCTCGGTCTTCAGCAGCTTCAGCGCTTCCTGAACGGCCGTCTCGAGCTGCGGGTCACGTCCTGCGGCGAAGGACTTCGCGTCGAAGTAGACGGGGACATCGGGCGGCACCCCCTCGTTCTCGGCCACCCAGTGGTCGCCGGAGAACACGCCGCTGCACGGCGACGTGATGTAGCCGCCGTCGACGAGCGGGTACGGAACGCAGGCGGCCACGAGCCCGCCCCATGTGCGCTGGCCGATCAGCGGACCGATCCCGTGCTGGCGGAACGCCCACGGGAAGTAGTCGCCGCCGGATCCCGCGAGCTCGTTCACGAGCAGCACCTTGGGTCCGAGGACGCCCGCCATGGGAAGCCGGTAATCGACGCCGTTCGCGGCGTCGTTCGTGACCCCGCCGATGAGCTTGCGGCCCATCAGGTCGACCATGTAGTCGTCGAGCAGTCCGCCCCCGTTGAAGCGCTCGTCGATGACCGCGCCCTGGCGATCCTGCTGGGCGAAGTAGTAGCGGTTGAAGGACACGAATCCGGGGCCACCCGTGTTCGGCACCCACACGTAGGCGAGCCGTCCGTCCGACAGCGAATCGACCATGCGCCGATTGTCCTCCACCCACGCGCGCTGGCGCAGCGCCACTTCGCTGCGAATGGGCACGACCGTCACGTTCCACGCCCCGTCGAGCGTCGGGCGGCTGTTGAGGCGCAGCACCGTCTGCTGATCGGCGGTGCCGTCGAGCCACTGGTACGGGTTGTCGTCCGCGGTGAGCTCGCGGCCGTTCACGGCCAGCAGGTAGTCGCCCTCCTCGGCCCTCACGCCTGGCGCGGCGAGTGGCGCGGACAGCCCCGGGTTCCAGCTCTCGGTGCTGAAGATCCGCTGGATCCGCCAGCGCCCGTGATCCGCGACCAGATCCGCGCCGAGCACGCCGGTTCGCACGGTGTCGACGGCCGGGTAATCGCCGCCGCCCGTGAAGCTGTGCCCGACGCTCAGCTCGCCGCCGACCTGATCGAGGATGTAGCGCAGGTCTTCGCGGCTGCGCACGTACGGCACGAGCGGCGCGTAGCGCGCGTGCACGGCGGGCCAGTCGGCGCCGTGCAGCCCGGGGTCGTAGAAGAAGTCCCGCTCGATCCGCCACGCCTCCTCGAAGACCTGGTTCCACTCCGCAGCCGGGTCGATCCGCATGCGCAGGGCGACGTCGATGGCACCATCACCGGGCTTGGGCGAAGCCTCGGTGCCGACGATGTGCCATGACGGGCCCTGGCGGAACAGCAGCTTCGAGCCGTCGCGCGAGAGACTCACGCGGCTGACGCCCTCCAGGAAGGGCTGATCCTTGCGCTTCTCCACGTCGAAGCGGTGCAGCGTCACGCCGGGCCCGTGCTCCACGCGCTCGGCCAGGAAAACGACGCCGTGCGCGCCGGCCGCGAGGCCCTCGTAGCTGCGCACCGGCACCGGCAGCGGGATGATGCGTCGCGCGATCCCGTCGGCGTCGATGCGCACGGAGACGGCGGAGTCCGCCGCGCCCTTTGCCGCCGCGCCCTTCGCCGCCGCACCCTTTGCCGTTCGCGCCCTTCGCGTTCGCGCCGCTTTTTTCCTTCGCGCCGGGCTCGCCGGCGGCGGGCTCGTCATCGCTCCGCGGCGGAAACGGCGTTGGATCCTCCTTGCGGAGGACCGCCACGTACGCAGCGTAAGTGGGAGACGCCTGCGCGTTGCTCAGGTTGGCCCAGCCGCTGGCGAGGCCGAGATCGGTGCTGGCGAGGAAGTAGAGCCAGCGGCCGCTGGGGTCCCACGCCGGTGAGGCGGCGTCCGCGAGCGGGTCGGTGAGCGGCGTCGCCTTCCCCGAATCGAGCGACCACACGACGATGCGGCGGAAGTGGTTCGGGTACTCCTTCGCGTAGGCCAGCCATTTCGAGTCGGGCGACCAGGTGAGGCCGATGCCGCCCCGGTTCTGGATCGAGCCGTCGACGTCCGCGGTGCGGAAGTGCGCGCTCGCGACGTCCATGACGTGGATGCGTGCGCGCTGATCGACCCAGGCGAGGTGTGTGCCGTCCGGCGACCAGGTCATGGACCACACGTATTTCGTATCGTCTCCCAGATCGACGACGCGCGGCTTCTCGAGCCCGTCCTGGTCTCCGATCATCAGGCGGTAGCCTTCCCCGGAATCGGAGACCCACGCGATCCGGTCGCCGTCGGGCGACCAGACCGGCGAGCGGTCGGCCGCCCCCGACGAGCGCGTGAGGTCGCGCGGATCGCCGTTCTCGGCCGGCACGGTGAAGATGTCGCCGCGCGCTTCGAACAGAGCCCGCTTGCCGGTCGGCGACAGTGACGCCGACGCGATCTGGTCGCCCACCGCCTCCCAGTGCGGCGCTGCCCACGGGAAATCGCCCTTCACCGTGACGTCCAGCTTGTGCGACTGTCCGGTCGCCGGGTCGAGCAGCCACAGCCAGCCGTCCTCCTCGAACACCAGCGCGTCGCCGGCTCCGCCACCCAGCGTCTTCACGTCCGCGTCCTTGAAGTGCGTGACCTGCGCCATCTGCCCGGAGCCGACGTCGTAGCGCCATACGTTGGTAGCGTAGTCCCGGTCCGACAGGAACCAGATCGTGCTGCCGAGCCACACCGGATGCGTGTCCGTGGTCCGGTCGTTCGGCAGCTTCGTCTCCGACAGGTCGTCGAGGTTCAGGATCGTGAGCGGCGTGTTCTGGCCGCCGCGGTAGTTGCGGAACTCGACGTCCCAGCGCGGAACGCGGTCGACCACGAGGCGCTTGCCGTCCGGCGCGAAGGAGCCGCGCGCGCCCATCTCTTCCGGCACCTCGTGCGGCGGGCCGCCGTCCACGGGCACGAGCCAGAGTCGCGTGTACGGCACAGGCGCCGACGTGCGCCCGGACGCGAAGAGGACTTCCGTCCCGTCGGGTGTCCACCCCAGCGCCTCGGCACCGCCCGGGTACCACGTCAGACGACGCGGCTCGCCGCCGGCCGCCGGCACGACCCACACCGCGTCGGACCCCGAGCGATCCGACGTGAACGCGATCGTCGAGCCGTCGGGCGAGAAGTGGGGCCCGGTCTCGATCGCGGGCGTCGCCGTCAGCCGTCGCGCGTCCCCTCCGTCGCGACCGACCACCCAGACGTCGCCGCCGTACTCGAAGGCGACCTGCTTCGAGGACACGGTCGGCGAGCGCAGCAGGCGCGTGCCCTGCGCGGCGGCTGGACCGGCGCCGATCAGAGCCACTCCGAAGGCGATCAGTGAAAGGACGTGCGCCGAAGTGCGGCCCGGTTCGCGCGTGGCGCCGGGTCCATGCAGGCGGCCGCCGAAAGGCATGCGGTACCTCGTCGGGGGAGGGTATCGACAGACGGACGAAGGCCGGAATGTACGACGGGCGTGCGGACGGTGTCGAGGCGGCGGCAGGGCGGCGGCCGGCGGCGGCCGGCGTTCGGCCGGCGTTCGGCCGCGGGGTGGCAGAATTCGCTCGCGGGGCGGCGGGCGTTCGGCCGCGGGGCGGCGAAATTCAGGGGTCTCTGGTAGAAAACGCGGAAACATACTATCCTGAACGCCTGTCCCCGGCGTAACCCCTTTCCGCATCACCGGTTCACGCTATGAGCGCCTTCAAGAAGCTGAAGGAGCGCAAGCTCGCGCAATGGGCCGTGGCCTACGTGGCCGGCTCGTGGGCCGTCCTCCAGGTCGCCGACCTGCTCAGCGAGACGTACGGCTGGCCCACGCCCGTGATGAGGCTCCTGCCCGTCGTGCTGGGGATCGGCTTCCTGGGCGCGCTCGTGCTCGCGTGGTACCACGGCGAGAAGGGGGCGCAGCGGGTGAGCGGGCCGGAGCTGGTGATGATGACGGGCATCCTCGTGCTGGCCGGGGCCGCGGTGGCGTTCGTCGGCCGCGGCGGTTCGGAGCCGCGCGGAGCAGGCGGGGCGACGTCGCCCGACTCGACGGACGCCGTCCTCACGTCCGCGGCGGAGCAGGGCTCGATCGCGGTGCTGCCGTTCATGGACATGAGCCCGCAGCACGACCAGGAGTACTTCTCGGACGGCATCACGGAGGAGATCCTGAACGTGCTGGCGCAGCTCCCGGAGCTGCGGGTGGCGTCCCGGACGAGCGCGTTCAGCTTCAAGGGGAGCAAGGCGCCCATCGACTCCATCGCCCGGGAGCTGCACGTGGCGAACGTGCTGGAGGGGAGCGTCCGCAAGGCGGGGGACCGCGTGCGCATCACGGCGCAGCTCATCGACGCGCACACGGGCTACCACCGGTGGAGCGAGACGTACGACCGGGACCTCGAGGACGTGTTCGCGGTCCAGGACGAGATCTCCCGGGCCATCGTTGACCAGCTCCAGGTAACGCTGGACAGCGCGCGGGCGGGGAAGCGGCTGGCCAAGGAGGAGACGAGCGATCCGCAAGCCCACAACCTGCTGCTCGAGGCGCAGTATTTCGCCCACCAGCAGACGCGCGAGGGGGTGCTGCGCGCCGACAGCCTGATCCGCCACGCCATCGCCCGGGACTCGACCTATGCACGCGCGTGGGCGGCGCTCGGGACCCTCTACGACAGCGAGATCTATCTCGGCTACGGGTCGCGCGCCGATCTGGCCCCGAAGGCCCGAGCGGCCGTCGATCGGGCGCTCCGGCTCGACCCGGAGCTCGAGAGCGCCCACTACGTGAAGGGGCTTCTCGCGAGCGACCTCGACTGGGACTTCAAGGCCGCGGAGGCGAGCTTCCGCCGGGCGATCGAGCTGAATCCCGGGCACGCGAACGCCCACAGCATGCTCGGGTGGCTGCTCATGCGGCTGGGGCATCCGGAGGAGGCCGTGGCGGAGGCCGAGCGCGCGACGGAGCTGGACCCCGTGTCCGCCGGCGCGCACAACAACCTGGGCGGGATGTACAGCTCTGCCGGACTGGCGCCCAAGGCGATCGATGCGTACCGGCAGGCCCTCGTCTACGCGCCGGAGAGCCCGCTCGTCGAGGCGAACCTCGCCTTCGCGTATGCGGCGGACGGGCAGCCGGCGAACGCCGTGAGGGCGGCAGAGAAGGCCATGCAGGGCGAGCCCGGGAGCGGATTCGTGCTCGCGTCGGCGGCGTACGCCTACGCCCGCGCCGGGCGGCGCGACGACGCACTCGCCGTGGTTCAGCGAATGCACCGGGTGCCCGGAATGGATCCGTCGATGTTCGCGGCCGTCTGGGCGGGGCTCGGCGAGCCGGACAGCGTCTTCGCGTACCTCGCCGCCGCCGTCGACCAGCGCAGCTCCGTCGTGATCGACGGCGGCCGGGATCCCGTCTTCGCCCCCTACCGCAAGGACCCGAGGATGAAGGCGCTGTTCGACCGGATGGGGCTGCCGCTGCCGTCGGAGAACTGAAGTCTGGCACCACGCCGTGCGGGCCCACCCCGGGCGCGGCGGCCTACCCTGGGCGCGGCGGCCCGCCCCGGGCGCGGCGGCCCGCCCCGGGCGCGGCAGGATTCGACGCGCACGCGACGCGCGAACGCTCCGTGGCGAATCGAGCCGCGCAAACCGGCAGGACTCACCGCGGGAGCCCGTCGGCCGGTTGCGCGCGGCGAATCCTGCCGGCTCTTGCGGCTCGATGCGCCACGGATGGCGCAGGCTGGCCGCGCGCGTCTCATCGAGCCGCCGCCCGCCGCCCACCGGCCCGTCCCGCCGCCCACCGGCCCGCCAGCCGCCCACCCGCCAACCCGCCCACCGCGCCGGCGCGCTTGTCGGACCCGCGTCCTGCGTGGCATTCTACACCCATTCTCTCGTTCCCGAGTGACCCCGCCTGCAAGGCCGCCACGATGTCGTCGAGACAGATCCCGCGACGGTGCCGGACCGCGTTCGTCGCACCGTTGCTGATATCGGCCGTGGGTTTCGTGCCCACTCCGTCGAGAGGGCAGACGCCCGCCGCCCCCGCGCCGGCCCGTGCCCAGACCCCGCGCACGCCGGCGGCCGGCTACCCCGCCTCGCCCGCGTACCCGGCGAACCCCGCCATCGACACGATCTTCCGCGAGTGGGACCACCCCACGTCGCCCGGCTGCGCCCTCGGCGTGGTCCGCGACGGCCGCTTCGTCTACGAGCGGGGCTACGGGATGGCGAACCTCGACTACGGCATCCCGAACTCGCCGCGGATGGTCTACTACATCGGCTCGGACTCGAAGCAGTTCACGGCGGCGAGCATCGCCCTGCTGTCGCTGCGGGGACGGATCGGCCTGGACGACGACGTCCGGAAGTACGTGCCGGAGATGCCCGATTATGGCAAGCCGGTCACGATCTCCGAGCTCGTCCACCACACGAGCGGCGTGCGGGATATATACACGCTCATGGAGCTGGCGGGGCTGCGTCTGGAGGACGTCTTCCCCGACTCCGCGTCCCTCGCCCTCATCGCCCGGCAGAAGGAGCTGGATTTCGAGCCGAACACGGACTGGTCCTACAGCAACTCGGGGTACTGGCTGCTGGCGCAGATCGTCGAGCGGGTCACGGGCGAGTCGCTGCGGGAGTACGCCGACAGCGCGATCTTCCGCCCCCTCGGCATGACCCGCAGCCACTTCCACGATGAGCCCGGGCACGTCATGCCGTGGCGCGCCATGAGCTACGAGCGGGACGGAGAGGGCGGCTTCCGCATCAGCTACCTCCAGAACTTCGACAAGATCGGCGCGGGCGGGCTCTACTCGACGGTCGAGGACCTGCAGAAGTGGGACGAGAACTACTACACGCATCAGGTCGGTGGGGACGCGCTGCAGGACGTCATCCACCGCCGCGCCGTCCTGGACGAAGGCGACACCCTCGTCTACGCGTTCGGTAACGAGGTCTCCACGTATCGCGGCCTGCCCATCGAGGAGCACGGCGGCGCGATGATGGGCTACAAGGCGCACTTCCTCCGCTTCCCGAAGCAGCATTTCAGCGTGATCGAGACGTGCAACCTCGGGTCGATCGACCCGGGCGCGCTGGCCCGGAAGGTCGCGGACGTCTACCTGGCGGACGTGCTCGGGCCGCGGGCCGCCAGCGCTTCAGGCGACGCCGCGGCCGCCGACTCCGTCGCCCGCGCGTGGACGCCGGACGCCGCCGCCCTCGCCGCGTTCGCCGGCGACTGGCGCAGCGAGGAGCTGGGCGTCACGTACGCCATCCGCCTGGACGGCGACTCGCTGCGCGTCTCCTGGCGCGCGACGCCGGCGCATCCGCTGCGCCCGCACGGCAGGGACACGTTCCGCGCCCGCGGTCTCACGTTCCGGTTCGAGCGGAACGCCGCCGGCCGGCCCGCGGCGTTCACCGTCGAGGCCGGCCGGGCGAAGCACATCCGGTTCGTGCGCGTCGGGGGCTGAGGGCTCCTGGGACGCGCGAGTGGAACGCCCCGGGGAGTTGCGATTGGAACGGCCCTGGGAGTTGGGCGAATGGAATGCCCCGGTGTCTCGCGGGTGGAAAGTCCCCCGCGGTGAACTGCCACCGGCGAACGTCACGAAACCTCCGCACATCACCGAAAATGTTTCGAGCGATGGAGCGCTGCGGTCGTACGTCGTCACGAATCGGTCGCTCCGAGCACGCTAGGTGACGTGCGTCCGTGTACCGGTGACGGATGGTCGATTGCATCCGCGAGGTCGGAGTCAGACCGGCACGCGCCCGGGACCGGCACGCGCCCGGGCGTCGGCTCTCGCGGCTCGGCCGGCGACTCCCTGGCTCAGCCCCTCTCGCCGGCAAGCGCGAGTGCGCGGCCGATCGCGACGGCGGTAGCCGTCCGGTCGCGAGTGATCTGGTCCCACGACAGGCGCAGGACCGTGATTCCTTGACCGAGGAGCCATGCGTCCTTGCGCCGGTCCCCTTCCGATCGGGGACGCGAGGAGTGGTATCGCCGACCGTCGATTTCCACTGCGATCCTTTCCTTCCGCCACAGGAAGTCCAGCTCGTACCGCCCGAACGGCACATTGGTTTCGAAGCCGTCGAGGCGCGCTTCCCGGATCAGCGTAAGGAACACCTCCTCGGCGTTGGAGCGGGTCATGGCCAGCTCCGTTCCCGGCATCAGGAGGGCTCGGAGGGCCGCGGTGCCGGGCCGTCGGGGATGACGCTGCATCAGCCGGATCAGGTCCTCGCGGCTTACGAGGCCCTCCCGTTCGGCGCGGGCGACCAGTGCTTCGATCTCCCGGGACCCCACCATCCCCGCGGCGTCGAGCAGCGTCCGCGCCGGGATCGTGATCGGGACGCCTTCGTGTATTCCGCGCTCGTCGGGCGGCAGATTTGCGAACCGATGCACGCGAACGCCGGGGCGTTGCCTTCGGTTTGCTCCGATCGCGATGACGTCCACCGCCCCGGAGCGCACTGCCGCAAGCCTGGCGGGCGGCTCGGGAATCTGAACGAGCGCCGCGCTGACGTGGCTCAGGACCGACTCGTCGCCGACCGCGAGAACGGCCGCCATCTCGCGGAAGAGAGGCGAGGCGATCGGACCAATCCGATACACGCCGCGATGGAGAGGACGAAGCCACCCGGTCCGCATGCGCCGCTGGATGGCGGACGCGGTCAGCCCGGCTGCTTCGAGCTGTCCCCGGGTCACCACGCCGTGCTGGGCCTCACCGATCGCTGCGATGCGGTCTTCCCGCTCTCGCCTTCGGGACAGCCTTTCCCGTTCGGGCGGTGCACCCGATCCCGCTTCCGTCCTCCGCTCGACTCGCATCGGTTCGAACCGACCATATCCAAGGGTGATTGGTATCGCTGCCACGGATCAAGCGCAGCGCGCATCGAACGTGTCAGCGGGCTGCGCGGCTCATGACCTGCAAGTCACGTTGGCGCCGACCGGCGGATGATTTCGTTCACGGTCGCGGATCCGGCGGCGCATCTGGTCGATTGCGTCCGGGCGCTCCCACCCCGCACCTCTACGATCGCCGCTCCCGCGCGCCAGGCCCATGGCGGGACCGGCCACGCCGCTCCCGCGCGCCAAGCCCGTGGCGGAACCCGCCACGGCGGTCCGCCTCCCATGGCCGCACCGGCCCCGCCGGTACGCGCCCGCACGGCGGCGACCCCCATGGCCGCCCCCGGCACCAGGCCTCTTGACAGCGGCACCCGCTGACGCAATACTGAACCATATGGTTCACTTTACCGCCGCCGGGCCCGGGAACACTCCCGCCCAATCCGACTTCGGCTTCGCCGCCATTGCCGACCCGACGCGGCGTGGCATCCTCGAGCGGCTCGCCGCGGGGAATGCTTCCATCAGCGACCTCGCCGCGGCGTTCGACATGACGCTGACAGGGATCCGCAAGCACGTGGCGGTGCTGGAGGATGCACGGCTGGTGGCGACGGAGAAGGTGGGCCGAGTACGTACGTGCCGGCTGGGGCCGGCGCGGCTGGAGGAGGAGGCGGAGTGGATCGCGGGCTACCAGCGGATGCTGGAGGGCCGCTTTCAACGGCTCGACGCGCTGCTCGAGCGAAACCCGGAGGAGAACCCATGACCGAGATGACGAATTCTGCGGCGGCCTCGAACGCCCCCGGGCCGGCGCCTGCGAAGCTCACGCTGGAAGGCGACCGGGCGATGCGGGTCGAGCGTGTCTTCCACGCGGATCGGGAGCGGGTCTGGCAGGCGTTCACGGAGGCGGCTCTGCTCGCGCAATGGTGGGGTCGCGGCAATCGCCTGGACGTGGAAGCGCTGGAGGTTCGGCCCGGCGGTCACTGGCGGTTCGTCGAGCACCACGGAGGCCGGAGCGACGGATTCGAAGGTCGGTTCGGCGACGTGCGCGCGCCTGAGCAGCTGGTGCAGACGTTCGAGTGGGACGGCATGCCCGCGCACCCGTCCCGTTCCTCGGCGCATTTCGAGGACCTGGGCGACGGCCGCACCCGCATGGTGAGCACGACGCTCTTCTTCACGCCCGAAGAGCGGGACGGAATGCTGAAGGCCGGGATGGAAGGCGGCATGAACGAGAGCTACGCGGCGCTTGACCGGCTGCTGGCCGGCCGGGCGGTCAGCGACTGAACCCCGCCGTCGCCCGGTGCACCCGCACCGCGCCGCCGAGCGCCCGGGCCTTCCGGTCCAGCCGCTCGCGGGCGTCTCCGGTCACCTCTCCGAAGACGTCGATGGAGACGATCTCGAGGAGCGGCGCGAACTTCCGGAACTCGGCGTCTCCGACGTCCATGTGGAACGCGAGGGCGTCCGAGTCCGGGTGCACGGACACCACGGTCATGGTGCCCTCTGAGACGTCCACGTAGAAGCGGTAGGCGAGGATGCGGGGGTTGCGCTCCCGTATGAAGTCGCTCAGCCGGCGTACGCCGGCCGCGACCTCGTCCCCTTTGCCTTCCCGGATTCGGGACCGGTCGACGTAGACGATCGTACTGTCGTCCATGCTGCCTCCACGGCTCGAGGAGATCCCTGACCCACGAAGCCATTCATCGCCGCGCGAGACAACCCCCGGCCGCTCTGGACACGCCGCCGGCCCCTCCCGCATTCTTCGGGGACCATTCTCCATCCTCCGGAGGTCCCGCCCATGCGATTCGCGCTCCCGACGAAGTCTCCAGGCGACGTCGCCCCGAAGATGCTCGCCCTCGCTGCCCGCTGCGTCGCTTCCGCGGCGCTCGCCGCGACATTGGCCGGGACGCTCGCTTCCGCGGCGCTGTTCGCGGCACCGACGACGCTGGCCGCCCAGTCCGGCGCGACCGGCGCCGGCACGGATGCAGACGCCACTGCGGCCGCCGCCACCGGCGCCCCCGAGGTCGGGCCGCCGAACGGCACCGTCGTGGTCGTGGGCGGCGGAGAGATCGGCCCCCGGGTCTGGGGCGCGTTCATCGAGGCCGCCGGGGGACCGGACGCGCTGATCGTCGACGTGCCCAACGCGGCCGGGGGCGACGCGTACGACCAGAACGCTCCGGGCGCGCAGCGCCTGCGGGCGGCGGGCGCGAGGAACGTGCGGGTGCTGTTCACGACGGACCGGGACGTCGCCGATTCGGACACGTTCGTCGCCGCGCTTCAGACGGCGGGCGGCGTCTGGTTCGACGGCGGCCGGCAGTACCGGCTGGTGGACGCGTACGGCGGGACCCGGACCGAGCAGGGCTTCCACGACGTCCTCGCCCGCGGCGGCGTGGTGGGCGGCTCGTCCGCGGGCGCGACGATCCTCGGTGACTTCCTGGTCCGCGGCGCGCCGTCGAACGACAACGGGATCATGGACTACCCCGGCTACCACCACGCCTTCGCATTCCTGCGGGGAACGGCCATCGACCAGCACGTGGTGGCGCGGGAGCGGCTGCCGGACCTGGCCGACTCCATCATGCCGCGCTACCCGCAGATGCTCGGGATGTCGGAGGACGAGGGGACGGCGTGGGTCGTCCGGGGCGACACGGCCGCGATCGTCGGGCGCAACAAGGCGTTCGTCTACGGCGGCGAGGAGACCGACCCGGGCAAGCCGTTCCTGACGCTCTACCCGGGCGACCGCTACGACCTCGGCGCCCGCCGCGTCCTGCACCGGGCGATCGACGACTCGCCGCTGACGAAGGCGTTCGTCGACAGCCTGTTCGCCCCGTACGCCGGGAGCGGGCGGCGCGCGGCGACGGTGCTCGCGGCGCAGGACGGCGAGGTGTTCATCGACGCGTCGTATGGCGTGCCGGACCAGGAGCGCTTCATGCCGACGACCACGCTGCCGCAGTTCGATCTGGGCGACGTCGCCGGGATCTTCACCGGGCTGTGTGACCAGATTCCGGCCCCGGAACCGCCGCCGGGCGTGGGTGGCGACGCGCCGGCCGCCGGTACGCCGCCCTCCGGCACGCCGGCCTCCGCCCGGGCTCGGGCCGCCGCCGACCGCTGGCGCGCGATGTCGCCCTTCCAGCGCTGCTTCGCGCGGGAGATCGCGCCGCCGGTGGGACTGCACCGGACGGAGGCGGAGCCCGACGGGACGGTGCGGTCGGACGTCGACGAGCTCTACCGCGTCGCCCTCGGGCTGGAGGACCCGAAGATCTGGCCGGGAGCCGACCGGTCGCAGGGGTGGCACGCCTCGGGATCCGGCGCGAACCGGCTCGCCGCGTACGGGACGCCGGACGGCCGACGCGCCGCGTTCCTGCGCATCCCGGACCATCACGCCGTCGTGATCGTTCTCACGAACGACGACGACGCGAACGCGCGGAGTCTGGCGGAAGCGATCGCCGCGCGGATGCTCGCGGGGCGGTGAAGCCCGGAGAAGGGGAGCTCGTGTTGACCGATTTCGGGGGAATCGTGCAGCAGGGGTGAGCCGCCGGACCGGGCCGCCAGGGCGTCCGGGTCCGGCGGCTCCGGCAGGATCAGGCGGTCTGGTCCTCCACCTTTGCGCCCGTCGCAGCGCGGGCGATGGCCTCGATGCCCGAGTCGCGGGACGCCGCGCTCTTGTAATTCTGGCTCTGGCCGATGACCTGGCGGTTCTTCGCCGTCATGCTGAAGCGGAACGCGCCCGATGGCGTGGTGGACTTCTCGAAGCGATCGGCGTTGCCGGCGTTCTCCTGGACCGAGCGCACGCCGTTCTGGGCGCTCGCCTTGGACTTGTAGCCCTCGCTCGTCAGGACGGTCTGGCCGTTGGAGGACTTCAGACGGAAGCGGAATTCGCTCTTCTTGTCCTTGTAGATCTCGAACTTGCCAGCCACGGCTGCCTCCCGATTGTGGGATGGGACGTGCCCCGGCACGCGCGTCCGGGGTGCATCTCGACTCGGAGTGTCGTGGCAACGTAGGTGGGGAAGCGTGGATTGATCAAGCGAAGCCGCCCGGGGCCTGCGCCGCGGACCCGACGTCCGGGACTGTACGAACGGCCGCCCGGAAGCCAAGTTCCCGGGGCGGGGCCAAGTTTCCGGGACGGAGGGCGACTTCCCGGGACGGGGTCGGCCGGCGACGGTGCCGGAACAGAGAGCCTCAGACGACTGATTGGGCCATGCAGGTGAACGACAGTGGGGCGGCGGAGCAGGACCCGTTCTTCGAGGTCTCCATCGACCTCCTGTGCCATCTCGGCTACGACGGGTATTTCAAGCGCCTGAACCCGGCGTGGGAGCGGGCGCTCGGGTTCACGAGGGACGAGCTGATGAGCCGGCCGTTCATCGAGTTCGTCCATCCGGATGATCGGGAGAGGACGCTGGAGCAGAACCGGAAGGTCCGGAGCGGGGATCAGGCCATCGCCTTCGAGAACCGCTACCTCTGCAGGGACGGCTCCTTCCGTTGGCTGTTGTGGAACGCCACCGCGCATGCCGGCACCGTGATCTACTCGGCGGCCCGGGACGTCACCGAGAACAAGCGCATGGAAGCGCAGCGCGAGATGCTGGTCGGCGAGCTGCGTGCCGCCCTGGCCGAAGTGAAGGAGCTCAAGTCCATCATCCCGATCTGCTCCTACTGCCGTCGCGTCCGCGACGACGACGATTACTGGGGAAGCGTCGAGAGCTACCTGTCCCGGCACGCCGGGACCCGCTTCAGCCACGGCATTTGCCCGACCTGCATCGAGACCGTCGTCGAGGCGGATCTCCGGCAGTTCGAGGAAGGCCGTTAGGGGCGGCGTGAACACCGACGAGGACGTTCTTCGAACGGCGGCGGCATGGCGTGCCGAGGGCAGGGAAGTGGCCCTGGCGACTGTCGTGCGCACGTGGGGCTCCGCCCCCAGGGACGCCGGCAGCCACATGGCCGTGACAGACGGCGGCACGTTCTGCGGGTCCGTATCCGGCGGGTGCGTGGAGGCCGCCGTCGTCGACGCGTCGACGGGGGTGATCGCGTCGGGAGAGGGCAGGACGCTCGCCTTCGGCGTGACCGACGAGATGGCGTGGGAGGTTGGACTCGCGTGCGGCGGGAAGGTCGAGATCCGCGTGGACGCCGTCGAGGGCGCGCTCCTGGACGCGCTCCTGCGCGACGTCGACGCGAAGCGCCCGGTCGTCCTCGCGACGCGGATGCGCTCTGGAGAGCAGGCGCTGCTCCGTCCCCTCGAAAACGTCTCCGGACCCTCGGACGGAGCCGCACCTTCGCGTGAGGGCGGGCCGGACGGATGGCCGGTCGAGGCCGCGCGGCAGAGCCTGCTCGAGGACCGCGCCACGACCGTCGAAGCCGAGGCGGGCGACGTCTTCCTGCGGCCGTACAACCCGCCCGTCCGGCTGCTCGTCGTCGGCGCCGTCCACGTCACCGCACCCCTCGCCCGCATGGCGACGGCCGCCGGTTTCGAGGTCCACGTCGTCGATCCGCGCTCGCTGTTCGCCTCGGAGGAGCGCTTTCCCGGCCTTCACCTCGTGCACGCGTGGCCGGGGCCCGCCTTCGAGGAGCTGCGGCCGGACCACCGGACGGCCGTGATCACGCTCACCCACGACGCCAAGCTCGACGACCCGGCGCTGGTGGCCGCCCTGGCCACGCGGGCGTTCTACGTCGGTGCGCTGGGCAGCCGCCGGACCCACGGCAAACGCCTCCTGCGCCTTCGGGAGCGGGGCGTGCCGGAGGAGGACCTGCGCCGCATCCACGCGCCCATCGGACTGGACATCGGTGCCCGCTCGCCCGCAGAGATCGCGGTCGCGATCCTGGCGGAGGTGGTGTCCACGCTGCGGGGCGGTACCGTCGGACAGGCGCCGCCTGCATCATCTCCGGAATCCTCTCCGGAATCCTCTCCGGCATGAGCGCCGCCGCGGCGCGCGGGCCCTCGGATGCCGCCTGCCGGATCGCCGCTGTGATCCTCGCCGCGGGTCGCTCCCAGCGCATGGAGGCGGGCAACAAGCTGCTGGCGGAGCTGGCCGGCGAGCCGCTGGTGCGGCGCGTGGCGAGGACGGCGCTGGAGGCCGGGCTCGCACCGGTGGTGGTCGTGCTCGGCCACGACGCCGGCGCCGTTCGCGCGGAGCTGGAGGGACTCGGCCTCGCCTTCACCGTCAATCCCCAATTCGCGGCGGGGATCGGCACGTCCATCGCCGCCGGGATCCGCGCGCTGGTGGAGCCCGTGGACGGGGCGGCAATCCTGCTCGGCGACATGCCGTGGATCGCCGCCGGCGACCTGCGCCGCCTCACGAACGCGTTCGACCCCGCCCGCGGCGGCGGAATCTGCGTGCCCGTTTCGGGAGGACGACGCGGCAACCCGGTGCTCTGGAGCGCGCGTTACTTCCCGGAGCTGAAGACGCTCGACGGCGACGTCGGCGGACGCCGGCTGCTGGAGACGCACGCGGACGACGTGTGCGACGTCGCCTTCGACGACGACGCCGTGCTCCGGGACGTGGACACGCCCGAGGCGCTGAACGCCGCCCGCCGGGGAGAGGCGTAAGGAGGGAGGCGCCTGACCCCGTTGGTCCGGAGCGGGGCGCGACCGGATCAGCCGGGCGGGGCCGCCTCCGCGTCCACCGCGTTCAGGCGCTCCACCAGGGCCTTGAAGCGAGGATGCGTCCGCAGCGGCTCGAACAGGAACGAGCCGCGGATGCCGTGGATCGAGCCGGTCCCCTGCTGGACGGACTGCTCGAGCAGGTCGATGGCGCGATCGTGCTCGCCCAGGCCCGTATGGACGAACGCCCGGTGGTAGGGGGAGACGAACTTCGTGCGGGCCCGTTCGTCCAGCCGGTGCAGGACCTCCCGGGCCCCGGCTTCGTCCCCCGTCATGGCGCGCGCCTGCCCCAGCTGCGCCAGCCACTGCGTGCTGTCCGGCGAAAGCGCCGCTGCTCTCTCGAGCTCGGCCAGTCCTTCCGTGGTCTGTCCCTGCTTCAGGTAGGCCCACGCGAGGGTGGCGTGCGCCCGATCATGACGGGGGTCGAAGGCGACGGCGCCTTCCGCCTCGGCCGCGGCCTCCGCGTACCGGCCGGCGCGGATCAGCGCGTTGGCGAGGTCCGTCCGGTGCGTCATCGGATCCAGCTCCTTGGCCCGGCGCACCATCTCGAGTGCTTCGTCCATGCGCCCCACGGCCCGGCAATGGCGGCCGTAGAAGTCGTACGCGTCGGCGCTGCTGGGGCTCAGCTCGATGGCCTTCTTGAAGTCCCGTTCCGCGCCCTCCCGGTCGTGTTCCCAGAGTGAGCGGACGTAGCCCCGGGCGGTGTACGCCTCGCTGAGCGCGGGATCGAGGCGCAGCGCGCGGTCGGCGGCGGCCGTCGCGCGCTCACGGGCGACGTCGCCCGGCCACATCCCGCCGTCCCCCATCTCCGCGTACGCGATCGCGATCGTCGCCTCGGCGAGAGCGAAGGAAGGATCGATCTCCAGGGCGCGCTCGAACAGCGCGATCGCCCGCTCCATCCCCGTTGGCGTGAACCGGATCAGCTCGGCGCGAGCCTCGTTGTAGAGCTCGTACGCCTCGACGCTTCGTGTGGGCTCGCGCCGGATCCGCGTCCGCTCGTCCAGGGAGAGCTCTGCCTTCAGAGCGGCGGCGACGCGTACCGCGACGTCCGACTGGATGGCGAAGATGTCCGTGAGCTGGCGGTCGTACGTCTCGGCCCACAGGTGCCGGTCCGTCGCCGCGTCGATGAGCTCCGCCACGATGCGGACGCGGTCTCCCTCGCGTCTCACGCTGCCGTCCACGACGGTGGTCGCGCCCAGCGTCGCCGCGATGCTCTGCAGGCTCTCGTTCCGCTGCTTGAACGGCATCACCGACGTGCGGGAGATCACGCGCAGGGAGCGGATCTTGGACAGACCGGCGATGATGTCCTCGGTGACCCCGTCGGCGAAGTACTCGTTCGCGGCGTCGGGACTGAGGTTCAGGAACGGCATCACGGCGATGCAGGGGGGCGTGGGCGTCGCCGCCGACGCCGCGCCCGGCGCCGCGGGGAACGCGCCGGCCGTGGGGGCGCCGACGGCGGGCGCCGCGCCGGCTGCGGGCGCTGCGGAAACCCCGGGGCCCCGGACCGTCGGAGGCCCCCCGACGCCGGGCGGCGTTTCCGGCCGCGGAGCCCCCCCGACGCCGGGCCGCGAGTCCGGCCGCGGGGCACCCGTGTCGCCGCCATCCTCCGACGCCGGCTCCGTGTGGCGCACCCCCTCCGGCGTCACGTCGAACGCCCACGCGAGGCCGACGGAGACGATGAAACCGGCGATCGCGAGCACGGCGACGAGCGTCGTCGTCCAGCCGGGCAGGTGCAGCGCCGGCACCAGGACGTCCACGCCCTGCAGCGCAGCGAACGCCAGGACGACGTACGCCGCGGCGACGCGGAAGACGCGGCGTCGCTTCAGCTCGTGGAAGAACGCTTCGATGCGGCGGGTGGGCGCGTTCGGCATGACGGGTCCAGTGGACGGCGCAGGCATGATGGGGACCCTGAAGGATTCGTCCGCGGAGCGCACGGAGCAAGAGGGACCGGGACACCACCGGTGCGTTTCCCGCGCCGGGCGCGTATGCTGTAGCCGTCTGCCCCCCAACCGAGCCGGAGCCCTCGATGAACGCACACGCCGAAGCGCACGTCCCCGCGGTGGACTATCCCGTGACCGTGGGGATCCGGCCGCAGGTGGAGGGACGGAACCGGCTCACGGCGGCCTTCCGCTTCTTCCTGTCCATTCCCCATCTCCTGCTCGTCGGGGGCCCTGTAGCGATCTTCGGGTCCATCGACTGGAGCACGGAGGGGCACTGGCATCTGGGCTATGGCTCCGGCGGCGCGCTCGGCGTCGTCGCCGGGCTGTGTGCGTGCATCGCGTGGTTCGCCATCGTGTTCGCGGGCAGACACCCGGACGGGCTCTGGAAGCTGTGCTCCTTCTATCTGCGCTGGCGGGCCCGAGCCATAGCGTACGCGACGCTCCTCGTGGACGACTACCCGCCCTTCGGCGACGGCGCCTTTCCCGTCGAGCTCCACCTGTCGCGGCCGGAGGGGCCACGGGATCGCTTGACTGTCTTCTTCCGCGTCCTGCTGGTCCTGCCCCACGCTTTCGTGCTGTGCCTCCTGAGCCTCGTGTGGGCGTTCACGACGGCCGTGGCGTGGGCCGCGATCCTCATCACCGGCCGATACCCCGCGTCCCTCTACGGCTTCGCCATCGGGGTCCTCGCCTGGAGCCTGCGGGTGGAGGCATACGCGCTGCTGATGCGGGACGAGTACCCGCCCTTCACCCTCCGGGCCTGAGGAGAGTCGAACATGCGACGGGTTCGTGGCGGGTACCGGCAGCGGTTCCTCGCGACCGTCATCGCCGGCCTCGGGCTCGGCCTCGGGCTCCAGGCCGGCGCCTGCGCCCATGGCGGCCCCGGCGGCGCGGCGTCCAACGGAGCACCCCCTGGCGCCCTCGGCGCCCCCGGCGCCGGCTCCGTCGCTGACGTCGACTTCTCCGCGCCGGGCTTCCTCGTCACCGGCGCGCGGGTCGTGGACGGCACCGGCAGGAAGGCGCGCAGCGTCTCCGTGCGCGTCCGCGGCGACCGCATCGCGCAGGTGGGCAGGCTGCGGGCGGAGCCCGGAGAAGAGGTGATCGACGGCCGCGGGCTCGTCCTCGCGCCGGGCTTCATCGACACCCACAGCCACTCCGACCGCGACCTGCTGCGCATGCCCGACGCCCTCGCGGACGTGAGCCAGGGCGTGACGACCATCGTCGTCGGCCAGGACGGCTCCTCCCGCTACCCGCTTGCCGAATTCTTCCGGCGCGTCGACAGCGCCGGCGTGGCGGTGAACGTGGCCTCGTACGTCGGCCATGGCACGCTCCGGGATCGCGTCATGGGCGACGACTTCCGCCGCGAGGCGACGCCGCCGGAGGTCGACTCGATGCGCGTCCTGCTCCGCGGCGAGATGGCCGCCGGCGCCCTCGGGCTATCCACGGGTCTCGAGTACGACCCCGGCATCTACTCGTCGACGGAGGAGGTGATCGCCCTGGCGAAGGAGGCGGGCGCCGCCGGCGGACGCTACATCAGCCACATGCGGAGCGAGGACCGCCACCTCTTCGAGGCCGTCGACGAGCTGATCCGCGTCGGCCGCGAGGCCGGGCTGCCCGTGCAGGTCTCGCACATGAAGCTGGCGATGAAATCCCTGTGGGGTCAGGCGCCGCGGCTGCTGGCGAAGCTCGATTCCGCCCGGGCCAGCGGCGTGGAGGTCACCGCCGACGTGTACCCATATACATTCTGGCAGTCGACCATGACGGTGCTCTTCCCGGAGCGGGACTTCACGGACAGCGCCGCCGCCGCGTTCGCCCTCGACGAGCTCGTCCCGCCCGAGGGCATGCGCATCGCCCGCTACGAGCCCGTCCCCCAGTACGAGGGCCGAACCCTCGCCGACATCGCCCGGGACCGGGGCGAGGACCCCGTCACGACGTACCTCGCGCTGGTCCAGCGCGTCGTGAAGAGCGACGGCGACGAGAGCATCATCGCCACGAGCATGGATCTGCGCGACGTCGCCTTCCTGCTCCAGTGGCCGTATTCCAACGTCTGCTCCGACGGCGCCCTCGACGGTGCGCACCCCCGCGGCTTCGGCTCCTTCACGCGCGTGCTGGGCCCCTTCGTCCGCAGCGGCACGCTCACGCTGGAGCAGGCCGTCCACAAGATGACCGGACTCTCGGCCGCCCACGTGGGCATCCGCGACCGCGGCACGATCCGCCCCGGCGCCTACGCCGACCTCGTCCTCTTCGACTCCGCCACCGTGCGCGACCGCGCCACGCCGGACCAGCCCCACGCAACCAGCGTCGGAATCGCACGCGTCTGGGTGAACGGCCGGGTGGTGTATGAGGACGGGAACGTCACCGAGGCGCGCCCGGGGCAGGTGGTGCGAAGGGCGACGGGGCCCGCGTAGGCGGAGTCATTGTGCCTGGTGCGTAGTCGGCACCTCATCCCCGTGCGTCGTCGGTGCGTCGCCTGGCTTCCGCCAGCGCCAGCGCCTGCCCGAGCATGACGGCCGTCGGGAGGCTCTCCTCCGTGACCTGCCGCCAGGAGGTCCGCACGACCGTTATCCCCCGGCTCGCCAGCCACATCTCCTTCCGCCGGTCGCCCTCGAATCGGGGCCGCCTCCGATGGTGCTCGAACCCGTCCACCTCCACGGCCAGTTCGACTCCGCGCCAGTAGAAGTCGACCTCGTAGGCACCCATCGGAACGTTCGCCTCCGGCGACGGGAGGGCTGCATTCCGGATCAGCCGAAGGAATACCGCCTCGGCTTCCGACCGCGTCATGGCGGGTTCCGCGGGATGCCCGAGCACCATCCGTAGCGCCCGCGACCCGGGGCGGCCGCTGCACCGGTCGAGCCGTGCGACGAGATCCTCCCGCTCGACGAGTCCCTCCCGCTCGGCCCTTGCGATGGCCCACTCCAGGTCCGACGTCCCCATGAACGAGGCGACGTCCACGAGCGTACGTCCGGCGCAGGTGACCGGGATGCCGCCCCGGTCACTTCGGTCCTCCCCTGCCATCTCTCGGACCCGGTGCATCCGGATGCCGGCGCGGCGGCCGCGGTGGCTGCCGACGACCGTGACGTCGACGGGGGCGGCAGGGCCGGTTGGTCCGCGGACGGTGGGGCCGCGGACAGTGGGGCCGCGGCCGGTGGGGGCGCGGCCGGTGGGTTCGTTGACGGTGGAGCCCGCCCGGCTGCCGCGGCCGGTAGGGCCGCGGCCGGTAGGATCGACGGACGTGGACCTGGAGTATCCCGAAGCTCCTCGACGGAGGCCCAGCATCGTGAGAGCACTCCCGTGGCTGATCAGCGCATCGGGGCCGCAGGCGAGGACCGCTGCCGCCTCGGCGGCCCGCGGCATCGGCATCGGACCCACCCGGTAGACGCCGCCGTGGATACGCACCAGTCGCCCCGACCGGAGGCGGCGACCCACCGCGGACGGGGACAGCCCGACGTCGATGAGCTGCGCACGCGTTATCACGCCGTGCTGGACGGCGGCCGTTTCCGCAATGCGGACATCGGACTCCCGGTTCGACGACGTCGGTCCGGCCAGCGACCGACGGGCCTCGCTTCCGGACCCATCGTCCGGGTGGACAGGCCGAGCTGCACCGCCCATAGCGGCCCCCGGCGTCGTGTCGTTCTCGGCGGCAGCGGGTCCTGTGCTCACGTTTCCTCCGGATCGGGGATGTGCCTCCTGCCGGCCGGGTCACGAGTCGCCGGATCGTGTCCTGGAAGTCCGGCGGCGGACGAAATCGGCCATCGAGATGGCCTCCGACTCGCCGGATCCCGAAATCGTCCGGATTCCGGGCGAAATCGGCCAATGGCCGTCTTTGTCTGCGGTCCCGGTGGCCGATTTCATTCGAAAACCGGGACGAATCGGGATTCCGCGAGTGAACCCTTCGCTCGTTGTCCGATTTCGTTCGGGGGAGCGGCGGGGGCGGCGGGGACGGCGGGGGCCGCCCTCCGATCGCCCGGGCCGGGTTGGCCGCCCCAACGGGCGCGTTCGCGACCCCGCACCCCGCCGCCGCCCCCACCGTCGCCCGCCCCCGACCCCGACCCCCGACCCCGACCCCCGACCCCGACCCCGCCGCAGGAGCGTGCCCCCTCGATACCCCTCCCCCCGGGGCGTTGCCATGGTTGCAAGGGACCGGCGAGGCGCGTCGACGCGATGGGTCGGGACCACCTCCGTGCTCTGACGAAAACGAACCGGGGGCCCCGCGCGGGGCCCCCGGACCGATCGAAACGCCGCGCCTCCGAGGAGTGCGGGACGCCGATGTACCTGGCTACTTCGCCGTCTTCGGCTGTCCGTTCGTGACGGACCACTGGATCTTCCAGCTGCCGTCCGCCTGCTTCTGCATGACGTTCAGGTATGTGCCGCCCTGCTGCATCGTTCCGTCCGGCGTGGTGGCGTGGACGACGTACCAGCCGCCGTCGAGGGCGTGGTCGTCGCCCAGATCGACGGTGCCGACGTCGTGGATCTCGATCTGTGGCTTCGAGTCGCCGTACCGGTCGGCGAAGCGGGCCTGGATCGCCTGGCCGCCGCGGATCTCGGGGGCGTTGCTGAAGCTGACGGCGGCATCCTGCGTGTACATGCCGGCCAGCGTGGCCCAGTCGCCGGCCGAGAAGGCGTTCGTCCATGCCGTGGTGACGTCCTTCATGGTCCCGTCGTCGGGCGGCGGGTTCGCCATGTCGTTCGCCATCGGCATGTCTGCCGGCGGCGGCGCGTCGAAGTTCGTGATGACGCCGTTGATCTTCCACTCCCCGTTCACGCGATGGAAGTAGGTAAGGTAGCTACCGGACGCTGCCGTGGCCTGGCCGTCCGGACCCTTCGCGCTGACGGAGTACGTCCCGTGGGAGACCGCGTCGTCCCCGAAGACCATGGTGTCGCCATTCTTCAGGGAGAGGTTCGGCGAGCCGGCGCTAATCGTCTCCTTCATCTGGGCTTCGACGGCGGCGCGCGAGCTGCTGATGTGGCCGTCGGCCCAGAGCGCGTACGCAGAGTCGGTGAACATGTTGGCCACGAGGGTCGCGTCGTGGCTGTTGTAGTTCGATTCGTAGTCGGCCCGGACCTTGTCGAGAGCAGCCTGGTCGGCCGATGCGTCGGACGTCTGCATGGTCGCAGACGGGGCGGCTTCCTGGTCGGGCTTTTCCGCGCACGCGGCCGCCAGGACGCACATCAGGACGAGGGGGAACCGGGTCATGCGCACACCTCCGGAAAGAAGGAATCTGCGCTGCGGGAAGCCCTCCAGCGTATGGCGGCGGGATCACCGGCGTCAACACTGTTGCCGGAAAGCTCCCGGATGGCGCCGCGATGATCCGGCCCTGGTCGCCGTCCGCGGCGGCCCCGACTCCCGCTCACAGCAGACCCGACTCCCGCTCGCAGCAGACCCGACTCCCGCTCGCAGCAGACCCGACTCGCGTTATTGCCTCCATGACGGGCGCAACGGCACACCGACTCGGCGACCGTGCCCGGCCACGACCACGTGGCTAATCCCCCTGGCAAGCCGGACTTCAACATCGCCGGGCGGCCACCACGGATGAGCGACGCCAGTCGTCCCGGGCAACTCACCGGGATGCCGGAAAGCCCGTTCCGTAGCCCGAAGCGGGCGACGGGGCCCCGCCCGTCGCCCGCTTTCGCGCTACCGCTCCCGCCACTCGATCAGCGGCGCGTCCAGGATCGCCTTCTGGACGGCGTCGGCGACGTCGCGCCTGAGCGCCGCGTGCCGGGAATTCGCCCGCGTCGGGTCGACCCGGTTCGTGAGCAGCACCACGAACACCCCGCGCTCGGGATCCATCCACACGCTCGTCCCCGTGAAGCCCGTGTGCCCGAAGGAGCGGGGCGAGAAGTAGCGTCCGGCGCTGGACGGCGGAGACGGCGTGTCCCACCCCAGCGCGCGGCTCGCGTCGGGGTTCTGCCGAGCGGTCCAGCGGGCGATGGTCGTCGGCTCGAGGATGCGGGCGTCCCCGTAGCGGCCGCCGTTCAGCATCATCTGCGCGAACACGGCCATGTCCCGGGCACTCGAGAAGAGCCCGGCGTGCCCCGCGACGCCGCCCAGCGCGCACGCGTTCTCGTCGTGCACGACTCCGTGCACGTGCGTGTGACGGTAGACGGTGTCCACCTCGGTGAACGCGATGCCGTCGAGCCGCGGGTCGCCGGCGTGGAACGCCGCCGTGCAGTCGGTGTCCGCCAGGATCGGCGACGTCGCAAGGGGATTGAAGCCGCTGTCGTCCATCCCCAGGGGCCCGAACACGTGCTCGCGTACGAACCGGTCGAGGGGCTCGCCGGAGAGCCGCTCGACGATCAGCCCGGTGAGCACGAAGTCCCAGTCGCTGTAGACGGTGCTGTCGCCGGGCGTGTACGCCAGGGGACGTGCGTTGATCTTCCGCAGGTAGTCCTCACGCCCGCGCGTGTCCTTCCAGAGTGCGGCGAACGCTTCGAGGCCGCCCCGGTGCTCGAGGAGCATGCGGACGGTGATGGCCGCCTTGTCCGGCGCGTCGAACTCGGGCAGGTAGTCGGCGACGGGCCGGTCGATGTCCAGGAGGCCCTCCTCCTCCAGGATCATGGCCGACGTCGTCGTGGCCACGACCTTCGTGACGGACGCCATGTCGTAGAGCGTCGAGTCGGTGACCGGCGGCGCGTCCGGCGCGACGTCGATGCGGCCGTACCCTTTCAGGTGCACGAGCCGGCCGTAGCGCCCGACGGCGAGGGCGGCGCCCGGCGCCGCGCCCTCGGCGATGCCGGTGCGCATGATGGAGTCGAGCGTCGCGTTCAGCGCCGGGCTCATGCCCACCTCGGACGGGGTCGCCTGCACGAGCGTTCGCGTGGCTTCGAGCCGCTCCCGGAGGGCCCTGGGTGTGGCCGCAGCGCCCTGCGCCTGCTTCGGGGCGGGCGCCGTCGGTCGTGGCGACGGCCCGCACGCCCCGATTGCGAACGCAAGCATCACAAACAGGGCGGAGTACAGGATTCTCGTCGAGGCCATCGTCGTGTGTCACCGGTCTCGGGGTCGGATGCGGGGTTGCGTGAATTGTACGGCGGAGCCCCGGGCTCCGCACCCGCGGGCGATTTGCGCGCGGACACTTCCGGACCTACGGTAAGTCGTCTGCCGGATCCGACGGCGGACACCCGCAGCACGACCCGCATTCGTGACTTCCGACGGAGGAGCGCCATGAAGATCGGGACCATCACGCCCATCGGCATCGCCCTCGCCACGTCCCTCGCGGCCTGTGGAGCGCCGGACTCCGGCGACGCGGCCGCCGGTGCCGGCGCCGGCGCCGGCGCCGCCGCCGCGTCGAGTGCGAGCGCCGATGCCGCGACGTCGCCCGACGCCGTGTCCGTGACGGCACACGACTTCGGCTTCGACGCGCCCGACTCCATCCCGTCCGGCTGGACGACGTTCCGGTTCGTGAACAACGGCGCGCAGACCCACTTCTTCGTGCTGGACCACCTGCCGGAGGGCAAGAACCTGCAGGACTTCATCGCCGCGGTGGGAGCGCCCTTCGACAGCGCGTGGAACGGGCTCCAGGCCGGTACGCTGAAGAAGGCGGACGTGCCGGCGCTCCTGGGCAGAATGGTCCCCGCGTGGTACGGGCAGGTGACGCAGGACGGCGGCGCCGGCCTCACCGCGCCGGGCGACACCTCCGTCGCGACCGTCCATCTCGAACCCGGCACGTACATCGTCGAGTGCTACGTGAAGTCGCCGGACAACACCTTCCACACGTCCCTGGGCATGGCCCGGCAGCTCACGGTCACCTCCGCGCAGAGCGGCGCCGCCGAGCCGCAGGCCGATCTCGAGATCACGTTCGGGGACAGCGGCATGCAGGCGCCGTCGTCCGTCCCGGCGGGACGGCACACGGTCGCGGTCCACTACCAGAAGGCGGCGAGCGGCATCCTGGCCAACGACGTCCACGTCGTCCGACTGAAGGAGGGCCAGTCCGCTCAGGAGCTCGCACCCTGGATGGACTGGATGAACGTGCCGGGGCTGCGCGCGCCGGCCCCAGCCACCTTTATCGGCGGCGTGCAGGAGGTGCCCGTGCCCGGTACGGCGTACTTCACCGTGGACCTGACGCCCGGGCGCTACGCGTGGATCTCGGAGAACGCCGAGAACGGAATGGTGCAGGCGTTCACCGTTCAGTAGGCGACGTGGCCGGAAAGCTTCGTCGCCCCCGTGCGGCGCTCGACCCACCACTCGAGGTCCGGGAGCGCCAGCGCGCCGGGGCGCAGCACGGCGCGATGGAAGGCGCGCAGGTCGAAGCGGTCGCCGAGTCGTCGCCGGGTCGCGTCCCGCAGGCGGACGATGGCGTCGTCGCCCAGCTTGTAGGCGAGCGCCTGTGCGGGCAGGTCGCAGGAGTAGCGGATCGACTCCGTGCGGACCTCCCGCTCGGGGAGGAAGGCGTTCTCCCGCAGGTACGCGCGGCCCTCCTCCAGCGACCAGCCGAGGGCGTTCATGCCGGTGTCGACGACGAGACGGGACGTGAGGAACGCGTCCATGGTAAGCCGTCCGAAGCGCTCGGCGGGCGTCCGGTACAGCCCCAGCTCCCCCGCGAGGGTGGCGGCGTACTCGGCCCAGCCCTCGTTGAAGGCGTTCACGAACGCGAGCGCGTGCAGGGGGTGGAAATCGCGGTCGGCGCTCTGGACGGACAGGTGCAGGTGATGACCCGGCACCAGCTCGTGGTACGCGAGGGCCCCTACGTGGTACAGCCCGCGCCGTGACAGGTTGGCCGCGTTGAAGACGTACTCCCCCGTCGGGTGGGCCGGCGTCGGCGAGCGGTAGTAGCCGAACGTCATCGAGCCTTCGAGGGCGTGCGGCAGCGGTGTAGCGGCGGACGGATGGGCGGGGCGCACGTCGAAGACCTCGTCGTACGCGGGCTCGAGGCGCTCGGCGTACTCCTCGAAGAGGGACGCGATCCCTTCGGCGTCCGTCCGGCGCCAGGTCGGATCGGCGTCCAGCGCCGCGGCGTACGCCCGGTCATCCCCGTCCGCACCTGCCTCCGCCCGTGCCGCGGCCATGCCGGCGCGCACCCGCTCCATCCGCTCCAGTCCGGCCTCGTGCACCTCCCGCGGGCTCAGCTTCCGGGTCGTGTGGAAACGGACGAGCCGCGCGTAGGCGACGTCGCCGTTCCCGTACTGCCCCAGTCCCACCGACTCCGGCCCCTCACCGCCCTCGGCGACGGAGCGGGTGAGGGACTCGAACGCCCGTGCGAGCGGCCCGTCCAGCCGCTCGGCCAGCGTCGCACGAAAGCCTTCCGTGGCGCGGGCTCCCGCTGCCCGGGCCGAGTCTCGAAACGCGTCCGTCAGCAGGGCGGCCAGGCCGGGCAGGAGGGTACGGGCCTGCTCGAGCTGTGGTCGCGGCATGCGGATGCCGCGCTCCGCCTGCCCCCGCGTTCGCGCCGCGAGTTGCTCGATGAAGCGGGCGCAGTCGGCGGCGAAGGCCAGGCAGCGGTCGAGGTCGCCGGAGTGACGGAAGGGCAGGGCGCGGGCCATCTCCGCCAGCGTCTGGACGGCCAGGCCACCGCAGTATGGAGTGGCGGCGAACATTCCGAAGAAGCCGATGCCCACGGGGTCGAACGCGAGCCAGTACAGATCGTCCGCGAGCACGCGAGCTTCGAGCTGATGCCGCGCCAGCCGCAGCGCGACCGCGACGGGGTCGGGCAGGCGGTCGGCCGGGATCGTTTCGATCTCCCGCAGCAGCGCAGCCGCCTCGTCGGCCGCAGAGCCGACACCCTCCGGGTCGACGTCGGGCAGCGTCCAGTTCGGATGGCCCAGTCGGGCGGCGCCGGGCCCGATCCGGGCGCGCGCGGTGGCGGTGTCGAGGACGCGCAGCGCACGGCCGAGCCCCGCTTCGCCCGCAGCGTGGGTCACGCGCGCTGGGCCCGGAGCCGGACGGACCTCACGCCAGGAGCGCGCCGGCGAGGCGGGGCAGGACCGAGCCCAGGGGGCCGTCGACCTTCGCCGCCGCGGCATCGTCCGCCCGGGTCGGGCCGAGATTCACCACGGCGATGGGGATCACCGTCGCGGCGCGCCCGGTCCGTGAACCGGCGGCCGGAGTAGACGGTCAGCGAGGAACCCACGACGAGCAGCGCGTCCCCGTCCTCGAAGAGCTGCCACGCCTCCTCGACGCGCGGCCGCGGAACCGACTCTCCGAAGAAGACGACGTCCGGCTTCATGGTCCCCCCGCACGCCGTCACATCCGGGCACGGCGAAGCCTGCGTGGGCGTCCGCGGGCAGCTCGGCGTCGCCGTCGGGCGCGATCTCGACGTCGGGCGCCATCTCGGCGCCGGGCGCGACGGCGTCGGGACCCTTCCCGCTCCGCAGGCGCCGGGCCCAGGTGGGGTTCGCGTGCAGAAGCCGGTCCTGATAGTCGTCCCGGTTGACGTCGGCGCCGCAGTCGAGGCAGCGGACCCGGGCCAGCGAGCCGTGCAGCTCCACCACCCGCCGGCTGCCCGCCGCGTGGTGGAGTCCGTCCACGTTCTGGGTGATGACGCCCTGCACCACGCCCGCGTCCTCGAGGTCCGCGAGGGCGCGGTGTCCGGCGTTGGGGCGGGCGGTCGCGATGCGGGTCCATCCGACGGAGCTGCGGGCCCAGTAGCGGGCGCGGGACGCGGCGCTGCGCACGAACTCCGAGTACTGCATGGGCTTGCGGTTGCGCAGGCTGCCGTCGGGGCCCCGGTAGTCGGGGATGCCGGATTCCGTGCTGCACCCGGCGCCCGCCAGCACGACGACGCGGCGGCCGCGCAGCACGTCGAGAACGGGCCGGATGGCGTGGGGGTCGGCGGACTCGGTCAGGGCGGGCATCACGACCTGAAATCTACGGCGCGGACGAATCCGGAAAAGCCCCGGCCTCGGCGCCGTCGCTGTCGGAGCCCTCCGCCCTGGCCGCAGCGTCCGGCTCGAGTGGAAGCTCCAGCGTGAACGTGCTGCCCGATCCGACCGTGCTGTCCACGTAGATCTCCCCGCCGAGGAGCCGCGCGAAGCGCCGCGAAATCGACAGCCCCAGGCCACTGCCCTCCGAGGTTCGGGTCAGGGAGTGGTCACCCTGCCAGAATGCGTCGAAGAGGTGAGCCCTCTGCTCGGGCTCGATGCCGATGCCCGTGTCCTCGACGACGATGGAAAGGCGCGCCTCCCGCTGGGCGAACCGGAGGGTGACCCGCCCCTCGCCCGTGAACTTGATGGCGTTGCCCACGAGGTTGAGCAGGATCTGTCGCAGCTTTCGCGCGTCGGTTCGGACCGAGGGCGGGGCTGCCTCGTCGTCGAGGACCAGCTCCAGCCCCTTCCGGTCGGCCAGAGGAGCCACCACCGCGAAGATCTCGCCGAGCAGGTCCGCCACGTCGACAGTCCTCGAGGACCGCCCGCTCGCCGCCGGCCTCGAGACGGCTGAACGTCAGCACGTCCTCGATGAGCTGCTTCTGGTGCCGTGCGGCCAGGCGGATCCGCTCCACGTAGAAGTTCGCCTTTTCGGGGAGGGCATCCGGTGTGCCGAGGTCGAGGAGGTCGGCGTAGCCGATGATGGCGTTGAGGGGCGTTCGGAGCTCGTGACTCATCGTCGCAAGGAAGTCGGCCTTGGCGCGATTGGCCGAGTCGGCCTCCCGGAGCAGGTGCTCCCGCTCCTCCGCGGCCAGGCGGTCCTCCGTCACGTCGGTGTTCGTGCCGAACCACCGCACCACGCGTCCAGCCTCGTCCCGGATCGGCTGGGCGCGGGACAGGAACCAGCGGTACTCACCGTCGCGACCACGCAGCGGAAACGTGTCCTCCCACTCCCGACCCGCCTCGATCGCCGCCCGGAACCGCGCCGTCACGCCGTCGACCCGGTCCGGGTGGTGCACGGCCTGCCATCCCCAACCCCGCATGCCGTCCAGCGTGGTCCCCGTGTACTCGAACCATCGCCGGTTGTACCAGAAAATGGCACCGCTCGGATCGGCCATCCACGCGAGCTGCGGAATGTTGTCGGCCAGGGTGCGGAAGCGTGCCTCGCTCTCTCGCAGCGCCCGTTCCGCCCCACGGCGCTGCTCCTCGGCCGCTGACAATACGACGGCGCTCGCCCAGACGGCCCCGCCCGTGACCACGAGTCCCGCCACGATGACGAGGGAGGTTCCGACGTCGCTGCCGAACAGCCGATGACGCTCGCCCTGCAGCTCGAGCCACTCGATGAGGAAGGGAGCGAGCACTGCCACTGGGACGAGGCGTCGCGCGATGTAGCCGCTCGGGCCCTCGTCGATCATGAGCCGCGTCAGCCCGCGGTCGGGCAGTGCACAGAGGGTCGCAGCGGACAGGAGAAGGATTCCGACTCCCGTATGGACCGCGATGGGCGAGAAGACCGAGACGCGGTAGAGCGGCGCCACGCCGATGGCGTATCCGATAACCGCCTGGAGCGCGATGAGCCCGGCCACCAGCGCCAGCGCCGGCGAGACGTTGCGGGAACGCTGACGGTTCCAGCGAAATGTCAGCAGAGACAACCCGAGCAGGACGAGCCCGAACGCCGTGTTCGGCGCCGGGCGCCCGGGGAAGCGCACGCTCGTGCGACCCAGCGACTCCGGGAACAGCACGTTGTCGATCCGGGCGTCCACCCCTAGTACGTACTCGGCCAGGATCACGAGGCCAAGGAGGAGGAGCAGCGCCGACAAGAAGCGGGCAGTTCGGCTCTCCGGCCCCCGGGCGATGAGAAGCAGCAGCGACGTGGCCCCCAGCGTCAGGCCGGTCGCGGTGAGCGGGGCCATGTGGATGAGCCCGGGGAGGACCGTCCGTGCAGCGGCGACGTCCATCCCCCAGCCCACCGTGAGGACGATGACGCCGATGGCGAGAGACCCTGCCGCGAGGATCTTCGCGGCGAGCCGCATACGCAGGCTCCATCGCAGCGTCGATGCCGCCCGCGCCGCAAGGCCGGAATCGACCTCCGGGGATGACAGGGTCAGCCGCCCTGCTTCAGGATCGTGTCGAGCACTTTCTGCGCGTAGTCCCCGTCGTAGTTGACCGGGTTGATCTTCGCCGTCACCTGGACCTTCGTGGTCCCGTCCGCCTGCCCGTCCAGGTGGACCGAGACCTCCGTCGAGCCGTTCTTGCCGTGGATCTCCCGCTCGGCACCGTCCTTCTCTTCCTCGGTCTTCGTCACCGTGATGCCGAGCTGCTCGAACGCCGACCGCGTCCAGTCGGCGGCGGTCGCCGGGTCGACCTTCGCAACCGACTCCTTCTTCTGGTTCTGCACGTACGTCGCGGCACCCGCCCCCGCTGCGGCTCCGGCGGCCGCCACACAGCCACCCGAGAGCACGCAGCCCACCAGTAGCACGAGCCCTGCCGATCGTGTCGGTCTCATCGGTTCACCCCTATGTGTGACGGATTTTCGGCGCTCTGCGGCAGCCGTTGCAAGTCCCCGGCCGATCGACCCACCGGCGCCCTTTCCGGCCGTCCACGTCCCCCTGTCCAGACGCGCGCCCGCTGCGTTATACTACTGTATGTCGCAGTAGTAATATAACCGAACAGGAGCGGAGTCCGATGGGCCACTTCACGCAGCCGCCGATGGTCGTCACACACGAGGGCGGCCTTCAGTTCGCGGCGAACATCCGGGGCCACCGGGTGCTGGTTGACCAGCCCGAGGGCGTGGGCGATGACGCGGCGCCGATGCCCCTCGAGCTGCTCGGCGCGTCGGTCGGGACGTGCGTCGCCCTCTACGTCCAGCAGTTCTGCCATGCGCGGGGCCTCCCGTACGAGGGATTCCGCGTGGAGGTCGGGACCGAGCGCGCGCCGGGGCGCATCGGCCGCTTCGACGTTCGCGTGCACATGCCCGAGCCGCTGCCGCCGGCGTACGCGGACATGCTGGATCGCGTCGCCCGGAGCTGCCCGGCGCACAACACGCTGGTCCACGGCGCGGAGGTGGACATACAGGTAAACCTGCCGGCGGCGGTGTAGGCTCTCCGGCGCCCGCGCTCCTCCGGGAGCCGGCGCAGGGGAGGTACAGGGACTCGCCTACCGCTCCGGACGCGACGGGCCGAGGCGCGGGAGGCCTGCGCTCCGGAGCCGTGCGTCGAGACGGGCGACGTCGCCGCTTCGGAGCGCCGCCCAGTCCGCCAGCGTCTCGTCGAGGGAGCTGCTCGCCTTTCGGAATCCCTCCCGCGCCTGGGCGCTGGGCGGGAAGTCTCCGCTGGTGACGCTCCGCTCCAGTCCCGCCAGATAGCTCCGCAGGTAGAGCAGCGTGCCCGGCGCGGGTCCGCCGTCCCCGACGCCGGCGGCGTCGGGGTTGGGCTTCGCCTCCCGGCCCAGAAGGTCGTGGGCGCGCTCGTCGAGGCTGGCGAGGGCCTTGGCGAGCTCCGGGTGTCCGGCGGCGCTCGCTTTTTCCTGGGCGGAGTCGATGGCTGCCCGGAGCGATCCGACCTGCCGGATGGCGTCTCCCGCGCGCTCCGACGCGGCGTGGACGCGCCGGGCCATGCCGAGCTGGGCCGCCAGCGCCGCTGCGGGGACGCCGTCGTTCGGGTCCGGGCGCACCGTGAGGGGCTGTTCGTACGTCCGGCCGTCCACGCTCAGACGGACGGTGTAGTCCCCCGGAGGTGCCCAGGGCCCGCCGCCGCCGAAGAAGCCACCACCGCCGCCTCCGCCGGACAGCGAGTAGTGGAGGTCCCAGCTCCACCGGTGCATGCCCGCCCCGGCGGCCAGCACGTCGGGGATGCCGGCCCAGGCGGCGGGAACGTCCATCGTGCGCGGATCCCGGCGGCGCGGCTTCTCGGTGCTGGTCCAGCGCTGGACGACGTCGCCTGCAGCGTCAACGACCTCGAGGCTGACGGAGTCCGCCGCTGCCGCGAGGACGTAGTCCAGCACGGCGCCGCCGGGCGGGTTCTCGCCGGCAGCGAGCTCGACGGGGTCCATGTACGGCGCGACGGCCGTGTCCGGCGCGCCGCGGCTCCGGCTCCGCACGAGCGTGGCGGTGTCGGGTCGGAACAGCCAGACGGGCGCGGCGGCCACGCGGGCGTCGACCTGCCGGAGCGGCGCGAGGTCGTCCAGGATCCAGAACGCCCGGCCGTGAGTCGCGACGACGAGATCGTTGTCCCGTACGTCGAAGTCGCGGATGGACGTGACGGGCAGGTTCAGCCGCAGGGGCTGCCAGTGGTCGCCGTCGTCGAAGGACACGTACGGCCCCAGCTCGCTGCCGGCGAAGAGGAGGCCCGGCCGCACGGGGTCCTCCCGTACCGCGTGGAGGTAGGCGCCCTTCGGGATCCCGGCGTCCAGCTCCTGCCACGTCGCGCCGCCGTCCCGCGTCCGGTACAGGTGCGGATCGAAGTCGTCGAGGGCGTGCCGGTCCACGGCCGCATACGCCTCCGCCGGCCGCGTGTGGGACGCCTCGATCATGGACACGGTGCTCCACGGCGTCACGCCCTTCGGTGTCACGTTCTTCCAGGTCGATCCGTCGCTCGTGCGCCAGAGCAGGCCGTCGTCGGTGCCGGCCCACACGACGTTCCCGTCGACGGGAGAGGGCGCGATGGTGAAGACGACGCCCCAGTGGTCGCCGGCGCGCTCGAGGGCGGTCAGGTCCGCGGCGGTCGCCGGGTCCAGGTTGGGCGGCGCACCCGGGTCCTTCCGGGTCAGGATCGGACTCGCCCGGGTCCAGCTCTGGCCGCTGTCGGTGCTGCGCCATACGTAGTCGTCCCCGAAGAAGAGGGCGTGTGTGCCCGCGCTGCGGGCGTGGGAGAAGACCACGGGCATGGTCCACTTCGACTGGAAGTCGCTGTCCGGATAGGCGAGCGTCGGCGACACGTCCTGGCGCACGCCGGTGCGCTGGTCGCAGCGGGTGACGGATCCGTCGTACGACGTGCCGAAGAGGATCGCCCAGTTCGACGGGTCGACGGCCACGTAGCCGCTTTCGCCGCCTGCGCACGCGTTGCCCCAGTCGTGGAAGCTGATGCCGCCGAAGCCGCTGCTGCGGCTCACGATCTCCCGGGCGCCGCTGTCCTGCTCCGAGCCGTACACGTGGTAGGGGAAGCGGTCGTCGGTGATGACGTGGTAGAACTGGCCCGTCGGCTGGTTGTTCCACGAGCTCCAGCTCCGGCCGCCGTTCACGCTCACGATGACGCCCTGGTCGACGGCCAGGATCATGCGCGTCGGATCCCGGGGATTGATCCAGAGCTGGTGGTAGTCGTCCCCGCCGGGCGCGCCCTTGAACGCCTCGAACGTCTTTCCCCCGTCCGTCGAGCGGTACGCCGACGTGTTCATGACGTAGACGACGTCAGGGTCTTTCGGGTCCACGCTCACGCTGCCGAAGTACCAGCCCCGGTGCCAGATCCGGTCCTCGTCATCCGTCAGGCGCCAGGTCGTCCCGCCGTCGTCGGAGCGGTAGACGCCGCCCTTCTCGGCGTCGACCTGGGCATAGAGCCGATCCGGGTCCGACGGTGCGACGGCGATGCCGATGCGACCCACGCCGTCCCCGCCCGGGAGTCCGCCCGCCAGCCGCGTCCAGTGGTCGCCGCCGTCGACGCTCCGGTAGACGGCCCCGTACCCGTTCGAGGGCGGGTACACATTCCACGGCGGCCGGCGCGTGGCCCACAGCGCGGCGTAGATCGTGTTCGGGTCCGTCGGGTCCATGGCCAGGTCAACGGCGCCCGTGTTCTCGTCCCGGAAGAGAACCTTCTGCCACGTCCCGCCGCCGTCCGTGGTGCGGTAGACGCCGCGCTGCGCGTTCGGCCCGAACGCGTGGCCCAGCGCGGCGACGAACGCCCGGTCCGGATTCGTCGGGTCCACCACGATGCGGCCGATGCGCCGGGTATCGTCCAGGCCCAGGTGCCGCCACGTGGCGCCGCCGTCGTCGGAGCGGTAGACGCCATTCCCGTACGAGATGTCCGTTCGCAGGTCCGCCTCGCCCGTGCCCACGTAGAGCACCTTCGGGTTCGACGGCGCCACGACCACGGCGCCGATGGACGCGACGGGGGCGTCGTCGAAGATCGGACGCCACGTCAGCCCGGAATCGTGTGTCTCCCAGACGCCGCCGGCGACCGCGCCGAAGTAGTAGTGGTCCGGCTCGCCCGGCACGCCCGTGGCCGTGACGGAGCGGCCGGCGCGGAAAGGCCCGATGAGGCGCCAACGCATGCCGGAGAAGAGGGAGGCGTCGTAGCCGCCCGGCTGCGCGCCCTGTGCACGGGCGGGTGTGGGATCGGTGATGATGCCGACGAGCACGGCGGCGAGGACGCACAGGCAGGCGGGGCGGGGCCGAAGGGCCATCGATCGTCTCTCCGTTCGGGAATAGCGCGAATCTACGGAGCGTCGGACCGCGCGGCGACCGCGGCCGTGCGAGGCCGCCTGCGTGTGGGTAAGCCTGCGGATACGTCCGCCGACGGGCGCGTCCCTCGGCTCCTGCGGCCTACGAGGAGTTCCCCTTCGCGACGATGCGATGGAGAACCGTGTCGACGGCGGCGACGACGGCCGCCGGATTCTCCTCCTGGATGAACTCACCGGAGTGGGCCGGCTTCTCGACGTCCAGATCCGGCAGTGTGGCCCGGAGCTGGTCGACTTCGGTCCGATCCAGCGTGGTCGTGAGCAGCTCGACGGGCACGTCGATGGAGGCCAGGTGTGGCCGCAGCTTCTCCGGCTCGTGGGCCTCCGCCAGGTGGGCGTACGTGTCGATCGTCGCGCCGAGATCGCCGTCGAACGGGGCGACGTAGCCGTCGACGATCGCCGGCGTGACCCAGGACGGATCGTAGGCGCTCTTCACCAGTCCCTTCCGGACGCGCCCGCGCGCGCTGCCGCCGAACAGTTTCAGGATCGGCGCGAACTTCAGCGCCGCGCGCAGCCCGGGCGTCCCGACTCCTTCGGCCGGACCGCCGTTCAGCGAGACGATACCCGAAAGCACGCCCGGATGGCGATACGCCGTGCGGAAGCAGATGGAGCCGCCGATGGCGTGGCACACGGCGACGACGCCGCGCACCCCGAGGGAGTCCAGCACGGCCGCCAGACGGTCCGACTGCGCCGTGAGCGAGTAGTCGGCGTCGATCCGGCCGCGACGACCCGCCGATGCCGAGCGGATCCACGACGAGCGTGCGGTGCCCCTCCGCGTTCAGCCGCGCGACGACCTTGCGAAAGCCGAATGCGGCACCGAGCAGGCCCGGTACGAGCACCACCGGCGGGCCACTGCCGGACACGGACACGGCGAGCGTCTCCGCCGGCGCGACGGGGACGTGGAGGACCCCGGTTGGCGCGGTTGAGTATGCGTCCCGCCGCCGCCCCGAAGCGTGCAGGGGCGCTGCGACGGGGGCGAAGCCATCATGGGCGAGCAGAAGAAGGACGGCGTTCATGCCCTTCCGTGTCTGCGAACGGCGTGCCGCCGTCGCCGGGAGGGTCCGGCTGTAGAGTGCGGCAGGCGGCCGAGGGAGGCGGTCGGCGAGGGGCGGGTGTGGGGTTCCGCCGCATTGGCGCTCTGTCAGCAGGACCTGTTGGCGGCGAGGAGCGGTCCTCGAGCGACGAGGAGCCCTCCACCCACGAGCAGTCCTCCAGCCACGCCGGTCCCACGACTCGCCAGTCCGCCCGCCCTGAAATCCACGGTTGCCACGCGAGATAGCTGTTCAGATACCGGGACGCGACGCCGCGGAACCGCTCCAGCCACTTCCGAAATTCTCGCCAGAAGTTCCCGGGCAAATCGGGGGTGTCGTTCAGCCGCACCCGCAACAACTCGTATGGACTATCTCGCCACCGCGCGTACTGCGACTGCGGACCGCACGTGCCGCGTGCCCCGAAGAGGGGTCGCCCGTCCTCGATGAGCCCGTCCAGATGCTCGGCGAGGGTCCGCGCGCTCGGCCGGACTCCACCCGCAAAGGTAGCGACCAACCCACCCTCTTCCCCGACGGCGATCAGGATCCAGGCAGCCGGGCTGGGGACGCGGTGTCGGGCGCCGCGCGTTCGGGGCTGCCTCCACAGGCCGCGCTCGCCTTTCTGCGATCGCAGGAGGCGACGTTCGCCGATCTGCACCGGGCCTTTCATCGGGACGGCGACGGCGCCGGGATAGGCCGGCCCACGATTCGAGCCGTAGGCCACGTCCGCAGCCTGGTTTAGGACTGCCCAGAGAAAGCGATGTCGCCATCGAAAGGCGGTGTCCTTGTTGATCCCGCAGAAGCGCGCTGCCTGCCGTACGGAGACCGCCGAATGCAGACAGGAAAAGTAGGAGGACCACGCGTCCAGCCGCTTCAGATAAGCGAAAGGAGTCCCTGTGAGATCGTTGAAGGTGCGGCGGCACTGGAGACAGCGGTAGCGACGTCGCCCAGAATGGCGTCCCCACTGAGAGATGCGAGACGCAGCGCAGTGGGGACACCGGGGCCCGTCGGGCCAGCGTACCCGGCTGAACGCGTCGAACGGAAAGCTCGACCGAGCTCCGGCGGACATCCCCCAACCTGTCGGCATCCGTCGACCAGGAGAATCGCGGAACGCGACCCGCGCATTGCACTTCGGGACGACGTGGGGAGAATCAGCGGGCTCCCCGCGAACTGCGGGGAGATGCCGCGCAGTCGGGTAGGAGGCGGGCGAGGCCCGGCCGCCGCAGCACCAACAGCTCCTGCAGACAGAGCGCCAATGACTCCGAACACTCCCCCGGGCCGCCGAGAAGGACTCGCGAGTGCGCCGACTCTCTTGATTATCATGCGGACACGAATCATCTTGATTCCGGTTCAGCCGACAATGGCACACCCGTCGCGAGGCGGGGTCGCAAAGCCGGGCGTCTCCCGCTACGGGAGATCGGCCAGCCGCCGAAGCTTAGAGCCGCCACAATGGCGCTTCGGGACGTCGACTGACGACCCGGGCGCCGTTTGCATTCGGCGCCGTCCCCGGATCGGTCCGGCGGCCGTTGGCCGTCGGCACAGTCGAACCCACGGCACGGGAAGAGGGATGAGCGCAATGGAGCGGGCGGCGAGGCAGCGGGCATCGACGGAGGCCGCGCCGGAAATCGGAAGTGACCCTGGCACTGCCACCGTTTCCGGGCGAACGCGGCGCTCGGTCACCGACCGTCTGCTCCGTCTCGTCGGCGCCGGCGTAGCGGACGGCGCGGGGGTCGACGGGCAGCTGTCCGCCCTCGAGCGGCAGGCGGACGGGGAGGAGCCGGGCTTCGAGGCGTTCTTCCACAACCGGGCGGGCGACCTTTGTGTGAGGGAGGGCCAGGAGGCCCGCTCCCTCGGCTACTACGGTCGCGCGATCGACGCGTACCTCCGCGCCGGTCGCTTCGACTCGGCCGCGGCGGTCTGCCAGAAGCTCCTTCGGATGCGACCCGAGGGCGTGCGGGCGCGCTGCACGCTGGCGTGGATCTCTCTCGGCCGAGGCTTCGCACAGGACGCGGCGTCCCACGTCCAGGCGTACGTGGACGCCGCGGCGTCCGCGTGCAAGGAGCAGCTCGCCCGGCGCCATCTGCGGCGCATGCTCACGATCGTCGACGACCCGGAGCTCGCGTACCAGATCGGCGAGGACCTGATCCGGCTGGGCGGGGAAGGGGAGGCGGAAGCCGCTTTCGCGCGGTCCGTCTCCCTGGGCCACGGGACCGCCGTGGTCATCGACGAGCGCGATCGATGGGAGGTGGTCGTGCACGCGTCGCTGCTGGGCCCGCGCGCCAGCGACTGATCGGCAGGTTTCGACCGGCGCCGCCCCGCCGGCCGAGCGAAGGCCTGTCGCGAGCGGCGTCGGACGGTGAAGATTGGCGTTGCCCGTGCCGCACACTTCACCGCCTTCGAGGACTCGCCATGACCGCCGGCGCTGACGCATGGCCGTCGCTGCCACTCGGTGAGTGGCGGGAGACGTACGAGACGCTGCACATGATGACGCAGATCGCGGGCAAGGTGCGGCTCGCGTGCGCGGCGCCCGTCAACCACTGGTGGCACGTGCCCCTGTACGTGTCGGCGCGGGGGCTCACCACCTCGGCGATGCCCCACGGCTCGAAGCACTTCACCGTCGCCTTCGACTTCGTCACACACACCGTCCGCGTCGACGCGAGCGACGGCGGCCGCCACGAGATCCGGCTGCGCTCGCGCCCCATCGCGGAATTCTACGGCGAGCTCATGGACGCCCTCGACGCGCTCGGCGTCCCCGTCCGCATCTGGCCGATGCCCGTGGAGGTCGAGGGCCCGGTGCCGTTCGACGGCGACGTCGCCCACCGCACCTACGTCCCCGACCACGCGCAGCGGTTCTGGCGCGTGCTCGCCCAGGCCGACCGGCTGCTGCACCGCTTCCGCTCCGAGTTCATCGGCAAGTGCAGCCCCGTGCACTTCTTCTGGGGCGGGTTCGACCTGGCGGTGACCCGTTTCTCAGGGCGTCCGGCGCCGGTGCATGGGCCCGTGCCGTTCACGCCCGACTTCGTCGTGCGCGAGGCGTACTCCCACGAATGCTCGAGCGCCGGGTTCTGGCCCGGCGGCGGCGCCGTCCCGGAGCCTGCGTTCTACTCCTATGCCTACCCCGCGCCGGAAGGGTTCGCGGACTGGCCGGTGGCGCCGGCGGAGGCGTCGTACATGGCCGAGATGGGCGAGTACGTGCTTCCGTGGGAAGCGGTGCGGGCCGCCGACGACCCCGACGCGCTGGTGCTGGAGTTCCTGCGCTCGACGTACGACGCGGCGGCGGAGACCGGGGGCTGGGAGCGGGCGCGTCTGGAGCGGCAGAGCCGCTAGGTCAGGGACCGGATCGTCTGTCGCGAAGGATGACGGCGCCGCAGAAATGCGATATCGTGCAGACTTCACGCATCGATCCTTCCGGATGCAGGAGCTCTCTTCCGATGACTCGGATCCCCCTCCGGCCGATCGCGGCCGTCGCCGCCGTCGTGCTGCTCGCAGCCGCGCCCGCGCCGTCCCGCGCGCCCGCGCCTTTGCCTGTGCCCGCCGCGCCCGCGCGGCCTGAGGGGTACCAGGCCGAGGACAACCCGCTCTGGATGCGCTACCCGGCCATCTCGCCGGACGGCAGGACCATCGCCTTCAGCTACCAGGGCGACATCTACGCGGTCCCGGCGTCCGGCGGCCGCGCCGTCGCCCTCACGATCGGCGAGTCGTACGAGTTCGCGCCCGTCTGGAGCCACGACGGCAGCTCGCTCGCGTTCGCGTCGGACCGCTACGGGAACTTCGACGTCTTCGTGATGCCGTCCGGCGGCGGACAGGCGACGCGCCTGACATACCACTCGACGCCGGAGATTCCCAGCAGCTTCACGGCGGACGACGGGGGGGTGCTCTTCGCGGGCTATCGTCAGCAGCTCGCGACGGACGCGCAGTTCCCGATCTCCCTCATGACCCACCTGTACGCGGTGCCCGTGCAGGGCGGCCGCGTGGGGATGGAGATCCCGGTCCCCGCGGACAACGCCACCGTGGACGCCACGGGCGGGAAGATCCTCTACGAGGACGTGAAGGGGTACGAGGACGCCTGGCGCAAGCACCACACGTCCGCCGTCACGCGCGACGTGTGGGTCTACGACGTCGCCGCGAAATCGTACCGCAAGCTCTCCGACTTCGACGGCGAGAACCGCAACCCGGTCTTCGACGCCAACGGCGACGGCTTCTTCTACCTGACGGAGCGCAGCGGCTCGTTCAACGTGTATCGCAGCTCGTTGTCGGACCCGTCGACCAGCACGCAGGTCACGCGCTTCGAGAAGAATCCCGTGCGCTTCCTCACGCGGGCGGGGGACGGGACGCTGTGTTTCGGCTACGCCGGCGAGATCTACACCCTGGCGCCCGGCGGCCAGCCGACGAAGGTCGCGATCACCATCGCCCGCGACGGCCGGCAGGGGATCGACCGCGTCGTCCCGGTCAACGAGCACTTCACCGAGCTCACGCTGTCGCCGAACGGCAAGGAGTTCGCCTACGTCTTCCGCGGCGAAGTCTTCGTCTCCTCCGTCGAGACCGGGGCGACGAAGCGCATCACCAACACGCCGTGGCAGGAGCGCAGCGTCCACTTCAGCCCGGACGGCCGCTCCCTCGTCTACGCCGCCGAGCGCGACAGCAGCTGGAACGTGTACGCCACGTCCATCCAGCGGAAGGGCGAGCCGTACTTCTTCACGTCGACCGTGCTCCAGGAGAAGCCGGTCGTCGCCACGAGCGCGGAGGAGTACCAGCCCACGTTCTCGCCGGACGGCAAGGAGGTGGCCTACCTGGAGAACCGCGTCGTGCTCAAGGTCGCGAACCTGGCGACGGGAAAGACGCGCACGATCCTGACCGGCGACCACAACTATTCGTACGCCGACGGCGACCAGTACTACGCGTGGTCGCCCGACGGGAAGTGGTTCCTGGTCCAGTACGGCTACCACGACCGCATCTTCACGCCGCAGGTCGGCCTGATCGCGTCGACCGGAGGCGGCGAGCTGCGCGACCTGACGCAGAGCGGCTACGACGACTTCCAGCCGAAGTGGTCCTCGGACGGCGCGTCCATGGTCTGGGGCTCGGACCGTGAGGGCACCCTCCGGCAGGGCGGCGGCACCACGAGCGGGGACGTCTACCGCATGTTCTTCACGCGCGCGGGGTGGGACCGCTTCCGCCTCACGAAGGAGGAGCTAGAGCTCGCGAAGGGCCCGTCCGACTCGACGAAGGACGCGGCCGCGAACAAGGAGGGCGCGTCGACGAAAAAGGCGGCGACGTCGCCCGACTCCGTGAAGCCGGTGAGCATCGACTTCGACGGCCTCAGCGAGCGCCGGGCGCGCCTCACGCCTTTCACGTCGCCCATCAGCGACTGGGTGCTGTCGAAGGACGGCGAGAAGCTCTTCTACCTCACGGAGTTCGACAAGGGCAACGACCTCTGGGTCACCGAGCCTCGCACGCACGAGACGAAGCTGTTCGCCAAGCTCGGCGCGGACGCGGCGAGCATGGAGATCTCGCCCGACGGCAAGTTCCTGCTCGTGCTGGCCGACGGAAAGCCGGTCAAGGTGTCGACCGACGACGGCAAAGTCTCGCCCGTCGCCACGAAGGGCGAGATGCTGCTCAACACGGCCGCCGAGCGGGCCTACGTCTTCGATCACGCCTGGCGCGAGTTCCAGGAGAAGTTCTACCTGCCGCACATCACCAGCGCCGACTGGCCGTACTACTACGGCGAGTACCACCGCTTCCTGCCCTACATCACCAACAACTACGACTTCGCCGAGATGCTCAGCGAGATGCTGGGCGAGGTGAACGCGTCGCACACGGGCGGGCGGTACCGGGACAGCAGCCCGGGCGACGACCAGACGGCCGAGCTCGGCCTGCTCTACGACTACGACTGGACGGGCGACGGCGTGAGGATCGCCGAAGTCGTGACGGGCGGGCCGGCCGACCACGCCGGGTCGCGCATCACCGCGGGGGACGTCCTGGAGGCCATCGACGGCAACCCGCTCACGGCGGACATCGACTTCTACCGCTTCCTCAACCGCAAGGTCGGCGAGCCGACGCTCCTCTCGCTGCGCGACCCGAAGACCGGCGCGCGCTGGGACGAGAGCGTCAAGCCGATCGGCCGTGGCGCCGAGGCCGAGCTCATGTACCAGCGCTGGGTACGGCTACGTCGCGCCGAGGTCGACTCCCTCTCCCACGGCACCCTCGCCTACGTCCACGTCCGCTCCATGGACGACGCCAGCATGCGAACCGTCGTCGACGAGGTCATGGGCAAGGGGTGGGGCAAGAAGGCGGTCGTCGTGGACACCCGCTTCAACGGCGGCGGCAACATCCACGAGCAGCTCTCCGACTTCCTGAGCGGCCAGGTCTATTTCGACGTGATCCCGCACGGCCAGCACATCGCGACGGAGCCGATGGACAAGTGGACGAAGCCCTCGATCGTCATCATCAACGAGAGCGACTACTCCGACGCCCACCTCTTCCCCCTCGCCTACAAGCTGAAGGGGATCGGCAAGACGCTCGGCATGCCCGTGCCCGGCACCGGCACGTTCGTATGGTGGGAGCGCCAGATCGATCCCACGCTGGTCTTCGGCATTCCGATGGGGGGGTGGCGCATGCCGGACGGGCGGTTCGCGGAGGGAACGCAGCTCGAGCCCGACATTCGGGTGCCGATGGAGCCGGCGGTGATGACGGCCGGGCGGGACCAGCAGATCGAGGCGGCGGTGAAGGAGTTGTCGGGGGGATGAGGCTGAGGCTGAGGCTTAGGCTGAGGCTAAGGCTCGGGCTGGGGCTCGGGCTGGGGCTGGGGCTGGGGCGGGTTCACGGGGTGGTTGTTGAATGAGGCGGGCGGGCCTACTGGGTGGGCCGCCCTCGCAGGCGCTGGACGATGCGGTCTCGGGAGCGTCTTCAACTGGGGCAACCCGCCGGTCGACTACGCGGAGCCGGGTGTGAGCATCGTGTCGCTGAAGCGCGGCGGAGGCACGACGACCATGAGCGGCACGTCGATGGCCACGCCGCACGCGGCGGGGCTGCTGCTGGTGGGCGGCATCCATGGCAACGGCACCGCCTGCGGTGACCCCGACGGCAACGCCGACACCATCGGCCACCACTGATTCCTTGACAGGCGCCCGCGGCGCCGCGCATGGGATGCCCGCGCGCGGCGTCGCGGCCCATCGAAGGCCGGGAACCGCGTGGCCGGGCCGTCGATCGAGTGGCCGATCTGAAACCCGGCGCCGTTGGGCGGGTATACCGGCGACTTCCCGCGCCGCCCGGCGCGCGCACCCATTCTGAAGACAGGCATGTTCGCCCCCGAATTGTGGCTGCGACGCCGCGAGATCACGCGCGCGTCGCTCCTTGGCGACGTCGCCGCGGGACTGATCGTCGCCGTGGTCGCGCTCCCGTTGTGCATCGCGTTCGCCATCGCGAGCGGTCTGCCGCCCCAGTACGGGCTCTACACGGGCGTGGTCGCGGGCTTCCTGGTCAGCGCGCTGGGCGGCTCGCGCGTGCAGATCGGCGGCCCGACGGGCGCGTTCGTGGTGATCGTCGCCGGGGTCGTGCACACCCACGGCGTGGACGGGCTCCTCGTCGCGACGGTCATGGCCGGGGTGCTCCTCGTCGTGTTCGGCCTCGCGGGGCTGGGCAGCGCTATCAAGTTCATCCCGTACCCGGTGACGACCGGGTTCACGAGCGGGATCGCTCTCGTGATCTTCTCGACGCAGGTGCCCGACCTGCTCGGGCTCTCCCTGACCGGCACGCCGGCGGACTTCGTGGGCCGGTGGGGAGTCATCGCGCGCGGGCTCTCGACCGTTTCCCCCGCCGCGGTGGCGCTCTCGGCGGCGTCGATCGCGACGCTGATCGTGTGGCCGCACGTCAGCCGGCGCGTGCCCGGGCCGCTCGTGGTGGTGGTCGGCGGGACGGCGGCGGCGGCGCTGCTGCGCCTGCCGGTGGCGACGATCGGGAGCCGGTTCGGCGCGATCCACCTCGGGCTGCCCCGGCCGCACCTGCCGGCGCTCCATCCGGGCGACCTGGCCGGGCTGGTCGGCCCGGCGTTCACCATCGCGCTGCTCGGCGCGGTCGAGTCGCTGCTCAGCGCCGTCGTGGCGGACGGCATGATCGGCGCGCGGCACCGGAGCAACACCGAGCTGGTGGCGCAGGGGATCGCGAACATCGCGAGTCCCCTCCTGGGCGGCATGCCGGCGACGGGCGCGATCGCGCGCACGGCCACGAACGTGCGCAACGGCGGACGGACGCCTGTGGCGGGGGTCGTCCACGCGTTCGCGCTGCTCGCCCTCGCGCTGGCCCTCGGACCGTGGGTCGCGCGCATCCCGCTGGCGTCGCTCGCGGCGGTGCTGGTCGTCGTCGCCTACCACATGAGCGAGTGGCGCGCGGTGCGGGGCCTGCTGCGGGCCCCACGCTCCGACGTGGCCGTGCTCGGGGCGACGTTCCTGCTCACGGTGCTCGTCGACCTGACCGTCGCGATCGAAGTCGGGATGGTGCTCGCGGCGCTGCTCTTCATGCGCCGCATGGCCGAAGTGGCGGACGTGCGGCCTATCGTCGAGTCGATGGAGGACGCTCCGGACGAAGAGGCGGTCGAGGAGCTGCGCCGGCTGCCCGAAGGCGTGCTCGTCTACGAGGTCAGCGGCCCCTTCTTCTTCGGCGCGGCCGAAGCGTTCAAGGAGACGCTGGGCCACGTGTCCGACCGGCCGCCGCTGCTGGTCCTGCGCATGCGCCACGTCAGCGTGATCGACGCGACCGGCCTTGCGGCGCTGATGGACGTCGTGCATCGATTCCGGAGGGACGGCACGATCGTCGTGCTGTCCGGCGTGCAGCCGGGCATCGCCCGCGTGCTGCGCAGCTCGGGCGTCATGCGCGAGGTCGGCCGTGAGAACGTGTGCCGCACGTTCGAGCGGGCGCTGGAGCGGTGCCGGCAGGTGCTCCTCGAGGCGGGCGTGAACTAGCGGAGGGAGGTCACTCGTGCGACGTCGCCATTCGATGCTCGCCGCCTGCCTGGCGGCCCACGCCCTTCTCGTCACGGGCGCCCACGGGCAGAGCCCCGTGATGCCGGCCGCGATGCCGGACTCCGTCGTCCAGCGCATCGACGCGGTCTTCGCCGACTTCGACGACACGCGCTCGCCGGGGTGCGCGCTCGGCGTCGAGCGCGGCGGCGCACTGGGGTTCGCGCGCGGCTACGGCATGGCGAACCTGGAGGACCGGGTGCCCATCGGGCCGGCCACGGTGTTCCGCATGGGGTCGGTCTCGAAGCAGGTGACGGCGGGCGTCGTCGCGCTGCTCGCGCTGGACGGCACGCTCTCCCTCGACGACCCGGTCCAGCGCTGGATGCCGGAGCTGGCGAACCTGGGCCCCGACGTCACGATCCGCCGCCTACTGCACCACACCAGCGGCGTGCGCGACTACCTGGCCCTCATGAGCCTGGCCGGCTACCGGGACGAGGACTGGGCGTCGGACGCGGAAGTCGTCGACCTCCTCGCCCGGCAGCGGGCGCTCAACTTCGAGCCGGGTACCGAGTTCCTGTACAGCAACTCCGGCTACTTCCTGCTCTCCAGGATCGTGGAGCGGGCCACGGGACGTTCGTTGGCCGACGTCGCCGCCGAAAGGATCTTCGGGCCCCTCGGCATGCGCGACACGCACTTCCACGACGACGCGACGCGCATCGTGCCGAACCGCGCCGTCGGCTACGCGCCCGCACCCCACGGCTACCGGATCGACGAGACCACGCTGCCGATGGTGGGCGACGGCGGCCTGTTCACGACCGTCGCCGACTTCGCGCGCTGGGTGCAGAACCTCCGGGATCCGCGCGTGGGCGGGGAGGCGTGGAAGCGGATGATGCTGGAGCGGGGCGTCCTGGCGAACGGGGACACGCTGCCCTACGCGCTCGGGCTCCGGTTCGGCAGCCATCGCGGGGCCCGCACGCTCGGCCACGGCGGCGCGTTCGTCGGCTTCCGCGCCGACCTCACGACCTTTCCCGATCAGGACGTGGCGGTCTTCACGCTGTGCAACCGCAGCGATGGCGATCCCGGCCGCCGCTCCCTCGCCGTCGCCGACGCGATCCTCGGCGACGCGCTCGCGCCGCTGGCGGTTGCGCTCGTCTCCGACGCGCCGTCGGGTACGAGCGTGGCCCCGGATAACCTCTATCCCCAGCCCCGCGCTCGCCCCGGCAGCCTGCGCGCGGCGCTGCTGAGCCGCTACGCCGGGACGTACCGATCCGAGGACGCCGGGGTGCTGCGGCTCGTCCGGAACGGCGGCCGCCTCGAGCTGGAGTTGCCGGGCAGCGATCGCCGCGTCGGCCTGGCTGCCGCCTCCGACACGGTGCTGCGCCTGGAGGACGGGCGTGGGCTCGTCGTGTTCCGACCCGGGCGAGGCGTCGCCGAGAGCGCGACGCTGCTGGGCGCGGAGGGCTCGGAGTCGACCATGCGGCGGATCGAGCCGTGGGATCCCACTCCCGCGGAGCTCGCCTCCCTCGCCGGCCGCTACTACGGGCCCGAGGTGGACACGGAGTACGAGATTGCGGTCGACGGCGGCCGCGTCGTCGCCCGCCACCGTCGGCTCGGAGACCTGCGCCTCATTCCCGCCGAGCGCGACCGTTTCGTGGGCGCCTACCCGCTCTTCGACGTGCGCCTCGAGCGCGGGCCAGACGGGCGGGTTCAGGCGCTCGTCGTCTCCGCGGGTCGCACGCGGGGGATCCGCTTCGAGCGGCGAGCACCGGAGCCCTAGCCGGAAGAATCGACGCCGCCGACCTCCACCCAGCCGGAATCCGTCGCCGCTTCGAGCCGCATGACAGGGTGGACCTCCCAGAGCGTCACGCGAACGTGGCCGATGCTCTCGGGGTGCATCGAGTCGAGCAGCAGCCAACCGCTGACGCGCACGCGGGCGTGAACCGCGACGAGCGAGTCGAGGCGGGCGAGCGTGAGGCCGGGCCGCCGCGCCCTCAGCCGCGGCGTGATCTCCGTGATGATGCTCCGGTCCTTCCCTGCATCCGGGGACGCGGCCAACCACAGGTGGTAGTCCCGCAGGTTGACGTCCGCCGAGTAGCAGTTCGTCGGCTCCCGACCCTTCAGCTCGCCGGCCGCCGCGTACCCCTCCACCGTCACGGCCGCGCCCTCATAGCGGGCGACCGCCTCCCGGTCCCGGTCGCTCCACGTGGATCGGAAGCGGTAGTCCACCCCGGGCGGCCACGGCAGCATCGCGACCGTCTGCCACGGCACCTCCCGATAGTGCCCCTCGTCGATCCGGTTCTTCCGCAGGTTCAGCGCGCTGTCGGGCGCGGCGCCGTCGGGGTCGCAGCCCTCGAACGTGGTCGCCACGGGCGCGGGCTTCGGCGCGGACTCGATGAGGTCCGCGCCCTCGGGCACGGCTCGGGGCGGGAAGAAGCTGCAGGCGGCGGCGATGCAGAGGGCGGCGGGAAGGCGGCCCGCCACCCCCGCTCAGGCGCTGATCGGCGGCGCCGCCGCGTCGAGGACGAGCTCCACCTCCGGCGGGCCGCCTCGCGCCGATGTCGATCTCGTGCAGCTTGCTCACGTTCTCGATGAACCAGCGGTCGAACTCGTCGGAATCCGGCGCCGCAGCCAGACGGCGCCGGCCCGGCCCCTCCTGTACCACGATCATGAGGGACCCGGCCGGCATCGGCTGATGCCACGCCTGGTGGCGCGTCAGCCCATAGCGACGGTTGAAGTCCGCGAAGTCCGCCTTGCGCGGGCCGTTGAGCTCGCCCATGAACGCCCTCCAGGGCTCGAGATTCTCGTTGGAAGGGGGACGGCGAAGACGGCCATGGTACATCTCCGGGGTGGAATGGAAAGGCGCGACGCGTCCGGGGGTCGGCCGCGTCGCGCCCATTCATCGAGAGGCCGCTCATGCGGAGCCACGATCCGGGCCCGGAACATGTTTGCCGGTGCGCGCTCCGATCCCCCCCGCGCCACCGGCCGCGTCAGACAGGTCGGGCCACCCTGCCCCTTAAGGCAGATCTCGCGGCCGACGAAGACGTGGACCTCCGCCCCCGCCGCTTCCAGGCGACGTCGCGTGACCGGGCTCCCGTCCGCCATCACGCACCGGCGAGGCCCGACGGCCAGCACGTTGCAGCCGAGGGCGTCGAGCTCCTCGGCGGGGACCTCCACCAGCTCGATCCCCCGGCCGAGCAGCCGCTCCCGGAACGGCACGGGCATGAGCGGCGAGTGGACGAGGGCCAGGTCCTCGTCGATGGGGCTGAGGATGGACATGAGGTGGAATACGTCGCCGGGTCCGCGCCAGTGGGGAAGCGGGACGACGACCAGCTCCACGTCGGGCCCCAGCAGCGCGCGGAGCTGGCGGATCCCCTCGTCGTTCGTGCGGTAGCCACGCCCGACCGCGGCCGTCCGCTCGTCCAGCCACACGTAGTCGCCGCCCTCCAGCGTGCCCGGCGCCTCGATGCGCCCGATGACCGGCACGCCCAGCGCCTCGTACGCCGCCGCCTGCGCCTCCGGCTCGCCCCGCCGCGCGTCCTTGCCCATGCGGCACAGGATGGCGCCGTCGCCCGTCACTATGGACGCGTCCCGGGCGTAGATCGAGTCGAGCCCCGTGTCGGGCGACGTCGCCAGGAAGCTCACCCCCGCGCCCGCGTCCTCCAGCAGCCGCACGAACGCGTCGTGCTCCCGCCGGGCGGCGTCGAGGTCCGGCGGCGCCGTGTAGGCCAGCTCGCGCCAGCTTCGCTCGATGGCGGCCTCGGAGCCGAACGCGTCCTCGGGGCGCTTGACGAGGACGGCGCGGAGCGGGGCGGTCTCGGACAGGGCGGCGATCATGGAGGAAAGATGAGAGCGGAGGCGGAAACCGGCCAGCGGCGTGCGATCGGGCGCGCCAACCCTCACCCGGATGGAGGCCGAGTACGGGACACTTGACGCCCGCCGCCCTCGCTCCGACCGTTCGTCGTTCCGTCTCCCCCCACGCGGATGAGCCCATCATGCCCGGACGCAACGACCCCTGCCCCTGCGGCTCGGGGCAGAAGTACAAGAAGTGCTGCGGGAAGGCCGATCTCGCCGCCGAAATCGGCGCTCACGTCGCGCGGGCGGACGAACCGTGGGAGGTCGAGGCCGTGCCGGTCCAGGTCGGCATCGACAGCGAGCCGGATGCCCGCCCCGTCGCGGTCCTCGTCAGCGCCGACGGTAACGTCCTGGAATCGGAGCTGCGGGCGCGGCTCGGCGGCGAGGTGGAGGACGTGGCCTCCGCGCTCGAGCGCGCGATCGGCAGCGCGGCCCGGAAGACGGGGAGCTGGCCATCGGTCGTGCGCGTCCGTCAGCAGGAAGTCGCCGACGCGCTCGCCCCGAGTCTCGCGCCGCGCGACGTCGCCGTCGAGACCGCTGCGGAACTGCCGGACCTCGAAGCCGCCGCGCGAGCGCTGATGGAGCACTTCGCCGGCGCGGCGACGTGGCCGCCCGTGTGCAGCCCGCGGTCATGGAGCGGCTGGGGCCTGACGCACGACCTGAGTCGCAACATCATGGAGGCGGCCGCGGCGTTCCGGAGTGCATCCCCATGGGAGATCATGGAGAACGAGCAGGCGCCGCGCGTGCGTATGCCGTCCGGCAGCGAGTGGATGGTGTCCGTGCTCGGCGCCGGAGGGGAGCTGTTCGGGATCGTTCTCTATTCGGACCCGCGTGACCTGGAGCGCACGCTGTCGGCCGAGCCGGGCAGTGGCCTCGTCGGCGCGGTCGGACGCGTGCTGTCGTTCACGTTCGATGATGCCGGCGAGCTGCCAGCGCGCTACGTCCGCGAGGTCCAGAGGGCCGGGTGGACGCGAAAGGAGATCGTGCCCGTACTTGTCACGGTCAACTCCATCGGCGGCGGACTGTCGCGTTCCGACGCGGCCGATCTCGCGACGCTGCTGCGAGCGCTGCCCGCCTTCGCCGCGGCGAACGACGAGGACCTGGGGCATGAACTGGCGACGGATGAGCCGATCGTCTTCGCCTGGCGACATGAGGCGAGCGGCGCGGAGTTCCGCTACACGGGGGCCGCAGGCACCGAGCCGCATTCTCCGCTCGATGACCCGGACCTCGCCCGCGAGGTCCGCAGGGCGGTGGCGGAGGCCGCGTCGTCGCTCGGCCCGGGCGCCGACGAATCCGCGTTCGAGGCCGCCGTCAACGAACGGCTCTCGCGCGTCATGGACGAGCAGAACCGGAAACCGCAGGCCGCTCTCGGCGGGCTCTCGCCCGTGCAGGTGCAGGCGCTGCTCCAGGCGGAGTGGGACGACGCCGGCACCGTGGTGCTGCGCCGCGATCTGTCGTCGGGCGACGTCGCACGATCCGACGCTGTCGCCACGGTCCGCGCGCTCCTCGCTCGCGCCGCCGGTGAAGGCGGAGTGCCGCTGACCGAGAAGGGCAACATCAAGGTAAAGGTCGTTCGGGAGCTGCTCGACGAACTGGCGGCGCGGGAGAGGTTTCGCGTCTACGCCAGGACCGAGGGCCGGCTCATCGAGGACGACGTATGGCCTCTCCACATGGCCCACGTCACGGTGAAGACGGCCGGCCTCGCGCGTAAGCGAAAGGGACGACTCGAGGCCACCACCCGCGGCCGCGCGCTGCTCGACGACGACGCGGCCGGGGAGCTGTTCGCGCTCGTCTTCCGCACGCGCTTCGATGAGCTGAACATCGCCTACGGCGGCTGGGGACCCGAATGGCCCGGGCTCCAGGACCAGCTCGCGTTCACGCTGAACCGCTTCGGCGCGTTCGCCGGCGAATGGCACTCGGCGGAATGGCTCGCTGAGCGGATCGTGCTCCCCGCCGCGCTCGAGGAGCTGCCCCCCTATTTCGATACGCCGGAGTGGCTGGTCGACGCGCGAGTGCTCTGGCCCCTCGTCGAGTTCGGCCTCGCCGAGGCCCGCGACCTCCCGGGACGCGAACCCGGCCGTTCCCGCCAGGAGTACCGCAAGACGCGGCTCTTCGACCGCTTCCTCGAGTTCAGGATCTGAGGAATCGGTGACTCTGCCGTGATTCCGGGGACCTCCCTGCTTGCGTTTTGCATTCCATTGCAGCAAAATGATGACATGGCCAAATCCATCACCATCCGCGACGTGCCCGACGACGCACGCGACGAGCTCGCCGCGCGGGCGGCGCTCAAGGGCATGTCCCTGCAGGAGTATCTGCGCACGGAGCTCATCGAGCTCACACGACGACCGGACCCGGACACGCTGCTGGCCCGGATCCGCGAGCGGAAGGCGCGCACGGGCAGCCGGCTCTCGCGCACGCGTATCCTCTCGCACCGGGGAGCCGATCGCAGGTGAGAGTCGTCGTCGACGCATCGGTCGTCGTCGCAGCGCTGGTGGACGACGGCCCCGACGGCGTCTGGGCCGAGGGCATCCTGGCCGGCGGCCGACCGGCCGCGCCGCACCTCATGCCTTGCGAGGTCGCCAACATCCTGCGCCGCGCGACGCTGTCCGGCGACCTCTCGGCCGACGTCGCCGCGCTGGCCCACGCCGACCTCCTGGCCCTCGCGGTGGACCTCTTCCCCTACGCGCCCTTCGGCGAGCGCGTCTGGGAACTCCGCCAGACCGTCACCGCATATGACGCCTGGTACGTGGCGCTGGCCGAGGAGCTCGGCGCAAAGCTGGCGACGCTCGACGTGAAGCTGTCCCGGGCGACGGGCCCTCAGTGCGAGTTCGTGGTGCCAGCCAGGGGCTGAGGAAGTCCCCCAACCACTCCGTCAGCCGCCCGCCAGCCGCTTCGCCTCCTTCAGCGCCGGCAGGTCGGCGTCCGCCGCGCGCCAGATCTCCAGCAGCTCCTTCGCCGCCGTCGCCGCGCCGGCGCGGTCCCCGGCGGCGTCCAGCGCCCGGGAGAGGCCGAGGAGCGACCGGGTGCGGCGCGGGGCGCGGGCGAGGGCGGCGCGGAACTGGGCGGCGGCGGCGAGAGCGGTCTCCGCGTCCGCCCGGCCGCCGACGGCGGCGCCGCCGGGGCCGCCGGGGCCGCCGCCGGGGCCGCCGCCGGGGCCGCCGCCCGGGCCGCCGTGCCATAGCAGCGCCTCGCCCAGCAGCTCGTGAGCAGGCTGGTCCACGAACGGCGGCCCGAACGCGAACGCCAGCGAGTCCTCTGTGGCGGCGGCCGTTCGGAGCGAGGCGAGTCCGCCGGCGACGTCGCCTGAAGCGAGCCGCTCGAGACCCTTCAGCTCGAGGCCGAGCACGCGGTTGCGGCGCAGGTACTCGGAGGTGCCCGGGTCGTCCGCGTCCGAGGCCCGGGCCGCGATCGCGCGCGCGATGCCCTCGTAGGTGGAAAGCGCCGCCCGCAGGTCGGGGAGATCGCCCGCGCGCAGGTCACGGTAGCCGCGCACGAACGCGTCCGTCAGCGCCGCGTCCCCGTTGCGACCGGGAGGGACGTCCCAGGCCGCGCCGGCGACCTCCGCGTCGTCGGTGTCGAGCACGTAGCGCGCGCGCATGAACGCGTAGGATCCCACCACCGAGTTGTCCGGGTCCGCGCCGCCCGGACCCGCGTCCACGCCCGAAGCCGCCGCGGCGGCCGCCGCCGCACGGTCGCGGCACTGGCCCAGCAGCGTGCGCGCCGCGCCGATACGCCCCTGCTGCACGTAGCCGTAGAGCAGCCACGACGGGTAGTGCCCGCACACCGCCGGGAGCCGGCCGTTCGCGGCGCTCCGCGCGTTCACCACGCGCACCGCGTTTTCGTTGGCGGCGACGACGTCGTCCCACATGCCGAGCGCCATGAAGATGTGGGAGGCCATGTGCTGGCCGTGCCCGGCCTCCGTCGCCTCGTCCAGCAGCGCGCGCGCCGCCTCCAGGCCCCGGGCCGCGTGGTCGGGGTCGTCGACGCCGTGGATCAGGTAGTGCGCCGCGCCGGGGTTGTGCGGCTCCCGCGCGAGCGCCGTGTCGGCGATCTCCGCCGCCCGCAGGTACGTCGGGACGTCGCGCACGCCCTGGCTCAGACCCAGCAGCGCGAGCGCGTGGAACAGCCGCGCCTGGTTGTCGTCCGGGTAGGCGGCGTGGAGCCGGGCCATTGCCTCGGCGTAAAGCGTGTCCCGATGGGCCTTCGGGCCGTCGCCATAGTAGAGGGCGACGGCGTTCAGATAGCCCTTCTCCCGCTGCGTCGGCGCCTTCGCCGCGCGCGCTTCCGGCGTCGCGCCCAGCTTCGCCAGCGCCGCCCGCCCCGCCGCCCCGTCCTGCTGGTCCCAGACCGGGTGCGTGTGCGTCATCGCTTCGCCCCAGTACGCCATGGCGAAGTCCGGCTCCGCCCTTTCGGCGGCCTGGAATGCCGCTGCCGCGTCGTCGTACTCGAAGAGGTGGAGCAGCAGCACGCCGCGCAGGAAGGCAGCGCGCGCCGCGTCGGTGCGGGCGGAGGTGGGCATCGAGAGGGTGCCGAGGCCGGGGACGGCGGTGCCAGCGTCGCCTCCGGCCCCCTGCGCGGCGGCGCCTGCGGGCCCCTGCGCGGCGGCCGTTCCGGGCCCCGAGGCGAGCCCCGGCAGCAGCGCGAGGAGGACGAGCCCGGTGCGGGACGGAGCACGTCGCATGCGGCACCTCCGGCAGTTCGTGACGTCGAGAGAGCGGACGGAGCCCCCAAGGTAGGAACGGGAGCGGCGAAATATCCACGCTGCCGTGGATGGCAGCTATCGACGGCTATCGACGGCACCTGCACGCCCGGCTAGATTGGTATGTCTCTGCTGTTCCTCCCCGAACCCCCAGGAGGGCTCATGTCTATCACCAGACATGCCCTACGGTCCGACCCGTCCGCCCCGTCCGTATCGTCCGACCCGTTCGTTTCGTCCGACCCGTCCGTATCGTCCCTCGCGTCCCTCATGTCCCGGGCCGCGCGTCTGCCGCGCCTGGCCCTCCTCCCGCTGCTGGCGGTCCTCGCCGCCGGCTGCGCCGACGGCGGCCGGTCGCCGGCCGCGCCCGCGGACGTCGCCGCCGGGCCAGCCTACGATCACGTGCCCGGCGGCGCGCTGCGCGTCTCGCCGGCCGGTACCGACGCCGGCGGCTGCGTCGCCTCCCCCTGCCAGACGATCGGCTACGCCGTCGCCCAGGCGAGCGCCGGGGACCGCATCGACGTGATGGCGGGGACGTACATGGAGAGCGTGCAGATCACGAAGCGGCTCGTCCTGGTCGGCCACGACGCCGTCATCGACGCGACCGGTCAGGACTCGCCGCCGAACGCCGTCTTCATCAGCGGCGACGCCGCGGCCGGCACGGTCCTGCGTGACTTCACCATCCAGAACGCCGGCCTGGAGGGCGTCTTCGTGCTGCAGACGTCGCACGTCACCATCGAGAACAACGACGTCCTGCACAACGACGCATACGGTCCGTTGAATGACGCTCTGCATCGACCAGCCCGACGACTGCGGCGAGGCCATCCACCTGCAGAGCGTCACGAACTCCGTCGTGCGCGGCAATCACGTCCACGACAACGTCGGCGGCATCCTGCTGACCGACGAGAACGGTCCGACGTCCGGCATCCACATTCAGGACAACGTCGTCGAGAACAACGTGCTCGACTGCGGCATCACGCTCGCGTCCCACTGGTTCGCCCTGACGGGGCCGGCCGCTCCGGACGTCGCCGGCGTGTACCAGAACACGATCGAGGGCAACGTGTCCAACGGGAACGGCGCCGCCGGCATCGGCGTGTTCGCCGGACCGCCCGGCGCCGCGGCGTGGGGCAATGTGGTGACGCACAACAGCGCCAGCGGCAACGGCGAGGGCGGCATCATGATCCACTCCCACACGCCCGGCCAGAACGCGGACGGCAACGTGATCGTGAACAACGTGGTGTCGAACAGCGGCGTCGACGTGGACAACGAAGCGTCCGGCGGAGAGACGTCCGACATCAGCATCTTCAGCGCCGTCGTCCCCATCGCCCATACGGTCGTCTCGGCCAACCGCCTCAGCAACGCCCACTACGGCATCCTGACCTACAACGCCGTGAAGCTGTCGGGGCTGAAGAGCAACAAGTTCGCGGCGTCCATCGACGTGCCGGTGTCGATTCACTAGCGCCGTCCCGGGGCCGTCGCCCGCAATAGGGCGACGGCCTCGCGGGCGCGGCGGCTCCTCCCGCACGTCGTGCTGCGGGAACGGGTGCGGGTGCGGGTGTGGGTGCGGGCGCGGGCGGGCGCCCAGCCGTGGCGCCCAGCCGTGGGGCCCCAGCCGTGGCCCCCAGCCGTGGCCCCCAGCCGTGGCCCCCAGCCGTGGCCCCCAGCCGTGGCCCCCAGCCGTGGCCCCCAGCCGTGGCCCCCAGCCGTGGCCCCCAGCTGCACAAGTGTGCATTTGCAGCCCCGCGGTTGTGCGATCGGAGCCCCGGGGCGACCCCGATCGCACAAGGCTCGCGGGCCGCGCCTCCGTGAGTGTGCATCCGGTGACTGTATAGGGCGCCAAACGCACAACTGAGCCTGGCCCAGTGCACAGTCGTGCTTCCCGGCGCCTGCCCGCGTGAAGCGCGGCGAAAGCATTGTCACACCCCCCCGCTAGCTTCCCCTCCGTCACCACCAACGCCGGAGGGCACCCCATGAAGACCCAGCTGCTTCTCGACCACGAGCCCGTCGCCGACGGCGGCACCCTCGTCCGTGCGCTGCTGCGCATCACGGGCGACGCCCCGCCCGAGACCGACCGCCGCCCCCTCGACCTCGCCCTCGTCCTCGACCGCTCCGGGTCCATGTCCGGCGAGAAGCTCGAGCGCGCAAAGGAGGCCGCCGCCCTGCTCGTCCGCCGGATCGGCGCGAAGGACGTCGTCAGCATCGTCGCCTACGACGACGAGGTCCGGACGATGGCCGCCCGCGTCGACGGCGCCCACAAGCAGGATCTTCTCGACGCCGTCGCCGCCATCGAGACGGGCGGCATGACGAACCTGTCCGGTGGCTGGCTCCGCGGCCGCGAGCTGGTCTCCGCCGGAATCCCGGCGGCCGCAGAAATGCCCGACCCAGCCGTTGATCCCGAGGCCGCCGCCCCTCAGCCTCAGCCTCAGCCTGAGCCTCAGCCTGAGCCTCAGCCTCTCTCCAGGATTCTGCTCCTCACGGACGGACTGGCAAACACGGGCATCACGGACCCCGGCCAGCTCCGGGACCTCTTCGCGACGGCCCGGGCCAATGGCATCACCACCACCACGATCGGCTTCGGCGCCGACTACGACGAGCGGCTGCTCGCGGCGCTGGCGGAGGCCGGCGGCGGCGGCACGTACTACATCGAGAAGCCGGACCAGGCGCCCGCGGTCTTCGACGTCGAGATGTCCGGGCTGCTGTCGCTGGCCGCGCAGAACGTGGCGGTCACGATCCGGCCCGGCCGGGACGCCCAGGTCACCGCCGTCCACCACCGCTACCCGCGCACGGAGCAGAAGGACGGTTCCCTCCGCCTCGAGCTCGGCGACCTCTACGCCCTCGAGCCCCGATCCCTCCTCGCAGAATTCCTGATGGGCGACGTCGGCGCCGCCGAGGCCGACGTCGCACTCCTCACCGTCGAGGGGCACGTCCTGCTCCCCGGCGGCGGTGTGGAGAAGCGGACCGTCGACCTGCCGATCCGCGTGAAGCCGGGCGACGCGCCCGTCGCGAACCCCGAGGTCCGCCGCGAGCTGCTCGTCCAGCAGGCCGCCCGGGCGCGGGACGAGGCGCTGGAGGCCCGTCGCCGCGGCGACCTCGAGGGCGGCGCCCGCGCACTGAGCGTCATGGCCGACCGGGTCGACGCCATGGCAGGCGACGACGCCGACCTGGCCGACGAGGCCGCGGACCTGCGGGAGATGGCCGTGCGCTACGAGACGGAAGTCGTCTCCGAGGCCGACGCGAAGTACATGCAGCAGCGCTCGATCGGGAGCTCGCTGAGCCGGTCGGAGTCGTACCGGATGCTCTCCGAGGAGCGGGCGAAGAGGCGTGGCGGGAAGACGGGGGACGCGAAGACGGGGCGCGGCAAGACGCATGGCTCCAAGACCCCACCGGACAGCGGCGAACCGGGAACGACCTCAGGGCAGTGACCGGTAGACAGGATCGCTTCGAGGTCTGGATCGAGGTGCGGGAGCCGGACGGTCGATGGCGGGCCGTCCGGCACTTCGGCAGCTTCGGCCGCGACGAAATCGAGCAGCCCAGCGAGCGCGACCTCGCCGAGGTCCAGCGGGCGACGGGGAAGCCGGTCCGCAGCCGCATCGACTTCGGCGGCGGCGGACGTACGGAGTACTGACGCACCACGGAGGTCGGCATGTTCGACACGGACGACATCGACGGCGACGGAGACGTGGACTTCCAGGACCTCTACGAGGACATGACGGACGGGGAGCTGCACCCCCTCGAGTGGATGCTGCTGGAGGAGGAGGAACGGCGGGACGGGGAGGAGGACGAGATGGGGGAGGAGGACGAGCTGGGGGAGGAGGACGGGTAAAGGGGGGCGCAGGTGCACGGGCTTCACGGGTGCCGAGGCCGGTGGCGAGGCGGGTGCCGAGGCCGGTGGGGTAGGCGGGTCCTGGTGCGGCGGTTCGGGTGCGGGACCTGCGCACAGGCGCAGGCACATCCGCACACGCACAGGGAAGGTCGGCGAAACGGGCCAGGGCGAGGCGAAGCTCTGAGCCCGGACTGGAGCGCGGGCTGAGGCGAGCGCCGTCGGGGACCGATACATAATTGAATTCCGTCGATTGCGTCCCGGCGGCTTTCGAGATTTCGATCGCTGAGCGAGCCGAATCTGACAATGGATGCTTCGCAACGTGCGCGCGAACCGGATTTCGATCGCTGAGCGAGCTCAATCCGCATTTCGCGTCGCGGACGTGGGCCGGATTCCACTTTTCGATCACCCGCCAGGACCGCGCTGATGGCGACATCGGACATCGAGATCGCCTTCATGCACGGGTCAGGCGCCGGAGGCATTCGACATCCGGCTCCTGGAGCTCGGACGCCTATACGCGCGTCCCGAACCTGTTCGACCGCGGGTACATCACCTTCGACGACAGAGGACGAATCGAGCCGTCGCCCGCTATCGAAAGCCTGCCCGCCGATCGCCTCGGCATCGACATGCACGCGCGACTGCGCCGGATCGCGGCCGATCACCTCCCGTTCCTGGAATTCCATCGCGCAAACGTCTTCATCGCCAAGCGCGACTAGGCGCAGTAATCTGGACATCAGACCAAGCCTCAGCCTAAGCCTCAGCCTCAGCCTCAGCCTCAGCCTTTGAAACGTCACCTCCTCACCCTCTGGAACCCCGCCTACGCGGACGACCCCCTCGACGCGCACCTGCGTGTGCTGCTGCGCTGGGCCGAGCGCTACCGGGACCCGGCGGACGACGCCACCGAAGACGACGTCTACGTCTGGTGGGCCAAGCTCCGCTCACCGCGCAGGGAAGGGGAGCTGCCGCACGCGAAGGAGATCGCGGCCATCGAGGAGCAGATCGAGGCGGGCGAGGAGACGCACCTGTACCTGACGGACTACCGGTCGCTGTATGTCGGGCACCTGGGCGAGGTTACGGCGGAGCCGGTGCTCGAGGAGGGGGACGACGGCGCGGCCGGCGAGGGCCGCGCGGTCGAGCCCGGCGAGGGCCGCGCCCCCGAGTCCGACCACGCGCCGCCGTACTACCGCGGCAAGCAGGCCGACTTCTGGTTCCGGCTGTGGGACGTGCGGCGCCTCGTGGCGGACGATACGCCGGGCGTCATCCACGAGCTGCGTCGCCTGCGCAACACGCGCTACCACGACCACCCCGTCTCGCTCTACGGCGGCATGGTGGAGCTGCCGCTCATCGTGACGCGGGGCGACGGCGCCCGCTGGTTCGCCGACCGCGACCTCATGACCAGCGGCCGCCTCTGGGCCGAGCGCGACGCCGAGCTCCGCACCGACACCGAGCGCCTCGCCCGGGAGCTGCCGGACAACCTGTTCGGCCGCGACGTCTGGGAAGCCCTCGAGCCGGCGACCCGGACGTTCGTCGCGAGCGCCGAGGCCGTGTTCCGGGGGCGGCGCGACGACGTCGCCTTCGACTTCTCCGGCCCCGCCGTCGAGTACGCGAAGGCTGTCGAGACGGAGCTGAACGCGCTGATCTTCCCGCGCCTTCGGGAGCGGCTGAAGTCGGGGATGCTCAAGGACCGCGAGGTGACGGTCGAGGGACATCGTCTGAACCTGGGCGCGTGGGTGCCGCACCAATCGCTGGGGACGATCCTCCGCCTGCTTCAGAACGACGACGTCGGCCGCGCCATCGGCGGCGCCTTCAGCCACGCCGACGCCGGCTGGCTCCGGAGCCGCGCGCCGCTGGAGCTCGAAGGCATCCGCGAGCTGCGCAACCCCGCCGCGCACTCGCAGGCGGTGGACCGTGAGCGGGCGGAGCGGATCCGGGCACAGGTGCTGGGGATCGGCTGCGAGGGTCTGCTGGTGCGCATCGCGCGGGCGAAGCGGGCGGGGCCAGGCGTGGGCTAGTCCTGGCGGTGGCGCGGTTTGACGCGTGCTAGCGTACCTGTCAGCAGGACCCGCCATATTCCCATTCCATGGCCGCCCAGATGACGCAGCATAGGTATATAGCATTTTGTGTGGTTGCAATGCAACCTGTCTCGGGGGATCCTCCAGGCGCCCAATCTTTCGAGCCGGGTACTCCGGCCCCGGCCCTGTACGATCGCCCCACTTTAGTTTTTTAGGGCTAAAAAACCGGCAAGCGATGGAGGAACAGCCTGGGACGAGTTTACAGGTAAACCTGTTCTTGGCGTTCACCCATTGCAACCCGTTCGCTGATTTGTGAACGCCGCCGCTCGAGCGAACGCCTGCGGGATCCGGCTGACGGGTGCGGCCGCGGGTTCGGCAGCGCGGACTTCCCCTGCCCCCGCGAGGGGGGGACGCGCAGCAGCCCATCTCCCACTTGTGCCGCAAGCCGTTCACTCTTATCGTGGGTTTCACAAATCAGTGAACACCACGGAAAAAGTGAACGAGGGTGCACGGCATGGCGGGGCCAGACGTCCGATCAATTCTCTCGAAGCAACTTGGCATCCGGGTCGAGGGGCCCGAGCCGGACGGTGCCGACGACGAGTCGTACCCGGCCGACGTCGCGGGCCGTAAACAAATGTTTGTGGTGCGCAGGGTGGCGGCGCCCGATGCCGATGACGTTGGCAGCTGGCAGGAGGAGGTCCGCGCTCGAGGGCGGATTCCTCTGATCTTCTCGATTCGCCTTTCCGGGGAGCAGCGCGCGGAGATGAGAAATCGAGGCATCAACCACCTGGACGCGCAGGGCAGGGTCTGGATCCGTGACGAGGCGCTCATTGTCGACATCGAGCGCCCGATCCGCGTTCCTCGCAAGCGGAAGCCGGTGAGCCGGAACCCGTTCGCGAGAAAGGCCAGCCTCGTCCCGCGCGTCATGCTTGCGCATGCAAAGGAGTCCTGGGGCGTTCGGGAGCTGAAGAGGGAATCCAGCATTTCCCAGGGCTATGCTTCAGAAGTGCTGAGTGCCCTGGAGGAGCTTGGTTACGCGGCCAAGGAGGGCGACGGATACCGCCTGAGCGACCCTGCCGGGCTGCTCGCGGCCTGGAGCGCCGAGTACGCCTGGAACGAGAACGAGGTCTGGTCGTTCGTGGCGGACTACTCGAAGCACGAGCTCACCACCGAGGTCGAGCGGTCCTTTTCAGCCGCCGGAATCCGATACGCGCACACCCTGCTGAGTGGCAGCGATCTCATGGCTCCCCACGTCGTTCACGAGAACGTCTACCTTTTCGTTGCGGAGCTCGACGCGTCGGTGAGGGAGGTCGTCTCGGAGAAGCTCTTCGCCGAACCGGTGGAGCGGGGCGGGAATCTCGGCATCGCGGTCCCGCGCGACGGAGAAGCCGTCTTCTATGGTGCGCGCTCCGTGTCAGGGGTGCCGGTCGTCTCTCCCGTTCAGCTCTTTCTTGACCTCGTGCACTTTCCTGTGCGCGGCCCGGAGGCGGCGGACGTCCTGCTTCGGCGGGTGCTTGCGGAGGAGATCGGCCTCTCCTCCGCCGACGTCGCACGTCTGAAGCAGGTGATCGGGCTGTAGATGGAGGGGGCCGACGTCTTCGCACGACTCGTTCAGACGCTGGAGCCGTACCTGGAGGACGTCGTCTTCATCGGGGGATGGGTCCACTCGCTGTACGTGCTCGAACTTGAAGGCTCGGGCGGGCGGACGGTCCGAACCCACGACATCGACATCGCGATTCCACGGTCGCTGCAGTCCGACTCGCGACCGACACTTCTGGAACTTGTCCGGGAGGCAGGATTCGACCGTGAGCCGATGGGGGACGAGAGTGGTCTCGTGCGGATCCGTAAAGGCACGATCGATCTCGACATCCTGACGGAGGCACCGGATCCCCGACGCACAGTCCGGATCGAAGGCCAGCCCGAACTCCACGTACAGGGCTACCCCGACCAGGATTTTCTCCGGAGCCACTCGCGCCAGTACATCCTGGGGCCGCAGGTCGGAATGCCGCTCGACAGGCCCGTCGTTATCCGCATTCCCACCATCGGGGCCTATCTGATCGGAAAGATCCTGTCTTCAGCCACCAGGCAGATGAGAGGGAAGGGCGCCAAAGACATCGTCTACGTCCACGAGCTGATCCGGCGACGCGCGCTCGCCGGGCAGATCCGGGCCGAGCTCCCCGCGCTCCTGCGAAGCTCGCCCGCGGTATCCGAGCGATCCGGCCGCCGACTGCGGGAGGTCATCCGGGACGATCGGTTCCTGGCGGAGGTGGCGCTGCAGGTGATCGAAGGCTCCGGTTTCGCCATCGAGGATCCCTCGACCACCCAGGCGTCCATCCGGGCCTCCCTCAGGCGCCTCCACGGCGAATCGTGGCCGGAGCCCACGACGGGACCCGCGTAGCGGCGACGACCCCGGGAACCGTCCACCCAGCCGCATTGCAGGGACCGCCTGTCACACCGCCCCCGTATCTTGCCCGATGACCGTTCACCCGGACCGACTTCCGCCACCGTCGACATCCATGTCCGTAATAAACGCCTGTTGCCAAATCCGTAGTCCCGTCCCATACTGCCATTCGTCCGGCCCATTCCGTCATCCCCGGCGGCCAGTGGGCGGAAGGACGCAGCAGTACACCGCGGCTCCCCGGCCGCGTCGCTTCACGAAGTTCCGGAACCGTACCCGTACGCACGCCCGTGGCCGATAGGATCTCGAAGACCCAGCGCTGGCTCGACCTCATCGCCTTCCTGGTGATGCGGCGCTTCCCCGTGTCCGTCGAGGACGTCATGGACGGCGTGCCGGCGTACCGGGAGAAGTGGCGCACGGATGACGACAAGGCCCGCGCGACGGTCCGTCGCATGTTCGAGCGGGACAAGGACGAGCTGCGCGCCGCCGGCATCCCCCTCGAGACGGTCGAATACTCCATCGAGCAGGGCGCCGAGCAGGCGCAGGGCTACGTGCTGCGCGAGCGCGACTTCTACCTGCCGTACCTGCGCCTGGTCGGGGAGCAGGGCGAGGGGCCGTCGCAGCGGGAGGGGGCGACGTCGCCCCGGGGCGCGTCCGCGGCCTCGCTCGACATCGCGCCGGAGGACGCGTCGCTCGCGATCCGCGCGCTGCGCCGGGTCGCGGACCTGCCGGCGTCGCCCTTCATGCGCGAGGCCCGGACGGCGCTGAGCAAGCTGACGTTCGACCTCGACGCCGGGCCCGGCAGCCCCGTCCACTTCGTCGAGCCGCCGGGCGCGGAGGAGGTGCGCGATGCGCGTCGCCGCGCTGTTCGACGCGCTGCGACGCCGCGCGCGCGTGCGCTTCCGCTACCACGGCATCGCGCGGGGCGAGGCGACGGACCGGGACGTCGCGCCGTACGGGCTGCTGTACCAGCACGGGCAGTGGTACCTGATCGGGCTCGACAGACTCCGTGACGCTTTGCGGGTGTTCCGGGTCAGCCGCATGGAGGATCCGGACGTCTCCAGGTCCGACGGGGACTACGAGATCCCCGAGGACTTCGACGTCGGCGCGTACGCGCGGCGCGAGGCGTGGGAGCTGGGCGACGACGCGCCCGTCGCCTCCGACGTCCGCTTCGACTTCCCCCTGGCCCTGTGGGCCGAGCGCAACCGCAAGGGCGAGGCGGTCGAGAGCCTGCCGGGCGGCGCGACCGTGCGTCGCTTCCAGGTGCGCAACGCGGACCCGTTCCTCCGCTGGGTTCAAAGCTTCGCGGGCGACGCCGCCGTCGTCGGGCCGCCGGACATGCGAGAGGCGTCCATCGAGCTGGCTCGCCGGACGCTGGAGGTCTATGGCTGAGACGGCCCTGGACCGCTTCGAGCGCATCCTCCAGATCCTGCCCCTCGCCGCGCGGGACGAAGGCGTCTCCTATGCGGAGCTCGCCGAGCGCCTCGCCACGACGCGCGAGCAGCTCGAGAAGGACCTCTCCGAGCTGCTCGAGCGCGAGTACTACCACCCCGCCGGCAGCGGCACGGACATCCAGCTCGGGATCGATACATTCGGCGTGCGCGCGTGGACGACGGGCGGCTTCCGTCGCCCCACGCGCCTGGCCGCGGGCGAGGCCGCCGCGCTGGACCTGGGGCTGCGGCTGCTCGCCGCCGAGGCCGAGGACGACGCCCCGCCCGAGGGCGCGCGCCGCCTGCTCGAGCAGGTCGCCCGCTCCGTCCCCGCCGACGCGCTGGACCATGTGGCCATGGACGGCGACCCCGACGCGGGCGACGCCGTGCGCGCGCTGCTCGTGGACGCGGCGCACCGGCGGCGGCGGTGCTCGATCCGGTATTTGAAGCCGGGCGCGGACGCCCCCGAGGACCGGCGCGTGGACCCGTACGCGGTCGTGTACGCGGAGGGGCGGTGGTACGTGATCGGGTGGTCGCCGGAGCGGGACGCGGTCAGGGTATTCCGGGTGGATCGGGTGCTGGAGGCTTCGGTGTGTGGGGAGGGGTTTTCGGCGCCGGGGGATTTTGACGTGGGCGACTACCTCGACGGGCGGCGGGTCTTCCGGGCCGACGACGAGGTGGAGGTGACGGTGCGGTTCTCGGCGCGGGTGGCGCCGTGGGTGGTGGAGCGGGGGGAATCGGAGCAGGGCGCCGACGGCAGCGTGGTGGCGCGGTACCGCGTGGCGGACCCGCGATGGCTGGTGAGGCAGGTGCTGGCGTACGGCCCGGAGGCGGAGGTCGTGGGGCCGGAGCAGGTGCGCACGGCCGTCGCGATGGCTGTCGACGGCGCGCCCGGGCGGGACGCGTTCGGCGAGGCCCGGGCGCGATGACCGCCTGCTACGCGACCAGCCGCCGCTCGAT
>CAVSJO010000002.1:0-54441 GCA_963728445.1 uncultured Gemmatimonadales bacterium | reverse complement strand
GCACCGGCGGCGCGGGACGACACCAACTCGGCCGCCGGATCAGCGGACTGCGCGGCGCTGCGGGACAGGATCCGCGCCGCCGGCGGCTTCTCCAATCTCTCCGAGTCCGACCGGGCAGCACTCCAGAAGTGCCGCCAGGCGTCCCGCACCGGTGGAAGCCGGCCGGGTCAGGGCGCCCCCGCCGCTGGCGCGAGCGATTCCGGCGCCGGCGCGGGCGAGGCGGGCATCGGGCAGCCGCGTCCCGGCATCGTGTTCGTGAAGACAGCGGACGGGCCCCGGCCGCGCCGTGTCATGCTGGGACTGAACGACTGGGATTTCACGGAGGTCCTGAGCGGCCTTCAGCCGGGCGATTCGGTCGTGCTCATGTCCATCGCGCGGATGCAGCAGCAGCAGCAGGAGATGGCCGACCGCATCCGCCAGCGCTCGGGTCCGTTCAGCGGCGGCGGACGGAGGTAGTCGGATGCTCCTCGGCGAGATCCTGCGGGTCGCCCTCGGCGCGATCCGATCGAACAAGATGCGCTCGTTCCTCACGATGCTGGGCATCATCATCGGCATCGCCGCCGTCATCACGATGGTGGCGCTGGGGCAGGGCGCCCAGAAGTCGGTCCAGGACCGCCTGGCCTCGATGGGCACGAACGTGCTCACCGTGCGTCCGGGACAGCAGTTCTTCGGCGGGGTCGACCGGGGCGACAACAAGATGACCGCGGACGATGCCGACGCGCTGATGCGGGCGCCGAAGAACATCCTCGCCGCGTCACCGGAGATGTCGCGGCGCCTCCAGGTCGCGTACGGCGGAGCGAACGCGAATCTGGAGATCGAGGGCGTCTGGCCCGCGTGGTTCCCGATCCAGAACAGCAAGCTGCAGACGGGGCGCCTATTCACGCCCGGTGAGGAGCGGGGACGCCGCCGCGTGGTAGTGCTCGGGTCGGCCGTGGGAGACCGCCTCGGCGGCGTGCCCACAGCCAGCCTGATCGGTCAGACGATCCAGATCAAGGGCGTGCCGTTCGAGGTCATCGGGATGCTCGAGACGAAGGGCGACGAAGGTTTCCGCAACCCGGACGAGACACTGTACGTGCCCCTCGCCACCGCCCAGTTCCGGGTGTTCGGGACGGATCGCGTGTCGACGATCTCCGTTCAGGCGACGTCGGAGATGGCCCTGGACCCGGCGTTCGCAGAGATCGACGGCGTGCTGCGGCGCCAGCACCGCATCCGCCCGGGTGAGGCCAGCGACTTCACGATCCGGAACCAGACCTCGCTCCTGAACACCTTCCAGCAGACGGCGCAGACGTTCACGTTCCTGCTCGCCGGCATCGCAGCGGTCTCGCTCCTCGTGGGCGGCATCGGCATCATGAACATCATGCTCGTCTCGGTGACCGAGCGTACCCGTGAGATCGGCATCCGGAAAGCTCTCGGTGCCCGCCGCCGGGACATCCTGCTCCAGTTCCTTATCGAAGCCCTGGCCCTGTGCCTGGCAGGCGGCGTGGTCGGCAGCAGCGTCGGCATCGGCGGGGCGTTCGCGCTGCAGCGCATGGCGGGGTGGCAGGTCTCCATCGCCACCGGCGCGGTCGGGCTCGCCTTCGTCTTCTCCGCGGCCGTCGGCATCTTCTTCGGCCTGTGGCCCGCGCGCCGTGCGGCGAGACTCGATCCGATCATGGCGCTTCGATACGAGTAGCCCCGGGCACGCCCCGCGGCAGGACGTCCCCTGGCAGGACCTCCCTCCGCCGGCTGCACGGTGAGCGGCGGAGGGAGGTCGGCGCCGCCTTCATCAGCGCCCACCCCACAACCGACGCGCGTCCTTCCCTACGGTCCCCGCTCCCGCACGGGGCGATCGTAGGGGAGGCCAACGACCGGGAGGGGACGATGAGAGCACTGATCTGCGCCGCGATCGCAGCGGCGGCGGCATGCAGCTACAACCCGGCGCCGGTGCCGATCGCCGGCGCATCCGAAGACCTGTCCGCGCTCGTGGGCACCTGGGAAGGTGAGTACCACGGGGAGGACTCGGGCCGCTCCGGCTACATCGCCTTCAGTCTGGAGGCGGAGCGTGACACCGCCTACGGCGACGTCCTGATGATACCGCCGGAAGCCGAGATCCCGCGCTGGAAGGTGACGGACGAGGGCAGGATCGAGACGATGGGCACATCCCGGATGACGCAGGTCCTCGGCATCCGATTCGTGAGCGCCGACCAGGGCAGGGTAAGCGGCAGCCTCGAGCCCTACCGCGACCCGCGCTGCGGCTGCCGGCTGGAGACGACCTTCGTCGGTCGTGTGGCGGCAGACTCCGTCGCCGGTACGTTCGTGTCCCGGCACCTGGAATCGGGCCGGATCGACCGCGGCACGTGGATGGCGCGAAAACGACAGCGATAGCCGCGCCTGCGGCGCGGGGCACCGCCTTCGGCGGGGCACGGCCCTGGCGGGCCGGTCACGGCCTTCGGCCGGGCACCGCCCTTCGGGCGGGGGTTCCGCCCTGCGGGCGGGGGGGTCCGCCCTGCGGGCGGGGGTTCCGCCCTGCGGGCGGGGGCGGCCGCTACCGCGGCGCCGCGTCCGTTCCGGGCGCTGACCCGGAACCCTCCAGCCCGAACTGCGCGGCAGTCGCCGCCAACCCCGCCGAAGGCGGAACCCGCCCGAAGGGCGCCCCCCGCGCGGCCGCAGGCTCGCGCGCCCCGCGCCCCTGGCGCGGAACCCCCGCCGCAGGCGGTGCCCCGGCCGCAGGCCGGGGCACGGCGGCAGCGCCGCCGTGCCCCGCGCCGTCAGGCGCGGTGCCCCGCCCGGAGGGCGGCTCCTCCTCCCGTCCCCGCATGATCTCCTCGATCCGGCCCAGGATGGTGTCCGAGCCGGCGCGGCTGGTGCCGAACAGGCCGTCGTCCGATTCCGCGGCACCCTCGCTCGCGCCGTAGAGGTTGAGCCACAGGTCGAGGCGCTCGCCGACACTCAGCACGGCGTAGAAGAAGCGGGGTCTGCGTCCGCGCGTGAGGAGCAGGTCGATGATGGCGGCGCCGGTGGCGACGTGGAAAAGGACCAGGTCCTTGGCCGCGTCGAGCAGCGTCTTCACGTTGAAGATGACGAGGTCGCGGATCAGCACGCCCGCTCCCCGCTCCTTCATCTGCTTCAGCTCTCTCTTCACCCTGTTCGTCATCGCGCGTCCCTCCCATTCACGACAGCCTCTCGTTCCGGCGATCCCTACGGCGCGGTAGGCGGGTCCGGTTTCGTGGCGACCGGACCGGAACGTGCTGCCACCCCTGCGCGACCGAACGGCCGCGGTTAAGTTGGGCCGTCGATTCCGACGGGAGCAGCGGCCGGTGCGCCGTTGATCCGAGGGCACAGATCCGGGAGTGGTGCGGGGGCATGACGACAGCGGCAGGCGAAGCAAGGAGTCCGGAGGCGGACGAGTCCGGCGGCGGCCACGACGGAGAGGAGCCGACCGGGCGCTACCTCTTCATGCTGACGCTCACGGCCATGGGCGTCGTCTACGGGGACATCGGCACGAGCCCGCTCTACGCCATCCGCGAGTGCTTCTACGGCGAGTTCGCGGTGCCCATCGGGCACGACAACGTGCTGGGCGTCCTGTCCCTGATCTTCTGGTCCCTGATCCTCGTCATCTCCTTCAAGTACCTCGTCTTCATCATGCGGGCCGACAACCGGGGGGAGGGCGGCATCCTGGCGCTGATGTCGCTCGTGGCGCCGTCGCGCAGCGCGAAGCCCGGCTCCCGGGCCTGGTACCTGGTCGGGATGGGCCTCTTCGGCGCGGCGCTGCTCTACGGGGACGGCATGATCACGCCTGCGATCTCGGTGCTCAGCGCCGTCGAGGGGCTGGGCGTCGCCACGACGATCTTCGATCCGTACATCATCCCGATCACCATCGGCATCCTGATCGGGCTGTTCTTCTTCCAGAAGCGCGGGACTGCCGGCGTCGGCATGATCTTCGGACCGATCACGATGGTCTGGTTCGTCGTTCTGGCGCTCCTCGGCATCGCCTCCATCCTGAAGCAGCCGGCCGTGATCCGGGCCGTGATCCCGTGGTACGCGGTCCGATTCTTCATCCAGAACGGCGGCCACGGCTTCCTCGTCCTCGCCGCTGTCTTCCTCGTCGTGACCGGCGGGGAGGCGCTGTACGCGGACATGGGCCACTTCGGACGACGTCCGATCCGCATCGGCTGGTTCTTCATCGTGCTGCCGGCGCTGCTGCTGAACTACTTCGGCCAGGGCGCGCTCCTGCTCATGCACCCCGAGGCCGCCCACAATCCGTTCTACCGCATGGCGCCGGGGTGGGCGCTGTACCCGCTCGTCATCATGGCGACGGCGGCGACGATCATCGCTTCGCAGGCGGTGATCTCCGGCGCGTTCTCGCTCACGATGCAGGCGATCCAGATGGGCTACAGCCCGCGGCTGAAGATCGAGCACACGTCCGCCGAGGAGATCGGTCAGATCTACATCCCGACCGTGAACTGGGTGCTGATGATCGCGACCATCGGGCTGGTCATCGGCTTCGGATCCTCGACAAACCTGGCCGCCGCCTACGGCGTGGCCGTGACCACGACCATGGTCATCACGACGCTGATCTTCTTCGTGGTCGCGCGCCAGCGCTGGGGCTGGTCAACGCTCAAGGCCGGAAGCCTGTGCGCCTTCTTCCTGGCGTTCGATCTCTCCTTCTTCGGCGGCAACATCCTGAAGGTCGTGGACGGCGGCTGGTTCCCGCTTCTCGTCGCGGCCATCGTGTTCACGGTCCTCACCACGTGGAAGCGCGGTCGGGAGATCCTCCTGCAGCGCCTGTCCGCGGCGGCCGTGCCACTGGACTTCTTCAAGCAGAACGTGCTCGCGGACTCGCCAGTGCGCGTTCCCGGAACGGCGGTCTTCATGACCGGCAACCCGGACGTCACCCCGCCGGCTCTGCTGCACCACCTCCAGCACACGAAGGTGCTGCACGAGCAGGTGCTGCTGCTCACGGTGGTCACGGAGGAGTACCCGCACACGCGTCCGTCGGAGCGCGTCGAGGTCACGGACCTGGGCGACGGATTTCGGAGAATCGTGATGCACTACGGGTTCATGGAGGACCCGGACGTGCCGAGGGAGCTGACGCGGGCGAGGAAGCAGGGGATCGAGTACGCCCCCCTGCGGACGTCCTTCTTCCTGGGCCGCGAGCGCATCCTTGCCACCAGAAGGAGGGGGATGTCCCTCTGGCGTGAGCGCCTGTTCGCGTTCCTGTCGCGGAACGCGCAGCCAGCGACCGCCTTCTTCCGCCTTCCGACCAACCGGGTGGTGGAGCTGGGTGTCCAGGTGGAGCTCTAGCCGCGCCGGCGGCAGCGCCACGGCGTCGGACCGGCAGCCGACCGCGTCGGACCCGGCAGCGTCGCCCGTTCCTCGCGAGGCTTTCCCCACCCTCCCCGCGGACGATCCCCTACTCTCTTTCGCGCCCGCCTCCGGCATCGTTCAGCCGACACGCACTGGAGGCGAGAGATGATCCGGCGGATCGTGGTTCCCCTCGACGGCTCGGCGTTCGCGGAGTACGCCCTGCCGTTCGCGCTCGAGGTGGCCCGTGCGACAGGGGCGGCCCTCGAGCTGGTGCACGTGGACTCGGGCACCCATCGCGCCCACGGGAGCGCGGAACCATCCGACGCGGACGAGCGGCTGGACGCCCTCGCCGCGCGGCTGGAGACGGAGACGGGGGTGCCGACGACGGCGCGCGTGCTACGGGGAGTGGTGGCGGCCACCCTCGAGGCGTACGTCCGGGCCGGCGACGATCTGGTGGTCATGGCGACCCACGGCCGCAGCGGACCGAGCCGGGCGTGGCTCGGCAGCGTGGCCGATGAGCTCGTCCGCCGCGTCGATGCGCCCGTCCTGCTGGTGCGTCCGCCGGACACGCTGACGGCGGCGCCGCCCCTTCCCCGCTTCGAGCGGGTCCTCGTGCCACTGGACGGATCCGGGTTCGCGGAGAAGGTGCTCGACGCGCTGGCCCCCCTCTTCGATGCGCTGGACTCGAGGCTGACGCTGCTCGCCGCCGTACCGACGGAAGACGCCGCCTCCAAGTTCATCGGCCCCGCGCTGTACAACGTCGAGGAGGAGCGGACCCGCCTGGGGGACTACCTCCGCTCCGTCGAGGAGCGGTTTCCCCGGGCATCCACCCGGGAGGTCGTTGTGGCGCCCTCGGCGGCGCGGGCGATCCTGCGCAGGGCAGAAAGCGACGACTGCGACCTCGTCGCCATGGCGACCCATCGCCGCGGCGGGCTCGGTCGTCTCGTCCTGGGGAGCGTGGCCGACAAGGTGCTCCGTGGGAGCCGCCGACCCGTCCTGCTGCTGCCGGCCGACTCGCGCGAAGACGCGCCGGAGAGCGAGGCCCGAACCGAGCCCCTCCCCGCCTTCTGACCCGGGCGGGGTTGGGCGCGCCAGCCCATCCGGCCGAACTGCTGCTGGCGTAGCGGCGATCTCGCCGCCATCTTGCCCCGGGCCCTTCCCGGCAATCCATCCGAGGCAACGTCATGCACCGAACGATCCGCTTCCCCCGACTCGCGGGGTCACTCCTCGTGCTCGCGAGTCTCGCGTCCGCGGCGCCCGCTGCCGCCCAGTCCCTCGACACGGCAGCGTACGGCCGGCTCCACTACCGCTTCATCGGGCCGGAGGGCAACCGCGCCATCGCGGTGGTCGGCGAGCCGGGCAACCCCCTCGTCGCGTACGTGGGTGCGGCGTCCGGCGGGCTGTTCAAGACGGAGGACGGGGGCGCGAACTGGCGGCCAGTCTTCGACGATCAGGACGTCTCCTCGGTCAGCGCCCTCGCCATCGACCCGCAGCACCCGTCGACGGTGTGGGCGGGCACGGGCGAGACGTTCATCATCCGGCCGGCCCTCTCTGTAGGGAACGGGATCTACCGAAGCACGGACGCCGGCCGCACCTGGCAGAGGATGGGCCTCGAGAAGACCGGCCGCATCGGCCGGATCGACGTCGATCCGCAGCACCCGAACGTCGTCTTCGCGTGTGCGCTCGGGCACGCCTACGGGCCCCAGCAGGAGCGAGGCGTCTACCGGACGAAGGACGGCGGGGAGACGTGGCAGCGCGTGCTGTTCGTCGACGAGGGCACGGGCTGCGCGGACCTGGACGTCGACCCGAACGACCCGAGCACCATCTTCGCCGGCATGTGGTCCCTGCAGGTCGATCCGTGGAAGCTGGCCAGTGGCGGCACCGGCGGCGGCGTCTACGTGTCGCATGACGGCGGGGACACGTGGAAGAAGCTGTCGGGCCACGGGCTCCCGGCCGCGGGTGACTCGATCGGCAAGGTGGCGGTGCGCGTCGCGCCGTCGAACTCCCAGCGCGTCTACGCCCTGCTGGAACGGCACGACCCGGAGCTGTACCGCTCGGACGACGGCGGCGGAAGCTGGCGCCTCGTCAGCCGCAACCACGACATGGCCGAGCGCGCCTCGTACTACACGCGGTTCAACGTCGACCCCGGCGATCCGGACCGGCTCTACTTCGTGTCGGTGAAGTTCGGGATCTCCCGGGACGGCGGCGAGACGATGGAGAGCGGCTTCTCGGCGGGGGGCGACAACCACGACATCTGGATCGACCCCACGAACGCCGATCGCTACATGGTGGCGAGCGACGGGGGCGCGACCATCACGCTGAACCGGGGCGACAGCTTCCAGAGGGTCGTGCTGCCCATCGCCCAGATGTACCACGTGCACACGGACAACCAGGTCCCGTACAACGTGTACGGCAACCGCCAGGACGGCGAGTCGTACATGGGTCCGAGCAACGGCCGGCAGGGCTTCATACCCGAGGGCATGTGGCACTCGGTCGGAGGCTGCGAGAGCGGGTTCGCGATCCCGGACACCGCGGGCGACAACGAAGTCTGGTCCGGCTGCTACGACGGCGGCCTCGAGGTCTACGATCCCCGCACCGAGCAGAAGCGGAACGTGCGCGTGTGGCCGGAGGCCGGCTACGGCTGGCCGCCGGCGGATCTGAAGGAGCGCTGGCACTGGACCTTCCCCATCGCCATCTCGCCCTTCCACGCCGGCAAGGTGTACGTCGGCAGCCAGCGCGTACACGTCACCACGGACGGGGGGTCGTCCTGGAAGGTGATCTCCCCCGACCTGACGCTGAACGACAAGTCGAAGCAGCAGAGCTCCGGCGGCATGACGACGGACAACCTGCAGACGTTCGACGGCTCGGTCCTCTACGCCCTGGCGGAGTCGCCGGCCCGTGAGGGCGTGCTGTGGGCGGGCACGAACGACGGTCAGATCAGCGTGAGCCAGGACGGCGGGGCGAACTGGACCAACGTCACGGCCAACCTGAAGGGCGTCGGACCTTACGGCACCATCTCCAACATCGAACCGTCACGCTGGGACGCCGGCACGGCCTACGTGGCCCTCGATCGGCACCAGATGGCCGACTTCGATCCGCACATCTTCAAGACCACGGACTACGGAAAGACGTGGAAGGCCGTCAACGGGGACATCCCGTCCTCCGTGTTCTCCTTCGTCCACGTGGTGCGTGAGGACCCGCACCGGAAGGGCATGCTCTGGGCCGGGACGGAGAACGCCGCCTGGTTCTCCCTCGACGACGGCGCCCACTGGCACCGCATCCGCAACGACATGCCGCCGGCGCCGGTGTACTGGCTGACCGTCCAGCCGCACTTCAACGACCTGGTGGTGGGCACGTACGGCCGCGGGTTCTGGATCCTGGACGACATCACGCCGATCCGGGCGCTGACGCCGGAGATCACCGCGTCGGCGTCGCACCTCTTCGAGCCCCGCCAGGCGTACCGCTTCCAGCCGATCCACTCGATGTCCTCGGCCCCGAACAGCAACGTGACCGGCCGGGACCCGCGCTATGGGGCAGATATCAACTACTGGCTCGGGGACTCCACCCGCACCGTCAAGGTCGAGATCATGGAGGGCGACTCCGTGATCCGCACGCTGGACGCTCCGAAGCAGGCCGGCCTGAACCGCACCTGGTGGGATCTGCGCTACGAGCCGTCGACCCGGCCGAAGCTCCGGACGACGCCCCCGCAGAAGCCGTGGGTCGCCATGCGCGACGACGGCTCGCGCCCCGTCGTGACGTGGGACCTCGACCTCGTGGGCGGACAGATCGGGCCGCTGGCGCCGCCCGGGACGTACACGGTGCGCCTGACCGCAGGGGATCGCGTCGAGACGCAGCCTCTGACGGTCGTCAAGGATCCCCATTCCACGGGAACCCTCGCGGACATCCGCCAGCAGGTGCAGGCGGGGCTCGCTCTGCGGAACGACATTTCCCACACGGCCGAGATGATCAATCGTCTCGAATGGACGCGGAAGCAGCTGGGCGACGTGCAGGGGATGCTCGCCGGCGACTCCTCCGCCACGGACCTCGTGGACGCCGCGAAGGCCCTCGAGCAGAAGATCGTCGGCGTCGAGGGCCAGCTCTTCGACGTGCACCTGACCGGCGCACGGGAGGACGCGTTCCGGAACCCCATGAAGCTCTACGGGCGACTCAGCGCCCTGGCGAGCGACGTCTTCGCCAACGGCGCCGATTTCGCGCCGACGCAGCAGCAGTCGGATGTGAAGGGGGTCCTGGAGGAGCGGCTGCAGAAGGCCGCAGAGGAGTATCGGACTCTGCTGCAGCAGGACGTGCCGGCGCTCCAGCAGAAGCTGCAGCAGAGGAACGTGCCGGCGATCATTTCGCTGAGCAGCACGTCGCGGCTGCGCTGAGCGACTGAGCCCTGGTGGCTCAGGGCTCAGCGGACGCGGGTGCTGGTCTCGCGGTCATCGGGGACGAAGTGGCCCCGGGCCGGCATCTCGATGGACGGGAGGGACGTCGAATCGACGACGTCGCCCCCGGCGATGATGTCGTTCTTCCAGAGCACCCAGGCCACCGCGCCGTAGACCTCCTCGTCGCTCAGCGATCCGGGCTGATCGAAGGGCATGGCGCGTCGAACGTAGTCGAAGAGCGTCGTCGCGTACGGCCAGTAGTTGCCGACGGTCTTCCTCCGCTCCGCCGCGATGCTGGATGCGAAATCGAAGGCGTCGCCGGGCTCGCGGCCGACGAGCGCGCCGGCGAGATCCGTGCCCTCACCGGACGGACCGTGACAGGCCGCGCACTTGCCGGCGAAGACGGCAGCGCCCTCCCGCCCCGTCGCTCCGCCCCCCGGCAGGCCCGTCCCGTCGGGCATGACGTCGATGTCGATGCGGGCGATCTCGGAAGCAGTCGCCGGGCGGCCGATCCCCAGGCGGTCGGGCAGCGGCGCAGACGAGGCCCGGACCGTCCCTTGCCCGGCGCTCTCGCCGGGATTCGACGCCGCGCGACCGGCCCCCTCGGCACCGTCCCCACCCAAGCCGCAGCCCGCGCCGGCCAGGGCGAGGCACGCGGCCGCGGCGATGACCCGCGGCAGCCCGGCCCTCACGTCCACGCCTCCGTTCGGAACGACACGCTCCCGTCCGCCGCCACGCGCCAGCCGGTGATCGGATTCAAGTGGTAGGGCCCGGACCCGGGACCGCGTGCATCGATCAACTCTCGCTGCGTCGGCTGTACGTAGCCGGTCTCGTCCGTTGCGCGGCTCAGGATCGTTGTAGGACGACCGTCCCAGTTCCACATGAAGCGGAAGCGCGTGTGCGCCTTCGGCAGCACCGGCTCCTGCAGATCCGCTGCCTGCCACGACGCGCCTTCGTCAAAGCTCAGCTCCGCCCGCGCGATCCGACCGCGGCCGCTCCACGCGATGCCGCGGATCTCCTGCCAGCCGGGGGCGAGCTTCGCCGGATAGCACGGCCTCGTTATGATGGACCGCGCGTCCATCACGAAGCTGAACTGCCGGGCCCGACCGCCCTTCAGCGCCTCGGTGTACTTGCTCGTCTCTTCCCGGGTCATGAACGGGGCCCCGGCGAGCTCGAGCCGCCTCAACCACTTCACGTTCGTGTTGCCCTCCCAGCCGGGACACAGCAGACGCATCGGGTAGCCGTTCTCCGGCCGCAGCGCCTCCCCGTTCTGCGCGTAGGCCACGAACGCGTCGTCGAGCGCCTTTTCCATCGGTATGCTGCGGGCAAGGACGGCGGCGTCCCCGCCCTCCGCCAGGAACCAGCGGGCGTCCGACGATGCGCCCACCTCCCGGAAGAGGACCGACAGCGGCACACCCGTCCATTCGCTCGTGCTGGTCAGCCCGCAGACCTCCTGCGGCGGCGTGTCCGGCCCCGCGTTCCTGCTGAAGTTGCCGGAGCACTCGAGGAACAGGATCCGCGAGATGGACGGCAGCCGCTTCAGGTCCTCGAGCGTGAACTCCGTCGGCCGCTCGACCCTGCCGTGGATGAGCAGCGTATGGCGTGCGGGGTCGATCATGGCCACTCCGCCATGATGCCGCTCGTAGTGCAGATCCGATGGCGTGATGATGCCGTCCAGGTCCTGGAGCGGAGTGCGGGAGTAGGTCGATCCGGCCTCCCGTTCCGGCCTCTCGAAGGGCGACCGGCGGCCAACGGCACTGGGCAGCGGGCCCTGCACCTTCGTCGCGTCCGGGGGGACGGGCCGGTCCGGTGCGCCGGGTGCGGCTCCGCCCGCCAGGGACGGCAGAAGCGCAGCGCCCAGCGCACCCGCCGCGCCGGCGATCGCCTGCCTGCGGCTCAGCGGACGGCTCGACTCCTCCTTCGGGGCGTCCGGATGGGACTGTCGGTCGGCGTCGACGGGCATGGCGGCTCCGGGGTCAGGGTGAAGGGTCCGGAGATACTTCCTGGCAGAGAAGCGGCGAAAGCCGCGACGGCAACATATGGAGTGTTCCTGCAGGCCGCCACGTGTTTGACCGCCTGCGCGGATTCGGCGTCAGCGCAGCGGGCCGTACCTGCGCACCTCCGGCCACACCTTCGCGACCAGCAGCACGACCACGATGCTGCCGATGCCTCCGGCGACGACGGACGCGACGGGGCCGAACAGGGCGGCTGTCGTGCCGGACTCGAAGCCGCCCATCTCGTTCGACGTGCCGATGAAGAGGCTGTTGATCGCGGCCACGCGGCCGCGCAGGTCGTCCGGGGTGAGGAGCTGGACGAGGGTGCTGCGGACGACGACGCTCACCATGTCGAAGCCGCCGATCAGGGCCAGACACGCCAGGGAGAGCGGAAAGGACCGCGACAGCCCGAACGCGACGGTCGCCGCGCCGAATCCGCTGACGGCGAGAAGCAGGGAGCGACCGGCGCGCTTCATGGGCGGCAGGTGGGCCAGGCCGATGGAGACGACCAGTGCGCCTGCGGAGGGAGCGGCGAGAAGCCAGCCGAGGCCGGACGGACCGACGCGGAGGATGTCCTTCGCGAACACCGGAAGCAGCATCGTCGCGCCGCCCAGCAGCACGGCGAACATGTCCAGCGCGATGATGGCTAAAAGGATGCGTTCGCCGCGCACGAAGCGGATCCCCGCGACGAGGGTCTCCAGCATTCCCTCTGATTCCCGGGGCCGGAAGGCGCGGGGCCGCACCGGCAGCACGAGGAGGGCGAACGCGCTCGCCATCGCGGCGTCCAGGAGGTAGGCCGGCACGGCGCTGTGGAAGGACGCGATGACGGCGCCGCCGACGGCCGGCCCCAGGATGGCGGCGAGTTGAAAGAGGCTGCTGCGCCAGGTCGCGGCGTTGGCGAGGAGAGGGACGGGCACGAGCTGCGGCCCGAGAGAGTCTTTCGCGGGTGAGTGAAAGGCACGGCCGACGCCGCCCAGTGCCAGCAGCACGTAGAAGAGCGGGATCGGCGCGTGGAAGCTGGAGACGAGGGCGAGTCCGACGCTCGTCGTCGCCATGATCGCCTGTGCGGCAGCCAGCACGTACTTGCGCGTGAACCGGTCCGCCACGTGGCCGGCGGGCAGGGTCAGGAGGAAGATCGGCAGGACCTGCGCGAGTCCGACGCCGCCGAGGGCCAGCGCCGAACCGGTCCGATCGTACAGGTCCCAGCCCACGGCCACGGTCTGCATCTGGACGCCGAGGCTCGCCAGGAAGTTGCCGACGATGAAGCGGCGGAAATCGGGATAGCGGAGCGCCGCGTAGGGATCGTCCTCTCGCGGCGTCGCCCCCGCCTCCGCCGAACCGACGGGATCCGGTGTTCCGTCGTCCATGGCTGTCTTTCCTGCCTCCGCGTGCGGCGAACGGGCCCGCCGGCGGCGCCGCGACCCGCCGGGATTCTACAACCTCGCGCCGGGCGGCGGAACGCGTCCCACGGCAGCCGGTTCCGGCAACGCGTTCGCGGGCCCTTAACGAAATCGTGGTCCGCGGCGTCTGCTACCATACAGGCAGCAACAACCCTCATGGAGCAGTCCGATGAAGACGATGACGAAGCTGGCCGCGGTTCTTGCGCTCGCGCTATTCCCCGCCGGCGCGCTGGCCCAGGGCAATCCGGACGCCCCCGGTCGCGGGCGCGGCCCGGGCGACGGGCAGCGGGGGCAGCAGAATCCCGTCTCCGTCGTGCTCGCGCACGCCCAGGAGCTGAGCCTCAGCGCCGATCAGACGCAGCGGCTCCAGGCCCTCGCCCGCGACCTCGACGGCCGGAACGCGCCGCTCAACAAGAAGATGGACGAGTTCCGCAGCCAGATGCGGGCGGAGCGGCAGTCGCGCAGCGGGCCGCCGAGCGACGCCGATCGGGAAGCGATGCGGGCGCGCATGGAAACGATGCGCCCGACGATGGACGCGCTGCGAAAGAACGACCGGGACGCAATGCAGTCCGCATTGGGGATCCTGACGGCCGAGCAACAGCAGAAGGTGCAGCAGTTCCTGCCTCGCCGCCGCGGACCCGGTGGCATGGGCGGGCCCGGCGGCCCGGGTATGCATGGCGAGCGGGGCCGCCGACCCGGCGGTCCGGGCGTCTGAGCCTCCCCCGCTTCGGCTGACGGCGCGCCGGCTACGGTCGGCGCGCCGTCTCGCGTTTTCCGCCCCCGCAACGAATCCGCGACTCGCAACGTCCAACGGAGTGCAGACCCATCGCTTCCGGACAGCCCGCCGGGGCGCATGCCCGTCTCCCCTCTACGGCAACGACGATGAAGCGGAGCCCTGTACTGCTCTTCCTGCTCGGAATCGCGCTTCTCTTCTTCGTGGCTCCGCTGGCTGGTCAGGCCGACGACGGCGGCACGCGGGCCGCTCGGGCGGTGCGCCGGGACGGCCCGGTCCACATCGACGGCGTGCTGGACGAGGCCGCATGGGCCGCAGCGCCCGTGGCGACCGACTTCACGCAAAGCTATCCACAGCCCGCCGCGGCGCCGTCGGAGCGAACGGAGATCCGCGTGCTCTACGACGCCGAAGCGCTCTACGTCGGCGCGCGCATGTTCGACTCGGAGCCGGACTCCATCGCCGCGCAGCTCGCGCGTCGCGATGCCTCGGGGATCTACTCGGACTGGATCCACGTCATCATCGACAGCTATCACGACCGTCGGACGGCGTTTCGCTTCTCGGTCAATCCGGTGGGCGTTAAGAAGGACGTCTACACGTCGAACGACGGCAACGAGGACGTCTCATGGGACGCGGTGTGGGACGTCGCGACGGGGAAGGACTCGCTGGGCTGGGTGGCGGAATACCGGATACCGTTCTCGCAGCTTCGCTTCGGCGGCGACGCCGACGAGGATCGGACCTGGGGCTTCCAGGTGATGCGGGACATCGCGCGGCGCGACGAGCGGGACGCCTGGTCCCCCTGGACGCGCCAGAGCCCCGGCCTCGTGTCGAGCTTCGGCGACCTCACGGGCATCGAGGGCGTGACGCCGCCCCGGCGGCTCGAGGTCCAGCCGTACGTCAGCTCACGCCTGATCCGCGCGCCCGGCGTGGACGACGATCCGTTCTTCCACGCCAACGACGCGTCGGCGTCCGCGGGCGCCGACGTGAAGATGGGGCTGCCGGCCGGGCTCACGCTGACGGGCACCATCAACCCCGATTTCGGGCAGGTCGAGGTCGACCCGGCGGTCGTGAACCTGACGGCGTACGAGACGTTCTTCCCGGAGAAGCGCCCCTTCTTCGTCGAGGGAGCGGACATCTTCCAGTTCGGCCAGACGGGCAGCCACAACAACTTCGGCCAGTACCTCTACTTCTACTCGCGCCGCATCGGCCGGCCTCCGCAGCGCAACCTCGGCGGCTCGCAGTACGCCTGGATCGACGAGCCGGAGCAGACGAGCATCGCGACGGCCGCGAAGGTGAGCGGCAAGACGCCCTCGGGCTGGTCCGTGGGCGTGCTGGACGCGGTCACCACGTCCGAGGACGCGCGCTACGTGACCTCCGCCGGGCAGCGGGGCACGGCGATCGTCGAGCCGCGCACCAACTACTTCGTCGGCCGGCTGCGCAAGGACATGCGCCGCGGGCAATCGATCGTGGGCGGCATGGTCACTGCCACGAATCGCGACCTCGGCGACCCGGCGCTCACCGGCATTCTCCGCTCCTCCGCCTACTTCGGCGGCGTCGACTTCCTGCACTCGTGGGACAACCGGCAGTGGTCGCTCTCGGGCTACCTGTCGGAAAGCGCGATCCATGGCGAGCCGGAGGTCATCGAGGCCGCGCAGCGCTCGAGCGCACGCTACTATCAGCGGCCCGACGCGGACTACCTCGAAGTCGATCCGATGCGGACCTCTCTCGACGGCCACATGGGCGAGATCGCGCTGGCGCGCAGCGGCCGCGACGGCTGGATCGGCTCGGTCGACTACCGGGAAGTCAGCCCGGGATTCGAGCTGAACGACCTCGGATACCTATCACGGACGGACGTGCGCGCGTTCTCGACGTTCCTCGGCTTCCGGCAGGACGAGGCAGGTTCCTGGTACCGGAATTACAACGCCTTCGCCTACGCCAATCAGGCCTGGGACTTCGGCGGGGACCTGATCTTCGACGCCTATTCCGCTGCCGGGTACGCGCAGCTCTCGAACTTCTGGGGGCTGAACGGCGGAATCACCTTCGCCCGCGAGGTGGAGAGCAACCGACTCACGCGCGGCGGCCCCCTCGCGCTCTCGCCGCGGGAGGTCTCGGGATACGTCGGGATCAGCACGGATCCGCGGCGCCTGGTCACGGTCAATGTGTCGGGCAGCGGCAGCCGCGACGCGCTGGGCGGCGGCTCGTGGTCCGCCAGCACGTACTTCGAGGCGCGACCCACCTCGTCGATGCAGGTGAGCGCGGGCCCGACGATCGAGGTCTCCCGCAGCCGTCAGCAGTACGTGCGCGCCGTCGCCGACCCGACGGCCGAGGCGACCTACGGCGCCCGCTACGTCTTCGCCGACCTGCGCCAGACCACCCTGTCCATGGACACGCGCGTCTCGTGGACCTTCACGCCCACGCTGTCCCTCCAGCTCTACGCCCAGCCGTTCGTCTCCGGCGGCCGCTACACGGGCTTCAAGGAGCTGGCCGCGCCGTCCTCTCTCGACTACACGGTCTACGGGAGAGACGCCGGCGCGCTCAGCCGGTCGGACCAGAACGGATTCGGCGTCTACACGGTCGACCCTGACGCCTCCGGACCCGGGCCGTCGTTCCAGTTCGCGGACCCCGACTTCTCGTTCCGGTCGCTGCGCGGCAACGCGGTCCTGCGCTGGGAGTACCTGCCGGGCTCGACGGTCTTCTTCGTCTGGCAGCAGCAGCGCAGCGGCTTCGAGCCGATCGGCGACTTCGATTTCAACCGGGACACGCACGCGATCTTCCGAGCGCCTCCCACCAATGTATTCCTGGTGAAGCTCACGTACTGGCTCGGCCTCTGAGGTGCGGACGGGGACGGGTGACGGGGTCGCCCGCCCCGGCCCCGACCCCCGGACCTCGCCCGTGAGCGGGCGACGTCGCATCTTGCGGCCATGCTCCCCCACCCAGGACTCCGCCGTGACCGAGCCGCCGCGTGCGCGCTCCTCCTCCTGGCAGGCATGCTCGGCGGTCCGCCGGTCCAGGCCGAAGCAGCGCCGCCGGCGAGCGCCGTGCGCGCCGACGTCGACCCCGCGGCGGTGCCGTTCCTCGCGCTCGCTTCGCCGGGTGCCACGCCGGACACCACGCCCAGGCTGCTGCCGCCGCCGGCCTTCTGGGCGCCGGCGGGGGTGGTCCTCGGGGCCTCGCTGCTGGCGGACCGGTGGGCCCGCGAGGAGCTGTTCGTGGAGCGGCCCGACGGTCTGGCCGGTGTGGCGCGGCTCGGCAATCACCTCGGCAACCCGGCGTACAGCCTGCCGGTCCTCGCGGCGCTCTACGCGACGGGGCGCCTGAGCCACCACCCGGCGCTCTCCGTCGCAGCCCGTGACGCCGTCGCCGGTCTGATCGCGACGGGCGTCGCGAACGGCGCGCTCAAGGCCGGCGTCGGCCGCGCCCGGCCGTACACAGGCGCCGACGGAGACGAGTTCCATCCCTTCACCCTGGACAACCGCTGGCAGGCCTTCCCCTCCGGGCACACGGCGGTCGCGTTCTCCCTGGCCACCATGGTGGCCGAGGAGACGCACGGATTCCTGCCCGCCGCGCTGGCCTACGGCGCGGCGGGCGTGGTAGGTTGGTCCCGCATCTACGGCGACAACCACTGGGCGAGCGACGTGGTGGCCGGGGCCGTCACCGGCACCGTGGCCACCCGCGCCGCGATCCGCTGGCTCCACGCCCGCGCCCGGGCGGACGGGCAGGCCGGCGTGCGCGTGGGCTTCGCCCCCGACGCCGTGGTGGTCACGATCCCGACCCCCTGACGATCCCTTCCGCAGGAGAGCGCCTTCGTGTCCCATCCGACGCCGGACGCACCGCCGCCAGCGGCAACCGAGACGCGCGACCGTCTGCCCCGCCGGCTCGGCGTGTGGAGCGCCGCCGCCGTGCTCGTCGGCTCGACCATCGGCAGTGGCATCTTCCGCGTTCCGAGCACGGTCGCCGGCGACGTCGGCACCGTCGGAGCCGCGATCCTGCTCTGGATCGTGGGCGGCCTCGTCGCCCTCTTCGGGGCCCTCACCCTCGCCGAGCTAGCGGCTCTCTTCCCCCGCTCCGGGGGGATCTACGTCTACCTCAAGGAGGCGTACGGAGACCTTCCCGCCTTCCTGTTCGGCTGGACGGAGCTCCTCGTGATCCGCCCGTCGGCGTACGGCGCCATCGCCATGATCTTCGCCGAGTACCTGCAGACGTTCGTGCCCATGACGGACGTGCAGGTGCGCCTGGTCGCCGCGGCGGCGATCGCGGTGGTCGCGGCGGCCAACTACCGGTCCGTCCTCTTCGGCGCCGCCATCGAGAACGCGACCACCGCGGCGAAGGTGCTGGCGCTTGTCGCCGTCGCCGTCCTGGCCTTCGCGTTCGGCGACCCCGCGCGGGGAGCGTTCGCCGGCGCCATCGCGTTCAGCCCGACGACGTGGGGCGGCTTCGGCGTCGCCCTCATCGCCGTGCTCTGGGCCTACGACGGCTGGGCGGACCTGACGTTCCTCGCGGGCGAGGTGAAGGACCCGTCCCGCACGCTGCCGCGGGCGCTCCTGGGCGGAACGCTCGCGATCATCGTCATCTACATGATCGTCAACGCCGCCTACTTCTACGTGCTGCCCATCGGCGACATGGCGGGCTCCGAGCTCGTCGCGGCCGACGCCGCCGTGCGCATCTTCGGGCAGATCGGCGCGTCCATCATCGCCGCCCTGGTCATGCTCTCCACGTTCGGCACCCTGAACGGGTCGATGATGACCGGGCCGCGCATTCTCTGGGCGATGGCGGACGACGGCCTGCTCTTCCGCCCCATCGCAAGGGTGCACCCGCGCTTCGAGACGCCCCACGTGGCCATCCTCGTCGCGGCGGCGCTCGGCATCGCCTACGTCTCCATCCGCACGTTCGAGCAGCTCGCCGACGCCTTCATCCTCGGCATCTGGCCCTTCTACGCCCTGGCCGTGGGCGCCGTCTTCATGGTCCGGGCCCGACGTCCGGACCTCGAGCGCCCGTACCGGACCGTCGGCTACCCGATCGTTCCGCTCGTCTTCCTCGTCGCGTCCGTCGTGATGCTGCTCAACGCCCTCGTGGAGCAGCCGACGTCGACGGCGTTCGACTTCGGCGTGATCCTGGTCGGCGTCCCCGTCTTCTACGGATGGCGCCGGGTGCGAAGGTAGTCGCTGCGCGGGCGGCCCCACCGCCCGCGACGGAGCTCAGGCAACGAAGGGAGCACGAATGAATCGGACCCTGCCACGTCGGCGCGCCCCACGTGAATCCGCTCCGCTGCCTCGTGGCCGCGGTGGCGCTGGTGGCGCCGACGGTGCTCCCCGCCCCGGCAGCAGCCCAGCGGACGGGCGAGGGAACTGCCGCCTCCCGGCCCGCGCCGGGGACCCGCGGCGGCCCGGTCCTGGCACTCGCCCACGCGAACCTGGTGGACGGGACGGGTGCGGACCCGAAGCAGGACGTCACGATTCTCGTTCGGGACGGCCGGATCCAGGCCGTCTACGCGTCGGCCGAACGCGAGCTGCCCGACAGCGCGTCGGTCGTGGACCTGTCGGGCCGCTGGGTGATCCCGGGCCTGATCGACGCCCACGTCCACATTACCGGCGGCTCCGGCGACTACCGCCACTACGAGGAGCTGCTCCGGGGCCTGCTCCGCTCCGGCGTGACGGGCGTGCGGGACATGGCCGGCGACGCCCGCATCCTCGGCTACCTTGCGCGGGAGGCCGAGCTCGACACCGTGCCTTTCCCGCGCGTCTACTACTCCGCGCTGATGGCCGGCCCCACGTTCTTCCGGGACGATCCACGGGTCCCGGGCGCGGCCCGTGGGTGGCTGAACGGGAACGCGCCGTGGATGCGCTCGATCGACGGGGAGACGGACGTGGATCTGGCGGTGGCCGAGGCGCGGGGCACGGGGGCGACGGCGCTCAAGCTCTACGCCAACCTGCCCGCGGCGACGGTCGCCGGGCTGACGGCGGCGGCCCACCGGGAGGGGCTGCTGGTCTGGGCCCACGCCACGGTCTTCCCCGCCCGGCCGATGGAGGAGGTCCGGGCCGGCGTGGACGTCCTCTCGCACACGCCCTACCTGGTCTGGCAGGCGGAGCCTCGCACGCCCCTGAGCTACGCGTCCCGGGCCCGCGCCGACTTCACGCGCGTGAAGCCGGACGACCCGCGCATCGTGGCGGTGCTCGATTCCATGAGGGCCCACGGCACGATCCTGGACGCGACGCTGCGCGTCTTCGCGACCGAGACCGAAGAGGCGCCGGACGCCGTGGGGCCGGGAATCGCACCGTGGAGCTACGCCGTCACCCGCCTCGCCCACGAGCGGGGCGTGCTCGTCGACGCGGGCACGGACAGTAACGGGCTGCACGCATCGAAGGACGGCTACGACCTGGACGCCGGCCCCACGGTCGTCGACGAGATGGCGCTACTGGTAGAGAAGTCCGGGTTCTCGCCGCTCGAGGCCATCCACGCCGCGACGCAGGTGAACGCCATGACGGTGGGCCGGGCCGCCGAGCGCGGCGCCGTCACCCCCGGCCTCGCCGCGGACCTGCTGGTGCTGTCCGCCGACCCGACCGCCGACGTCCGCAACGCCACGAAGGTCGTCACCGTCTACAAGGACGGCCGCAAGGTCCGATAGAGAAGCCGGCGGCCCGGGAGGGTCGCCGCTGCGGGACGGGCGGCCCGGAGCGGGCGTTTCCGTGGCGCTAGCGGCGGAGCCGCGACGTGCCACGGCACGCACGCGCAGGGCGGCCCGTCCCGCAGCGGCTATCCCGCCCGCAGCGCGCCGCGGTCGACCTTGCCGAGGTGCGTCCGCGGCAGCTCGTCCAGGAAGCGGACCTCCCGCGGGGCCTTGTAGGAGGGGAGCGCGGCGCACACGAAGTCCCGGAGCCCGGCCGCCAGGGCCTCCCCCGTCTCCGCGCCGTCCGCCGGGACGACCCACGCCCACGGGACCACGAGCCCGGCCTCGTCCGTGACACCGACGACCGCCACCTCCCGGACGGACGCATGCTGCAGCAGCCGGTTCTCCACCTCCTGGGGGGACAGCCACTTGCCCGACACCTTGAGCATGTCGTCGGCGCGGCCGCGGTAGGTGACGTACCCGTCCTCGTCCATGCTGAGCATGTCCTCGGAGACGTACCACTCGCCCCGGAACGCCAGCTTCGTCGCCTCCATGTTCTGCCAGTAGCCGAGGGCGCGGGAGTCGCCGCGCACCCAGAGGAAGCCGACGTCGCCCGGCTCCACGTCCCGGCCGTCCTCATCCCGCACGCGCACCTCGTACCCCGGGACGGCGCGCCCGAGCGTGCCGGGTCGCACGTCGCCGATTCGGTTCGAAATGAAGATGTGCCACATCTCGGCGGTCCCGAGCCCGTCCAGAAGCTCGACGCCGAACGTCTCTTTCCAGCGCCGGTAGAGCTCCTCGGGCAGCGCTTCGCCGGCGGAGGTGGCGACCCGCAGGCACGACAGGTCCTGCCGGGCCGCGTCCGGATGCGACACCATCTGCTGCACCATGGTCGGCACGTTCACGAGCACCGTCGGCCGGTGCCGCCGGATCTGCTCGAAGATCGCCTCGGGCGTGCAGCGGTCGGGGAACAGCACGCACGACGCACCGACCGAAAGGGGAAAGAACAGGTTCGCCCCCATGGCGTAGCCGAAGTAGAGCTTGGGCACGGAGACGGTGACGTCGTCGGGGCCGAGCCCGAGGACCTGCTGGCCGTAGCGCACCGCCGCGTTCGCGTAGCCCCGGTGGGTCTGCACGACGCCCTTGGGACGGCCGCTCGTGCCGCCGGAGAAGAGCCAGATGGCCGGATCGTCCCGGTGGGTCGGGAACGCCTCCAGCGTCTCGGGCATCGAGGCGATCCGCCGCTCCGTCTCCCCCTCGGACTCCCCGAGGACGAGGAGGCTGCGCAGGTGGCGAGCCGCCGGCGCGGCGTCCTCGAACACGGCGCGGGTCTCGTGCTGCACGAGGGCCGCCACGGCTCGGGTATGCTCGAGGAAGTACGCGATCTCGTCGGAGCGCAGGTGCGGGTTGACCATGACCGCGACCGCGCCGATCTTGAGCATTCCGAGCAGGGCGGCGGCGTACTCGATCCCGTCGTGCAGGGCGACGATGACCCGCTGCTCCGGCTGCACCCCTTCCTCGAGGAGCAGCCGCCCCATCCGGTTCGCGGCCGAGAGGAGATCGGCATACGAGAACGTGCCGGCGTCGCCGCGGATCGCGACGGCCTCGCCCCGGCCTTCCCGGACCCGGGCGTCCAGCAGCCAGTCGGCGACGTTGAAGGTCGCGGGCGGCTGGATTCCGGAGCGTTGGGAGATCGCGGGACCCGGCGGCTGGAGCTGCATGTCCGTCCTCGTCGATCGGGAAGCGAATCGGACATCCTTGTACCGGGAGTATAGGGCCGGCCATGCCCGTGTGGGAACTTTCGACGGCGACGTTCGCCGAGGTCGGCCGCAGGGACCGCCGCCGGTCCGTTGCGGTGCTGCCCACGGGCGCAATCGAGGCCCACGGACCCCACCTCCCCCTCACCACCGACGTCATCATCGCCGAGGCCATGGCGCGGGCAGGTGCGGAGCGCCTCTCCGGGCAGGGGATGGACGTCGTGCTCCTGCCCGCGCTCCCCTACGCTCCGGCGCCGTTCGCCGCGGCGTTCCACGGCACGATCTCCGTGCGACCGGAGACGGTCAGCGTACTGATCGCCGACATCGCGCGCTCCCTGGCCAGCCACGGGTTCGGCGCCCTCGCCATCGCGAACGCCCACCTCGACCCGGCGCACCTCGCCGCCCTGCACGCCGCCGTCGAGGCCGTGCGGGTCGAGGCCGACATGCCCGTGGCGTTCCCGGACCTCACGCGTCGTCCGTGGGGCGCCCGGCTCACGGACGAATTCCGCAGCGGTGCCTGCCACGCCGGCCGCTTCGAGACGAGCATCGTCCTGGCCTGCCGCCCGGACCTCGTCCACGACAGGATCCGGGCGACGCTGCCGGAGCAGCCCCGCTCCCTGTCCGCCGCGATACGGGCCGGGAAGCGGACGTTCGGGGAGGCGGGCGGCCCCGACGCGTACTTCGGGGACCCGGCCGCCGCCACCGCCGAGGAGGGGCGCGCCACCATCGACGCGCTGGGCGGCATCCTGGCCGACGCCGTGACGGAGGCCCTCGCCCCGCCTGGGATCCGCGCCGGAGAAGCCTCATGAGCGGGCCGCGTCCGCCGGCCGCACCCACGCCCGACTCGGGCGACGCCCGCATCCTCGCCGGTCGTGTGGCCGTCGTGACGGGCGGCGGCCGCGGCATCGGAGAGGCCATCGCCCGGTCGCTCTCCGCGGCGGGCGCCCGCGTCGTCGTCGCGGCCCGGACGGAGGCGGAGATCGACGCGGTGGCAGCGTCGCTGGGGGGCGAGGACGGCGGGGCGTGGGGCGTCCGGTGCGACGTCACGGACCCGAAGTCCGTCGAGGCGCTCGCCACGCGCACGGCGGAGCTTGCCGGCTCGCCCGCCGACGTCCTCGTCTGCAACGCCGGAATCGCGGACTCCGGCGCCATCCACCGCACGACCCTCGATCAGTGGGACCGCATCATGGCCGTGAACGCCACCGGCACGTTCCTGTGCCTGCGCGCGTTCCTGCCGGCGATGATGGAGCGCCGCTGGGGCCGCGCGGTAGTCGTCGCGTCGGTGGCCGGGCTGCGGGGGACCCGCTACATCGCGGCGTACGCGGCCTCGAAGCACGCCGCGGTCGGCCTCGTACGCTCCGCGGCGGCCGACGTCGCCTCGAAGGGGGTGACCGTGAACGCCGTCTGTCCCGGATACGTGGACACGCCCATGACCGACGACACGGTGGCGCGGGTGCGGGAGCGCACCGGATTGAGCGCGGACGAGGCCCTGGCCGCCGTCCTCGCCACGACCGGCCAGCACCGGCTCATCCGGCCGGACGAAGTCGCCCACGCCGTCCTCTCCCTCTGTCACCCGGCCGCCGGGGCGACCACGGGCCAGACCCTCGAGCTCGACGGGAGCGCCGCGTGAGCCCGTTCGAGATGCTCAACCCGGACCCACCGGGGCGGCCCAGCGGCTGGAACAACGGCATGCTGGCCCCGCCCGGCGGGCGCGTGCTCTTCGTGGCGGGCCAGACGGGGAGGGATGAGGCGGGCGCCGTCGTCCCCGGTGGGATCGCCGCCCAGTGGGACCGCGCGCTGCAGAACGTGCTCGCCGTCGTGGCCGAAGCGGGAGGAGGTCCCGACTCCATCGGCCGCATGACCGTCTACGTCACCAGCCGGGACGCCTACCTCTCTGCGCGGCAGGAGCTCGCGGAGGTGTGGCGGCGCCGCATGGGGCGGCACTACCCGGCCATGGCCCTCGTCGAGGTCGTCGCCCTCGTGGACGACCTGGCGGTCGTCGAGATCGAGGCGACCGCCGTGGTGACGTGAGCCGGGCCGCGCCCGTTCACGCCGGACCACGTATGTTGTCCCCGTGCTTCTCCCTTTCCGCGCGACAGGAGCCGGCGCCGCGATGCCTCTCAGCCCGAAGTCGTTCCTCTACGAGCACGACGCCGAGAGCGGCGTCGCCACGATCACGCTGAACCGGCCCCAGCGGCTGAACGCGCTGACGTTCGAGGTCTACGAGGAGCTGCGCGACACGTTCGACGCGCTCGGCTCCGAGCCCGGCGTCCGGGCCGTGGTGCTGACGGGCGCGGGCCGGGCCTTCAGCTCCGGCGGCGACGTGGAGGACATCATCGGCGCGCTGCACGGCCGGGACTTCAAGGGACTGCTGGACTTCACCCGCATCACCGGCGCGCTGATCCTGTCCATCCGCAAGTGCCGTCGCCCGGTGGTGGGGGCGTTGAACGGCACCGTCGCGGGTGCGGGCGCCGTCGTCGCCGCCGCGTGCGACATCCGAGTCGCCGCCGAGTCCGCGAAGATCGCGTTCCTCTTCACGCGGGTGGGGCTCTCCGGCGCCGACATGGGCGCGTCGTGGCTCCTGCCCCGGATCGTCGGGCACGGCGTCGCCTCGGAGCTGCTCATGACGGGCGCCTTCATCGACGCCCGGGAGGCGCACCGTGTCGGGCTGTACAACCGCGTCGTTCCCGACGGACAGGCCCTGGAGGCGGCCGCCGAGCTCGCCCGCTCCCTGGCCCGGGGACCGGCGTTCGGACTGGAGATCAGCAAGGAGTCCCTCGACCGGGAGTGGACCATGGACCTCGAGACGGCCCTCGCCTGGGAGACGCAGGTACAGGCCGGCTGCATGCTCGACCCCAACTTCCACGAGTCGTACGTGGCGTTCACGGAAAAGCGCGAGCCCCGCTTCGACTGACGGAGCCCGGATGCCGACACCCCCCTCCACCCCGGCGCCGACCGTGACGCCCGACACCTCGGCCGTGCGCGCGTTCCTCGACGACTCGCACCTCGAGCTGGTCGACCGTGCGGCGTACGTCGTCCGGCGGGAGGTCGAGCCGCTGGGGCATCCGGGCGACGACGGGGCCGCCCGCCAGCGTGCGCGGGAGCTCGCCGGGATCCTCGGCCGCGCGGGCCTGCTCGATACCGTCGATCCCCTCGACCTCCGGGGCTGCTGCCTCGTCCGCGAGACCCTCGCGGCGACCTCCCCTCTCGCCGACGCGGTCTTCGCACTCCAGGCGCTCGGCTCCATGCCCCTCCTCCTGGCCGGGATCCGACGAGATCCGGGAGCGCTGGCTGCCTTCGGTCCGGGAGGGTCGGGCCGTCGCGGCGTTCGCCATGACCGAGCCGGAGGCGGGAAGCGACGTCGCCGCCATGAGGACCCGCGCCCGGCGAGACGGCGACGGCTACGTCCTCGACGGCACGAAGACGCTCATCTCCAACGCCGGGATCGCGGACTTCTACACGGTCTTCGCGACGACGGACCCGACCGCCGGCCGCCGCGGGATCTCCTGCTTCGTCGTCCCCGCCGACGCACCCGGCGTGCGGTTCGTGCGGCCGCTGGTCATGAGCGAGCCCCATCCGTTGGGCGAAATGGCCTTCGAGGCGTGCCGCGTACCGGGCTCCTCCCGGCTCGGTGACGAGGGCGCAGGCTTCCGGCTGGGCATGGCGGCCCTCGACCGGCTGCGCCCCACCGTGGCCGCGGCGGCGTGCGGCATGGCGGCCCGGGCGCTGCACGAGGCCCTCGAACACGCCACGACGCGGGAGCAGTTCGGAGGTCCGCTCGCCGACCTGGCCGTCGTGCGCGCCCGGCTCGCGGACATGGCGACGGAGCTGGATGCTTCGCGCCTGCTCACGTACCGGGCGGCCTGGGCCCTGGACCGCGGCGCCGAGCGCATCACCCGGGAGGCCGCCATGGCCAAGTCCTACGCCACGGAGGCCGCCCAGCGGATCGTCGACGGCGCAGTGCAGATCGTCGGCGGACGCGGCGTCCTCGCCGACAGCACCGTCGACCGCCTGTACCGCTCCGTGCGCGCACTCCGCATCTACGAGGGCGCGACCGAGGTGCAGCGCGCCGTGATCGCCGCCCAGCTGCTCCGCGCCTTCCCCCGCCGCGAGCCTCAGCCTCAGCCTCAGCCTCAGCCTCAGCCTCAGCCTCAGCCTCAGCCTCAGCCTCCAGCCTCCAGAATGAGAGTCCTGTGCGTCGGCGGCGGACCCGCCGGCCTCTACCTCGCCATCCAGCTCAAGCGGGCCGACCCGACCCACCAGGTCACGGTCCTGGAGCGGAACCGGCCCGACGATCCCTACGGGTTCGGCGTCGTGTTCTCGGACGCGACGGGCAGCACGCTGGCCGAGGCCGACCGGGAGACCTTCGCAGAGATCGCGGCGCGCTTCCATCACTGGGACGACATCGACATCCACTACGGCGACGGCTGCATCACGTCGACGGGCCACGGCTTCAGCGGACTGTCACGCCGTGCCCTGCTGGACATCCTGGCGAGACGCTGCCGGGAGCTGGAGGTGGACCTCCGCTTCGGGTGCGAGATGGGGGCGGAGGCGGCGGACGCCGTACGGGACGCGGACCTCGTTGTGGGCGCCGACGGGCTGAACAGCGCACTCCGGGACGCCCATCCCGACCGGTGGGCTCCCTCCGTCGACTGGCGGCCGAATCGCTTCGTCTGGCTGGGCACGACGAAGCCGTTCCCCGCGTTCACCTTCCACTTCAAGTCCGACGAGCACGGGCTCTGGCGCGTGCACGCCTACCAGTACGACGGCGGTCAGTCGACGTTCATCGTCGAGACAACGGAGGAGACGTGGCACCGCACGGGGCTCGCCGAGGACGATGAGGTCGCGACCATCGCGTTCTGTGAAGACCTCTTCGCCGACGAGCTGGACGGCCACCCGCTGCTGGGGAACCGGTCGCTCTGGCGCCGGTTCGGGACGGTCCGCTGCGAGCGGTGGAGCCACGTGCCCGCGCCGGATGACGGGCCGCCCGTCGTCCTCATCGGGGACGCCGCGCACACCGCCCACTTCTCCATCGGGTCGGGGACGAAGCTGGCGATGGAGGATGCGATCGCGCTGGCCGCGGCGCTCGCGAACAGTGCCGACGTGCCGTCCGCCCTGATCGCCTACGAAGCGGAGCGTCGCCCGGTCGTGGAGAGCCTTCAGCGGGCCGCGCAGGTCAGCATGCAGTGGTTCGAGGAGACGGAGCGGTTCATGGACATGCACCCGCTCCAGTTCGCCTTCAACCTGCTCACGCGCTCGCTGCGCGTGACCCACGACAACCTGCGGGTGCGGGACCGCGACTTCGTAGCGCGCGTGGACCGGTGGTTCGCGGGCGAGGCGTCGAAGCAGAGCGGCGAGGAGGTGGCGACGTCGCCTCCCCCACCTCCGCTGTTCACCCCGTACCGCGTCCGCGGGCTCCTGCTGGAGAACCGGGTGGTGGTTTCCCCCATGTGTCAGTACTGCGCCGACGACGGGATGCCCGGCGACTGGCACCTCGTGCACCTGGGCAGCCGCGCCATCGGAGGCGCGGGGCTCGTCATGGCGGAGATGACGGACGTCAGCAGGCAGGGACGCATCTCCCCCGGCTGCGCCGGCCTGTACCTCGACGCCCACGTGGAGGGGTGGCGGCGGGTCACCGGTTTCGTGCACGAAAACAGCAGGGCGAAGATCGGCATCCAGATCGGCCACGCGGGGCGGAAGGGATCCACGCGGCGCATGTGGGAGGGGGACTGCGAGCCGCTCGAGGAGGGCGGCTGGGAGATCGTCTCCGCGTCCGCGCTGCCCTACTATCCCCACAGTCCGGTGCCGCGGCCCATGACGCGCCCGGACATGGACGCCGCGCTCGAGGACTACGTCGCCGCCACGGCCCGCGCCCTCGCCGCGGGCTTCGACTGGCTGGAGCTGCACGTGGCTCACGGCTATCTCCTCGCCAGCTTCGTCTCGCCCCTCACCAACGTGCGGGAGGACGAGTACGGCGGCTCTCTCGAGAACCGCCTGCGCTACCCCCTCGAGGTCTTCGACGCCGTGCGCGCCGCGTGGCCCGAGGAGAAGCCGATGTCCGTGCGCATCTCCGCCGTGGACTGGAAGGAGGGGGGCGTCGACTCCGACGAGGCCGTCGACATCGCCCGCGCCTTCCACGACCGCGGCTGCGACATCGTCGACGTATCCGCCGGACAGACCGTCTACGACCAGGAGCCAGTCTACGGTCGGCAGTTCCAGACCCCGTTCGCCGACCGGATCCGGACGCAGGCCGGCATCCCGACGATGACCGTCGGCAACATCTCGTCGTACACGGACGTGAACACGATCCTCGCCGCCGGCCGTGCCGACCTGGTGCTCATGGCCCGCGCCCACCTGTGGGATCCGTACTGGACGCGCCACGCGGCGTACGCCATGGAGCACCGCCTGGCCTGGCCGCCGCAGTATCGGACGCTGGATCGCTACACGCCGCGCTTCACACCCTCCGGAGAGGCCTGGTGAACGCCCACACCCCGAAACCCGATCGAACCACGGCTGACGGAGAGACGCCGGTCCCCGTCACCTACTCCAGCTATCTGCGCCTCGACGAGCTGCTTTCCCTGCAGAAGCCGGCTTCGGACCCGGCGGAGCACGACGAGACACTTTTCATCATCGTGCATCAGGTCTACGAGCTCTGGTTCAGGGAGATCCTGCACGAGCTCGACCACCTGGACGACCTGCTGGAGGAGAACGACACGCCCCGGGCCCGACACACCCTCAAGCGCGTGCTCACGATCCTGAAGGTGCTCGTCGCACAGCTCGACGTGCTGGAGACGATGACACCCCTGGAGTTCCTCTCCTTCCGGGACCGCCTGGAGTCCGGCAGCGGCTTCCAGTCCTTCCAGTTCCGGGGTCTGGAGTTCGCCCTCGGCCTCAAGCGCCGATCCGCCGTCGACCACTACCCGGAGGGCACCCCCGCCCGTGCGTGGCTGGAGGACCGCTACGCCCGCCGAACCGTCTGGGACGCCTTCCTGCGCTACCTCGACCAAAACGGCTACGCCGTCCCCGAGGCCGACCTCGGAAGGGACGTGACAGCCGCCGTCGAGCCGTCCGCGGCGCTGCGTCCACTGCTGCTCGAGATCTACCGGAGCGATCCGTCCGTGCGGGAGATCAGCGAGCGCCTCGTCGACCTCGACGAGGGCGTCCAGGAATGGCGATATCGGCACGTGAAGATGGTCGAGCGGACCATCGGCATGAAGCGCGGCACCGGCGGCAGCGAGGGGGCCGAGTACCTGCGGACCACGCTGTTCCGGGCCGCCTTTCCCGACCTGTGGACCATCCGGACGGAGCTGTGACGGCCACGCCGGAGCCCCACCCGCCCACCCGCCCGCGGCTCGACCCGCAGGCGCTGTACGGGGAGCCCAACGCCCTCGCCCCGCACTACTCCGCTTTCGACGTGGCCCACCGCCTGCTCCTGACCGGCCACTCGCACCAGGCGTGGCCCGATCGGGCCCTGGACGGCGTGCGCCGGGCGTTCGAGGACGCGGCCCGCCTCGTCGACGAGAAGTGGGAGGCGGCGTTCGAGCGCGCCGACCGCGTCCGCGGCGGCTTCGCCCGCTTGCTCGGCGAGCCCCGTGCCGCGATCGCACTGGGTCAGAACACCCACGAGCTGGTCGCCCGCTTTCTCTCCGCACTGCCGCTCCGGGACCGGCCCCGGCTCGTCACGACGACGGGCGAGTTCCACACGATCCGCCGGCAACTCGGGCGTCTGGCGGAGGAGGGCGTCGAGGTCTTACGCATCCACCGCGACCCCGTCGACACCCTCGCCGAGCGCTGCGCCGCCGCCGTCGACGACCGGACCGCCGGCGCGCTGGTCTCCTCCGTCCTCTTCCTCGACGCCCGCATCGTCCCACACCTCGACGCCCTCGCCGAGGCGTGCCGGCGTTGCGGTGCCGAGCTGCTCGTGGACGCGTACCACCACCTGAACGTCGTGCCGTTCTCCATCCGCGCGCTCGGCCTGGACCGCGCCTTCGTGGTCGGCGGCGGCTACAAATACTGCCAGCTGGGTGAGGGGAACTGCTTCCTGCGGGTGCCACCGGATTGCCGGCTGCGCCCGGTGCTCACCGGCTGGTTCGCGGAGTTCGACCTCCTCGAAACGTCTCCAGGCGACGTCGCCACACCCTACCCCGAGGGCGCCGCCCGCTTCGCCGGGTCGACCTACGACCCGACGGCCCACTACCGCGCCGCCGAGGTCTTCGACTTCTTCGAGGAGCACGCCCTCACGCCCGAGCTCCTGCGAGAGGTGAGCCTGCACCAGGTCGGCGTCCTCGCCGCCGAGTTCGATTCGCTCGACCTCGATCCGGCCGTAGTCGACCGGGACCGCTCCGCCCCGCCGGACGACGTCGGCGGGTTCCTGGCTCTTCGATCGACGCGGGCGAGTGAGCTGAGGGAACGGCTGCGCCAGCGCGGCGTGCTCGCGGACCATCGGGGGGAGTTCCTGCGGCTCGGGCCGGCGCCCTACCTCTCCGATCGCCAGCTCCGTACCGCCGTCGCGGCGCTGCGCTGACGTCCGGACGCGACAGGCCTGCGGCCGGTATCTGGCCGCTCCCCTCGCGGGTCAGCGGCCGGTGGCTCGGAGCGCTTCCTACCCCAGCCGGCCCACCATCCAGAACCCGATGAAGGTGCCCAGCGCGTTTCCGAGCGCTCCCACGAGCACCCCCGGGAGCACGAGCTCGCTGCGCCCGAGGCTGCGCGCCAGGGCCAGGGCCGAGGTCGAGCCACCCACGTTCGCCTGGCTCGCCACCGCTGCCGTCTCCGGATCGATCTTCAACAGCCGGGCGGCCACGAACGTGACGAGCCCGTGGACGAGGACGAGCGTGCTGGCGAAGCCGAGCAGCAGGAAGGCGATTCGCCCGAGCGCCACCAGCTTGCGAATGTCACAGAAGGCGCCGACGACGGCGAGGAAGAGGTAGACCGCAACCATGCCCAGCACACGCGTGCCGGGCATGCGGGAAATCATCGGCACCTGGGCCAGGACGAGGGCCAGTGCCGTCAGGATCAGGATCGACGGAATGCCGATCCCGAGGCCATCGAGCCAGGCAGACAAGGCGTTGGAGACGAGCACGGCGCCAAGCCCCAGGGCCAGCACGAGCCCCACGTCGAGGGGATGCACGCGCTCCGTGTCCTCTTCAACGGCGTCGTACGGCTCGGGCGATACCGCCTCCGCGCCCACCGTCGAAACCCCCGCCTCCGCCCCTCGCAGAGGCCGCGGCCACAGCGGGGCGAGGATCCGCGGCAGGGCGAGCGTCGCCACGATCCAGGCCGCAGTGATCACGTTGTCCACCGCCACCGCGCCCGCAAACAGGCCGCCGTCCCGCACCACGTCGAACGACAGCGCCACGGCGTTGAAGTTGATACCGCCGCCGGTGTACGTGGCCACGTACATCCCGGCCACCGCCGCGTGCAGCGGCCCCAGCGCCTGGAGGTCGAAGAGCCGGGCGCCCACGAACGCCCCCAGCGCCACGCCGGCGGCGCCGATGGTGAAAAGCGCGATGATCGGAGCGCCCGCCCGGGCGATGTCTCGCAGCGACACCGGGAGCAGCAGCCAGAAGATCGCGAGCGGCGCCACGGTCCCGAACACGATGTCGTAGACCGGCACCGGCGCCTCCGCCGTCGAGCCCGCCGGCAGGAAGCCCGTGTTCGCTGCGATCGCCGTGAGGATGATGACGAGGAGCGCGCTGCCGAGGTGACGCAGCGGCGTTCGTCGCACCAGCCACTCGGAAGCGGCGATGAAGAGCGAGAGCAGGGCGAGGATGTAGAGCGGGTCGCGCGTCGGCATGCCACCTCCGGCCTGGAGATTCCGCAACATAATCGCAGCCTGCGTCCAGCGCCCGCATCGCGGCGTCCCCCCGAGGCGCCTATCTTTGCTCCATGCTCCAGCCCCCGAAGCTGCCGCCCACGCTCCTGGCCGTGGCCCTGGCCCTAGGCCTGCCCCTGGCCGCCTCCGCGCCGACGCCCGCGCCCGCGCCCGCGACCAAAACGGAGGCAGCGCCCGCGCCCGCATCGGCAGCTGCGCCCGCGCCCACGCCGGCAGCCGGGCACCCCAACATCGTCTTCATCTTCTCCGACGATCACGCCGCACACGCTCTTTCGGCGTACCGCGGCTTCCTGCGCTACGGCGCCCGCCTGCCGGACACGCCGAACCTGGACCGAATCGCCCGGGACGGGATGCTGTTCGTCAATGCGTTCGTGACGAACTCCATCTGCGAACCGAGCCGCGCGACCGTGCTGACGGGGCAGTACGGGCACCTGAACGGCGTGATGGAGAACCAGCAGCCGCTGCACCCGACGACGATCACGTTCCCAAAGCTCCTGCGTGCCGCGGGGTACCGAACGGGCCTCTTCGGCAAGTGGCACCTGGAGACGACGCCGGAAGGGTTCGACAAATTCGAGGTGCTGAGGGGCCAGGGCCCCTACTACAACCCCGACCTGATCAGCGGCGGCCCGGACGGCGCGCCCGACACGACCCGGGCCACGGGCTACACGACGGACCTGGTGACCGACAGCGCGCTGGCCTGGGTGGACGGGGTGCGGCGCGGAAGGGCGCCCTTCCTGCTCATGCTCCAGTACAACGCCCCGCACCGGTACTGGGATCCCGGTCCCCGTGAGCTCGAGCTGTACCGTGACACGGTGCTCGCCGAACCGACGACGCTGTGGGACGACCACAGCGGTCACGCCCGGCCGGCGAGCGAGTCGGAGAACACGATCGCGCTGGACCTCTTCCAGCGGGACCTGAAGCTCACGACCCCGGACATCCTGACCCCGCAGCAGCGCATCCCGTGGGAGGCTGCGTACGATTCGTCCAACGCGGCGTTCCGGGACGCGCAGCTCCGCGGCGACGAGCTGACCCGCTGGCGCTACCAGCGTTTCATCAAGGACTACATGCGCGTCGTGGAGGGAATGGACCGGGCGGTGGGCCGCGTCCTCGACTACCTGGCCGCGAACGGCCTCGACCGCAACACGCTCGTCGTCTACTCGTCCGACCAGGGCTTCTTCCTGGGAGACCACGGGTGGTTCGACAAGCGGTGGATGTACGAGGAGTCCCTGCGCACGCCGCTGCTCGTGCGCTGGCCCGGCGTCGTCGCCGCCGGGTCCGTGAACCGTGACATGGTCATGAACCTCGACTTCGCCGAGACGCTCCTCGACGCGGCTGGCGTGAACGTGCCGGACGCCATGCAGGGACGCAGTATCCTCCCACTGCTCCGAGGAAAGACGCCCTCCGACTGGCGGGATGCGGTCTACTACCAGTACTTCGAGTACCCCGGCTGGCACATGGTCCGGAGGCAGTACGGGGTCCGCACCCGGCGCTACACCCTCGTCCACTTCTACGAGACCGGCGCCTGGGAGCTGTTCGACCTCGACCGGGACCCCGACGAAATGAACAGCGTCTACGACGACCCGGCGTACGCCCCCGTCGTCCGACGCCTGAAGCAGAAGCTCATCGAGCTGCGCCAGCAGTACCGCGTGCCCGATCAGGATCCGGCGCCCCACCGCGTCTTCGAGCCCGGGCCCACCCTGAGGCGGCCCCTCGAGATGCTGCCGGACACCATGCGCTGAGCCGCGACGGGAACCCGCCTACTCCGGGTCGACTCTGCCCCGCAGCTTCTTCAGCTCCCCTCGCCGCTTCTTCTGACGCAGCCGCTTCTCCTTCGATCGGCGAGGCGGCCGCGTCTTCTTCCGCTTCTTCGGCCGGCGCAGGGCCTTTGCGATCATGTCCGCGAACCGGGCGGCGGCCTCCTCCCGGTTCCTGTGCTGGCTGCGGGTTCTGCCGGCGACGAGGCGCAGCACGCCCGACGCGTCGATGCGGTTCGAGAGCCGCTTCAGGATGCGGGCGCGCTGCGCGTCCGACAGGGACGGAGACGCCTTCACGTCCCACGTCAGCTCCACCCGCGTCGCGGACGTGTTCACGTGCTGACCGCCCGGTCCGCCGGAGCGTGTCGCGCGGAACGTCAGCTCCGACATCGGGATGTCGGGGCCGCCTTCGATTCGGAGGGGGTCTTCGGGCATGGATGTCCGGGTCTCGGGTCGCACGGCCGCCACTCTTCGGACGCGGATCCTGCGTCCCGCGTCGCTGGCGGAGAGGAGGACGGGCAATTCGCCTGCCGCGTTGCGCCCGGGCGTCTTCCGGGCCCGGGGTTGCGTCCCGCCGCCGCACGGTGGCATACCTCCGGGATGGAGTCCAGCCGCGCCGCTTCCGGCACCCCGATCCCCACGGGCCGATTCGAGCCGTATCCTCCCGATGGGGAGGACGGGCACACCGTGTCCGGCACGGTCCTCCGGCTCCCGAACCTGCACAGCCCCCAGCTCCATAACGAGCGGGACCTCTACGTCTACCTCCCTCCGGACTGCGGGCTGGCAGGCCGGCGCCATCCCGTCCTCTACATGCAGGACGGGCAGAACCTCTTCGACGATGCTACCAGCTTTGCGGGCGAGTGGCACGTCGACGAGTCTCTCGAGGAATGGGCGGGCGACATCGCCGCTCCCATCGTCGTCGGCATCGCCAACGCCGGCGCCCGGCGGCTGGACGAGTACACGCCGTTCGTCGACGAGCGCCACGGCGGCGGCGACGGTGCGGCCTACGTGGAATTCGTCGTCGAGACGGTGAAGCCGCTGGTGGACCGGACGTTTCCAACCCTTCCGCAGCGGGACTCCACCGGGATCGCGGGATCGTCCCTCGGCGGCCTCATCAGCCTGTTTGCGTTCTTCGTCCGCGGCGAGACCTTCGGGCGCGTCGCGGCGCTCAGCCCATCCGTGTGGTTCGGCAACCGCGAGATCCTCCGCTTCCTGCGGGGCGCCCCCCGGCCGGACGGTCGAATCTACCTGGATACGGGGACCGCCGAGGGCTGGAAGACGGTCCGGAATGCCCGGCGCCTCCGCTCACGACTCGTCCGGAAGGGATATGCGGAAGGAAGGCAGCTGACGTACGTCGAGGCGCGGGGCGCCGGGCACGGAGAGGCGGAGTGGGCACGTCGCTTCCCGGCGGCGGCCCGGTTCCTCTTCGGCCCCTGACGGAGTTACCTTTTCCGTCGCCCCGAACGGCAACGAGAGGAAGATGAGCGTCCGCCCCGTCATCGGCGTAACCACCACGAACCTGAAGGCGCTGTCCGGCATACCGGACGGGGTTCCGGCTTCGTGGGTGATGAGCCATCGCTTCGTCCTGGCTCCGGCCCTCGCCGGCGGCCTGCCGTGGATGGTGCCGCTCGTGGAGGACGATGCGACGCTGCGCGCGATCTACGAGCGCCTCGACGGCGTCATGATCCCCGGCGGCGCCGACGTCGATCCGGCCACGTACCACGAAGCCCGCCACGACCGCTGCGAGAACAGCGACCCGCCTCGCGACCGGGTCGAGCTCCGCCTCATCCGCTGGGCGATGGAGGACGGCAAGCCGGTCCTCGGGATCTGTCGCGGCATTCAGCTCCTCAATCTCGCCCGCGGCGGCACGCTCTGGCAGGACCTGGCGGCCCAGTGCCCCGGCGCCTCCAAGCACGACTACTTCCCGGATCAGGGCTACGAGCGGGACCGTCTCGTCCACGACGTCGCCATCGAGCCCGACTCCCTTCTGGCCGACGTCGTGGGGACCACGTCGCTGCGCGTGAACAGCATGCACCACCAGGCGGTGAGCCGCATCGGCGAGGGTCTCCGGGTGACGGCCCGCTCCGTCGACGACGACGTCGTCGAGGGCCTCGAGGCCCCGGACCACCCGTTCATGCTCGGCGTGCAGTGGCATCCCGAAGCCCTCGCGGACCGCGATCCCGTCATGCGCGCGCTGTTCCGCCGCTTCATCGAGGCGGCCTCGGCCTTCCGGTCCGTCTCGGCCTGAGGGTCCGCTCAGGAAACTGTCTCCACCCCCTCCGCCGTCTCCTCGATGATATGGTCGACGACGGTCTTCAGGTCGCCCGATTCCTCGAACGTCCGGAGCTGCCGGTCCGCGCTCGATCCCTCGTCCAGGATGCGGCGGGCGTACCTCACGCAGTCGCGGGTGCCGAGGTCGTCGACGACGTCGTCCAGGAACCAGTCGATGAGCTCCTCGATGAGCTCCCTCGCGGGGACCTCCTTCTCCTTGCCGTAGTCGATGAGGGAGCCGTCGAGCCCGTACCGCACCGCCCGCCACTTGTTCTCCTCGATCAGGTCCGCCGGGTACACGCGGAACGTCATGTTGTCCCGGCGCAGCCGCCACAGCTTGGCGATGAGCGCCTGCAGGATGGCCGCGAGGCAGACCGCCTCCTCGACGCGGGTGCACACGTCGAGGAAGCGGAACTCGAGCGTCGGGTAGGCGTGGTGCGGCCGGAGATCCCAGTAGATCTTCGATCCGTCCGGGATGCAGCGCGTTCGGATGAGCGTCTGCTGCAGGTACTCGAAGTCCGCCCAGTCGCGCATCACGCGAGGCACCCCGGTGCGCGGGAAGTTGCGGAAGACGACGGTGCGGTACGACTTCAGGCCGGTGTTCCGGCCGGTCCAGAAGGGAGAGCTGCCGGACAGGCAGAGCAGGTGAGGCAGGAAGTAGCGGGCGACGTTCATGGCGTCGATGAGGAACTCGCGGTCCTCGATGCCGACGTGGACGTGGGTCCCGAAGATGAGGAGCTGCTGCGCGAGATCCTGCATGTCCTGCTTCACGCCGATGTAGCGCTCCAGGGGCGTGATCTCCTGCGTCATCCAGGAGGAGAACGGGTGGGTGCCCGCCGCCGCGACCTTCAGACCGCGCCGGTCCGCCAGCTTCATGACGGTGCCGCGAAGGCGGGCGAGCTCCCCGCGCAGCTGCTGCGGCGTCCGGCACACGGTCGATCCCACCTCGACGATCGACTGGTGCAGCTCCGGCTTCACCTCGCCGAGGACGAGATGCTCGTCGTCGAGGATCTCCGTGATGTAGGACCGCAGCTCCCGCGTCTGCGGGTCGATGATCTGGTACTCCTCCTCCACGCCCAGCGTCAGGGACGGCGACTGCATGGTCGACCTCGCTAGCTGCGGGGCTCCACGACGAAGGTGGCGAGGCTCGAGCCTCCACCCGCGGTGACGTTGACGAGCGATTCCGTGGACAGACGGGAGAGGCAGCCGTCGACGTAGGCGCCGTCGAATGCGAACGGAGCCGTGTCGACGATCCGGTCCTCGATGACGACGCCCTTCCCCGCCAGGCACGGGTACGCCTCGACGGGCAGATCGATGCGGCGCTGCACGATGTGCGGCGTCTCGAGGGCGGCGGTCACGGCTCTCCGCCAGGCATCGTCGTCCGTCTCCCAGCCGAGGACGACGCCCTTGCCGCCGTACTCGTCGTTCGGCTTCAGGACCAGCTCCTCCCGGTGATCGGCGATGAACGGCAGCAGGTCGACGCGGCGCCCGTCGTACTGCGTGTGGCGCTCCTCGACGACACGCGTCCACGGGACGTGCTCCGCGACGGCCTCCCGCTCGGCCGGCCCGAGCAGGTCGGCGTTGCGCTCGTCGCTCAGCACGGCCAGGCTCGCCTTCTTGTGCATCACCTTGCAGGCGAACGGGTTCACCATGCAGACGGAGCGGCTGCGGACCGCCCGCACGACAGGACCGTCCAGCCCCTCCCGCTCGATGAGCTCGCTGATGAGGACGCGTTTGTAGACCAGGTCGACGGGTGTCCCGTCGACATAGAGCCGTCCGTCGCGGTGCTCGCACGCGCGCGGGTCCCCGATCACGGCCTCGTAGCCCGCGGCACGGAAGTAGTCGGCAAAGATGCGAAACTCGGCCGTGGTCGGGACCTCCGCCCAGTCGAGGATGCCGATGCGCGGCTTCCGCCGCCCGCCCGACCATTCCCGCCAGGCACGCAGCAGCGCGTGCAGCACGTGGTGCCGGGCGGGAAGCGGGCGCACGTCCCAGCGCTTCAGGAACTCGGCCATCACCGGCATCGTGAGGAACACGTCCGTCAGGGCGTCCCCGTATCCGGCGCCCGCGGGAGTCTCGGCGTTGTACTCGGTGACGCGGAGCTCCTGCCCGTCGCTTCCGAAGAACGCGTCGACGCGGGAGACGGGGCTCGGGGCGACGTAGCCCGTCGGCTCCCGCGCGAGCTCGACCTCCCACGGCTCGAGCCGGAGCTGCGCCAGCAGGGCGTCGTCCTCGAGGGCCCGACGGTGGACCCGATCGAAGGCGGAAAGCAGCAGGGACACGCGCGTGCGCACACGCTCGTACTGCGGCCGTGACAGGAAACGCGGACGGAGCACCGTGCACAGCGGGCGGTCACCGAAGAGCAGTCCCCGCCGGTGCTGCTGCTCTTCCAGGTGCGCACGGGCGTCCGCGGCGGCGACGGGTCCGAGCAGCTCGTGATAGGATTCGATCGCGGCGGCCGCCGTCCTCATGCGCGGCCGCCGAACAGCGAGTCCCATCCGAGTTCCGCCGGCTGTCGGCGCGGGTTCTCCGCCAGCCGCATCGCCATGTCGGCCATCCTTGTCACGGCCCATTCGAAGTAGTGCGGCGTCAGTGAGTTCACGTCCATGTCCGGCGCGGGGTTCATGAAGTCGATGGCGTAGGGCACGCCGTCCCGGACCGCCCATTCCATCGAGTTCATGTCGTAGCCCAGGGCCCGCACGAGCTTGAGGGAGTCGCGCACGATCCGCTCTCCCAGCGCGGCGTCCAGGTGCTCATGCTCGACGATGTAGCGCCTCTCCCGCGGGTCGTACTTCATGGGCAGCACCTCCTCGCGGCCGATGCACAGGCAGCGGACGAACTGCTCCCATTCGATGAATTCCTGGACGATCATCGTGAGCCGACCCGACCCATCGTAGTGGCTCAGCAGCTCCTCCTTCGACCGGCACACGTACACGTCCTTCCAGCCGCCGCCATGGGCGTCCTTGAGGATGCACGGCAGCCCGACGTAATCGAGTATGCTGTCCCAGTCGAGAGGGAAGACGAGGTTCCGGAGCGACTCCTCGTGCTCGATGCCGGGCACGTACTCCTTGTTCGGCAGGGCCACCGTCCGGGGGCTCGCGATCCCCAGCCTCGTGGCCAGCGCGGCCCCGAACAGCTTGTCGTCCGCCGACCACATGAACGGATTGTTGACGACGGTGACGCCCTCCACCACCGCCTGCTTCAGCGCGGTGCGGTAGTACGGCACCTCGTGGGAAATACGGTCGATGAGGACGTCGTATCCCCAACCGCCGTCCATGCGCGTACCGCCCAGCTTTGCGTACTCCGCGGTGCCGCCACGCCGACGTATCTCCTCCATGAAGGCCGGCGGCCAGCTCCACTCACGTCCTACGACGAGTCCGATCCGAGCCATTGTCCTTCGTCTCTCCGGAAGTCACAGGCCGCGGTCCGACGCGTCAGTCGGAGCCGCCGATGTACGTCGTGATCATGCGCTGCCACCAGGGCCAGTCGTGGGCCCAGCCATCCCACAGCCGCAGCGCGTTGCCGATCCCCCTGCTCCACAGAACGCCCGACACGTGTTCGTTGTTGCCCCGGTGCGGGTCGTCACGTCCCGTCACGAGCACGATGTCCATGCGGCGCATCGCGTCCAGCCGCGCCGGATCGTGCTCGTGGATCAGGTAGTGCGAGGGGTCGTGGAAATAGACCTCGCCGTCCGAGTAGCCGCCCGTCATCTCCTTGATGTCGTACATGCCGCTCATCCCGATCACACGGTCCACGCGGGACGGGTGCCGCAGCGCCATGTCGAGGGCGTGGTATGCGCCGAAGCTCGCGCCCGTCAGCATGAGGAACGGGTTCGGGTTCCGCCTGGACAGCGGGACGACCTCGTCGAATACGTAGTGCTCGTACTCCGTCTGCCGACGCGCCCGATCGGCCGGGTGCTTCCAGCGGGCGTACCAGCTCTCGGCGTCCACGCTGTCGACGCAGTACAGCTGGACCCACCCCCGCTCGAGGTGCTCACCGAGGGCGTCCATCATGCCCCGGTCCTCCCACTCGAAAAAGCGTCCCTGCGACGTCGGGAACACCACCACCCGCGCCCCTGCATGGCCGAATACGAGCAGCTCCATCTCCCGTCCCAGCGCTGGACTGTGCCACCGATGATATTCCCGGTGCACCCGATCCCCCTCCGTGTCGATCGCCCGTGATGCGAGGCTGGCGGAGCCCCAATGTACACTGGACGGGTGCGCCGACGCCCTCCCGACGCGAGATTCCACTCGATGCAATCACCCGAAGAACGCCCCCGGCGCATCCTGCTCTGCGACTGCGACGCCTTCTTCGTCCAGGTCGCCCGTCTCCTCGACCCCGCTGGCGTGGGTCGGATCGCGCTGCTTCTCGTCGGCGGGAGGCCCGACCAGCGAGGCGTCGTCACGTCCGCCTCCTACGAGGCCCGCGCCTACGGTTGCCGCTCCGGAATGCCGACGTCGCGCGCCCTCCGACTCTGCCCCGACGCCACGGTCGTGCCCGTGCCGCGGGCCGAGTGCTCCGCCCGCAGCCGCCGCGTACGCGCCGCTCTCGAGCGCTTCGCGCCCGTCGTCGACCCCGCCTCCATCGACGAGTTCTACCTGGACCTGACCGGCACCGAGCTGCTGTACCGCGGCGAGTCCCTGGAGGCGACATGCCACCGCATCCGCCGCGCCGTCCTCCAGGACACGGAGATCTCCATTTCCATCGGCGCCGCCACGAACCGGCTCGTCGCGAAGCTCGCCGTCCGCCTCGCAAAGCCCGCCGGCGTCCACGTCGTGCCGCCCGGTGAGGAGGCCGCGTTCATGCGCGGCCTCGACCTGCGCGCCATCCCCGGCGTCGGGCCGCGCTTCGGCGAGCGGCTCGAGCGCTTCGGCCTGCTCACCGTCGCCGAAGCCCTCGCCCACGACCGAGCCACCCTCGCCGCCTGGCTGGGAGACCGCGAGGGCGCGTGGCTCTTCCGGCGGATCCGGGGTCAGGACGACGCCCCCGTTACCGCCCCGGAGCGGGCACGCTCCGTGTCCCACGAGCAGACGTTCCCCGAGGACGTCGACGACGACGCCGTGCTCCGCCGCGAGATTCTCGCCCTCGCCGCGGAGACAGCGCGACGACTCCGGAGCGAGGGCTTCGTTGCCCGCACCGTCACCGTGAAGGTCAAGGACGCCGACTTCCGCATCCGGCAGGCCAGCCGGACCCTGTCGCAGGCCGTGGAGGCCGACCGGCCGATCCGCGACGTCGCCCTCGAGCTGCTCGGCAGGGTGCGCCACGCACGCCGCGTCCCCGTCCGCCTTCTGGGCGTCGCGCTGTCCCAGCTCGAGAGCGAGCCCGAGGCCCCGGCCCAGCTCGGGCTCTTCGAGGCCGGCGAGCCGGCGGACGCGACGTCGCCCGCAGACACCACGTTGCCCGCCATCGAGACCGAGCGCGACCGCCGCGTGTCCCGCGCCGTGGACGAGGTGCGCGGACGCTTCGGTCGCGACGCCATCGCGGAGGGACGCACCCCCGGCGAGTGAGCTCCACGCTTTCGCCGCAGGGTGTCGGCGCTGATCTTGGCGGCATGACCACCACCCCCGAGACACCGCCGACCGCGGACCGACACGCCTCCGACACCACCCGTCGCTGGCGCATGCTCGCCCTCCTCTCCGCCGCCGAGCTCATGGGGATGTCGCTCTGGTTTACCGCCAGCGCCGTCTCTCCCCAGCTTCAGGCACTGTGGTCCCTCGGCCCCGAGCAGACGGCCAGTCTGACCACCGTCGTTCAGCTCGGGTTCGTGGCCGGCACCGCCATCGCCGCCGTGCTCAACCTCGCGGACATCATTCCCGCAGCGCGGTACTTCACCGTTTCCGCCGTGCTCGGGTCCGTCGTGAACGCCGCGCTCCTCGTCGCCCCGGGGTACGGAGCCGCTCTCGTGCTCCGGTTCCTCACCGGATTCTGCCTCGCCGGCGTCTATCCGCCGGCCATGAAGATGATCGCCACCTGGTTCCGGGACGGGCGCGGACTCGCCATCGGTACGCTCGTCGGTGCCCTCACCCTCGGGAAGGCGATGCCGTACCTGGTCCACGCCCTCACGGGATCCGCGCTGGCACCGGTGATCCTGATCGCCTCCGGCGGCGCACTCCTCTCCGCCGTCCTGGTCTTCCTCGGCTATCGGACGGGTCCGAATCCCTTCGTCCGCAACCCGTTCTCCTGGGGACTGGTCCGCACCGTCGATCGCGGACCGCCAGACCCGGCTCGCCATCGGAGGCTACCTCGGTCACATGTGGGAGCTCTACGCCATGTGGACGCTGATCACCGTCTACTTCATCGACGTCTTCTCCGGCCGGGCCGCGAACGGGCAGACCCTCGCCTCCCTCGTCGGCTTCGGCGCCATCGGCGCCGGCGCGCTCGGCTGCGTGCTCGCCGGGTGGTGGGCCGACCGCCTGGGACGCGAGCGCGTGACCGTCTGGGCCATGGCCGTCAGCGGCGCCTGCTCCCTGACCATCGGCTGGCTCGTGGCCGCCTCCTCCTGGCTCCTGGTGCCCCTCGCGCTGCTCTGGGGCTTCGCCGTCGTCGCCGACTCGGCCCAGTTCAGCGCCGTCGTGACGGAAGTCGCGCCCCGCTTCGCCGTCGGAACCGCCCTCACGCTCCAGACCTCCCTCGGCTTCGCCCTCACCGCCGTCTCCATCGCCGTGACCGTCGCCATCTCCCAGCGCTTCGGCTGGGGCCCAGCCTTCAGTCTGCTCGCCGTCGGACCGGCGCTCGGGATCGTGTCCATGCTGCGCCTGAAGCGAGTCCGCGTCCCCAGAAACTAGTTGACAACGTCAACCAATACGCCCAGTGTGCAGGAGGAAGTACGTTCCACTCACCTCCGCGCGAGGGCGCCTCGCATGCCCGCCGATCGCCTCGATCCCCGCGATTCCACCGACGTCACCGATCCGACCGACCCTCACGATCCGGTCGATTTGCTCGATCCGGCCGATCCCGACCCTGCGCTGAGCGCACGCGTGCAGGCCGTGCGCCGCTTCAACCGCTTCTATACGCGGCAGCTCGGGCTCCTGCGGGAGGGGCTGCTGAAGAGCCCGTACTCCCTTTCTGAGGCGCGGGTCATCTACGAGCTGGCGCAGCACGACGGGGTTACGGCGGCGCAGCTCTCCGTCGAGCTGGGGATGGACCCGGGGTATCTCAGCCGCATGCTGCGTGGCTTCCGGAAGGCTGGACTGATCGAGCGGACGCGGTCGGAGGCGGATCGTCGCCGAAGGCACCTGAGCCTGACGGAGGCCGGACGTGAGGCGTTCGCGGTGCTGGACGCCGCGTCTCGCGCGGAGATCGAGGCGGTGCTCTCCGCACGTCCGAAGGAGGATCAGGCGCGCGTGGTGGCGGCGATGGAGCGGATCGAGGCCGTGCTCGGGACCGCAGCGGAGCCACGCCCGGCATACGTGCTTCGGCCGCCCCGAAGCGGCGATTTCGGCTGGGTCGTGGAGCGCCACGGCGTCCTGTATGCCCGCGAGTACGGGTGGAACGAGGCGTTCGAGGGCCTCGTGGCCGAGATCGTGGGCCGATACGTACGTGAGCTCGATCCGGAGCGGGAGCGGTGCTGGATCGCCGAGCGGAACGGGCGGGAGGTCGGGTCGGTCTTCCTGGTCCGCCACCCGGAGCGGGAGGGTGTGGCGAAGCTCCGGCTATTGCTCGTCGAGCCGGAGGCGCGGGGGCTCGGCATCGGCCGTCGGCTCGTTCGTGAGTGCAGCGGGTTCGCACGGGAGGCGGGGTATCGCGGGATCACGCTGTGGACGAACAGCGTCCTTACGGCGGCGCGGGCGATCTACGAGGGGGAGGGGTACGTCCTCGTACAGTCCGAGGCGCATCACAGCTTCGGCCACGACCTGGTCAGCGAGACGTGGGAGATGAGCCTGTGAACCTCGGCGAATTTGCACGTGAGATGGAGGCGCCGTCGGTGCACCCGGCGCTCAGCTGGCGCCCGATCATGGTCCACCTGGAACCGGGGGAGGGGACGGAACTCAGGCGGCGGTGCGAGGATGGGGGGCTCGCGGTGGTGGATCCCATCGATCGCCAGCTTGCAGATCTGGCAGCGGTCCGTCTCCCCGGCGGGGACGCCACGGCACGGCGCCGGCTCGCCAACGCGCTGGTGGATCGGGCGCGGGACCGGGACGCATTCGGCGCCTGGGTCTGGCTGCCGTGGGACCGCCGGATCGTGCACGTGCTGGATCATGCCGATTTCTTTGACGTCATCACCAGCCGGAACCAGGACAAGGTGACCCTCCTCGAACAGGTGAGACTGCGCGCCTGTCGGGTGGGGGTGATCGGGTTGTCCGTGGGGGGCGAAGCGGCGGTGACCATCGCCCAGGAGCACCTGTGCGGCACCATCGTTCTCGCAGACTTCGATCGGCTGGACCTTTCGAACCTGAACCGGCTCAACGCGGGTGTCGACGAGCTGGGGGTGAACAAGGCGGTGATCGTGGCGAGGCGAATCGCCCGGATCGACCCATATCTGGAGGTGGAGATCCTGACGGAGGGTGTGACGGCGACGAACGCGTCGAGTTTCCTGGACGGCCTCGATCTGCTCGTGGAGGAGTGCGACAGCCTGGAGCTGAAGTTCGAGATTCGCCGTCTGGCGCGCGAGCGCGGGCTGAACGTCGTCTACGCGGGGGACGAGCGGGGCTTCCTCAGCGTCGAGCCCTACGGTCTTTCCGCCGGGCTGGAGCCGTTCCACAGCCGGATTCCCGGCCCGCACCCGGCCCGCGACGCATACCCCGACGCCCTGTCGTTCATGCGGGCTCTGACGGACTGGCTCGGAGGATGGGACGCGATCTCGGAGAGATCACGGGCGTCGATAGAGCGCATCGGGGAGTCCGTGTGCGGCTACCCCCAGCTCGCCAGCGAAGCACGGTACGCGGCCGGGCAGGTCGGCCATGTCGCGCGCAGGCTTCTATTGGGTGAGCGCCTGGCCCCGTTCCTGGGGAACGTGGACCTGGAGGAGATCCTGCCACTGGCTCAGCCGGAGGGGACCCCGTGAGCGCGATTCGCCAGACCACGCCGCAGCCGTCCGGCCCGGGCGCGGCGTCGAAGCCACCCTCGTCGCGTTCGGCCGGGGTGTCGAGACAGTCCGGCCCACGCCCGGGGTCAGCCGCTCGGCGCCGACCCGCCGCCGGGAGCGCTGCCGGGCGAGGCGGCCCCGGGACCGGCTGCAGGCGCGGTAGCGCCCGGCACCGCCGGCGGCTCTCGAGACACATCACCCCCGGCCCCTCCGGAGGGGTTGAACCAGAACCACCAGATGGCCGCCGCGATGAGCAGCAGCACGATGACGCCGATCACCCACGGCAGCGCGCTGCGCCGGGGCCTTCGTTCGATGGGAATCTCCGCCACGCTCTCCTCCTCCTTCAGTCGGTCCGGCGCTTCTCGATGATGATGTCGTCGCCACTGACGCGGATGCGGACCTCGTCGTCTTCGCGGCGGATGGTGGCTGCGTCCTCTTCGCGGACGACCTGCTCGTCGCGGGCATCCGCAGCCATCCGGCGGGCGTCGGCCGCGTTCCGCTCCTCCTCCACGGTCTCCGCCGCGGCCCGGTGGCGCTCGGCGGCGGCGTCGTCTTCGAAGCGGTGGCGGGCCTCCCGCACATCGGGCTCCACGTCCACGTCCCCGGCCGTCCGGCCGAAGAAGTGACGGTGGCCGCTCTCGGCAGCCGCGCGGTCCCGCGCGGAAGCGTCCGGTTCCCGAGCCTCGGTCCGGAGGGACGAGCCGCCGCGGTCGTAGATGCGCTCGAGCCCCTCGGCGTCGTCCCGCGTCAGCGGCAGCCCGCCGTAGACGGGGTAGTCGTCGAGATCGCGGGGCAGCAATCCGTCGACCACGACGTGCTTGTGACCGCGATCGAGGCGGACACGCTCGACGGGGATGAGCACGTGACGGTCGAGGGGCTCCAGCTCGAGTCGGTCCTCGTCGACGTCACAGTCGAGGTAGGCGGCCCGCAGCTCACGGCGATCCACGAGCAGCTCCCGGACCTCCCCGATCTTTTCCGCGTCCGCGCCCACTACCTTCCAGCCCCGGGGGTCGGCGTCACCGGAGACGCGATAGTCCGCCATTTCGGAAAGCCGCGCGAGGGGAAGCTCCGCGTCCTGGGCGGTGGCCGGGCGGGCGGGCGGCTGGGTCACGGGCCGGTTGCGGACCTCGGCCCATGCGGCGTCGAGTCGACGCGCGTATTCGGAGCCGACGTCGTCCGGCTCACGATTGTACTCGGGGATCGCCTCCAGAGCATCGCCTGAAACCCCCTCGATCCAGACCACCTCGCTGTCCGGCTCGCCGTGGGCCCGGTCCAGCGGCACGAGCACGTGCTTCCGGAAGAGCCCGAGGTCGACGTCGAGGTAGCGCAGATCGCCCCCCGCGTCGAGGAGGATGTCGTCCACCTTGCCGACCTTCTCGTCATCCGCTTCCGTCCGCACCTCCCACCCCCGCACGTCGTAGGCACCCGCGGGGAACCGGAAGTCCTCCCGGCGGGACAGGGGTCGTAGTGCCATCGTGTGCTCCAGTGAATCGAGTCCGTTCCGGTCGGCCCCACGCCGCCGGTGAATCTCCTGCGGGCAACGGTCGTGCCAGTGCCCGGGCCGGGCCCTTGTCTACCTCAGTCACCTCGTTAGTTTCAGAGTGTATTCCTAACCGATTCAGGCGAACGGACTTGCCACCGGCCGACGGGCGGGGGTGGAGTTTCCGTCGCCGTTTTTCTGTCCCGGGGCGGAGCCCAGATGCCCCTTTCCAGAAAGCGCGACTGCTACGAGACGCTGGGCGTCCCCAGCGATGCGTCCACGGAAGCGGTGGAAGCCGCCTTCCGGAGCGTCGTGCTGCGCGACCACCCCGAGCACTCCGACGGGTCTTCGAAATCGCAGGAACGATTTCGGCAGGCGGCCGAGGCGTTCAAGGTCCTGCGAGACGAGAGGCTGCGCGGGATCTACGATACGTTCGGGTGGCGCGGCCTCGAGGAGTTCGCGTCGGGCTTCGACGAGGAGCTGGATCTTTCCGAGGGGCTGGAAATCCTGCACAGGCACTTCGGCGATGTGGCCCCTCCGTCCTCCCGACCGGGGGAATCCTTCGCGACAGTAGAGCAGGTCGTGGCGGAGACGACGCCCGCCGAGCCACGGCCGTCGACGGAGCCGGCGGAGGCGGAGGACGGGCTCCGCGTCCCGATCGAGATCTCGTTGCAGGAGGTCGCGACGGGGATCCGCCACCCCATCCGGGTGCCATGCCCCGAGTGCGATGGGATCGGGGAGGTCCCGAGCTTCACCCCCGTCGAGTGCGGGCACTGCAGCGGGACGGGCCGGGTGAGGAAGGTCGCGGCATTCCTCCTGGGTCCGCCGCCCGCGGAATCGATCTGCCCTCATTGCAACGGCTCAGGGGAGCGGCTCCACGCGCCGTGTCCGACCTGCGACGGCACCGGACAGGATGCGGACCGTGCGGCGTTCGTCGAGGTTCCGCCGGGGGTGATGGACGGGGAGGTGCTCCGGGCCCGGCTCGAGGGGCAGGAGGCAGCGGAGGCGCCGGAGATCCTCGTAGACGTGCACGTGGAGCCGAACGCCGTCTTCCTGCGGGACGGGGCCGACCTGCACGTCGACCTCCCCCTCTCGAACCGTCAGGCGGCGGAGGGCGGGCCGCACGAGGTGCAGACGCTCGAGGGCGGGGCGTCCGTCGAGGTCCCGGAGGGCAGCGGCCACGGCGACATCCTGCGACTCGAGGGCCAGGGCCTGCCCCGACGGGACGGCTCCGGCCGTGGCGACCTGCTCGTACGACTCACCGTCGTGGGAACGAAGTGGCCGCCGGCGTCCGAACCGGACGAGCGCCCCCGCCGTCGGGCGCGTCCACCCTGGTGGCGGCGGCATGCGGCTGCGATCGCGGTTCTGGGCATCGCCGTGGCAGCCGCGGCCGCCTACGCGGTGTTCGGCGGCTCGGGCTCGTCGGGCGGGATGTCCACCATGCCCCCGGACGTGCTTGCCGCCGCCGAGCGGGAGGCCGCATCGGCGGCGGCGGGCACGGAGCCATCTTCGACGTCCGTGGGCGGCGACGAGGTCGTGTCCGGCACGATCGCGGGTCCGCCCGGGACGAGCGGCGCGGAGCAGGCGACCCCGGCGGGCTCCGCCGGACGGGCGGATGGCGCAGGTCGGGACGTGCCGGCGACGATCGTCGCTCTCGACGGTTCGGGCCAGCAGGGAGCGGCGGGGGAGCCACTACCCGATTCCCTGGCCGTTCGGGTGCTGGACGGCGGGGGGCTGCCGGTGGCGGGGGCGGTGGTGACGTTCTCCGTCGTCTCGGGAAATGGCTCGGTCTCCCCGCGCAGGGCGACGACGAACGCGGACGGCGTCGCACGCAGTCAGTTCACGCTGGGCCGCGCGGGCGAGCTCGACGCGGCCATGGCCCTGGTCGAGGGGAGCACCATTCCGGAAGCGATGTTCACGGCGGGGCGCGGATCGCCCCGGGCGGGTGAGCTGGCGGCCATCGGGGATACGGCGGTGACGGGGATCTCGGGTCGTGACCTCGACCCCCCGGTGCGCGTGCGGGTCCTGGACACGAGCGGAGCCCCCCTGGAGGGCGCTACCGTCTGGTTCCGCGTCGAGGCCGGGGACGGGGACGTTTCGCCGGCGCGGACGACGACGGACCGCAACGGCGTCGCCCGTGTGACATGGTCTCTCGGCTCGACCGGCAAGAACGTGCTGCGCGCCGGTGTGGTCGGCGCGCCGGATCTGCGCATCCACGCGAACGCCGCGCCCCCCGCGCTCGCCATCCGACCCGGACTCGTCTCCGGTGGAACGCATACCTGCCGTCTCCAGGCGGACGGCACGTCGATCTGCTGGGGCGGCAACGCCGACGGTCAGATCGGAGACGGAACGCCGCGCCGGCAGCCGACGCCTGCCCCCGTGTCGGGACACCTGCGCCTCGCCGTCCTGTCGGCCGGGATCGCCTACACGTGCGGGATCGCGCAGGACGGCACGGGCTATTGCTGGGGCGCCAACGGGGACGGACAGCTCGGCGACGGTACGACGACGCAGCACGACCGTCCGACCCCGATCGACGGCGTTTCCGGACTCGTTCGCATCTCGGCGGGCTCCAGCCACACGTGCGCCATCGACCATGCCGGCGTGGCGTACTGCTGGGGCAGCAACGTCTACGGACAGCTCGGCGACGGAACCCGCGGCACTCGGACCTCCCCGGTCCAGGTCAAGGGCGGAGCCTCCTATCGCGGCATCGTGCTGGGATGGTCGCACACCTGCGGTCTCACGACCGACGGGCAGGCCCTGTGCTGGGGACGCAACGCGTTCGGCCAGCTCGGCACCGGCGGCACCGAGGACGCACCGGTCCCGCAGCCGGTCTCGGGCGGGCACTCCTTCCGCTCGCTCGTCGCCGGAGCCTCTCACACGTGCGGCCTGACGGGAGACGGCCACGCCTACTGCTGGGGACAGAACACGTACGGCCAGCTGGGCGACGGCACCCATTCAAACCGCGGGACGCCCGTCCTCGTTCAGGGCGACCTGCAGTTCGCTACGCTCACCGCAGGCAGCGTCCACACGTGCGGCGTCACGTCTGACGGCCGGGCCTTCTGCTGGGGTCGAAACGTACACGGGCAGCTCGGCATCGCCTCGACGGAAGACCAGAGCGTTCCCACGGCCGTCGCCGGCGACGTCCGCTTCTCCACGATACGGTCGAACGGGGCGCACACGTGCGGAACCTCGGTGGATGGGCGCGACTACTGCTGGGGGTACAACATCGACGGCCAGCTCGGCGACGGCACGCGCACGGACCGGACGCGCCCCGTCGCCGTCGTTCACACCGGGAGCTCATGATGCGGCATCCGTTCGCCACGACCGCGCAGAAGGCGACGTGCGCCGGAATCTGCGGCGCGGTACTCGGCCTACTCCTGACCGCCTCCTGCCTTTCGGCGCAGGCGCTGCCGCTGAAGCGATCGGCCAGCACCGCACCCGGCTCCGTGTGCAGCGCGGACACGTCCGCAGCCACGTCCGTGCAGGTCTCCGACGACGATGTCGCCGAGGCCCGTCGCCTCGGCGACGCCGCGGCGCAGGCGTCCATCGTCGGCGACCTCGCCGGTGCGCGGGACCTCCTGCAGCGGGCCGTTCGACTCGACCCCCTCGAGCAGGACCTGCGTTATCGATACGCCCGCATCCTCGAGCAGCTCGACGACACGGAGGACGCGCTGGATCAGCTGTGCCAGTACCTCGCCATCGCCCCCGAAGGCGCGGACGCCGAGGACGTACGCCAGCGCATCTCCAGCCTCGCCGCGGCCCGCGCGCCGGACGTGCCGATGGCCGCGCTCCAGAGCTTCCGATCCGGCGTGGCGAGCTTCGACGCCGGCCTCCTGCTGCAGTCAGAGGCGTCCTTCACGAACGCCATCGACGTCGCACCCCGCTGGCCGGAGCCGTACTACGACCGCGGTGTAGTACGGGACGCGCTGGGGCACGGACAGGCTGCGGAGGACGACTTCCGCGCCTACCTGACCCTCGCTCCGAGCGCGCCGGACAGCGCGACCGTGGCCGCGCGCCTGCGCCCGCCCGTCCTGGCGCTGCCCCGGGCGCGGTCGGGCCCGGCACCGGTCGGAGTACTGCTGGGCGGCATGGTGCTGCCCGGCTACGCACAGTTCAGAACGCACCGTCCGGTGGGCGGCGCAATCGTCCTGGGCGTGGCGGGGGGCGCGGTCGCATTCGGCCTGCTGGACAAGCAGGTGAAGGTCCAGTGCCTCGGAGTCCCCACGGACGGGGTGTGTCCCCCGGACCAGGTCGGCGGCGAGAAGGTGGAGCACCCATACCTCCTGCCGGCGGTCGGTGCGGCGGCGGCGGCGGCACTGATCGGCGCTATCGAAGGGTACCTCCACGCCAGCTCGGCCCCGAACTCGGGATACTCAGGCACGACCGACGCCGCACACGGCTTGTCCCTCGGCATCGAGCCCGACGCGCGCAGCGGGGTGCGGCTCCGTCTCGTTCGAATTTCATTCTGAGCAGCGTCCCATGAGCCAGCGAAACCGGGTCCTGTCGCGGGCCGCGATCCTGACGATCGTCTGCGCGATCTGCGTGCCGGCAGGCTGTACCGACACCGTGACCGAGGTCGTCGCCGCGGCGAGTGTGGCCATTCAGCCGTCCACGGGCTCGGTCGACGTGGGCTCGACCCTGGATCTGCAGGCGACGGTACGGGACGGATCGGGCCACGTGCTCACGGGCCGATCGGTGGGGTGGTCCAGCAGCGCGCCTTCCGTTGCCAGCGTCGACGACGCAGGAACCGTCCGCGGCGTCGCTCCGGGCGCGGCGACCATCACGGCGACGGCCGCGGGCGTGAGCGGCACGGCAAACGTCACGGTCGTCGGCTCCAGCCTGGCGATTACGCCGGACTCCCTCGGCTTCACCGCCACCGTAGGCGGCCCCGACCCCGCGTCCCGCACCGTGTCCGTGAGCGCCACGGGTTCGGCGCCGCTCAGCGCGATCACTCTCACCATCGACTACGGAGCGGGACAACCTTCGGGCTGGCTCAATGCGTCGGTGAGCAGCACGACGACGCCGCTCGTGCTGACGCTGCACGCATCGCCCGCCGGCCTTACCGAAGGCAGCTACGACGCCGTGGTACGCATCGCCGCGCCGGGCGCCGGCGACACCGCCCGCGTGAGTGCTTCATTGGCCGTCCAGCAGCCGCCTCCGGCAGCTCCGTCTGACCTGACTACCCATGCAGTCTCCGCCACCCGCATCGAACTGTCATGGACGGATAACGCATCGGACGAGAGCCGGTTCCAAGTGGAGCGAAGCGAGAACGGCGGGGGCTGGGCCGTCCTGCAGGACTCGCTCCCTGCCAACACGACAACGTACGCCGACACCGGTCTGGCCGCCGGCGTCCAATTCCGCTACCGCGTCCGAGCGTGTGCCGGGACGCGCTGCTCCGCGTACTCGGCAGAGGCGACGGCGAGCACGGTCACGGCGCCGGCCGCGCCGTCGGGTCTGGCCATTATCGACACGTCCGCCAGCACCGTTTCGCTGGCGTGGCTCGACAACAGCGACACGGAGACCCTCTTCCGTCTTGAGCGCAGTGCTGCGGGCGGCCCGTGGGCGACGGTCGCCGACTCGGTGCCTGCCGACGCGACGAGGTACGATGACAACTCCGTCGCCGCCCTGACGACCTACACCTACCGTGTGCAGGCGTGCAACGACGTGGGCTGCTCCGCCTGGTCGGCGGAGGCGAGCGTGACCACGCCGGCCGCGCCGCTCGTGGCGCCGGACGCGCCGACGGACCTTGTCGCCAGCTCCACCGAATTCGACCGGGTGGACCTCGCGTGGATCGACGCGAGCCACAATGAGTCGCGTTTCGAGCTCGTGCGCCGCACGGGTCCGAGCGGCGGTTTCATCCTTCTGCAGGACTCACTGCCGTCGGGTTCGACCGCATACGCCGACACCGGCCTCACGGCCACGACCGAGTACACGTACGCAGTTCGCGCCTGCAACGCCGCGGGCTGCTCCCAGTACACCGATCAGGCGACGGTCACGACGGCGGCGCGGGCCATCCTCTCGTTGAGTGCGACGAGCGTGGCCGATACCGCCGTCCAGGGTGGCTCGAACCCGCCAGATTGGGCAGTGACCGTCTCAAACGGCGGGGGCAGCACGCTGGACGGACTGGCGACATCGGTCGAATACGGGCCAGGCGCTTCCGGCTGGCTCGCCGCCGTCCTTGATACCACGGCCGCGCCAGCCAAACTGACCCTCGCCGCGACGCTCGGGTCGCTAACGGAGGGGACGTACACGGCAACGGTGCACGTCTCGTCACCGGCCGCGACCAACTCACCGCAGGACGCCACGTTCACGCTCGTCGTGAGCCCGCCCGCTCCGGCCATCGCCCTGAGCCCCGCGGTCGTGACGTTCGACGACGCCGTCGAGGGCGGACCCAGCCCCGCCGCGCAGGTCGTGGACATCACGAACGCCGGCGGCGGAACGCTCGACAACCTGAGCACCGGCGCCGTCGTCTACGACGAGGCCGGCGGCTGGCTGGTCGTCACGCTGGCCCCCGGTCCCGCGCCCACCACGATCACGCTGACGCCGACCACCGACTCGCTCCCCGCGGGTACGTACCACGCGCACATGCCGGTGGTCTCCTCCACCCCTGACGTGCAGAACAGCCCGGACACCCTGGACGTCAGCCTGACGGTGACGCCGGGGCCAGTCATCTCCATCGACTCGGCCACCGTGGGCTTTGCTGCCACGCTGGGCGGCGCCGACCCCGCGCCGAAGACGGTCATCGTGTCGAACGCCGGCGGAAGCACGCTCGACAACCTGAGCGTCGGTACGATCGCATACGGCGTAGGCGAGCCCGTGGGCTGGCTGGCGGCCGCTCTCGACCGCGATTCCGCCGACGCGGCGCTGACTCTGACCGCGACCGACACGCTGAGCGCCGCCGACACTCTGCCTGCGGGAACCTACCACGCGACCGTGCCGGTCCAGTCCGCCGCGATCGGCGTGACCAACAGCCCCCAGTCGGTCTCGGTCACGTTCACCGTCAGCCCGCCGCCGCCGTCCATCTCCCTGGCCTCGTCCAGCGCAACGTTCTCCGGCGTCGCAGGCACCACGAGCCCGGGCGCCGACAGTATCGCCATAGGCAACGGCGGCGGCGGGACGCTGGCCGGCCTCGCGGTGGACTCGACCGTCTATGATGCCGGCCAGACCACCGGCTGGCTTGGCGCGAGCATCGGCCCCGCCGCGCCGACATTCCTGACGCTCACGCCCGCGACAGACACCCTGTCGGCCGGGACCTATCACGCCACCGTCTGGGTCGCGTCATCCCAGTCGAACGTGGCGAACAGCCCGCAGCCGGTGGACGTCACTCTCACCCTCGACCCGGGGCCGGCAATCTCCCTGGACTCGCTCGCGGTGTCCTTCGCCGACACGATCGGCAGCGTCACTCAGCAGTCCACGAGCCTCTCCGTGACCAACGCCGGGGGCGGCACCCTGGACGGTCTCGCCGTCGGAACGATCAGCTACTCCCCCGGGGGTGCCGGCTGGCTGGAGGCTACCGTGGGAACCTCCCTGCCGACGTCGGTCGACCTGACGGTCCATCCGAATGCGCTGTCCGCCGGTACCTACACGGCGACCGTTGACCTGACGTCCACGGGCCCGGGGGTGACAAACAGCCCAGTGGAGATCACCGTGACCTTCGCGATCGCGGCCCCACCTCCGCCCTGACCCCGGCGCGACCCGAACCAAAGCGCCCCAGCGCTGGCCCCCGACGAGCCACAGGCGAGCGGGTGTGGTGCCCCAGCCACCCTTGGCACCACTCCTGCAACGCCACGCGTCCGCTCCGCCGCTCCCCCGGCGGAGGCCCGCATCCGGACAGAGGTGACGCATGGACGCCCCGAGCCATCGCTTTCCCCGAGCACTGGTTGCCCTGTCGGCGATTGGTGTCCTCTGGTCGTGTACCGA
>CAVSJO010000001.1:320000-468604 GCA_963728445.1 uncultured Gemmatimonadales bacterium | reverse complement strand
GGGAGCGCGCACAGGCTACTTCGGCGCCTGGCCCTCGAGCTTCCCCCGCACTTCCGTTGCCCAGTTCACGACTTCGACCAGCTTGTCCGGCGCAGACGAAGCTGCGTCCGTCAGCCCTGCCTTTTGCAGGAACACGAAGCGCTGGTCACCCGGCGCAACGTCGTAGGATCGCGAAGCGTCGCCGTAGAAGAAGGGACCGGCGTTGAACAGGACGGTCTGAGCGCCGAGGGTGAACGCGGCGGCGGGAGCCACGCTGGCGGCCACGAGCGCGCCCGTTCCGTTCCGGTAGAAGAGCTCGCGGCCGGTGTGCGCCCAGCGGGGCTCGGTGCCGCCGGATTGCGAGACCTGGACGCGGCGGGCGTTCACCTCGGGGAACGGCCGCACGTACACCTCGTATCGCCCGGTCTCGTTGGAGGCGTAGGCGAGCCAGTGCCCGTCCGGGGAGAGCGCCGGGAAGATCTCCGCGAACCCGGGGTCGGCCACCAGGGGAGTGGTGGTGGTGTCGCCACGGTGCGCAAGCACGATATCCCGCGCGCTGCCGCTGATGTCGTAGCGCAGGATGAACTGCGTGGTGTCCGGCGTCGGGACCACCTCGATGATGCTGCGGGCTCTCGGCGGCAGGAGCGTGTCCTCGCCCGCCGTGCCGTCCGCCCGGCGCCGGACCACCCAGCTCACGACGTCGTTGTCACCCTTGTCCTCTGCGTAGATCACCGAGCGCCCGTCCGCCGTCCACGTGGGGCTGATTCCGTCTCCCTCGAAGGTGAGCGGCATCAGGGCGAACGGAACCGCGTCGAGCTGCTTGACGAACACGTCGCCATTTCCGGACAGGGCGACGCGCTCGGCGGTCAGAGCCAGACGGTTGCCATCCGGCGACAGCGTGAAGCCGCCGCTGCACGTGCAGTTCTGGGTTATGGGGAGCGTCCACCCCGTGTCGATGGGGGCCGACGAGCCCTGACGTGCGACCCAGACCGGCTGATACGGCCTGGTTCTGGAGGCCGTCCGACCCACGACGTAGATCAGCGTGCCGTTGGCCGAGACGGCGGCGTCAACTGCGCAGCAGTTCGGGATGCGCACCCCGTCGAGCATCGGCGTCGGAGGCCGCTCGAATCGTGCCGCGCGCGCGTCGAACGGAGCAGCGAGCACGCCGCCGTCCTTGCGGACGAAGGCCACGAGCCCTCCGGGGAGCGCCCAGCCGGCGAGGACGTCAGGAACGAGGATCGTCGCCTCGAGCGTCTCCAGGTCGAGGACCCGGAGGTCGCTCCTGGCGCACACGTTGGTACAGGTGGCAATCAGCGCATTCTTCCCGCGCGGCAGGCCGGCTACGCTGACGACCGCCCGCTGGGCCGTATCCGCCAGATCCGGCGCTTTCCAGACCTGACGAAGGGAATCGCCATCCTGTCCCACTGCGCGCAGGCCAAAGCCCGCGTCCACGTAAAGAATGGAGCCGCCATCGAGCCACGCGAGGGATCGGATAACCCCCGTACTGGCGGAATCTGCGAGGACGACCGACGCCCCACCCCCCCGAGGCACCTTCTTCACCTTTCCATCGCTCGTGACGAACGCGATCCAGGCCCCGTCGGGCGAAAACCTCGGCGCCCCCGCCACGTTGTCCGTGCCGCTCAGAACGGTGGCCTCGAGCTGATCGCGCTGCTTGGCGAAGAGGAAACGGCCCGCCGCCGTGCTGTCCACGAAGACCACCGTGCCACCGTCCGGCGAGATGGCGACGCCGGTGCTGATCAATCCCGGCGCGACCTGCGCCGTGTCCCAGAGCATCGTGCGGTATCGGCTGACCTCGGGCTGCGCGACGGGGCGCGACCACCCCCAGAGCACGACCGCGATGGCCGCGGCGGCAAGCGCCGACACGCCGATGAACGGCCTCGTGAGAACGCGGGCCCGGCCTGGCCCTCTGCTCTCCGCGGCGGCGCCCGGCGCCGCCGTCGTGAAGGCTGGGTTGGCCAGCGCATCGCTGAACGCCTTCGCGCTCTCGAACCGGTCGGCGGGCAGCTTCTCGAGCGCCTTCTCGAGGGCCGCCACCACATTGGGGGGCACGCTCCTGCGGAACTCGCTCACCGGCCGCGCCTGCTCGGTGATGATGCGCATGATGACCTGCTGCGCGGGTCCGCCCACGTGAGGCGGATGGCCGGCCAGCATCTCGTACAGCACGCTCGCCAGCGAGTAGACATCGCTGCGCGGGGTGATCTCCGTCTCCGCCGTCGCCTGCTCCGGGCTCATGTAGTGGGGCGTCCCGAGCGAGAGCCCGGTCTCCGTCATTCGCCCGCCGGCCGCCGCGCTCACCGCGAGCGCGATCCCGAAGTCCGCGACCATCGCATGGCCGCCGTGCAGCAGGATGTTCTCCGGCTTCACGTCCCGGTGCACGATGCCGGCCTCGTGAGCGTACTGGAGCGCGTCCAGCACTTCCTGAGCGATCCGCAGCGCTTCGTCCACGCCGAGCTGCGACTCGCGATCGAGCTTGTCGCGCAGCGTCTCGCCGTCGATGAACGGCATGACGTAGAACAGCAGGCCGTCCGCGACGCCCGAATCGAAGAGCGGCAGGATGTGCGGGTGCTGGAGCGCCGCCGTCGTCTTGATCTCCTGCACGAACCGGTCTCCGCCAAGCACCGCGGAGAGTTCCGGCTTGAGCAGCTTTAGGGCGACGTTGCGATCGTGCTTCAGGTCCGCGCACAGGTACACCGACGCCATGCCGCCTTCGCCGAGGTGTCGCACGATGCGGTAGTGGCCCGCGAGGGCGGTATTCAGACGGTCCGTCTGCTGGGTCATTCCGGCCTCGGGCGGGAGAGGTCGTGGGGCTTGTGGGGGACCTTGAAATCTACGGCTCCGACACTCGTGTGGCCAGCATGAAAGGGCGAACGGCGCGAAGCCCCGGCGCCGCAAGCGGCGCCGGGGCTTCGTTTTCCATCAGAGCGGGAGACGGGACTCGAACCCGCGACCCTCAGCTTGGAAGGCTGACGCTCTAGCCAACTGAGCTACTCCCGCGTGAACTGGCGGATGGCCAGCACTCAATCCTACCGATGAACACCGCCGCGAGCAACTCCCAACACCATGTTTCGGTGCCCTGCTCGATCGAGTAGGGCTTCGCGCCGAGGCCGACCGGGTGAAAGACCCATTCTGCTGTGACGCTCGATGGCGGACATCAGCGAGATTTAGCGCTTTACGGTCTGGGAGACCGGCGGAAAAGCCGCTCCCATGCTGAATCCGGCATCCACAAAGTCAATCTCACAAGACCGGAACACATTTTCCCCTTTCCGCGGGAGGACATCATGACACCCAGTGCCCCCATGGCCCTTGCCCGTGCCATCGCGAGGTTGGCCAGGCGATGCGCCCTGCGTTGCCTCCCGATGGGCCTCGTCAGCGTCGTCATGCTGGCCGGATGTGCCGAGAACGACCATCTCCCAACCGAACCAGCAGTGGTGGAACCCGGACCGGTCCCGCCGACACTGAACCGCCAGACCGCGATGGAGGTTGAAGGCTACCCGACGAAAGGGGAGGTGCGGAAAGGATTCATCCTCGACCGATATGGTCAGCCGCTCGAGGTCACGTACGAGATCCACGAAGGCCTTGCCATCTGGCAGGGCGACATCGTCATCGGCACGCCGGACGGGATTCCGACCACTGCCGCCGAGCTCGCATCGAGGGGCAGTTTACGTAGTCAGGGAGTCGTCGTCGACGACAACGGAAGCAACCGCTGGCCTGGCGGGGTGATTCCGTACACGATCAGCAGCGCAACACACAGCGTCGTCGACGCCGCCATCGATCTCATCGAGGATCAGACGCCTGGCGTGACCCTGATTCCCCGAACCAGTGAATCGAACTACGTCACCTTCCAGGACGGCGGTGGCTGTTCGTCGTCCATCGGCATGACCGGCGGCCAGCAATTCATCACGCTGGCGGTCGGCAGCTGCTCAAGCGGGAACGCCGCCCACGAAATCCTACACGCGCTGGGCATGTATCACGAACAAACGCGTTGCGATCGGGACAGCTTCGTCACCATCGACTACGCAGAGGTGGACCCCGACTATATCAGCAATTTCTACAAGGCCGGCGCAACCACGAAGACGGGCGCCTGCTCGGGTGCCACTGATATGGGGGCGTATGACTACGGCTCCATCATGCATTATCCGGCCTACGCCTTCGCCATTGGATCCAATCCGACGATCATACCGACACAGCCACTCAACGGTGCGGTCATGGGCCAGCGGTCCGCGGTGGGACCGACGGATCAGGCCACCATCGACAGCCTCTACGGCGTCAACAATGCGTCGCCGTCCGCGACCATCAACGGCCCCACCGGTGACCTCCTTGAAGGTTCCATCCTGAACTTCGACGCCAGCGGCAGCACGGACGCCGACGACGACGAGGACGTACTGACGTTCTCCTGGATGTTCGGCGATGGCACCTGCACCGGTGGATCGCCTCCAACGGCCTGCTCCGACGAGAAACCCAGCCACACCTACGCCAACGACGGCAACTTCGGATACTCGGTGACCGTGAGCGATGGCTTCGACGCAGGTGCCGCCGGATCGAGCGTCACCATCCTGAACGTCGTTCCCGTGGTAGCCGCCGGCGCCGACGCAACGCTCGACGAGGGCGACCGGCTCGATCATAGCGGGTCCTTTACCGATCCAGGTGCCGATCCCTGGTCGGCGACCGTGGACTACGGTGACGGCGGCGGCGCGCAGCCTCTCGCTCTGAGCGGGACGAATTTCAGCCTTCTGCACACCTACGTCGACAACGTGCCCAGCCCGGTCACCGTCACCGTCGCCGTCAGCGACGACGACGATACGGGGACCGACGACGCACAGATCACCGTGAACAACGTCAACCCGTCAGTGGAAGTCGGTCCGGACCTCGTCGTGGAGTCCGGCCAGACGTTCGACTTCTCCGGCACGTTCAGCGATCCGGGCGTCGTGGACGATCCATGGTCCTGGGTCGTGGCGTGGGGCTTCACCAGAGACAGCAGCGGCGTCGCGAACGACCAGTCGGCCCCCATCGAGGGGAGCCGCAAGGTCTGCCTGGCTGGTGACTACGCGGTGAGCTTGACGGTAACCGATAAGGACGGGGGCGTCGGTTCGGACAAGCTGACCCTGACGGTGCCTTCCGTCGCCATTGGGATCGACATCCAGCCCGGCTCGATGGAGAACCCGGTGAACCAGAAGTCCGGCGGCCGCATCGCGGTGGCGATACTAGGATCGGCGGACCTCGGCGTGGCCGACATCAACACGTCCTCAGTCACCCTCGGTGACGGCACCGGTAGGGACACGCCCATCGGCCGCAAGAACAACGGGTCGTACGAAGCCTACATGGAAGATGTCAACAAAGATGGCATGATGGACCTAGTGACAATGTTCTCAGTGAAGGACCTGGTCTTCTATGGCGATCTGACCGACCTGTCGACGCAGCTGGTGCTGCGCGGCGTCCTCGCGGACGGATGCACCAACTTCAGCGGGTTCGACGCGGTGACGGTGCTTCACTAGGCCCGCCGGAGAGGCTCTCGAATGGAACCAAACGTGGCGGGTCGGGGCATGAGGTGTCCCGGCCCGCGCGTCCACCGGAGGTCCACCGTGAACCGAATCCCCTGCGCCGTCGTGGCGGCCGCCTTCGCCGTGGTTTCCGCCTGCACCTCCACCAAGGCCGTTCTGGGTCCAGAGGAAGTCCTCGTCCTCGAAGTGGCGCCGGACTCGATTGCCTGCGTGGGTGAACGGGTGGGCCGCTGTATCCAGGTGCGCAGTCCCGGCGAGGAGGACTGGCGGAAGTTCTACGATCCCATTGATGGTTTCAGGCACGAGCCGGGTGTTCGGTACACCCTGCGCGTGGGCCGCCGCGAGGTTCGCAATCCGCCCGCCGACGGATCGGCCTTCACGTACAGGCTCATAAAGGTCATCACATGTTCGCGCGACGACCGCAGCGGGGCGGGGCGGCCGGTGAAGTCGCCCTGACGCGGGCCGAGCTTGTGGACCAGCGGCTCGAAACGGCGATCGCCGCGCAGGGACCGGATGCCGTGGCTGTCGGTCAGGAGCTCGGGCGTGGGGGCACGCGATCCCGCCCGCCTACATCGCCTACCAGAGCGAGTTGACGATCGGCGCGGCGGCGACCCCCGACAGCTCGCACCGGCCCAGCCACTCGGCCAGAGCCGGGAAGTCCTGCCACGAGGAGCCGGCCTTGCGGAAGTGGTTCTCGACGCCGTCCTCCGACTCGTAGACTTCGGTCAGGACGAACACCGTCCGGCCCGTGGGCTCCGAGCTCGTGTCCAGCGGGTTCGTCAGCTCCGGGCCGATGGCCACGTCGTAGCTAAGGAGGGCAGCGTCCCCGTCACGCGGGTGGGTAGCCTCCATCCAGGGGCCGTGGCTGGCGAAGATGCGCTTTCCTTCCTCCACCGCGTCCTCGGGGGCGACGATCACGTAGTTGAGCAGCGTCCGTCCCTTCCGTGCCATGTTCCCTCCTGGGTCGTGGAAAGCTAGGTACGAATTTCCGGAGTCGCGGGTCAGGCAAACGTTCTGTTTCTTTTGCCAGCTCTACTTCATGCCGAGCTTCCGGACCAGCGCCGCGAAGCGGGGGTCGGCGCGGAGCGGCTCGGTGGCGGGGTCGAAGCTCATGCGGGTGAGGGTCGAAGGATCCCGGCGGAGGGCGGCCTCCAGGCTGGAGAACGCGGCGTCGAAGTCGCCGATCGTGAAGTAGACGGTCGCCCCGTCGTAGTCGGGATCGCCGCCGGCGCTGGCGAGGCGAGCGCGGGCGGAATCCTTCTGACCTGCGCGGGCGAAGGCGTAGGCCATTCCCAGGCTCACCGTCCTCGCGTTGTCACTGGTCATGCTGGCCGCCCTGCGGAAGGCGTCGACGGCGTCGGGCGCACGGCCCGCCATCGCCTGTGCCCAGCCGATGTTGTACCAGGCGTACCAGTGGTCCGGGGCCATCTCGAGGACCTGCCGCGACGCCTTGATGGCGGCGTCGTACTGCTTCGAGAAGTAGTAGCGGTCGCCAAGCAGGTCGCGCAGACCGAGGGATGTGGGGTCGAGCTCGACGGCGCGGCGGGTCTCGTCCACGGCCTCGCCGAAGCGGCCGAGACGCTCGAGAGCACGGCCGAGGCCGCCGTGCGCCTCTGCGGAACCGGGGTTGAGCTCGACGGCGCGGCGGGCCTCCATTTCCGCATCTTCGGGCCGGCCCTGAAGCAGCAGCAGGCGCGACTTCGAGGAATGCGCCTCGGGGAGGTCGGGATTCAGGGCGAGGGCGCGGGCGATGGCCCGGTCGGCTTCCCTGTAGGCCGCTTCCCGGCCCACCTGCTGCCAGTTGGCGGCTGCGAGGTAGGTGTCGGCCAGCCCGGTCCAGGCCGCCGCGAAGTTCGAATCGGCGGCGATGGCCTGCTCGAAGAGGGCCCGGGTTTCAGGGATCTGCTCGCCGAGGCCAGCATGGTCGAGGAACGCCACGCGTCCGCGGATATACAGGTCGTAGGCCTGGAGGCTCTCGGTCGGTCGTGCGCTGATCCGGCTGGCGACCTCGGGTGTGAGACGGGCGCTCAGGGCTTCGGCGATCTTGCGCGCAAGATCGCTCTGGATGGCGAAGACGTTGGCGGCGGTCAGCTCCTCGTCGTACGTCTCCGCCCAGAGGTGGCGGTCGGTGGCGGCCTCGATGAGCTGCACGTTCATGCGCATGCGTTCGCCGGAGCGCTGGACGCCGCCTTCGAGGATCGTCGCCACCCCGAGCTCCTTCGCGATTTCCGGGATGGTCTTCTGCGTATTCTCGTACTGCGCGACGGACGTCCGGGAGATGACCTTGAGCGAGTCCAGCTTCGCGAGCTGCGTCAGGAGATCGTCGTGGATGCCCTCGGCGAAGTAGCGGTCGTCCTCGGACGCGGTGAACGTGCTGAACGGCAGCACGGCGATGGAGCGGAGGGAGGCGGCGACATCGGCCGCCGCGGCGGGGGAGGCCTCCGGCGCCCGTGCTCCGCCGAAGAGGAGCCAGCCGACGGCGACTCCCGTCCACAGCAGGGCGGCCCCGGCGCCCCCGATGAGGGCGTTCCGCCACGTGAGCAGGCGCTGCGGCGCCGGCGCGGAGACCTCGCGCGGCGCGCGGGGGTCCGGCGGCGCGATGGAGGCGCGAGCGGCGGACCCGTCGCCGTCGGTGTCGGGCCGTCCCTCCTGCACGAACGCGGTGGCGAGGGTGATGGGCAGGCCGAGGACAAGGAGACCCAGGGCGAGACCCGGGAACCAGTGCGGCAGCCCGAAGTTTCCGGCAAGCACGTCGACCGCCTGGAGGGCAGCCCACGAGCCACCCAGGTAGATGCCGAGCACCTGCCACATAGATCGGCGGTGGATCTCGCGGATCAGCTTCTTCATGGTCCGGGAACCGGAGGAGGGCGACGCGCCAAACCTGAAAGGTGCGGGAAGTCCGCGGAAAGAGCAATGTGCCGGGACCGTTGCGGCCATCCGAATCACGCCGGTTGAGAGCGACGGTCTTCCGCCACCGTCGGGGCGGCGCCAGATTCCGGGCGAGCGAACCCCCGCATCCCCGTGGATCTCTGGAGGCCGTCGTGCGCAGCATGCGAGTGGTGGGTGCCCTGCTCTCCCTGGCGACGTGCGGGTGCTACACGTACCAGCCGATGGACGCGTCGGAGCTGACGCCGGGGGAGTCGGTGCGGGCGCGGTTGACCGCGGAGCAGACGGACCGGCTGAGCGAGTCGGTTCCGGTCGCGGACCGGGAGGTCACGGGCACGGTCGTCGAGAGCGACGGGTCGAGCGTGCTGCTCCTGGTCCCGGTCCCATCGGGGTACACGAATCCTCGGGCCGAAGCGCTGCACCAGCGAGTGCAGATCCCGCTGTCGGGCATTGCGAGCGTGGACCAGAAGCGGCTGGATCGGGCCCGGACGGGGCTGGCGGCAGGAGCGGGCGCGCTGGCGGTGGGCGCGATCGTGATCGCGGCCATCGAGGGTGGCGGCCGCGCCGATCGGGTGGTGACCGGACCGCCCCCGACGGACACGCGCATCTCCATCCGGCTGCTGCACATCGGGCACTGAGGCGGCGGGCGCTGCTTCGTCAAGAACGTTGACAAGCGGGCGCTCCTCGACCAGACTCGGCGGGTCGTATCTGTCCACAAGCTCGACTCTCGAACGTTCCATCTGTCAAACGCGCTCGTCAGCCATCCCGGCGTGCGTGGAGGTGTGGGCGAACCCACTTCGCTCCTGTGCAGCTCTCAAACGGAGGAGTTGCCTCATGCGACGCACCGCTTCACCCCGAGTCGTACAACGGCCGCGACAGGCCGGACGCAGCCGCGGCGCGGCGGCCGCAGCGGCCGCGATCCTCGCGCTGTTCCTGGCGCTGCTGCCGGACGCCGTGGCGGCGCAGAACGGCAGGGTCTCCGGGCTGGTGACCGACGCCACGTCGGGGCGCCCGATGGAGTCGGCACAGGTCAGCCTCGTCACCACGGGGCTGGGCACGCTGACGGGCGGGAACGGCCGGTTCCTGATCCTCAACGTGCCGCCGGGGCAGTACACGGTGCGGGTCGACCGGATCGGCTACCGGGCGGCGACGTCGCAGGTCACCGTCGCCGCGGGCGAGACCGTGGTGGCAAACTTCGCGCTGCAGACGGAGGCGCTGGGGCTGGACGAGATCGTCGTGACGGGCACGGCGGGCGCCGCCCGGAAGCGGGAGGTGGGCAACAGCATCGGCCAGGTGAACGTGGCCGATCTCCCGGAGCCGCCCACGAGCGTGGACGCGCTGCTGCAGGGTCGGGTGACCGGCATGAACGTGCTGCAGAGCAGCGGTCAGGTGGGCAGCGGCGCAATGATCCGGCTGCGGGGCAACGTGAGCGTGGCCATGAGCAACCAGCCGATCCTGTACGTGGACGGGGTGCGGGTCCGGAGCGAGGGCACGGCCCGGAACGTCCCGCCGACGGGCTCCACGCTGCGCAGCAACAACGACATCATGAGCCCGCTGAACGACATCAACCCGGCGGACATCGAGCGGATCGAGGTCATCAAGGGCGCGGCGGCGACGACGCTGTACGGGACGGAGGCCGCGGCCGGGGTGATCCAGATCTTCACGAAGCGGGGGCGCGAGGGGAAGGCGGTGTGGAACCTGGACGTCCAGCAGGGCTTCGCCCACGAGCAGAAGTTCGGGGTGGACCCGAGCCGGGCGCCGCCGTCGGAAGCGAACACGAAGGCGTTCTGCGACGCGAACGGGAAGAACTGCGGCACGTCCGACTACCTCTACATCAACCCGTGGCTGCGCAACGGATACCAGCAGTCGTACTCGCTGTCGGTGAGCGGAGGCGCGCCGTCGCTGCAGTACTTCGCGTCCGGCTCCCTGGACGACAACAAGGGCGTGCTGCCGCTGGACCACGAGAAGAAGCACACGATCCGGGGCAACTTCTCGTTCTCGCCGCTGGACGTCCTGCGGCTGGAGTGGAACACGTCGTTCACGAACAACGACATCACGAACACGCCAGCCGGCAACAACGCCCACGGCATCACGTTGAACACCTTCCGGCGGGACCGGAACTACCTGGCGTCGGAGTCGCGTGCCGCCGTGGACCCGCTGCTGGACTGGCAGCTCACGCAGACCAATCGGCACCTGATCACCGGCATGACGGCGAACCTGACGGCGTCGGAGAACTTCACGAACCGTCTGAGCGTCGGCTACGACATGGTCCAGCTCGACCAGCGCAACTACCGGCCGTTCGGGTTCGTGCTGGCGCCGGACGGGATCCTCTCCGACCGCCGGTACGAGTACACGACCCTGACCGCGGACTACGTGGGCAGCTACGATCTGCAGCTCACGGAGGCCGTCCACTCGACCCTGTCGGTGGGTGGCCAGGCGGTGACGACGCAGACGCAGGAGACGTCGGCGTACGGACAGGATTTCCCGGGCCCCGGTGACCCGACCGTCTCCAACGCGGGTACCCGCCTCGGCTTCGAGGCGCGGACCCGCGTCGTGAACGCCGGCTTCTTCGGCCAGGCGGTGTTCGGCATCCGGGACCGCTACTTCCTGACCGGCGGCGTGCGCGTGGACGGGAACAGCGCGTTCGGCCAGAACCTGGGCCTGCAGGTGTACCCGAAGGTGAGCGCCTCCTACATCATCTCGGACGAGGATTTCTGGCCTGCGGGCTGGGGCACGACGAAGCTCCGCGCGGCCTGGGGCGAGTCGGGGCGGGCGCCGGGCGCGTTCGACGCGGTACGGACGTACGAGGCAGCGGGGTGGGGGCAGGACCCGGCCTTCCTGCCGCTCAACGTCGGCAACCCGAACATCGGTCCGGAGCGGACGGCGGAGTTCGAGGTCGGCTTCGAGACGTCGCAGCTCAACGACCGCGTGTCCCTGGACTTCACGTACTACCACCAGACGACGAGCGACGCGCTGTTCAACGTGCGCCAGATCCCGTCGGACGGGTTCCTGAACTCGCAGCTCGAGAACATTGGCAAGCTGCAGAACTCGGGGATCGAGGTGGCGCTGAACGCGAACGTCCTGCGGATGAGCCGGTTCCAGTGGGACGTCGGCGGAACGGTCTCGACCAACAAGAGCAAGGTGCTCGATCTGGGCGGCGCGCCGTCGTTCTCTCTGGGCAACTACGGGTGGGTGGTCGAGGGGCAGCCGGTTCCGGTCATTCACGCGGCGTGCGTGACGAACCCGAACGAGAAGGCGGACCCGATCGTCCAGGAGGACTGCAACATCGGTCCGAACCTGCCCACGCACATCTACGGCATGAACACCACCCTGACGTTCCCCGGCGGCATCGCGGTGACGGCGCGGGGCGAGTATCAGGGCGGCCACTACATGGAGGACGGCGCGGCGTACAACGCGGTCACGCGATCGGTCCGCTGGCCGGGCTGCTTCGACGCGTACAAGATCGAGGAGACGCAGGGCTACGATCAGCTCACGGCGAAGCAGCGCTCGATGTGCGACGTCAAGTGGGTCCGGAACGACTTCTACATCTATCCGGCGGACTTCTTCAAGATCCGGGAGATCAGCCTGAACGTGCCGATCCCGGAGCGCTACATCCCGAGCGCCTCGCGTGCCACCGTGATCCTGTCCGGGCACAACGTCTACCGGTGGGTCAACAAGGACTTCCCCGTCTTCGAGCCGGAGATGGGCGCCAACGACGGCTTCAACACGACGGTGCGCTCACTGCTGGAGCAAATTCCTCCGCCCGCCACGTTCACGGCGGCGGTCCGGCTGACGTTCTGAGGGGAGGCGAACGATGAACACGCGCAATTGGGCAGCGGTTCTGACGCTCGCGGCCGGACTCGCGACGGCGGCGTGCGACACGAAGGTGACGAACCCGGGTCCGGTCCAGGACGGCTTCCTGGACCGGCCCGAGGCACAGCCCGCGCTGGTCGCCGGAATGGGCCGGGCGCTGGGAGAGGCGGTCAACTGGATCGGGTACACGGGCGCCGCGGTGGCCCGTGAGATCCACCCGTCGGGCTCGACGGGCAGCTTCGGCATCACGGTGCCGTGGCAGCGGGGGGAGCTGAACCCGACGGACGCGGACCTCGACACGCACTGGGAGAACGCGCAGCAGGCCCGGTGGCTGGCCGAGCAGGGCGCCGCCCGCGTCGAGGAGGACCCGGCGAGTCCGGCGCTGCTCGCGCAGGCGTACCTCTACGCCGGCTACGCGGACCGGCTGCTGGGCGAGAACATGTGCGAGGCCGTCATCGACGGCGGCGCGGCGCAGCCGAGCTCCGTCTATCTGGACCGCGCCGAGGAGTACTTCACGAAGGCCATCCAGACGGGCAGCGGGGACGTGAAGACCGCTGCGACGGCCGGACGGGCTTCGGTGCGCGTCGACCTCGGCGACTGGGCGGGCGCGGTATCGGACGCGGCGGCGGTGCCGACGAGCTTCACGTACAAGCTGCCGTACTTCAACATCGGGTCCGAAGCGCAGCTGAACCGGATTGAGTGGTCCACCCACTCGCAGCCGTACCGGGCGCACACGGAGTGGAACACCTGGTACTCCGCGTACGCGGACGAGACCCACGATCCGCGCGTTCCCTACCAGTTCAATGCGAACGAGCAGGGCGACGCGGCGATCGACTGCTGCGGCAAGGTCCCGTGGTGGCCTCAGAAGAAGTACGCCTCGCCGGACGCACCCGTCACGCTGTCCAGCGGCTCGGAGATGCGGCTCATCGAGGCGGAGAACGCCCTCCTGAGCGGCAACGTGGCCGGCGGTCTCGCCAAGATCAACGAGCTGCGGACCGCCGCCGGCGTGCCGACCGTGTCCACGACCGTCCTCACCGATGCCTGGACGGCGCTGAAGCGGGAGCGCGGCATCGTGCTCTGGCTGGAGGCGAGGCGCCTCAACGATTTCCGGCGCTGGAAGGCGAACAACACGCCGGGCGCGCTGGACCCGCTCGAGATGCCGAGTGGAGACATCCAGTCCGGCTCGCACCTGGCGCAGCAGGACCTGTGCTTCCCGATCTCGAAGTCGGAACGGGACACCAACCCGAACATCGGGGGATAGCGCCGGGGTAGGTTCTCGGCAGCGTGCACGGGCATCGGCACGGAGCGGCGGCTCACCTTTCGGGGCGAGCCGCCGTTCTTTCGGGGAACGGTGACGTGTGCGGGAACGCGTACACGCACGAACGGGCGATGCCCGCCCTCCCAGCGCGGCGCCTGGGGGCGAGCGGAGAAACTTGACGTCGATCGCGCCATCCTGAACATTGGCAGGACTCTCCCAGAAGACTTCGCATCATCGGTCCTCTTTCCCGGCAGGTATCTCGTGATGAAGCGACCCCTCCTCCTGCTCGCGACGACGACATTCCTGGCTGCGGGCTGCTCCAGTGACCTCGTCCAGCCCGCGGCTCCCACGTCGGCGCCGAGCATGACCGTCCGTGCCGGCGGCACGAACGGCTATCTCGTGGACCTGAACGGCAGTGCCCGGGGCTTCGAGTCGGCCGTCGAACAGGCAGGCGGCCGGGTGCTCTTCATGAGCCGCAACGCTGGTTTTGCCGTAGTGACGGGGCTGGACGCGGCGGGAGCGGCTCGTCTCGGCCATTCCCCGGGCGTCTCGGGGCTGCAGCTCGACCCGGCCACGCACCTGAACGCGCCGGCACGACTGGGCGCCGCACAGGTCCTCTCCGCGGCAGCCCCGGCGAGCGTCGGAAATCCAGCGGGAGCCTATCGGTACGCCTATCAGTGGAACATGCGAGCCATCGACGCGGACGACGCGTGGGCGGCGGGCCATCTGGGGTCGCCGGGCGTGACCGTCTCCATCATCGACACGGGCATCGACTACGACAACTACGACATGGCCGGCCGCGTGGACCTGTCTCGCTCCATCTCGTTCGTGCCGAGCGACGACGCGTTCATCGAGGCCCACTGGCCGGGCCGGAACCCCGTCGACGACCTGGCCGGCCACGGTACGAACGTGGCCTCGCAGGTCGCCAGCAAGGCGGTGATCTTCGCCGGCGTGACGTCGGAGACGACGCTGATGGCCGTGAAGGTCCTGGGACAGGACGGTAGCGGATCGCTGGGCGCGATCCTGGCGGGCATCGTCTGGTCGGCGGACAACGGCGCGGACGTGGCGAACATGAGCCTGGGCTTCCCGGGCGGCATCGAGAAGAAGCATGCGGGCTACTACGTGGGCCTGATCAACAAGGTCCTCAACTACGCCCGTTCGAAGGGCATGCTGGTCGTGGTGGCGGCGGGCAACGACGCCGCGGACATGGACAACGAGGGCCTGAACTACCGCGTGTTCTGCGAGTCGCCGCACGTGGTCTGCGTCTCGGCGACGGGTCCGACCAGCTCGGAGAATCCGTTCTCGGGGCCGTGGACGAACGTGGACGCGCCGGCTTCCTACTCCAACTACGGCAGGTCGGAGGTCACGGTGGCGGCTCCGGGCGGGACCGGCGCAGGGTACGTGAGCGGGCTGTGCGCCCGGCACTGGACGGGTTATTTGCCCGGCTACTGTGACGTGCCTGAGGGCTACTTCGTGACGCTGGGCTTCGCCGGGACCTCGCAGGCGAGCCCGCATGTGGCGGGTCTGGCGGCGCAGCTCGTGGCGGAGATGGGGCACGGGCACCCGGCCCAGATCAAGCAGGCGATCATCAAGGGGGCGGACGACCTCGGGGCTCCTGGAGCGGACGACCACTACGGCAACGGCCGGATCAACGTGCTGAGCACGCTGCAGAACTAGGCGGGGAGAATTCGTCGGGCATGCTCGCCGCCGGCGACGCAGCCCCTCGAATGAGGTCGTGACGATCAGGGGCCCGGACGCGGCAGGTGTCCGGGCCCCTTCGCGTCAATACTCGGGGCCGGTGCCTCGGGGTGCGCGGGTGATGGCGATGTCGCCCTCGTCGTCGACGTGCATGACGATGAGCTCGCTGGTGGCGCCGCAGGCGGGGCAGTTCACGTGGCGGACGTCGATGCGGTGCATGTCTCCGACGGTGCCGCAGCTCTCGCAGAGGGCGCGGACGGTCTCCCACGGCTGGGTGCGCAGGCCGCTCCGGGCCAGGCGCACGCCCATGAGGATCGACGGCAGGCCGAACATCGGGCACATGGAGCCGGTGCACGTGTCACCGAAATCGAGGCAGATCACCTCGGCGTCGGGGATGCTCGCCTGACCCTCGTGGAGGGGCTGGGGCGTGACGACGATGCGGACCTGCTGATCGCACGCCGAGCAGTATGCCATCTGGGTCTTCATGGAGGCCCTCCTCAGGCCGAGTGGACGATTTCGGCGCCCACGCCCGCCGCGCCCAGGACGCGACGCGTGGCGGGGGCCGGGGCACCGAAGCCTGCGGTGGCCGCGGCGTCCGCAGCCATGCAGTCGTCGGCTGCGATGGTGATGGTGTGCATGGCGGAGCGCCGGGGCTCCCCCGTCCCCGGATCGATGAGGTGGTGATAGCGGCGGCCGTGCCAGTCGAAGTAGCGGATGTAGTCGCCGGAGGTGGCGACGGCGCGGTCGCTCAAGGGGAACTCCCCGAGCAGCGCGCCGGGCTCGAAGGGCGACTGGATGCCGATGCGCCACGGCTCGTCCTCGGCGTTGCGACCGAGGGCGTAGAGGTCGCCGCCGACGTTGACGAGGGCGTTGCCGATCCCCCACTCCCGCAGCCGGGCGACGGCCCGGTCGACGGCGTACCCCTTGGCGATGCCGCCCAGGTCGAGGCCGGCGTCGGGGCTGGAGAAGCGGACGGCGGGCGCGCCGCGCCACGTGTCGAGGTCGACGTCTCGCCAGAAGTGCTGGCCCGCGTATCGGTGCACGGCGGTCTCGGCCGGCGGTGCGTTGCGGTGCTCGACGTCCCACAGCCCGACGGCCCGGCCCAGGGCAGGGTCGAAGGCGTCGTCGCTGAGGAGCGCCCAGCGCAGGCCGTGGCGCAGCACCAGCGCCGTCTCCTCGCCGATGGCCACTGCCTCGTCCGCGGCCCGGAGGTTCGCCCGGCCGACGTCGGAGTCGGCGCGGAAGCGGCTCATGGTGCGCTCGACGCGGTACAGCTCGTCGAGGGCCGCGCCGATAGCGGACTGGGCGTAGCGCTCGTCCCGGTGCACGACGGCGAACTCGGCCAGCGTGCCCATGACGGGCACGGTGCGCCGGACGAGGTGCCGGCGCCGCAGGGCGCCGAGGGGCAGCGTCGAGACGACGAACGCGCCGACGCCGAGGGCCAGGAACTCCCGCCGGCTGGGCAGCGGGCGGTCGGATCGCTCATCCATCGTGATTCTCCATACGATCGGTCGGACAGGCGCCGGTGCAGGCGCCGCAATTGCCGCCGCACGACGGCTTCTCGTCGCCGCGCAGGAGGCCGTAGAGCCCGAAGAGGGCGAAGAGGCCCGCGAAGGCCGCGAGTCCCAGGAGGTGGTGGATCATGAGCTGAACAGCCCGGCGAAGCCCATGAAGGCCAGGGACAGGCTCCCCGCGATGATGAGGACGAGGCCCATGCCCCGGGCGAGGGCCGGGACGTCGGCGAGCTCGGACTGCTCGCGGATCGAGGCCATGAGCACGAGGGCGAGCATGAGGCCGAGCCCGGCGCCGACGGCGAAGACGAGTCCCTCGACGAGCCCGTAGCCGCGGTTCGTCTGGAAGATCGCGAGGCCCAGGATCGCGCAGTTCGTGGTGATGAGGGGCAGGAAGATGCCGAGCTCGCGGAAGAGCGCGGGGCTCAGCTTCCGGATGGCCATCTCCACGATCTGCACGAGGGACGCGATCACCACGATGAACGAGATGAGCCGCAGGTACGGCGCGGTCCCCAGCACGAACGTGTTCAGCACCCACACGCTCAGGGAGGTGATGACGAGGACGAAGATGTTCGCCGCGCCCATGCGCACGGCGGTGGACACGCGGCCGGACACGCCCATGAAGGGGCAGAGCCCGAGGAAGAGGACGAGGGTGAAGTTGTTCACCAGCATCGCCGAGACGAGGATCCAGACGAGGTCCCCCATCATGCCTCCTTGCGCGTGAGCACGCCGTGGGGCCAGCGCCGCGGCTGCGGCACGGGTCCGGCCCGGCGCTCCCGCCACCAGCCGAGTCCGAGCAGGATGAAGCCGAGGGTCAGGAAGCCGCCGGGGGGCAGGATCATGATGACCCACGGCTCGTAGTGGACGCCGAAGACGGGGTGGCCGAGGAGCGTGCCGCTCCCGAGCAGCTCCCGGATGGACCCCATCATCAGCAGGGCGATGACGAAGCCGAAGCCGGTCCCGACGGCGTCGAGGGCGGCGCGACCGACGGGTCGCTTGGCGGCGAAGGCCTCCTGCCGACCCAGGATGATGCAGTTCACGACGATCAGGGCGATGAACGCGCCCAGCGACTTGTGGATGTCCGGGACCAGGGCGGCGAGGACCAGGTCCGCCATGGTCACGAAGGTGGCGATGATGAGCACGTAGGCCGAGATGCGGACGCCGGCCGGGATGAAGCGCTTCAGCGAGGAGACCAGGATGCTGGAGCCGAGGAGCACGAAGAACGTGGCGAGGCCCATGGCCAGGCTGTTGGCGACGCTGTTCGTGACGGCGAGCGTCGGGCACATGCCCAGCAACTGGACGAGGACGGGGTTCTCCCGCCAGACGCCGCGGAGCAGGTCCTCCGAGGGTGTGGTCCCGCGGCGAACCCGGGGGGCCGCAGGTGCGGCCGTGGCAGCCGAGCCGGCGGTGGTGCCGACGTCGACGCTCTGCGTGTCCATCAGGCGCTTCCCTTCCCCGCCACGTACGCCCGCAGGATCGGGCGCAGGCGGTCCAGACTGTGATTGATGATGCCGATCACGGCGCGGGACGAGATGGTCGCGCCGGTGATCATGTCGACGTCGTGCACCGGGTCCTCCCCGGCCCCGGCCTTCACGCCGATCAGCGGCGGCGTGACGCCCGTGAACCCGGAGATGAAGGCGCTGTCGCGGGTGATGCGGTCGCCGAGACCCGGCGTCTCCTTGCTGTCCATGACGGTCATGCCGAGGAGCTGGTCCTTCCCGGGGTCGTAACCGTAGAGCAGGCTGATGACGTCCTGGAATCCCGGCTCGGCGGCGGGTACTGCGAAGCCGACGGGCCGGTCCGATGCGTCAAAGCCGAGGTAGACCTGCTCGAGGGCGGCGGAATCGGCGCCGGCCGGAATCGTGGGGGAGAGGGCGTCGCCCACCACGAAGAGGGTCTGGTAGTGGTCGGGAGCGCCGAGCACCTCCTCGATGCCCGCGCGAAGGACCTCCGCCTGATGGGCGCGGATGCGGGGCTGGGCCCAGTCGAAGACGAGGACGATGAGCAGCCCGGCGATGGCGCCCGCCACAGCCAGCGTGGTGAACAGCCGCCACGCGGGAACCGCGGTCGGGGCCGGCGCAGCCAGGGGCGCGTGGGCATCGGACGTGCCGTGGGCCTGCGGCGTCCCGGCGTTCGTGGTGGCGCTCATGCCGTCCGCTCCTTCCCGCCGACGCCGCGCCGGGCCGTGCCGAATACGCGGGGCCGCGTCGCCCGATTGATGAAGGGGACGAGAGCGTTCATGAGGAGGATCGCGTACATCACGCCTTCGGGCAGTCCGCCCCAGACGCGGATGAGGACCACGAGGACGCCGATGCCGACGCCGAAGATCCACGAGCCGGCGTGGGTCACGGGGCTCGTCACCATGTCCGTCGCCATGTAGACGGCGCCGAGGACGAGGCCGCCGGAGAGCAGCATGAAGGCCGGGCCGGCGAAGCGGTCGGGCGCCACCGCATGGAGGATCTCCGCCAGGGCGGCCACCGTCGCGAAGATGGAGACGGGGATGCGCCAGTCGAGATAGCGGCGCCACGCCAGCCAGGCGCCGCAGACCAGGATCAGCAGCGCGGCCGTCTCGCCCAGCGACCCGCCCGTGTTGCCCAGGAGCAGGTGCAGCGCGGAGGTGCCCTCGTGCTGGAACTTCATGAGTCCGAGGGGGGTGGCGCTGGTGACGGCGTCTACCGAGGGGGCGCTCATGAAGGGGAGCGCCAGGTTGGCGCGGATGACCGTGGCCGTGTCGGCGTGAGGCGCCGGCCAGGTCGTGATGGCCACGGGAAACGCCGCCTGGAGGAACGCCCGTCCGAGGAGCGCCGGGTTGAAGACGTTCTGCCCGAGCCCGCCGAAGATGAGCTTCCCGAAGCCGATGGCGAACACGCCGCCGAGGACCGCCATCCAGACGGGGAAGCTGGCGGGCAGCGTGAGCCCGAGCAGCAGCCCGGTGATGGCGGCGGAGCCGTCGCGCAGGGCGCCGCCGGGTCCGAAGAGACGCTCGGTGGCGACGGCGCCGAACGTCGCGCCGCCGATGACGAGGAGCGCCGGCAGTCCGAAGAACCACGTCGCGGCGAGGACGATGGGGGCCAGCGTGGCCACGACCGTCCACATGATGCGCTCCGTGGAGTCCGGCGCCTTCAGGTACGGCGCGGGGGTGAGGTCCAGGTGAGGCGCGGACGGCCCGACGCCGGGTCGGGTGCTCACGCCGCCCTCTCCTTGCGCGTGCGCAGCGCGCGCTTCGCGAGCCCGAACATCTGGGAGAGCGGGATGGACGAGGGGCACACGTAGGAGCAGGAGCCGCACAGCATGCAGTCGGCCAGGCTGCGCTCGGTCATCTCCTCGTAGCGGCCGGCCTGGGCGAGGAGCCCGAGCTCGGACGGGTTGAGGAAGACCGGGCACGCGTCGAGGCAGCGGCCGCAGCGGATGCAGGGGTGGACCTGCCGCTCCGGTACCTGCGCGCGGGTCAGGACCACGACGCCGGTGGTGCCCTTGATGACGGGCGCGTCCAGGTCGGGCTGGACGATGCCCATCATGGGGCCGCCCACGACGACCTCGGTGGCGTCCGCGGTGAGCCCGCCGCACGCGTCGAAGAGCGTGGCGAGCCGGGTGCCGACGGGCACGATCAGATTCGACGGCTTGCGCACGCCGGGCCCCGTCACGGTGACGATGCGCTCGACGAGCGGGAAGCCGGTCTCGAAGACCTCCGCGATGGCGGCGAGGGACCCGACGTTCTGGACCACGACGCCGACGTGGAGGGGCAGCTTCCCGGACGGCACTTCCCTGCCCGTCACGGCCTTGATGAGCATCTTCTCGGCGCCCTGCGGATACTTCACGGTCAGCGGCTCGACGGCGACGTCGAGGTCCGCCGGCTGCGCGGCCCGGAGCGCGGCGATGGCGTCCGGCTTGTTGCGCTCCACGCCCACGACGGCCCGGCCGGCGCCGAGGGCCTTCATCATGATGCGGACGCCGAACCACACGCGCTCCGGCAACTCCGCCATGAGCCGGTGGTCGGAGGTGAGGTAGGGCTCGCACTCGACGCCGTTGACCAGGAGCAGCTCGGCCCCACCCTCCTTCGGCGGCGCGAGCTTCACGTGGGTCGGGAAGGCGGCGCCGCCGAGCCCGACGACGCCCGCGTCCTGGACCGCCTGCACCACGCCGGCCGCGTCCAGCGTCTCCCAGCGCGGCACGAGTCGCGTGCGGGGCAGCTGCGGAGAGTAGCGCTCCACCTCGATGCGGACCGCCTCCGCCCAGCTGCCGTCCGGGTGCGGCCACAGCCCGATCTCCTTCACCGTGCCGGTGGCGGAGGCGTGGATGGGAACGGACACGAAGCCGTCGGCCTCGGCGATCCGGTCTCCTCGCTCCACGCGCTGGCCGCGGCGCACCAGCAGCTTCGCCGGCTTGCCGGCGTGCTGGCGCAGCGGCAGCACTACCTCGTCGGGGAACGGCATCCGACGGATCGGCAGCGCCGCCGTCAGCTCCTTGTGGTCCGGCGGGTGGACCCCGTGGCGAAAGCTCACGCGTGCCATGGACTCCTCAGTTGAACCGCTCGGCGCGCTTCACCCACTTCTCCAGGTCCTTCTCCTTCGGGTTCAGCGGCGTGCCGGGGTGGATCAGTTCCGCGGGGCAGCGCTCCGCGGCGGTGACGAGCTGTGCGAACGTGCCGGCCGTGGCGTCCTTGATGTAGGCCTGGCGGCTGTCGTTGTAGGCGAACATGCGGCCGTTCAGGTTCGTGCACTCGTTGCAGGTGGTGCAGCGCTCGGTCTCGATGTAGGGGTCGAGGCCGATGACGCTGTCATCGGCCTCAGGCTGAGGCTGAGGCTGAGGCTGAGGCTCAGGGGCTGCGACGGGGGCCGGCGCTGCGGCTGCGGTCGCGGCGGGGGCTGCGTTCGCGACGGCGGGGGCGGCGCCTGCGGGGGCCGCGGCGTCCACGGGCCTGGCGCCGCCGTTCGTGGCGAAGCCGGCGACGTCCTCGAGGCGGATGGGCTCGAGGGCGGGGATCTGCGCGATGCGATCGAGGAGGTCGGCGACGGTCTCGCGGCCGCCGGCGGTGCTGCGGACCAGGCCCTCGGCCATGCGGCGGGCGACGAGGCGCGGCATACTGTTGCGCAGCTCCTCGAGCTTCGCCTCGTACTCGGCCCTGAGCGCGGCCTCGCGCTTCTCGAACTCCGCCTCGATCTCCCCGGAGACGCCGTCCCGGACCGCCGCATCGACGCGCAGCCCCGCGATCTCGCGGAGCTGGTTCCAGAAGTGGAGCCGGTCGTCGGCCAGCGTGGCGATCTCGGGCGATACGGACAGGCGTCGCAGGGCCTGGTCGGCGCCGATCGCGTAGATCCACGCCGTGTGCGAGGCGCGTTCGGCGGCGGGCAGGCGGACGTACTCGTGGAACGGCAGGGCGTCGTCGCCCGGCTCGCCTTCAAGGGGCTTGAAATGCTTGCGGAAGCGGGCCTCGGTGGCCGCCCAGTCGGCGGTGGTCAGGGGCAGCTCGATGCGCTGCGTCTGGCCGTCGGCGTCCACGTACTCCCGCTCGTAGCTCGGCCAGTCCTCGTCGATGGCCGGGTTCCCCTCCAGATCCAGGCACTCGGCGAAGCTCGCACCGGCGTCGGGGTCGAACGTGAGGTAGGGGAAGGCGCGGCTCTCGAGGGCCAGCTTCGCGCCCATGGGCGCCCACTCGTCGGGCGTGCCGTGCTCGACGGGGCACGGCGTGTACAGGTTGAACAGCGCGGGACCGCGTCGGTTCAGGCCCTTCACCAGGCCCGCGATGAGGTGGGACGGCGAGGCCTGGGACGACTGGTGGACGAAGACGCCGCGATGGGCCATCGCGATGAGTGCGAGCTCCTTGCGGACCTCCGTCTTGCCGTGCTGCGCGGCGCCCCAGGCGGACATGTCGGCGACCTGGCCGGTGAACCCGCTGGTGCACGCCTGGCCGCCGGTGTTCGAGTAGACCTGCGTGTCCAGGACCACCACGCGGATCGGCTTCCCGCTGGCCATGAGGCGGGACAGGTTCTGGAAGCCGATGTCGAGCATGGCGCCGTCGCCGCCCATGGCGACGATGGGCGGGCACAGGGCGAACTCCTGGTCGCTGAAGGCGTGCCAGTCCAGGGTGCGGAGGGCCGGCTCGTCCCGGGCCTCGTCGTAGCCGCCGGCGAGCCGGAGCTCGGCGCGTCGCACGTCGGCGAAGCCCTTCGCCATCTTCCGCATGTGGCCCTCGAACACGCCGATGGCGATGGAGGGCGAGTCCTGGAAGAGGTGGTTGACCCAGGGGTACGGGTAGGGGTTGTAGGGGTACGTGCTGCCCCAGACCGAGGAGCAGCCGGTGCTGTTCGCCATGCCGAGGTTTGCGCGGCCGCGGCCGCCGGGTCCCTCGACGTAGCGCCAGCGCAGGTCCTTCAGCTCCGCGATGGAGCGGGCCAGCCCGGCGAGCTCGGTGCGCTTCTCCGGCGGCACGGGGTAGGCGACGTCGCCCTGCGAGAGCAGCGCGTCGAGATCCGCGTCCGCGGACACGATGGTGCGGGCGCGGGCGTCGAGGCCGGCGATCAGCTCGTCGAGGTGCTGCACGTACGTCTCGACGCGCGGCCGCATGAGCGCCTCGATGGTCGACGTGACCAGGTGCACGGCCGTCTTCTCGCCGCAGCCCATGCAGGCACCGTCGCCGCCGACCATGGAGCGGTAGCTGTCCTTCCTGAGGAGCAGGGAGGACAGCACGCCGATCCCCTCGTCCAGGCTGGCGATGTTGATGTAGCGGTCCGGCGTGTCGGGGAGCTGCTCCCACGTCTCCCAGTTGCGGCGCAGCGTCTCGACCACCTCCGCGTCCTGGCGGATCGTGACGAGCGCGTCCTCGGGGCAGACCTCCACGCAGATGTTGCAGCCCTTGCAGGCCTCGGGGTTGATCGTGATGGCGAGCAGTCCGCCGCTCCCCTTCTCCTTCCGCTCGTGGGCGTCCCAGAACGGCGTGGTCTTCGCCAGCGGGAAAGCGGACAGCCGGTCGTGCACGGCGGCGAAGTCGGCGTCCAGCTCGGCGCGGCGCTCGGCGTCCCAGCCCAGCTTGCCGACGAGGTTTCCATACGCGGCGCTCAGCGACTCGCCGAAGTTCGTGAACGGCACCGCGTCCAGGACCTTGCGCGTCTCCTTCGCCAGCGGCTTCGCCACCTGGCGGATGCGGTCGAGGGACGGCCCGGCGCCGGCGGCCGCGACGTCCCGCGTGGCGGTCCGGATGCCGGTGTCGATCAGGTCTTCGACGGTGGAGACGAGGCCGGGGATCGCGGCGTCCGGGCACTGCGTCCAGCACTGGCTGCAGCCCGTGCATTTCTCGGCGATGAAGTCCGGCACCTCGAAGCGGATGTCGGTCATGTCGCGGATCGCGCTGGTGGCCGCCGGGATGGCGCTCACCGCCGCGAAGGGATCCGCGATGCCGTCCTCGCCGACACGGTAGACGGAGCAGACCTGCTCGTAGAAGCGGCCGGGCTGACCGACGCCGGCCTCGGCGGCGGGCACGTCCATGACGCCGGGCATCGGGCCGACGACGATCTCGCCGCCCTCGTCGAGGCCGACCGGCCCGGGCTCGACCTCGCTCAGCTCCTCGTAGCCGCGGCGGATCACGCGCAGGTTGTCCTCGACCACGCGCGTGCCGAGCTTTCCGAACTTGCGCTGTAGCTGGGCCCGGATGCCCTCGAAGACGCGCTCTTCGCCGCCGTCCTTCCGGTCGGCGAGGGACGAGGCGCGGAAGAAGGCGCCCATGAAGGCGGCGCCCTGCATGCGGTAGCGGAGTTCCGCGTCGGACGCCTCCTCGGAGGCGATGCGGAAGCCGTCGAGGGCGAAGACGCGGATGCCGCGCTCGACGATCTTCTCCTGGGCCGCCGACGGCAGCGAATTCCAGAAGTCGACGCCCGTCAGCTCGCTCTGGATGACGAACACGCCGCCCTTCGCGAGGCCCAGCAGCGGGTCCGAATGGCGGAAGACGTTCGGGTCGGGGGAGAGCACCACGTCCACGTGACGGAGCTCGGCGTTCAGCCTCACGGGCTCGGGCGAGAGCGTGGCGTAGAACGTCGTGGGCTGGCCCTTCTTCTCGGAGCCGTACTTCGGGTTGGCCTTCACGTTCAGGCCGAACAGCTCGAAGGCCGTCAGCGCCACGTTCTTCCCCGTGGTGATGGCGCCCCAGCCGCCGACGGAGTGGATGCGCAGGGAGACGGAGCCCTTCGGGTGCAGGTCCGGCGTGCGGACCGGCTCGAGGGCGAGCTCGCCGAGGTGCGGGTAGCTCTCCAGGAGCTGCTCCTGCCAGATGCGGAGCTTGGGCAGGCGCGTGTTCTTCCGGATGAACTCGACGCCGAGGTAGAACTGGCGGCGGCCGGCGCCGTCGGGGAGCATGTTGTCGACGGCGGCGACGAGGTCGCCGGGCTGCAGGTCGCGGCTGCCGAAGCCGAAGCCGGCGGAGTGGAAGTCGGGCACCTCGTCGGCACGCACGGAGGTCACGCCCGGGAAGGGCGCCGCGCCGGCGCGACGGGAGCGGGAGTTCTCGAGCGCGTGAGCCAGCGCCGCGCGGATTTCCCGGAGGAGCGGTGGATCCGCGGCGAGCGGCTGATCCACGCGCTCGAGAACGGTGACGGCCCGCCGGCCGCGGAGCAGCGCGGCCACGAGGTCGGCGGGGAACGGCCGGAACATGGCGAGGTCGAGGACGCCGACCTTCAGACCGCGGGTCTCGCGGAGGTGGTCGGCGACCTGCTCGGCGTTGGAGACTACGGAGCCCTGCCCGACGAGGACGTACTCGGCGTCCTCCATGCGGTAGCCGGCGGCGCGACTGTAGCGGCGGCCGGTGAGGGCTGCGAACTCGTCCATGGCGCGGTCGGCGAGGGCCTGGACGTGGTCGAAGTAGAAGGGCCGCTGCGCGGCGACGCCCTGGGCGTACGCGTCCTGGTTCTGGACGACGCCGAGCATGGTCGGGTAGTCCGTGTCGAACATCTCGGGAATGCGACGGCGGCGCTCGCCGAAGACCATGCGCTGCGCCGGCGTCGGCGCGTCGATCATGTCCGACGGGTCGCCCAGATATTCCCGGATCAGCTCGGGCTCGGGCAGCCGGATCGACTCGATGACGTGGCTGGTCAGGAAGCCGTCCTGCGCGCAGATGCCGGGCGTGAGGGACAGCTCGGCGATGCGGTGTGCGATGAGCGCCAGGTCCGCCGCGGACTGCACGTCCTTGGCGAAGAGCTGGAAGAAGCCGGTGTCGTCGACGGCGTGGTAGTCGTCGTGGCCGGCGTGCACGTTCAGCGCGTGCTTCGTCATGGCCCGGGCGGCGACGTGCAGCACGTACGTGAGGCGCTTCCCGGCGGCGGCGTACAGCGACTCGTGCATGTACGCGATGCCCTGGCCGCTGGAGAAGTTCACGGCGCGCAGCCCGGTCATGCTCATGCCGGCCGTGACCGCGGCGGCCGCGTGCTCGCCCTCGGGCTCGAAGAAGATGAGGTTGCGTCCGAAGACGTTCGGCTTGCCCGAGGCCACGGCCAGCGCCCAGCCCTCGCCCATCTGCGTCGAGGGCGTGATGGGGTAGGCGCCGGCGGCCTCGCTCGCCGCCGTTTCGACGGCGACGACGGCTCCGCTCCCGTCCACCGCCTCCGGCAGGCCCGGATAGGCAGGTGCGGGGGTCTCCGTCTCGGACTTCCGCTGCAGAATCATGCTGTCAGGCTCCCGACCGGTTGACGCAGCGAAGCGAACTGGGGGCCGTCCAGCCACGTGATGGCCCCCGTCGGACAGCGCGCGATGGCCGCGACGTCCGCTTCGGCCGCGCGCGCAGGATCGATGACCGCGAGGTTGTCGCGGATGTGGATGAGCCCGGGCGCGGCGTCCTGAACGCAGCGGCCGCAGGCGTTGCAGGCGACGGCGCACACCGAGGTGGCGGCGTCCCCGTCGAGGAGGTTCCGGCACTGCACGAGGAGGTGCTCGTCCATCGGCAGGATGGTGAAGAGCCCCAGGGGGCACGCCTCCACGCAGTCGTTGCACGCGGTGCACTTCTCGGGGTCCACCATCGGCAGGCCCGTGGGCCCCATGGTGATGGCGTCGAAGGTGCACGAGACGGCGCAGTCGCCGAGGCCGACGCACCCCCACGGACACGCCTTCCCGCCCCCGCCGACGGACACGGCCGCGGCGCAGCTCTCGATGCCCCGATAGACCGCCTTGTACGGGGCGACGTCGCTGCCGCCGGCGCACAGCAGCCGGGCGACGCGCTTCACCGCCTCGCCCGCGTCGACGCCGAGGTACGCCGCCACGTCCTCCCGGTCGTCCGCTCCCATGACGGTGCAGCCCGCGGGCACGACGTCCCCATTCACGACGGCCTCGGCGAACGCGCGGCAGCCGGCGAAGCCGCAGGCGCCGCAGTTCGCGCCCGGCAGCAGGTCGGTGACGCCGTCCACGCGGGGATCCTCCTCCACGTAGAAGGCGCGCTGCGCGACGGCGATCATGACGCCGAAGGCCAGGCCGACGCCGCCGACGATCACGGCGGCCATGAAGACGACGGGAGTCATGCCCCGCTGCCCCCTTCGAGGTCGGCCTGCCGCAGCAGCCACGCGGCCAGCCGGTCGGCGGTCGAAGGCGGCTCGGCGGCGCCCGGCGAGGCGGCCCCGTCCAGGCCGGCCGCCGTGCCCACGGTCGTGGCGGCTCCCGGGCCCTGCGCGGCCGCGGCCAGCAGCCGCAGCTCCTCGAGCTGGACGAAGCCCGGTCGGCCGGGGGCCGTGCGGGCCGCGTCGGGCGCGGGCGCGTCGGTGACGACGAGGGCCGGTGAGCGGCCGGGGTGGTGGAGGAAGCGGGCGGCGCCCTCGGGCACCAGCGCCGCCACGGCGGGCCCGTCCCACTCCTTCAGGACGCTCAGCTCCGCGGGATCGGAGGTCTGGAGCACCAGCACGCCCGGGGTGACGAGACGGACGAGGGCGGCGGGCGAGGTCGGGCCGTCGGCCACGAGGACGACGGCCTGGGCGCCGACGAGGAGGTCGGCCAGCCCGTCGACGCGCAGGGCGGCGCCGGGCAGCTCGACCACGAGGGGGGGCGCGACGGTGCGCTCGGCGGCGTTCCAATCGGCCGGCGGCAGTCCGCGCACGAGCAGGCGGCCGTCGCCGACGGGCAGGCCGCGGCGCGCCCGCGCGGCGGCCCGGGCCGCGGCGAACGCGCGGCCGGTGGACGCGAGGGCGGCGCGGATGGTGCCGGCGGCGTCGCCGTCCGGCGAAACGCTGGCGTGGAACAGGGAGTCGCCCTGCTCGACGAGCTCGGAGAGCGTCTCGGCGGCGGCCTCCATCCACTCGACGGTGTCGAGGCCACCGGCGGCTTCGGCGAAGACGGCGGCGAACCGGGCCGCGTCGATGCGGTCGGTGGCGAAGGCGCCGAGGCCGGCGCCTGCGGTCGCGGCGGCGTCGACGGTGGCGCCGGAGTGGGCGTGCAGCCAGGCCCGGACCTCCTCGACGGCGCGGGCGAGGGCGGACGCGTACGCGTCGCGACGAGGCGCGAGGGCAGCCTGCGCGGCGGCCATGCGTGCGTCAGATGGCATAGCGGTCGAGCTCCTGGTTGAGCCGGTCGACGCGATTCCCGGTGGTCATGGCCGGCAGGCGGCGCATGGAGTCGTAGCGGGCGCGGCTCGGGTCGCGGTAGAAGACGCCCAGGCGGATCCGGGACGGGTCGCCGGCGAGGTGCCGGGCGAGGTCCAGATCCCGGGGGTCGTGGACCTTGCGGTTCGGGTAGAGCTTCTCGAGCTCCGGGACGAGGATGCCGTCGTCGTGGACGAGCATCTCGACGCGCTCCGGCTCGCGCACGGCGAGCTGGTAGAGCTCGGGCGTGTAGACGGGGCAGCGCTGGAGGATGCGGACGAAGGCGAAGCCGTCGTGGCGGTACGCGGCCTGGAGCGTCGCGAAGAGGTGGCCCGGGATCCATTCGGCCGTCTGGGCCACGAACGAGGCGTTCGTGATGCCGAGGGTCGCCTCGATCGGGTCCAGCGCCGGCAGCCAGCTCCCGCGCGGCTGCGTGTTGCTCGGGAAGCCCTGAGGCGTCGTGGGCGACGTCTGCTTCTTGGTCAGGCCGTAGATGCTGTTGTCCAGCAGCAGCGCGACCATGTCGATGTTGTAGCGCACGGCGTGCAGCCAGTGGCCGGCGCCGATGGAGGTGCAGTCGCCGTCGCCCATGACCACGAAGACGTCCAGCTCCGGGCGATTCAGCTTCACGCCCGTGGCGACGGGCAGCGCGCGGCCGTGCAGGCCGTGGAAGCCGTACGTCTTCAGATAGTGGGGAAAGCGGCTGGAGCAGCCGATCCCGGAGACGAACACCGTCGTCTCGGGCGCGAGCTGCTCGGCGGCCAGCAGCCGCTGCACGGCGGAGAGCACCGAGTGGTCGCCGCAGCCGGGGCACCAGCGGGCGAGGGGGCCGGCGTAGTCCCCCATCTCGAAGGTGCGGTCCTCGTCCAGCGCGGTGGCCAGCAGGGAGCATGCGGGCGTATTCATGCGACGTCCTCCGAAGCGAGCCGGGTGCGCATTGCGTTCAGGATCGCGCCGGGCCGGAGGGGCTCTCCGATGACGCGGGTCCAGCAGTCGACGTCCACCAGCGTGGCGGAGCGGAGCAGCATCGAGAGCTGTCCACGGCGGCGGTTCTCCTCCGTGATGAAGGAATCGCCGACCCGGTCGCTGTAGTTGATCTCCACGGTCATGACCTTCCGGAACCGGCCGAAGATCTCGCCGAGGCCCGGCTCCAGGGGCGACAGGAAGCGCATGTGCAGAGAGGAGACGGCCAGGCCCTCCTCGCGGGCCCGGTCCACGGCCTCTTCGATGGCGCCCCGCGTGCTGCCCCAGCCGACGACCAGGAGGTCGCCCTCGTCGCCGCCGTACAGCGCCGGCGGCTTGAGCATGCTCTGGAGCACGGCCAGCTTGCGGCTGCGCATGGTGCAGCCCCGCTCGTGGGTGGCGGAGTCGTAGGCGACCTTGCTGCCCTCGTCGTGGGACAGGCCCGTGGCCGTGAACATTCCGCCTGCCTGACCGGGAATGAAGCGGCGGGAGAGGCCGGTCTCCGGGTCCCACTGGTACGGCTTCGCGCCCTCGGGCACCGGCCCCAGGTCCGGCGGCTCGGCCTGCCAGGATACCTGCGGGTCGGGTCGCGGGAACGGCTGCACGCCGGTGGCCAGGTTGGCGTCGCTCAGCACGATGACGAGGCTGCGGAACGTCTCCGCCAGCCGCCGCGCCGTGACCATGGCGTGGAAGCACTCCTCGATGGTGGAGGGCGCGAGCACGATCTTCGGCGCGTCGCCCGGCGAGGCGAAGAGGGCGGCCATGAGGTCGGACTGCTCCACCTTGGTGGGCAGCCCGGTGCTGGGTCCGCCGCGCTGCACGTCCAGCAGCACCAGCGGCGTCTCGGTCATGACCGCGAGCCCGAGCATCTCCGTCTTCAGGGCGAGGCCGGGGCCGGACGTGATCGTGAAGGCGACCTTGCCCGACCAGGACGCGCCCACGGCGACGCCGGCGGCGGCGATCTCGTCCTCCGCCTGGTGCACCACGCCGCCGTACGACTCGAAGACCTCCCCCAGATGGTGCGAGACCGACGTCGCCGGCGTGATGGGGTACATCGCCGCGAGCTCCATCCCGGCGGCGACGGCGCCCAGCGCGGCGGCCTGGTTGCCGTTCATGACCACCATCGGCACGTCCGCCCGGACCGACGGGACCTCGAAGCGGAAGTCCAGGTTGGCCTCCGCCCAGGCATAGCCCGCCTCCATGAGGGCGACGTTGGACTCCTTCACGCTCGCCGCCTTCTTCCGGAACGCGCGGCCGATCTCCTCGCGCACGCGCTCGACGTCCCGGCCGTAGATCCACGACAGGACGCCGAGGGCGAACATGTTCTTCCCCTTGCGGGGGTTCTCGACCAGCTTGCGGGACTCCTCCTCCAGCGGCACCGCGATGATGCGGTAGCCGCCCTCCTTCAGCTCCGCGAGCCCCTTCGTCCACGCCTCCTGGACGGCGGGATCGGGGTTCGCGGCCCAGACGTCGTCGATGAGAACGATGCAGTCCTTCGAGAGGGCGTCCAGCCGGTGCCGGCCGAGGACGACCTGCTCATTGAACGCGATGACCAGGTCGGTCTCGTCTCCCCCGTTCGTGACGGGCTCGGAGCCGATGCGGATCCGGTTGCCGCTCGCCCCCGCCGGGTTGCGGGGCGGCGGCTGGATCTCGGCCGGGATGATCTCCACCGTCCAGACGCCGTTGCCCATCTTCGCGGACACGGTCCCGAAGATCTGCCCGCACTTCTGGGCGCCTTCGCCGGAGTCGGAGACGATCTCGAGGGTGTGCTGTCGGACGCGGCGGAGGACGGGGGGCTCACCCACGTCGGCAGGAGCGTCGGTCGCATCGAGCGGGCGGATCGTGGTCGCCATACGCCTGAGGGGTCGAAGGCCTCGGTTCCAGGCCGGGCGCGCGGAGACACGATCCCCTGCCCGCGGCACGACTCCGCCGCATACGGATCGGGGACTGCTCCTCCGGGCGAGACCGAACGGAGTTCGGCCCGGCCACCGAACGGAATGTCGCCTGTGGGGAGAACCTTTGGTGTAGGGGAGTGAAGGAAATCCGGTCAGGGATTCGTTGTAGGGATGTGGGAGGGGACCCTACGGGGGGCGCGGCCGGTGGCCGCGCAGGGGGTCGCGGCGCTTTGCGCCGCTCCGAGGGGGTCGCGGCGCCTTCGGCGGCCGCTTCTAGGGGGGCGCGGCGCGCCTGCGGCGGCCGCTTCTAGGGGGGCGCGGCGCCTTCGGCGGCCGCTTTGAGGGGGGCGCGGGCGCCGGTGGCGCCCGCTCCGAGGACTGCGGGAGTGGAGGGGGGCGCGGCGCCTTCGGCGGCCGCTTTGAGGGGGGCGCGGGCGCCGGTGGCGCCCGCTCCGAGGACTGCGGGAGTGGAGGGGGGCGGGCTGGACGAGCCAGGCGGGGAGAAGGTCCTGGAGTTCGGGAGGTCACGCGGCCCCGGTAGCGAACGCCGGACGCTCGAGGCGCACCACGGGCCGGTCGAGGCGGAGGTCCGCCTTCATGCGGGCGACGATGCGCCAGACGCGGGCGCGGGAGATCTTGCTGCCGGGCCCGTCGCGCTCGACGGCGTCGAGGGTCGCGGCGGCGAGGAGGATGGGCAGCGCGGTGAAGGCGACGATGCCGGTGCGCGCGCCGGCTTCCTGCAGCGACAGGGTGTACTCGGCGGCGAGTCGGAGGTCGGAGCGGGCGAGGGCCAGGAGGCGGGTCCGCGGCACGGAGTCGGGGACGAGGGAGCGGCCCTCCTTTCGGTCGGCCGTCGAGTCCCGCAGCACGTTCACCAGCTGGAGCGCCTCGCCGAACGCGGCGGCGCGCTTGCGGAGGCGGGCGGCGATGGAACGAACGGCGTCGCCCTCCAGCAGGAAAAGCTCGGTGAGCATCTCGCCGACGATGCCCGCGACGGCGTAGCAGTAGGCCCGCAGGTCCTCGAGAGAGCCGAGGCGCAGCACTGTCGCGTCCCGGGCGCGTTCGAGGAAGCCGGACATGCCCCGGCACGTGCGGATCGTGTGGTGGGCGACGATGCGGGCCGCGTCGGCCTGGAGCTTCCCGAGCTGCGCGAGGACGAACGGCGTCTGCTCGAGCAGCGCGAGATAGCCGTCGTGCTCGACGGGCGCGCCGTCGCACCAGCGGCGGGCGCAGCTCGCGGCGCGCCGGGCGTCCGGTGCGTCCAGGAGGTGCGCCAGCTCGGCCAGGGCGGCGTTGCGCTTCCGGAAGTCCCACGCCGTCGCGTCCTCGAACGTGTCGGCGATCCGGAAGAGGAGGTAGGCCACCGTGACCTCCGTCGCCCGCGGCTCCGGAAGCTGGGGAATGGCGAGGGCGAAGGTGCGGCTCGTCCCGTCGAGCAGCTCCTGGAGCCGCTCCCGGTCCCGGCTCGAATGCGTCATCGGCATGCGTGGGTTGAACGGGTCATCAGGGTTCCACCAGGGTTCCGGGGACGTCCTCTCCCGCGAGCAGCCGCCGGAGCACGTCGGGGCGACGGCCGTTCCCGATTCAGGACGGCACACCGCGGATCCTGTCGAGATGCACGTCCCCAAAGATGGCGGGGAGCAGCCCCTCCTCCAAGGCGGTGGTTCGCGCCCCCAACCGTGCCAATGGCAGAGGGCAGCGCGGAGAACACGGCGCCGCCGAGCGGTCAGTGGGCGCGGCCGTTGCCGGCCGCGGTGACGGTGGGGGCGCTGAAAGCCGCCTCGAGCAGAGGAGGAACGGTGCGCGCCAGCGCCCGGCCACCCGCCCCGGCCCTGTAGGCAAGACGGAGGAGCGTCGGGATGCGGTAGGGCCGCAGCAGCGCCGTGAGGGCCAGGGATCCGCGGGAGACGGAGCCGTTGCCGTCCCGGACGTCGTCGAGCCACCGCGGCACCCCGCGGGCGGCCGACCCGGTGACCGTGCGCACGGCGATCCACGGCACACCCGCCGACTCCGCCACTCCCGCGCACGTGAACGACTCGAGATCGACGAGCGCCGGGGCGTCCTGATCGATGCTGCACCCCTCGCACAATCGCGCGCGTTCCGCGGCCGAGCACGGAAGCGAACGTGCACTCACGAGGACCGCCTCGTCCAGCCCGATCCGCCGCACCCGCTCGAGCACCGAGGGGTCCGGCCTGCGCACGCGCCCGGCTTCGTCGCGGAGCTCATGGACCAGGCAGACGTCGCCTGCGCGAGGATGGCGGGTGAGGGCAGCCGAGTAACCGGCGATGACGACGAGCTGCGGCCGGAGCAGCGCCACCATGTCCCGACTGGTGTAGCCGGCCGGCCGGGATCCGTCGCCCGTGGTCGCCACGAAGACGTCCCGCCAGCGCTCCACGGTCTGGCGCAGGGGACGGCCTTCTTCCGGCAGGGCGGCGAGGATGAGTACACGTCCGTCGATCACGGGGGGAGAGGATGGTCAAGATTCGGGCCGCGGGTCAGGACTGCGGGTGGAGGACGGCGTCCAGGGCGCGCTGGAGGGCGGCGAAGGACGGGCGGGCCTTGCCTTCGAGGGCGTCGTCGACGAAGGCGGCGATGAGGTCCCACGCGATGCGGCGCTCCGCGCCGCGGTCGATGCCAGCCGGCCGTTCCTGCTGGTAGCCCTCGAGGACGAAGGGCACGGCGGGAGGCGGGACGGACGCCAGCTCCAGCGCCGGATCGCCCCAGCCGGCGTCGCCCCAGTCGAGCACGGCCAGCAGCGCGCCGTCGCCGCGGCACATCAGGTTCATGGCGTGGAGGTCGTAGTGGAGGAAGCGGCGAGGCGTGGAGCCGGCCGCGAAGGGCCTGAGGCGCTCCAGGCGCGCGAGTAGCGCGCTCGCGTCCCGGGGCGGGAGCAGCGCCCGTTCGACGAGCAGCGGCACACGGGCCGCGACGTCGAGGTCCCGCGCGGGGGTGTCCAGCCAGCCGTTCGGGTCCGGACACGCCTCGACCCGCTCGTGGAGCCGCGCGAGCTCGCGGCCGGCCTCCCGCCACACACGCGGCAGCGCGCCCGGGCGCGCCTCCACGAGCCCGAGGGTCTCCCCGTGCACGCGCTCCCAGAGGGAGTACGGCCGGTCCACGAGCGCGCGGGAATCGTCGAAGGCCAGGAGCTCCGGGACCGGCAGCCCGGCAGCGCGGGCGACGGGGGCCGCGACGGATTCCGTGCGCGCGTCGGGCACGGCGTCCGGATGATCCGTCGCCACGCGCAGCACGACGTCCCGCGTCGCGTAGATACGGTTGGCGACGCCCGTCGCGGGCAGCGGCTCCCACGGCCCGCGGATGCCGTGGGCGGCGAGGATCGCGTCAACGGGGTCCGGCGGCGAGGCCGTCATCCGCTTTCCGACGAATCCTCGCCGATCAGCTCCCGCGCCGCCTCCAGCGCGTCCCGCGGGACGTAGACTTCGACTCCTCGCGAGGTCGCGCCCGCGAAGCCCGGCCCGAAGATTCCGACCTCCGGGCCCTTCACCATCACCGGGATCTCCTCCGCCTCCAGCGTCGCGAGGTCCAGGTCCGCGTCGAGCTGCGACGCGTACTCCTTCAGCAGCGCCCATTCGCTGTCGGCCATGCGATTCCCCCACCTCAAGTGAAACCCGACCCGCCCCTCCACGTAGGGGCCCCGGACCGAACGACGCCACCTTCACGAGGAACCGCACGGCCCATGACCGATTCCGTTTCGCCCCGCCGGATCAACGCGCTCGCCGCCGCGATCGCCCTCGTCGCCGCACTTGTCGCCGCCCTCGCGGGCCCCCGCCCCGCCGCAGCCCAGCTCGTCCGCGACTCCGCTGGCCCGGCGCCGCTGCGCAGCGGCGAGATGTTCGACCAGCTCGCCCGCATGGACAGCCTCCTCTTCGACTACGGCTTCGTGTCGTGCGACGCCGAGGCCGCCGACACGCTGGTCACCCGGGACGTGGAGTTCTACGACGATCGCGGCGGCCTCTCCGTGGGCGACGCCGTGCGAGAGAGCTTCCGGAGCCTGGCCGGCAACTGCCCGGCGGGCAACGGCGTCCGGCGCGTGCTGCTGAAGGGCAGCCTCGAGGTCTACCCGCTCGAGGGCGTCGGCGCGGTGCAGATGGGCATCCACCACTTCGTCGAGAAGGGCGCGTCCACCAGCCTCATCGCCCGCTTCATCCACACGTGGAAGCGCGTCGACGGCAACTGGAAGCTGGCCCGCATCATCAGCATCCACGAGAAGGTGGACGCGGCCCGGGCGGCGCGGCTTCGGGCGCTGGCGGGCCAGGGCTCGCGGTAGCCGCCGCCGGTGGGCACGGCGCCGGTCAGCCGCCGGCCTCCTCCTCCCACGCGGGGTTCCACGCCACCTCCCACAGGTGCCCGTCGGGGTCGAGGAAGCCGCCGGCGTAGCCGCCCCAGGCCGTGTCCTGCCCCGGCTTCACGACGCGGGCGCCCGCGCGCTCGGCCTCGGCGACCACCGCGTCGACGTCTGCGGCGCTCGACACGTTGTGCGCGAGGGACACGTCCGTCGAGCTCGGCGCCGACAGTGGCAGCCCCGCGTCCCGAGCCAGACTGGCGCGGGGCCAGAGCGCCAGCTTCAGCCCGCCCTCCAACTCGAAGAAGGCGACGGCGCCGTCCTCGAACTCCGTGCCCACGATCCCGTCCGTCGCCAGGCCCAGCCCGTCCCGGTAGAAGCGCACCGCGCGCTCCAGGTCGTCCACGCCCAGCGTGACCAGCGTGATGCGCGGCTTCATGCCGTCTGCTCCATCATGTCGTGTCGTCCTCCCCTGCGATGTCCTCGTTCCACAGCTCCGGCCTCTCCGCGATGAATCGGCCCATCAGCTCCCGGCAGCCCGGGTCGTCCAGCACCCGGACCTCGACGCCGCGCTCCCGCAGGAAAGCGACGTTCCCGGCGAAGTTCGCGTCCTCTCCGACCACGACCCGGGGGATGCCGAACTGCACGACCGTGCCCGCGCACATCATGCACGGGCTCAGCGTCGTGTACAGCGTCACACCTGGGTACGACGCGCGGCGGCCCGCGTTCCGGATGCAACTCATCTCGCCGTGAGCCACGGGGTCCCCGTCCTGCACCCGCCGGTTGTGGCCCTCGGCGACGACGCGGCCGTCTTCCACCATGACGGCGCCGATGGGCAGCCCTCCCTCGTCATACGACTTGCGCGCCTGGGCCAGCGCCCGAGCCAGGAACGCGGCGTCGGGCTCCAGCAGCGCCGCCAGCTTCTCCAGCGACAGTCGGCTGCCCTCCTCGTTGTCCTCGAGGCGGATGCCCGGCGGGATGCCGTCGAATCGCAGCGTGACGTCAGTGGCGACGTCGCCTTCCTCGAGTTCGACGATCATCGTCATCTCGCCGGCGAACGCGGGGTCCGGCGCGTCGAACGTGACGACCTCCACGATGCGCCGGGGCGGGTCGAGCGCGGCGAAGCGGGCGCTGAAGCGATCCTCCCTGTCGCCGCTCTTGCCGACGCCGCCGGGGCCGTCCTCGGGGTAGAGCAGCGACATCGTGTAGCCGCCGCCGACCCGGGCGTCGAATGCGTGGACGCGGGCCGTCATGTCGCCGGGCGCGAGCCACGCCGCCCGCAAGTCGGGGTCGACGAAGGCGCGGTACACGGACTCCCGGGGCGCGCGGACGCGCCGGGACGTGGTGGTCGTGCGGTTCGTTTCAGGCAAGGCACTCGGTTCCGGCGAGGGCGCCGCCGTCACGACCGCTCCCGGGCCCGTCAGCAGCGCCAGCGCCGTCGCCGCGTAGATCTCTGCGCACTCCACGAGCCGCGCCACCGACACGCTCTCCTCCGGGCCGTGGGCCACCTCCAGCTGGCCGGGCCCGTACGCGACCGCCGGCACGCCCGCGTCCGCGTAGTAGCGCGTCTCCAGCAGCCCCGGACAGAGCCGGCACTCCGGCGCCTCGCCCGACACGGCCTCCGTTACCGCGCGCAGCACGCCGACGAGGGCGCTCCCCTCCCCCGCCGCGGAGGACGCGCCCTCCTGGATCGTCTCGATCTCGACCCGTGCGCCGTCCGGCGTGGCGTCCCGGATGACCGCACGCAGCCGCTCGCGCTCCGCGGCCGCTTCCTCTTCCGGGTTGAACCGGCGCTCGACGGTGAACGAGAAGCGGTCCGGCACGACGTTGAACTGGTGCGCGCCCCGGACCTCCCCGCCGAGCATGAGGATCGACGACCGGCCGACCTCCGCGTCCACCGCGTACGCCGTGCGGCGCCCCTCCACCTCCGCCTTCAGCCGCCGCAGCGCGTCCAGGATCGGCAGCGCCGCCTCGAACGCGTTCTCGCCCTCGTAGTGCAGCCCGACATGCGCCGGCCTGCCGGACATGGACACCCGCAGCGTGATGGCCCCGCGGGCGGCGTTCCAGATCCGGCCGGACGTCGGCTCGGCGAGGATCGCGCCGAGGGCTGCGTCGCCCCGGATACGGCCGAGCTCGACGAGCCGACGCGTGCCTCGCGCGCCGCCGCTCTCCTCGTCCGGCACGAGGACCAGCGTCACGCGGCCGGGGAGACCGGACCGCGCCGTTGCGCCCGCCTCACCCGATCCCACGAGCTCCGCCAGCACGGCAGCGGCCACGGCCATGGCCGCGACCCCGCCCTTCATGTCCGCGCTGCCTCGCCCCCACAGCCTGCCGCCCTCGACGCGGGGCTCGAACTGCCCCGGCGCGCTGGCGGGCACGACGTCGTAGTGCCCGTGGAGGTAGAGCGTCGGCGCGTCCCCGGACCCGGCGCCGACTGAGCTCAGGAGGGCGACGCGGTCCGGTGCCAGCTCGACGCGCTCGACGGGCAGCCCGAAGTCGGCTAGGCGCGCCTCCAGCAGCTCCACGCACCGCGGGTAGGCGTTGCCCGGCGGGTTCTCGGTCGGAATGGCGACGAGGTCCGCGGCGAGGGCGAGGAGCACCTCGGCCCTGCGGGCGACGGCGTCGCGCACGCGACGAAGCCTGTCGGAATCCGGGATCCTCCGCATCCGCCCGGTCCCGTCAGGCGTCCACGGGCGACGCCGCCCGGCGCACCCATCGAGGCGGCTCCACGCCCTCGCGCCGCAGCATCGCGTTGAGCTGGGACGCGTGGTGCTGGACGTGGCGGAGCTGGATCAGGACGACCTCGAGGGGCTCCGCTTCGAGGCGGTCGCACCCGAGAAGCCGGAGGTCGCGCCCGGCGCCGATGTCCGCCAGCACCGCGCGGGCCTGCTCGGCGGCCCGGGCGCGGTAGGCGAGGAGGTCCGCCTTCGCGTACGCCTCGGCGAACGGCGGGGGCACTACCCGGGCCTCGTACTCGTGCACGTCGAAGGGCGCGGAGGCGAAGGGAGTGCCGGCGTCGTGCAGGTCGTGGTCCAGGTAGAAGAGGGCGTGATACGCCTGGAACCAGAACGCCAGCTCGTCCAGGTCCCGCGCCCAGAGGTCGTCGGGGCAGGCCTCCATTGCACGGCCCAGCATGTCGACGGCGCCGCCGAGCTGGCGCCAGATCAAGGCAGTCGGAGACGTCGCGTCGCTCATCGCTGGAACCGTCCTCGTCGGAGACGCCCGCTGGAGCGGCAGGTGAGGGCGTAGCTCACGCCTCCGGTCCGTCCAGCGACCAGCGCGGGATGCGCAGGCCCGCGGGGACGTCGCCGGCGCTATCGTAGTACGCCATCGTGGTGGTCGTGGCCCACGCGAAATAGTCGTGCAGCGTGCGCCGAACGCGATCGTCGCCGATCCCCACGTCCTCCATCGCCCGGTCGAAGCACGCGATCGCGCGGCGGTCCATCTCCTCGTGCGGCCCGTTGCCGCTGTGCATCCGCACGACGGACGTCTCGTCGCCGTACCGCTCGCTGTACTCCGCCGGTCCGCCCCACGCCTCGCCCCAATAGGCCGCCAGACGCTCCGTGTGCCGCGGGTGGAACCCGTGGCTGAACGCGTGCGCCACTACCTCGTCGGCCAGCACCCGCTCGTGCCACGCGCCCGCGAGCCGGAGCACGCCCTCCGCGCCGCCCACGGCCTCGAACAGCGTGGGGGCAGGCCCCGGGTGAACGCCGGATCGAACGTTCGACACGCCGACCTCCTTCGCTGAGTATGGCGGTGCACCCGCGGATGCCCGCGCGTCGCGCTCCGCCCGCCACGGCGCAATATAGCAGGCGGCCGAGCCGGCGCCGGGGGCGGCGCGCCCTCCATGACATCACCCCCGCTCCCACCACGCCAGCACCCGCAGCGCCCGCAGCGTCACCCACCGGCTCGCCGCGCCCACTGCACCCGCCACGTCCGCGTACAGCGTGTCCCGGTGCCGCGCGTCGAGCAGCCACCATCCCTCGGGCCGGCGACGCTCCCGCACCACCTCCACGGCCTCGCCCGCCCGCGCGTCCGTCGCCCCAGCCGCCGTCCGGCCGCGCATCGCCTGCCACCGGATCGCCGGGTCGGCGTGCATGAGCCAGGCGACGAGGCGAGCGTCAGGATTCCGGCCGGAATCCGTCAACGAAGCAGGCGCGGGTCGAAGGAGAAGGGGTGTCGGACCACGATATTCACGCGCTCCACGTCGGAATGCTCCGGGTTGATGAGCACGTTCGTCTCGGCGGGCATGACGGCGGATGGGACCCTGAGCAGGAGCGTGGCGGAGGCGGCCAACCACTCGTCCCCGAGCCCGACGCAGGCCGGATGGTCAGGCGTCGAGTTCCAGCCATCCGGCAGTTCATCCGGACTTACCCCCGTGACCTGAACGTCTTCCGGCACGTCGATCTTCGTGATCACCAGGTCGTCGGGAAGGTCCTCGACGTCGACATGAACGAGCAGCTCCAGCACCGCCAGCGGAGCGGAGGTGGAGGCATAAACGAGAGCCCGGCCCTCCGAATTCCACCGCCCGCCATTGAGCCGGGCGCCCTCTCCGTCGAGCTGCTGGAATTTCGCGCGCGCGATGCGCCACAGCCGCATGTCGGTCCCGGATCAGCTGAAGACGCCGTGTTCCAGCCTTCCGAGCACCTTCTCCACCGCCCGCGCACCAGCCTCACTGGACAACAGCTCGAGAGGTGTCATCCCCTCGAGCGCGCGATTCGGCTTGCGGATCCAGCGAACGGCTCGCTCCGCATCCCCCAGCGCGTCTTCCGTCCGCGCAAAGACCCGGAGCACCCGGGCGAGGCGGTCGGACTCCTCGGGTGTGAGCCGCTGCTCCCTCGACTTCCGGTACGCCAGCGTCCGGCGGGGAAGCACGAGGTCATAGACGACGGCGGCTTCGACGAGACCCGCCTCGATCACGTCGTCGACCGCCTGCGTGGACACGCCGGACTCGATCGCCTTCGCGGCGCCCAGGTCCGTGCGGAGGTCGCGCCCACCGGCCGCGGTCGTCACGAAGTACTGGCCGTAGAGCGACGACGCGTTCTCACGCACGGCGCCCTTCCCTTCAACCCCGCTCACAGACCGCGCCTTCGATGCCGCTCTCGCCGCGGCCGTCTTCTTTGTCGCGCGCTTCCTGCCTGCGGCCCTCCCGGTCCTCGGCTTCTTCCCCGCCACGCGTCCTCCCAGATCTGGCGTGATTGCACATCAAGGATGGCAATTTTGCTGGGCACGGTCAAGGGTCAATCGCAGCGGAAGAGCGAGTTACCCTTACCCGGTACGACCGCCGCCATGGCGGAGTTTCTGCCCTGGGCCACAGACAAGAAAGGAGCCCGGCGATCCCGAACCATCCGGGACCACCGGGCTCTTCCATAGGAAGCTGGCGCGGGGACTCGAACCCCGGACCTGCCGCTTACAAGGCGGCTGCTCTACCAACTGAGCTACGCCAGCATGTCTGTGCTTCACGACCGCGGCTGGCACCAGACAGGTCACCGCGGCAGCCCGCGCCGCCTACGCTACACCCGCCCGCCGGAGGAGATCAACCCCGCCCCGCCGTTCCCTCAGCTTTAGCCTGAGCCTCAGCCTGAGCCTTAGCCTCAGCCTTTCTTCCACCGAGGCCCATCCGCCGTATCCTCCACGATCACTCCAGCAGAAGAAAGCTCGTCCCGAATCGCATCCGCCTCCGCGAAGTCCCGCCTGCGCCGCGCCTCCTGGCGCGCCGAGACCTTCTCGTCGACCCACTCCGCGAACTCGTCGTCGACGGCCGCGTCCCGGTCCTCCAGCGCCAGCACGCCGAGCACGTCGTCGACCCTTTGCAGAGCGGACAGCCCGGCGGCCCGGTCGGAGGACGCGACGTCGCCGCGGTCCAGCGCGGCGTTGCCTTCCCGCACGAAGTTGAACACGGCGGCCAGGGCGGCGGACACGTTCAGGTCGTCGTCCAGCGCGTCCTCGAAGCCGGCCAGCGCGCGGGCGCCGGCGGCGGCGAGGCCGCCGGTGTCGCCCGGGGAGGCGGCGATGGCGACGTCGCCTTCGGGCTCGGCGGCGAGGCGGTCGCGGAAGTCGCGGAGGCGGCGGATGGCGGCGCGGGCGTCGTCGAGGGAGGAGAACGTGAAGTTGAGCTCGCTGCGGTAGTGGGACGCGAGGAGGACCCAGCGCACGGCGGCGGCGGAGTAGCCGCGGTCCCGGAGCTGCTCGAGCGTGTACACGTTGCCCTTCGACTTGGACATCTTCTCGCCGTCGACGACGAGGTGCTTCACGTGCAGCCAGTAGCGGACGAAGGGCTTGCCGGTGGCGGCCTCGGACTGGGCGATCTCGTCCTCGTGGTGCGGGAAGACGAGGTCCTCGCCGCCGGTGTGGATGTCGAAGGACTCGCCGAGGCGGGCCATGGACATGGCGGAGCACTCGATGTGCCAGCCGGGGCGGCCCTCGCCCCAGGGCGTGTCCCACACGGCGCCGACCTCCCGGTCGACGGGGCGGGCGGCCTTCCAGAGGACGAAGTCCCGCGCGTCGGCCTTCTCGTACTCGTCGGTGGTGACGCGCTCGCGCTCGGCCATGCCGGCGCGGGCGCGGGTGGCGGCCAGGTCGACGCGGGAGAGCTTGCCGTACTCCGGGAAGGAGGAGATGTCGAAGTAGACGGAGCCGTCGTCGGCCTCGTAGGCGTGGCCGCCCTCGACCAGGCGGCGGACGAGCTCGATCATCTCGCCCACGTGCTCGGTGGCCCGGGGGAACTCGAGGGCGCGCACGCCGAGGGCGTCGAGGTCGGCCATGAAGCCGTCGATGACGGGCGCCGTGAACTCGTCCAGGCAGATGCCCTTCTGCTTCGCGCCGTTGATCGTCTTGTCGTCCACGTCGGTCAGGTTCATGACGTAGCGTACGTCGAGGCCCTTCCAGCGCAGGTAGCGGTGGAGCAGGTCGTTGAAGACGAACGTGCGGTAGTTCCCCACGTGGGGGAGCTGGTAGACCGTGGGCCCACACGCGTAGACGCGGGCGGTGCCGGGCTCGCCGGGGACGAACTCCTCGAGGGAGCGGGTCAAGGTGTTGTAGAAGCGCAGGCTCATGGCGTCAGGTCTCGGGCGACGTCGCGTGCTCGGGCGACGTCGCGTGCTCGCGGAACGTCGCCTCCTCCGGCTCACCGGCCGGTGCATACCCGGGGCGCTGCCCCTCGCCCCAGTAGAAGGTGCGGTGCGGGAACGGGATCTCGATGCCTTCGGCGTCGAAGCGGATCTTGATGCGTCGGCGGAACTCGCGGCCGACGCCCCACTGCTTGAGGGGCAGCGTCTTGGCCAGGACGCGGATGACGATGGCGGAGTCCCCGAAGTCGTTGAGGCCGGCGATCTCGACGTCCTCCATCATGAGGGGGCCCCACTCGGGGTCGGCGCGCAGATCGGCGCCGATCTCCCGGAGCACGTCCATGACGTGGTCGACGTCCTCCTTGTAGGCCACGCCGACGTCCAGCACGACGCGGGACCAGCCCTTTGTCAGGTTGCTGACGGTGGCGATCTGGCCGTTCGGGATGACGTGGACGACGCCCTGCAGGTCCCGGAGAATGGTGGTGCGCAGGTTGATGCGCTCCACGGCGCCGGCGATGTCCCCGACCCGGACGACGTCGCCGATGCCGTACTGGCCCTCGATGATGATGATCGTGCCGGTGATGACGTCCTTCACGACGGACTGGGCGCCGAAGGAGATGGCGAGGCCGGCGATCCCGGCGGTGGCCAGCAGCGGCGCGATGTTGACGCCGAAGGCGGTGAGCACCATGAGGAACGTGGCCGTCGAGATGGCGACGAGGACGACGTTGTTGAGCAGGCTGGCGACGGTCTGCGCGCGCTGCTCGCGCACGCGCTTGACGATGGGGTCCTCGTCCGTGATCTGCCGGTTGGCGAGGCGGTGGGTGAAGATCTTGACGATCCGGTAGACCAGGAAGGCGAGGACGATGACCACCGCGGCCTGGACCAGATTGACCAGTGCCGCCTGCCAGTCGAGGAGGTCGCGCAGCTGCAGTCCGCGGAAGGTCTTCTGCAGGCTGTCGGCGCCCTGCTGGAGCGTCTGCTGGGCCTGGCCGAGGGGGGTGCCCTGGATCATCGCATCAGTCGGATCTGCGTGAGCCTCCAGTCCCGGTCGTCCCGCACGAGGGCGACGAAGATGCGCGTCCGCTCGGACACCCGGCTGCCGGGCATGCGGACGACCCACTCGATCTCGCCGTAGCCCCGCGGCGGGTTCCCGCCCGTGACCTCGACCGTGCGGGTACGGGCGGAGACGGTCTCGAGGTCGTCGAAGGCGCGGCGGATCACGGCCGCGGCCTTCCGGTTGGACAGCGCGCCCATGGGCCCGCCGCCGACCTCGACCTGGACGCCGCTCCGGACCGCGCGGGAGACGACGCCGCCGGCGTCGCCGCGGGCCCATGCGGCGGCGATGCGGTCCACCACCGAGCGCAGTTCCTGGACGTCCCGGGACTGGGCCCGGGCCGGCGCGGCCGCAAGCACGAGGGCGAGACCGACCAGCAGCAGGCGCTTCATCCCGCGGCGGCCTCGAGGTCCGCCTGCATCTCGTCCCGGATCCGGGCGACGGCATCGCGCGGGTCCGCCGCGTGATAGACCGGCCGGCCGACGACGAGGAAGTCGGAGCCGGCGCGGACGGCGTCGCCCGGCGTTGCGGTCCGGGCCTGGTCGCCCGCCTCGACGCCGCCGGGCCGGATGCCCGGCGTGGCGACGAGGAAGCCGTCCCCGTGGCGTCGCTTGAGGTGCTCGACCTCGAGGGCGGAGGCGACGACGCCGTGCAGCCCGGCGGCCGCGGCCAGCGCCGCGAGCCGCCCCACCTCCTCGCGGATGGAGCGCAGCTCCTTGTCCCACACCTCGACCACGTCCTCGGCGGTGAAGGACGTGAGCACGGTCACCCCGAGCAACCGGGTGTCGGTGCCCTCCACGGCCTCCCGGGCCGCGCGCATCATGGCGCTGCCACCCGACGCGTGGAGGGTGAGCAGGTCGACGCCGAGCTCTGCCGCCCTCGATACGGACGCGCCCACGGTATTCGGGATGTCGTGGAACTTGAGGTCGAGGAACACGCGCTTGTCGCGGTCCCGGACCGCGCGGACCACGTCGGCGCCCGCCCCGGTGAAGAGCGGCGTCCCGATCTTGTAGAAGTCCACCGAGCTGCCCAGCGCGTCGACGAGGCCGAGGGCCTCCTCCACGGTGGGCAGGTCGAGGGCGACGATGAGCTCCGCCATGTCCCTTTCCGGTTGAGCAGCTACGGGCGCTCGAACGCGCCCGCGCCGACGAGCTCGGCGACGCTGCCGATGCCTTCCTGGCGCAGCCAGCGTTCGAGTTCGTTCAATACACGAGGCGCGGTGCCAGGATCCGCGAAGGAGGCCGTTCCCACCTGCACGAGGGACGCCCCCGCCAGCACGTACTGCAGCGCGTCCTCGCCCGTGCGCACGCCGCCCACGCCCAGGATCGGCACGTCCACCCGCCGGCGCGCCTGCCACACCGCGTGCACGCCCATGGGCAGCACGGCCGGACCGCTCACCCCGCCCGTCCCGGCGCCCAGCACGGGCCGGCGCGTCTCGAGGTCGAAGACCAGCCCGGGGAAGGTGTTGATGAGCGTCAGCGCGTCGGCGCCCGCCGCCACCGCCACCTCCGCGACGTGGCCGACGTCCGGCACGTTCGGCGAAAGCTTCACGGAGAGCGGCCTGCGCGTGGCGGCGCGGCACGCCCGCACGACCTCGGTGAGCAGGTCGTCCCGGGTGCAGAAGATCGGCACCGCCGGCCTTTACGTTGGGGCACGAGACGTTGACCTCGTAGCCCAGGAAGCCGTCCAGCCCGTCGAGCCGCTCGACCACGGCCGGGTAGTCCTCCACCGTCTTGCCCGCCACGTTCACGAGCACCCGGGCGGAACGCAGGTTCTCCGCGAGCCACGGCAGCTTCTCACGGGCGAACGCGTCCATCCCGACGTTCGCCAGGCCGACGGAGTTCATCATGCCGGCGGCGAACTCGCCCACCCGGGGCGCGGGGTTGCCGGCCCGCGGCTCCGGGGTGACGGACTTCGTTACCAGCCCGCCCAGGGCGTCCAGGTCGATCAGGCCCGCCAGCTCCCGGCCGTAGCCGCACGTGCCGCCGGCCAGCAGTACCGGGTTCTGGAACGTGGTGCCGAGGAGGGACTGGGCGAGGCGCGGCGCGCTCACTTCGTCCCCGTCGCGGCCCACAGGTGCTGGTGGCCGTCGAAGAAGTCGTCGATGGAGTCGGCCAGCGCCTGGGCGATGCGGCGCTGGAACGCCGCCGTCGCCAGCAGGCGCTCCTCGTCCCGATCGGAGATGAACGCCGTCTCCACGAGCACGGCGGGCATGAAGGCGCCGACGAGGACGCGGAAGCCCGCCTGCTTCACGCCCCGGTTCGGCCCCGGCTCGATGCGGGCAAGGCGCCGCTGGACGGACTCCGCCAGGTCGTCGGACGCGTGGACGTAGTAGTCGTTGCGCAGCGAGTTCAGGATGGCGCCGACGTCCGTCTTCGGACCGCCGGCGGGCGTCTCCTCGTACGCGACGGCGGCGTTCTCCATCTCCGCCACGCGGCGCTCGTCCTCGGTCCGGGCGTCGGAGAGGAAGTACGTCTCGAAGCCCTCGGCGTGGCCGCGGAACGCGTTGGCGTGGATGGACATGAACAGGGCGGCGGGCCGCCCGTTCTTCCAGTCGTTGGCCATGCGCGGCCGGTCGGCCAGGTCGATGAGGGTGTCGGCCGTGCGGGTCATGCGCACGTCGTAGCCGCGGCTCTTCAGCACGCCTTCGAGGCGCGTGGCGATGGACAGCGTCACGTCCTTCTCCCGCACGCCGCCCGGACCGATCTTGCCGGGGTCACGACCGCCGTGACCGGCGTCCAGGACGACGAGGCGGCGCGGGGCGCCGGGCTTCGCGGCCGCCACCCGCTCCGGAGCTCGCGCGGAGGGCGCGGAGGATCGCGCGGAGGGCGCGGAGGACTTCGCGGAGGCAGCGTCAGCGGCCGTGGCCACGATCCCGCCCACGCGCAGCGCGCCGTCGGTCCACGTGACCTGCGGGTAGCGGGCGGGCAGCCAGTCGGTGAAGAAGGCGCGGGGCCAGAAGGCGGCGTCGCCGCGGCGGTAGAAGGCGGCGGGCAGCTGCACCTGTACGGAGCCGTCCACGAAGGGTGAGAGGCTCTCGAACTCCAGCGTGTCCCCGAGGAGGAGCACGCGGGCGCCGCAGTCGGTCAGGCGGACGGTGGCACCGACGGCCGCGAGGGCGTCGGCGCCGTAGGCGGGCGCGCCCCGGGACGTGTCGGGCGTGAAGGCGCGCGGTGCGGCCGGGGGCGCGCCGCCGTATACCACGCGCAGCGAGGGGGCGGCCTGCGCCGCGATGCCGCCCGGCGACGTCGCCAGAAAGACGAGCAGGAGAAGGAGCGGCGCCCGGACGGCGGCCGTGAGGCGGGACGCCGGACGTGGCCTGCGGAGCGTCCCCGGCGTCACGGCTGTCCCTTGAAGGCGCGCTCGACGTCCCGCTCGGCGGCCCGTCGCTTGAGCGATTCGCGCTTGTCGTGGAGCTTCTTCCCGCGGGCGAGGGCGAGGGTGACCTTGGCGTAGCCCCGGCGGAAGTAGAGGTCCAGAGGGACGAGGGTGAGGCCCTTCTCCTGGACGGATCCGACGAGCTTGCGGATCTGCTGCTTCGTCATGAGCAGCTTGCGCGTGCGCAGGGGGTCGGGCGCGGACCAGGCGGTCGCCTGGCTGTAGGGCGTCACGTGCAGATTGTAGAGCCACACCTCCCCGTTCTCCACGCGGGCGAAGGCGTCCCCCAGGTTGACCTTGGCGTCCCGGATGGACTTGACCTCCGGCCCGCGCAGCACGAGCCCGGCCTCCCAGCGGTCGAGGATCTCGTACTCATGCAGGGCTTTGCGGTTGCGGGCCACGACCTTGCGGCCGTCGTCTGGGGATTTGCTGCTCATGACCGGGAATGTAGGGGAACGGGGAACGTAGCAGTAGGCGCGGGGCGACGCCGCCTCACCGCAGCCGCTCCTTCTGCCGCCTTCGCACGCGCTGCATCGCGGTGACCTGGGCGACCTCTCCGCCCAGTACGAACACCACGGACGTGTAGTAGATCCACAGGACGAGGACGATGAACGCGGCAACGTTGCCGTACGTCGAGCCGTAGTCGGCCACGGAGCCGACGTACCAGGCGAAGACCTCCTTCAGCACCTCGGACATGGCGGCCGTGAACGTGGCCGCGATGAGGGACGTCCGCCACGAGGTCCGACGGGCCGGCAGATAGCGGTAGACCAGGACGAACGTGGTCCAGAGGAAGAAGAAGGCGATCACCCGCGGCCACGCCGCCTCCACGAAGGAGATCTGCCCCTGCCCGGCGCCGAGGAAGCCGAGGACGTTCATGCCGGCGTTGCGGAGCAGGCCGAGCCCGAGCGTGAGGCCGACGTTCACGGTGAAGAGCAGGCCGGTGACGAAGACCATGCGCAGGTCGAAGATCTTGCCGGCAATGATCCCGCGGTCGCGGTGGACGTCGAACACCTGGCGCAGCGCGGTGCGGAGCGTGCCGATGAGGCGCGTCGCCAGCCACATGAAGACGATGGTGCTGATGCCGATGAGCTTGGGCGCGTCGTGTATGAGGTTGTCCAGCCACGTGCTGATGGCCTGGCGGGAATCCACGCCCAGGGGCGGCAGGTTCTGGACGATGATGTGCTCGAGCGTCTGGCTCGGATCCGTGGAGTGGAGGCTCAGGACGGTGCCGGCGATGCCGAGCACGGCGAGGACCATGGGCGCGAAGGCCACCACCACGTTGAACGCGATGGCGCCGGCCAGGAAGAAGATCTCGTCGTCGCCGGCCTTCTCGTAGACCAGGGCGAAGAAGTGACGCACCCGGAACCAGCGGCTGCGATCGGCGGGCAGGCCGGGTCCGGGGGCGGCTCCCTCGAGCTGCCGCCCGGAAGGCTCACTCATGGGAGTGGCGACGGCGGCGAGGGCGGATCAGTCGCCGGATCCGACGTCCTCCGACGTCCCGGATTCGCCGTCGGACCGGGGCCGCCGGGCCTCGTAGTCGGAGCGGACGGCGTCGCGCGTCTCGCGCACGGCGCGCCGGCCCGTATCCACGCCCGTCTCGAAGGCGTGGCGTGCGGCGGACACGTGCCCGCCCACCTCACTGCGGACCTCGCCGTAGCGGTCCCGGACCGTGGACTCGACGTCGTCCCACCTGCCCTCGGCGCGGCCGCGCAGCTTCCGGCCCGTCTCCGACAGGCGGCGGAGCGTCTCCTCCCCTGAGCGCGGCGCCAGCATGAGCATGGCCGCCGCGCCGATCAGCGCGCCCCACAGGAACCCGGAGAAGGACCCGCCCCGCTCCTCGACCACGATGCACTCGTCCCGATCTCCCATCGATCGCTCCTTTTCACCTCAGCGTCCGTCCGCGCCAGCGGGCGCGGCCCCTCCGCCCGGGGCCGGCGGCTACTTGGCCGCCGCGGTGGACTTGGATTTCGATTTCCTGCCGGATTTCGAGCCGGACGACTTCGACGACTTCGACCCACCGGACTTCGACTTGGACGCGCCGGACGTCGATTTCGACGACTTCGATTTCGAGGCCTTCGACGCGGTCGACTTCGGCGACGAGGGCGCCGCGGCTCCGTTCCCGTCGTCCTGCAAGTACGCAGCCAGCCGGCGCTTCAGCTCGTCGTCGGCCACGCCCAGGATGCGGGCCGTCTTGCCGTGGTCGCCGCCGGTGAAGGCGAAGGTCTTGAGCGTCACCAGCCGGTTCGACTCCTCCAGGGAGGTGCCGACGGGGACGCGGACCTCCTTCTCGTCCAGCGACAGGTGCTTCGGCTGCAGGTCCGTGGCCTCGATGCGCTGGCCATGGGCCAGGATGACTGCCCGCTCGACGGAGTTCTTCAGCTCCCGTACGTTGCCGGGCCAGCGGTACGTCTCGAGGAACTCGAGGGCGCCCTGGCTGAACCCGTCGATGTCCTTCTTCTGGTCCGCCGCGAAGCGGCGCAGGAACTCCTCCGCCAGCAGGCGCACGTCCCCGTCCCGCTCGCGCAGCGGCGGCAGGAACACGGGGATCACGGCCAGACGGTGGTACAGGTCCTCGCGAAGGTCCCCGTTCTCCAGCGCCTTGTCCACGTCCTGGTTCGTCGCGGCGATGACGCGGATGTCGACGGAGATCTCCTTCTTGCCGCCCAGACGGCGGAACTTCCGCTGCTCCAGTGCGCGCAGGAACTTCACCTGCACGTCCGGCTCCATCTCCGCGACCTCGTCCAGGAAGAGCGTGCCGCCGTCGGCGAGCTCGAAGGACCCCGGCTTCTCCCCGATGGCGCCCGTGAACGCGCCCTTCTCGTGGCCGAACAGCTCGTTCTCCAGGATCTCCCGGGGGAACGCGCCGCAGTTCAGGGCGATGAACGGGCCCTTCTTCCGGGGCGACTTCTGGTGGACGGCGTTCGCCACCAGCTCCTTGCCCGTGCCGCTCTCGCCGGCGATGAGCACGCTCGCGTTGGACGGGGCCACGACCTCGAGGATCTTGTAGATCTCCCGAATCTGCTCCGATTCCCCGAGCATGTCGCCGTAGCGGGTCAGGCTGTCGACCCGCTTCTGCAGCTCCCGGTTGGCCGTCTTCACCTTGTAGGCGTCGAGGGCCTTCGGGATGAGGGCCTTCAGCCGCTCCATCTCCAGCGGCTTGGTGAGGTAGTCGTAGGCGCCGTTGCGCATGGCCTCGACGGCCGAATCGACGGTGCCCTTCCCCGTGATGATGATGACTTCGGCGTCGACGTTCTCGTCCCGCATGCGCGCGAAGAGCTCGAGGCCGCCCATGCCGGGCATCTTCAGATCGGCCAGCACCAGGCCGAACTCGCCCGAGCGGACCTTCTCCCAGGCCTCATCGCCGTCCGTCGCCATCTCGGCCGCGTAGCCCTCCTCGGTGAGGAGCATCTGCAGGCCTTCGGCAATGTGCTTCTCATCGTCGGCGATCAGAAGCTTCGGTTCACTCATAGTCGGTCTTCACACGGGGAGGTGGGCGGCGTGCAGGACTGCCGGGCCGCCCGGTGCCGAGGGAAGGTACCCCCGATCGCGCCGAAGGGTCAAGCGCCGTTCACGCGGGGATATACGAGGACGAAAGCGGCCCCGCCGGGCGCCTCCGGAACCTCGGGAGCGGGCTCCCATTCCAGGCGTCCGCCGGCCTCCGCCAGCAGGTGCCGGGTCACGGCGAGCCCCATCCCCGCCGCGCCGGGTCGCGTCGTGAAGCCGGGCTCGCCGAGCCGGCCGCCCGCCACCGCGGGCACGCCGGGCCCGTTGTCCGCGACGCGGATGCGCACGCTGTCCCCGCGGACGGAGCAGGACAGCTCGATGCGGCCCTCGCGGCCGCCCGCCTCCGCCCCGGCGCTCGCCGCGTCCAGAGCGTTCAGGAACACGCAGAGCACCGCCTGGCGGACGTCCGAGGCCAGCGCCCGCACGCGGCAGAAGTCGCCCAGGGGCTCGGCCACGAAGCGGACCCGGGCGACCTTGGCCGCCGCCTCCAGCACCGGCAGCAGGTCCGCCAGCACGGTGTCCACGTCGACGGGCGTGGCAGGCTCGGGGGAGGGGCGGAGCAGCCGCAGCACGGAATCGGTCAGCCGGTGCACCCGCCGCACCTCCTCTTCCACGATCGCGGCCCGCTGCAGCGCGGCTTCCGCTTCGCCGGATACGATCTTCCGCTTGACCAGCTCCAGGTTGATGACCATGGCGTGGAGCGGGTTCTTGATCTCGTGGCTGAGGTCATCGGCGATGCGGCTCGCGGACCGGTAGCGGGTCGCGAGGATCGCGTCTTCGGTGAGGGTACCCCGGGTGTCGAGTTCGGGCATGTGCGGCGTCGCTGGTTCTCCTGCCGGCGTGAGAGGCGGTCAGCAGGTGCAACATCCGTTCCCCGGGCCGTGCGGGGCTACTCCGCCTCCTCCGCCACCCGGCGCCAGTACGCGTCGAAGAGCCGGGGCGCAGCCTCGGACGCCGGGAACGCGCGTCCGTCGAGGGACGTGATGGGCACGACGCCCTGGCCCGTCCTCGTGGCGAACGCCTCCTCGGCGCCCGCCAGCTCGTCCCGGCCCCAGCGCCCCTCCTCCACCCGGTAGCCCAGCTCGACGCCGAGCTCGAGCCGGCGAAGGCTATCAAGCGCCGTCGCCCTCCGACGCGCCGGCCTCCGACTCACCCTCTTCGGACGCGTAGCCCTTCCGTCCCATGAGCCCGTACGTGAGGCGCTTGCCGAGCTCGACTCCAGGCTGGTCGAGGGGGTTCACGTCGTAGAGCTCGCCGGAGTACGCGGTGGCGATCTCGAGGAGCATGAAGAGCTGGCCGAGGGAATGGGCGGACACGTCCGGCAGCGTGAGGGTCATGTTCATGCGGCCGTGGCGGGCCAGGGCGGCGGCGGTGGCCCTGCGCTCGGCGTGGAGCAGACGGCCGAGGCTCTTGCCGCCGAGATAGGCGAGGGCGTCGATGTCGGCGTACTGGCCCTCGGGGATGGCCACGTCGTCGCCCAGGTCCTCGACGGACAGCAGCGTGATCGTCTTGTCGAAGGGGCCCTCCATGTAGAGCTGGACCTGGGAGTGCTGGTCCGTGGCGCCCAGCGCCTTCACGGGCGTGGGGCCGCGGAAGACGTCCCTGCCCTGCCGGTCCTGTCGCTTGCCCAGGCTCTCGGCCCAAAGCTGCCGGAACCAGTCGGCGGCGCCGTACAGGCGGTCGCTGTAGGCCATCATGACCTGCACGGGCGCGTCCTTCTCGGTGGCGGCCGCGTGCTGGAGGACTGCGAAGAGGCCGGCGGGGTTCTCGAGGAGCTCGCCGGAGTCGCAGCGGCGGATCATGTCCCGTGCGCCCCCGAGGAGGCCGTCGATGTCGATGCCGACCATGGCGGCGGGGAGCAGGCCGACGGCGGAGAGGACGCTGAAGCGGCCGCCCACGTTCGGCGGCACGGGCAGCGCCGTGATCCCCTCCTCCTTGGAGAGGCGACGGAGCACGCCGTTCTCCGGATCGGTGGTGAAGAGGAGCTGGCTGCGGTAGCCGTCGTCGCCCAGCGCAGCGACGAGGCGGTCCCGGACGATGAGGAACTGGGACATGGTCTCGGCGGTCGTGCCGGACTTGGAGACGACGTCGAAGAGGGTGCGGCCGAGGGGCAGCCGGTCGAGGAGGGGCCCGACGGTGGACGGGTCCACGTTGTCGAGGACGTACAGGCGGGGGAAGTAGTCCCGGGCCTCGTCGTCCAGCTCGTTCCAGAAGGGCGGCAGCAGGGCGTCCCGCATGGCGATGGTGCCGAGGGCGGAGCCGCCGATGCCGAGCACGACGACGACCTCGTTGACGCCGGCCAGCGCGTCCGCGATGCGCCGGATCTGCTCCACCGTCTCCGTCTGGGACGGCAGCTCGAGGAAGCCCAGCTCGCCGGCGTCGGCCCGGGCGCGGAAGGCGCGGTGCACCTCCTTGAAGTCGTCGGCCGCGCGGTCCAGGCTGTCGGGGTCGATGCCCCGGCCGCCGAGCTGCGGCGCGAGCATGTTGGCGAAGTCGAGATCGAGGGGCTGGGCCATGGTCGCTCAGATCGTGAGGGTCAGTCCGTCGTGGGCCGGGGCGACGCCCGTCGGCAGCTTCTCCTGCAGCTCGGCGTGCCCGACCCGGTGCGTCAGATGCGTCAGAAAGGTCCGTTCCGCGCCGATGTCCCGGGCCACGTCCACGGCCTGTTCGACCGTCAGGTGCGTCGGGTGCGGCCGACCGAACCAGAGCGCCGAGAGGACGAGCACGTCGACGCCGCGCAGGGCTTCGCGGACGCGCGCGGGGACGCTGCCGACGTCCGTGAGGTAGCCGAGGCGGCCCGTGCGGAAGCCGTAGACGTCGATGTCGCCGTGGGGCACGGGCAGCGGCAGCATGGTGAAGCCGGCGACGTCGACGGCCTCGAAAGGCTCGAACGTGTGCAGCCGGAGCTCGGGCTTGGTCGTGCCCTCCGGCGGCCGCACGCCCGCGTCGAAGATGTAGGCGAAGCGCTGGCGCAGGATGCGGGCGACGGGCTCGGCGGTCCAGGCGGGAAAGGGCTCGCGCCGGCGGGCGGAGAAGATGCGCAGGTCGTCGAGCCCGGCCGTGTGGTCCGCGTGCTCGTGGGTGATCCACAGGGCGTCCAGGTCGTCGACGCCGGCGTCCAGGAGCTGGAGGCGCAGCTCGGGCGGGGTGTCGACGAGCACGCGGCGGCCGTCGTCGCCTTCCAGCAGCGCGGCGTGGCGCGTGCGCCGGTCCCGGGGGTCGCCCGACGTGCAGCGCGGGCACTCGCATCCCACGACGGGCACGCCGAAGGACGTGCCGGTGCCGAGGAAGCGAAGCTTCACAGGACCTCGACGCGCATCATGTTCGTCGTGCCGCGCACGTGGAACGGGTAGCCCGCCGTGACGACCACGCGGGCGCTGCGCTGGGCGATGCCCTGGCGGACCAGGAACTGCCGCGCCGCCTCGAGCATGCCGCCGTACGTGACGTCCCCGTCCCACAGCACCGGGTGCACGCCCCAGACCAGCGCGAGCTGGCGGAACGTGACCTCCCGATCGCACACGGCGATGATCGGGACCGGCGGCCGGTAGGACGAGACCAGGCGCGCCGAGAAGCCCGTCGTCGTCAGCGTCACGATCGCCGGAGCACCCAGCAGCCGGACCGCCTCCACCGTCGCCGCCGCCACGGCGTGCTCCGTCGGCGTGGCCCCGGCCCGCAGGTTCTCCAGGATCGGGATGTCGTACTTCGGCCCCTGCTCGAACGCGCTCGACCGCTCGATCTCCGCGCCGATCCGCGCCATGGCCTCGACCGCCAGCACCGGGTAGCGGCCGATGGCCGTCTCCTGGGACAGCATGACGGCGTCGGTCCCGTCGAAGAGCGCGTTGGCGACGTCGCTCACCTCCGCCCGCGTCGGCCGCGGCACGTTCACCATCGACTCCAGCATCTGCGTGGCGGTGATGACCGGGCGGCCGTACAGGTTCGCGAGCTGGATGATGCGCTTCTGGGCGATGGGCACCTGCTCGAAGGGCAGCTCCACGCCCAGGTCCCCACGGGCGACCATGACGGCGTCCGTCGCCACCAGGATCTTCTCGATGTTCTCGACGGCGACGTCCTTCTCGATCTTCGCCACCACCAGCGGACCTTCCGGGATCCGCCGGCGCAGGTCCATCACGTCCTCGGCCCGCTGCACGAAGGACAGACCGATGTAGTCGACGCCGTGGGCGATGGCGAAGCGCAGGTCGGCGATGTCCTTCTGCGTGAGCGACGGAGCGCTCACGCTGGCGCCCGGCAGGTTCATGCCCTTGTGCGCGTTCAGCATGCCGCCGCGGATCACGCGGGCGTAGACGCGCGGCGCCTCGACGCGCTCGACCACCAGCTCCATGAGGCCGTCGTCCAGCAGCACGCGGCCTCCGACGCGCACGTCGGCGGCCAGGTCCGCGTACGTCGTCGGGATCTCGCCTTCCTTCGCCTCCGCCTCCGGCGCCAGCGTGACCGTCGTCTCCTCGACCAACCCGAACGGCTCGGCCAGGTCCCCGATGCGGATCTTCGGGCCCGCCAGGTCGGCGAGGACGGCGAGGGGCTTGGCCAGCTCGGCGCCGGCCTGCCGCACCCAGCGGATGACGCGCTCGTGCTCGTCGTGCTGGCCGTGGGCGAAGTTGATGCGGAACACGTCGACGCCCGCGCGGGCCAGGGCGATGATGGTTTCCGCGGAGGCGGTGGACGGTCCCACCGTCGAGACGATCTTGGTGCGCACAGGCTCTCCCTTGCGTTGCGTCCGAACGCCGCGTCAGTGCGCCGCCACCAGGGCGTCCCAGGCGAGCTTCGCGACGTCGGCGTGGAGCAGATAGGCGGCGTTGTCGGCGCGCCACGACGTGTCCTCGTTGTCCTTCGTGAGCACGCACACGACGAGGTCACGGTCCGGGTCCAGGAGCACGCCGCAATCGTGCCGGGCGTGCTCGATCTCCCCCGTCTTGTGGGCCACGACGACCCGGTCCGGCAGGTGCCGCGGCAGGCCCAGATCGTACACCTGATTCCTCAGCAGATCGAGCATTTTCGCCGACGCTTCCGGAGACACGGCCTCGCCTCGATAGATCATAGCCAATAGTTTCGCCATCTCGAGGGGCGTCGTCACCCCCAGGCCATAGACCTTCGACGAGTCCATGGCGATGGACGTGGAGCGGAGGAACGTCTTGCTGTGCAGCGTCGTGCGCGGCAGACCGAGGGAGTCCATTCGCTCGTTCACGTTCCGGATGCCCAGCTCGTCGATGATCAGGTTCGTGGCCGTGTTGTCGGATACGGCGATCATGAGCGCGGCGGCGTCGCCCACCGTAAGTCGGAAGGGCGCCTGCATGAACTGGAGCACGCCCGAGCCCGGCTGACGGTCCACGTCCAGCATGGTCAGCGGATCATCCAGGTGCAGTTTGCCGTATTCTACCTGGTGGAAAAGCTCCACCAGGATCGGCACCTTGATGATGCTGGCCGTGGGAAAGGGCTCGTCGCCGCGGATGGCGAGGGTCTCGCCGGTGTTCGGGTCCATGACGACGACGCCGGCGGTCCCGTGATAGCTCGCGAGGCGCCGCTCGATGGCGGTGCGCAGGGCCGGGAACGCGTCCTGCGCCGACGCCGCTGCGGGCGCGAGGGCGAGCAGGGCGACGGCGCCGGCCGACAGCGAGCGCTGGATCCAGTTCACGGGCGGTCCTCCGGGGTCAGGGGGCGACGCCGCGAATCCTAGACGCCGGACGGCGGGCACGCAAACGATCCGGCAGACGTCTTGCACGAGGCCAAACGCGTGAAATTCATACAGGAAACGGGAGAGCTGCGCAGCCTCGCGGACCGCGTCCGCGGCGCGCCGCTCGTCGGCGCCGACACCGAGGCGGCGGGCTACCACCGCTACCGCGACACGGTGTGCCTGCTGCAGCTCTCGACGCGCGAGGACACCTGGCTCGTCGACACGCTGGCGACGGACGACCTCGGCGGCCTGGAGGGCGTGTTCGACGACCCCGGCCGTGGAAACGATCTTCCACGACGCCGACTTCGACCTGCGCATCCTGAATCGGGACTTCGGCGTCACGATCCGCGGCCTCTTCGACACGAAGGTCGCCGCCCAGTTCCTCGGGGAGCCGGCCATCGGGCTGGCCTCCCTGCTCGAGAAGCACCTGGGCCTGCGCCTGGCCAAGAAGTACCAGCGCGCCGACTGGGCGAAGCGCCCGCTTCCGCAGCCCATGCTGGATTACGCAGCCGAGGACACGCGCCACCTGCCCGAGCTCCGGGACATCCTCCGGGACCGGCTGGTCTCCCTCGGCCGGCTGCCGTGGGCGGAGGAGGACTTCCGCCTGCTGGAGGACCTGCGCTGGGAGGAGTCCGACGACTCGGACGCGTTCCTGCGCATGAAGGGCGCCCGCGACTTCTCGCCCCAGCAGCTCGGCGCCCTGCGGGAGCTCTACGGCTGGCGCGACGAGGAGGCGCAGCGGCGGGACGCGGCCCCCTTCCGCGTCGTGTCCAACGACGTCCTCGTGGGCGTCGCCCGGGAGATGCCCGCCAGCACCGGCGAGCTCAAGAACGTCTCGGAGGTGAGCGGCGGCGTCGCCTCCCGCTGGAGCGATCCGCTGCTCTCCGCCGTGGACAGCGCCCGGCGCATCCCCGAGTCGGACCTGCCTCGGCGGCCGCCGTCCGGGCCCCGGCGCCCGTACGACCCGGAGGAGGAGGCGCGCGTCGATCGGCTCAAGGCCGTCCGCGACGCCGCCGCCAAGGAGCTTGGCCTCGACCGCGGGTTCATGCTGCCCCGCTGGCAGCTCGAGCACATCGCCCGCGCAGAGCCCGACTCCCCCGAAGCGCTCGCGCAGGTGCCCGGGATGCGGAGATGGCAGGTGGAGGTGCTGGGGGAGAGGCTGTTGGCTTCGCTAGGCTGAGGCTAAGGCTTAGGCTGAGGCTTAGGCTGGGGCTGGGGCTGGGGCTGGGGCTTGGGCTGGGGCTGGGGCTGGGGCTCGGGCTTGGGCTCGGGCTTGGGTGAGGAGGGCCGCTTCGGCGGCGGATGGGGGGCCGCCGCGGCGGCCGACAGGGTCGCTTCGGCGGCCGACACCGACGGAATCCGGCGCACCGGCCGCGGGCCGGGCGCTGACAATCGGAGAAAGGATGGACGATGGGCTGGGAGATCCTCGAGAGGGACGACCTGCACGTCTACGTCATTGCCGGCGTGCCCCGCAGCTTCAAGCGAAAGCTCCAGAAGTTCGTGGAGGACGAGGCGAAGGGCGACGGCGACGTGATGCTCGTCGACGACGAATTCACCGAATGGATGCTGGCTCGGCTCAGCAACGAAAAGCGGCGGCGCGGTGACCGGACGCCGGCGAGCTCGGCGCTGTGGCGTGCGTTCTCCGCCCTGAGCGCGGCCCGGTACCACCTCAAGGATTCGCCCGAGACGGAGGAACGGGTGCGGACGATGCGCCAGGAGGTGGAGCGGCTTTGGCGGGAGCTGAGCCCGATGTTCGAGGAGGACATGGAGGAGGAGGCTGAGGCTTAGGCTGAGGCTGAGGCTGAGGCTGAGGGTTCGGGCTGGGGCTGGGGCTGGGGCTGGGGCTAGGGCTTGGGCTGGGGCTTGGGCTGGGGCTTGGGGAGCGGCGGGAGTTGCTGCGGGGGGGCGGATGGGGCCCTCGGGGGACGATCAGAAGGGGTCGAAGCCGAACATGTAGTAGTCACCGGGGCGGCCGTCAATGGACGCGGCGGCCTCGTCCAGCTCCCCGACCACCGCCGCGTCTTCGCCGGCGCCCTCCGCGGCGCCCCGGACGGCGCCGAGAATGCGCCGGATGTCCTCGGGCTTGAGCAGCACGTAGGCCCGCGGCTCGGGCTCCTCGCCCCGGGGCAGCACCACCAGGTTGACGAGATCCGTCTCGCGGGAAATCTTCCACACGTCGTTCGTCTTCTTGAGCAGCTTGTCGGCCGTCTTCACGCCGCTCTGGAGGGCGCGAACGAGCTTCTGGAGCTCGCGGTCCGCGGCCTCTTCGCGCTGGCGGCCGAAGCGACGGCCGAGGGATTCCGGATCGCCCTCCTCCCGGCGCCCCGCGGCTTCCGCCAGCACGTCGCCGACATAGGCGTAGATGCCGAGTACGAGGGGTACGGGATCGAGGGTGATGCGCATGTGGATTCCTCTCGCTCAGGATTCTTCGAGGCCTGCCGGTTGCCGTCAGCCGCGCGGCCAACGATCATGACGCGGAGTACAACCGCTCGTCAACCAGGGAGTCAGGGAATGCGTCGTACCGTCAGGATCGCGGCCTCCGCCGCCGCCGTGCTCGCGCTGGGCGCGTGCCAGAACATGGGGGCCAGCTACGCCGTCAATCAGCCGCTCGAGCAGGCGGACAGTGAGCTCGCGCTTCCGCTCCTGGAGCAGACTGCACGGATCGAGCCGACCCCGCCCCCCGGAATCCCGGCCGCCATCGAGGTCGACAGCACCACGTGGGTGCCTTCGGCGACGTCGTTCGAGAACGTCACCGAGGCCGATCTGACCAGCGTCGGCAGCGTCCAGGGCCAGACCGTCTACGCCCTCAAGTGGGACGCGGCCCCCTACGATCGCCTGCTCACCCGCACCCCCGACGGCAGGTTCCAGGAGTACCGGCAGGTCTATCGGTAGGGCGTCCGCCGGGAGGGGCGTCCGCCGGGCGGGGCGTCCGCCGGGAGGACTTGGACGCGGCAGGATCCGCCGCGCGACGGCTCTTCCGACACTCCCTGTCACATCTGGCCGCGAATGGCGGCACGATCCGACGCGGGGCCGCACCGCGTCCGGGCCGCGTCGGATCCAGCCGCGTTTCGAGGCCGGATGCGACACGGGCGTGGGAACGGCCGCCCCCGCGGCGGATCCTGCCGCGTCGAATCCCCCGCGGCGAATCCTGCCGGACTCCCGCAGCCGATCCGGCGCAGGCGCCGCCCGGGCATCCGAACCCGCAGTCGGTCCATCGCACGCGGCGCCCGAACTGCGCCCCCGCTGCCCCGCCCTACCGGGGTGTCTTCCCACCCGTCTCCCCGTTTTCGCGCATCGCCAGATGCGTGTCCAGCCAGGCGGTCATCTTCTGGTAAAGATGCACCCGCGTACCGGGCTTCTCGCTGATGGCGTGGGTGCGGCCGGGATAGATCATGAGGTCGAAGGGGATGTCCGCGGCGACCATGGCGTCGATGAGGCGATAGCTGTTCTGCACGTGCACGTTGTCGTCGCCGGTGCCGTGGACCAGGAGCAGATCGCTGTCGATGCGGTCGACGTGCTTCAGTGGGGCGCTGCGCAGGTAGCCCTCGGGATTCTCCTCGGGCGTGCGCATGAAGCGCTCGGTGTAGATGGAGTCGTAAAAATGCCAGTCGGTGACCGGGGCGACGGCGAGTCCGGTGCGGAAGACGCTGCCGCCGGACTCGAGGGACACGAGGGTCATGTAGCCGCCGTAGCTCCATCCCCAGATGCCGATGCGGGACGCGTCGGCCCACGGCTGGCTGCCGATCCAGCGGGCGGCGGCGACCTGGTCGGCGGCCTCGAGCGCTCCGAGATCGAGGTACGTCTGCTTCTTGAAGTCCCGGCCCCGGGCGCCGGTCCCACGGTTGTCGACGGAGACGACGACGTAGCCCTTCTCCGCCATCATCTCGTGCCAAAGCCAGCGGTCGCCGCCCCATGCGTCGGTGACCATCTGCGAGCCGGGCCCGCCGTAGACATACATGAGGACGGGGTACGTCTTCGACGCGTCGAAGTCCGGCGGGCGGATCATCCACGCGTTGAGCGTGTCGCCCCGCGGCGTGGGCAGGCGGAAGAAGCGGGCGGAGCCGAGATCGTGCGCGGCGAGACGTCGCCTGACGGCGCCGTTGTCGAGGAGGGTGCGCACGACCGTGCCGTCCGCACGATCGAGCCGATAGACGGGGGGCGTGCCGAACGCCGAGAAGGTCTCGACCGCGTAGCGCATGTGGGGCCCGAATGCGGCCGAGTGCGTGCCCGGCTCTTCCGTGAGCCGCTGCGGCGAGCCGCCGGCAAGCGGCACCCGGTAGATCTGCCGCTCGGTGGGTCCGGCCGCCGTGCCCTGGTAGTACGCCCATTTCTCCGACGGGTCGATCCCGTAGAACGCCGTCACTTCCCACGGCCCCGGGGTGAGCTTCCGCACGAGCTTCCCGCTGCGGTCGTAGAGGTAGAGGTGGTTCCATCCGTCCTTCTCGCTGGACCACACGAGCTGGCGGCCGCCGCGGATCCACGTCAGGTCGTCGTCGACGTCGACCCAGGCGGAGTCCGTGTCGCTGAGGAGCGTCCGCACCGCGCCCGTCGCCGCGTCGGCCAGGAGCACGTCGATGCGGTTCTGGTGCCGGTTCATGCGCTGGATGACGAGCTCGGAAGGCGACGCCGCCCAGTCCATGCGCGCGAGGTACACGTCGGGATCGTCGCCCGTCTGCATCCACGTGACGTCGCCGCCGCCGGCGGGCACGACGCCGACGCGCGCCGTCGAGTTCCGCTCCCCCGCCTTCGGGTACGGGATCGTGTCGAGGCGGGGGTAGAGTGAATCGAGGCTGATCAGGAAGAAGTCCCGGACCTCGGAGGGGTCGAGCTGCCAGAACGCGATGCGCTTCCCGTCCGGGCTCCAGCGCCAGCCGTCCCGCAGGTCCAGCTCCTCCTCGTACGCCCAGTCGAACGTCCCGTTGATCAGCCCCCGCTCGCCGCTCGTGGTCAGGCGCGTCTCCGCCCCCGTAGCCAGATCGGTGACCCACAGGTCCCGGTCGCGCACGAAGGCGACCCGGTCCCCCGACGGCGAGAACTTCGCGAACATCTGCCACCCCGGACGCGTCGAGACCGGCGTCAGCGACTTCGCGTCGAAGTCGTAGACCCAGTAGATGCCCTTCGTCCGCTGCCGCCACACCTTCTGCGAGTTCGTGTAGATAAGGATGCGCTTCTGGTCCGCCGACCAGCGCACCTGCTCCATGTCGATGGGCTGAGTCGAGCCCTCCGGCACCAGCGCCGCGCCCTTCAGCAGCAGCGTCCGGCGACCGGTCGTCGCGTCCGCCGCCCACAGATCGTGGACGCCGCTCGCCGAGTCCCGCTCGATGAACGTCAGCCGGTCCGGCCCGAGCCAGCCGGCCATCTCGAAGCGGTCGGGGCTCAGCGTCGATCCGCCGAAGATCTCCTCGACGGTGAGCCTCTCCCCGGCGGGCTGCTGGGCCCGCAGCGGAGGAGTCCTCGTCGCCAGCGGAACGCCCAGTCCTGCGAGGAGAACGGCCGCGCAAAGGGTCTTTGTCATCATGCCTGTCGATGTGAAGGAGAGGGCCCTCCGGCGCCATTCCGGGGGCCCACGGTGATATGCGGGCGAGAAGCAGGGGTTCCCCCAACTGAACCTCGCCCGTGCCAGGCTCGCCGGCGCAGGCTCACCGGCGCCCGCACCGCACCCCGGCTGCCGATGGATCCCGAGCCGGAGACACGGAGGAACGGAGGAACGGAGGAAAGGATGCGCGAGGATGCGCGAATACAAGGCGAACGCCGGGCCGGCTTCGTCACCGGACCCGGCGCCGCCTGCTGCGTTGCTGCGTACTTCGTACTGCGTCCCTGCGTTGCTGCCCGGCGCCCCCATGCGCCGGTCCTGCGACTACCCGCGACGGCCGTCCCCGGGCGGCGCGCCGCGGTCCTGCATCCGTCAGGCGTACTTCGCGGCGCTCTCAGGCACTGCGCACCTTCCGCAGCATCCAGCCGTACAGCCAGACGATCGACCCGCCGAAGCAGACCAGCCCGATCCAGGGCGCGGCGCCGAAGTCCGCCGGCACGAGCCCGATGGGCGCTTCCTTCGAGAGCCCCACGATCAGCCCGGCGTTGAGCACGCCCCACAGGCTCTCCCCTACGATGAGGCCGGAGGCGACGAGGGTGCCGAGCCGCTCCGCGCGCTCCGGATCCGCCACATCTCGCGTGCGGCGCCGGTACCCGTGGGAGATCACGGCGCCGATGACCACGGCGAACACGGCCGACATGGGCAGATAGATCCCGATCCCGACGGCCAGGGGCGGGATGCGCAGCTTCTTCAGCGCCCCCATGGCGGTGTCGAGGAGGATGATGGCGACGCCGATGGCCGCCCCGATCCCGATCATCCCCCACTCCAGGTTGCCGCCGATGACGCCCTGGGCGAGGGCGGAGATCAGCGTCGCCTGCGGCGCGGGCAGCGGGTTCAGGGCGACGACGTCCACGTTCGGCGCGCCGGCGAAGCCGTAGGCGTGGGCGAGCAGGTCCAGCACCCACGGAATCACCGCCGCGCCGGCGACCACGCCGACGATGAGGGCGATCTGCTGCCGACGGGGCGAGGCGCCGACGAGCTGGCCCGTCTTCAGGTCCTGGAGGTTGTCGTTCGAGATCGTCGCGCACGCGAACAGGATCGCCGTGACGAAGAGGGAGAAGGCGACGAGGGGCGTCGCCGAGTCCGCCGCCGGCGGCACCACGAACGCGACCGCCGACGCGCACACGACGATGCTGAGGATGCCCACGCCCGAGACCGGGCTGTTGGAGGCGCCGATCAACCCGGCCATGTAGCCGCAGATCCCCGCGATGATGAATCCGCCGACCAGCACGAACGGCACGGCGACGGCCGCCAGCCGCGCGGCGTCCGGGGCGAGGATCGTCGAGCGCACGAAGGAGACGGCGAGCCACGTCGCCACGACCATGGAGCCGGCCGTCAGCAGCAGGATCCAGCGGGGGGACAGATCGCGGTCCAGCTCGTCGCCGCCCGCCGGGCGGCGAGAGGCCGCGAGCGTGCTGACGAGGCCGCCGACGACGGGCTTCGTCAGCGTCGCCAGTGTGTAGATGGCCGCCACGCCGATCGTGCCCGCGCCGATGAAGCGCACCTGCGTGCTCCACACCTGCATCGTGTGGGCGCCGAGGGCGACGCCAGGCGCGGCGGGGCTCAGCGCCGTCAGCCACGGCACCGCGACGCCCCAGGCGATGAGCAGGCCCAGCAGCATCGCCATGCCGACGGACAGCCCCACCAGGTGCCCGGCGCCGAGCAGCGCGAGGGACCACGCGACGCTGAAGCCCGAGGCGCCGACGGCGCCGACGCGGAAGAAGCCCGCCACCTCGGCGGCGGCGATGCGGGTCGCGGTCAGGATCGCGAGACCGCCGGAGGCGACGGCGCCCAGCGTTACCGCCACGAGCCCCTCGCCCGCCTCCCCCGTCTCGTCCACGACGCCGCGCCGCGTGCCGGAGCCGACCCGCAGCACCTCCGCCGCCGCCACGCCCTCCGGGTACGGCAGGTCCGACGTGGTGACCAGCGCCCGGCGCAGCGGGATCGTGAACAGCACGCCCAGCACGCCGCCGCTCACGCACACCAGGAACGACTGCCAGAAGGGAAAGCCGTTCCACCAGCCGATGATGACCAGCCCCGGGAGCACGAAGATAATGGCCGACAGCGTGCCCGCCGCCGACGCCACCGTCTGCACGATGTTGTTCTCGAGGATCGACGAGTCCCGCACGTTGCGCAGGATCGCCATGGAGATGACCGCCGCCGGGATGGAGGAGGCGAACGTCAGCCCGACCCGGAGGCCGAGGTAGACGTTCGCCGCGGTGAAGAGGGTGGTGATGAGCGCCCCGAGCACGAGCCCCCGGAGCGTCAGCTCCCGTGGCGCCGGCGAGGCTGCCGCCTCCACTGGCGCCGGCGCGCCGCTCACGAGCGGTGCCCCCCGCGCCGACCCAGGGTCAGGTATTCCGTAATCGCCACGGCCCCTCTCCGTTCAGCCGCCCACCCCCCGCCGCCTCACCCGCACTCGCTGTACCCGCACGCCAGGCACTTCACGCACCCCTCGGCGAAGCGCAGGTCCGAGGAGCACTCGGGGCAGGTGCCGATGAACGTCTCGCCCGGATCGTAGCTGTCGTCGATGGACGACGCCGGGGCCGCGGACGTCTGCGCGGAAGCCGCCGGCGAGGCCGCCGGCCGCGACGTCGCCTGACCGATGGGCAGCTCCTGCTGGATGCCGGCCTTCTCCTGCTCGTGCTGGACCATGGCCTGGGCAATGGCGTCCGGCACCGACAGCACCTTGTTCGGACCGAAGCCGACGGCGCGGTCGCAGGAGATGCCGCGCAGCTGTCCGTAGATCTGCTGGAGCGTGATGCCGCTGCGCAGGGCGAGGGAGACGAGGCGGCCGATGGCCTCGACGTCGGCCATGGCCGCGCCGCCGGCCTTGCCCAGCGTCGCAAACAGCTCGAAGGGCCGGGCCCGCTCGTCCTCGTTGATGGTGACGTACAGGTCCCCGAGGGGGCTGTTCATGCGCCGCGTGGTGCCGTGCAGGACGGACGGGCGCGGGCGACGGTGCCGCTTCTGATGCGCCGACTCGTGCTGCGACAGCTCCGTCAGCAGCTCCTCCCGCTCCTGCTCGAGCCGGTGCAGCTTCTCCCGGGCGTCGGCGAGCTGGGCCTCGAGGTCCGAAACGGCGGCGCTCGCCTCCACGGTCGCCTCTTCCTTCCCCGTCTTGCCCGTGGACAGCACCTGCATCGGCCGGGAGCCGTCCCGATAGACCGTCACTCCCTTGCACTGGAGCTCCCACGCCTTCAGGTAGATCTCCCGGACGTCGTCCTCGGTGGACTCGCGCGGGAAGTTGCACGTCTTCGAGATCGCCGAGTCGACGAACTCCTGGAAGGCCGCCTGCATGCGGATGTGCCAGATCGGCGTCACGTCGTGGGCCGTGACGAACACGCGCTGCACGTCCGCGGGCACCTCCTCGAAGTGAATGTGCCCCTCCTCCGCGATGCGCTGCATCAGCGCCTCGGAGTACCAGCCCTGCTCCTCCGCCAGCCGCACGAAGTCCTGGTTCACATCCGGCATCATGACGCCCGCCTGGTTGCGCATGAAGGCCACCGCGAAGAGCGGCTCGATGCCGCCGGAGCAGTCGGCGATGATGGAGATCGTGCCCGTCGGAGCCACCGTCGTCAGGTTGCAGTTGCGCAGCTTCCGCTCCGGGCGCACGCGGCTGCCGTCGGAGCGACGGGCGCACGTGTCGTCCGGCCCCCAGATGCTCTGCTCCCACTCCGGGAAGACGCCCCGCACGTCCGCCAGCTTCTCCGACGCGTTCTTCGACTCCTCGTCCAGGAACCACTGCAGCTTGCGGGCGAACGCGACGCCCTCGTCGCTGTCGTACGGCACGCCGACGCGCACGAGCAGGTCCGCCCAGCCCATGAGGCCGAGCCCGATGCGGCGGATGCGGTGCGCCAGGTCGTGGATCTCCGCCAGCGGGTACTGGTTCGCGTCGATCACGTTGTCCAGGAAGTGCGTGGCGACGTGCACAACCTGCCGCAGCGCGTCCCAGTCCACCTTCTCCTGCAGCGGCGCGTCCGCCGGCGCGTCCTCCAGAGCGAACGCCCCCACGTTGACAGATCCCAGGTTGCACACGTCGTAGGGCAGCAGCGGCTGCTCACCGCACGGGTTCGTCGCCTCGTACCCGCCCAGGTGCGGCACCGGGTTGTACACGTTCGCCTGGTCGATGAAGAACACGCCCGGCTCCCCCGTCGACCACGCGCCCCGCACGATCATATCGAAGATCTCCCGGGCGTTCTCCTGCCCCACCACGTCCCCCGTGCGCGGGTTGATCAGGTCGTAGTCCGTCTCGTCCCGGACCGCCGCCATGAACGCGTCCGTCACCGCCACCGAGATGTTGAAGTTCGTGATCTTCGTCACGTCGCTCTTGCACGTGATGAACCCACGGATGTCCGGATGGTCGACGCGCAGGATACCCATGTTGGCGCCGCGCCGCGTCCCGCCCTGCTTCACCACCTCCGTCGACTGGTCGTACAGTGACATGAACGACACAGGCCCGCTCGCCACCCCCATGGTCGAGCGGACGACGTCGTTCTGCGCCCTCAGCCGGCTGAACCCGAAGCCCGTCCCGCCCCCCGACTGGTGCACCAGCGCCATCGAGCGCAGCGTGTCGTAGATTCCGTTCTTCCCGTTCGACAGCGCGTCCTCGACCGGCAGCACGAAGCACGCGGAGAGCTGTCCCAGCGGACGCCCCGCGTTCATCAGCGTCGGCGAGTTCGGCTCGAACAGACCCTCCGTCATCAGCCGGTAGAACTCCCGCGCCAGCGCGTCGATCGCCCCCTCGCTCGCCCCGAACTTCCGGTCCTCCTCCGCGACCACACGGGCGACGCGCCAGAACATCTCCTCCGGCGTCTCAACCGGCTCGCCGGCCTCGTCCTTCTTCAGGTAGCGTCGCGCCAGGATGATGCGCGCGTTGTCCGACAGCTTTGCGGTGGGCAGGTCGTCCGGGAGGACGTTCGCGGCCGGGACACGGCTCGCGGTGGACGGGGAGGCGGCGTGCTGGGTCATGACTTTCCTCGGTGCGGTGCGCTGTACGATGGCGAATCGAATGAAACGGGGGCGTGAAACCCTCGCGTGAAGCGCTTCTCCCTGGGCCTTGCCCGGGCTCCGGGCGGAGGTCGCAAGACGGCGCGGGGGTGGGCCGTTCCCCGTGGATTCCCTCGGGTCTGCCCAGTACGCCGCCTCCCACTACATGTTGTGGGACCGCTAGTATACAACCCCTATATACGGGGGGTCAAGGGGTTTTTCTGTGGAAAGCTGGAAGTGGCGCGACCGCGCGGAAAAGCGCGGTTGTCCACCCGTTTTGCACCGGGTGTCCACCACGTTTCCACGGAGTTCTCCACCTACTCCTTCGGCGTGTCCGGCGGCGTCGACGTCTCGGGCGCCTCCTCGTGGGCCACGCCGTCCTCGCCCTTCATCACGCGGCCATAGAGCTCCTTGTCCGGCCGCGCCTCGTTCGGCGTATCGGGCCGGTTCTTGTGGTCCGTCGCGCCGGCCTCGTCGGGGTCGATCTGGTACTGGTCGGGTCGCTTTCCGCCCATGATTTTCACCTTCGGTTCGAGAATCGATACGGGGTTGCAGGGATCAGGAATCGTGCCGGGAATTAGGCTGAGGCTGAGGCTGAGGCTGAGGCTGAGGCTGAGGCTGGGCAGGCTGAGGTTGAGGCTGAGGCGGCCTCTCCGTGGCGGGGACGGCGCAGCGGGCCGTTGCTCCGGGGCCACGCGGGGGGACGCGGCGTTGGACGGCTCAGCGGGGCCGTTCCTCCGGCGCCCACGTCGGGGGGACGCGGCGTGGGACGCGGTGCATGGACGAAATTGGACAATGAGGGCGGTGTCGCTCTCTCGTTGGCCAATTTCTCCCGCAATTCGAACAAGATCGGCCAACGGCGGCCGAGTGGGTCGAGCTCGTTTCCCGATGATGTGCGAAATCCGAGTAAAATCGGGCAACGGCGCGGCGGAAGAGGGGTCGATGTCCAATTTCACCCGCGCCGCGACCCATCCGCCATCCGCCATCCGCCATCCGCCATCCGCCATCCGCCATCCGCCCCCGTCCCGCCGCCCATCGACGTCGTCCCCGCCTCAACCCTCAAGGACAGCTGCGAGACCTACGGCGCGCCCCGGATCTTTTCGGAACTCAGGGACGACGGTGAACGGGTCGGGGAGAATCGTGTCGCTCGGCTGATGCAGGAAGCCGGGATCTCGTCCCAACCTGGCCGGATTCCTCTACCTGGCGGTAGTGGTGGACGCCTGGAGCCGGCGGGTGGTGGGGCGGGCCATGGCGAACCACCTCCGCACAGTGCTTGTGCTGGACGCCCTCAATGGGCTCCGTCGGCGACTGCTACGACAACGCGAGGTGCGTGAGCTTCTTGGCCACCCTCGAGTGCGAGCTCCTGGACCGGCGGCGATTTCGCACCCAGGCCGAGGCGAAGACGGCGGTCTTCGACTTCATCGAAGGCCTCTACAACCCACGCTGTCGCCACGGGAAGAAGCACGCAGTGGCAGCGTGAAAACGTCAACGATCGCCTGTCCACCAAATCGGGGGCACACCAGTGCCCGGTCTGTACCCCCGCAGTACCTCGCCCGCCGTACCTCGCCCGCAGTCCCTCGCCCGCCGTACCTCGCCCGCCGTACCTCGCCCGCCGTACCTCGCCCGCAGTACCTCGCCCGCCGTACCTCGCCCGCAGTTCAGCCCGTCATCCAAACAGGGCCCCCGCCGTCAAAAGCTTTTCCCCGCCGCCACATACCCCCGCACGCGGGCGTCCGGCTCCCCCGAGACCGCGCGGGCGATGCCCACCCGCAGCCGCACGGGCGAGCCGAAGAACAGCGAGACGTCCGCCGCGGCCTCCGCGCCGGCGGCGGTGATGGGACGGCGGGCCGCCGTCTCGGCGGGGACGCAGGGCAGGCTCGCAAGGCGTTCGGCGTTGCACCAGACGTCGCCAGCGTCGAGGAACGCGGACGCGGACAGGTCCTCCAGGAACACGGGCCATTCGTGGACCCCTCGGGCGACGAGCGCCAGGGGGAGTCGATACTCGAGGGAAGCGGCCCACCCGCGGTTCCCCGCCCGGTCGCCCGGGTCGAGGCCGCGCAGCGGCAGGAAGTGGGACGCTCCGATGCTGGAGACGCCGACGCCGATGGCACCGCCCGGGGCGCCGCCCAGGTCGGTGAGGGGCGCGTTGGCGCCGGTGCGGAAGAGTCCGGCGACGCGCAGGGCCAGGACGTGGTCCGCGAAGCCGAACACGCGGAGGTCGTGGTAGGCGCGGACGCTCGCGGACAGCTCCGTGTACTCCTCGCCGAGCAGGCCCACGGGGTCGGCGTCCCACTGGCGGCGGAACCCGAGTGTGGCCGCGGCGCCGTCCTCCGGGCTGATGGAGAGGGCGTAGCCGCGGGCACTGGAGGCCGAGAGGGAGCCGAACACTCCCCAGCGCCGGATGCGGCCGACCTCCTCCGAGAGGCTGATGTTCGGGCTGTCGACCACGCGCACGCCGCCGACGTGCTCGGCCCCGAGTGTGGCCGAGGCAAAGGACCGCCAGCCGCGGCGGAGCGCGGTCGCGGCCACGGAGACCACGTCCGAGCGGGCGAGGATGTCGGCGGCGGCGCCGTCGCCCGTGCGAACGACGGCGTCGCGGTCCCAGTCCCGGGACAGCTGAAAGGAGAGGACGGGGTTTCCGAAGCCGTTCCAGTCGAAGGCGACGTCGCCCTGGACGCGCCCCGTCGATGGAGCGTACGCGGCGTAGGCCGCGAACGCCGCCCTCCCCACGACGTCCTCCCCCGCTACCTGCGCGCCGATGCCCGTTCCGGTCCACGTATCGGAGACGAGGACGGGCATCCAGTAGCGCGGGCGCAGCGTCTCGAGCAGCGGGTACGGCCCCGGCCCCGAGACGTGCACCGTGTCCGCGTCCACCATGAATCCGCCCCCGGCGATGTCCCCTGGGGTGCCGGCGGCGGTGTCCTCGGCGGTGTCGCCTGCGGTAATCGCTGCGCTGTCCCGGAACTTCGGCAGGGGCGCCGGCGCGTCGGTCCAGGTGTCGGGGCGGAAGGGCAGGCTCTCGACGTGCCAGCCGTCGGCGTGGTAGACCACCATCCAGAGGGTGCGGCCGTCGGGCGAGACCTCGGGCATGAACGCGCCGGTGGGCACGGCGGTGACGCGCCGGATGCCGGGGGACGGGCCGAGGGTGTCGGCGGAGGCGCCTGGCTCCGGCGCGGGCGCGGCGTACAGGTTCGGCACGCCGTCGCGGTCCGAGGAGAAGAGCACCCACCTTCCGTCGGGGGACCAGGCGGGTCCGTGGTCCACGGCGCGGTCGCGCGTGAGGCGGGCGAGCATGCGGCCCTGGGCGTCGAGCACGACGACGTCGACGTCGCCTCCATCGCTCCAGCGGGAGACGGCGATGCGCGTGCCGTCGGGGGACCAGCGCGGCAGTGACCATTGAACGTGGGAATCGGGCGGCTCCATGCGGACGACGGCGCCCGTGTGCATGTCGAAGGTGACCAGGGAGGTGGTGCCGGCCCCGTTCCGGACGGCGACGACGGTGCGCCCGTCCGGTGAGACGTCCGGCTCCGTGAGCCGTGCGCCATGGGTCAGGCGGTGACGATGCCCGTCGCGGTCGACGAGCCAGAGATCCTCCCACAGCCGCCACGGGCCGTGGTACTCGAAGCCGGCGGTGACGAGCCCGGAGCCGTCGGGCAGCCAGCTCGCGGGCCCGATCTCGGAGCCGTCCTCGTCCCGGGGCGCGAGCGCCCGGGGCCGGGTGGCGGCGCCCTGCGGGAGCCCGTCGGGTCCGAGGCGGAGCACGTACGTGGCCGGCTCGTCCCGTCCCGTGGAGGCACCCCAGGCCAATGTGCGGCCGTCCGGGGAGACGCGGGGGTGGAAGGCGTAGCGCCCGGCGAAGGTCAGGGTGACCGGGCGGGGCATGTCCAGGGCCAGCAGCGAGTCGGCCACGGTCCGGGCTCGCACCTCCTCGTCGTCGCGCCACGCGTCCCACAGCTCGGTGAACGAGCGGCCGAGGGCGCGACGGCCGACCCTGTCGAAGAAGAGCGTGGGCGGCAGCACGGCGCTGGCGCCGGCCCGCACGACGGCGGACGGTGCGCCGGCGCCGTACTCGCCCACCAGCCACTCGACGAATCGGGAGCCGTAGCCGTACGCGTGATTGCCGGCCGGCCAGACGGGATCGGGGCTGCTGGCCCGGTCGATGGGCGCGAAGCGGTCTTCCAGCGCCGCGGTCCGGACGATCATGTCGTGGAACGTGCCCTCGTTCCGGCCGGCCCCCGTGAAGCGGGTCTCGTACTCGACGGCGAGCCCCTCGATGGACCACAGCGGGGTGTAGAGCTCCGGGAAGACCGGCCAGCCGAAGGGCAGGCGCCCGAACACGCTCCGGGTCAGGCGTCCGATCGCACCGGTGCGGTCGAGATGGAAGACGTGGGTCAGCTCGTGGACGAGCACCAGGTCCGACCAGTCCCGGAAGTAGCTGAGCGCGATGTTGTCGACGGGGGGCTTGGCGAAGATGTAGACGCGGTTGGACGGGAGCGGCGTCGCGTAGCCGTTCGCGTAGTCGGCGTGGTCGCTCAGGACGACGTCGATGCGCCCGTCCGGAGGCGGAGCGAAGGTCGAGAGCTGTGCATACGCCACTTCCGCGCGCCCGGCCGTGTGGCGGGCAAGGGCCTCGAGGCCGGTGTCGTAGTGGATGCGGAAGTGCCGGGTCCGGAGCGTCCGCCATGGCGCGTCCGGCGGAACCTGCGCCCGCAGCGCGGTGGGCGCGAGGACCAGGGCGGCGGTGGGCGCGAGGATCAGGGCGGCGGGGGACGCGAAAATCATGACGGCGGAGAGCCGCCACGCCCCCGCGAGCGCAGGAAGGAGCCTGCGCCTCAACGGCCTCGTGCCCGGACGAACGCCTCGATGCCCCGAAGGTGCGCCTCGGCGATCCGCTTCTGCACGTCGGGGTTCTCGAGCGCCGCGCCCTGGATCGGGATGAGCATGAACATCGTCTCCGTGAGCACCGCGGGCATCCAGGTCGGGTTGCGGACGAGGGCGAGGCTGGAGCGGCCGACACCCAGGTTTCGCAGACCCAGCTCCTCCACCAGCTCCCGCTCGAGGTCCTGGGCAAGCAGCGCCGACGGCGCGTGGAAGTAGTACGCGCTCGTGCCGCTGTTCTCCCAGGGATCCACGCCGTCGGGGAAGGCGTTGTTGTGCATCGAGATCAGCAGGTCGGCCCCGGCCTTCTCTGCCGTATCCGTCCGCTCGTAGAGCCCCACGGGTCCGGGCCCGGAGCGCGTCATGAGCACCCGCGCCCCGGCCTTCTCCAGCAGCGGCTTCAGCGCCTCCGCCTCCGCCAGGTTGGCCTGCGCCTCCGTGAACCCGGTCCCGCTCACCGTTCCTCCCGGCGGGTGGCCGGCGTCGATGGCGATGGTCAGCCCCTTCAGCGGCGCGTCCGGGGCGACCACGGGCGGCTTGCGCACGGTGAGCACGAGGTCGCCGTTCGCCGCCCACCGCGTCTTCCACCCCCACGGCCAGGTGCCAAGGTCGAGGCGGAGACGGTACACGCCGTCCGCCTCCTGCCGCCACGAGGCCTGCCGCACCCAGGGATCCAGGTGCCCGTACTGCAGCCAGCCCGTGTCGCCGCCCGCTCCCCAGATCGTCAGGGTCAGCGCGTCCTCCGAGGCCTCGACCCGAAACGGGAAGCGGTCGCTCGTGGCCAGACGGACTTCCACGGCGCGGTCGGACGCCGTCAGCCGCACGGTGCCGACGCTCCCGCTCACGGGCGGCGTCCCCTTCGGGAGCAGCCGGACCTGCGCGGAATCGAGCCACGCGTCGAGGCCCGGAGCGAGGGAGACGCGGTATTCGCTTCCCCGCTGACCGGTCAGCGTCATGCGCGTGCCCGGCGGCCAGAACAGCGACCACGTGCCATTCGGCGTCCACTCCGCCCGCACGTGCCCCGGGGACTGCGGCCGCGGACCCGGGAGCGTCGCGACGCCGACGCGCGGGCGGCTCTCCGGCATCAGGGCGAGGTTCAGCCGCAGCGGCGCCCGGGCCGTGTCCCCACCGGCGACGAGCTCCACGTGGGCGAAGCCCGGCACAGGACTGGGCAGGATGCCGCCGATGAGGGAAGGCCACGGCGTCGCGGTATCAGGAGAGGCAAGGGGCCGGGCGGTCAGGAAGCCGCGGTAGCGCGCCCAGCTCTGGCGTCGGGCGCCGAGCTGCGCGTCCGGGTTCACCCCGAAGTTGCGCAGCCCCTCGGGCGCAGCGCTCTCGACGCTCTCCTCGACGAGGGGAAGCCGGGTCGAGTCCGGCAGCACGAGGCTGGCGACGCCGCCGGGCGTGCCCCGGAACGCCACCTCGACCCGCTCGCCCGACTCCACGCTCATGGCGCCGGACGGGGTGACGCTGCCGTCCGCGATTACCGCGCCGCTGTCGGGCGGCGGCGCCGGCGCCGTCGGGACCCGGACGTGCCGAACGACGGTCGCGGTGTCGCCGGACGGAGACGTCGCCGTCACGGTGTAGACGCCGCTCGCCGGGATCGGCAGGAAGCCCAGGAACGCGCCGTTCGGACTCACCTCCACGCTGCGGCCGTTGATGCGCAGCGCCGCGTCCGCGGTGCCCGTCGAGCCGTAGACGAACGTCGAGTCCCGCGTGCCCATCGTCTGTCCCTCGTCCGGGTAGACGAGGCTCAGGTCGATAGGGCCGGCGCTGCGGGCGATCGCCGGCAGCTTTCCGCGGACCGGACCCGCCGCCGACGGTGTCTCAGCGCCGGCGCTCGGCGCAGGCGCCGGGGCCGGCGTCGGCGTCTCGGTCGGGACGGGCCCCCGAGCCGCGCACGCGACGGAAAGCAGGGTCAGAACGGCAGCGGCGGTCCATCGAACGTCGATTCGGGTCTTCATCGCTTCATGCCGAGGGATGGGTCGGTGTCTCCGACGTCGGCGGCGCTTTCGTGGCAAGGGCGGTGCCGCAGTCGGCGCGCGCCTGTACGGGTCACTGCGGAGTCGCCCCCGACCCCGCGGACCGGTACTCGATGGGGCATGGCTCGAACCGGACGCTCGCCGGCGGTCCCTTTGCCGGGGCGACGGCGTCGGGAAGACGCTCCGCGACGGGCAGAATGCCGAGCACGGCCGCCGAGCTCGACGCGTCCGCGTGAGCGAGGCAGAACGCCTGCGGGTACGCCTGCACGGCCGCCCCGGCGTAGTAGAGGGTCAGGTCTCCGATCCGATCGACGACCAGGTAGCGGGCGCCCGTCTCCCGCACTGCGTCGAAGAAGTCCTGCGGGTTGCGGCTCTTCGGGTAGATCCGCGACCGGCGATCCGCGTAATGATAGAACAGGGTGGGCTTGCGCGTGAGGAACACCGCGTCCGGGAGAGTCGCCGTTCGCGCCCACTCCGCCATGCGGTAGAAGTCCGCGTTCGGCTTCGGCAGGCACGCGAACGCGTCGCCCGTGGACGCCAGGGTTCGGCACTCGAAGCCGTGGGCGGCTTCGGCCCGGAGCTGCGGCGCGCCGGCGGTGATCAGGAGCAGCGTCGCCAGCACCGCCACCCCCTTCATCGCGCCGGGCGCGAGGGACCGGGAGGCGATGCCCAGTCCCACGGCCGCGAAGCCCAGGATCAACGGCAGCGCCGGCAGCAGGAACCGCTCGCCGGACCACACCGCGGGCCAGATCAGGAGCAGGCCCAGATACAGCGGCAGCGCGATCTCCGCGATGCCGGGCCGGCGGATCCGCGCCGCCCAGCCGAGGGCGCCGAGCCCGAGCGTGAAGAGGCCGAGCAGGACGAGCCAGGGGCCCGGCTTGCCGAAGAGCAGGATCGGCAGGTGAACGCGCACGTAGTTCGTGGCGTTCTGTCCGATCCGCGTCCGCAGCGCGTCCAGCCCGATGGTGCCCTGCGACGGGTCGTACGGGTCCACGAGCAGGAACTGCTGCCCGTATCCCACGTCGGCTCCACCGCGGGAGCGCAGCCACCAGAGCAGGGCCGGTACGCCCACCACCACCAGCAGCGCCGCCAGCGACTTCCAGCGGCGCCGCCACGCCAGCCACGCCGCCGCCGCAACCACCAGGGGCAGGCCGGCCGAACGCGTGAAGTAGGCGAGCAGCGTCCCCGCCACGGCGATCCACAGCCACGGGCCGAGGCGGTCGGCGCCGGCCTCGGCCACCGCCGCCCACGCCCACAGTGCCAGGATGAAGAAGGCCCAGAAGGGCACGTCGGAAAGAACCCAGTTGCCCAGGTCCAGGACGCCGGGCGAGAAGCACAGCACCAGGCCCACGGCCAGGGCTGCGCCCGCGGAGCCCCAGCGCCGCGTCCACAGGTAGGAGAAGGCGACGCCGAGTCCCGAAAATGCGACGACGATCAGCTTGAACGGCACCCACGAGTGCATGCCCACCAGCCGGCCGGCGGCGAGAATCGCGGGAAAGAGGGGCGGGTACTGTGTGTGGACCGGAATCGCGGGATCCCACAGCTCCACGTAGCGGCCCTGCAGAAGCGACCGGGACAGCGCCAGGTAGGCGGCGTTGTCCCCGCCCGTGTGCGGCATCGGATTGAAGACCAGGAGCGCCAGCAGGACGTGCATGCCGGCGAGGATCGCCGCCGCGACGCCCGGGCGAACGCCACCCGCGGCGGGATCGTCCGCCGTCGCGAGCGCCCACCATCGGGAAGAGTTTCGCCCGGGCGCACGGGCGCGTGAGGCCGCGTCGTCCGCGTCGGCCGGAGAGTTCCGGGTCCGGGAGGTCATGGGGCTTCCGCCAGTCGGCCGGGAGTGTAGGAGCCGAGGACGCGCCGACCGCGCGCCCCGGTGGCGTGGGGATCGTTCCCCGGCAGTGCGTGCATGAACGCCCAGCCGAGGGTCGCGAAGGCGACGGCTTCCTTCGCCCCCGGATCGAGGCCGAGGGCGTCCGGCGGGCGCACGGGCAGCTCCGGCACGAGGGCGGCGATGCGCTCCAGCAGCACCGGGTTCCGGGCCCCGCCGCCCGTGACCACCAGCTCGTCCGCCCCCCGGGGCAGCACCCAGGCGCGCACCGACCCGGCGATGCTCCGGGCCGTGAGCTCCGTGAGCGTGGCGACGAGGTCGTCCCACTCCGCCGCACTATCCACGCGCCGGTGCCGGGCCAGCTCCTCGACCATCGGTCGGCCGAACACCTCCCGCCCCGTCGACCGGGGCGGCTCGCGCCCGAAGAAGGGATGCGCGAGCAGCTCCTCGAGGAGCGTCCCGTCCACCGTGCCCCTGCGCGCGCGCTCGCCGTTCCGGTCGAAGGTCTCCACGCCGTCCGTGGCGAGCTCCACGGCGGCGTCGATCATGGCGTTGCCCGGACCCGTGTCGAACGCCAGCAGCGGCTCCGCCGAGCCGCGCGGCGGCAGGCGCGTCAGGTTCGCCATGCCGCCGATGTTCTGCAGCACGCGCGTGCGCTCGCTCGAGAAGAGCACCCGGTCCACCCACGGCACGAGGGGCGCACCCTCCCCGCCGGCCGCCGTGTCCCGCGCCCGGAAGTCGCTCACGACCGGCACGCCGGTCCGTTCGGCCATGGTCGCGGGGCAGCCGAGCTGGAGGCTGGCCGCGCGGACGCCGTCCTCCCGCGGGACGTGCCAGACCGTCTGCCCGTGGGAGGCGAGCAGGTCGACGTCTCCGGCGTCGAGGCCCGCCGCACGCCACGCCTCGCGCGCAGCGTCCGCGAACCACTCTCCCAGATCCACGTGCAGCCGGCACAGCGCCGCCGGCGTGCCGTCGAGAATCGCGTCGTGGATGCGCTGGCGCCGGTCGGCCGGGTACGGGCTCTCCACGAAGGCGGCAAGGCGCCAGCCGGGGTCGGCCGGGGTCGAGCCGCCGAACTCGACGAGGGCCGCGTCCACTCCGTCGAGAGACGTGCCGGACATCAGCCCGATGACGCGCAGGGGCCGGCCCGCGGGGAGCGGCGCGAACGGCGACGTCGCCCCGCTCACGTCCGCAGGTCCCCGACCACGCCGGCGATGCGGCCCCCGGCATCCTCGAGCCGCTGCCGGGCCTGTTCCACGTCGAGTCCCAGCTTGCCCATCACGATGGCCGTCTTCACGTGCCCGCCGGCCCGCTCCAGCAGCTCCGCCGCGCCCGGACGATCGAGCCCCAGCGTCTCCATGAGGATGCGCTCGCCCCGGTCCCTCAGCTTCTCGCACGTGACCTGGAGGTCGACCATCAGGTTGCCGAACACCTTGCCCAGCCGGACCATCGCCGCGGTGGTCACGGTGTTGAGCACCATCTTCGTCGCGGTACCCGCCTTCATGCGCGTCGAGCCCGTGATGACCTCCGGTCCGACCAGCGGCGCGATGACTACATCGTGGGTGCGCTGCAGCTCCTCCGACGGGTACGTGCACAGCAGGAAGCCCGTGCGGGCTCCCCGCTCCCGAGCCCGGGCCAGCGCGCCGTGCACGTACGGTGTCGTGCCGGAGGACGCGATGCCCAGCACGAAGTCGTCCTCCCCCACGCCCCGGTCGTCCATCGCCGCGGCGCCATCCTCCGGGTGATCCTCCGCCCCCTCCTGCGCCCGGACCAGGGCGTCGAACCCGCCGGCGATGATGCCCTGCACCAGCCTCGGCTCCGTCCCGTACGTCGGCGGCATCTCGGCCGCGTCCAGCACCCCCAGCCGACCCGACGTCCCCGCGCCGACGTAGAAAAGGCGACCGCCCCGGCGGAAGCAGTCCACGACCATGTCCACGCAGCGCGCGATCTCGCCCCGCTCCTCCGCGACAGCCTGCGCGACCATGCGGTCCTCGGCGTTGATCAGGTCGACGATCTCCCGCGTGGAGAGCTGGTCGATGCGCGAGCTGCGCGGGTTGCGCTGCTCCGTGAGGCGGGTCTCGCCCGTCGGCTTCCCGGGTTCTGGGCTCATGTGGGTGCGGCTTGCCTGCAGGGGTGTCGCCGGTAAATTGCGGGGCGCAAGATACTTAACGGAGACCGGATGACGCCACTCCTGGAGCGGGCCCGCGCGTTCGAAGGCGAGCTCGTCGAGCTTCGCCGCGACCTGCACCGCCACCCCGAGCTGGCGTTCCGGGAAACGCGCACCGCAGAGGCGGCCGCGTCCCGCGTCGAAGCCCTCGGATTCCGCGTGCGGCGCGGCGTCGGCGTCACCGGCGTGGTGGCGGAGCTCGGCGCGCATCGCGGCGGCGACGGCGGCCCCGTCGTCGCGCTGCGCGCTGACATGGACGCGCTGCCCATCACCGAGGCGGACGACCGGCCCTACCGCTCCACGGTCGACGGCGTCATGCACGCCTGTGGACACGACGCCCACGTCACCATGCTCGTCGGCGCGGCCCGGCTCCTCGCCGCCGCACACGACGCAGGGGAGCTGGCCGGCGGCACCGTGCGCCTCCTCTTCCAGCCGTCCGAGGAGGCCAGCGACGACGAGGGGAAAAGCGGCGCCGTGCGCATGATCGAGGACGGCGCCATGGAAGGCGTCGACGCCATCTACGGCCTCCACATCGGCGCCCATCTGCCCGCCGGTCGCGCGTTCCTGCGCTCCGGTCCGTACATGGCCGGCACGGACCCGTTCCGCGCCCGCGTGTTCGGAGAGAGCGCCCACGCCGGCATGCCCGAACGGGGCGTCGACGCCATCCTGCTCGCCGCCCACGTCGTCCTGGCGTGCCAGGCCGGCGTCGCCCGCCGCATCTCGCCCTTCGACGAAGGCGTGCTGCACGTCGGCACGATCGACGGCGGCCGCGCAGAGAACGTGCTGGCCGACCGCGTGGACCTTGCCGGGACGATGCGCTACTACAGCGTCGACGTCCGGGACCGTCTCCGCGCCGCGCTGCGCGTCGCCCTCGACGTCGCCGTCGCCCTCGGCGGCCGCGCCGAGCTCGACCTCCGCCCGGGCTATCCGCCCGTGGTGAACGACGCGGACGCCACCGACCTCGCCCGCGCCGCGTGCGCCGACGCACTCGGCACCGGCGCCGTCGCCGAAGGCGAGATGATGATGGCCGCCGAAGACTTCGCGTTCCTGCAGCGCGAGGCGCCCGGCTCGTTCTTCTGGCTCGGCGCGGCGTTGGACGAGCCCCGCGAGCACCACCACCCCCGCTTCGACATCGACGAGCGCGTGCTGCCGGCCGGCGCCGCGGCGCTGGCGGCGTGCGCCATCCGACATCTCAGGGAGAGACGATGACCCTTCGACGCCTGCACGGAGTCGCCGCCGCGCTGCTCGCGCTCGCGGCGTGCGGCCCCGCAACCGAGACCGCGCCGCCCGCCCCGTCGGGCCTCGACGCCATCCCCGCCGGCTGGCAGTACCCGCTGTCGTCGGCGCAGCCGGTCACGGCGGCCCACGGCATGGTCGTCACCGACGCGCCGCTGGCCACGCAGGTCGGGCTGGACGTGCTGCAGAAGGGCGGCAACGCCGTCGACGCGGCCGTCGCGACGGCCTTCGCCCTCGCCGTCGTCTACCCCGAGGCCGGCAACCTGGGCGGCGGCGGCTTCATGGTGATCCGGCAGGCGAACGGAGACTCCGCCACGCTGGACTTCCGGGAGGAGGCGCCGTCCGGGGCGACGCGCGACATGTACATCGGCCCCGACGGCAAGCCCACCGACGCGTCCGTCACGGGCCACCTGGCCTCCGGCGTGCCGGGCAGCGTCGCCGGGCTCTGGGCCGCCCACGAGCGCTACGGGTCGATACCCTGGAAGGACCTGGTCCGGCCCGCCATCGACCTCGCCCGAAACGGCTTCACCGTGGACGAGGACCTGTCAGGGTCCATCCGCGACGAGGCGGAGCGGCTGAAGAAGTTCCCGGCGGCGATGGACCTCTACATGCCGAACGGCGAGCCGCTCGCCGCGGGCTCGACCTTCCGCAACCCGGACCTCGCCGCGACGCTGCAGCGCATCGCGGACGGCGGAGCCGACGGGTTCTACAAGGGCGAGACCGCGCGCCTCGTCGCCGCCGAGATGAAGCGCGGCGGCGGCCTGATCACCGCAAAGGACCTGGCGAGCTACCAGGCGAAGTGGCGCGACCCGGTGGCGTTCCGCTACCGCGGCAACACCATCATCTCCATGCCGCCGCCGTCGTCCGGGGGGATCACCCTGGCCGAGGCGCTGCACATGATGGAGCAGTGGGACGTCGGCTCCATGGGGTGGCATTCCACGGCGCACCTGCACCTGCTCGCCGAGGTCATGCGCCGCGCCTTCGCGGACCGGAACTACTACCTCGGCGATCCCGACTTCGTGGACATGCCCCGGGACAGCCTCGTGTCCGAGGCGTACGCGCGGCGCCGCGCCGCCACGATCGATACGGCGCGTGCGACCCGCTCCGACTCCATCCACCCCGGCCTCGGGTCCGTGGCGGAACCGACCCACACCACCCACTTCTCCATCGTCGACGCGCAGGGGGACGCCGTCGCGACGACCACGACCCTCAACGCGCTTTACGGCTCCGCCGTCGCCGTGAAGGGCGCCGGCTTCATGATGAACGACGAGATGGACGACTTCGCCGCGAAGCCCGGCTCGCCCAACATGTACGGTCTCGTCCAGGGCGAGCAGAACGCGATCCGCCCCGGCAAGCGCATGCTGAGCGCGATGTCGCCCACCGTCGTGGTCGGGCCGGATGGACGGGTGCGCATGGTCACGGGCGCCCGGGGCGGTCCCCGCATCATCACCGCCGTCCTTCAGGTCCTCTCGAACGTGCTCGACTTCGACATGGGCGTCGGCGACGCCGTCTACGCGCCCCGCGTCCACCACCAGCACCTGCCGGACACGTTCTTCTATGAGGACGGCGGTCTGACGGACGAGCAGATCCAGGCCCTCGAGGCCATGGGCCACCACGTCGAGCCCCGGGACAGCTACATTGGGAACGCGCCCACCATCGTGCGCACGCCCGACGGCTGGAGCGCCACCCCAGACCCGCGCCAGGGCGGCAAGGCCCTGGGGTACTGAACCATCACCGGTGACCGGACGGATTCGATGCGACGCAGCCCGATCCTCTTCCTCGCCCTTTCGTAGCGCGAGCATGGCCTCCGTGCAGGCGGTCTTCGCGGGCCCGAAGGGCGTTCGGGCCGGGTGGAAGGTCCTGTTGTTCGCCCTCGCCTGGCTGGTGCTCGGCGGCGGCCTTCAGTGGCTTCTCCTCGCCAGCGGCGCCGCGAGCCGCGACGCGCCGTTCTGGGACCTGCGCAACTCGCTCCTCGGCGAAGCGAGCGCTCTTGCCACCGTCGTTGCCGTCACCTTCGCCGCCGTCCGCCTGGAGGGTCGCTCCCTGGCCGACTACGGCTTCGCGCGCCCGGGAGCCGGTCTGCTCGCCACCGGCACCGTCTGGGGGCTCCTAGCCGTCGGTCTGCTCGTGGCGGCGCTGCGGGCGTTCGGCGCCTGGGTGCCCGTCGGCCTTCACGCGGCGGGACCTGCCCTGGCCGTCACCGGCGCCGCGTGGCTGATCTTCTTCGTCTTCCTGGGCTTCGCCGAGGAGATGCTCTTCCGCGGCTACGGCCTCTTCGTCCTCGGAAGAAGCGTCGGATGGCCCATCGCCTCCATCCTCCTCTCCCTGGTCTTCGCCGCCGCCCACGCCGGCAAGGCCGGAGAGAACTGGATGGACCTCATGAACGTGTTCATCGTCGGGCTCTTCCTCTGCTTCACGATCCTGCGGACCGGCTCACTCTGGTTCGCCATCGGATTCCACTTCGCCTGGGACTTCGCCGCGCTGTGGATCGCCTCGGGACCCAACGCCGGCCAGCAGCTTCCCGGACGTCTCCTCGACGTCACCGTGCACGGGCCCGCGTGGCTCAGCGGCGGACAGCTCGGCCCCGAGGCCAGCGCACTCATGTGGCCGCTCTTTGCCCTCGTCTTCGTGCTGTTCGGCTGGAAGTACCGCTGGGGCCGCCACCTGCAGAGCTGGGAGCGAGATCGCCAGGTGAGTGCCTCGGGGCCGGTCCGGGAGGAGCCCGCACGACCGTGGCGGTAGCGGCTTCGGCCGGCGAGGCCGGCGCAGGCTGACCGACAGGCGAGACGCGGGGCGCGGGATCGCGATCCCGCGCCCCGTCGTCTCACTCTGCCGTCATCCGGCAGTCGTCTTCGTGACCTGCACGGGCTCGTCCAGACGGATCACGATCCGCGAGCCCTGGGGGAGCACCGCGTCGACGTCCGCCGTGCCCATGGCGATGGCGGTCCCGGCCGCCGCGCCGACGGCCGCGCCCTTGATCGTCGAGGACGTGCTGTGGCCGAGCACCTTGCCGAGGATGGCCCCCGCGGCGGCGCCGGCCGCCACCTTTGCGGCGGACTCGCCCGTCGACGTCCGGTTGCGCCGCTCCGGGTTCGCGTTGAGCACCGACGCGCTCACCGGGTAGGTGTGGCCGCCGGACTCGATGGACTGGAAGGCCAGCTTGATCACCGCCGTCTCGCCCACCCGACCCGACTTCTGCACGGCCGTCACGGTGCCGTTCACGGTGGCGCCCGCGGGGATCAGGACCCGCCCATCCGCGTCCATGATGGGCTCCGAAAGCGTTGCCGAGAACGGATCGCCGGCGTGGTTCGTCTCCGTCGACAGCTCCTGGTTCAGCGTCAGGGCGACGGACGTGCCTGCGGGCACCGTGCGCGTCACCTCCCGCGGCTGCGGCGCCGGCTCGGGCGCCGGCTTCGGCGTGGTGCGCGCGGGGGCCGGGGCCTGCCGCCTCGGCGTCGGCGTCGGCGACGGCTGCCTGGCCGGTGCGGAGGGCTGCGTCGTCGGCTGCGCATTGGACTGCGGATTTGCAGCTGTGTCCTCGAAAGTGGCCGTTCCGCTGTCCTGCTGGAGTGCCAGGTCGAGCTGGCGACCCAGCTCGTCCTGCTTCAGCGCCTCGCGGTCGTTGTTGTCGCCGCCGCACGCGAGAGGCGCCGCGACGACCGGCAGAACCGCTAGAATCAGGGCCAAACGCTTGAACGTGACCACTGGAAACCTCCTGACGGAGAACCTTGCTTGAAGACCCGTGTAGGCGTCTGTAGCTTGAGCGACGCACACCTGAACGACGCTCCGATGACGTCAGAAAGAGCAACCGCCATGCCACCTGCGGTCCCCCACGAACACTGCGGCGACGGCGCCCGATGAAGGAGCTCCGAACCGCCTGGCCGTTCGTCCAGCCGTACGTGCCGGGCTACCTGGCAGGTCTGTTCTTCGTCATCGTGTCGAACGTATTCGCGATTGTCCAGCCCGATCTCCTCGGTCGGGGCATCGACCGGATCGCGGCGGAAGGCGCGACGCTCCACATCGTATACACCTACGCGGCGCTGGTGTTGGGGGCGGCGTTCCTGAGCGCCATCGGCCGCTACTGGATGCGCGAACTGCTGAACGGCAACAGTCGGCGGGTGGAGACGGACCTGCGCGACCACTTCTTCGCCCATCTGATGCGCCTGGACGCGGGCTTCTACGGCCGCTCGCGCACGGGCGACATCATGAGCCGGGCGACGAACGACACACAGGCGGTGCGCCAGGCGGTGGGCCCCGGCATCATGTACCTGGTCAACACGCTCGTCTCGACGGTGATGACGCTGTTCCTGATGCTTCGGATCAGTCCGCGGCTGACGGGCCTGGCGCTCATCCCGATGGTGTTCCTGCCTCCCATCACGCTGGTCTTCGGGCGCATGATCCACGTCCGCTTCGAGCGGATCCAGGCGACGTTCGGCGACCTCTCGACCTTCGTCCAGGAGAACCTCTCCGGCGTGCGCATCGTGCGGGCGTACGCCGAGGAGACGTCGCAGGCCCATCAGTTCGAGGGCATGAACGCGGACTACCTCGAGCGGAACATGTCGCTGGCGCGCATCTCGGGAGCCTTCCACCCCTCCCTCATGCTCCTGGCCGGCCTCGGGATGGTGGTGGTGCTCTGGGTCGGCGGCCAGCAGGTGATCGCAGGCGAGGTGACCGTCGGAAACTTCGTCGCCTTCGGACTCTACCTGATGATGCTGACCTGGCCGATGATCTCCCTGGGCTGGGTCGTGAACCTCTTCCAGCGCGGCGCCGCGTCCATGGGTCGGATCAACCGCGTGCTGCGCACGGAGCCCGCGCTGCGGGAGCCGGACGATCCGGTCCGGCGCGACCGGGTCGAGGGGAGGATCGAGTTCCGGAACGTCTCCTTCCGCTATCCCGGCAGCGAGCGGGACGTGCTGGAGGACGTCTCCTTCGAGATCGAGCCGGGCCAGACCGTGGCCCTGGTGGGGCCCACGGGCTCCGGCAAGTCGACGGTCGTCTCCCTCATCGCCCGGCTGTACGATCCCACGACGGGGGAGGTACTCCTCGACGGAGTCCGGCTGCCCCGCTGGCCGACGCCGCGGCTGCGGGACGCCGTCGGTGTCGCGCCGCAGGAGAGCTTCCTCTTCTCGACGACCATCGCCGAGAACATCGCCCTGGGCGGGTCAGCGCTGCGGGACGACGACGCGGACGTCGACGCGAGCGTCGCGGAGGCGGCCGGCGTCGCCCAGCTCACGGACACCATCGCCGGCTTCCCGCACGGCTTCGAGACGCGACTGGGGGAGCGCGGCATCAACCTCTCCGGCGGCCAGCGGCAGCGGACCACGCTGGCCCGCGCCCTCATGCGGGACCCGGCCGTGCTCATCCTCGACGACGCGCTGAGCGCCGTCGACACCCACACGGAGACCGCCATCCTGCACGGCCTCCGGCGCGTGCTGAGCGGCCGCACGTCCATCATCATCAGCCACCGCGTCACGGCCGTGATGGAGGCCGACGTGATCCTCGTCCTGGACGACGGCCGCATCGTCGAGCGCGGCACCCACGCCGAGCTCGTCGCCCGGGGCGGCCTCTACGCCACGCTGCTCCGGAGGCAGCTCCTGGCCGAGGGTCTCGAAGGCGACGCCGCAGAAGAGGATCCGGCGCTTGCCCGCGCGTCGGCGGGCGGGTAGCTTGGCGCGGCCATGACGAATCCGGCCCTCATCCTTCTCGTCGAAGACGAACCGATGCTCCGGGACGCATTCCGCCTCATCCTCGAGGACGCGGGATACGTCGTCGAGGAGGCGGGCTCCGCCCGCGAAGCCCTCGAGAGCGCGGCCCGCTCGACTCCCTCCCTCATCCTCCTCGACCTGGGGCTCCCGGATCGGCCGGGGCTCGAGGTGGTCCGCGAGTTGCGCCACAGGGACGCGACGCGCGACACGCCGATCCTCGCCCTGACCGGCCGGACCGGCGCCAGGGAGGAGCAGGCCTGCCTGGAGGCGGGCTGCACCCATTTCTACACGAAGCCCCTGGCGCCTCGCCGTCTGCTGAGTGATCTACCCCGCTTCCTCGCGGCCGCAGGCGACGGCCCGGCGACGGGCCGGCCCGGCCTGAGCCGCGACCGGGCCTGAGCCGCGACCGGTCCCGAGCCGCGCGACGGCTACAGGCGCTCGAGAAGGAAGTTGGGCGTCAGGCGGATGAAGTAGCCCGAGAGGGTGGTGAACGTCCCCGTCGCCAGCAGGACGCCGGCGAGGATGAGGACGGCGCCCGAGGCCTTCTCGAAGAGCGGGATGAAGCGGCGCAGACGCTTCGTGGCGTTCAGGAAGGTGCCGGTCGCGAGGGCGGCCAGCAGGAAGGGGATGGCGAGGCCCAGGGCGTAGCCGGCCAGCAGCAGCATGCCGGACGCCATCGTCGCCCGCGTGGACGCGTATGTCAGGACGGCGCCGAGTACGGGCCCGATGCAGGGTGTCCAGCCGGCGGCGAAGACGATCCCGATACCGACCGCGCCCAGGTAGCCGGCGGGGCGGTTCGCGAGCTGGATCCGACGCTCGCGCAGGAGCGCCCCGAAGCGGATCACGCCGGTCAGGTGAAGCCCCAGGAGAACGATGAGGACGCCGCCGACGCGGGCGATCCAGTCCTGGTACTGCATGAGCAGCTGTCCGATCAGCGTCGCGGAGGCGCCCAGGAGAAGGAAGACCAGACTGAAGCCGGACACGAAGAGCAGCGCGTGGAGCATCGCGGTGCGACGTCGCTCACCCTCCGTCAGCTCGTCGAGAGACATGCCGGTGATGAACCCGAGGTAGCTGGGTACCAGAGGCAGCACGCACGGCGAGAGGAATGAGAGCAGTCCCGCGAGAACGGCGACGGAGAACGAGACCGAACCTTCCATGTCGGCTCCACGATTGCACTGGTTGAGGCGCCTGCGTCGGGCGCTTTATCGTCTGTACTACCGCGTCAAGTACTTCCCGTTCGCGGACGAGAGGCGACGTCGCCACGAGGCGTCGCAGCGCGGCTTCATCGTCGTCCAGCTCGATGCCCTCGCCCACGAGGACCTCCAGCGCGCCATGCGGCGCGGCTGGGTGCCCAACCTCCAGCGTCTCCTGGAGCGGGACGGCTACCGGCTCCAGCCCTATCCCGCCGGCCTGCCGAGCGCCACGCCTGCGGCCCAGGCCGCCATCTTCCACGGCGTGAAGGACCGGATCCCCGCCTTCCGCTTCTACGAGAAGAAGGAGCGGCGCGTCATCATCGGCTCGCAGCCGGCCTCCATGCAGTTCATCCGCGACCGGCTGCCCGAAGAGGGCGCCCTCAGCGGCGGCTCGAGCTACGTGAATCTATACGACGGCGGCGCCTCCCGCGCAGTCTTCACCCTCGCCGCCCACGGCGGCACCACCCTCTTCCAGAAGATGGGCGGCGGCCGCCTCCTGCTGCTCCTTCTGCTCCATCCCCTGCGCGTGGTGCGGATGGTCTTCGCCAGCGCGTGGGAGTACCTCCGCGAGGAGAAGGACCGACTGCTCAGCCAGATCCGGGGACAGTCCACGTATTACTGGTGGTACCTGCCCCTGCTGCACATCGGCACCAACGTCGTGCTGCGCGAGCTCCAGACCCTGGCCATCCTGCTCGACGTCTATACCGGCGTTCCCGCCATCTACACCACCTACAACTCCTACGACGAATTCGCGCACCACTTCGGACCGTCGTCCCGCACTGCCCTGAAGAGCCTGCGCGCGCTGGACCGGCGCATCGGCGAGATCCTGAAGATGATCCGCCGCCTCCCCGGTCGACCCTACGACGTGATCGTCCTCAGCGACCACGGCCAGACCCCCTCGGTGCCGTACCGCGTCCGCTACGGCGAGACCCTCGGGGACACCGTCATCGCGGCCCAGCAGCACGGCGTCGCCGTCATGGCCGGCACCGGCGACTACGGCAACGCGGCCGACGCCCTCGACTTCCTCGTCCGGGAGATCGAGGAGGTCTCCGAGACCTCCAGCAGGCCCGCCCGAAACCTCGGTCTCCGCTTCAGCCGCTGGCTGCGACGGGAGTACAACCCCTTCCCTCTCGTCGCGGAGACCGTTCGTGTAGCGCGGGAGGACGACCTCGTCGTGACGTACTCCTCGTCCCTCGCCCACGTCTACTGGACCGACCCCGACGAGCCCCTCTCCCTGGAGGACGTTCGCCGCGACCCCGAGCGCAGGGCCCTCTACTACTTCCTCGTCACCCACGACGGCGTCGGCCTCGTCGTCACCCGCATGCTCGACGGCGCTCACGTCGAGGGCTCCCTCGGCCGCGCACTCGTCATGCCCGACGGAGAGATCGAGGTGCTGGCAGGATCGAACCCCCTGGTCGACTACGCAGACGACGTCGCCGCCCGACGCGCCATCGCCCATCTCGCCGCCCAGCCCAACGCCGGAGACCTCGTGCTCTTCGGCGCGTACGACCCGGAACACGACGTGTGCGTCTGCTTCGACGACCAGGTCGGCGCCCACGGCGGTCTCGGCGGCCGCCAGTTCTGGCCCTTCATCCTCTCGCCCCCCGGGTGGATCCCCGACGGCGTCCGCATCGACGACCCCCTGGATCTCTACCCGCTTCTCGTCCGCTACCAGCGACCCAGACCGGCCACGGACATCTCCCCGGACGCCGCACCCGCCGGCACGCCCGCCGCCGGCGACTGATCCCGACATCCTTGCACCGGCGCGTCGGGATGGCGTCCAAACGCGGCCGAACGTGGCCGAACGCGGCCGAACGCGGCCGGCTCGCCGCCTATTCGTCCGGCTCGTGCATCGACGCTCGCAGCCCCGGATGCGCCCGCCACAGGTACGCCGTCATCGCCGCTGCCGCCACCGTCGTCGATCCCACCACGAGCCACAGGGACAGCGCCTCCCGGACCGGCGCGTGGAACCAGGCGGGCACGGCCAGCACGTGCGCCACCACGAACACGAAGAGCGTGCCCATGAGGTACCAGCCCTGCGGCGCCCGCTCGGCCAAACCCGCCAGCCACGCCATGAAGACGCCCGTGAGCAGGAACACAAGGAGGTGGACGCCGTTGTACGCGAACACCGGCCCCGCCGCGATCGCCACGTCCCGCGTCGTCGCCGGTCCGTAGAAGAGGTCCGTCCCGAGCAGAGCCGCAAAATAGAACGGCGACCGTCCGTCGACCACGCTCGCCGCCATCAGCAGAAGCGCCAGCACCGCGTAGCCGATCAGGCCCGCGAACAGCCCTTCCGTCAGCAGCCGCTCAGTCCGGCGCTCGGACCCCCCGGCCGCCGATCTGCCCGGCACAGCCCTTCCGGCTGCACCCCCTTCGGACCCCCGCGCGGGCGCGACGTTCGCCGGAAACGACGCCCGTGCCGCCTCGTCCACCGCAGCGGGTCGATTCGTATCCATCGCCAGTTCCTCCGTTCAGGGTGAAGGCCAAACAACGGACGACCGGACCGCCGGACCCTCCCTCGAACTTACCCTCGCTCCGCCCCCGCGCTGTCGGGCGCCCTCACCTCCCCCTGTCAGGACGATCTCGACCCACCCCCAACACTCCCCCTATGCAAAGCCGATTATAGTCCCTAACCCCGTCCGCAGTTGTCCCCCCCCGCCGCAGGCGGACCCCCCGCCGCAGGCGGACCCCCCGCCGCAGGCGGACCCCCCCGCCGCAGGCGGAACCCCCCGCCGCAGGCGGAACCCCCGCCCTCGGCGGTGCCCCGCCCGAAGGGCGGTGCCCGGCGGCATCAGCCGCCGTGCCCCGCGGCGCCAGCCGCGGTGCCCGCGCGCCTCCGGCGCGCGCTATTCGAGGTACGTGTACCCGTCCAGCCCGTCGATATAATGTGCGATGAAGGCGTTGGCCTCGGACCGGCTCAGCCCGGCGGCATTGTGGACCTTGCGGCGGAAGGTGGTGACGAGGTCCCGGGCGTTGAACTGGACGTACTGGAGGACTTCGGCGACGGTGTCGCCGTGGACGAGGTCGCCGACCTCGTAGCCGTCGTCGCTGAGGCGGACGTGCACGGCGTTGGTATCGCCGAAGAGGTTGTGGAGGTCCCCGAGGATCTCCTGGTAGGCGCCGGTGAGGAAGATGCCCAGGATGTAGGGCTCGTTCCGGCGGAAGCTGTGGAGCGGGAGTCCGGAGCGGGGACGACGCCCGCCGACGAACCTGTCGATCTTGCCGTCCGAGTCGCAGGTCATGTCCTGGAGCGTGCCTCGTCGGTCGGGCTCCTCGTCCAGGCGGTGGACGGGCATGATGGGAAAGAGCTGGTCGATGGCCCAGGAGTCGGGCAGGGACTGGAAGAGGGAGAAATTGCAGAAGTAGCGGTCGGTCAGGATGGACTCGACCTCCGGGAGGATGTCGGCGTACTCCTCCGGATCGGTTGCGGCGAGCTGGGCGACGCGGTTCATGATGGCCAGGTAGAGGCCCTCGGCGGTTGCCCGCTCGCGCAGGCTCATGACGCCGCTGTTGAAGTGGCTGTGGATCTGCTCGCGTGCGAACCAGGTGTCGTGGTAGACCTCGCGGAGGCTGCGGCCGTCGATCTCCCGGTAGGTCGCGGCGAGCTCGTAGACGAGAGCGTGCGCGTCCTCGTCCACGTCGTCGGGCGTCTCGGCCAGCTGCGTCTCGAGGTCGATGACGTTGACGAGGAGGAGCGCGTGATGCGCCGTGAGGGCCCGCCCCGACTCGGAGATGACGTGGGGCATCGGCTCGTCGTTGTCCCGGGCCGCCTCGGCCAGCGCGTAGATGACGTCGTTCGCGTATTCCTGGACGGAGTAGTTGACGCTGGCGGAGCCGGTGGAGCGGGTGCCGTCGTAGTCGACGCCGAGGCCGCCGCCCACGTCCACGTAGCGGATGTCGACCCCGAGCCGCCGCAGCTCGACGTAGAAGCGGCCGATCTCGGCCATGCCCTGCTTGATGGTCCGGATGTCGGGGATCTGGGACCCGAGGTGGAAGTGGACCATCTTGAGGATGTCCCGGCGCCCTTCCCCTTCGAGGCGGTCGAGGAGGCGCACGAGCTCGGCCGAGTTGAGGCCGAACTTGCTCTTCTCCCCCGCCGACTCCGACCAGCGGCCCGCCCCGCTGGCCGAAAGCTTGACCCGCACGCCCGCGGTCGGGTCGACGCCCATCTCGTTCGCGACCTTCAGGAGCGTGTCCGCCTCGTTCAGCTTCTCGAGCACGATCAGCACGGTGTGCCCGAGCTTCTGCCCCATCAGCGCCAGCCGGATGTACTCCTCGTCCTTGTAGCCGTTGCAGACGATGACGTGGTCGGTCCGCTCGGTGAGGGCCAGGACCGCCTGGAGCTCGGGCTTGCTTCCCACCTCCAGGCCGACGCCGTACTCGTCCCCGTAGGCGACGATCTCCTCCAGCACGTGCCGCTGCTGGTTCACCTTGATCGGGTAGACCGTCGTGTAGCCGCCCGCGTAGCCGAACTCCCGGATGGCCGACCCGAAATGATGGCTCAGCATGGCGATGCGCGTGCGCAGGATGTCGGAGAATCGGAGCAGCAGCGGCAGTCCGACGCCCTGGGCCTCGAGGTCCATCGCCATCTCGAAGAGGTCGAGGGAGCGCTGGGGGTCCCGCGTCGGGTGCACCGTGGCGTGCCCCTTCTCGTTCACCCCGAAGTAGCCGATCCCCCAGCCGTCGACGTTGTAGAGCTCCCGCGAGTCCTGCACGTCCCAGCTCATCGCGACGCCCGCGGACCGAGGAGGCGGTAGGCGATCATCTTGTAGACCAGCTTCGCCACGAGGAAGTCGGGCGCCGCCAGGCCCGGCAGCGGCGCGAGCTCGACCACGTCGGCCGCGTGCACGGTACGCTCCGTGAACACGCGGCGCAGCAGCTTCAGCACCGGGTACCACTGCAGCCCACCCGGTTCGGGCGTGCCCGTGGACGGGACCAGCGACGGATCGAAGCCGTCGACGTCGAAGCTGACGTAGACGTCGTCGCCCAGACGCTCCATCACCGCGTCCATCCACGCATCCCCCGCGTGGATGTCGTCGGCCAGGAAGAGGTGGATGTCCTCCGAGCTCCGGGCGAGCTCGCGTTCCTCCCGGGTCAGGGACCGGATCCCCACGGCCACGAGCCGCACGTTCTCCTTCACCGTGTGCATCACGGAGGCGTGCGAGTGAGCCGTCCCCTCGTATTCGGGGCGAAGGTCGGTGTGCGCGTCGAACTGCAGAACCGTCAGTCGGCGGCCCTCCAGCCGGTCGGCCCATGCGCCGATGAGCGGACCGCTCACCGCGTGCTCGCCGCCCAGCGCCACCACGAACCTGTCGCCCGCCGCGTCCAGGATCGCCTCGTACGCCCGGCGCAGCTCCGCCATCGCCTCCGCCGCAACGCCGCGCGACAGCTCCAGCCCCGGCAGCGTCGCGATCCCCGCCTCGTACGGCTCCGCGTCCAGCTCCTGGTCGTACAGCTCGATGTAGCGCGACGCCTCCAGGATCGCCCGCGGGCCCTCCCGCGTTCCGCCCCCGTAGCTCGTCGTGGATTCGTACGGCACCGGCAGGACCACTGCCCGGGCGCCTTCGAAGGCGCTCTTCTCCTCGTCCAGCCCGAGGAAGGTCCGCGGCAGCTCCCATGGCAGACTCCGGAGCCCGTCCGGAACGTTCATCTCTCCTCCCGGCACAAAACGAAGGGCCCCCTGCCGGGAGCCCCTCCATTCTCACGCTTCCGCAACGGTCAGCCGTCGCGCAATTAAAGTGCCTCGATCGGGCAGGTCAAGCCCTCCCACTCCAGCGTCCGGCCGGCCTCCTGGCACTCCGAGCACAGCCCGAAGATCTGCAGCCGGTAGCGCGCCGGCGTGAACCCGTGCCGCCGCGCCACCTCCTCCTGCAGCCGCACCAGCTCCGGATCCTCGATCTCCTCCACCCGCCCGCACTCCGTACACACCAGATGCTCGTGCGCCGGCTGCTGTCCGAACAGATGCTCGTACCGCTTGAACCCCTCCCCGAAATCGTGCTCCGCCACCAGCCCGCTCTTCACGAGCATCTCCAGCGTCCGGTACACGGTCGCCTTTCCCGTCCTCTCGCCCCGCTCCCGCAGCCGCTCCTCGATCTCCTCCACGGACAGGTGCCCCTCCGATGAGAACACCACCTCCGCGATCGTCTCCCGCTGCTGCGTGACCGGCAGTCCCTGCTCCCGCAGATACCGGCGAAACAGGTGTACGAACGCCATTCGTCCTCCCGCGTGCGCTCCGCTCCGGGCGCGTTTCAACAATGATTATTGATAGCGGAAATCCCGCTCCCGCGCAACCGCGATCGGGCGGGTACGGAGGACTTCCAGCAGGGCGGCCCAGCGGATGGGATCGCCCTCGATGTGCTCGTGGCGAGGCGGCTGGGCGGGCAGAGACTCGTCCATGCGGCGGAGCACCCCTTCGATGACGCGGGGCATGCGGCCGGGTGCGGCGGCGCCGTGCTCGACGAGGGCATGGCGGACGTGGAGGCGGCCTCGGCGGTCGCGCTCGGCGGTATACTGGGCGGTGAGGATGCGGCGGCGGGCGTTGGGGTCCCGGGGCGGGCCGACGGGCGCCGGGTCCGTCGGCGCGTCGGCGAAGAGGGCGAGCACGAGCACGCCGGTCTCGACGCCGGCAGAGCGGCGGGGCGCGAAGATCCAGAGGTCGTCCACGGCGGAGGCCGGGATCTCGGCGGCGACGGCTTCGAGTGCGACGTGCAGGGCCGGCGGCTCGACGGGCGTAGCGGCGTCGACGGCGTCGAGGTCGGGGCGGACGTCGTCGTCCGGAGCGTCGTCGGCGAAGTCGGGATCCCCGGGACCGCGAACCTCCCGACGCGGCTCGGTCACGCCGCCTCCACGTAGTGGCGGAGGACGTGGAGGAAGTCCTGGGCGTTGGTGATGACGCCGAAGGCCTGGTGCGTGCCGCGATCGCGGAGCTTGCTGACGACGAACTCGGAGGAGTCGACGGCGATGGTCGTGAGCGGGCGCAGCCCGTCCTCATCCTGCACGTAGGAGGGGAGCATGTTGCCGAAGGCAATGGAGTGGAGCGCCGTGGCGATCATGAGGACCATTGTGGCGCGAACGGCGTGCTCGCGCATGAGCTCCTGGGCGCGGACCACGTCGGTGACGGTGTCGGGGAGGGGCCCGTCGTCCCGGATGGAACCGGCGAGGACGAAGGGCACGCCGGAGGTGACGCAGGCGTGCATGAGACCTTCGGTGAGCACGCCCTGCCGGACGGCCTCGGCGATGGAGCCCGCGGCGCGGATGCCGTTGATGGCGCGCATGTGGAACGCGTGTCCGCCGGAGACGGGCCGGCCGTCCGCGTTCATGCCGAGGGTGGTGCCGACGAGGGCCTGCTCGATGTCGTGGACGGCGATGGCGTTGCCGCCGAGGAACGCGTTCACGAAGCCGTTCCGGACGAACCAGGTCAGGATGTCGCGGCCGCGGGAGTGCAGGACGGCGGGGCCGACGACCCAGACGACGTGTCCACCGCGACGGCGCTCATCGAGGAGGAGCGCGGCCAGACGAGCGTAGTCGACGGGCTTCTCCCGGGACACGTCGGAGCTCATGAACCGGAACTCGCCGTCGGGCGGCGCGTCGAGGGGCCGGAAGGCGTCGCCGTGCACGAAGATCCCGGCGCTGCCGTCCTCGGCTTTGCCGAGGGCCACGGGCTGGCCGCGGCGCACGTAGCGGGCCTCGAGGGCGCAGACGCCGCCGTCCTCCTCGCGAACGAAGCAGGCGTCCATGCGCGGAGTACGGGGCAGCGTCCAGGCGCCATCGACCTTCACGTAGGTCGGCAGGTTGGTCGTCGAGAAGAAATCGTCCGGCAGCACGCCGTCGGCGGGGGCCGGCGCCCAGGCGGCGTCCGGCGCGTCCCGGAAGCGGGGCTCGTCGAAGTCGGGAGTTGCGTAGCGCGTCTCTCGCATGGGCGGCTGGCGGGGGATGTCCGAAACGTGAGGGGCGGGAAGCTAACCGCGGTCTTCGCGGCCTACAAGCTCCGCGACCGCCTGCCGGGTGGCGTCGAGGATGTCGGCGCGGGCCTCTTCCAGGGGCCGGGGCACGAGGGCGCCGGCGGCTTTCACATGGCCGCCGCCTCCGAAGCGGCGGGCCAGCGCGTTGACGTCCAGCTCTCCGTTCGACCGAAACGAGACCTTCGTGGAGCCGTCGGACGTCTGGCGGAACAGCAGGGCCACTTCGGTGCCGCGGATGGACCGCGCGTGTTCGACGACGCCGTCGAGGTCCTCGGAGCTCGCCCCCAGCTCCTCCATGGCGCCGGTCGGCACAGTGATCCAGGCGATGGGCAGATCCGGGTCGGTGTCGAGGCCCTCCAGCGCCCTGCGCAGCAGCTGCACCCGCTGGAGCGGCACGCTGCCGTAGATGCGGCGGTACATGCGCTCCGGGTCCACGCCCCGGCGGAGCAGGTCGCCGACCACGGCGTGGGTGCGGGGCGTCGTGTTGGAGAAGCGGAACGATCCCGTATCCGTGACGAGTGCCGTGTACAGCCCCTCGAGTGTCGCCGCCGGCCACTCGTCCTCCCCCCCTGGAGCTCCTCGTCCAGCCGCAGCAGGTCGTAGACGAGCTCGCCCGTGGCCGCCGCCGACGGATCGTGAAGCGCGACGCCGCGGATCCCGTTCTCCGGCGGCGGGTGGTGGTCCATCAGGGCGACCGGCAGCCGCTTCAGCCACGGAGCCACGCGCCCGATGCGCCGCGGCTCGGACGTGTCCAGCACGAGGAGCAGATCGGCCTCACCCAGCGCGCGATCCGCGGCGGGCGTCCCTGCATCGGCGATCCACGCCTCGTCCTGCACCAGGAAGCGGAACATGTCCGGCCATGGCGTCGGGTTCACGATGCGCGGGGCGACGCCGCGCCGGGCGAGCCACGCGGCCAGAGCCGCCTCGGAGCCGGCCCCGTCCCCGTCGGCGTTCACGTGCGTGGTCATCGCCACCTTCGAGGCGCCCAGCAGCGTCCGGTGCAGCTCCACCAGCGCGCTCCGGCGCGTCGGCGGCACGTCCGGCGTCGGGGTCCCGACGGCGCGGTCGCCGCTCACGCCGCCGCTCCGTCCGCGGCGCCGGCGCCCGGAAGCCGCTTGCGCACCTTCGCCCACGTCGACGCCAGGTGGACCCATCGGGACGACGTCGTGCGACCGACGATGCGACCCTGCCGAAGCGCGGCCAGGAACGCCGCCGGATCGTCCTCGAAGGCCGGTACCTCCACGACGCCGCGTCCCACCTCCGCCAGCGTGTGGGCGTCGGAGCCGGCGCCCATGGGCAGGTCCCGCTCCCCGGCCCAGGCGGCGGCCCGGTCGTTCAGCGCCGGGTCGTGGAGCCGTGCGTTGAAGGCCTCCACGGCGTCCACCCACGGTTCGAGCACCTCGAGGATGCGCCCTCCTCCGCCCTTCCCCGGGGCGTACGGGTGGGGGACGTACACGAGTCCGCCCTGCTCGTGGATGCGCCGACACGTCTCCGCCGCCGGCGTGCCCTTCGGAATCAGCTCGTCGATCCACAACCCTATCACGTCCACCCCTTCCGCCGTCTTGACCTCTTCGCCCACGATCACGCGCTCCCCGTACCGGCGCCGGAGGGCGACGGCTGCGGCGATCTCGTTGTGGTCCGTGATGCAGACATGGTCCACGCCGCAGGCGGCTGCCGCCTCCACCACGCCGCCGGCGGGGCTCAGACAGTCGAACGAGCGGGCCGTGTGCAGGTGCATGTCTACCCGGACCCGGCGCGCCTCTCCAGCTCCTTCCATGCCTCGTCCGCCCTCTCCTCCAGCGTGGCGATGTCGCCCGCATTCTCGATGACGATGTCCGCCCGCTCGCGCTTCTCCGCGGCCGGCTCCTGTGTGTGGATCATGCGGTCGGCCTCGTCCGGCGCAAGGCCACGCGTCCGGATGATCCGCTCGCGCCGGACCGCTGCCGGCGCGTCGACGAAGACGACGACGTCCATCGCCGCGTCGAGCCCCACCTCGAAGAGCAGGGGCACCTCGTGCACCACGAGCCGGGCTCCTGCCTCTTCGAGCCGCTCCTCCTCGAGGCGACGCAGCCGTTCCACTTCCGGATGCACGATCGCTTCCAGCCGCCGCCGCCGCCCGGCGTCCCGGAAGACCACGTCCCGGAGCGCCGCCCGGTCGAGCGTCCCGTCCCCGGCCAGGACGCCGGGGCCGAACTCCTCGGCGATGCGCGCGAGGCCCGCCGACCCCGGGGCCACGGCGCGCCGCGCCAGGGCGTCCGCGTCGATCACCGCCGCGCCCCGCGCGCGCCACATCCGGGCGACCGTGCTCTTGCCGCTGCCGATGTTGCCCGTCAGGCCGACCCGCAGCATCAGACGGCCCGCCGGCGATGAGCCAGCACGAACAGGAGGATCACGAGGACGACGACCAGCAGCGCCGTGACGGGCCCGAACCACAGCACGACTTTCTGCCAGCTCTCGGCGGCCAGGTATCCCGCGGCGATGGTGGCAGCGCCCCAGCCGACGACGCCCAGCACGTCGAAGAAGACGTAGCGCGGGTAGCTGAGGCGGCTCATGCCTGCGAACCACGGCATCAGCGTGCGGATGAACGAGACGAAGCGGGAGAGGGTGACGGCCAGCGCCGCGTGGCGGCGGAAGAGGTCGGCCGCACGCAGCTCGTAGCGGCGCCAGATGCGGCCCAGCAGGCCCTCGCGACGGGCCACACGGCCGCCGCCGACACGGCCGAGCAGGTAGCCCGCCTGGTCGCCCAGGAAGCCGCCGACGAAGGTGGCGGCGGCGACGTCGCTCAGCTCCAGGATGCCGCGCTGGGCCAGGACGGCAGCGAGGAGCACCGTCGCCTCGGCCGGCACGACGAGGCCGACGAAGGCGGCCGTCTCGAGAAACGTGGCCAGGAAGATCAGCCACGGCCCGTACGCCACCAGCAGCTCGACCAGTCGGTGCGCGGTGTCCCCCATGCCTCAACGGCGGGAGACGGACGTGAGGACGTCGTCGTCGGTGCCCCGCTTCCGGTCGGGACCGGCCGAGCCGACGCGGATGGAGTCCAGGGTCAGCTCCAGATAGTACGGAGAGCCCCACGGGTCGTTGCCCCCGCGGCCCGAGCGCGCCGTCCGCTCCAGGTGGCGCTGGAATTCGCGGGGCGCCGGCAGGGGCTGGCCGGTGTTCACCCGGGCCCGCAGGTCCGCCAGGTAGCGCTCCTCCTCCCCGTGGGCCGACCATCCGAAGATGGGGTCCAGGACGTGACCAACCACCGGCGCAGCCGCTCGCGCCGCACGGGTCACGAGCGGCTGCATCACGGGCTCCACCCGGTTCCGCAGCGCCGGAACCGCGCTCACGGTCGCAGCCACCAGGAGCAGAAGGATCAGCAGCCTCTTCACCACGAAATCAGCCTCGGCGGTCTCGCGTCATGCGGTCGGTCCAGCGCAGGTAGCGGCCCAGCTCCCGGCCCGTCGGGGAGGGTCCCTCGTCTCCGTAGGCGGTGTGCAGCCGCCATTCGACGTACTCCGCTGGAGGAAGAGGAAGGAACGGCGGTCGGCGGTACCAGCCACGCCGCCGCAGCCGCCACGCGGCGCGCAGCGCCGGCAGATAGAGCCGCGGCCTCACGAGCACCTGCCCGACCAGTTTGCGGTAGCTCGGATCCAGGAGCGCTTCGCCGCGTTCGAGGGGAGTCCGGAACGCCGCAAGATAGCGCCCTACCTGTTGCGCTGTAAACGGTTTCCGGCCGCTGGGCGGGGTGGCCGCGCGTGCGCCGCGCCGGTATACTAATGGACGTTCGGGGCTCCGGCGGAAGGGCGTTCGCGAGCCCCGCGAAACGCACGTCCGCACCCCATCGAAGCGAAGGATCGATGGCCACGAAAGAGAAGACGGCTGACAGGGACGCGGGGCAGGCCCAGGCGTCCGCCGGATCGGCAACGCTCGACGGCGAGAGCCTGCTCTCCTTCTACCGCACGATGTTCACGGCCCGGCGCACGGACGACCGCGAGATCGGGCTGAAGCGGCAGAACAAGATCTTCTTCCAGATTTCCGGCGCCGGGCACGAGGCGGTCCAGGTCGCTCTGGCCGATCACCTCCGCCCGGGCTCCGACTGGTTCTACTTCTACTATCGTGACCGGGCGTTCGCGACGGCGATCGGCCTCTCCCCCTACGAGCAGTTCCTGCAGGCGGTGGGCGCGGAGGCGGACCCCTCCAGCGGCGGTCGGCAGATGCCGTCCCACTGGGGAAAGCGGGAGATCCGCCTCGTCAGCACGTCGTCCCCTACCGGTACGCAGTTCCTGCAGGCCGTGGGCTGCGCGGAGACCGGCTGGCGGGCATCCATGGTCGAGGGGATGCGGAAGGCCATCGAGTCGTTCGAGGACGACGAGGTCGTCGTGGTATGCTCGGGCGAGGGCCAGACGTCCGAGGGCGAGTTCTGGGAGGCACTGAACAGCGCGAGCAATCTCGGCCTGCCGGTGATCTTCCTCATCGAGGACAACGGCTACGCCATCTCGGTGCCCGTCGAGGTGAACACGGCGGGCGGCCGCATCAGCCAGCTCGTGAAGGACTTCCCCGGCCTGCTCGTCGAGGAGTTCGACGGCACGGACGTCTTCGAGAGCCACGCCGCCGCCGGGAGGGCGGTGGAGCACTGCCGCGAGCGCAGGGGCCCGGCGCTGCTGCACGCCCACGTGATCCGACCGTACTCCCATTCCATGTCCGACGACGAGCGGCTGTACCGCCCGCCTTCGGAGCGGGAGGAGGAGGCGAAGCGGGACCCGGTCACGAAGCTGCGGACCTACCTCCTGGACAACGACATCGCCAGCGAGGAGAAGCTCGCGGCGCTGGAGAAGCAGGTCGACGAGGAGGTCCAGGACGCGGCGGACCGCGCCGTCGACAGCCCGCAGCCGGACGCGTCCACGGCCCTCGACTTCCTCTACTCCCCCGACGCGGACGCGACGGGCGCCGATTTCGACACCGAGGACTCCCCCGCCTGGGACGGCGAGGAGACCACGATGGTCGATCTCATCAACCGGACGCTCGCGGACGAGATGGAGCGGGACGCTCGCATCGTGGTGTTCGGCGAGGACGTCGCCGACGCCACGCGTGAGGAGATCCTGGACGAGTGCAAGGGCAAGGGCGGCGTCTTCAAGTGCACGTGGGGTCTGCAGCGGAAGTTCGGCGGCGTCCGCGTGTTCAACTCGCCCCTCGCCGAGGCCAACATCGTGGGACGCGCCATCGGCATGGCGACGCGCGGCCTCAAGCCCGTCGTCGAGATCCAGTTCTTCGACTACATCTGGCCCGCCTTCATGCAGCTCCGGAACGAGCTGGCCACCATGCGCTACCGCTCGGGCGGGCACTGGGACGCCCCCGTCGTCGTGCGCGTCACCTACGGCGGCTATCTCAAGGGCGGCGCGATCTACCACTCGCAGACGGGGGAGACGCTCTTCACGCACACGCCCGGGCTTCGCGTCGTCCTGCCCGCCACGGCGGTCGACGCCGCCGGCCTGCTGCGTACCGCCATCCGCTGCGACGACCCTGTGATGTTCCTGGAGCACAAGCACCTCTACCGCCAGGTCTACAACAAGGGCCGTTATCCGGGACCGGACTACATGATCCCGTTCGGCAAGGCGAGCGTGGTGCGGGAGGGCACGGACCTGACCGTCGTGACGTGCGGGGCGCTCGTTAAGCGCTCCCTGGACGCGGCCCGCCTCGCCGAGGAGCGGGACGGCGTGAGCGCCGAGATCATCGATCTCCGGACCCTCAGCCCCCTGGACATGGAAACCATCGCCGCGTCCGTCCGGAAGACGAACAAGGTGGTGGTCGTCTACGAGGACTCGCTCTCGTGGGGGATCGGATCCGAGATCGCCGCGCGTATCGCCGACGACTGCTTCGAGTGGCTTGACGGGCCGGTGAAGCGGGTCGCCTCGATGGACACGTGGGTCGCGTACGCGCCCCAGCTGGAGGAGGCGATCCTCCCCCAGGTCGACGACGTATACCGGGCGGTGAAGGAGCTCGCCGCGTACTAGGCCCGAAACCAGGAGCGCCGGGGCTCAGCCGCCCTGCCGCCCTCCCCCCGCCCTCAGCCCGCCCGCGCCTCTGCAGCGATCAGGTCGGCGATCCGGTCCACGTCCTCCGGTGCGTTGTAGAGGTGGGGGGAGAGGCGCATCCACCCGTAGTCGTACTCGCCGATGACCCGCGTGCGGGCGTTCGCCTTCCGCGCGAGTCGACGCTGCAGCTCCAGGGAGTCGATCCCGTCTACGGAGAACGACACCATCCCCGCGCCGAGTGCCGGGTCCCGGGGGGACACGACGTGCACGCGGGGATCCTCGGCCAGCCGGTCGAGGAGCCGCGCACGCAGCGCCCGGTCCCGGGCCTCGATCCGGTCGATGCCGATGGCCTGCTGGAACCGCAGCGCGGCGTCCAGCCCCGACAGCCGCGACTCGTCGAACGTTCCGAGGTGATTGAACCGCCCGGCGCCCAGGGACAGGTCGTCCCATCCGCCGGACGCCAGGGTCGGCCACAGCTTCGTGCGCCATTCCTCGGAGATCCACAGGAAGCCGGTGCCCTGCGGCGCGAGCAGCCACTTGTGGGGGGACGACGCGTAGAAGTCGGGGGCGAGCTCGTCCAGCGAGAGGCGCATCATGCCCGGCGGGTGCGCACCGTCGACCACGCTCACGACGCCCCGGGAGCGGGCGAGCTCGACGAGCTCCCGCACGGGCGAAACGAGACCCGTCGTGAACGTCAGGTGCGAAAAGGAGATGACGCGAGTCCTCGGCGTGATCGCCTTGCGGAACAGGTCGACGATTTCCCCCGCGTCCGAGGGCGGCACCGGCAGTGGCAGCTGGCGCAGGGCGACGCCCCTCCGCTTCGCGGCGAGCTGCCAGCAGCACAGCCCGCCGATGTGCTCGTGGTCCGTGGTCAGCACCTCGTCGCCCGGCCCCAGCTCCAGCCCGTTGGCGACGAAGTTCATTCCCTCGGTCGTGTTTCGCGGGAAGACGAACCCCGCGGGATCGGCACCGACGTGCTCACCCAGCCGCGCCTGCAGCGCGTCCCAGTCGACGCCCGGTGGATAGGTCATGGCCGTGCGCTGCATCGTCTCGACGGCGGCGTCCAGGACCACCCGGGGCTGCGGCCCCAGCGTGCCCACGTTCAGGTAGAGCCGGTCGTCGGGGATGAGGAAGCCGGTCCGCACGACGTCCCAGAAGGCCTCGTCGCCGGGGCCGCCGCCGGGTGGCAGCCGGTCCTCGATGCGTGACGCCCACGCGGCCAGACGGCGAGGCCAGAGGAGGGCGGCGGAAGCGCCGGCGGCGCGGCGCAGGAAGTCGCGGCGGGACGGGCGGGGAGAGCGCGAGGAAGGCATGGGCGCACGTTGGCGAGCCGCTCCCCGGGGCGCAAGCACGCTCGGCGGCCGGCCGGCTTTTCACACGCCTCCGCCAACGGTATCATTGCCGACCACCTCCACCCGGGCCCCATGCCATCGACTTTTCGGTTCCTGAAGCAGCACCTGCGTCCGTCACCGGCGGCGGTCGGCGCGGAGGAGACGTCGATCCGGAGGGGGGAGGACGTGCTGCCGGCGACGCTGTACCGGCCGTCCCACGCGCGCCCGCCGCTGCCCGGCTGGGTCCTGCTCCACGGGCTGACCTACACGGGCCGGGAGCACCCGGCGCTGGTCCGCTTCGCGCGCTCCCTGGCCGCGTCCGGCGTCCTCGTCCTCGTGCCGGAGATCCCCGAATGGCGGGCACTGCGGATGGCGCCGGCCGTGTCCGTCGACACGATCAAGGCGGCGGTGCTGGCGCTGGACGCGAACCCCGACGTCGCCGAGGGTCGGACCGGCCTCATCGGCTTTTCCTTCGGGGCGACGCAGGCCCTCATCGCCTCCACCGATCCGGCCCTGGACGGCCACCTGAACGGACTGGCCGCCTGGGGCGGCTACCGGGACGTGCACCGGCTCTTCCGCTTCGCCGTCACCGGGGACCACGAGTTCGACGGGCAGACGTACCACGCGGAGCCGGACCCCTACGGCCGCTGGGTGGTGGGTGCGGACTACCTGACCTCGGTCCCCGGCCACGCGGATGACGGCGACGTCGCCGCCGCCCTCCTCGCCCTCGCCGAACTCGCCGGCAAGCGCCAGGTCTTCGCGGGAGACGAGGTGTACGAGGAGCCGAAGCGGAAGCTGCGGGAGGGCCTGCCCGAAGAGAAGCGAGCGACGTTCGATCTGTTCGCGCCACCGGTGGGCCGCCCCCTCGAGCGGCGCCGCGCCGTCGAGCTCGCCGATCGGCTGACGGAGGCGGCCGTGCGCCGTGATCCGCTCGTGGACCCGGGCGACGCCCTCGGCCGGGTGAGCGTGCCGACGATCGTCGCCCACGCCCGTGACGACCGGCTCGTGCCGTTCACCGAAGGGCTTCGCCTGTGCCGGGACCTGCCCCCCGGGTGCGTGGTGGCCTGCGAGATCCTGTCCCTGTTCAGCCACTCGGGCGGGCCGCACGAGGCCCTCGGACCCGTCGGACTGGTGCGGGAGACCGTCCGCTTCGCCCGCCTGCTCGACCGCATCCTGAAGCTGGTCTAGCTCCCGTCAGCGCCGTCCTCGCGCGCAGCCGAGGCCGCCACTGCCCTCCGATTCTTGCCCTTGGGCTCCGCCGGCTCGGGCGTCCGCAGCTTCGACAGCTCCGGCTCCAGGAAGGCATGCACCGCCGCCGCCTGCTCGGCCCCGTCGGCGCCCTCGGAGGTCAGCCGGTCGTCCCCCACGGCCTCGACGGGCACGACCGCCTGGGCCATGGAGGCGTGGCCGCCACCCGACCCGGAGCTGGCGGTCAGGCGCCGCGCAAGCTCGCCGGCGCCGGCCTCGCCTCCGCCGAGGTGGCGCAGCTTGACGACCAGATTGCCGTCGGCGAGCGTCGACGCCGCTGACCAGCGGATGCCCTCCATGTCCAGCAGGAAGTCGGCGAGGTCGGCGAGAACGTGGACGTGGTCCTCCCCCGCCTGGCGCATGAACGCCACGGCCACGTCCTCTTCCACGACCATGTCCCGCAGCGCCCGGCCGAAGTCACGGGCCAGGTCCCGGGGGTAGCCGGGCCGCTCGATGCGCCGCAGGAGCTCGGGGTCGGCCCGCGCCTGGAGGAAGGCGTACGCCACCACGTCCGCGGGAATCACCCCGCGGCTGAGGGAATTGGTGTCCGTCTTGATGCCGTAGAGGAGGGCCGTCGCGAGGCGCTTCCTGATGCGCCGGGCGTCGTCGGTACGAAGGTACTCGGTGAGCATCGTCGCCGTCGCCCCGTACTCCGGACGCACGTCCAGCACGTCCGCCGCATAGCCCTCGCGAAGCGGGTGGTGGTCGATGACGGCCAGCCCGGGCGCATCGTCCGGCAGGTTCCTCGGCAGCGTATCGACGGCCGCGATCTTCTCGAAGGAGGCGAGCTCCGACGGGTCGATCCGCGTCACCTGCACCTTCAGCAGGGCCGCCATGCGTCGGTTCTCGGGCCGCGTGATGTCGCCCAGGGACACGATGGGCGAGTCGGTCGCGTTCCGGCGCAGCAGAACGCGCAGCGCCATGGCGCTGGAGATCGCGTCCGGGTCCGCATCCGGCTGCACGAGGATGGGCAGCACGCGGACGCCGCGGGCGAAGCGGCGCAGCCGGTGTACGCGGCGCTGCGCCTCGAGCCGGTGCACTTCGGCGTTCAGATCGACGCGCAGGAACTCGGGCCAGCGCACGCAGCGGGAGATCGAGCGCTCCGGCAGGTCGGGCACCGCCTCTTCGCAGAGGATGAGGAAGGCGGCGTCCGGGTGGGCCTCGGCGATCGCACCGGCGACGCGGGACGCCCGCCGCGGGTCGGCGAAGTCGACCATCGCCAGCGAGCGCGGAATCCCCCGGCTCGAGCTCCTCGTACGTCTGCGGCGAGGTGGGATCGCCGCCGAAGCATCCCTCGTCTCCGGCTCGTGCATCCTCGGACCAGCGCAGGACCGTGCGCTTCGGGAGCACGACGTCCTGGTAGATGTCCGGACGCTCGCTGACGATCAGAAGCCTGGGTGGCATGGGCGATCCCGCTGTTCGGACGTGGGTGCGGGCGGCCATCGCAACGTTCGTTCCCCCACCGCCGGCCGCGCCGTCACCCACAGTAGTCCCGGATCATGCGGACGAGGATGGAGCCCAGGTGCAGCACGGAGTCGGCGTCGACCCACTCCACCGCCGCGTGCGCCCCGTCCCCTGCCGGCCCCAGTACCACGGTCTCCACACCCGCGGCGGCGAGGAGCGCCGCGTCCATCCAGGGAGAGTCGCCGACGAGCTCCGGCGGCTGCCCCATCTCCGCCTGCACGGCCGCCGCTGCGGCCCGTACCACCGGCCGGTCGGCGGCGACCTCGAACGGCTCCCGCCCGAGGAGAAGGCGCGACTCCACGTCCAGCGCCGGATCGGCCCGCCGCAGGCGGTCGAGCGCCGACTCGATCTCGGCGACGGCGTCGCCCGCGGACTCGCCAGGCAGCGTCCGACGCTCCACCACCAGCCGCGCAAGCTCCGCGTACGTGCTCTTGCCCGTCCCGCCCTCCAGGATGGCGGCGTGGACGGAGCCGTGGCCGAGGAGCGGGTGCGCCCGCCCGGCCGACAGCGCGTCCGCCAGGGCCTCGACCTCCCGCAGGACACGGCCCATCCGGACGTTGGCGTCGACGCCGAGCTCAGGACGGCTTCCGTGGGCCGCCCGTCCGCGCACCACGACCTCGATCCACGCGAAGCCCTTGTGGGCGACGCACACGTTCAGGGCCGTCGGCTCCGTGACCACTGCGCCGTCCGTCCGCACGCTCTCGATCAGCCGCGCGGTTCCGATGCTCGCGTCCTCCTCGTCGGCGACGGCCGCCACGACGACGTCCCCCGCGGGACGCTCCCCGGACGCCGCGACCGCCCAGGCGGCCGCCAGGCACGCCGCCAGGCTGCCCTTCATGTCGTACGCGCCGCGGCCGTGGATCCGGCCGTCCCGTTCCTCGCCGGAGAACGGGTCCGCCATCCCCGCCACGCCCACCGTGTCCATGTGCGCGTTCAGCATCAGGGAGCGCCCGCCTCCCGTGCCCCGCAGCCGCGCGACCACGTTCGGCCTGCCCGGCGCCGCCTCCATCGTGTCGACCTCCAGGCCCGCGTCCCTCAGCCAGCCGGCCACGAATCGGGCGATCTCCGCCTCACCCGGACCGTCGGCCTCCATGGCCGGATTGCGGGAGTCGATGGCGATCAGGCGTCGCAGGCATGCCAGCGTGGCGGCTCGGTCGATGGTCGGCATGGGCGGGGTCCGTGGGCTCACGTCGCGTGTGGGGCCGGCCGGCCCTCCCGACCCGCGGCCCCGAGGAGCGCCCGCACCGGCGAGGCGCCGGCGGCGATCCGCGCCCGAACGCCCGACGCGGCGGCGAGGATCTCGGGCCACGAGAGGAAGAGGACGGTGACGCTGAGCAGGGTATTGCACAGGCACAGGAAGCACCAGTGCCCCACAGCCACGGACATGGTGAACGCCAGACCCAGACCGACACCGCCCATCCCGAGCGTGACCAGCCCGTACAGCAGCACGAGCCAGGGACTCGTGCGCCAGCGGCGCGTCCCGCCGAGGGATACGAGCACCACCTCGCTCAGGTAGCCGCCGAGCCCGAGCGCAGCGTCGGGCACGGGGAAGAGCTCGGAGAACCGGGACGTCAGCACCAGCTCCGTGCCGCGGCCGAACACGGGATCCCACGCGTCCGCGACCCAGTGGAGCTGGTAGGAGGCCAGGTAGGCGGCAATGCAGCACGCGGCGAGCGCCAGCGCCAGGACGCGCCCCCGCTCCCGCCACGAGGACGGCTCCCCTGCCGCGTGCACGAGCGCTTCGGGGGCCGACGCCCCCGGATCCCTGCTCGTCCGTTCCATCTGTGGATCACCCATGCCGCCCGGGCAGCGAGCAAGAGCCGAGCCGCGCCGGCTCGTCCCTTGCACGATCTACACCCGTCGAATTCACCGGACCGGGAGGAGATCGTGGGCAACGTGCGGGTCATGCTGGAACTCGCCGACTGGGCGACCTGGCTCGCCATCGCCTTCGCCGCGCTCCTCGGCCTCGCCGGCGTCGTCCTTCTCGCTCATGCCCGGGCCCTCGCCCGGGAGCCGCAGGCCGGGCCGATCGGCCCGTACGCGCCCGGGCCCGTCTCCACCGCAGCCCGCTGGGGCGCCACGCTGCTGGCCGGAGCGGTCCTCCTCTGGGTCGCCCTCCTTCATGCACCGGCCGTGTGGATCGGGATCGGCGCCGCCGCGGTGGCCCTGTTCGCCGGAAGCGAGATCGCCGCCCGCGTGGGCGCCGCCCGCCGTCACCGATCCGGGCCCGGGCGTGACGGTGCGCTCTCCGACCCATAGCTTGTCCGCGGGGAGTTCACGCGAACGGACGCACCGGAGCGGCAGGGATGGGACGCAGGGCCAGCATGAAGGGCGACCTCCTGAAGGGCGCCATCGCCGGCGCCACGGCCACGTGGGCGATGGATCGCGCGACGCGCTTCTTTCGGGAGCGGCAGGACCGCCGCAGCCGCCGCCGCGAGCAGCGCGCGCGAGGCGGAGCAACGCCCGAGGAGCGGGCGGCCGAGGGCCTCGCGTCGACCGGCGCCCTGCCCGCCCGGCATCAGGGCGTCGCCGCCACGGCGCTGCACTGGTCGGTGGGCATCGGCGCCGGTGCCGCCTACGGCGTCGTCCGGAAGCGCATCCGCCCGATCGGCCGCACCCGCGGCGTGGGCTTCGGGTCCAGCTTCTTCCTCTTCGTGGACGAGGCGGTGGTGCCCATGCTCGGCCTCAGCCCCGCACCGGGCGACCTCCCCTGGCAGGCGCACGTGCGCGGGCTGTCCGGCCACATCGTCTTCGGGACCGTGGCCGACGTCGTCTTCTCCTCCCTCGATCGGATCGCCTGACGTGGCCGAACGCGAGCCCATTCCCGTCGCAGCCGTCGATCTCGGCGGAACCAAGCTGTACCTCGCCGAAGTGGACGAGTCCGGTGACGTCCGGCACGGCGTCCGACGCGCCACGCAGGCACCCCGCGGAGCCGACGCCGTCGTCGAGGAGATCGTCGCCGCGTACGATGAGCTTCGCAGCGAGAGCGGCATCACCTCATTCGCCACCCTGGGGGTCGGCGTGGCCGGTCAGGTCCATCCGAAGACCGGCGCCGTCCGTCTCGCCCCGAATCTCGGCTGGAAGAACTTCCCGCTCCGACAGCGTCTCGAGGAGGCCCTGGGCATTCCCGTGGCCGTGATCAACGACGTGCAGGCTGCCGCACTGGGCGAGGCGCTGCACGGCGCCGGGCGGGACACGAACGACATGGCAGCGATCTTCGTCGGCACCGGCGTCGGCGGCGGCATCGTCAATGACGGCCGCCTGGTCCTCGGCTGCGGCGGCAGTGCAGGCGAGATCGGGCACATCACCATCGACAGGAACGGGCCCGAGTGCCGCTGCGGGAACCACGGCTGCCTCGAGGCCTTTGCCGGAGGCTGGGCCATCGGCAGCCGCGCCCGATCGGCGGCCCTCGCGGACGAGACCCGTGGCCGACAGATCCTCGATCTCGTGAACGGCGACCCCGATGCCATCACGGCAGAGATCGTCGCCGCCGCCGCCCTCGAAGGCGACCGGCTCGCCCGCGGGCTCATCGACGAGGCGGTGGATGCGCTAGGCGTGGGCATCGCCACGCTCGCGAACCTGTACAATCCATGCGCGGTGGTCCTGGGCGGCGGCGTCGTCGAGGGCATCGAGGGCCTCGTGGAGCGCATCGGTGAGGTCGTGCGCCGCCGCGCCCTGGCCTCCGCCGCCGAGCAGCTCTCCGTGCGCCCCGCCACCCTCGGCCCCCACGCGGGTGCCGTCGGCGCCGCCGAGTGGGCCCGAACCCGGCTCCGGGAGCGCGGCAGCCCGGGATGACGGCGCCGGGGGTGACGTCGGCTACCGCCCCCGCCGTGCGCGGGCGCCTGCTCCGCTTCTTCGCGGCGCTCATCGCCATCACGCTCTTCGGCACCGTCGGCTACATGGTGATCGAGGGGTGGGGCGTGATCGACTCGCTGTACATGGTAGTGATCACGCTCTCGACCGTCGGCTTCGGCGAGGTCCGGCACCTTTCCGAGCCGGGTCGTCTTTTCACCATCGCTCTCATCATCGCGGGCGTCGGCAACGCCGCCTACCTGGTGAGCGCCGCCGGCGAGTACATCGTGAGCGGTGCGTTCCGCGGCTCCCTCCTGAGGCAGCGCATGCAGAGAACCATCGATCGCCTGAGCGGACACTACATCGTGTGCGGCTACGGCCGAGTGGGACGGCAGGTCGGAGACGATCTTCGGCGCCGGGACAAGCCGTACGTGGTCCTCGAGACGGACGAGCGGGCGCTGGACGGCATTCCGCAGGACGTCCCGTTCATCGTGGGCGACGGCGCCGACAACGAGATCCTCGCCGGGGCCGGCATCGAGCGCGCCCGCGGGCTCGTGGCCACCACGGGAGACGACGCGACCAACGTCTTCATCACCCTCACGGCCCGGGCCCTCAGCCACGACCTCACCATCGTCGCGCGCAGCAACGCGCCTGCCACCGAGAGGAAGCTCATCGACGCCGGCGCAACGCACGTCATCTCCCCGTTCACGATCGCCGGCCGCCGCATCGCGGCGCAGCTGCTGTCTCCGTCGATCACCGACTTCCTCGACGTGGTCGTCCAGGCCGGCGGCGTCGAGCTCGCCATGGAGGAGATCCGTGTGTCGCCCGGCAGCGAGATCGAGGCCGAGACCATCACGGACGCGGCCATCCGGTCCCGGACGGGCGCGAACATTCTCGCGGTCCGCCACGGCGGTGGGAAGGACTTCATCACCAACCCGCCGCCGGACTTCCGCCTGACGGACGGGGATGTACTGGTCGTGCTGGGAACGGCCGAGCAGCTCGACCAGCTCGCCCGCCTCGCCGGCGAGCGACGGGACGTGGGCGGCCGATGATCGCGGCTGTCGAAGCGTGAGGATCGCGATCCTGGGCGCCGGAGGCGTCGGCGGCTACTACGGCGCGCTGCTTGCCCGTGCCGGCAACGAGGTCGCCGTGCTGGCCCGGGGGGACCACCTCGCGGCCATCCGGGCGGACGGCCTGCGGATCCGCGAGCCCGAGGGCGAGTTCACCGTGCGGCCGGCGGCGTCCGAGGACGTGAACGAGTTCGGCGACGCCGACCTCGCCGTCGTCGCCGTGAAATCCTACTCGCTGGCAGCCATCGCCCCCGCCGCGCGCACACTGGCGGAAGGCGGCGCCGACGTGCTGCCGCTGCTGAACGGCGTCGACGCCGTGGACCGCCTCGAGCGGCTCGGCGTGCCGGGAGATCGGCTCGTCGCCGGCCTCACCTACATCAGCGCGGCGCGCACCGCGCCCGGAATCATCGAGCGGTTCAGCCCCTTCCGCCGGGTCACCGTCGGCGAGCCCGGCGGCGGTCGGTCCCGACGGGCGGCGGCGATCGCCACCGTGTTCGGGGAGGCGGGCGCGGAGGCCCACGCCACCGGCGACGTCGTCACCGAGCTGTGGCGGAAGTTCGTCTTCCTCGTCGCCCTCTCGGCGGGGTGCGGTCTGTCCCGGACGGCCATCGGTCCGCTCCGCTCGACTCCCCTCGGAAAGCTGCTCCTCGAGCGGGCCGTGCGGGAAGCGATCCTCGTGGCCCGCGAGCGCGGAGCGCGCGTGGCCGACGACGAGGATGGCCGCGTGCTGGCGTTGATCGAAGGGCTGCCTGCGGAGATGAAGCCGAGCTTCCTGCTGGACGTGGAGGCCGGTGGGCCCACGGAGCTGGACATCCTGAGCGGAGCCGTCGTGCGCTACGGCCGGGCCGCCCATCTCGCGACGCCGGTCCACGACACCGCCGCCGGAGCCATCGGCGCGGCCACGGCCTGAGCGCGCATTCAGGGGGACAGGCCTGCGGCCTCGGCGGCCACCGCAGCGAGGGCCGCCCAGTCCTGCTCTTCCCGGCCCCGCGCCATGGCCGTCAGGTACCCGTCCCGGACACGTTGCCGAGCCCGATGAATCCGATTCGCATGCCTACTCCTTCACCGTGTCAGGATTCTGCTGCCACGATCCGTACATCGGGTTGGGCAGCAGGATCCAGCTCCGGCCGAAGAGGCCGAACGCATCGGCATCCTTCGTCCGGATGTCCTGATCGAGTCCAGGAAAGTCCTGGATGTTGTCGCCGATCCACATGAGCACATCGAGTGCCGGCAGGTCGCCGGAGGTCGTTCCCTGCTCGACGGCCTGGAAGCGCGGGTTCTTGTCTCCCTGCCCCGGCGGCTTGCACAGGACGAGGTCGACCCGGATTTGCACCTTCTGCAGGTTCTGGCGCGTCTCGGGGCAGACGGCGTCGTCCCGGTTCGTCACGATGACGACGCGTCCGCCCAGCTCCCGGGCGAAGCGGATGAAGTCGGCGGCGCCCGGCAGGGCCGGCGCCTCCTCTCGCCGCACCCACGCGTTCCAGGAGTCCGGCGTGAAGGACAGGCCCTGCTTCGCCATCTCCTTCTGGTACTCCGAGTTGTCCAGCACTGTCTCGTCCGCGTCCAGGATCACGGCCCACGTCCCGGGCTGGACCGCCACCGACATCTCACGGAGCTGCTCCTTGGCCGTGCGATAGGTCTCCAGGAAGAGGGCCCGGTGCTCCGCGGAGGTGCGGGTCCAGCGGATGGCAGGTGGCAGCCCCGAGGTGTCCACCGGCGCCGGGCCCGGTGCGGCCGCCGGCGTGCCGGCGGCGCCGCCCGTTCCGGCGCACGCCCCGGCCGATGTGGCGAGCCCGGCCACGAAGATCGCTGCCGCGAGGGATGAGCCTCGCGTCGGCCGTCGCGTCACTGCCCCGCCCCCGCCGGAGTCTCCACCCACTCCGCGATGAAGAGGTCCGTCTCGCCCTCGGCCTTGCCGTTCCGATTCGACGCGAACACGAGGTACTTCCCGTCCGGGCTGAACATCGGAAATCCGTCGAATTCCGCCGTGTACGTGATGCGCTCCATTCCGCTTCCGTCCAGGTTCACCATGTAGATGTCGAAGTCGCGACCCCGAGGGTCGTCCATGTTCGAGCTGAAGAGGATCTTCCGACCCGACGGGTGGAAGTACGGCGCGAAATTCGCCTTGCCGTTGTGCGTCACCTGCCGCTTTCCGCTGCCGTCGGCGTTCATCAGCATGATCTCGAGCGTCGTCGGCCGGATCAGCCCCTGGCCGAGCAGCGAGCGGTAGTCCGCCAGGGCCGCCGGCTCGGTCGGATGGTTCGCCCGATACACGATCATGGAGCCGTCGGGACTGTAGAACGGACCCCCGTCGTAGCCGGGCTCGTCCGTCAGCCGCTCCACGTTGCCGCCGTCCAGGTCCATGCTGTAGATGTCGAGGTCGCCGTCCCGCATGCTCGTGAACACGATCCGGTCACCCACGGGGCTGATCGTCGCCTCGGCGTCGTAGCCGAAGCTGTGCGTGAGCTGGCGCGGGTCGCTGCCGTCTGCATTCGCCGTGAAGATGTCGTACGTCGGGTACACCGCCCACACGTACCCCTTCGACTGGTCCGGGGGAGGCGGGCAGGCGGCGTCGAAGTGGTGCGTCGACGCGTACAGGATCCGGTCGCCGGACGGGTAGTAGTAGGAGCAGGTCGTCCGACCCTTCCCCGTGCTCACGCGGTGGCGCTCTCCCGTCGCGAGGTCGAGCGTCCAGATCTGGTCGCATCCGCCTTCCGGCGGCGTGCTCTGATAGATCAGACGGCCCCCGTCGAAGGAGAAGTAGCCCTCCGCGTTCTCGCCCCCGAACGTCAGCTGACGTAGGTTTCGCAGGTGCACCTCGCGGGCGTCCAGGGGCGCCGCGGGAGCCCAGTCGCCCGGCGCCTGCGCGACGCTCGTGCCCGGCATCACGAAAACGGCCGCAATCGCGGCCGCGAAGGTCTTCCACACCATGTTTGCCACCCGGTGGAGGTTCGCGACGATGACGTCCGCTCGCATGCTGGCCGTTTCCCTTCTCCTGCTCGCGCCAGGCGCCGCCCGCGGCCAGACCGCCGCGCCCTCCGGGCCGGCGGCCGCGTGTCCGACCGCCGCCGCGCTGGGCGACTCCCTCCCCGGCGCCATGGGCGACGTCCGCTACCTGGCGGACGACGCCCTCGGCGGCCGCCGCGCGGGCACGCCCTCCGCGAAGTGCGCCGCCGAATACATCGCAGGCCGCTTCCGCGCTCTCGGGCTGCGGCCCGGCCTTCCGAACGACGCCTGGTTCCAGGAGTTCCCGATCCGGACGGGCACCCGTCTCGCCGGGGACAACGGGCTCGTGCTCGGCGACGACAGCCTCCCGCCCGGCAGGGACTGGACCCCCCTCGGCTTTTCGCCGTCCGGCTCCGCTTCGGGCAGAGCCGAATCCGTCGAGGTCGGCACCGACCGCGAACGCATTTTCGCCGACGCCGAACTCACGGGCAAGTTCGCGGTGGTCGAGCGGCCGGCCGGCGACGTGGACGAGCACTTCCTCGCCTCGGCTGCGGCGGCCCGGGGCGCCAGGGGGCTGATCGTGCTCTGGCCCGAGAACCGCCCGCTCCCCCGCGCTGGACGAGGAGACCCGTCCTCCGTCGCCCATCCCGGCGGCCGCGGTGCGTGGGGCCGTGGCGGCCGCCGTGCGCGAGGTCGCCGCCGCCGGCGCGCCACTGACCCTCGTGACGGCCGTCGAGCCCGTGAGCGTCCGGTCGGCCAACGTCGTCGCGGTCCTCCCCGGCAATGACCCGCGGCTGTCGGAGCAGGCCGTGGTCGTGGGCGCACACTACGATCATCTCGGCCTCGGCGGACAGGGGTCCCTGGCGCCCGACCGGCTCGGTCAGATCCACAATGGCGCCGACGACAACGCCAGCGGCGTCGCAGCCGTCCTCGAGGCGGCGCGCCGGATCGAAGCGGGCCCCGCGCCCGCCCGCGCGGTCTTCTTCGTCGCGTTCTCCGGGGAGGAGGAGGGGCTCCTCGGCTCCGCCTACTACGTTGCCCATCCGCCGGTGCCGATGGAGCGGACGGTGGCCATGCTCAACTTCGACATGGTCGGTCGCCTCCGGGACGGCGCGCTGACCGTCTTCGGAACCGCGACGGCCGACGAATGGACGGCCATGCTCGAATCGGCGAATCGGCAGCGGCCCCGTCCCCTCACCATCGCAATGAACGGCGACGGCTACGGTCCCAGCGACCAGAGCTCGTTCTACGGCGCCGGCGTCCCGGTCCTCCACTTCTTCACCAACGTGCACGAGGACTACCACCGGCCGGAGGACGACTGGCAGAAGATCAACGGACCGGGCATCGAGGCGGTTGCGGCCCTTGCGTCGGACGTGGTCCGGCAGGTCGCGGATGGCGCGACGCTCACGTTCCGCACCGGAGCCGGAGACCCGCACGCAGGCGCCCCCGACTCCGAGTCCCGGGATCGGGGATACGGGCCCTACCTCGGCACCATCCCCGACTTCACGCCCGTCGAGCACGGCGTCCGCCTGACGGGAGTGAGAAAGGGCAGCCCCGCCGAGGCGGCGGGGCTTCAGGCGGGCGACGTCATCGTCCGCTTCGGGGATCGGGACGTCACCGACATCTACGCCTACACGTACGCCCTGCGGGACCACCGCCCCGGCGACGAGGTCGAGATCGAGGTCCTTCGGGCCGGTCGGCCCGTGGTCGTGAAGGCGGTGCTGGGAAAGCGGTAGGCAACGGAGGAGCCAGTGGGCCGGGTGGGGATCGAACCCACGCGCTTCGGATTAAAAGTCCGCTGCTCTGCCGCTGAGCTACCGGCCCGCCACGAAGCTAGCGGCGCGGCCCGGCCCGTTCAACGGCCTGCGGCGGCGATGGGCGCCGGGCCCCGCCCGCTACTCTTCGTCCGGCTCCGGCTGCCCCTGCAGCGCGCTCCGGTAGCCCGCCCACGCTCCCGCGACGCCGACCACCATCTGCTCGAGCAGGAGTCCGGCCGCGATGCCGGCGGAGAGCCCCGTCCAGCTCGCCTGCTGCGGGAGCAGCCCGACCGCAATGACGTTGAGGACGAACCACGCCACGAGCGACGCCAGACCGAGGGCGATGCCGTGCAGGATCGGCGCGTGCATCGCCCGGAATCCGGCGACGAACCCGCCCGCGCCGAAGCCGACCGCCACGGCCGCGATGGCCGCGGCCGCGCCGGGCGTGTCCTCCGGCGCCAGCCCCAGGGCGGCGAACGCGAGGTAGACGAGCGCGGCGATGGCCACGGCGATGAGCCACGCGACCACCACGCGCATCACGCGGACGTTCTGAAGGTGCTCCGTGTGCAACGACGACTCCCGTTCTGTGCGCGGCTTTCCGCGGCGTTCCGTCAGAGGGCCGAGCCGCCGCCCGGATCCTCCGGGCGGCGCGCGGCGGCGTCCTCGACCACGTCCCTGTTCCGGGCGAAGTGGAGATAGAGCGCCAGCGTCGCCCACGCCGAGACCACGAAGATCCCCACCGGCAGCACCCACGTCCAGAACGGGCCCTCCAGGCGCGGGATCATCGGCGCCTGTCCCCCCGCTTCCGCCACGAATAGTACGCCAGCCCCATGCCGAGGAACGACGCGGCGTAGGCGATGCTCATCCCGATCAGCGTCACGAAGCCCCGGTCCATCATGCCTCCCCTGCCAGCGCCCGCGGCCTCGCGCCGCCGGCCTCCAGCTCCAGGTCCCTGAGGTAGCGGCTCTGCCGCTCCTCGTAGTCGGCGGACACCGCCCGCAGTTTCGGGTCCACCACCCAGTACATCACCCCGCCGCACACGAGCCCGCCAGCGAGCAGCCCGAAGCCGCCAGGCCGCAGCAGGATCGCGAGCGCGAGCCCGATCATGGTGAGGCCGTACGAGCACGGCGCCAGAACGATGGCGATCCAGTCCTCCCGCGTCCACTCCTGCGCTTCCGCGGGCGTCCACTCCCGTCGGATCAGCGGCCGCCGGGCCGGCGACGAGCGCCCGGACCCGACCGGCGACGTCGCCCCGCTCACCGTCCGCTCGATCAGCCCCCGCCGCTCGGCCTCCCGCCGCACCGGCCCCCACCACCCCAGCGGCCGCGTCATGACGTAGTATCGGACCAGGTGATCCATCTCCTCTGGCGGCGTGAGCAGCGTCACCGGAAGGTAGATCAGCATGCCGATTCCCATGAGCGACCAGAACTGCAGGTAGTCTGGCAGCACCGGCAGCACGCCGAACGCCGGCAGGATCCACACGACCAGCCACGCCACGCCCAGGTTCGAGATCCAGGAAGACAGGTAGCCCCACGCGTTGAACCGCCACCACACCACCTGCAGGATGTTCGGCAGCCAGATGCCCGCCATCATCAGCCAGAGGGCGAAGATCAGCCACTGCGTGATCTCCTGCATCATGAGGCCGTAGAAGAACGAGCCGACCAGCAGCACCAGCGTAGCCCAGCGGCCCACCTTCACCAGCTCCTTCTCGCTCGCGCCCGGGCGCAGGTAGCGCTGCCACAGGTCCCGCGTGAAGTAGAGCGCCCCCAGGTTCAGGTGGCTCGAGATCGTCGACAGGTGGATCGCCAGGATGGCCCCGAAGAACGTGCCCAGCAGCCCCGCCGGCAGGATTTCGAAGCCGAGGCGGAACCACGCCAGCTCCGACTGGGACGTGTCGGTGATGCCCGGCCGCAGCACGAAGAAGCCCAGCACCGCCGCGGCCCAGAAGCTGTTCCGCACCAGCGTCAGGGCGCCGCCGCCGAACAGCCCGTAGCTCGCGTCCCGGACCGACTTCGCCGACTGGATGCGCTGCGCCTCCGCGTACCAGTCGATGCTCGTGCCCATCCCGAATCCGCCGACGACGGCGATCACCAGCATCGTCAGCCACCACGCGGCCGGGAAGTCGCCGGTGAAGACGCCCGTGAACGCCAGGGGGTCCAGCCGCCACGTCTGTCCCATGGTCGCGAGGTGCGCCGCGATGCCGGCACCGCCGCCCGCCGCCCACACACCCGCCAGCGACACGATGACGATGGCGAAGATCGCGACGATGCCCTGCAGGAAGTCTCCCATGACGACGCCCCAGTACCCCGCCGCCAGCGTGTACACCGCCGTGATCGAGGACGGGATCACGAGACCGACCCAGACCGGCCACCCGAACGCCAGCGCCGCCACCTTGCCCATCGCCATGCCCACCCACCCGAGGATGAACATGTTCATGAACACCTGCCAGCCGGCGAGCCAGCCGCGCAGCAGCTCCGCCCCCAGTCCGCCGAAGCGCACGACCTGCCACTCCGCCTGGGTGTACGCCAGCGACCTGCGGAAAAGGCGCGCCGACACGAACGAGCCCACGGACGACCAGGCCGCGAAGAACGTGTACCACAGCCCGCGCAGGCCGTGCTGATAGATCACGCCGCTGATCCACATCGGCGTGTCCGTCGCCGTGTGGGTGCTGAAGACCGACGACGCCGGAAGCCACCACGGCAGCCCCCGGCCGGCAAGGAAGAAGTCCGACTCCGACCGCCGGGCGAGCCGGTAGAACAGCACGGCCCCGCCCACCATCAGGGCGAGGAAGGCGGCGACCCAGAACCAGTCCAGCGCTGTGAAGTGGACCACGGGCTTCGCGGAAGAGGGGGAGGCCGGGACGGGCTCGAGTCGCCGTTTCCGGCCCTGCACCGCCGCTTTGGCGGGGGGCGCGGACCCATACTAGATTCGCTTCGCCCCATTTTACAAGCCGCGCTTCCCCGGGAGCCATGGACGTGACCCGCCGCGCCGTCACCGCACTCGCAGCGATCGCCGCCCTCGCATGGGCCGCTCGACCGAGCCCCTCGGCAGCGCAGTCGCCCGGCCTCCTGGCGCGGCAGTCCGTTCCCGATTCGATGCGCCAGCAGGACGTACCGGTGCGCCCCTGGCTCGTCGCCGGACCCTTTCCCGTGGACACGGGTCCGCCGCGACTCACGTCGTCGCCCCTGCCCACCGAGGCATCCCTGCTCCCGAACGCGGGAGAGTCGACCGGCGCGCCCGACTCCCTCTCCGCCACGGCCCGCGCCTGGCGCGCCGTGACTGCCGACACCCTCGGCCGCATCGACTTCAACGCGCTCTTCGACGGCGCGACCTCCAACGCCGCCGCCTACGCCGCCACGTACGTCGTCTCACCCGAGGACCGCACCGTCACCCTCGCCCTCCGCAGCGACGACGACCTGCGCCTCTGGCTCAACGACCGGCTGGTCTGGGATCACCCCGTCGCCCGGGGCATCGACACCAGCGAGGACACCGTCGTCGTGCGGCTGGCGAAGGGGCCGAACCGGCTGCTCGCGAAGGCGGTAAACCGGACGGGCGGCTTCGGGCTCGGCGTGCGTGTCCTGGCGGGCGCGGCCGTAACCATCCAGCTCCATGCCGCGCCGCCCATCGCCGACCTCGCGTTCCAGGCGCGGCGCCCGCCGGGAGCCCGCGCCGACGCGGCGCCCGCCCCCTCCCTGACCGTCGGGCCCGTCGCCCTCGGCGCCGGCGCCCACCTCGACGCAGACGGCCTCCGCGTACCCCTCGAGGTCTCCGTAACGCGATGGGGCGGCTACGACACGCAGACGAGCATTTCGGTGGGCGGCGCGGGCGCGGCGGTCCCCGACAGCGACCGCGCCACCCTCCTTCTCGACGCCGCCTGGGCGGACCTGGCGCGCGAGGCCGGCTCCACGGGGATGAGCATCGACGAGAGCCTCACGAAAGGCACGCGGGTCGGTGACCGACGGTGGACCGTCCACGGCGCCGGTTCCGAGCTCCTCGACCTCCTGGCCCGCCCCGTCGCCATCGACCGGTGGCGCGCCACCCGCGACGCCGCGGGGCCGGATGCGCCCGCGGACGCCTGGATCGACCTCGAGCCCCGCGCCGACTCCACGGCCACCCGCGACCCGGCCATCACGGCCATAGCGACGGATCTCCGCGTCCCTGCCGAACTGGCGGGGCTGACCCTCCTCCTCGACGCCGCCGAGTTCGATCCGGCGACGATCCGCGTCGACGGCGCACCGGCCCGGCCCGACTCCCTCGGCCGCATCGACCTCTGCCGCGGCCCCTGCCGGGCCGGCACCCGACTGCACGTCGGCGTCGCCACGTCCGGCGACACGTGGTGGGACCCGCCGCACCTCGTGGTCGCCGATCCGGGCTGGTTCGAGATCCACGCCGGCGCGCGCTGGGCCGCCGCGTTCGCCCCGGACGTCGCCCCGCCGATCCCGGGCGCGGAGACGGTCCGCGCCCTCGCCGCCGCCGCCGTTCGCCCGGACAAGCAGCGCTACCACGCACTCGTGCAGAAGGGCCTCGACGCCCTCGCACCCGCCGCGGCCCGCGTGCGCCGGGACACCATCGACGTCGTCGGCAACTCCCACATCGACGCGGCGTGGCTGTGGCGATGGGCCGAGACGGTGGACGTGGTGAAGCACACGTGGGGCACGGCCGTCAAGCTGATGGACAAGTACCCGGAGATGCGCTTCGCCGCGTCCGCCGCCCGCTACTACGTGTGGCTGGACAGCGTCGCGCCGGACACACTGGCGCAGATCCGCCGCCTCGTGGACGACGGCCGCTGGGCCCTCGTCGGCGGCTGGTGGGTCGAGCCCGACGCGAACCTGCCGTCGGGCGAATCGCTGGTCCGCCAAGGGCTGTACGGCCAGCGCACGTTCCAGCGCATCTTCGGCCGCATGGCCACCGTCGGCTGGATCCCGGACACCTTCGGCTACAGCTGGCAGCTCCCCCAGATCATGGCGGGCCAGGGTCTGGAGTTCTTCGTCACGCAGAAGCTGCGCTGGAACGACACGAACCCCTGGCCGGCGCGCCTCAACCTGTTCTGGTGGCAGGGCCGGGACGGCTCCCGCATCCTGACCTACATCCCCTACGGCTACGACCACGAGCTGCGCGGCGAGGAGCTCGAGCGCCAGTGGAAGGCGACGTCCGACTCCTCCGCCGTCCGCGCCATGCTCACGCTCTACGGCGTCGGAGACCACGGCGGCGGCCCGACCATGACGATGCTGGAGCGGAAGCGGTCGCTCTCGCGTTTGTCCACGTTCCCGACGCTGAAGAACGAGCTTCCGTCCGCCGTCCTCGGCGCCATGCGCGACCGGATCGGGACCACCGGACCCGTCGTGGACGACGAGCTCTACCTGGAGTACCACCGTGGCGTCTACACCACGCAGGCGGCCATGAAGGCCTGGAACCGCCGCATGGAGGCGCTGCTCCCCGCGACCGAGGCGGCCGCGGTGCTCGCCGCGGACCGGGCCGGGCACGCCTACCCGACGGCCGCCCTCGACGACGCGTGGAAGAAGACGCTGTTCAACCAGTTCCACGACTTGCTGCCCGGCTCCGGCATCGCCGAGATCTACGCCGACGCGAAGAAGCAGTACGCGGAGGCGGAGGCGGAGGCCGATGCGGCCCTGGACGAAGCCCTTCGCGCCGTCGCCGGCACCGTCGCGGCACGTGCGCCGCTCCCGCACCTGACGCCGTACCTGGTCTTCAACCCCACCGGCCGCGATCGGTCGGGGGAGGTGGTGCTGGTCCCGCTCGCGGGCGACGCCGCCCTCGACGCGCCTCAGAACGTCGGCGTCTTCGACGGCGACGGCCGGCGCCTGCCGTCCGCCCGCCGCGGCGACACGATCGTCGCCCGGGTCGGTCCCGTTCCGGCCACGGGCGCGCTCGTCGTCTATGCGGGACCCGCGCGCCGGGACGGCCGCCCGATCCCGACGCGGGACTCCGGCACCGCGCGCCCGAACGGCGCGCCCGCGATCCTGCGGAACGAGCACCTGGAGGCACGCGTCGATCCCGGAACGGGCGACGTCGCCATCACGGATCTCGACTCGGGCCGAGCGCTCTTCTCCGGCTCCGGCAACCGGCTGTACATGATCCACGACCAGCCGTCGGACTGGGACGCGTGGAACATCGATGACCTGGACGGAGCCCGGACGCCGCTGGACCGGAACGTCCGCGTCGGACCCGTGATGCGGGACGCCCTCGGCCAGTCCGTCACGGTGCACCGGGAGGCGGACAGCGTGTCCGTCGATCAGCGCTACGTGCTTCGGGACGGCGAAGCGCGCGTGACGGTGGAGACGACCGTCGACTGGCACGCATCCCACGAGCTCCTCGTCGCCGCCTTCCCCCTCGCCCTCTCGCCCGACAGCGTCTGGGCCGAGATCGCCTACGGCGCCATCGGCCGCCCCAACCGGGCGGTCACGTCGAAGGACAGCGCCCGGTTCGAAGTGCCGATGCAGCGCTGGATCGACGCATCCGCCGACGGATTCGGCGTCGCGCTGGCCAATGACGGGAAGTACGGCTACGACGCGAAGGGAGACACCGTCCGACTGTCCTTGCTGCGGGCGCCCAAGTGGCCCGACCCCGGCGCGGACATGGGCGTGCACCACTTCCGGTACGCCATCGTTCCCCACGACGGGGACTGGCGGAGCGAGGCCGTCTGGCAGGCCGCCGAGGATCTGAACGATCCGCTCCGGGCGGTCCCGCTCGCCGTGACGCCGTCCGAGACCGAAGACGCGGGCGCGCCGTCCGGGACTCGGGGCGCCGGCGCAGCGAGCGTTCCGGGCTTCGTCGCCCTCGAGGGGGCGCCGGGAGTGGAGCTCGGGGCGCTGAAGCGGGCGGAGGACGGGGACGGGACCGTGATCCGGCTGGTCGAGCGGTACGGACGCCCGGAGGACGTGACGGCGCGCTTCCGCGGACCCGTCGTCCTGCAGCCGACGGACCTGCTCGAGCGACCTGCAGGAGCGGCGGTTCGCTCCGCTCCGGACGGCACGGTGAGGCTCCACCTGGACCCGTGGAAGATCCGGACCTGGAAGGTCAGGCCGGGCACCTGACGCGCGCGACCCGGCGCCCGGGGACGGGCGGGAGCGCACAGCCCGCGGGAGGCGCCGGGAACGGACGCCCCGCGGGCGATCCGTCCCGGCTCGCTCCCTCTGCGATCAGAGAACGATCGCCAGGATGATCCCGGCGGCGACGATGGCGCCAACCAGGTACCACCAGTGCCTGCTCGAGGGACCTTCTTCCTGCATCACCCGGGCATGGTTCGCCCGGACTTCCTTCTGCACCGTCGGCGCCTGCACCTGCGTCGTCCGCTCGACGTGGACGGCCGGCGCCGTGGTCTTCACCGCCTCCGGCTGCGCGGGTCCGGGTTCGGCGGCAGAAAGCGCGAGCGGCATCGCGATCAGGAATGACACGATCAGCGTCATGCGTCGCATTCTGGACCTCCCATGATGTGTGCGGGACCGCGACAGCCGCGGCCTCTCCGACCGCTACTGTGCAAGAGCCGATCCCGAACCGCCGAACACGGACCGAGGCCGGGGTTCTCTAGGGGAGATCGAGGGTGAGCTGGAGGGGCGCGAAGCTCATGCGGTGGTGGGGCGTCGGGCCCCGGGAGAGGATGGCCTCCCGGTGCTCCGGCGTGCCGTACCCGACGTTCGTCTCCCAGCCGTAGCCCGGGTAGCGTCCGGCCAGCCGACGCATCAGTCGGTCCCGCGTGACCTTCGCGAGGATGGAGGCGCAGGCGACGCAGTGGACGATACCGTCCCCGCCGACGACGGCGGTGTGGTCCTCACCCAGCTCCCGCACGGGCAGGCCGTCGACGATGAGGTGCTCGGGGGCGTGGTGGAGACGGGCGATGGCCCGCCGCATGGCCAGGTGGCTGGCCCGGAGGATGTTGATGCGGTCGATCTCGCGGACACTGGCGGCGCCGACCGCCCAGCACAGGGCGGCTGCGCGGATTTCCGCCGCGAGCTCCTCCCGGATCTCGGCGCTCAGCTTCTTGGAGTCGTCGACCCGGGGCACGCCCCGGCAGTCCCTGGGGAAGATCACCGCTGCGGCAACGACGGGGCCGGCCAGGGGACCCCGGCCGGCCTCGTCCACGCCCGCGACCCGTGCCAGGCCCCGCTCCCAGAGCGACCGCTCCAGCTCCAGGAGCCTGCCCAGCCGGTACGCTTCGCGGCGCCGCGCGTTGCGGCGCTCGCGCGCCCGGTCGACGTCCGCCATGGTGCGCGGCGGGCCGAGCGGGGTCCTACCGCTTCTCGCGGATCCGCGTCGCCTTCTTGCCCCGCCGCGCCCGCAGGTAGTACAGCTTCGCCCGCCGCACGTGACCGCGGCGCACCACCTGCACCGAGTCCACCACCGGCGCATGCACCGGGAAGACGCGCTCGACGCCGATCCCGCTCGAGATCTTCCGGACCGTGAACGTCTCGCTCACGCCGCCGCCTTTGCGGGCGATGCAGATCCCCTCGAACACCTGGATGCGCTCCTTCTCGCCCTCCCGCACCCGCACGTTCACGCGCAGCGTGTCGCCGGGACGAAATTCGGGGATCTCGTCCCGGAGCTGCTCCTGCTGTACCTGCTGAAGTAAGTCCATCCTGGCCTCCCTGGGGGACTCGTCCCCCGCTCACGCTTGCGTGTATCGCGCTCAATGCTCCACAGGCGACGTCGCCCGTCAATCCCCACTCCCACTGCCGCCTTCGTGGCGGTCCCACAGATCCGGCCGACGCTCCCGCGTCAGCCGCTCCGCCTGCTCCCGCCGCCACGCCTCGATCCTCGCGTGGTCGCCCGACAGCAGCACGTCCGGTACCGGCATCTCCCGGTACTCCGCCGGCCGGGTGTACGACGGCGGGCTGAGCAGCCCTTCGTCGTAGAACGAATCCGTCGCCGCCGACTCGTGGGCGCCCAGCGCCCCCGGCAGCAGCCGGACCACCGCGTCCGTCACGGCCAGCGCGGCGATCTCGCCGCCGCTCAGCACGAAGTCCCCGAGCGACAGCTCCTCCGTCGCCAGCGACTCCGCAACCCGCTGGTCCACGTCCTTGTAGTGGCCGCAGAGCAGCGTCAACTCCTCCTGCACGGCGAATCGGACCGCGTCGTCGTGCCCGAACCGTCGCCCGCGCGCCGACATCAGGGCGATCGGCCCCTTCGGCGCCAGCCACTCCACCGCCTCGAAGAACGGCTCCGGCTTCATCACCATCCCGGCGCCGCCACCATAGGGGGCGTCGTCCACCGTCCGGTGCCGGTCGTGGGTGAAGTCCCGCAGGTCCACGACCCGGTACTCCACCAGCCCCGCCTCCGCCGCCCGCCCGGGAATGCTCAGCGACAGCGGCGCCTCGAAGAACGGCGGGAAGATCGTCACGATGTTGATCCGCACCGGCCGCCCCCGTTCCGCTACAGATCGAGCAGCCCCTCGGGCGGATCGATCACGAGCGTTCCCGCCTCCACGTCCACGTCCCGGACGATCACCCGCGTGAACGGGACCAGCACCAGCCGGTCCCCCATCCGCACCTCGAGCAGGTCCGCCGGACGCGCCTCGAACACCGCCTGCACCGGCCCCACGGGCGTCCCGTCCGTCAGCCTCACCTCGAGACCGATCAGGTCGTGGACGAAGACCTCGTCCGCCTCCAGCGGCTGAAGCGCCTCCATCGGAAGCAGGAGCTCCCGCCCGACCAGCGCCGCCGCCGCGCTCCGGCTGTCGACGCCCTCGAACGCGACGATCCAGCCGTTCCGGTGCGGACGCACCCGCTCCATTCGCAGCCCCGCCGCTTCACCACCACCGTCCTCCGCGCCCTCGGCGTCCCCCGTACCCTCGGCGACGTCCACCGCGCCCGATGACTCGGCCGACGCCAGATACAGGCTCCGACCCTCGACGAAGATCTCGTCCGGGTGGCTCGTCACCGCCTCGACGATCGCCTCGCCCCGGATTCCGTGGGCCCGCCGAATGCGACCGACCACGAGGAGCCCGGACGCGGCCTCTCCCCCGCCCGGTCCGTCTGCCAAGGCCTACTTCTCCTCCGGCTCCTCGCCGGCCTCAGCCTCAGCCTCAGCCTCAGCCTCAGCCTCAGCCTCAGCCTCAGCCTCAGCCTCAGCCTCAGCCTCAGCCTCAGCCTCAGCCTCAGCCTCAGCCTCGACCGCGTCGGACGCGTCGGCGCCTCCGGCCGCCTCGGCCGTGCCCGTCGCCGGGTCCTCGTCGACGCTGGCCTGACCGGAGGCCGGGCCGGCTTCCGCCGCGCCCTCCGCCGTCGCCTCTCCCGCCGACTTGCCGCGACCGCGGCTGCCCGGCTTCGCGGGCGCCTTCTTCGCCTCGGCCTTGGCTTTCGGCTCGGCCTTCGCTTCGGCATCGGGCTCCGCCGCCGCCTGCGTCTCGGCCGTCGGCTCCTCGGCGGTCGTGGTCGCCTCCGCGTCCGCGGACGCCTCCGCCTGCGCGGGCGCCTTCGTGCCCGCGGCCTCCGCCTTCGGCGCCGGCGTCTCCTTCATCATGCCGACCTTCTCGTCCCCGCCCTTGCGCGCCTTCAGGATCAGGCTGTGGACGGTGTCCGAGGGCTGCGCCCCCTGGCCCAGCCAGTAATCGATGCGGTCGAGGTTCAGCTTCAGCTGCGCCGGCTTCGTGCGCGGGTTGTAGAACCCGATCGCCTCGATGTAGGCGCCGTCTCGGGCGGCGCTCCGCTCGGCGATGACCACGCGGTAGCTGGGCTGCTTTTTCCGGCCCACTCGCCGGAGTCGGATTCGAACGGCCATAGCTGACGTCCTGGTACGGTTGCGGCCGGCCTCACCTCGCCGGCGGATCTCTACTCCCTAGAACATTTTCGGCAGCCGCATCCCACGGCCGCCCATGCCCATGCCCATGTTGCGCATCTGCTTCATGAGCTTCTGCATGTCCTTGAACTGCTTCATCAGCCGGTTCACTTCCGAGACCGGCCGGCCCGACCCTTTCGCGATGCGGGCGCGCCTCGACCCGTTCAGGATCTGCGGCTTTTCCCGCTCCTGCGGCGTCATCGACAGGATGATCGCCTCGATGTGCTTCATTCGCTTCGGGTCGACCTTCGCCTGCTTCAGCATCTTGTTGTTCACGCCGGGCAGCATCTTCAGCAGTCCCTCGAGGGGACCCAGCTTCTGGAGCTGGCGCATCATCGTGAGGAAGTCCTGGAGGTCGAACTTCCCCTCCTTCGCGACCTTGCGCTCGATGCGCTTCGTCTCCTCCTCGTCGAAGGCCTGCTGCGCCTTCTCGACGAGCCCGACCACGTCCCCCCGCTGCAGGATGCGATCGGCCATGCGCGACGGGTCGAAGACCTCGAGCCCGTCCGGCCGTTCCCCCACTCCGAGGAACTTGATCGGCACGCCCGTCGCTCCCCGGATCGACAGCGCGGCCCCGCCCCGGGCGTCTCCGTCCATCTTCGTCAGGATCACGCCTGTCACGCCGAGGTCTTCGTTGAAGCCCTCCGCGATCCGGACCGCCTCCTGCCCGATCATCCCGTCCACCACGAGCAGCGTCTCCGTCGGCGACACCGCAGCCCGGATCCGCTTCAGCTCGTCCATCATGGCGTCGTCGATCTGCAGTCGACCCGCCGTGTCCAGGATGACCGCCCGCCGACGCTCCCCGTTCGCCCGCTCCACCGCCCGCTTCGCCAGACCGACGACGTCCTTCGTCTCCCGGTCCGCCTCCACCGGAATGCCGATCTGCTTCCCCAGCGTCTCCAGCTGGTCGATGGCCGCCGGCCGGTACACGTCCAGCGCCACCAGCAGCGGCTTGCGGCCCTCCCGCTCCAGCCGCTTCGCCAGCTTCGCCGCCGTCGTCGTCTTGCCCGACCCCTGCAGCCCCACCAGCAGCACCACCGTCGGACCCACCGACGCCGTGGCCAGGCCCCCGCGCTCCTCCCCCAGCAGGTGCACGAGCTCGTCGTGCACGATCTTCACGACCTGCTGGCCGGGCGACACGGACCGGAGCACCGTCTCTCCCAGCGTCCGCTCCTCCACCCGCGACAGGAAGTCCCGCGTCAGCTTGTAGTTGACGTCGGCTTCCAGCAGCACGCGACGGATCTCCCGGAGCCCTTCCCGGATCATGGGCTCCGTGAGCACTCCGCGCTGCTTGAAACGGCCCAGTACGCCGTCGAGCTTTTCCGAAAGCTCCTCGAACATCCCGCCCTGCTGTGCGATTCTGGCGAACCTTCAGACGACAAGCCCTGAAACATAAGGGCGGAGCGCGGCGCGCTCAAGGGGCGGGGGCAAAGAGAGAGGCCCCAGCCCCAGCCCCAGCCCCAGCCCCAGCCCCAGCCTTAGCCTAAGCCTCAGCCTAAGCCTCAGCCTTTCACCGAAATGATCTGCTCCCGCTCCGTCCCCACCGACACGAACTCGATCGGCACACGGACCAGCGCCTCGATCCGCTCGAGGTAGCGGCGGGCCTCGGGCGGCAGGTCCGCCTCGACGCGGGCGCCGGCGCTGGGGCGGCTCCAGCCGGGGAGGGTCTCGTAGACGGGCTCGGCCCGCTCGAGGAGCGAGAGGTCGTCGGGGAAGTCGCGGAGCTCGGTGTCGCCGACGCGGTACCCGGTGCAGATCTTGACCTCGTCGAGGGCGTCCAGCACGTCGAGCTTGGTGAGGGCGATGCCAGTGAGTCCGTTGACGCGCGCAGCGTAGCGGAGCACGACGGCGTCGAACCAGCCGCAGCGGCGGGGGCGACCGGTGGTGGCGCCGTACTCGCCGCCGAGGTCGCGGAGCCGCTCGCCGAGCACCGGATCGAGTTCGGTGGGCAGCGGGCCGCTGCCGACGCGCGTGGTGTAGGCCTTGACGACGCCGAGCACCGCGTCGATCGCGGTGGGCCCGATGCCGACGCCCGTCGCGGCGCCGGCGGCGGTGGTGTTGGAGGACGTCACGAAGGGGTAGGTCCCGTGATCGACATCCAGCAGCGCGCCCTGGGCACCTTCGAGGAGGACGCGGCGGCCTTCGTCGAGGGCGTCCTGGATCTCGCGGCCGGTGTCGGTGAGGAGCGGCAGCAGGCGCTCGCGGAAGGCGAGGGTGCGTTCCACGTCGTCGCCGACGTCCGGCGTCTCCTCCACGCCGGCGCAGCGGAGGCGCTCCCGCGCGCGAGCGGCGCCGGCGCGGATGCGCTCCGCGGCACGCTCCGGATTCCGCAGGTCGCCCGCGCGCACGCCGACCCGCGCGACCTTGTCCTCGTACGCCGGGCCGATCCCCTTCCCCGTAGTGCCGATCTTCGCCTCACCGAGCCGCGTCTCGCTGGCCCGGTCGAGACGCTTGTGGTAGTCGAGGAGCAGGTTTGCCCGCCCGCTCACGCCGACGCGGGCGGACGCGTCCACGCCGCGCGCTTCCAGCGCGTCCAGCTCCTGGAAGAACTGCTCGACGTCCAGCACGACGCCGTTCCCCAGCAGACAGCGTTTCTCCGGGTGCAGGATCCCGGACGGGATCTGGTGCAGCACGAACTCCTCGGAGCCCACGTGCACGGTGTGCCCGGCGTTCGCGCCGCCCTGGTAGCGCGCCACGATGTCCGCGCCGTCGGCGAGGACGTCGACGATCTTGCCCTTGCCCTCGTCACCCCACTGTGCGCCCACGATGACGAGGCAGCGATGCTCGTTCATTCAGCTCGTTTCGATTGGATTCACGGTCCAGCGGAAGATACCCGCGCCGTCCCGGGGTGCCAAACGCCCGCATGGGAGCGCGGCCGCGGCCGCGGGGCCCTGCGCCCACGTCGGGGGACCCGCGTGCGGCTCAGCCCCCGGCCTGCCGTCCCCGCGGTCGCAGGCTGTCCGGCAGCACGGGCTGGCGGGGAGCGGTCGGCAGCCGCAGCAGCGCGAGGACGCCGGACACCAGGGCGATCGAAGGCGCAATGCCGTCGCCGCTGACGCGGTCCGTCGCGTCGAAGGGGGTGTGCAGCACGCGCAGCGACGCCGTGGTTCCCCGGGCGATGGTGACGGCCGGCATGCCGCCCTCCACCAGCGCGACGTGGTCCACCAGGATGGTCGGCGGGAGGTCGGTCCGCTGGAGGGGGAGGTCCAGCGCGTCGGCCGCCGCCATCACCGCGGCGGCGATGTGGGGCGCGGCCCCCCTCCGCTTCGGCCATCCATGGCGCTCGACCAGGATGAAGGGTCCCTCGTCGTCGACGCAGTCCACGTTGATCGCGCCGACGCACCCCTTGAGGGCGCCGGCGGCGGATCGAGCGCCCGCGAGGCCCTGCTCTTCCGCGTCGGTCACGAGGAAGGCGACGTCGTCCGCCTCCCGTTCCCGGGCGGCGACGCCGAGGAGCGCCGCCAGCCCCGTGGCGTTGTCCAGCGCGCCCGGGGAGTCGTCGCTCGCCCAGCTCAGCGCGACGCCCAGGAAGCCCACGATGGCGACGCTTCCGAGCACCCACAGCAGCGGGTGCCAGAGCAGCGCCGTCGAGGCGAAGCCCAGGGCGGAGAGCACGCCGAGCCCGATGAGGGAGAGGCCGGCCGCGACGCTCGCGAGCCCGCGCAGCGCAGTCGGCAGGAACTGGGACTTCGAGTCCCTGTGGGCGACGACGACCCAGCGCGGCCGCGTGGCGGGCCGCACGGCGAGGAGGTTCGTCGCCTTCCGCCGTCCCCACGGCAGCCGGGACGTGCCGCGGGTGCTGACGCGCACGACCGCCGCGAGGAAGAGCGCCGCGGGCCACGCCGACAGCACGCCGACCAGGGGAGAGCCGGAGAGGGTGGCGATGAGAGCGACCACGGATCCGAGCACGCCCACCGCGCCGGCAATGCTGAACGCGAACCGGCCCCCGAGCTCGGAATAGGTGAACGGCAGGTCGCGGACGTCGTAGCCGAGCTCCCGGAATCGTTCCCGCAGCTCGGCCTCCACCTCCTGCGCGCCGTCGCTCCCCGTCAGGCGCGGGCGGGCCAGGACGCGCAGATCGCGCTTCGCCTGTTCCGCCTCCTGGGGTTCGGGAGGGCGCACGCAACGGTCCGCGTCCTCCGCGCGGATGCTGAGCATTCGATGCTCCGGCCTCGGATGGGATCGGGTCCGCGAAGCCGCACCGGGCCCGCGGGGCCGCGCCGCCGGCGCGGCGATGGTCTCAGACGAGTCCGGCTTCTTGCATCACTCGGGCCACCTCCGCCCGCACCCGCTCGCTCGCCGGCGCCAGCGGCGGGCGAGGCGGTCCGCCCGCGTACCCCCGCATCTCCAGCGCGACCTTGAGCGCCGGGATGCCCATCCGCCCCACGATCTCACGGTGAACCGGTGCGATGCGCTCCTGCAGCTCGCCGGCCTCCTGCTTCTTCCCCTCCCGGAACAGACGGACCACCTCGGCGCACTCCGCCGGCGCCAGCAGCCCCAGGGCGCAGATCCCGCCGGCCCCGCCGAGCTCCAGGGCTGTGTACAGCAATGCACCGTTGCCGATCATGAGGCGGCAGTCCCCCGAGCAGACTTCGCTGAACGCGGCGAACCGCTTCACGTCGCCACTGGAGTCCTTGAGTCCGATCACGTGCTCGTGGCGCACGAGCTCCCCCACGAGCCCCGCATCGATGGCGACGTGCGTGTACTTCGGGATGTTGTAGAGCACGAGGGGGACCGGGGAGCCGTCGGCGACGGCGAGGAAGAAGTCCCGCAGCTCCGCCGGCGAGAGGTGCGGACCGAAGTACGCCGGCGGCTGGACGATGACGGCGTCGGCTCCCGCGGCCGCGAGCTGCTTCGCCTGGCGCACCGTGGCGCGCGTCGACTCGGCGCCCGCGCCCGCCACCAGCGGCATGGTGGGCGGGACGACGTCCCTTGCGTACGCCGTCAGGCGCTCCTTCTCGTCCTCGTCGAGGAGCGGTCCTTCGCCGTTCGAGCCGAACAGCACGAACCCGTCCAGGGGCTCCGCCGCCCACTTCCGGAGGTTGTCGCGGAAGTGGATCACCTCGGCGTCGCCGCTCACGGGGTCGAAGTTCGTCGTCACCGGGACGAACACCCCCCCGAGCTCCACATGGGCGCTAGGCAAGGGTCCGCATCCTGAGCTCGAAGTCCGAAGGGTTGCTGGCTGCGGCCATCGCCGTCTCGAAGGACACCTGGTCGCCGGTCACGAGGTCCATGAGGTGCTGATCGAAGGTCTGGGACCCGTACTGCTCCTTGCCGCTGGCGATGAAGTCGGCGATCTCGTCGGTGCGGCCGGGATCCAGCATCGCGTCGCGAATGGTCGACGTGACGATCATGACCTCGCACGCCGCCACGCGCCCCTTTCCGTCCTTGTGCGGCAGCAGCCGCTGGCTGACGACAGCGTTCAGGGACTCGGCGAGCCGGATCCGGACCATGTCCTGCTCGTGGGGCGGGAAGACGCCGATGACGCGAGACACGGTCTTCACGGCGTTCTGCGTGTGCAGCGTGGAGAAGAGCAGGTGTCCCGTCTCCGCCGCCTTGATGGCGATGTCGATGGTCTCCGTGTCCCGCATCTCGCCCACGAGGACGACGTCCGGATCCTCCCGCAGCGCCGCCCGCAGCCCGGTCCCGAACGACTTCGTATCCGTACCGATCTCCCGCTGCGTGATGGAGCTCTGCACGTCCCGATGCAGATACTCGATGGGATCCTCCAGCGTCACCACGTGCTTGCGGCGGCTCTGGTTGATGTGCCCCAGCATCGCCGCGAGCGTCGTGCTCTTGCCCGACCCGGTCACGCCCGTGACCAGCACCATCCCGCGCTCCGCCTCCGCCAGGCGCGCGAGCACGGGTGGCAGCCCCAGGTCCTCCAGCGAGGGAACGTCGAACGGGATCACCCGCAGCACGACGCTCAGCGACCCGCGCTGCCGGAGGATGTTCACCCGAAAGCGCCCGACGCCCGGGGCGCCGTACGAGCAGTCGTAGTCGGTGATGTCGTCGATGCGCTCGCGGTCGTCCGAATGGGGAATGAGCTGCAGCGCGAGCTGACGCGTCTGCTCCGGCGTGAGCCGCTGGCGCGTGAGCGGCACGAGGTCGCCGTTGATGCGAGCTCGGACGACGTCGCCCGCCTTCACGTGCAGATCGGAGGCGCCGCGCTGCACCGCAGCCTTGAAGATCTCGATCATGCGTCTCGATGCTGGGAGGGTCGGATGGGCAATGGAAGGTAGGGCTAGGGCTGGGGCTGGGGCTAGGGCTGGAGGCTGGGGCTGAGGCTGAGGCTGAGGCTGAGGCTCAGGCTAAGGCTGAGGCTGAGGCTGAGGCTGACATCGGCCGGCGTACGTCATTCGCCGCCGACCCCCGCGGCCCGCGGCGCCGGCCCCCTCCAGTGAACTCGAGCCCGGCCCGAGCCGGGCCCGAGCCCAGCCCCTTAGCCTTAGCCTTAGCCTTAGCCTTAGCCTTAGCCTTAGCCTTAGCCTAAGCCTTAGCCTAAGCCTTAGCCTCCGACCAGCCGGACCCGGACGACGCCGGGCTCGGCCAGCGCCACCTCGTAGCTCTTCTCCAGCGTGCCGCGCGGGCCGGACAGCTCCAGCGTGGCGTCGATCACTCCCTCCCGTCGCTCGACCTCGTCCACGTGAACGTGGTAGCCGGCGGCCTCGAGGGAGGACACGACCGCCTCCAGGCGTCTGCCGTCCCCCTCGATGAGCAGCCGCAGCGTGCGGGCGCGGCGCTCGTGGACCAGCCGCCGCTCCACGCGGCCGAGCAGGAGCAGCGCGGCCAGGACGAGTACGGTGGTGCCGATGGCGGCGACGAACGCGGCGCTGCCGACGGCGATGCCGATGGCGGCCACGACCCACAGCGTTGCGGCGGTGGTCAGCCCCGTGATGCTCCCGCGGGACTGCAGGATCGTGCCCGCGCCGAGAAAGCCGATGCCGCTCACGATCTGCGCCGCCAGCCGGGCCGGGTCGCCCCGGAGACCCCCGATGGCCACGCCCTGCGCCAGGCCGGCGATGGACAGGGACAGGTCGGTGAGGAGCGCCGAGCCGACGCAGATCAGGAGGTTCGTCCGGAAGCCGGCGGGCTTGCCGTGGACCTCACGCTCGAGGCCGACGGCGCCGCCCAGCGCCGCCGCCAGCAGGAGCTTGCCCAGAAGTTCGAGTCGCAGGTCGGCGACGAGCCCCGATATTTCCATGGGAGAGTCCTCAGTCGTTGAGGCGACGCAGCTCCTTCAGCAGCCCCGTCTTGTTGCGGGTCCGGTCGTCGATCTCCTTCAGCACCCGCGCCGGCTGCCCGGCGGCGACGACACCGGGCGGCACGTCCTCCGTCACCACGGCGCCGGCGGCGACGACGCTGCCCCGCCCCACCCGGCAGCCCTCCAGCACGACGGCGTTGGCGCCGATCAGCACGCCGTCCTCGATGACGACCGGGTCGGCGCTGGGCGGCTCCAGCACCCCGGCGAGAACGGCACCGGCCCCCACGTGACAGTCGGCGCCGACCTCCGCTCTTGCCCCCACCACGGCGTTCATGTCGATCATCGTGCCCGCGCCGATCGACGCGCCGATGTTCACGACGGCGCCCATCATGACGATCACGTTGTCGCCGATCTCGACGCCGTCCCGGATCACCGAGCCGGGCTCGATGCGGGCGTTCACGTTCCGCAGGTCCAGCATCGGGAGGGCCGAATTCCGCCTGTCGTTCCGGACGTCCACGTAGCGCACCCGCTCGCCGGCCTTCGCGAGCACGTCCGCGACGCGGCTCCACTCTCCCACCAGGATGGTCGTCCCCGCGCCGGTCGGGAAGACCTTCAGGCCGTCGTCGGCCTCGCCCGTCTCCAGCTCACCCTCGTGGCGCACGAGGACCCGGACGGGCGTCGTCTTCCGCGCGTTCGCGATGCGGTCCCGGATCGTTCGGTAGTCCATGCTCGTCTTCCTGCGGAGAGAGTCTACAGGCCCAGCACGTCACGCATCGTATAGCGTCCGGGCTCCCGGCCCGCGAGCCAGCGGGCGGCCGCGAGGGCGCCCGCGGCGAACACGGATCGGTCCATGGCCCGGTGCGTCAGCTCCAGCCGTTCCCGCGCCCCCAGGAACAGAACGGTGTGCTCTCCGACGACCTCCCCGCCCCGCAGCGAGTGGAAGGCGACGTCGCCCGTCGGCCGCTCGCCAGAGTGTCCGCTCCTGCCTTCGGTCCTCGCATCCGGCAGGGCGCCGCCCCGTCCGGCCGCCACGGCCTGGCCCAGGGCGATGGCCGTTCCGCTGGGCGCGTCCGCCTTGTGCCGGTGGTGGGCCTCCACGATCTCCACGTCCCAGCCGTCGGCGGGGAGAGCGGCCGCCGCCCGCTCGGCCAGTGCGAGCAGCACGTTCACGCCCGGGCTGAAGTTCGCGGCCACGAGGAGGGGAACGCGCTCCGCCAACCCGTCGAGCGAGCGCTCGAGATCGGCGCCGAGCCCGGTCGTCCCGACGACGAGCGCCCGGCCCTCCAGCGTCCGGTCCGCCCCGCGCACGAGCGCCTCGAGCTGGGCCGGCGCCGAGACGTCGACGACCACGTCGGCGTCCGGGAAGTCCGACGCCGCGTCGTCCACTCCGACGACGCGCGGATAGCCCGCGCGGACCGCCTCGTCCTCCGTGCGCGTCGTGCGCGCCACACCGCCCACCAGCTCGACGTCCTGCGCTTCATCGGCCAGCCGCGCGATGGCGCGCCCCATCCGACCGGTCGCGCCCGAGACCGCCAGGCGGAGCGTCACGCCGAGCCGGCCCTCAGGCCGACCTCGCGCAGCGCCTCCTCCAGCCGGCTCCGCGCGGCGTCGGACATCTCCACGAGCGGAAGGCGCAACGGACCGGTCTCGAAGCCGAGCCAGCGCACCGCCGTCTTGACGGGGATCGGGTTCGACTCGGCGAAAAGCGCGGAGATGAGGGGGAGGTAGCGCAGCTGCAGCGAGCGCGCGCCGGCGACGTCGCCGTCGAGGAAGCGCTGCGTCATCTCGTGCACGGGTGCCGGCGCGACGTTGGCGAGGACGCTGATCACGCCGAGGCCGCCCAGCGACATGAGGGGAACGACCTGGTCGTCGTTGCCGCTCCAGAGGGCCAGACGGTCGCCGGCCAGGCGCGCCAGCTCCGCGACCTGGGAGATGTCCCCCGACGCCTCCTTCACGCCCACCACCCGCTCCTCGGATTCCGCGAGCTCGACGATCGTCGCCGGCTGGATGTTGACCGCCGTGCGACCCGGCACGTTGTAGACGATGGCCGGCAGCTCGCCCGCGTCGATGACTGCCCGGAAGTGCGCGATCAGTCCCCTCTGCGTCGGCTTGTTGTACGGCGGCGCGCTGAGCAGCAGGCCGTCCGCGCCGGCCTCCCGGGCGGCCGTGGCGAGCTCGGCGACGCCGGCGCTGCCGCTGCCGCCGCAGCCGGCCACGACGGGGAGCCGCCCGTCGTTCTCGTCCACGACGATTTCGATCGCCTGCCGCTGCTCATCCGGGCGCATGGCGGCGGCCTCCCCCGTGGAACCACACACGATGAGCGCGTCCGTGCCTTCCCGGTGGTGGAAGCGCACGAGGGCCCGCAGCGCGGCCTCGTTCACGCCGTCCTCGTCGAACGGGGTGACGAGCGCGACGCCGGAGCCTCGGAACCGGATGTCGGTCATGGCCGTCCTACGGGTGGTTCAGGTCGTGGAGGTCTCCGGGCTGAACGTCGGACGCGCCGGCGTCCGTGGCCAGGTCCCGGCCCGTGGAGTCCTCGAAATCCTGCTCCGCCTCGTCGGGGCGCGGCGAGCCGCCGCGGAACGTGCGGAAGATGCTGTTGCCGCAGCGCTCGCACACGAGGTCCTCGGGCGGCTGCCGGTCGAACGGGTACTCGGCGCCGCACTCGACGCAGACCATGACCTGGACCTCCGCGGCCGGCGGCCCCTGGTCGGCCCGTGCACGGTCCTCGGCGTCGTCGCCCGTGGTGTGTCGGGTCATGTCCTCCGCGGGGCCTCGCGGCGCGTGCGTTCCGGCTCCGGCCTTCCTGTCTTCCGGCATGATGCCTCCTGCCTCGGTTTCATGTGAGGATCACGCCGGTCGTGGCCGTCGAGCGAACGTCGATCAGACCTCCGCGCCGACCGCGATGCCGTCCGGCGAGAGGCCCATCCGGCTGCGCACTTCGCGCAGGGTCTCGGCGGCGAGGCGTCGACAGCGGGTCCCGCCGTCTCCGAGGATCTCCCGGACCCGCTCCGGCCGCGCCGCATACTCCGCGGCCCGCTCCCGGAACGGCGCGAACGTCGTCGCGATCGATTCCGCCAGCTCTCGCTTGCAGTCCACGCAGCCGATCGCCGCCGTACGGCATTCCGCATCGATCTGCGAGACCCGCAGCTCCGGCGTGAAATGGCGATGCAGCGAGAAGACGTTGCAGACTTCGGGCCGGCCGGGGTCCGAGCGCCGCACGCGCTGCGGATCCGTCACCGCCTTGCGGACCTTCTGCCAGATCTCCTCCGGCGAGTCCAGGATCCCCACCGTGTTGCCGCGGGACTTGCTCATCTTCGCGTCCCCGTCGAGGCCGATGACCCGGCCGACGTCGCTGATGATGGGCTGCGGCTCGGGGAAGTAGTCGCCGAACCGGGCGTTCCAGCGCCGGGCGATCTCCCGCGTCAGCTCCAGGTGCTGGAGCTGGTCCTCGCCGACCGGCACCGCGTCCGCCCTGTAGATCAGGATGTCCGCCGCCTGCAGGATCGGATAGTTCAGGATTCCCGCCGGGATCGACTCCATGCCCGCCGACTTCTCCTTGTACTGCGTCATGCGCTCGAGCTCGCCGACCGGCGCCACGGCGTTCAGCAGCCACGTCAGCTCGGTATGCGCCGGCACGTCCGACTGCACGAAGATCGTACACCGGTCCGGGTCCAGTCCGACGGCCAGGAAGCTGACCGCCAGATCGAAGGTCCGCTGCTGCAGCGTCTCCGGCTCCTGGTTGCCCGTGATCGCGTGATAGTCGACGATGCAATAGATGCAGTCGGCGTCGTCCTGCAGCTTCACCCACTGCCGAAGCGCGCCGAGGTAGTTGCCGAGATGGGCCTCGCCCGTTGGCTGCATTCCGCTGAAGATGGTACGCTTTTTCATCCGCTCGCCGTGGTTTTCGTTCCGGGTGGCCGAACGCCGGCCGGCGCGTAAATTACCACCACCTCAATGATGAACCAACCCGAGACGAACCCGCCCGAGATCGCATCGGCACGGCTCCTCGACGTCGCGCTCGACGCGGCCCGTGAAGCCGCCGCCGTGCACGACGCCCACACCGGCGCCGTCGACCCCGCCGCCTGGTCCGAGAAGGCCGACGTCGACTGGGTCTCCCACGTGGACCGGGAGGCCGAGCGCAGGATCGTGGACCGGATCCGGCGCGACTTCCCCGACCACGACTTCCTCGCCGAGGAGGGCACCGTGGCCCGAGCCGCGCTGAACGGGGCCGGTGGGCCGCCCGACTGGCTGTGGATCGTGGACCCCCTCGATGGAACGACCAACTACCTGCATCGGTACCCCTTCCATGCCGCGTCGGTCGCCGTTCTGCAGCGGGGCGAGCTCGTGGCTGGCGCAGTCGTGGCCGCCGCGACGGGAGAGGAGTGGACGGCCGTGAAGGGCGGCGGTGCGTGCCTGAACGGCGAGCCGATCCGCGTCTCGGCCATCGACGACATGCGCCGGGCCCTCATCGGGACGGGATTCCCGTTCCGCGTGCACGATCTCATCCCGGGTCATCTGAGGCAGCTCGACGCGGTGCTGAGACGGACCTCGGGCGTGCGTCGGGGCGGCGCCGCCGCCATCGACCTGTGCCACGTCGCCAGCGGATGGCTGGACGGCTTCTGGGAGCTCGTGCTCTCGCCGTGGGACGTCGCCGCCGGTGTGCTGATGATCCGCGAGGCGGGTGGGGTCGTCACCGACGTGGACGGGCACGCGGACGTTCTCGCCGGTCCCAGCGTGCTCGCGGGCAATCCCGCGATCCACGCCGCCCTCGGCGACGTCGTCCGGGACGCCTGGGCCGGGGCCGGAGCGGCCGCGCGGTCTGCAACCTGAATCGCTGGCTCGGAAAGATCACCGGATGTCCTTCATGAATCGCGGCTGGCGCCGCTTCCGCTCGTGGACCGACGCGCATCCGCGCGTCGTCGCCGTCGTCCTGGTCCTCGTGCTGGCGTTTGGCGCCCTCGTGGGCGGGCTCCTGCTCGGCACCTGGAACTTCGTCTGCCGCGGCGACTGCCCGTCCATTGCCCAGATCTATGCTTTCGAGCCGAAGCAGTCGACGAAGATCCTGAGCCACGACGGCAAGCTCATCGCCGAGCTGTACCAGGAGCGCCGCACGCCCGTCCGGCTCGCCGAGCTCCCGGCGTTCGTGCCGGCGACGTTCCTGGCCGTGGAGGATCGGCGCTTCTACCACCACCACGGCTTCGACTGGATCCGCACGCTGGGCGCTCTCTGGCAGAACGTCACCCACGGCTACGGATCGGCCGGAGGGAGCACCATCACGCAGCAGCTCGCCCGCAACATGTTCAAGTCCCAGGTCGGCTTCCAGACCGCCATCACCCGGAAGCTGAAGGAGCTGCACGTCGCCCTCGAGCTCGAGCAGGTCTATTCCAAGGACCAGATCCTCCAGGCGTACCTGAACCAGATCAACTTCGGCCACGGCTGGTACGGTCTGGAGACGGCGGCGCAGCACTACTTCGGCAAGCCCGCCCGGGAGCTGAACCCGGCGGAGACCGCCCTCCTCGCCGCCCTGCCGAAGGCGCCGTCCCGCTACTCGCCCCTCGAGCACCCCGAGCGCGCCAAGGCCCGTCGGGACCTCGTCCTTTCCATCATGGCCGACCAGCGCGTCATCACGGACCAGGAAGCGGCCCGCTGGAAGCAGGAGCCTGTGCCGACGGAGACGAAGGGACTCGACGAGGGCTCCTTCGCCCCCTACTTCGTCGAGTGGGTCCGCAAGATCCTGGACGACCGCTACGGCAGCGACCTCTATCAGGAGGGGTACCGGGTCTACACGACCCTCGACATCGACATGCAGAAGGACGCCAATCAGGCGATGCAGTATGGCTGGGACCGCATCGAGAGCCAGCGCGGGTACCGGCACCCGACGTACAAGGAGGTTCACGAGAAGAAGGCGAAGGCAGCGGGCGAGTCGACGCCGTACGTGCAGGGCCTGTTCATCGCCATGGACCCGGAAACCGGCGGCGTGCGCGCCCTCATCGGCGGGCGCGACTTCTCCGACTCCAAGTTCAATCGGGCGACGCAGGCGCTCCGGCAGCCCGGCTCGGCGTTCAAGCCCTTCGTCTATTCCGCCGCCATCGCCAGCGGGATCCCGGCCTCCCACGTCATCAACGACGCCCCGCTCATGCTCGAGCTGGAGAATGGCGACGTCTATTCGCCCCGGAACTACGAGCGGGAATTCGAGGGGCCGGTCACGCTCCGCACGGCGCTCAAGAAGTCCATCAACACCGTCGCGGTGAAGCTGGGGATGGAGGTCGGCCTCGAAACCGTCGCGCAGTACGCCCGCAGGATGGGAATCGAGACCCCGGTGCCCCGCTATCCGTCGATATCCATCGGCTCTCCCGACGTGATTCCGCTCCAGATCGCCGGCGCCTACACGACGTTCGCGAGCCTGGGCACCCACGTCGAGCCGCGTGCGATCCTCAAGGTCGAGGACGCAGACGGACACATGCTCTGGGAGACGAACCGTGAGACGCGCGCCGTCCTCGACTCCGCCCACGCCTACATCATGGTGGACATGATGCGGGACGTCGTCGACCACGGCACCGGCTACAACGCCCGCAACCCCCAGCTCGGCAACCTGCCCTACACCGTGCCCGCGGCAGGCAAGACCGGCACCACCAACGACGGAACCGACGTCTGGTTCATCGGCTACACGCCGAACCTCCTGGCCGCCGTCTGGTTCGGCTTCGACCAGCCCCAGAAGATCATCGCCGGAGCCGCCGGCGGCGTCTACGCGGCGCCCGTCTGGGGCAACTTCATGCGCCAGGTCTACCTCGGACCCGACTCGATACTGCCGGTCCCTGATCCGTGGCAGCGGCCCGACGAGATCATCGAGCGGCAGGTGGACGACCGGACGGGCCTGCTCGCCACCGACTGGTGCCCCGCCGAGGACCGCTATACCGAGATCTACGTGCCTGGCACGGAACCGACCGAGCCGTGCGACCTCCAGGGCCCCGGCGTACTGGGCGTCCCCCTGCGCGGTGGCTACCCACCGGCTCCCGGGGGCCCGATCCGACCTGACACCATCCGGGTGGACACACTCCACCGGCACTGAGTCCGGCGGCTCTCTCAGCCGTCGTCGCCTGGATCCGTGTCCCCATCCCAGACGGAGGTCGATTCCAGCGCGGACGTGACGAACGACAGCCAGAAGACCCCCACCGCGAAACCCGCCAGCACGTCCGACGGGAAATGGGCCGCCAGCACGACGCGGCTGAATCCGATGGCCAGGATGAGCGCGGCGGCGCACGCGACGACCGCCGCCGTACCCCACCAGTGGAGCCGCCTCTCCCGGATGATCAGGTAGGCGAGCAGCCCGTAGACGACGGTCGCGTAGATCGAATGCCCGCTCGGAAAGCTCCACGTCGTCGGATGGACGACGGCGATGGCAGGCGTCGGCCGCGGCCGCCGGATGAGGTCCTTCAGCAGGTGGTTCAGCCCCGCGGCGCCGGCCAGGGCCGCGACCCAGCCGAGAAGCAGGATCCGGCGGCGACGCACGAGGAAGAGGAGGCCCACGCCGACGCCGATGACGATGATGGCGGTCCCGGAAGCCAGGGACGTGACGGTGCCGAAGAACGCGAGCTCGGTGACGGAGACGCGCGACGTGATCTGAGACGCGACTTCGGCGTCGATGGCGAAGAGGCCCTGTCGGCTCCGCAGGGCGTCGAAGAGTTCCTCGAATCCCCACGCCGCCGTGAGGGAGAGCGCCGCACCGATGACCAGGTGGGCGAGCATGCGGCCGCGATGCGTCAGGCCGGCCAGCCAGCCGGCGACGCCGCCGTCCGAAGACGCCGCGTCCCGTCGCACGACACCGCTCCAGAGGGCTCCAGCGGCCTTCGCGATCCCGCGACCGACGAGCACGACGATGGCCAGCGCCACCGCCGCGAGGCCGACGGACGTCCCGATCACCGCCACGCTGTGGTCGAGGATCCACTGGAGGAGGGGGGAGACGCTCACGCCCGTCTCAATCCTGCCACGCCTCCACCCCGTCGGCGTCGACCCGGTGGGAGATCAGCGGCAGAACGGAAGGGGCGGGCCCCTCCCCGAGATGGATCGCCGCGGCCAGGCGCCGCGCCGCAATGGCCGCGGACTCCTCCGAGGCGGCAAACACGGTCGCCAGTCGCTCGCCGCTCCGGACCGCCTGTCCCGGCCGCGCGTAGACGTGGAAGCCGACGCCGGGATCGATGACACTGTCCCGCGTCGCCCGACCCGCGCCCAGCGCGACGGCGGCCTCGCCGATCGCGCGCGCGTCCACGGCGTGAACCGTCCCCGCGTGCTCGGCCGTGACGTCCCTCCGAACGTCCGCGCTGCGGAGCCGTTCCGGCGCGTCCAGTACGGCAGGGTCGCCCCCCTGCGCCTCCACGATCCGGCGCATCTGCTCGAGAGCCCGGCCGTCGTCGAGCGCCTCGGTGGCGCGCGACCGGCCCTCCGCGACCGTCTGCGCGGCCCTCCCCAGGCACAGCATCTCCGCCGCCAGCTCCACGGTGAGTTCTCGCAGGTCCGCGGGTCCGCCGCCGCGGAGCGATGCGATCGCCTCCTCCGTCTCCAGCGCGTTCCCCACGGCCACCCCCAGCGGCCGGTCCATCGCCGTGACCAGCGCGACGACCTCGCGCCCGTACGCCCGGCCGATCCCGATCATCGTGCGAGCCAGCTCCAGGGACCGCTCCAGATCGGGCAGGAACGCGCCACCCCCCCGCTTCACGTCCAGCACCAGCCCGTCGATGCCCTCCGCCACCTTCTTGCTCATGATCGAGGACGCGATGAGCGGGATCGACTCGACGGTAGCCGTAACGTCCCGCAGCGCGTACAGCTCCCTGTCCAGCGGCGCGATCTCGCCCGTCTGCCCGATCAGAGCACAGCCGAGGCGCTCGACCTGTGCGCGAAACCGATCCAGGGTCAGATCCGTGCGGAACCCGGGGATCGACTCCAGCTTGTCGAGCGTGCCGCCGGTGTGGCCCAGGCCGCGGCCGCTCATCATCGGCACGGCCACGCCGAGCGACGATACGAGGGGGGCCAGCACGAGGGACACCTTGTCTCCCACTCCGCCCGTGGAGTGCTTGTCGACGCGGCGGCCCGGCAGACCCGTGAAGTCGACGACGGCCCCCGACCGCAGCATCACGTCCACCAGCGTGGCGAGCTCGTCGGCGTCGAGCCCCTGGAAGTACACCGCCATCAGGAACGCCGACATCTGGTAATCCGGAAGAGTCCCCCCCCGTATGCGGCGAAGAGCGCCCGCAGCGCGTCAGGCTGCAGCGCCCCTCCATCGCGTTTCTGCCGGATCAGGTGGTACGGGATCATTCGCGGCGGGCTTCCGCCGGTTCGTTTTGCGCGCGAGTCGCGTCCGCGGTGGCTCCGCCGACGAGGTCCTCGTCCACCAGGCCGGATGCCGCCGCGGCCTCCGCGGCGTCCTCCGCCGTCGACGAGGCGGCGAGCGTCGGCCTCATGCCCGGACCTGCCACCTCCCCCCACGCGCGGAAGACGGAAGCCATCCACCCGTAGATCGTGCCGATCGTCCCCCGCAGCCGCCGCAGCCGCTCCTTTCGCTCCGCCTCCCCCATCGTCAGGGCTTCCCGGATCAGCCGCGCGAAGTCCTCGGGATCGTACGGGTTCACGTCGATGTGACCGTCCAGCACCTCCGACGCCCCGGCGAAGCGGGACAGCAGCAGCACGCCCCGGTCGTCCACCTGGCTCGCGACGAACTCCTTCGCGACCAGGTTCATCCCGTCCGCCAGCGACGCGACGATGCAGGCGTCCGCCGCACGGTACAGAACCGCCAGCCGGTCCGCCGGCAGCGATTGCTTGATGAGGTGCACCGGACGCCACCGCTCCGTCCCGAACCGGTCGTTGATCTCCCAGACCATGCGCTCGACCTTCTGCGTCAGCTCGTCGTACGCCTCGATGGCCGTTCGGCTCGGGACCGCCACCTGCACGAAGCTGAACCGCTCCCGGAACTCCGGGAACCGCTCCCACAGGATGTCCAGCGCCTTGAGCTTCTCGGGGATGCCCTTCGAGTAGTCCATCCGGTCGATACCGATGCCCAGCCATCCGTCCCCGGGCGCGTACCGCGCGCGCAGGCGCCGGATCCGCTCCTCGACGCCGTCACGCTGCGCCATGCGGCGGAACCCCTCAGCGTCGATGGAGATCGGGAAGGCCCGGACGTGACAGGTGTGGCCGTCGTGTGTGACCGTCATCCGGTTCCAGTCGACGTCCGCGTCCAGAAGGTCGGCCGCGCAGTGCAGGAAGTTCACCCCGTGGGAGGGCAGCTGGAACCCGAGCAGGTCGTTGGCGAGCAGCCCGAGCAGCAGGTCGCCCGCCTGAGGCGCCACGCGGAAGACTTCGAGGGGCGGCCACGGGATGTGCCAGAAATGCGCGAGGCTGAGGTCGGGACGTCGTTCCCGGACCGCAGCCGGCGCGAGGGCCAGGTGGTAATCGTGGAACCACACGGCCCCCTCCACGCCCCGGACCTCGTCCAGAACCGCCTCGGCGAAGCGGCGGTTCACGCGCCGATACCGCTCCCAGTACCGCTCCCGGACCCGGGTCAGCGTCGGCCGGAGATGACAGAGCGGCCACAGGAACTGGTTCGAGAAGCCCAGATAGTACCGATGGATGTCGTGCTGATCGAGCCACAGCCGCCGAAGCGTGTAGCTCGGATCGTCGGGCGGCACCTGGACACGGTCGTGGTCGTCCACGACCTCTGCGTCCGCCTCCCCGCTGCCCCACGCGATCCACACGCCGCCCACCGACTGCAGCACGGGATCCAGGGCCGAGGTGAGGCCGCCGGCCGGCTGTCGGACCTGGACTTCGCCCACGTCCTCCCCCCAGCGGTGCTCGTACGGCTCGCGGTTGCTGACCACCACGAACCGCTCGTCCGGGAACGCCTCCCGGAAGAGGCGTCCCATGTCGCCGGGGCCGGTGGCCTGCTCGTCGCGCCCGGCCTCCTCGGTCGGGTCCACGGCATCCACTACAGGTTCAGACGGCGCCGGCCCTCGCTCACGGCCGACCGGAAATCCTCCGTCCAGTCCTCGAGCCGGTCCGATACCGGGCTTCCCGACCGGCCCACGGCCCGGCGCAACCGCCGCCGCGTGCGTCGCCCGCTCTGCGGCGCCGACAGCAGGGCCATGCCCGCTCCCAGCACGAGCCCCAGCGCCAGACCCGTCACGAAGGCGAACGTCTGCGATTCTTCCTCGTAATACATGTCGGGCTTTCCTGTGGAAGGTTCGATTCCCCGCAGTATCATCATGCAACGCATATGCCGGGGGCCGCAAAGGTTTCGGTGCCCGTCGAACCCCCGCTTGCCGACGCCTCGGCGGGCCCCCTACATTCGCCGCCTGTCCGCTCTGCCGCTCCAAGACGGGCGTAGCCTTCGTGGCGCCACAGCGGCGGCTGTCGCGGACGCCTTTCCACAACGCGATGGGGGTCGTCCGAGGTGGCACCCGTTGTGCATTGACGAACGCCGGCCAGACACGTCTGACGCCGGCCGCGATCTCCAGCCGAAAGCGAACGCTCCATGGACGCGAAGACCGTGCTGATCGTCGAGGACAACGAAGACAATCGGATCGTCTATGCCACGATCCTCCAGCACCGCGGCTATGGCGTCCTCGAGGCGCGAAATGGCGAGGAAGGGGTCCGCATGGCGCGGGAGCGTTCGCCGGACCTGATCCTCATGGACATCTCGGTTCCGATCATCGACGGGTGGAAGGCGACGGAGATGCTGAAGGGGGATCCCGAGACGGCCGGAATTCCCATCATCGCCCTCACCGCCCACGCGCTCGCCGAGGATCGCGAAACGGCGAAGCAGGTCGGATGCGACGGCTACCTGGCCAAGCCATGCGAGCCCAGGACCGTGGTCGCCGAGGTGGAACGATTCATCGGAGCGGCGACTCCGGCCACCGACTGAAGCGAGTTCGATGTCCACTGCCACCACCAGCGAGAAGAGGACCCGCGACGGACGTATCCTCGTCGTCGACGACAGCCCCGACAACGTGGAGATCGTCACGACGCGCCTGCGCTTCGTCGGCTACCATGTGGAGAGCGCCGGACACGGGGAGGAGGCTCTCGGCAAGGTCCGCGCGGATCCGCCCGACCTCATCCTGCTCGACGTCATGCTGCCCGGCATGGACGGCTACGAAGTCGCCCGGAAGGTCAAGAATGACGGGGATCTCCCGTTCATTCCCATCATTCTCGTGACCGCCCGGGACTCCACCCAGGACAAGGTGGCGGGGCTGGATGCCGGCGCCGACGACTACCTCACGAAGCCGGTGAACTTCCCCGAGCTGGAGGCGCGTGTCCGCTCGATGCTGCGCATCAAGCGGCTTCAGGACGAGCTGGAGGAGAAGAACCGCGAGCTCGAGCAGCTCAGCATCAGCGATGGGCTCACCGGCCTCTTCAATCACCGCCACATCCACGAGGAGCTGCACGCCGAGTTCGAGCGCGCCCAGCGCTCCCGTGATCCTCTCGCCGTCGCCATGTTCGACCTCGACCGCTTCAAGCAGGTCAACGACACGTACGGACATCAGTCCGGCGACGCCGTACTCAAGGCGCTGTCCGGCATTCTTGGCGAGACCGCGCGGGAGATCGACAAGCTCGGCCGCTACGGGGGCGAAGAGTTCATCGCCATCCTGCCCGACACCGACATCGAGGCCGCCGAGACCTTCGCCGATCGTGTACGCAAGGGCGTCGAGGAGTACCACTTCGACGTTGGCGCCGCGGAGCCCCTGTGCATGACCATCTCCGCCGGCGTCGCCGCCTACCCCCATCCACACGTGTCCGAGGCCAAGGACCTCGTGGAGCGGGCTGACGTCGCTCTCTACGCAGCGAAGCGACGCGGGCGCAACCGGGTCGTGCGGGAGGACGGCCTCTCCGACGAGGACGAGCGCGTCGCCGGTATGGCTTCCCGCGCGGCCCAAGCCCAGAGCTGAGGCGGGACACGCTGCATGGCCAGCGATGACGCGACGGAGGCCACGAACGGCGGCCTCTCCCATGACCAGGCGGCCCGTCGCGCTGCCGAGCTCCGTCCCGTGCTCGCGCGCGCGAACCGGGACTACTACGTCCTCGACGCTCCGACCCTTTCGGACGCCGAGTACGACCGGCTCCTCCGGGAGCTGAAGGAGATCGAGCGCGAGTTCCCCGATCTCCGCACGCCCGACTCGCCCACGCTCCGGGTCGGAGACGAGCCGTCCGACCAGTTCCGCAAGGTCGAGCACCTCGCTCCGATGCTTTCCCTCGACAACGCCTTCGACGCCGACGAGCTGCGCGCCTGGGAGGACCGCAACGCCCGGATCCTCTCCGAGGTCCGGGACGCCGGCTACGTCTGTGAGCTGAAGATCGACGGTCTCGCGATTTCCCTGCGCTACGAGGACGGCGTCCTCGTGCGCGGCGCGACACGAGGAAATGGCCGCATCGGGGAGGACGTGACGCCCAACATCCGGACGGTCCGGGACGTGCCGCTGCGCATCGAGCCGGGCGACGGCGCTCCTCCTCCTCCCGGCCGCATCGAGATCCGCGGCGAGATCTACCTGCCGATCTCCGGCTTCGAGCAGCTCAACGAGCGACGCGTCTCCGAAGGCGAGAACACGTTCGCCAACCCCCGCAACGCAGCGGCCGGCAGCCTGAGACAGCTCGACTCCCGCGTCACCGCGCGGCGTCCGCTCCGCTTCTTCGCCTACCAGGTCCAGCCGGACCCCGACACACCCGAGGGTGTGCCGGTCGACAGCCAGTGGGACGTACTATCGCTGCTCGACGCGTGGGGCTTCCCCACCGAGCACCACCGCCGGCAGCTCGCGGATCTGGACGCCGTCATCGCGTTCACGGAGGAGGTGGACCGACTCCGCGGTGAGCTGGACTTCGAGATCGACGGGCTGGTCGTGAAGGTGGGATCCCTCGCCCTGTGGCCGGAGCTGGGCGTCGTCGGCGAGCGCGAGCCGCGCTACGCCATCGCCTACAAGTTCGCGCCGGACCTCGCGACGACCCGGCTCCGATCCATCGAGATCAACGTCGGCCGCACGGGCTCCCTCAACCCGTTCGCCGTCCTCGACCCGGTGGAGATCGGCGGCGCGACCGTGAAGCTCGCCACGCTCCACAACTTCGACGACATCGCCCGCAAGGACCTCCGGGAAGGGGACCGGGTCCTCGTGAAGCGGGCGGGCGAGGTCATCCCCCAGGTCGTGGCGCCCATCACGGAGGAGCGCACGGGCAGTGAGCGCCCCGTCACGCCGCCGGACCACTGCCCGGTGTGCGGGACGCCCGTCGAACGCCCCCCGGACGAGGTCATGATCTACTGCCCGAACGGGTCCTGCCCCGCCCGGATCTACTGGGGGATCGTGCACTTCGTCTCGCAGGAGGCGATGGACATCCGCGGTCTGGGAGAGCGGACCGTGGCGCAGCTCCTGGAGACGGGCCGCGTCCGGGACTTCGCCGACCTGTACACCCTCACGGTCGACGACCTCCGGGACCTCGAGGGGTTCGCCGACCTGTCGGCCCGGAACCTGGTCCAGTCCATCGACGCATCCCGACAACGGCCGCTGTCCCGTCTCCTCTACGCCCTCGGCGTTCGCCACGTCGGCAGCCACGCCGCGACGCTCCTCGCTCGCGCCTTCGGCTCCCTCGACGGCCTCCTGGACGCCTCGACGGAGGACTTCGCCGCCGTTCACGGCATCGGCCAGACGACGGCGGAGGCGCTTCATGCATTCCTTTCCGAGCCCCGCAACCGGGACCTGCTGCGTCGCCTGCGAGAGGCCGGCCTCACGACGGACGAGCCGATCGAGCGCGAGGCGAGCCTGGTCTTCGCCGGCAAGACGTTCGTGATCACCGGTACGCTCCCCGCCCTTTCCCGCAAGGAAGCAACCGCGTACATCGAGCGCCGGGGCGGACGCGTGACCGGCAGCGTCTCCGGCGCCACCGACTACCTTCTCGCCGGTGAGGAGCCGGGCTCCAAGCTGGACCGGGCGCGGGACCTCGGAGTATCCATTGTGGACGAGGCCGAGCTGCGCCGCATGGCCGGCGAGGAAGCCGAAACCTGATTCACGGAGAACCCATGCCCTACGCCAGCACGCGCCCCGCCGAGGTCGTGATCCCCGCGGCATGCATCGCCGCCCTCCGGGAGTCTCTCACGGAGCAGATCGGTCCCGATGCCGCGGCACGGGCGCTCCAGCGCGCGGGCCACGCCGCCGGCGACGCCTTCCACGCGCTGCTCGCCGCCGAGGCCGACGACGCGACCGGCGCCTCCATGCGCGAGGACCTCTTCTGGCGCCGGCTCGGCGAGATGTTCGCCAGCCGCGGCTGGGGGCGACTGGACCACGACCGGCCACACCCCGGCGTCGGCTCCCTCGCCTCGGGCGACTGGGCCGAGTCGGATCCCGCCGGCGGCGGCGAGCGCCCGAGCTGCTTCTTCACCACCGGCCTGCTGGCCAACCTGCTCGGGCACGTCGCGGGTCGGGAGGTCGGCGTCTTCGAGATTGAGTGCCGGTCCGCCGGCGACGACCGGTGCCATTTCCTCTTCGGCGGAACGCAGGCTCTGCGAGGCGTCTACGAATCGCTCCTGCAGGGAAGCTCGTCGGGCGAGGCGCTCGCCCGTCTCGGATAGGTGCCTCGCGTCCTCGGCATCGATTACGGCGAGCGGCGCGTCGGGCTGGCCCTCAGCGACCCGACCGCCCTCCTCGCCCAGCCGATGCCCACGCTGCGCAGACGACGCGGCAAGCGTCCTCCCGTCGCCGCCGTGGTACGCCTGGTCGAGGAGCATGAGGCTGCGGCCGTCGTCGTCGGACTGCCCCTCACGCCCGCCGGCGAGGAGAGCGACTGGACGCGCGAGGTCCGCGCCTTCGGCGACAGCGTCGGCGAGCGCGCCGGCGTTCCCGTCCACTACGTCGACGAGCGCATGACCTCCGCCCGCGCCGAGCGGGCCGTCCGCTCCATCGGGCTCAAGAAGTCCGAGCGGGAGGACAAGGGCCGCGTCGACGCCGCCGCAGCCGTGCTCATCCTGCAAGCCCACCTCGACCGTGTCCGGCGCGGAGACGGCGGGTGAGACTTCCGACGACAGCTGCCCTCGTCCTCGCGCTGTCCCTTCCCGCGAGCGCCTGCGGCGGCGGCCGAGGCACGGGCCCTGCCCGGCTCGTCCGCATCCCGAGTGGCGCCTCCTTCGGGGAGGTGACCGACTCCCTGGCCGCCCACGACCTCGTCTCGGCGACGCCGCTCTTCCGCGTGTACGCCCGATTCCGGGGCGCCGATCGCCGGGTCAAGCCGGGCACGTACCGCTTCCGCGAAGGAGCGGGCTGGGGCTCGATCCTCGACGACCTGGACGCCGGCCGCATCGTGACGCAGCGACTGGTGCTCCCCGAGGTATGGGACACGCCGGACGTGGCGCGACGGATCGCCCGGGTCAGCGGCCGCTCGCCGGACTCGGTGCTTTTCCTTCTGACCGACACCGCCGCCGCGAGCCGCTACGGCGTGCCCGGCCCGTCCCTCGAAGGATACCTCTACCCGGCGACGTATACGTTCCCCGTGGGCGTCAGCCTCGATTCCGTTCTCGGCCGCGTCACGTCCGTGTACGGGCGCGTCTGGACTCCGGAGCGGCAGGCCCTCGCCGACTCCGCCGGCATGTCCCGCCGGGACGCGACGACGCTCGCCTCCATCGTCGAGAAGGAGGCGAAGCGACCCGACGAGATGCCGCGCATCGCGTCCGTCTACCGGAACCGGCTCCGCCTGGGCATGCCCCTCCAGGCCGACCCCACGGTCCAGTACGCCCTGGGGGCACACCGCCCGCGCCTGACATACGCCGCCATCGACAGCGTCGCCGACAACCCGTACAACACCTACACGCACCCGGGCCTTCCGCCCGGGCCCATCGCCTCTCCCAACGCCGCTGCCATCGACGCGGTCCTCGATCCCGATACTACCCGGTTCCTCTACTTCGTCGCGAAGCCGGACGGCAGCCACATCTTCTCCCGCACCCTGGCCGAGCACAACCGGGCGAAGCAGCAGGTGCATCGCATGAGCCGCGACTCGGCCGCACGTCGATGAGGGATCCGGACCTCCGCCTCATCGTCATCACCGACACGGCCCTCGCCGACCCGCGCTCCGTCCTGGACGTCGTGGCCGAGGCCCTGGCGGCGGGCGCCCCCGCCGTCCAGCTCCGGGACAAGACCGCCGACGCCGCGACCCTCCTGCGCACCGCCGCGCAGCTCCGTGAGCTCACCCGCCGCCACGGCGCCCTGCTCTTCGTAAACGACCGCATCGACGTCGCGCTTGCGGCCGACGCCGACGGCGCCCATCTCGGGCCGGAAGACCTCCCGCTCGCGGCCGCTCGCGCCGTGGTGCCCGGCGGCTTTCTGCTCGGCTACTCGACAGACGATCCCGACACCGCCCGCCGCGCCGAGGCGGACGGCGCCGA
>CAVSJO010000001.1:0-315000 GCA_963728445.1 uncultured Gemmatimonadales bacterium | reverse complement strand
GGGCCGTTGACAGCTCGGCTCCCGCGCTGGAGCGCGCGCGTCGCAACGCCGCCCTGAACGGGCTCGATCAGGTCGAGACGATCGAAGCCAACGTCTTCGACTTCCTTCGCCAGGAGGAGGCGGCGGGCTCGACCTATGACGTGATCGTGCTCGATCCGCCGGCGTTCGCAAAAAGTCGGGGGGCGGTCAAGGCGGCGCTCCGGGGCTACAAGGAGGTGAACCTGCGGGCGCTTCGCATCCTTCGGCCTGGCGGGCACCTGCTGACGTTCAGCTGCTCGCACCACGTCGGGGACGTCGCGTTCCGGGAGATGCTCGCGGACGCTGCCGGTGACGCAGGCAGGCCGGTGCGCTGGATCGAAGCGCGGGGACAGGCCCCCGACCACCCGGTCGTGCTGCAGATCCCCGAGACGGCGTACCTGAAGGGGGCGCTGCTGCAGGCGCTCGACTAGGCGACGTCGCCGGCAGCGAGCAGGGCCTCGATGCGGCTCACTGGCACGTGGAACGCGCCGAGCTCACCGCTCCAGGGGCCGTGCCAGTCGGATCCGCCCGTGAGCAGGAGCCCGTAGCTCGCGGCGGTGCGCTGGATACGGGATGCGTCGACGGGGTCCACGCGCGGGCGCCAGCACTCGAGTCCGTCCAGCCCGGCGGCGGCGAGCCCCTCGACCGTCGCCTCCAGGATCGCGCGCGGCGGATGGGCCCACACCGCGACCCCGCCGGCCTCGTGGATCAGCTCGATGGCCTCCCGAGGGGTCAGAAGCTCCGTCGGCACGAACGCCGGCCCGTCGTCGGCGAGCCAGCGGTCGAATGCCTCCGACACGCTGCCGACCTTTCCTGCCGACACCAGGGCCCGGGCGACGTGGGGACGTCCGAGGGCGCCTTCTCCTGCGGATTCCGCGAGCACCGCCTCCATTCCGATCTCGACCCCCTGCTCCCCGAGGAGCGCGACGATCTTCTCCGCCCGCCGGCGTCGCCCTGCCACCGCGCGGCCGGCGTGCTTCAGGAGTGCAGGGTGTGCGGGATCGACATGGTAGCCGAGGATGTGCAGCTCCGTCCGGCGCTGCGTCGTGGACAGCTCGACGGCCGGGACGATGCGGATGCGCCCGTCGGCCGCCGACATCGCCTCCGCGACGCCCGCAGTGGTGTCGTGGTCCGCGAGGGCCATGACAGCGAGCCCGCCGGCGACGGCGGCGTCCACCACCGCCGCCGGGTCGAGCGCGCCGTCGGATGCGTTCGAATGGATGTGGAGGTCCGCCCGATCGGGTGCGGTCACGAGTCTAGCGAACCTCGACCTTCCGGCCGAAATCGAAGGCGATTCCGACGCCGAAGCTGTTCACTTCCGATGGACCGAGGGTGGCCGCTGCCCGGAGCTTCCAGCCGGGCGTGAACGTGAAGTCCGCGCCGATGTCGGCCGCGAAGTTCAGCTCGGTGTCGGTCGTGTTGCTGGCCGATCGGACGTCCAGCACGATGCGGGGGAGCACGTAGGGCGTGATGGTCATGGACTCACTCACCAGGGTGCGTCCGATGCTCACCCCGAACGGGATGCGGAGCCAGGAGAAGTCCCCCTGGAACGTTGCGCCGGCCCCGAGCACCCAGTCCACGTCGACGGGCGAAGACGGTGGCCGAAGGAGGTCGCCGTACGCCTCGGCGCCGACGAGCCACGAGGTCTCTCCACTGATGCCGGAGATCCCGGCTCGAACGCCCAGATTCAGATTTCCCTGCTGGCGCCAGATCCCCTCGAGTCCCCAGTCCCGATGGTTCGGCTTCGTGACGTACACGCCGAGGTCCTCCCCCGGGTGGGGCGGCAGGAACATGGGTGCGTCCCACGCCTGCGCGGCGAGGGGCGCCGCGGTGACGAAGAAGCCGCAGAACGCGGCCAGAGCCAGAATCCTGCGCATGGTCGTCTCTCCGATGGCTCGTGTCGTGGATTGCCGCTCGATACGGTGACGCCGCCGGCCCGCGCAAGAGCAGGGCCAGCGGCGTCGATGCTGCCTGAAGCCGCTCAGACGCTCGCCGCGCTCTCGCTCAGGACGGTCACGCGGTCGTCCAGGATCTGGAGGAAGCCCCCGGAGATCCGGAAGCGCTGCTCCGCGCCTGCCGTCTTGACCCGCAGCTCCCCGTCGCCCAGGAGCAGCATCATGGGGGCGTGACCTCGCAGAATGCCGACCTCGCCGTCCCAGCCGGGGGCGACGACCATCTCCGCGGGCCCCTCGTATACGACACTCTCGGGGCTGATCACGGACACGCTCAGGGCAGGCCGGGCCATGCTCAGACCTCCGCGCCGAGGTTCTTCGCGTTCGCGACGACGTCCTCGATGCCGCCCGCCATGAAGAAGGCCTGCTCCGGGAGCTGATCGAACTCGCCCTGCACGACCCGCTCGAAGGACTCGATCGTCTCCTCGAGCTTGACGTACTTGCCCGGCAGACCCGTGAACTGCTCGGCCACGAAGAACGGCTGCGACAGGAAGCGCTGGATGCGTCGGGCCCGGCCCACCAGGACCTTGTCCTCCTCCGACAGCTCGTCCATGCCCATGATGGCGATGATGTCCTGCAGGTCCTTGTAGCGCTGCAGGATGCGCTGCACCTCCGTCGCCACGTTGTAGTGGCGCTCGCCGATGTACTGCGGATCGAGGATGCGGGACGTCGAGTCGAGCGGATCGACGGCGGGATAGATCCCGAGCTCCGAGATCGCCCGCGAGAGCACGGTCGTCGCGTCGAGGTGCGTGAACGCCGTCGCCGGCGCCGGATCCGTCAGGTCGTCCGCCGGCACGTAGATGGCCTGCACGGAGGTGATGGAACCGTCCCGCGTCGACGTGATGCGCTCCTGAAGCGCGCCCATCTCCGTGGCCAGCGTCGGCTGGTATCCGACAGCGGAGGGCATGCGGCCCAGAAGGGCCGACACCTCGGAGCCCGCCTGCGTGAAGCGGAAGATGTTGTCGATGAAGAGCAGCACGTCCTGCTTCTCGACGTCACGGAAGTACTCCGCGATGGTGAGTCCGGACAGCCCGACCCGCAGACGCGCGCCCGGAGGCTCGTTCATCTGGCCGTACACCAGCGCCGTCGAGTTGATGACGCCCGACTCGGTCATCTCCAGGAACAGGTCGTTGCCTTCGCGCGTACGCTCGCCCACGCCGCAGAAGACCGACCGTCCGCCGTGCTCCTGCGCGATGTTGTTGATGAGCTCCTGGATGATGACCGTCTTGCCGACACCGGCGCCGCCGAACAGGCCGGTCTTGCCGCCCTTCACGTACGGCGCGATCAGATCGATCACCTTGATGCCCGTCTCGAAGATCTCCGTCTTCGGCTCGAGCTGGGTGAACTTCGGAGAGTCGCGATGGATGGACCAGCGCTCGACGGACGGATCGATGGGCTCCCGGCCGTCGACGGGGTCGCCGACGACGTTGAGGATGCGGCCGAGAGCCGCCTCGCCGACGGGAACCGTGATGGCGGAGCCCGTGTCCTCCACGGGGGTCCCGCGCGTCACGCCGTCCGTGGACGACATGGCGACGGCCCGCACCTGTCGCCGCCCGATGTGCTGCTGCACCTCTGCGATCAGGTGGACGCCCGCCTCTCCGTCCTGCCCCGGACGGTCGATCTTCAGCGCGTTGTAGATCTCCGGGAGGTCTTCACCGTCGAACTCCACGTCGAGGACGGGACCGATGACCTGGACCACCCTGCCCATCTGCTCTGGCATCACGTTCTCCTATTCCAGTCCCGCGGCGCCGCCCACGATCTCCGCGATCTCCTGCGTGATCTGGGCCTGGCGTGCGCGGTTGTACTCGAGCCGGAACCGGTCGAGCATCTCGCCGGCGTTGTCGGTCGCGTTCTTCATGGCCGTCCGTCGGGCGCCCTGCTCGGCGGCGGCGGTCTCCACGAGCGCTCGGTAGACGCTGTTGCGCACGTAGAGCGGCAGCAGCCGGCCGACGATCTCGTCGGCCGACGGCGAGAGGATGTAGTTCGGGGCGCGCTGTGCGGCGTTCTCCTCGGCCGACTCACGCGACGGGGGCTTCACCGGCAGGACCTGCATGACGGCCGGCGGCGTCGACATGGCGGAACGGAACTGGGCGTAGATCACGTAGACCGCGTCCAGTCGTCCGGCCGCGAAGCGTTCGATGAGATCGTTGACGAGCCCGGCCGCGTGCTCCGGGGTACGCCGATCCGGGATCTCGGTCCACTGGGACGCCATCGGGCGCTTGTGGAAGCGGAAGTAGCTGATCCCTTTCTTGCCGACCACGTGGAGCTCGGTCTCCGTGCCCGCCCCCTCCAGCCGCTTGAGCAGGCCCCGGGTCTCCCGGATCAGGTTCACGTTGAAGGCGCCGGCCTGCCCCCGGTTCGACGTGAGCAGGAGGATGGCCGCCCGCTCCTCCGACTTCGGCCGGCGGAGCAGCGGAAAACGCTCCTGCAGCTCCGGGTCGAGCAGTCGGCTGATGACGTCGGAGAGGCGCTCGGAGTACGGCCGCGCCGCGTGCACGAGGTCCGCCAGCCGCTTCAGCTTCGACGTCGCGACCAGCTCCATCGTGCGCGTGATCTGCCGCGTCTTCTCGATGGAGCGGATGCGCCCCTTGAGCTCCCGTCCCTTCGCCATCAGACCAGCGGGCTCCCGGCGTCTGCGCTGCCGCTCGAGGACGCCTCCGAAGCCGCCGCGTCCGAAGCCATCCGCTCCGATGACCGCGTGCTCCGGGCGGCGCCGCCCCGGGGCTGGCTCGAGAACTCGGCGGAGTACTCCTCGATGGCCTCCGTGAGCATCTTCTCGACCTCGTCGGTGAGCTCGCGCACCTCGCGGATCTTCTCGCCGACCTCGGGCCGCCGCTCCCGCATGAAGCCGTGGAAGCCGGCCTCCCACTCCCGGATCCGGTCCACCGGCACCTGGTCGAGGAAGCCGCGCGTCACGGCGAAGATCACCATGATCTGCTGCTCCACCGCCATCGGCCGGTACTGCGGCTGCTTCAGGATTTCGACCGTCCGCTCACCGCGTCCCAACTGGCGCTGCGTCGCCGCGTCCAGCTCCGAGCCGAACTGGGAGAACGCCTCCAGCTCCCGGTACTGGGCCAGGTCGAGCCTCAACCGCCCGGCGACCTTTTTCATGGCCTTGATCTGCGCCGAGCCGCCCACGCGGGAGACCGAGATGCCCACGTTCACCGCCGGCCGTACGCCGGAGTAGAACAGGTCCGACTGCAGGAAGATCTGCCCATCGGTGATGGAGATGACGTTCGTCGGGATGTAGGCCGACACGTCACCGGCCTGCGTCTCCACGATCGGCAGCGCCGTCAGGGAGCCTCCGCCCTGCTCCTTCGACAGCTTCGCGGCACGCTCCAGCAGGCGGGAGTGGAGGTAGAAGACGTCGCCCGGGTAGGCCTCGCGCCCGGGCGGCCGCCGCAGCACCAGCGAGAGCTGCCGGTACGCCTGGGCCTGCTTCGTCAGGTCGTCGTACACCACCAGCGCGTGCCGGCCCTGCCACATGAAGTACTCCCCCAGCGCCGCCGCTGCGTACGGCGCGATGTACTGCATCGGCGCCGGATCCGACGCGTTCGCCGCGACGATGATGGTGTAGTCGAGCGCTCCGTGCTCCCGGAGCGTCTCCACCACGCTGGCCACCTTCCCCGCCCGCTGGCCGATGGCGCAGTAGACGCAGACCAGGTCGCCGCCCTTCTGGTTGATGATCGTGTCCAGGGCGATGGCTGTCTTTCCCGTGCCCCGGTCGCCGATGATCAGCTCGCGCTGGCCACGGCCGATGGGGATCATCGAGTCGATCGCCTTGAGCCCCGTCTGCAGCGGCTCCTTCACCGGCTGCCGCAGCACGATGCCCGGAGCGACGACGTCGATCATGCGGCGCTCCGTCGTCTCGATGGCGCCCTTCCCGTCCATCGGCTCGCCCAGCGGATCGACAACGCGGCCCAGGTAGGCGTCGCCGACCGGGATGTCCAGGACGCGCCCCGTCCGGCGGACGACGTCGCCCTCCTGGATGTGCGTCCAGTCGCCCATGACGACCGAGCCGATGTTGTCTTCCTCAAGGTTCAGCGCCAGCGCGCTCACCGACTCGCCGGTTTCGCCCGACGTGATCTCGAGCATCTCGCTGGCCATCGCCTTGGTCAGCCCGTAGATGCGGGCCACGCCGTCCTTGACCTCCAGGACCTCTCCGACCTCCTCGACCCGGAGCTCCTCCTCGTAGTGCTCGATCTGGTTGAGGAGGACGTCCTTGATCTCGCTCGGCCGCAGGTGCGTCTCTGTGCTCGCCATGTTCGATCCGGTTCCCTTGTTCTCTGCTCCAGGCTACGCGCCCGGCAGCTCCACGTTCATCATGCTCCGGCGCAGCGACAGGAGTCGGCGCCGCAGCGAAGCGTCCAGCACCCGGTCGCCGAATCGCACGACGATGCCGCCGACGATCGACGGGTCCACCCGCACCTGCGGGATGACGGTCCGCCCCAGGATGCGGGACAGCTCCGCCGCCATGTCTTCCTCGCTGCGCTCGTCGGGCTCGGTGGCCAGCGTCACGTTCACGCGCACCCGCCCCAGCGCTTCGTCCAGGATCGCCCGGTACTCGTCCGCGATCTCCTGCAGCAGCCGCTGTCGCCGCTTCTGCAGCACGACCAGCACGAAGTTCAGGAAGAGCGGCGGGACGCGACCTTCGAACGCCGTGCGCAGCACTTCCTTCTTCTGCTCCAGCTCCACCTTCGGGGAGTCGAGGAAGAGCCGGACGCGGGGGTTCTCCCGCAGCAGCGTCCCGAGCTCTTCCGTCGCCGTCTCGAAGTCGGCCCGCTGACCGTGCCGCTCGCCGAGCTCGAAGAGGGCCTCGGCGTAGCTGCGACTGACCATCGACTCACGCACTGCGCATCGCTCCGGCGCCGTCGCCCTCGCTCTCCAGCTCGGCCAGGAACTCCTTCACCAGCCGGCGGTCCTCGTCGGCGTCGAGCCGCGTCTGCATCAGCTTGCTCGCGGCCGCGAGGGCCAGGTCCACGGCCTCCTTGCGCAGCGACTCCACCGCCCGCTCCCGCTCCCGCTCGATCTCCTCACGGGCGCGCTCGAGCAGCGATTCCTGCTCCCGCCGCGCTTCCTGAAGCATGTCCTGCCGCACGCGCTCCGCCGCCTGGCGACCCTCCGCGACCAGATCCTGCGCCTGCTGTCGCGATTCGGCCAGCGCCTGCTTCTGCTCCTCCACCAGCCGCTCCGCCTCTTCCCGCTCCCGCCGCGCCGCGTCCAGGCTCTCCTGGATCCGCTTCTCCCGCGCCTCCGCATACCCCAGAATCGGCGGGAAGGCGAACTTCGCCAGGATCACGAGCAGGATCAGGAAGATCACGAGCGTCCAGAACGACGTGCCCAGGCTCAGATTGAAGACCTGGGGCGCCGATTCCGCCGGCTCGGCCTGCAGGGCGATCAACAGTAGGTTCATTCGATCTCGTTACGGGTTCGAGGAGTCGCGTGCCGGCCGGGACACCCGCCCCGGCCGGCTCCCGACACCGCGTCTAGATCAGGAACGCGATCACCACCGCGAACAGCGCCACGCCCTCGATGAGCGCCGCGAGGATGATGGCACCCGTCTGGATGTTGCCGAGGATCTCCGGCTGCCGCGCCATCGCCTCCGTCATCTGCCCGCCGATCCGGCCGATGCCGATCCCCGCTCCGATCGCCGCCAGCCCGGCACCGAGGCCCTTGCCCAGCAGGGCCATGAAGCCACGGGCCGCCTCCGGGTTCGCCGTCACGCCGTCCTGCAGCATCGCCATGATGCTCATGTGCTTCCTCCGTTGTCGTCAGGGTGTTCTCGTGATCCGTCCCCCCGCCCCGCCCGGTCGCCCCTGAACGCCCGGACCCGACGACACCGCTTCCCGGTCGGCTTCCCCGACCGCACGGATTTCCCCGGCCCCTGGCCGGGTACGTTACGACGGGAGCGCTGGGGACTCCGCCCTCCCGAAGGCGCGCCACCGCGGACGCGCTCGCCTGTTGCTTCCAGCTCCTGTTGCTTCGCAGTCCTCCGCCCGCTCCGTCCGCCTGCCCGCCACGCGTGCGCGGATCAGTGCGCGCGGATCAGTCCGATGAAGACCGCCGACAGCATGGCGAAGATGTACGCCTGCAGGAAGCCGACGAAGATCTCCAGCACCATGATCGCCACCGCCATCACCACGGGCGCCGGCGCGATCCACAGCGAGCTGGCCAGCGTCGCCAGCACCGCGAGTCCCGTCATCGCCAGCACGACCGCGTGCCCGGCCATCATGTTCGCATAGAGCCGGATCGCCAGGGCGAACGGCTTCGTCAGCTTGCCCAGGAACTCGATCGGCGTCATCACGATCAGGAGCAGCCCCGCCCCCACCGGATGCAGCCCCTCCGGCGCGTAGAAGATCGTTCGCAGGTATCCCTTCGCGCCCAGCGCCCTCATCCCGCTCACCTCCACCACCACGAACGTCACCACCGCCAGCGCCGCCGTCACCGACACGTTCCCCGTCGGCGTCGAGCCCCACGGCAGCAGCCCCAGCAGGTTGCAGAGCAGGATGAAGAAGAAGAAGGTCACGATCAGGGGGACGTACCGCTCGCCGTGCGGTCCGACGTTCGGCAGCACGACCTCGTCCCGCAGGTAGAGGATGAACGCCTCCACTACATTCCCGGAACCGCGCGGACCCCGATGGGCTCCCTCCCTGTGCCGGCGATCCGCGCTCCGCGCCGCCACCACCAGCGCGATCGTCACGAACACCGCCGCGACCAGCATGAACAGGACGTGCTTCGTGATCGACACGTCGAGCACGAGCGAGCCCACCTGCACGCGCCACACCGGAAGGTGCACCACGCCCCACGGCGCTTCCCACTCGTGGGAATCAGCCAGGTGGTGCATGATCATTTCCTTGACGTCGAAGCCGCCCGCGTCCCCGGCGGCTTGCGCCAGCATTCCCAGTGGTGCCATCACTCCGCGATCCGAAGAAAAATCGGCTCCAACAGCGTCATCACGAACAGGAAACCCACGGCCGCCATCAGCGCCGGCTCCGCCACCAGCGCCTCGCTCCGGCTCACCGCGATCGCCAGCCCCACCACCGCAACCGCACGCACCGCGATGCCGCCCACCCATCCGCCGATGAACGATTCCGGCCGGTGCCGCACCCGCACGAGCGCTCCGAACGCCACGAGCTGGGCCGCCCACGCCACACCAGCCGCCACCCACACCGACCCGGCGTCCCGCCCCGGCACCACCCACGCCACCAGCGCTCCGAGTCCCGCGCCGAGCACCGCCGTCGCGCCGGCATACCGGCTCCACGCCTTCATTCGTCCCGGTCCGACTCGCGCTCCCGCCGCCGCCGCTCCGGCTCCACGACCAGGTGCACGTACATGTACCAGAACCCGCCCGCGGCGCCCACCAGCGTCAGGAGCAGCGTCAGCAGCGGCGTCGTCCCGAGCCACCGGTCCAAGCGGCTGCCGATCCACAGGAACAGCAGCATCGCAAGCACCAGCGTCGCCGCCGCACCGAGCGCGTCTCCCGCCTCGGGGCCGTCCGCCCGCTTCCCTCCCGTCCGACCTCTTCGTTCGGTCATGCAGGCGCTCCGGTCCGGCTCCGAGTCGGGTAAAACGTACATGCTTGTGAAAATTTTCGCAAGCGCCGCCCACGGCGCTGCGGCACGCCCGCGCATTCGGCCCGCGACGCGCCCGCGGCCAGCGATCCGCACCGCCTGCGACGGCGCCCGGAGACCGCCCGCAGACCGCCTGGAGAGCGCCCGGACCGACCTTCCGGGTGCCACCGTCGATGGCGGCACGGGGCCTCGAACTTGCACGTTGTACGCCCGCGCCCGACACATTAGCTGGAGGCCTTGCCGGCCGCAGGGCCCTGACGTGGAGGGCCGCGGGCGCCCCTGCGGGGGTCGCGGGCGAGCCTGTGCCCGGCGCGGACGCGGCGCGGGCGGCGCGGCGCCCGCATGCGCGGAGGGGGCCGGAACGCCGGTACGCCAATCCAACGGGGAGCGCGACTATGGAGCGGGCCGATACGATGAGGACGGGGGCGTGGCTGCCGGTGGTGACGACGGTGCTGCTGCTCGTGGCGTGCTCGCCGGCGGGTCGATCGGCGGGCGCGGCTGACGGAGAGGGAGCCGGACGGGACTCTGCCATGGCGGGCAACGAGGATGCGACGGGCGCGCGACGGGGTCTGGCGTCGTCGCTGGAGGTCGCAGTACGGCCGGACAGCATGCTGCTGGCGCTGCACGTGACGAACGCCTCGGAAGACACGGTCCGTCTGGAGTTCAGGTCCGGTCAGCGCTACGACTTCGTCGTGAAGGACGGCAGCGGCAGGGAGGTCTGGCGCTGGTCCGAGGGCCGGATGTTCACACAGGCCCTGGGGCGTGAGGTGCTGGAGCCGGGTGCGACGTTGACGTATACTGCCGGGTGGCGGCCGCCCGCGACGGGCGGCCGCTTCACGGCGGTGGGGCGGGTGACCACGGCGAACGCGGCCGTGGAGCAGACACGCGATTTCGAGGTGCCCGGGGGCTGAGGCTCGGCGGGCTTCCCGCACGGAACGGAAGGCGAGTCGGGATGGAAGCGACGGCAGCGGAGGCGCGGCCGCCGGAGGAGGAGCGGGACGTCGCTCTGCTCCGGCGACTGGCGAGCGCGAAGGACGATCTCGAGCGGGAGATCGCGAAACGGGTGGTTGGGCAGCAGGCGGTCGTGGAGGGCCTGCTCACGGCGCTGCTGGCGGACGGGCACGTGCTTCTCGTGGGCGTGCCGGGGCTCGCGAAGACGCTGCTCATCTCGACGCTCGCCGAAGCCCTCGAGCTGGACTTCAGCCGGGTGCAGTTCACGCCCGACCTGATGCCGTCGGACATCACGGGCACGGAGGTGCTGGAGGAAGACCGTTCCACGGGTCGCCGGACGTTCCGATTCATGCGGGGGCCGATCTTCGCGAACGTGGTGCTGGCGGACGAGATCAACCGGACGCCACCGAAGACGCAGGCGGCGCTGCTGCAGGCCATGCAGGAGCGTGCGGTGACGGTGGGAGGCGAGACCCTGACGCTGCCGGCGCCCTTCTTCGTGCTGGCGACGCAGAACCCCATCGAACAGGAGGGCACGTACCCGCTTCCCGAGGCGCAGCTCGACCGATTCATGCTGGAGCTGCGCATCGGCTACCCCACCGCGGAGGAGGAGGAGCGGATCGCCCAGGAGACCACGGGAGAGGGGACGGCGGTGGTGAATCCGGTGCTCGGCGCCGACGAGCTCGTGGAGCTCCAGCGCCTGGTCCGCCGCGTTCCGGCGCCCCCATCCGTCGTCCGCTACGCGGTGCGGCTGGCCCGGGCCACGCGACCGGGAGAGTCGGACGCGCCGGAGCTGACGCGCCGCTACATCGACTGGGGAGCGGGGCCCCGTGCGTCGCAGAACCTGGTGCTCGCGGCGAAAGCAGGGGCCGCGATGGACGGGCGCCCGGTCCCGGATTTCGACGACATCCGCCGGGCCGCTCCGTCCGTGCTCCGGCACCGGATCGTGACGTCGTTCCAGGCGGAGGCGGACGGCCGCTCGGTCACGGACCTGGTCGAGGAGCTGCTCGTCACGAGCCGCACATGGACCTAGACCGAAGTAGAGGCGAGCCCGACGGAAGCCGGAGGCCGAAGTGGTGATCCCACCACTCGCCGGCGCCCTGATCGCGCTCGTCCTCTCGGCCCTCTTCTCCACCGCCGAGTTCTCGCTCTTCTCTCTCGGCGACGCCCGCATCCGCACCCTCGTGGACGAGGGCTTCCAGGGCGCGGGCGCCGTGGACCGGCTGCGCAGCCACCCTGAGCGAGTGCTGGTGCTCCTCCACACGGGCGACGCCACGGCGGCCGCCTTCGCGGCGGGGCTGGCGGCCTGGGTCGGCCACATGGCGCTGGGCATTCCCGGGCTGGTTCTCGGGATCGTGGTAGCCGCGGTCCTGCTGGGCGTGGTGGCGGATCTGGTGCCGATGCAGCTCAGCGCCCACTACAGCGTGCGGATCGCGCTGGTGATGGCTCCGATGCTGGAATCGGCAACGCGCCTCCTGGCTCCTGTGCTGGCGGTGCTGGCGGCGGTCGGGCGCGTCGAGCCGCGCTCGGCGAGGGACACCGTCGCGGGCAGCGCCGCGGAGCGGCAGATCCGGGAGATCGCCGCCCTCGGCCACGACGAGGGGGTGATCGAGGACTCCGAGCGCCAGCTCATCGAGCGCGTCTTCCGTCTCGACGAGACGCGGGTGTGGGACATCATGACGCCCCGGGTGGACGTGTTCGCCTGGGACGGGGCCCGGACCCTCGCGGGCATCGCGCTCGAGCTCGGTACGGTACCCTACTCCCGCGTTCCCGTGTTCGACGAGACCATCGACAACATCACGGGAGTGCTCTACATCCGGGACGCGTACCAGGCCCTCGTGGCGGGGCAGCGGGACGTCCGTCTCACGCAGCTTGCGCGGGAGCCGCTCATCGTTCCCGGCTCCCTGTCCCTCACCACGCTCCTCCGTGACTTCCAGACCCGGCGCATCCACCTGGCCGTGGTGGTGGACGAGTACGGAGGGACGGACGGCCTGGTGACCCTGGAGGACGTGCTGGAAGAGCTCGTGGGCGAGATCGTGGACGAGACCGACGTCGCCTACGATCCCATCGTGCGCGTCTCACGCCACGAGGTGATGGCCGCGGGCGACGCCGACCTGCGCGAGATCAACCACTTCTTCAACATCGCCCTTCCGCAGCTGGAGCACCGGTCGCTGAACGGCTACCTGCTCGAGGAGCTCGGCCGCGTGCCCGAAGAGGGGGAGGTCGTCGACCGCCAGGGCATCCGCATGGAGGTCGCCGAGGCGACCGGCTCGCAGGTGCTGCGCGTGCGGCTGCGCCGGCTGCCACCGCAGCCCGGCACGCCCGGCGAGCGCCAGACGGCAGCCCGTGGCGAGGTCGAGGCCGCACCGGAGAAGGCGCCGCGGTCCGAAGCGGGTCCGATGCCCGGCCCCCCGCCCCGCGCGGATGGGCCGGGCGAAGGGCCCGACGAGGGACAGGGTCACGGGGACGCCGGCGCCCAGGGTGCGCCCCCCGGTGGCTGACGTGCTGCCCACGCTGCGGGAGGTCGCCGCGGCCCGGAAGCGGATCGGTCGATCGGCCCGGCGCACGCCGCTCGAGACGTCGCCGTGGCTCTCGGCCGTCGCTGGAGTGCCCGTCCATCTGAAGCTGGAGTGCTGGCAGCGCACCGGCTCCTTCAAGGTGCGGGGTGCGTTCAGCGCCGTCACCGCGATGGCCGATGACGCCGTGGCCGGGGGCCTGGTCGCCGCGTCTGCGGGCAACCACGGGCAGGGCGTGGCCCTGGCAGCCGCCGAGCGCGGCGTGCACGCGACGGTGTTCGTGCCGGTGGACGCGCCGGCGACGAAGAAGGCCCGCATCCGGGAGCTCGGCGCGGAGCTTCGGGAGGCCCCCGACTACGACCGCGCCGAAGAGGCCGCACGCGAGCGCGCCCGGGCGACGGGCGCGCGCTTCGTTCATCCCGCGTCGGACCGGGACGTGGTGGCGGGCCAGGGCACCATCGGACTCGAGCTTCTGGAGCAGCTCCCGGCGCTCTCCGCCGCGGTCGTCCCCGTCGGAGGGGGTGGGCTGATCGGCGGAATCGGCGCCGTCCTGCGCTCGGCGGACCGCGCCGTCCGGGTCCTCGGCGTCCAGACGGACCGGGCGAAGGTCATGCGAGACTCTCTCCGGGCCGGACGCGTCCTCCCGGCACCGCCCCACGAGGCGACGCTCGCCGACGGACTCGCCGGCGGAATCGACGAGGCCGGCCTTCGCCAGGTCGAGGCCGCGGCCGACGACGTCGTGGTCGTCCCGGAGGACTCGATCGCCGACGCGATTCGGGGGCTGTTCGAGCACCACGGCGTGGTCGCCGAAGGCGCCGGAGCGGCAGCCGTCGCCGCGGTGCTCGGGGGCGTCCTGACGCTGGACGGGCCGGCCGTGCTGGTGATCAGCGGAGGCAACATCGACGGGCGCCGCCTCGCCGCACTTCTGGACGGAGGCTGATGGCGAATCTCATCGAATTCGGGGGGCGGCGCCCACGCGTCCACCCCGACGCATTCCTGGCGCCCACGGCGACGCTCATCGGGGACGTCGAGATCGGTCCGGGCTCGAGCGTCTGGTTCGGAGCGGTCCTGCGCGCCGATGACCCCGGCCACGGCATCCGCGTCGGCGCCCGCACGAGCATTCAGGACAACTGCGTGATCCACGTGAGCGCCCGGGGCCCGACCCTCGTCGGTGACGAGGTGACGGTCGGACACGGCGCCGTGTTCGAATCGTGCACCATCGGTCGCGGCGCCCTGATCGGCATGAACGCGGTGCTGCTCCAGGGCGTCGTCGTGGGGGAGGAGGCGCTTGTCGCGGCGCTGAGCGTCGTGCCGGCGGGTATGGAGGTCCCGGCCCGGACGCTGGTGGCGGGGACCCCGGCCCGTATCCGGAAGTCGCTGGAAGGTCCGTCCGCCGCGTGGATCCAGGGCAGCGCGGAGCACTACGCCGAGCTGGCCCGCGCCTACCGGCGGCAGGGCGTCGACCGCTGGCCGGATCCGGGCCCGTGAGCCGGACGAGCGACGTCGTGGTCGTGGGCGGCGGCGTCATCGGCTGTGGCATTGCCTGGCGTCTGGCCGAGCGGGGCGTGACCGTGCGCGTCGTGGAGCGGGCCACGCCCGGCAGCGAGGCGACCTGGGCGGCCGGCGGGATGCTGTCCCCCCTCGCGGAGGCGGATCGACCGGGCCCTTTCCTCGACCTGGCCCTCGCCAGCCTGGAGCGATTCCCGGACTTCGTGGAAGCGGTCGAGGCCGCCTCGGGGATCGACGTGGACTACGACCGGACGCACGGCAAGCTCCACGTCGCCATGAACGACGGCGAGCTGGGCGCCCTGCGCCATCGGCTGGAGTGGCAGCGGGCGGGCGGCTTCGACGTCGCGCTTCTGGACGGCGACGAGGCCCGGCGCATCGAGCCGGCCCTCGCCCCGTCCGTCGCGGGCGCCCTCCACCTGCTCCTGGACCACCGCGTGGACAACCGCCTCCTGGGACGGGCCCTGTGGCTCGCCGCCACGTCCGCGGGAGCCCGCGTCGACTGCGGCGCGACCGTGACCTCGGTGACCCCGGGGCCGAGCGGCGTCACCATCGGGATGGGGGATGGGGGAACCACCTCGGCGACGACCGTCGTGATCGCGGCGGGAGCCTGGAGCGGCACGCTGCGAGGGCTGCCCCGGAAGCTGCCGGTCTTCCCCGTGCGCGGTCAGATGGTGGCAGTGGAGCGGGTGCCGCCGCTGCTCCAGCACGTGGTCGAGACCTCCGCGTGCTACCTGATCCCACGGTCAACCGGGCGTGTCGTGGTGGGGGCGACGCAGGAACGCGAAGGATTCCGGCGAGACGTCACCGCCGGCGCCGTGCGCGCGCTCCTCGCGGGCGCGTCGGCCGTCGCGCCGGAGCTCGCAGGCGCGACGTTTTCCGAGGCGTGGTCCGGCTTCCGGCCCGGCACACCCGACGACCTGCCGATCCTCGGCCACGACCCCGAGGCGCCGGCCGTGGTCTACGCCACAGGCCACTTCCGGAACGGCATCCTGCTCACGCCGGTGACCGCGGAGACCATCGCAGACCTGGTGTGCGGCGAGGCGCCCGCGGTCGATCTCCATCCGTTCGCGCCCGACCGGTTCTCCGACGAACGATGACGGATCGCGAGCCCGCCGATGAGCCGGACGACGGAGGGGCGAAGCGGCGCCGGGTCGTGGACCGCGCGGACTACGACCCCCGGTTCGACCCCGACGCGCCCATCCTGTGCGAGATCTGCGGGGCGGAGATGCGCTACACCGGCAACTGCAAGATCGCCTGCGGAAACTGCGGCCACCTGCGCGACTGCTCCGACCCGTAGGTGCCTCTGCCTCGGCGCGGTCTCCTTGACCCCCGTGCGCGAACGCGGTATGCATTGCCCCATGCGTACGTGCTCGAACGCCAACGGCCGGAATTCCAATCGGACGCCCCCGGGGGGCATCCGACGGCGACGGCGTTCACGCTAGCACGGCGCGACACCGGACGACGGCGGCCCCTCGGAGCGGATCCGAGGGGCCGCTTTTCTTTTGCAGGGTGAGCGACTCCCATGTGCTCGATTCTGGCGATCCTCGACATCCAACGTGATCCCGACGCGCTGCGTACACGGGCCCTCGACCTCTCGCGACTGCAGCGGCACCGCGGCCCGGACTGGTCCGGCGTGTTCGCGTGCGAGCGAGCGGTTCTTGCCCACGAGCGGCTCGCGATCGTGGACGTGCAGAACGGAGCGCAGCCGCTGCTCACGGCGGACGGCGGCGTCGCGATGGCGGTGAACGGCGAGATCTACAACCACCGGGAGCTGGAAGCCGGTCTGGCCCGGCCGTATCCATTCGCAACCGGTTCCGACTGCGAGGTCATCCTTGCCCTGTACCGCGAGCGGGCCCTCGACTTTCTGGACGACCTGGACGGCATCTTCGCGTTCGTCCTCTACGACCGCCAGGCCGACCGGTGGGTTGTCGCCCGCGATCCGGTCGGGGTGATGCCCCTCTACTACGGCAGGGATCCGGAGGGCGTGCTGCACGTCGCCTCGGAGATGAAGGCGCTGACCCCGGTGTGCGAGACCGTATCGACCTTCCCCCCCGGCCACGTGCTGGACAGCAAAGAGGGAGGCGAGCCGCGCCCGTATCGCGACCGGCCGTGGCGGCGCTGGGAGACGCTCCGGCCGCTGTCGGGCGAGCCCCATCGCGTCCGGTCGGCGCTGGAGGCCGCCGTCCGTCGCCAGCTCATGAGCGATGTCCCGTACGGTGCCCTGCTCTCCGGTGGACTGGACTCGTCCGTCATCGCCGCGCTCGCGGGCCTGCACGCGCGCAAGCGGGTCGAGGACGACGAGCGCAGCGAGGCCTGGTGGCCCCGTCTCCACACGTTCTGCATCGGCCTGGAGTCGTCCCCCGACGCCGCGGCCGCCCGGCAGGTCGCCGACCACATCGGATCGGTGCACCATGACTTCCGCTTCACCGTCCAGGAGGGGATCGACGCCCTCCGGGACGTCGTCTGGCACCTGGAGACCTACGACGTGACGACGATCCGGGCCGCCACGCCCATGCTCCTGATGGCGCGACGCATTCGCGCGATGGGCATCAAGATGGTCCTCTCCGGCGAAGGGGCGGACGAGATATTCGGCGGATACCTCTACTTCCACAGGGCCCCGGACGCCCGGTCCTTCCACGAGGAAACCGTCCGCAAGCTCGAACGGCTTCATCTCTACGACTGCCTGCGGGCGAACAAGGCCATGGCCGCGTGGGGTATCGAGGCGCGCGTTCCGTTCCTCGATCCGGTGTTCCTGGATGTGGCCATGAGCCTCGACCCCGACGCCCGCCGTCCCCGGGACGGCCGAATGGAGAAGCACATCCTCCGGGAGGCGTTCGCGGACCTCCTGCCGGAGTCCGTGGTCTGGCGGCAGAAGGAGCAGTTCTCCGACGGCGTCGGGTACGGATGGATCGACGCGCTCCGGGAGCACGCCGACGCGCGGGTCACGAACGCCCAGCTGGACGACGCGAGCCTTCGTTTCCCCCACAACCCGCCGCCCACGAAGGAGGCCTACCTCTACCGCTCCATCTTCGAGCGGCTGTTCCCGCTGCCGGCCGCGGCCGCCACGGTGCCGGGCGGAGCCTCCGTGGCCTGCAGCACGCCCGAAGCCCTCGCGTGGGATCCGGACCTGTCCGCCGTCGTCGACCCGTCGGGACGCGCCGTTCGCGGCGTGCATCGGTCCGCCTGGTAGACCGTCGTCAGTGCAGCACCGACCGGACGTACCAGTCCACGAGCTGCTGGCCCCAGGCGTGGGTAACGGCGGCACCCAGCGCGAGGAAGACCCCGAAGGGCACGAGCTTGCGCGTCTTCCAGGCGATGGGCCCGAAGACGACGGACCCCAGCGCCGCGCCCAGGAACAGCGTCAGCAGAACGCCCGCCGGTCCAAGGAAGGCTCCCACCATGCCCATCATCTTCACGTCCCCGAACCCCATCGCAGGCTTGCGGAAGATGCGCTCGCCGACCATGCCGATGCCCCAGAGCAGCCCGAACCCCAGCGCCGCCCCGCCGAACGACGCCAGCGGCCGCATTCCGCCCGGAAGCAGCGAGAACGCCAGCCCGACGACCAGGCCGCCGAGGGAGAACTCGTCGGGAATGATGTAGTGGCGGGCGTCCGTGAGCGCGATGCCGAGGAGGATCGTCAGGAAGACTGCGGTCCGGACCGCCTCCGGCGTCGCCCCGTAACGCGCCACGGCGGCGATCCAGATGAGCGACGTCGCCAGCTCCACCATCGGGTACTGGATCGAGATCCTCGCCCCGCACTTCCGGCAGCGACCCCGCAGCGCCAGCCAGCTCAGCACGGGCACGTTGTCGTACCAGGCGATCGGGGCGTCGCATTCGGGACACCGGGAGCGCGGCGCAACGACCGATTCGTCCCGGGGCCAGCGGTATACGCAGACGTTCAGGAAGGACCCCAGCACGGCCCCGAGGACACCGCCCAGCCCGAGCAGCGCGGCAGCCGGCACGTCAGAACGGCTCCCCGGCCGTGAAGAGGTACAGGAGGATGCCGGCCGCCACTGCCACGTTCAGGGACTCCGTGTCCCCGCGCATCGGCACCGACACCAGGGCGTCGACCCCGCTGGCCACCTGCGGGTCCAGCCCCGCCCCCTCGTTGCCGACCACGAGCGCCGTGCGGGGACCGGCCGCGGCGGGCCGCGCCGGCTCGCCCGCCGCGTCGGCGCCGTACACGTCGAACCCGTTGCGCCCGAGCCACTCCGCCAGCTCCGGCCACTCGCACTCGACGACCGGCGTGCGGAACAGGGCGCCCGCCGAGGCGCGAACCGTCTTCGGGTTCCACGCGTCCACCGTGCCGGGCAGGCTCGCGATCCAGTCGACCCCGAACGCCGCCGCCGTGCGTGCCAGCGTACCGAAGTTGCCCGGGTCCTGGACCGCGTCCAGCACGAGCACGACGCTCCGCTCCCCCGGGCGCCGGTTCGCCAGCGACGCCTCCGGGATCTCGGCCGCCACCACCACGCCCTGTGGAGATTCCGTCGCGGCCAGCGCCGTCAACTCCCGGTCCGGGACCCGTCGTACGTCGCCCCGGCGCTCGAGCTCCCGAAGCAGCGTCTTGCCCCGCTCCGTGTCCTCCAGAGAGGACGAAACCACCACCAGTCGGAGGACGGAGCCGGCGGACAGGAGCTCCTCCACGACCCGCACCCCTTCGGCGAGGAAGAGGCCCTCGGAGCGGCGTTCCTTCCTGCGGTGGAGCCCCGCGAGAAGCCGCGTCTCGGTGCGGCTCAGCATGGGGTCCGAAACTGGAACACGGCTTGCCCCATGGGAGGGAGTGACCCATCGAACGAGAGGACGGGAACGATGAAACGGATACGTGCGAAGCTGCGCCGCGGGGCGCTGGGCCTTCTCACTGCCGGCGCGCTGGCCGTGGTACCGGCGGCATGCGGCATCTCCACTGCGCAGGAAGTGCAGATCGGACAGCAGTACGCCGCGCAGGTGAACCAGCAGCTGCCGATGGTTCAGAACGCGGCGGCGCTGAGATACATCAACTCGCTGGGCAACCGACTCGCGGCGAACGGACGTCGCAATCTCGAATGGCACTTCTACATCGTCAACTCGAAGGAAGTGAACGCGTTCGCGCTGCCGGGCGGCTACGTGTACGTGAATCGCGGACTGATCGAGAATACGAGCAACCTGGCCGAACTGGCGGGCGTGGTCGCGCACGAGATCTCGCACGTGGAGCTGCGGCATGGAGCGGAGCAGATCCAGCGCATGCAGGCCGCGAACGTGGGAGCGGGCCTCGCGTCGATCCTGCTGGGCAACTCGGCGGTGGCGAACGCGGGGATCCAGGTGGCCGGGACCGCCATCCTGGCGAACTACAGCCGGGGCGACGAGGCGGCGGCGGACGAGAACGCGGTGCCGCTGATGGTGAAGACGGGGATCGATCCACACGGGCTGGTCAGCATGTTCCAGGAGCTGCTCCGGGAGCAGCAGACGCAGCCGAGCGCCGTGGAGCAGTGGTTCTCGACGCACCCCACGACCGAGGGGCGCATCCAGGACGTGCAGAAGGTGATCGCGCGGTACCCGAACTCCGCGTCCCTGCCGAACGACGCCCAGGCGTACCATCAGTTCGTCTCGCAGGTACGGAGCTATCCTGCCGCTCCCTCGCAGTAGTTCTGCGGCGGTGCAGCACCGCGTAGCTTGCCCGCACGGCCGGCGGCGCACAACGGCGGCCGTGCGGACGCGGTGAAGACCCGAGCGGAACGGGGAGGTGGCCGAATGCCGATGGCGGTAGCGCTCACGATCGCGGGCAGCGACAGCGGCGGCGGCGCCGGGATCCAGGCGGACCTGAAGACCTTCCACGCGTTCGGCGTGTTCGGGACGTCGGCTGTGACGGCGGTGACGGTACAGAACACGCTCGGCGTGACCGGCGTTCACCCGATCCCGGTGGACGTGGTTCGGGCGCAGATCCGCTCCGTCGTCCGCGATCTGGAGCCGGCGGCGTGCAAGACGGGCATGCTCGCCACTGCGGACCTCGTGGAGGCGGTCGCCGCCGCGCTCGCGGCCGAGGCCCCGATCCCGTTCGTCCTCGACCCCGTGATGGTCGCGACGAGCGGTGACAGGCTCCTGGACGAGGACGCCGTCGAGGCGGTGCTGTCGGAGCTGCTGCCCCTGTGCGCGCTGGTGACGCCGAACCTGGACGAGGCCGGCATCCTGACGGGAGGCGACGTCGCCAGCGAAGCGGACATGGCGGCGGCCGCAAAACGGCTCGTGGAGCTGGGCGCCGGCGCGGCCCTGGTGAAGGGCGGCCACATGAGCGGCGACCGTGTCGTCGACGTGCTTTGGGACGGCAGCGCCCTGCACCGGTGGGAGAGGGACCGGATCCGCACGTCGAGCACCCACGGGACCGGGTGCACCCTGTCCGCCGCAGCAACCGCCGGCCTCGCCAGGGGTCGACCCCTCACCCGCGCGGTCGAGGACGCCCTGGACTACGTGCACCGCGCCATCGCGAGCGCGCCGGGACTGGGCCGCGGACACGGTCCGCTGAACCACGCAGTTCCCGCGGCCGGAGAGTAGCGCGTCCGGGGCATGCCCGGCGCCGAGCCTGGCTGGGGGATTCAGCCTCGCCCGAGCAGCCAGTTCATCGCCAGGTATCCCACCGTCATCCCCAGGACCATGAGGGCCCCGTAGAGCGTCGGCGGGGCGGGAATGGGCAGGCGGATCAGGCGGATGAGGGCGCCGATCACGAGGGCCACCAGGACCCCGACCCACCCGGGGAAGGCGACGGGGGGCGGGGCGCTCATTTCGCGGCCCCCGCGAGCCACCAGTCCTGCACGCCCCTGAAGATCCCGCGCACGTCCATGTCGACTCCCTCCAGGCGGTCCGACGCCGCCAGCAGATCCGGATAGTAGTACAGGTAGCTCCAGGGCTGGTCGTCCCGGAGGATGCGCTCCGCCTCGTGCCAGGCGGGCAGCGCCGCAGCCCTGCTGTTCGCGTTCTCGGCGCGCACCAGAGCGGCGTCGAAGGCCGGGTTCGCGTACCCCGCCATCTGGTACGGTTCGTCGACGGAAGCGCTGTGATACAGCCCTCGCAGGTTCGGCCGGAACTCCGCCTCCCACCCGAGCAGTACCGCGTCGAAGTTCCGGGCCTTCGAGGTCATCGCCGGGATCATGGCTGCCCAGTCGGTGGGACGGACCTTCATCGTCACCCCGATCGCCTCGAGGTCCGACCGGATCATCTCGGCCATGTCGGCGTTGAACGCGTTTCCGGCGGGGATCATCAGCTCGAAGGACAGCGGCTTCCCGTCGGGTGACACGAGCCGGCCGTCGGCGCCCCGCGCGTAGCCCGCCTGCGCCAGCTCGCGCGTGGCCGCCCCCGTGTCGAAAGGCAGCGGCTGGAGGCCCGTGTCGGCCTGCCACAGTCCCGGCGCCACGGGTCCGGCCGCGGGCGTGCCCGCACCGGCCCGGAGCAGGTCGAGGATGCGCTGCCGGTCGATGGCCATGGTGAGGCCCCGCCGGACGTGGGGGTCCGCGAACGGCTCACGCCGCTCGTTCCAGACGATGGTCGAGTACTTGAGGGACGGCCGTTCGATGACGCGTATGCCCGCCTCGTTCCGCAGCGTGGCAACCTGATCTCCCGGGACGGTGAGGACGAGCTGCGCGGCTCCGGTGCGCAGCTCGGTCAGCTGCGCGGTCCCGTCGGGCACGACCCGCCAGACGATCCGGTCGAGGTTCGGACGGCCTCCCAGCTCCTCCGGGAAATCGGGATTCGCTTCGAAGATCCAGTTGTCGTTCGGCATCCTGGACACGAACCGGAAAGGTCCGTCCCCGACGGGGTGGCGGCTGAATTCCGCCTGCCGGAGCCGCTCGGGCGGGATGGTATCCAGCAGATGCCGCGGCGCGATCGGGCTGAGCGGCCAGCCCGCGAGGGGGTCGGCGTCCCGATCGACGGAGAAACGGACCGTGAACGAGTCCTCGGCACTGACCGCGTGCCAGGCGGCGAAGTTGTCGACGCCGGGAAAGGCGGTGGCCGGGTCCTTCATGCGCTGGAACGTGAACGCCACGTCGGCGGCCGTGACGGGCTGCCCGTCGTGCCAGCGCACGTCGTGCCGGAGGTGGAAGACGACGGCGGAGTCGCCCTCAAGGTCCCAGGACCGGGCGAGTGCCGGCGCGTAATCCAGGTCTTCCGTGTAGCGGACCAGAGGCAGGTAGAGCAGGTAGCGGTCGACCTCCTGCGTATACACGTCACCGGTCACGAGGGGATTCGGCGTGTCGAGATCGGAGGGGGCGACGACGACGAGGGTTCCGCCGCGCACCGCCTTGGCGCCGTCGCCGAAAGCGGACCCGGCGTCGCCGGCCGGCGCATCGGAGCCGCCTCCACAGCCGAGGGGAACGAGGGCGAGGCCGAAAGCCAGGACGAAGCCGCCCAGGCGGGCGGACGTGCGGCGGTGCACCATCGCGAGATCCTCTCGGGTGAGCGTGCTGCGGTGATCGTCGGGGTCGCACCAAATGTCGGCGCGCCCCCGCGCGGGATCAAGCCCCGGCGCCGCCCTGCGATCCGGACAGCTCGGGCTCCCGAAGCAGCGCACGCACGAGTCCGCCGAAGTCCTTCGCGGCTCGACTCCCGGCCTCCACCACGTCCTCGTGGCTCAACGGCTCCCCGGTGATCCCCGCGGCGGGGTTCGTGACGAGGGAGATGCCGAGGACCCGGATGCCGGACGCCCGGGCGACGATCACTTCGGGCACGGTGCTCATCCCGACGGCGTCGCCTCCCATGCGCTGGAGCATGCGCACCTCGGCCGCCGTCTCGTAGCTCGGCCCGAGCAGCGCGACGTAAACGCCCCTGCGAATCCGCAGGCGGCGCTCGAGGGCGATGCGCTCGGCCAGCGCCTGCAGCGCCGGGTCGTACGGAGAGGACATGTCGGGAAAGCGCAGGTCGCCCTCGACGACGGGACCGAGCAGGGGATTGCGGCCCGTGAGGTTCACGTGGTCTTCGATGAGCATCAGGTCGCCCGCCTCGAACGTCCGGTTCAGGCCGCCCGCCGCGTTCGTCACGAGCAGCGTGCGGGCGCCGAGCGCGGCCATGACCCGGACGGGGAAGGCGGCCACGGCCGCGGAGTGGCCCTCGTACAGGTGGAAGCGACCCTGCATGGCCACCACGGGCACCCCTTCCAGCCGGCCCCCGACGAGCTGCCCCCGGTGCCCGGCCACCCGGGCGGGGGGAAAGCCCGGGATCTCGCCGAAGGGGATCCGCGCTCCCCCCTCGATCGCGTCGGCCAGCTCCCCCAGGCCCGAGCCCAGGATCAACATCACCCGCGGCTCGACGCCGATGCGCTCCCGCAGCCCCGCGGCGGCCCGTTCCGCGGCGGCCCTCCCGTACTCCTCCATCGCCGGCTCCATCAGATGATCATCCCCGCCACCGTGGCCGTCAGGAAGGACGCGATGGAGCCGGCGATCATGGCCCGCAGCCCCATGCGCGCCAGATCGCTTCGCCGGTCGGGAGCCAGGCCGCCGATGCCGCCGATCTGGATGGCGATGGAGCTGAAGTTCGCGAAGCCGCACAGAGCGTACGTCGCGATGATCACGGACCGGGGGGAGAGGGCGACGCCGCTCGTCAGCTCGTTGCCGAGCTGGAGGTACGCCACGAACTCGTTCACCGTGGTCTTGATGCCAATCAGCGCGCCCACGTCCACGGCGTCCTTCCACGGCACGCCCATGACCCACGCCAGGGGGGAGAGCACCCACCCGAAAAGCACCTGCAGCGTGAGGGGGGAGCCGGTCGGCAGCGCCCCCCAAGACTGCAGCAGCCCCGTCAGCCCGACCCAGCCGGCGACGACGCCGAGCAGGGCGTTGATCAGCGCAATGAGGCCGATGAACGCCAGGAGCATGGCGCCCACGTTCAGCGCCAGCATCAGCCCCTCTCCAGCGCCCCTCGCGGCCGCGTCGATCACGTTCGCGTCCGTCTTCGGCACGTCGATGGCCAGCGTGTTGGCCGTGGGCGGCTCTTCCGTTTCGGGGTACATGATCTTGGCGACGACGAGGCCGGCCGGCGCCGAGATCACGCTGGCCGCCATCAGGTGACCGGCGATCGTTGGAAAGACGCCGACAAGCATCCCGACGTACGCGGCCATCACGCCGCCCGCGACCGTCGCGAACCCGCCGGTCATGACCGCGTGCAGCTCCGAGTTGGTCATCGTGTTGACGAACGGCTTGATCAGCAGCGGCGCCTCGGTCTGGCCGAGGAAAATGTTCCCCGCCGTGGAGAGCGTCTCGGCCCCGGACGTCCGCATCGTCCGCATCATGACCCAGGCCATCCCCTTCACCGCCCTCTGCATAACGCCCAGATGGTAGAGCACCGTCATCAGCGACGAGAAGAAGATGATGGTCGGAAGGACGTTGAACGCGAACGAGGCGCCGGCGTTCGCCACGGCCGTCACCGTGCCCACGGGTCCGTTCGTTCCCGGCGTCCCCGGTCCCACGGGCACGTTGTTCCAGACCAGGTTGCCGAACAGGAACCTCGCGCCTTCCACGGTAAACCCCAGAAGCGCCACGATGACGTCGTTCGCGCCCTGGAAGATCGCCGCCCCCAGCGGGGTGCGCAGGATGAAGACCGCGAACAGGAACTGCAGCGCGAGGCCCCAGCCGATCACCCGCCACGGCACCACCCGTCGGTTCGCGCTCATGAGCCAGGCCGAGAAGAGGAGCACGAACATGCCCAGCAGCGAGACCAGTCGCTCCCACCACGCCGTGTCGACGTTCTCCCGCGCCTGACGCACGGCCTCCGCGGCGCTCTGGTGCGGCGTGCTGTCCACCGTCTGCGCCGCGTTCACGGCGGCCGCCGTGCCCCGCTCGACGCGCTGCTCGTTTCCGCCCACGGTGGCGGGGGCGGTCATCGCCTGCCCCGTATCCGCCGCGGGCGCCTGCCCCGTCGGCGCGGCCGGCGGAGTCCCCGGCCGGTTCGCGGACTGCCCAGCCACGCTCCAGGGAGTTCCCGCCAGCAGGACGACCGTCCCCGCCAGCGTGAAGGCCCGTGTCCACCGCGCCAGCATCGTCATCGTGATTCCGTCTTTCGCAATCGTCTTCGATGGCCCGACTACGTCCATCCGGACGGCAGCCGGCCGGATACGCCGCTGCGCTTCGCCTGCACGAGTCTCCGGCTCCGGAACGGGTAGATCAGCAGCAGCCCCGACACGAACCCGCCCACGTGCGCCCAGTACGCGACACCCCCGCCCATCTGCGGCGCCGCCGATCCCTCCAGCAGCTGCAGCGCGAACCACTCCAGCAGGATGAACCAGGCGGGCACCGACAGCACCCGGACGATGAACACGAAGATGAACAGCGTCTGGATGCGCACTTTCGGGTACAGCATCAGGTAGGCGCCCATGACCCCGCTGATCGCCCCCGACGCTCCGATGGTCGGCACGCTCGAGGCCGGATTCGCGAGCACCTGCGCCCCCGCGGCGACCAGCCCGGCGAGCAGGTAGAACACCACGAATCGGACGTGCCCCATCGAGTCTTCGATGTTGTTCCCGAACAGCCAGAGAAACCACATGTTCCCGAGAAGATGCAGCCAGCTCCCATGCAGGAACATGCTCGTCACGGCCGCGCTCCACGTCAGACCGCCCGGCCGACACGCCAGCGCACCCGCCCCCCCGCCGAGACCCGAGCCTCCCGCCGCGGCGCGGCCCGTGATCTCCGCCGGGATCAAACCGAACGCGCACACCGACTGCTGCAGCCGAAGTGGGTCGAAGCCGGCCCCCTGCAGGTAGAGCCAGACGACCACGTTCACCACGATCACGAAGACCGTGACGTACGGGACCAGCTCGGTGGGGTTTTCGTCTCGGAGCGGGAACACGTCGTCTCCCGGGGGCAGAGAGCGCGCAGAATAGGGCGCGGCCGTGCGCGCTGTCAAACGTGCATCGCGCCCGCGCCCGGGCGCCTGCCAGACCGGCAGTGGGCGCGGCTGAAGGGTGCCGGAATGGCGCGAAATTCGGGGCTTTCCGTGGCATACGCGTTGCACTTCGAGCCGCCGACGCACGCCCGCCGCGGCGCGGAAGCAGGACCGCTGCGGCCTCGACGCACGACCGCTGCGGAGCGGTCCGGCGGACTCCGCCGGGGGCGGCTGGAGGCGGCGATGAACCCGATGAGAAAACGAGAAGGAGCGTAAATGGCGAGCAAAGTGATCGGAATCGACCTCGGCACGACGAACTCGGTCGTGGCGGTGATGGAAGGCGGCGACCCGGTCGTGATCCCGAACGCCGAGGGCGGCCGCACGACGCCGTCGGTGGTGGGGTTCACGAAGGACGGGGAGCGGCCGGTGGGGCAGGTGGCGCGTCGCCAGGCGATCACGAACCCGCAGAACACGGTCTCCTCCATCAAGCGCTTCATGGGTCGGAAGGGCTCGGAGGTGGAGGCTGAGAAGAGCCGGGTGCCGTACGACGTGCGGACGGACGCGCAGGGGCGGGTGGAGGTCCACATCCCGAACGCCGACAAGACGTTCACGCCTCCGGAGATCTCGGCGATGATCCTCCAGAAGATGAAGCGCACGGCGGAGGACTATCTGGGTCAGGAGGTGAAGCAGGCGGTGATCACGGTGCCCGCCTACTTCAACGATTCGCAGCGTCAGGCGACGAAGGACGCAGGCAAGATCGCGGGGTTGGAGGTGCTGCGGATCATCAACGAGCCGACGGCGGCTGCGCTGGCGTACGGACTGGACAAGAAGAAGGACGAGGTGATCGCCGTCTACGATCTGGGCGGCGGCACGTACGACATCTCGGTGCTGGAGCTGGGCGAGGGTGTCTTCGAGGTGAAGGCGACGAACGGGGACACGCACCTGGGCGGTGACGACTTCGACCAGCGGGTCATCGACTGGCTGGTGGAGGAGTTCAAGAAGGACCAGGGCATCGACCTCTCGAAGGACCCGATGGCGCTCCAGCGGCTGAAGGAGGCGGCGGAGAAGGCGAAGATGGAGCTGTCTTCGACGGCCCAGACGGACATCAACCTGCCGTTCATCACGGCGACGCAGGAGGGTCCGAAGCACCTGAACCTGACGCTGACGCGGGCGAAGTTCGAGCAGCTCGTGGACGATCTGGTGCAGCGGACCATTCCGCCGATGGAGCAGGCGCTGAAGGACGCGGGTCTGAAGCCGTCGGAGGTGGACGAGGTCATCCTCGTGGGCGGATCGACGCGCATGCCGAAGGTGCAGCAGGTCGTGAAGGACTTCTTCGGGAAGGATCCGCACAAGGGCGTGAACCCGGACGAGGTCGTGGCGATCGGCGCTGCCATCCAGGGCGGCGTGCTGGCGGGCGACGTGAAGGACGTGCTGCTGCTGGACGTGACGCCGCTGTCGCTCGGCATCGAGACGCTGGGTGGCGTGATGACGGCGCTGATCCCCCGTAACACGACGATCCCGACCAAGAAGTCGGAGGTGTTCTCCACGGCGGAGGACAGCCAGACGACGGTGGAGATTCACGTGCTGCAGGGCGAGCGGCCCATGGCGATCGACAACAAGACGATCGGCCGCTTCCAGCTCACGGGGATCCCGCCGGCGCCCCGGGGCATGCCTCAAATCGAGGTCACGTTCGACATCGACGCGAACGGCATCCTCCACGTCAGCGCGAAGGACCGTGCGACGGGCAAGGAGCAGAAGATCCGGATCGAGGCTTCGAGCGGTCTGTCGGAGAACGAGATCGACAAGATGGTGAAGGACGCCGAGTCGCACGCGAACGAGGACAAGGAGCGCCGCGAGAAGATCGAGACGCGCAACCAGCTCGATTCCCTGGTCTACCAGGTCGAAAAGGACAGCGGCGAGTGGGGCGACCAGCTGGCGCCGGACGCGAAGAGCCGTCTGGACGCCGCACTGGAGCGTGCGAAGAAGGCCCTGAAGCAGGACGACGCCGGGGAGATGAGCGCGGCGCGGGACGAGCTGATGCAGGCCTTCAGCGCGGCCGGCCAGCAGATCTACCAGGCGCAGCAGGCGTCGGGTCAGGCGGAGGCGGAAGCCGCCGCGGCCGGCGCGGGTGAGCCCGGCGCGCAGGCCGGCGCAGAATCGGCGGCCCCGGAGGAGGACGTGGTGGAAGCCGACTACGAGATCGTCGACGAGGAGAAGAGCTGACGATCCGGACCGGGGCGAACCGTGGAGGGCCTTCCGCCGGCGGGCGGGAGGCCCTTTCCACATCCGGTCCCTCGGGGACTGTACCGCCGTTCATCGATCGTCTAGATTGGGGAACGCTTCCCACAGACCCGGCCTTTCATGCTCGATCGCATTCGTGAACGCGGCGCCATCGGCGCCATCGCCGTCATCGCCTTCGCCGCAGGGATCGGGCTGGCGGCGGGGGTGCGGTCCGGCGCGGTGGATGCACCGGGCGACACCTCCGGCACGCCGCTCCCGCGACTGCAGACGGTCCGGCCGGTCGCAGAGCTGAGCCAGGCGTTCATCGCCATATCGGGCGCCGTGACGCCGGCGGTCGTGCGCATTCAGACGGAGCGGCCGATGGCCGAGCGCCGTCTGCCGCCGTCGCTGCGGGAGATGTACGGCACTCCGCCCAGGGACTCCGTCCACGAGAACATCCCCGAAATCACCGGCGGAACGGGGTTCGTGCTGGACGACGAAGGCCACATCCTGACGAACAACCACGTCGTGGAGGACGCCGACCGGATCACGGTCACGCTCCGCGACAAGCGCACGTTCGAGGCACGCCTGGTCGGGACGGACCCGACCACGGACGTGGCGGTGATCCAGGTGGCAGTGGACGGGCTGACTCCCGCCCGCATGGGAGACTCCGACCGGGCCGAGGTCGGCGAGTGGGTGCTGGCGGTGGGCAACCCGGGCTTCGGTCCCACGAGCACCCTCGACTTCACGGTGACGAGCGGGATCATCTCTGCGAAGGGCCGTCCGCTGGACATCCTCAACCGCGAGCTCCTGGAGCAGGAGGACCCGTCGGCGAACTACGCCATCGAGGACTTCATCCAGACGGACGCGGTGATCAACCCCGGCAATTCCGGTGGGCCGCTGGTCAACCTGCGGGGCGAGGTCATCGGGGTGAACACGGCGATCGCGAGCGGGACCGGGTACTACGAGGGATACGGTTTCGCGATCCCCATCAATCTCGCCCGGCGGGTGGCCGGTGACCTCATCGAGTACGGGCAGGTGCGGAGGCCCGTCCTGGGCGTGCGCATCCGGGACGTCGGGGAGGCGGACGCACAGGTCTACTCGCTGCCGGCCATCGGTGGTGTGCTCGTCCAGGACTTCACCGGCGCGGGCTCGCCGGCGCGTACGGCGGGCGTCGAGCGAGGCGACGTCGTCGTCGCCGTTGACGGCCATCCGGTCGATCGGGTGGGGCAGCTCCAGCGTCTGGTGGCCCAGCACCACCCCGGCGAAGCCGCGGACCTCACCGTCGTCCGCTACGGCGAGCAGAAGACCTTCTCTGTCCGGCTGGAGGAGGCCCCGTTCGCGGAGACAGGTGCGGCGGACGCGCGGGAGCCACGGGAGGCGCGCGAGCCGCAGCTCGCCCCGGGGCTCGGCATCCGGATCGGCGAGCTGGCGCCCGGCCTCGCCCGGCACCTGGGCTTCGACGCCGCCGGCGGCGTCGTGGTCCGGACGGTCCAGCCGGGCAGTGCCGCGGAGACGGCCGGCGTCGTGCCGGGCCAGCGCATCCTTGCCATCGATCGGCACACGATCCGGTCCCGCCAGGACGCCGCCGACCGCCTCGGGCGGCTCCGCTCCGGAGACGTCGTCTCCCTGCTCCTGCAGCGGCCCGAGGGCGAGACCGTCATCGCCAACGTGCGGGTGCCCTGAGTTCGAATCGGCACCGCGCAATTTCCGCCGTTTTCCCGCGCGGTTCCCTGCGCCGCCTCCGTGTCCCGACGTCGCATGGCGGCGCCCTTTTTTGCCCCCGCCCCTTCGGTTGATCGGGTCGCCCGCTACGGTTAGATTTTGGCTGGCAGGCAACGTGCGAAAGTGGCGGAACTGGTAGACGCGCGAGACTTAGGATCTCGTGGGCACGCCCGTGGGGGTTCGAGTCCCCCCTTTCGCATCGCCCAACCGAGAAAACAGGCATGGCGACAGATACCGTGGATTTGAAGATCGGGGTGGAGGAACCCCAGGCCTGGGCCCGGCGGCTCACCATCACCGTACCCGCCGGCAGGGTCGACGAGGAGCGCCGCAGCGTCACGCGGCGCATCCGGACGCAGGTCCGGCTCCCAGGCTTCCGCAAGGGGAAGGTCCCCGAGAGCGTGGTCAGCCGTAAGTTCGAGGCCGCGATCCAGAACGAGACCGTCGAGCGGATCGTCGACGAGGCGTACAAGCAGGCGATCCAGGAGCAGGGCCTCCAGCCGATCACCCAGGGCCAGGTCGAGGACGTCGACTACGCACCGGGTGCGGACCTCACGTTCCACGTCGTCTTCGAGGTCCAACCGAAGATCGAGCTGGACCGCGTCGGCGGCTTCGTCGTCGAGCGGCCGTCCTCGGAGGTCGGGGAGGAGGAGGTGGAGCGCGTCCTGGAGCGGCTCCGCTCGGAGAACGCGGAGTGGAAGACGGCCGAGGAAGGCAAGCCGACCACGGGGGACCGCGTCGCGGTCGAGATCACGCCGCTCAGCGCGGAGGCAGAGCCGGGCGGCGAGGCCCCGAAGCCGCGCAAGTACGAGGTCGTGCTGGGCGAGGGGCAGGCGATCCCGGACGTCGAATCGGCGATCCAGACGCTGGACGTCGGGGGCTCGGGCGAGTTCCTCATCACGATCCCGAACGAGTCCGAGGACGAGGCAGGCGAGGAGCAGCGGGTGCGGATCGAGCTGCTGTCCCTGGAACGGCCGGACCTTCCCGAGATGGACGACGCCTTCGCCGCGAGTGTGGGCGACTTCGAGTCCATGGACGTCCTGCGGGCCCGCGTCCGCGAGGACCTCCAGCGAGAGTCGGACTCCGAGGCCGAGGCGCAGGTCCGGCGAGCGCTGGTCGATCAGATCATCGAGGCGAATCCCTTCGACGTCCCGGACTCCATGGTGCGGGCCTACATCGAGGACGTCTTCCCGAGCAAGCAGATGCCGCAGGAGCGGCTCGCCGAGCTGCACCAGGCGGCGCGGCCGACGGCGGAGCGGGCCATCCGCCGCTCGCTGGTCGTCGACGCGGTGGCGGAGAAGGAAGGACTCCGACCGAGCGCCGAGGAGGTCGACGCCCGGGTGGAGCAGATCGCCGAACAGAGCGGCCGCCCGGTAAACGAGGTGTGGACGCAGCTCCAGCGTAGCGGCCGAATGCAGCGCCTGGAGGGGGAGGTGCTCGAGGAGAAGGTGTTCGCCTTCCTGAAGGCGCAGTCGGAGATCACGGGCGCGGCGCCCGCCACGGGCGAGGCGCCGGCCAAGAGCAAGTCACGCAGCAAGAAATCCAAGGCATAAATGCCGACCATCTATCCGCCGTACGTCATCGAGCGGTCGAGCCGGGGCGAGCGCAGCTACGACATCTTCAGTCGGCTGCTCATGGACCGGATCGTCTTCCTCGGCACACCGATCGACGACAACGTGGCGAACATCATCATCGCGCAGCTACTCTTCCTGGAGGCGGACAATCCCGAGAAGGACATCTATCTGTACATCAATTCGCCGGGCGGCGGCGTGTATGCCGGACTGGCGATCTACGATACGATCCAGTACCTGCGGTCGCCGGTGTCGACGATCTGCATGGGCATAGCAGCCTCCATGGGGGCGGTCCTGCTGGCGTCCGGTGCGGAAGGCAGGCGCAGCGCGCTCCCGAACTCGCGGATCATGATCCACCAGCCGTCGTCCGGCGCACAGGGCACGGCTGCGGACATCGAGATCCAGGCGAAGGAGATCCTGTATGCCCGCGAGCGGCTGAACGAGATTCTGGCGAAACACACGGGCCAGTCCAAGGAGCGCGTCGCGGAAGACGTCGACCGCGACCGATTCATGAGCCCGGTGGAGGCCAAGGAGTACGGCCTCATCGACCAGGTCATCACCAACAAGGGAGAGGTGGTCGAAGCCTCCGGCGACGGCCACCTGTCCGAGACCTAGCCATCGTGATCCGGGCGCGTCCCGGGTCCGTGTCTCCTCCGTCCGACGATCGCCATGCCGAGCGACAAGCACCTCCGCTGCTCTTTCTGCGGCAAGTCGAAGGACTCCGTCAAGAAGTTCATTTCGGGGCCCTCCGTCTACATCTGCAACGAGTGCGTCTCGCTGTGCAACGAGATCCTCGCCGAGGAAGAGGAGCGGGAGACCGCGGAGGCCGTACGCATCCCCACGCCCCGCGAGATCAAGGACGTTCTCGACGACTACGTGATCGGCCAGGAAGAGGCGAAGCGGTCGCTGTCCGTGGCCGTCTACAACCACTACAAGCGGGTCAACCACCACGGCGTGCTGGACGACGTGGAGATCGACAAGTCGAACATCCTCCTGATCGGTCCTACGGGCGTCGGCAAGACGCTCCTGGCCCAGACGCTCGCCCGCATCCTCCAGGTCCCGTTCACCATCGCGGACGCCACGACGCTGACGGAGGCGGGCTACGTGGGGGAGGACGTTGAGAACATCCTGGTCCGCCTGCTCCAGGCCGGCGATTTCAACATCGCGGAATGCGAGCGGGGCATCGTCTACATCGACGAGATCGACAAGATCGCCCGGAAGTCGGAGAACCCGAGCATCACGCGGGACGTTTCGGGGGAGGGTGTGCAGCAGGCGCTCCTGAAGATCCTGGAGGGCACCGTCGCGTCGGTGCCGCCCCAGGGTGGCCGGAAGCACCCGCAGCAGGAGTACATCCAGATCAACACCCGTAACATCCTGTTCATCTGCGGGGGTGCGTTCGACGGCCTGGAGAAGGTCATCGAGTCCAGGACGGGGCGCCGGCAGATCGGGTTCGGCAGCGCCGGCGACCGGACAGAAGCGGATCCCACACGCCCGTTTGCGGAGGTCGAGCCCGAGGACCTGATGCGCTTCGGGCTGATCCCGGAGCTCGTGGGTCGGATGCCCGTCACGGTCACGCTGGGCGAGCTCGACGAGGAGGCCCTGGTGAAGGTCCTCACGGAGCCCAAGAACGCCCTGGTCAAGCAGTACCAGAAGATGTTCGACCTGGAGGCGATCGGCCTGACCTTCGACATCGAGGCGGTGCGGGCCATCGGTCGCAAGGCGCTCGACAGGGGCACGGGAGCGCGGGGACTGCGGGCGGTGCTCGAAGAGATCATGCGGGACATCATGTTCGAGATCCCGTCCCGGGACGACGTTCGGGAGGTGGTCGTCACCGCCGAGTGCGTCACGAACGGGATTGCGCCGCTGCTCGTGCTGCGGCCGGACTCGGCGAAAAAGGAAGCGTGACGGCCGCGTGAAGATCCGCGACGTCGAATTTGCGGGAGCGGTCGCGACCCCGGGGGCAGCGCCTCCGGGGTCGCTCGCTCAGGTGGCCTTCGCCGGTCGTTCCAACGTCGGCAAGTCCAGCCTCATCAATCGCCTCCTCGGCCGCACGCGCACGAAGGTGGCTCGGGTATCCGCCCGTCCGGGCAAGACGCAGGAGATCAATTTCTACCGCGTCCGGACGACGGGCTCCGGAGACGCCGGCGAGTTCTTTCTGGTCGACCTCCCGGGGTACGGCTACGCGAAGGTGCCGGAGCACGTGCGCCTTGCCTGGGCCCCGCTGATTGAACGCTACCTCCGGGACGTGCAGGAGGTCCGCGGCGTGGTCCACATCCTGGACGTCCGGCACGACCCGACCGCCGAGGATCGACGCATGGTCGAGTTCCTTGCCGGCATCGGCCGGCCGACGCTCTTCGTCCTCACCAAGATGGACAAGCTCAAGCACAGCGAGCGCGCGAAGCGGGTGAGCCGGGCGGTCGAGCGGCTGGCTCTGGACCCGGAGCAGGTCGTTCCCTTCTCCGCCGTCACGGGCGAGGGGCGGGAGACCCTCATGGACACCCTCGCGGGGCTCCTCGGCGCCGGACGGGAGGCGTGAAAGCCGCCCCCGTCCGGGTCGCCTCGCTCGCCGTTCTGCTCGCGTCGGGCCTGTCCGCGTGCGCCAGCTCGGGGACGACGAGTCCCGGGGCGACGTCGCCTTCGACGCTACCGGCGCGAGCGGACCATGGCGCCGGCGCTGCGTCGACGGCGGCGCGCCCCGAGGACTCCCTCGTGCCCCCGGGATTCGGCACGCTGCGGCAGGACGAGTTCACCGTGCAGCTCCGGGACGGCTCGCTGCTCGTGAAGGTCACGCCCCTCGCGGAGGCGGTGACGCGGCTCGCGGCACCCGATACGTACGCGCGATTGCACGCGCTGGACGTGCAGTGGATGGATCGCGCGAAGCGCGCCACGTTCGAGGACGCGCCTTCGCTCTTCCTGGTGTCCTTCTTCAGCTACGACCCGGGCGTACCGTTCCAGCCGGAAGACCTCCAGCTCACGCATCAGGGCAGATTGCTGCGGCCCCAGGCGATCTTCCCCCTCACGCCCGGCTGGGGTCAGCAACGGCTCCAGCAGCAACAGGTCGAGAGCGCGGTCTACGCCTTCGTCGGCGGGGTCAACTACGACCTGCCGATCGTCGTACGGTACGGGGTGGAGCAGTCGGACGAATGGAATCGGATCGTACCGCTCCTCGAGCGGGAGCGGGGGAAGGCACGGGCCCGCGCGACCTCCGGAGAGGGTGGCCTCAGACCCTGATGTCGTAGTCCTTGATCTTGCGATAGAGCGTCCGCTCACCGATACCGAGCAGCTCGGCGGCCTTGCGGCGATTGCCCGCGACCTCCCCCAGCGCCGCCACGATGGCCTCCCGCTCCATCTCCTCCATGGTCTTGCCGGGTCGGTAGACGACCACGCCCTCCGCGTCGTCCGGCTCGTCGGCGTCCTCACCGGCGAGCTCGGCGTCCTCGATCTCGCCGGGCCGCTGAAGCCCGGGAATGCGTGGGAATGCCGGGTACGGCAGGGCGAGTCCGGCCCCCGCCGGGTTGTCCCGCCTGAAATCCTCGAATTCGCGGCGGATGTCGTCGACGTCCAGCCGGAGCTGGAGCAGGGTGCGAAAGATGAACTCGAGCTCCGGCGCGGTCGTCCGCCCGCCTTCCTCGCGCCGCGGAATGGGCGCCGGAAGCAGAGCCGGGCCCCGGGAGCCGGACCGGATGTAGTCGGGCAGATCGTCGACCTGCAGCACGCCGCCGCGGGACAGCACCACCATCGACTCGATGGCGTTGTGCAGTTCCCGGACGTTCCCCGGCCAGTCGTATTCCACCAGCACGCGCAAGGCCTCGGGCGAGACGGCGATGGCGGGGCGGCCGTGCTCCCGCGCCGTTCCCCGGACGAACGCGTCGACGAGCAGCGGGATGTCCGCCCGCCGATCCCGCAGGGGCGGCAGGTGGACGGAGAGCACGTTGAGCCTGTAGTAGAGGTCGCGCCTGAAATCCCCCAGCTCGACGGAACGGCGAAGTTCCCGGTTGGTGGCGGCGATCACGCGTACGTCGACGCGGATGGGCTCCTCGCCGCCGACCCGCATGAAGTGCCGGTCCTCCAGCACGCGCAGCAGCTTCGTCTGGGTGGCAGAGGGCATCTCCCCGATCTCGTCGAGGAAGAGCGTGCCGCCGTGGGCCATCTCGAAGAGTCCGCGCCGCTGCCCGGCGGCGCCGGTGAAGGCGCCCTTCTCGTGGCCGAAAAGCTCGGACTCGAGGAGCGTCTCGGGGAGGGCGGCGACGTTCGCGGCCACGAAGCGCTTCCCCCGGCGGGGGGAAAGCTCGTGAATGCCCCGGGCGACGAGCTCCTTCCCGGTTCCGCTCTCTCCGGTGACGAGCACTGTCGCGTTGACGGGGGCGATCTGCACGACGCGCTCGAGGACCTCGCGCATGATCTCGGTTTCGCCCACGAGGCCCGTGACCCGACGCAGCCTGGCGCGCTCGAGGACGCGGCGACCGAGCAGCGCGAGCTCCACGGGATCCACCGGCTTCGCCACGCACTCCACGAGTCCGAGCCGGCGGCACGTCTCGCGGGTGGCCTGCTCGGGTGAATCGGCGAGACCCAGCACCGGCAGCTCCAGCGCCACGGACTCTCGCACGATGCGACGCGCCCGCTTCTCCTCGAGCCCCCCGGTGACGACCACCAGGACGGGGTCGCGGAAGTCGGCGAGCTTCTCCGCGGGCGTCACCAGCTCGACCCGCAGCCCCTCGTCCTCGAAAGCGTCCCGGAGCCCGACGGCGGCCTCGACGTCGTGGGTGGAGATGAGGACGGTGTCAGCCATCGTGGCGATCCGTGTCGATGCCGCGCAGGAGCTGAACGGCGTGGCCGAGGAGGGGCTCCAGGACGGCGAGGCCGTCGCGCACGCCGCCGGTGCTGCCCGGAAGGTTCACGATGAGGGTCGAGCCGCGCACGCCGGCGCGGCCCCGGGACAACGCGGCAAAAGGCGTCGACTGCGCGCCCCGGGCACGGAGCGCCTCGGCCAGACCCGGTGCGTCCCGGTCGAGGACGGCCGCCGTCGCCTCCGGCGTGACGTCGCGGTCCGTGAGACCCGTCCCACCGGTGGTCAGGACGACGTCGACGTCGCCCCCGTCGGCCCACGCGGCGAGTCGCGCGGCGATCGCAGCGCCGGCGTCCGCCACGACGTCCGAATGGGCGACGGCGTAGCCGCGCTCCGTCGCCCATTCCGCGATGGCGGCGCCGCTCCGATCCTGCCGACGCCCGGCCGCGACGCCGTCCGAGACGGTGAGGATGGCGAGGCGGACGGGGACCGCGTGGTCGGCGCTCAACGGCGGATCGACCCTTCCGTGTAGAACGGCGGGCGCATGACCTCGGCGGCGACGGGACGGCCACGGATCACGATCTCCAGCGGGGTCCCGGGCTCTCGCGCTTCGGCCGGGACGTACGCGAGGCCGATTCCCAGGTCGAGCATGGGCGAGACGCCGCCGCTCGTGACGGTCGATACCGGCTCGCCCTGCCAGCGCACTTCGTAGCCGTGGCGGGGGAAGCCACGCTCGAGGAGGCGGAAGCCCACCAGGCGGCGCTCGAGCCCGGCTTCCTTCTGCGCCTCGAGCGCGTCCCGTCCGTGGAAGTCGCCCTTGCCGAGCTTCACGACCCAGCCGAGGCCGGCCTCCAGGGGGGTGTGCTCCCGGTCGAGATCGCTGCCGTGAAGGACGTAGCCCACCTCGAGGCGGAGCGAGTCGCGCGCGCCGAGACCGGCCGGCAGCAGTCCGTCGTCGGCACCCGCCTGCAGCAGGGCACGCCAGACCGGAACCGCGTCCTCGTTGGACAGGTACAGCTCGAACCCGTCCTCACCGGTGTATCCGGTGCGGCTCACGATCGCCGCTCGACCGTCCACCTCGGCTTCCGTGAAGTGATAGTAGGCGACGGCGTCCAGGTCGGCGTCCGTCAGGCGTGCCAGGATGTCGGACGCCTTCGGGCCCTGGAGGGCGAGGAGCGAGATCGCGTCCGAACGGTCTTCCAGTCGGGCGTCGAATGCGCCGACGTGAGCGTTCATCCACTCCCAGTCCGCCTGCCGGTTCGCCGCGTTCACCACCACCATGAGGTGATCCCCGAAGCGGTAGAGGATGCAGTCGTCGATGGCGCCGCCGTCGTCCTGGCAGAGCACGGCGTACTGCGCCTGTCCCACCTCCAGCCGCGAAGCGTCGTTCGTCAGCATCGACTGGACGAAGGTCAGCGCGTCCGGCCCCGTGACGATGAACTCGCCCATGTGCGAGACGTCGAACAGGCCCGCCGACTCCCGCACCGCCCTGTGCTCGGCGACGATCCCCGCCGGATACTGAACCGGCAGAGCGTAGCCGGCGAACGGGACCATCTTCCCGCCAAGGCGCACGTGCTCGGCGTGGAGTGCCGTCTCCTTCAGTCCGTCCGATGCCATGGTCTCCCTCACGATCCCATCAGGCGCACGAGCAGAGCCTTCTGCGCGTGCAGGCGGTTCTCGGCCTCGTCGAAGACACGCGAGCGCGGGCCCTCGAGCGCGGACTCGGTGACCTCCTCCCCCCGGTGCGCCGGGAGGCAGTGCAGGAAGACGGCGTCGTCCGCCGCCCGGTCCATCAGCGCGTCGTCCACACGGAAGTCGGCAAAGGCCGTCCGCCGCGTCTGGGCCTCCTCTTCCTGACCCATCGAGGCCCATACGTCCGTGTTGACGACCTCCGCCCCCTCGGCCGCCTCCGCGGGATCCCGCGTAAGCGTCACCCGGGCGGCGCCACGCGCCCGCTCGAGCAGGTCCGGGTCCGGATCGTACCCTTCGGGGCACGCCAGCCGGAGATCGAAGCCGAAGCGGTAGGCCGCGTTGAGCCACGAATTGGCCATGTTGTTTCCGTCCCCGATCCAGGCCACGCGACGGGGGGCCAGGTCCTCCCCGAAGACCTCCTGGATGGTGAACAGGTCGGTCAGGACCTGGCACGGGTGCAGGAGGTCCGTCAGCCCGTTGATCACGGGCACTTCGGCGAAGCGGGCCAGCTCCTCCACCACGGCGTGGCCGAAGGTGCGGATCATGATCCCGTCCACGTAGCGCGAGAGGACGCGCGCCGTGTCCCGGATCGGCTCGCCCCGCCCGATCTGGATGTCGCGGGAGGAGAGGAAGAGCGCGTGTCCGCCGAGCTGATAGGTCCCGACCTCGAACGAGACCCGCGTGCGGGTCGAGCTCTTCTCGAAGATCATGGCGAGCGTGCGCCCGCGAAGCGGCCGATCCGTGAACGATCCGTCCTTCAGCCGACGGGCCAGGCGGAGGATCTCGTACAGCTCCTCCGTCGAGAAGTCGGGGATCGCGAGGAAGTCCCTGGTCGTTTCTGCCATCGCTCCAGCATCCGGGTTCATGAACGCGATTCGGGGCCGCGGCAAGTTACCCGCGGCCCCGAACGAGGAGCAAGCTCGACCGTCGGCGCCCGGTCAGAGGATGTAGCGCCGGAGGTCCTCGTCGTCGATGATCCTGCGCAGTCGCTCGCGCACGAAGGCCCCGTCGATCTCCACGCTCTCGCGGCCCTCGCACGGCAGCTCGAAGAGGAACTCCTCCAGGAGGGTCGTCATCACGGTGTGGAGGCGGCGTGCGCCGATGTTCTCCATCCGCTCGTTGATCTCCGCGGCGATGCGGGCGACCTCCGTGACGGCGTCCTCGGTGAAGGCCAGGCGCACGCCCTCGGTGGCCAGGAGCGCCTCGTACTGGCGCATGAGGGCGTTTCTCGGTTCCGTGAGGATGCGGACGAAGTCCTTCACCGTGAGGGCGCTCAGCTCCACCCGGATGGGAAAGCGGCCCTGCAGCTCCGGAATCAGGTCCGACGGCTTCGCCACGTGGAAGGCGCCGGCCGCGATGAACAGGATGTGGTCGGTGCGGACGAGTCCGTACTTCGTCTGTACGGTGCTGCCCTCGACGATGGGCAGCAGATCACGCTGCACACCCTCCCGGCTGACGTCCGGGCCCGCGCCGCCCTTCTCGCCGCCGGCGATCTTGTCCACCTCGTCGAGGAAGACGATGCCCATGTCCTCGGCACGGATCATGGCCTCGTTCACTACCTCGTCCATGTCGACGAGCTTGTCGAGCTCGTCCTGGACCAGGATGCGCCGGGCCTCGGCCACGCTCACCGACCGCCGCTTCTTCTTCTTCGGCAGCATGTCCTGCAGCATCTCGGTGAAGTTGAAGTCCATGCCGTCCATGCCGCCCCCCATGGGCACCATCATGTTCTCGATGGGCATGCTCTGCTGGACCTCGACGTCCACCATCCGCTCCTCGAGGTGTCCGTCCCGGAGGAGCTTGCGGAGCTTCTCGCGCGTCCGATGACGACGCTCCTCCGTCGTCGCGTCGTCGGACCTCGCCCCCGAGGCGGGGGAGGAAACCTCGGACGGCGAAGCGACGCCGGTGCGACCCACGACGAACGTGCGGTCTTCGCCGTCGTTACTGCGTTCGCCGCCCACGGGCTCGGGGGCTCCGTTCTCCGCGCCGATGGGAAAGAGCAGGTCCAGCAGCCGTTCCTCGGCCCGCTTTTCCGCCAGCTCCTCGACCTCGGCCTCCCGCTCGTCCCGGATCATGTTCACGGCGTACTCGACCAGGTCTCGAATCATGGATTCGACGTCCCGGCCGACGTAGCCGACTTCGGTGAACTTGGAAGCCTCGACCTTCACGAACGGGGCGCCGGCCAGCCGGGCGAGGCGGCGGGCGATCTCCGTCTTCCCCACTCCCGTCGGCCCGATCATGATGATGTTGTTCGGAACGATCTCGTCGCGCAGGTCGTCCTCGACGCGCTGACGCCGCCAGCGGTTTCGCAATGCGATTGCGACGGCCTTCTTGGCTCCGTCCTGTCCCACGATGTACTTGTCGAGCTCGTCCACGATCTGGCGCGGCGTGAGCTCGTCCAGCCAGGGCGCCTCCGCTTCGGAGGCCGCGCCGTCGGGCTGCGCGGCCGCCGGCGCGACGTCGCCGGGCACGTTTGGCATGTCTCTATTCGTCCAGCTCGAGAATCGTGATGTGCTTGTTCGTGTAGATGCAGATGTCGCCGGCGATCTCCAGCGCCCGCCGGGCGATGTCCGGGGCGGCGAGCGAGGAATGCTCCTTCAGCGCCCGCGCGGCGGCAAGAGCGTAGCCGCCCCCGCTGCCGATGGCGACGACCTCGTCGTCCGGCTCGATGACGTTGCCGTCACCCGTGAGCACGAAGAGGTGGGCCCGGTCCGCGACGATGAGCGCGGCCTCGAGCCGCCGGAGGAATCGGTCCGTGCGCCACTCCCGGGCCAGCTCGACGGCCGCCCGGGGAAGGTTGCCCGGGTAGCGCTCGAGCTTCTCCTCGAACTTGTTGAAGAGCGTGAAGGCGTCGGCGACGGATCCGGCGAACCCTGCCAGGATCTTGCCGTCCTTCAGCTTGCGTACCTTCTGGGCACCGGCCTTCATGACCGTCTCGCCGAGGGTCACCTGGCCGTCGCCACCGATGGCTACCCTGTCGTCCTGCCGTACTGCCACGATGGTCGTGGCCTTCAGATCGTTCATCCACCCCTCCCTTTGCCTCTACTCTACCCGCCCGGATGGCGGGGTTCCGTCGGACGGGCATGCTGGAACAGGGACGGCGCTCGACGCCAGGCGTCGCCGCGTCCACTCACGCCCGAGGGTGTGCCTGATCGTACACCTTCTTCAGGTGTTCCTTGGAGGTGTGCGTGTAGATCCGTGTGGTGGACAGCGACGCGTGGCCCAGGAGGTCCTTCACCGCGATGAGGTCGGCCCCGGCGTCGAGGAGGTGCGTGGCAAAGGAGTGCCGGAGGGAGTGGGTCGAGACGTCGGCATCGGCCGCGATCCGGTCGAGGGCGGCGCCGATGATGTTCTGGATCTGGCGCGCCGATAGGCGGCGGCCTCGCTCGGACACGAAGGCGGCGCGCTCGTCGGCGTCGAGGCCTCGGCGGAGCTCGCGCCGGCGCAGCTCGTAGCGGCGCAGGGCGCGGACGGCGGCACCGCCCAGCGGGACGATGCGCTCCTTCCTTCCCTTCCCCAGCACCCGGACCTGGTCTCCCACCAGATCGAGGTCCTGCCAGTCGAGCCCCTGGAGCTCGGAGAGGCGCATGCCCGTGGCGTAGAAGGTCTCGAGGATGGCGAGGTTTCGGGTGCCGCGGAAGTCGTTCTCGGAGGCCCGCTCCTCAGCCGCCGCAAAGAGACGATCGACGTCCGCGCGGGTGAGCCAGGCCGGAAGCGTCCGCTCGAGCTTCGGGGAGCGCACGATGCGGGCGGGGTTCGCCTCGACGATGCCCTCGCGGTGGAGGAACCGGAACAGCGATCGCACCGCGGACAGCTTCCTGGCGATGGTCCGCCGGGCCAGACCCTGCCGCGTAAGCTGCCCCACCCACGCACGGAAGTCGTGGCGATCGACGCCGGGCCATGCCCACGCGTCGGGGCCGTGGCGATCGGTGAGGAACTCGACGAAAGCGCTCAGATCCCGACGGTACGCGGCAACGGTGTGGCGGCTGAGCTGACGGCCGTCCCGGATGTGGCGCAGGAAGGCGTCGGCCTGGCGGTCGCCCACGGCGGGCGCGGCGGCACTCTCCTTCTCCTGCTTCACGTCCCCGCCAGGGCAGGCTCGACGGCTTCGGTCTCCGTCTCGCGCATCCATTCCTGGAGGGCGGAGGCGGCGATCTCCGCCGTGCGCTCCCGTCGACGGCGGCGGTCCCGGATCCGCTCCGGGGGCTGATCCACGAGGCCGAAGTTGGAGTTCATCGGCTGGAACGCCCCCGGCTCCGCCTCACTCAGGTAGCGGTAGAGGCCGCCGATCATGGTTGTCGGCGGCGGCAGGGCGGGATCGAGGCCCCGGATGATGCGGTCGAGGTTCACGCCCGCGAGGATCCCGGACGCTGCGGATTCCATGTACCCCTCGACGCCGGTGAGCTGACCCGCCACGATCACGTCCGGGCGGGACGGAGGCGAGCCCCACGGGGTGAGCGTGGCAGGGAAGTTCAGGTACGTGTTCCTGTGAATGGAGCCGGTGCGGAGAAACTCCGCGTTCCGGAGTGCCGGGATCATGCGAAAGATCCGACGCTGCTCACCCGTGCGCATTCGGGTCTGGCACCCGACGAGGTTCCACATCCGCCCGTGCCGGTCTTCCCTGCGGAGCTGGAGGACGGCCCACGGGCGGCGGCCCGTACGGGGGTCGGTGAGCCCGACGGGCTTCATGGGCCCGAAGCGGAGGGTGTCGAGGCCGCGCTCGGCCATCACCTCGATGGGCAGGCAGCCCTCGAAGTAGGGGACGTTCTCCCAGTCGTGCCCCGGATACACGTCCGCCGCGACGAGCTCCGCGACGAACGCCTCGTACGCGGCCTGGTCCATGGGACAGTTGAGGTAGTCGCCCCCGTCACCCCTGTCCCAGCGAGACGCCATCCAGGCGTGCTCCATGTCGACGGAATCGGCCTCGACGATGGGCGCGATGGAGTCGTAGAAGGAGAGCCCCTCGTCGCCCAGCTCGCGGGCCAGATCCCGGGAAAGTCCGTCGGAGGTGAGCGGGCCCGTGGCGATGACGGTGGGGCCGTCCGGCAGGACCCGCACCTCGTCGCGGACGAGGGTGATCGCCGGATGCCCGTCGAGGCGGGAGGTGACGGCCTGGCCGAACAGATCCCGGTCCACGGCGAGGGCCGCTCCGGCGGGGACGCGGGCCTCGTCGGCCGCCGAAAGGATGACGGACCCGAGCGTCCGCATCTCCCGCTTCAGCAGCCCGTGGGCATTCGACGGGTCCTCGCTCTTGAAGGAGTTCGTGCACACCAGCTCGGCGAGCCTGTCCGTGCGGTGCGCCTCCGTCGTCTTCGCCGGGCGCATCTCGAACAGCTCCACCGAGTGCCCGCGACCGGCGAGCTGCCAGGCGGCCTCGCAGCCTGCCAGTCCGCCACCGACCACGCGTACCACCGTCATTCCGGCTCCCCTCCCACTACTCCTCGACGCCGGCGGTTGCGCCGACGGTCTCGAACTCGCCCCGGCACGTCAGACACTTCAGGAACTCTCCCTTCGCCTTCGTGCTCTTCCGGACGAGGAACGGCGCCTCGCAGTCCGGGCACGGCTCGGGGACGGGCTCGTCCCAGGAGGACCAGTCGCAGTCCGGATAGCGCGTGCAGCCCCAGAACGGCTTGCCTTTCCGCGTGCGTTTCTCGGCGACGTCGCCCTCGCCACACTGCGGGCACTTCATCCCCGGGATCGTCCTCGGCTGCGTGTGCTTGCACTTCGGGTAGTTGCTGCACGCGATGAACGGGCCGTACCGCCCCTGGCGCTCGACGAGCTCGGAGCCGCACTTCGGGCACGCCTCGCCGGTGGGCTTCGGAGCCTCCGGCTCCTCGCCGGGCAACGGCTGCGTGTGCTTGCACTCCGGATAGCCCGTACAGGCCAGGAAGCGCCCGCGCCGGCCCCATTTCACCTGGAGCGGGCGGCCGCACTCGGGACACGTCTCGTCCTCGGCCTTCACGACCTCCCGGAGCACCTCCTCCTTGCGCTCCTCCCCCTCGCTGAGCTTCGCCTGGAAGGGGCCGTAGAAGTCCGTGAGCACCTTCCGCCAATCGAGTCCGCCGTCCTCGATCCGGTCGAGCTCCGTTTCCATGCCGCTCGTGAAGCCGACGTCGAAGAGATCCGGGAAGAGCCGGACGAGGAACTGCGCGACGGTCTCCCCCAGCGGCGTCGTGTGGAAGCGCTTCTGCCGGAGCTCCACGTACTTGCGGTCCAGGATCGTGGAGATGATCTGCGCATACGTGGAGGGGCGGCCGATCCCCTGCTTCTCGAGCTCCTTCACCAGGCTCGCCTCGCTGTAGCGGGGCGGCGGCTGCGTGAAGTGCTGCTCGGGGTCGATGCCGTGCAGGTCGCATGCGTCTCCGCGGTCGATCCACGGAAGGGACGCCTCGTCGTCGAGCGTCTTCCTGTCCCCGTCCTCCCGGGCCTCACGGTACAGCCGCGTGAACCCGTCGAACTTCATGACCGACCCCGACGCGCGGAACAGGTACGTGGGCGTGCCCTGGCCGCGAAGCTCGAAGTCGATGGTCGTGGTGTCGTAGACGGCGGGCGTCATCTGGCCGGCGACGAAGCGAAGCCAGACGAGCTCGTAGAGTCGCGCCTGGTCCCGGTCGAGGTGCCGGCGCACCTGGTCCGGGTGACGGGCCGGATCTGTGGGTCGGATCGCCTCGTGGGCTTCCTGCGCGCCCTTCTGCTGCCTGCCGCCGTAGAAGCGGCCGCTTCCGGGCAGGTAGGCGTCCCCGAACTTCCCGCGGATCCACGCGCGGGCTCCGTCGACGGCGCCGCCCGAGACCCGGGTCGAGTCGGTCCGCATATAGGTGATGAGGCCGACCGAGCCCTCGGCCCCGACGTCGATGCCCTCGTAGAGCTGCTGGGCCACCCGCATGGTGCGGTTGGCGGAGAAGCCGAGTCGCTTCGCGGCCTCCTGCTGGAGGGTCGACGTCGTGAACGGCGCCGGCGGATTCTTCCGCTTCTCCCTGCGTTTGACCTCGGTGACGACGAAGGGCACGCCGGCGACGTCCTCGAGGACCTTGCGGGCCTGCGCCTCGTTCTCGAGGGTGAACTTGTGCCCGTCGATGTGGTGCAGCTTGGCGTCGAACCGCTCGCCCTTCGCCTCGAGGTGGGCGGTGATGGACCAGTACTCCTGGGCGACGAAGTCGCGGATCTCCTGCTCGCGCTCGGCGATGAGGCGCAGCGCGACCGTCTGGACGCGGCCGGCGCTCAGGCCCGGCCGGATCGGCTTCCACAGGAGGGGGCTCACCTGATATCCCACCAGCCGATCCAGGATGCGACGGGCCTGCTGCGCCTCGACCTTGCGCATGTCCAGCGCGCCGGGCTGCTGCAGCGCCCGGCGAATGGCGTCCCGGGTGATCTCGTGGAAGAGGACGCGGCGGAAGCGCTCGCCGTCGCCCTCCTCGAACCCGAGCTGCTCCGCGACGTGGTAGGCGATGGCCTCGCCCTCCCGGTCGGGGTCGGTGGCCAGGAGGATCTCCTCGGCGTTCTTCGCCTCTCGCCGCAGCTCCTGGATGACCTTGCCCTTGCCGCGGATCGTCACGTACTTCGGCTCGAAGCCGTGCTCCACGTCCACGCCCAGCTCCCGCTGGGGCAGGTCGCGGATGTGACCCACCGAGGCCTTCACCCGGTAGCCCGACCCGAGATACTTGCCGATCGTCCGGGCCTTCGCCGGCGACTCGACGATTACGAGCCGATTCGCCTTACCGGTTCGCGCCATACACTCTCCGTCCGTGGTTCGATTGACTTCAGAGGTCCGCGGCTGCCCGTTCCGCGATTTCGTCCGCGATCTCGTCGACGCTCCGTCCGGAAGTATCCACGATCCAGTCGGCGGTTCCATACGTCGGCTCCCGCTCGGCAAGGAGAGCGGCAGCCCGACGCAGCGGATCATCGCCCGCCAGCAGGGGTCGCTCGCCGCTCGCGGCGCCGGACCGGCGCACCGCCTCCTCCGCCGTCACGCGCAGCCAGACCGTGCGAGCGGAAGCGCTCAGCGCCGCCCGATTCTCCGGCCGAAGGAACCATCCCCCGCCCGGCGCGAGGACGAGGCCCCGGCGGCCGGCCAGCGACCTTGTCGCCTCCGTCTCGAGCCGCCGGAACACCGGCTCACCCTGCTCGGCGAAGATCTCGGCAACGGACAGCCCGGCGTTCCGCTCGATGGTGGCGTCGAGGTCGACGAAGCTCCAGCCGAGACGCTGCGCGAGCAGACGGCCGACGGTGCTCTTCCCCGCGGCCATGAACCCGACGAGGACGAGGACGTCGGCCCGGGGCGTGGTCACGAGGCGCCGGGTCGACGGGCCTCGAGCGAAGAGAGATACCCGTCCAGGTTCCGGCGCATCTCCGCGATGGAGTCGCCGCCGAGCTTTTCGAGGAGGGCGTCGGCCAGCACGATGGCCACCATGGCCTCCCCGACGACGCCGGCGGCGGCGAGGGCAACGACGTCGCTGCGCTCGCGGATCGCCTCGGCCGGGTCGCCCGACGAGAGGTCCACGCTGCGGAGCGGCCGCATGAGGGAGGACAGCGGTTTCATCGCGACGCGCACGATGAGCGGAGCACCCGTCGTCATGCCGCCCTCCGTGCCCCCCGCGTTGTTGCGCGTACGCCGGTATCCGCCGGTCCGTACCCGATCCGGATCCGATTCGATCTCGTCGTGCACCTCGGAGCCGAAACGCGCGGCGGCCTCGAAGCCCATGCCGATCTCCACGCCCTTCATCGCCTGGATGGACATGAGGGCGCCCGCGAGACGACCGTCGAGCCGCCGATCCCAGGACACGTGGCTGCCGAGTCCGACGGGGACTCCGCGGGCGACGACCTCGAACACGCCCCCGAGCGTGTCGCCCCGCGACTGGGCTTCATCGACGAGGCGGATCATGCGTGCCTCGGCCTCCGGGTCCAGAGTGCGCAGGGGCGAGGCGTCGCTCACGGCGTTCAGATCGTCCGGGAGGTCGTCCGGGTCGACGTGCGCCTCGACGGACCCGAGCCGGACGATGTGGCTGCCGATGGTGATCCCGAAGGCGTCGAGCAGGCGCCGGGCGACGGCGCCGGCGGCGACGCGCGCGGTAGTCTCCCGGGCCGAGGCACGTTCCAGGATGTCACGTGCGTCGGTCCGGCCGTACTTGAGCACGCCGACCAGGTCCGCGTGCCCCGGGCGCGGCAGGTGGACGCGACGCAGCTCCGCGTCCGTGGCATCGGGCGCCGGCGGGGCGGCGGACATCGGCACCTGCCAGTTCTCCCAGTCGCGATTCCAGATGAGCAGGGCGATCGGGCTGCCCAGCGTCTCTCCCAGGCGGATGCCCGCGAGCACCTCCGCATGATCCCGCTCGATCTTCATCCTGTCGCCGCGGCCGTAGCCGCCCTGGCGCCGCCTGAGCTCCGGGTCGATGTCGCGCTCGACACGCAGGTCCAGGCCTGCGGGCACGCCCTCCACCACGGCAACGAGGCCGCGGCCGTGGGACTCCCCGGCGGTCGTGAATCGAAATCTCATCGTCTCATCGTCGTATGCTCGAAACCAGAGAGCCCGGCGCGAACCGGGCTCTCCATTCAGCGGGTCATGCTCGTATATACGGACCGGCCGCCGTCGGTGTCCAGCCGGGCGCCGGCCGGCGGCGGCGACCACGCCGATCCCCTGTCACGGGCGGCGCGGTCCAACGGCCGGAAGCGAAGCGGACCTCCCGGAGCTGACCAGATCGTCGACGTCGACAACGGTGACCGTCGCCGTGAGGAAGGAATCGGCGATGGTGTCCGGCAACGTGACGGGGATCGTCGCCCGATAGACGGCCTGAGTCGGCGAGACCTCCACGCTGGTGTCCTGCACGACGGCTCCCCAGAATGCGACGCGGACCTCGCGGATCCCGGTCGTGGACGTCGCCTCGACGACGACGCCGACGGTGGCGCCGGCCCGCGCCGTGTCGGCCGTGAAGCCCACGCCCTGGACGACGGGCGCGTACAGGTCCCGCCCGGCGAACAGGTTGTCGCCCCCACAGGCAGCGAGCACGACCAGAAGGGCGGCGACGGCGACGGCGGCTGCGGCGGAGTGCCGCGTGGCGGTCCTCACCGGCCCGCCCGGACGATGTGGGGAGTGACCATGATGAGCAGGTCCTGCTTCGTCTCCTTGTCGTGCGTCGTGCTGAACAGCCGGCCGATGAACGGCAGGTTCATCAGCAGCGGGATCCCCGTGCGGGACTTGCTCTTGTTGATGACGGTAAGGGCGGCGATGACTGCCGTCTCGCCGTCGTCGACGAGGACCTGTGTGTCGGACGCCTGCGTCTGGAAGGTGACGCCCAGGTCCGACGGCGCGGCCGCGATGTTGGATCGCTCGGCGTGGACCTCCAGTAGCACCTGGTCACCGGTGACGTGGGGAGTCACCTGCAGGATCACGCCCGTCTTCTTGAACGTGACCGTCGCCCGCGGAACCGTGGCGCCCGTGTTCGAGCCGCCGCCGGTATTGGCGCCCAGGTCGATGATGCGGACGGGCGTGTCCTCGCCGACCTGGAGCGAGGCCTGGCGGTTGTCGAGCACGGTGACCACGGGTGCGGCCTGGATGTCCGTGAGCTGCAGGCTCTGGAGCGCCTCGAGGAACGTGATCAGCGAGTGGCGTCCCAGCAGCAGCGTCGACACGAGTCGGAGCGACGCCGAGGAAACGCGGTCGTTGGCGTTGGCGAGAGCGGCGACCGAGTTGCCGCCCAGCAGGATTACGTCCTGGTTCGTCGCCTCGCCCGGCTCGTACACCCCGTCGCCGTTCTCGTCCTGGTAGCCCTGTACGACCGTGTTGAGCTGGGTACCCCGGGAGTCCTTCAGGTCGTAGACGACGCCCAGGTCCTGGAGCGCCGTCCGGTCGACGAAGATGATCTTCGCGGCGATCGTGACCTGGGGCGTTCGCACGTCGAGGTCCCGGATCACGGGCGCGATCCGCTCGACGACGGTGCGGCCGTCCGTCACGATGAGCGTGTTCGTGGCCGGATTGGTCGTCACGCGGCCGCGGTCGCTCAGCAGGCCCTGGATCGCCGGCACGATGGAGTCGACGCTCGCGTAGTTGATGCGGAACTGCCGCGTGACGAGCTCCTCGACCTTCTCCCGGTTCGCGACCTGCTCCAGGTCGACGACCTGGAGGATGCCACTCCTGCGCTCCGTGACGCTGAACCCGTGGGACTCCAGGATGGCTTCGAGAGCCAGGTCCCACGGCTGGTCGTGGATGTCCGCGGTGACGTTCCCCGTCACGTCGCTGCCGGCCACGATGCTCCGGTTGGCGAAAGCCGCGAACGTCTGGATCACGTCCAGGATCGGGGTGTTCTCGAAGGTGACGGTGATGTGGGGCTCCGGCTGCTGTGCCGGCTCCTCGGCGGCAGGGGCAACCGCGCTCGTCCGGCGGGCAGCCGGAGCTGCGGAGTCGACCGGGCGACCGGCCGCCGGAGCCGGGGTCGCTGCGTCCGTCGAAGCGGACGACCACGGCTCGAACGGGCCGTGACTGTTCGGAAAGCTGACGTGCACGCCGTCCGAGTCCGTGCGGACGCGATAGTCGACCGGGCCGCTGAGCTCGAGCACCACGCGGACGACGTCCTCCGTGTACTGGCTGGCCCGCAGCCCGACGATGCCACCCCGATCGAGCGCGGTGTAGCGCATCTCGGGGGCCGCCCGCCGGGCGCCCTTGATGTCCACGACGACCCGGTCGGGGGACCCGAGGGAGAAGTCGCCGACGGAGACGGGGCCGTCCACCTCGATGACGACCTCCGTTCGATTCTCGACCGACTGGATGCGCACCGCGTTGACCGCGGCCATCCCGGAAATCGGTCCTGCACCCAGCAGCATCGCCAGGAGTGCGATCATCGTGCGTCCCCTCCCGGCCGGGGCCGCCTGAGCTCGAGAGCGTCACGGCGCGTCAGACCGAACGTCTCGACCTCGAACGTCACCCGGAACGGCTCGATGTCGATGACTCTCGAATTTCCCACGACCTCTCCTCGCCGCACGCGGTAGATCCTGCCCGTGGGGTCCGCCAGAAGCGCCATGCTCCGATCCCTTGCGGGCGAATAGATGATGCCGCGCAGCGAAAGATCCTCGAAGCGCGTCCCCATGTCGCGAACCTTGTCCCCCACCAGAGGGGTAAAGGGGTCGCGACGGTTGTCCGCCGGGTAGGTGAAGACCTCGCGCTCGTAGATGAGCTTCGGCTCTTCCGGAGAGGCCGGCGCGCTCCGTGTCGTGTCGGCAGCCGACGGTGCCGTGGAAGCCTGAGCCTGCCGTCCGGTGGCCGGCACGGCGACGAGAATCGCCCCGGCGAGCAGGCCGGAGAGAGTGCCGATCCGGGTCATCGATCCGCCTTTCCGTGCTCGGTGGAGGACGACGGGTGTGTCTCGGGCGTCGATCCGGGGAGCACGAACGTCTCGATGCGGAACGTCGCCTGAAGACGCTGCGTGCCGTCCCGGTTCGTGCCGGCCTCCGGCGCAAGGGCCAGATCGCGAGCTGCGACGATGCGCGGGAGCGAGCCGATGGCCGAGAGGAAGCGGCCGATGTCGTGATACGAGCCCAGCACGGCCATGTCGTAGACCTGCCGCGTGTAGTAGTCGGTCGGCTGTTCCTCGAGCGGCTTCATCATGGCGAGCTCGACCCCGTTCTCCTGGGCCTGGAGGTTCATGCTGTGAAGGAGCTCCGGAACCTCCTCCCGATCCGGGATGAGCCGTTCCAGCCGCGTCATGTACTGCTGGTAGAGTCCCACCCGCTTCTCGAGATCGGGACCGCCGCGCTGCACCTGCACGCGGGCGACCCGGTTGCGGGTGTCCAGCTCCTCGACGTGGGCCTGCATGTCGGCGATCTCCGCCGTCTCGTTCTGGTAGACGAAGTACCAGTAGGCGAAGACGGCGATGATCGGCAGGATGCCGATCAGCACGCGCTTCTGCCGGGCCGGGTCACTCGGAAGAAAGCCCATCGTCTCCGGCGGTCATGAAGAAGGGCACCGTCTGGACCGCGTCCGGCGGTGGCTGCTCATACGTGGCCACGAGCATGAAGCTGTAGACGACGGCGTCTCCCTGCTGCGTCTGCTCCGTCGAGACGAGGGTCACGTCCCGGATGAAGGGAGAGGCTTCCAGGTTCTTCATGAAGGCGGTGAGGGCGAAGTTGCTGCCCGTCACCCCCTGGAGCTGGAACGTGGGCTCGCCGCCGGCACCGGTCGCTTCGCCCTGCTCGATCCGGGTCACCCACGAGTACGTGGGCAGCGCGCGACTGACCTCGTCCAGGACGTGGGCCCAGACATAGCGGCCCGCGTCGATCTGCTGGATCACCTCCAGCTTCCGGGCGATCGTGTCCCGCCGCGCCGTAAGCTTTGCGACGCTCGCGATGACTTCCGCGTAGCGGACGGAGTCCTGCTGCTCCTGTTCGATGGTGAGCGCGAGGTCCTGCTTCTCCGATCGAGCGCCGAAGAAGAGCCACGCTCCGAGGAGAGGCGCCAGGATCCAGGCCGCGATCATGAAGGCGGCCGTTCCCTCGATCCGGCTCGGCATCCGCAGCCCGGACGGAAGCGAGAGGCGGAGCCGCCGGCGACCAGCGGACGCGGTCTTCCGCCGCTTCGCGGCGCGCGCCTCGGGACGGAGGTTGATCTCGATCACCGCGTTCCCCTACGGCTGCCGCAGCCCGAGTCCGACGGCGAGCATCAGCATCGGAGCGACCTCGTCCACGTCGACCGTCTGCATGACCTCGGGGCTCACCCGCATGCGCTCCAGGGGGTTTGCCGTCTCGGTCCTGACGCCGACGCGATCAGCGACGGCCGCCGCCATTCCCGGCACACGGGCCCCTCCGCCGCTGAGGAAGATGCGGCCGAGCTCGCGTGTGGAGCTCTGGGCCGATACGAAGGCGACGGCGCGTTCGATCCCCACCGCCAGCTCGTCCGAGCGGTCCGCGACGAACCGCCCGATGTCCGGCGCGTCGCCTCGCCCCTGCACTACCTCCTCTGCCTGCTCTGCCGTGAAGCCGCGTTCCCGCTGCAGCGCCTCGCGGAGCCGCCGGGAGCCGAACGGAAGGTCCCGTACGACCAGCGGCACGCCGTCCTGCAGCAGGTTCAGGTTCGTCGTCTCGTGTCCGACGTTCACCAGTGCGACCAGCCCTTCCCGTGCCTCCGGGTAGTTGTGCTCGAACGCGTTGTGGAGGGCGAAGGCATCCACGTCCACGACCGTGGCGTCCACCCCGGCATCGGAGAGCAGCGCCAGGCGGTTGTCGATCAGCTCGCGCTTCGCCGCCACCAGGAGCACCTGCATCTGCGGCTCGTCCGCGTCCGCGTCCAGGATCTGGAAGTCCAGCTGGACGCTCTCCATGTCGAACGGCACGTGCTGCTCCGCCTCCCAGCGGATCACGTCCCGGGCGTCCGACTGACTCATCCTGTCCATCTGGATCTTCTTCACGATGACGTCGTGGCCACCCACGGCCGCCACCACACGACGCTTGCGGAGGTCCGCGCCATCCACCACCGCGCGCACCGTCTCCGCCACGAGGACGGGGTCCATGACCTCGCCCTCGACGATGGCGTCCGGCACCAGCGGGCTCGTTGCGAGCCGCACGATCTCCGGCTCCGATCGGGAGTGGTCGACGAGCACGAGCTTGACGAACCCACTACCGATGTCGAGGCCGGCCGTAATGCGGCCACGGCCGAATAATCCCAAGACGGTCGCTTGTGGTTTGGGGAACTGATACGAAGGCGGGGAGGCCGGATGTGGAGCCTCCACACTAGAGCGTCCCTGCTGGACTGTCAAGCTCATTGCGCCTTCCCCTCCAGTCGCCACGACGGTGGCCTCAGCGGGTCGCCCCGGCCGCCGTCAGGTCGAACCAGCTCCGGCTGGCGATCGGCTGGAGCCGCATGTGTCCGGCAATGGCGTTCTGGGCGCTGCAGCTCGAATACTGGATCACCGAGCTGCCCGACATGAACGTGTCGTCCACGTCCAGGTCGACCGCGCCGTTGTTGACGAGGACCACCCCGTTCACGTGATTTCCTGTGCCGGTGGACTGGATCGAGCCCTTCACGATGACGACGCCGTCGTATTCGAACTGGCCGGTGAGCTGAAGATTCCCGTTCACCAGGAGCACGCCCTGCCCCCTGCCGTTCGAGAAGTGGGCATCGCCGTCCACGAAGACCATCGGCATGTAGGCGGAACAGGCATTTCCGGCCTGGGGGTCGCCCCAGTTGCTCTTCTGGGACGTGTCGCAGGAGCCGCCAGACGTCACCGGCGCCGGAGACATGGGCGGGCTCTCACCGCTCGGATAGCGCTTGTCGGCCATGGCGGCGAGGGTTTCGAAGTCGACGCCGTTGCCGTACTCCAGGAGGGACGTGGCCGTCATGGCGGTATCCTCGAGGACGGGCGGATCCCCGACAACGTGGTCTGCCTTCTTGATGTCCACCTGGGACGCGTCCGACGAGACGACGCCCGACACGAGGGCGCTGCCGCCGTTGCACGCGCCGGAGTCCTGATCGTCCCCCTGGATGTAGGCGTTGCCGGACACGGTCAGGCCGCCGTTGACGTACAGGGCGGCGCCCATCGGCACGTTCCAGAACGCGGTGCGCACGACCTGCGCGACGCGCCGCACGGCGGAGACGTGACCGTGGTTGCGCGTCTCGCCGTCGGACCGGACGAGGAACGTGAGACTGTCGAGCTGCGTGATCACGACGCTGTCTCGGCCCACGACCCTGCCGCTCTGGACGACGTCGCTGGCGAAAGACGTGTCGTCGAACGTCCCTCCCCGGGGCAGATCGTTCAGCGTCATGGTGCCCAACACGTCGGCGATCCCCTGCTCGGCGATGTAGAGGGCGTCCCGACTGCCCTGGACACTCTGGCTCACCCGGTCCTGCTGCGATGCGGCGTAGAACCCCCCGGTGATGATGGCCGCGATCACGACGAGGGCGAGCAGCGCCGCGGGCAAGGCGAAGCCCCGCTCGCGGCACGCGTTCGTGGGTCGGTGGTCTTCCATGGTCATATCCTTTCGCCGTCGGGGCGCCCGCCTCAGTTGTTCCGGAGGAAGACCTGGGTGACGAGCGAGTCGGTATACTGTCCGTCGAGCTCTCTGCCGGCGGCGCTCGCGGCCTTCACGCTGACGGCGATGCGCACCACCGACGCCGGGTCCGTCGTCTCGGCGCCGTTCGTGTCGTAGTACGTGAGGCGGAGGCCGCCCGACGCGAACGGCGCAAGGGGGCCCACCAGGTACTGGACCGACCCGCCGGAGGCGTGGCGGCCGAGCATCCAGTCCCCCGTGCCGTCCTGGTAGAGGCCATACGTCAGCCATTCGAAAGCCCGTACCGACGCCCCGGTGCGGACCCCGGACAGGCCCGGAGCAGTGGACGCAGACAGGGACGCGCGGACGTAGCCGGACCGGTCGGGACAGACGGTCGAGCTGGCGCGTGCCGACACGGCGTCGGCCACCCATTCGTCGTCGTCCGGAGACCACGGGTCGCCCTCGGAGAAGACGAGGACGCTGTCGCCGGCCACGATCGAATCGCCGGGCTCGTAGACGAGGATCGCCCCGGCGGTCTTCCCGCAGACGACAGCCGCCTTGCGGAAGGACCGGAACCGGATGGAGTCCGGACCCATGACGGCGATGTCACCGCCCGGGCCGTCCGTGGCGTTCGCGCTGACTTCCCTCACCTCGCCCACGAGGACGTCCAGCGCTGTCCTGGAGACGTCCTGCGCCGAGGCGATGCTCTTCTGCGCCCGGAAGGTCCCTTCCTGGATCACCAGCGTCTGGTACACGGCGCCGAGGACGACCACACCCAGGACCATTACGACGAGAAGCTCGATCAGCGTGAAGCCGGACCGGGTCCGGTCGTCGCGGGGCGACGTCGCCATTCTCACCTCACCTCGCGATCTGGACGAGCGTCGTGTCCACGACGCCGGACTTCCAGCGGCCGTCCGGACCGAGCCCCGGACCAGAGCTCACGAGGTAGAGCCCCAACAGGTTGGCTCCGGAGCTCTCGACGGCGCACGTGACGGTGAAGTCCCCCACGACCTCCGACAGCCCGGAGCAACGCGTGGAGAGATCGTCGAAGTCGCCGGCGCGCAGCCCTTCCGCGGAGTACTGCACGGCGGCCGACCTCTCGTTGCGCCGGTCCGCGACGCGGAGGCGGGTGAAGATCGCCGCCGTGGACCCGGCCATTCCCAGCACGCCTACGGCGAGGATCATCATCGCAACGACGATTTCCAGGAGGGAGAAGCCTTCCTCTCCCCGCCCGGCCGCCATTCGGCTCTCCTGTCGGTTCACGGGCGATCCACCTGCCCCAGGGGCTGAATGAGGGCGCGGGCCGAATCGGATCCCAGGCGGAACGTCACCCAGGCGGCCTCGTCGGGGCACGTGGCGTAGCCGCGGGGCGAATAGCACACCTGCACGCTCGAGCCGGTGGACGTCGATACGCCCGCCGCGATCTCGCCCGTAAAGATCAGGCTGTCGATTCCCTCGCCGCTCGACGACACCGCCACCGCCTTCCCCGCGACCGGATCCACGGTCAGCGTCACGGGCTCTCCCTTCTCGATGGAAGCGGCTCGCGCGCGCATGGCCAGCCAGACGAACGAGTCCCGGGCGTTGCCGACGGCGCGGGACCGCTGGACCGCGCCGAACGCGGGAGCGGAAACCGCGATCAGAATGGACCCGATGAGCATTACGACTACCAGCTCGAGGATCGTGAAGCCTTCGCTGCGCCCCATCCGGCGATCGGTCCCTCGTGTCTGCGCGCCACGGTCGCCCGGCACCGAGCCGGAACGGCTGCCGCCCAGGACCGCCAATGCGTCCCGTGCGCGTGAATTCGACAGGGTGCAGTTCCATAACCGTGCCGCCGCCAAACACCGCGCCCCCACTGGGATTCCGCCATTTTGCCAGACACTCGCCGGTTACAATTTCCACGTCCCCGCGAACTCTTTTCGAGGTGGGCCGATCAATACGCGGGCAGCCAGAACCGGCCCGGGAGGCGAAACGGATGGCGGAAGAGGCCGCCGGACGCCGTCGCCGTGGCCAGCACGCAGCGGTCGAACGCGACGGTGCCGCCGACCGTGGCCGAGCCACCCGCCACGACGAGGGCACCGGTGACGCTCGCACCCGGCTGGATCGTCAGGGAGCCGGCCACGAGCACGAGGCCCTGGACCACGGCGCCCGGGGGCAGGAGCACGTCGCCCCCGGCGACGAGGATGCCGGAGAATTCGAGGACATCGGCCGCAACGCCGGCGGGGACGAGGGCGACGCCCGCCGGGCTCGTGGAGGAGAACGGACCGGCGCCCAGGACCGTGTCCGCAGCCGCCTCGATCTGCGCCAGCGCGAGGGGACCCAGGTGATCGAGGGGCTGGGCGGTGGTGGTGTCGAAGGGCGGCGCGCCGGTGACTCCCGCCGTTCCCCCGGAGAAAGAGCCGCCTGCGATCCGGACGCCGGCCGCGCCGGAATCGCATGGCGTACCCGAGGCGGCCGCCAGCGTCCCGGCCGGGTCGAGGAGGAGGGACGCGCCGGGGCCGAGCGTTGCGGCCGCGGACACGGCAGCGACGAGCTCGGCGGGGCGGATCGACCGCACGACGGCGGCCAGGCCGGCGGTGGCGCGGCGGCGGTTCGCGCCCGCGGCGGCGGCGGCGCGGAGGAGGACGAGCCCGTCGGCAAGCCAGGATCGGCGGACCACGCTTCCCGGAAGGGAGCCGGGGGGCACCCCTGCCGCGTCCGCGAGCGCTGCGGAATCGGGGTCCGCCGGCCATGCGGAGAGGACGTCGGAAAGCGCGGTTGCGGCGGCCACGCGCGCCCGCAGGAGCTCGAGGCGCCCCCCCGAGGTGCGAGCCTGAGCAGCCGCGAGGGTGAGCGTCCCCGTCGCGGCCGCTGCGATGCAGACGAGGGCGACGAGCACGAAGAACAGCGCGAATCCTGCCTCGCGACGCCTCACGTTCCACCGGGGCGGGCGTTGAAGAAGGGCAGTCGCCGGCGGACGGTGCGGTGCGCCCCGTGGAGCCCAGGCTCGGCCTGGACGGACCGGACGTCGAGCACGGCAGCGACAGGAACGGCCACTGCCGTGGAGCCGGACGGCAGCACCGCCGGTCGGCGCTCCAGTGCGAGCGGGGCTGCCGTGGTATCGAATCGCTGATCGGTGACCGGCTGCCGCCCCCCGCCCCCGCGCCGGTACCGCAGCGCTCCCGCGGAGACGGAGTAGACGCCGTGCTCGAACAGCTCGGCGAGGGCGCCGAGCTTCGCCGCTGCGGGCACCGGTGAGACGCGCAGGCGATAGACGGCGGCGGAGTCGGCGGAAAGCGCGGACGCGCAGCCCGATCCGGGCGGCGGCGCCACGCCCACGAACGTCACCGCGGAAGCCGTCTCGAGTCCGTCGGCCTGCACCCAGAGGAGGGAGTCCTTCGACGGATCGGGTGCCCGCGTCGCCCACACCGCCGCCCACAGGTCCGAGTCCGCCCTCTCGCAGATGACGGCGATACCCCGGAAGGCGCGCATCGAGAGGGAGTCGACTGCGTCGGCGGCGGCGTCCACGTCGGCCGGACCGAGCCAGCGTGTCTCGGCGGCGAGGAGCAGGGAGGCCGAGCGGAGGGCTTCGCCGTCGGCGACGTCGGCGGCGGCGCGTCGGGCGGACGCGATCTGCGCCACGACGGCCGTCCCCGCCGGCGCCAGCACGACGGAGGCGACCGTGAGCGCGACGACGAGCTCCAGTAGCGTCGCACCCTGCCGTCCGGACCGGGGGTTCATGGCGCGACGAACGGCATGGGTGGCGGACGCCTGCCGACGAGAGAGAAGTCCGCGAGCCCGGCCTCGGGGGGGTGGTGCACGTCGATGGCGATCGTCAGCCCCTCGACCGACCAGTCCAGACGCACGCCGTCCTCGATACGCGAGCCCGCCGCAGCGTCCCAGGTGGGCAGGGCCAGGAGCGAGTCGTAGAGAGCCTCCGCCGCGGCGACTCCATGCTCCAGGCGGGCCGCGCGTCCCAGCTCCCTGGCCCCGGCGGCGGCGGCACCGAGTCCCGCCAGCCCTCCGATGGACAGGATCATGAGGGCCACGAGGACCTCGGTCACCGTAAAGCCCTCCCGCTTCACCAGACCCTCGCTCGGCCATAGCCGGATAGGGTGACCCGGGCCTGAGCAGAACCGCGGTGCAGCACGAACGTTCGGCTGGCGACGACGCCGAGTCCGAGAGCCGAGTAGCGGATGCGGACGGGGGAGGCGCCGGAGACGTCGACTGCGACGTCGCCCAGGGGGAGGGTGTCCGGAGATGCGATGACGGTCGCTTCGACCCACACGCGCCCGGCCGAAGCGTCGACGACGAGCTCGGCACCGCCCGACTCCAGCCCCGCCATGCGCGCGCGGTCGCACGCGGCCAGGAGCGTGCGGGCCGCGGCCGCGACCGCGAGACGGTCGAGGCGTCGCTGGAAGGGCGGGACGGCCACGGCGCAGACCGCAGCGATCACCGCCAGCACGACGATCAGCTCGGCGAGCGTCGCGCCGTGGAGAGGCGTGGGACCCGAGGAAGGCCGCGCGGGAGGTCGTCGATTCGCCATGCGGCGAGGATGCCGCCGCGCGTGGGGCGATGCGATAGCGGAACCGGCCGTCGACGGGCGCGCCCGCCTGGCGTGCTACTCCAGGCCGTAGTCCCGGATCTTGTAGAGGAGGGCGCGCGAGCTGAGGTCGAGGAGCTCCGCCGCCCGGGTCTTGTTGCCTCTCGTCCGCTCGAGTGCTTTCTGGATGAGCCGGCGCTCGAGGGCGGCTCCCTGCCGCTTCACCGAGAGGTCGTCGAGGTCGGGCTCGAAAGCGTCCACGGCGGAGACGGGCGAGCGGATGTGGGCCGGCAGATCGTCCTCCTCGATGCGGGTGCCGTCCGTCAGGACCATCGCCCGCTCGATGGTGTTCTCGAGCTCCCGGACGTTGCCCGGCCAGCGGTACTCGAGGAGTCGCTTCATCGCCTCGTTGTCGATCCCCTCGACGGCCAGCCCGAGCTTGTCGTTGTAGCTCTGGATGAAGTGGCGCACGAACAGCGGGATCTCCTCCTGGCGCTGCCGGAGCGGGGCCAGGTGGATCGGCACCACGGCGATGCGGTAGAACAGATCGCTTCGGAAATCGCCCGAGCGGATCTCCGCCTCGAGGTCCTTGTTGGTGGCCGACACGACGCGGGAGTCGATGGTCCGGGAGCGAGTCTCGCCGACCCGCCGCACCTCGTTCTCCTGGAGCACGCGCAGAAGCTTGACCTGCAGGTTGGCCGCCATCTCGCCGATCTCGTCGAGGAAGATGGTGCCGCCGCTCGCCTCCTCGAAGAGGCCCGGCTTCTCCCGATCGGCGCCCGTGAAGGCACCCTTTACGTGCCCGAACAGCTCGGACTCGAGGAGGTTCTCCGGGATCGCGCCGCAATTGATGGCCACGAAGGACTTGTCGGAGCGGTCGCTCTCCGCGTGGATCAGCCGCGCGACGAGCTCCTTGCCCGTGCCGCTCTCGCCCGTGATGAGCACGGGCGACGGATGGCGGGCGACCTTCGTCGCCACCTCGAGGGCGTTCACCATCGCCGGCGACTTGGCGATCACCTCGCCGAAGCGGCGCTCCGCCCGCACCTCTCCCCGCAGACGACGCACCTCCCGCCGCAGCGACTCGCGCTCGACGGCCTTGCGGATGGTCAGGACGAGCTGGTCCGCGCCGAACGGCTTCGGGAGGTAGTCGTAGGCGCCCTTCTTCATGGCTTCAATGGCCAGCTCCGTGCTGCCGTACGCGGTCATCACGATGACCATCGCGTCCCCGCCCTCCGCCCGGTAGCGCTCCAGGAACTCCAGCCCGCCTAAACGGGGCATGCGGACGTCACACAGGATGATGTCGGGCTCGACCTCGACGGCGCGGCGCAGCCCTTCCTCCCCGTCGCTCGCCGCCACGACGTCGAAGTCCTCCTCACCCAGGATCAGCGTCACGGTCTGGCGCAGTCCCGGCTCGTCGTCGATTACCAGTACCTTCATGCGGCGGTCCCTTCGGGTTCGGGTGCGTCGGCCTTCGGGAGGAGGATGGAGAACGTCGCGCCGTGGCCGGTCTCGCTGTCGACGCGGATCGTGCCGCCCATGCCGTCGATGAGCCGGGCGGCGACGGCGAGCCCGAGGCCCGTTCCCTTCCCGACTTCCTTCGTCGTATAGAAGGGCTCGAAGATGTGCTCGCGGTCCTCGAGGGGAATGCCCGTGCCGTTGTCGGCAACGGACAGGCGGACCAGCTCCACGCGGGGCGGGAAGGGGGATTCCCGGGGTAGCCGCGGCGTCCGGTGAAAGCGCCGGCGGTGGGAGTAGTCGACGTCGGGCGGATCCGTCGCGCGGCGGGACGAAAGCTGCGGCCGGGGCGCCGCCTGCACGAGCGACGTGGCCACGATAAGCCGCGGCTCGGCGACGTTCTCAATCGCGTCGAGGGCGTTGATCATGAGGTTGACGAGCACCTGCTGCAGCTGGTTCCAGTCCGCAGTCACCGGCGGGAGCCCGTCCGCCAGGTCCACGCTGATTTCCGCCTGGCTCAAGCGGCCCTGCGTGCGGAGCAGGTCGACGGTCTTCTCGACGACCTCGTTCACGACGATCTCCCGTGGCCGGGCTTCACGGGGTCGGGCGTAATCCAGCAGGCCGTGCACGATACGGTCGATGCGCCGGGCCTCGTGCTCCGCCGAGCCGATGAGCTCCGCCCGGCGCTCGTCCGCGCCGCGTCTCAGCACTCCCATGTAGCCGAGGATGGCGCTGAGCGGATTGCCGATCTCGTGGGCGATCCCGGCCGCGAGGCGTCCGACGGACGCCATCTTCTCGATGCGGATCAGCTCGTCCCGCGCCTCTGTCAGCTCCCGGTTCGTCTCCTCGAGGGACTGCACGTTGGCGACGAGTTCCTGCTGGTGCTCGATGAGCGACCCGGCCATGTCGTTGACGGCGTCGGCCAGCCGGTCGAGCTCGGCGGTGTCCCCGGGCCGGACCTTCCGCGCGTAGTCCCCGCCCGCGATCGCCTCGACCTCCTCCACGACTTCGGCGAGAGGGCGCACCACTCGACGGCCCAGCAGATAGCGACCGAAGACGGCGAAAACGGCCACATCAGCCACGACCAGGACTGCGACGTAGATCGTGGCCTCGGCGGCGGTTTCCAGCCGGGGCAGCACGAGCGCGATGCCGGTCGCGGCCACGATAACGGCGGCGGCGAACACGACCACCAGAGCGCCCAGGAGCTCGCGGCCGAGCGTCGGCAGGCTCTTCATCAGTCGGACCGGAGGCGAAGGATGGCGAAATAATGGGCGACGGGCCCAAGCCGTGCAATACGAAGGCCGTCCTCAGGACGGAGCGTTCGTCGTCAATCCGCGCAGGCAGGCCGTGTCGGGATGCACCAGGAAGACGGGCGGCGGGGGCCCTGCGGTGATGCGGGGTCCCGCGCGGCGCTCCAGGACGCCGGGGCAGCGCCGCATCAGGAGGACCAGGTCGCGCTGCAGCATGGGCTCGGTGCCGGCGAGCATGATCACGCTCACCCCGTCCTGGAGGATGCGGGTCGCCACGTACCTGCCGGGAACCGCGAACACGGACGGCGCGAAGGACGTCTCGCTGGGCGCCGAGTCGATCGCCTTCCGGCCGCTGTAGAGGGCGATGCCGGGGGGATAGTCGACGAGCACGACGGCGTCCCGCGGCGTGTTCTCCATCAGCCACTCGGCGGACCGTACGACGAATCGGCCGTTGTTCAGGAGGATGATCCCCACGTTCGCCTGCCGCACCCGGCGTCCCGTACGGAATGCGTCCACGTAATCCGACCGTATGCTCGCCTGCCGCAGAGCGACGAGTCCGGCTGCGAGCGCGACGCAGACCAGTCCGGCGGCGCGCACCACGGCGCGAGGCGGCGCGCTTCCACGCCGCCGTTCGACGGCGTCCGCCGCCCGGCGCCCGAGAACCGACGCGCCGCGAGCGGCGAGGAGTCCCAGGAACGGGAACGCCGGCAGTACCAGGCGGTCCTGCGTGAACGGCCAGATCAGGCCGAGGACCAGCACGAATCCCGTAGAGAGTGCGATGAACCCGCCACCGCTCCGGCGAACATCCGACGCGCTCCGCCACGCTCCGAGCGCCGCGAGCGCCAGCACGCCCAGGAGTACAAGCGTGCCTACGGCAGGGTCGGGACTCAGGTAGTAGGAGAAGATCACACGGTAGGTGGCGAGATTGTAGAGCAGGCTTCGACCGACCACCGCGGCTGCCCCGGCCGGGCCCGCCACCATCCAGTCCAGGTACGGCAGGTCCTCCGGAAGCGTGGAGACGGGTCCCACGGCGCGCAGATGGGAACGGACCGCGAGCCAGACCAGCTCGGGAAGGATCGCGACGACCGCCGCCAGCGCCACTTCGCGGCGGCGGAGCCGCGCGAGGAGCCCCGCAACGACGATGGCCGGAATCAGCGCCATCGCATGGCTGCGGAACAGCGTGGTCGCACCGGCCACGAAGGCGGCCGCAAGGACGAGGCGCAGGCGCGCCCTTCCCTCCCCCCGGCCCGTCGCCTCCAGCCACAGGCACGCGGTCAGCGCCCAGCCGGCGATCATCCACGGCTCGCTGAGCGCGAGGCTGTAGTACTGGAGCATGTCGTCGAGAAGGAACGGCCCCAGCGCGAACACCCCCACCGTCAGCGGGTGCAGACCCATCCTGCGCCGCCCGACGTGCCAGACGAGGGCCGCCGCGACGCCGGCGAGGAGCGCATTCAGCATCCACGTCAGGCTGACCACCCCGTCCAGCGTGCCGGTGAATCGCCAGAGGAGCGACAGCACCAGGGGCAGGCCCGGCGGATACTTCAGCTGGACCGGGTCTCCCACCGTGTAGATGGATCGATAGCCCGCGCCGGACGCGAGGGCTCGCCCCAGGCTCGTGTAGACGCCGTCGTCGTGGTAGGAACCCGCCGGAAACGGCTGCGGCAGGCGAAGGAAGAGGTAGCCGGCAAAGACCGCAGCGCCGGCGATGAAGGCGCCGAACCGGTCCAGGACCCGGGCCCTGCTCACTGCGTGCAGGCGATCGCGCCGGGCTCCGTGGCCGGGGAAGCACCCGCGGGGTCCGCCGAGCCGAAGAAGATCCCGCACTCCAGGCTGGTGCCCGAGTGGGAGGCCCTGGCCGACCATCCGCTCACGTCCGCCTCGGCAATGGTCACGACCACCGACGCGCTCGACTCGAAGCCCGTCGCCGACAGCGACGTCGCATACGTGTTGTGCGCCTTGTGGTAAAGCTCCTGCTGGATCGACAGCGTCCGGAGGTCACTCTCCATGGTGGCGACGATCGCCTTCTCACGTATCCGCATGAAGCGCGGGACGGCGATGGCCGCCAGGACTCCGATGATCACGACCACGACCAGCAGCTCGATCAGCGTGAAGCCGCGCGTCCGGCACTCCATGGCGACCGCCCCCCGGTAACAACGGCAGGAGCGGGACGGCCGCGCCGTCCCGCTCCGCGTCTGGATGATCTGTCCGCCGAGGCGGACGCCCCCTACTCGCCCGTACAGGTCACGACCCCCGGCGTCGTGGCCGGGCTCACCGACGCAACGTCGCCGTAATAGAGCGCGCAGAACTGCGTCGACTGCAGCGCGTCGTGCGTCGCCGTTGCCTGCCACCCCGTGCCCGACGCGTTGCTGATCGTCACGTTCACACCCTGCGACTGCGAGAAGTCGAGGCCGGACGTCGTCGACGCATCCGCGTACTGATACGTGTGGTCCGAGTAATACAGCTCCTGCTGCGCCTGCAGGTTCTTCAGGTCCGACTTCATCGCCGCGAAATAGGCCTTCTCACGCGTGGCGGTGAACTTCGGGATCGCGATGGCGGCCAGGATGCCGATGATAACCACCACGATCAGCAGCTCGATGAGCGTGAATCCCTCACGGTTCTGACGCATGCGGCGCTCCTCACTGAGATGGGTTCGATTTCGGGAACCGGAACGGGGTTCGACGGCAGGACGAAGGGGCAATCGACGTGCCCCTCGCCGGGCCGATTGGCGACTGCATCTCAAACCATTCTGCACCATGGAGTTACGTGGTCAGCTCGGAAAACCGTAAACGCATGGCGGAGTCGCGCGGGACTCGCATTCTGCAAGCGTCCGTGCAGAATCCTGCCGCTTCAACGACGAAGACCCAGCTCACGGGAGGCGCTCCGGACCGCGTGTGCGGAGGCGGAGTCGGGGGCGTGGGCGAGGGCGGAGTCGAGGGCAGCGTCGGCGGCGGGGGGGTGTCCGACGGCGGCGTAGGCCCGGGCCAGGAGCACGAACGCGGTCCAGCGCCTTCCGCCGGGGAGGGACAGCTCGTGGTGGACGGTGCGCGTGACGCCGGACAGGTCGCCGAGGCCGAGCAGCGCGTAGCCGCGGATCTCGAGGAGGCCGGGGTCGGGGTGGCCGTACGCGGCGATGGCACGCTGGACGGAGACGAGCGCGTGACGGTAGTCGCCGGTGCGCAGGTAGGCGATGGACAGGTAGTGCTCTCCGCGGCCGGGATACGGGTGCCGGGTGTTGGCGGCCTCCAGAAGCGGGATCGCTTCCTTGTAGCGGCCGACGTTGACGAGGTACATGCCGTACTCGGTATTCATCTCGAAATCCTGCGGCCAGATGCGATAGGCCAGGGCCCAGCGGCGGAGCGCGGCAGTCGTGTCACGCTGCGTGGCGGCGCTGGCGGCGGCGCTCCACTGGGCGCGGTAGGACATGGGGAACTCCCGCAGAAGGGCTCCCATGAGGCGGTTGTTGTCGTGCCAGTCCGGATTGCGCACGACGGTCCGGACGGCGAGGAGCCCGATCCCGAGGGTTACCGCGCCAGCAGCGGCGGCGGTGGCGAATCGGGCGGCTCGGGGGGAGTGCTCCTGCCTCAGCGCGTGCAATTTCGTGCGCGCGGGCGCCCACGCGTACCCGACCAGCAGCGAGAGGGCGACGGAGGGCAGATAGAGGGTCCTCTCGGCGACGATGACGCCGACGGGCACGACCAGGTTCGAGACGGGCAGGACGGCGACGAGGAACCAGGCGGGCGCGAGTCCGACGGCGGGCCGGAGGGGCGTCAGCAGGGCAAGAGCCGCCGTCCCGATCAGGAGTAGCCCACCGAGCACGGCGAAGGGCGATGGCACGGTGACGGGCAGGATCACGGCCGGGGAGTAGTCCGGCGAGAGCCGGAGCGGGAAGAAGAGCAGTCGCATGTACTCGGGCCACGCGCGGAATGCGGTGAGGAGGCGGGGCCCGGCGTGGTTGAGCGCCTGGACGGCCGGTGTATCGGCGTTGCCTGCGACGGATCCCAGGACGATGAACCGGAGTGCCAGGAAGACCGCCGCGGCGACGACCATGAGGGCGAGAGCGAATCCGGTCCGATCCAGCCACCGGAGGACGCTGCGCCGGGAACGGCCGACGCGACCGGTGGCCAGGTCGAGGAGGACCAGGAGCGCCGGCAGGACGATGGCGATCTCCTTCGACAGCATGGCCGCCAGGAAGCAGCCGACGACCGCCGCCACACGCCGGTGACCGACGGGAGCGTCTTCCGGGCGCCCGACCCACAGCAGGCAGGCACCGAGCACGCCAACCCCCGACAGGAGCTCGGCCTGCCCCACGGCGTTCGCGACGGCCTCCGTGTGGAGCGGATGCACGGCGAACAGCAGAGCGCCCACGAAGGCGCCCACCCGTTCTCCCGTGAGCCGGAGGACGAGCCCGAACACGAGCACGGACGCGACCCCGTGCAGGAGCACGTTCGACAGGTGGAACACCCACGGATCGCCGCCCCCGAGGCGCCATTCCAGCATGTACAGCCAGATGGTGAGAGGCCGGTACAGCCCGGCGGCGACCCCGTTCGACGGCCAGTAGGTTCCGAGCCAGATCTCCTGCCAGCTCCGGAACGCGAATACGTGCCGATTGCGGGCGATGATCCAGACATCGTCGAGCGCAAAGCCGTTCCCGACGGAATTGGCGTACACCGCCACCGCGGCGAGCAGGACGATAAGGGTGAGCTCGCGGGTCCGAAGGCCGCCGCGGAACACGTTGCCCGGGCCCGCACCCGTCTCGATCCCCTCGACGCGGGCCATCAGCGGGCGCCTCCGCGGGCGGCGAAGCTCGCGCACGCCTCCGGGACTCCGCTCCCAGCGGCGCACAGGGAAGCGATGCGGCGGCGATCCGCGCCCAGCTCAGTGGAGGAGGCACCGCGCGCCGCTGCGGAGTCGAGCGCGGCCGCCGCGCCGGACCAGTCACCGAGCCCTGCCCGTGCTCGGCCGAGCAGCCTCCACTCGGCCTCGCCTGCATCGGCCCGCGTCGTGAGAGCCTCCCGGGCGAGTCGCGCCGCCGCATCGAAGCGGCCCGACTGGATGTCCGCCTGGATGCGCAGCCTCACGTAGGCGACGCTGGGTGCCGTCACGCCTTCCGCCGCGTCGAACGCATCCGCCGCTTCGGACCACCGTCCGACCCGGAAGTACGCCAGGCCGAGAGCAGCCTCCGTACGCGGAACCCCCGCGCGGAGCGCCCGGGCTCGCTCGAGCAGGCGGATCGCCCCCTGACGGTCACCGACCCGGTCCTTGAACGCCCCGTAGTCCGTGAGCAGCTGCTGGTCCCACGGCCAGATGCGGGATGCCAGCAGCCAGTGCTCCTCCGCGTTCGCCCGCTCGCCTTTCTGCGTCGCCTGCACGGCCGCGAGCCACTGGGCGCGGTACGACTGGGGATGATCTCGCATGAGGGTCTCCCGGAGGGCGTCGTTGTCTCGCCAGGCCGGGTTGCGCCGGGCCGTCCGCACCGCGGCCAGCGCGATCAGGAGCGCAGCCATGGCGGTGAGGGCGATGCGGTCCCGGGCGCCGCGCGGAGACGACGTCGCCCGGGCCATAAGGGCGTCCGCTACGAAGGCGGCCGCCAGAGCGGCGGCCACGGACGGCAGATACAGCGTGCGCTCCGCGAGCAGGACGCCGATCGGGAAGAGCAGGTTGGAAACCGGGAGGACTGCCACCAGGAACCACGCGGCCGGAAGCCCGATCCGCGGACGTCGGGGGAGCAGAAGGGACGCGGCGACGGTTGTGACGAGGATCGCGGCGCCGAGTGCGGCCATCGACGTCAGGTGCTCGACGGGCAGCACGACGCCGGGTGAATAGTCGGCGGACAGATCGGCCGGCCAGACGAGCAGGCGCAGGTACTCCGGCCAGGCGCGGAGGGCGGAAAGGAAGCGGGTCTCCGGCCGGGCGAGGTACGGCAGCGCCGGCGCCATGCCGCCTCCCGTCACGTGGCCGAGCACGGCGACGCGGGCGCCGAGGTAGGCGGCCGCCGCCGCTCCGAGGGAGACCACGGCCGGCGCCGCGTCACGCAGCCACGTGCCCACCCCGCGTTCGCGATGCCGCCCCTGCGCCACGTCCAGGAGGGGCAGCAGGCCCGGAAGCACGATGGCGCTTTCCTTCCCGGCGAGGCCGAGGAGGTAGAGGGCAGCCATCGCGAGGGCTCGGCCGGCGCCGACCCGGCCGTGTGGACGGCTCGCCCACAGCACGCAGGCGGACACGACGGCGAGGGTCGCCCAGAGCTCGGCCTGCCCGACGACGTTGGCCACCACTTCCGTGTGGAGCGGGTGGACGGCGAAGAGGACCGCGCCGAATACCGCCGCGCGCGCGTCGACGAAGCGGACGAGGAGGAGGAGGACGGCCACGCACACGGCCGCGTGCAGCGCCAGGTTGACCAGGTGGAACAGCCAGGGCGCGCCACCCGCCGCTCCCCACTGGAGCGCGAAGCCGAGGATCGCGAGGGGCCGGTACAGGCCGAGCTCCCGACCGAACGTCTCCCAGTAGGGCGTCCACAGGAGCCGTGCCAGGCCATGGAGCTGATGCACGCGGTCGCTTTCGACGATGATGGGCAGGTCGTCGTAGGCGAAGCCGTTGCGCAGGGCGTTGGCGTAGGCGACGGCGCACGCCGAGAGCACGAGGGCGATGCCGGCGCCCTGGCGCCGTCGGAGCTCACCGAGCATGGCTCAGCCCGGATACGGTCTGGCGCATGCGAAGCAGGAGCGTGTCCCGGGGATCCGCACGGAGCCCTCCGTCCACGGCGGTCCGGGCCGCCGCCACGTCGCCCTGGTCGAGGGCGGCCGCGGCCGCGATCCGCCACGCCACGGCGTCCGCCGGCCACCGCTCGGTGGCGAGACCGGCCAGCCGCCGGGCGCCAGCGGCGTCGCCCGCGGCAGCCGCCGTGGCAGCGGCCTCGATCACCGCCCGGTGGCGGCCCGGCCAGAGAGCCACGGCGCGTTCCATCTCCCGCGCCGCGCCCTGCAGGTCTCCGCTCATCCGCAGTCTCCGACCGAGATACCAGTGCCCACGATAGGCGTCGGGCCGGTCGCGCAGGAGAGCCCCGAAAACGGCGTCGGTCGAGCGCCAGTCCGGGATGCGCACGACGGACCGGCCGGCCATCGCGCCGATCATGACCGTGGCCGCCGCGACGGCGGCCGCGCGCCGGACGGGCGACGGAGCGCCGTCCGCGGCCCGGGCGAGGACCGCTTCAGCGGTCCCGGCCGCGAGAATCGCCACGGCAACGGACGGCAGGTAGAGCGTCCGCTCGGCGACGAGCACTCCGATCGTGACTACCAGATTGCTGACTGGCAGGATCGTCGCGGGAAACCAGAGCAGGCCGACCGCCGCGCGACGGTGGTCACGCACGGCGGCTGCGACGCCGCCCACCACGAGGGCGATCAGCACGAGCAGGCCGGCAGTCGCGCCCGGCGTCAACCCCCGCGCCGGCATGATCACCCGCGGGCCGTAATCGGCCAGCAGCACCCTGGGAAAGAAGAGGAGGCGCGCGTAGACCGGCCAAGCCTGGAGGGCGGTCAGGCGCCGGGCCAGCGGACCGAGACCGTCGGCCACCGGGTGGACGACAGCGGGGTTGATGCCGCCCACGACCGCCGCACGGAGCGAGAGCCACGCCGCGAGCACTGCGACGAGCCCGAGCCAGCCGACGCGCGTCTCTCGCAGCCAGCGACGCAGCGCGGCCGACGTCGCCTGCAGTCGGCCGTCGGCGAGGTCCACGAGGACGTAGATCGGGACGACCACGACGGCGCTCTCCTTGGACAGCACCGCCAGCCCGGCGAGTCCCCACGCGGCGCTCGTCCGACGTCCCGTCCAGGCGAGCGCCGCCCCGAGCACCAGCACGGCGGACAGGAGCTCCGCCCGGCCGGCGACGTCGGCCACCGCCTCCACGTGGACCGGGTGGACGGCAAAGAGGAGTCCGCCGACCAGCGCGGCAGTCGGCTCGAACCAGCGCGCCAGGAGGAGGACGACCAGGGCGCTCGCGCACACGTGAAGCAGGATGTTGGTGAGGTGGAAGCCCGCCGGGGCGAAGGCGAAGACGGCCCGGTCCAGGGCGAACGACAGCGTGGTGAGCGGTCGCCAGATCGCCAGGCCCCCGGCGGCGGTTCCGCCCCAGTACGGCCGGGACAGCATGCCCGCGAAGTCCATCGGCGCCCGCAGCCGGGGGTCTCCGAGGATGAGCGGGACGTCGTCGTAGGCAAAGCCGTTGGCAAGGGCAGGGGCGTGAACGGCGGCGGCAACCGCGCCGGTGAGCGCGGCCGCCCGGACGGCGTCGAGTCGTTTCACGGCCGTGCCCCACAGGAGCCGCATCCCCTGCTCGTACGGCTGCAGGACCGGCAGCGCCTCCGGCGAGCGGCTCGCCAGCAGCCACGGCGTGCGCCCGGCGAGGCTCTCGAGGACCCGAGCGTTCGCCGCTGGACCGAGGTCCCGCACGAACACGACGCCGCCGGCAGAGCCCGGGGGCACGCCCTGCCACAGCAGCGGCGCCAGCGGGTAGACGCCATGGCGGTCCGCCGCCGCTTCCGCGGCGCACACGCCCGCCGCGGGGAAGGGCTTACCGGCAGCGATGCGGACGCCTGCGTCCGGTGGCCCATGGGCCAGAGGCGCCGACGGCCCGACCCGCCCGTAGAGGAGCCTGGGATCCTGCCGTTCCGCGCCCGCATCGACGACGCGCTGGACGTCGCACGTGGCGTTGCGCCGCAGCGCGGCCTCCACGGAGTCGAGTCGCACGCCGTCCGCGGCGAGGCGAGAGGCGAGGCGCTCGGTCCACGCCCCGTGGACGAAGACGAGGGCCGGAGCGTCGGGCGACGGCGCCGACATCCGGTTGCTGGGGCGGAACGCCGCGTAGCCCGCCCCCCGCTGCGGCCCGAGCCACAGGAGGCCGGCCGACAGGGCCGCGGTGAGGGCAGCGGCCAGGGCCACACGGGGCGAGAACCGGACGCCGGCCGAGGCGGCGGGGGCCCGGGCCACGAGCCCCGCCGCCGCCAGGACGCAGAGCACTACCCAGTACGGCGCCGATTCGTCCAGCATCCGCGGCCCCATGAACTGGCCGTGGTGCCAGTAGAATGCGTTCGCCAGCACGGGAGCCAGCGCCCCCGTCAGGATCACGGCGGAGCCGACGGGCATCCGCCGGGTGGCCAGGAGCCAGCCTCCGATCGCCGCCACCACCGGGATGGGCGTCTCGAGGAGGTACTGACCGAGCGTCGTCAGGTCGGCCGCCGTGAAACCGATCGCCTCCCGAACACCATAGGTGTTCCCCCACGGGTCGACACCGAACCCGAGCATATGGCCGCCGAGGGCCGCCTCGTAGCCGAACCGGAACGGACTGCCGAAGAAGTGCGCGTTCCAGGCCAGGAGGCCGGCGGCAAAGGGCGCCGCGCCCGCGGCGGCCCAGGCAAGGCGGCGGGCCCACCACCCCGGCTCGGCACGACGCGCTGCGAGCCACACCGCGAGAACCGGAGCCGCTCCCACGGCAACGGCCGAGAGCGGACGCACGGCCAGCAGCAGCCCTCCGGCAGCGCCGCATGCGGCGGCCCAGGCTGGCGCGCCGTCCCGGGCCCGCAGCGCGCACCAGAGCGCGGCCATGGCGAGGGCGGCGGCCGCGACGTGGCTCATGTAGTCGCCCGCCAGAAAGATCAGGAAGGGACAGACGGCCGTCAGCGCCGCGGCGATGCGGGCCACGAGCACGCGGGGCGCGAGGAGCCGGTGAAGGGCGAGGGCGGAGAAGAAGGACGTCGCCCCGAGGAGGAGCGGCCCGACCAGCCACGGCACTCCCGCTGCCAGAGCCGGCGCGAGCAGGAGGGCGTAGCCGGGCGGGTACTGGGAGACCCAGCCGTTGGGCGTCACGAGAGCATTCTGCACGGTCCATGCGCCCGCGAGAGGACCGCCGAGCCCTGCCAGTCGGCCGGAGGAGAACAGCCGGGCCTGGGCTAGCTGGACCATCCCGTCGATGAGGTCCGGCCGGCCGCCCAGGGCAAGGAGCGAGAAGGTGGCGGTCAGGACGGTGGAGACGACCGCGAGGGCGAGCGCGTAGGCGGGCAGCGGCGGCCGCAGGAGCCAGCCGGCCAGGCGCTCGGCGGCGGCGCGGCCCGTCTCGGGACGCAGGTATCGACCGGCGAGGAGCGCGGGGATCAGGATCAGCACCGTCCCGTAGAGCGCGAGGCTGCGGCAGTCCTCCGCGACCTCGACGGCGGACGCGCCGGGCAGCCCCGTCCGCGCGGGGTCGAGAAAGCGGTAGAGGGGCAGCCCTCCCGCGAGGAGGAGAGCGAGTCCGACCGCACGACGCACGGTCGGCGTTCAGTGCCCGCCGGCCGACGAGCGGGCGCCTGCCTCCGGGGCGTCCGTCCCGGTCGGAGCCGCCGCCGCGGGCGCCGCGGACTGCGTCGGCACGGAAGACGGGGCCGGCCGGGGTCGGGGCCGGGAGAGATTGAAGCGGGCGATGTGCCAGAAGGCGGCGACGCCGTCCTTCCAGTTGATCTTCTTACCCTCGGCGTAGGTACGCCCGTCGTAGCTGATGGGGACCTCGTAGATGCGGGCGCGGGCCTGCGCGAGGCGCGCCGTGAGCTCGGGCTCGATGCCGAACCGGCTGGCGGTGAGAGGCAGACTCCGCATCAGATCGGCCCGGACCATCTTGTAGCACGTCTCCATGTCCGTGAGGTTCAGGTCGGTGAACATGTTGGACAGGAGGGTGAGCAGGCCGTTGCCGACGCGGTGCCAGAAGTAAAGCACCCGGTGGGGACCGCCGAGGAAACGGCTGCCGAAGACGGCATCGGCGCGACCCTCGAGGATCGGCTCCAGGAGCTGCGGGAGGTCATGCGGGTCGTACTCCAGGTCCGCATCCTGAATGACCATGATGTCCCCCGTCGCGCTGTCGATGGCGGTGCGGATCGCGGCGCCCTTGCCGCGATTCTCCGGATGCAGAACGACGGTGTCGACCAGCCCCTCCGCCTCGAGCTCGGCGAGCACGTCCCGTGTGCCGTCCCGCGAGCCGTCGTCGACGCAGATGATCTCCAGATCGAGGGGCACGCTGCGCACGCGGCGGATCGCGTCCGCGAGCGTGGCCGCTTCGTTGTACACGGGCATCAGCACACTGAGGCGCACGCTGTTCGGATCGAGCTTCATGTGTCCGAGACTCCGTAACGGTTGAGCTTGCGGTAGAGGGTCGAAGGATCGATCCCGAGGATATCAGCCGTACGCGCCTTGTTCCCGCCCTCCGACTGGAGGACCCAGAGGATGTAGGCACGCTCGATGGACTCCAGCGTGGGGTTCGGCGGCGGCGCCTCGCCGACCAGCGGCACCGGCGACGGCTCGATGACCCGCGCCGGCAGGTCCCCCACGTCGATGTGCGCGCCCTCGCAGAGGATGGCCGCACGCTCGAGGGCGTTCTCGAGCTCACGCACGTTGCCGGGCCAGTCGTAGGCCTGCAGCGCCACCTCGGCTTCATCCGACAGCCTGAGGGGCGCGCCGTCGCCGTCGTGGCCGTTCTTCCCCGCCAGCCGCTGCAGGAAGTGCTCGGCGAGCAGCGGCACGTCGTCCGGCCGCTCCCGCAGAGGCGGCAAATGGAGGGAGATGACGTTCAGCCGGTAGAAGAGATCGCTCCGGAACGTGCCCCGACGCACCTCCTCTTCGAGGTCCCGGTTCGTGGCGGCGATGACGCGCACGTCGATGGCGACCGGTTCCGTCGCGCCGACGGGCACGACCTCCCGCTCCTGGAGCGCGCGCAGGAGCTTGACCTGCAGGGAGGCGGACATCTCGCCGACCTCGTCCAGGAAGAGCGTTCCGCCGCGGGCGGCCGCCAGGTGCCCCTCCCGATCGCGGACAGCCCCCGTGAAGCTGCCCTTCACGTGGCCGAAGAGCTCCGACTCGAGGAGCGATTCCGGCAGCGCCCCGCAGTTGATGGACACGAACGGGCCGCCGTCCCGCTCCGAGAGCCCGTGGACGTAGCGCGCCACGATCTCCTTGCCGGTACCGCTCTCCCCCGTGATGAGCACCGTCGAGTCGGTAGGCGCGACCGTCTCGGCGAGCTTCAGCACGGCCGTGAAGCTCCGGCTGCTGCCGACGGGTCGTCCGCCGGGCGGCGCGTTTCGGCGGCGGATCTCCCTGCGGAGCGCCTGGTTCTCCCTCTTCAGGATTCGCGTCTCCGTCGCTCGGCGGCACAGCGCAACGAGCTCCGCGTTGGCAAACGGCTTCTGGAGGTAGTAGAAGGCGCCGTGGTTCACCGCCTGGACGGCCGACTGCAGGGATGCCTGGGCGGTCATCAGAATGACGGGGAGCTCCGGATCCCGCTCCCGGATCGATGCCAGCAGATCGATGCCGCTCACGCCCGGCATGCGGACGTCGGTCAGGACCAGGTCCGGGGCGAACGCGTCCAGCCGCTCCATGGCATCCCGGCCGCTGGTCGAGGACGCGTACTCGAAGCCCTCCCCCCGGAGCAGGATCTCCAGCGTGTTCAGAATCGAGGTCTCGTCGTCCACGACCAGGATCTTCGGCTTCATGCCGTTGCCTCCTGCTTCGGGTGCTCCACAAGCGTTCGATGCGTGGGCAGGTAGACCGTGAACGTGGCGCCTCGCCCCCGGCCGCCGTCGACGAAGATGAAGCCGCCGTGGGACTCCACCGCCCGGTAGACGAGGGCCAGCCCCAGCCCCGAGCCCGTCGGCCTCGTCGTGAAGAACGGGTCGAAGATCCGCCTCATCGCGCCCTCATCGATGCCCGGTCCCGTGTCCGACACCTGCAGACGCACCGCGGCATCGGCGTCCACCCCGCGGGGCAGGTCCGGACCGGCCACCGGCTCGATGTGCACGCGCACGCGCCCGCGCTCGCCGCCGTGCTGAATCGCGTTCAGGACGAGGTTGAACACGGCGCGGTGCAGCAGGTCGTGGTCTCCCTCCACCTGCAGCGGCCCTCCCGCGATGCTCACCTCGACGGCATCCGCCCGGGCCGCGTCGGGATGCCGCTCCGCCAGCGCGACCGCCTCCGTGACGACCGTCCCCAGCTCCACCGTTTCCGAATGGGCCAGCCGCACCGCCGTGAAGTCGATGAAGTCGGACAGGAGACGGCTCAGGCGGTCCGACTCCTTCAGCACGAGTCCCTCGAGCGTCGTGCGATCTCCAGGGCCCAGCCGTGGGCCCGACAACTGCTCCACCGAGCTGCGGATCGAGGCCAGCGGATTCTTGATCTCGTGGGCGAGCGACGCAGACAGCTCCGCCACCGCCTCCAGCCGCTCCGTCCTCCGGTGCAGCGCCTCCACCTGCTTGCCGTCCGTGATGTCCTGGCACACGGCCGTCACCCACGGCGTGCCCTCCCGGTCCAGCGGCGTCGTCCGGAGCCCCACCATCCGCGTGGCGCCGCCGATCGCGAGCCACGTCTCGAAACGCGACACCGGCTCCCGCGTCACCGCCGTGCGCTGCAGCATCGCCCCAAGTCCCGGAGCCCGCCGGTCCAGCTCCGCCAGCACCGGTCGGTCCTGCCACTCCGAGCTCGCCAGACCCAGGATCGCCTCCGCCGCGCGGTTGATGTAGAACAGCCGCCCTTCCCCGTCGATCGTCACCACACCCGTGTCCAGCGTCTCCAGGATGTCCGTCGTGTCCAGCTGCAGCTGCCGCAGCTCCGACTCGAGCGCCCCCAGCGCCGTCCCCGTCCGACGAAGACGGTCCCCCAGAAGCCCCGTCACCAGCGCCATCCCGGCGAACAGTCCGATCTGCACCAGTACCGACCGCGGCGGCTCGCCCACCTGCCAGACGATGTCCGCCACGTAGAGCACGCTCGAAAGCGCCGCGATCAGCATCGCCCCCGGGACCGGCAGCAGCACCGACGCTTCCGCGATGACGATCACGTACAGCGGCGCGAAGTCGCTCCGGGCGGGACCCGTCAGGTGCACCACCGCCGTCACCACCAGTACGTCGAAGAGGACCTGCCCGTAGAGGAAGTTCACGCCGGGCGACGGCGCCCGCGCGTACGTCCACCACGCGCTCACCAGCGTGACCCCGATGGTCACCAGCAGCAGCAGCGTCGCGACCAGCGTCGTCTGCGGCGCCGCTCGCGGCCACACCAGGAGCGCACCCGTGAAGACCCCTGCGGCAACCGCGAACCGGCCCAGGAAGAGCCACCGCAGCAGCGGGATGGGGCGTTTCATCGCCTGCCAGCGTTCGGGACATCGGACAACGGGTCAGGCCGGCCGCGCAGCGACCGGCAGGGGAGGATGGCCCCCAAGGTAGTAACGGTCGTTGCAAAGTGCAATGCCCGGGGATTGCAAATTCCCACGACTACGGGACGGAACCTTGGCAGGGCGCGGCGGGTTAGAGGGGCACGGTGCACGGTACAGGCCTTGCGACCCCGGCGAGGACAGCGCCGCACGTCGCCCGCGGGACGGGAGACGCAGAAAGCCAGAAGCCCGCGGGGAACCCTCCACACGAGCGAGAAGCCCATGTCCTTCCGCCGGCTCGCCATCGTTTTCGTGGCCCTGACGGCCCTGATCGGGCTGGTGCCGGCGCGCGCCAGCGCGCAGTACTTCGGCCGCAACAAGGTGCAGTACGAGGATTTTGACTTCCGGGTCCTGTCCACGGACCACTTCAACGTCTACTACTACCCGGCGGAGAAGGAAGCGGTGGAGGACGCCGCGCGAATGGCGGAGCGGTGGTACGTGCGGCACTCGGACCTGTTCCAGCACACGTTCCAGGAAAAGAAGCCGATCATCCTGTACGCGAACCACGCCGACTTCGAGCAGACGAACACGCTGAGCGGGTTCCAGAACGAGGCGACGGGGGGCGTGACGGAGGGGCTGAAGGACCGTGTCGTGATCCCGCTGGCGGCGGACTATTTCGACACGGATCACGTGATGGGGCACGAGCTGGTGCACGCGTTCCAGTACGACCTGGCGAAGTCGCAGACGGGTCCGGGGATCGCCGCGATGGGTCGGGTTCCGCTGTGGATGGTGGAGGGCATGGCGGAGTTCCTGTCGCTGGGCCGAGTCGACGCGAACACGGCGATGTGGATGCGGGACGCGGTACTGCACGAGGACTTCCCGTCGATCAAGGATCTGTCGACGTCGAGCAAGTACTTCCCGTACCGGTACGGCCAGGCGTTGTGGGGCTACATCGCGGGTCGGTACGGGGACCGTGCGGTGCCGGCGATGTACACGTACGCGACGGAGCGGGGTCTCGAGGCAGCGTCGCGGCGGGTGCTGGGAATCCCGGTGGACACGCTGTCGGCGGAGTGGGCGGCGGCGACGAAGGAGGCGGAGCAGCCGATCATCGCGGACCGGACACATCCGGACAGCGTGGGCACTCTGCTCGTGGGGCCGACACGGAAGGGCACGGGTACGCAGAACCTGGCGCCGGTGCTGAGCCAGGACGGGCGCTACCTGGCGTTCCTTTCGGAACGGGGCCTGTTCTCCATCGATCTCTATCTCGCGGACGCGCACACGGGCGAAGTGATCCGGAAGCTGACGAGCTCGGCGACGGACACGCACTTCGACGCGCTGAGCTTCATGAACTCGTCGGGCTCTTTCTCGCCCGACGGGGAGCGGTTCGTAACGGTGGTGTTCGAGGACGGCGACCAGAAGCTGGTGGTCCTGAACACCTCGAACGGGAAGATCGAGCAGACGCTGAAGACGGACGAGATCGGCGCGATCGGTGATCCGACGTGGTCGCCGGACGGGTCGCGGATCGCGTTCACGGGCAACGTGGGCGGGATCTCGGACCTGTACGTGTACGACCTGGAGACGAGCGCCGTCCGGAAGCTGACGGAGGGGCGGACGGCGGAGCTGCAGCCGGCGTGGTCGCCGGACGGAACGCTGCTGGCCTACACGACGGACGCAGGAGCGCGGACCGACTTCCAGAAGCTGACGTACTCGCCGATGAGCGTGGCGATCATGGACGTTGCTTCCGGGGAGAGCAAGCAGCTCCAGCTCTTCCCGGACGCGAAGAACATCAACCCGGTGTTCGCCCCCGACGGGAAGAGTGTCTACTTCATCGCGGATCCGGACGGCGTGCCGGACATCTTCCGCGTCGAGCTGACGTCCGGTCGTCTCTTCCGCGTGACCCACGTCGCCACGGGGGTGAGCGGACTGACGGAGAAGTCGCCGGCCATCACGATTGCGAAGGACGGGCGCCTGGCGTTCTCCGTCTTCAACAAGCAGGGCTTCAACGTGATGGCGCTGGGCCCGGCCGCTGCGCAGGGCGAGCCGGTGCAGCCGCAGGCGAACGTCGCCTACCAGGGTGACGTGCTGCCGCCGGTCGCGGACGTGACGGAGGGCCCGGTCTACGCCTATCTCAACGACCCGACGACGGGGCTCCCCTCCGGCGCGAACTTCACCGAGAAGCCCTACCAGGGCGGGCTGAGCCTGGACATGATCGGACCGCCCTCCCTCGGCGTGGCGACGAGCACGTTCGGAACCGGCGTAGCCGGCGGTGTTTCGGCCTACTTCAGCGACATGCTGGGGAACCAGCAGCTGGCCGCCGCCATCCAGGCGAACGGGACCGTGAAGGACATCGGCGGGATGGCCCAGTACGTGAACCTGGACCACCGGTGGAACTGGGGGGCCGTGGTCGGGCACATCCCGTACCTGCTGCTGTACCGCGGCGTGCAGGACAACGGGGATGGCACGTACGCCATCAACGACTACTTCGACCGCATCTACATCGACCAGGCCCAGGGCCTGGTGCAGTATCCGTTCTCCCAGGTGCGCCGGATCGAGTTCCAGGGTGGCTACACCCGCTACAGCTACAATCGTGAGATCCAGCAGTACATCGTCACGCCGACGGGCCAGGTGCTCGACCAGAGGAAGGTCTCGGGCGGCGCCACACCCCCGGCGCTGAACCTGATGCAGGCCTCGGCGGCGCTGGTCAGCGACTTCAGCGTGTTCGGCTTCACTTCCCCGATCCAGGGCGGCCGCTCGCGCTTCGAAGTGTCTCCCACGTTCGGATCCCTCCAGTTCACGTCGGTCACCGCCGACTACCGGCGCTACTTCTTCGCGAACCCGGTAACCTTCGCAGTGCGCGGCTATCATTACGGCCGCTACGGGAGGGACTCCGAGGCCAACGCGATACAGCCGCTGTTCGCGGGCTACGAATGGTACGTCCGCGGCTACGATCCGAACTCGTTCGACCAGTCGGAGTGCAACACGAGCTCGGCGGTAACCAGCTCCTTCACGGGGTGCCAGGCGATGGACCAGCTCATCGGCTCCCGACTGGCCGTGGCGAACATGGAGCTCCGTATCCCGCTGCTGGGCGTGGAGCAGTTCGGCCTCATCAACTTTCCGTACCTGCCCACGGAGCTGAGCTTCTTCGCCGACGGCGCCCTGGCGTGGGGACAGAACAGTCCGGCGAGCCTGACCTACGTCCGCAACCTGTCCGACCTCTCGGCGTGCACCAGCGTGGGCGATCCAGGCTGTGAGCACCACCCGGTCTTCAGCGCCGGCGTGAGTGCTCGCATGAACATCCTCGGCTTCATGGTTCTGGAGGCGTACTATGCGTACCCGTTCCAGCGGCCGCAGAAGGGCTGGCACTGGGGCTTCCAGATCATGCCGGGATGGTAGGCTGAGGCTGAGGCTGAGGCTGAGGCTTAGGCTGAGGCTGAGGCGGGGAGCGGAAGGAGGGCGTCGTCCGGAGGGGCGGCGCCCTTCTGCTTCAGAGTAGACGGCCCAGGAGGGCGGCGGCGGACTGCTGGATGCGCTGCCAGAGGGAGGGGTGCTGCAGCTCGGGCAGGCGGATCTCGCGGGCGTATCGGAGGTCGCGGAAGAAGAGCGAATCGAGGGTAGCGCCGGTGGCGGGGTCCTGGACGGCGAGGGTCGCCTCGTTGTTGAGGGCGATGCTCCGGTTGTCGAAGTTGATGCTGCCGACCAGGCTCCACAGGCCGTCGACGACGAGCGTCTTCGCGTGGATCATGGCGGGCCGGTACTCGTAGATGCGGACACCGCCGCGGACGAGCTCTTCGTAGTTCCGGGAACCCGCCAGGCGGGTGAGAGGAACGTCCGTGTGTTCGCCCGGCACCAGGACGCGGACGTCGACGCCCCGGGAGGCGGCGTCGATCAGGAGTCGGCGGAAGTCGTCGTCCGGGATGAAGTACGCGTTCGTCACGTAGAGGGAGCGGCGCGCTCCGGCGATGGAGAGGGCCAGCAGCCGCTCGGCCACGGTGCTGCCCAGGCCGGGAGCCGAGTGTACGACGGCGGCGAGGATCGAGTCGCCGGCCGGCGCCGGCGCCCGGGGAAAGAAGATGTCGCCGGTCAGTAGCTCGCCCGTTGCCTCGACCCAGTTCACGACGAACGCTGCCTGGAGCTGGGACACGGGCCAGCCGGTGAAGCGGGCGTTCGTGTCGCGCCACGAGCCGGCGCTACGGCCGGTGCCCAGCCATGCATCCGCGATGCCGACGCCTCCCGTCCAGCCCACGCGGCCGTCGACGACGAACGCCCGGACGTGTGCCCGCTGCTGGGCCTTGTGCAGGGAGAACCAACGGACCGGCCGGAACTCCGCCACCCGGACGCCCGCGCGGCGCAGGGCTTCGAAGTAGTCGCTGCCGAGGGTGGTGCCGAAGGCGTCGTACAGAAGGAGCACGCGGACCCCGGCCCGTGCCCGTCCCGCGAGCACGGCGGCGAGGGAATCGGCGACGACACCGGGCTCGGCGAAGTAGATCTCCGCGGTGACGCTCCGTCGCGCCGACCGCAGGTCCCGCCACAGGAGCGGGAACGTTTCATCCCCGTCGGCGGTGATGGCGACGGACGCGGCGGGGCCGAGGGGGGCGCCGGTCAGGAGAGACACGGTGGAGGCGAACGCCGGGGTTCCGACGGCGGGCGGCTCGGCGGAGGCGCCCACGCCGGCGACGTAGCTGAGGGGCGTGCCGCGCGTGAGGAAGAGGAGCCCCAGGAAGGCGAAGACGCCCAGAACGAGGAGCGCGACGCCCAGCAGCACGTTGCGAAGCCAGCGAGCCATGGCCACAAGCTAGCGTCGCGGCCTACGCGCGGCGACATTCCGGTCGGCCGGCAAGGCGCCCGGAGGTGCTGAGAACGGGGATCTTGCACCGGGCCGCGCATGGCATAAGCATTGCGACCCGTGGACGTGTCCAGGCGGCGCCTCGCGCCGCTCCCATCCCGAGGAGCCGAAGCCATGGCAACCAGGCCGATACCCGGCGATCATCTCCTGCCCGCGACGACGAGCGACGACGAGCGCAGCCTCGCCGCGCTGTTCAAGGAGCTGGCGAGCGACACGGGCGAGCTCGTCCGGCACGAGATCGAGCTGGCGAAGCTGGAGCTGAAGGAGACCGCCGTGGGCATGGCGACGGACTCGGTGAAGATCGTCGCCGCCCTCGGGATGGTGATCCTGGGCGGTCTCGCCGCTGTGGTCGCGCTGATCCTCGGAATCGGCGTCCTGCTCGGCGGCTCGTACTGGGGCGGAGCGGCCATCACGGCCGGGCTCCTGCTCCTGACGGGCGGCCTGCTGACCGGGTCCGCGCTGGAGGGCATGAAGTCCCGCAGCGTGAAGCCCAAGGCAACGGCCGAGACGCTCAAGGAGGACGCCCGCTTTGCAAAGCGGGAAGTGAAGGCGCTGAAGCAGCGAATCACGGGCTGAGCCCGCACCCCCCGAAAGGACGGATGACCATGGCGGAACCGAGCGGGCCTCACGGGCGCGCCACGAGCCACGGGCGCATCGAGATGGACCTGGACGCGGACGCCCGCTCGGACGGGGACCGCACCCGTGCGGTGCGGGACCGGGCTGGCGATGGACTGGAGCAGGCGGGCGATGCGCTGCATCGGGCAGCAAGAAAGGCGGAGACCCAGGGCGGAACGGTTCGACGGGTCGCCCCGGCGGCCGACCGGCTGGGCGACGGCCTGGAAGACGCCGCGGAGTACGTCCGCGCCACCGAGCTGACCCGCATGCGTGACGACCTCGAGGACACCGTTCGATCGAAGCCGATCCGCTCCCTCGCCATCGCCGCCGTCACGGGCTACCTCGTCGGGCGCATCCTGCGCTGACGCGGTGCGCCCCGGCGCGCGCGGGCGCCGGGGCCGCGGATCCCACCCTGCCACATCGAGGGCGACGTCGCCCGGCACCCCGTCGGGCTATTTCCCCTCGCGCCCCAGGGCCCGAACGATCTCGAATTCCGCAGGCGTGACCGGCTGCACCGAGAGCCGGCTGTTCCGGGCCACGAGCATGTCTTCGAGCCCGGGCGTCCGGCGGAGACGGGCGAGGGGGACGATCTCCCCGAACCGCTCGACGAAGGCGATGTCGACGCCGTACCAGCGGGGCTCGTCGGCGCTCGCCTTCGGATCGTAGCCCGCGCTGTCGGGATCGAGGGCCGTCTCATCGGGGCGGGCGTCGCTGGCCACGCGGGCCAGGCCCGCCACGCCCGGCGGGCTCGCGCTGCTGTGATAGAAGAGCACTTCGTCCCCGCGACGCACGTCGTCGCGCAGGAAGTTGCGCGCCTGATAGTTCCGAATTCCGCTCCAGAACGTCGCACCATCCCGTCGCAGGTCGTCGATCGAGTAGGTCCCCGGCTCGCTCTTCACGAGCCAACAGCGTCGCGTGCGCGCCATGTCGGCCTTTCGGAGGGGGTCCTCGGAAGGCCGGAATGTGGTGTCATGCCGGCGCGGATTCAAGCACGCGGGGGCGCATGGGGTGGCTCGCGACGGCCGTCCGGACAGGGCGAAGTGGCGCAGCCATCGGGCGATGCGGGTTGCCCCCCGACCGGGGCCGGGCCATTCTACCGCCTCTCGACTCGCCACAGGGGGCTGCATGGAATCGTTTCAGAACGTCGTGGACTGGCTGAACAACCTGGTCTGGAGCTCGGGCATCCAGGCCGGCGACGAGAAGATCCCATTCGTTGTCATGGCCCTTCTGGGCACGGGAATCTTCCTCACGTTGCGCCTGGGGTTCGTCCAGATCCGACGGCTGCCGCACGGCTTCGGCGTGACGAGCGGAAAGTACGACGACCCCGACGAGCCGGGCGACGTCTCCCACTTCCAGGCGCTGACGACGGCGCTGTCGGCGACGGTCGGGATCGGCAACATCGCGGGCGTGGCCATCGCGATCCACTGGGGCGGGCCGGGCGCGCTGTTCTGGATGTGGACCACGGCGTTCCTGGGAATGGCCGTGAAGTTCACCGAGGTCACGCTGGCGCAATACTACCGCCAAGTCGAGAAGGTCGACCTGGACCCGAACCGCTGGGAGGGCTCCGTCTCCGGCGGGCCCATGTACTACATCGAGCGGGGTCTCGGTCCGAACTGGAAGTGGATGGCGGTCTTTTTCGCCGTGATGCTTGGCACGACGGCCTTCCTGACGGGAAACGGGATCCAGGCCAACACGGTCGCCGACTCGGTGCAGACGACGTGGGGCGTGGCGCCGTGGATCACGGGCCTGATCACGGCTTCCATCGTGGGCGCGGTGATCCTCGGCGGCATCAGCCGGATCGGCCGGGTCACGTCGATCCTGGCGCCGGCCATGGCCGCCATCTACGTGATGGGCTGCCTGTACGTGATCCTGATGAACATCGGCCAGATCGGGCCGAGCTTCGCCATGATCTTCCACGACGCTTTCAACCCGACGGCGGGCGTGGCGGGCACGGGCGTGGGCGCCGTGCTGGTGACGATGATGTGGGGCGTGAAGCGGGGGCTGTTCTCGAACGAGGCCGGGCAGGGCTCGGCACCCATCGCCCACGCCGCGGCGAAGACGGACGAGCCGGTCTCCGAGGGCGTCGTCGCACTGCTCGAGCCGTTCATCGACACGATCGTGATCTGCACGCTCACCGCGCTGACGATCATCATCACGGGCGTCTACACGGAGCGCGTGCCGACGGAGATCACGCTCGGCGGTGGCGATCTCAGCTACGTCGCCCCGAACGCGACGGGCCGCCCCGCGGCCACCGAGCCGCCGGACGAGATCGTGGTCGAGGACGGGACGCCCGTCTACGAGGGCGACGGCGCCCCGAAGCTGGCCTGGCACGAGGTCTCCGTGGATCGCTTCTTCACGGACGCGGCGGAGACGCAGCCGTTCAACGGTGTCATCCATCCGGACGCCGGGACGGCAGAAGGCCCGGGCGGAGAAACGTACGCGTCGCTGTACGGGATGGCCGTCGAGAGCGCCGCGCCGCTCACGATGCTGGCGTTCGAGAAAGGTCTGCCCGGAAAGTGGGGCGACTACGTGGTGCTCATCTCGGTCATCCTCTTCGCCATCTCGACCGCCATCTCGTGGAGCTACTACGGGGACCGGTGCGCGAACTACCTGTTCGGGTCGAAGGCCGTGCTCCCGTACAAGATCGTGTACGTGATCATGCACTTCGTGGGCGCGGTCCTGCCGCTCACGGTGGCGTGGGACCTGGGCGACGTCTTCCTCGGGATCGTCATCTTTCCGAACCTGATCGCCCTGCTGCTGCTCTCTCCGGTGGTGGCGCAGCTGTCGAAGAGCTACTTCCAGCGCAAGCCGTGGCTGGAGAACGCCGAGGTGCACCGCCGCCTCACGGCGGAGAAGCGAGAGCGGAAAGCTCCGAAGGGGTGAGGTCCCCGAGGCGCGCCCCGGGGCGCAGCTCCCAGGTTTCGCGATTGCCGTCGGGCGCGGTGACATGAAGGAACCGCGCCGGATCACAGCCGCCGCAGCTCAGCTCGACGCGATCCACCTCCGCGATCCAGTCGCCCCGGGCGTCCGTCCAGCCGCGCCGGACGGCGTCCCGGGCACGCTCCCGGATTTCGCCGGCGTCGGTCGGGGCGACGTCGTCGCCCGAGACCTCGCCCGTCTCGAGCCACCCGCCGGATCCGTCCGCGGCTTCGAAGCGTACCGCCGTCCCGATCCGGCTGGCGACGCGCCAGCATCCGGACCGCAGCTCGATCTCCCTGGCCTTCTCCCTCGTCATCGGCGGCTCCCCGGAATCTGAACATCCCGCGCATCCGTATTGTATGTAGGGAGCATGCCCACGCCACCGGAGGCTGGATGTTCGACCACTGCGTCTTCTGCCACCATCCCTTCGAATCGAACGAATCGCTGGAGCACTTCCCCGTCGGGCGACGCATCGCGTACGACCCGCAGCGGGGGCGGCTCTGGGCCACCTGCCGCATGTGCGGGCGTTGGAGTCTCGCGCCCATCGAGGAGCGGTGGGAGGCCCTCGAGGAGCTCGACCGCCTGACCACGGACCGGGCCCGGCTCCTCTCGCAGACGGAGCACATCGCGCTGCTCAGGGCGGAAGACCTCGAGATCGTGCGCGTCGGGAAGGCACAGCTCCGCGAGGAGGCGTGGTGGCGCTACGGGCGCGAGATCCTGCGGAGGCGCGACCGCTCGAAGAAGCTGCACTACGTCCAGATCGGGCTCATGGTCGTGGCCCAGGGCGCTCTCGCATTCGCGGGTGGGTTCGCCGGGATCGGCGGCATGTACGGCCACAACTACCTGAGCGACATCGACCGGTGGCGTCGCTACGGTCGGACCGCATGGAAGGGGGCGCTCGTCTGTCCTGCGTGCGGCGACGTGCTCGACCGCCTGCGCTTCCGGGAGGCGAAGCAGCTCCAGGTCGTCACCGGCCCTGACGACGACATGGCGCTGCGCATGAAGTGCCGGGTGTGTGGATCCCGGCACAGCGAGGAAGGCGGCTACTACTTCACGGGCGTCTCCGCCGACCACGTCCTCCGGCGCGTGCTGGCATACCGCAACTACGCCGGGGGCAAGGAGAAGCACGTCAAGGAGGCGACGTCGTACATCGAGGAGGCCGGCTCGCCCACCGCCCTTGCCCGCCAGCTCGCCCACAACGGCTTTCAGCTCAAGGAGTCGAGCCGCCGCAAGAACCCCATGCTCTCCCTCGCCCTCGAGATCGCAGTCAACGACGACACCGAACGGCGCATGCTGGAGCTGGAGCTCGAAGCCCTGGAGGCGCGCTGGCGAGAGGAGGAGGAGATCGCGGCCATCAGTGACGGCGAGCTGACGCCGATACCGAAGCTCAACGAATTCCTCACGCGGGTCGGTCTGGCGTCGGCGCCATTGGGTGGAACGCATCGGGCACTACTGCCGGGCACCGGCGACGCGACGTCCGGGGCATAGCACCGGGCGGGAGCGGCGGGGGCGGCGGGGGCGGCGGGAGCGGCGGGGGCGGCGGGAGCGGCGGGAGCGGCGGGAGCGGCGGGGGCGGCGGGGGCGGCGGATGAATATGACCGATCCTGTGGGCGTCCTGATCGAATGCCACGTTTGTGGCGGACTCCGGTGCAATCGTGGCGAGCCGTCCCCGGCGGCCGCGCAGGATCGACGCATTCGCGTCGTCCGACAGGCACAACGCGACAATCGAAGCGCTGACGCACACGACTTGTGACGCTCCGCCCGCCGCACGCTCCGCCCGCCGCACGCTCCGCCCGCTCCGCCTGGCGCACGGCCCGCCTCACGCACGGCCCGCCCGCCGCACGCTCCGCTCCGCCCGGCGCACGGCCCGAGCGCAGCCTAGCCGCCGTCCGCCACCCGGCGGTCTCCGTCGACGAAGCGGACTGGAATGCCGGGATGCACCCGGTGTGCGAGGAGGCGTGCGTCCCAGTTCGTGAGGCGGACGCAGCCGTGGGACGTGACGTAGCCGATCGTCTCCGGGGCGCTGGTGCCGTGGATGCCGTAGTGGGGCTTCGAGAGCTGCATCCAGACGATCCCGACGGCGTTGTTCGGGCCCGGCGGAAGCATGGCGTCCTTCAGCGTATCGGGCTCGTGACTCAGGAGGTCCGGCTGATAGTGCCACTTCGGGTCCCAGCTGATGGACTCCACCGAGAACTTCCCACTCGGCGACGGGGCGTAGGAGGCGCCGAGCGTGGACGGGAAGTGGTAGAGGATCCTGCCGCCGGCGTCCTCGGCGTGGACGTAGTGTCCGCCGTCCGAGATGACGATCCGGGCGACGTCGCCCTGCGCGTGCGCCGTCGAGTCCCGCACCTCGGGGACGAGGATGCGGTCGCCCGCGGACAGGGAGCCGAGGGACACATCCGGGTTCAGGCGCTCGAGCATGTCCTGACTGGTGTGGAAGCGTTCCGCGAGCTTCTCCCCGAGGGACTGATAGCACAGGCAGTCCAGCTTCGCCTTCGCGTAGACGTCGTCGGGGATGTCCACGAAGGGACCGCTCACCTCGTCCGCCGTGAGCGAATGGGACGTCACGGACTCACCGTTCCGTCCGGCGAGACTGCGGAGCCGGCGCAGCGTCTCCGCGTCGACCTTCCCCGTCGCCTCCAGCCCCTCCCGGTGCTGCAGCCAGTACACCGCCTTGGACGTGTTCTTTCCCCACCGACCATCGATGATGCCCGGCGAGAAGAGCGCCCGGTCCAGGAGGATCTGCACCTTTGCGACCGACGGGCCCGCGACGTCTCCGGAGAGCGGCACGTGCACGTCGGGCCGCTTCATCGAGGCGGGCCCGATGTCCCCGACGGACTCGGAGTCGGGTGAGCTCACGGCGGCCGCCGAGCCGCTCGAGGCGGAATCCGCTCCGGCTGCCTGGCGGGCGGAGTCTTCCGGTGTGAACCGCCGCCAGTCCTCCCTCAGTCGGTCCCGCTCGATCACCGAGTCCGACAGGGTGGCGTCCCCGTTGCCGAACGCGTCGGCGACGCCGGCGGGGGCACGCTCCGCGGAAGATGTCTCGGCCGCGGCCGGGGCGCCGGCCGAGGAGGCCCGGGCGGCGGCAGAATCCCCGCCACAGGCGACGAGTGCGGCCGCGAGAAGGGTGAGGGCGTATGGATAGCGCTGCATCGTATGCTCCGTCTGTTCGCGTCGTGGGCGAGACAGCGGTGCAAGGCGCGCGCCGGGTGGCGCCGGCTAGTGTCCCGGGCCGATGTCGCCCGACGGGCGACGGAGCAGCAGCACGAGGGGAATGCTGCACACCATGATGATGCCGACGAGGCGGAACGTCCCCTCGTAGGAGAGGGTCAAGGCCTGGAGCTGGAGCTGCCCGGCGAGGGCTCCGAAGGCCTTCCGTGCGGCGCTCAAGGGGTCGAAGCCGGCCCCGTTGAAGGCGTGGGTCATGGCCGCAAGGCGCTCCCGCGTCGCTGGATCGTAGAGCGAGACGTGCTCGGTCAGGACTGCGCGATTGCGGGCCGTGGCCGCGGTCAGGCGCGTCGCCAGGAAGGCGATGCCCATGCTGCCGCCGAGCTGCCGCGTCAGGTTGAAGATGGCCGTACCTTCGGCCATGTCGCGTCCGTGCAGGTTCGCCAGCGCGGACGAGGCGAGCGGCACGAACATCATGCCCGTTCCGAACCCGCGCAGGAACACGGGCCAGAGGAAGTCATGAGGTCCGGTTTCCAGCGTGAAGTTCGCGTGCAGGTGCATCGAGTAGGCAAGGATCAGTGCTCCGCCGACCACGAGCCAGCGCATGTCGATGCGGTCCCCGAAGCGGGCGATGCCGAACATGGCAAACGCGCTGCCGAGGGCGCCGGGCAGGAGGAGCCAGCCGGTGGTCTCGGCGTCGTAGCCCAGCAGGATCTGCATGAAGAGCGGCAGGGCGAAGACGCTGCCGTAGAGCGCCATCCCGAGGACGAAGGCGAAGACCGAGCCGGACGCCAGCGAGCGGTCCCTGAGGATGCGCAGGTTGAGCACGGGCTCGTCCACCCGCAGCTCCCACCAGATCATCAGGAGGAGCGAGACGGCGGCGACGATGCTGAAGCCGACGATGAGGCCGGACGCAAACCAGTCATGGTACTCGCCCCGCTCGAGGACGAACTGGAGAGAGCCGATGCCGAGGGCCAGCAGCGCGAAGCCGGGGATGTCGATCCGGCCGGGCTTCGACTGGTGCACCGAGTCACGAACGTAGGCGCTCACGACCATCAGGGCGAGCAGCCCGATGGGGAGGTTGACGAAGAAGATCCACGGCCATGTGAACCGGTCGACGATGAGGCCGCCCAGCGTCGGGCCGATCGCCGGGCCGATCATCATGCCAATGCCGAACACGGCGGCCGCCATGGTCATCTCCGCCGGTGGGAACGCCTCGAACAGGATCGCCTGCGACGTCGAGATCAGCGCGCCGCCGCCGAGACCCTGCACGATCCGCCACACGACGAGGCTGGTGAGGGAATGCGCCTGTCCGCAGAAGAAGCTCGCCACCGTGAAGATGGCGATGGACCACAGGAAGTATCGCTTGCGCCCGAAGTACGACGAAAGCCAGCCGGTCATGGGCAGGACGACGACCGACGCGAGGATGTAGCCGACGCTCACCCACGTGATCTCGTCGATGGTCGCGCCCAGGTTGGCGCTCATGTCGGACAGCGCCACGTTGATGATGCTCGTGTCGACGAGCTCCATCATGCTCGCCAGGGTGACCCCCAGCGCGATCATCCACTTGAACGCGTACGGATCGGCGTGGGGGGCGCTCCCGGTTCCGTTCGTCCGGCTCATCGATGGGCGTCGGCCCCGGCCGCCGGATCGGCCCCGGCTGCCGCAGCGCCGCCCGCCGCCGCAGCGCCGCCGGCGGCGACCTTCGAGCCGTCGCTGCCGCCGCTCTTCGTGTCGATGGATACGCTCACGGAAAGGCCGGGCCGCAGCGTGTAGCCGTCCTGGTTCGCGATCCGGATCTTCACGGGCACCCGCTGCACGACCTTCGTGAAGTTGCCGGTGGCGTTGTCCGGCGGGATGAGTGCGAACTTCGCGCCCGTCGCGGCCTGTATCGATTCGACCGTGCCGTGGAACGTGTGGCCGCCGTAGGCGTCGACGTCGATGTCGACGCTCTCGCCGGGCTTCACGTCCGAGAGCTGCGTCTCCTTGAGGTTCGCGACCACCCAGACGTCGTTCTCGTCCACGATGGACAGCAGCGGCTGCCCGGGCTGGATGTACTGGCCTTCCTCGACGGACTTCTTGGAGACGCGTCCGGAGACGGGCGCGGTCACCACGGTGTAGGAGAGCTGCAGCTCGGCGGCGCGAACCGCCGCCTGCGCGGCCGCCAGCCGGGCGTCCGCGGTGCGGACCTGGGCGCGGGCGCCGGAGACGCCGGCGCTCGTGCCCTGGGCCTGCTCCCGCGCGGCGGCGAGGGCGGCCTGCGCCGAGAGGTAGGCGGCCTCGGCGGCATCGAGCTGCGACTGGGAGGCGATGTCCTTTTCCGCCAGCCCCTTCAGCCGCTCGTAGTCGCGCTTCGCACGGTCGTACGCGGCCTGCGCCGCGTCCACGTTGGCCCGCGCCGCGCCGCGGTGGGCGGACGCCTCACCGACGGCCGCCGCCGCCGACCCGTTCTTCGCGGCCGCCTGCGCGGCAGCCTCGTCGGCCTCGGCCTGCGCCAGCTTCACCCGGTAGTCCTGGGACTCCAGGGTGAAGAGGGTGTCCCCGGCCTGCACCGCCTGGTTGTCCGAGATGAAGACCCGCTGCACGAAGCCGGGGACTTTCGCGGCGATGGGCACGATGTGCCCCTCCAGCTGCGCGTCGTCGGTGGACTCGTGGGTGCGGGCGTACAGCAGCTTGCTGACGCCCCAGCCGAGGCCGGCGAGAACCGCAAGCCCGGCCACGATGAGGATCACCCGCCGCCTGCCGCCGCCGGTCGGGGCTGCCGCCGGGCGACCGTCCCCGTTCGTCGTCGTATCCGTCGAGGCCGGCTTCACGCCCCGGCCTTCCGTATCCGTCGCCATGTCTCGCTCCATCCCGTTTCGTTCAGTTTCCCGCCGCGGTCGGGACCAGCGTCCCTGCCGCCCGTCGTGCCGCCACTTCCGCCGCATCCGCCGCGTACACCGCGTCGATGTAGTCCGTGCGAGCCTCCACCAGCCCCTGCTGCGCCGTGATCACGTCCAGGCTTCCCGAAAGCCCTTCCCGATAGCTGGCCTCCGCCTGTTCGAGCTCCTGCTGCGCCAGGCTCAGGCGCTCCCGGGTCGTCGCCAGCGCCGACCGGGCCGTCGCGAGCGCGACGGCAGCGTCCCGGGCCTCCGCCTCGACGACGAGCACTCGGTCACGCGCCATCGCCTCGGTCTCCCGGAGCTGCGCCTCCTGCTCGTCTTCCACCGCGCCCCGTCGACCGCCATCCCACGCGTTCCAGCTCAGCTGCACGGCAATGGTATGCGTCGCGATGGAGTTGCCGAAGCGCGGTCCATCGTACCCGTAGTCGCCGGAGAGGCCGAGCTTCGGCAGGATCTGCATGCCCGCGGCCCGGCGTGCCGAGCGGGCGGCCGCGACACGCTGCTGCGCCGCCTGAAGCTCCGGACGCCGGGTCAGCGCCAGGGCCACCAGCGAGTCCGCGCTCGTCGGCGCCGTCGGCGCCGTCACGACCAGAGAATCGACCTCGATGGGGACCGCGGACGTCGAGCCCATCGCCCGCCGAAGAGCGACCCGAGCGCGATCCACCGCACCCGCCGCCTCGATCCACGCCGTCCGCGCCGCCGCCATCCGGACGCGGGCCCGCGTGACGTCGATCCCCGTGGCGACCCCCGCCTCCTTCTGCTGTCCGGCAATCCCCAGCAGGCGCCCGGCGATCAGCGTATCCGCCGTCCGCGCCCGCAGCAGCGCCTGGGCCCGCGCCAGACCGAGATACGCCTGTGCCGCCATCATCGAGGCGTCCGCCGCCGCCGCGTCCGCCTCGGCCGCCGCCGCCTCGTTTCCGTACTTCGCCGCGTGCAGGCGCTGCCACGAGCTCGCGTCGAAGAGCTGCATCTGCGCCGTCACCCGCGCGTCCTGCTCCGTGAACGGGCCGATGAGGTACGGCAGCGGCTCCGATCCCTCCGGCACCGGGAAGTCGATCCCGAACGACTGGCGGTTGAAGGATCGCGTCACGCTCGTCGCGTGCGCCCCGAGCTGGGGCAGAAGCGCGCTGCGCGCCTCACTCACCCGGGCATCCGCCGCCGAAGCACGGGCCAGCGCCGCCGTTGCCTGCGGCGACTGCCGCCGCGCCGCCGCCATCGCTTCCTCCAGGCTCACGTGCACCGTGTCGCCGGCCCCGGCGTGCGCCGACGCAGCCTGCTGCGCCGCGAGAGGCGCCGCCAGCGCAAGCGCCGCAGCAAGCGACGTCGCCAGAAACGTCGCTCCCCGCCTCACGCCTCTCCTCCCGCTCGCGTCCGCAACGCCGCCATGTATAGCTCCATTCCCGAATCGAACATCCTGTCCATGTCGCACGGATCGATCTCCCCGATTCCGTAGTGCACGTGGAGCAGCGCCTGCTGCGTGAAGGCGGAGATCATCAGCCGCGCCGCCACCTTCGCGTCCACGTCCTTCCGGAACTCCCCGCCTTCCTTGCCTTCCTCGATGAGGCGCTCCACCGCGCCCCAGCCCTCCAGCGGACCTTCTCGCGCCCACAGCTCGAACAGACCCGGCAGCTCCGAGGCGAGACCGATCACCAGACGCGTCACCCGGCCCCACGAATCCGTCAGCCAGATCTCCCACCCTCGCCGCATCAGCCACCGCAGACGCACCGACGCCGGCGCGTCCATCTCCTCGAGGTGCGCCTCCGCCTCCGAGAACGACGCTCGAAGCCGGCTGCGGATCGCCTGCCGGAGCAGGTCCTCCTTCCCCTCGAAGTAGTGGTAGACCGTCGCCTTCGAAACGCCCGCCGCCGCCGCAACCTCCTCCAGACGCGTTCCCCCGTATCCCTTGCGGGCAAACGTCTCGAGGGCGGCCTGGAGCAGCTCCTCCGGCCGCTCCTCCGGCCTCCGCTCCCATCGACACTCGGCGCTGGCACCCTTCACGTGACCTCCTAATTGACTCGGAGGTCAACTATGTGTGGGGAGAAGGACTACGTCAAGGGGATGCATAGAGGGAAACAGGTGTAGGTTGGACGTTACTGGCGGGTCAATATGGGGGCGGCCGGGCGGCGGCTGGGTCGGGCTGCGGCGGGTCAGAAGAAGAGGGTGAGGGACAGGTACGCGGTCTCGGGAGTCGCGCCGAACGCGGTGGCGGGGACGGCGGGAGCGGCGAGGGAGCGGGAGCCTGCGGGCAGGTAGAGGCCGGCGCGGAGCGTGGACTCGTTGGAGAGGGAGACGGAGGCGGCAGGTGCGAGGAGAGCGCTGCCGCGGTCGAGGTCGGCGAGGAGGAGGAACTCGAGGCCGAGGAGGGGGTGGATCTGCCACGACGCGTCGGCGGCGGCGGCGTCGCGGGCGAGGAGCTGGATCTGGCCACGGCGGAAGGGGTCGGAAGTCAGGACGCCGGGCAGTTCGCGGGCGCGAGCGGGCGCGAGGCCATCGCGCTGGAGCTCGAGCACGAGGTACAGATCCCGGTCGAGGACGGACAGGCGCCGGTCGGTGCCGACGGCCGCCCGGGCGACGGTTGCGCCTGCGCCGGTCCTGCGCACCTCGACCTCACCCCGGAGCGCCCACGCCCCGACGGCGCCCTCGGCCGCAGCGGAGGCGGCGGCGTGCCCGTCGAGGGAGCCGGCCCAGGCGGAGGTGGACCAGGAGCCGAGGGTGGTCCGTCCGCGGAGCAGCACGGACCGGGTCCGTCCGTCGTCGGAGGCGGCGGTGCGGAGGACGAGGTCGACGCTGCTGAAGGGGCCGGGAAACCACTGGGCGCGCGCGGCGTCGACGCCGGCGCGGTACTCCCGGAACGGATCGGAAGGATCGAAGGGCGAGAAGGGATCGGCGGGGGTGAGGAAGAGCGTCGTCGCCCAGGAAACGGCCTGGCGCCCGACGGTCACCTCGGCGTGGGGCAGCGGGAGGGCCACGGAGAGGCGGTCGAAGCGGTGTCGCCAGCGGACGTGGGGGCCGGCGTGAACGAGCCAGTCCAGGTCCCGGCGCGGCGCCGCCTCGAGGCCGGGGGCCGACGTCTCCGGCGAATCGGACCACAGCAGCGTGTGCTCGTAGGCGAGGTCGAGGCGGAGCGGGCCGAGGGCGGGGGTCGCCATCAGGCGGAGCCTCTGGAAGTCGGCGGCGGTGGCCGGATTCAGCGGCCCGGCGGAGGAGGCGCTCGCGACGTCGAGCCAGTAGGCCCGAAGGGGGGGCGTCTGCGCGGCCGCGGACGGAGGGGCGAGACCGAGAAGCGTGGAGATTCCGATGATGGCGCGAGGCAGGCCGGCCGTCGCACGGAAAGGACGCGGGCGGGGGCGCCGCCGCCCACCGAGCCGGTCTGCCTCGGCAGCCGACCCCATCACGGAGCGGGCGTGGTCCGGGAGAGGGAGGCGTGGGTCGACGGGTCGCGGGCGACGTCGCTCTCCACGGCGCCGTCCACGAGCCGGATCACCCGATGAGCGCGCTCCATGACGCGGGGGTCGTGGGTCGAGAAGAGGAACGTCACGCCGTGCTCCCGGTTCATGCGCTCCATCATGGACAGCAGCGCCTCGCTCGTAGCGGAATCGAGATTCGCGGTCGGCTCGTCGGCGAGCACGAGCGCCGGACGGGCGGCTACGGCGCGAGCCACGGCGACGCGCTGCTGCTGGCCGCCGGAGAGTCGGCCGGGATAGCGGTCCTCCAGGCCGTCGAGGCCGAGCTCGGCGAAGATCTCCCGGACGCGCTGGCGGCGTTCCCTCGCCGGTACGCCCTGGAGCAGAAGGGTGAACTCGGCGTTCTCCATGGCGGTGAGGACGGGGAGCAGGTTGTAGGCCTGGAAGATGAACCCGATGCTCTCGAGCCGCAGGCGGGCGAGGGCGCGATCGGAGAGGTCCGTGGTCTCACGGTCGGCGATCCAGATGCGGCCGCGGCTGGCGCGGGTGAGACCGCCGAGCAGGTTCAGGAGCGTGGTCTTTCCGGAGCCCGATGGGCCCGCCATCGCGACGAACTCACCCGGCACGATGGTCATGGAGACGTCCCGCACCGCCGTCACGGGAGCCGGCTCCTGCTCGTAGATCTTCCAGAGCCCTTCGGTACGAACGACGGGAACGGTGGCAGCGTCGGTGCCGCGGGCGGTCGGTTGGGGCATGGGGCTCATCGATCGAATTTCATGGCTTCGGCGACGTCGATGCGGCGGGCCTGGCGCGCTGGATAGAGGGACGCGAGGACGCCGATGACGAGGATGAATGCGACGCTCTGGAGAACCTGCACCGGCCGGAAGATCGGGACGATCACGGGATCGATGAGGCCGCCCGAGACCGTGAAATCGGTGTTGTAGAAGGACGAAAGGTCGAGGCCGTGCCGGAAGAAGATCCACGTGACGGCGAAGCCGAGGAGGATCCCGGCGGCGCCGCTCAGGAAGGTCAGCAGCAGCCCCTCGGAGAAGACGACGGCGCCCGTCTCCCGCGCCGTGAGTCCCAGCGCCCGCAGCACCCCGAACTCCCGGCGACGGTTCAGCACCGCCATGAGCACGGAGTTGAGGACGGCGAGGGCGACGATGGCGAAGAGCACACCGTGGAAGACGTAGTCGCCGAAGTCGTCGATCTTCACGGCGGACGCGAGCTCCGGCGACGCCTGGCGCCAGCCCAGGACGCGGATCGGGCCGGCCTCGCCGAGGCGGGCGCGCAGGCGAGCGACGACGTCGTCCGTCTCGTGGCTCGAGCGCAGCAGGATCGGCACCGAAGTCGCGCCTTCGCCGACGCCCAGCCAGCTCCGGGCGGTGCCGAGAGGGATCTGGAGGAGCCCCTGGTCCGTTTCCGGGATGCCGGTGCGGAACAGGCCGGCGACCCGCAGCATCTGGCCCTCCACCTGGCCGTCGGCGGCCTGCGCCGTGAGCACGAAGCGGGACCCGACGCGTATGCCGAGGCGATCCGCGAGATCGACGCCGACGTACGCCGCGAGCCGGTCCCCCGCTTTCAGGTAGCGTCCCTCGGTGATCCGGTCGTCGAGGAGCGAGAAGTCGATCTCCCGGGCCGGATCGACCGCCTCGACCCGCACGGGAACGGCGGACCCCGGCGAGCTCGCAAGCCCGCTGATGCTGATCCGGGGCGACGTCGCCAGGACGCTCGCCCGCAGCGCGGAATCCGCGAGGGCGGCGTCCACCGCCCGGAGACGCGCGGCGTCGAGCCGGTCGGCCAGGTCGCCGCTCTCCCGGAAGCCGGGCGCCTGCACCGTCACGTGACCCGTCCCCATACGCACGGCCGACTCGATCCACTGCTCGTGGGCGCCGTCGGCCAGCGCCCGGGAGAACATGAGCAGGGCGAGGCCGAGAACCATGGCGGAGGCGGTCAGGAGGCTCCGGCGCGCCTGCCGCCGCGTGTTGCGCAGGGCGAGGCGGAGGAGCACGGCGGCACGGACGAGGCCGCCGCCCCGTCCCGTGTTCGGCGCACCGGCCGCTCGATCGCTCATCGGCCGGCCAGGGCGTCGGCGGGTGGAATCCGGGTGGCGCGCCACGCGGGATAGACGGCGGCCAGCACGGCCGTCAGGAGAAGAGCGGCGGCGCTGACGAGCGCGGAGCTCCACGACGGCTCCACCCGCAGGACCGGCCGGATCAGGGCGCCGCCCATGGTGAAGCCGCCGAACAGGAACGAGAGGTCGGGCGGCGAGGCGTGCCACCAGGCCATGAGCCCGGCGGACAGGACGGCGCCAACCACGAGGGCGAGGCCGCCGAGGACCGCGCCCTCGTAGACGACGGTGCGGGCGACGTCCCCGCCGGTCGTTCCCAGCGCCCGCACTACCGCGAATTCGCGACGTCGCTCGAAGGTGGCCATGAGCATCGTGTTCGCGACGCCGAAGACGGCCATGGCGAAGACGACGAGCACGACGATCCAGTAGCTGGAGCGGGCGAGCTGGGCGTACTCCGCGAGCTCGGGCCGGAACTCGGTCCACGGCTCCACGGCCGCGTCGACGCCCGCCGCGCGCAGCCGACCGGCCACGCCTCCGGCGGCGTCCGGGGCGCTCCAGGGGTCGGAAAGAGCGACGGCAATCTCGTGGATCCGGTCCGGCGGCAGCGCGAGGAGCCGCTGCAGCGAGGCGATGGGGAGCACGGCGTAGCCGGCGTCCAGCTCCGTCGTCCCGGTATGGAAGACGCCCGCTACGGTGAAGAGGTCGTTGCCGAGGGAGCCGTCGGCGGCCGGGGCAACGACCACCACCGTGTCCCCTGGCGCGACGCCCAGTTTGCGGGCGGTCTCCTCACCGACCAGAAGGGAACGGCTGCCGGGCGCCGGCACCGCACCGCGGACGACGGTCCGCAGGATTCGGCTCACGCGGGACTCGAGCGCCGGATCGACGCCCATGAGCAGCAGGGCGGACGTGTGGTCGCCCGCGCTCAGCAGGCCTCCGCCGTAGACTCGGGGAGCGGCTGCCTCGATGCCCGGGCCGGACGCGGAGGCGGTCAGGGCACGAGAGACGTCCACGCCCACGTCCCCGCCCAGCGTCGCGTACAGACTCCGCTCCGGTTTCCAGTCGGGAGCATGGACCTGGACCTGCCCCGTCAGCAGGCCGGTGCCGTTCTCGATCATCTCGGCGACGATGCCGTCCGACAGCGCCACCATCAGCACCGCCGCCAGGTACCCGAAGGCCAGCGCCGCGGCCGTGATCACGGTGCGCCGACGATTGCGCCACAAATTGCGCCAGGCGATCCGCCACCACACGGTCCGGGCCACCCGTCAGCTCCCGCCCTTCAGGTTGCGCAGCGAGAAGAACGACGGGTCGAGACCGACGTCGAATTCCAGATCCTCGTAGATCAGCGCGGTCGACTCCCCCGGCTTGTCCTCCGGGAGGACCTTCATCACCGCAGGCACCTTGCGCCCCCCCATCACCCGGAAGTCGGAGAACGTGATCGTGCGGACCAGGTCGCCGCCCTCGTCGTAGTACTTCGCCCAGAGGGGCATCAGGTCCGACTTCCGGACCTGCTCGACCACCCTGCCCCACACCACGGCGGCCTCCGGCTTCGGCGTGAGCACGAACTCCCAGACGTCCTGCCCGTCCCGGGCGCCCTCGTAGCCGACCGCGATGTCGTAGTCCTCGACCATGCGGCTCTCCTTCACCAGGTCGTCGTTGGTGAGGTGTGATCCCATCCACGAGCCCATCATCATGGACGCCGGGATCTTGATAGTGCGGTCCACGCGAGGGAGGTAGTTCCACACGTCGTCCTTCGCCTTCAGCGTTGCCGTGCCCGCCTCCTTCTGCGGGCTGAGGACGCGGATCAGCGAGTAGTCGGTCCCGAGTGACCAGACCCGCATCTCGAGCGTCCGCTTCCAGTGCGAGGTCTGGATCTCCATGGTCACCCTGCCCTGGCTCGACGCGCCGCGCATCAGGCGGTCGACCCGGTCGACGATCTCCTTCGGCGTCTGAGCCCATGCCGCCGTCGGCCCGAGGGCCGCCGCGGCAACCAGTCCGACGGTCAAGAGCGCTCTCCTGCCAGGGGCGCGTCCACCCGCCTGCCGTCCGCGAGATCGTGTCATGGCATTTCCTCCCACCCGAGAATGCGCCGGAACAGGGACATTTCGGACATCACCATCGCCTCGCGCTTCTTCTCGCTCATGCCGTCCCAGTTCTCCAGCAGCCACCGGTCGCCGGCCTCGCCCACCGCCAGCGAGACCTCCACCAGGAGATCCAGGGGCAGGTCGGTTCGCACCACCCCCAGCTCCTGACCCCGGGCGACGACCTGCCGCGTCCAGTGCCGCGCCAGACCGAACACGCGGCCGGTCGTCTTCCCTGCGGTGGGGCCCCGCATGCCGTAGAACGCACGCGCGAGCTTCACGTACCATGCGTTCCCCTCCAGCGCCCGGGCCGTTCGGCCGACGAATGCGTCCAGCGTCGGCCAGTAGGTCTCGGCCGTCAGATCGGCGATGGAGAAGCCGCCCGCCAGCCGGATGATCGTCTCCGTCGCCGTCTCCACCACCGTCGAGAACAGGTCGCTCTTGTCCTCGAAGTAGTAGTAGAGGGAGCCCTTGCTCGTGCCGGACGCCTCCACAATGCGGTTCAGCGACGCCGCCTCGAATCCGCGCTCGGCGAACTCCTCGGCGGCGGCGCGGAGGAAGACCTCCTGCCGTTCGGGCTCGAGCTTTTCGAATCGAGTTCGCGCCATGTGCCTGCCGCCTGTCGCGTGTCGTCCGTGCAGCGTCGACGGTCGAGGCCGACCGTCGGCGTCCGTCGTCGGGTCTCCGGCGTCCAGGCGGTCAGCCCGGGCCTCCGGGCCGATCGTCGGCGTGCGTCGTGCTGCGAGTGGCCAGGCGTGGGGCGAGCGCCCGTGCGGGCCGCGGCCTTAGACCGTTAAGTTAGACCACCTAGTCTAGGTTACCGGTCTGGGGTGAGGCTCGCAAGGGGTGCGGGCGGTGCGGAGTCCGAGGATGGTGAGCACCGGACGCATGGCGACGCGAATCGACCAATGCGTAGATGGGAAACGAGATCTGGGCGATCGGTTGCGCCGTATGATGAGAACGTGGAGACGGTGGAGCGAACCCGTCGCTGTCTCGTCACGATCGCGCCGACATGTGAATCGTTCGTGTCAGCGGACGTCGTTGGTGCGCAAGTTGGTCGATTCGATGCGGTCTATTGGGTCAGGCGGACGGGTACGCTCACGATTACCAACGTGCGGCCGTCGGGGAGGGGGGCTACGCGGAGGCCGAGGAGGGTGCGGTCGATGAAATTGTCGGGGCGTGAGTGCATGTAGCGTACGACCTTCCAGCCGCTGAAGGAGCCGATGGCGGCTCCGACGACGACGTCGCTGGCCCAGTGCTTGTTGTCGTACATGCGCGAGAGGCCCGCGAGTGTGGCGCCGCCGTAGAGGACGGTGCCGATGAGGAACTTGTGCTGGGGCCAGTGCTCGTCGGCTTCGTGGGCCATGGCGGCGGCGAGGGAGAAGGCGGCGGTCGTGTGACCGGAGGGGAAGGATCGGTAGTCGCCGTTGTTCCCGAAGCCTCTCCCGAAGGCGACGTTGTAGGGGTCGTCCGGGTTGTAGTACGGCCGCGCCCTGCCGACGAGGCCCTTCACGACGTCCGTGATCGCCTGCCCGACGAGGATCGCCTCGAGACTGTGGAGGCCCGCGTCGGCGACGGGGTGCCAGCCGCCCAGCTTCCCGACGACGAACATGGATCCGCTGAGGATCTCGGCGCCGGGGACGGCCATGAGGCGAACAAAGGTCGAGGCGTTGTGAAAGAATTGATTGGCCTGCGACGCCTCGCCCTGGAGCCGGTTCGCCACCCAGCGGTCGGCGGGAGCCAGTGCCGCCGCGCCCGCGATGAATCCTCCCGCGAAGAGGAGGTCACGGGGAGCGAAGAGGGGGACCGGATGCTGCGGCCCGGTCGCGGTGTCGGCGGCGACGTCGCCCGTATCGGACGGAAGGACGATCAGCGTCCATGCCTGCGCTGGGAAGCCGGCGTCAACGGGCGGGGATCCGGGGTCGGCCCACGCACGGCCGGGTGCGGCGGCGATCAGGATCGAGAGGAGGCCGTAGACGAAGGTGCGTCGCATGGTCGTTCACGTTCGGAGTCCGTCGCGCGGTAACCGGCCCCGCACCATACCGATGCCCGATCGGAGCGTGGTACCCGCGTTTTCGTCGGGGCCTTACTGCCTGGATCGTGCCAGCCAGGAGTTTCGATGCGACGCCAGGCGGCGCGCCGGCGGGAAAACGCCGACGCGCCGCGGTGGGGTCAGCGGCCCGCGCGATAATCGAGGGGCGGTCCTCGGTCTCCGAGGAGGGCGACGTAGTGGAAGTCGGCCCCGCGGGCTTTATCGAACTCCGCGCGGGCCTCCTTGACCGTGGCGGGATCGGTATAGAGGTCGACGGCGGTCATGGCGAGAGTCTTGGCGGCCACGATCATGCCCTTGGCGCCGATGCTCATGCCGTCGGCGGCGACGGCCTGCCAGGAATGGGCGGACGTGCCGGGCACCCAGGTGGCGGTGGTGAATGTCACCGTGGGCACGACCCAGCTCACGTCGCCTGCGTCGGAGGAGGCGTACGTCATGTGGTGCTCGAAGGGCTGGACCCGGTCTGCGGAGGCGAGGGCCGGGGGGTTGGGCCCGAAGGATTCCTGGAGCTTCCGGGCGAAGCGGGTCTCGTCTTCGGAGTAGGAAACGCCGCCCACCGCTCTCAGGTTGGCGTCGGCGAGGCGAGCGAGAGTCTCGTTGTCGAGACGGGCGTAGCTGCCGCTGGTGATCTCGTAGTCCACCGTGGTGCCCGTCCCCATGGCTGCACCCTTCGCGGCGGCCACGACGCGTTCGAAGAGGTCCTTCACCGTGTCCGCGCTGGGATGGCGGACGTAGTACTCCACCTCGGCGAAATCCGGCACGACGTTCGGCGCGAGACCGCCGTGGCTGATGATGTAGTGGATCCGGGTGGTCTGGGGAACGTGCTCCCGCATCAGGTTGACCATGGCGTCCATGGCCTCGACGCCGTCCAGCGCCGAGCGCCCGTGGTCCGGCGCGGCCGCGGCGTGGGCGGAGACACCGTGGAAGCTGAAATTCGCCGAGATCACCGCCAGGTTGCTCGACGGACCCGCGTCGTTCTGGTCCCCGGGATGCCAGCCCAGAACGACGTCGACGTCGTCGAAGAGGCCCTTCCGTACCATGAACACCTTCCCCGATCCGCCTTCCTCCGCCGGCGTCCCGTAGACCCGCACGGTCCCCGACCGACCGGACTCCTGGAGCCACTGCTTCACGGCGACGGCTGCGGCGGTCGAGGCGGTGCCGAAGAGATTGTGACCACAGCCGTGCCCGGCGCCGTGCTCCACGACCGGATCGCGCACGGGCTCGGCGGCCTGCGAGAGCCCGGGCAGCGCGTCGAATTCCGCAAGAATGCCGATGACGGGCTTGCCGCTGCCCCAGCTGGCGACGAAGGCCGTCGGCATCCCCGCCACGCCTTCGTTCACGGTGAAGCCGGCTTCGCGAAGCTGGTCCTGGAGCAGGGCCGTGCTCTTCTTCTCCTGGAAGCCCAGCTCCGCGAAGCCCCAGATGCGATGGGCCACGTCCGTCCACTGTCCCTGCGCGGCGTCGATGGCGCGCACGACGCGCGCCTTCCCGGCCTCGGCGCTGCCCTGCGCGGCAGCGGACGTCGGCGCGGTTGCGGTCGCCACGGTGGCCAGAACGGCGGCCATCGTCAGACGAACGGCTTCCGATCGGATCATGTCAGCCTCCCGAAAAGAAAGAGTCCCCCGAGGAATACCACGGTGCCCATGGCGGTGATGACCGCTTCCGTTCGCAGGGGAGAGCGCCGCCACCGCAGTGCCATGACATTGGTCCCACTGTGCACGGCCGCGGTCACGACGACGAGCCACGGCTCGACGGCCAGAACCAGGGTGAAGCCGACGTGGAGCGCCGTTGCCGATACCCGCTCCAGGGCACCCAGGATCGGAGCTCCACCCGGAAGCCGTCCCTGCTGCGCGAGCTGCTCCCGGACGCGTCGCCCCTTCTCGTCGTCGCGGGCGAGGAGCCGGGCCAGGACGAGCGCGTTGAGCACCGTGAAGGCTACCTCCGCCGTCGCCCAGCCCCAGCCGATCCAGAGCGCCGCGCGGAACCAGCGACCGGCCCCGAGAAGCACGACGAGACGCATGGCTTCCTCCAGCGGTCCGGACGCCGCCACGAGCCACGTCCGGCCCCGTTCCGGAGGCGCCCGCCGCGCCGCCAGCGCAACCGGCCCGCGCAGAAACAGCGCGGCCGTCCATCCTGCCGCTCCCGCCGCGGCGGCGCGCCAGAGCGGCGTCGCCAGCCAGGCGTCGAGCGCCCACGCCCAGCCCACCGCCACCGCCAGCACGAGGGGCACCGACAGGAGGAGTGAACGCGGGGACGCGTCGGGCACTTCGGTCATGCCGCAGAGTAGGGCGTCGCGGCCTCCGGGGACAGGGGCTGTCCTGCCCCGTCGCCGGGCGCGACGCGCGTTGACGCGGTGGAGCGGCTTCGATACATTACCATGTGGTAATATCGTGGACGGAGCGAGGAGGACCCGTGGATGGGCAACGCCGTATCGAGCCTGAGCTGCTGGACCTCGTGGCCGAGCGGTTCCGGATGCTGGGCGAGCCGACACGGCTGCGCATCCTGAACGCGCTGCGGCGGGGTGAGCGCAACGTTACGGAGCTGATGGAGGAGACGGAGCTGGGTCAGGCCAACCTGTCGAAGCACCTTCAGCTCCTGCACGGGATGGGGTTCGTGGAGCGGCGCCGGGAGGGACTGTACGTGCACTACCGGCTGTCGGACGAGCGGGTGTTCGAGCTGTGCGACATCGTGTGCGGCCGGATCGAGGAAGAGACCCGGGCGCGACAGGAGCTGCTCGAGGGTGCGTGAGCCGGGGGAGGTGGAGATGGCAACGAAGGAATCTGCGCAGACCGCGACGGTGGAGTGCGGCTTCTGCGGCACGCTGAATCGAGTGGACCTGGCGCGGGCGGCGGACCGGCCGAAGTGCGGAAGCTGCGGGCGGCCGATCCTGCTGGATCGCCCGGTGCGGGTGTCGGACGCCGGGCTCGCGCGGATGATCGCGGACGCAAAGGTCCCGCTGATGGTGGACTTCTACGCGGACTGGTGCGGCCCATGCAAGATCATGGCGCCGCTGCTGGACGAGCTGGCGCGGGAGCGGATGGGGTCGGTGCTGGTGGCGAAGCTGGACACGGACAGGAACCAGGAGTCGGCCCAGCGGTTCGGCATCCGTGGCATCCCGACGCTGATCCTGTTCCGGGACGGAGCCGAGGCGGCGCGGGAGGTGGGTGCGGTCCCGAAGGAGCGGCTGGAGGCCCTGCTCACGGGAGGCGCGGGCAAGGAAAAAGGCTGACGCGGAGCGCGTCTACTCCGCAGCGGGGGAAGGAGCGAGGCCGTCGGCACCGTGGGTGTCGGCGGCTTCGTTCGTCCACCCCTTCACGCGCATGTCCCAGAGGCCGAGTGCGGCGAGGAGGGACAGGTTGGGGAAGAGGAGGGGCGCGAAGAGGGGCGGGCCGTAGAGGACGCGGCGCGGGAGGGGGACGACGGACGGGCCGAGGACGGCGAGGGTGTGGAGCACGAATCCGAGGCCGCCGACGACGATTTCGAGACCGAGGACGGCCATGGTCGCGGCGTAGAAGCCGGGGGAGGGGCGGATCATGAGCGCGAGCCCGACGAAGGCGACGCCGAACGCCGCGGCCCCCACGGCGAGCCACTCGAGGCCATTGAAGAAGCCGTTCTGGGCGTGGTCGACGAGGGCGAGGACGAAATCGCCCCCGAGGCCGCCGAGGGCGAGGAGTGTCACCCACGCACCCCACTCGACGGCGTCGTGCGGGACGAGCCGATTCATGAGGACGAGGAGGCCGATGCCGGTGAAGGCCAGGGGAGCGACGAAGGGCGCGGAGTAGACGAGGCTGGAGAGGGTCCGCAGCTCGAAGAACTGGCTGGACAGGTGCCAGAGCATGCCCGCGACACCGACGAGCACTCCGGCAAGGCCGACGGCCCAGCCGATGGCCCGTCCTACGCCCCGGTCGAGGGGGGAACGCAGCAGCAGTCCGACGGCGAGGGCGAAGGCGCCGAGAATCGAGTACGCAAGAGGAATCCACTCGGCTGGATTCCGGAAGTCGTTGTACGCGTGTGCGAGAGTGATGTCGAGCACGAGGAAGGCCAGGTTCGCGGCGGCGAACACCTCGGCGAGGACGGCGCGATCAAGGCTCCGCGCCCGGCGTGCGAGCGATGGGATCGCGCTCATCGTCCCGCGGCGTCGCCGTGTCGGGCGCGCAGCTCGGCGGCGCTGGCCTTCAGGTCCACGTAGCTCCGGAGCAGCTCGTAGTTTCCGTGCCACTGGACGAAGTCGGCTCCGCCCATGAACGCTCCATGCTTCGCGGTCCTGCCGAAGTAGTGCCAGTAGTCGAAGTACTCGAACTCGAGGGGCTCGTCGAAGGGGGCGGGTGTGAGCAGACCCTCTGCCCGCACGGATTTCATGACGTCGGAGGCGCTCCGGACGCGCGCATTGACGTCGGTCAGCACCTTCTCGGCCTGGTCGAAGTAGCGCTTGGTGTGGGCCTGGGTGTGGCAGGCGTTGCAGACCTGGGTCATCGCCTCCCGCGCCTGCAGGTACGTAGGCCGGCGCTCCGAGATCTCGGCGAAGAGGTAGAAGGACAGGCGGCTGCTCACGTCGTGGGTCGCCCCGACGCCGCCGATGCCGCTCATGTGGCAGGTCGAGCACGTGGGGACCGGCATCTGGTCGGGGGTGAGCCCGTTGGGATCTGCCTCCAGGTCGGCCTCCCGGTGATAGGCGTTGAACATGACGCCGTGCTTCGACTCGTCGTAGATCTCGAGCTGGGAATGGTCCGGTCCCATGTGGCACTGCCCGCACGTCCGGGGCATGCGGGCGAGCTCGAGGGATGCGCGGTGGCGTGAGTGGCACGCGGTGCACGTGCCGATGGACCCGTCGGCGTTGGGCCGACCGACGGCGTGACAGGTCTCGCATCCGGCGGCCACCGCAGGCGCGCCCTCCAGTGAGACCAGCGCGTTGGGCGCCCGGTCGACGGCGCCGGGATGGTACTGTTCGGCGAACGCGACCTGCTCCTCCGTGAAGGGCGCAGGGCCGTGGACGGCGGCGTAGGCGGGAGCGGCGTGGCGACTGCGCAGGAACTGGCGGTATTCCGTGGCGTGGCACTGGGCACAGTTCTTCGCCGTGACGTTCACGGCCAGCGTGAAGCCCCTGTGCTCCTGCGACTGCTGGCCGTCGGCGGCGCCGTGGCAGTCGAGGCAGGTCGTGCCGACCTGAGCGTGACGACTCAGCTCGTACTCGTGGACGATGGCGGTCGTCTCCTCGCGGTGGCAGGAGGCACACTTTCCGGTGGCGCGGACCGCCTGGGCCGACGGCTGCTGGCGCTCGATCGCGGGGCGACTGGAATTCACGAGGAATGCGGCGATCAGCAGCGCCGTTCCGGCGAAGACGGCCAGGAAGATCATGCGAAACGTCGACACGGAGCCTCGTGCTCGCGAGTTCTGGCGTGAGCCGCGCCCGGGGCGTAGGCTGACGGGCGTCGGTCGGGAGGGCCCGTTACCTTGAAGCACCCTGGTCGGCCCGCGCAAGTCTGCGGGAGCGCCCGCTCGACTTCACCTGCAGCGCCAGCCCGATGAACGTACTCGTCCTCAACGTCGGCTCGTCCAGCCTGAAGTTCCAGCTCATCCGCACGGACGCGGAGGCGATCGACAGCGATGCCGACGTGCGGCTCGCCCGGGGCGCGCTCGAAAACATCGGCGGGGCGGCGGTCATCACGATGGTGGACGAGGACGGCCAGCGTCATCGCGCCCATCGGCCGGTACGGGACGTGGCCGAGGCCGTGGACTGGCTGCTGCGCTGGCTGGTGTCGCCGGAGGCGACGACGAGCCTCGACTCCCTCGACGAGATCCACGCCGTGGGGCACCGCGTGGTGCACGGCGGGGAGGCGTTCAAGGAGTCGGTTCTCATCGACGACCGGGTGCTGCGCCAACTGGACGAGACCCTCGAGCTGGCGCCGCTGCACAACCCCTACAACCTGCGGGGGATCCGGGCGGTGCGGGCGACGCTCGGAACCGAGGTTCCCCAGGGTGCGGTCTTCGACACCGCGTTCCACCAGACGATTCCCGAGCGTGCTTTCCTCTACGGGCTCCCGTACTCCCTCTACCGACGCCACCGAATCCGTCGCTACGGGTTCCACGGCACGTCCCATCGCTACGTCGCGTACCGCTTCCGGCAGCTGACGGGGCGGTCCCGGGAGGAAACCAACGTTATCTCGCTCCACCTGGGGAACGGCGCATCGGCGTGTGCGATCCTGGGCGGCCGTTCGGTGGACACGTCCATGGGGTTCACCCCTCTCGAAGGGCTGGTCATGGGCACCCGCTCCGGAGACCTGGACCCGGCCATTCCGTCGTGGCTGGCCGCCCGGGAGGGGCTCACGCTTGCGGACGTCGAGACGCTGCTGAACAAGCAGTCGGGGCTGCTGGGCATCTCGGGGCTCACCCACGACATGCGGGATCTCGTGGAGGAGGCGGTGGAGAACGACGACCGGCGGGCTCGCCTGGCCATCGACATCTTCGCCTACCGCGCGCGCAAGTACATCGGCGCCTACCTGGCCGTCCTCGGGCGTACGGACGCCGTGCTGTTCACGGGAGGGATCGGGGAGAACGCGCCGCTGGTGCGGGAGCGGATCATGGACGGGCTCGAGCCACTCGGGCTCGGTCTGGACCCGGACCGCAACTGGGAGATGATCGGGAAGGCGGGGCGCATCGGCCGGGACGGCGCCGGCATCGACACGTGGGTCGTCCCGACCAACGAGGAGCTGCTCATCGCCCGGGACACGGTGCGGCTGATCCTCGGCATCGAGCACAGGTCGTAGGAGGCATGGTCAGAAGCGCCAGGTCCAGCCAGCGAATACGGCCTGCCGACCCGAACCGTCGTCGAAGGGGGCCAGCGTGAAGCCACCGTCGCGGTCCCGGGCGCCGTACCGGCCCGCGAGGGCAGCCCCCATCGCGTATCCGTAGGCCATGCCGAGGAACGTGTCGGACGTCCAGTGTCGCTGGTCGACCGTGCGGCCGAACGCCACGCCGACGGCGGTGGCGTAGAGTACGGGCTCCAGGGGCCCCATGTGGTAGCGGTGGTTCCAGAAGCTGACGCAGGACATGATGTTGGCGGCGTGCCCCGCGGGGAAGGAGTGCTTCTCCCATCCGCCTCCGGGGAACCCCCACCGGTTGGCGTCCGTGAGCTCCTCGCCCGTGTCCCGGTTCCGGGGCCGCTCCCGTGCGACCAGCGCGTAGACGCCCATTCGCTCGAGGGTCTCCGAAACGTCGACCGTAAGGCAGCCGAGGCCGGCGTCGCGAAGGCCCCGGGAGCGGGATGCGAAGCCCGTCACGTACAGTCCCGCGCTGACGATGGCGAGGTTGCGGGTGAGTCCCATGTCCTGGAGGCGGTTGAATCCACGGAACGGGCGGATGGCCTCCACCACCCCCGAGCGGGGATGATCGCGCAGCCATTGCTGGATGTTCGCGTCGGCCTGCGTGAGAGCGCCGAACGTGCCGAGCGCTCCGGCGGCCAGGGCGAGGTCGCCGGCGTCCATGCGGAAGGGCGCGGCCCAGAGCCAGAGGGCGTCGGTTGCGATCCGCTCCCCGTCGTGCCCCACGCTGGCAAGGGTCTGCTGCCCTCGCGCGGGTGTCGCCGCCGCGAGACAGGCCACGACGAGTGCCGCGAGCCGACCGCAATGACGTGCAGTCATTCATCCTCCGATCCGTTCCACTTCCGTGCTGCTGCCGCGTCGACGGTCGGGCAAGTTCCAAGCCGTTGCCGGGCCTCCGCATAAGTGCGAACTTGAAGCCGAATTCACCCCTCACATGCGAAACAGGGCAGGCCAGCAGCCCATGATCCGGCTGACCACCTTCGGTGCTCTCTCCCTCGAGGGGCCGAACCCGAAAGCGTGCCGCGCCATCGTCCGTCAGCCGAAGCGGCTGGCGCTGCTGGTCCGGCTGGCGCTGGCGGGCGGGGGTCGCTTCGTCAGCCGGGACACGCTTCTCGGCCTCTTCTGGCCGGACTACGACGAGTCCCGGGCGCGCAACGCGTTGAATCAGGCGCTCTATCACCTTCGGAAGCATCTGGGGCCGGGCATCGTGATCAGCCGCGGCGGGCGCCTGGCGACGTCGTCGTCCGAGCTGTGGTGCGACGCGGCCGAATTCTGCGCGGCGCTGGAAGACGGCCGGGATTCCGACGCCCTCGCCCTCTACGCCGGCGATCTGCTGCCCGGGTTCTTCGTGGACGACGCGCCGGAATTCGACCCCTGGCTGTCCCGGGAGCGGAACCGTATGCGCCGGGCCGCGACGGAAGCGGCGACGCGGCTCTGCTCGGCCGCGGCGGCTCATCAGGACCGAGCGGGCGTGGCCCGCTGGGCGTTCCGCGCCGTCGACCTGGCCCAGGACGAGGGGACCGTCCACGCCGCCGTCGGCGCCCTTAGCGCGATGGGTGACCAGGCCGCAGCGGCGAACCTGATCGACCGGTTCGAGGCGCGGGTCTCCACGGATCTCGGGCTGGCCGTCTCCCCCGAGCTCCGAAGCCTGGCGACGCCGCGGCCGCGCACCGCCGGCGACACTCCGCCGCCGGCACACGAGGCCGCCGCCCGCGCGGATCCGTCCCCCGTTGCCGGAGCTACGGCTCCCCTCGAGCCGGGCAGCGAACGTGGAGGCGGGGAAGCCATCGGCAGTGCCGGGCGCGGCGGCGGCGGCAGCCGGACGGCGCGGCTGGCGCTCGTCGTCCTTCTGGCCGTGGCCGTCTCCGCCGCCGCCCTGTACGCCTGGAGCCGCGCCGCCGCCGGCCACCCCAGGCTGGGGCCGGACATCGACACGGACGTGGCCGTGGAGGTGGAGCCGTTCGCCGATCCCACGGGCCGCGCTCGTCTCCAGGGACTCTCCGGGGCCCTGACGTCGGCGCTCATCGACCGGCTCGCGGGTGTCGACGGCCTGCGGGTGGCCGTCGCAGGCCCCGCGGGCGCGGACTCGACGTCGCCGGACTTCCGGACTGCCGGCGAGGTGCTCGAGAAGGGCGACAGCGTGGAGGCTTCGGTCCGGCTGCTGGACGCGGCAAGCGGGACCGTTCTCTCCGTGCACTCGTCCCGCCACGCCGGGAGCGGTGTCTCCGCCCTCGCCGACGCCCTCGCGTCCGACCTGTCGGTCTCGCTGCGGTCGCGTCTCGGACTGGAAGTGCGCCAGCGGGAGGCCATGGCGGGGACGCGGTCGCCCAATGCGTGGCGGCTCTACGAACAGGGGATCTCCGGGTTCGACAAGGCCCTGCAGCTCTCGATCGCCGGGAATCCGGCCGCCGCGATACGGGCGCTGGAGCTCGCCGACTCCTCCCTCTCCGACGCGGCGGCGGCGGACACGGCGTGGGTGTCGCCGCCCCTGGCCCGCGCGAAGGCCGCGCTGCGATCGGCCTTCGAGTCCTACATGGGCCAGGACGCCGGCGCGAGCGAGGCTCTCTTCCGCTCGCTAGGCATGGCCGACAGGGCAGTCGGGCTCGCCCCGGCGAACGCGCGGGCGTTCGAGGCCCGGGGAGAGGCGAGATACTGGATGGCGCTGGTCGGCGGCGTGGCCGCGGACAGCGCCCGGCGCCTGCTGTCGAGCGCGGAGCGGGACCTCCGGACCTCCGTGGACCTGGGGCCGAGGCGGGCCTCGGCCTGGACCCTCCTGAGCAGCGTCCTCCTTGCCCGGGGCGACTTCGCCGGTGCCTACCTCGCCGCCGACAGAGCCTTCCACTCGGACCCCTATCTCGACAAGCAGCTCGAGATCCTCTCCCGCCTGTACGAGACCGCCTACGAGGTGGGAGACGACTCGAGCGCAGTGGCGTGGTGCGACGAGCTGGGCCGCCGCTTCCAGGGCTCGCCCCCGGCCACGAGCTGCTCCCTGCGGGTTCTCGCCGGGAATGCCCGGGGCGCGGGCGCGGTGGACGATGCGTGGGACGCCCTCCGGTCGATGCGGAACCCGGACGGGCCGCGTGCGGATCAAGTCGAGGCCGTGATGAGAGGGGAAGTCGCTCTGGTCATCGCGAGGGCAGGCCTCCGCGACAGCGCGGCGGCGGTCCTGCAGCGGGCCCGGGGCGGGCATGAGAAGTACGCGGAGCTCGTCCCCGTCGAAGCCGAGGTACGCATCGCCCTCGGGGAGCCGGAGCAGGCAGCCCGGCTGCTGAGCGGCTACATCGCCCAGCATCCCGTCTGGCAGGCCGGCATCTGGAAGAGCCGGCGCTTCCGTGCCATCGAGGAGCAGGTCGCGCCTTCCCACCACTCCCCTCCACCGGACAGCCAGCAATAGGACGGGGAGGGGGCGGGAACGAGGTCCCCCCGCCTCCCCGCCGCCCTGCCGGCCAACCTCAGGGCTGCGACGACGCCGTCGAGGTATGCGGCGGGTCGCAGTACCACTGCCCCTCGATCAGCACGCAGCGCACGCCACCGTCGGCCTGGAGCGCCGGAGCGGCCGGGGCCGTGGGGCCCGTCGAGTCGGAACAGCCGGCGGTGAAGGCAAGGCCGACGAGCGCCGTGGCGAGGATCGAACGGGAGAGTCGGGGCATCGGATTCCTCCTTTGAACGGGAAACCAGAACGGAAACGCCCCAACGATTGCACATTCGGTCCGTTTGCACATTGGCAATTTGTGCCAATCTTTCCGCTCGGCAGCCTCCCGCCGCGGCCCCGCGTCCCTCGGAAAAGCCCTCGTACGTGCGCTCTCACGCACGCGTTATCCGGCAGATAACGGCAGATCAGAGGCCGGTGAGGGCTGGCGGCTATCGTTCGGGCGTTCCCAGCACGACAGGCACGACGACGCACGAGAGGACGCCATGACGCGACCCATCCCCCTGCCGGTCCGGGCGACCGGCGTCATCGCCGCTGAAGACCTGTCCCCCGAGCTCTGGCGGCGCGTCGAGGAGATCCTCCAGACGCGGGCGGGGAGCCCGGGGTCGGGCGCAACGGCGGTGCTCCAGGCGGGGGCGCGGACCTTCGAGGCGAGCGCGCATGCACTTGCCGGGGAAAGCGCTTCTACCATCGTCGTCGTCGTTGCCGAAGGGGGCGCCCGCGCCGGGCTCCCGGACGAGAGTCTGCTTCAGGAGCGGTTCGGTCTGACGGATCGAGAGGCGGAGGTCGCACTGCTCATCGCGGAGCGGCGCACGAACCGGGAAGTCGCCCGGCTGCTGGGAGTGACGGTCTACACGGCGCGCCGTCACACGGAGAAGGTGCTGATGAAGATGCAGGTCGAGAACCGGTTCCGTGTGCGGGAGCGGATGCGTGCGGTGATGGAGGCGCACCTGCACGAGAGGGCGGAGCGGCGAGTCGCGGCGGAGCGCGCGGCGGAGCGGGAAGCGGCCGTCTGGGCTCTGCGAAGCCAGGATTCACGCTGCGTCGCCTGACGTGATCCGTCGCAGGGTTCGCCGCCGTCGGCCCGTGCTCACGCGGGGCCGGGCCGCCGCGCTCGCCGCGGCCGTGGCGCTCGTGTATGCCGCCCTGGTGCTCGGGGTGCTCGTCCGACAGCGGGATGCGATGGAAGCGCTGGCGTCGAGCCGCGGCGACGTCGAGGCATACGCCCGTGTGCTCGCCCAGGCGCTCGATGCGGAGAACGCGCAGCGAGACTACCTGGCGACCGGGCGAGCCCGGTTCCTGGGTGAGTTCGAGGATGCGGCCCTGCGGGCGAGAACGGCGGCTGGCGCACTCCCGGCAGCCCGGCAATCCGGCTCCGCGGCCGCAGCGGACCCTGCGAACGCGACGGACGCGGCCCTCATGCATCGGCTCGTCGACTCGCGACTCCAGAGCCTGGAAGAGCAGATCCGATCACGCTCGGCCGAGGCTTCGGCGGCGCAGGAGGCCGCCGGGGCGGCCGCCTCGCCGGGCGCCCCGGGGACCGGCCCCATGACCCTGGACTCGATCCGGCTGCTGGCCCGGGCCCACATCGCCAGCGGCCTCGCGCGGCGCCAGGGCCGTGCGGCGGAGGCCGACCGGGCAAGCAGCGCGGCCGCCTTGATGGCTGTCCTCGGCGGTGTCATCGCGGCGCTGCTGCTGGCGGCCCTGCACCTCATGCGGGGCGACAGCCGCCCCCGCGTCCCCACGGACACGGACCTCGTGGAGTCGAACGCGCGTCTGCGCCGGCAGGCGCTCGGTCTGCGTCGCAGCGAAGAGCGGCTGCGCGCCCTGGTCGCCACCGCGACCGACCTGATCACCGTCGTGGATGGGGCGGGCAGGGTGACGTACGACAGCCCTTCCGTCGGAGCGCTGCTCGGCTATGGTCCTGCGGAGCGAACCGGCGTCCCGCTCTCCGACTACGTGCACGCGGAAGATCGCGCCGCGTTCCGGAGGGACTTCGAGTGCCTTCTCGCCCGGGGCGGCAGCGTCGAGCCGCGTCAGGACCTGCGCCTGCGGACGGCGAAGGGAGAATGGCGGCGGTTCTCCGTACGCCAGCACAATCTCCTCGACGTCGAGTCTGTGGGCGGGATCGTTCTGACGGCCCGGGACGTCACGGAGGCACGCGAGCTGGAGGAGCAGCTACTCCAGGCACAGAAGATGGAAGCGATCGGACGGCTCGCAGGCGGAATCGCCCACGACTTCAACAACGTCATCACGGCGATCCACGGGAACCTGTCTCTGCTGACCGAGCGCGTGCCCGAGTCCTCGGACCTGCGCCCGGAAATCGACGAGGCGGTGCAGGCAACGCAGGGGGCGGCCGACCTCACCCGGCAGCTCCTGGCCTTCAGCCGACGTCAGCCGAGCCGTTCGACGGAGGTGGACCTGAACGAGCTGGTCCGGGAGACGACGCGGCTCCTGAGCCGACTGGTCGGGCCCGGCGTCGAGGTGCGGACGCTCCTGTGTGATCGGGCGGTGGTGCGCGCGGACCCCGGCCAGATGGGACAGATCCTGATGAACCTCGCGGTGAACGCCCGGGACGCCATGCCGGGCGGCGGCGTCCTCACCGTCGAGACCCGGTGCGTGCACATGAACGGGGGGGCGCCACATGGCCCACTCGACGCGGCACCGGGGCCCTGCGTCCTGCTCGGAGTGAGCGACACGGGCGAGGGAATGGACCGGGAAACGCAGAAGCGGATCTTCGAACCGTTCTTCACGACGAAGGAGCCCGGCCGCGGAACCGGTCTCGGCCTCTCCACCGTCTACGAGATCGTCCGCGGCGCGGGCGGCGCCATCCGGGTGGCCAGCGAGGCGGGCGCCGGCACGACGTTCCGGATCTACCTCCCTCTCGCGGAGAGCGCGGTCCTGCCTGCGGCCGTGGGGTCGAACGGATCCTGAGGCTCAGTTCCGGGCATCGTTCAGGGACTCCTCGAGCTCGCGCGTGAGCCTGTCGGCGGCGAAGTCCGCCAGCTCTTCCAGAGACCGCTCGATCTCCGGAGTGGTCATGCGCGCCAGCGTCGCCGCCGTGATCACGTTCGACAGCGACCGGTCGTCGACTCGCACCGCGGTGCCGACCGGTGCGCTCGCCCGTACGGTCTTCTTCCAGATCCGCCTTCCCGTCGCACCATCCAGAAGCGAGAGATCCGCATCGATGAGGTAGCGGGCCGTGGACGTCCAGCTGTCGGCCCGGATTCCGTAGCGGTTGAGCCGGACCTCCAGCTCGAAGTCGGCTCGCGCGGGATCGTCGACGGGGCGCGTGCGGAGGTGGCGGGACGCGTCGCCCGCGAGCCGTCGCGACATCCGCGCGGGCACGTCGACGGACGCCGCCGCGCTGTCGAGGCGGCTCCGGAACTGCTCGGCGCTCTGGTTGCGGGCGATCTCCGTTCCCGCGCGGACCAGGGCAACGAGGGGATCCTCCCCCCGTGCGTGGAGTCTCAGCTCCGTCAGCACGTCGGGCCCGGAGGGAGCCAGCGTCGTGACCCCGAGCGTCTTCTGGCGGAAGTCGAAGTCGCCCAGGTGCTGCGCGCTCGAGCAGGAGACCGCTCCCGAGATGGCTCCGGCGAGCAGGCACACTGCCGACCATCTCCATGGCTGCCGATGCATGCCACGCTCCTTCGATGTCGACGCCGGGGAGGATCGGGAGGACACGGATCCCTACCATCGCCGGCTCGCCGGGGTTCCCCCGCGAGCCGGCGCCGGTGTCGGGAATTTCCGGGGGTGGACCGACACGGCGCTTCGGGTCTATGAATAGAGGACGATCCCTCAACGGAAGGAGACTGGATGGCCCTGTCGACGATGACGAACACGGAGAAGCGCTGGGCACGGCGCGCCCAGGAGGCGGTGGATCAGGACGAGAGCTGGGAGCGCTGCGGCGAGTGCGGGCGCTTCCATCCGGAGGGCTTCGAAGGGGAGTGCGACGACCTGGAGAACCGGCTGCCCCGCCCGCCGCAGGAGCTGGTGGAAAGCTGAGCGAGACCGGAGGCCGAGCGAAAGGGGCCCGCGATCATTGCGGGCCCTTTCGCGTTCCAGCACGTCAGGGGGACGGTACCCGGCCGAGGGGCAGTCGATAGAGGAAGAGCAGCGTCTGCAGGTCCGCGGCGGACGGCAGGGAGACCCGCGCCTCGGGATACATGATGCTCGAGTCGTCCTGCGAGTGCGTCAGGCCCAGCAGGTGACCGACCTCGTGGACCAGCACCGACTCCAGGCGGGGCGGCGCCATCGGTCCGGCCACGTCGTCGAGGGCGATCGACATGTCGGCCCGGCGGATGCCGAGCCTGTCGTTGAAGACCACACGGGTCACGCCGACCGTGTCCAGCGGCAGGTGTTCGGACCAGTTGAGACGGACGTTCGCGTCCGATGCGTCCGTGAACTCCACTGTGAGGGGCACGTCGCCGAGCATCCACGCCTGAAAGGCGCTTCGGACCAGCGCCGCGTCGCCCGGTCGCCCGTCGGGGACGAGGAGGGGGTCGGCGATCCAGACCCGGATCGTATCGCGACGGGCCCAGCGAACCAGCGTCGAGTCCTGCTCGGCGAGGATCTCCCGGATGCGCGGGCCCGACCCCGCCAGCAGCGCTTTCGATCGTGCGCTCCAGCGATCGGCAGGATCGACGAGCCCCGCCCGTTTGACGAACCTGTCGAAGGCGACGGCGAAGCCGCGCTCACCGGTCCCTTCCCCGGCGCCGCGGCCTCTGCACCCGCCCATCAGTGCGGCGATCGCCAGGGCCACCGCCGCCCGAGCCGTCCACCGACGCATTCACGCCTCCCGTCGCTGCATCCAGGACGCGCGCGGCGCCCCACGTCCTGAAGCATAAGCACGGGGACTCACCCGCTCAACGCCTGGGCAACGCTCAGGCGTCGTCCCGCTCCGTATCGTGCACGCCCGTGGCGGGGAAGACGCGCTCCTCGTCCACATCGATGTCGATGAAGCCATCCCGGATCAGCAGATCCTCGATGGCCGCCAGCGCCATCTCCCGCCGCGCCGGCGCCCGGTCGCCCGGATGGTCGCCAACCGAGCCCATGCGATTCGGGAGCCCCTCCACTCGCGCGCTCTCGTCCTCGGCCGCCGAGCGGACCGTGTCGTCGAGGTCCACCAGGTTTTCCATTACGTGGTGCCGCGCCTCCTTCCTGCGCTCCTCCGGCCAGTCGCCGCCGCCCGTCGGCTCATACGCGTTCAGCACCTCGTCGATGTCGTCTTCCCGGATCTCGTATGGGACCGGCTCCATGTCGCTCCTCCCTTGCTGTCGATATGATCCGGGTCCGGAGACGTGCGAGGACCGTGCCGAGGGGGGGCACGGGGCGCTCGCATGGCGGGGATCACGAAGGGGATCGGCGTGTAGCGCACGAAGCGGAACGAACGAGAACGACAGGAGGAGCTCGATGAGGCGGAAAACGGTCCTTGCCGCAGGCGTGGCTCTGGTCCTGGTGTCCTTCCCGGCGGCCGCATGGGGACAGGCATCGGACGGTGCGTTTGCCCAACGGGTGGACTCGGTGGCGAACGCGGTGCTGAAGGCGACGGGCGTTCCCAGCGCGTCCGTCGCCGTTGTACGCGAAGGGCGCCTCGCCTATGCCCATGCCTACGGCTCCGCGCACCTCGAGCCCCCCGCGGCGGCGACCACGGACATGCGCTACGCCATCGGCTCGATCAGCAAGCAGTTCACGGCCGCGACCGTCCTGCTCCTGCAGCAGCAGGGGAAGCTGTCCCTCGATGATCCCGTCTCCCGCTGGTATCCAGGCCTCACGCGGGCGAAGGACGTCACCCTCCGCGAGATCCTGTCCCACACGTCCGGATATCAGGACTTCTGGCCTCAGGACTACGTCCCGCCGATGATGAACCGGGACATCGAGCCCGACTCCATCCTCGCACGCTGGGCCGGCAAGCCGCTGGACTTCGAGCCGGGCACCCGCTGGCAGTACAGCAACACCAACTTCGTCCTGGCCGCCCGCATCGTCGAAAAGGTCACCGGAGAACCGTTCTTCCGATTCCTCTCCGAACACGTGCTGCAGCCGCTGAACATGAGCAGCGCCGTGAACTTCGACGCGAAGAAGCTCACGACGGGTGCGCCAACGGGTTACATGCGTTACGGGCTCGGACCGCTGCGACAGGCGCCCGACGAGGGTTCCGGCTGGATGTTCGGGGCCGGCGAGCTGGCCATGACCCCCTCCGACCTCGCTCGCTGGGACATCGCCATGATCCACGAGAGCCTCCTCGATCCGGCGTCCTATGAGGCCATGGAGACGGAAGTGCTGCTCAAGAACGGCGTCGGCACCGGATACGGCCTGGGCGTGGACGTCGGCATGCAGGCGGGCCATCGCCTGATCTCCCACAGCGGGGAGGTGTCCGGCTTCACGGCCTACAACCTGGTCTTCCCGGACGACAGCGACGCCGTCATCGTACTCACCAATCAGGACGCGGCCCCCGCGGCGGGCGCCATCGCCCGCGGTGTCTCCGCTCTCCTCTTCGCGACCGTCGACGCCGAGTCCGCGCAGCACACCGCTCGTGCCCTGGCCATCTTCCGCGGCCTGCAGAACGGCACCCTCGACCGCTCCCTCTTCACCGCGGACGCCAACGCCTACTTCAGCGAGCAGGCCCTCTCCGACTTCCAGTCCTCGCTCGGTCCCCTCGGTGAGCCGACGTCCTTCGTCATGACCGGCCAGTCGAGCCGCGGCGGCATGGTCGAGCGTTCCTACGTCGCCACCTTCCCGCACCAGCAGCTGCGCGTCTGGACCTATGCGATGCCCGACGGAAAGCTGGAGCAGTATCAGGTGGCGCCGCGGGGGTGAGGGGGTGGGGGCCCTTCGGGCCCAGGGGGGCGCGGCCTTTGGCCGCTTCGAGGGGGGCGCGGCCTTTGGCCGCTTCGAGGGGGGCGCGGCCTCTGGCCGCTTCGAGGGGGGCGCGGCCTTTGGCCGCTTCGAGGGGGGCGCGGCCTTTGGCCGCTTCGAGGGGGGGCGCGCCTGACGGCGCTTCGAGGGGGGCGCCACCTCTGGGGGGACGTGTGATCCTTGCGTTCGAGCCGGCCATCTCTTACACATGTAATCCATGACCCGCAAGCAGCTGGATGAGCTGACGGACCTGCAGGTCCGGATACTCGACGTGCTCTGGGAGCACGGCGGGACGACGGCGAATGACGTGCACGCGCGACTGGAGGCGGAGACGGGGCTGACGCGCAAGACGATCGGGACCCTGCTCTTCCGGCTGGAGAAGCAGGGCATCGTCGGGCATCGGTCGGACGGGCGCGAGTACGTCTACGTCCCGCGGGTCACGCGGGAGCAGGTGCGGAGGACGACGATGCGGAGCGTGCTGGGGCGCCTTTTCAGCGGGGAGCTGCCGGCGATGGTGAGCTACGCCCTGGAGTCGGGTGAAGCGGACGCGGCGGACCTCGCGCGGATCCGGCGGATCCTGGAGGAGTGGGAGGAGTGATGCCCCACTACGTGGAGATCGTGGCGGTCGCGTACGCACAGGCGCTGCTGGCGTGGGCGGTGACGTTCGTCCTGCACGCGGTCGTTCTGCTCGTGGGCACGGCGCTGGCCGTTCGAGTGATCCGGCCGCGCGTCGAGGTCGAGGAGGTGCTTTGGCGCACGGCGCTCCTCGCGCCGGTGGTCACCGCCACGGTTCGCGTGGTGGTCGGTCTTCCGTGGGGAGGTGCCAGCGGCGGAGCGGCGACGCCGATGGCGGCCGCGCTGGGGGCCCATGCGGGCCTCGCGGCAGTCCTCACGACCGGCTGGGCGCTCTGGGTGCTGGGAGCGGCGGCAACCTGCGTCGCGCGAGTGGTGCTGGAGCGGCGGAGGCTTCGGCCTCGCCGGCCCGGTGCACCGGACTGGGTGCTCGATGCGCAAGGGAGCGCCGGATGGGCGCCGCCGCAGGTGCGGTACACGACGTCGCCTGCGATCCGGAGCCCCGTTGTGATCGGAGCCCGGGAGGTCTGTCTGCCGGCGGACGGACTCCGGGAGCTGACGCTGACGGAGCGCCGCGCCGTGCTCGCCCACGAGCTCGCACACGTGCGACGGCGGGATCCACTCTGGCGACTCGCGGCGAACGTGCTGTGCATCGTGCTCCCGTTCCAGCCATTCGTCCGAAGGGTTCGAAGGCGCCTGATGGAGCTCGCCGAGTTCGCGTGCGACGACGAGGCCATCCGGGTGACGGGCTCCCGCCGCGCCCTGGCCGAGGCCCTCGCCAGACTCGCCGTGCTTCGCTGGAACGAGCCCGCGTGTGCACCCGCCTTCACGGGAGGGGAGTCTCGACTCCTCCGCCGGGTCCGCAGGCTCTCCCTCGAGCGGCACGGGCCCGCTCGAACGCGCCGGGTCCTCCTTGCGGCCGTGGCGGCAGTGCTGGTGCTGGCAGGAGCGGGACCCGCCGTGCGGGCGGATCCGGAACGGGCGGCGAACACCCTGCCCTGGCTGGCCCCGGCGGCCCACCCTTCCGATGCGGCCATCGACGTGCGCCGCCGCGAGCGAGTGCTCCGGCAGACGCTGCGCGAGTCGCAGCGTCGTATCGTGCGGCGCCTTCCCTGAACCGACCCTTCCGTCCGCCCGGGTCCGTGGCGGCGGAACAAGTCTTACACCTGTGAGCGAAAGGGCTGGACCATGGCGCGCGTGGTGACACTTCTGCTGGCGGTGGGTCTCGTCTGCGCCGGTGGAGTCGGGCGGCAGGCATCGGCGCAGGAGGTCGTGGGGCGGCGAGAGGTGCCCTTCGAGCCGGCGGGTCCGTGGCAGCAGTACGCCTCGCCGGCGGACGCAGGGTTCGCGCGGGCGCCGCTGCGGCGTGCGCGGGCGCTGGCCGACAGCGTCGGCTCGGCCGCGGTGATGGCCGTGTACCGGGGTCGGGTGGTGCTGGCGTGGGGGGACGTGCGGCGGGAGCTGGAGGTGCACTCGGTGAGAAAGAGTCTCGTGAGTGCGCTGTACGGGTCCGCAGTCGCAGACGGGCGCGTCGACCTGGACGCAACCCTGGGCGGGCTGGGAATCGACGACGCGGTGCACCCGCTGACGGCGGAGGAGAAGCGGGCGACGGTCAGAGACGTGATCAGCGCGCGATCAGGCGTGTACCTGCCGGCGGCGTACGCGCCGGACTCACAGGACGAGGAGCGGCCGGAAAGGGGCAGCCACGACCCGGGTACGTTCTGGTTCTACAACAACTGGGACTTCAACGTCGCGGGTGTGATCTACGAGCGTCAGACGGGAGAGGATCTGTACCGGTCGTTCGCGGACAGGATCGCCAAGCCGATCGGGATGGAGGACTACACGCCGGCGGACGGCTTCCGCGTCCTCGAGCCGCGACGGTCGGAGCATGCGGCGCAGACGTTCCGCATGTCGACGCGGGACCTGGCCCGATTCGGGCTGCTGATGCTTCACGACGGCATGTGGCATGGCCGGCGGGTGCTTCCGGAGGGGTGGGTGGACAGCAGCACGGCTCGGATCTCCGAGGCCATCGGCGGCTCGGGGTACGGCTACATGTGGTGGACGTTCGCTCCGGGGGATCTTCCGAAGGATCAGTACCCGGTGCTCGGCAGGTTCGCGCTTTTCCAGGCGCGGGGATCGGGCGGTCAGGGGGTGTGGATCATTCCGGCACTGGACCTGGTCGTGGTGCACCGCGGAGACACGGACCACGGCTCGGGGGTGAAGGGCGTCGATGCGTGGCACATCGTCGAGGACATCGCGAAGGCGGAGGTGGAGGGAGGCAATGCAGTGAGCCGGCCGCGCCTCGTCGCGCTCGAGGAAGAGCCGTTTTCACATCCGCTGCCGCCGCCACCCACGTTCACGTTCATCACGCTTCCGCGGGATGACATGCGGAAGCTGACGGGGGTCTACGACTTCGGCCGAGCCGGGAAGGGAGCCGTCTTCCTCCACGACGGCCGCCTCTTCATCGACGTTCCCGGCCAGGGGGAGGCCGAGATGTTCGCGCGGGGTCCCACGTGGTTCACGCTGCGCGTGGTCGGCGGCGTCGACATCCGATTCGAGCTGGATGGGGCGGGCCGGGTCTCCGGCGTGCTGCTGCGGCTGGGAGACCTGACCATGCGCGGCGTCTACGCCGGTCGGGAAAACTGACGGATCCCGCGCCGTTCCGGTGTCGGAACCCCCGCCTCAGTCGTCCGCCAGGCGCCCCGCCGCGGCAGCCTCCGCCACCGGCACGCGCACGGCGTAGCTCCTGTCGTTCGGCGTCCTGTGGATGCGGAACTGCGGGTTGAGGGCGCGGATCTCGTCGACAGTCGTGCCGGCGCGCCGGGCAATGGCCGCGAGGGTCGTCGCGGGGGCGACGGTCACGACGTCCCACGTCGGCGGATCCAGCTTCATCGGACGGAAGCCGTACGCCTCCGGCGCCTTGGTGATGCGTGCGGCGGCCATCATCAGCGGCACGTAGTCGCGGGTCTCGCTCGGCAGGCGGTCCCAGATCCGGTAGTAGTCCTCTTCGCTCCGGGCCCGCTCCGTTCCGAACTCCTCGCGCATGATGCGGCCGACCCGGTTCTCGCCCGTGTTGTACGCGGCGGCGGCAAGATACCAGGAGTTGAAGCGGCCATGGAGCTGCTCCAGGTAGTCGAGGGCAGCGTCGGTTGCCCGGACGGGATCGCGTCGCTCGTCGACGGCCCGGTCCACGGCGAGGCCGTAGCGCTCGCCGGTCTCGCGGACGAACTGCCACATGCCGGCGGCCCGCGCAGGCGACGTCGCCTTCGGATTGAAGCCCGACTCGATCATCGCCAGGTACAGCAGGTCGCGGGGCATGCCGCGCTCGTCCAGCTTCTTCAGGATAATGGGCGCCCAGCGGCCGCCCTGGTCCAGGAACCGCTGGAACTTCTTGCGCATCGCAGGCACGGTGTCGAAGCGGGCGACCCAGTAGTCGACGCGATCATTCGGGACGTTCGGGAGGTCCCAGCCGGGCCCGAGGCCGGCGACCTGCGCCGCAGCCGGCAGCACGCTCTTGACCGCCACCACGGGGCTCGCATCGGGTCGCGCGCTGGCATCGCTCGCTGACGCTCCACCGGACGGGGCCGTCCCGAGGCGCGGCGCGGCGCCGAGCACCATCGCCGTTCCGGCGACGGACAGGGCGGTGATGGCCGTGCCGATGAGCCCGGTGCGCGAGCGATGCTGCTTCATCCAGCCTCCAGCGGTAGGGAAGGAAACGGTGGCAGGCGCGGCGCGACGCGCCGTTTCCGCAATCTTTCCTAACCCTAAGTCATCCATCGGGTTCCGCTGCTCCCGGCTTCCACCGCCGGCCTGGATCCCGGACGGGACCGGGGCGCCGTGTCGGTCGGCGCGGCCTCGGCCGCCCACCGTCGAACGACGAAGCCGATGGCGACGAGGAGCACGATCATACCGGCGAAGAGCATGAGCCCGCCGGCGACCCCCTGGTCCGTGTTGGCGGAGATGCCGTGGACCGGCGGCGCGAGCTCGTAGGTGCGGTACTGGGGCCAGCGGGCGAGGAGCAGCCAGATGCCGATCCCCTTGTCGGGCAGAAGGCCCACGAAGAGGTAGATGAGCGCCAGTGGGCCGGGATCGACGCGCTCGGCCTCCCGCGGCGAGAGGAGCGGCCACCAGAGGACGAGTCCGGCGGCGAGCCAGTCCAGATCGAGAACGAGCGAGCCGAGCTGTGAGGTCATGAGCGTGTCCACCATCGTCGGCGTGTGCCCGGCGACGATGAGGGTGGCGGACACGACAAGGGCGACGACGGGCCGCGTCAGGGCGCGTCGCACCGGTCCACGCCTGCGACCGGGTCCGCGCTTCGGCGGGAGCCCGTGGATGAGAAGCGGGGGCGCGATCATGACGATGAGGAGGAACTGCAGCATGTGGACGGTCTCGAGATAGCCGGCGCCGAGGGGACCGACCGGCCAGTCGAGGGCGATCCACAGGAGCAGCACGCCAGCGGCCGCGGAGAGACGGCGGTAGGTCCCCGAGCGAGGTCCTTCATCGGGCCCGACGCCGGTCGCGGGCCCGGCGATCGACGACCGGCGCGCGCGGGAGGGGCGCAGGGCGCGTCGCCATCGGACGGCGTAGGCCGCAGCCACGCCAGCGGCGAACAGCCATACGCCCGGGTAGGGCCGCCAGGTCCAGGTCCACACGCCACCCTTTGCGGAGCACCACCACTGGACCCCGCCGGCGCTCATTCGCCGTCCAGCGGAAACGCCGCGAGGAGGCGTGGCAGGTCGTGGGCCCAGTCGGACTGGCGGGTCCCGAACGGGTAGACGACGTGGGCGCTGTCGTCGGGCGTGAACGCGATCACCTGCGCGGCGTGACCGACGGCGTAGCTGCCGGGTCCCGGACCGGCGGCCGCGCTGTCGCGGACCGCAGTGGTGACGCCGAGCCGTCGCTCGATGGCCTGTACCTGGGCGGGCGTGCCCCGCAGGCCGACGAAGCGCGGGTCGAAGCGGTCGAGGAAGGCGCGCAGCTTCGCGGGGGTGTCGCGTTCCGGATCGACGGTCACGAACACGACGCGGGTGCGGCGCACGACGTCGGCCGGCATCTCCGCGAGGACCGCCGCGAGGTTGGACATGTGAACGGGACAGACGTCGGGGCAGTTCGTGTACCCAAAGTAGAGCAGCGCCAGTTCGCCTCGGGTGCGCTGGCGGAAGTCGTACGGCTGCCCGCGGGTGTCCGTGAGCGTGAAGTCCGGCTTCGCCAGCGGCGCCTGGAGCCGCGAGCCGCGGAAGGCGTCCATAGAGGCCTCCGCGCCTCCGCCCGCACAGGCGGCGGCGACCGCGAGCCCCGCAGCAGCGACGAGGGCGAGGCCCCGCACCATCACCCCGACCGGATCACCCGGTAGCGCGCACGCACCAGGTTGTAGACGCCATAGGCGAGCAGTCCCACGGCGACGACGCCCAGCAGCCACGGGGTGTCTTCCATCATCCTCAGCACGCCGCCAAGCCCCCGCGCCTGGTTCGGGTTCGTGTGCACGGCCGCGATGACGAAGTAGGCGCCGATGATGCCGAGCACCACCCCACGGGCCGCGAGGCCGGCGCGCCCGAGCCATACCGTCCCGCGCCGGGCCGCCCGGCTCATGGTCCCGAGGTCGAGCTGGTCGTCGAGGTCCACCCGCCACGCGTTCAGGAGCTGCTGGAGGCCGTACCCGGCGACCAGGACCCCCGCCAGCCCCAGCAGCCACGGACCGTAGGGTTCCTGCATGGCCTTCGCGGACCAGCTCGAAGCGCCGCCGCCCGCGGACGCGCCGCCGCCCGTAGAGGCGCCGCCACCCGCCGACGCGCTGCCGCCGCCGGACGTGCCCAGGGCGAGCCGGGCGCTCTGCCACGCCAGACCGGCGTAGATCACGCCGACCACGAAGTAGAAGACGCGCTTGCCGGCACCGTCGTTCTCCGGGTTCGCCGTCGCGCGATAGAGCTGCCAGATCACGTATCCTGCCAGCCCCAGGGCGACGACGCCGAGCACGAAGCGTCCGATGCCCGAATCGGAGATCGAGGCCAGGGCGCCGCTGGACCCCGTCGCCTGCGTGCCGGCGTTGAACGCGGCGGCGATGGCGATGCCTCCGACCAGGACGTACACGGCGCCCTTTGCGGCATAGCCCAGGCGCGCGAGCCTCTCGACCCACGGTCCGGCTTCCCTGGACGCGGACCGCGCAGCGGACTCCGCGCCCGAGACTCCCAGATCCGGCATTCCTCCTCCACGTCGGCGGTTGAGCGTTGGAGAAACGCAGAGGCATGAACCGTTCCCGGAGGCCCGGCACACCGCCAGGATCGGAGGGTCCTGTAAACGCCCTCCTGACACCGTCTCAAGCTTTCCCCGATGGCAGTCGGATCCCCTACAGGCGATGTATGGACACGGAAGTCCAGCACCAGCAAAAGGGGGCGCAATGATCAACCGAATCGTCGTGACCGTCGATGATCCGAGCGTGCAGACGGAATCCCGTGACTGCACGCTGGACTGCGCAGCGACTCTCGCCCTGCGACTGGGCGCGGCCGTGTCGATGGTGCACGTGGAGCCGGAGCAGAGCACGCCGTCCGAGCTCGAGAGCATCACGGCGTACCAGTGGGAAGGCGTGAACGAGGCCTACGCGGCCGGCAACCGACGCCGGGCGGCGCAGCAGGCGGCGGAGCTCGAGGGAATGGGCACCCGCATGGGCGAGGCCTGGGGCGTGGAGGCACGGGGCCGGGTCACGGCGCGGGCGAGCCTGCCCGTGCTGCGGCAGGTCGTCCGTGAGAGTGAGGGCGACCTCCTGGTGGCGCGCCTGGGGGGCGCGCAGTGCCCCACGTCGCACCTCGGGGAGGTGCCGTCGGAGGTGTTCCGCCACGTGGACGTGCCGGTTCTCTTCATCCCGCCGGGCACCTGCACCATGCTGAAGGAGGTCAAGCGCGTGCTCGTCCCGCTGGACGGCTCGGACGTGGCCGAGGAGATCCTTCCCTCCGTCATGGCCATCCTGCCGCCGGGCGAGGGGACGATCCACCTCCTCTCCGTGGTGGGCAAGCCGAGCCGGCTGGGCGGGAAGCAGGCGGCCGGGGAGGCCCGGGAGCGGGCCGCCGAGTACCTGGCGTCGGTGGCCGAGCGCGCGGAGTTCGCGGGGTACGCGGTGGAGACGAGCGTGCGCGCGGAGTCCGATCCGGCGGCGGCGATCCGGGACGAGGCGAAGCTGGTCGGGGCGGACCTGATCGCCATGACGACGCACGGCTACACGGGACTCCCGCGGCTCCTGCTGGGCAGCGTGGCGCAGCGGGTGCTGGACGATGTGGACCGTCCGCTGCTTCTCTCGAAAGCGGCGATCCGTCACGAGCACCAGCGGATCATCGGCTGAACACCGCAGGGCTCGTGGCACCGACCGTGGCCGGGTTGCGCCCCTTCCCGGTCACGGTCGCGTCGTCGTGCAGCAATCGGCCGCTCGAGCGTCACGCGGCCGCGGGGTCAAGCGTTCCGTGAACGTGTCCCCCTGATCCGGAGTCCGCCGATGCGCTCCGCTGCCGTCGTCTTCCTCGCCCTGCTCCTCGTGACTCTCGCCGCGCTGGCCTCCTGCTCGGGCCACGACTCCACCGGCCCCGCCGGCGGGAGCCGTGCAGGAACCGTGACGCTGCGCCTCGTTTCGCCGAACGGGCCGGAGGGAGCGGCGGTCATCGATCTCGCGTCCGGTCCTGTCCTCAGCGTCGATGCGGATGGCGACGTCGTCGACGTCGTCTCCGCCGGGGGCCGAACCCGCGTCGTGATGCTCCGGAACCCCGCCGGAGAACTCCGCGCGCGGGTCTCCATGAGCGACACGACCCAGGCGCTCAACCCGTCGGTCGTCGAGGTCGCCGACAGCCTCAACGTGCTGCGCACGAGCCTGTCCGGCTACGCGGTGGACGTGGTCCGGTGAGGGCGCGCCGCGCGGTAACCGCCGCTGCCGCGGCGGTCGTCGTACTCGCGACGCTCGCGGGCTGCCCGTCCGGGGGCACAGCCCAGGAAGGCGTGGTGTACCTCGAGCCGTTTGCTCGCTCCCCCGCCACCCGCGTGCCGCGCCGGGCCCTCGAGGCCGCGGCCGCGGGGCAGCCCCGACTGGGCATTCCCGCCGCCCGGGATTTCATCCGGGACACCCGGCCGAACGGACTCGTGCGGAACGGCACCGTCAAACTGCTCATCATTCCCGCCCTCTTCGCCGACTCGCCCGACCCGCCAGTGTCGGGCGACGAGTTGCAGCAGATCGTCTTCGACGGCACGTCCGGTCGCGGCACGCTGACGGATTACTACGAGGAGGTCTCCGGCGGGCGTCTGCACGTGGAGGGAACCGTGCTGCCATGGACCCGCACCGGGATCACCATCGCCGAGGCGGCGGGCTCGCTGAACGGCCACGGGTACGTCGGCCCCCGCATGGGCGACTACGTCCGCGCCGCCCTCGCTCACGCCGACTCGGTCCTGGACTTCGGGGAGTTCGACGACGATGGCCCCGACGGCGTGCCGAACAGCGGCGACGACAACGGCTTCGTGGACGCCGTGACCATCGAGTTCGCCGAGGCCGCCGGGAACTGCGGCGGACCGGGGCCCTGGCCGCACACCGGCGCGGCTCTGGGACTGAACGGCGGTGCATACACCACCAATGACCGCAGACCTGACGGCTCCCCGATCTTCGTCCCCATCTATTTCACCAGCAGCGTCGTGGACTGCTCCGGTGTGCAGCCGGACGGAATCGCCGTGCGAGCCCACGAGCTGGGACACGTCCTCGGGCTGCCGGATCTCTACGTCACCGCAGAAGGTCTCGAGGCGGACAAGCGCGTGTGGGCGGTGGGGTGCTTCGACCTGATGGCCGCCGGCGGGTGGGGCTGCGGAAACGGCACACCGCCCCCGACCTTCGGCCCGGCAGGGCTCTCACCGCTGATGAAGCAGAGGCTCGGCTGGCTCGACTTCATCCAGGTCGACAGCGCGGACCAGCAGGAATTCGTGCTGCCGCCCGTCGCAACGTCCGAGCAGGCGCTGCGCGTACCCCTCACGCCCGGAGGAAGCGAGTCCTTCATCATCGAGTACCGCACTCGCACCGGCTTCGACGCGGTCCTGCCCGCCGCCGGCGTCCTCATCTATGACCAGGACACCCTCGCCTCCGCACTCACTGCGCCCCCGGGGCTTCCGCCCGCCCTGCCCTACCACCTCGTCGAGGCCGACGGCGAATTCGCGCTGCGCCGCGTCGACGGCGACGGCGGCGACCGCGGCGACGCCGCCGACGTCTTCGCCCGCAACGGCGACATCGCCGTGCTGGACGACACCACCCTCCCGTCCACCCGCGACCATCTCGGCGCCACCTCGACCCTCGTCATCCACTCCATCCGAGTGGAGGACGGCGCCGCCCACATCGTCCTCTCGGTCGGACGCGGCTACCGCATCGCCAGCGCCGACTTCCCGGACGTCGTGCCGGCGGCCAACCCCCTCACCGGCTTCGTCCGCGTCGCAGGCGGATCGGCTCCCTATACCGCCACTCTCGTGGCAGGCGCACTGCCGGAAGGGCTCTCCCTGACCTCGGATCCCAACGGAGCCCGCATCGAGGGCGCGCCGGAAGCGCTCGGCGACTTCACCTTCGGGGTCGTCGTGCAGGATGCTGCGGGTCGGCGCACGGGCACCACCCTGCGGCTCCGAATCGTCGATCCCGATCTCGCGACGTCGCTGCTCACCGCCGGCCTCGCCGATACCTCCGCCCTGCCCGCGGCGACCACCGCGTTCCTGGATCACGAGGGTAACAGGAATGGCCGCTACGACGTGGGCGACATGCGCGCCTACCTCATCCGCACCGGCCGCCTCGGCGGCGGATGAATTCGAAGGGCATCCGCTATCCGGCTGGCGAGCAGTCCGCTCGGACGGCATCCGGGAACCGCGGCGCTGCTCGTGGGGACGCCGCTCGCGGCACTCACTGACCCGGATCCTCCAATCCGTACTGCTTCAGCTTTCGCCAGAGGGTCGTGCGGCTCATGCCGAGGATCTCGGCAGCCCGGCTGCGCACGCCTTCGGCGGCGTCCAGGGCGGCCAGGATTTCGGCGCGCTCGTCGGCCTCGTCGTCGGGAGCACGGTAGTAGCCCGCTTCTGGATCGTGCGAGGTTCCGGGGTCGGCGCCCCGTACCGACTCGGGAAGATGCTGCGCCTCGATACGCCCCCGGCCGGCCCGGATGGCCGAGCTCTCGAGAACGGCGGCAAGCTCGCGCACGTTGCCGGGCCATTCGTGCCGTCGGAGCAGGCGGATGGCGAAGGGGGAGCACTCCAGGTCGGGCGAGCCGGGCAACCGCTCGCGAAGGCGGCGGAGCGTGTGCTCGATGAGGATGGGAATGTCGCCTCGCCGCTCCTTCAGCGGCGGCATGTGGATGTGGAAGATGTTCAGCCGGTAGAACAGGTCCTGCCTGAACGAGCCATCTTTCACGTCCTGCTTCAGGTCCCGGTTCGTCGCGGCGATGACGCGCGCGTCCACGGCATGGACGCGGGTGGCTCCGACGGGCGTGACCTCGCGCTCCTGCAGGACGCGGAGGAGCCGCTGCTGAAGGCGGCGCCCCATGTCCCCCACTTCGTCGAGAAAGAGGGACCCGCCGTCGGCAGCGGCGAAGAGGCCTTCCTTGTCCCGCACGGCGCCGGTGAAGGCGCCCTTCACGTGGCCGAACAGCTCCGACTCGAGGACGCCTTCGGCCAGGGCGGCGCAGTTCACCGGGATGAAGGGACGGTGGGAGCGGGGAGAAAGGCGGTGGATCGCCCGGGCGACGAGCTCCTTGCCCGTGCCCGTCTCACCTGTGACGAGCACCGTCGCATCCGTGGGCGCGACGCGGCGGATGGCCTCGAAGACCTCCCGGATGGCCGGGGACCGACCGACGATGCCGTCGATGGGCGAGTCGGCGACCCGTTCCGGCGTCGGCCGCCGCGCCAGGATGTCCGCGACGCGGGCGCTCAGCACGTCCGGATCCACCGGCTTCATGAGGAAGTCGTCGGCCCCGGTGTGGAGTGCCTCCACGGCGGACTCCACCGTCCCGAATCCCGAAACGATCAGGACAGGAACCGACCGGCCCCGGCGCCGCATCACCTCCAGGAGCTGCATCCCGTCCAGCCCGGGCATGCGCAGGTCGAGAAGCACGAGATCGAAGGGGCTCGCCGCCAGCGCACGGTCCGCGGACGGCGCGTCGGCCGCCTGGAACACCTCGTAGCCGTCCTGCCGGAGGAGCTCCGACGTGGAGACGCGGAACGCCCGGTCGTCGTCCACCAGCAGGATGCGAGCGTCAGCTTCGCTCATCCGCCGCCTCCCGGGTTCCGGCCCGCGCTCCATTCGGGGCCGCCTCCGTTTCTTCCGACTCCGCTCGTCCCGACTCCGGTTCTCCCGGCTCCCCGTCCGCTGGTGCCCGGACCTGCCCTCCGCCCCCGGGTCGCGGCAGATCGAGTGTGAACCGGGCGCCGGGGCCGTCCGTCCGGTTGAGCGCGGACAGTCGTCCGCCCGCGGCCCGCACCAGCCCCTCCGCCACGAACAGACCCAGCCCCACGCCGCGGGCCTCGCCCTTGGTCGTGAAGAACGGATCGAAGACGTGGGGCAGGACATCCTCGGGAATGCCCGTCCCCTCGTCCATCACGTGGAGGGCGACGGCACGGTCCGTCGGCTCCGCCGCCACCGTCACGACGCCGCCGCCGGGCATCGCCTCCCGGGCGTTCTGAACGAGGTTGGTCAGGACCTGCTTCAGGACGTCCGGCGAAACCGCGACTTCCCCCACCTCCCCCTGGGCGCGGATGTGCCAGCGTCCGTGCAACGTTCCCGCGTCGAACAGGCGCGCGACGCGGACCACCACTTCGTCCCCGTCGCAGCGATCGGCGGCCGGGTCGTCAGGACGGTTCAGATCGAGCATCTGCTCCGCGAGCTCGTGCATGCGCAACAGCTCGTCGATGGCGAGGTCTGCGAAGTCACGAAGGCGCGGATCGTCGTTCACGCCTCGACGCACGACCTCCAGACAATTCCGCACGTTCGCGACGGGGTTGCGGATCTCGTGGGCGAGCTCCGTCACGAGCCGCCCGCTGGCGACGAGGCGGTCCCGCTGGATCATCTCCGCCTGCAGCGTCCGCAGCCGCTCCTCCCTCCGCTCCAACTCGCGGTTGGCGCTGGCCAGCTCCCGCAGGCGGCTCGCCAGGGCGGTGCGCATGCGGGCGAATGCGCCCGACATCCGATCGACCTCGGAGATGACCGAGCGGCGCAGCGGTGCGTCGAAGTCCCCGTCCGCCAGGCGGTCCGCAGCGTCCGCGAGGTCCCGGACCGGCAGCGTCACGAGCATGCCCACGACGCCGGCCAGCAGCAGCGCGAGGACGAGGGCGAGGCCTCCGGCGAAGTAGGCGCTGCGACGAAGTCCCGGCAGGATGCCCAGCTCGCGGCGGGCATGGCGGACGAATACGACGCGCCCGACGTCGCCCAGAGACGCGGACACGGCCCAGGCCCGCTCGCCCGCCAGCGACACCTCTTCCACGTCCGGGGAGGTTGCGAGCGCGGCGGCCGCCGCGGACGCCGCGCTATCCGCCGTGGACGCGACGACCCGGGAAGAGGCCGACCCGTCCGCCCCCACGTCCCTCCGGACGACGACGACGTCCGCCGCCGTGAGTCCCGCCAGGGTCGCTGCGACGGCATCATCCACCGGCTGGGAGACGCCGGCCGCGCCGACCCAGCGCTCGCCGGCACGGACGGGGGCGAGCGCCATCACGCGGATCCCGCTGTCCGCCGGCGCGTAGGCGACGGGCATGTGTCCTTCCCGCGTGGCCTCCACCAGACCCGAGGGCACCGCCGGTCCCAGCCACGCCGAACCCGATGGTCCGACGACCATCGGCTGCTCGCCCGCGAACGGCGAGCGCAGCTCGGACGCGCCGACGGAGTCACCGGCGGCGAGGGCCTCCGCCAGTCGGGGCGTCGCCGCCAGCTCCTGGGCGTGCATCATGAGCGCGTCGGAGCGTGCCTTGTCCCGGTCGGCCAGGACCATGGGCGCACGGTGCAGCTCTGAGCGGGCCCGGGCCTCGAGGTCCGCCGCCAGGCGCCGGTCCAGGGCCAGGCCCGCCGGCACCAGCGCGGCCGCCAGCGCCACGGCGCTCGAGACCAGCAGCAGTCGGTTCAGTGCAATTCGCATTGGATGTCCGCGGAGTGTCCGTTCCCGTGAGCGGCCTCACGATGGACACGAAGCGAGGGGGCACGAAGCGAGCCCGGCGGGCGGGACCCGCCGCCCGTGCGCCGAACCCGCGCCTGCGGCGTGCCGTTCCCGCGCCTCGCGCGCTACGACGCTCACGCGCCTCGCCCCGCTGCCCGTTTCAACGTTTCGGCTTGAAACGTTTCAAGGCCGCGACTGAAACGCCAGGGAGACGCCTATCGCCGGTCCTCGAGGCAGCCGAGAGAGCGACGAATCCCCCGAAGGGCCGGGACTTTCGGCGGCGACGTCGCCCGAAAGGGCCCGATCGTGCAGAATGATGGGGGCGACGTGAGCCCACGACCCCGGAGAAAGAGAGATCATGCGATACCCACGCGACCTCGGGCTGCTCCTCGCCATCGCCGGCGTGGCGGCCTGCGGCGTCACCGACGTCGACGTGCCGCCGGTCACGCCAACGAATTTCCAGGTCACGATCCGGAACGTCGGAACGGCGTTTCCCCTCGCGGAGAGTGGGACGTTCACCGAGCCGGTGGACGCAGGCGCCGCAGGCCCGGCGACGCCCGGGGAAGCCTTCGAGGTGGACTTCTACGGCGCCCCCGGCATGTCCGTTTCGTTCGCGACGATGTTCGCTCAGTCCAACGACTGGTTCTACGCGCCGGACGCCGACGGCATCCCGCTGTTCGACGACGCCGGCCAGCCGGTGAGCGGCGACGTGACGGACCAGGTGATGCTGTGGGACGCCGGGACGGAGGAGGACGCGGAGCCGGGCCTCGGAATGGATCAGGCGCCGAGACAGGCCGGACCCGACACGGGGCCGGCGGACGACGACACCAGCGTACGCCCCGCTGAGGACGCGTGGGGCACGCTCCCGCCGACGGACTCGGTCATCAAGGTCACGCTGACGCCCCTGGGCGGGAACCAGTTCCGGCTGCGTATCGAGAACGTGTCGAACGCGACGACGCTGACGACGAGCGAGGGCACGCACCCGCCGATCCCCCTCTCGCCGGGCGTCTGGGTCGTGCATTCGGGAACGGCCCCGCTCTTCGAACCGGGCATGCCGGACCGGGGCGAGGGGCTGGAGCACATCGCCGAGGACGGAGACCCGTCGGCGCTGGCGGCGAGCGTGGCGGACGAGACGGGGCTGTCCACGCCGCTGTCGCCGGGCGTCTGGGTCGTGCACTCGGGTGGCGAGCCCCTCTACACGGCCGGCGAGGCCGACCGGGGGGACGGGCTGGAGAACCTCGCGGAAGACGCGGATCCGTCCAGCCTGGCGTCGTCCCTGAACGGGGCGGCCGACGTAAACGACTTCGGCGTATTCGACACGCCCGACGAGGCGAGTTCCGCCGGCCCGATCCTGCCCGGCCATTCGTACACCTTCACGATCAGCGCCATGCCGGGCGACCGGTTGTCGCTGGCGACGATGTTCGGCCAGAGCAACGATCTGTTCTACGGATTCGCGCCCGGCGGCCTGCCCCTGTTCAACGCCGGGGTGGCGGTGAACGGGGACGTCACGTCCTCCCTGTCGCTGTGGGATGCGGGCACGGAGGTGAACGAAATACCGGGCTTCGGGCCGAACCAGGCCCCGCGGCAGTCCGCTCCGGGTGCAGGTACCGCCGAGGACGGGGTCGTTCAGCACGTAGACGACGCTTTCACGTACCCGTCGACGGAGAGCGTCATCCAGGTCACCGTCATGCCGGTCGGATCGTAGCGGCCGTTCGGATGACCACCAACGGGTGTTCCTCGGGGCGCCGAGAGTTGGTGCGGCTACTGCCTCCGGTCCGGTGACAGCCGCGCCAGCCGCTCCCGGGCGTCCTTGACCATCGGCTGGAGCGCGGGATCGGCGCCGGACCAGTTCTCGACGAAGAAGGCGAGCATCGTCCGGGCGTCGTCGTCCTGTCCCGTCTGCTCGTACGCCTGGGCCAGATAGTAGGCGGCCAGCGGCTGCGGGATCCACGTCATCTGTGCCTTGAGGAACGGGATCGCCTTTCGGGGCTCCCCGGCCTGGAGGTGGGCGAGGCCGAGCCAGAAGGTGGCGGGGTCGGCGTTCGCCATTCCGTAGCCGGCCTCCATCTCCCGGATTCCGTCCTCCACTTTTCCGGCCTTCCAGAGCGTGATGCCCTGGAAGAGGTGCAGGGTCGCCATACCCCGCCGCGCCCCGACCGTGTCTCCTGCCGCGCGAAGGGAATCCGCGTCCGCCCGTATACCCGCGACCACGTCACGGGATGGGCCCAGGTCGCCGTCCTCGGCCGCCCGAATCGCACGGAAGAATTGCCCGTTGTTGCCAGGGACGCGCTCGAGCACGGAGTCGAGGGCCGCCCGGAGGCCCGGCACGCCAGCGAGCTCCCACTTCAGGAGCGGGAACATCTGCCGAGGCGCGGGGACCGTCGGGTCCCGGAGCACGCGGAGGCCTTCTCGCACCCGGCCCCGTGCCAGGATGAGCTGGTCCGCGTACCCGACGCGGACGTTCGGCTGGTCGCTCGCGGGAACGTACTTCAGCCCGAGCTTCGCGAACGGCTCGAACGCCCGCTCGAAGAAGCGCGGATGCGTCAGCGCCTGGGAAACGTACCGTCCGAAATCGGTACGGCCCAGGTCGCTCTGGCTCAGCGAGTCCGTGATCTGCCGGAGCATGTCGGCCCGGTGCGTGCTGTCCCCGAAGTCGAGGGCGAACGCGGCGCGGTAGTAGCCGGCCTGCGGGCTCCCGGGAGCGAGTCGCTCGAAGTCGTCGAGCCGCTTGCGGGCCAGGGCGCTGTCGGCGCGGTTGCGAAGCGCGTCGTCGACGAGGTGGATGCGGTACGGCCCGAAGTTGGGGGCGAGGTCCACCGCACGCTGCATGGCTTCGATGGCGTCGTCCCACCCGTGCAGGCCCATGCGGACGTGCAGATACGCGTCCCCGAGGGAGTACCACGCTTCGGCGTCGTCGGGGTACTTCTGGACCGCCCTCTGGAGGATGCCGATCGCCGACGTGTCGAACCGTTCCGTGGCCAGCTGCCCGCGGGCCAGCATCGCGACGCGGTCGGGCAGGCGGTCGACGAGCTGCGCGGCGCGTCGGGAGGCGTCGCTGCCTCGCTCCTTGCCGGCGCCCTCCTGCCAGCCGTAGGACTCGGAGAGCCGGTACCACGCCAGCGCGAAGAGCGAGTCGTCGGCGACGGCCTGGGAATACGCGTCCGCCGCGGCCTCGAACTCCCCTCGGCGGAAGTGCGCCTCGCCCTCGAGGTACGCCTTCAGCGCGGGCAGCGAGGACGTCGTGACGCTGGCGAGGTCGACGTGCGGGATCTCGCCATTGTCGCCCTCGACCAGCAGCCCGAGGGTGGCAAAGGAGAGGCTGTCCACCAGGGTGAACACGCTGTCCGGCGCGCCCTGGACCTGGACCTGGCCGATGCGACGGCTTCCGTTCGGAACCAGCTCGTGCAGCTGGACGGTCACGCGCACCCGGGGGCCCATGGCCACGGCGGTGCCCATCATGGCGTATCGGGCGCCGAGCCGGCGGGCCACTTCGAGAGCCGTTCGCTCGTCCACGTCCGCCGAATCGGGCACGACCTGGTGCCAGCGAGCCAGCACCGTCCGGCTGTCGATGGCGCGCAGGCCGCCGGCTCCGTCCAGATCGGTGGAGAGCAGGTCGACCATGCCCTCGCGCCAGTCGGCGACGTCCTGGCCGCGTACGGCGAAGGGAAGCACGGCGATGCCATCCGGAGCCGCTTCGGCCGACGCCTCCTTCGGTCCCAGGCTGACGCGGCCGGAGAAGCGGACGTACATGCCCGCCACCGCGAAGAGCAGGACGAAGGCGCCGACGCCGGCCCCGATGGCGCGCCCCCAGGTGAGGTGCGGGAGGTGACCCTCGCGGACGGAGCGCAGGGCGTCTCCGACGTCGAGCTCCCACGAGCCGGGGACCTCGTCCGTGGCTTCCCGGGCGTCCACGAGGGGATGGGACTGCACCCAGGCGGTGGCGAGGATGGCGATCAGCCCCACCGCGAGAAGGATGAGGGCGACCGGTCCGATCCAGTCGGGCAGGCTCAGCAGCTCGTGCAGCTCCCCGACGACCTGGAGGACGACCCACGAAACGCCGAGGTAGACGAGCAGGACCTGGAAGAGTCGGCCCTTGCGGAGGCGGGACCAGAAGCTGTCGTCAAGCATAGGGGTCAATCTAAAAGGTCGGGAGGCGCCATGACAGAATTTACCGACCGCCGATCCAGACGAGCCCGACCTCCTCCACGGTAATGTCCGACTTCTCCAGGGGTATCTTCACCGTCTCCGTCTTTCCCGCCGCGTCCTCCCACTTCCCTACGATTTCCTGCACCTCGTCGGCGAGCTTGTCCTCGAGATCGGCGAGCTCCGCCTGCTCGTCCGAGACGCGGCCCTCGGCGGTCTGGACGCGCTCCTCAGTGCGGCGGGTCATGGAGCGGCGGGAGGCGAACCCGGACAGGGAGCGTGCGCTGCTCCGGCCGCGCAGGAACATGGAGATGAGCTGGCCCGCTCCGGCGACCAGCTCCTGCTGCTTCCGGGAGCCGACGTCGACCTGCAGCTCCCGAAGCCGGTCCTCGGCCCGTGCCAGCGAGTCCTTCACGCGGCCGATCTTCGACGCGTAGCGATCCTTCAGCTTCGCGGTCTCCTCGTCCGCCTTCGCCGCTCCGGCGGTCTCGCAGCGCTTTCGGAAGTCGTCCTCCGATTCGCCCACGCGGGAGTAGAGGCCGAGTTCGCGATTGGCGAAGACCTCGACGGAGCGCTCTCGCAGGAGCCAGTCGACGATGGCACGCTGCGCGTCACGGAAGTACTCCGCCTGCCCCACGGGGGCGCGGGGCAGGACGTAGCGCGCGCCGTCGGGTGGCTCGGCGCGCAGGTCCCGGTCGTCGTAGTCCACGGCGGTGCCGGCCGAGGCGTCGAATCGCTCCGGGAGGGGGAAGTACACCGCCTCCCATTCCTCGCGCTGCTCCACGTCCGCCTTCGCGTCGTCGAAGAGGAGTCGGACACGGGCGACGAGCGCCGCCTGCAGGCGCGTCGAGCCGGGCACCGCGCCGACCTCGTCGCTCCAGGCGGCGGCGGGGTCGAGGTAGCGGACGCGGACGGAGGAGGCGACGGGCGGCGCGACCACGCTCTCGTCGGCGGCCGGCGCCGCAGCCGGCGGGCCGGTGCGTGGCACGGTGGCGGCGGGGGACGGGCCGTCGGCGGCCACGGCCGGTGACGCTCCGGGCGACGTCGCCCCGGATGATTCGTCGTCGGCCGCCCGCTCCTTCGTCAACCGGATGATCTCCTCCCGGGTGAGCGTCCCGCGCAGGTAGGCCATCGCCCAGCGGCTCGTGAAGACGACGGGCTCGGGCACGTGGGTCGAGCGGAGCACGAACTCGCGCTTGCGCAGGCCGCTGAGGCGGGTATCCATGGCGGACACGTCGGTGCCGCCAGCGGCGTCCGAGAGCCCCTCGAGGATGCGCGCCTTGTCCCGCTCCGTCTGCAGCCGCCCGATCATCCACGTGCCGGCGTTGGACATGGCCTTGTAGTCGAGGTCGACGGGATTCTGCGTGGCGGCGACGAATCCCACGCCGTAGGCGCGGGCCTGCTTGAAGAGTGTGAGGATCGGCTTCTTGCTCGGGGGCGCGGCCGTGGGCGGCGCGAAGCCGAACATCTCGTCCATGTAGATGAGGGCCCTGAGGGCCGATGTACCCGGCTGCTGACGCATCCAGGTGACGAAGCGACCGAGCAGGAGCGTGACCACGAACTGGCGCTCCGGCTCGGAGAGGTGGGCCAGGTAGACGACGGCGGCGCGGGGGCGGCCGTCGGGGGTCCACAGGAGGGAGCCGACGTCCACGGGCTGCCCCTCCATCCACGAGCTGAAGGAGGGCGAAGCGACCAGGGCGTTGAGGCTCATCGCCAGCTCGCGCCGGTCCTTTTCCGGCACGACCTGGTCGATCGGGAAGACGCCGAGCTTGCGGATCGGCGGGTCCTGAACCAGCCCGATGAGGGACGCCATGTCCAGACCTCGCCCGGCTCGCCATTCGTTTTCGATGATCGTGGCGAGCAGGATGTGGCCGGGATCGGAGACGGGATCGCCGCCCCGCCCGGCGAGTGTAAGGATACCCGAGACGAGGCCTTCGATCTCGTCCCGCAGCGTCTCCGCCTGTGTGTCCCAGTCGAGGGCCGGGGCCGCGAGGGAGCCGACCAGGTTGAGCGGCACGCCCATCGTGGAGCCCGGGGTGTAGACAACGGCGTCCGAGCCCTGCTTCAGAGCGCGGATGTCGTCGCCGCCGAGGTCCCAGCCGGCGAGCCCTTTGCGCCACGTATCCGCGGTCCGGGCGGCGAGCTCGTCCGGGGTGATGCCCTCCCGACGCGCCGCGTCGGCGTCCACCCAGGGGGCGAATTCTGCCGGGGAGAGGTCCGGGAACTCGAGGAGCAGGTTGCCCATGTCCCCCTTCGGGTCGAGCACGAGGGAGGGCACACCCGCCCGCAGCGCCTCCTCCAGGAGCACGACGCCGAGGCCCGTCTTCCCGGAGCCCGTCATGCCGACGATGACGGCATGGGTCGTCAGGTCGGCCGAATCGACCGTGAGGAGGTCGCCCGTGCGCTTCCCCGTCCCCGCGTCGACGATGCCGCCGATCCGCAGCTCTCCTGCGGCTCCGCTCACGAGGTCCTCCGAATCGGAAGGGCGCGCCGGCTCATCGGGACGACACGACGAAGACATTCCCGTCGGGGTCCCGGAATACGGCCGACGTCCCCCATTCCTCGATCTTCGGGTCCTGGACGAACTCGACGCCCCGCTCCTTCAGCTCCGCGCAGGTGCCGACCACGTCCGTCGCGTAAAAGGTCACGTGCTGCGGGGTGCCGATGCGGTCCTCCTGCCCGTGCATCGTGAAGAGGACGAGGGACGCGCCGTCGTCCGGCATGGCGAGCTCGATCCAGCGCTGGTTCTCGTCGAACGGCGCGTCGGTCGCGACGCGGAAGCCCAGCACATCGCAGTAGAACTCGAGGGCCCGGTCCTGATCGCTGACCGGGACGGAGGCGAACTTGATTCCGCGGATCATGGGGGTCTCCCGGGAAGAGGCGTGGTGCGGACGGGACCATGATCCCACGCGAAACGCGAAGCCGCAAGACGGAGCGGCGTCTCAGGCCCTGCGGAGGTCCCGCGTCCCGGTATGAACCGCAGGATCAGCGGGGCCGTCGCCAGAGCGCGTAGGCCGGCGCGCCCAGGGCGACGATGACCAGACCCATCACGGCGCGGGAGGGCGCCGTGAAGAGCGTGTTCACGACGATCGCCGCCGCCGCGAGGACGAAGAGGAGGGGCGTCCAGGGATAGCCGGGAACGCGGAAGGGGCGCGGCGCGTCGGGGCGACGTCGCCTGTAGGAGAAGACGCTGAGAGCGCCGAGGGCGTAGAAGATCCAGCCGGTGAACACGACGTAGGTGAGGAGCTGCTCGAACGTGCCGGTCAGGGCGAGGATCGCGCCCCAGGCGGAGCTCGTCAGGATCGCGAACGCCGGCGTGCCGAACCGCGGATGGATCTCCGCCAGGCGCCGGAAGAACAGCCCGTCGTTCGCCATGGCGTAGTAGACGCGCGGGGCGGTGAGCGTCAGCCCGTTCGCGGCGCTGAACATGGAGACGAGGATCGTCACGGCGATCAGCCGGGCAGGCACGGGGCCGAAGAGGGCGGCCACGGCGTCGGCGGCGATGCTGTCGGAGGCCGCAGCGCCCGCGGGTCCGAGGGCGGCGACGTAGCCCACGTTCGCCAGCAGATAGACCACGATCAGGGCGGCCGTGCCGATGACGATGCCCCGTGGAAAGGTCTTCTGGGGGTCGCGCGTCTCGCCGGCGGAGAAGGTCACGTACTGCCAGCCCTCGTAGGCCCACAGCGTGCCGAGCATGGCCAGACCGACGCCCGACAGAAGCGAGCCCGAGACGGAGGCGGGCCAGATCGGCTGACCCGCGAAGCCGTGGCCCGCCGCGATGAGGGCCACGGCCATGACGACGATGGCCGTCGCCTTGAGCGCGGTGGACCAGCCCTGGACGGCGGCGCCGTGGCGGGTTCCTCGAATGTTGACCGCGGCCACGGCGGCGATCATCGCTACGGCCACGACCTTGCTCGCCACGGGCCCGAGCGGCACGAGGATGTCGAGGTAGGACGTGAACGCCACGGCCAGCGTGGCGACGGACCCGCTGCTGATGACGAAGAAGAGGGTCCAGCCGTAGAGGAACGCCGGCAGTGACCCGAACGCGTCCCGGATGTAGACGTACAGGCCGCCCGCCTCGGGGAGCATGGCCCCCAACTCGCCGTACGTCAGGGCCCCCAGGAGGGAGAGCAGACCGGCCACGAGCCAGACGAGCAGGGCCGGACCCGGGTCGCCGCCGGTCTGCCGGAGCACGGCCCCGGGCACCACGAAGATGCCCGACCCGATGACGGTGCCCACGACGATGAGAATGAGGTCGCGCTGGCCGAGTACCCGCTCGAGCTTCACGGAACGAGCGCCTCTTCCCGCGCGGTCAGCTCGTCGACGCGACCGCGGTCGACCTCGACGCCCAGCCCGGCGGTGTCGAGCGGCACGCGCACCATTCCGTCCGCGTCCATGGTCCACTCGGGGAGGACGACGTCCCGCTCCCAGTAGCGGGCGCTCGGGGACAGGTCGCCGGGCAGGCGGAAGTTGGGCAGGGAGGCGAGGGCCACGTTGTGCGCCCGGCCGATGCCGCTCTCGAGCATGCCCCCGCACCACACGGGCACGCCCGCCGCCGCGCACAGGTCGTGGATCGCCTTCGACGAGGCGAACCCGCCGACGCGGCCCGGCTTGATGTTCACGATGCGCCCGCTACCGAGCGTGATCATGTCTTCGGCCCGATCGGGCGAGTCGATCGACTCGTCGAGGCAGATGGGCGTCTTCAGCCGCTTCTGGAGCGCGGCGTGGCGGACGAGGTCCGTGCGGTCGAGGGGCTGCTCGATCATCATGAGCCCGAGCTCGTCCAGGCGCGCGAGGACAGCGGCGTCTTCCGGCCGGTAGGCCGAGTTCGCGTCGGCCATGAGCGGCGCGTCGCGGCCCAGCGCCTCTCGAACGGCGGCGACGTAGTCGTAGTCGGCGCCGGGCTCGATCTTGATCTTGACCTTTCGGTAGCCCTGCTCGAGGGCGGCGCGAGCCCGCTCGACCAGGTCCGCGGGGCTCGCCTGGATGCCGAGGGAGATGCCGACGGGAATGCGGTCCTTGGTTCCGCCCAGCAGGCGTGCGAGGGGCTGGTCGGTCCTGCGTGCTTCCAGCTCCCACGCGCCCATCTCCACCGAGGCCTTGGCCATGAGATGGCCGCGGAAGTCGAGCTCGAGGGCGGGAAACACGTCCGATGCGTGCGCGAAGCGGCGGCCCAGCACCCGGGGCGCGATCCAGCGGGAGATGGCGAGCCAGGCGGTGTCGATGGTCTCGGGGCTGTAGTTCGGCTGCTCCCCGGCCACGCACTCGGCCCAGCCCGACACGCCATCCACGTCGACGAGCTCGACTACAAGGATGCGCCGGTTGCGAACCGTGCCCGACGAGATCCGGAACGGCTCCTTGAGCGGGAGGCGGATCTCCCGCAGCACGATCTTCTGCAGACGGATCACGGTCGCGCCTCCGATCCCGCTTCGCCACGCCGGAGGACGTAGTAGTAGTGGCCGTCGCCGGAGTCCCGGAACGCCTCGACGTGATAGCCCTCGTTCACGCACGCGAGAAACGCCCGCCGGCTCCGGTCGCGCCAGGCGACGGCGCCGTCCGGATCACGGGCGAAGATCGCCTCCACGTCCCGGGGGATCTCCACGCGGACGCGGGGGCCCTCGGGCCGGCAGCCGTTCTCCACCACGGGGATGCCGGTCAGCTCCGACGCCGGGATCGGCTTCCGTGGAGCCTGCTGCCGGAGCGGCCAGGAAACGATGAGGCGATCGGTGCCGAAGCGGTGCAGCTCGCTGCCGGTGTCGCCGTACATGTCGGGTACGTATTCGTCGACGGTCACGCCCAGGCGGTTCAGGTTGAGGTGCGCGTTGCGGGCCACGAGAGGGTCGAACGTCCAGTACATCACGTCCACGCCCGTGGCCAGGAGGCTCTCCCGCTGGAACTCCTTCAGACGGCGACCGATGCCGTGGTCGCGCAGGTCCGGCCGCACGGCAAGCATGTGGGACCAGTGGACGGGGCGGCCATGGCGGATTCCCGTCATGCCGAACACGAATCCGACGAGGGCGTCGTCCGCGTCGAACGCGCCGCCGGCGATGCCGCCCACCTTCTGCGCCACCTGGAGGATGCTGGCCGGAACGATGTCCGCGTAGCCTGCGCCCCACGTCTCGCGCTGGAGACGGACGCACGCGGAGAGCTCGTCGTGCGAATGGAGCGCCCGGAGCGCCACGGGCAGATCGCCACCCGTGTCGCGGGTCACGGCCGACCCTGCGCCGTTGCGGGCTGCCCGGCCAGCTCCTCGAACGTGCGGTTCAGGATCGGGTAGTGCCGCCAGTCCTTGTAGTCGAAGTGCCACCATTCGAATTCGTACACGTTGAAGCCCTGCGCCTCCATGGCGTTGCGAAGGAGCCGGCGGTGCCATCTCTGGAGGGATGTGCCGCCGGGATAGAGCGGATAGGAGCGCTCCGTCATCTCGTCGTAGCCGCCCGTCATGCGGATCGGCGCGCCCGTCGCCCTGTCGTACAGCGTGATGTCCACCGCGGAGCCGCGGTTGTGGCGGGAGCCCTGGGACGGATCGGCCACGAAGTCGTGGCGGTCCTCGGGTGTCCCGTCCCAGAACATCTTCGTCACGTACCAGGGCCGGTACGCGTCATGGACCAGCAGCCCGTAGCCGAGAGGTCGCAGGCTCTCGCTCGCCCGGGCCACCGCCTCCGCCGCCGGGCGTTGCATGAATGCGTGCGCCGACGTGTAGAACGGGGTCCCCATGAAATTGTTGTCGGTGGCGTAGCGGATCTCGTAGCGGATGCTCGCGTCCAGCGAGTCCAGCTCGACCAGGTCCGGCTGCCGGAACTCGCCCTGCTCCGTGGGCGGGCTCGCGGCGAGCGCCTCCTTTCGCAGCTCCGCCACCGGGCGCACCGGCGTGATGCGGAACGAGACGGCGTCGTCGTCGCCCGGCAGCGGACGCCGCGGGAAGAACACCGTGGCGACGGTCGCGCCCTTCACGGTGCCGGCGGCGTCTCGGCGGAAGACGACTTTCTGCCCGTCGTAGAGTCCCCACGCCGGGAAGGCGTAGGTGTCCTTCGACACGCGCGTCAGCGGATACTCGAAGAACCACTCGATGAGCACGGTCAGCTGGCCGTCCTTTTCGAGGACGTACAGCTTGTCGTGGTCCCAGCCGTACTCGCCGATGAGGTCCCGGAACGCGTCGGGGGCCGCGGCCGGAGGACGGTCGCGCTCCCGCGTCAGGGTGTCGCGGCCCACCACGAGCCGGTCGTCCCCCAGGGGCGTCATGCGCGGACCATGGCCGAGTCGGCCGTCGCCGACGAGGCCGCCGGCGGCGGCGGCCCGGACTTCCACCCGCTCCCCACCGGCGGCGGGCATGGCGTACAGGCGCCCTTCGTATTCCGTCAGGTCGAGCGCCCTACCCGACCCGTTCGTCCAGCGCCCCTCGAGTTGCAGCGCCTGACCCGCGTCCAGCGCGTGCGTCGTGTCGGGGGCGACGAGGGGCTGCCCGGCCCGCTTCGCCAGCATCAGACGCAGCGCGGCCTCAGCGATGCGGTCGGCCACCGCGTTGGCCCCGTCCAGGGTTGCGACCACGACGACCCCGAGGCTGTCGTCCGGCAGCGCGCTCAGCGTCGTCGCGAACCCGTAGATCGCGCCGTCGTGGCCGACGCGGCGGTGCCCCGCCAGCGTATCGACGTGGAAGCCGATGCCGAAGCCGGTGCGGGCCCCGTTCGCTTCCTGCGGCGTCCACATCGTGTCCAGCGTCGCCGGCTGGACGATCGCCGTGCCATCGCGCGTCCGGCCGCGGTCGAACAGGAGGGACTCGAAGCGGCCGAGGTCCTCGACGGTCGTGTACATGCTGCCCGCGGGCCCGATGCCGAGCTGGAACGTGGGCGCCTCGAAGAACAGCCCGTCGTAGCTCCACATCCACCCCTTTGCAAGGCGCGCCTTCAGCTCGGGCAGCGGCTGGAACGCGCTGCTCGTCAGGCCCATGGGCTCCAGGAGCGTGCTCTTCAGGTACGGGTAGAACGACTGCCCCTGCGTCTTCTCGAGCACGTATCCGAGAACCGCGATCCCGGCGTTGGAGTACTTCGTGTGCGTCCCCGGCGCATAGACGAGGGCCGTGCTGTCGAGGGAGCCGACCGTCGCCTCGAGGGACGGCTCGTCGGGGTCGAAGTAGTTGCCGACGGGCGGCTCCCGGGTGAGCCCCGCGAGGTGCGAGGTGAGGCGCCGCAGCGTGATGTCCCCGCCGAACGGATTCTCCGGCTGGAATCCCGGAACGTACCGGCTGACGGGAGCATCCAGGTCGAGCTGCCCCTTCTCGACCAGTCGCATGACGGCCAGGTCCGTGAACAGCTTCGACACGGAGCCGACCCGATACACGGTGCGTGCGTCGGCCCGTACCCCGGCGACGGAATCGGCCCATCCGAACCCGTCGGCCCATACGACGCTGTCGCCATGCACCAGGGCCACCGAGATCGCAGGGATCCCCTTCTGGGCCCGCTCGTGCTCGATGAACGGGGTGAGCGTGGCGACGACGTCGGCGTAGTCGCCGCCCGGCGCCGCCGGCGCTCCGGCCTCGCACGCGCCGCCGGCAATCGCCGCGATGGCCGCCACCGCGGCGACGACCGCGGCGGAAGACCGGCCCATCCGATTCTTCGTCATCAATGGCCCCCGTCGGAGTTCGGGCTCTCGACCCGCCGGAAGCGTGCGAGGTCCTCCAGGTTCAGCGCCGCCGGCTTGCCCTGCGCGTCCAGCTCGAAGGTGGCAAACTGCTTCCCCAGCATGCGGTCCCGCCACACCACCCGGAACGTGTCGTAGTGCCAGTGCTCCAGATCTCCCGTGAAGGCGGGGCCGGTGCGAAGCACGAGATGCCCGTCCTGCAGCTCCACGAGGACGTCGCCGTACATGGTGTCATGGTACACGCCGGCGTAGCTCTCCAGCGGCAGGCTGGGCTGCGTGCCCGTCACGTGGGCCGAGTCGATCTTCGCCTGCGCCGAATCGGCCGCGGCGCGGCGCTCGTCCCGCAGGGCCAGGTAGGCGGCGCTCCAGTCCTTCCGCGGGCCGCCCAGGTAGTGATCGAAGACCGTGAACGGCAGCGCGTCCCGAAGCTGGGTCCCGTTCATGTTCGTGAGGATCACGAGACCCAGGTTCTCCTCGGGCATGAGGTCCACCTCGGCGCTGAAGCCGTCGATGTTCCCGCCGTGGTGGATCACCTTGCGGCCGCGGTAGTCCAGGAGGAACCAGCCGAAGCCGTACGCCGAGAAGTGCGTCGTCGGATGCAGCTTCTCGGCCCGCTCCGTGATCGGGATGAGCATCTGGGGCGCGTGCATCTCCCGCACGACGTCCTCGCTGAGCAGGCGTCGGCCCTCGAACTCGCCGCCCCCGAGCTGGAGGCGGACCCACTTCGCCATGTCCAGCACGTTCGAGTCGATGGAGCCGGCCGGGCCGATGTTGTCGATGTCGCGCCAGGGGATCGCGACAACCTCGTCGTCCAGCTCGGCGTGGGGAGAGGCCGCGTCGTCCAGGCGCCCGAGGGAGTCGACGCTCGTCACGGTGGAGGTCATGCCCAGCGGCACGAAGATCCGCTCCCGGACGAGCTGGTCCCAGCGGCGGCCCGTGACGCGGCTCTCGATGCGCCCGGCCGTGAGGAACATGATGTTCTGGTATCCAAAATGGCTCCGGAAGCCCCAGCTCGGCTCGAGATAGCGGATCTGGTGGATCACGGAGTCGCGGTCCAGCGACGTGCCGTACCAGAGAAGGTCGCCGCGCGAGAGCCCGCTCCGATGGGTCAGGAGGTCCCGGACCGTCATCTCCCGCGTTACCCACGGGTCCCGCAGCTCGAAGCCGGGGAGCAGGTCCGTGACGTGCTCGTCCCACGAGACCCTGCCGCTGTCCACCAGCATGCCCATCAGCGCCGCGGTGAAGGCCTTGCTGGTGCTGCCGATGGCGAAGACGGTCCGAGGGTCGACCTTCTCGGATCCGCCCAGCCGCCGGACGCCGAAGCCGCGGGCGTAGACGACGGAGTCGTCCTTCACGATGGCGATGGCGAGCCCGGGCACCTTCCAGTCCCGCATCGCCTTCGTGATCTCGCCGTCGAGCCCCTTCAGCGGCGCCTTCTGCGCCGTCGCACTCGTGGGCTCGAGGGCGAACGCCGCGGCCAGGAGAAGAGCGGCGCCGATGCGACCCGTGAGCCCACCCGCCGAGGGCACGCGCCCCCGCCCCCTCACGACTGCCCCCTTCCGGGACCGTAGAGCACCACGCCCGGGCGGGCCCCCGTGTGTCGCCCGTGGTCGATCACGAGCTCACCGTTCACGAACACCCAGTCAATTCCGTCGGGAAAGAGCAGCGGCTGGTCGTACGTTGCGTTGTCCTGGATGCGGTCGTAGTCGAAGATCGTGACGTCCGCGCGCGCTCCCTCGCGGATCACCCCGCGGTCCGACAGCCGCATGCGCGTCGCCGGCCACGAGGTCATCTTGCGGATCGCCTCCGGCAGTGTGAGGACGTGCAGCTCGCGCACGTAGCGGGCGATGACGCGCGGGAAGTTGCCGTAGGCCCGCGGGTGCGGAAGCCCGAGCGCGTCCTGCTGGCCCGGCTTGATGGCGGCGCCGGCGTCGCTCCCGATGCTCGTCCAGGGGAAGCGCAGCGCCGTGGCGATGTCCGGCTCGCTCATCATGTGGTAGATGGCGAGGACCCGACCGTCCCCCTCGGCAACGAGGTCGAACGCCGCGTCCGGCGGAGACTTCCCTTCCTCCTTCGCGATCTCCGCCAGGGACTTCCCGACGTACTTCGCGTTCTTCTCGTTGCGGGCGTTGGCCAGCACGATCCCGTTCCAGCCGCCCGAGGCCTCCACGATGTTCCACCAGCCGGGCGAGCCGGTCCGGATCTCCCGCTTCAGGCGCTCGCGCACCGCCGGCCGCGCCAGCCGGGCCTTGAGGGAGTCGGTGCCTCCCTCGTGGGCCCACGCCGGGATCGTCGCTTCGAGGCCGGTGCCGCCCGCGGTGTAGACGTACAGGTCCGCGGCCGCGTCCACGCCCCGGGCCCGGGCGCTGTCGACCAGCGCGCCGACCTTCGGCATGAGCACGTTCCACCCGGGCTTGTAGGCGACCTTCAGATGGAAGACCTCCACGGGCATCCCCGCGCGCTCTCCGATCTCCACGGCCTCCCGGACGGCGTCCAGGACCTCCTTCCCCTCCCCCCGGATGTGGCTCGCGTAGATGCCGCCGTACTTTGCTGCACCCTTCGCCACCTCCACCAGCTCGTCCGTCGTCGTGTAGCTCAGCGGCGGGTAGATCAGCGCCGTGCTCATGCCCAGCACGCCGGCGCGCATCGCCAACTCCATGATCGAGCGCATGCTGTCCAGCTCGGCGGGCGTCGGCGCCCGGGCCGACTGGCCCAGTACCGGGACGCGGGCCTGACCCTCGCTGAAGTAGGTGCCGAAGTTGACGCTGATGCCCTGCCGTTCCAGGAGCGCGAAGTAGGCGGGTATGGAGTCCACCGGTACCGGCGTCCCGCCCTCTCCCGCGATCACCGTGGTCACGCCCTCCCGGAGCTTGTTCTCCGCCAGGCCGTTCTGCGTAAGGGCGTACCCGGACTGGTCCATCATGTCGATCCAGCCGGGCGTGACGTACTCACCCGACGCGTCGATCTCGAGCCGCCCGCGTCCGGTCACCCGGCCCACCTTCGCGAAGCGGCCGTCCCGGATCGCCACGTCCGCCGCGATCCACGGGTTGCCGGAGCCGTCCAGCACCCGGCCGTTGCGGATGACGACGTCGTACGCCGGCGCATCCTGCTGCGCGGCGGCGGACGCGGGCGGCGCCAGCGCCAGTGCCGCGAGCAGGGCGAGGAGGGGCGCGGCCCGCATCCGTTCAGCGATCGTCGGGGTCATTCGCCTTCGACTCCTTGCGGGTGAATTCGGTGCGGCCCTGCAGGTCCAGGGTCAGCGTGGAAGGGTGCCCGGCGGCGTCGAGCGTGAAGGTCAGCATCTCGTCCGCGAGCCCACCCGCCCCCGATCCCTCGCCCGTGGCCCGGAACGTGTCGTAGTGCCAGTGCTCCAGAGGCGAGGACATGGACGGGCCGAAGTCCGCCCGCAGCCGATCGCCGTCGACGACGATGCGGATGGGCGGATACATCGGGTTCTCGTACGTGCCCGCGTACGACGCCAGCGGCAGCGACGGTGGCGCGTCCACGACGCGCTCCGCTTCCATCTTCTTCCGCGCCGTCTCGACCTGCGCCTGCCCGACCTTCACGCGGTCGAGGAGGACCCGACTCCAGTCCCGCTGCGGGCCGCCGAGATACGCGTCCAGGACGCGCCAGCTGACGGCGCCGAAAAGGTTGTTCGGTCCGTCCGTGTTGGTGAGAACGACCACGCCCAGCCCCCGCTCCGGGACGAACGCGATCTGCGAGAGCATCCCATCGATGCCGCCCGTGTGCCAGAGCAGCTTCACGCCCTTGTAGTCCTGCGCGACGACACCGAGCCCGTACGCCGCGAAGTGCCGCGACGGGAACAGCGTATCAGGAGGCAGCGGGATGACCGTCTGGGGCGACTCGATCTCACGCAGCGTCGCGTGGCGGATCAGCGTATCGCCGGCGAACACGCCGTCGGCCAGCAGCATCCGGAGCCAGCGGGCCATGTCGTCCACCGACGAATTGATGGAGCCCGCGGGGCCCACGTCGTCGATGTTGCGCCAGGGGATCGTGACGATGCTGTCGTGCCGGACGGTGTGGGGCGTTGCCACATCGTCGAAGCGGGAGAGGTCGGTCACGCTGGTGCTGCTCGACCGCATTCCGAGAGGCTCGAAGATCCGGCTCTCGATGACGTCGTCCCAGCTCCGGCCCGCCACCGTCGCGACGACCTCGCCGGCGGTCGCCACCATGATGTTCTGGTAGCCGTACGCCGAGCGGAAGCTCGTGTTGGGCTCCAGGTAGCGGACCCTCCGGATCACTTCCTCCCGGTCGAACCCGGACGCGTACCAGATCATGTCGCCGCGGCGCCCGAGACCGCTGCGATGGGCGAGGAGGTCCCGCACCCGCATCTCCCGCGTCACGTAGGGGTCGTACATCCGGAACCAGGGCAGTCGGTCGATGACCCGGTCGTCCCACGCCAGGCGCCCGGAGTCCACCAACATCCCGGCGGCCACGGCCGTGAACAGCTTCGAGTTCGAGCCGATGGCGAAGATGGTCCCTGTGTCGACGGGCTTTCCGCTCCCGACGTCCCGCACGCCATAGCCCCGGGCGAATACGACGGAGTCGTCCTTCACAACGGCGACCGCCATGCCCGCGACCTTCCATTCGGACATGGCCTTGCGGATGTAGGCGTCGAGTCCCTGGAGCGGAGGCGTCTGCGCGGAGAGCGGAGCCCCGGCGCCCAGGGCGAGGAGGGCCAGCGCGATCACCGCGACGACCCGTCGGAACGCCGCAGGCCGGGTCCCTGGAGGATGGCGTTTCATGTGCACTCGTCTCCCGCGAGGACGCCCGCGAAGGCGGACTGGCCCGCCGGGGCCGGCCCGACCTTCACGGCCGCGGCGACCGCCGGAGCGTGTGCTCCGACGGCCCCCGCGCGGCGTCTCATCCGATGTTGGGATTGTTGAAGCGCTCGATGTCCGGGATCGGCAGGCACGTCGTCGTGCCGTAGAAGCCGCCCTTGTCGGGATAGGGAGTCCCGGGCGCCGGCTGGAGAGGCAGATTGAAGCGCTGGATGTCGTAGAGCCGCGTGCCCTCGAGCCACAGCTCCCGCCGGCGCTCCTCGATCACCGCCTGCTTGATCGCCTGCGGATCGCTGCTCTGGAAGTGCGGCAGGCCCGCCGCATCCCGGAGCGCGTTGATGACGTTCACGGCCGTCTGGCCGCCCTCCACTTCCGCGATGATGAGCTGCGCCTCCGCGTAGCTGACCACCGGCACCGGCGTTCCGAAGTCCGTGTACTTGTCCTGGTACCAGACGATGGTCCCGTCCGCGCCGCGATTCCCGGAGTCATACGACTTCGTGCGGGGATCCACGACCCCGGCCGTCGTGAGGCCTCGGGAGAGGGGCTCCACCGTGTAGAAGCCGTAGCGGATGTTGCTCGCGTAGATGCGGTTGTATCGGCGGTTCGTGTCCCCCGAATACGTCGCGTCGTAGACGAACCCCGCGGGCACTTTCGCCGCGTCGGAGGCCGCTCCCGCTCCGTCGTTCTGGTAGAGACGAGCGCGTGCCCGACCGCCGTAGGCGGCGTTCACGATCGTCGTCAGGCCTGCGGAGCCACCTGCCTCGATGGCCGTCGTGAAGCGGTCCTCCGCCAGGGCGAACAGCTCCATCTGCGAGAGCTCCGGACCGCCGTCCACGGCCGCCGAGCACATGGACATGCCCAGAGCGGTGTAGCTGAAGCCGGCGTACAGCGCCGCCGTGGCGATCAGCGAGTCCCGGTGGGCCACGTCCTGGTCGGTCCATTGCTGGAGCTTCCCCAGGATGTTGTCAGCGGCCCAGCGGGCCGTAGAGAGCGGCCGATACAGCCCCGGCGTCTGATTCGCGTCGCAGCCATTGGTGCCGTATGCGCCTGCGGGCTGGGTGTTGGCGTCGCGCCGGTCGTACGGCCAGCCGGCAGCGCCGAGCTGCGAGTCCGCCAGCTCGTCGCCGATGATCGCCTCGACCGTCACGAATGACGCGTAGGCGCACTCGAAGTCGGCGATAGCGCCGTTCACGAGCAGCGGCGCGTACTGCGGAGACTCGAGACGGTCCGCCGGCAGGTCGCTCGGCGCCGTCACCTTGAGGAACTGATCCGTGCTGCACGCGCTCACGACTGGAGCGGCAAGCACGAGGAGGAGAAGGAGCCGGCGAGCCCCGATCCGGAAGCCGGCGCCGAAACCGCGCATCGTCTTCTTCATCGTTCGGCTCCTCAGAAGCTGACGTGGAGAGTAGTGACGAACTGCATGAGCTGGGGCAGGTTGTCCTGCTCCAGGAAGCCCGGCGAGCCCGAGAGGAACGTGTTCTCGGGGTCGAGACCGGTGTAGCTCGTCCAGGTGTGGAGGTTGCGCGCGGCCACGTCGATGGAAGCCGAGCGCGCCCCGAACCGCTGGATGTACGAGTCCGGCAGCGTGTAGCCCAATGAGATCTCCCGCAGCTTCACGAAGCTCGCGTCGTTGATAACGAAGTCCCGAAGCGTGCCGTTGCTGCGCATCTGCGCCAGAAGCTTCGGATCGGATTTCTCCGGGTAGATGTTCTCGTAGCAGAGATTGAAGATCTGACAGCGCGCCCGCAGGTTGTTGTCGAGCTTCTTGTAGCCGGACTTGAAGTCGACGAGCCCCCCGATCCGCAGGCGATTGAACAGCACGAACGTGCTGGACACCGAGCCCTCGAGCGACGGTGTCGTTCGCCCGAGATAGACGCGCGGCGCGATGATCTGCCCCGAATCGCTGTAGCAGGGCGTCACTCCGCCGTTCCCATCGTCGCACATGATGTCGGTGACCTGGTCCGTTGCCGCGTCGTAGTTCGCGCTCACGACACGCTCCCGGAACCAGGCGTTCGGGGCGTAACCGATGCGGAACTGATTGCTGCCTACAACGATCGTCGTGTCCTCACCCGCCAGCTTCTTCACCTCGCCCTTGTTGGTGGCGAGGTTGAAAGTCATGTCCCACGCGAAGTCGCCGCGGTTCAGGAGCTGCGCGTTCACCTGGGCCTCGATGCCCTGGTTCAGGATCTCGCCGGCGTTCACGTACTGCGACGTGGCGAAACCGTAGGACGGCGCCACCGGACGGAGCAGGATCCCGTCCTTGGTGAGAGTGTGATAGTAGGTGAAGGTCAGACCCAGGCGATCGTCCAGGAACCCCGAGTCGAAGCCGAGCTCCAGCTCCTGACCCCGCTCGGGGCCGAGCGCCGGGTTGCCGATCGCGTTCGGCGTGACCGCCGGCGTGCCGCCGGGACCCGTGACCGGCGTGAACGTCCGCAGGGCCGAGAAGGCCACCGGCTGCTGCCCCGACTCGCCGTACGCGGCCCGGGCCTTGAACGTCGTCAGCCAGGACGGAAGGTGCTGCTGGACCGACGGCTCGTCCGAGAGGACCCACGACAGGCTCGCCTTCGGATACGTCACCCACTTCAGGTCCGAACCGAACGCGCTGTTGTTGTCCACTCGGAGGGCCGCCGTCAGGAACAGCCGGTCGCTGAACGCGAACGTCTCCTGACCGTAGAAGCCGAGCGTGTTGTTGTCCGTGTAGTCCTGCGAAGTGTACGGCTTCACCGCGGCGGCGTTCACCGTCTCGAGGCCGGGGCCTGCGAACTGGTCGCCCTCGACGCCCATGAACTCGATGTGCTTCGTGTAGTACTGCAGCCCCAGCGAGGTCGACGCGTTGATCGTCGGCGTCACGTCCAGGGAGACCGTCCCGGAATAGTCGTACGTGTCAAACGTGAGCGCCCGCCGGTCCTCGTACCTGTATCCCTGACTGAGCGTCGGGCCCCAGAAGTACTGCAACGTGTCGTTCGTCAGATACGGCAGGAACTCGACGTTGTCCTCCTGCGTCACGTCCGTGCCGATGGTCAGCCGGTTCGTGAACCACTCGAACGGCTTGTAGTTCAACTGCACGCTGCCCGTGAACCGGTCGATGCCCTGGCTCTGGTCCAGGGAGCGGTCGACCGCCGGCGGACCGCTGCGGAACCCGCCCCAGAAGTCGCAGCCGTACTCGTTGGAGTCGGCACAGCGGTTCTGCGCCAGGTTGGCCGGCGTCGAGAACACCGAGCCCCACATCGCGCCGCCACACCCCGCTTCGCAGTTCAGCGACGTGTTGCTGCGGATGTAGCCGGTGCTCGCCGTGACCTTGAACTTCTCCGACGGCGACACCTCCACGTTCGCCCGACCGCTGAACTGGTTGCGGTAGTTCGTCGGCTCCGCGCCCTCGTTCTTGTCGACGTTGCCGGACACGTAGTAGCGCAGCGTCGAGTTGCCTCCGCTCACGCTGCCGTTGTACGTCTGCATCCGCCCGGTCCGGAAGATGTTCTCGCCCCGCTGGTTGTAGTAGTCGATGATGTTCAGCGACTCCACGTTGCCCGTCGCGGGGTTGCGCCAGTAGTTGACCGGCATCCGGCCCTGCGGATTCGAGAACCAGTTCGCGCCCTGCTTGACCGTGAACGTGTAGCGCGTGCCGCCCGGTGTACCCTTCTTCGTGATGATGTTGATCACGCCCCGGGCCGCCTCCGTCCCGTACAGCGTGGCCGCGGCAGGACCCTTCAGGATCTCGATGCTCTCGATCTGCTCCGGATTGAAGTCGTTGAGGCGGGACACCACGCCGGATCCGAACGCCTGCACCGAGATGCCGCTGCCCGTCTCGTTGTCCACCCGCACGCCGTCCACGTAGATCAGCGGGTCACCCGAAAGCGAGAACGTCGACTGACCCCGGATGCGGATCCGCGAGCCGCTTCCGACCATGCCCGTCCCCGGCATCACCACCACGCCCGGAGCACGACCGTTGATCAGGTCCTGCATCGAGTTCACCGGTGCCGTCGCCACCACGTCCGCTGCCTTGATCTGCGCCACCGAGTTCCCCACCGCACGCTGCTGCACGGCGCCCGGCTGCCCCGTGACCACGAGCTGGCTCAGCGACACCGCCGACTCCTCCAGCAGCACGCGCACGTCCAGCTTGCCCGCCTGCGCCGTCGTCGTCTGCGTCTTGTAGCCGATCAGGATGACCTGCAGCTCCACCGTCCCGCTCTGGCCGGGGATGAGGAACCGCCCGTTGCCGTCCGTGATCGTCCCGGCCTGGCTGCCCGTCACCACCACCTGCGCTCCCCCCAGGGGCTGCAGCGTCTTCGCCGAGAGCACCGTCCCGCCCACGGAGCCGCTCTGGGCCCGTACGGGCGCAACGCCCACGAGGAGCAGGGCGGCGACTCCGAGCCCCGTTCGCCAGCCCGGTCGCACGCCGGCCGGACCCACAGGCCGGCCGCTCCGGGAGTGGCCTCCGCACGTTTGACGCATAGGAATCGCCTCCATCGAGAGGGGAAGGGGATGGGCTCCCGCGGTGCACGCCGCGCCACGGTGGCGGCTTCGCACACTGAACTGCATCGAAGTTTGTATACAGTACTGGAATCAATGGCGGACGGCGGCCGCTCGCGCAAGGGTCTCGTCCCTACGCCGCTGCGTCCGGCCGCCTCACCAACTGCCGCGCTCGCCCACCGTATCGATGACGCGGCTCAGCCGATCGCTCGCGTTCGCCCAGTTCCGCCGGGCCGCGTCGCGCGCCGCCGCCGCGTCGCCCGCCCGCACGGCCGCGAGGATCTGGTCGTGCTCGAGAACGGAGGTGCCGATCTCGTTGACCAGGGCGCTCGTGTAGAGGCGGATGTAGCGCTCTGCCTGGGGCTTGATGGCGTCGTGCAGATTCAGCAGCCTGCGGCTGCCGGCGGCCTCGACGTAGCGGCGGTGGAAGGCGGTGTCGAGGTCGAAGATGCGACCCGGATCCGGGCGCCCCGAATGGGCGACCTCGAGAAGGCGGCCGTTCAGGTCCTCCATGTCTGCAGCGGCGGCGTCCCGTCGGGAGGCGGGCAGCTCGGCGGTGCGGCCGGCGCCGAGCCCCTCGAGAGCGCCGACGATTCCGAACAGCTCCCGGGCATCGTCCCGCGTGAGGGGTGCAACGGCGGCGCGGGCCTGCTTTCCCCGGGCGTTGATGACGACGTAGCCCTCCTGCTGGAGACGCTGGAGCGCAGCGCGGACGGGTGTACGGCTGACGCCGAGGCGGCTGGCGACGTCGGACTCGATGATCCAGGCGCCGGGGGCGAGCTGGCCATGGACGATCAGGTCGCGAAGGCGCTCATAGGCGTGGGCCCCGCGGTCGTGATGTGCGTGGGCTCTCTCGGCAGCGGACGTCGGCTTGGTGTTCACGAGCGCATGGGGGCGCGGAGTTCAGACCGCATCGGTGGCCGCGCGCCGTCCCGCGGGTTCGATCCCGAGGGGCGGGCTTGCGGGGATGCGGCATTGCATCAGAGATTGGATACAAACCCATCCTACGGAACCGCGACCGTGCCGGCAAGAGGACGCCGACGCCGTGGCGGGTTCGACTCCCTGACGAGGAACAGGATCATGCGAACGGAGCGTACGTCCACCCTCCGGCGAGGCCGAATGCACGCCCTGCTGCTGAGCGCCGTCGTCGCCGTCTGGCTTCCGGGAGGGATCGCGGCACAGGACGGCGGCACGTTCCAGTCCCGGGTGGACGCGATCGTGGCGCGGCCGGAGTTCGCCCACTCGATGTTCGGACTGGAGCTGTACTCGCTGGATGACGGACGGACGGTCTACGAGATGAACGGACCGAAGCTGTTCACGCCGGCGTCGACGACGAAGCTGCTCACGGAGGGCACGGCCCTCGGGCTCCTCGGCGCGGATTACCGGTTCCATACGGAAGTCTACCGGACGGGCCCGATCGACGCGAACGGAACGCTCGGTGGGGACGTGGTACTGGTGGCGAGCGGGGACCCGAACCTCTCGAACCGCATCCAGCCGGACGGGACGCTTGCGTTCGAGAACGAGGACCACGCCTACGACGGCAGCCCCGGCACGAAGGCCGTGCCGGGGGACCCGCTTGCCGTGATCCGCGACATGGCGCGGCAGATCGCGGCGAAGGGGGTGAAGCGGGTGACGGGGCGCGTCATCGTGGACGCGAGCCTGTTTCCCCAGGGCGCCCGTGAGCTGGGCAGCGGCGTGGTCATCTCGCCCGTCTCGGTGAACGACAACCTCGTGGACGTGAGCATCCGGCCCGGGGCGTCGGAAGGCGCTCCCCTTTCGGTGACCCCTTCTCCTTCGACGGCGTACGTCCGCTTCGAGAACCACGCGACGACGGGTGCGCCGGACTCGAAGGTGGAGATCCACTGGGCGCATGACAGCACGAACGTGGACGGGAGCCACACGGTCACAGTGACCGGGACCATGCCGGCCGGGGGGGACGCCTGGCTCTTCAGCTACGCGGTCCCGGAACCGAACCGGTACGCCGAGGTCACGCTGGCCGAAGCGCTTCGTGACGCGGGCGTCGAAGCGAAGGCCCGCAGCTACACCGACCCGGTCGACGTGGGGAAGCTGTCCACGAGCTACGACGCCGGGAACGTGATCGCGTCGCACGTCTCGCCGCCGCTGTCGGAGGAGATCAAGGTCACGCTCAAGGTGAGCCAGAATCTGCATGCGAGCATGATGCCGTACATCCTCGGCTCCATCGTGGGCAAGGAGCACGCGGACGCGGAGCAGAAGGGCTTCCAGCTGGAGCACGATTTCCTCCGCTCGCTGGGCCTCGACCTGGACGGCGCCTCGCAGGGGGATGGCGCGGGTGGAGCCCAGTCGGCGTTCTTCACCCCCGACTTCATGGTCCGCTACCTCGCGGCGATGGCGAAGCGACCGGACTTCGACGTCCTCCACCGCGCGCTGCCGGTGCTCGGCCAGGACGGCACACTCTGGAACATCCAGACGGACGCCCCGGCGGCAGGCCACGTCTTCGCGAAGACCGGCACCTTCGGGGCGTATGACAAGCTCAACGAGCGTCTGATGGTGACGGCCAAGGGACTGGCCGGATACATGACCACCGCGGACGGGCAGCGGCTGTCCTTCGCCCTGTACCTGAACCGGGTCGCCATCCCGGCGGATCTCGAGGACGGCGTGACGAAGATCGCAGGTCAGGTGCTGGGCGAGATCGCCGCGGCGGCGTATTCCCTGCCCATCACGGCGCCGGCGCCGGTCGGCAGCCACTAGCCGCAGCGATCGTGAGCTCGCGGGCGCCGGTGAGTCCGGCGTCCGCGTCGCCTATCTCCCGCCCGGCGGAAGCGTCGTGCGCTCCTCCACGTGGGCCTCCACCGCGGCGCGCGTCCGCCAGACTTCCCGCATGCGCTTCCGGGACTCCAGGCCGAGCTGGTCCCGCACGTGGGGAGAGCCGGGCTGTGAGGCGTTCCCATACGTCAGGATAGCCTGCGCGCGGGGACCGGCGGGCGCGAACTCGATGGCGGCGACCCACGTGTCGCCAGCGACGGCCTGCCGCGCGGCGCCTCCGCCCACCGGGGCGTAGGCGATGACGTGGAAGACTCCGAACGGGTCTCCGGGCGCGCCGTTCCCTGGCAGGTCGCCCAATCGGTTCACCTCCCCCCAGCTCACGTCCAGCCGGCCGTACGCCGCCACCACCTTCGCGGCCGCACCTGCGAGCGCGGCGGCCGCCGCGGCGGGGTCCGCGAGCCCGGTGGGCGTGGTGAGCGGTGCGTCGGTGGACCACGGGCGGGCGAAGCCCTTCGGCGCGAGCGCGGGGAACCCGGTCACGACCTCAGCCGCCCACGCCCCGAACAGCACGGCGCCCCGGCTGTCCGCGTCTGCGGAACGATCCCAGCGCGCCAGCACGTCACCCGCGCGGCGCACGAGCGTGTCTGCGGACGCCTGCGCGGCGGGCAGCAGATCCGGCAGCACGCGATCGGCCAGGTCCATGTGATTCGAGTAGCGCATGGACAGCAGCTCGTCGTACGTGATGCTGCTGTCCGCCAGGAGCATGTGCAGGCCGCGCTGCTCGCGCATGTCCAGCCACACGGGCGCAAGGTACGCGGGGAAGTCGGACGGGTGCAGGGGCGACGGCACCGCCGCATACCACGGCGGCGAGTTGGAATTCTGGATGAAACCACCGGGCGGATCGACGATGCGGGGCATGGAGTCGAACGGCAGGACGCGGCTCCAGAGCGTCGCCGACGTGTCGCCCCGCACGGCGCCCTGCCAGGCGTCGAAATCGCCGAAGGGCCGCTCCGGGACGCGACCGGCGAAGAAGTAGAGGATGTGCCCGTCGCGATCGGCATACGAGACGTTGAACATGGGCAGCGCCATTTCCTCGAGCGCCGTCTGGAAGCTCGCGAGGTCGTGGGCCCTTCCCATGTCCCACCACTCCTCGAGGGCGGCCGCCGAGCCGAGACCGGTGGTCCGGACGGCCAGCGCCATCGTGTCGTCCATGGCGACGACGGGCCCCTGGACCGACCGGCGCAGCTCCACCGCCTGCGCCCGGACGCTGCCGTCCGGCTGGCGGACGCGGATCGTGTCCGATCGGGTCTCGAAGGGCTTCACGCCGCCGTCGTAGCGGTAGCCGCCGGGCGCGAGGGTCAGCACGTACGTGTCCAGGGGGTCGACCGTGTTGACGGTGTGGGACCAGCCCAGGGCGTCGTTGAAGCCGATGGAGATCACGGGCAGGCCGAGGAGGGTCACACCGTACACCTCGCCCGCCGGGGACGCGAGCTGCGCCTCGTAGAAGTGCATGAGAGGCGGGTCCCAGGGCAGGTGGGGGTTCTGCAGCAGCATGGCGTGGCCGCTCGCCGAGCGGGACGGGCCGATGGCCCACGTATTGGAGCCGGGCCGCTGCTCGGGCGGCAGGCCGTCCAGCCCGACCAGCGGCGGCGAGTTGCCAGTGGCGGATACGAAGGTGAAGAGCGCGCGGGCGCCATGGGCCAGGACGTCGCCCGCCGTAACCGGCAGTACCGCCTCCAGCGAGTCGGTGATGGCGTCCGGATGCGCACGCGCGTAGGCGTTGAAGCCGTCGGCGAAGGCCTTCACGTAGCCGCGCATCGCCGGTGGAAGGGCCGCCGCCTCGCGCCGGCCGAGGCCCGGCAGGTCGAGGGCGCGGACGACGCGGTCGGACGGCAGGTATCGCTCCCCCCAGTACTCCGCCGCCCGGCCACGCGCCTGGCCGTAGAGGAGGAGGATCGCGTCCCCGTGGCTGCGCGCCTGCGCCCACCCGAACGCGTAGCCCATCTCCTCGTCGCTGCGAGCGTAGACGTGGGGAACGCCCCATGTGTCCCAGAGGATCTCGGTCTTCGCGGGCGCCTGGGCGGACGCGGCGTGGGGGCCGGCGGGCCCGGCGATTGCCGCGACGACGGCGGCGAGGGTGAAGAGCGGACGGATGGCGCAGGCGCGCGTGCGGCGGTTCGCGGGATGCCCGTACGACACGGGGCCTCCGGTGCTGGGGGAGCGGGCCGGGCCCGTGGGGAACGTCGGGCGCCGGCGCGTCGTTGCGGCGCCGCGGATGGCGTGCGACGTCGCCCGTGAAGAGTACGGGGCCGCCCCCGCCGCCACCAGCGGCCCCCGACGCGGCGTCCGCTACCCCGCCCGGAACGAGCGCATGGGATCGACCGACGCCGCGCGCCACGCCGGCAGCCATGTGGCCGCAAGGGCCGCGAGGAGGAGCACGACGCAGACGCCGCCGAGGGCGAACGGGTCGGCCCCACTCACGCCGTAGAGCAGCCCGTGCACCAGGCGCCCGGCGAGGAGCGCGCCGGCGAGGCCGATGACAAGGCCGGCACCGACCAGGCGGGCACCCTGCCCCAGGATCAGCCGGACCACCTGCCCGCGTGCGGCGCCCAGGGCCATGCGAATGGCGATTTCCCGCGTCCGCTGCGCGACGGAGTAGGCGATCACGCCGTACGTCCCCACGGCGGCCAGGAAGAGCCCGAGCAGTCCGAAGATGCCCAGAACGATCCCGGCGAGCCGGGCGGGCATGAGGGTCAGCCCCAGGTGCCGCGTCATCGTCTTCGCGTCGAAGACGGGCAGCATCGGGTCGAGGGCCGCCACCTCCCGGCGGATCGCCGGCAGGATGCGCTCCGGGTCCCCGGTCGTCCGCACGTGCAGCGTCATGTCGCTGTTGTAGCTGGCGGGGATCGGGAACCACACGAACTCCAGCGGGTCCTCGCCCAGCGACTGGTACTTCCCTGTCGGCACGACGCCGACGATGCGGTACTCCCGGCTGCCCCGGCGCAGGGTGTGGCCGACAGCGCTGCCACCCGGCCAGAAGTGCTCCTCGAAGCGACGGTTCACCACGGCCACGCGCGTGCCCATGTCCTCGTCCCGGAAGCCGCGGCCCTCGACGAGGGGCATGCCCATGGTCTCGAAGTACCCGGTGCCCGCCCAGTTGTAGTTGAAGTTCCGGCGCTCGTTCTCGCCGAACGTGTAGCCGGGCACCTCCATGTCCGTGTCCTGCTCGTTCATGCCCAGGGGCACCATCTCCGCCAGGGCCGCGTTCTGCACGCCGGGCAGCGCCCTCACCCGCTCCAGCAGCTGGGAGTACAGGACGTGGGCCCGGGTCGAGTCGTAGCCCAGCAGCGACGGGTCGAAGGAGGTGAGCGCGAGGTTCGAGGCGACGAAGCCCTTGTCGATCGTCGTCGCCTTCTGCAGCGCGCGCAGGAACAGCCCGGCGCTGGCGAGGAGCAGGAGCGACAGCGCGATCTGCGAGACGACCAGGGCCTGGCGCAGGCGGGAGCGGTGGGCACCGGCGCGCTCGGTGCCGGGCTCGCTCTTGAGCGACGTCGTCAGCTCCGGGTTCGACGCCTGCAGCGCGGGCGCCAGACCGAAGAGGAGGCCGGCCACCGTCGCCGCGATCAGCGTGAACAGCAGGACCGGCCCGCTCAGGGCCAGATGGAAGCGGACGGGCACGTCGATGGGCAGCCGGATGCCGTTGCCGATGCCGATGGCGACGCGCGCCAGACCGAGCCCGAGCAGCGCCGCGACGAAGGAGAGGATGAGACTCTCTCCCAGCAGTTGCCGGACGAGGTGCCACCGGGTCGCGCCGACGCTCAGCCGGATGCCCATCTCGCGGCGTCGCTCCTGGGCACGCGCCAGGAACAGGTTCGCGACGTTCACACACGCCAGCAGCAGCAGCAGCGCGACGACCCCCATGATCACGGCCGGAAACGCCTTCTGCGCCACGCCGAACGAGGGGTGGATGCCCGCGTCCGCCTGGCGCACCACGGTGATCCCGGTCTTCTCGTACGCATCCGGATACCGCTCCCGCAGCCGGGCGGCGACGGCGTTCATCGCCGAGCGCGCCTGCTCCGCGGTGACGCCGGAACGCAGCCGGCCGATCACGTTGAACTGGTTGTTGCCCCGGCTCTCCCACAGGCTCTCCCGCGCCTGGAGCTGGGGCTGCATCGTGAGCGGCGCATAGAAGAGGGGATTCACGAGGGGCAGCGCGCTGTAGAATCCGTCCGGGGCGACCCCGACGATCGTGTAGGGCATGCCGTTCAGACGGACCTCGCGTCCGACGACGGACGGGTCACCGCCGAAGCGTGAGCGCCACGCGTCGTAGCTCAGCACCGCCACCGGGTGTGCCCCGATGCCCTCCCCTTCCTCGGGCAGGAAACCGCGCCCCAGGATCGGCCGCACGCCGAGCACGTCGAAGTAGTTCTCCGAGACCATCTGCCCCATGCCCAGCTCGACCCCGCCCTGCGTGGCCATGTTCACGGTCACGAAGGACCAGAGGGCGACGCCGCTGAAAACGTCCTTCGACTCCGCCCGGACGTCCCGCCAGTGGGGGATCGAGTTGGACCCGTACTGGAAATCGCCCGGGTACGAACGGTAGAGCTGGACCAGCCGATCCGGCTTCTCGACTCCCGGCAACGGCCGCAGCAGCAGCGCGTACACGGCGCTGTAGACGGCCGAGTTCAGGCCGATCCCGAGGGCGAGGGTCACGAGCGCCGCAACGGTGAAGACGGGGCGGCGGACGAGGGAGCGGATCGTCGCGGGGAGGCGCTGGAGCATGGCGATGTCCCGGGTTGGGGTCGGAGGACAGTACGGGAGGGCGGGGTGTGGGGATTCAGGGCTGGGGCTGGGGCTGGGGCTGGGGCTGGGGCGCACTGCGGGAGAGGCCGGGGTGACTTTCCGGGGGAGGGCGGCTGCGGCTAGACTCCGGAGATCCGATGGCCAGGAGTCTGAGACGAGCGACGGGAGACGAAATGGGCGAGCGGGACGTTGCCTGGAAGGACGCGACGAAGCGGCTGCTGGAGGATCCGGCGTTCGGGCCCCTCGTGAAGCAGGTGGGACCCGTGCGGCTGCGGGAGCCGCGGGGCGGGGCGTTCGCGTCGCTGGCGTCGGCCATCGTCTACCAGCAGCTCGCGGGGGCCGCGGCGCGCACGATCCATGGACGCTTCGTCGAGGCGCTCGGGGGGACGGTGACGCCGGCGGCGGTGCTGGAGGCCTCGGACGAGGCGCTGCGATCGGCGGGTCTGTCGCGCAACAAGATGGCCGCCATCCGGGACCTGGCGTCGAAGTCGGAGGCGGGGGACGTCGCCGTCGACGAGCTCCCGGACATGACCGACCACGAAGTGGTGGAAGCGCTGACGCTCGTGCGGGGGATCGGCTCGTGGACGGCGCACATGTACCTGATCTTCGACCTGCGGCGGCCGGACGTTTGGCCGACGGGGGACCTGGGGGTGCGCCAGGGGCTCGGCCGCGTGTTCCGCCTGCCGGAGCCACCCACGCCGAAGCAGATGGAGTTCATCGGCTTCGGCTACCGCCCGTGGCGTAGCGCCGTTGCGTGGTACTGCTGGCGGGCGATGGAGACGCTGACGCCGGGGGATTGACGCGGATGCCGGCGGGCTGAGGGTGCGCCGCGGCGCAGGGCCTACTGCGCGAGCCTCGCGTCGGAGCTTGCCACCCAGGGGCCGTGGGCCAGCCAGTCGTCGTCCCGAGGCGAGTACAGCACGACGACGCCGCCGTTCGCGATCCGGGGCAGGAGCCGCTCGGCGCGGTCCATGGCCATCGCGGGGCAGCCCTCGCTCCGGCCGGCGTCGTGAGGACGCACGTACGGCGCCCCGTGGGCGACGACGCCGCGACGGAGCGCCGCGTCGTTGAAGCGTCCGGATACGCCGCGGAGTCGCAGGCCCACCGCCGAGTAGGAGCGGCCGCTGGACTTGCCGTGAAATCCGTAGGTGTTCTCCGTCACGAACACGCCGAGGGAGCTGGCGTTGCTGCCCGAGCGGTTCGAGAACGTGGTCGGGATGCCGTTCCGGGACTTCGACGAGCCGCGGCCGTGGGCGACCTCGAAAGGCCCGTCCACCACCTCGAGCGCGTCCATGTCGAAGACCCACCCCCGACGTGCGTCGTTCCCCAGCCCGTAGTCGACGAAGTAGAGATAGGGATTGTGGACCTCGTCGCCGTGCTCCGCACGAAACCGGTAGTACGCGCGGAAGGCCGTCATCAGCGCGTCGGGGCTGCTCATCGCGTCCTCGCCCACATCGAGCGCGGCGACGGCGTTCGACGCCTGAGCGTCCGGACGCGACGGCGCCCCTGCGGCGGCGGGTAGGGCCGCGCCGGCGCCCGCGACGACGGTCGGTGAGGGGGCCGGCTGCGCCACGGCAGCGTCCGGCTGCGTGGCCGCACTGGCGCCGTCGCTGCCCATGGGACGGGCGGCGGCACTGGAGAGGCCCACGAACCCGACGCCGATGAGCACGGCGGCACCGTACACGAAGGACGGGAGTCGGCGTAGTGGCATTCTAGCTCCGGCTTCGGTCGAGCGTTCCGACGATGTCGTTTTCGAATGGTGGCCGCTGGACGGGTCCGCGGCCTCGACTGGATACCCGGACGGCGGGGGAATGGTCCAGAGGCCGGGCGGGTCGAGCGGCGGGCGAGGTACGGCGGGCGGGATACGGCGGGCGGTGGACTGCGGGCGAGGTACTTCGGGTGGGTACTGCGGGCGAGGTACTGCGGGCGAGGTACGGCGGGCGAGGTACTGCGGGGGGGCGGCTGTCTTGCGGGAGGGGGCTCGCTCGTTCTCTGGGAGACCTGTTCGGGAGCGTCGAATGAGAGCTGGCGGCTCGGGGATCGCGGCCGGGCTGATCTGGGTGGGCCTTGCGGCGGCGTGCGGCCAGGGGGCGGAGGAGACTGCGGTGTTTCCGTCGGCGCCGATGCTCATGGCTGCCGACCGGGCGTTCGCCCGGAATTCGGCCGAGCGGGGAGCGCACGCTTGGGCGGGCGTCTGGGCACGCGCCGGCCGCATGGAAGGGGGCGGGGGCGACGCGGCGGTGGGGCCTGTCGCCGTGGGCGCCGCCATTGCGCCAACGCTCGAGCGGTATGGCGCGCGCTTCCGCTGGGAGCCCGTGACGGCGGGTATGCTCTGGCCGGATTCCCTCGGCTACACGGTCGGCCAGTGGTGGATCGAGCCCGATGCGGCGGGTGCGGCGCCGGACACCGGCCGGTACATGACGGTGTGGACGCGGGAGGAGGGGCGGTGGAGGGTCGCCCTCGACGTGTCGCTGCCGGACGCGAAGGGCATGGATGGGGCCGCGGAGTTCGGCTTCTGGACCGGCGATTGGACGGTGGACCAGCACATCCGGGCGGGCGTCGGAAACGCCTTCGAAGCGTATCCCGCTCGTGACAGGATCGGCGCGGTCGCCGACGGGGTCGTCGCAGAGAGCTTCGCAGGCCCTGCACGCTTCTTCTGGCAGGACATGCGACGACCTCGGCCGGTCCGCGGGGCGAGCGTCCGCGTCCGGGATCCGGAGAGCGGCCGGTGGCGCGTCTGGTGGATCGACACGGTCGGGGGTTCGTTCGGCGAGCCCTTTGAGGGCACGTTCGACGGCGACGTCGGAACGTTCGTCGCCGCCGGCGATTCCGCGCGCACACCGCGGCGCATCCGCTTTACTCGCCGGGCGGACGGCACGGTGGGCTGGGAGCTGGCGATCCGTGCGACGAGCGGGGGCGGGTGGACGCCCCTCTGGACGATGGAGTTCCGGCCGGCCGAGCCGTAGCCGGCCACGCGGACCGCCAGCGTCGAGGCGGCACGGGCGCGCCGCGGCGGAAGGGACGACTCCCGGCGCAGCGACCTTGCACGCGGCGCAGCCGCGCCCCAACGTAGGCGTCCTATCCCTCCCGGAGACGAACGGAACCTTGAAACGGTCAGCGGAAGCCGCCTCGGCTTCGCCATCCACTACGCCGGCCGACGGTCCCGCCGCGCCGTCCCCCGCAGCGGCCGTGGGAGGCAACGCCGCCTCGATCGCCGCCACGCCCGCCGTGGGTGCGCGCAAGCGCGTCTACGACCGCTCCATCGCCGAGGGGCCGCTCCTGCCCGCAGTGTGGAAGATCGCGTGGCCGACGATGCTTCAGAACGTCGTCGGCGGCATGCAGGGCCTCGTGGACCACATCATGGTGGGCAACTACGTGGGCTTCACGGGCAACGCGGCCATCGGCGTGAGCTGGCAGATCTTCCTGGTTGTGGTCGTCTTCATCTCGTCCCTGTTCACCGGCATGAGCGTGCTGGTGGCGCGTTTCGCCGGCGCGGGCCACCACGACAAGGTGGACCGGACGGTCTACCAGGCCTTCCTCACCGCCATCTTCCTGGCGGTCGGCGTGCTGGCGCCCATCGGCTGGGTGCTGACGCCGCGGCTGCTGGACCTCGTGAATGCGGCGCCGGAAGTACAGGCGCAGGCGATGCCGTACCTGCGCATCATGTTCGTGTTCAGCAGCGGCATGCTGATCTTCTTCATGCTGGGCGGCGCTCTGCGCTCCGCGGGCGACGCGCGCACGCCGCTGCGGCTCGGCGTGGTCCTGACGGCGCTCAACATCACCCTGAACGTGATCCTGATCCGGGGACTGGGGCCGATCCCCGCGTTCGGCACCGCTGGAGCGGCAATGGGGACGGTGATCGCGTCGACCATCGTCGCCGGCTACGCCCTCTACCGACTGGTGAACGGCGGGTGGGTCGTAAGCTTCCCGCGGGGCGGACCGTGGCGACCGGACCTCACCATCATCCGGTCCATCTTCCGGTTCGGCCTGCCGACGGGCATCCAGGGCATCGCCATGAACGTGGGCGGCGTTATGCTGCTCTCCTTCATCGGTTCGCTGGCGGAGAGCGCTGCGGCCCAGGCGGCCTACGCCGTGTCGTACACGCAGCTCTTCTCCCTCGTCACCTGGACGGCGATGGGGCTCATGGGCGCGGCGGCGACCGTCGCGGGGCAGAGTCTGGGGGCAGGCCACGCGGACCGCGCCGACCGGGCGGTGCACACCGCCGCCCGGATCGGCGTCCTCGGCGCGGCAGGCGTGGGCGCCCTCTTCCTGTTCGTTCCGCGCGTCCTGCTGGGCGTGTTCGGGATGGACGAGCCGGAGGTCGTGCGCATCGGCGTGCAGCTCCTCCACGTGCTCAGCCTCTCCGGCGTCTTCCTGGCTATTGCCCTCACGTACACGGGCGGGCTGCAGGGCACGGGCGACACGAAGAGCCCGCTCTACATCTCGATCGTCTCGCAGATCTTCATCCCGCTGGGCATCTGCTTCGCCGTCCAGGCGTTGGGCACGCTCACCGCCGTGGACATCTGGCTCGCGATCCTCGCCGGCCACGCCACCCGCGGCCTGCTCAGCGTCCTCCGCTTCCGGCAGGGCCGCTGGCGGACCATCGCCGTGGACATCGGAAGCTGAAACTACGGAGACACGGAATGCCGTGGATCGACGTTCACGACCACTACTATCCGCCACGCTACCTCGCCGAGCTCCGCCGCGGCCGCTCCCGCGTCCGGGTCACCGAGGACACGGACGGCAACCCGGTCCTGCATTACCCGGGCGACTACAACGTCGTCGTCCCGGGCCATCGGGACATCGACCACCGTGAACGCGTCCTCGAGGAGCAGGGGGTGGACGTCCAGGTGCTGAGCCTGACGACGCCCGGCACCCACGTCGAGGAGCCGAATCGGGCCGTGGAGCTGGCTCGCCTGGTGAACGACGACTTCGCCGACGTCGCCCGATCCAGGAGCCGATTCAGCGCGTTCGCGACGCTGCCGCTGAACGATCCCGCAGCCTCCGCCGACGAGCTCGAGCGCGCCATGTCCGAGCTGGGACTGCCCGGTGCGATGCTCTTCAGCAACGTGAACGGCGTCGCCCTGGCCGACGCCCGCTTCGAGCCGCTGTGGCAGCGCGCCGATGCACTCGGCGCCGTGCTGCACATCCACCCCACGGCGCCCGTCGGTGTCGAAGCGATGACGGAGCTCTGGCTGATGCCCCTGGTCGGGTTCCTCATGGACACCACGCTGGCGGCCGCCCACCTCGTGCTGGCCGGTGTGCCCCGGCGCTACCCGCGCATCCGCTGGATCCTCGGCCACCTCGGCGGCGCGATCCCCTACCTGGCCGAGCGGCTCGACCGGGGATGGGAGGCGTTCCCTGAGTGCCGGGAGCACATCGACCGGCCGCCCAGCGACTACCTGCGCGCGTTCCACTACGACGGCGTCAACTTCGATCCGCGCGCACTCCGCTTCGCCGTGGACTTCGCAGGCGCGTCCCAGGTCCTCGCCGGCAGCGACTACCCGCACCGCATCGGCAGCATCCCGAAGATGAAGGAGACGCTCGAAGCGGCCGCGCTGGGGGCGGAGGAGAAGGCAGCGATCCGGGGCGGGAACGCGCAGCGTCTCGGTCTCGTCGCGGGACCGCCCGAACGCGCAGGGACGGGCGCGGGCTCGCCTCCGGAGCCGCGGTGAGCCTCTTCTACGCGGCACGGCACGGTCTTACGCAGGCGAACGTGGAGGGGCGGCGGGCCGGAATGACGGACGTGCCGCTGCTGCCGGAGGGCCGGGTGCAGGCCCGGCGGCTCGGCGCGCGCCTGCCCGGGCTGGGCGTGGCACGCCTGCTGGCGAGCCCGATCGAACGGGCGCTCGAGACGGCGCGCATCGCCGCCGAGGTCTCCGGTCTTGCGATGGAGGTGGACGACCGGCTCCGCGAGGTCGACCCGGGGCCGTGGTCCGGCCTCACACACGAGGAGGTCCGCCGCCGCTGGCCGGACGCGGCGGCGGTGTGGGAGTCGCGCCCATCCGACTTCAGCCTCGAGGGCCACGAGCGGCTCGCGAGCGTCCGGGACCGGATGCTCGAGGTCGTCGCCGACGTCGTGGCGGCAGGCGACGTCGTCCTCTGCGTCACGCACCTCGACCCGATCCGCGCGCTGTGGGCAGAGCTCGCCTGCGGCGACCTCGACCGCCTCCATTCCCTGCCCTCAGGCGAGTACTGCGTGCCCATCCGCTTCGAACGACGTTCCGGCCGTTGGGAGGTCCGCGTTGTCCGCCGCGAGGCTCCCTGACCGAGGAGGAAGGCGATGACGGAGGACGAGCCGGTCCTCATCGTGGGCGCGGGGATCGGAGGGCTGACGGCGGCCCTCGCCCTCTCACAGCGCGACGTGCCGTGCATCGTCCTGGAGCGGGCGGACGGGATCCGCGCGGTCGGCGCGGGCATCACGCTGCAGGCGAACGCGATGGTGGTGATGGAGCGGCTGGGGCTCGCGGATGCGCTGCGGCGGACGGGGGTGGAGCTGCGGAGCGGCAGGATCCTGGGCACGGGGGGACGGGTGATCCAGGAGGTCGACCTCGCCGCGATGGCAGAGCCGGGCACGAGCCCGGGCATCGCGCTGCACCGGGCGCGCCTGATGGAGGTGCTGGCCGAGGCGTGTCCGGCGCCGGTGGAGCTCGGCGCCGGCGTCGTCGAGATCGAGGCAGGCGCGGGCTCGGTGCGTGTCAGGCTGGAGGACGGCCGCGTCCGGCAGGGGAGCCTGCTGATCGGCTGCGACGGCCTCCACTCGACGGTGCGCCGGGAGATGAGAGGGGAGGACCCGCTGGTGTACGCCGGCTACACGACCTGGCGGGGAATCGCCCGGGGCATGTCGGCGGCGCCTGCGACGGTGGAGATCTGGGGCGCGGGGGAGCGCTTCGGTCTGGTGCCGACGGGCCCGGACGAGGTCTACTGGTTCGCCGTGGCGGACGCCCCGGAGGGCGGCGAGGACGGCCCGAACGTGCTGCGGGAGCTGAAGCGACGCTTCGAGGGTTGGCCGGACGGCGTCGCCGAAGCGCTGGACCGGACGGCGCCGGACGCCGTGATCCGCACCGACACCCACGATCGCGATCCCATCGAGGTCTGGGGGGACGAACGCGTCACGCTGCTGGGCGACGCGGCCCATCCGATGACGCCGAACCTCGGCCAGGGTGCCGGCCAGGCCGTGGAAGATGCCCTCGCCCTCGGCCTCGCCCTGGACCGACACAGGGACGAGCCGGTCGCGGGGCTCCGCGAGTACGAGGACGTGCGGCGCGAAAAGGCGAACGGCCTCGTCGTCCGTTCCCGGCGATTGGGAGCCATGGCCCAGCTCCGGAATCCCCTCGCCCGGCGCCTGCGGGACCTGGCGCTGAAGGCGACGCCGACGGCCGTAATGCGCCGGAGCGTGCGTGGGATGTACCGGCCGGAGGTGGGCCCGCCACGGGCGTGAGCGGACGCTGCGCCGCGTCGCGGCCGCCTGCGGAGTCCGCGCCTACTGTTCCCCTTCGCCGTCGCACGGTATAATGGTCGGCCTCCTGGACGAACTCCTCCGACTTCGTGCCGTCATGGTCCGCTCATTCGCGCGTCCCGGTTCCACCGCTCTGCTCCTCGCGTTCGTCGCTGCCGCCTGCGGCCGAAGCGGGGGGCTTCCGGCCGGCGCAGGGACTCCGGCGCCCGCCGCGCCGGCAGAGGCGGTGAGCGCGGGCTCGAGCGGGGCGACGTCGCCCGACTCCGCGCTCGAGGCGCTCTACCGAGCCCGCACCGACAGCGCGACGGCGAAGTTCAGCGAGGCGGACGTGACGTTCATGACGGGCATGATCCACCACCACGCGCAGGCGCTGGTCATGGCGGAGATGGCCCCGAGCCACGGCGCGAGCCCGTCCGTGGCGACGCTGTGCGCCCGCATCCTCAACTCGCAGCGGGACGAGATCGCGACGATGCAGCGCTGGCTGCGGGACCGGGGCCGTCCCGCGCCGGAGGTCCACATCACGGGCACGCGTCTGATGATCCACATGCCGGGGATGGACCACGACATGCCGCCGATGCAGATGGCCGGCATGCTCTCCGACGAGCAGATGGCGGAGCTCGATGCCGCGCGGGGCACCGAATTCGACCGCCTCTTCCTGAAGTACATGATCCAGCACCACAGCGGCGCCCTCACGATGGTACAGGACCTGTTCGCGAGCCCCGGCGCGGCCCAGGAAGGCTGGACCTTCAAGCTGGCGTCGGACATCCAGGTCGACCAGAAGACGGAGATCGCCCGCATGCGGAAGATGCTGGACGCGCTGGAATCGGGCGCCGCCGGACACTGACGGCCCCGTCGAAGTCGGAAGGCGACGTCGGCCGCTGAAGACTGCGTCGCCCATCACCCATCGCCTGCCAGGAGAAGCACCCCGATGAGACTCTACCTCCTCAGCCCCCGGCCGGGCTTCCGTACGGCCGTCCGGTTCGCTTCCGCCGTGCTCGTGGCGGCTCTCGGTGCCGCGGGATGCGCCCGCGGCGTGAGCGTCGCTTCCGACGGTGCGCCCGCGCCTGGCGCCGCGGCGTCGGGTCCCGCGGCAGCGACGGCGGCGGGGACGGACCCGCGCGTCGGGCTCGGGGCCGGACTCTTCGACGCGCAGGAGGCGAAGTGGAACCTGCGCGTGCTGTCGGAGACGCCGCCGGCGAAGGACTTCGTCGGCGTGACGAACTCGGACCTGGCGTTCACCGGGAAGTACGCCATCCAGGGCAACTACAACGGCTATCAGGTCTGGGACATCTCGAACCCGGCGAAGCCCGCGCTGGCGGTCGGCTTCCTGTGTCCGGCATCGCAGAGCGACGTCTCGGTCTACCGGAACCTGCTCTTCGTCTCGGGCGAGGGGCTGAGCGGGCGGCTGGACTGCGGGACGGAGGGCGTCGATCAGGTCGTCAGCCAGGACCGGCTCCGGGGCCTGCGCATCTTCGACATCAGCGACATCCGGCACCCGGTGAACGTCGGCAACGTGCAGACGTGCCGCGGCTCGCACACCCACACGGTGCTCGTCGACCCCAAGGACCCGGACAACGTCTACGTCTACATCTCGGGATCGGCGCGCGTGCGGCCGGAGGAGGAGCTGCCCGGGTGCTCGGGGGCGGCCCCGACCGACGACCCGAACACGGCGCTGTTCCGGATCGAGGTCATCCGCGTGCCGCTTGCGCACCCGGACAGGGCGGCCATCGTGAGCTCGCCGCGCATCTTCAATGGGCTCGTCGCCCCGCCGAAGCACGGACTCTCGCAGGCCGACCTGGCGGAGATCGAGGCCGCGAAGGCGCAGGGGGCGTTCGTCTACGAGCGTGGGGGTCAGGAGCGCGTCGCGTCGTCCCGGATGATCGACCCCGTGCTGGACAGCATCGTGAAGGCGCGCGGCGGCAGCGGCGCCCCGACGGCGGCCGACAGCGCGGCGCTCCGCAGGGCGCTGCCGGCCCTCATCGCCGCACGATACGGCCCCGCGGAGCCGAGCACGAACGCGCCGGCGCCCGGGCCCACGCAGTGCCACGACATCACCGTCTACCCCGCCATCGGCCTGGCTGGCGGCGCGTGCGAGGGGTACGGACTGCTGCTGGACATCAGCGATCCCGTCAATCCGAAGCGCATCGACGCCGTCGCTGACTCGAACTTCTCGTACTGGCACTCAGCGACCTTCTCCAACGACGGCTCGAAGGTCCTGTTCAGCGACGAGTGGGGCGGCGGCGGGCAGCCGAAGTGCCGGGCGACCGATCCTCACGAGTGGGGCGCCGACGCCATCTTCACGGTCCGCGACCGGAAGATGAATTTCCAGGGCTACTACAAGCTGCCGGCGCCGCAGACGTCGTTCGAGAACTGCGTGGCCCACAACGGCTCGCTGATCCCGATCCCGGGGCGCGACGTGATGGTCCAGGCCTGGTACCAGGGCGGGATCTCCGTTTTCGACTGGAGCGACCCCGCCCACCCGAAGGAGATCGCCTTCTTCGACCGCGGGCCCGTCAACGGCACGCGGATGGAGATGGGCGGGTCGTGGTCGGCGTACTGGTACAACGGGGTGATCGTCAGCTCCGAGATCGCACGCGGCCTCGACGTCTTCGAGCTGGCGCCGAGCGAGTACCTGACGCAGAACGAGATCGACGCCGCGAAGTCGGTGAGGCTGGACTATCTGAACACCCAGGGCCAGCCGCACTACACCTGGCCCGCCACGTTTTCGCTGGCTCGCGCCTACGTGGACCAGCTCGAGCGGTCCGGCGGTCTGTCGGCGGCCCGGATCGCGGCGGTGCGCCAGGGACTCGCAGGGGCGGAGTCGGCCACCGGGTCGGCGCGCTCGCATGCGCTCTCCACGATGGCGACGTCCCTCGACAGCGACGCCGGCTCGTCGCGCGACGCGGCCCGGGTCCGCATGCTGGCCTCTGCGCTCCGGGGGTTGTCGGGAAGCTGAAGCGCGGTAACCCGCTCTCCCGGCCGACGAAGCGCCGGGATCGTGAGGGGTCAGGGCGTCGCGGCGCGCCCGGCATCGTATGGTGCCGGGCGCTCGCGTGCCGCGTATTGAGGGCGTCCTGGCGGTTGGACGTGGCCGTGCAGGCGCGGGCGGGTGTGTGCGCGCGCAGTGGCACGCTGTGCGCAGGAATTGTTGGTGTGGCCCGGACGCGGACGTTCCCCCCTCACCAACACTTCCTGCAGACAGAGCGCCAATGCTGCGTTCGCCGCCTGCCCCCCGTCCCGCCGGGACCCTGACTGCCGTTTCGGCAGATCCGGGCCGACGACGGATCAGTGGCCCGTTCGGTCCGGCGGCGCCGGCCGGTCCGGCAGCTTGCGCGTGCTCTCCGCCATGCGCTTGAGCACCTCCTGGACACCGCGCTCGAGCTGCGGGTCCCTTCCCTGGATCACCGCGTTCGGGTCGTTCTCGACCTCGATGTCGGGATCCACGCCGTGCCCTTCGATGATCCACGAACCGTCCACCGCCGTGAATCCGAACTCGGGCACGTTCACGCCACCGCCGTCGATGAGCGGCCCGTGGCTGGTGATGCCGGTCACGCCCCCCCACGAGCGCTTTCCGATCAGGGGACCGAGCCCCGCCTGCCGGAACATGGCGGGAAAGATGTCGCCGTCGGAGGCAGACGTCTCGTCCAGCAGCGCCACGAGAGATCCGTAGAAGACGGGGCCCCGGGGGTACGTCGCCGCGAAGTCGCTGTTGCGTGAGTAGCCGGAGGCAAGGAGCGTACGGCTCAGGCGCTCGATGACCATCGAGGAGATGTTGCCGCCGCCGTTGCCCCGCACGTCCACGATCATCCCTTCCTTGCGAACCTGTGGGAAGTACCACTTCACGAACTCGCTGATGCCGTCAGCCGCCCATGTCCGGAAGGTGCATGTAGCCGACGCGCCCGTTCGTCATGCTGTCCACCCGCGCCCGATTCGCCGCCACCCAGGCGTAGTAGACCAGCTTCTGCTCGCTCGTGCGGGGCTCGAACGTGACCTGCCGGGGGTCGGCACCGTCGGGACGGGAGCTCAGCGTCAGCCTGACGGGGTGATCCGCGCGGTTTCGCAGCAGCCGATACGGATTGTCCGGCGCCCGCAGCTCCCTGCCGTCGATGGCGAGCACGTAGTCGCCGACGCGGGCGTCCACGCCGATCGCCGTCAGCGGCGAGCGGTACTGCTCCTCCGCGTTGTCGCCGGCGAAGATGGACGCGATGCGGTAGCGGTCGCTGCCCGGCGCCAGCTCGAAGCGCGCGCCGGGCAGCGCGACGGGTGCGCGATCCGGGACGTCGTAGTCTCCCCCGGCGATGTACGTGTGGGAGTTGCTCAGCTCGGCGATCATCTCGTTCAGCACGTAGTCGAGATCCGAGCGGTGCCCCACGTACTGTAGCAGCGGCCGGTACTGCTCCCGCAGCGCCTTCCAGTCGTAGCCGTTCATGGTCGGCACGTAGAAGTAGTCCCGGAAGCGGCGCCACACCTCGTCGTACGCCTCCCGCCACTCCTCCTGCGGCACGACGTCCGCCGTGAGGCCGGCCGTGGAGACCGTCTTCTTCGACGCGCTGCCCTTCGCCACGTCGTAGAGCTCGTATGACCGGCCGGAGCGCACGAGGACCCTGGACCCGTCGTCGGAGACGGCGTAGCCCGAAACGTTCTCGGCCAGCGTCGTCGCCTTCCTCTCGTCTCGATCGAAGACCATCATCGACGTCTCGACGCCCGAGTCCCGCCCATAGAACGGGGCTCCGCTCTTCAGGTAGATCAGCTTCCCCTTCACGGCGACGAGACCGTTGTAGTTGTCGGCCTCCACCGGCACGACGGCGACGCGATCGGCGAGGCCGTCGAAGTCGATGCGGACCGGCTGTGGGGCAGCGTCCGCGACCCTGGCCCCAGCCGCGGGCCCGGCCTTGGCCCCGGCCGCGGCACCGGCCTTCGCGCCGGCCGTCTTCCCGGCACCGCCCGCGGCGCTGTCGAGGGCGACCTCGTCGCTCTTCGGCGGGAACGGGTCCGGCACGTCGCGACGCAGGGCGAGGGCGAAGATGCCCGTGGTCCGGATCGTTGCGAAGTTCCACTCCGAAGTGCTGATCTGGGGCGCGTACTCCCGGTCGCCGAGGTAGAACAGGTAGTTGCCATCGGGATCGAAGACCGGCTCGACCGCGTTGGTCATGCCGTCGGTGACCCGGTGCGGCGCGGCGGCGCCGACGCCCCAGACGAAGAGCGAGCGGTAGCCGGCGGCGTCGCCCATGCTGAAAGCCAGCCAGCGGCCGTCGGCGGACCAGCTCTGGTCGAACATCGTGCCGCCCGAGTCCCGGGCGACGAGGGTCGTCTTACGACTTCCGGGGTCGAGGACCCAGAGCCGGCCACGGGCGTCGGTGAAGGACAGATGCTTGCCGTCCGGCGCCCACTGGAGCCCGTCCCGGCGCACGTCGCCGTCAGACGTGATCCGCTCGGGCGTGCCGCTTCCGTCCTGGTCCACCAGGTAGACCTCGTCCTCGCCGCTCATGTCCGAGATGAACGCAACGCGGCGGCCGTCGGGCGACCAGCGGGCGCTGCGGTCGTGGGCACTCGAGGAGTGCGTGAGATTGCGCGTCGGGCCGTTCTCGATGGGCGCGCTGAAGACGTCGCCACGGGCGACGAACAGCGCCCGCTCACCCTTCGGGCTGAGGGCGAAGTCCTCCACCCAGCGCGCCACGTTCATGTGGTGCGGCCGGGCCGCGAGGCCGTCGTCGGGAACCGTGATATCGAGCTTCCGGTCGGCGCCGGACCGCGTGTCGAAGACGTGCAGCTCGCCGCCGAGCTCGAAGACGATCTGCCCATCCGCGTCGGCGCTCGGCCAGCGCACGTCCCACGTCGTGCTCTTCGTGAGCTGCTCGAGTCCGCTGCCGTCCGGGTTCACGGAGTAGAGGTTGAGCGTGCCCGTGCGGTCGGAGTCGAAGTAGATCCGGCGGCCGATCCACATCGGGTCCCGGTCCGTGCGCGGGTTCTTCGTGACGTTCGTTGCGGCGTCCGTGGCGAGGTCGAAGACCCACAGGTCCTCCGCCCAGCCGCCCGCGTACCGCTTCCACGCACGGAAGTCCCGGAACAGCGGCGAGTACAGCACCTGCTTCGCGTCGGGCGACATCGTTCCCGCACCCGCCCTGGGCATCGGCATGCGGACCGGAAGCCCGCCCTCGGCCGGCACGATGTACAGATGCTGCGTCGCCAGGTCCCAGCTGTCCCGCGTCGAGCGGAAGAGGATGCCCTTTCCGTCCGGCGTCCAGCCGTAGACCTGGTTGTCGTATCCCCACCGGGGCGGCAGCGGCCCCTGCGACGGGTAGTACGTCAGCTGTTTCGGCACGCCACCGGCGGCGGGCATCACGTAGACCTGCTCGTCCCCGTCGTACTGCCCCGTGAACGCGATCCACTTCCCATCGGGCGAGAACTTCGCGAACAGCTCCTGGCCCGGGTGGGCCGTCAGCCGGACGGCCGTGCCCCCCGTCGCCGGCGCGCGCCAGAGGTCGCCCGCGTGGGTGAAGACCACCTGGTCACCGTGGATGTCCGGGAAGCGGAGCAGGCGCGACTGGGCGCGAGCGGGCATCGGAGCCGCCACGGCGGCGGCGATCAGGAGCAGAACACCCGGGACGGGGCGACAGGCCCCGGCGAACGTGCGCAGGATGGCACGGAATCGGGAGCGGATCGACGTCATCATCGAATCTCCGAAATGGGGACGGGACCACCGGACGCACAAATGTGGGCGCGCCCGGGTGCAACGGCCAGATGGATTTGACGCTGCCGGGCGGCGGACCGTTGCCGGGCGCGGCAGTCGCCGACCACTGCCGCGGCGGTCGCCGACTGCCGCGGCGGCGTCGGCCGCTCTCCGGCGACAGGAGGCGTCGCGTCGGGCGGTCGAGAGTGGACAATCAACGGGGTGCGACGTCGCCCGATCCCGATTTCATCCGGATATCGAGACGAATCGGCCACCGAGATCCGGCGCTGCTTGGCCCGATGTCCGATTGCATTCGAATTCCGGGATCAATCGGGAATCGGCGATCGAAGCGTGCCCTCACTTCCCGATTTCACTCGGCCACGCGCCCCTTCGACGACCGACCTCTGGGACAGGGCCGCCGGCCGGCGTCCCCCCCGTTGGCGATCTTCGGTCGTCAACCGAAACCGTGGATGGCGAGGCACTGTCGGAATATCTTGGACCGTTCACAGCATCAGCTCACCCCCCGGAGGAGGCTCGCATGCCGCTGTACATGGACATCCATCGACACATCGACGGGCTCACCCGTGAGGCCGTCGAGGACGCCCACAAGAAGGATCTCGAGGTCCAGAGTGACCACGAAGTGGAGTATCTGAAGTACTGGTACAACGACAAGACGGGCGACGTGTTCTGCCTCGTGCGTGCGCCGAGTGCCGAAGCCGCGGCGCGGGTCCACAAGGAAGCGCACGGGCTCGTGGCGGACGACGTCATCGAGGTGCAGGAAGGGATGTAGGCGGGGGGCGCGCCGTTCCGGCGCGCAGGGGGGCGCGGGCGCGGGTGCGCCCGCTTCGAGGGGGGCGCGGGCGCGTTGCGCCCGCTTCGAGGGGGGCGCGGGCGCGTTGCGCCCGCTTCGAGGGGGGCGCGGGCGCTGGCGCGCCGCGCCCTTACTTCCAGCGCGAGTCGGGGCCGCGGATCGCCACGATGAACGTGGGCACCAGGAACAGGGTGATGGGCGTGGAGAGGGCGAGGCCGCCGATCACGGCGAGCGCCAGGGGTCGCTGGAGCTCGGATCCGGCGCCCAGTCCGAGGGCGAGGGGCAGCAGGCCGAAAAGGGTGCACAGCGTCGTCATGAGGATGGGGCGCAGGCGCACGCGTGCGGCTTCGCGCACGGCCGCGCCCAGCGTCTCGTCGTCGTAGCGCATGCGGTGGCGCGTGAAGTCCAGCAGGATGATCCCGTTCTTCACGATCAGTCCGACGAGCAGGATCATGCCCATGAAGGACGAGACGTTCAGCTCGGTGTTGGTGACCCACAGGAGTGCGACGCCGCCCACGAAGGACAGGGGTGCGGCGAGCAGGATGACCAGGGGCTCCACGAACGACTGGAACTGGATCAGCATGACGGCGACGACGGAGAGCGCCGCCAGCCCGAGCACCAGGATGAGGCTGCCGAATGCCTCCTGCTGGCCCTGGTACTGGCCTCCGATTTCGACTCGAATGCCCGACGGCGGCGGGGTCGCGGCGAGGACCTGCTGCACGTCCCCCATCACCCCGCCCAGGGAGCGGCCCTCCACGCCGGCGGTCACGGCGATCATCTGGCGCTGGTTCTCCCGCTCGAGCTCGGCGGCGGACGACGTGTCCCGGAACGTGGCGAGTGCGCCGAGGGGCGTCGTCGCCCCGCTTGCGCCCTCGATGGGCAGCGCACCGATGCGGTAGGGGTCGTAGCGCACCGCGTCCGGCGCGCGCACGCGGATACCGACGGTCCGCTCGTCGCTCCGGACCTGGCCCGCCTCCTGTCCCAGAAGCGCCGCGTTCGCCTGCGCCGCCACCTCCTGCGGGGAGAGCCCGATCCGCTCGGCCGCGGCGGGATCCACGTTCAGCAGCAGCTCCGGTGCCGGGTCCGGCACACCGTTGTACAGGTCGACCAGTCCGTCGACGGCCTCCAGCTTCGGCGAGAGCTCCTCGGCGTACGACTGAAGCGCGGCGAGCTGGTCCCCGAAGAGCTTGATCTCGATGGGTTCCGGTGCGCCGGCGAGGTCATTGATGAGGTCTGAGAGCACCTGCGTGAACTCGAATTCCATGCGTGGCACGGCCCGCTCCGCCTTCGTCCGCACCTCGTTCATCACCTGGTAGATGTCCCGGGACCGCTGGCTCTCCGGCTCGAGCCGCGCGATGATGTCTCCGCTGTTCTGTTCGGTGGCGAACATGCCCATCTCCGCGCCCGTGCGGCGCGACGTGCCCGTGATCTCGGGCGTGGCCATCATGATCCGCTCGACGATGTGGAGCTGGCGGTCGGTCTCGGCGAGGGACGTGCCCGTGGGCGTCAGGTAGTCGAAGACGAAGGCGCCCTCGTCCATGGACGGCAGGAAGCCGGTGCCCACGAAGCGCTGGACGAAGTAGCCGGCGACGACGAGCAGGACGGCCACGACGGCGAGGCGCCCGGGGTGCCGCAGCACGTGGTCCAGCCCGCGAGAGTATGCGTCCGTCAGCCGCTCGATCCCGCTGCCGATACGCACCGACAGACGGTGCAGCCGCCGGCGGATCGGACCGCGGCCGGTGAGCTGCGGGGCGTCGTCGCCCGGCTCCACGTCCTCGGCGATGTCCGCGTCCTCGAGCCTCACGAACTGGTCGGCCATGAGCGGGACGAGCAGCATGGCCAGGCCCAGGGAGACGAGCACCGCGACGGCGAGCGTGATGGACAGCGCGGCGAAGAACTGGCCCACGACCCCGTGCAGCAGCACGAGCGGCAGGAACACGACGACCGTCGTCAGCGTCGACGTCGTGACCGGCCAGACGAGCTCGGCGACGGCCTCCCGGATCGCCGGACGTCGCTCCTCCCGCATCGCCAGGTGACGCGCGATGTTCTCCGTCACCACGACGGCGTCGTCGATGACCAGCCCGATGGCGATTGCCATGCCGCCGAGGCTCATGAGGTTGAACGAGCGACCCATGAGCTTCATGCCGAACACGGTGATGGCCATGGTCAGCGGGATGGACAGGGCGCTGATCGCGGTGATGCGGCCGTCCCGGAGGAAGGCGAGCAGCACGACGACGGCGAGGATCGCGCCGATGATCATCGCGTCCCGCACCGACTTCACGGCCTCGCGCACCAGCGCCGCCTGGTCGTAGACGGCCTGGACCGTCACGCCCCTGGGCAGGGACGCGCGCAGGTGGTCGATGGTGGACGCGACGCTGTCCGCGACGTCGAGGGTGTTGCCCCCCGCCTGCCGCGAGATGTTGATGAGCGCCGCCGGCCGGCCGTTGCCGCGGATCAGGCGCGTGCGCTCCTCACTGCCGAGGCGGACCTCTGCCAGATCGCGCACGTGCAGGCCGCCCTTCACCACGACGGCGCCGATGTCCTCCGCGGAATGCGCCTCCCGGTCCTGCAGCACGAGGTACTGCTGGTAGTCGCGGTCGGCGCGGCCGACGGCCTGGACGCCCAGTGCGTCGTCGATGGCCGTCGCGAGGTCGCCGTAGCTGAGCCCGGCGCCAGCCAGGCGCGCCGGGTCCGCGACGACCTCGTACTCCCGCAGGTCCATGCCCTGGATGTCGACCCGCCCGACGCCCGGGATCCCCGCCAGCGCGGGCCGGATGCGGTAGCGTGCGATGTCGTAGAGGGCGCCCGGGTCCGCGCCCATGACGTTGTAGGTGATGATCGGGAAGAGGGACGGCAGCATGCGCTCCGTCTCGATGCTGAGCCCGTCGGGGAGGTCGCCTCGCGTCTGGTTGACGCGCGACTCCGTGAGCTGGAGCGCCACGACCATGTCCGTACCCGGCGCGAAGTAGAGCGAGACCTCGCTGCCGCCGCGGATCGAGCGGGAGCGCACCCGCTGCACCCCCGGCACCACGGAAACCGCCTCCTCCAGCGGCCGCGTCACGCTGAACATCTGCTGCCGCGCGCTCAGCGAGGTGCCCTGCGCCACGATCGTGATGCGCGGAAAATTCAGTTCCGGATAGATCGAGGACGGCAGGCGCAGCGCCGCGGCGACGCCCGCGCCCGTGAGCAGCGCGACGACCAGGTAAACGAAGCGTCGCTGCCGTACGAGTCCGTCGAAGAAGCTCACGTCTCCGACCCCGCAGAGGAATCGGCAGGGACCTCCACGCGTGCGCCGTCGCTCACGCCGTACGCGCCGTCCGTGACCACCCGCTCACCGCCCTTCAGGCCCGACACGATCTCCACGGCCGCGTCGGAGCGGCCGCCGACCTCGACGGGCGTCTCGTGTGCGATGCCCTGCGCGTCCACCACGAAGACGTGCACGCCCTCGTCACCCGGAACGAGGGCCGCGGCCGGAACGACCACGGCGTCGTGGTGCACGTCCACCGTGATGCGGCCAGCCACGGATTCGCCCGCCCGCAGCCGTCGCGTCGGCGACGTTGCGACGACGCGCACCTGCACGCTCGCCGTCGCGGGGTCCACCGCGGCGCTCACTCCCGCGACCGTACCGTGGCCGAGGGCGGCGGTCTGCTCCGGACCGACGCTCGACCCGACGCTCGACAGGGACACGTCGGCGCCACGAGCGATGCGCGCGGCGTCTTCCGGCGAGACGCGGAAATCGATGCTGAGTCCCGCGGAGTTCACGATGTCGACCAGCGGCTGGTTGCTGTCAACGGGCTGGCCGATGGCGACGTCAACCGCCGTGACGATCCCGGCGATGGGCGAGCGCACCGTGGCCATCGCGCTGTTCCGGCGGGCCTCCGCCATGGCGGCGCGAGCCCGGGCCAGGTCCGATTGGGCCGACTCCAGCTCCTTGCGGGGCGAGATCCCCTGGTCCACCAGGCGCTGCGCCCGGTCCCGGGCCTGCTCGGCAGACGTGACGGCGGCCCGTGCCTGGTCGAGCTGCGCCGAGAACACGGACGCGTCCAGCGCGATCAGCGGCTGACCGGCGGTTACGGCGTCGCCCTCCGCGACGAGCACCCGAGTCACGCGAGTCGCCGCGGGCGCCGACGGCCGGGCCTCGGCGCCGGGCCCGGGAACGACGGTGCCCAGCGCCGCGACGGTGACGGGGAAGTCCTCGATCACGGCGGCCGCGGTGCTCGCCTGCACCACCGGCGTCTCCCCCCCGCCCGCCTCGCCTCCTCCGCCCCCCCGGACGACAAGCCAGATCGCCAGAGCCAGCACCACGACCCCAGCCACGATCCAGACGCGGTGTCGCCGCGCCCGGTCGAGCCACCCCTCTCTGCTCGGTTCGCTCACCCGTTCGTCTCCGAAGTCCGTGGTTCCCGATGCTCGCGGCCCTCGCCCGCTCACGGCATCACCCCGCCGAGTCGGGCCAGGGCGAGCGCCGCGTTCGCGGTGCTCAGCGCGGCGACGTCGTCCAGCACCTGTCGCTCCGCCTCCCGCGCGCTGCGCTGGGCCTCCAGCACGCTCGCCAGCGGATAGGCGCCCTCCCGGTACGCAGACAGCGACAGTCGCGCGACGCGGCGGGCGCTCACCAGCGCCGCTCGGTCCTCCTCCAGCCTCGCAGCAGCCAGCGACTGCTCGTGACGCGCCTGCGAGATCGCCAACGCGGCGTCCCGCCTGGCCCGCGCCAGGGACGCGTCCGCCCGGGCCGCCTCCGCCTTCGCCGCGTCCACTTCCCCGCCGCCGCGGTTGAAGAGCGGGATCGGAACGCTCACCCCGAACGTGGGCAGGATGCCCGGCTCGCCGCCGCTCGGGTCGCCCATCTCGAACCCCGCGCGCAGGGCCGGCAGCGGCAGTCGCGCCCTTCGCGCCTCCGTCAGCCGGCCCGCCGCGGCGGCGCGCTCCGCCTCCCCCGCCGCCACGGCCAGCCCGCCCGCCGGGACGCGTGACGCGGGCGACGCGGCGGCCGATGCGGCGGCGGCCGCGCCCGGCACGCCGAGGACGCCGTTTATGCTGGCAGGCAGGGTGTCCACCGCCGCCACGGCCACCGAGTCGACGGACAGGCCCATGAGGCTCTGGAGCCGGAGCGCCGACCCGACCGCCTGCAGGGAGTCCGACAGGAACGCGGATCGGAGTTGGGCCGCGTTGACGCGGGCGAGGTCGACGTCGAGGTCGCTGGCGTCGCCGGCATCCCGCCGGGCCGAGGTCACGCGCACGAGCTCTTCGCCGTCGGCCGCGCCCTGTCCGGAAAGGGCGGCGACCCGGCGCGCGGCGGCGGCCACGGCGTACGCCCGGGCCACATCGAAGCGCACGAGCGCCCGCTCGAGGTCGGCCCGCAGCGATGCCGCGCGGGCGCCCGCCCGGGCGGCGCGGATGCGGGGGCCGCGCAGCCACGGGTAGTCGATGGCCTCCTCCAGCACCGCGTGGTACTGCGGCACCGACTTGCTGTAGTCGAGAGCGAGGTCGGGGTTGGGGAACGCGGTCGCGATTCGGACCTGCGCCCGCGCGGCGCTGGAGTCGGCTCTGGCGACGTCGAGTCGGGGCGACGTCGCCAGCGCCGCGCGCAGCGCCTCCTCCAGCGTGACCGGACGCTGCGCGGCTACGGGCCCCGCCACCGCGAGGCCGCCCAGCAGCAGTGTGGCCGGCAGCGCCCGTCGGGCGACCGCTCGGATCACCGGTCGCGCCGCCCCTCGCGTCCGCACCCTCACGACGCCTCCAGCGGCAGGGCGACGGTGGCGAGCGTGCCGCCGGTCGGCGCCCGCGCGAGCTCCACGGTGCCGCCGTGGCTCTCGGCGATCCAGCGGGCGATGGGCAATCCAAGCCCGGCGCCCGTGGAGCGGCCCCGGGCGGGATCGCCGCGGTAGAAGCGCTCGAAGACGTGGGCGAGCGCCTCCTCGCCGATCCCCGGGCCGTCGTCCTCCACCTCCACGTACCCGGTTCCGTTCCGGCGCCGCGCCCGGAGTCGGATGCCGCCGCCGGTGGGCGTGAACTTCATGGCGTTGTCGATCAGGATCATGATCATCTGTCTGAGCAGGTCCGGGTCCCCCCGGACGGGCATCTCGTCCAGCTCCTCCACGTCCAGCCTCAGCTCCCGCTCTTCCGCCAGGACGCGCGCCGAGGACGCCGCGTCCAGCAGCAGGTCGTCCAGGAAGAGCGACTCGCGCCGCTCGGGCCAGGCGCCCGCCTCGGCCGTCGCCAGGGTCATGATGTTGGCGAGGATCCCGGCGAGACGCTCCGTCTCGGCGCGGATCGCCCGCAGCGACTGCACGTACTCGTCCGGCGCCTTCTCGCCGCGGAGGGCGACGTCTGCGTGACCCCGGACGACGGCCACCGGCGTGCGCAGCTCGTGGGCGGCGTCGGCCATGAAGCGCCTCATGCGGCCGAACGCCGCGTCCACGGGCCGGATGGAGCGGAGCGCCAGCACCCAGCCGCCGAGGCCAGCCAGGAGCAGAGCCGCCGCGGCCGCGGCGCCGAATGCCAGCATCATGCCCGGATACTGATACTCGATCTCCAGCGCCTCGCCTCCGGCCACCACAATCCGGCGCTCACCGTGCGTGAGGGTCACGGGCGTGGCGAAGGCGCGCTCCGTCGCACCGTCCGGCAGGTCCTGCTCGACGAGCGTTTCGCCCGTGCGCGCTGCCGCCCGGGCGATGCCCCGGATCCACGCGGCGGCCGTGTCGGGGTGCAGAAGGTTGCCGTTGCCGTCGAACAGGTAGAGCGCCCGATCCGGGATGTGGAGCTCGTCCAGCGCGTCGACCTGCCCGGGTCCCGGCGCGCCCTCCCGGGCGCGGATCTCCGCGGCGTCGACGTTGGCCGCCGCCGCCTTCCGGAGCGATCGGTCGAGCTGGCCCGACGCCTCCCGGACGAGGACGTACAGAAGGGCGGCGCCGAACCCGAGGAGCAGCACTGCGAAGACGCCGATGTACCAGGCGGTCAGGCGAACGCGCAGTCGGTGCAGGCCCTCGATCATGTCGAGGACGCTCCGAAGCGGTACCCCGCGCCCCGGATCGTGTGGATCAGGGGCTCGGCACCCTCCGCGTCGATCTTCCGCCGCAGTCGGGCGACGAGCATCTCGAGGGCGTTGGAGAACGGGTCGTGGTTCTCGTCCCAGACGTAGGACGTGATCTCCGCTCGGTCGACCACGCGGTCGTGATTCCGGACGAAGAACTCGAGCAGATCCCACTCCTTGGCGGTGAGCCGGATGGACGCGTCCGCCCGCTCGACGCGCCGGCTGCGCAGGTCGACGGTCAGGTCGTCGACTTCGAACACCTCCGGCGCGAGCTCCGGAGGGCGCCGGGCCAGGGCACGGATCCGGGCCAGAAGCTCCCGCAGGTCGAACGGCTTGGTCAGGTAGTCGTCGGCCCCGCTCTCGAGACCCGCCACGCGGTCGGGCACGGCGTCCCGGGCCGTGAGCATGAGCACGGGCGTCCGCACGTCCCGCTCACGGATGTAGCGGCACAGGTCGAGGCCGCTGCCGCCGGGAAGCAGGATGTCCAGCATGATCACGTCGTAGCTGCCGAGCACCGCCCGGCGCCGGCCCTCTGCATACGTCGCGGCCGACTCCGTCTCGATCCCTTCGCCTTCGAGCCCCCGTGAGAGGATGTCCGCAAGCTCGGCGTCGTCCTCGACGATCAGGACGCGCATCCGTCGCAGCAGGTGATTTCGCTCTTCATGATGCTCCTTCGGCCGGTGACGCGTTCGGGCACCTCGTCCCGTTTCGGGACCGAAGATAGCACGGTGAGGCTAACGAAGCGCTAACAGGTCGAAGCGGTCTGGACCGCGCCCGAACCCGCGCCTAGCTTTCCTCTCTCCCCTCTCCGCACGGGACTGGGGACGCGTCATCCCGCTGGTGGAGGTCCCATGAACGTGCCAACGATCCGGACGGGCAGCCTGCTTTCCGTCCTCGCCATGCTGGCCGCCGCAACCGCAACCTCCCGCGTGTATGCCCAGGACGCATCGAAATTCGCGGTCGCCCAGCGCTTCACCGTGGGCGGCGAGGGGGGATGGGATTACCTGACGGCAGAGCCGGGAACGAACCGCCTCTTCCTGAGTCGCAGCTCACACGTGATGGTGGTCGACCGGACCACGGGCAAGCTGCTGGGTGACATCCCGAACACGCCGGGCGTGCACGGCGTCGCCCTCGTCGAGCGCCTCGGCCGGGGCTTCACGAGCAACGGCCGGGACGGGACCGTGACCGAGTTCGACCTGAAGTCGCTGAAGGCGCTGCGGACGATCGACGTCGGAGCGCAGAATCCCGACGCCATCTTCTACGACTCCGTGAGCGACCGCGTGTTCACGTTCAACGGCAGGAGCTCGAACGCCACGGCGATCGATGCGCAGACCGGTGACGTCGCCGGCCACGTCGCCCTCGACGGGAAGCCGGAAGCGGCGGCATCCGACGGAGAGGGCCACGTCTTCGTCAACATCGAGGACAAGGCCGAGATCACGGAGTTCGACGCCCGCACCCTGAAGGTCATGGCCACCTGGCCGCTTCCCGGGTGCGAGGAGCCGACGGGCCTCGCGGTGGACCGGGAAACGCGCCGGCTCTTCTCGGGGTGCGGCGGCAACGCGACGATGGCGATCGTCGACTACGGGACGGGCAGGGAGGTGGCGACGCTGCCCATCGGCCGCGGCGTCGACGGGGTCGCGTTCGACGCCGGGCTGCACCTGGCGTTCGCGACCGCCGGCGAGGGCGAGATCACGGTGGTTCGGGAGGACGGGCCCGACAGCTTCTCGGTCGTCCAGACGGTGCCCACGGCGCGCGGCGCGCGGACGATCGGGCTGGACCCGGTGCGCCACGAGGTCTTCACCGTGACGGCGAAGATCGCCCCGGAAGCTGCGTCGCCCTCGGCCTCTCCCCGGCGGCCCACCTACGCGCCGGGCACGTTCGAGGTGCTCGTCGTGGCGCGGAGCGGCGCCCGATGAGCACCACGAGCGCGGACACGCGGTCGAGCGCGGCTGCGGTCCCCACGCCCGGACTCCTCGCCCTCGAGCTGCAGCGCATCTTCGAGGGCCCGGCGTGGCACGGCGCCTCGGTGAAAGCGTCGCTGAAGGGCGTGGATCACGAGGAGGCGCAGCTCCGGGCGGGGCCGGGCCGCGCCGCCATCTGGGAGATCGCGCTTCACCTGGCGTACAGCCGCCACCGGGTCATGGGCCGGCTGACCAAGGCTGCCGGCGGAAAGTCCAGCCGATTCCCGCGGTCGCTTCGCACGTCCTGGTGGCCCGCCCTGCCCGGGCGGCTGACGGAGACTGCGTGGCGGGGCGACCTCGACCTGCTGGACGAATACCAGGCGCTTCTACTCGAGACGATCCACTCGACGCCGGCGACCGTCCTGGCACGGCGCCGGGCTGGCACGCCCCACACGCTGGGCGGCGAGGTCCTCGGCGTCGTCCACCACGACGCCTACCACGCAGGCCAGGTCCGTCTGATCCGGCTGGCGGCCGGCGGCGCGGACCGCTGACGGCAGCGGCCAGGCGACGATGCGCATCTTCCTGACCGGCGCGACCGGCGTCATCGGCCGCCGCGTCGTGCCGGACATGATCGCTGCCGGGCACGATGTGACCGCCCAGGCCCGGAGCGACGGGAAAGCCGAGCTTCTCCGGGCGATGGGCGCCCGGACGGCGCGCCTCGATCTGCTCGACGCGCCGGCAGTGCGGAAGGCCGTACGCGGCCACGACGCGGTCGTGAATCTGGCCACCCACATCCCGTCGACGAGCGTCGCCATGGTGCTCCCGTGGGCATGGCGCGAAAACGATCGGCTCCGTCGGGACGCCTCGGCGATTCTCGCGGAGGCTGCCGCCGCTGCGGGTGCCGCCAGGTTCGTCCAGGAATCGTTCGCCCCGACCTACCCGGACTCCGGCGATCGATGGATCGACGAGGACGTGCCGATCCGGCCGTCACGGACGACGAGCCCCTCCGGCGCCGCAACTGGTTCGCCGCTCTCGCCGCAGCCCTCGATGTCCCCGCTCCGCGACCGCTACCGCGAGCGATGAACCGCCTCATGGGCTCGGCGGGCGAGATGCTCGCCCGCTCCCTGCGCATCTCGAACCGCAGGCTCCGGGCGGCCAGCGACTGGAAGCCGCGCTGGCCCAGCATGCGCGAAGGCTGGGCGGCGACGTTGAAGGAGATGAGCCCGTAGGCCGCCCGGCCGACGTCGCCTATTTCCGCAGCTCCCGCAGGACCAGCACCGACCCCAGCGAAGGGTCGAGCGCCGCCGCGTCCACGTAGCCGACCGCGCCAGGCGTCCGCGCCACGTAGAGCTGGACCGCCCGCTGGGACTCCAGCACCGGCGGCGGCTCCACGCCGTGGAAGTAGAGGTCGTTCCAGTAGTCCACCATCTGGCGCGGCGTCTGACCGAGCACGGCCCGGGAGAACCGGATCCTCAGCGAATCCGTGGCCGGCAGGTTCACCGGGGCGATGCGCCGGCCGTCCGGCCAGAAGCGTCGACGCAGCATGAAGATCCGGCGGAGCTCGGACGTGGACACGTCGTCGGCGTCGACGCCCACGTCCGGGTTCGCGATGACCACGAGCGTGGACTCCGCGGCGGGCAGCGGAGCGACGGAGGCCGGCGCGGCGCGGCCCGGAGCTACGAAGGCCGGGCCGACGGAGGCCGGGCCGACGGTGGCCAAAGCCAGCCCGAGGACCGGGACGACGAGGGACAGCCTCAGAAGATCCCCGAGGCGGAAAAGTACCAGCCGTCCCCCACGCGGTACGAGGGTCGATCGGGGATCTGCCGTTCGACCTTGAGCGTCACGTGCCGGGTCGGACGCATCGTGAGCCCGAGCGTCTGGACGCGCAGGGAGCGGTCGACGACCGGGTCGTAGAGCTCCGTGCGGCCGACGGCATAGAGACGAATGGAGGGGACGATGGGCACTGCGAGCTGCAGATACCCGCCGCGCTCGGTGGGTGCGTGGGCGGTGGCGGAGAGGGACGTCGCCTCTCCCATCAGTTCCGCGCCCGCGAAGCGCCAGGAGAGGTCGACGCCGAAGAGCGCGCGGTTCCCCCGATCCTCTTCCCACTCCTCGTAGCCGGGCGGCTCGTCACCCCCGACCTCGGGCTCCTGGGGCTCGTTGCCGTACTCGTCGGGCCCGACGGGTCGCGAGGCGCGGAACGCAACCGCGCTCGCTCCGACGAAGAGGCCCTGCCGAAGCTCGACGGCTGCCCGGGCGCCGTAGGCGTGGACGAACGCGCTCTCCTGGTCCCGGCGGAAGCGGTCGCCCAGGAGCGAGGCGTAGAACGCGTAGCCGGCGTCGTGTCCGGCGAGGGCGAACTGCCCCGTCGCCATGACGCCCGTCAGGCTCTTGGCGAACGGTCGGTAGGTGACGAGCGGCCGGTGGGCGGTCCAGGTGAGGGGCTCGGCGTGGATCTCGTTCCACTGCCCGACCGGCGTCAGGAAGCGCCCGGCGCGGATGCGCAGCGCGTCCGCGAAGGCGTACTCGACGTAGAGACGGACGAGGGCGAGGGAATGGTCCTCCTCGTTGCCGGTCCAGTTCTCCCGGGTCGTACTGGCCGCCTCCAACTCACCGAAATAGCTTAACCTGCGCGCCACCGTCCCGGAGAGCAGCACGGCGAAGTTCGCCTCCGTCACGCCCGTCTCGGTGCCGATGCCGGAACGCTCGGCCCGGCCGAAGACGGCGCCGCCGTACGCGCCGACGTGGATCGGCTCGGGGCTGCTCACGGGCGGCGCCGGGAGCTGGGCTCGCGCCGGCGCCGCGGCAGCCAGCAGGAGCCCGGCGCCCACGGCTGCCCGGGCGAGGGCGCGGATCATCGATGCTCGTCTCATGGCCGGGATTCAGGGGCCGAAATGGCGGTGAACGATACCACGCCCGATGGTGCGGGCGCGAGTCGGGAAGGGGGGGCCGGACGCCTGGACACCCTCGGCGCCCGCCTCGGACTCGTGCTCGTCTCGTTCGTGGTGGTCGCCACCACGGCGGTCGGCGCCTTCGAATACGCCCGGGGCCGCCGCGAGCTGGTGTCGCAGGCGACGTCCCGCCTCGAGTCCGGCGAGCGGCTCATCGCCGACCGGCTGCAGCGGGCCCTCGAGCAGCGGCGCAGGCTCGTGGCCGTTTGGCCGGAGCTCGAGGCCGCCCAGGACCTGGCCGTGGACGACGTCGACAAGCGGCTCGCGTCCTCGCTCGTTCGCCTCTCCGAAAGCTTCGACGGCCCGGCCGAGGGACTCGGGCTCGGCCTGGCGGACACCGTCATCGCCGCGTCGAAGCTCCGGTGGATCGGGCGGTTCGCCGGTGACCGGCCGTGGGCCGACGTCGCCCCTCCGGACACCGGCGGCGCGATCCTGCGCCTGACCCGCGACCCGGAGCTGGGCGCGGTGGTGGTCGCCGCCGCACTCGTGCGATCCCGCTCCACCGGCCGCCGACTCGGACGGATCGTGCTGCTCACTCCGTGGAGCGCGCTTCTCGAGGAGGCGGCCGGGGATGACGGGCGCGCCCTGGAGGTGCACGACGCCGCGGGGCGCCTCCTGAGCCGGACGCCGCCTTCCGCCGGAGACCGCCTCCGGGCCCCACCCCTGCGCGTCCCGGTCGGCGCCGACACCGTGGAGCTGTCGCTCACCGCCCCCCTCGACGATGCGCTCCTCCCGCTGCGGGCCACGCGGCGCCAGTTCGCCCTCCTCGCCTTCGTCGTCCTCGCCGTCACCGTGCCTTCCGCGCTGCTCATCGCGCGCTCCAACACCGCCGCGCTGCGACGCCTCACCGACAGCGCCCGGCACGTGCACGCCGGGGCCCATGTCGTCGCCGACTTCCGGGCGCCGTCGACCGCCCCGCAGGAGGTGCGGGTTCTGGCCAGCGCCCTCGCGACGATGGTCGAGCGCCTCGAGGCCTCCCGCGTCCAGATGGCCCGGCAGGAAAGCCTCGCGGCGATGGGCACCATGGCCGCCGTCCTGGCCCACGAGATCCGGACGCCGCTCTCCGTGCTGCGCGGCTCTGCCGACATGCTCGCGAAGCGCATCGGCGACGACGCCCGGGACCGGGAGCTCGTCTCGTTCGTCGAGGACGAGATCGCGAGGCTCGAGCGGCTCGTGAACGACCTCCTCGTCTTCGCCCGGCCCCGGCCGCCGGAGATGGAGGACGTGGACCTGGCAGACGTGGCGGAGCGCGCCGTGGCAGCCCTGGGCCGGCAGGCGGACGAGTCCGGCGTGGCCGTAGCGACGTGGCTGAATCCGGCACCGGCGCGCGGCGACGAGGAGCAGCTGTACCAGGTCGCCCTCAACCTCCTGTCGAACGCGATGCAGGCATCCGCGAGTGGAACGGAAGTGAAGGTTCGCACGGGGACCGGCCCCGAGGGCGCCCGGCTCGAAGTGCAGGACCAGGGTCCCGGCATCCCCGCGGACCGACTCGAGCACGTGTGGACGCCGTTCTTCTCCACGCGGCGGGGCGGCACGGGACTCGGGCTGCCGCTGGTCCGGCGCATCGCCCGCGCCCATGACGGGGACGCGAGGATCGAAACGGCCGACGGGCGGGGTACCACGGTGATCATGACGATTCCTGCTGCAAAGGGAGAGACCGCATGACGGGGACTCCGATCCTCGTGGTCGACGACGAGCCCCGCATTCGCCGCGTTCTGGAGCTGGCGCTGTCGGACCTCGGCTACCGAGTCGTGCTGGCGGACGACCTTGCGGCCGCGCGCACGCGCCTCGCCGCGGAGCGCGTGCAGCTCGTCCTCGCCGACCTCCAGCTCCCGGACGGCACCGGCCTCGACCTCCTCGAAGACATCCGCGAGGAGCGTGACGACCTGCCGGTGATCCTCATGACGGCCTACGGGACCGTCGAGACGGCGGTGCAGGCGATGAAGCTCGGCGCCTTCGACTACGTCGTGAAGCCGTTCTCCGTCGACGAGATCGACGCCCTCGTGCGGCGCGCGCTCGGATTCAAGCGTGCGGAGAGGGAGATCGCCTATCTCCGGGAGATCGCGGCTCCGGACTTCGAGGGCATGGTCGCGGCGAGCCCCGCAATGCAGGACGTCGTGGACGCCATCGAGCGCGTGGCGCCGACGCCCAGCACCGTGCTGGTCACCGGAGAGACGGGGGTCGGAAAGGAGCTCGTCGCCCGGGCCATCCACGCCCGCTCGCCGCGGGCGGACTCGCTCTTCGTCGCCCTCAACTGCGCGGCGATCCCCGGCGAGCTCCTGGAGGCCGAGCTGTTCGGGGTCATGAAGGGCGCCTACACAGGCGCCACCGAGGACCGGCCGGGCAAGTTCGAGCTCGCCGACGGCGGAACCCTCTTCCTCGACGAGATCGGCGACATGCCCGGCGCCATGCAGGCCAAGCTCCTGCGCACGCTGCAGGAGGGCACCGTCGAGCGCCTCGGCTCGAACGTGCTCCGGCGCGTGGACGTGCGCATCGTTGCCGCCACGCACAGGGACCTGCCGGGAATGGTCGAGGACGGCGACTTCCGCGCGGACCTGTACTACCGGCTGAACGTGTTCCCCATTCATGTCGCTCCGCTCCGGGACCGACCCGCCGACGTCGCTCCGCTGGCGCTGCGCGCCGTCGAGCGCTTCGGCTCCCGCGGCGGCCGTACGATCCGCCTCGACGAAGGCGCGCTCCGACGCCTCGAAGCGTACGCCTGGCCCGGGAACGTCCGGGAGCTGAACAACGTCCTCGAACGCGCCGTCATCCTCTCCTCGGGCGACGTCGTGCACGCCGAGGACCTCGCCCTTCTGCCGCCCGGGCGGGGCCGCCCGACCGGCGCCGGTGGCGCTCCGGGCGACGTCGCCCCGGGGCGTGTCGAGACCCTCGAGTCCGCCGTGGAGCGTGCCGAGCGGCAGGCGATCCGCGCCGCGCTGACCGCGACCGAGGACAACAAGACGAAGGCGGCCGAGCTCCTCGGGGTGTCGGTCCGCACCCTCTGGTACAAGCTCGACCGCCTGGGAATGCGCGAGGCGTGAGACCCGCGATCAGGGATCGCCGCTCCCGTCGTCGTCGCCGGCCTCCTCGTCGCCCCCGACCGTGCCCTGGGACGGGGCGAGGTCGTTCACCGTCAGGACGTTCGTCGTGGAGTCGAAGCTCACGGGTACGCTCACCAGGGGAGCCACGGCCGGACCCCGGATCACCTTGCCCGCCGTGTTGTACTCGGCGCCGTGGTTCGGGCAGTACCAGCCGTCCCCGTTCACCTGCACCTGGGTGCCCTGGTGCGTGCACGCCAGGCCGTAGGCGGCGAAGTCCGTGGCCGACACGCGGCCCACGCCGATCGCCCCGCCACCGACGCTGACCCTCGCCACCCCACCCACGTTCGCCAGGGCCGGGTAGTCCGTCACCTTGACCGTGTACGGGCCTCCGGACGGGGCGGACGGCGCCAGCGGTCCGCCGATGGGCTGTGTGCAGCCCGCGAGCAGCGCGCCGATGGCCGCCAGCGTCGAGCGCTCGATGAACTTCCTACGGTTCAGACCCCCCGCGTCTCCGGATCGACCTTCGTGATCTCCGCAAAGCGGCAGCGCGCCGCAGCCCTCGCAGCTCATGACTTCCCTCCCGTGACCGGGGGCGTTCCGCCGAGCTTCACGACCGCCCCGTTCCATTCCGCGGGATCCTCGTCCTCGCGGTACAGCCGGCTTGTATCGACGGCGATCTGCGGCCCCTGCATCTGAACCGCGTAGCGGTCCATCCCTCGTGTGGCGCGGCCGCTGATGAACGTGCCGTCGGGTTCGTACTTCGAGTGGTGCTTCGGGCACTGGAACCGGCCATCGTCCTTCTCCCAGCGAAGCATCGTCCGCTGATGCGGGCACGACAGGCCGAACGCGTACGCGCTGCCCTGCCAGCGGACCAGGATGACCTGGTTGTCCCGGTCGATCGTGGCCCCGTCCGCGGCCGGTACGTCGTAGAGGACCTGCCCGTCGACGGGGCGTCCCGTTCCCATCCGAAGCGCCGGGACGCCGACCGGAGCACCCGTGCCGCGTGCGGCCGCCGCCAGCGGCAGTCGACCCGCCGCGAGCAGCGCGAGGGCGAGCGCCCCCTGGCGCAGGAAGTCCCTGCGGGAATTCGTTTCGTGGTCGCACGCGCCGCAGCCGTCGCACGCCTCGCCACCGTCGGGGAATACGCCGTCCAGCGCTCCGCCGGCTCCATTCGATCTATTCAGCACGCTCTCTCCTCTCGTTCCTTGCTTCTCCATCCCGGACCCCGGACCGCCGAGGGTTCCTCAGACGGCGGTCAGCGCCGTGCCCAGGAGCAGCGTCACGGCCCACAGGCCCATGCTTCTCACGGCAGTGCGACGCAGCCCGCGCCACGCTCGGGCGGCGCCGTCCGACTCCGGCGCCTCCACGTCCGACCACACCTTCAGCCGACGCTCCGTCCGCAACATCACCGCGCCATTGATGAGCAGCAGGAAGAAGGCGCTCATCTTCAGCCAGAACACGGCAGACGTGAGAAACACGCTCGCGTCCGCCATTGCCATGGCCAGGCCGGTCAGCGTCACCACCGTCAGCCCGATCAGCACAGGCCGGTGCACCGCCGAAAGCTCCCGTAGCAGGAGCGCCCGGGCGTGACCCTTCTCCTTCGAGATCCGCAGCGCCAGCCGGTCCGTGGCGACGGCGAAGCCCCCCGCCGTGAGCAGCCCTGCGAAGTGGGCGAACGTGATCCCGGTCTGCAGGACCGTCGAATCGTTGTAGACGTCTGCCCACGGCTGTGACGCGTGGACCAGAGGCTCGAGAAACGCAGCGGTCATCATTCCCTCCTGAACGGCGGTAGCATCATCAGCCAGCTCGACACGGCGATTCCCATGGAGGTGATCGCCACCGTCTTGTGGGCACTTCGCGTCGAGCTGTTCTCTCCGGCGTCGCCCGCGAGCATCCCCGTCGCGACGAAACCGGCGTCGGCCAGCAGCATCAGGACGCCGTGCGCCGTCCGCCACTTGCGCCCGTACGGGTCCTTGCGGCCTTCCCACAGGTTCCACGCGCCCGTCACCGTGTTCACGGCGAACAGCGCCGCGACCCCCGTCGCCGCCGGCCCGTGGATGTCACGCGCCCACGAAGCCGCGTCGCGCCCGTTCTTCACCAGATCCTGACCCGACGCGTACTGCGCCGCGAACAGCGGGAGCATCGCCCAGCTCGCCCACTTGTGGATCTGCAGACGCGTGTAGTACGCGTCCGAGTACTCGATGGGGGGCGGCGGGGGTGCCGGCGTGTCCACCGCCATGGAGGCGGGTGTGAGGCCGCCGGCGGCCGCGGCCGTCGCTGCGTCCCCTGACCTGCCGTCGAATCGGACGACGGGCGCCAGAAGCCGCGGTCCGGGGGCACCTGTCGCAGGCGACAGCGAAGCCATCGGCGACGCGGCCCGGGCCGACGGGTCCTCCGACGGGACGGATTGCGGCGAATCGACCACCGCCGCGGGCACCGCCACGACCTCGCCCCCCCAGGATGGGGGCTTCGGTGCAGACGGTCCCACGGCGGCGGCAAGGATCAGGGCCAGCGAAGCGGATCCGAGCATGGCCATCCGTGTGTGAGTCCATGGGCCCGGACGCTCCGGGCCCGACCGGACACCAAGGAAGGCAAGGGCAGGGCCGGACTCGCAGACCATCTCTAAACACTTGTGCCTACGTGCTTTAACGCAAAATTGCCCGACTCGAAGGGGGCCCGAATGCGTGCACGTCGATGCAGGGCGTGCAGGATCTTGCAGGCTGAAAGAGGACAGGCAGGCCGGGCAGAGGCTCGAAAGGCGTCGAAAGGCGTCGAAAGGCGTCGAAACGCGCCGAAAGGCGTCGAAACGCGCCGAAAGGCGCCGAAAGGCGTCAAAACGCGTCGCGGCGCTTGGCGGTTCGCTCGACTGCCACGTTCGCTCCTCCACGCGGAACGAACGCGACGAACGAGCGCCGTCGTCGCACAGCGCGAGTCACGTTCGATGCGAAGGGCGAGTGAAAGGTACCATCCGAGCCCGACAACCGCGGCGTTTGGTCGTTCGGGGGCACAGCCGGCACCCACAGCCGGCATGCTGCCCGCATCTCGTCCGACCGAAAAAAAGCGGAGGGCGGCGGAACGTCCCGCCACCCTCCGCTGCATCGTCGCGTTACGATGCCGCCCGTGCGACCCTCCGGTTACGAGGCCGCCCGTGCGACCGTGCCGTTCAGCCGAGCACGCGCAGCGTTCCGACGCAGGGCGCCGGGCTGCCCCGCCCCTGGAAGGTGAGGGTCCACTTGCCGTCCTTGCCGCCGCTGGCATCCAGACCGAGCGTCGAGCTGCCGTGGTCGACGAACTTCACCTTCAGCCCGCTGCCCTCCTGTGCCGTGACGGACGCTATGGCGCCGACGTCCTCGCTCAGCGAATAGCCCAGCGTCACGGCGGCCGGGCCGCCCGCGCTGATGGTGGAAGGGTCGAAGCTGACGGTGCACGCGGCGGCGTGCGCCGTCGCCGGCTCCACGCCCTCATGGGCCAGAGGCACGACGCCGATGGCGGCCGCGATGACGGCCAGACCGAGAAGCGGCGTTCGTCCAGTCATGGTCCCCTCCTGTCCGGTGAAACGGTGCTGCTGGCGGGGTCACGAGGTGCGCCCCTGAGGGGGAAAGGTGGCAACTCCAGTGCCGGAATCAGAAACATATGGCGGCAGGCAGGAACGGCGGTCAAATCGCCACGGCTGGGACGGGTCAGCGCCAATGCCAGGGCCGACGTCCCCTCCCCAGCGAGGCCCCTATCCCCGGTCGCCGCGCAGCTGCGCCAGGCGCTGGCGCGCGCGCGCGGCGCGCTCGGTGAACGGTGGCTCGGCCCGGACGCGCCAGCGGACGTAGTTGGCGTAGAGCCGGATCGCCTCCTCCGTGTCGCCGGTGCGGTCCGCGAGCTGCGCCTGGATGAGCTCCAAGTCCGGGAAGTGGTCCATGCCCGTGGGAAGCCGGGCGAGGCGACGGGCAGCGGCGAGGGCGCGGGCGTCGTCACCGAGCCGCTGCCAGAGATCGGCCATGACGATGGCCGCCAGCTCCCGGTAGGCGATGTTGGGGCGAGCGCTGCCGGCCAGGAGCGTGTCGGCGCGGACGACGGCATCGCGCGCGTCGGGGGCTCCGGCCTTCACGGCGACCACTGCCCTGAGCACCTGCGAGCAGGTGCGGGACGTCGACTGCGCGATGGCGTCCGACTCGGGATCCCCCGTTGCCGACGCGGCCATGGCGAGCTGCGCGGCGATCCTCAGGGCACCGCCCTCGTCCCCTCGCTCGGCGCGCCAGTGCCCGAGGATGCAGGCGCGCATGGCCGTTCGCCAGTCGACGCCGCCGTCCGTGACGAGGTGGTCCGGATCGCCGAGATTGCTGCGCACCTCGGCGGCGGCGGCCTCCGCCCGAGCGGAATCCGGTGCCCAGAACAGACTGGCCACGAGACGATCATAGTCCCAGTCGGAATTTTTCAGGGGGCCGTAAAGCATCTCCCGGACCTTGGACGGGCGGCCCTCTTTGTACGCCGTCGAGAGCGCCAGCTCAGCGGCGCGATCCCGCTCGGCTCCCGTCTCTGCCGAGCGTACCTTCGCGTAGGCGGCGTCGGCGAGGTCGGGAGAGTACACGCTGCCGAGGCCCGTGACGAGCATCAGCATGATGAGGCTCGGGTCGAGGGAGTCGGCGACGACCGGTTCGCCCGGATCCCCAATCCCCGGGACCCGGGCACGGGCCCACCGTACCGCCTCGGCCCGGGGTCCCTTCGCATCGACGGCCAGGATGTGGTCGCCGGCACGGCGCGCGACGGCGGTGTCGCCGAACTCGATGGCGAGGTCGTGGAGGTGCATCAGCGGCTCGATGTACGTGGAATCGAGTGCGACCGCCCGCTGGAACTGCATGAACGCTTTCCGATCCGGGTCTTCCACGCCGGCCGCCGGGCCGTAGTGGAGATAGCTGTCCCCGAGGAGGTAGCGAAGCTGCGGGTCGTCCGGCGCCCGCTCGACGGCCTGCTCACGGACCCGCACGATGCGCGGGTACGGAGCCACCCCGGGATAGTCGGGGCTCGTCGCCTCGAGGAAGGTGCGGTCGGACGTCGGCAGCTCGCCCCGTCGGGCCCACGCGAGCCGGAAGGCACGGTCCCCGTTGCGCGTTTCCGGAACCGGAAACGTCCACGCCAGAGAGCGCGTCAGCCCCAGCGCCGCCAGGGCAAAGGTCGAATCCAGCCCGACGGCGTTGTCGAAGGCGCGCACGGCCTCGACGTGATCGCCCCGCCGGAACGCCCGCTGACCGTCGAGGTAGGCCCGAAGTGCCGGGAGCGACCGCGTCGTGAGAGCGGCGAGGCGATCGGTCGAGAGACCGGCGGCCGCACCCGCGACCTGGCCGGTGAGGCCGTCGACGATCGCGTGCAGGCTGTCCGCCGGGCGCGGCGGCAGCACGGCGTCGGTCAGCTTGCGCCCGGTGGCCGCGTCGTAAAGCACCGCATGGACGGTGACTTCCGCCGCGCTTCCCACGACCTCCCCCTCCAGCACCCGACCCGCGCCCAATCGCCGCGCGACCTCGAAAGCCACGTCCTGCGACGGGTCCTCCTCGATCGAGCCGAGCCGGTCCTGCAGGATGCGCGCGACCGCTCGCGGCGGAATGGCCGACGGCAGGCCGTCGCGGCCGTTGAGGCTCGCGGCGAACAGATCCATGAGCCCTTCCCGCAGATACTGCACGTCGGGTCCCGCCCCGGCCGTGCGGAACGGCAGCACGACCACCTGGCTCTCGTCCAGTGCCGCGGCGTCGCGCCGCCCCGGCCAGAGCACCCACGCGCCGATCGCCAGCACGGCAAGGAGGGCGACGACGCCCGTCACCCACACCGCCCGCCGGGGACGTCCGGAAGCCGCACCTGCCTGGTCCGCGGTAGAGTCCGGCGAGGCGTCCGTCCTGTGAGGCGTTCCCGCCCGCGACACGTCGAAGAACCACGAGAGCACCAGCACCGCCGGCAGACCGATGCCTGCGAGGGCGATGACCAGCCGGACCGACCACTGCGGCAGCCCGATGTTCGGGAAGACCGTGTCCGCCACCTGCACGGCGCCCCACGCCACCAGCAGATAGATGCCGCCGCTGCGCAGCACCTTTCGGCGGCGCAGCTCGGCGATGAATGCAGAGAGGCGGTTCTTCGAGTCGGCCATCGGGTGATTCGCGGGTGGCTGTGCGGGAGGGACCGCCACAACATGCCTGCGGTGCTGACGATTTCACAAGGTCCTCTACTCCATCACCTCCGCCTGCCGCTCGGCCAGCGCCGCGATGGTCATGCTGGGCCCGATCCCCGGCGAGCACGGATACAGGGACCCGTCCGCCACGTACAGCCCGGGATGCCCGAACACCTGTCCCCGGTGGTCGGTCACCCCGCGGTCCGGTCCCGTGGCCATGGCGCAGCCCCCGAGGGGATGGACCGTGAAGAGCCCGTTCGGTCCCCCGCCCCGCATGAAGTTCCGGACCGTCCGCCGCGGCCGGTACCCCGCCGCGACCCGGTTCAGGGCCGTCTGCATCTCCGCGAACAGCCCCGGATCCATGGACCGGTCCACGTCCGTCCGGAGCCCCCGCCCATCGAACGTCATGCGCCCCGAGGACGCATCCCGTCCCATGGCGAAGAGCAGCGTGGAGCGCCGCAGCGCATCGCGGAGAAAGGCGGGCAGCGGCAGCGCGTGGGCCGGAAGGCCGAACTCGCCGAGGACGAAGCGGTGGGCGACGTCGCCCCGAACGCGCGTCAGCGAGGACACCGCCGGACCTCGCCCCGAGTCCTCGAGCACGGCCGTCCGCCAGAGCAGCGCCGCCAGGTCCGCGTTGGGCGAGAAGCGCGTGCCGAGGGCGGCGGACACGCCGGGCAATCCGCCGTGGCGGTCGCGGGCGTCGAAGAGCAGCCGCTGCGTGTTCAGACCGCCGGCCGCCAGCACGAGCCGCTGCGCGGAGACGACGTGCTCCGTCCCGTCCCGGTGATCCCGATACCGCGCCTGGTAGCCGGTCCCCTGCCTCGCCACGGCTGCGACCTCGCACAGCGGTCGCAGCTCCGCACCGTGGCGCAGCGCGAGCGGGACGTACGTCAGGTCGAGGGTGGTCTTGGACCCGTCGACGCAGCCGACGAGGGCGTCGCAGGTGTACGACGACGTCGCCTGCTCCACGCCCGCCGCGTTCACGACCCGCTCCGGCCTGCCGGGGTCCGCGCCCCAGGCAATGGCCAGGTCCGGCCGGTCCGGATCCGGCAGCCCGGCCGCGCGGACCGCCTCCTCGAAGGCGAGCGTCTTCGGCGGCGGCTCCGGCACGGGCGACGGCCGCTGCATGCGCCGCACGCGCTCGAAATACGGCGCCATCACCTCTCCCGTGATCTCGGGCGGATAGGCGCCGAAGAACTTCGCGGGTGGTGCCTCCAGCATGCTGGTGTAGAGATGCGACCCGCCGCCCACGCCGCTTCCCGTCAGGGCGTTCAGGTGCTCGAAGACGTGGATCTCCTGCAGGCCGTCCGCGTGGACGAGCCGCTCGACGCGGCGGCCGCCCCGGGCCCAGCGCACGTTCCGGAGCAGCTTCCGGATGCCGACGGCGCCCCGGGGGAAATCGCGCCGGTCGGCCGTCGGCCGGTCCCGGTTCAGCGGCCCCCACCACGGCCCCCGCTCCAGCACGAGCACGCGCATCCCCCGCTGCGCGAGCCGGGCGGCCACGACGGCGCCGCCAAAGCCGGAGCCGACGACGATGACGTCGGGACTTGCTTGGGACATGGGAGAAGGTTGAGGAGAGGGTGGGGGTGGCGCCAGTAGGTCGCGGCGCTTTGCGCCGCTCCGAGGGGGTCGGCGCGCTGGGCGCGCCTCCGAGGGGGGCGGCGCGCTTGCGCGCCTTCGAGGGGGGCGGCGCGCTTTGCGCGCCTTCGAGGGGGGCGGCGCGCTATGCGCGCCTTCGAGGGGGGCGGCGCGCTGTGCGCGCCTTCGAGGGGCGGGCGCCTGGCGGGGTCGTGCAGATGCGCAGTCGTTCGCCGGTGGCCGTTCGGGCTGCGCCGACGACTCGCCTCCGTCAGAGACGCCGCGGAGCGGCTCGGTCTCGGAGCGCCGAAGGCGCGACCCCCTCGGAGGGGCGCGCAGCGCCCCGACCCCCTCGGAGCGGGCGCAGCCCGCGACCCCCTCGGAGCGCCGAAGGCGCGACCCCCTCGGAGCGCCGGAGGCGCCGACCCCCTGGTCGCGGCGCAAAGCGCCGCGACCCCCTCATTCAGCCCGCAGCGCCCGCACCGGATCCACGCTCGACGCCCGGCGCGCCGGCACGAGGCAGGCGGCGAGCGCCACCAGCGCCAGGACGGCGCCGACCGCCGCCAGCGTGCCGGGGTCCGCCGCGGCGACGCCGTACAGCAGCCCCCGCAGCAGCCGGCCGACTCCGATGGCGCCCGCCGCGCCGATCGCGACGCCGAGGAGGGCGAGGCGGCCGGCGTCGGCGACGACGCCCCTCAGCAGCCCTCCGGGCGAGGCACCGAGGGCCAGCCGCACCCCGATCTCGCGCGTCCGCTCGGCGACGGCCCCGGCGAGAGCGCCGTAGATGCCGGCGGCCGCCATGAGCAGCGCCACCGCCGCGAAAGCGCCGAACAGGATCAGCGCGAGCGAGCGCTGCGCGACCGAGCCCGACACGAGGGCGTCCATCGTGGTCACCCGCAGCACCGGCTGCGTCGGGTCGACGGAGCGCGCCGCCTGCCGGACCAGCGGCGCCAGGTCCGCCGGGTCGCCCCGCGTGCGCGCGACCAGCACCATCCCGCCCTCGCTGAACCACTGCCGCTCCGGCAGGTAGATCTGCTGCCTGACGGGGTCATCCAGCGCCGTGTGCCGCACGTCGCCGGCGATCCCGACCACCTCTCGCCACGGACCGTTCGGGTCCCCGAGCCGGACCCGCTTCCCGACCGGATCCTCGCCCGGCCAGATGCGGCGCGCCAGCGCCTGGCTGACGATCGCCACCGCCGGCAGCGAGTCGCGCAGCTCGGCCGGCGAGAATCCGCGGCCGCGCACGATGGGGATTCGCATCGTCGCCAGGTAGTCCCCGGACACGGCGTAGCGGTCCGCCGACGGTGCGAGCTCCGGGTTGGCCAGCGGCTTGTCCTGCGCCTGGATGCCGTAGCGGTCGAACTCTCCGTGCAGCGGCAACTGGCTGGCCAGCGCCACCGACGTCACGCCCGGCACCGCGCCTACGACGTCGCGCATGCGCTCGTGGTTCGCATAGATCGCCGCGTCGGTCCCATAGCGGGGTCCCGTCGACTGCACCTCCATGGTGATCAGGTGCGACGGCGCGAAGCCGAGGTCCGCCGAGAGCAGCTCGACGAGCGTGCGCGACAGCAGGCCCGTCCCCTGCAGGAGCGTCACGGCCAGCGCGATCTCGGCCGCGACGAGCCCCGCCCGCAGCCGCCGGCGTCCTGCGCCGGCGATGCGCGTTCCCGAGCGGATGCTCTCCAGCGCCTCGCGTTGCCTCCACGCGAGCAGCGGCGCGAGCCCGACCAGCAGCCCCAGCAGCAGCGTGATGCCCGCTGCCACCCCCGCGGCCGCGAAATCGACGTGGATCGCGTCGAGCCGCGGCAGGCTCGCGGGCAGCCGCGCGCGCAGGATCCGAACGGCGACCACGGCCACGACAAGACCGGCGGCGCCGCCGAGCGCCGCCACCAGCGTGCCCTCCGTCAGGAGCTGCTGCGCCAGCCTGGCCCGCCTCGCCCCCAGCGCCGTCCGCACCGCGAACTCTCCCTCCCGCCTCAGCATGCGCGTGATCTGGAGGCCCGCCACGTTTGCCACCGCGAGCAGGAGCAGCAGCGCGACGGCCCCCGCCACTGCGTACAGGATCGGCCGCAGCTTCTCCGTCATCCAGGCCTGCGCCGGAACGACCTGCACCCCCGCCGCGGCGTAATCCGACGGGTGCTCGGCGACCATCACCGCCGAGAGCCGGTCGAGATCCGCCTCCGCCTCCGCCTTCGTCACGCCCGGCTTCAGCCGCGCCACCATCCGGAGGTGCCGGCACGTGCGGCACGCGTACGACAGCGACTCGTCGTAGCCGAGGACGCGCCACAGGCGGGCCGTCGGCGTGAAGACGTCCTCGAAGCCCTTCGGCATCACGCCCGCCACCGTGTACGGCGACCCGTTCAGCGAGATCGTGCCGCCCACGATCTTCGGGTCCGCGCCGAAGCGCCGCTCCCAGAGATCGTGGCTCAGGATCACCAGCGCGTTGTTCGCCGGCACGTCGTCGGACGGCGCGAAGTCCCGGCCCAGCGCCGGATGGACGCCGAGCACCTGGAAGAACGGCCACGACACCCGCGCACCGTCCAGCCGCTCCGGCTCGTCGCCCTCCGTCAGCGTCGGCTGCCAGAAGCCGATCGCCGCCGCGTGCTCGAGCGTCGTCGCCCCCTCGGCGAAGTCCCGGTACGTCGGCCACCCCACGTTGCTCGGCGAGCCGTTCTGCTCCTGTTCCCAGACCGTGATCACGCGCTCCGCGTGCGGATACGGCAGTGACCGAAGCAGCAGCGGATCCAGCACGCTGAAGACCGCGGTGGTCGCGCCGATCGCCAGCGCCAGTGAAGCCGTGGACAGCAGCGCGAAGCCCGGCGCCCGGCGCAGCAGCCGGGCACCGTGACGAAGGTCCGCCAGGAACGTCCGCATCATCGACTCCTTCCGGTTGGCGATCTCCCGGCGGTGCGACCGCAGCAGCACGGCGCCCGCCAGCGCCTCGACCCAGAAACGCCCTCGCGCACGCAGCGGCGTTCGCTCCGCATCCTCGCCGTACGCCTCCACCAGATCCCCTACGAACGCCTCGGCGTCCTCGGGGCCCAGCAGCGCCTCGAGCAGGCGGATCGCCCTGCGCGGTGGCGCGGGTGCACCGCGCGTCGGCCGGTCGTCGCTCACGGAGCGTCCCAGCCCAGCTCGAGACCGCGCGAAAGCCGGCGCAGCGCTCGCACCGCCTCCGCCGCCACCTCCCCCCCGCCGACGTGATGGCGTAGTGGCGGCGCCGCCGCCCTCCGCGACGCGCCGTAGGCTCACCCATCCGCGACACCACGAGCCCCTTCTCCTCCAGCCGTGCCAGCGTCCGGTGCAGCGTCGCCAGCAGCACCTCCCGCTCCGCCCGCTCGCGCAGCTCCGCCCCGATGGCCGCCGCATCCGCGTCCGGTCCGACCCGCATCAGCGCCAACAGAACCAGCTGCTCCAGCTCCCCCGCCATGTCGCCTCCCCCGCTCCGGGTCCACGGTTGGGATCCTGCCATATGATAGACAATGTCTATTTACAACCGGGGCGTCCCCGGGGGCAAGAGTTTCGTGGAGGGAGAGGCGGCAGGAAGGAACGGCCGACGGTCTGAGGATGCGGGCACGAAGCCGCACCCGTTTCGGACGCGTTCAGCCGCGTCGGGCAGGCGCGTCGGAGTGGAAGGCGCCTCGCTGCGAGTCGAGGATGGGCTGGCGGCCGACGAAGCCGGCGTCGACCTGGTGCCACCACTCGATGCGGGGCTCGCCCAGCTTCCAGCACAGGAAGACGGGGCGTCCGGCGTAGAGGCTGTACCAGTCGACGAGGCCCTCCTCGAAGCCCTTGAAGAGGCAGCCCAGCTCGTGGAGCTCGGAGACGAGGTCGCCCAGGCGCTCGAGGCGCTCCTCGACCTCGTCCCGGGCCGCCGCGTCCGCGTCGCCCCCGAGGGCCTGCAGGCGGGCGGCCATCGGGGCGACGTCGCCGTACTCCCGCGTGATGTCCTCGACGATGCGCCGCACGAGGGGCAGCGTCCGCTCCGCCTCCTCGAGGGAAAAGTACCGGGCCGGGGGTTGCTCGCTCACGGCTCACCCATACGCGCAAGACGCAGACCGCCCGGCGTGCCGCGGGCGCTTGCCTGCGTGCCCCGCGCTTCCCATGATGAGTCCATGCTCGAATCCATACGAACGTTCTTTCACAGGCAGATGCACCCGTCAGGGGGCAACGGCGCGGCATCGGACGCCGGTGGCGCAGACGCTGACGGCGGCGCAGAAGCCGCCGGCGCCGCGGACCCGTCGGCGCGGGAGCCTCGGGAATCTGGGGCTGATGCCGACGCCGGCGCGAGCCCGGAGGAGCGACGCCGCCTGCACATTGCCGCGTGCGCGCTCCTGCTCGAGCTGGCCCACGCCGACGACGAGCTCGCCGACGTGGAGCGGGACCACATCGAGGCGGTCATGCGCCGCCACTTCGACCTCGACGAAGCGACCGCGCAGGAGCTGATCCGTCTGGCCGAGGCCGAGCGCGCCGCGGCCATCGACCTGTACCAGTTCACGAACCTGGTCCGCAGCAGCTACGACCTGGGCCAGAAGACGCTGCTCGCGGAGATCATGTGGGGCGTGATCCTCGCCGACGGCCGCATCGCCCGCCACGAGGCGTACCTGCTGCGCAAGATCGCCAACCTCCTCGACCTCAAGCCCGGCTACCTCGCCGCCGCCCGCAAACGAGCAGCAGAGGAGGAGTAACCCTCCCGCAGTCCTCGCCCGCAGTCCTCGCCCGCAGTACTCGCCCGCAGTACCTCGCCCGCAGTACCCCGCCCGCAGTCATTCCCGCCTCATCAAATCCTCCCCCACCACCACACTCCCCCGGTACCCGCCCTTCCGTATCCCCGCCACGACCTCGTCGGGAGACGCACCCGACCAGATCACGTGGGTGAGGAGCAGCAGCTTCGGCTGCGCCCGGGCGGCGATGCCGCCGAGCTCCACGTCCGAGGTGTGGAACTGCTTCAGGTACTCGGGCCAGTGGGAGCCCCCGGGCCGGTCCTCCGGCGCGACGCGGCCGGCCGGATAGACCTCGTGCACGAGCACGTCGACGCCGCGGGCCGCCGCCTCCAGGGCCGGGGCCGGACGCGTATCCCCCGAGATCACCACGCTGCGGTCCGGCGTGTCGATGCGGTATCCATAGGCGTGGGCCCAGCTTCCGTGGAGCACCGGGATCGCCGTGATGCGCACGCCCGCGCTGTCGTAGGCGACGCCGGGTCCGATCTCGTGCACGTCCACTCGCTGGCCGCCGGGCACCTCACGCTCCAGCCCTTCGGTGCGGATGCGGATGTCCTCCGACCACGCCGCCATGACGTCGTCGGTCATCGCCTGCAGCCCCGGCGGTCCATAGGCCTCCAGGGGCGCCGCCCGGCGCATGACCCACGAGGTGAGGATCAGATCCGGATACCCCAGCGTGTGGTCGCTGTGGAGGTGCGTCACGAAGAGCGCCGTCACACCGCCGATGGGCAGCTTCGCCGCCCGGAGCTGCCGCTCCACGCCCGTGCCCGCGTCGAAGAGGAATACGCGTTCGCCGTACACGACCGCCGTCGCCGGTCCCTGTCGGTGCGGATCCGGATACGGCGTGCCCGTCCCGAGCAGCACGACGACAGTGGAGTCCGCGTGCGGCGCCGGCACGGCAGGGGCCCCGGCAGTCGAGCCTGAAGCAGAGGCGCCGCCGAGCAGCCCCGTCACCCCGAGCGCCACCAGCCCGAGCCCCGTCCGCGCAGCCCTCATCCGTGCACCCGCCTTTCAACCATGATCCGCGTCTCCCCGTCCCGCCCGAGATCCCGGCGCCCTCCCCTCCCGAGACGATGGCGAAGGGCGACGTCCACGGCAACGCGGATACGACGCGCACGACCGCTCGAGCCTCGTCCGTTCGCGACCGTCAGGCGGATGGCGGCTCGCGCCGGAGCACCAGCACGCGGAGCTCCCCCTCCTGCAGGAGTTCTCCGCCCCCGGAGAGCAGGCGCGCCGCCAGCGCGACGACTCCCCGATCCGCCTTCGACGTCGGCCGCCGCGACGCCACCTCGAGCTCCAGCGTGACCTTCGTGCCGGGAAAGAGGGGTCGACGGAAGTCCCAGCGGACGCCCAGGAGCGCGACCAGCGTCCCTGCCGTCAGCCGGCGCTGGTTCATCAGTCCCGTCGCCACGGACAGCCCCAGTGCCCCGTGCGCGACGCGGCGTCCGAACGCGCTCGCACGCCCGGCCTCCTCGTCCAGATGCAGAGGGTTCCGGTCCCCCGACACCTCCGCGAACGCCTCCACGTCCGCCTGCGTCACCACCCGCGCTCCCGTGGTGAACCTCCGCCCGGGCGTGAAATCCTCCCACCGTAGCGACGCCTCTGACTCTTCCCGCTCGCCCGCCGCCGGTCCCGACCCGTTTTCCATGGTCCCCCTCCGAACGAAGATCCTTGACTTCTCCGAAGTATTACGTTCATACTACGACAGTTGCAATACTGTAATATTTGCCTGCCGGCCCGTGGCTCCGACGCAGCCGGCGTTCCCGAGCGAGGAGATTGCCAGCCGTGCCTGCACGCAGCCCCTCGGATCTGGTCTTCACCCTCTTCGGCGACTTCCTGCTGCATCGCCCTGGTCCCGTCTGGGTCGGCTCGCTCATCGCCCTGATGGAGCCGCTCGGAGTGACGCCGGGACACGCGCGGACCGTGCTGTCGAGGATGGCGAGCCGCGGATGGCTCGAGGCCCGTCGGGAGGGACGCCGCGCCTACTACGACCTGACGGAGCGCGGCCGGCGGCTGCTGGAGGAGGGGGAGGCCCGGATCTATCACCCGGAGCGACCGCAGGAGTGGGACGGGGAGTGGACGCTGCTGGCGTACTCGATCCCGGAGGAGCGCCGCCCGGCGCGGGACGGGCTGCGGGTCCGGCTCTCGTGGCTGGGCTTCGGGTCGCTGGGCAACGGGCTGTGGCTTTCGCCGTACGACGTGCGGACGCGGGTGGACGACGTGGCGGAAGAGCTGGGCGTACGGGAGTACGTGCAGTATTTCCGCGGCCGGCACCTGGGCTACGCGAAGGCTCCCGAGCTCGTCGCGCAGTGCTGGAACCTCGGCGAGGTGAACGCCCGCTACGAGGCGTTCGTCGATCGCCATCTCACCCCGTTCGCGGATCTGAAGAAGGCGGGCACCGGCTCCATCGCGCCGGAGGACGCGTACGTCCGCCGCTTCGACCTGGTGCACGAATACCGGGAATTCCCCCTCGTCGACCCGTTCCTGCCCGGCCCGCTGCAACCACCCGACTGGGCGGGGGAGTGCGCGCAGGCCCTCTTCCAGGCGTATCACGACCTGCTCGAGGGTCCGGCGGACCGGTTCCTGGAATCAGTGGTGGAGTCCCCTGTGGGAGAGGCGTCGCCGGACGAGGCGGACGTCGAGGAGTCGTCGGTGACCTGAGGCCGGCGACCCGGCCCGTCGGGGCCGGTGCGGCCGACCTCCCTGATCGAGGAGGAAGGAATGGGCGCGTTCGAGCCCACGTCGGCCGGGGATTTCGGCTTTCGCGAGATCCTGTACGAGAAGCGTGACCAGGTCGCGACCATCACGATCGATCGCCCCCATAACTACAACGCGTACTCGACGGAGGCGCTGCGGGAGCTCGTCGCCGCCTTCGAGGACGCCGCCTTCGACGACACCGTCGGCGTGGTGGTCTACACGGGCGCGGGCACGCGGGCGTTCTGCACGGGCGGCGACGTGAAGGAGTACGAGGAGCGGTACACGGCGAAGCCTCGGGACTACTGGAAGTATATGCGGCTTTTCCGTCGCTACCTCGAGAGCATCGTGCAGTGCGGCAAGCCCGTGATCGCGCGGCTGAACGGGATGGCGGTGGGTGGAGGCAACGAGTCGCAGATGGCGTGCGATCTGGCCGTCATGGCGGAGCACGCATGGATCGGGCAGGTGGGCACGCGGGTGGGCAGCGTGGCGGCCGGCGGGGCGACGCAGTGGCTGCCGATCCTCATCGGCGACCGCCGTGCCCGGGAGATGCTCCTCTTCAACGGCCGCATCCCGGCCGGGCAGTGCCTCGAGTGGGGGCTGGTGAACCGGGTGGTTCCGTCGGTGACCCGGAGCGGAGCGTTCATCGAGGGCGCGACCGCGGAGCAGATCGAGAAGGCTCAGCGGGGCGAGGACGGCTACGCCATCGACCTTTCGCGCCTGGACGAGGCGGTCGCCGACCTGAGCGCGAAGCTCCTCCAGCAGTTCCCCGAGTGCGTCCGATACACCAAGCAGCAGGTGAACTTCTGGAAGGAGCTGGCGTGGAGCCAGACCATCGGGCACGCTGGGGACTGGCTGTCCGTTCACTACGCGAGCCTGGAGCCGTGGGAGGGGATGCGCGCGTTCGTGCAGAAGCGGGCGCCGCGCTACGCGGAGATCCGCCGCCGGGCGGCGGAGGGTGGCTCGAGCGAGTTCCTGTTCGGTCCCCCGGCGCTGACGTGCCAGGCGTGCGGTGCGGAGGGGATCCCCGCCGAGTTTCACTACTGCGGCGTGTGCGGTGAGGAGGTGGTGGCAGCGGTGCCGGCGGGCAACGGCGCGGGCGGCGTGCCCGCGGGCGCGTCGTGAGCGCCTCGGCCCGCCTCGAGGCGGGCACGGTGCGCCTCGATCATGCGCCGGGCGACGTCGCCGTCCTCACGCTCGATCGCCCACCGCTGAACATCCTGGATCGGACCGCGCTCGCGGAGATGGCCCGCGCGCTGGCGTCGCTCGACGGGGACGACTCGGTGCGCGTGGTCGTGCTCCGCGGTGCGGGCCGGGCGTTCTGCGCAGGGATCGACGTGGCGGACCACACGCCGGACCGCACCGAGCCCATGATCCGCCTCTTCCACGAGGTGGTGGAACGGCTGCTGGGCCTCGAAGCGCCGGTCGTCGCCGCGCTGAACGGAGCCGCCCTTGGCGGCGGGTGCGAGCTGGCCCTCGCCTGCGACGTCGTCCTCGCCCGGGCCGGCGCGAAGATCGGACAGCCCGAGATCCGACTGGGCGTCTTCCCCCCGGCTGCGGCTGCGCTGCTGCCGCGCCGCGTGGGCCCGCAGCGGGCCCTCGACCTGATCCTGACGGGCCGAGCGGTGGACGCGGACGAAGCGGCGGCGATGGGCCTGGTGACGCGCGTGCTGAGCGCCGAGGACTTCGACGCCGAGCTGGACGCATACGTCGCGGGCCTGGCGGCCCTGAGCCGGCCGGTACTGCGACTGGCGAAGCGGGCCGTCGTGACGGGGCTGGATCAGACGAGCACCGGGGCGCTGCGGGGCGCGGAGCATCTCTACCTTCGCGATCTGCAGAGCCTCGGCGACGCCCGGGAAGGCATCGCGGCGTTCATGGAGAAGCGTCCCCCGGTCTGGAGCGACGCCTGATGAGCACCCACTTCGAAACGGAGCGCCGCCTCCTGGATTTCGACGGTGCCGAGCCGCTGGACGAGGTCCTGGCCCGGTGCCGGGAGGTGGTGGAGGACACGGACTTCCCCACCGTTCGCCGCTGGCGGGAGGAGGGCGGGAAGGTGCTGGGGCATTTCCAGGTCTACTTCCCCGAGGAGCTGGCTCACGCCGCCGGATGGCTGCCGGTGAAGCTGAGGGGCGCGCAGGTGGAGCGGCGCGAGGCCGACTCCCACTTTGGCAGCTACCTGTGCTCCATCCTTCGCACCACCCTGGAGCTGGCGCTGTCGGACCGGCTGCGGCCGGACCTCTTCGTGACGCACCCCATCTGCGACGGCGCCCGCAACCTGGCAGCGATCTGGGCCCGCAACCTCGTCGAGCCCGCGCAGATCCTCTACCTGCCCCAGAACCCCAACTCCGCCGCCTCGGTGGGGTGGCTCGCGGAGGAGTATCGCCGCGTGCTCGGGGACATCGAGGCGGGGGGCGGCCACGTCGTGGCCGACGACGCGCTCCGCGCCTCCGTCGGGGTCTACAACGAGAACCGCGCGCTGCTGCGGGAGCTGTACGCCATCAAGCGGGAGACGCCGTGGCTGCTGCCGGTGGACGAGGCGTGGGTGCTGACGGCCATCGGCGGGCTCATCCTGCGAGAGGAGCACAACGCGCTGCTCCGCCGCGTGCTGCCCCGGATCCGCCAGCGTGAGGCCCGTCCCCAGGACCGCATGCGTGTGGTCTTCGAGGGCGGCTTCTGCGAGCAGCCGCCGCTCGACCTCCTCCGCTCCATCGCGCAGTTCGTCTACGTCGTGGACGACGACCTGCTCATCGGCATGCGCTGGATCACCGGGGACGTGCCGCTGGACGGCGACGCCCGCGATCCGGTGCTCGCGCTGGCCCGGGCCTACGTCGATTCGTCGTCGTACAGCCCCGTGCAGCATGACCTGCGCAAGCCGAAGGAGAGGATGCTGCTGGAGCGGATCGCCGGCGCCCGGGCCGAGGCCGCCATCGTCGCGGCGGCCAAGATGTGCGAGCCCGGCCTGGACGAGCAGGTCGCGTACGCCCACGCGCTGGACGCCGCCGGCGTACCGTACTTCCTCACGGAGTTCGAGGAGCGCATGACCAGCTTCGACGGGCTGCAGATCCAGCTCGAGACGTTCGTCGAGAACCTCCTCTTCGCATAGGAGCCGCCATGGAAACGATGATTCAGGGGCGCGGCGCGGCCGAGGGGAAGCGGCTCTTCGACGCCTGGTACGAGGACCTCTCCGCCGCCGGGGGTCGGGGCGAGCAGTCCGCCTACGTCTTCGTGATGGGCAGCCTGGCCGAGCTGCTCCGCACGTTCGACCTGCACACCGTCTTCCCGGAGATCAACTCCCTTCAGACGGCGGTGAGGAAGGTCTCGGACGTGTACCTGGGGGAGGCCGAGGACGAGGGCTTCTCGCCCGACGTGTGCGGCTACGTGAAGGCGGACTACGCGCTGCAGCGTCGCGGCGGAGAGCATCCCCGCGGCCACATCCCGAAGCCGGACGTGGTGGTCCTGACCAACGCGTGCAACACGTACATGAAGTGGGCGGAGATCTGGGAGCGGCTGCACGGCGCTCCCGTGTTCACGCTGGACGTGCCCGGCTCACGCTCCGCCGCCCAGGCCCGGGGTGATCTCGACGGGGACCGGGAGGGCCTGCAGCGGGACCGCCGCTACGTGCAGCGGCAGCTCGGCGAGCTGATCGAGCTGCTCACGCGCGTCACCGGTCGGCCGTTCGACATCGACCGCCTGCGAGAGACGCTGGCCCTCACGAACCAGATGGGCGCCGCGTACCGCCGCGTCCTGGAGCTGAATCGTGACCGTCCCGCCGTCTTCGACGCCATGACGGAGGGCACCGCCTTTCTCGGCGTGGCGAACGCGCTGCGGGGTACGGCCGCGGGCGCGAACTACTTCCGGGAGCTGGCCGACGAGATGGAGGAGCGCCGCTCGCTGGGGCTGCCCGCCCCGGGGCTGGATCCGGCAGGCGACGGCGCCGTCGAGCGTCACCGGCTGGTGTTCGTCGGCGTGCCCTGCTACCCCATCTTCTCCCGCTTCCACCGTCTCTTCGCCGACTGGGGCGGCGTCTTCGTCTCGTCCAGCTACCTGTGGTTCGCGTCGGGCGGCCTGCACGATCCCTTCGAGTACGACCTGAACCGGCCGCTGGAGAGTCTCGCGGAGGGGCTGCTGCGGGGCGTGCGCCAGGCGGTGGACGCCATGCTCTTCCACGACCACATGCTGCTGGACGCCATCGACCGCTACGCCGTCGACGGCGTGGTCTACCACCCCGTGAAGAGCTGCCGCACCGTCTCGACGGGGCTGGCGGACAGCCGCCGCGCCGTGCTGGACGCGCGGGACGTGCTGGCACTCTACATCGAGTCGGACATGATGGACAAGCGGGTCGTCTCCGAAGCGCAGCTCAAGAACCGCATCGACGCCTTCTTCGAGGGCCTGGACAGCCGCCGACTCCGGCTGGACCGTGCCGCGGAGTCCGGCGCCCCATCCGTGCCGGCGTAGCCGGCGGAAGGAGGAAGCGTGACCTACGCGGGCGGCGTCGACGTCGGGTCGACGCAGACGAAGGCGGTGCTGGTCGATCCGGCCGGCGGCGTGGTCGGCCGGAGCCTCATCGAGACCGGCGCCAACGTCGTGGTGGCGGCGGAGCGGGCGTTCGCCCTGGCGCTGGAGGAGGCCGCAATCCCGCGGGGCGACGTCGCCTACGTCATCGGCACCGGCTACGGCCGCTACCGGGTGGAGTTCGGCGACGCGCAGGTGACCGAGATCGTGTGCCACGCCCGGGGCGCGTCTCACATGTTCCCCGGCACCCGCACGGTGCTGGACATGGGCGGTCAGGACACGAAGGCCATCCGCGTCCAGCAGGGCGGTGACGTGCTGGACTTCTGCATGAACGACAAGTGTGCGGCGGGGACCGGCCGGTTCCTGCAGTCGGCGGCGGCAGCGCTGGAGATCGGGCTGGACGACCTGGGCCCGACCGCCCGCCGGGGCCGGCGGCCCGTCACCATCAGCACCACCTGCACCGTGTTCGCCGAGTCCGAGGTGCTGTCGTGGCTCGCCCGCGGCCGGCGCATCGAGGACATCCTTCTGGGCGTGCACCAGTCCATCGGACAGCGCTCGTTCGCGCTGCTCAAGCGCGTCGGAGTGGAGGGCGAGGTCACGTTCACCGGAGGGGTGACGCGGAACGTGGCGATGGTCGACGTCATGAACGAGATCCTCGCCACGACCATGAACGTGAGCGACGACTCCCACTACATGGGCGCGCTGGGCGCCGCGCTGTTCGCCCTCGAGCGCATGGAGGTGGCCGCATGAGCCGCATCACCGCGGGCATCGACGTCGGCTCGACCTACACGAAGGCGGTCCTCCTGGACGACGCCGGCGAGCTTCGGGCCACGGCCATGCTGCCGACCGGCTTCCGGCTGGAGGAAGCCGCGCGCGAGGCGCTGGACCGGGCGCTGGCCGACGCCGGGATCGGGATGGGCGACGTCGCCTACACGGCCACCACCGGCTACGGCCGGAACCAGGTGGGCTTCCGGGACGTGCAGGCCACCGACCTGACGTCCCAGGCGTGGGGGACGCGCTGGTTCTTCCCCGAGACCCGCACGGTCCTGGACGTGGGCGGCCAGACCATGAAGGCCATGCGCATCGACGGCTCCGGCCAGGTCCGCTCGTTCCGCCTCAACGACAAGTGCGCCGCCGGCACGGGCGCGTTCCTCGAAAAGACGGCCCGCTACCTCGGCTACCGGATCGAGGAGATCGGCCCCCTCGTCGCGAAGTCGGCCGAGCTCGTCCCCATCTCCGGCGTGTGCGCCGTCTTCGCCGAGTCCGAGGTCATCAACCACGTCAGCAACGGCAGCGCGCCGGGCGACATCATGCACGGCGCCATGGCCTCCCTCGTGGAGAAGTCGGTCCGCCTCATGAAGCGCGTGCAGATGGAGCCGGAATTCACGCTGGTGGGCGGCATCCTGCGCTTTCCCACCATGGTCGCGCTGATGCGTGAGAGCCTGGGCGGCGTGGCGAACGTGCCGCCGGAGCCGCTCGTGCAGTACACGGGCGCCCTCGGCGCGGCGGTGCTGGCCGGCCGGCGGCTCGAGAAGCTCGCGGCCGCCGGTGCCTGACGCCGCGCCCGGCGCCGTCTGGGAGCGCCGCTTCATCGGCGGGCCCCCGCGCCTCGCCGAGATGCTCGAAGTCTACGCGCAGCTCGGACTCGAGACGCGCGTGGAGCCGCTGTCCCCCGGCGAGCTCGCCGGCCACTGCGAGGGCTGCCGTCTGGCCCTGACCCTGTTTCGCGTCGTCTATACGAGGAGGTCGCGATGAAAGCCGCCGTGTTCTACGGGGCCGATCGGCCGATGGTCGTGGAGGATGTGCCGGTGCCCGAGCCCGGCCCGGCCGAGGTGCTGGTGCGGGTGGCCGCGTGCGGGGTGTGCCACACGGACCTGCACTACATCGACCACGGCACACCCACGTTCAAGAAGCCGCCCCTCGTGCTCGGTCACGAGATCGCCGGGACCATCGCGAGCCCCGACCCCACCGGTCGCCTCGCCGAGGGCGCCCACGTGCTGCTGCCGGCGGTGATTCCGTGCGGGAGCTGCGCGGCGTGCCGCTCGGGCCGCGAGAACATCTGCGGGCGGAGCCGCATGCTCGGCAACGACGTCGACGGCGGCTACGCCGAGTACGTCGTGGTCTCCGCCAAGGACGTCTTTCCTCTGCCTGCGGAGATCCCCCTCGTCGAGGGCTCCATCATCGCCGACGCGCTGACGACGCCGTACCACGCCGTCGTCAACCGCGGCCGCGTGCTGCCCGGCGACCGCGTCGTCGTCATCGGCTGCGGCGGCGTCGGTCTGAACGTCATCCAGATCGCGGCCGCGCTGGGCGGCCGCGTGGTGGCGGTCGACGTCTCCGATGCGAAGCTGGACTGGGCGAAGCGGCTGGGTGCCGAGGCGGTCGTGAACCCCGCCGCGATGACGAAGCCGGAGAAGGCGCTGCGCGAGCGGACGGAAGGGGGCGCCGACGTCGCCTTCGAGGTCGTCGGCAAGAGTGGCACGCAGGAGCTGGCCGTTTCCAGCCTTCGCACGGGGGGGCGGGCGGTGTTCGTCGGCTACAGCCCCGATACCATGACGCTGAACGCGGGACGCGTCATGTTCCGGGAGCTGGAGATCGTCGGCTCGCTGGGATGCCGGCCGGTCGACTACCCGCGCGTGATCGAGCTTGTGAGGCAGGGCCGCATCCGGCTGACCGAGCTCGTCACGGGGCACTATCCCCTCGAGCAGATCGACCAGGCGTTCGACGCGCTCCGACGCGGCGATTCGATCCGCGGCGTGGTGACACCCTCATGAGCCCGGGCCAGGCGTACGAGGACTTCCTCGAAGTGCAGCGCGAGCGCACCGCCACGGCGGAGCTGCGCGAAGAGCACCGGCTCATCCTGCGCGTCGTCGACGTCCTCGAGCGGACCGTCGACTACTACCCCGACTCGATCACGCAGCAGACGGTCGACGACTGCATCGTCTTCTTCCGGCTGTTCGCCGATGCGTGCCACCACGGCAAGGAGGAAGCGCACCTCTTCCCCGCTCTCGAGGAGGCCGGCCTCCCGCGGGACGACGGCCCGGTGGCCGTGATGCTGGAAGAGCACCGCCTCGCGCGCGGCCTGGTGCAGCGCATGGCGCTGGCCGCCACCGGCGTGCGAGACGGCGAGCCCGCCCAGTGGCGCGAGGTGCAGGGCGCCGCGCGCGAGTACGCCGCACTGATCCGCGCCCACATCGAGAAGGAGGACGGTGTGCTCTTCGAGATGGCCGACGCCCGCGTCGAGCCCGTCGCCTGCGAGAGGCTGTGCGAGGCCTACGAACTCGTGTGCCGACAGCGCTTCGAGGGGCTGAGCGTGGAACACCTGCGGAAGCTGGCCGACCGACTGACGGCCGCAGTCGACTAAAGCCCAAGCCCGATCTCCCCCCGCCGCAGGCGGACCCCCCCGCCGCAGGCGGCCCCCCCCGCCGCAGGCGGAACCCCCGCCGCAGGCGGTGCCCCGCCCGAAGGGCGGTGCCCCGGGCCAGAGGCCCGGTGCCCGCGAGCAAAGCGAGCGTGCCCCGCGGCGCAGCCGCGGCTTAGTCTATGTGGTGCTTCTCCAGGCGATACCGCAGCGTGTCTCTCGACACGCCCAGCAGCCGCGCCGCGCCCGTCTTGTTCCCCGCCGTCCGCTCGAGGGCCTGGCAGATCAGCTCCCGCTCGATCTCGTCCAGGCTGACGCCATCGGGAGGCAGGACGAAGTGCACCTCACCCCCCTCGTGCTCCCGGATCGGGCCGGGCAGGCTGCGGGCGCGGATCGGCCCGTCGTCCTCGAGAAGGAGGACCCGCTCCAGCACGTTCCGGAGCTCACGGGCGTTGCCAGGCCAGGCATAGCGCTCCAGCGCGTGCAGCGCCTCCGGCTCGATCTCCCGTGGCGCCTGGCGCAGCTCCCGGGTCAGGGATTCCACGAAGTGCAGCGCCAGCGGCGCCACGTCCTCCGGCCGCTCTCTCAGCGGAGGCAGGTGCACGGGCACTACGTTGAGGCGGTAGAAGAGGTCCTCGCGGAAATCGCCCGACGCCACCGCCCGCTCGAGGTTGCGGTTCGTCGCGGCGATCACGTGGATGTCGACCCGGATGTCCCGCACGCCGCCGACCCGGCGGAAGCTGTGCGTCTCCAGTACGCCGAGAAGCTTGGCCTGCGCCGCCGCCGGCATGTCGCCGATCTCGTCGAGGAACAGCGTCCCGCCGTCGGCCAGCTCCAGCAGCCCCTTCTTCGACTCCCGCGCGTCGGTGAACGCGCCGCGCTCGTGCCCGAACAGCTCGCTCTCCACCAGGTGCTCCGGCAGCGCCGTGCAGTTCACCGCAATGAACGGCTTCCCCGCCCTCGGACCTCGGGCGTGCATGGCGCGGGCGACCACGTCCTTGCCCGTTCCGCTCTCCCCACGCAGCAGGATGTTCGCCGGCGTCCCTTTCATGCCCAGCCGGACGATGAGCTCGGCCGTCGCCCGGATGGCGCGTGACCGACCGACGAGCGACACCTCGGAGAACGTCCAGCAGCTCCCGTCCCGGTACTGCTCCAGCTCGCGGTGCAGTCGCCGGGACTCAAGCGCCTGGTCGATGAGGAGGAGCAGCTCCGGAAGCTGGATCGGCTTCTCGAGAAAATGGTGCGCGCCCGCGCGCACAGCCGCGATCGCCGTCTCGACCTCTCCGTACGCGGTGATCATGATGACGGGCAGCGTCCGCTCGACCTCCCGGATGCGGGGCAGCAGATCGAGCCCCGATCCGTCGGGCAGCCGCAGGTCGAGCAGGACGACGTCGGCGCCACCGCTCTCCAGACGCGTCATCAGGGCGTGGCCGTCCTCCACCCCCTCGGCGTCGTAGCCCTCCTCCGCCAGGTGCTCTTCGAGCCACATCCGGATCAGCATCTCGTCGTCGCAGATGAGCACCCGCGGTCGGATCATGGCGTATTCCTCCCCTGCGCCTCGCCCGTCCCGTTCCCGGGCCCGGCAACCGGCAGATGGATGCCGAACTCCGATCCCTCTCCGAGACGGCTCCGGACCTCGATTCGGCCACCGTGCCGCTCCACGATCTCCCGCGTGATGGACAGGCCCAGACCCGTCCCGCTGTGGCGAGTCGTGAAGAACGGCTTGAAGATGTCGTCCAGCATCTCGGGCGGAATGCCTTTCCCCGTGTCCCTCACGTAGATGAGAACCTCCCCGTTCTTCGCCACCGCGCCCACCGTCACGTGGCCACCCGGGGACGTCGCATGGATCCCGTTCATGGTCAGGTTCACGATGGCCTGCTGCATCAGCTCCTCGTCCAGCCGCACCTCCGGCAGCTCGGGGTCGGGCGACGTCTCCAGGCTGACGCCTGCCTGCTCCGCCGCCGGCCGGACCAGACGCGCCGACCGCTCCACGATCCGGCCCGCGTCGGTCGGCCTCAGGGACGGCGTCGCCGGGCGTGCGAACGCCAGCAGGTCCCGAACGGCGATCTCGATGCGCTGCAGCTCCCGCATCATCTCGTCGACGATGGGCGCGAGCGTCGGATCCGGCCCGAGTCGGCGCTGCACCAGGTCGAGGCCGTTGGAGATACCGATGAGCGGGTTCTTGATCTCGTGGGCGACGCCGCTGGCGAGCTCCCCCACCGTCGCAAGCTGGTGGGCTCGACTGATCTCCCGCTGGTGCATGGCCTCGACGCGTTCCGACGCGGCCGCGAGCTGCGCGGTCATCTCGTTGAACGCGCGGCCCAGCTCGTCGATCTCCCCGCTCCCCGCCGCCGGCACGCGGGCGTCCAGGTCGCCGCCGCCCACCCGGCGCGTCGCGGCGACGAGTCGCCGCACCGGCGCGACGATGTCCCCCGTCACGAGCCACGCCGAAACGCCGAGGAGCAGCGCGAACAGGGTGCCGAACGCGAGTGACAGCGTCCGCAGCTGGTGCAGCGGCCCCATGCTCACGCTCAGCGGCGCCTCCACCAGGTAACGCCAGCCGAGCCCCGGAACGACGGCACTGTAGCCGATCACCGGCGTACCCTCTCGATCCCGATACCGGGCGAGCCGGTCCGCGGGACCTTTTAGCGGCGGCGCCCCGAGCGGGGTCAGGTAGTCCGTCGCCTCGTGGGCGTGCGAGACGAAGAGCGGCCTTCCGGTCGAGTCCACGATGAAGCTCTCGATGCTGCCCGCCAGGTGCGGCGGAATCTGGAGCAGCTCGCCCATGCCCCTCGTCCCGATCAGGCCGCCGAGGTAGGCCACCGTCTCTCCGCTCGCGTCGGTGATGGGCGCCATGACGCGGTAGCGGGGCGCGTCCGGCGCCGTCCGCCCCTCCAGTGCCGAGAATCGCGCCGGCGTCCCACCGGTGATTCGGACGACCTCCTCGTTCCCACCGGGCACCAGCACCCCGCCGCGGCCCGGCACGGCGAGGAAGAGCGACGTATACGCCGGCAGCTCCGTCAGCTTGCGCGTCAGGTACGCCGCGACGGCCGACGAGTCCGCCGCGCGGGCCATCTCGCCGTCGTTGCCCAGAATCCTCGCCGCGCCGCCGACCAGGAACGCGTTTCCCCCCGCGATCGTCTGCAGCCCGAGCAGCTGCCGGTCGACCTCTCCGGCGACGTGCTTCGCCTCCACGTCCGCCATCTCGGCCAGGTCCCGCTCCACCAGGCGCTGGATGATCGCCTCGCTGCGCAGGTAGCCGGTTGCGTTCGTGATGAGCAGCGGAAGCAGTGAGAAGAGCAGGAACCATCCGAGCAGACGCCGACCCAGAGGGCCGGACAGTGGAGTGCGGTCCCGCTCGTCGAGGCGAGGATCGACCGGAGTCGGGTCCACGGCGTCACTCCTTGGGGGCAGTTCTTGGGGGGAGCCGCCCTGCTCCACGCTAATGACGCCCCGGCGGTTCTGCAAAGGTCACGTGGGCGTCGTTAAAGCGGCGCTACTGCGCGGCGTTCACGAGATACCCCGCTACCGTGAGGAGAAGGACGTACGCCAGGCCGCCGAACGCGAGTACCGTCCACGTCCGGGAGAACGAGCCTCGCTCGTCGGGGCGATCGAGGAACGGCACCACGAGGAGCACTGCGCCTGCCAGGGCGAACGCCACGATTCCCACCAGGTCACCGGGTATGCCGGCGATGTGAGCGGGCAGCAGCTTCAACGTCTGGAACATGAACATGAAGTACCACTCTGGCCGTATGCCCTCGGGCGCGGGGGCGAACGGGTCGGCCTTCTGTCCCAGCTCCGCCGGCACCAGGGCGGCCAGTGAGGCGAGTACGGCGAGCGCCAGCAGCCATCCGACGAGGTCCCTCAGGAGGAAGTTCGGCACGAACGGGACGGACGCCGGCTTTCCCTTCTTCTCCACACTCTGCGGCACGCTCATGCCGTGGCGCTGGACCAGCACTACATGCAGGCCCATGAGCAGGAAGACCGCGGCAGGCAGCACCGAGACGTGCAGCGCATAGAAGCGGGTGAGCGTGGCCCCCGTCACGTCCTCTCCCCCTCTCAGGACGTGCAGAAGGAAGGGCCCGACCCCCGGGATCACGCCGGGGATCGCCGTGCCGACCCGGGTCGCGAAGAATGAGAGCGTGTTCCACGGTAACAGATAGCCCGTGAAGCCGAGACCGAGCACCGTCGCCATCAGTCCCACGCCCGTCATCCAGGTCAGCTCCCTCGGCGCGCGGTACGCCTTCAGGATCAGCACGCTGAACAGGTGCACGAACAGGGTGAAGATCATGAGGTTCGCGCCCCAGGCGTGAATGGAGCGGATCAGCCAGCCGAATTTTACCTCGGACATGAGGAACTGCACCGACTCGAACGCCTCGCCGGCACTGGGCCGGTAGTAGAAGAGGAGCAGGATGCCGGTGGCGACCTGGACCACGAACTGGAAGACGAGCATGCCGCCGAGAAAGTACCAGACGCTGTGCCGGTGCATGGGCACGGTCTTCTTCTTGAGCAGCGGACGGATCGACGTCAGCCCGAGGCGGTCGTCGAGCCAACCCACCGTGCGCCGCACGCGTCCGAGCCGCGTTGCCATTCCTCAGGCCTTCTTGCTGACCACGATCTGATCGCCGCGCACGTTGATGTCGTAGGGCGCCAGCGGCTCGGGCGGCGGTCCCGCGACGTTCCGCCCGTTCAGGTCGTAATGCCCGTTGTGGCAGGCACACCAGATCTGCTGCAGGTCGTCCCGGTACTGAACGGTGCAGGCGAGGTGGGTGCAGATCGCCGTGTACGCGCGCAGCTCGCCGCCCGGCGTGCGGATCAGGATGCCCGGCTTGCTGCCGAACTTGAAGATCTCGCCACTGTTCGCCTTCAGGTCCGACGGCTTCATGGACAGTGTGACGGTGTTGACCGCGGACTCGGTGACTTCCGGCGGCACCAGGTAGCGCAGCACCGGATAGAAGACGGCAAGCGCAAGCCCGCCCGCGCTCGTGCCGACCAGCCAGTCCAGGAACCGCTTCCGGGAGAAAAGACCCGGCTTCGTCTGCTGCTCGCTACAGGGACACATGATCGGATCGGGATTCGGGGTCGACTCTCGCGTCACCTGAGCCGCGACGCGGTTCTTCGATTTCGCGGATCTTCAGCATGAGCCCGAAGACCAGCAGCAGGATGAGCGACGCGGACGTGGCCAGTCCGACTCGCCGGTAGCGGTGTTCCTCCATCGCGGTCCGACCGCGCTCCTGCGCCGCCGTCGTAACCAGCAGTCCTGCGGCGACTTCGGTCCGCACCGGCTCGACCTGGAAGGAATGGATGGCCGTGCGCGCTTTCGTGAGCGACGTCGTCGCATCGCTCAACTCGAATTGCGCCTGACTGACCTCCATGCCCGCGTTCTCCGCCTTTCCCAGCATTTCCTTGCCGAGGGCGTAGGACGCCTGCAGCGAATCGATCAGCACGCGCATGGTCGCGAACGCAGCGCCCAGCGTGTCGCCCGGTGCGTGGCAGCGCTGGCAGACCGTCGTCTCTCGCTCGCTGAGCAGTCCGTCCGTGGGCAACTGGATGCCGTGGTTGCCGTGACACGTCTCACACCCCGGCAGGTTCGCCTTCTCGAACAGGTCGGGATGACCATTGCCCGCGAACAGGTCCGCCATCATGGAGTGGCACTGCCCGCAGACGTTGCGGATGGAACCGACGCCCGGCGGCACCGCGCCGTGGTTGCCGTGGCAGTCGTTGCAGGTGGGTGCGGACATGTCGCCGTCCTCGGTCATCTTCCGCCCGTGCACGCTCTGCCTGTACTGCTCCAACTGGTCCGTCGGGATGCCGTACTCGGCCATGCGCTTCCGGTCGGCGTGGCAGCGGCCGCACGTCTCGGCCACGTTGCCGGCATAGACCGTGGACGCCGGGTCCGACGGCGGGCGGATCCGGTGGGGCGGATGGCAATCGATGCACGTGGCGACGTTCGGGTCGCCGTAGCGGGAGAGCCGCTGGCCGTGGACCGACGTCCAGTACTCCGTCACCTGATCGACGCGCAGCGACGGATTGAACGTGCGCATGTACGCCGCGTCGGAGTGGCAGCGGCCGCACAGCGCAGGAATGTCCTTGCGGGCAGGCCGACGCAGGAATCCGGTGCCCGGATCGATGCTCTTGCTTCCCGTCCGTGTCACCACGCCGTGGCAGTCGAGGCAACCCAGGCCCTTCTCTGCGTGGATGTCTCCCGGGAAGTCACGCGCCGGCTTCGCGAGACTGTCGTTGCTAAGCTGCAGGTGGCACGTCGTGCACAGCTCCGAGCGCGGATGCCCCTGCGCCGCTAGCGGCCGCGTCGCGCCCAGCACCATCAGCGCGGCCAGCCATACCATCGACGTCCGCGTCATGGCTCGGGCCCTCCACCACCGCCGGGGATCGAGCCCGCCGGATGGCAGCGCTGACACGTAATCGCGTTTCGCTTCCGTTCCGCCGCAGCGTCGAAGTCCGCCCCGTGCGGATTCACGCCCCACCCGCCGACGGCCGAGTGGCAGCGCGCGCAGTCCGTCTGTGCGTGGCACGCCACGCATCCTTCCAGCCCCTGGCGAGCGGCCTGGCCGTGCTGAAGCAGCCACATGGGCTGCGCACCGTGGAACGCCGCGCCCTGCGCCCCGCGCGCTGCCACGCTTCGCTGCTGGTGACACGAGCGACAGAACGTCTCCGTGCTGTGACACGCCGTGCACTGCGTGTCCGAGCTCCACGTATCCAGCCCGTGCCGCTCCAGCACGTCGGAATCGTGGAACGAGGGCCGCGTCGATGCGGCGTGGCAGCTCGAGCAGAAGGACTGCTCGTGGCACGATTCACAGCGTGTCCCGGCCGCCGCGTCCGTGCCGTGGCTGCCGACCCAACCGGCAGGGTGAACCGACCGGACGGGCACGACGACGCCCTGCGGCGGGGGCGACGCCTGCGCGTTCGCGCCGACGGCGTGCCCCACGGCGCCGGAGGACCGAGTGCCCGGCTCTGGGACATCCGGCAGCCGCTCGATCTCCTGCAGCTTCACGTCACGGTGACACGTCTGACAGCTCTGCCGCGCGTGACAGTCCGCGCACGCAGCCGTCGCTGCGGCCGCCGCCGGGCCGTGAACGCTTCGCCAGGCACCGGTGTGGCTGGGTGGGCGCGGGTACTCCGCCGGGCGGCCCTGCGCCAGCAATGCCACCCGAGCGTCCCGGCCCAGGGAAGCGATGGCCGGCACAGAGGCCCCGTTCATGTGGCAGCGCTCACAGCTCTCCCGCGCGTGGCACGTGGCACATGTCGCGGCGCCGGACACCGCGTCCAGCCGGTGAGACAGCAGGAAGTCGGACGAGTCGTGGCTGGCGGGCTTCGGCAGGCGGGCGATCGCCGGAATCGTCAGCCTTGTGGCCCGGCTGAGCGGCTCATGGCACGTGCCGCAGTCCACCCTCGCGTTGACGTGCCCCCGCGCGGCCGTGTGGCACACGGCGCAGTCCGCCTGGACGGGTGGGCCCACGTCCATCCGGCCCTGCCGCCCCGGCTCGCGGTGGCATGCAATGCACTCCGCAGGACCCCGCGGCCCTGCCGCGGCAGCGTGCTGCGGATGCGTGAAGTGGAGGTTCGACTCGAAGCGGGCCGGCGCGGTCCAGCTCACCTTCGGCTCAACCGAGCCGTCGTGGCAGCGTCCGCACACGTCGCGCGATGGGTAGTAGGAGGCCGTGTCGCCGCCCGGAATCCCGCGATGGCACGACAGACAGTCCGGGAAGAGCCCCTCGTGACGCGGGTGCGGGAACGTAGGCGTCTGGGCATCGTCGGCCGCGGACGGCTGCGCCGGCCCCACGAGCGCCGGGCCCGCGCGGCCCACGCCACCCCCCAGCAGCAGGCCCAGGACCAGCACCACGATGCCGCGCATCATGAGCCTCCTGCCGTGCGGCCGAGCCCCGGCTCGGAGCCGACGGTCCATCCCAGCCGCAGCGTTGCCCGTAGCTGGTTCCAGTCGACGCCCGCTTCGGGCTCACCTGCAACGCGCCGATACGCGGCGAACGACGCGTCCAGCTGGAATCGCTCGCCCAATCGGGTGCCGACGTCGGCATCGAGGCCCGCCACCGTCGCATCGGAGAAGCGCAGCTCCGAGCCGCCCTGGAACGCGGAGGCGCCGAGAGCCGCGTGCGTCCGGGCTCCCAGCTCCCGCCGGACCGTCACCCCGCCGTCGTTCAGGGCCGCGCCGAAGCCGAGCTCCGTGGCATAGCGCGCGTCCACGCTCCAGCGCGGCGCCGGCTCCAGGCTGGCCGTGCCCGCGACCCGCCAGCCCGACGATCGCAGCGGAAGGAAGCCGAGGCCCGCACCGGTGTCCGGATAGCGCCGCCGCGACGCCTGCAGCCCGACCCGGACGGGCGAGTCCACGGGTCGCCAGTCGGCGCCCAGCCCCGCCTCTTCATAGCCCACGGGCGAGAACGCACCCCAGATGGTCCACAGCTCGAAGTACGGCCGGTGCCGTCGCACATAGCCGCGCACGGTCACCGATGGCGACGGGAAGAGATTGGCCGCCACGCGCAGCTCGTTGACCGCGCTGGCCGCCAGATCACCGTCGAGGGACGCCTCGAGCCGCATGCGCGAGGCTTGCCACACCCCGTCCAGGGCGACTCGCTCCGCGAAGAGCCCGAGGCGGTCCCTTCGAATCTCTCGCTGGTAGATACCGCTCAGAGTGGCGCCGGCCACGGGACGAGCACGCACCTGCACGGCCAGCAGGATCGACCGGCTCCCCGGCACCCAGTCGTCCACCGCCGCCAGCGCGTCGCTGGTGATCGGCTCGTTCAGTCCGCGGATGAGACTGCGTCCGCCGTAGCCCTCGATGCTGATCCAGCGCGCCGGGCGCAGCATCGCCGCCGCCCCGTCGAAGTTGTAGAGACCGAGGCCGCTGGTGAGCCACTGACGCCCGGCCCTTATCCGGAAGAGCCGCCGGTTCAGCTCGACGTACGCCTCCAGCGCATCGAACGTGTCGTTCGCCTGCGGCCAGAGCGTCGTGTTTCCGCCGCCGAGTACTGCGCGACCTCGAAGGTGCGAGTAGACCCGCACGCCGCGGCCGAAGCCCCACGCGCTGATCCACAGGTCCTGCGATGCCGGGACGGTCGAAGCCGCGCCGCCGGCCACGTAGAAGCGGCAGAAGTCGGCGCCCGCGTCGCACTGCACCGGCACGCCGTCCACCGTCCGGCGCAGCACGCCGTCGCCCGGAACCTCGCCCGCCGGCACGCTGTCCACCCGCAGCGAGTGCACGTCCACGTACCGGACGGTCGTCGCCCCGGTCACGCGCACCTGCTGCGCCGCCGCCGCGCTGGTCATGCACGCGGAGGCGGCCCCCGCAATGGCGACCATGCGCACGAGCCGGCGACGCGCCCCCCTCACGGCCGCCCCGCCTTCCCCGGCTCCGGCGGTGGCAGGTGACACTCCGCACACGGCCGCCCCGGCTGATGGCTCACGCGATCCCGATGACAGGTGAGGCACACGGAGCGCGTCATCGGCAGCGCCACCACCGCCGCGTCCTGGTGGCACCCGGACCCGCCGCAGCCCCGATGCACTGCCGCCGTGTGGACCCCCGCCGCGGGCGCCGGATGACACCCCATGCAGTTCGCGTCCGCGCGGTGATGCGACGCGTGGCACGCACCGCAGCCGGCCGTGAACTGCAGGGTGGTCCCACCCGTGTGGCAGCGGGTGCACGCGATCGATCCGTGGCGCGCGTGCGGGAACGTCAGCACCCGCGTACGCGACGCGGGCCACACCGACATGGAAAGGGTCTGCGTGACGCTCAATTCGCTCGTCGGTCCGGCGCCGTGGCAGCCCGTACACGACTGCGGCGAGCGAGCGCCGTGGTGACAGGATCGGCACGCGGACCGGTCGGCGCTGGCCGCGACGGTCGTCGCCGCACCCACCGGCGCCGGGTGGCAGTCGTTGCAGGTAACTCCCGGGTGCGACGTGTGTCCGGCCACCGAGGCGTGGCAGACCGTGCACTGGACGCTGCGGTGCCGGGCGTGGGGAAATGCGCTCGTGGGCTCTGCCGCGTTCGCCGCGGCCAGCGCCGCGCTGCTGTCCCCTCGCGCCGCGGCGACGACCCGCGACGCCGCTGGCGCAGGCGACGCGGCCGCCGAGTCCTGCGCCGGCTGCGAAGCCGAGTCGCCGGCGACGGCGGCCGGAGGTGCGTCGCCGCTCCCCCCTCCACACGCGGCGGCGAGCACCACCGGCAGCCAGAGCATCGACGCTCTCGGTCTCATCGTTTCGCTGCGCGCCCGCTTCGGTCCGCCCCCGGTCGCCGGCGTGCGCCGTCAGCGGCGGAGCAGGTTGGCGGTGACCACCGCCGGCGTCAGGCCGTAGTCCTTCTGCATCTGCTTGATGCTCCCCGTGAGCAGCGCCTCCATGTAGAACGGGTTGTGGATGGGAGATCCTGGCAGAGCACCCAGCGCGGCGTTGAACATGGCGCCTTCGGCCGTGGTGATGATGTCATCCGTCGGGTTGACTGCGGACGGCGGAACCAGGGCCAGCAGCCGGTTCACCTCCGCGACCAGATCCTCGATCCGCTGCGTTGCCGCGTCGTAGGCGAAGCGCGCGCTCTCCGGCGTGCCGTGGCACGAGCTGGCTGCGCACGCTTCGAAGCTGCGCTGCTGAAGACCACACGCCTCGTCCGCCGTCGGGGTGCCGTTCGCCGCCAGGCACGGTATGGCCAGGAACAGGTGGCCGGTCGAGTTGATCACCAGCTTGCCGTCCGCGTCCGTCACGCGTGAGCGATGCACGTGACACGTGACGCACAGGTCCTCGTTCGCCGACGACGCATGCGTGGGGCGGATCTCCTCCGTCGGGCCGAAGTCGGGAGAGCGCCAGCCGGCCTGCCCGAGGAAGAGCGGGCCCTCCGGCGACATGGGGGCGAGACCGTGCGAGCTGCCGCCCTCCGGTGTGCTGCGGTAGTGGTGACAGCGCATGCACAGGTTGCCCTCGATGGTCGCGACGTCGATCGGGTAGCGGAGCTGTTTGTCGATCGTGTTGTCGTGCGGGTCGTGGCACGTGATGCAGACCACCTTGAACTGCGACCCCGTCGCTTCGAGGCTGTCCTTCTCGAGATAGTGAAGGTCGAGACCCCAGCTCTCCAGAGCCCCGCTCCCGGAGTGACAGTCCTTGCACACGTCTCGGGCCCCGAACGAGTTGAAATGCGGCATGACGCCGTGCGGCGACTGGGACCACTCCTCGAGAAACGGATTGTTCGCGCCGCTGTGGCATTCCCCGCAGCCGTTGGTCAACCCTTCGCCCACCAGGGCGGACGCCAGCGGCTGCGAGGCGTCCGGATCCGTGACGTGCTGGAGCCCCGGACCGTGGCAGCTCTCGCACTGCACGTCCTGGTAGCGGGCGTCCTTGGTCGCCGTCCAGCCTACGGCCGTATCCACGACCAGATTCCCGTTCGCGCCGACGGTATGACACCCTTCGCAGGTGGGCGCCGCGTGATCGCTCGCCTGCAGGTCGGCGAAGGCATGCGAGTGGTCCGTCTCCTTCCACTCGTTGTAGTGGCCGATGTGGCAGTTGCCACAGACGGGCTTCCGAGACGCTACGTCGCTGTAGCCCAGGAAGCCCTGCGCGGCATTTGGCGGCTGCTCGAAAAGCGGCCGGGTCTCCACGACGCGCTTCGTGTCCACGCACCCGGTCACGAGCGCGATCGCGAGCGCCGTAATGCCGATCCGCCCTGGACGTGCCCTCATCGGAATCCTCCTGTCGATGCCTTCATCGCGACGCGGCCGCATCGGGGCCGGACGCCTCTTCCGCGTTCTTCGAATCCCATCGCTGCCACGCTCTCGCGATCCAGATCACCGGCGGAGCGACCAGCCAGACCGTCACGCCCATCGCCGGGATGAACGCGATCGTCAGGGCCGAGGCCGAGCTCACGCCCCACCCGAGCGCCAGTAGGCGCTGCAGCACCAGCACCGAAGCGACGAAGCAGACCACCAGCACGGCCGTAACCCTTCGATAGCCCGACCAGCGCAGATGGGCGTTCCCGACCGACCGCAGCCCTTCGCCCAGCGCCCACGCGCACAGCGCCATCGCCAGCACCCAGCTCGACGCGATGACCACCAGCGCCGGATCGGTCAGATTTCGCTCGCCCATGACGACCGACGACCAGACGAGCCATTGGGAGAGAGCCCAGGCCGGCACCAGCAGCGGCAACGCCCAGGCGACGGATGCCCGCACTCGATGCCGCGCCTCCGCCTCGGAACGATCCGACGGTCTCCCGAGCACGCCCAGAACACGCGCGTGCAGCAGCCCCATTCCAGCGCCCGCAAGGAACAGAATCGTGCTCGCCCACAACGCCGCCTTTCCGCTCAGGACTCCGCCCAGGGCAAGCAGGCCGGGCCACACCCCACCGCTCAGCACGCCGCTTGTCGCGCACCAACTCACCACCAGCCCCGCCGGCTGTCCCGGCCAGGCTCCGCGTGCGTCGTCCCGTGCCGCCGGAACGTCCGCCCTTCCGGTCGTGTCCATCGCCGTCCTCCCGCCACTGGGACTCCTGATCCGATATGTGGAGCAGTCAATTCGTCGACGATGGGAACGAAGCGACGCCATACCACCCGCGCCCGCCTTCCTTGAAGTCAATCGCCGTGCCCGCACGGCGGAATCAGCGCAAGTCTCTGCAGTTACGGCAGATAGCGACCACCAGGAGTGCCCTGAAGAGCGCCGCGAACGGGGCATTCGCCGCGATCCGGTGGGGAGACGTGGGGCAAATGACCCGGAGGGGGCCACCCATGCGCCGGGCGATGAGGTGAGGCCCGGATCGCGAGGGGGCCGATGGGGTGTGCCCGCCGGATGGCAGAGGGGCCGGGACTCCGTCTGCTCCCCGGATTCCCGGCCCCTGGCCCGGCGCCGTCCGACCTGCTTTGGCGCAGCGGCCGTCAGGCGCGGAGCGCCCCGACGTAGTACTCCACGATCTTCCCCTGCAGCACCAGGTTCCACCGGGCGTTCACGAGGCCGCTCGCCGCGCTCACCTGCGTCGCCCGCGCCTGGGTCACCTCGAGGAGCGTAGCGACGCCGGCGTCGTAGCGCTGCTGCGTCGCATCGAGGGCCTTCTGCGCGGCCTCGAGCTGCGCCTGCGCCGCCTCGAGCTGCTGCTCCGCCGTCTGCCGGTTCAGCACCGCCCGTCGCACGTCCAGGGCGACCTGCTGCCGCTGCTGCTGCACGGCCAGCTCCGCGTCGTCCAGCTGGATGCGCGCCTTCTCCGTCGCCGTGCTCGCCTGCAGCCGGTCGAAGATCGGGATGGACACGCCCAGGCTGATGGAGCCGCCGCGCCTCTGGTCGAGCTGGTCGGCCACGCTCAGAGTGGAGATGCTGCTCGCGCCGGTGCTGTAGCCGGCGGACAGCGAGACGGTCGGCCACCAACTCGCCGACGCCGCGCGCACGCCCTGCCGCGCGGCCGCCTGCTGCGCCTCCGTCGCCGCCAGGTCCGGCCGGTTCGCGAGCGCCCGCTCCACGAGCCCGGCGACGTCGCCCGACGCTTCGGTAACGCCCGCATCCGCCGAGTCCGACGGCGGCGCCGCGAACGCGTACTCCCGGGACGGGTCGAGCTGCAGCACCTCGACGAGCGCCAGATCCGCCAGCGCCCGAGCGTGCTGCGCCTCCACCAGCGCCGCCTTCGCGCTCGCCACGCTCGCCTGCTGCTGGTACCGGTCGGCGATGGGCCGGCTGCCCGCCTTCACGAACGTCTCGATCTGGCGGAGCTCCTGCTCCTGCGCCGCCAGCGCCTCCTGCCGGACGCGCACCTGCTCCCCCGCCTCGGCGAGGGACAGGAAGTCGGACGCCACGGTCATCACGGCGGTCTGACGCGCCCGGCTCAGGTCCAGCTCGCTCGCCTTCTCCCCGAGCTGCGCGCTCTGCAGGCTCGCCACGTTCCGGAATCCGTCGAACAGCGTCACGCTCGAATTCAGGCCCAGGTTCAGCGACTGCGTCGAGTTCGTGACGATCCCGCCCTCGCTCTGCGAGAACGTCCGGCCGCTGCTCTGTCCCGCCTGCGTCGACAGGTTCAGGCTCGGCAGGAACGCGAGCTTCTGCTGCGTCACCGTGACCGACTGCAGATCCGCCGCGTGCGCCGCCTGCACGACCCCCACGCTCTGGCGCAGGGCAAGCTCGATGGCCTCGTCGTACGTGATCACACGAGGCGACGCGGCCGCCGCCGGTGCCGCCCTCGGGGCCGCCGTACCGGTCCCCGCCTGCTGGGCCGCCAGCCCCGTCGCGCCTCCTGCCGCCGCAAACGCGGCGGCCACTGCCAGCGCACCGGCGCCACGACGAATGCTCTTCATGCCGTTCATCGTTCGATCCTTTCAGAGCCCGGCCCCACGGCCGGGCGATCCCGCGTTCGATCCTCCGGTGGCGTTCCCTTCGCGCCCCGTCGGCCGGTCACCGTTTCCGTCACTCGTAGCGCAGCGCCTGGATCGGCTGCAGCGCCGCCGCCTTGCGCGCGGGGTAGAACCCGAACACGATGCCCACGAAGGCCGAGAAGCCCACGGCCAGCGCCACGGCGCCGACGGGCGTCGCGGTCGTCCAGCCCGCGAGGCGTCCGACCAGCGTCGCCCCACCCACGCCCACGCCGATGCCGATCAGCCCGCCGACGAGGCTCATCACCACGCTCTCCACCAGGAACTGCGTGAGGATGTCCGAGCCTCGGCCGCCGATGGCCATGCGGATGCCAATCTCCCGCGTCCGCTCCGTCACCGACACGAGCATGATGTTCATGATGCCGATGCCGCCCACGAGCAGCGACACGGACGCGATGGCCGCGAGCAGCGCCGTCATGACCTTCGTGGTGCCCTGCGCCGCCTCGGCGATCTCGTCCTGGTTGCGGACCGTGAAGTCGTCGGCGTCGCCGCCGGAGAGCCGGTGCGACTCGCGCATGACCGCGCGGATCTCCTGCTGGGCCGGCGCCACGTCCGCGGGCGACGACGTGCTCGCCAGGATCTGGCCGATGAAGCTGTGCCCCGCCAGCCGCGTCTGCATGGTGGTGTACGGGACCAGGATCACGTCGTCCTGGTCGGTCCCGTTCGCCGTCTGCCCCTTCGCCTCGAGCACGCCGATGACCGTGAACGGCACGTTGCGGATCTGGATGCGCTGCCCCACGGCGTCCCCGTCCGGGAAGAGCTGGGACGCGACCGTCGCGCCGAGAACCGCGACCTTGCGCATGCCGCGCAGGTCCGGCTCGGCGAAGAACGAGCCCTGCGACGCCGCCCAGTCCCGGATCATGGGGAACGAGGTCGCCACGCCCTGCACCTCGGTCCGCCAGTTGCCCGCGCCGCCGATGACCTGCGTGCGGGTGAAGACCACCGGAGACACCGCCGACAGCAGCGTCCCCTCCCGCTGCAGCTTCTCGGCGTCGTCCACCGTCAGGCGATTGAAGCTGCCCGCGCCCTGGCTCGCGCCGCCCTGCTGTGTCGAGCCCGGGGTGATCACCAGCATGTTGGTGCCCAGCCCGTCGATCTGCTCCTGGATGCGCGCCTGCGCGCCGTGGCCGATGGCGACCATCACGATCACCGCGCCCACGCCGATCACGATGCCGAGCATCGTCAGCGCCGTGCGCATCTTGTTCTTCAGGATGCTCTCGGACGCCACCTTGATGAGCGTCTTCGTCGTCATGCCGCCTCCTCGATGTGCGCCGGGTCCGCCGCCCCGGCGTCCGGCTCGTCGGCCTCGATGCGCTCCAGGTCCTGCGCCGCGGAGCGCCGCTCCGCCACCGGCTCGTCCTTGATGATCCGCCCGTCCTTCACGACCACCACCCGCCGCGCGTACTGCGCGATGTCCGCCTCGTGCGTGACCAGCAGGATCGTGATGCCCGCGTCGTTCAGCTCCTGCATGAGCGCCATGATCTCCACGGACGTGCGGCTGTCCAGGTTGCCCGTCGGCTCGTCGGCCAGCAGCAGCGCCGGCTCCGTGACCAGCGCCCGGGCGATCGCCACGCGCTGCTGCTGCCCCCCGGACAGCTCGCTCGGCTGGTGGTCCTCCCGGTCGGCCAGCCCGACCCGCCGCAGCGCCTCCCGCGCCGCCGCCCGCGTGTTCCGCTTCCTGCCGCTCCGGTCGTAGAGCAGCGGCAGCTCGACGTTGTCCAGCGCCGTCGTCCGCGCCAGCAGGTTGAAGCCCTGGAAGACGAAGCCCAGCTTCTGGTTGCGCAGGTCGGCCAGCTCGTTGCGCGTGAGCCCGTCCACCCGCACGCCGTCCAGCTCGTAGATTCCCGCCGTCGGCGAGTCCAGGCAGCCCAGGATGTTCATCAGCGTCGACTTGCCCGACCCCGACGCCCCCATCACCGCGATCATCTCGCCGCGCTCGACCGACAGCTCCACGCCCTTCAGCGCCCGCACCTCCGTCCGGCCCGTCGCGTAGACCTTGGTCAGGTGCTCGATGCGGATGACGCTGGGCCGGCCGTCGGCGCGCTCGATCTCGTTCGTCATCGCTGCCTCCCCCGCTCAGAATCCGCCGGGCCGCGGGAATCCCCGCTGCCCCTGCTGCTGGAACGGCGACGCCGCTGCTTCCGCGCTCGACGCGCTCCCCGCCGTCGTCCCGACGATCACCTGCATCCCGCTCGTCAGCCCCGTCCCGCTCACCACCGTCCGCTGCCCGTCCGTGATGCCCGTGCGCACCCGCACCACCGCCGGCTGCCCGTCCTTCAGGTACCAGAGCGCCGCCGATTGGGAGGGCGCGCCCGCGCTCGCGGGCTGCCCCGCCATCGTGCCCCTCTCCGCCGCCACCATCTCCGCCGTCGGCCGGAACCGCAGCGCAGCGTTCGGGACCAGCAGCGTGTCCGCCGCCTCGCCCGTCACGAAGTCGACCGTCGCCGTCATGCCGGGAAGAAGCCGCCCGTCGGGGTTCTGCACCGACACCACCGCCGTGTAGCTCACGACGTTCTCCTGCGTCGTCGACTGCAGCCGCACCTGCTTGACGGTCCCGGTGAACGTCTCGTCCGCGTACGCCTGCACGGTGAAGTGCACCGGCTGACCCTCGTGGATGAGGCCGATGTCGCTCTCGTCCACCGACGCCAGGATCTGCATCTCCGAGAGGTCCTGCGCGATCAGGAAGAGCTGCGGAGCGGAGAGGGACGCGGCGACCGTCTGTCCCACGTCCACGTTCCGCTCCACGACCGTCCCGTCGATGGGGGCGTGGATCTCCGTGTACGCGAGGTTCCGACGCGCCCGGTCCACGGCCACCTGGCCCGAGCTCAGGTTCGCCTGCGCCACCTGCAGCGCGTAGCGCGCGTCGTTCAGCTCGCTGTCGGTCACGACCTGGCCGTCGTGGAGCTGTTTCGTGCGGTCGTAGGCGTCCTGCGCCTTCTGCAGGTCCGCTCGGTCCCGGGCCAGCGTCGCCTCCGCCTCCCGCACCGCCTGCTGCGCGAGCGTCGGGTCGATGCGCGCCAGGAGCTGTCCCTTCGTCACCGGGTCGTTGAAGTCGACGTAGAGGGCGGAGACCTGCCCCGACACCTGCGTCCCGACCTGGACCGTCGTGACGGCGCTCAGGGCGCCCGTCGCCGAGACCGTCGCCTCGAGGCTGCCCGTCTCCACCGTCGCGAATCGGTAGGGCGACGCCGCGTCCGCCTGCTTCGCGGACCGCGCCCACAGCGCTCCCACCAGCACCAGCGGCAGCACGCCGGCCGCGATGATCGTCTTCTTCCTCATGGCTCCCCTCCGCGTGTTGTGTTGCGTCACGGAGGGAAGGATAGCCCGGCGGCGGGGCCGCTTCGGCCCCCGTCGGCCGAAACGCACCGGGGGAGTGCCGAAGTGCACGAGGGGCGGGTGGAGCCACCCGTGCGTTTCGACCGCCCCACCGTGCACTTCACCGTCCGCACCCGCGCGCACGCGCTCCCGTCGCTACATTCCAGACCATGGTCGATCCGAACCCCAGCACCCGGGAATCCCGCGACGCCGGGACCCGTCCGCGCGATGCCGGGACCGCCCCCGTGATTCGCCCCGGCCCGACCCGACTGGGTCGCGCCGAGATCCTCGCGATGCTCGGCTTCTGGCTCGCGCTGGCGACGCTCAGCGCCATCGGCGCGTCGCTGGACCCGCGCGTGCGCGTGTCCCAGGGCGGCGCGCTGCCGACGGAGGTGCTGATCCCGTTCATGCAGTACGCGGTGTGGGCGCTGCTCACGCCGCTCATCTTCCGCCTGGTCTACAGCGCCGGCCTGGAGCGCCCGAACCGCGTCGTCCGCATCCTCGGGCTCCTGGCGTTCGGCGTGCTCGTGGCGATGTTCGCCGACGTCGTGTTCTCGTACCTCCGCTTCGACCTCTTCCCGCGCGTGCGGCCGCCGGGGGCGAGCGGGTCGCCCCGCCCCCGGCCGGGCCTGTTCACGGGGCTGCGCCTGTTCTGGTTCCTCAACGACTACGTCCTCTACCTGGCCGTCCTGGGCGCCGCCGTCGCCCGGGACTACTCGCTCCGCCTGCGCGCCCGTCACGACGAGGCCGTGCTGCTCGAGGCCGAGACCGCGCGCCTCGAGACGGAGACCGCCCGGCTGGAGGCGGAGACGGCGCGCCTGAACGCCCAGCTCGCGGAGGCGCGCCTCGGCGCGCTGCGCATGCAGCTCGACCCCCACTTCCTCTTCAACACGCTGAACGCCGTATCCGCCATGGTGGAGCGGGATCCCGAAGGCGTCCGGCGCATGATCGCGCGCCTGAGCGAGCTGCTGCGACGCAGCCTGGAGGGCGCGGCGTCGCCCGAGACCGAGCTGAGTCGCGAGCTGGACTTCGTCGGCCGCTACCTGGAGATCATGCAGATCCGCTTCGAGGGCGACCTCGACGTGGAGATCGACGCGGCGCCGGACGTCCTCGACGCACTCGTCCCGACCCTCGTCCTCCAGCCGCTGGTCGAGAACGCCATCCGGCACGGCATCGGGGAGGGGGAGCACGGCCGCAAGGTCGAGGTCCGGGCGGAGCGCGAAGGAGACGACGTCGTGCTGCGCGTCCTCGACGACGGCCGCGGGCCCGGCGGCCCCATCGTCGAGAACGTCGGGCTGCGCAACACCCGCGAGCGGCTGGAGGCGCTCTACGGCAGCGCGTTCCGCCTCGACGTCGCGGCCCGCTCGGAGGGAGGGGCCGGTCCGGGGCGCGGCACCCGCGCCGAGATCCGGCTGCCGTACCACACCGCCGCCGACCTTCGCGCCGCCGGCGTATCGGACGCCGGCGCCGACGCGTGACTTCCCCGAAGGAGCCCTGAGCCGATGCCGATCCGCGTCCTCCTCGTCGACGACGAGCGACTCGCCCGCCGCCGCCTCGCCGACCTGCTGGCGAAGGAGGCGGACGCGGAGGTCGTCGGCGAGGCCACGAACGGGGAGGGCGCCGTCGCCGAGATCCGGGAGCTGGATCCCGACGTGGTGTTCCTGGACGTGCAGATGCCCGGCAAGACCGGGCTCGACGTGGTCCGGGAGGTCGGGCCGGACCAGATGCCGCCCACCATCTTCGTGACGGCGTACGACCAGTACGCGCTCCGGGCCTTCGAGGTCGCCGCCGTCGACTACCTCGTGAAGCCCTTCGACGACGAGCGCTTTCGCCAGGCGTTCGCCCGCGCGCGCCGCATGCTCCAGCTCGAGCAGGTAGGGGACATGGCACGGCGGCTGAGGAGCGTTCTCGCAGGCGACGTCGCCGCGTCGGGCCCGTCGGGCGCCGCAGGCGCCGGCGCGGCGTCACGCGGCTCGTCGGCGGCCGGCGCCGGCCACGCCGGCTGGCTCGAGCGCATCGCCGTCGAGGCCCGCGGCCGCGTCACCGTCGTGCCCGTCGACCGGATCGACTACATCACCGCCAGCGGCGACTACGCGACGCTCCACGCCGGCGGCGCCACCCACGTGCTCCGCGAGCGCATGCAGAACCTCAAGGACCGCCTCGACCCCACGGCGTTCGTGCGCATCCACCGCTCGACGATCGTGCGCGTCGACCGCATCGACGTCCTCCTCAAGGCCGGCGGCGGCGACTACAGCGTACGCCTGAAGGACGGCACCGAGCTGAGCGTCGGCCGCGGTCGGATCGAGGAGCTGGAGCGCAGGATCGGGCTCGAGCGCTAGCCGCTCCGCGACGCGCCGTGGTTGCTCGACGCCCGGGTGGCTCTCCGGCCGGGCGTGCGGTATCGTTCGGAAGATCCTCGAGCCGGGAGCCGCCGTGGCCCCATCCCTCCCCGACCTCCACTCCGCCCGGGCGTCCTTCGAGCGGGGCGACTACGCCGGAGCGTACCGCGACCTGGCGGCGGTGCGGTCGAGCGGAACCCTGGCCACGGGCGACCTGTGGCGCCTGGCCATGGCCGCGTTCCTCGTCGGCCGCGAAGACGATTTCGTCTCCGCCCTCCAGGAATCCCACCGCGCGCACCTGGCGGCCGGGGAGGAGGATGCTGCCGCGCGGGTGGCGTTCTGGCTCGGATTCCACATGATCAACCGCGGCGAGCCCGCGCAGGCGTCCGGCTGGTTCGGCAGGGCGGCACGACTGGTCGGAGACCGCGGCGAGTCGGCGGAGGCGGGCTACCTCCTCCTCCCGACCGCCCATCGGCAGCTCGGCGGCGACCCTTCGGCGGCCGCGGAGACCGCAGGTCGCGCCGTCGCCCTCGCGCAGCGCTCCGGGGACTCCGACCTCCTGAGCATCGCTCTCCACATCCAGGGGCGCGCCCTGCTCCGCGTCGGCCGCGTGCGGGACGGTCTCGCGCTTCTCGACGAGGCCATGGTCCCTGTCGTCACCGGCGAGCTGTCGCCCCACGTCACCGGCCTCATCTACTGCTCCGTCATCAGCGCGTGCCGTGAGGTCTACGCCCTCGGCCGCCTGCGCGAATGGACGGCCGCGCTGAGCGACTGGTGCGAGGCCCGGCCGGACATGGTGCCGTACGCGGGCGAGTGCCGGGTCTTCCGCGCCGAGATCCTGCAGGTCGGCGGCGACTGGCCCGCCGCGCTGGCCGAGGCCTCCCGGGCCGTCGACCACCTGGCCCACGGCGTCGAGCCCCGGGCCGTCGGTCTGGCCGCCTATCAGAAGGGGGAGGTCCTGCGGGTGCGCGGAGAGCTGGACGCCGCCGAGGCGGCCTACCGGGCGGCGAACCGCGCGGGCCGCGAGCCCCAGCCCGGGCTGGCGCTCCTCCGGCTCGAGCAGGGTGAGCGCGACGTCGCTGCCGCGATGCTCCGGCGCGCGCTGACGGAAGCCGCCGGCCCCCTTCAGCGCGCGCGGCTTCTCCCCGCCTTCGTCGACGCCCTCGTCGCGTCGGGCGACGCCGACGCCCTGGGCGAGGCCCGCCGTGCGTGCGACGAGCTGGACGAGATCGCCGACGCGTGCGGCGGGGCGCTCGCCGCCACCGCCTCCGTCGCCCGGGGCGAGGTGGCGCTGGCCTCGGACGACGCCGCTTCCGCCCTGCCCCTGCTTCGCACGGCGTGGCAGGAATGGAAGTCGCTGGGCGCCCCCTACGAGGCCGCTCGGGCGCGCGTCTCCATCGCACGCGCGTGCCGAGGCCTCGGAGACCGGGAGACGGCCGACCTCGAGCTCGACGCAGCCCGCGCGGAGCTCGAGGCCCTCGGCGCCGCCCGCGACGTCGCCCGCGTCGACGCGCTGCGCCGCCCCGACGTCGCCCCCGACCCGACCCTTACTCCCCGCCAGCGCGAGGTCCTCGCCCTCCTCGCCACCGGCCGGACGAACCGCGCCATCGCCAACGAGCTGTTTCTCAGCGAGAAGACCGTCGCCCGCCACGTCGCCAACATCTTCGGCCGCATCGGCGTGTCGACCCGCGCCGCCGCCACCGCCTACGCGTACGAGAGCGGCCTGGTCGGCTGATCGGCCTCGTCTCGCCGGCCGGCCCCGCCCCGGACGACCTCGTCCACGATCCGCTTCGCGTCCCGCCCCACCCCGTGCACCATTCCCGAGGACAGCGCGTGCAGGAAGTGCAGCCCCACGAAGTAGAGGCCCTCGACGTCGTCCGCCACGCCGCTGTGGTGGCGCGGCTCGAAGTCGCCGTGCACCGGCAGGTCGAGCCAGTCGAAGCCCGGGTGGAAGCCCGTGCACCACACGACGTTCGCCACGTCCAGCACGCGCCCGTCCTCCAGCACCGGTCGGCCCTCCCGTACGCCCGCCATGCGCGGCAGCCACTCCACCCCCGCGCGGCGCAGGTCCGACGGCCGCACGCGGATCAGCGGCCCACCCTTGTGCCCCATGGCCGTCCGGAGTTTGCGACCCACGGGCGTCCGGACCGTGAAGAGCCGGTGGAAGAGCACCCGAAGCACGAGGGGCACGAAGAGGTAGCGGCCCGGCAGCCCGGCGATCCGGAACGGCAGGTGCCCCGTGTGGCGACCCGACACGAACACCTCGTGGTCCCGGGACAGCTCCATGGCGATCTCCGAGCCCGAGTTGCCAGCCCCGACCAGCAGCACCGGCCCGTCCCCCAGCTGGTCCGGGTTGCGGTACTCGAAGGAGTGGAGCTGCACGATGTCCGGCGCCAGCTCCCCCGCGAAGTCCGGGACCTTCGGCCGCTGGTACGACGCCATGGCGACGACGACCGCGCCCGCCGCGTAGCGTCGCCGCCCCGCGCCTGACGCGGTCTCGATGAGGAAGCCGTTTGCGCCGTCCGAGCCATCGGCGCCATGCGCGGCATCGGCGCCGGCGTCCCGCCACACCCGCACCACCCGCTCACCCGTCCGCACCGGCAGGTCGAACCGCGCCGCGTAGGACTCCAGGTAGTCCCCCATCTCGTCCTTCGTCGGGAAGTAGTCGGGCGACGTCGGGAAGGGCATGCCATCCAGCCCGTTGTAGCGCGCCGGCGTGAACAGCCGCAGCGAGTCCCACCGCTGCCGCCACGCGTCGCCCACCCGCCCCCGCGCCTCCAGGATCACGAACCGGAGCCCTGCGCGGGACAGGTGGTAGCCCACCGACAGCCCGCTCTGCCCGCCGCCGATCACGACGACGTCGTAGCGATCGGGGCCGTCCTCGAGTCCTGTCCTGCTTCGCGCCTGCTCGGTCATGGCTGCCTCCGGCCGGGGTCACTCCTGACTCGTTCCCGCCGCCGCGGCCGTTCGGCCCCGGCTCATCTCAAGGATCGCACGTCGACCCCGTCCCGCGCTTCGGGCGAATTCACCAAATTCCGCACATCACGCCATGGGCAATTCAGTGTACGTCCCCCCGCAGAAGCCGCGCGCCCGAGGCGTACACCAGCCCGTGATACACCACGCTGATCCCCACCAGCGCCCACCCCCACGCCGGCCAACCCGCCGCCATCAGACCCGCCCCTGCCAGCAACGAGATCGCCAGCTCCTGCACCAGGCGCAGACCCTCCGCCCAGCGACCGGCCCCCCGGAAGTCGACCGCGCCCCAGAACCCGAAGCCCACCAGCGGCGCCACCACCGCCAGAAGCGCGCGACTCCACGTCGCCCCGCCCGCGTGCCAGCCCCACACCCCGAACCCCACCACGACGCCCGCCTCCATCACCGCCCGCAGCCCCAGGTTCACCTTCTCGATTCCACTCACGGTTTCCTCTGCATTTGTAACGTCGGGTGGGTGTAACGACGGGTTTGCGCAGGAGAATTGTACTGCGGGGGAGGGACTGCGGGCGAGGACTGCGGGCGAGGACTGCGGGCGAGGATACGGCGGGGGGATACGGCGGGGGGATACGGCGGGGGGATACGGCGGGGGGATACGGCGGGCGAGTACTGCGGACGACTTGCAGCGGGGGCGGGACGGCGGGGCAGCGGCCTCTGCCTCCGCCCTCGGGTCTCCGCGCCCTCAGTGGGTTGGCGCCTGGAGAAGGCGGCCGCGGTAGAGGACCACGAAGTAGCCGATCGCCAGTATCATCCCCGGGATCCACCAGTACAGTCCGATCCGCAGCCCGGCCGCGGGGGCGGCCACGCCCTGGGCGGTGAGGCCGAGGGACGGGTCGCCGTTCGACGGCAGCACGTACGGGTAGAGTCCGAACGCGACGCTTGCGAGCATGCCGACCAGGTAGGTGGCCGAGGAGAGGAACGCCGCGGCCGCGCGCTCGCGCGCGAGGCCCCAGGCGACGCCGCCCATCCCGGCGAGGGCGAGGAGCGGGAGCAGGTAGCCGGCCGGGTGGGCCTGCATGCGGGCCGGGACCTGCGGCTGCACGAGCCAGGTCACACCCGTCACGACGCCGAGCATCAGGAGCACGACCAGCCACGTGGTCCGCGCGGTCCGGCGCGCGCGATCGGCGACGTCGCCCGTGGTCTTGAGCCACACCCAGAGAGCACCGTGCATGGCCAGCGAGAAGAAGGACGCGGCGCCGACCAGGAGCGTGTACCAGTCCAGCACGCCGGTGCGGTCCGTCGTCCGGAAGTGGGTCCAGAGCGGCTCGAAGAACCAGCCCTCGGCGTTCAGCGGCACGCCCCGCACGACGTTGCCGAGGGCAACGCCGAGGAAGAGCGCCAGCAGCCCGCTCGAAAAGCAGAAGACGACGTCCCAGAAGGGCGCCCACACCGGGCCTTCGAGGTGGCTGCGGAACTCGATGGAGATCCCACGCAGCACCAGCAGCCAGAGCACCATCATGAGGGGCAGGTAGAAGCCGCTGAAGCTGGACGCGTACAGGGCCGGGAACGCGAAGTACAGCGTGCCGCCGGCGGCGAGCAGCCACACCTCGTTGCCGTCCCACACCGGGCCGATGCTGGCGAGCACGGCCCGCCGCTCCTCGTCCGTCCGCGCCAGCAGCAGGTGGAGCGCGCCGGCCCCCAGGTCGAACCCGTCCAGCACCACGTAGCCGCAGATCATCAGCGCCACGAGCCAGAACCACACGGTCACGAGCATCGCTCAGTCCCCTCCCGGCTCGGGCCCATGCTGGATCTCCCGCCCCACCAGGAACAGGAAGAGCATCCCCAGCACCAGGTACAGCCCCATGAACCCGAGCAGCGTGAACGTGCCGTTGCCGGACGAGACCGTCGGCGAGATCCCGGCCTCCGTCCGCATCAGCCCGTAGATCAGCCACGGCTGCCGGCCCACCTCGGCGGTGATCCACCCGGCCGTGTTCGCGATGTACGGGAACGGCAGCGACAGCATGAGCACCCACAGCGTCGCCCGGGAGTCGTACAGCCGCCCGCGCCAGAGCTGAAGGGCCGAGAGCGCCAGCACCGCGATGAACAGCGTGCCCAGCCCCACCATGATGTGGTAGGCGAAGTAGAGCAGCGGGATGTTGTCCGGCCAGTCGCTCTCCGGAAAGTCCTCGAGCCCCGGCACGCGAGCCTCCCAGCGCCGGTACGTGAGGAAGCTGAGCGCCCGCGGGATCGCCAGCGCGTTGTCCATCGTCCGGTGCTCGACGTCCGGCTGTCCGAGGATCACGACCGGCGCGCCGTACTCGCTTCGGAACAGCCCCTCCATCGCCGCCAGCGTCGCCGGCTGGTGGTCCGCGACCATGCGCCCGTGCACGTCGCCGAGGGGATAGAGCTGCACCACGGAGGCGACGACGCCCGCGATCACGCCCCAGCGCACGAACGTCCGCCCGTACGCCTCGTCCCGGTGCGTCAGCAGGTAGAACGCGCCGACGGACGACATCGCGAATGCGCCCGTGATAACGGCGCCCACCATCGTGTGCATGTACTGCCACGGCAGCCACGGGTTGCCCAGCAACCCGCCCAGACTGGTCAGCGTGAGCGCCCCGTCCGGACCCTGCGCGTAGCCGACCGGGTGCTGCATGAACGCGTCGGTCGCCACGATGAAGAAGCCGGACAGCCACGAGCCGACGAAGATGAGCAGCGACGTCGCCCAGTGCGCCGCCCGGCTCATCCGACCCTCGCCGAACAGGAAGAGCCCGAGTACGCTCGACTCCAGGAAGAAGGCGAACACGCCCTCCATTGCGAGTGGCTGCCCGATCACGCCACCCGCCGCTTTCGAGAAGGCCGCCCAGTTCGTGCCGAACTGGAACTCCATCGGGACCCCCGTGACCACGCCCACCGCGAAGTTGATGGCGAAGATCCGGGCCCAGAATCGCGCCGCCCGCTCCAGATGTTCGCTGCCCGTCCGCCACGCCGCCGTCTTCATGCCGAAGAGCAGCAGCGCCAGCCCCATCGTGAGCTGCGGGAACAGGTAGTGGTACGTCACCGTGAACGCGAACAGCAGCCGGTCCACCGTCACCGGATCGGACATCCCCTTCGCCTTTCCGGGCAGCGCCCCCGCCGCCCACGCCACGCACCATCCCCCGCCCCCGCCCCACCCCGCGCCAACCTAGCCGACCCGCGCCCCCCGCCCCGTCAGGCAATCTCCCATCCCGAAGCCGGGAAATCCACGCCCCCCCCGCGGTCCCATCCCCAGCCCGCAGTACCCCGCCCGCAGCACCTCGCCCGCCTCCCGCAGTACCCCCGAAGCAAGAAGCGCCCGGAGCGAACCATCCGCCCCGGGCCCTTCTCCCCCCGGTACGTCAGCGGCCCAAGCAACCGCCTTTCCGCCTCCGCTCAAGCCTCAGCCTAAGCCTCAGCCTAAGCCTCAGCCTAAGCCTCAGCCTAAGCCTCAGCCTAAGCCTCAGCCTTCAGAACGAAACCACCCCCGTCAGCATCAGCCCATCGAACTGTCCCCCGGCCCGGATGTCCGACGTCGGGAAGTCATTGTACTTCTGGTTCACGTACTCGCCCTTGAGGAGCAGGCTCGGCGTCACGAACCAGCCGGCCGACAGGGCGGTGCGGTCCACGCTCACGTCGCTGGTGATGCCCGCGAGCTGCCCCTTGGCCGTGTTGTAGCGGCCGCCGACGAAGAGGTCGTCGTCGAGGAAGCGGTAGACGACGTCGCCCGCGTACTGGTGCCACGTCCGCGTCGTCGCCTCGTTGGCCGCGCGGCCCTTCGAGCCCTCGATCACGCCGAACAGCTCCAGGCCGCCGACCTTCACGAAGGGGTTGATCATGTAGTCGTGCAGCTCACTGCGCATGCCCGGGTTGAGCGTGCCCGACCACGCCTGGCTGCTGGACGACGCCGCCGTGTTCTCCATCACGTACCAGTAGGGGGAGCCCGCCCGGTCGCCGCCGAAGAAGGTGTTGTTCATCGCCTTCGCCTGGCTGAACACGGAGCCCGTAAGACGCACCCGCACGTCCGGCGTGATCTGCTTGTCGAAGCCCAGCTTGCCGTAGATCGCCGGCGAGCGCTTCGACGGGCTCGTCACCTCTCCGTGGATCTCACCGCCCGTCAGGCCGACCATGGCGATGAACGGGCCCGGCCGCACGTACACCTCACCGCCGACCTCGGTGGTGAAGGCGTCCATGATCAGGTTGCCCACGAACGGGTTGAAGAGCGACTGGCCGTTGTCCGAGCGCCGGAAGTGCGCGTCGCCGTAGTCGATCTCGAAGTGCCCGACCTTGACCGTCGTGAAGGCCATCGCGAACTGCAGCGGCAGCCAGTTGATGGGCGACTGGTCGATGAGCAGGTAGCCGTCCTTCACCCACGTCTCGTTGTGGTGCCGCGAGGACAGGTACGTCTCCAGCGCCACGCGGATGCCGGGCGCTACCTGCGCGTCCAGGTACAGGTTCGCGCTCGCGTTGTCGAAGCCCGCGCCGATGTCCTTGAGCTGATTCGCGTTCACGCCGTCCGACACGCTCGGTGCCGCCGCGTTGCTGTGCGACAGGTCCTGGAACGCCTGCGTGAACGCCGCGCCGAAGCTCAGTGCGAAGCCGTCGAACTCCGTGCCGTCCAGCTTTGGCGGCTCGAACTGGTTCAGCCCGCGCTGGTCCCGGGGCACCGCGTGCTGGATCGCGGTGTGGGGCACCAGCAGCGACTTCCGGCTCTGGGCCTCCGTGGCCGCCGTGTCCGGCGTCTCGGCCGTGGGCGACGTCGCCACCGCGGGCGTCGTCGCCTGCGCCACCGCCTGCTGCTGCGTCCCCGCCTGCGCAACCTGCTGCTGGGCCGCCAGCGGCGCCACCGCCAGCCCGAGGCCGAGTCCCAGCACCGCCGTCAGGTACAGACCGCTCTGCGCTCTCATCGTTCTATCCGTTCTCGAGTTCATGGTCTCGTTATCGAATCCAGATCGCCCGCCTACCTCGTCTCCGGCAGCCGCAGCAGCGCGACCGTCGAAGGCGAGAGCGTCACGTCGAACTTCACAGCCACCTCGTCTCCTACCTTCAGCGTGCCGAGCATCAGCGTCGGCGGCTTCACGCCGAACTCCGTCATCAGCAGCGACTGCGAGCCCTTCACCTCGAGCCCCCCGTTCGCCGACTTCTCCACCGTGACGTCCATCGTCATCGGCTTCGTCGTGCCCGCGATCGTCATCTGCCCGACCACCTTCACCGGCACCTGCCCCGCCGCCACCGCCTGGCCGATCTCGTACGTGCTCAGCTCGAAGCGGATCGCGTCGTACTTCTCTTCCTTCAGCGCCTTGCGCATGTGCTCGTTCATCTTCCCGTTGCCGCAGTCGATCTTCTCCACCGGGAAGCTCAGGGCGACGCCGTCCACCGCCTTCTCACCGGCCAGGATCTGCGCCGCGAACCCCGCCGGCGCCTTCACCTCGGTCTCGATGTCCGTCTCCTTGCACGTCCAGGGACGCACCGTGGACGTTCCCGATATCTCCAGCTCGCCGGCCGGCTGCTGGGCCTGGAGCGATCCCACCACTCCCACGCCGAGCACCGCCAGTCCGATCGCAATCATGCCTCGCATCGTGTTCTCCTCTCTCGCTTCCCCCGCGGAGGCCTCCTGCCGTCGCCGGCCGACCCGCCCCTCGGGCCGCCTCCATCAGGGACGAACGAAAGCTAGACCCGCGTAGGGCCGCTCTCTGTCGGGAGAACCCAGGAATTCCGTATAGGGAGGTGTGAAACCGGCGTGGGGCGATCCACCGCCCGGGGTCGAGCGGCTGTCGGAAGAATTCCCACAAAAGACTGCGATGTTTCTCGATGCAAACGGACTACTTCAACCCACGGCGCTACCGCACGGCGCTACCGCACGGCGTTACCGCACGATCCGGAAATTGAACGCCGCCGTCCCGAGCGTCCCCATCAACCGGACCCACAGCGGAAGCACCATCTCCATGCCCCGGGCTGCCGTCATGTCGCCCACGTCGAGGACGTCCTTCCAGCCGAACCAGTCGTGCAGCCAGCGCGTGACGTCGGCCTTCGCGTCGGCGTCGTTCCCGGCGACGAACATCGTGTGCTCGCCGTCGCCGACCTGACCCGGGTCGGTCATGACCATGGTGTTCGTGGTGTTCAGCGTCTTGACCACTCGCGCCTGCGGGTAGGCCGCCTGGATCCTCTCGCCCAGGGAGTCGTCGTTGCAGTACAGCAGCGTCGGCGGCATGCCCTTCGAGAAGTCCAGCGGGTTGGCGATGTCGATGAGGATCTTGCCCTCGAGGTTCTCCGCGCCGGCCGCGGCGAGGGCGTCCATCGACGCGGCGCCGTTCGTTGCGTTCACGACGACGTCCCCGAACGCGGCGGCCTCCGCGAACGTGCCCACCTGCGCGTGCTCGCCGCCCGCGTCCATCCACTGCCGCAGCGTCTGCCCGTCCCGCCCCCGCGGCCCGTCCAGGTCGTCCGGCGTGCGCGTGCCCAGCACGACCTTCTCGCCCGCCTTCACCAGCGCCCCGCCCACGTTCCGTCCGACGATGCCCGAGCCCAGCATGCCGATCTTCATCCGCCTGCTCCTTTCAGCAGCCTGCTTCGCGAGGCCACGGAGAACCCGAGCCCCGGTGAAGGCCTACTCCCGTGCCGCCCCGATGCGCGGTGCAGACACCGCAGGCACCTGAACCACCGAAGCGCCCGCGCCCGGCAGTCCCGCCACGATCGCCTGCCACTCCGCCCGCTGCGCTCGCAGCCGCGAGGTCAGCTCCTCCGAGCGACGCCCGCGCCTGTGCCGTCGGCTCCCGGTCGGCGCCCTGCACGATCGTCTCGAGCGTGGCGAGTCCGGACGCGGGCGAGGCTGACACCAGCGCAGACAGTCGGGCGACCAGCCCATCCAGCGTCTTCGCCTGTCCGCCGTCGAGGCTCGCGCGGTCGAGCTCGCCCAGCCGCGCGCGCAGCGTGCCCGCGGCGGCGCGCAGCGCCGTCGCCTCCGCCAGCGCGTTCCACGTGTCCATCGCGACCTTCAGCTGATCGGCGAGCACGCCCTCCGCCGCCTTCACGCGCGGGTCCATCACCACGCGCAGCGGCTGCGTCCGCGTGACGCCGCCCGCCGTGACCCGCACGGTGTACGTCCCCGGCAGCGCCAGCGGCCCCTCGGGCTCCGTCACCGTGCCCCGGTCGGGAATCCCCGAGATGCTGTAGTCGTAGCTGGGCGCCGGCGGCTGCGGCCAGCGCAGGTCCCACACGAACCGGTTGTGCCCCGGGTGCGTCGTGAGCCGCCGGAACTTCGGCAGCCAGTCGTCGCTGAACTGCTGCGGCGGATGCTCCGGGGCCGCGTCGTCGCTCGCGTAGCGTCGCACGACCGTGCCGGCCCCGTCCACGATCTCCAGCGTCACGGGACCCGCCGGGGTCGAGCCCAGCCAGTAGTCGATGACCGCCCCGTCGGGCGGGTTCTCTCCGTGGGGCTCCTCCACCGGCAGCGGCGTGTCGTGGTATTCCGTCCTGCGCATCCGCACCGCGTCGGCCGGCGGCGCCACGCGCAGCGCGAGGCGCGCCGAGTCCGCGTCCGCCGTGCGCAGCGGCGTGACGTCGTCCAGCACCCAGAACGAGCGCCCGTGCGTCGCCGCGATCAGGTCGGTCCCGTGGATCGCCAGATCCCGCACCGGCACGCGCGGCAGGTTCAGCATGAGCGGCTGCCAGTGGGCGCCGTCGTCGAACGAGGTGAATACGCCCTGCTCCGTCCCGGCGTACAGCAGCCCCTCCCGCACCGGGTCCGCCCGCACCGCCCGTACGAACGCGCCCTGCGGGAGCCCGCCGTCCGCCCGCTGCCACGTCGCGCCGTAGTCGTGCGTCCGGAAGACCATCGGCGTCAGGTCGTCCCGACGGTGCCGCTCCACGGCGACGTACGCGCCGCCGGCGTCGAAGGGCGACGCGTCGATCAGGCTCATCTTGCTCCACGCCTGCACGCCCGTGGGCGTGACGTCCTTCCACGTCGCGCCGCCGTCACGCGTCACGTGGATGCGCCCGTTGTCCGTGCCCGCCCAGATCACGCCCTCCTTCACGGGCGACGGCGCGATCGTGTAGACCACGCCCTGCCCGCGGTGCTCCGCCACCGACGTCGTCAGGTCCGGGCTCGCCTCCGTCCAGTGCAGCCCGCCGTCGACGGTCTTCAGCACCATCTGCGCGCCCATGTACATCGTCTTCGCGTCCAGCGGGTCGAACACCATCGGCGACGTCCACGTGAACCGGTACTTCAGCCGGTCCATCGGCGTCCCGAACGGCGCCACCGGCACCGGCGAGACGTCCTGCGTCTGCCCCGTGCGCCGGTCCCACCGGAACGCGCGGCCGTACGTGTCACCGCCGTAGGCGATGTCGGGGTCCGCCGGGTCCGGTGCGAAGTAGCCGCCCTCCCCCGCGCCCGCCGGGATCCAGTCCCGGAACGTGATCACGCCGAAGTCGCTCCGGCTCGTGATCGACACCGTCCCCGCGTCCTGCTGCGCTCCGTAGATCCTGTACGGGAACGCGTCGTCCGTGGCGACGTGGTAGAACTGCGCCGTCGGCTGGTTGTACCACGAGCTCCACGTCCGCCCGCCGTCCAGCGACACGATCGTGCCCTGGTCCACCGCGCACACCATGCGCTCCGGCGCCGTCGGGTCGATCCACAGGAAGTGGTAGTCGTCCCCGCCCGGCGCCCCCTTCAGCGCCTGGAAGTGCGCGCCGCCGTCCGTCGACTTCATGATGGCGACCTTGGGGACGTAGACCACGTCCGGGTCCTTCGGGTCCAGAAACACGCGGCCGAAGTACCACCCCCGCGTCGTCACGCGCGGGTCCGTGTTCACGAGCGTCCAGCTCCCGCCCCCGTCGTCGCTCCGGTACAGCCCGCCGCCCGTGGTCGCGTCGACGATGGCGTAGATCCGCTGGCCGCCCGGCGCCACGGCCAGGCCGATCCGGCCGACCGTCCCCGGCAGACCCTTCCCCTTCGCCTCCGACCACGTCTTCCCCCCGTCCGTCGAGCGCCAGATCCCGCTGCCGGGCCCCTGGTCCGGCGGGTACTGGCTCCACGGCGGGCGACGCGCGTTCCACAGCGTCGCCCACACGTGGTCCGGCGTTCGACGGGTCCGCCGCCAGGTCGATGGCGCCCGTGCTCGCGTCCCGGTACAGCACCTTCGCCCACGTCCGGCCGCCGTCCTCCGTCCGGAACACGCCCCGCTGCTCGTTCGGCCCGTACGCGTGCCCCAGCGCCGCCACCAGCGCCACGTCCGGGTCCCGCGGATCCACCAGGATGCGGCCGATCTGCCGCGTGTCCTCGAGGCCCACGTGCGTCCAGTGCGCGCCCCCGTCGGTCGTGCGGTACACGCCGTCCCCGTACGTCTGGTCCGACCGCATGTCCGCCTCGCCCGTCCCCACCCACACCACCCGCGGATCCGACGGCGCAACCGCCAGCGCCCCCACCGATGGGTTCACCGTGTCCGGCCACGCCGGCTCCCACGTCAGCCCCGCGTTCTCCGTCTTCCACACGCCCCCGGCGACCGCCCCGAACCAGAACGTGCGCGGGTCCCCCGCGACTCCCGACGCCGCCAGCGCCCGACCCGCCCGGAACGGCCCGATCATGCGCCAGCGCAGGGCGGAGTAGAGGGCGGAAGGGACCGGCTGCGCGGACGGGGCGGCCGTCGGCCCCGCCCCCGAGGCCCCGGCAGCAGCCCGTGCCCCGGTCTGGCCGACCGCCAGCCCGGGCGCACAGAGCACCGCGAGCAGGAGCAGGAGCCCGGCCACGCCGGCGCGACGCGCTGAGATTCGATTCGTCATGACGGTTCCGTTCGGAGGGATGCCGCGAATGCTAGGCGCCGATGCAGCCGCCCGCAACGCTCCCGACACCGACCTTGACGGCGGCGCGTGTTTCGTCCCACTTTTTTCGGTCAACATCTGGAGGTTCCATGGACGAGGATCTCGAGTACCCGATCGGAAGCACGCCGGCCGTCCCCGCGAGCGAGCTGAAGGCGGCCTGGCACGAGTACCTGGACCGGGTCGGTCAGGGCAACGAGGAGATCGTGGTGACGCGCTACGGCAAGCCGGTGGCGAAGCTGGTGCCGATCGACGGGGAGCCGGCCGAGCCCGGCATCTTCGGCTGGCTTGCGGGCACGGTCACCGTCGAGGGCGACATCATCGGCCCCACGGGCGAGGAGTGGGAGGCGGATGCCTGAGGGCGCGCCCGGACTGCTGCTGCTGGACACGCACGTCTGGATCTGGACCGTCGAAGGCTCAAAAGACCGCCTGTCCCGGTCGGCCGTGCGGACAATCGAGCGCGCCAGCCGCGCGGGCCGGATACGGGTGGCCGCGATCTCGGTCTGGGAGGTCGCCATGCTGGAATCCAGAGGCCGTCTGCGCCTGGCACGTCCCGTCGACGAATGGGTCCGCGCGGCGCTCCGCGCTCCGGGCGTGCACCTGCTGCCCCTGGCCCCCGAGATCGCCGTCGAGAGCACGCGCCTGCCGGGGGAGCTCCCCGGCGACCCCGCCGATCGCATGCTCGTCGCCAGCGCGCGCGTCGCCGGCGCCCGGCTGGTGAGCTGCGATGCACGGATCATCGGCTACGGCGACACCGGCCACCTGAACACCCTGGACGCGCGGCCCTGACGGGGCGGGCTCCGGAACGGTTGCTCCCAGGACCCCGGGAACGCACCTTGGAGCGGTCTCCTCACCCTGGATGGTTCCTTGGCCGCAGTCACCGGCTTCCTCGACGAGCTGAAGCGACGTCGCGTCGTCCGCGCCGTCGTCGTCTACCTGGCCGCGGCATTCGCCGCGCTCCAGGGCGCCGACGTGCTGGTCCCGGCCCTGCACCTGCCCGCCTGGATCGTCACCGCCGTCGCGGTCCTCGCCATCATCGGCCTGCCCGTCGTGATCGGCCTGTCCTGGGCCTTCGACCTCGGCGGCGCGCCCGCGGCCGACCCCCGCCCGGACCCAGGCGCTGGCCCGGCCCCAGGCGCCGGCCCAGGCGCTGGCCCCAGCCCCAGCCGCAGCCCCCGCTGGCTGGCCCCCCGCACCGTCGTCGCCGCGGGCCTTTTCCTCGCCGTCGGACTCACCGCCGGCTGGTGGGTCGCGCGGCCGACGGAGGCGGACGCCGCGTCCGTCGCCGTGCTCCCGTTCGACGACTTCGGCGCCGGCGGCGACGCGCAGGAGCTGGCCATGGGGCTGCACGACGACGTGCTCTCGCAGCTCGCGCGCGTGCAGGCGCTGCGGGTCACCTCGCGCACGTCGGTGCTCGCCTACCGCGGCACACAGAAGAACGTGCGCGAGATTGCAGGCGAGCTGGGCGTCGGCACGCTCCTCGAAGGCGGCGTCCGCCGCGCCGGCGACCAGATCCGGGTCAACATGGAGCTCATCGACGCGCGCGCGGATCGCCAGCTCTGGTCGCAGACGTTCGACAGGACGCTCACGGCCGCGAACGTGTTCGCGATCCAGAGCGAGATCGCGCGCGAGGTCGCCACCGCCCTGCGGGCCCGGCTCTCCGACGCCGACCGGAAGCAGCTCGCGGCGCCCGCGCCACCCACCGAGAACCTCCAGGCGCTGCAGGCCTACTACGCGGGCCGGGATCGTTTCTACGGCGGCACCGACGGTCGCGACGCGGCGGCCGAGCCGTTCCGCCGGGCCACGGAGCTCGATCCCGCGTTCGCCCGGGCCTGGGCCGGTCTCGCCGGGGCCCTGAGCTGGCAGGTCCGCACCGGCCTGACGGGCGACACGACGCCCGCCCGCGGCGCGCTCGACCGCGCGCGGGCGCTGGCGCCGAATGCGGTCGAGACGCGCATCGCCGAAGGATTCTACCAGTACTACGCCCGCGCCGACTATCGCCGCGCCATCGAGGTCTTCGAGGCGATCCATCGCGAGCACCCGGGCGACGCCGCCGTCCTCGACGGGCTCGCCAGCGTCCAGCGGCGCGCCGGCCGCTCCCTCGATGCCGCCGCCGGCTTCGCCGAGGAAGCGCGGCTCGACCCGCTCAATCCGTCGCCGCCCCTCGAGCTGGGCTGGACTTTGATGCGGGAGCGTCGCTTCGCCGGAGCCGACAGCGCGCTCGCTCGCTCGCTCCGCCTCGCGGCGGACGGTCCGACGAGCTCCGTCACCTTCGGAAACCGGCTCTGGGGGCTGGCCGACACCGCCGGCGCGCGCCGGGTCCTCGCCGCGATGCCGCCCGGCCCGTGGGTCGCCCTCGCCCGCTCGGACCTCGCGCTCGTCCACCGCGACTGGCCCGCGGCCCTCGCGGCGCTCGGCGACCTGCCGCCCGGCACCGGCCTGAACGGCGACTCCCTGGCAGCCGCCGTGGACCCGGGCGACTACGTGGCCGACTACGAGGTCTACTTCACGACCATGCCGACGCTGCGGCTCGCCCGCGTCGCCTGGCTGTCGGGCGACGCGGAAGGCCAGGAGCGGCACGCCGCCGCCGCGATGGCGGCGACCGCCCACATGCTCGACGATCTCCCGCGCGACCCCGCCGGCCGCGTCTACGATCCCTGGGGCATGGAAGCGATGGTTCACACGCTTCGTGCCGTGGCGGCCGCGTTCGAGGGCGACGTCGCCGGCCTTCGACCGCGAAGCCGCCCGGGCTTCGACGCGCAGTCTGACCGCGACGCCGCCGACGGAGCCGCGATCCTGGACCAGCTCGCCACCGCGTCCATCGTTCTCGGCCGCAAGCAGCAGGCGCTCGACTACCTCGAGCGCCTGATGGGCGTGCCCTCCACGATGTCCTCCTCCCGCATGCGCCTCGACCCCACGTACGACTCCCTGCGCGGCGAGCCCCGCTTCCGGGCGCTGCTCGGGAACTGAGCAGGCGCGAGAACCCGCGCGTCGCCGTCCGCGCTCACGCGATCACGCCCCCGAACAGCTTGCCGATCACGCCCGTCGCGATCATCGCCAGCGCGCCCCAGAAGCAGATGCGAACCACGGCGCGGGCCGCCGGCGCCCCGCCCGCCCGGGCCGACACCGTCCCCAGCAGCGCGAGGAAGAGGAGCGACGCCCCGGAAACGGTGATCTCGAGGGACGAGACCGGCGCGAGCGCGGCCACCACCAGCGGCAGCACTGCCCCCACCGCGAAGCTCGCCATGGAGGCCAGCGCCGCCTGAACCGGCCGCGCCGTGTGGACCTCCGTGAGCCCGAGCTCGTCCCGCAGGTGCGTGCCCAGCGCGTCGTGCCGCGTCATCTGCGCCGCCACCTCCCGCGCCAGCTCCGGCGCCAGCCCCCGCGCCTCGTAGATCCGCTGCAGCTCCGCCAGCTCCGCCTCCGGCTGCTCCGCCAGCTCCTTCACCTCCAGCCGCCGGTCCGCCGCCTCGGTATCGGCCTGCGAGCTCACCGAGACGTACTCCCCCGCCCCCATCGCCATCGCCCCCGCCACCAGCCCCGCGACGCCTGCGAGCAGCACGCCCGAGCGCCCCGTCTCCGCCGCCGCCACGCCCACGACGAGACTCGCCGTCGAAAGGATCCCGTCGTTCGCCCCCAGCACCGCCGCCCGCAGCCACCCGATCCGCTCCGACCGATGCCCCTCCAAATGAACCCGCATTGCCCCCTCCCGCAGTATCTCGCCCGCAGTACCTCGCCCGCAGTGTTTCGCCCGCCGTACCCCACCCGCAGTGTTTCGCCCGCCGTACCCCGCCCGCAGTACGTCGCCCGCAGTATGTCGCCCGCAGCTCTACCCCGCTTTCCAAGCCAGCAGCAACCCATCCCGGATCGGCACGACCGAGCTCACCCACGATGCCCCCGCCGTCAAACGTCCCGTCATCTCCCGCACCCCCGCCGTCGACGCCGAGTGGTCCGACTCGTCCCAGATCCGCCCGCTCCACAGCGCGTTGTCCACGATCAGCACGCCGCCCGGCCGCAGCTTCTCCGCGATGACGTCCAGCGACTCCGGGTAGCCTTCCTTGTTGATGTCGTTGAAGATCAGGTCGAACGGCCCCTCCGCGTCCCGCAGCGCCGCCACCGCCTCGCCCACGTGGTAGCGGACCAGGTCGTCGTAGCCGAGCGCCGACAGGTGCCCCCGCGCTCGCTCGGACAGCTTCTCGTCCCATACGACGTGGTGCACCACCCCACCGCCGTTCTCCCGGACCGCCCGGGCGAACCACGCCGTCGAGTAGCCGTACCCGGACCCCAGCTCGAACACGCTGCGCGCCCCCGTCATGCGGGCGATCTGATAGCAGAAGTGGCCCGACGCCGGCCCCACGATGGGGAACTCCGTGTCGACCGCGATCTCCTCCATCCGCCGCAGCTCCGCCGGCCGCTCCGGGACGAGGTCGTCGAGGTAGGCGGGCAGGCGAGGGTCGAAGAGGTCGGGCATGTTCGGCTCCGGGACGAGTATGGATGAGACGACGTCGCCCAATCTAGGCTCCCGGGCCCCGAAGCGCGCGCCGGAGGTCCGGCGTCGAGGGTCACCCGCGGCCGCGCGGCCCTTGAACCTTGCCCCGACGCTACCGTTGCCGACATTCTACGAGGCGTTCCCCCATCCAGGAGTCCGGCCGCGTGCATTCCCCCTGGCGCCACTTCGTCTCCGAGGTCCACCGCCGCTCGCTGTGGCAGGTGCTGGCGATCTATCTGGTCGCGTCGTGGGCGGGGTTCGAGGTGATCAGCACGCTCTACGAGACGTTCGGCCTGCCCCGCTGGGTGCCCGCCTTCGCCATCGTGCTCTTCATCATCGGGCTGCCCATCGTCCTCGCGACGGCGGCGATCCAGGGCGAGGGCGCGTCGGTCCGCCGGAAGCGCGCGTCGGAGGGGGACGTGAACCTGCTCTCGGGGATCGAGCTGATCGACGGCGACGAGGCCCCGCCGGCGGCCGGCCAAGGCGCAGCCCCCTCGAACGCCGTTGAGCCCGCGGGGGGCCCCGCAGCCCTCCGGCACCTGACCTGGAAGCGCTCCCTCCTCGCCGGCGCCGCGGCCTTCGCGCTGCTCGGCGTCGCCACGACGGCGTTCATGGTCGTGCGCAGCCAGAACACGCTCCTCGCACAGGGCGTCCTGAGTGAGGACGACGCGGTACTGCTCGCCGACTTCTCCGGCACGGGCGCGGACTCCAGCGTCGCGGCCGTGGTCACGGAGGCGCTGCGCATCGACCTACTGTCCTCCGGCGTGATCCGCCTGGCGGACGCGAAGGAGGTCGCGGCGACGCTGCGGCGTATGCAGCGCGATCCCGCCGCGGCGCTGACGCAGGACGTCGCACAGGAGGTGGCGGAGCGGGACGGCCTCAAGGCGATCGTCGCGGGCGACGTCCGCTCCCTCGGCGGCAGCTACGTCCTGGCGGCTCGCCTCGTCACGCCGGCGGACGGCCAGGTGCTGGCGGCGTTCCGGGCGACTGCGGCCGATTCGACGCACCTCGTCGGCGCCGTCGACGAGCTGTCCGACCAGCTCCGGGACCGGATCGGCGAGTCCCTCAGCGACATTCGCGCCACGCCGCCCCTCGAGAACGTCACGACCCGATCGCTCCCGGCGCTGCGGAAGTACGCGGCCGGCGTCCGCGTCCTGGACGGCGACGAAGACGTGCTCCAGGCCGTCCGCCTCTTCGAACAGGCAGTGGGCCTCGACAGCACCTTCGCAATGGCGTGGCGGAAGCTGGGCGTGGCCCTGAGCAACGCCGGCTTCCGCAAGGCCGACCAACTCGCGGCCATGCGCCGCGCCTACGAGCTGCGGGACCGGCTGCCGGAGAAGGAGCGCTACATCGCTACCGGCAGCTATCAGGACGCGGTGGGCGACTACGACGCCGCCATCGACGCGTATCGCCACGTCCTCGACATCGATCCCCAGGATCCGACGGCGTCGAACAACCTGCCCGTGGTGCTCACCGAGGCGAACCGCTACGTCGAAGCGGAGCCTATCCTGGCGCGGGGCGTGGCAGGTCCGGCCCCCACCCCGAGCCACTACCAGAACCTGTTCCAGGTGCAGTACCGTCTGGGCAAGACGAAGGAGGCGGTGGAGACGCTCCGGAACGGGAACCGGGCCTACCCGGACAACCTCACCATGAACCGCGCGTGGGATCTTCTGGCGGCCGCCGAGGGCCGATGGCACGCCGCGGACAGCATCGCGGCCAGCTTCGGGAGCCGCTACACCGACAACGCCACGGCCGTGGCCTATTCCGCCTTCGACCGGGCTCAGATCGCCACGGTCCAGGGCCGCCTGTCCGACGCCGCCGACTTCATGGACGCCGCCGACCACGTCGCCGCGGAAGCCCATCTCGTTCCGCAGCGTCTCAGTGCCGCCCTCTCGGGCGCGGAGCGCTCGATCCACGTCCGGGGCGACGTCGCCCGCGGCCTGCGCGAGATCGACGACGCGCTCCGGCGCTTCCCCCTCGATTCCATCGCGCCCTCCGACCGGCCGTATGCCCAGCTCGCGAGGCTGTACGCCGAAGCCGGAAAGTTCGCGCTGGCGGACAGCATGGTCGACCTGAGGGCGCACGAACAGCAGGAGGACCCGTACAACGAGGAGGACGACGTCGATTTCCTGCGGGCCTACGTCGCGCTGCACCGCGGCGACCCGACGCCCGGCCTCGTCGCGTTCCGGCGCCCCTCGTCCCACCCCGAGGAAGGGACCTGCCGCGTCTGCGGGCTCCTGGAGCTCGGGGAGGCCTACGAGCTCGCCGGCCAGCCGGACTCCGCCCGCGCCGTGTACGAGCGCTACCTGACGGAGCCCTGGCTCTACCGCATCTTCACCGATCCCCTCGCGCGGCCCACCGTCCTCGAGCGTGACGCCGCCCTCCAGGCCCAGGCCGGCGACACCGCCCTCGCCGTCCAGCGCTACGCCGAGTTCGTCCACCTCTGGGAGCACGCCGACCCCGAGCTCCAGCCCCGCGTCGACGCCGCCCGCCGCCGCCTGCGCGCCTTCGGCGGCGCCGGCTGAGCCTCAGTCCCTCAGCCTAAGCCTCAGCCTAAGCCTCAGCCTCACTCAGCCTTCTTCTGCCACGCGACCGTCGCGCCGAGCAGCGCCAGCGTCCCCACCAGGATCGCCGTCGCGATCACGTCGATCTGCGGCGGGAACGCCGCCCGCCGCGCCCCGTACACGTAGAGCGGGTACGTCACGCGGCTGCCGGCGTTGAACAGCGTGATGACGAAGTCGTCGAGGGACAGCGCGAAGGAGAGCAGCGCGGCCGCCGCGACGCCCGGCGCGATGAGCGGCAGCGTCACGCGCCAGAGCACGACGAGCGGCGTCGCCCCCAGGTCCATGCCCGCCTCGACGAGGGACCAGTCGAACCCGCGCAGCCGCGCCTTCACCGTCAGCGCGACGTAGCTCACCGAGAACATCACGTGCGCCACCACGATCGTCCCGAAGCCGGTCGGCACGCCGAGCTGGAGGAAGAGCGCGAGCAGCGACGAGCCGAGCACGACCTCCGGTGTTGTGAGCGGCAGCACGAGCAGCAGGTTCATCGGTCGCCTGCCGCGGAAGCGGTAGCGCGTCAGTGCCAGGCCGAGCAGCGTGCCCATCACGGTCGCCGCGGCGGTCGAGACCGCGGCGACGCGCAGGCTCAGGCCCATCGCCTCTGCGAGCGCCGGGTAGCGGAACGGGTGCCGCCACGCCTCCAGTGAGAAGCCCTTCCACACGAAGTTGAACTGCCCCGCCGGCTCGTTGAAGCTGAACAGCACGATCACGAGGATCGGCAGGAAGAGGTAGAGCAGGACGAGCAGGGCGACGGCGTCGAGCGCCCGTCCGCCCGCGCCTCCGCGCTCTCCGCCGCCTCCGCGCTCCGCGGCCTCCGCCCCCTCCGCGCCTCCGCGCGTCACGCCAGCTCCTCCGTGCCCAGCACGCGCGCGTACGTCAGCACGAGCAGCAGGATGAGCATCATCAGCACCACGGACAGCGACGCCGCGAGGGGATAGTCCCGGGCGTACAGGAACTGGGACTGGATGACCGAGCCGAGCATGCGCTGGTTCGGTCCGCCCAGCAGCTCCGCGTTGATGAAGTCGCCGCACGCCGGGATGAACGTCAGCAGGCTGCCCGCGAACACGCCCGGCAGCGACAGCGGCAGCACGACCTTCCGGAACGCAGCGCCGGGCGTCGAATACAGGTCCTGCGCCGCCTCCACCAGCCGTCGGTCGATGCGCTCCAGCGCCACGTACACCGGCAGGACCATGAACGGCAGGAAGTTGTAGGTCAGCCCGCCGACCACCGCCCACGCGGTGTTCAGCAGCCGCCCCTGCGCCGGCAGCAGGTGCAGCGCGCCGAGCAGCCCGACGACCGGCCCGTTGTCGTTCAGGATCGTCTTCCACGCGAGCGTGCGGACCAGGAAGGTGACGAAGAAGGGGACGACGACGAGCCCGAGCAGCAGGTTCTTCAGCCGGCCCGCGCGGAACGCCATGACGTAGGCGAGGGGGTAGGCCAGGACGAGCGCCGAGAGGGTGGCGGCCAGGCCGTAGCCCAGCGAGCGCCCGAGCTGCTCGTGATAGAGCGTGAACGCCCGCGCGTAGCCCTGCCACCACGCGCCCCCCGCCGCGCCCCCCTCGAGAGACGTCCCCACCAGCGCCAGCGTCGGCACCAGGTAGAACAGCAGCAGCCAGAGCGCGCCCGGCGCGCTGAGCAGCCACGGCGCCGCCTTCGTCCGGTTCACGCGCCGATCGCGTCCAGGAACGCGCGACTGTAGCGCTGGTCTTCCTCGTCGCTCAGCGTGCGGAACGTGTGCAGCCGCGCGAGCACGTCGTCCGGCGGGTTCACCAGCGGGCTCGCCGCGAGCTCCGGCGCGATCGCCTCCAGCTCCGCCATCGCGCCCTCGACGGGCGACATGTAGCGGGTCGCGCGCATGATCCGCGCGGAGACCTCCGGCCGGTAGACGTAGTTCATCCACGCCATGGCCAGGTCCACGCGCTCGGACGTCGACGGGATCATCATGTTGTCCGTGAAGCGGATCCCGCCCTCCTCCGGCACCACGAAGCGCAGCTCCGGGTTGTCGGCCGCGAGGCCGGCCACGTCCCCCGACCACGCCATGCACAGCGCCACGTTCCCGGACGCCAGGTCCTCCGTGTACTCGTTCCCCGTGAACGCCCGGATCTGGCCGTTCTCCCGGTACTTCCGGATCGTCTCGCACGCCGCGGCCACGTCCGCGTCCGTGGCCTGCTCGGGCGCCTTGCCGTTCATGAGCATCACGAAGCCGATCGAGTCCCGGATCTCCATCAGCATCGTGACCCGGCCGCGGAACGCCGGGTCGAAAAGGTCGCCGATGCTCGTGATCTCCCGCCCCGTCGCCCGCGGGTCGTACGCGATCCCCGTCATGCCCGACATCCACGGCGCCGTGTAGCGCCGGTCCGGGTCGAAGTCCGGGCTCCGGAGCTCGTTCCGCAGTCGCGTCCCGTTCGGAAACATCGAGTCGTCCAGCGGCCGGCAGTAGCCGAGCCGGATCATGCGCGCCGCGACCCAGTCCGTGAGCACCACGACGTCCCGGTCGATGCTCTGCCCGCGCTTCAGCGGCTCGGCGATCTTCGCGTAGTACTCCGCGTTGTCGTTGACGTCCTCGCGGTACTCCGCGCGGACGCCCGTCGCCTTCTCGAACTCCGCCGGCACGTCCGGGTCGATGTAGAGCGGCCAGTTCGAGATCCGCACCGCCGGCCCCGCGTCCTCGCCCGACCCGCACGCCGCCAGCGCCGCGCCGCCCAGCGCGAGCCCGCCGGCGGCGGCCAGGAAGCGCCGGCGCGTGATGGGCGACGTCGCCTCGAAGCCTCTCGGCCGGGTCACGATCCCGCCCCCGCCTCCGTCCCGGAGCACGCCGGCAGCAGCCGCGCCGCGTCCGGGCTCCACCCCGCGAACGCCGAGGCGCCCGGCCGGATCCCCTCCAGCTCCACGTCCCGCCCCACGTGCGCCACGATCTCGTCCTCGCCCGCGCGCATCACGACGCGCACGATCGAGCCCTGGAACGTCGTCCCGGTGACGGTTACCGGGATGGAGACGCCCGCTGCGAGAGGCGCCCCCGACACGCGCACCCGCTCGGGCCGCACCATCAGGGTCCCGGCGCCCGACCCAGCGCCCGACCCGGCGCCCGCGATCCGCGCCGGCAGCAGGTTCGCGACCCCGATGAAGCCCGCCACGAACACGGACTCCGGCGCGTCGTAGATCGCCTCCGGCGCGCCGACCTGCTCGACCCGGCCGCCGTTCATCACCGCGATCCGGTCCGCCATGGTCAGCGCCTCCTCCTGGTCGTGCGTCACGTACACGAACGCGATGCCGACCTCCCGCTGGATCCGCTTCAGCTCGTGCTGCATCGACCGCCGCAGCTTCAGGTCGAGAGCGCCCAGCGGCTCGTCCAGCAGCAGCACCGCCGGCTCGTTCACCAGCGCCCGCGCCAGCGCCACGCGCTGCTGCTGCCCGCCCGACAGCTCCGCCGGCTTCCGCCCCGCCAGCGCCTCGAGCCGGACGACGTCGAGCACCTCGCCGACCCGGCGCTCCGCCTCCTTCGCCGGCACCCGCCGGCTGCGCGGCCCGAACGCCACGTTCTCCCACACCGACATGTGGGGGAAGAGCGCGTAGTGCTGGAACACCGTGTTGACGCTGCGGCGGTAGGGCGGCACGCGGGAAACGTCCCGACCCTCGAGCAGGATTCGCCCCGAGGACGGCCGCTCGAAGCCCGCGATCATGCGCAGCGTCGTCGTCTTCCCGCAGCCGCTCGGACCCAGCAGCGCGAAGAACTCGCCCGGCGCCACCCGGAACGACACGTCGTCCACGGCCCGGAACGCGCCGAAGCGCTTCGTCGCCCGCTCCACCTCGACCGCGTTCTCCGCTTCCCGTCGATCCATGCGCGACGTTACCACCTCTCCCGCCGCGCGGACAAGGAAGCGGGACGAACGTTCGGCTCGCACTGCTATTCCATTGTCGAGCCCCCCGCATTAACGTATGTACGTTCAGTCTCGATTTTACGTATACGGAGCGACGGGACATGACGCGTCGGAAGAAGAAGCCGCTCGGCCCGCACTCTCACGCGGGTGACGCCGCGCGGGTGAGCGAGGCCCTCGTCCAGGACGAGGCCGTCACGCGCAAGAACTTCTACCTCCACCAGTCCAAGATCGATATGGCCCGGGAGATCCTCGGCGCGAAGACCGAGACCGAAGCCGTCGAGACCGCCCTGGACATGCTGATCTTCGGCGAGGCGCTGGCCCGCGGGACCGAGGCGATGTCGGGCGAGGAGTACGTGGACGTTCTGGGCCTGACGGCCGACGATCTCGGAGACTGACGTGCGCCGGTTCGTCCTGGACACGAACGTGCTGATCCGAGCCATGCGTGAGCCCGACGCTGCCCGCGAGCTCGCGGCCTGGCAGCGCTCCCGCGCGCCGGTGATCCACCAGCATGCGGTGGTCGCCTCCGAGCTCCTCGTCAGCGCGGCCGATCTCACAACCTGGCGACGCTGGCACGAGCGCTGGGTGCTCCCGTTCGAACGCGTCCGCCGCGTCATCGTGCCCGCGTACTCGACGTGGCTGCGCGCGAGCCGCATCGTCGCGGGCCTGGCGGAGCGCGGCCGCATGCGCGCCGGCTCCGCCCGCCCCGCGTTCTTCAACGACTGCCTCCTCGCAGCGTCCAGCGTCGAGCACGCCTTCACGCTCGTGACACACGACCGCCGCGACTTCGGCCGCATCGCGGAAGTCGAGCCCGAGCTTCGTGTAGCGGCGCCGTTCCCGTGAGGATTACGGCGTAGGCCGCCCGGGCGGCAGGAGGGGACAGAGGAGGTACATGTCCCCGTCGTCCTGGATCCCGTTGCCGTTCACGTCCTTCCACCAGCGTCCACCCAGGTAGCCGCGATCGCCCGGACCGAACTCCGTCGAGCCGTCCGCGTCGAGCTTCTGGAATCGGCCGTGGTGCGGCAGGGTCTCGGCCGCCACGAACGTGTCGTAGTACAGGCCCTGGCTCCGGACGTAGACGACTCCCACGGCGCCCGCCCGGCCACCCCGGGCGCTCTTGCTGAATGCCGGTGTGCCGGTTGCCTGCGGCTGAACGACCGTTGGCTGGTCGGAACACGCCGACACGAGGGCGATCAGTCCGAACAGCAGTGACATTCTGCGCAGCATTGTACCTGCCTCCATCGTGGGAAACGGGGATTCGAACAGAGTTGAAGCCGTGCAACCCCGGGCCCCCACCGCCGCGGCGCCCGGCACTCGCGTATGTGGTTCACCATCAATCGTTTACGAAAATGACCTTCCGAGCGGCGCCCGTTCCATGCAACACGATCGGCGTTTCGATCGGCCGGATTTGAAACGGGGAGCGCGCCCCCGAACGCACACCCCCCGTTCCAACCATCGACACCTCCGCCCCGTCCAAATCGTACGGACTCCATCCGCCCGCCCCCCCCAGCCGGAGCGTCTACCCATGCGCGTCCCCGTGGCCTTCCGCTCTCTGTTGCGGCGTCCCGCCTACACGCTGCTGGCCGTCGCTGCACTTGCCCTCGGCGTCGGCGGCACGACGGCCGTCTACTCCCTCGTGCAGAACGTGCTGCTGAAAGGGCTGCCGTTCCGTGACGCGGACCGGCTCGTGACGCCGGACGTGCGCTCCCCGCAGGGCTACCTCATTTCGCTGTCGGTGCCGTACTACGCGGCGTGGAGCGAGCGGAGCCGGGTCTTCTCGCGCTGGGGCATGTCGTCGGGCTGGACGTTCCTGCGGCCGGGGCGGAACGGATCGGAGCTGCTGAGCGCCCGACTCGTGTACGGCGACTTCTTCGGGACGCTGGGCCTCGGTGCTGCGCGCGGGCGAGTCCTGACGCCGGCGGAGACCGAGCGCGGCGCGGCGCCCGCGGTGGTGCTCAGCTACGGCTACTGGCAGAGCGCGTACGGGGGCGATCCGGCCGTCGTGGGACGGCCGCTCGTCACGGATGGATTCAGCGCGACGATCGTCGGGGTCCTGCCCCCGGGGGACGGGTATCCGTCGGCGGACGTGGACGTGTACGTGCCCATGGGCGTCATGCCGGACCTGCCGTGGGACGATCGGGAAAGCTCGTTCGGAATGCGCGCGATCGCGAGGCTGGCACCCGGCGCCACGGTGCAGACGGCGCAGGCCGACCTGAGCCGGGTTGCCAGCGAGCTCGCGGGGGAGTACGGGGAGCCGGTCGCCACGCCCGAGGTCCGGCCGCTGGCCGACGTCTTCATCGGCGACGTGCGAACGGGGCTCTGGGTGCTGATGGGCGCCGTCGCGCTGCTGCTGCTGATCGCGTGCGCCAACGTGGCGAATCTCGCGCTGGCGCGCGGCGAGGGACGGGCCGGCGAGCTGGCGGTGCGCGCGGCGCTGGGAGCCGGGCGACGTCGCCTGATCCGGCACCTGCTCTCTGAGAGCGCCATCCTCGCGGCCGCGGGAGGCCTGCTTGGTCTCGGGATCGCCGCGGTGGGTGTCCGGCTGCTGCCGGCGCTGCTGCCGCTCGATCTGCCCGCGCTGCTCGCGTCGCGCGTCGCGCTGAATCCGGGCGTCGTCGGCTTCGCCCTGGGTGTGACGGTGCTGAGCGGCATGCTGTTCGGCGTGCTCCCGGCCGTGCGTCTGCCCTACGGAGCGGAAGCCCGGCGGCTGCACCAGGGCGTGCGGGGTGCGGACGCGGGCCGCGGCCGCGAGGGGCGGCGTCTGCGCGACGCCCTCGTCGTCACGCAGATCTCGCTCTCCCTCGTCCTGCTGGTGGGCGCAGGGCTGCTCACGCGCAGCCTGCAGCGGCTGTCCCACGTCCCGAAGGGATTCGACGCGACGGACGTGCTCGCCGCCCGACTCCAGGCGCCGGACGGCACGTTCGACACGCCCGAGCAGCGCTACGCCTTCTACGAGCAGCTCACCCGTGATCTCGAGCGCTCGCCCGACGTGAACTCCGCGGCTGCGACGCTGCTGATCCCCCTCACGAACCGCTCGTGGGAACGCGGCATCGCGCCGGACAACCGACCCCTGACGGGGCAGCCGTCCGACATGGAGTCCGTTCTCTACGACATCGTCTCTCCCGGCTACTTCCGGACGATGGGCATCCCGCTGCTGCGCGGCCGGGTCATCGAGCCGACGGACCGGGAGGACACCGATCCGGTCGCGGTGATCGACCAGACGATGGCCGAGAAGTTCTGGCCGGGCGAGGACCCCATCGGGCATCGCGTGTCGTTCGCGAACCACGACGAGGCGACCGGCAGCATGGATCTGCACTGGATGACCGTCGTCGGCGTCGTCGCCAACGTGCGGCACTACGAGCTGCAGAGCCCGTCCCGGATCCAGATCTACATCCCCATGCGGCAGGCGCCGCCGAACGGGCTGAGCGTGGTCGTGAAGCACCGGCCGGGCGCGGCCGGCCCGGCTGCCGACCTGCTGCGGCGCAGCGTGAACGCGCTCCGGCCGGGGATCGCGTTCGTGACGCTCCGTCCGATGGGCGACGTCGTCTCCGACGCTCTCGGCCCGAGCCGCGCCCTCGGCACGCTGACGCTGCTGTTCGGCGTGTTCGCCGTGCTCCTCGCCGCGCTGGGCATCTTCGGCGTGCTCTCCCTCGCCGTCGCACGGCGCCGTCGGGAGCTGGGGGTGCGGATGGCCGTCGGTGCCACGCCCACCGGCGTGCTCGTTCTGATCGGCCGCTACGGCCTGGGGCTGGCGGTCGCGGGCAGCGCTGTCGGACTGCTGATCGCCGCACTGACCGGTCGCCTGATCCGATCACTTCTCTTCGACGTCGGCCCCTTCGATCCGCTCGTCTACGCAGTCGTCACCGGAGGGCTGCTGATCCTTGCGGTTGCCGCCGCGCTGCCGCCGGCGGCCCGGGCCGCGCGGACGGACCCCGCGCGGGTGCTGCGGGAGGAGTGAGGTCGGCCGAAGCCGGTCGCGGTCGGGTGAGAGGCGTCGACCCGCGCCTAGGGTCCTTCGCCCCACCCCTCAGCCGCCGGCAACCGGACCACCTCGGCCGAGTTGGAAAGCCGACAGGCGCAATCAGTTCCTGGAAGCGCGGATTCTCGCCCAGAAGCTTGTAGAGAGGCCAGCACCGAACGGTGGTCAGGCGTCCTGCCGACGCCCGGATCACCAGCTTCGCCGTGGCGTCCAAGGCGCGAGCGGTATCCCCCAGCGCGGCGTAGATCTCCGGCTGCCCGTTCGCGACGCCTCGGGCCCATTCCGGGCCGAGCCGGGCGATCGTGGTTCGCGCCTCCTCGCGCCGTCCGGCCATCGCCAGCGTGAAGGCGAGAACCGGGCCCGCCACCGGCGTATCCGCGAGCGCCAGGAGCTTCCGCGCGGCATCGATCGCCTGCTCGTGTCTTCCCGCCATTGCGAGTTGACGTCGCCGTGAAACTCAGCGTCCACCGTCTCCCTCCGATCACCTGCGCCGTATCGGGAACGGCCGCGCGGGCTTCAGTTCGCGGGCCTCGGCGATGGCCCGGTCGTACTGGCCGGCGCACGCATACTCCCACGCCACCTGGGACTTGAGCAAGTCGGAAGCCGGATTCCGCTCCTCCGCCCTGTGGTACTCGACCATCGGCTTCCTCGTGCCGACCGGCGTGCCCGCAGATACAGCGCGTAGATCCAGTGGTTGCGAGTTCGGGTCGAGCTCGTTTGCGCGTCGGATCGCCTTCTCCGCGCCGGCCCAGTCCCATTCGTAGGCGAACAAGCTCGAAACCGAGGGACGCGTACGCCTGGGACTCGGCGTCGTCGAGCGCGATCGCCCGCAGCGCCGCGGCCTTCGACTTCGGGTAGTACTCGTCGGCTCGCCCGCACGGCACCGCTCGCCAGCCAGTGATCGGCGAGCGCGAGCTTCCCCCACGCCGCAGCCCACGTGGTGTCCAGCGCCACGGCCTGCTCCAGCTTCGCGATTGCGAGGCGGATCTCCTCCTCCGCTCGGGTAGCGGCAGGACCTGACCGTACGTGGCGCGCTCGAGGTGGTACAGCCCTGCGAGATAGGCCTCCTGCGCAGCAGGATCCACGGCGCGGCTGCGAGCCATCTGCGCTCGCACGGCCGGCGTCACCCGGGCCCGCGTGGCTTCGGCTACCGCCCGAGCCACGGTGCCCTGCAGCGCAAGGGCCTGGCTGAGCGGACCCGTGAAGCTCTCCGAAATCAAATGCTTCTCCGGCTGCGCCTGCACGAGCTGCACGCTGATGCGCACGCTGTCGTTGCTCTCGAAGACGGCGCCTTCGACGACGGCGTCCACGCCCAGCTCCCGGGCGATCTCCGGCAGCGGCCGGTCCGTCCCCTCGTAGCGGAGCACGGACTGGCGGGAGTAGACCGTGAGCTCTCCGACCTTCGCCAGCTCCGAGATCAGCGCGTCGTGCATCCCCGCCACAAAGTAGTCCCGCTGCGGATCGCCGGTCAGGTTTGCCAACGGCAGGACGGCAATGCGCGTGATTTCGCCCGGCGCAGGCGGCCGAGTACGCATCAGCGCCCAGGCAAGGGAGATCAGCGTGACCAGGAGCGCGGCGACGGCCGCCGCCCGCTTCCAGCGCCAGCGATCCGGACTCGATGTGCCTCGAGTCCCAGCCCCGGCCTGGGACGGCCTCCCGTCCTCCTTCGCGGCCGTTGGCTCACCCGAGCCGCCGGCGGCACTCTCCTCCGCCACAGCCGGTGCGGCCCCTGACTCTTCCTCTCCGGCGCGGATGCGATCGGCCAGCGCCTGCACCCCGGGATCGGGCTCCGCGTCGAACTCCTCTTCCAGCAGGAGCTCGTGGAGCCGCGCCTGCCGGATCGCGGCCGCCCGATCCCCGAGCGCCTCGAGAGCCTCCATCAGACCCAGGGTGGCCCGGGCGTCGTACGGATCGTCGACCAGGAGACGACGCCACAACGCCGCCGCGCCCGCCGCGTCGCCGCCGCCCAGCGTCGACTCCGCCACCTCCGCCACGACGAGCCGCCATTCCCTACGCAGGCGCTCCCGCTCCTGTTCGACCCACTGGTCGAATTCCGGGGCGACGTCCAGGAAGAATCCGTCCAGCAGCGGGCCCGCGTAGAGTGCCGCGGCGCGCGCCCGGTCTCCTTGGGCGAGGGCGCTCTCGAACGCGATCACGTCGCACTCCAGCGGCGGAGACCCGAGCCGCAGCTCCTCGGCCGCCGAGACGATCGCGTCCTCCCCCAGCGCCTTCCGCAGCACGTGCAGCGCCTGGTTCAGCAGCTTGCGGGCGTGCCGGCTGTCGCGCTCCGGCCACAGATAGCCCATCAGCTTCTCGCGGCTGAGCGGGCGCGGGTGGGAGACGCACAGGAGCGCCAGCAGCGCAAGCCGGTGCCGCTGGGTCGCCGGACCGCTCAGCGCCTCGCCGTCACTCTCGAGCGACGCGCCACCCAATAGTCTGAGCGCGATCATGCTTGGCGAAGTCCAGGGACGAGTAAGCGGGAACCGCGGTGCCGGCAGTCGCAGACGCGGAGGATCCGTCGTGGAATCAACCGCCGTTGAGCGCCGACTGATCGACGGTTGTTCGTTCTTCCCCAACGTATTTGCGCATAACGAGCGGAGCAATGTCGATGTTCTTCGCTCGTCCCCGGAACCCCCAGGATCTGGAGGCCGCACATGACGACGTCTTCTCCCGCACGAAATCTGACCGTGGTCTGCGCCCTGCTCGCCTTCGCCGGCTGCAGCTCGGATACCCCGACTCCCTCCCAGGTCGCCGCACCGGACGCCAGCTCCATCGCCGCGTCGATCCAGGGCCGCGCGATGAACCGGGCCCTCGCCCAGCTGCGTGCCCTCACGGCCAGCTGGCACAACCCCGAAATGGCCGCGGCCGCTGGATACGACTTCGAGAACCTCAACCTGGGGTGCTCGGACGAGCGCGCGGAAGGACTGACGGAGGAGCAGGCGCGCGGTATGGGCTACCACGTCGCGAACGCGGAGTACCTTTCTGCGACGAGCCGACCGCGCCTCCCTGCTCGAGCCCGAGCTGATCGTCTACGACTCCGACCCGGCGAGCGGCCACGCGAAGATGATGGCGTTCGACTACTTCATTCCGGGCGCCTTCCTCCCCGAAGACGCAGACCCGAAGCCCACGGTCGAGGGCATCGGCATCCCCATGACCTGGAGCGACGCGAACCAGGGCTGGGTCGTGCACATCTGGGCCTGGAAGCACAACAAGGACGGCATGTTTGACAACTACAACCCGGACGTGGCGACCTGTCCGTGTGAGATCAGCCCCGAGTCGGCCTCTGTGCCACTAGGCTGACGCGGACGCTCGGCGGAGATCCGCGGCTGCCGGATCTCCGTCCACGTCCGGCGTTCCGAATGGACTCCATGTCGAACCGACTCCGCTGCCCTCGGCTCTCACTGGCGCTCGTCGCCTCTCTCGCACTCGGCTGCGCGGACGCCGCGCCGACGGACCCCGCTGCACCGCGGCATGAGGTCACGCTCTCGACGACGGGCGAGGAAGCCGCCCTCGTCCGCTCCCTCGCCGCCGGACGCGGCATCGGCCCTCTTCCATCGCCGCCGCCCGTGCGCCCCGCCCTCGTGGCCCTCGGCCGCGCGCTGATGTTCGATCCGATCCTGAGCGGGAACGGCGACGTCGCCTGCATGACGTGCCACGCCCCGCGCTACGCGACCGGCGACGCCAACCGCCTCGCCATCGGCCAGGGCGCCACGGGCCTCGGCCCCGGGCGCGTGCATCCCGACGGTCGATTCATCCCGCGCAACGCGCCGCCGCTCTTCAACCTCTACGCCATGCGCGCGTTCTTCTGGGACGGCCGGATCGAGGCCGACGCGCGCGGCCGATTCCGCCATTCCATCGGCGTGCAGATCCCCGCCGACATGGACGCGCGTCTTCGAGTTCGGCGCGCCGTCCGCCGTGGGCATGATTCCCGTGCTTTCCCGCGCGGAAATGCGTGGCGAGACGGGCAACGAGCTGGCCTCCGTCCCGGACGGCCAGCCCCACCGCGTCTGGCGCGCCCTCATGCGCCGGCTCGGCCGGATCCCCGAGTACCGCCGCCTCTTCGAGGCCGCCTACCCCGGAACGCCGTTCCAGCGGATGAGCTTCGCCTACGCCTCGAACGCCATGGCCGGCTTCCTGACGGCCGAGCTCGCGTTCGACGACTCGCCCTGGGACCGCTTCCTCGCGGGCGACGACGCCGCTCTCGACGCCGCCCAGCTCGAGGGCGCTCGCATCTTCATGGAGATCCGCTGCTCCGAATGCCACAACGGGCCCGCATTCACGGACGGCGACTTCCACAACGTCGCCCTGGCGCAGTTCGGACCCGGCATGGGCGACGGGCCCTCCGGCCGCGACGACTTCGGCCGCGCCCGGATCAGCGGAGACGCCGCCGCGCGCTACGCCTTCCGCACGACCCCGCTCCGCAACGTCGAGCTGACCGGCCCCTACGGCCACGCCGGCCAGTTCACGAGCCTCCGCGACTTCGTCGACCACTACAGCGAGTCCGCCGACAAGCTGCGCAACTTCGACGTCACGGCGCTCGACCCCGCCCTGCAGGGCACCCTCGTCGACAACGACGACGCCGTGCTTGCCACCCGCGACCCCATCATCGACGGCGTCGTCCTCGACGCGGCCACCGTCGACGCGCTCACCGCCTACCTCCTCGCCCTCACGGACCCCGCCGCGCGCGACCTGTCGCGCCTCACCCCGGACCACGTGCCCAGCGGACTGCCCGTGCCGCGCTGAACCCGGCGGCGCCTGGCCGCAGCCCTGGCCGCAGCCCTGGCCGCCGGCTTGACCGCGCCGCCACACCGCAACGATATTCATTGCGCAACTGAAACCATTGCGAGGTGGAATGGCAACGGTCGTCGAGGAGCACGACACCGGGCGCACCGTCATGATGCTCGACCGGCTGCGCGAAATCTTCGGCTCGGACGCGCAGGTCGCGCGGCGGACCGGCGTGTCGCCGTCGCAGCTGTCGCGCTGGCGTCGGGGGCAGGAGCCGTCGGAGGCAGCGTGGGACCGGCTCGTCGACCTGTTCGCCGTGGTCGCGAAGCTCGAGGGCTTCTACGCGCCGCGCCGGATCCGCGCCTGGCTCGAAGGCGCGAACGCGCACCTGGGCGACCGGTCACCGCTCCACCTGATCCGCCACGGCGAGACGGGGCGGGTGATCTCGGCGATCCAGGCGACGAAGGCCGGCGCGTTCGCCTGAGCCCGGGAGACCATGCACCTCTGGCGGGTCTTTCCCTGGGATCCGGCCGCGACGGCCGGCGCGAGGTTCTCGCCGTCCTGGATCCCGCCGCAGTCCGGCCACGGTCGCTTCGACCTGCCTCGCCGCGGCGAGGCGTCGACGTGGTACTTCGCCGAAGCGCCGGAGCACGCCGTCGCGGAGCGCATCCAGGACCTGCGCAACGGCGTGCTGTTCGACGACGCCCTGTTCGAGCGCGGGCACCGGCTGGCCATCGTCGCCGTCGAATACGCCGGTGCGGATCCGCTCGACCTCTGCGATCCGGCCGAGCTCGCCCGCCGGGCCATCGCTCCCGACCACCTGGCCTACCGCGACCGCGACGTGACGCGCGGCATTGCGTCCGCGCTCCACGACGATCCCGCCGCCCGCGGACTGCGCTGGTGGTCGGCGTTCTTCGGGGAGTGGCACACGGTCGCGCTCTTCAGTGACCGACTGGAGGAGCACGACCTGGCGTTCGCCGAGCCCGAGCCGCTCGCGCTGGACTCGGCCGCGGTGCAATCCGCCGCCCTCGCGCTGGGCATCGAGATCGAATGACGAAAGGCGGACGCGTGCCCCACGTGCCCCCGGACCTCGACGTCCTCGCCCGCATCGCCCGCTGGGCGGAGACCCGCCCGGACGTCCGCGCCGTCCTGCTCACCAGCAGCCGCGCCCGGCCCGGCGCGCCCGTCGACGCCCTCTCCGACTGGGACATCATCCTCTACGCCGGCGACCCCGACGCCCTCCTCGCGGATCCCCTCTGGCCCGACGAGCTCGGCCCGGTCCTCGTCCGCCTGCCGCCCGCCGGGCTGGAGGCCGCGTGGCCGCATCCGAGCCGCCTCGTCGTCTACGAGGACGGCCCGAAGATCGACTTCATGGTGAAGCCGGTGAGTGAGCTGGGCGACGTCGCCCGGTCCGGCACCCTGCCCGCCGAGCTCGACGCCGGCTACCGCGTGCTCCTCGACCGAGACGGCCTGACGCGCGGCCTGCCCGCCCCCACAGGCGCCGCGTACGTGCTCGCGCCGCCGTCGCAGGCTGACTTCGGCGCCGCCGTCGAGGAGTTCTGGTGGGAGAGCCTGTACGTCGCGAAGTCGCTGTGGCGCGGCGAGCTGCTGCCCGCCCGCTACAGCCTCGACTGCGTCATGCGGCAGGACTTGCTGCTGCGGATGCTGCAATGGCGCGCCGCCGCCGACGCACGAGCCGCCGACGCGGACGCCCGCTACCGGCCCGGGGTGAACGGCCGCGGTCTGCGCGAGCGCCTGGACCCCGAGCTGTGGACCGCGCTCGAGCGCACGTTCGCCGGCCCCGGCATCGACGAGAGCTGGCGCGCCCTCGACGCCGCCGTCACCCTCTTCCGCGACCTCGCCACGAGCCTCGCCCGCGACCTGCGCCACGCCTACCCCCACGCGATGGACGAACGCGTCACCGCGCGCCTCGAGGTGATGCGTCCGCCGCGCGACCCGGAGTGAAGTCTACGACTGCCGGCTGCAGCGCCCTCAGTACCCCCCCACCGGCGTCGTCACCACCCGCTCCCCGACCCCCGCGATCAGCGGCCGCGCCGCCCGGATCGCCTCCTGCACCGCCGGCAGCGACAGCGACGCCGCGTGGCTCGCCTCATCCTCCCACACCTCCGTGACCCAGATCGCGTCCGGATCCTCCGTGTCCAGGGCGACGACGTAGCTCCGGCACCCCGGCATGTCACCGCTGGAGGACAGGATCAATTCCGCGAGCCGCTCCCGCTCCCCCTCCACGGCGATCATCTTGCCGATCAACCCGTACACCCGCACCCTTTCGGTTTAGGCTCCAGTTCCGTCACGACAACGGTCTTGCCACCGATGGTCGGTGCGTATCCTACGTCGCGCCCCGCCGCGGCTCCGCTCCCTCCGCTCCCTCCGCTGGCTCCGCGCGAGTCGAACCCGGCGCAGCGCCCGTCACATCACGATCGTGCGCCCGGACGTGCTCTGGTTGAACGCGCCCACCGCCTCGGACAGATCCGCGAAGCGAGAAGCCGCCGCCTCCAGCCGCGCGTGCAGTTCCTCGAACACCTGCTGCTGCTGCGCCGTCGGTCCGAAGTCCGAGTCCCCGAGCTGCGACGCCAGGTAGTCGAGCTGCCCGCCGATCTGCACCGGCCAGCGCACCGCGTCCTGCCCGCGACCGCTGAGCCGCAGGTCCTGAAGCAGCCCCTCGACGCCCATCATCTGTGAGACCAGCGAGTCGACCGCGCCCGCGACGTCGCCCGCGCCCGCCGCGTCGCCGTCGTCCCGGTCCGTGGCCGCCGAGCCCGCGGCCGCCAGCGTCGCCTTGTAGCGCGTGAGCTGGCGGCGCGCTGACTCGAGCTCGTTGTACATCGTTGCCGCCCGCTCCATGTCCGCGCGGATCTTCTGCATGAGCGCCGTCTGCGCCGCGATGTCCTGCTCCGTGCCGAGCGAATGCGGGTCCTTGAGGATGACCAGCGGCTGCGTCTGCGTCTGCCCCGCGACGGACATCCGCACCGTGTAGCTTCCGGGCGGCGCGAGGATCGTCACGTCGCCGAAGCCCGGCGCGTCGACGCCCTCCTCCGGGATCTCCATCGCGTCGTCGTAGAACGGCGGATTGAGCATGACGGCGCGCGTCGTCGGCTCCTCCCGCAGGTTCCACCAGACGCGGTTGAGCCCCGCGCGCCCCGGCCCATGCAGCGAGCGCACGACCTTGCCGTCGCCGTCGAGCACGGCCAGCGTCACGCCGCCGGGCACCGCCGACGCCAGCCAGTACGACAGCGACGCCCCGTAGGGCGGGTTCTCCCCCGCCGTCGGGTCCTGGTTGTCGGCCATGTAGCTCGTCACCGTCCGGAACCGCCACGCCTCGCGCGGCGCGAAGAGGTGCGCCGCCGCCGTGCGCACGTCGGGCCCGAGCTGCTCCAGCGGCGAGACGTCGTCCAGGATCCACAGCCCGCGCCCGTACGTCGCGACGGCCAGGTCGTGGAAGCGCGGCTGGTACGCCAGCCCGTAGACCGGCGCGTGCGGCAGGTCGTTCTGCAGCGGACGCCACGCGTCGCCGTCGTCGAACGAGACGTACAGCCCGTTCTCCGTGCCCGCGAAGAGCAGCCCCTTCCGCACCGGGTTCTCGGCGACGACGTGCACGTAGCTCAGCGGGCTCGCGTCGATCCCGGACGTGATCTTCGTCCACGTCTGCCCGAAGTCGCGCGTGCGGTAGATGTAGGGCGCCCGGTCGTCGACCTGGTGGAAGTCGACGGCGACGAACGCCGTGCCCGCGTCGTAGTGCGACGGCGCGACGCTCGATATCGTGCCCCACGCCGGCAGCCCGTGAATATTCGGCGTCACGTCCGTCCAGTTCTTCCCGCCGTCGCGCGTGACGTGCAGCAGCCCGTCGTTCGTGCCGACCCAGATCAGCCCCGCCTGCACGGGCGACTCGGCGATGCGGAAGATCGTGCCCGCGTACTCCACGCCGATGTTGTCCGGCGTGAGCCCGCCCGAGACGCCCATGCGCGTCGTGTCGTTGCGCGTCAGGTCCGGGCTGATGACCTGCCACGACTGGCCGCCGTCCGTGCTCACGTGCACGACCTGCGAGCCCGTGTAGACCCGGTTGTGGTCGTGGGGCGAGATGTGCAACGGCAGGTCCCAGATGAAGCGGTACTTCACGTCCTTCGCGGTGTGCCCGCCCGTCGACATCGGCCACACCTCCACGTTCCGGTACTGCCGCGCCTTCCGGCTGTAGCGGACGACGATGCCGCCGCGCGCGCCGGAGCCCGACGCCGTCGACCAGATCACGTCCGGGTCCGCGGTGTCCGGCGTCGCCCAGCCGCTCTCGCCACCGCCGACGCTGAACCAGTCGCCGCGCGGGATGCCGCCGCCCCGGAACCCGCCGGTGCGGCTGTTGCTCGGCCCGCACTGCGACGGCCCGTCCTGCCGGTTGCCGCACACGATGTACGGGATCCCGCTCCCCACCTCGACGTGGTACATCTGCCCGATCGGAAGCTGCACGCGCATCCACGTGCGCCCCCGGTTCTGCGTGATGCCGATGCCCTGGTCGTTCGCCACGATCATGCGGTCCCCGTTCGTCGGGTCGATCCACATGTTGTGGTGGTCGCCCCCCGGCTGCTGCGAGCGCGGGATGTCGACCGTGTGCTCGCCGCCGTCCAGCGTCTTCGAGAACGACGCCGCCATGAAGTAGACCTCGTCGGCGTCGTCCGGGGAGACGGCGAGGCGGTTGTAGTACGCGGTGCGCCCGCCGAGCTGGCGGTCGTAGGAGGCGACGTCCCACGTGCGGCCTCCGTCGTCGCTCCGCCACAGCTCGCCGTTGTCCGTCTCCTGCCCGTTCCACGGCACGCCGTCGCCCGTCTCGATGAGCGCGTAGACGCGGTTCGGGTCCGTCTGCCCGACGCCCAGCCCCACCTTGCCGAACGGCTTCGTCGGCAGCCCGTGCCCCGTCAGCCGCGTCCACGTCGCGCCGCCGTCCGTCGTCTTGAAGATCCCGCTCCCCGGCCCCCCGCTGTCCCGGCCCCACGTGTGGATCGCGAACTGCCACGTGCCCGCGTACAGCACGTGCGGGTTCGTCGGGTCCATCACCAGGTCCGAGCACCCCGTGTCCTCGTCCACGAACAGCACCCGGTCCCAGTGCTCGCCGCCGTCCCTCGTCCGGTACACGCCCCGCTCCGGCTGCGGCCCGTACCCCGTCCCCAGCGCGCACGCGAACACCGTGTTCGCGTCCGTCGGGTCGATGACGACGCGGCTGATCCGCCCCGTCCTTCTGAGCCCCATCGCCTTCCAGGTCTTCCCCCCGTCCAGCGACCGGTACATCCCCCAGCCGACCGAGATATGGCTGCGGATGAACGGCTCGCCCGTGCCCGCCCACACGACCGACGGGTCGCTCGGCGCCACGGCCAGCGAGCCGATGGACTGCACCGGCTGGTCGTCGAAGACCGGCTCCCACGTCACGCCCCCGTCCGTCGTCTTCCACACCCCGCCCGACGCCGCGCCCGCGTAGTACGTGAGCGGATCGCCCGGCACGCCCGCAACCGCGTCGACCCGGTTGCCGACGGGGCCGAGGTAGCGGTAGACCAGGCCGTGGTACGGGCTCTCGCTGGCAGCGGCGCGTCGCGGCGCCCGGCGCGCCGGACGCGCGCCGCGCCCGCTGCTGGGCGGCGGCGGGTCCTACAGCCAGGGCGAAGAGGGCGATGAAGCCGAGGGCGGCGGTCGCCGCCCGCATGGCGGGTGCACGCATGGGACCTCCCGGTGGGGTGGAGGATTCGCTGTCGCGTGGGTGGAGCGGGTGAGCCAGGAAGGATCATGAGGGGCGGCGGTCCGGACGGCAAGCCGCGCCCTTCGACTACGTCGTCGCCGCGAGGGCCTCGAGGATGAGATCGCTGAACGTCTCGTAGTCGTGGGTACGGTGGCCACCGGCGCGCCGCACGACGTCGATGAACGGCGTGCCGGCGAGCTGCGGACACGGGGAGTCCCTGTCGTCCTCTCCGTAGATGCACAACTCTTCGACCGGCGACAGCGCGCGCATCTCGGCCAGCGTGGGCACGTCGGTCCGGCGCGGCTTGTCTTCCACCAGGTCGAGAAGGTGGAACGTGAAGCTCGCCCGGCCCACCGGGCTCATGAGCGCGACGAGTCGCAGGCGTGCCCGCAGGTCCGGCGCGAGCCGATTTGCCAGCGAGCGTCATCCAGTCCGCACCCCGTGAGTAGCCGATGAGCGCGATCCCCTCGGACCGCCCCGCCGGGAGATGGAACCGGAGGACGCGGTCCACGTCCGCCACGAGGCTGTCGGGCGTCGGATGCCGCTCCATGTACGGACGCGGGTTCATCCCCACCACCGTGACGCCCGCCTGCGCGAGCCGCTCGGCCGTCATGCGCTCGAAGTCGCGCCAGCCGCCGTCCCCGGCGACGAAGAACGCCAGCATCCGCTCCCGCCCGACCGCCGGCACCTCGATGAGATCGAGGCTCGCGACCCGGGCGCTGTCCGCCGGCGTGAGCCCGCCCGGGACTTCAGCCTGGGCGGGGCCCGCCGGGGTCAGCAGGGCCGCGCCTACAAAGGCGCACGCCATCAGGCGACGCATGAGGACGCCGAGCACTCGCATGCGCCGTGATACACGCGCCGCGAGAGAAAAGTGGCGGTCCCTTTCCGCGGGCTCGGCCTTGCTGCCCCCCGACCCGTGGCCCCGATCCTGCCGCACTTCCCTGCGGGCAGGAGCCAGGGACCGAACGCGTCCCTCGCACTCGGTCTGCCTCCCTGAACCAGAGCGGCTCAGCGTCCGGCAGTCCACCCCAGTTTCCAGGAGGCTACATGCAGATCGGCATCATCGGCGCCGGCCACATCGGCGGCACGCTCACCCGCCGCTTCCGCGACCTCGGGCACGAGGTCTCCGTCGCGAACTCCCGCGGGCCCGAGACCCTCCAGGACTTCGCCGACGAGACCGGCGCCCGCCCGGTCACCGCCCGCGAGGCCGCTCGCTCCGGCGACGTCGTCGTCGTCACGATCCCCGAGGGCGCCGTCCCCGAGCTGCCCGACGACCTCTTCGACGACGTCCCCGAGGCCGTGGTCGTCGTAGACACGTGCAACTACTACCCGCAGCGCGACGGCCGCATCGCCGCCATCGAGGAGGGCACGCCCGAGAGCCGCTGGGTCTCGGAGCAGCTCGGTCGGCCCGTCGTGAAGGCGTTCAACAACATCCACGCACAGGATCTCATGGACCGCGGCCGTCCCAAGGGCGCCGACGACCGCATCGCCCTCCCCATCGCCGGCGACGGCGCCCGCGCGAAGACCCTCGTGATGGGCCTCGTCGACGAGCTCGGATTCGACGCCGTCGACGCCGGCCCGCTCGACGAGTCCTGGCGCCAGCAGCCCGGCACGCCCGTATACGGGACGAACCTGGACGCCGAGGGCGTCCGGGAGGGCCTTCGGGAGGCGAGCCCGGAGCGGAAGCCGCAGTTCCAGGCGTGAGGGGACGCGGGCCGTTGCTGGCCCGGCGCCGCCCCTCACTTCGCCTTTGCCGCCGCCTCCACGGCCAGCAGCATCATATCGGACTCCACCTCGAGCTTGTCCGCCAGCGTCTCGTCCGACTGCCGGATCTCCGCTCCGAGGTCCTGGAGCATCCCGTGCATCTCCTTCACGAGCTTCAGCGTCTCCTGCTCCAGGAACTCGAACTCCTCGTCCGTCAGCTCGCGATCGAGCGCGAGCAGCTCGTCCACGTCCATCGCCGCCTCCCGCTGGGGTGTGCCCCACGATGCGACGAGGCGCGGGGCACCGGAATGGCGGGAGGAGACATTCGCGGCCGGCTGCGGCGAGCATCAAGTCAGAAGGGAGGACGTGACGGGCGGGGCGAGGACGGGCGGGGCGGGTGAATTGTGTCATACCAAACCGCGGCAAGCCGACTCGCCACCTTGCGTCCGCCATCGAATTCGAACGTGACACGCGAACCAGGGATGCATCGGAGCCAAGCCACCTTCAGTTCCAAGCGCGGGGCGTTCGTGGCAACCGAGGGAATGCGCGCTCCGAATGGTCGATTGCACCCGGCGCGGCCCCGCGCCCCGCGGTCCACCTCCCGCGGCCCCCACCGCGCGCCTCGCGCCTCGCGCCTCCCGCCCCGCGCCTCCCGCTTCCCGCTTCCCGCCTCCCGCCTCCCGCCTCCCGCCTCCCGCCTCCCGCCTCCCGCCTCCCGCCTCCCGCTTCCCGTTTCCCGTTTCCCGTTTCCCGTTTCCCGCCCCCCCCGCCCCCGAGCCCGCGCTCACGCCCCCGCCGCGACCTCCCCTTCCCGCCTGAACAGCCCGCGCCGCTCCAGCGCGAAGAACACCGCCGCGTTCCCCACGATCACCGCCGCGATCAGTCCGAAGAACAGCCCCAGCAGCCGCCACCCCTCGCTGCTCATCTCCACCAGCCCCACGATCGACACGTTCAGCCCGAACAGGAAGACGAGCACCGCGCAGCAGACCAGCACCGCCCCCGCCTGTACGCGCGTCCGCGCCCAAACCAGGCTGATGAGCCCGGCGGCCACGAGGCAGAACGCGACAGTGAACGGAAGGGCGCGGACGATCAGGTCCGACGGCGGCTCACCGCCCGACGCCATCAGCGTCGCCACCGTCGTCACCGGCTCGAAGACGAGGAAGGACAGTCCCCCCAGCGCCAGCAGCAGCCCGAGGTAGCTCAGGTTGTAAAACGCCCAGGAACGAGCGGAAGCCGGCTCGAACAGCAGCCCGTAGCTCCACGCCAGCGTCGCCCCGCACACCGCCCCCACCGCCATCATCGGCACCACCGAGAACCAGATGTCGACGATGAGGAGGTGATGCAGCGCCGCGAACCCGACCCCCGTCGCCGCCCCGGAAATCGCCCCCGTCCCCAGAATCCGCATACCCGCAGCCCCCCGCAGTCCCCCGCAGTCCCCCGCAGTCCCCCGCAGTCCCCCGCAGTCCCCCGCAGTCCCTAAGCCTCAGCCTCAGCCTCAGCCTAAGCCTAAGCCTCAGCCTTTCCCCAACAACGCCCTCACCGCAGCATCCAGCTGCGGATCCCCCGAGACCCCCAGCTCCGTCGCGACCGGAACGTCCACCCCCCGCGGATGCATCTCCATCACCTCCCCGTCGTGCGCCCGCACCCGGCTTCGCGGCAGCCGGAACGACGACCCGTCCACGAGCTGCGTCCCCCACGTGTAGATGATCCAGCCGCCCGTCGGCTCGCCGACCACCGGCCCGAGCTTCAGCGTCCGGTACCCCTCCGTGAAGTCCTCCGCGTCGGAGAGCGAGTTGCGGTCCGTGACCAGCGCCGTCGGCGCCTCGAGGGCCCGCTGCCCGAGCTGGCTCCGGGCCGGCGCCGCCGGGTAGCCCCGCGTCTCCAGCGTCATGTACCCCTTCCGCGCGAACACGTCGAGGGCGTACGCGTTCACGAAGCCCCCGCGGTTCGCCCGCACGTCGATGACCACCCCGTCCTTCCCGAAGTTCGCCGCGTCCAGGTCGACCTTGAGCTGCTGCAGCGACTCCCAGCTCATGTCCGGCATGTGCACGTAGCCGATCCGCCCCCCGCTGATGGAGTCCACGTACGCCCGGTTCGCGTTCACCCACGCCCTGTACGCCAGCTCCCGCCGCGCCCCCGACGACACCGGCTGCACCTCGACCACCCGCCCCCCAGCCCCAGCCCGCCCCTCAGCCTTAGCCTTAGCCTTAGCCTCAGCCTCAGCCTCAGCCTCACCCTCAATCCCCACCCTCACCCGATCCCCCACCGTATGATCCAGCAGCCGGTCGAGGGACGAAGCCGAATCCACGGCGACCCCGTTGACGGAAACCAGAACGTCCCCCGCCCGCACCCCCGCCACGTCCGCCGGGCCCAGCGGCACCACGGACGCCACCCGCAGCACCCGTCCCGAGGCATAGGCGGCCGGATCGAGCGAGATCCCGAGCCGACCCGTCTCCGCGTCCGGCAGGTCCGGCCGCGGCTCGTGGTGCCCCAGGTGCGACGCGTTCAGCTCGCCCAGCATCAGGTTCATCAGGCGCTCGAGTTCCGGCCGCGTGCGCGCGCCGGCGACGTGCGGCGCGAACGTCGCCTTCACCGCGTCCCAGTCCGCGCCGTGCATGTCCGCGTCGAAGAAGTCGTCCCGCAGCCACGTCCACCCCTCGTCGAACGCCTCCACCTTCTCCGGATCGAAGGCGACGTCCCGCTCCGCCTTCGCGGCGATCGCCCGGTCCTTGCCCCCGTCCAGCGTCAGCGCGTGGATGTGCCCCCGGTCGACGTAGTAGATCTCCTTGCCGTCCGGCGTGAACGCCGGCAGCCCCTTCCCGCCCGGCGTCGACGTCAGCTGCTTCGCCACGGGCGGCGCGTCCGAGAGCGGGTCCAGCGGGAAGCTGTACAGGTTGAACTGCCCCTCGGCGCTCGCCGTGAACACCACCGACTTGCCGTCCGGCGCGAGCGTCAGCTCGTTCACGTCCACGCCCAGCGGCAGCAGCGACAGGCGCCGGAAGACGCCGTCGAAGTCGATAGCCACGTCGGGCGTCGATGCAGGCGACGTCGCCTGCGCACCGCGCGTCGCCTTCGACGTCGAGCCCGGCTTCGCAGAGTCCGCGAACATCGCCCAGAACGCCGAGTCCCGGAACGTCGGCGTCCGCGGCACCAGGTCGACGCGCGCGATCTGCCCGTCCTCCGTGCGCTGCTGCGTGTCGAAGTAGAGCGCCGTGCCGTCCGGCGCCCACGCCAGCGTGTTCGCGAAGCCGTTCGCCAGCCGCGACACCGGCCGCCCCGGCGCGCTCCCGTCCGCGGGCACGACCCAGACGTTCGTGAACCGCCGCTCGTCGCTCGCCAGGAACGCGAGCCACTTCCCGTCCGGCGAGAACGCCAGCGGCCGGCCGCCCGCGAACGGCTCCTTCCACAGCAGCCCCCGGGCGACGACGCGCTCGCCGCGTCCGTCGGCGCCGACCACTACCAGCTCCTTCCCGTCCCGCGCGTACGCGATCCGCTTCCCGTCCGGCGACCACGCCGGCGTCGCCGCGGGCGCGTCCGCCGGCGACACCCGCGTCTCCTCGCGCGTGCCGAAGTCGTAGACGAAGACCTGCGGGACGCCGTCCCGCCGCGACGTGTACGCGATCCGCCGCGAGTCCGGCGACCACGCCGGCGTCGACTCCGGCCCCACCGTCGTCGTCACCCGCTCCGTCGCGCCGCCGTCCTTCGCGCCCGTCGCGTACACGTCCCCCCGCGCCACGAACGCCAGCTTCTTCCCGTCCGGCGACAGCGCCAGGTCTCCGAAGTCGTCCGTCATCGCGACGTGCTCCACCGTCGGCCCCTGCGCCGCGCCACGCAGCTCGACGGCGACCTTCTGCGGCTGCCCGTCCGGCAGGTCCATGCGCCAGATGGAGAAGTCGCGCTCGAACACCACCGCGCGGCCGTCCCGCGACATCGACGGCCACAGCACCCGCCCGCCCGTGAAGCGCGTGAGCTGCCGCGCCGCGCCGCCGCCCACCGGCCGCTCCCACAGGTTCTCGTTCCCGTCCCGGTCCGACATGAACACCACCGCGCTCCCGTCCGGCGTCCACATCGGCCACAGGTTCTTCGTGCCCGGCTCGGTGAGCCGCGTGTACGTCGGCCGGGCGCCGGCGGCACCCGCCGCGCCCGGCGCCGACGCGCCGCCCGCGTCCGTCACCAGCCACACCTCCGCCTCGTCGATGTGCGCGTGCCCGTGGCGCCACCACTGGGAGAAGCCCATCCGGGCGACGGCGTCGATCGCGATCGTCCGCCCGTCCGGCGACGGCGCCGCGAAGTATTCCGGCACGTTCTTCCGGTTCACCACCGCCATCGGCGTGCCCCCCGCCGCCGGCACCCGGAACACGTCCGTCATTCCGCCGATGTCCTGGTCCCCGCTCGTGAAGTACAGCCACCTTCCGTCCGGCGACCACGCGTCCAGCGACTCCCCGCCGTCCCCGAACGTGACCCGCGTCACGGCCCCGCTCGCGAGGTCCAGCACGTACAGGTCGTCCGACCCCGCCCGGTCCGACACGAACGCCAGCCGCGTCCCGTCCGGCGAGTACAGCGGCCGGCTCTCGTTCGCCGCGTGGCTCACCAGCAGGTGCGCCGCGCCCCCCGCCGCCGGCACGGCCCAGACGTCGCCGCCCTGCACGAAGGCGATCTCTGACCCGTCCGGCGAGAGCGCCGGCTGAGCGAGAGACGGGAGCGCGTGGGGGGCGGCGAGGCGAGACGGCGGGCCTGACGCGGCGGATCGAGACTGCTGAGCGGCCGCGCGCTGCGGTGGAACGGCCGCGGCCGTGGCGAGCAGGAGAACGAGAGCGGCGGGCGCTGCGACACGCATCGGGCCTCCGGAGGTTGGTGGATCGCCGAAATTGCGATCCCGACGGTCCTCGAGGCAAGCCGGAACGGCTGCAACGCCGTTGACCCCGGGTCGCCTGCCCGCTACCTTGGCAATGTAACTATAGTCTCATTCAGGAGCGAACGAGATGTCGACGCTCACCAGCCGAACGCGGGAGCAGGGCGCGTCCCTCGTGACGACTCTGCCGGCGGAGGTCGTCCGCCGCCTCGGCATCCATGCCGGCCGTGAGCTCGCGTGGATCGAGGACGGAGCCGGGGGGTTCCGGGTCATGCCCCATACGCCCGAGCTGGCCGAGGCGATGACCGCGCACGAGCGGATCGTGGAGGAGTACGACAGCGTGTTTCGCGAGCTGGCGAAGTGAGCCGCCGGGAGTCGGCCGGGGAACCGCGCTGGCTCACGGAGGCGATGCTGCTCGGCATCCATGCACGGCAGATCGAGCGATACGGTGGCGCCCACGGCGTGCGCGACATCGCCGTACTTCGCTCAGCGCTCGCACGCCCACGCAACGCGTACGCGTACCGTGAGAACGTCGACCTGGCGGACCTCGCCGCCTCCTACCTGGTGGGCCTCGCACGTTCACAGGCGTTCGTCGACGGGAACAAGAGGGCGGCGCTGGCCGGCGCCCTCGTGTTCCTTGCCCTGAATGGCCGCGCGATCCACGTCCCGCCCGGTGAGCTGTTCGCGCTCACCATGAAGGCCGCGACCAGCGAGATCGGCGACGCGCCCGCGGCCGAGTACATTCGGAGCCGAGCCGTGGATGCCTGGCCGTAGCACCGCTCCGCGGACCGCAGATCGGGACCGAGGGGCCTCAGCCGCCCGGCTCGTGGTAGATGAGCATCTGCACCTTCCACTCGCCCCGCTCCCCGCGCCGGAATACGTACGTGTAGTGGATGGCGTCGTAGCGGCGCCTGCCGGTTGACCGTCCGGCCTCGTCGTATTCCTCTCCCAGGAACCCGTCCCCGTCCTCGCGGATCACCTTCACGTGAATGGCGCCGGACGGGTAGTAGCGACTGCAGTACAGCTCGCCAAGCGACCACGCCACGTCCCCGACCACGCGGGAGCGGTCCTCGCGCGACGCGCAGTCCCGGAACACCGGCGGGTTCGTCCGCAGGACCGTCGCCGCCATGGTGTCGCGCCCGTATCGGAGCTGGTACGGCGACTCGAAGAACGCGTCCTCCCGCAGCATCCCCACCATGCCGTCCAGATCGTTGGCGTTCCACACGGCGCCGAACGCGTGCACGAGGGAGTCCGTGAGCGTCCGCGCGTCCTGGGCCCGCAGCGGGCCCGGCGGCAGCAGCGCGATCAGGGCGGTGACGAGCGATGTAAGGCGCATGGCGGCCAACATGCCGCCGCCCGCGCCGCGGAGGCAACCCACGGTCCACGGCTCGCCCGGCTCAGCCCGTCGGCTTCGAAGCCGCCCAGGGCTTCGACCGCGCCTAGGGCTTCGACCCCGCCTCCGACTTCGATCCGCCGTCCGGCTTCGAACCGGCGCTCGGGTTCGATCCCGTCTCCGGCTTCGAGGCCGTGTCCGGCCTCGAGCCGGCGCCGGGGTTCGACGCTGCGCGCGACCCCTGGCCCGACCCCGGTTTCGACGTCGCGCCCGCCGCTGCGCTCCGGGCCGCACGCTCGCCCATCTCGATGCTGCCGTTCACCTGGCCGCCCTCCTTGAGGGCCAGGCGCACCGCCCGCACGTCCCCCTCCACGACCGCCGTCTCCTCGAGGATGAGCCGGCGTGAGGCGACGACGCCGCCGCTGACACGCCCGCGCACGATCGCCTCCTCCGCGAAGACGCCTCCGCTCACCGTCCCGTCCCCCCGGACTTCCACCCGCGGGGCCCGCACGGCGCCGCCCACGTGCCCGTCGATGATGAAGGCGTCGCCGCCCGCGCCCTGACTCTCCGGCGCCACCGCGTCCCCGTCCACCCGTCCGCCCGGCGAAATCTCCAGACTCGTCGCCTGGACGCTGCCCGTCACTTCCCCCTCGATCCGCAGCCGGTCCCGCGACTCGCAGTCGCCCCGGATGCGCATCCCCTTCGCGATGAGCGAGATCCCCGCCGTCCGCTCCTGCGTCGGCCGCGCCGGCGTCGGCTCGGGCTCGTTCCCCTTCTTCAAGATCGCCACCTGGTCCGCTCCTGCTGAATGCCGTGGGCCCGACTCCCGATCGTCGGGTCTCTGAATCTACAACGGTCGAGGTCGATCGAGCGGGCCAGGCGATGCACGGGTCGGGCCGGGACGTCCCGAGCCGGGCGTCGGCGCCTCGCGTATGGCGCCCCGCGCACGGCGTCTCGCGACCGGCGTCTCGCACCCGGCGCCGGCGCTCCCTGCGCCCGCGCACCCACCACCCTCACTCCCGGGCCGCGATCGTCACTTCCGAAGCGACGCCCCAGCGCACCACCACGTCGTGGAAGCGCACGGTCCACGCCGGCCCCCGCACCAGCGCCTCCGACGACAGCGGCCGACACCCGCCGACCCACGCCGGGTTCGCCCGGAACACCCACTCCCACGCCGTCATCACCGCCCGGGAGATCGCCGTCGTGCCCCGCGTGATGCCGACCACGCACAGCAGGCCCCCCGGCACGAGCACCCGCCAAGCTTCGTCCACCACCCGGCGCGCCGCCTCGCTGGACAGCAGGTCGAGCACGTACGCGCAGGCGAACCGGTCCACGGACGACGTCGCGAGAGGGAGCTCCTGCCCGGCCAGCCGGACCAGCGCTGCCCGGCCTCCGTACGGCGCCAGCCTGGCCCGGGCGAGGCCGAGCATCGTGGCGCTGACATCGCCGCCGACGTAGCGCGCGTCCGGCGGCAGCTCGCCCTCCAGCAGCTCCGCCGCGAAGCGCCCCGTGCCGCACCCCAGCTCGAACACCCGGCGCGACTCGGCGAGCCTCGCCTGCCGACGCAGCGCAGCCAGCGCCGCGTCCTCGTAGAACGCCTGCAGGTCCTGCTTCCGACCGAAGCGGTCGTAGTACGCCTGCGCCTCGTCCCGACTCAGCGTCCGCATGGCCGCCCCGGCTCACACCGCGCTGCACCGCCGCCTCGTCCCGCGTTCCCCATGCGCAACTCCAAGGTTGCGGATCCGGTCCTCCCGTCCCATTCATTATGCAACCGCCGAGTTGCGCGGCAACCGCCTTCCGAAGGATCCGAATGCCCACGAGCACCGATCGCATCCGCAGGCAGGTCGTCCTGCGCGCCCCCCGCGAGCGCGTCTGGCGCGCCGTGAGCGTGGCCGAGGAGTTCGGCCGCTGGTTCGGCGTGCGCTTCGACGGGCCGTTCGTCGCCGGCGAGCGCGTCAGCGGCCACATCGTCCCGACCACGGTCGACCCCCATGTGGCGGAGATGCAGCGCCCCCACGAAGGCGCGCCATTCGAGTGCTGGATCAAGCGCGTCGAGCCCATGCGGCTGTTCTCGTTCCGCTGGCACCCCTACGCCGTGGACCCGGACGTCGACTATTCGAGCGAGCCGACGACGCTCGTCGCCTTCGAGCTCGAGGAAGTCCCCGAGGGCACGCGCCTGACGATCACCGAGTCCGGCTTCGACGCCATCCCCTTCGCGCGGCGCGCCGAGGCGTTCCGCATGAACGACGGCGGCTGGCAGGCGCAGCTCGGGCTCATGGAAAAATACGTCACGGGCGCCTCCGAGGCCTTCGACGGCGCCGATGCGGACCGCTAGCGCCGGCCCCGTGTTCGCCGCGCTGGGCGACGACACCCGCCTCGGCATCGTCGCCCGCCTCGGCGCGCGCGGGCCGCAGTCGATCACGCAGCTCGCCGACGCCGCGCCCGTCTCGCGCCAGGCGGTCCGCAAACACCTGCGCGCCCTCGAGGAAGCCGGCCTCGCGGCCGGCCGACGCCAGGGCCGCGAGCACGTCTGGCGGCTGCGTCCCGAAGGCCTCGCCTTGGCGCAGCGCTACCTGGACGAGATCTCGGGGCAATGGGACGCGGCGATCGGGCGGCTGCGGAGGCTGGTGGAGGAGGAGTAGCGGCAGCCCTCACGGTCGTTCCGGCGACCGTGGCGCCGGCCCGGCCCTTCAGCCGCCCCGCATCGCGGCCGACCGCGCCACCTCGCGCGCCAGCTCCTGGATGCTCCGGCGTGCGAACTGGATCACGTTGTCGCCCTTGTACAATCCGGAGACCCTGTGGTCCAGGATCGTGCCGCCCCAGATCGCGACCCGGTCGGCCCAGGCGAGGTCCGCCTGCGCCTGCCGCCCCGTGCGCGACCCGACGCCCTGCACGAGCCGCAGCTCGACCCGCCCGGCGACGAGCCGCTCGAGCTCGACCCTGAGGTTCGGCGACCCGCCGACCACGCACAGCCGGCTCAGACCCGCCCGCTTCATGGCGGCGACCATCGCGTCCACGGCGCGCCCGTTGGCGGATCCGCCGCACACGGAGCACTCGCTCTGCGACGTCGCCGGCACGAGCGTCCGGCCGTCCGCCAGCTCCGCGCATTCCATCTGGCAGTCGCCCCGCGAGCACACGATGAGGAAGCTGCTGGAGAGCACGTCTTCGACCGCGTCCGCCTTCGACGCCGCGATGTTCGTCCTGTCCGGTCGGGACAGCCCGGCCCGCTCCAGGACCTCCTCCAGCCGCTGGTACGGGCCCGCGTAGCCGAGCCTCGCGAAGAGATCGGCCTTGCTTACCGCGTCCGCCACTCCTAGAACGCCCCCTCCCTCACCTGATCCTCGCCCCGCCCCGTCCCCAGCCCCACCACGTTCGTCGGCTCCACACTCGTATTCTCCGGCAGGGGCGAGTCGCCCTTCTGCTTCCCGAGCTGGCCGACGCTCGTCGTGCCCTTCAATGAGTCCGCCCCCGCGAGCGCCTTGCGGTCGGCGGCGTAGTACTCGAACCACGGCAGGCCCGCCCGCGTGTACTCCTCCGCGGTGGGTGGCGTGGTCGGCGGATTCTCGCCGGTCACCGCACGCCAGACCAGCGCGTTCGCCAGGTGCACGAAGCAGCGGCCGCGGCGCCGCTGATCCCAGTCGACGAACGCGTGCGGATCGTCGTAAATCTCCTGCCGCATCCGGCCGCCGGGCGCGAGGGCCATGTCCATGACCGCCGCCGGCATCATCGAGCACGAGCGCACAACATCACTCACCACTGCCTCGCGTTCCTTCAACATCCGCTCGTACGCCTGCCTCTTCATCGGGTAGGCGACGATCTGTACGCCCCCGTGCTCCGCCTTCCCGGTGAGCTGCTCCTCGACGCTGTAGCCGCTGCCCAGCGGCATTGCCACGAACTGCCGGATCACGCCCTTCTCGACGCAGTACCCATCCAGCCAGGGCTGGTCGGGAATGCTCATGTAGTCCTGCGGGTCGCGATGCAGCCCGTCGCTCCACGCCTCGCCCGTCACGGCGTTGACCTTCCCGGTCGCTACCTTGACGGCGAACGGGTAGCCCTTCGGCGAGCGGAAGCTCAGCCACATCGCTTCGCTCTGGTACATGGGCAGCATGACGCCGCCGTGAGCGAGCCAGCTCTCGCCCACGCGGCTCGCGAAGTCGTCCACGTGGCGCAGCGGAAAGCGGCCGAGCCCCGGCGGCAGGGGATAGTCCGTGTCGTCGTCCGGTATGCGCAGCGTGCGCTGGAAGTCGATGGAGAGCACCGCGTCCGCGTGGACTTCCGGGAACGAGAAGATCAGCGCGTCCCTCTTGAGCTCGATCATGGATGCCTCCGTCGTCGTGGAAGAAAGAGTGCGCGTGAACGCTTACCACTCGCCGTCGCGTACCTCGCGAACGAGGCGAAGCACGGCCTGGTCGGGCATGTCCCGCAGCTCGCGGATCAGCTCCGCGAACAGCCGGGGCCTGCGGAGAATCGCCTGCCGCAGGTCCCCGGAGATCTTCCCCGCGAGCGCGAGCAGCACGTCCGCGTCGACCTCGAGGTCCTCGGCCAGGCGACGCAGCGTCGGCTCCGCCGGCGGCGAGCCGATGTCCCGCTCGACCTTGCTCAGGTAGCTCGGTTCGATGCCGACCCGCTCTGCCACCTGTCGCAGCGAATAGCGCGCGTCGTCCCGCCGCCGCTCTTCCCGCTGCTCGCGCAGGAACCCGCCGAGTGTCGTCGCCACCTGCCCTCCGGATCGGCCATATCCCAGTACCGCGTCCGTGTAGTATGTACTACATGATACACAATGTCAAGCGACTGGGTCGGGCCTCCACCGGGCGAGGGGGATCTCCGGCCCCGCCAGCATGAGCAGCGCGGATCGTCCCGTGTACGGGGCGAGCCTGGCGCGGGCGATGCCGATCATCGTGGCGCTGACGTCGCCGCCGACGAAGAACGCGCTCGGCGCCAGTTCGCCCTCGAGAAGCTCCGCGGCGAAGCGCCCGGTGTACGCCCGCGCTTCCTCTCGACTCAGCGTTCTCATTCTCGGCACAGTAGCTGGAGGGCAGCGTCCGTTGCCAGGACCGGCGCGCCGGGCGGACGCCGGCACACCCGTTGCGCCGCGGGCAGGCGTCCGCCACTACTGAAGCATGGAACGCAATCGAACTACCCCGGCGCGGCGGGTGAGAGAGCGGCGGATCGGCGCGGCGTGGGCGCGGCTGCGGCTGGCGCTCCTGGGAATGTCGCTCGCGGCCGGATCTCTCGCGGGCTGCTCCGATGGCGGTGCAGAAGGCGGGAAGGCCGCGCAGGAGCCGGGCGCTCGTGCGACGCGGGCGCGGCCGGATTCGGCCCCGGAGCCGGCGGCCGCGGCGCTCGTGCACGCCGACGGTCCGGCCGAGCTGCCGCCCCTGCTGCTGGACGAGTACCGCGGCGACGTGACCGGGGACGGCCGGCAGGACAGCGTGCAGCTGCGGGTCCAGGCGGAACGCGACACGCGCGGGCGCCTCATGCTCGACGACGGCCAGAGATGGGCGCTGGTCGCCAGGGTCGACGGCCGCGCCTACGCTCTCTTCAACGAGTTCGTGCAGCTCGCCGCACCGCGCTTCGTGATCGTCGAGGAACGGGACGACGCGCCGCCGGTGATCGCGCTGATCCTCGATTCCGGCGCAGGCCTCGTCGTGCAGACGTTCGCGTGGGACGCCACGAGCTCGGGATTTCGTCGCAGCGAGCCGGTTCGCGTGGTGGGCAACCGTCTCTTCACCTCACCCGCTCACTAGCAGGGTCCGGACCGGCTGGATCGGCCGCTCACCAGCTCGCCGGAGCCGGCTCACGGCCGGCACCTCCCCGCCCGGAAGTCACGCGGCAGGCACTCGAACGCGTCGACCTCCCACAACCCGCGACGCTCGGCGCGCGCGCTGTCGGCCGCCGCGCGGATCTCCTCCACGTGCCGCACGTTGGGCGGATAGACGAGCGGCACCACGTAGCCGGCGCGCGCCAGAGCGCGGTTGATCCACACGCCGCCCGCGTGCACGTGCGCGAGCACCCGGCCGTAGCGATCGCGCGGCTGCACGTCCAGCTCGAGCCGGGCCGTGTCGCCGACCGGCAGCAGCTCCTCGAGCGCGAGCTTCGCCCGCAGCCCGTACGAGCCCTGTTCCGTCTCCGGCGCGTCGATCAGCAGCAGTCGCACGCGGACACCGCCCTCGCAGACCAGGGTGTCGCCGTCGACGATACGGGCGACGACGCAGCCGCCGGCCACCGTCCCGCCAGCGCCCTGCGCGGCCGCGCCGGCCGGTAGCATGACCAGAAGAAGCAGCACGCCCGCGAGGCGCCGGAATGCGGAAGCGTTCATGGGTTCGATGGCTGTTCCTCTACGATCCCGAGTCACCCTCGCGGCGGCGCCGATGGTCAGCCTGCGACTGGCTCGCGCTCCGCAACACCTCGCCGTCGACGAGACGGAGCTCCACCCGTCCGGCGACGAGCCGCTCGAGCTCGACCCGCAGGTTCGGCGATCCCACCACGCAGAGGCGGTTCAGTCGCGCGCGCCCCATCGCCGCACGACGCGAAAACGCCTCACCCGACGAGCTCGGAGAGATCCACCTCATGCTGCTCTCGCCGGCTACGCTTCTTCCGCCTCGAAATCGATGCCCAGATGCTCGAGGAGGCGGTTTTCGAGCTCGATCTGGATGCGCTCGTCATCGAGCACACCGACCCGCTCGAGGAGCCGCCGCCTGGAGATCGTGCGAACCTGCTGGGGCATCAGAATGCTTTCGTGGCCGGTCCCGATGAGGTCGTGGGCCGCGACCTCAAAAGCGTAAACGCGGCGTCGCTTTCCCTCGCGCTTCGTCATGGGCACGACGGTCACGACGTCGAAATGGTGATTGAAGCCGTCGTTCGAGATCACCACGGCCGGGCGCCGTTCACCCCCCTGCTCGCTACCCACAGCGGGCTCCAGGTCGACCCAGTATACCTCCCAGCGCCGCACCGGCCCGACGTGCGCCACTCGTCTCAGAGCCCCGCTTCGAGTCCGTCGCGCGCCGTACCTGCGAACGCGTCGCTTATGCTCCGCATGTCCTCCATGAAGACCGGGTCCCGGGCCGCCTCCTCGTACGCCGAATAGATCTTCTCGCGGCGCAGCGCCTTCAATCGACGCAGCAGTGCATCCTCCACGAAGGCGTTCTGGCTTTCTGCCGCACCGCCCTCGACCGCCTCCTTCACGGCGTCGACAACCGACTCGCGTACCTGCCAGCCCACCTTCTTCGGTCGGTCGCCCGTACGTCGGGCAACGCTCCGGGTCGAAAGCCGCCCCCGAGAAACGCCCCCACTCGCTCGCGCCACGGCGTCACCTCCGATAGAGAACCCTACCACTTTCGCACCCGCCGGATGGTTCCGTCAAGTGGTAGCATATTCCGCCGGTCCGGCGCCTACCATTTCAGAGAACCCGTCTGTCCGTCGAGGCTGCGCAGCCCTCCGACAGGATGTCGGCCGCCACGGCCTCAGATTGTCACCGGTAGCTGCTGAGTCGCACTCCCGAATCGCTTCGCGCCCAGAAAGAGACCGAGCTCCAGCGCCATGTTGAACCGTGGGAGCTCGTTCGCAGCGTCCAATTCCGTGCGCGAGAGGTCGTGGATGCCGAAACCGCAGCATTCGATCAGACGATAGATCTTGGCGATCCGGATCTCACTCCCATCGTCCGCCTCGAGGGCACTCCGGGCGATGAACCCGCAGTCATGGATGGTGAAGACGATCGCTTCGAGCAGTTATAGTAGCCCCTTGCGGGCATCCTCGCCCTTCGTCAGCGACGGCGAAGACTCAGGATGACCTTCAGTCCATTCCGATCCCCTCGCCTGACATGGCCATGGGGGATATTGGCACTCATCCCCCGTGGGCGCTTCACGCCTCTGCATGGAAGCGACGCATGACCGCGTCCCTCTCCGCCTCCCTGCCCTTACACCCGTACAGGGTGGCCAGGTTCAGCAGGGTCACGTCCATCCATCTCGATGGCCGCTCCCTCTCACCCAGGGCGGCCAGCGCCCGCGTGTACAGCGGCTCCGCTTCTTCCAGCCGGCCCCGGAGCTGGTAGATCAGTCCCAGCCGATCGAGGGCGTAGGAAATTCGGGGGTGGGGCTCCGCCAGGACCGCCACCAGAAGGTCGAGTGCCGCACGGAACAACATTTCGGCCCGGTCGAGCCGCCGCGGCCGGTGCTTGTCGAGCGCGACCATCCCGGCGCGTAGAAGCGCCTCCGCCCTCCGCACGTCCGGGATACGCCCGGACTCCGGATCGCGCGGTCCGCCGGTGCAGGTCACCACTCCCCATGGCCCTTTCTGCGACGGGCAGATGAAGATGCGGGGCTCACTGGTGGGGTCCTCGAAATGACTGCCGGACATGTGTGCCTCCCTCCGGCCCGAGCATCGCTCGGGTAGTGATGGCCACGGGAGGGGGTGCGGAACGGAACGAGCCCGCGATCCCCATCGGGCGATCGCGGGCTTCCACGTCGCCCTTTAGTCCCTGTTCGCCCCGCATGGGGCCGGGCCGGCCAAGTAGGCAGGTCGCTCGAGCGCGACCTAAATGCTGCCCGTTCAACACCCATAAAGTTCGCAGAACTACGGCGATTCCGCAAGTTCGCCGCCGTGCGCCCAGCGGCTCAGTCCGCCGGGAACGCGCTCAGGTGGACGACCGCCCCGTCCCACTCCAGCTCCCCGCCCACGACGGGCCCCTCCAGCGCCCGGTACTCCCCCAGCCCCGCCGTCGGAAGCGGCTGTCGCGGGCTCTCCGCCACCTGCCGGAGCAGGGCCTCGATGGCCTCCCGGTCGGGACGGCCGGCCCCCGAATCCGCCTCCCCGTCCCCGGGTGCCGCTTCCGACCACTGCTCACGCTCCAGCGCGTCGAACAGGTAGCCTCGGACCAGGCGGTCGTGGAGCCGGGAGAAGGTGGTCGGATCCCCGACGAGGTCCAGCCCGAGCAGCGACTCGCCCGCGAAAGCCACCAGCCCGACCTGGCCCGGCAGCGGCCGGAAACGAGCCGCCCGCTCCTCCAGCACGTGCAGCTTCTCACGGTACACCTCGAACAGGTCGCCCGTGGAGGAACGAACACCGGCCCGGGCGCTGGAATCCGCGATGGAGGCCCAGACCTCGCCCTGCACCTCCCGGAGCAGGTGCGACGGATTCCCGGCATCCTCCGCCGACTGCCCGACCTGCCGACGCGCCCCCTCCTTCGCCTCCCGCACCCGCGCGATCTTCCGGACCTTGCTCGGCGCGTGATAGCCGCCCGTCTGCATCTTCCGCCCGACGTCCCGCCACCGCCCCTGCTCCATGCAGCTGACGGGAATGCGGGTGACCGACCGCCGACCCACCAGGACCGTGCGGTTGGTCGTGCGGTTCTGCTTCGCCCCGATCAGCTGCTCCCCGTCCAGGATCAGGACGTGCAAATCGGACCGATTGACTGCCTCCAGCTCCCCGACGATCCCGTCGCCGACCTCCGTGATCTCGAGCTCACCGCTTTCGACGGCGTCGGCCAATGAAATCCAGGGCGACCCCTCCTCGATCCCACCGCCGCCGTTCCCGCCGTTCCTCACCAGCGGAACGATCGTGAGCAGTCCCGCCCGTCGTGCCTCGCCGATCTCGTACCCGGGTGCCATGCGTGGCTCCTTTCCGGGCCCCCCATGGGCCGCTGGTACCAAGATAGGGAGGGGGTGTGACAGCAGTGGCCGAGAACAGCAGGTCGGAATCGAGGGCATTCATTGCTGGCGGAACCTCCCGCGCACGAGGCTCCAGGCGACGTCGCCCGCTATCGCTGCTCGCTCAGCCCACGGACCGGTCCAGCTCCACTCGCAGGTTCGGGGATCCGCCGACCACGCAGAGCCGACTCAGCCCGGCCTGGGCCATGGCCGAGACCAACCGCTCGACCGCCCGCGCGGTGGCCGACCCCCCGCAGACTGCGCACTCCTCCTGCACAGCGGCGCGAACGGACGTCCGGCCGCCGGCCACGCCGCCGCTGGCGTGCTGACAGTCCCCCCGCGAACAGACGATGATGAAGCGCTCGGCGAGGACGTCGCGCACATCCTCTAGCTTGCGCTCCGCGATGTTCGCCTTGTCGGGCCGGGACAGCCCCGCCTCTTCGAGCGCCGCCTCGAGGAGGTCGTACGGCGCTCTGTAGCCCAGTCGCTCGAAGAGCTCCGCTTTGCTCACGGCCGCGCTCATCCCGGCTCCTTCGGTGAAGGGGCGGCACCTTCGATCTCGGTGACCACTCGATCCAGCTCGTCCGTCAGCACGCGAGGTGCGTCGGCCCGGCGGAAGGCGTTCACGAGTGAACGATAGTACCAGAGCGACTCGTCCTTTGACGCATTGAAGCGCTTCCAGAGCTCGTCGCCATGCTCTCTCAGGTCTGCCAGGATGACCCGCGCGTTGTGCAGCTTGTCGGCGGCCGAGACAAGGAGGACGCTGTGATCTGCATCCGGTATGTGCCGGATGTAGTCCTCCTTCCGCTTCTTCCACGGCGGCTTGGGCTGCGTGTCGGTGTCGCTGCACGCCTCCACAATGTGGAGTACGTCGTCGCCGAACAGGGTCCGGATCTCCGCGCGGACCCGATCAGCCCGTCCTCCTGGCGCATCCTCGATCGCGTCGTGGAGCAGAGCCGCGATGACCTCGTCCTTCCCGCCGCCCGCCTCCATTACCAGGCCTGCCACCTGCATGAGGTGCGAGATGTACGGGATCAACGTGCCTTTGCGGACCTGATCGCGGTGCAGACTGGCTGCGTATTCGAATGCGCGACTGAGCCTCTCGTGGTCCATTGCCTTTCCCCCGCTCGATGGCCCATGGGCCCGCCTCATGCAGCCAGCACCGCCTCCCACTCCCCCATCAGCCGCACCAGCTCGTTCCCCCGCACCCACACCTGCCCCTCAGCGCGCGCGACCTGGTCGTACGCCCAGCGGGTGATCTGCAGCGACGCGCCCGCGTCGTGCACCAGCCCCGCGTCGTCGAAGCGGGCGCCGAGGTCGTACAGCCCACCCAGATTCCGCTCGCGCCAGCGGGCCAGGTGCTCGACAGCCGCCAGCCGGTCCCCCTTCGAGCCGTTGCAGCCCGCGTGGGCGAGGACGAAGTTGTGGCCGAGGTCGAAGGGGTAGCGTCGCCACGGGATGAAGTGGTCGACGGCCGGGGCGTCGGATCGGATGCGTCGCCCGCAATAGAAGCACGCGTCCTGCTGCACGTCGCGCAGGATCTCGCGGTACTTCGACAGGTCCCGGCGCGGGGTGCCGAACAGGAACGCGCGTAGCTCCGAGCCCGCGCCCAGCACCGCGTCGTTGGTGCGCCGGATGTGCCCGGTCCACGCGCCCTGGACCATGTCGGTGATCAGTGTATGGAACTGGCGCATGCAGTAGGCGACCCCGGGCAGCAGCACGATTTCGCGCGCGCTCGCGTCCGCCCGATCCTCGTACAGGAACTCGAGGCGCTCGCCGCCGACGGTCTGCAGCTTCCACAGTGGCATGACGCGCACGACCCGCGCCACCCGGGCGACGACGCTCCGCCACTCCGGCGCCGCATCGACCCGCGACGGCACGCCGCCGTACTCCGCGCGCGCCTCCCGCAGCACGCGTACGACCGCCGCCTGCTTCCCCGTGTTCTGCTTCAGCGGCCGGTCCATCTCCGTGCCCGGGAACGGCGCCGCCTGCCGCCAGTAGAGCTGCAGGAACTGCTCGGCGATTTCGCGCGTGGAGAGCGTGAGCGGCGCGCCGGAGTCGTCGCCCTTCGTCACGCACAGGTCCGCGATCGCGTGCAGCAGCGCGTACTTGTACGTGGCCGTGAACTGCCCCTCGTCGAGCAGGCGACGCAGCTTGCGCAGGAACGCGAGCTGCTCCTCCGCCGTCGGCGGCCGCACCGTCACGCGTCGCCCCAGTACGACGCGCGCTCCGCAATCACCCAGCGCACGCCACCGCGCGGATCCGGCACGTCGCCCCGTCGGCGCGGGATCACGTGCACGTGCGCGTGCGAGATCGTCTGCCCCGCCGCCTCGCCGTCGTTGACGCCGATCGTGAAGCCGTCCGGCGCGTGCGACACGGCCAGAGCCGAGCGCACCTCGCCGACGAGCCGCCAGAGGTCCGCGAGCTCCTCCGGCGGCAGATCGAATACGCTCGCCACGTGGCGCGTCGGCACGACGAGCGTGTGGCCGTCTGCCAGAGGGAAAGCATCCAGGACGGCCCGGGCGTGAGCGGAGGCGAGAAGGATCCGGTCGGGAGCGACGTCGCAGAAGGGGCAGTTGAGCATTCGGAAGCGGTGAACTACGACTCTGCCGACCGGTTCCTGACCGAATCCTCGACGACAGCCTCTTCAAGCTCGTCGAGCAGCTCATCAGCCGTGTATCCATCCCCCTCGACCGGCGCAACATCGCTGACGGCGTCGACCTCACCGAGCCGTTCCAGCAGGCCCATGAACTCATCGTCTGGTGGCTCAGCTAAGCCGAACGCCTTCCGGACTTCCTCTCTTGTCGTCGGCATTAGGTATCCCCCCTCTGGATTCAGCGCGACCGCGGCCCGGATCGATGCCTTGTCGGGCGAGCACAGTTGCCTCTGATCATCATCGCGGCGGATGGCGTGGGCAAAGAGGTCGCGTTCCCCGTCGTCAAGCGCGTCCGCGTACTCGTAGGCGATCGCCAGATTCGCACGTTCCAGTTCAGTCACTTCGTGTACGTGTGCGATCCGTGCGAGATCCTCCCCGGTCACCTCGATGTAGCTCGGATCCCGCGCGTCGCCCCTGAGTGTTTCGTCCTGGCACTCCTGAACCGTCTCGATCCGAAAGTGCCCGGTCACGGCCGGCCAGCAATGCGTCCGAACCGCCTCAATGATGGCATTCGTATCCACGAGGACCGCATCCGGCATGGACATGTTCGCCAGAATCAGGCGCCGTTCGGCGACGGCCGCCCATAATGATGAAAGAGGCGGGTCAGATCGGACGGTCCGAGGCCGAGCAGCTTTGCGGCTTTCCGCAGGGACAGCCTGCCCGAGTCGACGCCGTGATGGATGCGATGGACGAAGTCGGTGCTGAACAGGGGAGGGAGTATCTCGTGGGAAAGACTTCCTCCGTTCGCCACCAGCCGCGCGTCATCGATGCCGGAGAGGTCCCCGGAGCTCAGGTGGCCGAGATTGCGCATCCGCCATTTCAGGGCGACGGCGCTCACGCTGAAGTGCGTAGCCGTCGTGTTCAGCCACGCGTGAACATCGAGCTCCCCTCGTTGATCCCAGAGACCGGACACCGGATTCGCAGGCAGCAGGATGGCTGCCGCGAAATTGTCGGCCAGGTTCTCGACCCGGTTGCCCTTCCGCGGCTTCGGCTTGAGCGACTCCACCCGCTGTGGCTTCATCGCCTCCCACGTCAGGATGTGGAAAAGCTCGTGGGCAAGGTCGAAGTTCCGTCGCCCGGTTGGCTCCCGACGGTTGATCAGGATCGTGTTCAGTCCGGGAAGGCGGGTAGCCGCTCCCGAAACTCCTGCTGGAGCATCGACGTGCAGCACGAGCACACCGATCTCCCGCTCGATCGCGCCTTTCAGCTCACTCGCCGGCGCGTCTCCGAGCTTCCAGGTCTGCCGCAGCTCCTCCGCCGCCGTCCACGCATCCTCGAACGCCGATTCGCGCGTGAGCTCCAGCTTCACGGCAATGTGCGACAGGTGCTTCCCTTCGTGCGCCGCCAGCTCGCGATAGGTCGCCACCCAGCGACCCGCCCGTTCTTCGAACTCCTCGAGGTCGGCCGTCTCGTGATCGGAAACGCGGAACGAGAACTCGCCCTCGCCGTGGAGCCGGAAGGCGTCCGTGAAGTGATCGATTCGAACACCGAGGACCTCGGCCGCTCGCGTCAGCTCCTCGGGTGCAATCCGCCGCGTGCCGTTCTCGATGGCGGACAGCGTCTGGCGGTCGTTGAATCCCAGATGTTGCGAGAGCTGCTCCTGCGACAGGCCTCGCTCCTCGCGGGTTGTGCGCAAGCGGCGTGAAATGCGGGAATGGAGATCGCTGGCCATCAGAACGATACTCTAATCTTGCATTGCTGGAAATGCAAGATTCCCCATTCCGGCACGTGGCCGAGACCCTCCGGTCCACCGCCCGGAGCTCCAGCTCGCCTGCGCCGATCGCGGCGTAGTGATGCGAGCTCGGCGGGCGCCGGAGTCAGGCGGGCTCGAGGTCCGTGTGCGAGAAGTCGTCGCCCGTGAACAGCAGGGCGTCGCCCGCAAGAGAACAGACAGCGTACGTGAGGCAGTCGCCGAAATTCAGGGCCGCCGGATGCCGCCCCTTGCCGTAGCGGCGGAACGCGTCCACGGCTTCGCGCCAGTGAATTTCGCCGAACGGGATCTCCTCGACGCCGATCTCGTCGAGCAGCCGCTCGAGCAGGCCGCGGGATGACTCACCCAGCCGCGCGGCCAGGACGATCCCGGTTTCGGCAAGCGTCGGCGCGCCGGCAGCGACCGCCGCTGCCGACCGGATCTTCGCGAGCAACTCCTCGTGCCCTGCCTCCTTGAACACGATGCCGAGCAGCGCCGACGAGTCGACGATCATACGCCTTCCTGGCCGTAGCCAAGGATACGCTCCCGTTCCGCCTTGTTCGGCGCCCTGCCGAGCTGGTCGGCCGGGATCCGGGACCACACCTCGCGTTCGAGGAACCGCTGGAATCGCCTTTCGCGGCTCGCCGAATCGATGCGGACGCGTAGTCGGGCGCGCCTTTCGGCGAGCGAACGTCGAACCGCTTCAGTCTTCGATTCCCCGGTCAGCGCCGCGACCTCGTCCGCGAGCCGCTCGACCTCCGGATTCTTGATGTTGAGCGCCATTGGATCATCCTTTACATCATTATGGTGGAAGTACACCTTCAGTTGCAAGGGGTGCGATCGGGAACGTGAGCTGCTCCTCCGCCATCGGCGCCGCGGCCTTCACGCCTCGCCACAGTGGCCGCCCGGTCCGAAATCACCCACCCACGAGGCTCTACAACTCGCTCACCACTGATTTGTCTGCAGCCACGACGCAATCAGGTTTGTGTAGTCGTTGAAGATGAGTTCGTCCGGGTCCCAGTCCAACTCGTCGGCCATGAGCGGCAGATCAAGCCGGAATGCAGCATACCTCTCCTGAATCTTCGCCGATCCCGGCATTCTGATTCCACTACCTGATGATCCGGTTCGAAGCCAGTCGCGAACGAGCGCGATCGCAGTGTCGGGATCATCGCCGTGTGCTCGAACGTCCTGACCCGCAATGTCCGAACAGAACCTCTGATAGCGGTACGGCTCTTTGTCGAGGATGAGGCAGTTCTTCCGCTGCTGAGTCGCACTACCGAATCGCTTTGCGCCCAGAAAAAGACCGAGCTCCAGTGGCATGTTGAACCGCGGGAGCTCGTTCACAGCATCCAATTCCGTGCGCGAAAGGTCGTGGATCCCGAACCCGCAGCATTCGATCAGACGGTAGATCTTCGCGATCCGGATCTCACTCCCATCCTCGGCCTCGAGGGCGCTCCGGGCGATGAACCCGCAGTCATGGATGGTGAAGACGATCGCTTCGAGCAGTGTCTTGAACTTTGGATCGAACGGACAGTTCAGGAAGACGTTCTTTTCGTAGTCATTGGCGGGCATCCTCACCCTTCGTCAGGGACCGAGAAGACTCAGGACGACGATTTCGACTTCGAGTCTTTCGTCCGCTGTGCTGCGGCCTTCTTCGCCGCGTCGCGTGCCTGCTTGCGCGTGAAGGTTCCCGTCTTGGCGGAGTTCTGCACTACCCGCTTCTTCAAACCGGATCGCTTCGCCATGATGCACCTCGTTCGAATCCCAGCACTGGCATTTGGACGTTACCCGAATCTACCCGATCCCCGCCGGGCCGGTCCATGGCTTGATCGGCCAGCTTCATCTCGCATTCAGCCGTCACCCCCCCTCACCCCGCCCGCCCGAACCTCTCGAACCGCTCCGCCAGGTACTCCCGGTTCGGCCGATTTCGCGCAGCCCGCGGCAGGATCAGCTTCCCCCCGTGCAGCTCCTGCAGCCCGTGCCGCAGCATCGGCCCGTCGATCTCCTCCAGCACGTCCTCGCGCACGTGGATCCGGTAGTCGGCGTCCACGCCCACGATATCGACGTCGAACGCGCCATGGTGGATGCGGCACAGCGACAGCCCGTTCGGCACTTCGGGCAGCCCGCGCTCGTCGCGGTCGGGGCGGATGTGTGCGGCGTCGAGCAGCTCCGCGTGGCGCAGGCTGCACATCGCGCAGCGCTCGCGGTAGGCCGACAGCACCATGAACCGGAACCGCCGCTGGTGCAGCCGCTGCTTCACCTCGCGCGTGACGTACGCCTTCAGCGGCGCGTGCAGGTCCGGGTCGAGCGCGCCCGCGCTCACCGCGCCCACGGTATCCGCGACCAGCATGAACGCGAGCCGCTCCGGCACGTCGCCGACGACGTACGTCGGGAAGATCGGCTGGTACACGCCCGGCTGCACGGCGACGAGGTACAGGATCGGCCGCCGCGTCTGCATGGCCAGCCGCATCGCCACGTTGTCCGGATGCTCCGGATCCTCGCCGCGGTACCGGTACACGAACCGGTCGTCGCCCGCGTCCGCACGGTCGTCGTACGGGCTCCGGAACGACGTCTGCACCGTCAGGGCGACGCCGCTCTTCCTCAGCACCGCCGGCCGGAAGATGCCCTTCTGCTGATTCCAGATCGGCACCCGTCGCCCCTCGAAGCGGATGCCTTCGTTGAGCTGCTTCGAGGCGACGACGCCGCCGCCCGCGCGTCGCAGGCGATCCACGTGCTCGAACACCGCCAGCCGCAGCCGCAGGTCGTAGTCGAGGTCCATGGTCACTGTGCCAGGAGATGGTCCACGAAGGCGCGGTCCGCGGGCGCCCAGTCGAGCGCGTCCAGATCCTCGAGCGCGACCCAGCGCACTTCCTCGTGCTCGAGCGGCTGAGGCTCACCCTCGGCCTCCGTTTCTACGAACGAGATCACGAAGGCGCTGCCGGGGTCCTGCCGCTCGAATAGCACCCGGCCGACGGAACGCACCTCCATCCCGAGCTCTTCACGCAGCTCCCGACGCGCCGCGTAGAGCCAGGACTCGCCCTCTTGCAGCTTCCCGCCCGGGAATTCCCAGAGGCCGCCGTGCCGCCGATCGCGCGAGCGCCGGGCGACGAGGTAGCTGCCGTCGCAATGGATTACGGCCGCGAGCACCGGGATCAGGCTTGGTTCCGTCACCGAGCCGATCTAGCCCGCGGCGGCCCTGGTTGGCATGGCGCTACCCGGTCTCCTGTTCCATCCACGCCGGCCGCGCGATTCCGTAGAGCACGTCGGGATCGATGTCGGCGCCATTCGGCCAGACGACGGTGCCCAGCTCCCGATCGACTTCCACCATTTCGAAGAAACCTGGCTCGTTTCGAACCCGCTCGAAGATCGGCCCCCGCAGGAAAGAATCGACGTCGACCACTCGCTCCGTCCCGTCGCTGAATCCGACCCGGAGCCGGTGACCTTCGAGCGGTGTCACCCGATTGACCCGTACCATCATTGCCCTCCAATTCAGTCGAGGCCCGGGATTCTCTCGAGGGACTCGCCCTCTCTTGCCGCCTCCCAGTTGTCTCGCAGCTCGAGGCGATGCAGCGCGGCCCATTCCAGGACCAGGCCCAGCACGCGGTTCGGCAGTGCTCCGCTCATGAGCTCCAAGGTGTCGACCGCTACCGTGGCCTCGTACTCCGCGTACATCGCGTGGAAGTGCGGCGGCGCATGATCATTGTAATACATCGTGATGGTGATTCCGAAGAACTCGCCGATTCTCGGCACAGCACGCCCCCAGGTCGGATCCGGGGCTACGTTGTGCAAGGCGTCGGGGCAGATCCATGGCTGGTCGGGACGGCAGGGCCGCGGAGAAGCGACTGGTCGAACTCCCTCTCGAAGTTGTCGGCGGCAATGAGGATCCGGTCCCCCGCGCGCTCGAACGGCCTCCGTTGAAGACTGCGGAATCCCAGAGGTCGCCGTGTCGCTTGCCCGCGGGCCGGCGTGCGACGAGGAAGTCGCCGTTGCGGCGGAAGACGGCGGCGAGGACCCGGACCGGCCGGTCCTGCGTCATGCGGCCGATCGATCCACCCGAAACATGACCCGGTACTCCGCGTCCTCGCCTGGCGCCGGCACGCGCACGTTCACCGGGATGAAATACCGTTTTGACCCGGTTGCCGTTCGGTGGAAACCTCCGCTGGCTGGAGGACACGCTCACTTCACCCTTCGGACGGCCTGGCAACACTCTCGATCTCGGTGACCACGCGGTCCAGCTCGTCCGTAAGCCCACGAGGTGCATCGGCCCGGCGCAGGGCGTCGACGAGGGCTCGATAGAACCACAGCGATTCCTCCTTCGACGCATTGAAGCGATCCCAGAGCGGTTCGCCAAGCTCCCTCAGATCGGACAGGACGGCCCGCGCGTTGTGAAGCTTGTCGGCCGCGGCGACCCGCAGGACCCCGCGCTCCGCTTCGCCAAGGTGCTGAATGTATCGCCCCTTCCTCTCCCGCCACGGCGGCTTCGGCTGCGTATCCGAGTCGCTGCACCCCTCGATGATTCGAAGGACATCGTCGCCGAAGAGTGTGCGTATCTCCGCCCGAACCCGATCGGCGCCACCAGCAGGAACGTCCTCGATGACATCGTGGAGCAGTGCCGCGATGGCCTCGTCCTCGTCGCCCCCGGCCTCCATCGCCAGTCCTGACACCTGCATCAGATGCGAGATGTACGGGATCGACTTGCCCTTGCGGACCTGATCGCGGTGCAGGTTCGCTGCGTAAGCGAATGCGCGACTGAGCCTTTTGCCAGCACCGGATGTTGGGACTGGTGGTTAATTCATCCGTAAGTCCGACGCCGGAATACATTCGAGGAATACCGTCCGTCTTACTCTTTGCCTCATCGCAAAATATTGTACCTACAGGCGAGCAATTGACATCACTGCGTGGAAAAATAGATTGGATTATTAGTCTTAATAATACGAAAGGTGAAGGGCTCAGAGATCTTGCGTTAGCCTGCGACGGCTATCAATCAGGTACTCAGTAAGAAAACTTATTTTCACCCCGCCTGGGGACAAGAAATAGGCTTAACGGCCGTTTACGATCTTCGCGGCCTAAGGTCAATCGCATACCCTGCTAGATTATGGTCACTCTCAAGAAACTCCATCAGATCCTCCTGCCGCGGCTGCCCGAGCACCAACCGATAGACCACCAGTCCTTTCCTCAGCCGCTCCAGCTTCCCCACTTCCCGGCTGAACGAGAACATCGGCACGCGCCGCTCGACACGGGCGCCACCCGGGATTTCGTATATCCAGTACGGCTGTAGCTCATTGGCGCCTTGCGCGCGGTCCTCGGCGGCGGCGTCGAACAGCTGCTTCCACGGATCGTCTCCCTCTTCCATTCGACGAAGCAACTCCACCAGCCCGAACTTCCGCGCCACGTTCTTCCGCACCGCGTGTCCCTTGTAGCGGTGCACGCGCCCTTCCCGCTGCTCCAGATCGACGGGATTCGAGGGCAGGTTCCAGTGGTAGACGGCGTGGCAGTACGGGTGGAAGTCGAGGCCTTCCTGGCCGACGGACGTGGTCGACAGGATGAACGGCCGGAAGGGCGAGTTGAACGCGGAGCGCACGACGTCGGCGCGGGCCAGCGTCTTGTCCTGGTCGTCCCGGAGGTCGCCAAAGCGCAGGGCGTACCGGGTGCGGAGTCGAAAGCGCTTGAAGCGCAGATTGCCGGCTCGGCTGACGACGAGCTCGTCGGCCGCGATGGGGGCCGTGCGCAGCGAAAGCGCCGAGGCCACGGCATCCGCGACGCCATCCACGACCTCCGTTGGCGAGTGCTCGAACAGACCGAGCGACTCGCGCAGCTGGTGCACGTACTCGTCCAGAACCGACTGGAGATTGCCGTCCACCCCGTGCTGCAGCACCAGCCTCCAGTAGGCGTCCTCGTCGTCGCCGCGCAGCAGCGAGATCGTCTCCGGCAGATTGAAGAGCGTACGGAAGCCGGCCGCGATCTCGGCGGCCGCGTGGCACAACGACCTGTCGCCGAACTCGAGCTCCGGGCCGACCCGGCGCAGCGCCCGCGCGGCGCAGATCGCGGGTCCGGCCAGCGCCAGATCGGTCAACACCGCGACGAGGTCCTCGGGCGATGGGCCGAGCTCGGGGTCCAGCGAGCCGTCAGCGGCCTCGCGGAACTGGTCGATGTGGCTGCGAAGCGCACGGTCCTCGTCGGCGGTCGAAAGAGCCGCGAACCAGCCCCTCGACGATTTCATCCACTTGCGTAGACCCGTCAGGTGCGGTCGATCCAGGATCGCCAGCGCCGCCCAGTACCAGCGCTGGTCCGGCGGCCCGTCGCCGGGGCGCGGCCACAGCCCGGTCGCGACCAGCATCTCCTCCACACGCTCACCCACGTGCCGCCTTACATCCGGGAGCTGAGCCGGCTCGCCACGCCCGATCTCCAGCGAGAGCCGCAGCGGATCGAAGCCGCGGCTGAGCGCCACCGACGGGTACATGAGCGCCAGCGCGTTCATGCCGGTGGCGCGTCCCTTCGTGTCTGCTAACCGCAGCAGCGGACTGCGCGAGCGATGCAGCCTGCGATAATCGGGTGGGCTGCCGCCGCTGCTGCGAACCATCCGCCGCTCGACGTCGTAGGAACAGACCGCGGAGATGGCGTCCGGCACGACGTTCCACGCGGAGAAGACGAGGGCCTTCGTGAAGTCCGGCACGTCCGCGTACGCGCCGCCGGGCTGCAGGTACGGCAGCAGCGGCGGCATCCACAGGAGCTGCCACTGCCCCTTGTCGATCATCTCCTCGACCAGGACGCGCAGCCGCCCGTTCCCGATCTCGACGTCCCGGTAGCGGGCGATCCGCTTCCGGGACAGCGCCCGCGGCCGACGACTGCGGACGGCCTCGACCACGGCCGCCGGCGGCTTCTTGGCGACGTCGTCCAGCTTCCGCCGCAGCTGGTAATCCTTCATGAACTCCAGCGCGTACGGCGTCGACTTCCAGTACTCGATCGTGTCCTGCGCCTCGACCTCCCGGGCGACCACGTCGAGCAGACGCGCCCGCTCGAGATCCTCGCCTGTGAGACGGGCCGTCGAACAGCGTGACGCCAGCATCGCGTCCCGACCGGCCGTGCTGCCGACTCGCTCCGTGCGGACCATGACCGAGCGCAGCATCCGCTCGATCTGATTACGGGCGAGCGTCAGGTCGCCGTCCTGATCCTGGGCATACAGCCCGCGCCGGTAGACACGGAGCGCCTCCTCGAGGACGGCCACCTTTGCAGCATCGCCGAAGAGAAAACCCACGGTCCGCAGGAAGTCCGAGTAGTGGTCCTCGGCCTCGCCGCTGTACGTCACCGCCTTGTACGGCGTCGCGGAGAGCAGAAGGACGCGCACGTCGTGGCCCTCGGGGGTCGTGTACTTCATGAGGGAGCGGGCGAGGCGCGCAGAGTCGCTGTCGCCGTCGAGCAGGTCGCGGAAACGCTGGAACTCGTCGAGGATCACCAGATCGGGCTCGAGCGCGTCGACGCACACGCGCGCGAGGCGGTGGCGCAGGTCGCCGATCAGCTCGTACTGCAGCGACTTGTCTTCGTGGGGAATGGAAGGCCGGTATTCGCGGAACCGGTCGCAGACGTCGTGCAGGCGCTCCATCAGCGCGACGTCGCCACAGACGTGCTCGACGAAACGCCGCCTCAGGTCTTGATTAACCGTCTGACCGCGCTGCGACACGCGATGCCGGAAGTTCTGGAAGGTGACCGTACCGCGCAGCACGTTCAGCAACGCGTGCGAGTGTTCCCGGAGCTCCGGGGCGAGCAGCCAGTGCAGGAGGACGCGCTCTTCCCAGCGGCCGCCTCGGGACTTGAGGTCGAACGTCGTCCCTGGCGTGAACGACACGAAGTTCACGCGGTTGCCGGCAAGCCGGTCGAGCTCGAGCGGGAGGAGCGTGAGCCGCGTCGCCATGGCCACGTGCTCGTCCTCCATGACGTTCAGGCGATTGACGTTCTGCTGCGCGATGGCCGCGTTCGAGCACACGTAGACGACGTCGATGCGCTCGACGCTGCGGCGCAGGTGCTCGACCGTCTTCGCGATGACGCCCCGGGCCACCAGCGTCTTGCCGAGCCCGACCTCGTCGGCCACGAGGAAGCGGGTGGCCGGGTTCTCATCGAGCCACATGCGCTGGAACACGTAGTCGACCGTGTCGCGCTGGAAGTCCTTGAGGCCGGACAACGCGCGCTCGGAGTCGAACCGGTCGAGCTTCACGGGGCCTCTCCCGGCTCGGCCGCGGTTGCACGCTCGAACACCTGCCACAGCTCCCGGAACTCTTCGGGCACCACCCGCTTGCCCTCCTCCGCGCCGATCTCGTCGATCAGCCTGCGCACGGCCTCGAGTCGGTCCGGCTGGCGGCAGTACGCTCGCGTCAGGTGCTCGAAGATCGGCAGATCGTCCTCCACCCTTCTCCCATTGACCTGACCCCATGACGCCGAGCCGGTACCGAAGACATCACCGTCGTCCGCGGCTTCAGCGAGCAGCAGCATGACGTAGCGAAGGAAGCCGTCGCGATTTCGAATCACGTCCCGAACGACGGCGGCGTCCCGCTCCTCCACGGGCAGATCGACGGCGGCCAGCCCGAGGACGAACCGAACTCGCTCGTCGGCGCCTTCGGCCACCAGCTCGAACGCGACGAACGACGTGACGTGCTGGATCAGCGACGGCTGGAGGCGCACCGGCTCGCCGGCGAGCAGTCCGCGTGCGTCCGACGCCGTCCTTCCGTCTCGGGTGACGAGCCACGCCCGCACGCTCGCGACTCCCGCACCTGCGATCGGCAGCGCGCACGTGAGCTCGCCGGTCCATCCCTCCGCGCCTTCCAGCAAACCGGATCTCCAGTCCGCTCCTGGCCAGCTCACGGCGCGCGACCTCCAGCGCCTCGCGCGCCTGCTCCGCGGTCGGGTCCAGGTCGTCGGCCTCGTCCGGCGGCTCGAAGTCGACCAGCAGGCTGCCGAGACCGTCGGCCGACAGCAGGTCCTCCACAGCCCCGACCCTGCTGCGCCTGCCGATGAGCTCGGCCATCAGCTCGACGTTCGCGCCATTGACCAGCGCAGCGTTCGTCGTGTTGGCCGAGCCGACGTACAGGTGCGTATCCCAGCCGCGCTTGACCACGATGGCCTTGGCGTGGAGGCCGTGGTTCGGCAGGCGTCGGTCCCCGGCGGCGGCCGCGTCCTCACCGGCCTCCTTCTCGGCCTGCTCGGCCAGGACCATGACCCTCTTGAACCCCTTGAGGACGGACGGTGGGATCCTCGCGAGCTCTTCCGGCCGCGAAACGAGCGCGAGGGGCGCTTCGGTCGAGTCCGCCAGTGCCTCGAGCGCGGCCGCGGACACGAATGGCGACACGACGGCGAGTTCGGTGCTCCAGTCCGGCAGCCATTCGCGTCGGCCTCCGAGACCCAACGCGTGAAAGCGGACCTCGTCGAAGCCGGCAGGCAGCTCCCATCGTGTCTCGCGCGCGAGCGCGGCCATCTGCCGCGTCTTCTCAGCTCGGGCTGCCGAGACGCGCCGTACCGCCAGCGACGGCAGCCGCTCGACGAGGCTCCCCAGTGGTCGGTTCGCGGCCACCGGGGCCCGGGCGGGTGTCCCCTCCAGCGTCAGCACCAGATCCCAGCATCGGTCCGCCGTGATGTTCCGCGACAGGACCAGAAGCCTCAGCAGACTGCTCTCGCCGTCCGCTTCGTCGAACCGGATCAGCCACAGCTTCGGGTGGAAGCTCCCGTTCCGCGCGGGAGCCTCGACCTCCACCACCGTCCGCTCCAGCAGCGAGTAGAGGACGTGCGGAACTGCCGGGTCGGTGATTCGGGAGGACTGCGTGTAGACCGTGACGCGTTCCGCCGTGCGTCGGAGCGCCTCGAGCAGCGCGACGCCGTCGCGCAGAAGCTCCTCCACCGGCTGCTCGGCCGAGAAGAGGGCGAGGTGGAGGGGGATGGTGAGCAGCGTCTGGAGGTCGAGCGCGTACGTGGTCGCGACGCCGTCACCGAACCGGTATCCCGGCGGGGGCCGAAGCGCGTCCGTGTAGAGCCGACGGTTGTCCGGATCGAGCATGTTCACACCCCCGAGAGCCCCGCGTGCAGGTCGTTGAGCAGCACCTGCACGTCCGGCCAGCGAAAGTTGTGGCGGCCCAGCCCCAGGCCTCCGTTGTAGCGTTCCTCGAGCGCGCGACGGTTTCGGAACAACGAACGCGCCCCCTTGAGCAGCATCTCCCTGCGTCGGATCAGCTCGCGCGCGTCTCGGCTGTCCGGAATCCGCTCCGGCCCCTCCCGCACGAGTGCGACCCAGCGCCGCACGAAGTCCTCGGTCGGGACCGTGATTGTGTGGCCGCCCTGGCCGCGTGCGATGGCGAACAGCTCGTCGAGGTTCCAGCCCATGAGATCGGGGACGTTCAGCGACTCGGTCCACTCCGCATACAGGGACCGATTCTCGTCGGCCATCTCCTCGTTGGCCGCCAACTCGGACAGCATCAGGTTGTACAAAAGCGGCGCGCCGTGCATGGCCTCGGAGAACAGCCGTCCGTGCCGGAGGATCCGACGGTGCTGCGGCAGCATCTCATCTTCGAGCGGGTGCTCCCAGACATAGGGGACGGCGGTACTCCCGTCACGGAGTGCGAGCCAGGCGAGGAGCGACGCAGGGTGCTCGGCGACGATGCGGTCCCGCAGGAATTCCGCTTCCGGGAACGTGACCTGCAGCGTCGCGTCTTCGGGAAACGATTCGGGCGGCGCCGGCAGCTCGCGGTGCCACGTGATGACCCCGTCGTCCTCATCGACCCGCTCTCGGGCCGAGCCCCGGCTTGCCTTGCGGCGGCGGTAGATGTCGTCCACCGCGCGATGGTACTGGTCCCGGGACGCGGCGAACCGGCGGATGCCCCAGCTCCCGAGCCCGCCCCAGTACACCTCGCTGGGCAGCCGCTTCAGGTCCTTGCCCGCTGTCCTCCCGAAGACGCCGTCCTCCCTCTTCGACAACAGCGGTTCGACCAGAGAGAGCTCCCGTTCACGGGCGACGGCGCCGAATCGTCGCGCCGGCACTTCGTCCTGCTCGAGGCGCGTGTAGATCCAGGGGATGAACAGGAAGTACCGGAGCCGCGTCTGGATCGTGCTCGTCCCAGGAAAGAGCAGATCCGCGAACGAGTCGCGGATCCCGCCGAGCCCGAGCTGGTCCTGGGTTCCGCTCTCCTGAAACAGCGCGAGGATCCGCTTGGTCCGCTCGCGGGCGGACGCGTCGTGGTCGAGCCAGGCGAGGCTGGAGGTCATCGTAGTCCGACCCTGCTAGAGATTCGGCGCCAGAGCTTGCTTACATGCGGCCAGCTGCCGCGATTGATTGCTTGGGCTCCTCGGACCGGGACTCCTGGACGGGGCGGTAACATCCCCGGCCCGCGCGTCGCGGTGCGCGGCCCCGGAATGACCCTCGGACCGGTACGGCGACGCCGCTCTCCCGCGGCGCCGCCGCCGGAAGGTGCCCTTCCGCGAACTCCAAGTCGGCACTTGAGCGTATCCAGATGCTCGAGTGCGGCTCAGCGAATTTCGCAATGCCGAAGGGCCAGAGACGCGTCGCCCACATCCGGTTCATCAACGATATCAGCGTTCAATGCCAAAGTGCGTGAGGTCGATTCAGATTTCGACCGTGCCTCCACTCACGTCGATCTCATCGAATAGTCGCCGAGTTTCAGCTAGAGGAACCTTGTCTCGACCCCGGTTCCCTCGTCGAACAATTGCGTGCGAAATAAAGAAATCTGTCACAGGAATTATCTCCTGAGGATGGCCGCGACCTGCACCAGTCCGACGTGGCGGGACTTCAATTTGCGGGCGAGCCCCTCTTCGATCCGCGACCCGAACAGCCATTCAACTGCTAATCTGCGGGAATAGAATTGCACATGTCGTTCTCCCACTCAATCACGGTGCGCCTCCGGCGAGGCACCACCGACTTGGTCGATCTCGTCCGGGATCCAGCGAAGGTCTCCACTTCTTGTCTGACACTCCCAGACGATGATCACCTTCCACCCCGCATCCTCCAGCTTCTTCTTCACGCGGTGATCGCGAGTGACGTTATCTTCGAATTTCTTCTGCCAGAACCCCTTCCTTGATTTCGGCTCATATGCCAAGGTGCAGCCTGAGTGCCGGTGCCAGTAGCAGCCATGAATAAAAATCGCGGTACGGCGGGCGCGGAAAACTATGTCAGGGCTTCCGGGTAGATCAGATGCGTGAAGGCGGTAGCGGTACCCGAGCCCATGCAAGTAACTTCTGACCGTCATCTCCGGCTTGGTGTCGGAGCTCCGGATCCGCGACATCAGGCGTGCCCGCGCCTCGGGATCAAGGTTGTCAACCATCCATATCACACCTGTCTGACATTGCAATCACCTCAAACCTATCAGGTCGTGGATCTCTTCGCCGGCCCGGGAGGCCTCAGCGAGGGGTTCAGCGAGTACAGGCGTCCCGGCATGACATCCGCCGTTTTCAGGACGGCATTGTCTATCGAGAAGGACTGGGCTGCCCACAGGACGCTCCGGTTCCGAGCCTTCTACCGAACCGCCCGTCGACGGTGCCTGATGATTGACTGGGAGGATTTCGATCCTTCGGCAAGGGATGCTGAGGCTCGGTTTCTAGAACGACAGAGCAACTCGGTTTACGACGCGTGGCAAGAGGCATCGGCCGAGGCGGTACTCGCGGAACTCGGTGGGAACCGAACGTCGCAGGACCGCATCAGGACAGCACTGGAACGCGTGGGATCTGATTCGATTCTGATCGGGGGGCCTCCGTGTCAAGCCTATTCGCTTGTCGGCCGCGCTCGCAACCGGGGCATCCGCGGGTATCGGCCAGAGCGAGACCGGCGGCACTATCTGTACGAAGAGTACGTTGGCATCCTGAAGCAGACCCAGCCGGCGGCTTTCGTGATGGAAAACGTCAAGGGAATACTTTCCGCTCGGGTGAGACAAGAGGGAGTATTCACCCGCATCATCGATGACCTGGAATCATCCGGCTACTCAGTTTTCCCGCTCGACCCGCAGTCCGACGAGGCGGGGCTCTTCAATGCTGCCGATCCATATGATTTCGTCATCCGCTCTGAGCGTTACGGCATACCCCAGGCGCGCCATCGAGTGATCGTCCTCGGGGTCCGCAAGGATCAGGTTACGCGGCTGGAAGCTACAGGCGTAGATCTCCGGACGTGGATTCCCGACATCTTCCGCCAAGCGCCTGCTGCTGTGCCCCTTCAGCAGGTGCTGGCCGGACTGCCCCGAATTCCCAGCTCCGTCAGCCGACGAGCTAACGGAAATCAGTCCTGGCTTCAGGCACTCTCGAACCAGGGCGAGAGAATCCGCCGCGCGCTCAAGACGACCGCGGCACTGCACGCCGGCGATGCAGAGGAATTTATACGAGAACTGGATCACGCGCTTCAGGAAGCTGAACGGGTAGCGAATCTTCGGGGGGGCCTCTATGCTGCCTCGCCCCCTCTTGAAGGGCCTCTTCGGGAGTGGCTATTCACTTCGCCTCCGTTCGGAATTCAGAATCACGAAGCGAGAAGCCACATGCCGGCCGATCTTGGCCGATACCTGTTCGCGGCCTGCTATGCTGCCGTACAAGGGCGGTCACCGAAAGCGCCTGATTTCCCAGCAGCGCTTGCACCGAACCACGCGAACTGGGGAACCGGCAAGTTCGCCGACCGTTTTCGGGTGCAGGTTCCCGATAGTCCGGCAACCACGATCACGAGTCACATATCGAAGGACGGACACTACTTCATCCATCCTGATGCCCCGCAGTGCCGAAGTCTCACCGTTCGCGAGGCAGCAAGAATTCAGACGTTCCCCGACGACTATGTTTTCTTCGGTAATCGAACCCAGCAGTACGTGCAGGTCGGAAATGCAGTGCCGCCATATCTTGCCAAGCGAATTGCGGCAGTCGTTGCCATTCTGCTCTCCCGGTAGCGGATTGACTACCCGAAAGGGGCATCCCTAAGTAAGTCGCGCCCGAGGATACACCCTTCTTCGTGAGTAAACCGCAACAATGCCTGCAGAGCGACGGCGCTCTGCTTCTCACTTGGAAACGCACCGGAATCGATTTTCGCACAGACCCCGAGTATATCCAGCTCTTTCTGTGAAGCAGCCTTATGCGCCGCAGCCCACTCTCGCACACTCTCCCAGAACTCGCCGCCGGCATTGACCACAAAGATCTGCGCTACCATTCCCTGAACAACATGGAAGTCTTTGCGGGCCGCCCTCTTCTCAGCTCTTTCCTGGTCCGGCTTGATCGAGTTCGATTCGAGACACAGATCTGAGATCTCCAACTCCCTTACTCGGTCCCAGCACGATGCCTTTTTCGCCCATTCGGTAACATTGGCGATCCCATCCGGCGGATTGATCAAGACTCGAGAAACAGTGCGACCGATACGTCCTATCGACCGCTGCAACCCGGCAGGTACCTGCTGGGATTCCCAGATCTTGTCAAAATCCGGCACCAGCCCCCGCCGCTGATATTCTTGGTGAAGTTTTGCAATCGAGAATGCGACGATGTTCGCGCGATAGCCGCCCTCATACCACTCGGCAGCAGAAACGATCCTCTCTGTTGTTCGGAATATGATTGCTTTGGCGATGGCATGGCGGAAGAACCGCTCGTCGAACTCAATGCCTGCGCGCGCGTCTGATTTCTCCCCCCAGGCGGAGGCCACGAATTCCGCAAACTTGGCAAAGTTCTTCTGAGCGCCAAGGCTTACAACGTGCGGGATTGCCCGCCAGACGTTCATGAACTTCGCGAGATCAGTCTTCGTGAACTTCTGCTTGTTCGGATGCAATTTCTTGAACTCCCGCTTTTCGGCAGGGGTCATGTACGCAGAAGCTTCAAGATATTGACCTTTCGCACGTTCGTAGAACCACCGCGTTTGCAGGAACTCGCCTTCAGCTGATGGGGCATAAATGCGCCGCGAGAATTCCTCCATACGGACGTGGAAGGGGTGATTGGAGAAGAAATCCGCTTGACTCACACGGTTCTGGCTGTTTGCGTACTCGGATATTCGGGGAACTACGTCCTCCACCTGTGCAGGGTCAATTACCGCAAGCTTCATCTGCACGAACACTTGGCTGAGGTCTTGGCTCTTACTGGCGCGATGTATGGACGCGGTAGTCTGTCCGCCGTTCACGATTTGAAGGTTCTTGACCCGCGCGATCTCTACTCCTTGAGGTCCTGCCCGAGTTACGACGTCTTCTGCCGTAGCAGCGATTCCGTTGTTATACGCCAGAAACATGTGCTGCTCATTTTCAAGCGTCGACTTGATTCCCTTGTTGACCTTTGACCGGGCCTGTAGGAAGACGCGCACGTTCTGCTCAAGCAGGCGCGCGCCCCATCGGTCGTAAATCCGCGCCAAATCGGCCCCTGGTATGACGGCCAAGTATGTGCGGTAATCGGCGTCCTGAATGTTTGCTGCAAGAGCGGGCAACCCGTGGCCAAACTCCTCAAGAAAGTCCACCTCAAGCGTCTCCCGTTCTGATCCCGATTCGACAAAACGGTAGAGCCGACTCAGGTCCCAAACTCCATACGTAACCGGGACGCCGTCAATTGCTTCGGCCTCCTTGCGATCGACCCGACTGCTTAGGGGTCGGTTCGTCAGTATCAACAGCCTGACAGTTTCGATTCCATTCCACCGCACCGAGATAAGGTCCGCGAGAGCCCAAGCGGGCAGGGAGGGATCAAGAGCTTCCTGGATCGAGCCTTTTCGAGCTCCATCAATGAAGTTCTCCAGGCGTCGAAACGCCTTGTCCATTTCGGTCTGGGTAAGGTTCCCCGGATTTGGCTCAGGAACCGCGTCGAGAACGACAAGAGTGAGCTTTTGATCCGTGTCTCGCGGATCGCCTCCATAACCATCTACGCGGATGCCTCTTCCGGAGTCATAGTATGCGCGCTCTGCCTCATCCATCTCGCCGGCGTCCACAAGGTGTTCGCACACCACCTCAAAGAAGGCATCTTCGAAGAACATGCCGGCGTCCGTGGCGCGGACGTGGACATTCTGGACCAGATCCTCAGCGAAGACTTTGAGCGGGTCAATGCGAGACATCGGCTTCAAAACGGTTCAGGACACGATCGGGCTCAATGGAAAAGCCGCTGCAACTCTTGAGCTGAATTCTATAGGTTACTCGCTCCAGTCCTTCAGGGAGCCTGCTTCCTTCCACTCTGGGGAATCCAGGACCAACCTCAAAGAACTCGAGTCCCGCTATGGCCCACCAGTATTCTTCGTAGTCGTCTTCCGGACGGTAGCCCGCAGCATAGAGTCTAGATTCCAAGGCTAATAAAGATTGCGGAGCAGACCCTACCACTGCATTTCGCAAGCGGTCAACTATTGCTGTAAGCGTGTGCGCTGACGAATCGGATTTCGTGCTTCGGCTGACGTCCGCAACGGAAAGAAAGAGGGCAGCGATGTTTGCCATATCGAGCTGCCACTCTGAGCTTATATGCAGAAATCGCTCATCTGTTCCCCGTGATGACTTACTTTCGACCGCGGTCCCCCTTGGGAACAGAAAGTCTTTCGCCCCGCCCAGAGGTCCTTCCCAGCTCTCCATAACCTGACTGATGCCCATCCGTTGACTCACAAACTCAATAAAAAGAATTTCGCCGATTAGACCCTTCTGCTGTTCCTCCGTAAGGAGCCCGCCGCCACGGCTTCGCAGAAGATGATGCCACCGCCACATGCGGGTCAGAGCAGCTCTGATCGAGTCATCTGCTGACTCCGTTGCACCGGCGGCCGCTACAATGTCCCGACACAGTTCAGAAAAAATGTCCTTCTGATCAGAATCAGTCAGTATAAATCGTAGATGTCTCCTGCCATCCGAAATCACCGCTCGCGCGATTTCGACCCCTCGCAGTTTTGGGAAACGAAGGTCGGAAGGAAATTCGGCGGCGTGCTGAAGTAGGAGCATAAAACGCCCAGCTGAGTCCCGCGCCCAGAAGAAATCAGCGGCGACGTTCTCATCCACACGTCTCGCAGATAGCTCACCTGCCGAACGCGGGCGAGGGATTTCAGCCCAAGGATCACTCGTCATCGGTTTCCTCCTCATCGATGCCGAAGTGGGCCCGAATCCATGTGGTATTCACGACATACTCTATCTTTTCCCCTTCAACGCGCGTCGCAGGAAAAGAGATACTCCATGCGGCCACCGGAAAAGATTCAATATCTCCGAGGGCGTCGGGTGCTTCCTTGACTGAAAGCAGGTGGACTATAAGGAGTGGCATTGTGCGTCGCTCCCTATAAACTCGGTCAGGTACATTGTCCGTACTGTGACTGGATCGGAATTCTTCCTCGGCGGCTCGGGCCTGAGCCGGGTCCAAGCCCGCCTTTTCAACACCGCGACTTGCGACGCGAAACTTTGTGCTCAATCGAAACTCATCTGCGTCAGAACTCGCGGCGGTACGGCTTTGCATCCAGAGAGGAACTCCGAGCAGTTCTGTTTTCGGGTTCTTGGCCGACGGCCGTACACTCGGGAATAGAACATCCCACTTCTCAAGTTCATCATGCGTGCGTTCCTGGATGTAGCGCACTATTGGATCAGACCCGATGACTGCTGCACGTTCATACACGGAAAAGCTCCTGAGAAACTCAAGGATCGGCTGGAAGTAAACGTTTCGCAGGAAGTAGCTCGAGTGCCCGGAGCTGTCGTCAGGAGGCCACGGCTCAGCAGATTCGATTCGTTTGCCCTGCTCCCGTAGACTTCCGATCAGTGATTTCACCGCCTCCAGATTCTGCTCTAGAACGGCTCGATCCGCGTGAAGAATCGGCGTTTCAATGAACTGTTTAGATAGGTGGAGGGACACGACGCGTTCTTCACCGGCCCCCATCTTACTCCGACTCGTCGCCATAAGCGCATCAGGGTGAGACCGCACCATAAGGCCAAAGTCCATCGGGGTCGCTCTGCGTGTTTCCATGACGCGCACCTGCTCCCGCAGCTCCTCTATTGAATCTGAGATATGAGCGTACCATCCCGCTGCCGACTCTGTCATCCAGACGCGGCAGAGGTCCTCGTACCCGGGGCGATAACCGAACCATCTGGCCATCTGCATAAGGGTATCGTACATCCGAGAATTTCTCAGAAAATAGGAAACGACAAGCCCTTCTAGAGTGAGTCCTCTGGAAAGGGAATACCCCCCCACAGCTATCACTCGTCTGCCGGACTGGTAGTCCTGGTAAGAGAGGCCCTCAGATGAGTTGCTGTTTACTTCCACAACGTCGAGCCGCATGATCGCGTCAGAAAGGTCCGAGAACAGATTAACCCAAGAACAGGCCTCACTATACTCTTCCCACCAAGTTTCGCGGAGCTCCGCAATTACGGAATTGCCACTTCCATTCTGTGGCCCACGTCCCGAGTGGGCGCGCACCGCATTGCGAATCTCTGTTACATAATTAAATAGTGCATTTGCGAGCCGGCGCTGCACATCCTTAAATACCGATACGTTTACGAGCATTGACATATGCTCCGACTCCTGCCCCCTAGCGCTTCGTATCGCGCAGGCTATCACAAACAGCCGTACAGATTTTCGCAGCGACTCAGGAAGAACAGAGATCTCCAAGTCCTTCTTATGCTTAATCGGAATAATAGCAGAATTGTCGTCCACATAACGCAGCACACTCTGCCGAACATTGTCAACATCACCAAATACGTCCGATGCACCGAAGTAATTGCTAGGCGATTCAATGGTCACGATGAAGTCCTTGGGAAACAGATCCGATCCAAGCATTTCATCATCGGAGTCAGGGTCAATGAATACGTTCGCGAACGGGGTCGCCGTGTAGGCGATGAACGCACTCCGCGGATGCCTCTTAAGAAGTCTTCGAATCAACTCGTTTATCTTGGAAACTTCGTCTGTTGAGTAGCGTATATTTATCGATGCGTTATCTGCTTCATCGTCTATTACAAGACACGGGGCCGTTGTTTCTCCTTGTGAATACAGAAAATCTATAAGGGTTTGGAGAATCCGGTAGTTTTTTTTCACCACGAACACTACCGGCTCCGTCAGATTGCGCAGAGGCATGTTCACACCTGCGACTCCAACACCAAAGTCATTCAGCGTGCTTGTCCAAGACCCCGGACGGCGGCCAGCTCGAAGCCGACCTACACCTACTACGGCCTGCCCGGGATTCCTTAGCCCACGCCCAGTGTCCCAGCCGAGAAATCCCTCATCGATGCGCCGCTGCGTCTGGCTACGGAGCATCTCGTGAATTCCAGCGATCACTACGATTACCCGATAACCTGCATCGGCGGCCTTACAGAGCAGGCCTGTGTAGTTCGCGGTTTTCCCAGACTGAACATTTCCGATTACCATGCCCCGACGATCCCAAGTACCTTCCTCGCGTGGGTCGGCCAGCCCGTCCAAAATCCGATCAGTATCCCGGTCCATCGCGGCGAGTACCTCGCTCGGCCACCCCGCGTTCTGAAGCATTTCACGGTATCGTGGCCAATAGAACCAGTCGATCTCACCGCGGGCTTGCGACACCCATGGCCGGTGTTCGCGGCCCACCACCGCACCGCCAATTCCAATGGTGACGTTCATGCGTGATTCGAGTATCCGAGCGACACTCTCCGCGTCTTTATCGGTCACCTCCGAGAACATAGATGTTGATCGCAGCTGAGCGATCATCATGCGGATGTCATCCGGAGTTACGGACGGCTCTGCTGCCAGACCCGCGGAGGCCATTCGGATGAGATTCTCGACTTGGTTCAATGTTCCTCCACGGAATCAAGTACCTTCAGCACCACAGGTTCAAGTTCGTCCCACGATAAGCTGAATGGCTCCGCCGCCCTTATCATCGCAATAACTCTCTGCCTGTTCGAAAATTTTCGGTAGAGCTGGATGGCCATAGCCGTCGCACTCGCGACAAGAGCATTCTCGGACAGGTTAGCAGGCAGCGTGCTTTCCGGGGATGAGGCTACGTCATTGTAGAGCGCTGCCAAGGGCAGTCCTCCAGCAACAAGCTCCAGGACCGCTTCCACTTGGCCCCGCAGCGCCTCGGTCGGACACTGCTCCAGCAGGTGTGCTATCGCCGGATGATCAAGATCAACCCGGTACATGACGTCTTCACCTGTGACGATCCGGCGCCAGACCGGAAGTCGTTCGTTTGATGTCGCCTGCGCGCCCTTATGCCGAAATACCTTCCGTCCCGTGACATTCATCCGCTCGAGCAGCCCGCGCAGGTATCGCCGGACTTCTGGTGGCGGCTGAGCAGATGCCTTCTTAACATCCACCTTCCACGTCGCATCGAGTGTGGTCGGAAGGTCCAATGCGACCCGCGTTAGTTTGGTCAATTCTCCTTGGCGCATCAGCCCGAACCATGTTCCATACACGATCAATCGATCACCGCGAAAGACGTAGAAACCCTGGTTCTTTAGGTAGCCTTCCTGCCCGGCGTAGCGCTCCCAGTCCTCCTTGGGTACGGCGCTGAAATGCGGAAGTGTATAAGTGCGGACCTTCATCCGGGAGTCTCCGTAACGAAATACATCTTCGGGTTCTTGGAATGCCCGCTCTGTGAAGAACGGGTCGAACGGCGGGATTGCGGCCCCGTTCAGGAAAAGTTCGATTCGACTCCGGCTGCCGCTCGCCCGTCCAAGCAGAAATCTATGGAACACGAGCGCGAGGTAGTCGGCCACTGCCGCGCTGGAACGATCAAGCTCTCGCTCATTAATCTCGCCACCCTCGCCCGCCAACCGGTCCAGCTTATCCCAAACGACTACGGTTCCAGTTTGTCCCAGAAGCCTGCTATTCTTCAGCTCAGTGGCCGTCTCGAGAATTCCAAGTGTCCACTCGTTGGTCTCTACCACGGTATCAAGATCCCAAACAGCCGCCGAGGTTCTGCCATCCTTGCGCGAAATCACGGTCAGGCAGCGACATTGCGAGAAGGAAGCGGTCTTAAGACCAAGCCCAAAACGTCCCAGATCGCCTTCCACCCGGGCCTCAGAAGGACTCCTTGTGCCGGGCCTCATCGCCTCGATCAACTCTGCCTCGGACATGCCTTCTCCATCATCTACGATCGCGATGCTCGAGTCCTTTCCCCGAAAACGAGTACGGATGTCGATCCGCTTCGCCTTTGCGGCAATTGAGTTGTCGATAATGTCGGCAATTGCTGTTTCAATGGAGTAGCCGATGTCGCGCATGCTCTCGATCAGCGACCCAGCTCTTGGTGCGGCGTTTACGTGTCTCACTTACTTTCTATCTTGACTAAAATGGTAGTTCATGCCCACCCATTCCGTCGCCCTTGGCGCCACGCGCTTCGAAAACATCACCGGCACCTCTATCACTTCGTCCGCCCTGAATACCTTCCCGCGATCCAGGTAATCCTCTACCTCGAAATCCTCCGGCACCGAAACCCCTCCCCACAAACCGACGCCTCCAGCACCCGATCCACCCGGAACACCCGCACCGCCTCCCGCTCCGGCGACCACCCGATCACGTACCACCGCCCCTCCGCGTACACGACCGCGTACCGGTCCACGTGCCAGTCCTCCCGCGCCTCACTCGCCATCGGCCGGTCCCATCCCGCTATGGCAACGCCGGTCCCGGCGAGGCTATGTTGGGGCATGGACGCGGACACGAAGGAATACCTCGACGGCATGCTCGCCGAGATCCTCACGGCGATGCACGCGGGCTTCAGCCGCCTCGAGCAGCGGCTGGACTCGGTCGAGCAGCGGCTGGACGTACTCGAAGGCAGGTTCGGGACGCTCGAAGGGCGCGTGAGCGCCATGGAGCTCAGGTTCGAGGAGCGGTTCGTCTCGCTGGAAGAGCGGTTCCGCACCATGGAGCTGCGCCTGGAGCGGTTCGAGTCCCGGGTCATGGACCGGCTGGACGCGATGGACCGCCGGCTGAGCGATCTCGACGAGCGCTCCGGGAAGAGGTTCGATGCCGTCGACGAGCGTTTGGACCGGATGGACCGGCGGCTCGAGGAAGTGGAGAAGCACGTCCTCGGCGTCCACGGCAGGGTCGACGACCTCGCCGGAGACATTCGACAGCGGTTCCGGGTGCTGAACGACAGGGTGGGCG